>VCCI02000001.1 GCA_005938025.2 Inquilinus sp. KBS0705 | reverse complement strand
CGCACGGGCCTTTACCTTTTGGCCCGGTTTTTTGTCGGGCCTTTACACACGTTCGATACTGTCCCTAAACACATGATTGGTAAAATAACTAAATCAAAAATGAGCGCGGGCCCTCCTGTCAGCGCGCGCGGGCCGGGTGTATGCCGGGAATGACGGTTTAGCTTTTTTGTATGGATTGGAGCAACGCGAACAATCGACAACAAAGCGTGAAGAACCGGCAGGGAGCGTGGGAAGCATCGCGCTGACTTGATCTTTTGCTTCTTTTCCATCAAGGGAAAAGAAGTAGCCTCCGCGGCAATGAGCGGCGAAAACTCGTTTGAAATACAACCCCGTGATAACGCGAGGAGTTTGCTTTATCGCTATCGCTCCGCGTAACGACATAGTTTATTATGGCAAGTTATGTGGAGAATAAAATTAAAAACTAAAACTCGCTTCGGTATCGGGGTTGTCCAGCTTGGTGCTTTTGCGCTGGCCGCCAACGGTTACATGCAGCATATTTATCTGCTCTTCGTGCTGGGTGTTTAGTAGCTCATCGTGAATATCTATCTTTTTAAGCGCGGGTACGCCTTTTACTTCAAAATAGGCCCATGCGCCATCTTCCTGTATCTCGTAGCCAACGTAGCTTAGGGTTAAGGGTTTGCCATCGGCCTTTATGCTCAGGTGTTTTTTAACATACTCGGCAATTAGGCGGTTAAGTAGGGCTTTGTCGGCCGGTTTTACAATATCTAAGGGCTTTTTGTAGTCTTTTTCAAGCGCATGCTCCAAATCGTCATAAAACATACGGCAACTCACCTCAACCGATTGTGTTTTGGCATTGTGGTTAATTTCAGTAACGCTCACATAAAAGGGATGGAAAAAGCCGAACCACCAGATAAATAATTGTAACATAAATGCGCCTAAAAGTAATGTTTACGCAAAAAACGATATTTTTATTGTGATTACACTAATTATTTAAATGCAGGATTTTGGTTTATACTTTCAATTAGGCTGGCAGCATATATGCGATTGGCAGGGCTACGATCATATTTTATTTGTAACCGTGCTGTGCGGCACCTACCTGCTGGCCGACTGGCGCAAAGTGCTTATACTGGTTACCGCCTTTACCATTGGCCACTCGGTTACGCTGGCCTTAAGCGTGCTCAACATCATCCATGTAAATACATCGCTTATTGAGTTTTTAATACCTGTTACCATTGTTTTAACCAGCCTGGTAAACATATTAAATAAGCAGCGTACCAATAACACCATGCGGCTTAGCTATATTTTGGCGCTGCTTTTCGGGCTGATACACGGTTTAGGCTTCTCTAACTACTTAAAAAGTCTGCTGGGTACCAGCACCAATATCACTGCCGAATTGTTTGCTTTTAACGTAGGGTTGGAGTTTGGGCAGGTATTAATTGTAATTGCGGTGCTTTTAATAGCCCATGTAATTATAAAATTACTTAAAACACCCCGCCGCGATTGGGTTTTGTTCCTTTCATCAGCTATATTTGGGATAGCTTTTATAATGTGTATCGAACGCTTTTTACTGATCAAATTTAAATGAATAAATTTTACCACTATTTAATCCCCTGCCTGTTAGTCACGTCGGCTGCGATGGCACAAAACGAAAACAACCCCGGATCAAACCACGGCAACAAATTTGAGCAATTGGGTACTATGCTATCTACGCCAAATATGTATCGTTCAGCATCAGGCGCGCCGGGCCCCAAGTATTGGCAACAAAAAGCCGATTATGATATTGTGGCCAAGCTGGATGATGACAAACAACGGTTAGACGGGGTAGAAACTATTACCTATTTTAACAACTCGCCCGACCCATTAACCTACCTGTGGTTACAACTTGACGAGAACGAACATAAAAAAGATGCCGAAAACGCCAAGTTTGACGGCAGCAAAATGCAAAGCAAAATGAGCCTGCGACAATTGCAGGGCATAATGGGCCACAACTTGGACCTGGGTAACCACATTGTAAGCATAAAGGATGCAAACGGCAACCCGCTTAGCTATACCATTAACGAAACCATGATGCGTGTAGAGCTGCCAACCACTTTGCAGCCCGGCCAAAAAATTGCGTTTAAGGTTACCTGGTGGTACAATATATCCGACAGGATGACCATTGGCGGCCGCGGCGGCTACGAGTTTTTCCCCGAGGATGGCAACTACCTGTACACCATGGCACAGTGGTACCCGCGCATGGCCGTTTACAGCGATTTTCAGGGATGGCAAAACAAGCAATTCACCGGTCGCGGCGAATTTGCTTTGGCCTTTGGCAACTTTGATGTAAAGATAAACGTACCTGCCGACCACGTAGTAGGTGGCACCGGGCAATGTAGCAACTACGCGCAAAACCTAAGTACCGCCCAGCTAAACCGCTGGAACAAGGCACAAAGCAGCAACCAGCCTATTGAGGTGGTTAACTTAAGCGAAGCCCAGCAAATGATGAAGGGCCACGCTACCGCCCGCAAAACCTGGAATTTCCACGCCGAAAATGTACGTGATTTTGCATGGGTTAGCTCGCGCCGTTTGGTGTGGGATGCCATGAGCACCCAGATAGATGGCGGCCGCAAAGTGATGGCAATGTCGTACTACGGCCCCGAAGCTTACCCGCTTTACAACCGTTACTCAACCAAGGTAGTAGCGCACACCGTGCGTACTTACTCAAAACATACCATACCATACCCTTACCCGGTAGCCATATCTGTTGAGGCTGCAAACGGTATGGAGTACCCGATGATATGCTTTAACTATGGCCGTGCCGAAAAAGACGGGACCTACAGCGAAGCAACTAAAAACGGTATGATAGGTGTTATCATCCACGAGGTTGGGCACAACTTCTTCCCGATGATCATTAACTCCGACGAGCGCCAGTGGACCTGGATGGACGAAGGCTTAAACACCTTTGTGCAATACCTAACCGAGCAGGAGTGGGATGCCAATTACCCATCGCAGCGCGGCCCGGCCTACAAGATAGTTGATTACATGAAGCTGCCTAAAGATGAGCTGGAGCCTATCATGACCAACTCTGAAAATATTACCCGCTTTGGCCCAAATGCCTATGCTAAGCCGGCAACTGCCTTAAACATATTGCGCGAAACCGTAATGGGCCGCGAGTTATTCGATTACGCCTTTAAAACCTACGCGCACCGCTGGGCCTTTAAACACCCAACGCCTGCCGACTTGTTCCGCACGATGGAAGATGCATCGGCGGTTGATCTGGATTGGTTTTGGCGCGGCTGGTTCTTTGGAACCGACCCGGTTGATGTATCGTTAGATAGCGTAAAATACTATCGCCTAAACACCAAAAACCCGGCTACCGAGGCTTCCTTCGATCGCTCGCAGTTTGACCGCAGTATGGAAAATATCAGCAACAAGCGTAACAAAGCAGCGGGCCAGCGTACTTTAGTTGAAGCAGATACATCCCTGCAGGACTTTTACAGCAAGTGGGACCGCTTTGCCGCCACACCAATGACCACGCAAAGCTACCAGGCTATGTATAATGCCCTAACACCTGCCGAAAAAGCCATGTACGATAGCAAGACCTATTTTTACGAGCTTAACTTTACCAATGTAGGCGGTTGTCCGTCGCCATTAATAATTGAATGGACCTACGCCGACGGCACTAAGGAGACCGAAAAAATATCGGCCTACATTTGGCGCCATAACGAAAAGCAGGTAACCAAGGTATTTGCCAAAACCAAGGAAGTACGATCGATACTGCTTGACCCTGAACGGGAAACAGCCGATATAAACGAGGGTAATAACAGCTGGCCACGCCAGTTTGCACCAACCCGTTTCGAGCTGTTTAAACAGCAAACCGCACCACGGGGCGCCGATAACAGCAGCAACCCGATGCAGCAATCAAGAAAAACAACACCATAATATAATCAAAGCCTCCTAAGAAATTGGGAGGCTTTTTTGTTAAGGGTAACCTTTAGCTAATAAACTGTGTCATTGCGAGGAGCGATAGCGACGTGGCAATCTCCTCGCCGTGCATCCCTTATTTGCATGCGACGAGTTTGCTTCTCCGCCTACGGCGTATCGCAATGACATGACGGAGTATTCGGGTTTCAGCCCTCCTCAGATCTCCGAAACGTTACCTAAGGTTTACGCTAAGCACGGGGCGGTGCGATTCTTTCAGGGAAGGAGGAGGAAGGGTTCAACCTTTACCACCCACCTATCTGCTACACACATTTGTTCCATTTATGTACATAAACACCACAAGATGAGCCGGCTGTAAAGGCGAAGCTAAATATTGATGAAATTTGATCATCAATAACAGCCTCATGAAAAAACTATACTATTTACTATTGCCCTTTACATTGCTACTGGGCCTATCAGCATGTAAAAAAAGCACCGAAGCCGTGCCGGAAAATTTAGCGACTACCGACCCTAACCGCACAGCAGCTTTAGCCAATGGCACGCATTTGCCCCTAACGGTGGTAACTATAGCGGGCAAGTACGGCGAATCGGGATTTGTTGATGGCAACGGTAAAAACGCCCGGTTTGACTACCCCCTGGGTATTGATGCAATGGAAGACGGTAGCATTTATATAGCCGACTTTTTTAACAATAAAGTACGTAAGATATCGCCTGCCAATGTGGTATCAACCGTAAATATACCCCAAAGCACCGACGGACAAACCCTTCGCAACCCATCAGATATTGTGGTACAAAGCGATGGTACCATAAACATACTCACCTACGACCTTTACTTTGTGATACAACACAAGGTTTGGATAGTAAAGCCCAACGGCCAGGTGCTTACGCCCGACTATAAAAACCCGCCTAACAGCCACAGCAGTTATACCCCTTATACTTACAACACCCTGGTACGCGACCCTTACAGCAATTATTTATTACTGGGCGGATTTTTTAATAATCATTACAACTATTCGTACCCGCTTACCGAAAAAGCTGAAATTAAGAATGGCGTTATTGGCACAAATGAGTATAGGCTGCCTGCAGATTCGCTTATCGCTATTGACCGCAGCACCCCGTTTTTAAGCAGCCTGTTTTGCGGGTACAATGGGGTAAAGTATATTGTAATGAACAATAAAACCATTTACAAATTAACGCAGGGCGGCGTGTTCACCCGTATATACCGTAACCTTACGTTCCACAATATTACCTCTATTGTAGGTACTAAAGATACCCGCACACTTTATATAGCCGATGATGGTACTATCAAAGCCATATCAAACAACAAGCTAACCTACCTTGCCGGCCCGCAGCCACCATCTGATGGCGGCGATGGCGTAGGCTCGAGTGCTGATGTACACGCAGCAAAGCTTAGCCTGTCTAAAGATGAAGGCACGCTATATTTTACCGATAACGAAACCGTAAGGAAGATGTATTTAAGATAATGAAGGCGGGTGAGTAACCCTGATTTCAATGAGCCAGGTCATCCTGAGCCCCGTCGAAGGACGTCTGCAAAAGCCAATAGGCGCGAGCGCTTGGACAAGCTAAGCATGACAGAAGCCCGAGCCTGTGCGATTCCTTCCCTGGGGAAGGAGGAGGAAGTGGTTTTCTGTCCCCTCAGGGTCTCCGGAAGGGGACCCTGAGGTTTTACGGCCGACCGGCATTCAGCGATGTTATCTTGTTGCCATCTGTTTCAAATATAAGCTTCACAGCTATTTTGCCAGCGATGGACGACTCCAGATCGGCCCAAATGGTTTGTCCCTTATCGGCGGTTTGGGTTATGGCCGTAAAGCGCGTTTCGGCATCGCCGAAAAAGAAACCGGCGGCCCATTGGCGTATGTCATCCGGCTCGCCATTGTGTATCAATGTAGCATCCGGGGCAAGCAGGCTTTCAAAGTCGTGGCGGTTTTTATGCTGTAGCGCGGTTAATGCCTGGCGCAAGGTCTCGTTTTCAATATTGTTAAAATCCATATTTCATTTGTTTGCAGCAAAGGTAGTCCGCCGCAACCCGGCATAATGGTGAGGATCTCAGTATTTAAAATCTTTTACCTTTTACTTGCCATATAGTTGCCTTTACTGATGGAAATGAAGTTTTGTATATTAGCCTCAATGAAAGCAGCAGTAATATCGGCCCCGGGTGGTCCCGAAAATATATTAATAGAAGAGCGGGCCGTACCAAACCCGGCTGAAGGCTGGGTGTTAGTAAAGGTAAAAGCTTTCGGGCTCAACCGATCGGAACTGATGACCCGCAAGGGTTTATCGCCTGGTGTTAAATTTCCACGGGTATTGGGAATCGAGTGTGTGGGCGAAGTTGAAGATGACCCCTCTGGAACCTTTAGGTCCGGCCAAAAGGTAGCTGCTTTTATGAATGGCATGGGCCGCGACTTTGACGGTAGCTATGCGGAATACACCCTGCTTCCAAAGGCTATTCTTTATCCTTTTGAAAGTACATTAAGTTGGGAACAGTTAGGTGCCATGCCCGAAATGTTCCAAACGGTATACGGCTCGCTGCATTTGTCTCTTAAAATACAGGCAGGCGAAACATTGTTGATAAGAGGTGGCACATCATCAATAGGGATGCTGGCCACGCAACTGGCTAAGCAAAGCGGCGCAACCGTAATAGCCACCACAAGGGCCGCCGGTAAAACACAGCTATTACTGGATAATGGTGCTGACCATGTAGTAATAGACGATGGGGACATTGTTGCCAAAATAAAAGATATTTACCCGGTAGGTGTAAATAAAGTATTGGAACTGGTTGGTACCGCTACCCTAAAAAACTCGCTTGCTTGCGCCGCCCCCGGCGGCATTGTTTGCATGACGGGTATGTTATCTGAACAATGGGCCATCAATGAATTTGCACCCATGGAATATATACCTGCTACGGTAAGCCTCACCGTTTATGACAGCGGCCAGATAAGCGTTGCTGCCGGGCATTTTCAGGAGTTTATAAACAGCGTTGAAAGCGGGGAAATTAAGTTAGCCATTGGCCGTGTATTTTCATTAACTGCCATTGCCGAGGCGCACAGCTTAATGGATAGCAATGCTGCAGGCGGCAAAATAGTTGTGGTTGCTTAGGTGAAGAGAGCCGGGTCATCCTGAGCCCGTCGAAGGACGTGTGCAAAGGCCAAATAGGCGAGTGCTTCGATAAACTCAGCATGACCAATCGCGCCGGGCACTTACAATCTTAATTTTATGCCACCGTTAATCACAAAGCCGTCTAAAGGGGCATATATATCCCTAAAAGTGGGGTTGGTAATGCTGCCGGTATAAATGGTATCAAACCGGGTTTGGCGGGTATCGGTAAGGTTTTCAAAATTTATAAACAGCGAAAAACGGTCCCATATCCGTTCGGCCATAAAGCCGGTGGTCCAGTAAGCCTTGCCTGTTGCGCCATCGTTTAACTTTTGCGGACTAAAGTAATAAGCTTCAAGGCCAAGTTTCCATTTATCTTCCAGCTCGTACATCAGCACATTATTAAGCCGGTGTTTTGATACCAATGGATAAAAGGTAATGCTGTTGCCTGTGTGCTGTGTTACATGGGCATAGGTATAGCCCACAAACAGCTTAAAGTTGGCATAGGTTAACTTTATATTAGTTTCGGTGCCTTTGGTGTTAAGGTCGCCTTTAGGTTGCTGGTACTGCAAATTGCCGTTGCTTAAAGCGGTAAGCAGTATAGGGTTATTAATACGGGTATAAAATAACAGTTGGTTAATGCTTAGGCTACCCTGGTTGTTAAACAAGCCGGTTCGGTAATTTATATCGTAATTCAACCCGTACGATCTTTCGGCCGATGTATTGGCCACATCAATGGGTAATACGTTTTTAAATTGTATCCGTTCGGCATCTTCGGTAAAAACGGTGGGTGCCTTATAGCCTAAACCACCACCCAGCCGGGTAGATATATGGCTGTTAATGTTTAGCAAGGCAGATACCCGTGGTAGTACAAATAAACCGTATTTGTTATGATGGTCGGCCCTTAGGCCGCTCTCTAAAGTTAATGCCTTTGTGGCGTTCCAGGTGTTTTGTATAAAGCCACCTACGGTGCTGTAGTTATAGCTGCGTAGCGCAAAACTGTTGTTTTTATCTTCGGCAAAGTTTTCTGACAGGTAATTTACCCCCATAACCCAATCGGTAACATCACTTACGCGGGTGTAACTGGCCTCGCTAAAGGTAGAGAACTGCAGCCCCGAAAACTTATATGCCGGCAGGTTAATTGCCCTGTCGAAATAGCTAAGGCTGTTTTTAACGGTCAGCTTCTCTTTACTGTTTATACTGTGGTCAAGCTGTAGTTGTGTGCTGTAGCGGCCTGTTTTATTTTGCTCAAAATAGCTATGCTGCGTGTTGCCATCACCCTTAATATAATGTATATCGCCACCTATGCGGTCTTCAATAGTGCTGTTGATGCCGGTTATAAGGGTGGTGTTGCTGTTAAGGTAAAAAAATAATTTAGGGTTAAAGGTAAACCTGTTAAACCGGGGTATAGCGGTAAGGTCGATACCGGCAGGGTCGTAAGCGGTGCCGTGGTTGTAGGCAGCATAAACGGTAGCGCCTGTTTTTTTAAACTTTTGCGAATAAAAGGCGCTGGCATCAAGGCCAAGGGCCAATGTTGTATTTAACAAAAAGTTGAGCTGGCGCTGGTTACCTGGCGTTTTTGATACCAGGTTAACTAAGCCGGCAATAGCGCCGCCCCCATACAGGGTAGACGATGAGCCTTTGATCACCTCAACTTGTTTCAGATCAAGCGGGGCTATTTGCAGCAAACCCAAGCCACCCGAAAACCCCGAATATAGCGGGAACCCATCGCGGATGATCTGGGTGTACTTACCGTCGAGTCCCTGTATACGTATGCTGGAGTTATTGCTGGTAGCCGATGTTTGCTGGGTTTGTATGCCTGTGCTTTCTGCCAGCATCATGCGGATATCGCCGGGCTTCATATTACCTTTTTCGTCCAACTCTTCGCCTGATATTACTTCAACCCGGGTTGGTGTATTGGCAATGGTGCGGCTGCTGCGCGTTGCCGATACAATTATTCCGGCCAGTTCTTCGCCGTCGTCTCCGCCAGCGGGTGTAAGCAAAACAAGCGCAGGGCTAAGCTGCTGTTGGGGCAATAAAATGGTATCTGTATGGGTTTGGTACCCAATATAACTGTAAGTTATCAGCTGCCTGCCCGCAGGCAGGCCGGTTAAAACAATAAGGCCGGCGGTATCGGTAACAGCTCCCTTGCCACCCGGCGCAACAATAGCAGGAGCGCCAATTAAGGGTTGGTTGGTTTTTGCATCCTTTACAATGGCCTTAAACGTGTTTTGGCCATACGCCACAGCGGTATATATAAGTGCTATAACAAGCACCGTGAATTTTTTCATGGATAATATATAATAAAGTTAATACTAATAACAGCCTTAGGGCTACGTAGGTGTATTAACTTAATTGTGGCGGCTGCCAAATAGATAGGGTAACATGCTGTACACAAGGGTGCAGGTAGGGTGCATAGTGTTTTATATGTGGCTCGCGGATGGTTGTGATACTGTAACAGGTGTTGCCGGCCACCACAAAGCCTGCGCAGGTGCCGCAGGCAAAAAATGGCGAGCAGCCTTTACAATCGTTACCCTTTACATCCTTGTTATTTACCGGTTGGTTAACCGCATCGGTTTTAAAATTGCACTCGCTATCGTTACAGCAGGGCTTTATAGCCAGCAGTAACACAAAAAGGGCGCATAAAAAACACAAGGCTCTCATGCGGCAAATGTAAATTATTTTTGGCCGATGTTGCAATAGTTCACTCCTCCGTTATTGCCGACTTTATTTTTCTGAACAGCCTTGCAGATCGTTCATCGTCGTTTGCATCGGTTGGGGAGTTAAACAGCAGTTGTAGAAAGTAGCCGGTATCGGTGTTTTGCACCATCAGTTGGTTTAACCGGGTTAGCTCGCTACCGGTGGCTTCTTGCGCTAGTTTTTTTGCCGCCAATTGTATAGTGCTGTCATCAATTTTCATACCCCGGCCTGTTAATTTATTGTAGTAGTCAGGTCATCTAAAAAAAAGGTTACAGTTTATATCGTAATAAAAAATATTACAATACCCATGTTTCATCATATTTATATAAAGAAAGAAAACATGCCTCTTATATGGAAAATTATGTTATATTAGGTAACCATCCCGAACGAAATAAAACGAAAAATAAGCAAGAAAAACGAAAAATATGGAATGAGTTAAGTATGGGTGTGGAATTTAAAACAACTGTAAAATGGCAATGCGGCACAAAGTAGTTGTACTGCCATAATTTGCCAAACCAGCTTGCCGGTGTAAATCAAAATGGCGATTTATGCGTATATTTATATAGCATGAATATACAAAAAATCACATTTGGCAACGGCTGCTTTTGGTGCACCAAAGCCATCTTTCAGGCCTTAAAAGGCGTTATATCAGTAGCATCAGGGTACACCGGCGGGCATACCATAAACCCCACTTACATGGAAATATGCAACGGCGATACCGGCCACGCCGAGGTGATACAGATAGCGTATGATGCTGATATACTGTCGTTTGATGAGCTATTGCTGGTTTTCTTTAAAACCCATAACCCAACCACATTAAACCGCCAGGGCAATGATGTAGGCACCCAATACAGGTCGGCAATATTTTACCATACCGACGAGCAAAGGGCACAGTCGGAGTCGATGATCCAAAAACTGACCGAAGAAAAGGTGTTCGACAAGGCTATTGTAACTGAAGTGATCCCGGTAAGCGAGTTTTATAAGGCGGAGGATTATCATCAAAATTATTACAATGATAACCCAATGAAACCTTATTGCGCGTTTGTCATCCAACCCAAATTGAATAAATTTGCCAAGGAATTTACCGATAAGATAAAACCGGAATTGCTGTAAAAACGGTGAATTTACTGCTTTAAATGAAGAAAATAGCCATTGGTATCTTAGTCATAACCTTGTTTTTAGGTGCTTGTAGTACTGCTAAAAAAACCGCACAAACCTCGTTAGCCAATAGCGGTAAAGTATGGGCATCACTATGGCAGCAACGCTCGGCAGAGTACCGTGCGCTTTGTTTTCAGGCTTATAATTTGGCAAGGCTAAGGCTTGACGAAGCACTTAAAAACCTGGGCACTAAGCCATTAGCGGTAGTTACCGATATTGACGAGACACTACTGGATAACAGCCCTTATGATGCCCTGCGCGCGCTTAATAATCAGGATTATACCGACGAAACGTGGAAGTTATGGACAGCCAAAGCTGTAGCTGATACAGTACCCGGCGCACCGGCGTTTTTCAAATACGCGGCATCAAAAGGGGTAACGGTATTTTACATTACCAACCGTGCCGAGGATGAAAGAGCAGCTACTATAAAAAACTTGCAGCTATATAACCTGCCCAATGCGGATGATGCACATTTGCAGTTAAAACAAGCTACATCAAGTAAAGAGGGCCGTCGCCAAAACGTGCTTAAAACGCATAATATTGTATTGTTATGCGGCGATAACCTGCCCGATTTTGATATGTTGTATGATAACCATCCTACTGAACAAAGCCGCCGGTCTGTTACCGATCAGCTTAAAAAAGAGTTTGGCAGCAGGTATATTGTAATTCCTAACCCATCCTATGGCGATTTTGAGGGTGCCTTATTCAACTTTAACTATAAACTTAGCCCGGCGCAAAAAGACTCGATAATAAAGGCCAGGATAAAGGCTGATAAGCAATAGTTGCTATATTAAGCTTTTGTTAAGCATTGTACATTCCCAAAATCAATATGTAATTTTGGGTACAAGCCATTTTATGAAAAAGCTCACATTATCTATAGTTACCTTACTGGCAACTATTCAATTATTTGCCCAAATACCGGGTAAAATTCAGCAAACAAGCCAGGTATTACTTCCAAACGGCTGGAAACTAAGCCCAGCAGGCAGATCATTACCTTTGGGCGATCTACCCTTAAACATGCAGCTATCCGCTTCGGGCAAATTACTGGCGGTAACTAACAACGGTCAAAGCACCCAATCGCTTCAACTGATAGATCCGCGTAGCGAAAAACTACTTGACGAAAAGGAATTAGGCAAATCGTGGTATGGCATTGCTTTTAGTAGCGATGAAAAAACAATATATGCATCGGGTGGTAATGACAACATTATACTAAAGTTTGGCATCAGCAATCGTCAATTAAATAAGCCCGATACCATCAAATTAGGCGACGCATGGCCTAAAAACAAAATTTGTCCTACAGGTATAGCACTTAATAAGGCCAATAATCGCTTGTACACAGTAACCAAAGAGGATAGCACTTTATACATCATCGACCCTAATAAGGCTACCATATTGAGCAAGCTTAAATTAGGTGCCGAGGCCTATAGCTGTATACTATCTCCCGACGAAAAAACACTCTACATATCATTATGGGGTGGCGATAAGTTAGCCATTTACCATACAACGACACAAAAGCTAACTACAATTAATACCGGTAGCCACCCTAACGAGCTATTGCTTAACAAAAAGGGCACGTTGCTATTTGTTGCCAACGCTAATGATAATTCGGTATCCATTATCAATACGGCTACCCGCAAAACTATCGAAACCGTATCTACAGCCCTATACCCAACAAAGCTTACAGGGTCAACTACCAATGGTTTTGCTCTATCGGCTAACGAAAAAACACTATACATTGCCAATGCCGATAATAATTGCCTGGCTGTTTTTGATGTATCTAAGCCCGGCAGTAGCCAAAGCCGCGGTTTTATACCCACCGGCTGGTATCCTACCAATGTTAAAATGTTGGGTAACAAAATATTGGTGAGCAACGGCAAGGGCTTTACCTCGATGGCTAATCCGCAAGGGCCGCAGCCCGTTAAAAAGGCTGATAATAGCGGTTACAAAAAAGGCGCTATTAACAGCAAGGAACAGTATATAGGCGGTTTATTTAAAGGGACATTGTCATTTATAGATGTGCCCTCCGAGCTTAAACTAAAGGCTTATACCAAACAGGTTTATACCAATACGCCGTTTAACGCGCAAATTGCAGGCACTGCGCCCGGCGAGGCAGGCAATCCTGTCCCCCGAAAAAAGGGCGAGGTGTCACCTATTAAACATGTATTCTATATTATCAAAGAAAACCGCACCTACGACCAGGTAATGGGCGACGTAGCAGCCGGTAATGGCGATACATCTTTATGTATATTTGGTAAGAACGTAACCCCAAACCACCATGCTATAGCCAATGAGTTTGTATTGATGGATAATTTTTATGTAGATGCCGAGGTAAGTGCCGATGGGCATAACTGGAGTATGGCTGCATACGCTACCGATTTTGTTGAAAAAACATGGCCTACCAGCTATGGCGGCCGTGGCGGTAATTACGATTACGAAGGCACCCGTAAAGCGGCCTACCCGCGCGATGGTTTTATTTGGGATTACTGCAAGCGGGCCGGTGTTAGCTACCGCACCTATGGCGAGTTTGTAGAGGATGGCCCGCATGCAAAGTCCAGCCTCAAATCGTTAGAAGGGCATTATTGCAAGCAATCGCCGGGGTTTGATATGAATGTTAAAGATGTTACCCGAGTGGCTATATGGGCGCATGATTTCGATTCGCTGTTAACCAAAAACGCTGTACCACAGTTTAATACCATACGCATATCTAACGACCACACCAGCGGCCAGCAAAAGGGCGCTATTACACCTGTAGCAGCAGTTGCAGATAACGACCTGGCTATTGGCCAGTTTTTGGAGCATTTATCAAAAAGCCCCATTTGGAAGCAATCGGTGGTATTTATTTTAGAGGATGACGCTCAAAACGGCCCGGACCATGTGGATGCGCACCGCTCGCCTGTGTTTGTTGCTGGCCCTTATGTTAAACGGAACGCGGTATTACATAATATGTACTCTACATCGGGCGTGCTGCGTACCATCGAGCTTATTTTAGGCCTGCCGCCTATGAGCCAGTACGATGCCGCTGCCATGCCTTTGTATGAATGCTTTAGCGCTAAACCTGACTTTACACCTTATACCGCCAAACAAGCGCTTGTAGACCTTGAACAGCGCAATGTAGCAGTAAATGAAAGCAGTAAGCGGTCGGCGAGTTTTAATTTTGCTAAAGAGGATGCCGTGCCGGACCTTGATTTGAATGAAGTGGTTTGGAAATCGGTAAAAGGCGAAAACTCGGTTATGCCTGCACCAAAACGCAGTGCTTTTGTTATTTTAGAGCAGAAAAAGAAACAGGATGATGATTGATTTGTTATCTTGAACCAAACATTATCAGTCATGACAATTCTTGAGAATGAATACTTAAAGGTAGCCGTTGATACTAAGGGCGCCCAGTTAAGCTCTTTTTATAATAAGGCAACCGGTACGGAACAACTTTGGCAAGCTAACACTGACATCTGGCCCTGGCATGCGCCTAACTTATTCCCAATAGTTGGACAGTTAATAAATAACGAATTACTGGTTGACGGCCAAAAATATGCTTTGCCCCGCCACGGTTTTGCGCGCCACTCGGAGTTTATTTTACTGGAGAAGGACGAAGCCCATGCCGCATTCTCGTTACCTTATTGCGAAAAAACGCTGGCAGTTTACCCTTATAAGTTTGATTTTCAGGTACTATACACTTTAATTGACAACGCGCTGCGCGTTACTTATAAGCTTATTAACAGGGATAAAAAAGCTGTTTACTTTTCGGTAGGCGGGCACCCGGCATTTAATGTCCCCTTTAACGCAGGCGAAAGCTATACCGATTATTACCTTGAATTTGAAACCCCGGAGCATTTAGAAACCCACCTGCTATCGCCTGAGGGCACTTTTAACGGCGAGACCCAGTCGGTAACTACGCCCAATAACAGACTGTACTTAACCCGCGATATGTTTGATAAGGATGCCCTGGTGTTTAAAAATATCAAATCGCGCATGGTTACCATTAAAAGCGATAAGCACGATCAAAGCCTTTCGGTTGAGTTTCCGCACTTTAATTACCTTGGCTTGTGGGCCAAACCAGGGGCCGATTTTGTATGTATAGAGCCTTGGCTGGGCTGTGCTGATAACGCGGGCGAACCCGCTGATATAGCTAATAAAGAGGCTATACAAAAGGTAGTTACAGGGCATGTTTTTGAAGCTTCGTACTATATCAGCATATAATTTAAACTATTTTAAAAGTTTTTTAAAACATTTGTACTGCTTTTATACTTATCAGTAAAAAAACTCTAAACAAATACAGCTATGAAAAAGAAAATTTATCTAATTGCACTTACCATGTTACTGTCTGTAACAGCATTTAACAGCAACGCAGCAACCTTTACCGACGACAAAAAAGCCTTTACAGAAGCTGCTGCTAACATGACAAAAGAGCAGAAACAAGCTCGCATCGAAGAGATCAAAGCCCGCGTTGAGGAAATCAAAGCAATGGATAAATCTCAGATGGATAAAACAGAGAAAAAAGAACTTAAAGCTGAATTAAAAAGCCTTAAACACGAAGCTCAGGCTATGGGTGGCGGTGGCGTTTACCTTTCAGTTGGTGCTATCATCATCATCATTTTAGTGTTAATCCTGATCCTGTAATCAGCATAATATTTTTGAATAAAAAAGCCTGTGAGATACCTCACAGGCTTTTTTATTGCCCTATAATTTTTTCGTTATTTTTCGTTTTAATTCGTTGTTACAGCGAGATTTTTTCGTTTTTTTTGTTGACTACCTGCTAATTAATATAAAATAAATTTCGATATAAACAATAGATGCCCGCCATTTATTGGCAGGCACCCGTTATTTTATCTGTTGAAATTGAGTTCGGCAGTTGGAGGCATGACCAAATTACTTCTTCATCAACTCACTTAACACCGGGTGGTCTAAAGTTGAAAGTTCGGTATGGCCACCCTTTAGTTGGTCGAACACCACCACTTCGTTCTGGCCTTTTTTAAGCCATGCAGCGGGTATGTAAATGGTTTGTGTTGGGCCTATCTCCCAGTACTTGCCCAGGTTGTGCCCGTTCAAATAAACAAAGCCTTTACCAAAGCCATGCATATCTAAATAGGTATCGCCGGTGGTGCGTAACGAGAAGGTGCCACGGTACAAGCCCGGCTGTACAATGCCCTCGGTTTGTGCAGGGCCATAATGCCAACCCGCCAGTGTACTAAACGGAAACTGGTACATTTTCCAGCCGGTAAGCTCCTGGCCGTTTAGGGTAACACTTTCTGTGATGCCCTGGCGGTTCTCGGTTAAAAAGGGGCCGTAGTTAATGCGGCCATTGTTCTCAACCAATATATCAAGGGTGCTATTGGGGGTAAGGCTGCTTAGTTGTAACGAGTCTTGCTTTAAGCGCCTGTCTAAAATGCTTATGCGCTGGCCGTTAAGGTAAACGGTAGCGTAATCGCGCATTTCTTTTATTTTAAGCAAGCCGTTAACCGCATCTTTAAGTGTGGTACGGTACAGCACAAAACCATAGCCCTGGTCAAGGTCCTCAAAGCTCATGGGCTTGTCGGCTTCAACAGGTTTGCCCAGGTTGCTAAACAGGTTGGCTGTGCCGGTTAGTTTTATCGCCTCAAGGGCAAAGGTCATTTTCTTTTTACCGGGCACCTCGGGCAGCTTTTCGCCGGCAGGCAGGTGTTTGGCTATCACATCCCTAAACTTGTAAAACTTGGCGGTAGGGTTGCCCGATTCATCAAGCGGGGCATCATAGTCGTAACTGGCGGTTTGCGGGGCATAGGGGTCGCGCTTGTTCATGTTGGCGCCATTCATAAAATCGCGGGTGGTACCACCATGAAACATGTACATGTTAATAGATATCCCTGCGGTTAACACTTCATCCAGCTTTTTGGCATCCGCATCGGCATTGCTGCCGCTGTGCGCGGTTCCCCAGCTATCAAACCAGCCCGGGTACCATTCGGCTATGTAATAAGGGCCTTTACCGTCGTGGTATTTATTGATCAGTGTTTTTACGGCGGCAGGGTTATCCTCGCCGTTTACAGCGGGTAAAAAGCCGGGCAGGTAGCCTGCGGGCATTTGGCTTGGGCCATCGCAGGTAAACAGCGTACCATCAAACCCGGCCTCGCGGAATATCTTTTCGTTTTGGGCAAGGTACGCCTTATCGTTACTGTAGCTGCCGTATTCGTTTTCAATTTGCACCATTAGTATGTTACCGCCATGGTTTACCTGTAAAGGCGCCAGTTGCTTGCCTACCTCTAACATATAATTACGATAAGCGCTAATAAATTTGGGGTCCTGGCTGCGCACCTTAAGCGTTTTGTCCTTTAGTAACCACCATGGGTAACCGCCAAACTCCCATTCGGCACAGGCGTAGGGGCTGGGGCGCAATACCACCCAAAGGCCTTCTTCTTTGGCTATGCGCACAAATTCGGCAATATCATTATTGCCCGTAAAATCGTACTTGCCCTGCACCATTTCGTGCTGGTTCCAAAACATGTAGGTGCCAATGGTATTAAGGCCCATGGCTTTGGCCATTTTCATGCGGTCGCGCCAGTTTTCGCGCGGTATGCGGTAACAGTGCATCTCGCCACTTATGATCTGTAATGGTTTGCCATCCAGCATAAAGGTGCTATCGCTAAAAGCGAAGGTATGGCTTGCCGATTGCGCCCTGACAAGGGTAATGCCGCTGATAAAAAGCGCGGTATAAAGTATTATCCTTTTTAGCATGTGTAGTTCAAATAATTAAAATAAGCCTAATTGCCCCTTGTCGTCAATGTCAATATCATCGGGATTGGTGATCTCGAAATCTATCTTTTTAACAGGTTTTGATTCAGGCTCTTTTGATTGCTCTGATTCAACTGATTTCACAGATTGTTCGGATGCTTGCACCAGTTCTGGCTGTTGCTTAACCAACTCAACCTTTTCAACTTTAACGGCGGTTTCGGCCACTTGTTGTACAGGTGGGGCATCGGCTACCTGCTTATCTTCGGCGGTAATGGTTATCTCGGTATCTTCTACCGAGTCGGGTGCCGGGTCGGGTACATCCGCTTCGTCATCGTGCTCGGCTATCAGCTCAACGCTTTTTACCTGGTGTACGCTTAAACGGTTACCCATCGCCTTCATGCCTTTTACATCAATCAGGTCGGTTAAGTTTAAGTCAACTTCCTCGGGTATCAATGTTTTGCCTTTTAGCTGCTCTACCTTAACCACTGGCTGCGCCGCGCCGGATATCAGTACCAGTTTCGAGCCGCTTTCGTCGCTGATGATGCTGGTTTGCTTACCTATAACCGTGGCTTCAAACACAAAGCGTTTTACCATGTAATTTTTAGATTTTCCGTCGTAGTGCACTACCGCAAATACCTTGGCCGGGTCGTACTTCTCTATCAGGATCATCTTATCATCAAAGTGGTTATTCAGGTCAAAGCTGGTCAGCTCGTACATGCCGTTGCTCAGCACGTTCAGTATACGGTCATCGCCGTCAAACTCGCCCAGGTATTTACCGCGTCCATCGGCATTAAGGCGTTTCAAAATATCATCGTACCATATTTTACGCCCGGCCAGGGTTGATACCCCTTTTGATTTTAACAGCACCTTTTTAACCGGGTACTTGGTAACCATGTTACCTATCGAATTTCGGCCCTTTATAGCCAGCGCGGCAAAGTCTTCGTCGAACTGTAGTTTTTTTAATTTGGCGTGTGGCTTTAGCTGTACGGTAACCACCTCGGCTTCGCCGTTGGGGTTGGCCGTAAAGTATAGCACCTTTGAGCCTTTGCTGCCTTTGGTAAGGTCGTACTCCTTATCGCGGGTTACACCCGTAACCGAAAAACGTTTAATGTAGCTTACGCCGCTTTGCCCGTCTTTGTATATCATGTTGTATACGGTGCGCTCGTCGTTCTTTTTAAACACGGCCACATGCTCAATATCCTTACCTACAAATACCTTGTCCTGTACCTTGGTAACAATAAAGCGCCCGTCGCCGCGGAACACAATGATCTCGTCGATATCCGAGCAATCGCATACAAACTCGTCCTTTTTTAAACCCGAACCTATAAAACCATCCTCGCGGTTAACATATAGTTTAACGTTGGCCAGGGCTACCTGGGCGGCTTCTACACGGTCAAATGTGCGCAGCTCGGTTTTGCGTTCGCGGCCCTTGCCGTATTTTTCGCGTAGTTTTTCAAACCAGGCAATGGTATAATCGGTAAGGTGCTTTAAGTGGTGTTTAACCGTTTTTATCTCGTCGTTCAGTCCCTTTATCTGCTCATCCGTTTTCTTTACATCAAAACGGGTAATGCTGCTCATGGGTTTATCAATCAGTTTCTTATAATCTTCGGGCAGTATAGCGCGGTAAAATTGCGGGAAGAAAGGTTCGAACAACTTATTCAATACCACCAGCACGCCTTCAAAATCTGTCGAGTTTTCGTAGTCGGGGTGTTTGTACATCCCTTCCTGTATAAATATTTTTAGCAACGAGCTAAAAAATATCTTCTCCATCAATTCCTTCAGTCGTATCTCCAGCTCCTGCTTCAACAGGTCCTTGGTGAAAAAGGTGCTTTCGCTCAGCATATCGTTCACGCTCATAAAGCGCGGCTTGTCTTCCTGTATCACGCAGGTATTAGGCGATATAGATACCTCGCAATCGGTAAAGGCATACAAGGCATCAATAGTAACATCGGGCGATATACCCGGCGCCAGGTGGATAACTATCTCGACGTTTTGCGCCGTGTTATCCTCTATCTTTTTTATTTTGATCTTGCCCTTATCGTTGGCCGATATTACACTATCAATTAAGCTGCCTGTGGTGGTGCTAAAAGGTATCTCGGTAATGGTAAGGGTTTTTTTATCGCGCTCTACAATTTTGGCGCGCACCCTTATACGGCCCCCGCGCTGACCCTCGTTATAGGCCGATGCATCGGCCATGCCGCCGGTAGGGAAATCGGGCAGCAGGTTTGGCCTGTCGCCTTTTAAAACGGCTATAGATGCATCTATCAGTTCGATAAAATTATGCGGTAGTATTTTGGTAGCTAAACCCACGGCAATACCCTCGGCACCTTGCGCCAATAGCAAAGGGAACTTTACAGGTAGTGTAATAGGCTCGCGGTTACGGCCATCATAACTGGCCTGCCAAACAGTGGTATCGGCGTTAAAAACAACATCCAGCGCGAATTTTGACAGGCGCGCCTCGATGTAACGCGGGGCCGCTGCCGAGTCGCCTGTTACCGGGTCTCCCCAGTTGCCCTGGCAGTCTATCAGCAGGTTTTTTTGGCCTATTTGCACCATGGCATCACCTATTGAAGCATCACCATGCGGGTGATACTTCATGGTGTTACCAATAACGTTGGCGGCCTTGTTAAAGCGCCCGTCGTCCATCTCTTTCAGCGAGTGCAATATGCGGCGCTGCACAGGCTTTAAACCATCGTTTAAATGCGGAACGGCGCGGTCTAATATTACATAGGATGCATAATCAAGAAACCAGTTCTCGTACAGCCCATCAAGAGAGGTTATTTTATGAAGGGTATTTTCTTCGTTATTTTCAGAAACAGGATCAATACTTAAGTCGTCGCTCATTCTTTAGCAAAAAAATTTGGATGGGTAAAGATAGTATAATGTGCAGATGTGAAGATGTGCAGATATGCAGATTTTTTGCACATATAGGCCAAAATCAACACTAATCAGGTTATAATAAGCACTTATGATATAACAGCTGAAAGGTGTTTATAAATGAAGAACAAATGGTCAGATTAGCCGCAGGGATTAAGTAGTATCAAATAATTAGCAAACCTACACCCACCTGCTTAAAAACTTACCAAATTCATCTTTGTACTGGTCGCCTACGGTGATGTTAATTTTGCCTATTTGCATGGCATTGCGGGTAATGGAGTTTATCTTATCTAACGATACGATGTACGAGCGGTGTACACGCATAAAACGTTTGGCGGGCAGCTTCTCTTCCAGCGCTTTAAGGCTGATGAGGGTGAGCAGGGGCTTTTCGTTGTTTTGCAGGTATATTTTTACGTAGTCCTTTAGGCTCTCCATATATAAAATATCGCTAAGGGCTATGCGCACCAGCTGATACTCTACTTTAATAAACAGGTAATCATCTTCAATGCGTTCGGTATCTGCCGCGGGCGCGGTATTGGCCGAGCGGTTTACTAACTCGGCGTAGGCCAGCGCCTTATTGGCGGCATGCAAAAACTCTTCGTAATTAAAAGGTTTTAGCAGGTAATCCAAAGCATCAACCTTATAGCCCTCTAATGCAAATTGGTTATACGCGGTGGTGAATATAATGCGCGGCTTGCTTGCGCCGCGGCTATCCAGCACACGTGCCAGCTCGATGCCGTTTAGGTTGGGCATTTGTATATCTAAAAATATCAGGTCGACCTTGTGGGTTTGTAAGCCACCTAAAGCCTCAACGGCGCTGCCGTAGCGGCCCACTAAGTTTAAAAAAGGCGTTTGCTCAATAAAGGCGCATATCATGCCCAGGGCCAGGGGCTCGTCGTCAACGGCTATACAGTTTAATGTCATTACAATTGCAGCGTTAGGTTAACGGTATATTGGTTGGTTTCGGCCGATTCGTTTACCTCCAGGGTATATTTACCAGGGTAAAGCAGATCTAACCGGCGGATGGTATTATTTAAACCGATGCCCTGGTTCTCTTCAATATTCATCCCCTTTTCTTTAAAGATAGTGTTTTTTACCATCATCGATACGGTGTTATCCTCCTGGGTAATGATCACTTCAATATCGCTTTGCTGCGTATCGCTAATGCCGTGTTTAAAGGCGTTCTCTACAAAGGTTAAAAACAGCATTGGCGCCACCGGGAACTCGCGCAGCATGGCCGGGGATTGAAAGTTAACCTTTGTACGGTCGGTAAGGCGAAGCTGCATCAGGCTGATATAGTCTTTTATAAAGGCAACCTCCTGGCTTAGCAGGGCGGTGGTGTTTTGGGTGTCGTACAATACATAACGCATCATGCGCGATAGCTGGTGCAGTGCCACGCGCGATGTTTCTACATTTACCAGTGTAAGCGCGTAAATGTTGTTAAGCGTATTAAAAAAGAAATGCGGGTTTATCTGTGCCTTTAAAAACGATAACTCCGAGCTGATCTTGTCTTGCTCCATTTCCTGGTGCAGCTCTTTATCCTTTTGCCATTTTTGGGTGGTGGTAATACTGGTGCTGATGCCCAGTACCAACGAGGTAAGCGTAATGATAAAGGTATCTAAGTAACCGTGTTTACCACCATCGCGGCCGCCCCGTTTTGGTGGGCCGCTTTTATGAAAGGCTGCTTCAAGTAATTCGCGCAGGTTTAAAAACTTATCGGCAAAGCCGGATAAAAATACAATGGCAACCGTCATAAACAAGATAGTTAAAAAGTATAAGCCGGTTCTTTTTTTAAGCAGAAACCTGGGCACCAGTATATAGGCGTTTATATAATATGCCGATATCAGCATGGCAAATACAAAGTTTTGCTTTATCCAAAATTGATAAGGGATCTCGATGTTGCGCAGGAAGGGTTGGTAAAACAATAGCACTATGCCCAATACTACCCATATTAATACCTGGATGAGTATGCTTACTAAAGTGCTTTTTGATTTTTGAATGATCATTATATAATTAGGTTAATAGCCGGATGCTTATACAATATTACAAAACAGCAGGGCTAAACACCAACCATAATCGCCGCAGGGGCGCTTTTTACCGACGGGCAGGCAAAAACATCCGTTTAAAGTTAATTATAATGCTGTATTATAGGTAAATAGGCGTTCGGCGATTGATTTTTGGCCCCGGTCTATTTGTATGGGCCGGTGGTCTATCGCGTTTTTTTGATAGTGCAAAAGGTTGTTGTTTTGGACATTGAAAGTTTATAACAAAATCAAAAACATAATTTAAAAAACTAAGATCATGAAAAATTCAATCAAATTATCAGCACTGTTATTATTGTTAAGCACCGGTTTATTTGCAGCAACACCAGCAAAGGCAGCCACTGCCGATGACGGCATCCCAACCATTACTGTACAAGCTTTACGCAACGCCGTTGGCTTTGGCGTAAGCATACTAACCGATGCAAAGGCAACTGTAATAATTACCGATAACGAAAACCATGTTTTATTGCTTGATAAGCTGCCAAAGAAAAGCGTTGTACAAAAAGCCTACAACCTGTCTGAATTAGACAATGGCGATTACGCGGTAACCATCAAATCAAACGACCAAACAGTTACCAAACAACTGCGCGTGTACGACGAGTATGGCCAAAAAGCCTACGTGTTTTTGCAATAACAACCCCATATACCCCTAAGCTCCCCAATTTATTGGGGAGCTTTTTTTTGTAAACAGGCTGATACTGTTTTAACGGTTAAAAAAGCCTTTCTGTCTATAATTTTTAGCTCTCGGTCTATCGCGTTTTTTAATCATACGTCAAAGTAATTGCTTTGTGTAGCCCTAAATCAGATATAATGAAACTCGTATACTTTTTATTTGCCGCTGCTTTGCTTGTCTCTACAGGCAGTTACGCACAAACCGGCCGCGATGTTAGCGGAACCATTAAAGATTCTACCGGTGTTACCCTGCCGGGCAGCCTGGTGCGCATACTAACCGGAAAGGATAGCCTAAGTACCAGCACCGATGCTGCCGGCCGTTTTAGCTTCCCGGGGGTAACCGTTAACCAGTTTAGCCTGGTGATACAATCAATAGGTTACCAGCCCTTAAAGCGCCGTTTTGTGTTAGATAACGCAACTACACCTGTTGTACTTAACCCTATTATACTAAAAGCCGAAACCCGCATGCTGGCCGGTGTTACCATTACCGATGTAAACCCTGTTAAGCTAAAGGAAGACACGGTAGAATTTAACGCTGCCGCCTACAAAGTACGCGATGGCGCTCCGGTTGAAGATGTGATACGCAAGCTCCCCGGCGTTGATGTGGATAAGGATGGCAACGTAACCGCGCAGGGCAAAAGCGTTACCAAGGTGCGCGTTAACGGTAAAGATTTTTTTGGCGGCGACCTTAAAACCGCTACCAAAAACCTGCCTGCCGACATTGTACAAAACATACAGGTAATTGATGATTACGGCGACCAGGCCAACATTACCGGCGTTAAAACCGGCGAGCCCGAAAAGGTGCTTAACATCACCATAAAAGAAAGTAAGAATTACGGTTATTTTGGCCAGGCCAGCGTTGGCGAGGGCCAGGATATGATACCGGGGATAGACCAAAGCAAAGAGGGTAACCGCTACGTAGCACAGGGCAACTTGTTTAGCTTTAGCGGCAGCCGACAAATAGCCGTGTTAGGTAATTTAAATAACACCAATACCAACCTGTTTAACTTTGGCGGCCCCGGTGGCCGTGGGGGCGGTGGTGGCGGCCCGGGCGGCCCTCCGGGAGGTAATGCCAACAGTGGCAACGGTATAACTACAGCCCGTTCATTAGGTTTTAACTACCGCGACCAGTGGGGTAAAAAAATAACCGCTTATGGTAGCTACAGCTTTGCCAACAATACGGTAAACACTACCAGTACTACTATACAAAACAACCTATCGGCAAGTAACCCAAGCGTTAATAACCAAAGCAGCGTACAGGAGACCGACAACCTGAACCACCGTTTTAATTTTAATATCGAGTACAAGCCCGATACGGTTAACTACTTTAAAATTACACCTTCATATTCATATGCTGGTGTTACCACCAACCAAAACGCGGCCAATACGCTGATGAACGCGTCAGGTTTAGTGTCCGATTATACTTTTCTGTCGTACCTGCACTCTACATCGCCAAACTATGGTGCCAACGTGTTGTATAACCACCGTTTTGCAACCAAAGGCCGCAATTTTAGTGTTAATGTTGGCGCAGGCTCGTATAGTATCAACCAGTATCAAAACCCGGTTTATACTTATATAGAGGGTGCGGCCAACGCACCGCTAAGCCAATATATTAGTACCGCCAGCCGTACCGATAGCGTGGGTACCAGCCTGTCGTACCTGGAACCGCTGAGCAAAAAATCATACCTGGAAGTTACCTACGGCTACAAATACTCGTATACCAGCGCCGACAGGGCTACCGATACGCTAAGCAACAGCGGTGACCGTGTGCGTTACGATTTGCTGAGCAATAACTATAGCTACAGCTTTATCACCAATAGGTTTGGCCTAAACTATCGCTTTATCGATAAAAAATATAACTACACCCTGGGCGTTATGGCACAGCCATCAACCTTAGATGGTAGCGGCACCAACCCGGTTAATACATTTAATATTGCGCCGACGGCCAGGTTTATTTATAACTTCTCGCGTAACCAATCGTTAAGTGTTAATTACAACGGCACCAGCGCGCAACCCACTTATACCCAGTTGCAGCCTGTTACCGATTTTTCGAACGCGTCGTACCCGGTACAGGGTAACCCCGACCTGACACCGGAATTTAACAACGTGCTATCTATCCGTTATAATAAATTCGATTTTGCTTCGGGGAACGTGTTTTTTAGTAACCTGTCCTTCACACAGTCGCAAAATAAGGTAGTGGCTAATACTATAACTTACCCAAGAGTGTATGCGCCCGACCCTAAACTGGCCGGTACCATTTTAACCCAATACCAAAATGCCGATGGCTATTATGCGGCAAATGGGTTTTATGTGTTTGCCAAGCCCTGGGCCAAGCGCAAGTATAACCTGTTTTTTATAGGTAACGTAACCTATGCCAACAACATATCGTACGTGGGCAGTGTAGATGCCGATACCTACGCGTTAACTACCGAAAAAAATATCTCCAAAAACCTGGTGCTATCGCAAGGGGTACGCTTTAGGGTAAATGTTGCCGATGTAATAGATGCTGAAGCAAGTACTACCTACGCGGTTAACCGCTCAAACAATTCGGTAGAAACTGCTAACATCAACAGTAAATTTAGCACCCTTAATTTAGGGCTTAACGGCAAAAATTACTTTTTTAAAGACTGGACCTTTAGCTACGATTTTACTAAGCAAATATATTACGGTTACCAGGGCGCTACCAACCCCAACATCCTGAACACCTATATAGAGCGCAGGTTTTTGAAAAACAATGTGGGTACGTTGCGCTTTGCAGTTAACGATGTATTTAACGAAAATACCGGTTACACCACTACACAAAGCGGCAGCTATATTACCCAAACAAACGCCAACCGTTTAGGCAGGTATTTCCTGGCTACGTTTACGCTTAGGCTGCAAAAGTTTGCTGGTAAAAGGCCAACACCTGGCGGCCCGGGTGGCGGCCCCGGTATGGGTGGCCCTCCTGGTGGCGGACCGCCACCATTTTAATTCTCCGGGTATTTAACCACAGGATCACAGGGTTTGTAACAGGAAAAGACGAGGTTTCTTTTGTGAGATTTAGTTGTCTTGATCTTTTCTTGAGGATGCCCGGGTGGTCCCGGTGGTTAAATACACGGGTAGTTAATAATGAGTTATCCACACGGCAAGTATATGCTGCGGCAACCAAATTGCACCATAAGGTGATTAACTATATATATTCTGATGAGAGGTACCCGGGTGAGGCCGGGTGCCTCTTTTTTGTAGGGTATCCCTATTACAACCCCTCTATCCTAAACTTCGCAGCCAATTCATTCAAGTCATTTACCACGGCATCAACTAAGGGTATGCCGTTTTGTAACCGGTCGGCTTCTGCTTCCAATTCAGGTTCGCCGGGGATAATTACTTTTTGGGTGGGATCTATGGTGGACGCTGACTTAAATCGGCTTATCCAGTTATCCATATCGGCCTTAAATTCATCGGTCGGCCTAAAGCCATCTACCCGCATGGCGCCCAAAAAGTGGCCTATACCTACGCCGGGCGGGTTGGCGGGCGGGTCTAAAAAAGCGACAAAGGGCGGTACCCAGGGGCCATAGCCCGCGCCGGATAATACGCCTGATAATATATCGACCGTTGCAGCCAGGCCAAAACCTTTGTGACTGCCGTTCTCGCGGTCGCTGCCCAGGGGCAGTAATGCACCACCTGTTTTTAGGGCATGGGGGTTGGTAGTGTAATTTCCTTGTTTATCCTGCAACCAACCTTCGGGTACCTGCTGGCCGGCGCGCTGGGCTATTTCCAGTTTGCCGTTGGCTGCTGCCGAGGTAGCCATATCTACCACTACCGGCGGGTATTTACCTGTCGGGAAAGCATAGCACATGGGGTTGGTACCCAATAATCGTTCGTTTGAAAAGGTAGGGGCCACCAGCGGACTGGCATTTGTCATGGCGAAGCCGATCATGTCCTGCTCTACAGCCATCAGGGCATGGTAACCGGCAATACCAAAGTGGTTTGAGTTGCGTACCGATACCCAGCCCGAGCCATATTGTTTAGCCTTATCAATAGCCACCTGCATGGCAAAGGGGGCTACTATCAGGCCAAGGCCCGCGTCGCCGTCAATTGTTGCTGTGGTAGCGGTCTCGTGTACTATCTTTATATCGGGACTGGTGTTTATGCGTTGTTTCTGCCAAAGGCGCACATAGCCGCTTAAACGGGCCACTCCGTGCGAGTCTATCCCCCGCAGGTCCGACTTAAGCAGTACATCTGCTGCCAACACTGCATGCGCCTCGCTGCAGCCCATAGCCAGGAGAATATTTTGGGTAAAGGTGCGGATGGTTTGGTGAGGGATGAGCATAAGGCAAAGGTATAAATCAGAACTAACAACTTAAAAGTTGTCAGTTTTTAAAAATCTATTATAACACCTTATTGCTTACTGATTTTATATATAAAGCCATATGTTTGATCAGCTACATATATCACGCCCGCGGCATTTATTGCGATACCAACAGGAGTATACATACCTGCATTATTACCAGATCCCTCATGTGGAGCCGAAGTAGCACGCAGCCCACCTAATAAGGTAGTAACCACGCCTTCAGGGGTTACTTTTCTTATGGCCCGATCAAACGTATCTGCCACGTACAAATTACCGTCGGGGCTAAGTGCAATACTTTCCGGATGATAAAAAATTGCTGCTATTCCTGTTCCGTTAAAAACATCGGTATAACCATCGAGCGTAGCCCCACCGGCAATATTAGTTACTACACGACCGGGGGTAATTTTTCGTATGAGTCCATTACTCAGCTGCACCGTATATAAGTTTCCTAACTTATCAGATGTTAATCCGCTTGGCTGTATAAATATTAGATTATTGCTTGGAGTGTTTTCTGCGGGTGCATATGGAGTTACTACACCTTGTGGTGTGATTTTTCTGATAATACTGTTTTGCATATCTGCGACGTATACGTTTCCAGCGACATCGGTGGTAATACCTTTCGGCATATTAAATTTTGTTATACCATTTGTGGCAAATGTTGTCACCATGTTATTTCTTGAAATTTTTCTGATCACACCGTTGTCACTATCTGATACATATAAATTCCCTGCTTTATCAAAGCATAAACCAAGTGGAGTAGAAAATGTAGCGGTACTTTTATGTCCATTTGTTAAGCCGCTTTTCCCTGTACCTGCAAAGGTGGAAACATATCCAGAAGGGGTGATCTTTCTGATTACGTTGTTTCCGGCATCAGCAACAAATATATTGCCTACCGCATCTATTGCAAGGCCGGCTGGACTATGAAATTTTGCATTAGAACCTTGGCCGTCTTTAAATCCCATAGTATAACCCCCTGCGAAAAATGTAAGCACATCAGTAATAAGGTATTTAAATGTAGGCCCTGTTACTTTAGTTGCCCCAACAGCTAACGTTATCTTACCAGTGCCAGCACCTAGGGGCACACACGCTATTATTCGAGTTTCATTGGCATATAAGATCAAAGCTTTTTTGTTATTGAAATAAACTTGATTACCTGTAAGGCTTGAAACGAATCCAGACCCATTTATGGTTACAGTTGTATTAAAACCACCCTCTGTAATACTAACAGATGTTATTTTAACTACTGGTTTACTTATTGATAGCGGTGTGTGGGTAGTATCTGCAACCGGTAAAGGGTCTGACGCAGTTTTATGACAGGATGTGAATAATTGGAAAGCAAATATTAAGGCCACTGCATAATATGCACGTACAGGTTTAATCATATAGTTAACAATTGATAGGGTTAATTAGTAACTAATATAAGAAATTTTTGTTGTCACAGATAAAATTACTCCGTCAACACCGTAAACTTAAAATCTAACGGTTCAAAGTTGCGGATGAGTTCGTCTATGAATACCTGGCCCCATTTTACATAGCTAAGGCCGAAGTTTTCTGATCGCTCCTGCAAGCTGTTGTTGGGAAATATGTCGGCTTTGATGTGTTCTATCTGCTCCAGCCGGGTTTGGTAGTTGCGTTTTTCGGCCTTTATCAGTTTTTTCTCCAGGTTATCTAAAGCATGTTTTAAGCGGGCTTGCACCGCCGCTGCCGATGGCTCCAGCGTATTATCAATTTTATGGGCACGCAGTTTTATGCGTTCAAAAATGCTCTGTATCCCGCGCCATTCTTCGTTCAGGGTTAAATCGTGGCTGCTATGCTGTTTTACCCAACTGTTTTTTATCTCGTCGGTAGTTTTAAACAGGGTAACTGGGGCAAGCTCCATGCTGTTTATTTTGGCAACTGTTTCTTTTTTAATCACCAGGCCCGAATTGCGCAATATCAGTATCGGAAAATCGATGCCATAATAATCAAAGTTTGATTTTAGCTCCAGCCAGTAAACCACCTCGGCACCGCCGCCAATGTAGGCTATATTAGGTAAAATACATTCCTGGTATAAAGGGCGCATTACCACGTTGGGGCTAAACCTTTCAGGCGCGGTTTTAATTTCCTGTTTCAGCTCCGCTTCGGTAAAGCTAATTTCGGTATTCATTACGCTGTAGCGGTCGTTCTCAAATAGCAAACGCTCGCGCAGGTTATCTTTCAGATAAAAAAAATTTATCTCGCGCGGGTTTACCTGTATGTGCACACCCAGCGCCTGTAATTGCTGGTTTACCGCGCTTATATTTTTAAAGCTGTTTTGCTCAATAATGTCGCGCTCCATGATAGGGGCAAACTCTTGTTTTAGCCGGTGGTCATCGGCATCTATTATCACCAGGCCATAGCGGCCAAATAAGGCGTTAACCAAATAGCGGGTAGCATCGGCCAGTTTATCAAATTTAGTGTAGGCGGTTTCTACCATTTCGGCCAGCTCGGCAGAGTGGCCATCAATACCTAAAACGCCTTTGTACTGGTTAATGGCCTGGCGCATGGTATCAGGATTGATGCGCCCTGTAGCACCCGAAGCCTCGTACCACCAATGCACTTTTTTACCACCAATATTGGTATAGTTTATCTCGGCAAAATCGTGGTCTTCTGATGCCATCCAGTAAACAGGCACAAAGTTTTTATCGGGGTGGGCTTCCTTTAACTGGCGACTTAGCTTTATAGCGGTTACTATTTTATAAATAAAATAAAGCGGGCCGGTAAAAATATTTAACTGGTGGCCGGTGGTAATGGTATAGGTATCGGGCGAGCCAAGCAACGCTATCCGCTGGCGGATAAAATCGGCGGCTTCTAACTCGGGAACGCCTTGTTTAGCATTTTTAAAGTATTGTTCGGTTAAAACCTGTACCAGCAGCGGGCGGTTGGCAACAACTTTTTTATTGTTAAATAATTGGGCAAAACCTTGCAGGGTAGGGCGGTAGCTGTAAAACGATCGTAACTCCGGCACATCGTCCAGGTAATCAATTACCGTTTGGGAAAAATACCCGGTGTCTTTATAGTCGATACAGGCTGCGTCCATTGATTTACGATTGTAGATGTACGATTTTAGATTGAGCCTAAAAGTGTATATCTAAAGGTCGAATTTAGATTTTATAATCTAAACGGCAACAATGCCGGTACTAAAAGGGTTTTATTTTACAATTTGTCCATAAAGGTCAAAGTCTTCGGCGGTGTTAATTTTTACGTTAACAAAGCTGCCTACGGCGGCATAATCTATGCTGGCATCTATTAAAACCTCGTTATCAACCTCGGGCGAATCGTATTCGGTACGGCCAACAAAGTAGCCGCCGTCTTTTTTGTCGATAAGCACCTTATAAGTATTGCCTATCTTCTCCTGGTTTTTATCGAATGATATGCCCTGCTGAATTTCCATAATGGCATCGGCGCGTTCCTGTTTTACTTCCTCGGGTACATCATCTATCAGCGAGTGGGCGTGTGTTTTCTCTTCGTGTGAGTAAGTGAAGCAACCCAGACGGTCAAACTTCGTGTCTTCTACCCATTGGGCCATTTCTTCAAAATCCTGCTGGGTTTCGCCGGGGTAGCCGGTTATCAGCGTGGTACGCATGGCTATACCGGGCACCTTATCGCGTATCTGGTTTACTACGTCAATGGTTTTTTGCTTGGTTAGCCCTCTGCGCATTGATTTTAGCATATTATCGGTAATGTGCTGCAGCGGCATATCCATGTACTTGCAAATATTGTCGCGCTCGTTCATTACATCCAAAACTTCCATCGGGAAGCCTGCGGGATAGGCATATTGCATCCTAATCCATTCAACCCCGTTTACATCGCTTAGGCGGCGTAAAAGCTCGTCCAGATTGCGTTTGCCGTACAAATCAAGGCCGTAATAGGTCAAATCCTGGGCAATCAGTATAAGCTCTTTAGTGCCGTTCTTTACCAGGCTTTCGGCGTTTTTAACCAATTGGTCAATAGGCGTGCTTACATGCTTGCCGCGCATTAATGGTATGGCACAAAACGAACATGGGCGGTTACAACCCTCTGCAATTTTAAAATAAGCAAAATGCGAAGGGGTAGTTAGTAAACGCTCGCCAATTAATTCGTGGCGGTAATTGGCACCTATGTTGGTGAGTATATTTTGCAGGTCGTTGGTGCCAAAGTAGGCATCCACATTGGTTATCTCGGCTTCCAGTTCGGGCTTGTAGCGCTCGCTTAGGCAGCCGGTTACAATAACTTTACCAACCTTGCCTTGTTCTTTTAATTCGCTGTACTGTAAAATGGTATCTATCGATTCCTGTTTAGCATTATCAATAAAGCCGCAGGTATTAATTACGATGATATCATCGCTGCGTACCTGCTGCGATTCGTGCACTACATCATAGGCGTTGCCCTTAAGCTGGCCCATTAGTACTTCACTATCGTATATGTTTTTTGAGCAGCCGAGGGTAACCACGTTTACACGGGGTTTTGCTTTAAGTACCGGCTTTGTAATTTCTTTTGTTCTCATTATTATTTTCTTTTCACTGATTTCACCGATTAAGATGATTTCAGTGATTCTTTATCCCTTACACAGATAACCTTTTAACACTGCAACTTACATTGCCGAAATTTATAAGCAACCCTGTTTGGATATTACTTGCTTTTAAATAGGATAGCAATTGTTTCTGAAAAAGAACCGGTGTATAAATGCCGGAATAAGATTTTAGCTCAAGTATTACTTTGTTTTCGATAAATAGATCGCATTTAAATTTACCTACATTTTTGTCTTTAAAAAACAAATTGAACTCCTTTCAGCTTCAAATACAATTCCACTCAATTGTAGCTGATGTTGAAGAGCCCTGGAATAAACTTTCTCTAAAAATCCTGGACCTAATGCCTTATGGACTTCAAAGCAGCAACCGATTATTTTTTCGGTTAACGGATCATTTTCAACACTTCCCATTTAATCGGTGGAATCAACAAAATCAGTGAAATCATTTAAATAAACTATCTACAAACGCTTGCCTGTCAAACAGTTGTAAATGGTCCATTCCTTCGCCTACACCTATGTATTTTACCGGTATTTTAAACTGGTCAGATATGCCTATTACCACGCCGCCTTTTGCCGTACCATCCAGTTTGGTTAGGGCCAGCGCGTTAACCGCAGTAGCTTCGGTAAATTGCTTGCATTGCTCAATAGCGTTTTGCCCTGTTGAGGCATCAAGCACCAGTAATATCTCGTGCGGGGCATCAGGCACCACCTTTTGCATTACGTTTTTAATTTTGGTAAGCTCGTTCATCAGGCCTACCTTATTATGTAAACGACCTGCGGTATCTATAATTGCCACATCATCGCCATTGGCCACTGCCGATCGCAGCGTATCGTAAGCTACCGATGCAGGGTCGCTACCCATTGGCTGCGCTACTACCTTTACATCAACACGTTTGCCCCAAAGCTGCAACTGGTCTACCGCTGCCGCGCGGAAGGTATCCGCAGCGCCCAGCACCACCTGGTTACCGGCTTGTTTTAGTTTGTGGGCCAATTTGCCAATTGTAGTGGTTTTACCCACACCATTAACACCAACCACCATTATTACATAAGGTTTATGGTTGCCGTATTCAAAATTCTGAAAATCGTTGCTGTTGTTTTCGGCAAGCAGCTGCTGTATCTCGTCCTTTAAAAGGTTGTTCAGCTCAGATGTGCCTACATATTTATCGCGGGCCACACGTGCCTCTATACGCTGAATAATTTTGAGGGTGGTACTTACGCCAACATCTGATGTTACCAGCACTTCTTCCAGGTCGTCCAACACATCTTCATCAACGGTTGATTTACCGGCTACTACCTTGGTTAGCTTCGAAAAAAAGTTATCCTTGGTTTTTTCTAAACCGGTATCAAGCGCCTGCTGTTCCTGCTGCGTGGTTTCTTTTTTCTTAAAAAAATCAAATAATCCCATGTTGTAAATGTGCAGATTTTTAGATGTGCAAATATGCAGATTATTATCTGCTTAGCTATTTGGTTAGCGTCATCTGGATACAATAAAAAAAGCCCTCTCGTGTGTACAAGACGGCTTTTATATTTTTAGCAAAAGTGATTACAGGGTTTTACCTGCAATTGCATCTTTGATGTTATCGTTAGGTACAATTTGTTCTTTAAATGAGTAAGCACCTGTACGTGGTGATTTGATCATTGTTATCACTTTCGAAAACTCTTTTCCTTTACCTGCTACTTTCAGGGTTGCAACTACTTTCTTTGCCATGTCTTTTTAATTATTGAATGAGTGAGTTAGTGAACTATGCTTTAATTGTTGCGGTAAAAACCGGCTAATCAAGCTAATTAACTAATTACTTAATTTCTTTATGTACAGTTACTTTACGTAAAACCGGGTTAAATTTTTTCATTTCCAGTCTTTCGGTAGTATTCTTTTTATTTTTGGTGGTAATGTAACGAGACATACCCGGCATGCCGCTGGTTTTGTGCTCTGTGCATTCTAAAATTACCTGAACCCTGTTGCCTTTCTTAGCCATCTTATTTTATTTTTTACGTGCTACGTAACCGCAGTACGATGTTATTATATAGAACCCTTTTTTACAAACTTGTTAATACAAGCAGTAATACCGTGTTTGCTGATAGTTTTAACAGCAGAAGTAGACACTTTTAAAGTGATCCATTTATCTTCTTCGGGGATGTAAAACCTTTTAAGCTGTAAGTTTGGATAGAACTTACGTTTGGTTTTAGCGTTCGAATTTGATACGCTGTTACCGTTCATGTAGCCTTTTCCTGTTAAATCACAAATTCTTGACATGACAAATATTTTTTAAATCTCGCTCTTCTTCTAAAAAGAGTTTGCAAATATCAGCTTTTTAAGTGAAATAGGCAACAGTGATTTAAAAAATATTTAAAATTCTTTTTTGCACCTGTTTTTGCCTTTAGAATCTACATGAAAACAACTTTTTAAATTTTTTTAATAAGTAACGTTTTTAATAACAAATTGCTAATTTACGCCACCATTTATAGTCTTTGTTATGCAAATTAAATCATTTGACGAATACCACCAGGTTTACCGCAAAAGCGTTGAGCAACCTGAACAATTTTGGGCAGAAATTGCCGATAATTTTTTATGGAAAAAGAAGTGGGATAAGGTATTGGACTGGAACTTTAAGGAGCCGGATATCAAATGGTTCCAGGGAGCCAAATTAAACATTACCGAAAACTGCCTCGACCGTCATTTAGAGAAGAATGGCGATACGCCTGCCATTATATGGGAGCCTAACGACCCAACCGAAGACCATCGTATATTATCGTATAAACAACTGCACGATAAGGTTTGCCAGTTTGCCAATGTATTAAAAAACAATGGGGCCAAAAAAGGCGACCGTATATGTATATATATGCCTATGGTGCCCGAATTGGCCATAGCCGTTTTAGCCTGCGCCCGTATAGGCGCGGTACATTCGGTGGTGTTTGGGGGCTTTTCGGCGCAATCTATTGCCGATAGGATAAAGGATGCAGAATGCAATATTGTTATAACCGCCGATGGCAGTTTCAGGGGGACTAAAGAGGTGCCCTTAAAATCTATCATAGACGATGCCCTGGTACAATGCCCGTCTATTAAACGAGTAATAGTTTTAACCCGCAGCCATACCCCGGTATCAATGATAAAAGGCCGTGATGTGTGGTGGGAAGATGAAGTTAAAAAGGTAGAAACCCAAGGCAACCCCGATTGCCCTGCCGAAGAGATGGATGCCGAAGATATGCTGTTCATCCTGTACACATCAGGTTCAACAGGTAAGCCAAAGGGTGTGGTACACACTTGCGGCGGTTACATGGTTTATACGGGCTATACCTTTAGCACTGCATTCCAATACCAACCCGGCGAAGTTTATTTTTGTACGGCAGATATCGGCTGGATAACCGGTCACTCGTACATTGCTTACGGTCCGCTTATGCAGGGGGCTACAAGTGTATTATTCGAAGGTATACCAACCTTCCCTAATGCAGGCCGCCTGTGGGATATTGTAGAAAAATTTAAGGTAAACATATTATATACCGCGCCAACGGCTATCCGCTCGCTAATGAGCTTTGGCGATAACGTAATTAAAGGCAAGGATTTTAGCTCGCTTAAAAAATTAGGCTCGGTAGGCGAGCCGATAAACGAGGAAGCATGGCACTGGTTTGATGAAAAGATAGGCCAGGGTAAATGCCCAATTGTTGATACCTGGTGGCAAACCGAAACCGGAGGCTTCATGATATCGCCCATAGCAGGTGTAACGCCAACTAAACCTGGCTATGCCACGCTGCCGTTGCCGGGCGTGCAACCAATTTTGGTAGACGAAAGCGGCAACGAGATTAAGGGTAACGGCGTTAGCGGTAACCTTTGTATCAAATTCCCGTGGCCGGGTATGCTGCGCACCACTTATGGCGACCACGAACGTTGCCGCACTACTTATTTTGCTACTTACCCTAATCTTTATTTTACAGGCGATGGCTGCCTGCGCGATAAAGATGGCTATTACCGAATTACCGGCCGTGTAGATGACGTGCTGAATGTATCGGGCCACCGCATTGGTACTGCCGAGGTAGAAAATGCCATTAACATGCACAGTACCGTGGTTGAAAGCGCGGTAGTTGGTTACCCGCACGATATAAAAGGCCAGGGTGTATATGCCTTTGTGGTATGCCCTAACCAACACGGCGACCCTGAGCTTACCCGTAAAGATATTATGATGACGGTATCGCGCATTATTGGCGCCATAGCCAAACCTGATAAGATACAGTTTGTAAGCGGCTTGCCTAAAACACGGTCGGGTAAAATTATGCGCCGCATACTGCGTAAAATAGCCGAGGGTGATACCAGCAATTTAGGTGACACTAGTACTTTGCTTGACCCTGCTGTGGTGGAAGAGATAAAAGAAGGGGCGTTGTAGGGAGAGGAGCCAAGAATTTTGGAGTCAGGAATCAAGAGTGTGCATTTTACCTCTTGGTTCTTGCCTCTTGTTTTCTTGCTTCTTTGTCCAATTCGTAAAAACTAAAGTATGATCTGCCTGTTCTTCTAATACATCTAAAAAGGAGAACACATCATGGATAAGTTAGAATTAAAAGGCGGCTGGAACGAGCTGAAAGGAAAAATAAAACAAGCATACGGCGACCTGACCGATGATGACCTGGCCCACGAAGAAGGTAAGGACGATGAAACTTTAGGCCGCATCCAGCAAAAAACCGGTAAAACCCGCGAAGAACTGGTTGATTGGATAAACAGTTTGTAGTTAGCGATAAGAGGTTATTTAGCCTCAGTTAAATTAAATAGAGAGCCCCGAGTTTCGGGGCTTTTTTGTTGTGTTTGGTGCAACGTTAAGAAGGTAAGGCTGTCTTTTCTATCAAACTAAACTATTAACATGAAAATACCTGTATGTAAAGTGTTCCTGTTGCTTTGTGCCTTTTTTCCTGCGCTGTTATTTGCCCAAAGCAAAGCGCCTGTATTATCATTGGTAAGCTCCGTAGATAAAACTATTGAACAAATTGCTGCTAATCCTAAAATTGATGCGGATGGAGCGCTTAAACTGCTTTCTAATTGGTCAGCTTATCCCAATGTGAAGGAAACCGGGCGCGATTATAATTTCTATTACACCGATGCTACTTACGGCAAAGTGCCATTACATGTGTATATCCCAACAACCTATAAAAATACGGTTAAAAATGCTTGTGTGATGATGCTGCACGGGGCTACAGGGCAAAGTAAATTCAGCGATATTGATAGTTTGGCTAATAGCGAGGAAGATGTTTTATTTGATGCCTTAAAAGCGCAAAACTATATTGTTATACGGCCTATAGCTGACGAGAGAAAAAATTTTAGCTGGGTAGTAGCTAATAGTACGCCCAACGTAACCTTTAAGGTATTGAACCAGATACTGGTATCGCTAAAAAAGGTTTTAAATATCGACGATAATCGTGTTTACGCATTTGGCCATTCTGATGGGGCAGATGGCGCGCTGGGGTTAGGGGTTTATATACCCGATGCTTTTGCAGGCATAGTTGCCTATAATTCGATGCTGGAGAATCTATTTGCCCGTGATTTCTATATTCGTAATATTCAAAATCGGCCATTCTATGTTGTGCATTCCGATTTGGATGACCTGCGGCCTATACAACAAGCACGTATTATTATTGATTCGTTAAAAACAATCGATCAAAATGTATTTTACAAGGAATATATAGGTTACCAGCATTTTGATAAACATTTGGACAAAGATGTACCGTTGGCCTGCATATTTATGAAAGGTATTAAGCGTACTCTTTTCCATAGTTCGGTTTACTGGGAAGCACAACGTAGCGATATATACAATTCCTGCGATTGGTTAAAGCTTATTACTATTGATACCGCTACTAAAGCCGCCAACTGGCATGTGCCTTTTACAACAAAAGCATATGATAAAAGACATAAAACATGGTTAGAAAATCGGGTTCAATATGGCTATGTAAAGAAAGGCGCAGCAGTTAAAGCCAGTTACCGTGACAACACATTTACTCTGCAAACATCGCGCGTGGGCGAGGTAGAATTGCTGATAAGCCCGATAATGGTGGATTTAGAGAAGCCGGTAATTGTGATAGCCAATGGCAAGCAGGTATTTAGCGGTAAGGTTAAAGCAGATAAAAATTACCTGCTAAACAACTTCAAAAAAACAATAGACAGGCATACATTATGGGTAAATGCAATTAAAGTTAAGGTTGATTAAAATTTAGGTATTTTTAGCCACCTTATCACCTATAACATTATGCCCGAAGACAAAGCGGCCCTCGTTCAGCCTAAAGCTAAGATCAATTATATCGATCACCTTAAAGTAGTGCTTACCGTATTGGTAATACTGCACCATACCTTTATTACCTATGGCGCACCGGGCGGCTGGTACTATACTCAAAAAACAACCCTGCTTGGCGCTTTATTGCCCATGACCATTTTTGTATCGGTTAACCAGGCCTTTTTCATGGGGTTCTTCTTTTTTCTGTCCGCGCTGTTTGTGCCGTCATCCTATGATAAGAAAGGCCCTGCCAAATTTATAACCGATAGGCTGATTAGATTGGGTATCCCCTTGGTTTTTTATTCGCTTATCCTGTCGCCTTTTCTCAGTTATATATCCTACCGCTGGGCCGAAGGACATAACATTACCTATTTACAATACTTAAGCGGTTTTGATGGCTGGATAAGCTTTGGGGTGCTGTGGTTTGTATTAGCACTACTGATGTTTACCTTATTATATGCCCTGTACCGGGGCCTAAGCAGCCACACCATTAAGGCGGCTAAATTGCCAACCGCGGGCCGTATAATATTGTTTGCTGCAGGCATAGGGCTAATCACCTTTTTGGTGCGGGTATTTTGCCCGGTTGGCTTTGAAATAAAGCCGCTTGGTTTTCAGCCGGCGCATTTTACACAATACATTGCCATGTTTATATTGGGGTTAATAGCATCGCGCAGCAAATGGATAAACAATGCCGATTATAAAACAGGCAGGCGCATGCGCACTATAGCCTTATTGGTCATATTTTTGGGCTTCCCGTTGTTTTTCATCGCCCGTAAAACTATAGGTTTCCCGGTAGAGCGGTTTACCGTTGGTTTTCACTGGCAGCAATTATGGTATGCCGTATGGGAGCAGGTTGTTGGTTTTACCATTGTTACTGCACTGCTTTGCATTGGTAAACACAAGTGGAACGGCTATTCGGCTTTTATGGGCAAACTATCGCGTAGCACGTTCGCAGTGTATATTTTTCACCCTTTATTGGTTATATCCCTATCAGTTGGTTTGCGTAACTGGGCGGTAGACCCTGCTTTAAAGTTATTGGTAGTAGCCCCGCTGGCAGTATCATTAAGCTTTTTGCTGGGCCTGCTGTTGGTAAAAGTGCCTGGAGTGAATAAGGTAGTTTAAGCGTAACATACTTTTAATTTATTTACACAACAGCCTTGTAGCAAATTCTCTATTTTTGCTGCATGAGTAAATCTCTTTCCAAACCAACCATACTGGTAGTAAACGACGATGGTATAACCGCACCCGGCATAAAGGCATTAATGCACGCCATGAAAGACCTGGGCAGGGTAGTGGTAGTAGCACCCGATAGCCCGCAATCGGGTATGGGGCATGCCATTACCATAGGTAAGCCGCTAAGGTTAGATAAGGTAGACCTTTATGAAGGTATTGAAATGTATCGTTGCAGTGGCACCCCTGTAGATTGTGTAAAGCTGGCCGTAAATACAGTTTTAAAAGGAGTAAAGCCCGATCTGTGTGTATCGGGCATAAACCATGGCCTTAACAACTCTATCAATGTGTTATACTCCGGTACTATGTCGGCAGCGGTAGAGGGGGCGATAGAAGGCATTGCGTCTATCGGCTTTTCGTTAGATGATTATAGCCTGCAGGCCAATTTTGATCATTGCATTAAATTTGTAAAAGAAATTGCATTGCAGGTACTGGCCAATGGCCTGCCTGTGGGCACGGTGCTAAATGTTAATTTCCCGGCAGGGGATAAAATAAAAGGAATAAAAATTTGCCGCCAGGCCAATGCCAAATGGGCCGAAGAATTTGATATGCGCCACGACCCATACAAACGCCCTTATTACTGGCTAACCGGTGTTTTTCAAAATAACGACCATGGCGAGGATACCGATGTTTGGGCGCTCGATCATGGTTATGCATCGGTAGTACCGGTACAGTTTGATATGACAGCCCACCACGCCATACCTGTTTTAAATAGCTGGAAGTTTAATGTTTAAAAAAAACAGCATAGTTGCGGGCTTGCTTATTGGCTGCATTATGCCGGCGCTTGCCTGGCTTGTGTTTAATTTTATATTACACAATGATGCCATTATAATGGATAAGCCGGGTGTGCCGTACCTGATAGCGGTTGGCCTTAACCTGCTTATACTGCGCTATGTCTTTAAAAAGGATTTGGGTGAAACCGCGAAAGGTGTAATGATAATTACCTTTGTAGTGATGATAGCTGCTTTTGTGCTTAAAATAAATATAACCCGATGAGATACTACCTGGTTGCCGGCGAGGCCTCGGGCGATTTGCATGGCGCAAACCTGATGAAGGCTTTAAAAGAGCTGGACGGGCAGGCCGATTTTCGCTTTTTTGGCGGCGACCTGATGCAGGCCGAAAGCGGCACATTGGTAAAACACTATGCCGATATGGCCTTTATGGGCTTTGTAGAAGTGGCCCTAAACCTGAGCACTATCCTAAAAAACATGAAACTGTGCAAGCAGGATATTGTTGCCTACCAACCTGATGTGTTGATACTGATAGATTTTCCGGGATTTAACTTAAAAATAGCTGATTTTGCCAAAAAGCAGGGCTTAACGGTTTGCTACTATATATCGCCAAAAGTTTGGGCCTGGAATCAGAAACGGGTATTAAAAATTAAGCGGATTGTTGACCACCTGTTTTGCATACTGCCTTTCGAGGTTGATTTTTACAAAGAATGGGGGATGGACATAGATTATGTAGGTAACCCGCTTTTAGATGCCGTTGACGCCTTTAAAGCTAATAGCGAATTTTTACCGGCCAATAAGCTCACGAATAAAAAAATTATTGCCCTGTTACCCGGCAGTCGCAAACAGGAGATAAGCCGCCTGTTGCCCGATATGTTAAGTGTTACGGAGCAGTTTCCGCATCACCAGTTTGTAGTGGCCGGGGCCCCTTCCTTTAATGCGGACTATTACACTCAATATCTGCAGGGCAAAACCATACCGGTAATATTTAATGCCACGTACGATATTTTAGCTAATGCCGATGCGGCTGTTGTTGCATCGGGTACCGCTACTTTAGAGACCGCCTTGTTTAATGTGCCCCAAGTAGTGGTGTATAAAGGCAACGCTATAACCATTGGAATAGCACGTGCACTTATAAAAATAAAATTCATATCGCTGGTAAACCTGATAATGGATAGCGCCGTGGTAAAAGAATTGATACAGCAGGATTGCAACCCCACACAGATTGCTGCCGAACTGGATAAACTGGTGAATGATATTCAGTATCGCCAAACAATGCTTTCCGCTTATGATGAACTGGATACGCGAATGGGTAAACCGGGGGCATCGGCTAAAACCGCAGGGCTTATTGTAAAATACGCCACAAAAAAATAAGGCCTGGCAAAATGCCCGGCCTTATTTTTCTCAAAGAATGTTTAAAATAGATAGATATATTATATGATGATCAGTCGGCCGACAAAGTTTATGCGGCTTTCTGTTTGTTGCTTATGAACTGGTTGAGCTCTCTGAAAGACCTTAAATCTTCCATTAATAAATTCTTTAGTTCGTTATCAAAACGGGCAACTAATTTACTTGTAGCTGGTTTTTTATAGGTTTTCATAGGTAGATGTGTTGTGTTAGTTTTTTGGATGATGCGCTGTTTAAACTATGCCGCGGTTAGGCCATTGTTGTTTTTAGCTTTTATGGCTTTTATATCGCCCATTAAAATGTTCATTAATTGTTTGTCAAAGCTTGACACTAATTTGCTTGTTGCTGGTTTCTGGTTAGTTTTCATGATCAATATTTTTAGTTTATGTTTTAATTCTGTTTGTTTGGTTCTTCGTCTTCTTTGTTTTCGCTAAGGTTATCATGCCGGCGTTTCGCCTCTTTGTATTGCCTTAGTATTTGTTCCTTGTCCCGTTCATCGGAAGTTTTTTCGGGTGCAGATGGGTTCTCCCATTCTTTCTCTTCACCCATGTTTTCAGTTTTCTTATCGATTACCATTTTAACTCCGTTTGATAATATGTATTCCAAACTAATGCCAAAAATTAGCAGCCGGCCAAAAAAAATGACAGTAAGCGCAATGTTTTTTTACATTAAAAACAAAAAGGCTTAAAAAAGCCCTTTTTGTACCATTTTGTAAATGGGTATGCTATGTAAAATGTATAAAAAACCAGTACACTTTGTTGTAAAGAGTAGTCAGCAACGTATTGGTAAGGCAAACAAGTGTCCGTTTTCAGACAGTTTGTTGTATCGTTTTGCGGGTTGCAAGGTGTACAATAAGGGCTATTGATGATAAAATGATACCGATAGCGCAGGTGCCTGTCCAGTTATAAATACCCCAAACCGTAGTTGCCATAAAAGTGCCCAGCGAGCCGCCTATAAAATAAGACACCATGTAAATAGTATTGATACGGTTGCGCGCTTCAGGGTTTAAGGCGAAGATGATGGCCTGGTTAGATATATGCGTAGCTTGTACACCCATATCCATTATTACCACACCTATAATAAGGCCCGACATGCTATTGCCTGAAAAGGCAAACAATATAAACGATGCTATTACCAATAATAAGGTAAAGGTAGATAGGAGATAAGCATCCATCTTATCGCTTAGTCTTCCCATTACCCCTGCAGCCAGGGCTCCCGCGGCACCTGCCAGGCCAAAAGCACCCGCCACATCGCTGCCCTCGTTAAAATTTTGTTTTAGTAAAAATACAATGGTGGTCCAAAAAGCGCTGAAGCAGGCAAACAACAATGCGCCACGTAACGAGGCCAGTATTAATTTTGGCTCTGTTTTTACCAGATGCAATAGTGATCGCATTAGTTGTTTATAATTGCCTTTATAATCGGGTTCTACCTCGGGCAATAAAAAATAAATGAGCGCCCACATTACAAGCATAATGCCCGCCGCTATATAAAACATGGCTCTCCAGCCTAAATGCGCACCCACAAATCCACTTATTGTACGCGATAACAGTATACCTATTAACAAACCGCTCATGATAAAGCCAATTTTTTTACCCCGCTCTTCGGGCTTTGCAAGGTGCGCGGCCATGGGTACAAGCAATTGCGGTATAATAGAAGTAGCTCCAATTAAAAAACCCGATAGTATGAGCACATAAATATTGGGTGCTGTAGCGGTAATTAGTAACGCGGCTATAACAAATGCAAAATCTATCAGCATTAATCGCTTGCGTTTTACCATATCTGCCAGCGGAACAATAAAAAACATGCCTAAAGCATAACCAATTTGCGTCAACATCGAAACTTGACCCACTTTTCCGCTGCTAACGTGATAAGTATTAGCCATATCGTTCAATAATGGCTGATTATAGTACAAATTTGCCACTACAAATGCGGTTGTAATGGTCATTATCCATAAAGTTAGCGGTGTTAAGTGCGGATTTGCCTGTTTTTGAGTCATGAATGATAGATTATTGCGAGATAAACTTATTGTTTATTAAATGTTAACATTAAATTCACATTTATTTTTGATTTTTATAATGTTTTGTTTGTATATTTGTCAAAGCAATAAATAATTAAAGGATTTATTTAAAGGTTACAAAAAAATTACAAATAAATTCTTTGAATATTCAAACTTAGTGTTACCTTTACACTATTAAATATAACAAACAAGTCTTCTCATAATTTAGGTTTATAATTGGTTAGTAAAGGCCCCTGCCCATCAGGGGCTTTACTTTTTTAAGAGAATTTTTAATCGCGCAATTTTAGTCAATTAGTTTTAATACCAGCTACAGTATTTACTTAGTTTTTATAGGTAAGTTGCAAGTAAATAATTAAAATATATTAACCATATTTATTTAGTTGTTCTTTTTTAACCAGTTATACTTTTTTAAAACCGTTAGCGACCTTTTGTTCAACCTTACATCATATTTTACGTATATGATTGCAGTTGTATAATAGCTTTTTTTCGATGATACCAAAACTTACAGATTCAGTTACCCAGCATTCATTAAGCTGTGGGCCAATGTGTGGTCAAAAGCCGCTGCATGTTAAAACACAATTAAGTTTTTTTGGACAGGTTAAAGAGTTTTTTACCGGAATTTTTGATACGGCTAACTGGCCACCACGCTGGCATTGCGGCACCTGGACCGATTTTCATGGCTGGTTGTATATATTGTCGGACTTAGCCATATTTACGGCCTACTTTGCTATACCGCTGCTGCTTTTTCGAATTATTAGCAAACGCAAGGATATTCCTTTTCCTAAGATCATCTGGCTTTTCATCGCGTTTATATTATTATGTGGTACAACTCACCTGCTTGATGCCATCATATTTTGGTGGCCAGCTTATAGGCTAAGTGCATTAGTGAGGTTTTTTACAGGGGTGATATCCATATTTACTGTTTTTGCCCTATATAAAATAACGCCTGTTATTTATAAGCTGCGCACAGTTGAACAGTTAGAGGCCGAAATTGAGGATAGGAAACGCGCCGAAGCAGAATCGAAACATAACAAGTTAATGCAGCTTGCCGCCGAAGAGCTGATGCAAAAAAAGGACGAGTTTATGAGCTTTGCCAGTCACGAACTTAAAACACCTATTACCAGTGTTAAGGCATGCCTGCAAGTATTACAAAAGGTAGTAAAACAAAATGATACGTTAGATGATGTTGCCCCCTTTGTAGAGCGCGCATCTAAACAGGTAAACAAGTTGACAGATATTATTAACGAGTTAATGGATGTTACCCGTATACAAGCGGGTAAACTTGAACTTAACCGATCGGATTTTAATTTGATGGGTTTAGTGCAGGAAAGTATTGATCAGTGCCGCCTGGGCGAGGAAAGGCGCACGGTTACTATTACCGGCGATAAAGAGGTAGTTATTAACGGCGATTACACCCGGCTTGAACAAGTGCTTACCAATTTTTTAACCAATGCCTTTAAATATTCGGCAGAGGGTGAAGAAGTGGATATCTCTTTTTACTCAAACCCAGGTGGCGGCACACGGGTAGCTGTTACTGATAAAGGCATTGGCATAGCAAATGACAAGGTAGCGCAGATATTTGACCGTTTTTACCGCGTAGAAAATACCTCCCAAAAATATTCGGGAATGGGGCTTGGCCTATACATATCAGCCGAGATCATCAGGCAGCATGGCGGCCAGATAGGTGTAGATAGTACTTTGGGCGAAGGTTCTACCTTTTGGTTTATTGTTTGATTGCCTGCTTATACTTCGTTAAGGTACTTGTGTACAAAGCTTATAGCCATTGATCCTTCGCCTACGGCAGATGCTACACGGTTCATGGCACCGGCACGTACGTCACCGGCTGCAAATATGCCGGGGCAGCTGGTTTCCAGCAGGTAGGGGTCGCGGTTAATTTTCCATACCTTTTCAAAATCAGGGCATTGGTTCAGCTCACGGCCGGTTTCAATAAAGCCCTTGTTATTGGTTATAATATCCTTACATAGCCAATTAGTAAATGGCTTTGCTCCAATAAATATATACAGCGCATCGGCTTCAACGGTTTTAACCTCTTTAGTTTGCAGGTTTTGTATAGATAGCTGTTGCAGGTTGGTATCGCCGATAGCTTCAGTAATTTCGCTAAACGGCATCAGGGTAATATTGCTTACCCCGCCAATTTGGTCTATCAGGTATGACGACATGGTTTCGGCAAGGCTTTCTTTACGGATAAGGATGTAAACCTCTTTAGCAAACTTAGACAGATACATTGCGGCCTGCCCGGCAGAGTTACCCCCGCCAACCACATAAACATGCTTATCGCGGCAGGATGCAGCTTCGGTCATGGCGGCGCCATAGTAAATGCCTGCGCCGGTAAATTTACTTATGCCGGGTGTTTCTAATTGCCGGTAATCAACCCCGGTGGTTACCACAACGGCTTTGGTAGATATTTCGGTACCATCGTCCATTATCAGGGTTTTGTAGTTGTCTTTCAGCTTTATCTCTTTAACCGTTTGCGGCGATAAAAAATCGGTACCAAAGCGTGCCGATTGCGTAATTGCCCTGCGGGTAAGGTCGGCACCGCTTAAGCCGGCCGGGAAACCAAGGTAATTTTCTATACGCGAGCTGGTGCCTGCCTGGCCGCCCGGTGTCTTACGCTCTATCAATAATGTTTTTAAACCCTCGGATGAGCCATACACCGAGGCGGCTAAACCCGCCGGCCCCGCACCAATGATCACCACATCATACATATCGCTTTTTGCTGATTGATTTAGGCCGATCTTAGCGGCAATATCTTTTACAGGCGGAGTTTTAAGTAGTGTACCGTCAGCAAATATTACAGTTGGTAAATCTTTAGTATCTATGTTATTTAACTTTATTAGTTTTTTAGCCTCATCAGTATTAGCATCAAGCCACAAGTAAGGAACCAGGTAACCCGACAAAAATTCCTTTATATCGTGCGATTTAGGCGAAAACTGGTATCCTATTACTTTTATACCCCTAAAATCGGGTCGGTAATGGCCCTGCCAGTCTTCAAGCAGGTCGGTTAATACCGGGTACAGTTTTTCTTCGGGAGGGTCCCATGGTTTGGTTAGGTAATAATCAAGCTTAACATCGTTAATGGCTTTTATTGCGGCATCGGTATCGGCATAGGCAGTAAGCAATACTCTTTTTGCATTGGGGAAGAATTGTGTGGTTCGGCATAAAAACTCAACACCCTCCATCTCGGGCATGCGCTGGTCCGACACAAATAGTGCAACCACTTCTCCTTTATTCTTTAGTTCCAGTAAGCTATCCAGCGCCTCCTTTACCGATGCGGTGGCCAGTATGCGGTAATCTTGCCGGTAATGGTCTTTAAGGTCGCGGCTTATGGCGCGCAGTACTTGCTGGTCATCGTCAATAACAAATATGATAGGTAGGCTCATTTGATGTGTCTTTTTTAATTAATTGTCTTTAATAGGGAAACAAATGGTGAACACGGTATTCCCCGGTTCTGATTTTACTTTAACGGTGCCGGTGTGCTGGCGCATAATGCGTGTAACAACATCCAAACCCAAACCTGTGCCTTTGCCCATGTCCTTAGTGGTAAAAAACGGATCGAATATTTGCGATTGTATATCATCCGGTATGCCGGGGCCATCGTCTGTTATATATACGCAAACAAAGTCGCCATCCAATTGGGTTTTTATTTGCAGGGTGCCGCTGCCATTTGGCTCCATAGCATCAATGGCGTTATCAATAATGTTTGTCCAAACCTGGTTTAGCTCGCCGGCCAATGCTTTTACTTCGGGCAATTTTAAATCAAAGTCTTCTACCACCTTAATATTGCCCTTTTTTATTTTGTACTTAAGCATGGTTAGCGTGTTACGTATACCGGCATGTATATCCAGTAGTTGCTTATCGGTAGCCCTATCCATGTGGGTAAAGGTTTTTACCGAGCTAACCAACTCCGATATACGCGCCGATGATTCGCGAATGTCTGACACCATTTTTTCGGCAAGCAAGTAGTTGTTCATCCAACTAAGCACTACTATAAGCTGCGGTTGTGGTACACAGTTGTTTAAATGGTCAAGGTCTGCGGCTGTAAAACCAAATTCGGCCATGTTCTCGGCAAATTCAGCTTGTTTTATATCGTGGTCATACAGCCAGTCGGTTAATTCATCCTCCTGGTCGGCCCGTTCCATCATGCTTAAAACAGGTCGGTCTGTTTGCTGGGTTTTGCCCACAAGCAGGTTATTGATACTGTCTATCTTTTCGGGAGTAATGTTTAACGCGGCAGTGTTTTTAAACATTAAGGGCAGGTTTTTTATTTGCCCGTGCAGCATAGCCGCGCCGCGGGTAATTGCTGCCGCAGGGTTATTCAATTCGTGCGCCATGCCTGCAGATAGCTTGCCCAATGCAAACATTTTTTCGTTTTGCTGCTGCCGCGATGTAAAATCGCGTACGCGACTGGTTAATATATGTACCAGCGCTTCGGTAAGCTCGTAGTTGCGCTTAATAGATTCTTCCATTTTACTGGCCGGAAACATAAATACCCGCGCTGCTTTAACACACTCGCCGTAACCAATGGCCTTAGTAGCCCTCGAGAATGGTAAATAGCCGGTGATACTGCCTGCATCAGATACAGCTATCTCCCGCAGGTTGCCGTTTTGTATAGCGCAAAGCCTTACACGCCCTTCTAAAATAATAACTGTTTGGTTAAGCGGGTCGTCTTTTTTAAACAGGATATCGTTTGGTTGCAGCTCTGTAGTAGTACCGGCGTCAACAAACCATTGCAGCTGATCATCAGGCACGGTGGCAAGGGCAGGTATAGCTTTTAAATCGGCTAACGTTGCATTATTCATAAATACGGCGTAAATGTGCTATAAAGGTAATAATTGCTACCGAATAAGCAGGTGGTTACTACTGCTGGAATTATTAAAAAAGATTTTACCTATACGCTTGACGAAATAGTGGAAAAACTTATAAATTAAAGACTTCAAACTTATTTTGCGTATTCACATCATGAAAAAAATCACAACAGGTCTGTTCTTGATAGGATTATTTACTTGTTCGGTAGGTATCGCTCAAGTAAAAAGAATGAGTAAGATTGCGCAATTGAAACAGAGCCCCAGGATTGACTCGTTATTAGATGATGCGGTAAAAATAGCAGCTAATTATGATCCCGTGCTCATATTACTTGTGACTTCCAGCGCCGAGTATTACAGCATACGTATTTTAGACGCGCCTAATATCCAGTCATGCGCGGGGTTTATTGCGAAAGATGGTCAGAATGCTGGCTATTTTGAGTATAAGAACCGTTTCGTTTTCGTTAAGGGAGATCTGCTAAAGTTTCATTTTTTTCAAAAAACGGGAAAGTCGAAATGTCTGACGTATCTTGATCCTCCGTTCGAAAAAAGTACTTCGAAGGTTACGGACATCAAGGTAACACCCGAATTGGAATATTATTATCTGAACGGGAGATTCATAGCAAGAGGCTATGGAGATCGATAAACATGACTAAATAATGAATCCCTATTGATCAAGGATTCGATTATCTTATAAATATCTATATATTTAGTACCCGTTGTATACGAATATTTTTACATCAATGGCATAAACTATATAAAAAGCAATGAGCGACGACCCATTTGATTATAATGGTAATTGGTAAAATGAAGTTAAGACTAAGTATATTAAAACTATTTAAACCGATAGTCTGGCTATGCTGCACATTGCTCGTCGGCTTATCGTTCGTCTATATACATTCCGATGGACATTTAAAATTTTTGTCTTACTTTTTGGTGCCTTTTGCTGTGCTGGCTACACCCACTATTTATTTGTTCTTCGAGTATTATGGAGAGACAAATGGTCGGACAGTCATCATAAATGCCGACGAACTAGTGGTTATTCAGAAAAGTGGAAAAGTTAACCATATCCCGTTTAGTGAACTGGCCTATATAAAATTATTTAAATCAGCCAGAGCGGACGGTGTTTGGGCGTACATGGGCAACCCTTTCGAAATGTTTTACCATGCGCAGATATGGACTAATAAAGGCCAGGTGATAGTTCTGACCTCTGTTATGGATCCGGATATAGACGAAGCCTTAAAGCTGCTAACCAATGTGGAAATAAAGGTTGTGAGGACCGTTTTTGCAAACATTTCTATTTGAGAAAAAACGCCTGGTTGTTTAAAACGGAGCAGGACAGCGGCAGTTTCCCTTAGTGGCTGATGGTATTTGTTTTTATTAGTAATTGATATTTAATTCTTTAATATGCTCAAGCAACCAAAGAGCCCTTATGTATTATAACCCTGAAAAAATAGCGGATGTAAATAACAACTCAGCTAAATAAATTTACTATTGTGTTTATTAATTCCCTAAGATGTGATATATTTGCGACCCGAACGGGGGATTAGCTCAGCTGGCTAGAGCGCTTGCATGGCATGCAAGAGGTCATCGGTTCGACTCCGATATTCTCCACTTGAAAGCGAACAATTGATTGTTCGCTTTTTTATTTGAGTTTTGCGTTTTATAAGCTAAGTTTAAATAAGATATGCAAAAAACCATCATGTTTTCGGGTTACAACTGCGATCCGCACGACGTGTCGGAATCGTATACAGCGTTTGTATGGCTTACCATTCTGCTAAAGCAGTTTAAGGTTATATTATTAGCTAAGCAAAAGGCCGAAGCATCTATCATCCGCTACTATAACGGCAAACTGCCGGATAACTTAACGATTATTGGTTTTAAGGATAAATACCCCTTCAGCAACATAAGGCTGGTGAGCGATAATTTGCAATTAGGCTATTTTTTTTTTAACTATCGTATAAACGCCTACCTTAAGAAACATCCTGAAGTTATTGATAAATGTGATATTATTTTCCAAAAATCGCCAGAGGCATTCCGTTATTTTACATCGCTGGTACAGTTTCCCAAACCGGTTTATATCGGTCCATTGGGTGGGGGATTAAAGCCTACTGCGGCACTTAAAGGATATTTTAAACGTGAGCCATTCCTGTTTAAATTGCGTAACCTGGATAAGCTTATTTTATGCTTGCCTCCATACAAAAGGCAGTTTGAAAAACTGGCAAAAGTTATTGTAGCCATTGATTACCTGGACGATATTTTACCCGCCGCTTATTTAAAACGGAAAGAGGTGTTGCTTAATTCGGCTATTTACGGCGAAGACTATGTGCAGGCTGTTGATGATAGCGGCGTGGTTACTATAATATATGTTGGCCGTTTAACACGGTATAAAGGCGCCGAACTATTAATTAAAGCCCTAAATAATATTAAGAACGCCAACTTTTTGCTCCACATTTTGGGCGATGGCGAAGAACGTGAATATTTGGAAGGACTGGTTAACGATTTCGGCCTGGTCGATAAAATAATGATACATGGCTGGAAAACATCAGCCGAGCTAAAACATTATTACGGTACTGCATCTATATTTTGCCTGCCTACAATGACTGAATCGCTTGGAGTAGTATTTTTTGAAGCCATGGCATCGGGCTTGCCTATAGTAACCATTAATAACGGCGGGCCAAAATACTTGTGCCCAGACGAAGGCGCTATAAAAATACCTATTACTACAGAAGAGGGTATAATAAACGATTTACAGCAAGCGCTTGCGATGCTAATAGACAACCCTGAGAAACGCGGCGAAATGGGTGCTTTTAACCGGAAATACTGCCTTGAAAACTATGATTGGAAAATATTAGAGACCCGCATACTGGGCTTTTTTAATCGGGAAATTAATGTGCACACTAAATAATTCACCTAAATTATACGCTGCAAAAAACCTATTCTTGCGTAGGTGCCAATTGCAATAACAGTATATTTTAAAAATTTTCCATCACTGCTTCTTATCTTTATATGAACGGGGAGCCCCCCAGACATAAAGCGGTCTAATAAAAAATGTATTTCATCAAGCTTCAGCCCTGGCAAACCCAACCGTTTCGCGATAAATTTGAGGAGAGACTTCCGCATTGCTTTTAAAAAACCGGCTAAAATAAAACTCATCGTTAAAACCCAGTTCGTACGCTATCATTTTAACCGGCTTGGCAGTAAGGTACAATTCGCGTTTGGCTTCGATAATGATGCGCTCCGCGATAAGGTTACTCAGGGTTTTGTTGAAATGTGTTTTACTAATTCTGTTTAATGCCTTGGCAGAGATGTTTAGCATATCAGCATAATCGCTTGCGCTGTGTTTACTTTTATAATGCTCTTCAATGGCGTCTTTCAGCGTTTTTAGTATAAAGGGTTCCTTTTTTGTGCCGGATGTTTGAAGTAATTGCGTATTTATCTTCATTCTGGATGCATTTATCAGAAATATCTTTAGGTATGCAATCATCAATTCATATTGTGCAACCGCTGTGTTTTGCATTTCCATTTTTAAGTCATTAACCAGGCCGGTTAGCAGTTCCATTTCCTTATCCTGTAATTGCACCTGCGGCGATTGGTAAATATTATTAAAAAGTACCCCGTTACAGGCAACTTCCTCCTGATGCTTGTGAATACAGAAAAAATCGGGATGGAAATTAATTAAAAGTCCTTTAAATTCGGCCTTGGCCTTTATCATATACGGCTGGTAGATAGAAAAACTCATCAGGCTGTTTTCCTTAAATTCATATTCGGAAAAGTCTGCGGTCAGCTTGCCGTTTCCCTTAGTTACCAAAATCAACGAGTAGTAATTATAATTTTTTAGCTGGTTAAAGTACGTATCATCCTCAAAAGCAAATATCTTAAAGGCCAATGCTTTTGTTTGCGGGTTAATTAATGTAAAAGCGGTTTGATGAGCTGTCAAAATATTATGGTTTAGTTGGATGCCAATTAAAATAGTTGTCTTTCAGCGGCTGATATTTCAAGATCATTGATGCTGGCGTAACGTTTGCGCATTAACCCGTTTTCGTCAAATTCCCAAAGTTCATTTCCGTAGCTGCGGTACCATTGTCCCTTTTGATCACGCCACTCATACTCAAAGCGCACTGCCATACGATTTTCGCGGAACCCCCATAGTTCTTTTTTTAGCTTATAATCCAATTCTTTCTCCCATTTTTTGGTTAAAAAAGCTTTTACCTCTTCTCTTCCATTAATAAATTCCGTTCGGTTACGCCATTCGGTATCAACGGTATAAGCCATACAAACTTTTTCGGGGTCTTTGGTGTTCCAGGCATTTTCGGCAAGTTGCACTTTCTGTAAAGCAGTCTCCATAGTAAACGGAGGAAGGGGAAATTTTTGTTCCATTATGCGATATTGATTTAAGAATGGATAAAGACAAATTTATCCATTCTTAGTGGTTAATATGATTAAATAGCGGCTGTTTTAACCAGGTCAACTTCAGGAAAATCTACCACAACCTTTGCTGCATTGTTAAAGTAGTTTGTGAACAAATTAAGGCTAACATGGGCTATAATTTCGGCTATCGCTGCTTCATTATAACCGGCATTTTTTAACGCGTCCACATCGGCATCGTTGATCCGGCCCTTTTTTTCAACAATGGTCCTCGAAAAATCAAGCGCGGCCTGAATTTTAGCATCGGCTGATTTACCCTGGCGTGCGTTTGAAATGCTGGCGGCATCAATGTGTACCAGTTTTTCGCCTATAAAGCTGTGTGCGGCATTGCAATAATCGCAGCTGTTTGCATTTGCAACAGTAAGTGCTATAAGTTCTCCAAGCTTGCCGCCAATAGTTGCTTCTGCTAAAGCCCCGCTAAAAGCAAGGTAGCCATTTAAAACGGCGGGTGAAGTACCCATCGTCCTCATCATATTTGGCACCATGCCGAGTTTGCCTTTGATAGCTGTAAAAAGATCTTTTGATTTCCCTGTAGTTGTTTCAGGATCTAGCGCTGTTAAACGTGACATTTTTTTAAAATTTTGTTTGTCTTTATTGACAATACAAAGGTGCGTCACTCGTATGTTTCAACACATGGATAAAGGGCGTTACTGCATGGACAATTAGGCCGCTATTTAATATTTAGGTATCTTAAGGCCATTCTTTTCAACAACGGTACGTAAAAGTTCCACTTCCATCTCCAGCTTTCTCACATATGCGTTTCGGTCAGCAAAGGCGGTTTCAATGTCATTCATCGTATAACGTTGTGTAATATGCTGCGGGCAATTCCAGTCGTAAGCCTTTACGTCGAAGATCATCATCCGTTCTGCTTTGTGCTTATACGTGTCTGGGTCAAGCAGCTTAAAAAGGCCCGGGTCATCTTCAATTTCGACAATACGGATATCCGCGTATAGTTTTAATCTTGATCTGTTGGGATAATCCATCAGGAACAGGGAAACCTTTTGGTTAGTAGCAGCATTCCCTACGCTGATGTATTGCTTATTGCCGCTAAAATCAACCACGCCCAGTGTATGGTGATCTAAAACCTTCATAAAGCCTTTTGGCCCCCCTCTATGCTGAATGTAAGGAAAGCCATTCTCGCCAATGGTAGCCATGTAAAAACTGTCTCGCTCGCTAATAAATCCCTCCTCCGCAGGTGTAAATCCATTAGTGTTGTTGTTCTTTTCCATCCTGGCATAGCCGGCCCGGCTTCCATTATCTTCCTGCAGGGCCTTTATGGCATCGGTAAAAGCAATTTTCGCATAGTTCATCATTTGTGATTTATCGTAACTGAAAATATTAAGGCATAGTTTTCATGGTAACACAAGCTCATTCTTGTGTAGGTGCCGAATTGCAATAGGAGTATATTTTTAAAATTTTCCCGTCACCGTCAAATTCGTAAACATCGCAGGAGTGTACAATATTCACTGTCTTCGAGTCGCGTATAAATTCAGCCCTGCCATAAATGGCCACTTTATCGCCGTCGGCAATAATGCCAAACATTTCAAATTTGGTAGTAAGCGATTTAAAATATTCAGCTACCGAGCTGCAAAACTTTAACACATTGTCTTTGCCATTTATAACCATCTTCTCTTCATAAATGGTCCATTCAACTGTTTCAGCTATATAGTCAACAACCTCGTCGAATTTACCGCCGGAGAATAACTCAACTACTTCTTTTTGGGTTTTCATCGTTTTATTTTGATAGATAAAGCTACTTACATAAAGGGTCTTTAACAAAAAAGGCTTCACAATTTGCGAAGCCTTTTTTGTTTGTTTAGTATTTAAGCAGGAAGTATCCTGTAACGCGTTTAAGCTCGCCTTTGTCCTTATATTCCAACAGGTAATAATAGGTGCCCGGTTTTTGCATAGCCTGGGTAGTGCTGGCATGCCCGTCGAATACTTTAGCCTGGTTGTCATAGCCTTGTATCTCAAACAAGCTGCTGCCATTTATATCCATTATCATTAACCGATTATCCGGGTAGTTGTCAATACCCTCAATTGTGAGCACATCGTTTATTCCATCACCATTTGGCGACATGGCTTTGCTTACTACCGGCGGCGGTAACACCTGTGTAAACGGCTGGTTAAGCGGTTGCTCTTCGATTGTTTTAACAGTTGCCGCTGTAACCGTTAACTTACCTGCAACGTAGGTGAAGCTGTAATTGGCTGCGGTTGCGCCGCTGGCGGTAATTGCGTAAGTGCCCACTTTAGACCCGATAACAGCAGGGGTAACCAGTTTTGGCTGTGCCGTAAGCACAGTTTTGGTTTCGTTGTTAACAAAGCCGGTAATGGTGGCGGTTAATACGGGGTTGGCTGTACCTGCTTTTTTGGTTTTATTATCGGCAGTTACTGTTAGTACAGCTTTGTTTATAGTTATAGCTGTTACAGTGTTTGCAGCAAGGTAATTGGCGTTACCCACCTGGCTGATTACAATGTTTGCCTGCCCGGTGCCCACAATATGCAGCTTGCCCCCCACAATGGTGACAATTTTAGGGTTGGAGCTTATGAGGGTTATAGGCAATCCTGTAGATACAGTTGCCGGGATAAAGTCGGCGTTGCCATAAGTGTGCGTGGCGGTGGCAAATGTAAATACCTGCGGCCCTTTGTTAATTGTAACTTTTTGACTTACGCTTTTTGCAGCGGTATACTTATTAGCTATACCCGGCTGGCTCGCTGTAATAGTAGATGTGCCCGGTGCAACAATATGCAGTTTGCCGCTAACTACACTGACAACCTTAGGTGCCGAGCTTACATAAGTTATTGGCAAGCCTGATGATACGGTAGCCGGCGAAAAATCGGCATCGCCATAGGCTTTTGTTGTTGTAGCAAAGGTGATGGTTTGCGCCGCCACGGTTACGGTAACCTTTTGTGTTACGGCCTTGGCTGCAAGGTATTGGTCTTTAATACCCGGCTGACTGGCCGTAATGTTAGCTACACCAATACCCACTATATGCAGCTTGCCGCTCACTACAGTAATAGCATTAGTGTTTGAACTGGTGTAAGTAACAGGTAAGCTTGATGATACGGTAGCCGGCGAAAAATCAGCATCGCCAAAAGCCTTGGTAGTGGCCGCAAAGGTGATGCTTTGCGTAGCGATAGCTACAGTGACTTTTTGAATTACCGGCTTAGCAGCGCTGTATTGGTTTTTAATACCCGGCTGGCTGGCTGTTATGGTAGCTGTGCCAATGCCCATAACATGCAGTTTGCCGTTTAACACACTAATAACTTTAGGAGCTGAGCTTACATAAGTTATCGGTAGGCCCGATGATACGGTAGCAGGTGAAAAATCAGCATCGCCAAAGCTTTTTGTTATTGGGGTAAAGGTGATGGTTTGCGAGGCAATTTGCACGGTAACCGAGCGGGTTACCGTTACCGCTTCGCGGAAATTAGTGTTGCCCGGCTGGCTGGCTGCTATGTTAGCGGTACCAATGCCTACAATATGTAATTTGCCATTTGCTACACTTACCACTTTAGCATCAGATGTGCTGTAATTTACTGCCAGTCCCGATGACGCTGTTGCAGGCGAGAAATCGGCGTCACCAAAGCTTTTGGTAACATTGGCAAAGGTGATGCTTTGTTCGGCTTTTACCCTTGATACTATTACCGTGTAAGTTTTTTGCGTTTTACCATCCTTAGCGGTTACTACAGTGGTGATAGTGTTTGGGCCTATAGCTAAAGCTATATTGTCGGATGTGCCTGTATATACTTTACCGTTAACCGTAACCTTTGAATTAGCATCGCTTGCAGTGAAATGCACTGATGTAGCTGCCACTGTATTAGGTACGGTAGCAGTATAACTGGTTGTAGCAGCGCCAAACTCGGGCGTAAAGGATACATTGGTTAACGATAACGACGCCAGGTTGGCATTGTTTACCACCGGCGCGCTGCGGGTTACCACCACCTTATAGGTTTTGGTGGTGCCGTCTTTAGCAGTTACCACCATGGTAATAGTGTTGTTACCACTAACCAAAGGAATATCTGCCGATGCAACACCCGACTTAGTGCTTTTACCATTTACTTTAATTGTCGAGCTAACCTCGCTTGCAAAAGGGGTAACGTTAATAGACGACACCAGATCGGTAACGGTAGCGGTGTAGTTGGCAGTGGTTTTTACAAATGCCGGGCTAAGTGTGCCGCTGCTTAAGGTTAAGCCAGATAATGTGGCATTGCCCGGTGCTAACCGTGTTACTACAACGGTGTATGTGCTGGTGGTTTCGCCATCGGGCGCGGTAACTATAGCGGTAAATGTGTTTTGCCCTACCGTTAGGTCCAGATCACCCGACGAGCCCTCGCCTGTCACCGTTTCACCATTTAATGAAATGGTAGCGTCCGAATGGCTGGCAATGGCTGCAAAAGAGATAGTGCTAACGTTATTTGCCACAGTGGCGGTGTAGGTTTTATGTCCGCTTTCAAACTCAGGCGATAACTCACCTGCACTAAGCGTTAAGCTGGAAAGTGTCGCATCTGACGACTGCGGCCTGTTTACGGTGATGGTATAAGTGTTTTGCGTTCCATCCTGTGCGGTAACAGTAATGTTCATGTTGTTATCGCCAAAGTCCAATGGTATATCTTCCGATTGTTCGCCGGATGTTATTTCATTATCATTAATGGTAACAAATGCCGATGCGCTGTTAGTCGTTGGGGTGATGTTGATAGATGATGTAGTATCGCTTACAGCAACAGTGTATTCTAAGCCATCCGGTGTAAATGCAGGCGATAGTTCTCCGGTGCTCACCGCTAAACTGTTCAAAGTAGCATCTGACGACTGCGGCCTGTTTACCGTAATAGTGTATGTGTTTTGCGTTCCATCCTGTGCGGTAACAGTAATGTTCATGTTGTTATCGCCAAAGTCCAATGGTATATCTTCCGATTGTTCGCCGGATGTTATTTCATTATCATTAATGGTAACAAATGCCGATGCGCTGTTAGCCGTTGGGGTGATGTTGATAGATGATGTAGTATCGCTTACAGCAACAGTGTATTCTAAGCCATCCGGTGTAAATGCAGGCGATAGTTCACCGGTGCTCACCGCCAAACTACTTAAGGTAGCATCAGATGACTGCGGTCTGTTCACCGTAACGGTATAAGTATTTGGTGTACCATCCTGTGCGGTAACAGTAATGTTGATATAGTTATCGCCAAAGTCCAGCGGGATGTCTTCCGATTGTTCGCCGGATTTTACTTCAGTATCATTAACAGTAATAACTGCTGATGGGCTGTTAGCCGTTGGGGTGATATGGATGGCTGATGTGGTATCGCTAACAGCAAGTGTATATTCCAAACCGTCTGGCGTAAATGCAGGTGATAGTTCTCCGGTGCTCACCGCCAAACTACTTAAGGTAGCATCAGATGACTGCGGTCTGTTCACCGTAATGGTATAAGTATTCGGTGTACCGTCCTGCGCGGTAACGTTAATAGTGACACTGTTATCGCCAAAATCAAGCGGTACAGTAATGGGAGCAGTGCCGGGCGTAATTGTAGAGTCGTTAACGGTTACGGTTGCATTGGCATCGGTAGCAACAGGGGTTACATTAACCGAGCTGATATCAGTGCCAACCGATGCATTATATTCGTTGGTATACGGGTCAAAGGCAGGGTCTAAATCGCCGCTGCTAAAAGTTAAGCTGCTTAGGGTAGCATCCGACGATTGCGCACGCGTAACGGTTATGGTATAATCATTAATAGTGGTACCATCCTGCGCTGTAACGCTTATAGTAATGGTATTGTCCCCAATAATTAAAGGTACGGCAACTGCCGAACCATCTGAAGGGGCTGCGCTGCCGTTTATTTTAACGGTGGCGTTAGGGTCGGTTACCTGCTGGGTTATATTAACTGATGCAATATCATTTGTAACGGATGCGGTGTAAGCTGTAGTACCGGCATCAAATCCGGGGTCAATGTCTGCACCATCTATGGCCAAACTACTTAAAGTGGCATCTGTAGCAGGAGCTTTTGTAACTACCAGGCTATACGTTTGTTTGGTTGTGCCATTGGCTGCGGTTACCACTATATAGAAAGTATTAGTGCCAATATTAAGCGAAAGGTCTGCTGACGATTCGCCCGCAGCTACGCTTGCATCGTTAACGGTAACCGTTGCGTCGGTATCAGTCGTAGTCGGGGTTATAGTTACTGATGATACCGTAGCATCAACGGTTGCCGCATAGCTTGTGGTGGCCGGGTCAAAAGCCGGGTCAATATCGGCAGCGCTAAGGGCCAGGCTGCTTAAGGTAGCGTCGGATGATTTTGCACGCGTTACCACAACCGTATAATTGCGGATGGTGGTGCCGTTTTGTGCGGTTACGGTAACAGTGATCGTATTATCGCCAATATCTAAAGGTATATCTGCTGATGCCTCGCCGGACGTTACCGCGTCGCCATTTACCGTTACCGAAGCCAGTATGTTAGCCAATGTAGGCTTTATAGTAACAGATTCGGTTTCGTGGCTTACATGCGCGGCATAGGTTAGTGTATTAGTTGCAAATACCGGCGATAGGGTAGCGCCGCTTACAGCAAGGTTGCTTAACCTGGCGTTGGCCGATGCCCCCCTTGTAATGGTTACGGTATAATTGTTTACGGTACTGCCATCTTGTGCGGTTACTGCCACGTTTATAGCATTGTCGCCTACTTCTAAGGGGATATCAACAGATGATTGGCCCGATGTTACGGCTTCGTCGTTAACAGTTACAGTAGCATTGGCATCATTTACGGTTGGCACAATATGCGCAAGGCTTGTTCCAAAGGTAACAGATGCGGTATAGTCAAGTGTAGCGGCATTAAAGGATGGCGATAGCGTTAGGCCGGTAGCAAGCAGGTTGCTTAAGGTAGCATCTGTTGATGGCTGGCGCGTTACAGTAATAGTGTAAGTGTTGGTAGTAGTGCCATCCTGCGCGGTAACTATCACATTAAATGTATTATCGCCAAGGCTAAGTGGTAAGCTTGCCGATGCATGCCCCGATAATATGGTATTACCATTAATGGCAACAGTAGCATTGGCATCAGTTAGCGTTGGTGTAATGGTAGTAGTAGTTACGCCATAGGCAACTGTAGCGGTATAATCAGTAGTACCACTGTCAAATACAGGGTCCAGATCGGTGCCGGCGGCTGTTAAATTGCTTAATGTAGCATCGGTGTTGTACGGCCTTGTTATGCCGATGGTATAGCTGTTGGTGGTAGTGCCATCCTGGGCGGTAACAATAACGGTGATGGTGTTATTGCCATACAGCAGCGAAATTGCCGAAGATGCGCTGCCCGAAGCAACGGTGGTACCATTAACGGTAATGGTTGCATCAGGGTCAGTTTTAGTTGGGGTTATAGTAACAGATGTGGCCGTATAATCTACAGTAGCGGTATATGTATTAGTCGACGGGTCGAAAGGCGAATCAAGGTCGATACCGCTTACAGTCAGGCTGCTTAACGTGGCATCTGTAGATTTTAAGCGGGTTACGGTTGTGATATATGTGGCCAGTGTAACACCATCTTGTGCGGTTACCCTTGTCCTGATAATGTTATCGCCATACACCAATGATATAGCAGCCGATTCGGTGCCCGAGATCACGGCAGCGCCTTTTATCCTGATGGTGGCGTTTGTATTGGTTGTGGTAGGCGTAACAGTTATTGATGTTACAGTATGGTCTACCGTGCTGGTATAGGTAGTAGTTGCAGGGTCAAAATCAGGGCTAAGATCTGCGCCGCTAAATATTAGGCTGCTTAAAGTTGCATCTGTTGATTTTACCCGGTTGATGTGTACGGTGTAGGTGGTTACGGTGATGCCATCAAGCGCGGTAACTTTTATAGTAATGGCATTATTACCAAATGCGAGTGGTATAGTGGCCGTGCTTTCGCCCGCCGCTACTGTTACGTTATTTACCTTAACTGTTGCGTCGGCATCGGTTACCGCAGGTGTAACCACTACCGAGGATATACTGCCATCCACCGTAGCCGAATAACTGGTGGTACCGCCATCAAAATCGGGGCTAAGGGTTACATCACTGATGCTAAGGCTTTGCAGCGTAGCATTTGATGATGGCTGCCTGGTAACATGTATACTATAGCTATTGGTAGTGCTGCCATCAGATGCGGTTACTGTTACGGTTATCAGGTTATCGCCATATACCAGGGCAATATCGCCCGATGGACTGCCCGATGAGGTGCCGGCATCGTTTACAGTAACCGTTGCGTTAGGGTCGCTTAGGGTTGGGGTAACATTGATGCTGGTAACATCGTTACCAACCGAAGCTGTGTATGCATTGGTTTCGGCATTAAAAGATGGGCTTAAACTTGCCGCACTCAGCTCCAGGTTGCTTAAGGTGGCATCTGACGATGGCGCCCTGGTAATATCAATGGTATAGCTGTTGGTGGTAGTGCCGTCCTGCGCGGTTACAGCTACGGTAAAAGTGTTATCGCCATAAACAAGCGGTAACTCATCAGATGCCGTACCCGAATTTACGTTTACACCATTTATGGTAACAGTAGCGTTTGAGTTATTAACTGTAGGTGTAATGCTAATTACCGATACTGTGTTAGTTACCGAAGCACTGTAAGTATTGGTGCCGCTATCAAAAACGGGGCTCAGATCGGCGCCATTTACTACTAAGTGGCCTAAGGTGGCATCGCTCGAAAGGGAACGCGTAACGGTTACTGTATAATTGTTGATAGTAATTCCATCTTGTGCGGTGACTTTTATGTTGATGAGATTATCGCCAAAGGCTAAAGCAATACTGCCCGACGCATGGCCCGACAACACCGTTGCATTATTTACTTTAATTACCGCGTTGGCATTGCCTGCTGTTGGTGTTATACTTACCGACGATATACCGGCATCTACAGTAGCGGTATAATCGGTAGACCCACTATCAAATCCCGGGCTGATGTTTGTGCCGCTTACTACCAAGTTACTTAAAGTGGCATCGGCAGATTTTGGGCGGGTAACTGTAATGGTATAATTGATAATGGTAGTACCATCCTGCGCGGTAACTTTTACCGTGATAACATTATTACCAAAGGCCAAGGCAATATTGCCCGATGCGTGGCCCGATGCTACAGTTACGTTGTTTACCTTAATGGTAGCGCCTGCATTAGTGGTGGTGGGTGTAATAGTAACCGACGATACGGCCGGGTCTACAGATGCGGTATAGTTAGTGGTAGCTGCATCAAATTCATTATCAAGATCGGCGGTGTTTACCACTAAATTGCTTAGGGTAGCATCAGCAGATTTTGGCCTGTTAATATGTATTACGTAATTTTTAATAGTGGTACCATCCTGTGCAGTGACTTTTACAGTGATGGTATTGGCGCCAAAAGCCAGCAGAATATTACCCGATGTTGTACCTGATGCTAAAGTGATGTTATTTACCTTAACAGTGGCATTAGTTTCGTTAACGGTTGGTGTTACCGTAACTGATGTGACAGATGGATCTACAGTGGCTGTATAGTCAGTAGTTGCGGCGTCAAACTCAGGGCTGATATCCGCACCATTTACCACCAAACTGCTTAGAGTAGCATCGGTGGCTTTTAACCGGGTAATGTGTATAATATAATTTTTAATGGTGGTGCCATCCTGCGCAGTAACCTTTACAGTAATAGTATTATCGCCAAATGCTAATGTTAGGTTGCCGGTAGTTGCACCCGATGCAAGGCTTACATTGTTTACTTTTATAGTAGCATTTTCTTCGGTAACGGAGGCACTTAAGGTAACTGATGCTACAGTTGGGTCGACAGTTGCAGTGTATGATGTAATAGCGCCATTAAAGTCGGGGTTAACATCCGCGCCGGTTACTGTTAAACTGCCTAATGTGGCGTCAGTAGCTTTTAGGCGGGTAAGGTGTACAATATAATTAATAATGGTGGTGCCATCTTCGGCCTTTGCTTGTACAGTGATGGTATTATCGCCATAAACCAGCGTAATATCATCCGATGCATCGCCCGAGCCAACAGTTGTTCCATTTACTTTAACCGTAGCGTTTTCATCATTGGTAGTAGGAGTAACTGCAATGGTGGTAATGGTATGGTCTACAGTGGCGGTATAGTTGTGTGTGCCGGCCGAAAATACCGGCGAAAGGCTGCCATCGCTTAGGCTTAAGTCGCTTAAAGTAGCATCTGCAGATACCTGTGCAAACGCCGGCACGCTAAACAGCAAAGCCGCAATAACCAATAATACACTTTGAATTTTGTGGGTAAATATTCTTTTCATAGAATGCGGGTTGTGATCAGTTGTTAGTTGTGATCAAACACATATCGCATCCTAATAAATTAGAAAGACGGCCGAAGGCTATATGTAGCTTTCAGTCAGGGTGATAGGGCTTAACCAATATTTAAATTAGACCGTGAATATAACATATTTACTATTTATTAAATATTATATAATAAAAAACATTTTAGCTGTTTTTTGGCGGTATTATGTTGTTTGGCACCCTCGTTTTACTTATTAAGCAATAATATTATAAATATTAAAAAGTCCATAAAAAATAAAAGCCTCCCGGTATGCCGGGAGGCTTTTATTTTGATGTTTAAGCAGGCGGTTAAGATCCGCTTTTTTCTTGCGCTTGCTTTACAGCCAATTCTACCTTATCGGTAGCAAACTGTTTAGCCTTGTCAAACCACTCAGGTGCATCCTCGGTGATATCATCAAGGATAGAACGGCCGTTAGGACCTTTTTTAGTGATATAGTTTATCCCGTACCCTATGGCTGCGCCAACTGCTATAAATTTTAATAATCCCATGATCGTTGTTTTTTAGGTAAATATTATACCTGTATAAATGCAAGTATAGTGCCAATAGTTGGGGTAGGAAGGAGATTATTTAAGATTAAATTACGCGGGTAACTCACCGAAGCGACGCTTCGCTGGCCGACCCTCTCTCCGCTGCGCGGAAAGAGTGTGCAAGAAAAGAAAAAAGCTCCCCCTCTTTACGTTAGTCAACGGAGAGAGGGGCAGGGGGTGAGTCAACTCGCTGCGCGGACATTACCGCCCATACAATCGCTACTCATATCGGTTAACTAATATAATCGTATCTTAAAAAAATATTATCTAAGGCGATAATAAAAGCCAGTTATACAATTTTCAAAAACCTAAACCTTAGTATTGGGTTGTAAGGTGTTTAAACATATTTGTCAGATACATGGAAAATTTTACGATGCTGCAGTTTTTTGAATGGTATTCGCCGGGCGATGGCGGTTTGTACGACCATTTAAAGAACGAATCGGGCAGATTAAAAAATATAGGTATCGATGCGGTTTGGTTGCCACCTGCTTATAAAGGTGGGGCCGGCGGCTACTCGGTAGGGTATGATGTCTATGATATATATGACCTGGGCGAATTTGACCAAAAAGGGACGGTGCGTACCAAGTATGGCACCAAACAGCAGCTGATAGATGCCATACAAGCCGCAAAAGGCGCCGGTGTTGCCGTTTACATGGATGTGGTATTGAACCACATGGGCGGCGCCGATGAAACCGAAAAGGTTACCGTACGCAAAGTAAACCCCGATAACCGCAACGAATTTATAAGCGAACCTTACGAGATAGAGGCTTTTACCAAATTCACTTTTCCCGGGCGTAATGGCGTGTATTCGCAGTTTGTGTGGGACTGGCAGTGCTTCTCGGGTATAGACCATGATGCCGCCACCGGCGAGAATGCTATCTACAGCATTCAAAACCAATACGGCGAGGCATGGGAGGATGTGGTAGGTACCGAGAACGGCAATTTTGACTACCTGATGCTGGATGATATTGATACCCGCAACCCTGCTGTGCGCGAAGAGCTGAAACGCTGGGGGAAATGGTTTTACGATACCCTGCAGTTTGATGGCATGCGCCTGGATGCGATCAAGCATATCTCTTACGATTTTTATAACGACTGGCTGGACCACCTGCGCGCCGAAACCGGGCAGGAGTTGTTTACCGTCGGCGAATACTGGAGCTACAGCGTAGATTTATTGCAGGAGTACATTGAAGCCACTGGAGGCCGTATGTCGTTGTTTGATGCGCCGCTGCATAATAACCTGCACGAGGCGTCGGTACAAGGTGACGATTATGATTTGACCAAAATATTTGATAACACGTTGGTAGCAGCCAACCCGTCAAGGGCGGTAACACTGGTTGAGAACCACGACACCCAACCCCTGCAATCGCTTACCCAACCGGTTGAGCCCTGGTTCAAACCGCTGGCCTACGCCTTGATACTACTGCGCGAACATGGCTACCCATGTGTGTTTTACGCCGATATGTATGGCACTAAGTATACAGATAAGGGTGACGACGGACAAGAACATGAAGTGATATTAGAACCTGTTGCCGAGTTGGAATCGCTACTGTTTACACGCAAGCATTTGGCCTACGGGGCACAGCGCGAATACCTCGACCACCCCAATTGCATCGGCTGGACCCGCGAGGGCGATGACGAACACGAGAACTCGGGCTGCGCGGTGGTTATCTCAAACGGAGAAGAAGGTAACAAAAATATGGAGGTCGGTCAGCGCCACGCCGGTAAAGTATTCGTTGATTACCTGAACAAGCACGACGCCGAGGTTATCATCAACCAAGAGGGCTGGGGCGAGTTTTTTGTTCGTGCCGGGTCGGTATCGGTTTGGGCGTTAAAGTATTAAGCATTATGCCGACACTTTTGGACTTTTCCTCTTAAATATTTTGAGACATTCTTTAAGTAAGGCATCACCAATTTGTAGTCCAATCCAGTTTGCGCCACTAATCATGGAAAGAATAAAAGGGCTGAATATTATTACAATAATAAAACCTTTAAGGCCGTATGTAGGGGTATTGTTAAAATTAACCGGGACTAAATGAAAAAGTGCTAGCACTCCTTCTAAAACAGATAGCGGAGCAATGATAAATAAATAGGTTAAAAAAAGTCTTTTGAATTTGTAAGACCTTTCATCATGCCAAAACATTTTATATATAAGATCACCTAAATTTAAAATTGTCCAGTTTAAAATTGAGAGCACAAGTCCTCCAATTAGTATATAGCACAACGAAAATGCAAACCCCATGGATCCGCTGTAAGTTTGTCCTTCATAATTAAATGGAAGTATGTTAAATATGAAGGACAAACTTATAGGTAAGGTAAAAGGAATTCCGGTTAAAGTGTATACTAAGAAAAGCTTTTTAAAGCTGTAATTATTTTCTGTCATAATTAAGGAATAGGTCTAGCTAAATTAATAATAACTATTTATAACACGTAATATTCCCAGCAGATTACTATGTTTTATTTATATTTTAGGGCAGGATATGCCATCTCACCATATCCTGCCTTATAAATGAAAATACCATCACTGTTGCTCCTGCTGCTTGTACTTACGCTTGGTTTTAACAATTGCGCGGCTCAAGGCCAAACTACCAGCCCCAGGTTTAAGGTAATAGCACTGTACGAAAACGGCGGTCACCACGTAGCATACTCTAAAGCTGCTAAAGTTTGGCTTAATCAGCTGGCTGCCGATAGTAATTTCAGTATCGATTATATCAACAATACCGATAATATAGATAGTGCTTTCTTATCCCGATACAACCTGTTTATCCAGTTAGATTACCCACCCTACGCCTGGGAAGACAAGGCGGTAACAGCCTTTCAAAACTATATTACCAAAGGCTATGGCGGTTGGATAGGTTTTCATCACGCCACCCTGCTGGGTGAGTTTGATGGTTACCCCCTTTGGCAATGGTTCTCGGGTTTTATGGGCGACATTCAGTATAAAAATTATATAGCCACCTTCGCGGCAGCAAAAGTGAATGTAGAGGATAAAGCGCACCCGGTAATGAAAGGTGTACCTGCCAGTTTCGGCATTAAACAGGAGGAGTGGTACACCTACGATAAAAGTCCCCGCCCAAATGTAAAGGTACTGGCCAGTGTGGATGAGGATACCTACACCCCAAACTCAGATATCAAAATGGGCGACCACCCCGTAGTTTGGACCAACCTCAATGTAAAAGCCCGCAACGTTTATATTTTTATGGGCCACTCCCCAATTTTGTTTGACGATACTGCCTACAAAACCATTTTTAGGAATGCTATTTTTTGGGCGGCCAAAAAATAGCTCCGCTTTTATATGCCTGTTGTTTGTTTTTTTAGATATTTTTGGGAAAACATAAGTGCTAAGCACGCATAACTCAACTAAAACATGATCACATCCTTAGTAACCGGCGGCGCCGGATTTATTGGCTCGCACGTAGCTAAACACTGTTTAAACCTGGGCCACAAAGTAATCGTACTCGACGACCTTAGCGGTGGTTTTGAAGACCACGTACCCGCCGGTGTTGAGTTTATAAAAGGGTCTATAAATGATGTGGAGTTATTAGAAAAACTGTTTGCCGAGCATAAATTTGATTATGTATACCACCTGGCTGCATATGCCGCCGAGGGACTTTCGCACTTTATACGCAGGTTTAATTATAATAACAACCTTATAGGGTCGGTAAACCTTATTAACCTATCGGTTTTGTATAAGGTAAAATGCTTTGTATTTACCTCGTCAATTGCTGTTTATGGCGCAGGTCAATTACCGATGTTAGAGAGCATGGTACCCCAGCCCGAAGACCCTTACGGGGTAGCTAAATACGCTGTAGAGATGGACCTGAAAGCCGCACACCATATGTTTGGCTTAAACTCGGTTATATTCCGCCCGCATAATGTTTATGGCGAAAACCAAAACATTGGCGATAAATACCGTAACGTGATAGGTATTTTTATGAACCAGATAATGCAGCAAAAACCCATGACCATATTTGGCGATGGCGAGCAAACACGCGCCTTTAGCTACATTGACGATGTTGCGCCGCATATTGCCAATTGTATAAATGTGCCCGCTGCCTATAACCAGGTATTTAACGTAGGTGCCGATAAGCCTTACACCGTTAACGAATTGGTACAGGTAGTAGCTAAAGAGTTAGGCGTAGAGCCCATTGTAACACACTTGGAAGCCCGTAAAGAGGTTTTACACGCACACAGCGACCACTCTAAAGCGGCCGGCGTATTTGGCAAAAGCCTTAATGTAAGCCTGCAGGATGGTATTGCAAAAATGGCCGCATGGGCCAAAGTGGTAGGCTCGCGCGCGAGTGCCGAGTTTGAGAACATCGAGATAGAAGAAAACCTGCCACAAGGCTGGACCAAGAAATAAAAAACCATAACAAATGCCGAAAACATTGTAGCTTTTTCGGTAAACATTTATATTTTTGCAGCAAACAAATAAATAATGGAACCATCATCAACAGAAAACGCTAATTCAGAAAGCCACTACAAAATATTAGTAGTTTATATTATTATTGGTTTAGTAGGTTGTTACCTGCGCTTTGCCGAGTTCCCTCATGCTACTTTGATATCTAACCTTATTTTATTGGTAGCATCTTTCCTTGCGTTAAAAGCCGTTTTTGGAATATTGAAATAATACTGAAAAGAATTTTATAAACAAAAAGCGCTTGGGTTTACCTAAGCGCTTTTTTTATGCGGTCATCATTGGTTTTTGGGTCGGTATTTAGATTCATTTAGTATCCTCTGCGCATCATTATCAACCATTAGCTGTTGCAGGGTAACATCGGGGTGCTTATCCATATATTGCCTTACAATTTGCCAGCCTGTCCAAATACCCAGCTTAGGTGCCGAATCGTTCTTGTCGCCCAAGCCGGGGGTAAAAGGGGCCTCATTCAAATATTTGGTTATCTTTTGGTAGTCTGTTTCGTAAAGCAGGTTCTCCTCTAAAAAATATCCCCAAATATTGCCTTTAAAGCTCTCGCACCATTTCATTTGCTCAGGCGTATAGCCAACTTTTAACGAGTCGGGCACATCGGGCAGCACCTGGTCCATAAAGTACAATATTTTCCCGTTGTATATCATCTTGCTTAGCAGTGATGTGTTTTTCTCACTCTCAGGGAACATATCCTCGCGGGCTATATCCTCAACCACACGTGGGGTAATGTTTTCGGGGGTAAAGCGGCGCGATATATAGTGCGGAAAGCCTTCGATAAGTGCCGGGTAAAACCTGGAATCGGCCCCCAAAAAAAGATCGAGCCCGATGCCTATATAACCATCGCCTATGGTAGTTTGCGCCTGGAAACCCGAAAAATAGGCGTAAACCTTGGGCATGTTCTTTTTAGGGTAATAGTACTTAATACGCCTGAAAGCGTCCGTCAGCTCGGCGTTTTGCTTATCCATATTAGGGTAGGCGGCATCCACATCGTGTTTAAGGTCGGCGTAGGCTTTATCAGCAAAAATAGCCCTTAGCCGGGTAAAATAAGCCGTATCGCGCGCCGATCCGGCCTTTAATACCCTTTCAATAAAATCAGTATAAAATGGGCCGTATTTTTTGAGTAAAAACCCCGCCTGCTCGTCCATGGGCTTTACCCTAAGCGAGTCAAAGTCGGCGTCAAAGCGTTCTACCTTAACATCAACCGCTATGTTGCTTACATCTATCTTTTTACTGCGGGTGCAGGCTGTAAACAACAGGCCTACCATAATAGTTATGTAAATAAGTTGGTTTTTGGCAGAATTAGCGCTCATTTTTATCGTTTTAGCAAAAATAATTTTTTTATTTGCATTAACGCCAAAGCATACCACGTTATAAACTTATGAAGATCGCATTAGCCCAGCTTAATTACCATGTAGGTAATTTTGAATCGAACACCAATAAAATTATAAGCAGTATAAAACAGGCTAATCAAAACGGCGCCGACCTGGTAGTTTTTGCCGAATTGTGTGTTTGCGGCTACCCGGCGCGCGACTTTTTAGAATTTGAAGAATTTATAAGCTTATGTGATGATGCAGCTAAAACCATAGCTGCCGAGTGTATGGATATAGCCTGTATTATAGGCCTGCCGACGCCAAACAATAACAGTGAGGGTAAGGACCTTAATAATTCGGCCTATTTCATCGAGAACGGCGTGGTAAGGGCCATTGTAAATAAGGCGCTGTTGCCTAACTACGATATTTTTGACGAGTACCGCTACTTTGAGCCATCTACCCAGTTTAATTGTATTGATTTTAAGGGAAAACGTATAGCGCTTACCATTTGCGAGGATTTATGGAACACCATAGAAAATCCGCTTTATATTACCCGCCCAATGGATACGCTGATAAAGCAAAACCCTGATGTGATGATAAACATTGCCGCGTCGCCGTTTGCTTATAACCACGATGAAGAGCGTATTGCTATTTTAAGTGACAATGCCGGCAGATATAATTTGCCCCTGTTGTATGTAAACCATGTAGGTGCCCAAACCGAGTTGATATTTGACGGTGGATCGCTGGTGTTTGATAGTGCAGGTAAGCTGATAGACGAGCTACCGTATTTTGAAGAACATACCGCCTATTACACCCTGCAGGATAATAATGAACTAACATTTGAACACGCCACTACAGCTAAGCCCGAAAGGCAAAGCGATATTGAACAAATACACCAGGGCCTTATTTTAGGCATACGCGATTATTTTTATAAATCGGGTTTTAAACAGGCCATACTCGGCCTTTCGGGCGGAATAGATTCGGCTGTGGTATGCGCACTGGCTGCCGAGGCCTTGGGTGCCCAAAATGTAATGGCGGTATTGCTGCCTTCAAAATTCTCCAGTACGCACTCGTTAAAAGATGCCGAGGACTTGGTGAGTAATCTGGGCTGCAAATCGGAAACGGTGGCTATAGCCAAAATTACCCAGGCCTTTGAAGATGCTTTGCAACCGCAATTTAGCGGCTTAACCTTTAACATAGCCGAAGAAAATATACAATCGCGCAGTAGGGCGGTATTACTAATGGCCATGTGCAATAAGTTTGGTTACATATTGCTAAATACCTCAAATAAAAGCGAGGCAGCTGTAGGTTATGGTACCTTATATGGCGATATGTGCGGCGGGATATCAGTAATAGGTGATGTTTTTAAAACTCAGGTTTTTGAATTGGCCCGTTACCTAAACCGCGACAGAGAGATCATCCCCGAAAATACCATAGTTAAACCACCATCGGCCGAATTAAGGCCCGACCAGAAGGACACCGACTCGTTACCCGAGTACGATATATTGGATGCTATATTAGAGCAGTATATTGTACACCGCCGCTCATCGGCCGAAATTATTAAACAAGGTTTTGATGAGGCTGTAGTGCGCAAGGTATTAAGGCTGGTAAACATTGCCGAGCATAAACGCTACCAAACCCCGCCAATATTAAGGGTATCGCCAAAGGCATTTGGTATGGGGCGGCGTATGCCAATAGTAGGCAAGTATCTATCATGAATTCAGGCCGATAAAATAAATTTGCTGTTTAACAGTTTAGCATTAAACCTTTGTTAAAAGGTTAGTCTAAGAGCTATAAAATATAATGGTGAGGATATGAAAAAGTATATTCATTTAATGCTGGCAGCGGTAATTTTATCGGCAATGTCGGCCTGCAGCAGTTATAATTATTATACCGCTGCACAAAACAAAACCAACCTTACAGCTTATCGCACTTTTGCGATAGCACCCGTTCAAAAAAATCCAAATAAACAGTGGCGACCGTTAGACGAAATTGGTAACGGTAAATTACAGGAAGCCGCCAAGCAGGCCTTAACAACCAAAGGCTTAACCCTTACCAATCAAAACCCCGATTTGTTGGTTAGCTACGCTACAGTAACAGGCCGTGGTACAAAAACAGAGTTTTATACACCGTATTATGGTGGGTTTTATGGTGGTTGGGGTTATGGCTGGTACCGCCCTTATTGGGGCTTTGGCTATGGTTGGGGCCCGGGTTATGGCTGGGGACCAGGATGGGCACAAAAGGTACATTACAAAGAGGGTACTGTAATTATAGACCTGATAGATGCCAGAACCAACCAAATTGTATGGCGCGGCTATGGTGTTGGCGAATTGCATAACCCAAAACAAACCATGAAAGATTTGCCTAAAGTAGTTGAAGGTATTATTAATCAGCTACAGTTAACCACCCCGCCTGTTAAGTCATAAAAAAAAGCTCCTGGTTTTTTACCAGGAGCTTTTTCAAATAATATAAAGCCTTTTTTGCCTATGCAGAAAGGGCTTTTTGCTTGTTATGCAAGCGGTAAGTACCGTATATAACAGCACCAATAACTAATACATATACCCAGGTATCAAGCGGTACGTCGCAACCTGTAGTAGGCGCATCCGGGTCGTCGCCGGGCAATCCCGGGCCGTCGGCACAATCCTGGCTAAAAGCCGTTATGCTTACAAATAGTAGTAATAATAGTATACTTAACGTTCTCTTAAATTTCATCCTCAAATCTCTTCGTTAATTTTTTATAAACTTGCCATTGCCTACAAGTGCTTTAGTGGTATTGTTTACTACCTGTACAAAGTATGTACCCGGTTTTAAAGTGGTTACCGTACTTTGCCATAAGGTAGTGTTTATAATTCCGGTACGTACCAATGTTCCATTACCGCTTGTTACCCTAAACGTGTACGATTTGGCATTTACCTGGGCAACTACCGCTACGTTTACAACAGTACTTACCGGGTTAGGGTATACACTAACATTGCTGCCAGTTGAATTTACCTGTTTGGCAAATACAAGCAGTTTATTAGCCGAATAGGTGGTATTACCGTTGGCGTCATCTATTTTTAAGCGATAGTAGTTTTTGCCTACTAACGGAAACCGGTCTACAATATAATATTTACTTTTTGCGCTTGATATTACACTGCTAATAACATCCCATGTTTTGCCGGCGTTTGTACTTCTTTCAATAGTAAAGGTAGTACCCGATCCTTCGTACTGCGTTGTCCATATCAGTTGTGCACCTGTTGATAGCGCATTAGCTGTAAAGTCTACCAGTTTTGGGGTGGCAACTTTAGTCGGGCGTATAACCAAGCTAAACCTTTTCGATCCGTAGCTGGTGGTATCGGCTATATTGGCGTTAAAATTATATGTTTTATTGTTCCGTATATCTAACGAATCTTTGCGCCATTTATCAATTAACCAAATACCATAGGTGGCAGGTATATTTTTAAGCTCGGTAAGCTTTAACTGATAGATGCCTGTGGCGCCTATTTTTACGGTTAGCGGTATGGCGTAAGCTTTGGTTGGATAAGCCATTTGGTTAATAGCAAGTTCTCTGTTATCGCTTGATCGTGTAGCTATACTAACGCTGTTATTGCCTCGCAGGTATTCGGCATCTTCGTTAACTACAAATTGTGGTTTAGCCCCGCTTTTAAAAAATATTAAAGCATCTTCTTTGTTATTAGCATCCAATACCAACTGTATGCGCATGTATTGCAACGCAGGTGCAGCGGTAGCTGTGGCGGCGGCTATTGCTGCCGGCGTAGCCATTAATGCTTGTGGCTTAATTTGTTCTGCTATAGTGTTATCACTATTTTCGGGCGCCGACATTAATAAGTTAGCAACAGGTACCTGGGTATTTACTTTTGCAGCTTCGGTGAAAGTTAATGTAGGGCTGGTACCGCTTGCTCTTACAAAAAAGCCTTGTCCGCTGGGTATAATATTAGCACCTGTACCATTAAAATTTGTACCTGTACCGCTACTGCCTTTAATATAGGTGGCATATACTTTTAATGTAGGGTTATATATATATATAGTATTTGAAATGTTAACACCTGTTATGTTAGTGCCAAATTTATCCCAGTCTATTGAACTTGCATAAGGGTTACCTACTAAATTATAGCCGCGTACTGCAGTATTAAGTGTTGCTGATGTATACAATAAACCGGCTGAACCTGCCGTACCGGCTGCGGTACTTGTCCAATGATTTACAGCAACGTTGCCCTGGTTTAGGTAGCCAGTAACAGTAAATGTAGCCGTTTGGGCAACAGCTGCCGTGTTAGTAGTAGCGTTTGATGCCCTGTTCCCTCTAAAAAAGAATAAAAAGCCATTACCCGCCGGTAATGTATTGGTAGTAGCATCGCCATCAATGGTAAAATTAAAAAGGCTGCTATTATTTATTTTGCCAACACCTCTAAAATTACCCGATAAAAACGTTGAGTAGTTAGGGGCCATATTTTCGCGGTAAAAATATAGCGTTGGGTTGCCGGCAACATCAAAGCCATTGGTACTGCCTGTAGTACCGGTGGTGTACGCTGATGCCACGATGTACGATAAATTTGGAAGGATACGGCTGCTGCTGGAAACCGAAACCGGGGATGATAATAATCGATAACCCCGGCTATACGACTGGCCGCCTGTAAAATAACGCTCTACGCTAACGTTACCTGTAATGCTTGAGGTGGCAGGTATTGCTGCAATAGTAGCAGATCCGCTTGCATCAGATTTTAGCGTTAAAGTGCCGCTGTTGCTGATAACTGTAGATGCACCAAGCGTAAGCACAGCTGTTGATGCAATTGTAGATGTGCTTCCGGAAGCCAGGCTTAATGTGCCGCCTGTGATTGTCGGGCTTACATTTGCCCCTATAATAAGCCCGGTGTTTGAAGTTAGAACGATGCCGCTATTGATGGTAAGGCTCGGAGAACTACCCGAAAATGTAAGGCTACCAATTGTTGTATTTGATGTTATGGCAGGGTAATAGGTAAGTCCGCCGGGAATAACAATATCCGATCCGGAAGTAGGACTTGCAAAATTGGACCAATTACTTGTAGTAGTGTAGGCTGTGTTATTAGCGCCGCCTGTCCAGATAAAGGTTGTAGATGGCGGGAAGTTTAATGTAGCACCTGTAATTGCTGCAGGAGGGTTATACTCGCTGTAAGGCGATCCAAAAACAACTGCCGATGGCGTTGCTGAGCCCGTTACAAAACTGTAATTTGAGGTAGCGGGTGCCCCCGAGTTATTGTATACCTTTACATCAACCACCAGGAAAAAATACCGGGTATTGTTATTAAAAGTTAAGCCTAAAGCCGTGGAATTACCAATATTGGCGTTGCTGCTACCGCCGGTGGCAACTGCACCAAGCGAGTTAGAAAGGTCGCCGGTAGAAAAAACATTGTCTGTAGATTCGACAAGGCGGCCGTTTGTAAAAAACAGGTTTTCGTTACCTGTTCCAAATGCCATGTTAAATTTATCAATGGTAACAGCACCGAAAGCTTGCACCTGGAAACCAAATACGGCTATATTGGTGGTACCAGGCGATATGGATGTAGTAATATTATTACTTGCTGCAGAATTTAACCCGGTTAGTACAATACCGGGAGCGGGTATGGTAAATACGGTGCTGCCTGTAGTAGTAAAATTATTATAAACTGAAGCTATTGGGCTACTTTGTACAACCGCATTTTGCGATTGAGCAGCGCCAAAACTAAAGGCCACACTCTGTGAAGGCGAAATAGCACCTATGTTGTCTGCTACCAAAAAGTAATAGCGTGTTTGCCCTGAGGTAAAGGTATTTTGGGCAGTAAGGGTAACGTTGGCATAACCCCCGCTAAAACTAACTGTACCGGCAAGTGTTTTGGTGCCGGTTGCATAAGTATTGGTGGTGTTGTAGTATAATTTTGCGTTTCCAAAATAAGTACTAACGTTTGTATTGGTACTATTAATATTAAACTGCGAAACAGTAATAGCTGCGCTTGAATTAACACTGAAACCAAACATAACAATATCTGTTTGTGCCAGTGTAACTGTACCGCTTGATATACCGCCTGTAAGATTGCTTATTGTAACGTTTGAAGTGTTTAGATTATATGTATTACCCTGTGCGGTAAACGTATTATACGTGGCACTTGTTGATGTTGTTATCGCTGCGCTGCTTTGGGCATCCTGAAAAGATAATTGCAGGTCCTGCGGTAAACTGCCGGTAAAACTGGTGTTGGCATAAACCCAATAATATTTAGTTGCACCGGCGCCAATCGTCTCTGTAAGGCTGCTGAAGGTTACATATGGACTACTTGCGGCAGTAGATCCTGTAGCAGTAGAACTTGCCGGGAAAGTGTTGGTTGTATTAGCGTATAGCCTGATTGTTGTTAAATATTTTGACAAGTCTGAAACCGAACTATTTACTTTAAAGCTGTTTATAGTTATACTTGAACCTGTATTATTGGTGACACTATATTGAAAAAGCTTCAAGTTGCTTGCACCTGATAGCAGTGCCCCTGAAGCCTGCACATCAGTTGTGAGATTTGTTACTGTTAATGCAGGTGTTGTTCCTGCGTTTATATTGTAGCCTACGCCACTGTAAAAAGCAGTATTATAAGTGGTGCCGCTAACATCAGTTGCCAGGGTTGAACCATAACTAATAACAAATTGGTTATATCCGGTGCCAGCAATATCAGCAACTAAATAGTAGTAATAAGTTGTGTTTGTTAGTGTTTCGGTAAAACCATCTATTGTAACGTTTGTGCCACTAAAGGTTACGTTACCCACCTTTGCACCACTGCTGCTATACCCGGAAGTTGTAGTGCGGTAAAGTGTGCCGTTGGTAAAATTTGTAGTGCTGTTATTTGAAGTTGTAAAAGTAAATTTATTGAAGGTTTTGCTGCCGCCGGATACTTGCACAGTAAAACCGAATAATACAGGATGTGCCCCAACGTTTATGGGGTTAGAGGATAATGTTCCGCTAAAGGCTGATAAGGTAACCGTTTGCGCAAAGGTATTTTGCCCTAAAAAACAAAAGGTAATAAGTAGCGCTAATAAGAATTTAGGTAATAAGTTTTTCAATGCCGTAAAATTAACCGGGGTGTTATACTTATATAACACAAAAATAATGCAAATGCTAATAAATCAAGGTATTATTGTTGATATAATGCAGTATTGCATGCAAATACGATTATATACCGTTTACAGATTGTTATGAATAGAAATATAATTTGTTATTAATACATGGACTGTGTGCAGCAAATTGCACATATTGGGGAATGAATTACCAACCGTTTATATGCTATTTGTTTGTAAATTAATTTATTTAACGGGCTAAATAATATTACGATACATATGGTTAATAAGGGTAGCTTAATAAGCAAGTCTTTAAAATCAGTCAATATTTAGGCCAAATAAATTTTTTGTATCACCTACTCCATACAACAAGCCTAAAACATATCTTTACTGCATTAAATGGTTTTTGGTTTATATGGGCAAAGCGTGTAGGGCATTCATTACAAGTATTTTACTGTTATGCTGTATAGTACGCTCGTTTGCCCAGCAAATTCCGGGTAACCCCATCAGGCAAAAAGCGCTCGACAATATTGCCGTTAGCGCTAATCAAAAATTTATTACCGGTCGCCAAAAGGCTGTAGCGCTTGCACCATCACGTGGTTGGGCAATTTTGCGTAAAACAAAGGCAGGCAACCTGGTATCTTTACAAGGGGTTAACAGCCTTGGTTTCCCGGTTTACCTTACTACGCATAACAATACTACAGCGGCTGCAACAACGGGTACCAATACCGTGCAGCCCGGTGGTTCGTTAGGGTTAAATCTATCAGGTTCAAGTTCATTTCTTACCAATAAGCTGGGCATTTGGGATGGTGGCAGTGTTTACAAGCAACACCAGGAGTTTACAGGTAAAACCATTACTCTAAAGGATGGTGCGGCAGTGTTAGATCACTCTACACATGTGGCCGGCACCATGATAGCCAAAGGCATTTACGCGCCGGCTAAGGGTATGGCGTTTAACGCCACCACGCTGCAATCATGGGATTTTGATAACGATGTATCTGAAATGAGTTCGGCCGCTTCGGGCTTGTTGCTATCCAACCACTCGTATGGAGATGTTGGGGGATGGGACTACAACAGTACCGATAGCCGCTGGGAATGGTATGGCTTGCCGGGCGATACGGTTGATTATAACTTTGGATTTTACGACGAGCGTACCCAATCGTGGGATAACATAGCTTACAATGCGCCTTATTACTTAATTGTGGAGTCGGCGGGTAACAGCCGCGCCAATAATGGCCCGCAGGTGGGCGAAGATTATTACGGCTATACCAGCCGCACCAACGGCACTTTTATAAATAAAGGGCCAAGGCCGGCCACCATAAGTAATAATGATGGATATGATATTATTACTACCACCGGTACAGCAAAAAATATTTTAACGGTAGGGGCGGTAAGCCCTTTGCCAAATGGGCCGGTGAACAGGAGCGATGTAGCCATATCCTACTTTAGCAGCTGGGGGCCAACAGATGATGGCCGTATAAAGCCCGATATTGTAGGCGATGGTGAAGATGTATTATCTACAGGCGTAAGCAGTACAAGCTCATACATCACCCTATCGGGTACATCTATGGCAGCCCCTAACATTACCGGGTCGTTATACTTGCTGCAGGAGTATTACGCGCAAAAAAACAACGGTAACTTTATGCGCGCGGCAACCTTAAAGGCGCTGGCCTGCCATACGGCCTTTGATGCAGGGAACGTTGGCCCCGACTATATTTATGGCTGGGGATTGCTGGATATGAAAAAGGCGGCCCAAGCCATCACTGATGATACCAAAAAAAGCCTAATTAGCGAAAACACGCTGCAACAAGGCTCAAATAAAACATTTACGTTTACGGCATCGGGTAACGGGCCATTAGCTATAAGCATAGCCTGGACAGACCCCGAAGGTACACCAACCACCACAGGGGTAATTAATAGCCGTACCCCTAAATTGGTAAACGATCTGGATATCCGGGTTACCGATGGTTCAAGTACATTTCGCCCCTGGGTTTTAAATCCCGATAAACCCTCGGTAGCTGCTACTACGGGCGACAATATCAGGGATAATATGGAGCAGGTATATATAGCCAACGCTACACCGGGTAAAACCTACACGGTAACCGTATCGCATAAGGGCACGCTTACCTCGGGCAGTCAGGCCTATTCGCTAATCGCCACCGGTATTGGAGGGGTGGTTTATTGCGCGTCCGCGCCTGCATCCTCTGCCGACTCTAAGATCACCGCGTTTAAGCTATCAAACATCAACTATACGGCACCTGCGGGTTGTACGGCATATACCAACAACACCGGCTTAACAGCGCAGTTAGAGCAAGCTAAAACCTATCCGTTCAGCATCACGTTGGGTACATGCGGCAGCAATTTTAACAAAGCCGCCAAAATATTTATAGACTGGAACGGCAACGGCGTTTTTGAAGCGAACGAATTAGCCGCCACCACTGTGGTTACCAATACTACCGACACCTATTCGGGTAATTTTACGGTGCCGCAAACGGTTACGCCGGGTAACTTTAGTTTAATGCGGATAGTACTTGCCGAAACCGCCGATGTAACCAATATCACCCCTTGCGGAAGCTACGCGAAAGGCGAAACCCAGGATTACAGGGTGCAATTTTTAAAACCTGCCATAGATGTAGCCGCAACCACCATTGTTAACGCGGGTACAGTATGCGCCGTGCCAACGGCAGTTGTTGTGAGGTTAAAAAACGACGGCAGCGCGGCAATTAGCAATATACCGGTTACGGTAACGGTTACATCGCCAAATAATGTGGTCACTACTTTTACCGAAACGTATACCCCGGTAATAAATGCGGGCGATGAAGCCGATTTTGAGCTAAGCGGAAAATTTAATGTAATTGCCGGTGCAACTTATACAGTTATAGCGCAAACCAATTTGGCAGGCGATGCTATTACATCAAACAATAAAACAAGCGGTAGTATAGCTATTGCCCTGCCACCCCAGGTGGGTACTTTAGAAGCATACTATTGTACCAATACCAGCCAGTACCAGCTATCGGGGAATGGCGATGGGCAGCTTTTATGGTATAAAAACAGTAATGATGCCCTGCCATTTGCCAATGGCGGCGATGTGTTGGTAAGCCAGGCACCCGTTGATGGTAAATATTATGCCGGCTTAAACGATTTTAGCGCTAAAGTGGGCCCTGCAACAAAAAATGTATTTACAGGTGGCGGCTATAACCAGTTTACGCCGGGTATCGAAGTTACTACAGGCATACCTGTTACCATCCAAAGTGCAAGGTTGTACATTGGTAACCCCGGCAAAATTACATTTACCGCTACCAATGATGCCGGCGATGTGGTATCGGCTGTTACGTTAAATGTGGCAGCCACCCGCAGCACGCCTGCTGCCGGTGCACAACCCGATGACCCCGCCGACCAGGGAAAGGTATACACCTTAAACCTTACGCTGCCTGCAGCAGGGCATTACACCATAACCCCGGCTTACGAGAACAATGCTACTATATACCGCAACAACCAGGGTATTACCGGCTATCCTTTTAGCGCGGGCAATGTATTCAGCATAAGCGGCAATACCGCCACGCCTGATACCGGTACCGATACTACTTATTACAAGCAGTATTACTATTATTTTTACGATATGCAGGTAACAAGTACGGGCTGCCCCGGCGCGGGCCGTACGGCGGTTACACTTAGCAAGCCACTTATTACCCAAAATGGCGATGTGCTGTCATCAAGCAATGCTACCGGTAACCGATGGTTATTAAACGATAAGTTGATAGATAGTGCTACTACACAAACTTATACCCCTTTGCAAAGTGGCGCATATAAAGTGCAGGTGCTTTTAAGTACCGGCTGTATAGTACAGTCTGATGCTTATAACTACGTGCTTGTGGCTAAAAACCCCGATAAGTCGACAGACATCGGCTTAACGGTATTCCCGGTGCCGGCCAATACTTATTTTAACGTTTTGTTTGCAGCCAAAGCCGCCGGAAACATGAAACTATCGCTGGTGAATGCAGCCGGGCAAACGGTTTATGCAACCACGCAAACAATAACGGCAGGCAATTACAGCACTGTTGTAAGCACTGTAAACCGCCTGCCGGGTACATATATATTAAAGCTGATACTGGGGCAAAAAATATACTCCAGGAAGATAATTATAGAGAAGTAGGTTGCGGAAATTCTAATCCTAAAAGCTAAACTCTAAAAGCTAAATTCTAAAGTTTTAGGTCTAACCTCCAACCTCTAACCTCCAACCTCTATTCCCTATCCTCTGAAAATTAAAAGGCATACTTTAAGCCCAGGCCGGGTGCAAGGTCAAAAAAGGGCCCGGTTGCCAGCTCAAGTCGCGGGTTAAGGTCAAGGCTGATAGCAATTGGCGAATCGGGGATTAAATATTCTAATCCTAAAACAGCATCAGCACCTAATAAAATGCGGCTCTCGTTATAATAGCGGTCATCACCGTTAAAGCGTTTATAGGTACCACTGCCTACGCTGCCCAGGTGCGCGCCAAAGCCATAGTAAAAATTAAGTTTGGGCACATCAAAGGCCTGCTGGTGTATCTCGTAAAGGCCGGTTAGTACCACGCCGTGGTTACGAAAGCCTAAAACACCTTCCCAGGCAACATTAGGCTGGGCAAAGTATTTTACAGACAGGCCATTTTCAAACCCGCCAAATTTAAGGCCAAGGGCGGTTTTGTAATCTTGCGCCAGCGAACGTTTCGACGCGAATAAAAAGCAGGTTAACACCAATGCTATTAAGGGGATTTTTTTCATTGTAGTAGGTGATTGTGAATAAATAATATAGGCTAACAACGTAAAAACGCCCGTTTTGTGCTATGCAACAGGTAAATGATAGCCAAAATATTTGATGTTGCTGATTTTCAGCCCGAAAAATATTGAGGTAACATCCTGTAAATAAATAATAGCGGCTATTTTTTAAATAACGCTGCCGATGGATAGTGAGAACGGCAGATGCGGGGGGAAGGCCGGAGGATTGAGAAGCGGACTTCTTAGTGACACACGCGGCACGCCTGCGCCAGCAGGGGGAATGCTGTTTAACCGGAGGCGTTTCGTTTTCAAGGCATTCCAACCATCTCTTTCACATTTTGGTATACAACCACCGTTTTAGCGCACGCCGCATACAATAAACGGTAACTTGTACTTCCGTTAGCCCGCAATCCTGATTTTGCAGGTTACTAACAAAACCATTTGTTTATCGCATAAATTTTACCGCCATGTTACTAAAACTACGTTTTGTATGGCTTTGTGCTGTTGTTACGTGCTTAATTGGCTTAAGTTTGTTCACAGCAAAAAAGGCCTCGGGCCAAAGTGTTCCAAAATCAGTCCGCGCAGATATTAAGGTCACCCAGTTCATTAGTGTGCCTCCAAACTGCTCCCGCCTTGGGTTCGATCCCACCAACCGGCATATTATGTACATAAACCAAAACGGCGACGTATACGATGTGCGTAATAGCCAGGGCACCTATATAAGCACACTAAAGGCAACCAAAGCAAACCACGGTATTACCTTGCTGCAGGGAATGGCGTTTAAAGGAAATACGCTGTTCCTGATCGGAAATATCAAAACCGCCAACTCCGGCTATGTGGGTAAAGTTATGAAAGGGGTAAAGCAGCCCTCGGGCGATAGGGTATGGTCTACCGTTATGACTACAGAAACCTACGGGCTCACCAACACTGCTTTCGACCACGGCTTTAGTGGCATTACAGTTAGCCCGGATAGCAATTACCTGTTCATCAATAGCGGCTCGCGTACAGACCATGGCGAAGTGCAAAGCAGCGGAGGCCTTAGGCCCGGGTTAAGGGAAGAGTCGCTTACATCGGCCATTTTTCGCATCCCCATCAATTCCAACAATTTAATATTGCCGAATGATTCGGCCAGGCTGGCCAGTATGGGTTACCTGTATGCCGATGGCACCCGAAACAGTTTCGATCTTGCTTTCGATCGCAACGGGAACCTTTATGGCACAGAAAACTCGGGCGACAGGGACGACCCCGAAGAGCTAAACTGGATAAGGCAAGGGCACTTTTATGGTTTCCCATGGCGGATGGGCGGGAATAACACGCCTATGCAATACCCGGGATACAATCCTGAAACAGACAAATTGGTAGATCATAATTCAACTGCCTATCAAAACGGTTTTTTTTATAACGATCCGGCTTATCCTAAAAGACCAAACCGTGTGTTTACCGAACCTATTATTAACACCGGGCCGGATGCCGATAAATACCGCGATTCTGTTTCCGGTACAATTAAAGATGCCAATGGCGACGGGTTGGCTTTTACCACGTTCACCAGCCACCGCTCGCCATTGGGTTTAGTGTTTGACAGGGATAGCCTGTTGACGGCTGAGTTTAAGGGGCATGGTTTTGTTTCTTCATGGACTACTACCGGGTCTTCAACAGCGCTTGGCCCCTACGGTGGCGATCCGGGGCAGGACCTGCTGCATATTCAGCTTATTTATGATGTTAAAACCGATAATTATAAGATGCAAACGCATCGTATTGTGAGCGGATTTAATAATCCGATAGATGCCGAAATGGTTGGCAATATCATTTATGTGCTGGAGTATGGTGGTAGTTCGCCCAAAATATGGAAGGTGGCAATGCCTTTAGCACCTGATTGTGGGCCAACCGCATACCTTACCCGCGAGCAATACAGCAATATTCCCGGGTCATCAATCACCAGTCTCACCAGCAACAGCAATTACCCCAATAACCCGTCGTCTGTTACAAAGATAAATGCATTTGAAGCGCCGATAAATGCAGGCGAAAATTATGGCGTACGCATTCGCGGCTATATCACAGCACCAACTACAGGTAATTACACCTTTTGGATTGCTGGAGACGACCAGGCGGAACTATGGCTGAGTACCGATAATACGGTAGCAAAGAAAAAGAAGATAGCAACCGTGCCCGCTTATACTTTATCGCGTCAGTACACCAAATACGCTTCGCAAAAATCGGCAGTGATAGCGCTCATCGCAGGCAGAAAATATTATGTGGAAGCCTTGCAAAAAGAGAGCACGGCAGGTGATAATTTATCGGTGCAATGGCAATTGCCCGGTGGCGCCATAGAAGTTCCTATTCCATGTACGCGGCTTTCGCCTTACATTTCGGGCGCTACAACGCTCGCCGTTGCAAAAGAAGACGCATTACGGCCAGATTCGGTTGGTACAGATCCATTGCGGGTGTTCCCAAACCCGGCAACCACGTCAATAAATGTGGCGTTCGCGTCTAAAAACAACAACAGTGGCGAAATAACCATCACCAACATGATGGGCTTTACAGTATACCGTTCCAGGATAAAGCTTAATGTTGGCGAAAATAATATGGCAGTAAACAGCAGTGCGCTAACCGAGGGCGTATATGTGCTGCATTTGAACGATACCCATAAAGTTTATGAAAAAAAGGTAGTGATAAACAGCAGGTAAAATTAGCAGCTATAGCTATATTTTCTGCATCGGAGACTTTCGGTATTACGCCCCTTATAGTCGCCCGGCTCTTGCCCATAGCTGTTCGGAAGAAACAAAACAACCCGTCATGCCGTCCGCCGGCTGGCGGATCGGCATCCCACATGCAAATTGCGAAATCAGAAAGGTGGACAGCATGCTAATTACCGTCCTGTGAGATCCTGAAACAAGTTCAGGACGACTGTTTTTTTTAATCTTCCGAACACCTATGGGCTCTTGCCGAGTGACAAGTATAACATGGCCTCCGGCCGATATAAAGGATTGAGGGGGCGGACTTCCTAGTGACACACGCGGCACGCGTGCGCCAGCATGGGACAATATTATATAGTTTCCTGTAAATAGGTGGCGGGACTTTTTTAACCTGTAAATTTTATTTTTAAGACGGCCATCCCAATTTTATACTATGCTCCATTAGGAGCTACCGCTTTCTAGAAAAGGATAAGCAACGCAATTGTAACTACATATCAGTTGTGACAAAGATTTTTTGTAGGTTAGATAACCAAAACCCAACCATGAAGCTTAAATCAACTTTAGCAATATCATTATTATTGATATTTTCAACCTTTTCTAGCCTGGAAACATTTTCCCAAGGATTAAGCCTCGAAAGGGTCACAAAAATAAAGAACAGCACAGTAAGAATAACTATTGAAAACGATGGACATCAAGGTAGTGGGTTTTTCGTTTCTTCTATTGGCACTATCGCGACTTGTTGGCATGTCATTGAACCCTCAATAATAAGAGACAGCAACACCAAAGCCATTATAGGCTTTAAAAAAATCTTTGCAACAACCAACACTGGAGAAAAAATTGAAATTGGGATAGCTGCTAAAATTTTTCAAGATACAGCGTTTCTCAATAACTCTATTGCAAATGATTTTTGTATACTTTATCCAATATTAAGATTGAAAAAATCAGCGCCGTTTCTCTTTATAGGGAATTTCGATACGGTAAATGATGGAGATGATATTTATGCATGTGGCTATCCTAAAGAACTTTTATATCCCTTTATTTCCAAGGGTATTGTTTCAACTAAATTTCTTGATACTACCAATAGTATTATTCAAAATGGTCATAAAATAAAGAAAAATAGGAATCTGGCATATTTAGACTTAACATTAAATGGGGGAAATTCGGGCGGCCCAATTATTAAAATAGGAGTTGATGCAAACCATGATGAAGTTATTGGAATCGCCGATTTTATTATTAATCCGATGGGAAGAAATTCTCAAGATTTAGTCGATTTATTAAAACAAAGGTCAGGTGGAATTTTTCTAGGTGGAGTAGACCCAAATCTGTTATTTTCCACCATTATAGACGTATTGGATAATACATCTACTGGAATTAGTGGTTGTGTGTCAATCAATTATTTTTCTGAAGTATATTCGAAATTGTAGGGTTAGGGGATTGAGTAGTCCTACATGTCCTCAATATTGAAGCATATTTTTTGAAGTTGCCCTGATAAATAACACTTAAAGATTTATTTGATATTCGATTTTTATTAGTTTTTATTTTGGGGACTTGTTTAGCGGAGCAAAAAACTATTGCAAGGCCAATCACGAATGCTGCTTTCGTAATTCTTGAAATAAATTCTTTTGCCATGCCTAAAATTACTTAATTAAATCTGTAAAAGTCAAACGTATATTTTCGGGATTATTCCGTTTGCGAAGGATAGCACCTATGGCGCAAAATTGCCTTTCTGTTTGTTTGCTACAAAGCGGTACTCCCTAACGGGAGATACCCGGGAAATTAAACTGATCATGCTCCGTCAGGAGCTACCGCTTTGTAGAAAATGATAACGAAATGTAATTGTGCCCCGTAGGTGGCAATCCTTAGCAAGCTATTCGGGATGTTTGGAGATTACTCTTGGTGTGTTAAATTACTTTTAACCTTATTCCCAACTCCCATTAAAATAAGTAAATTGGCCTGTAAATTATAAACCCAATTACAATGCGTTACATGCCAAGCTTATCCTATAAAATATTTACGCCTTTATTTATGTTGGTTTTCACGGGCTGCGTGCATGGCCAGTTAGGCCAAAACAACAGCGGGCAGTTTAAAAATGGGGTGGTGGTTTGCGCCTCGCCCGAAGCGGCGAGAGTAGGGCTGGAGATATTAAAAAAAGGTGGTAACGCGGTTGATGCTGCGGTTGCGGTACAGTTTGCACTGGCGGTTACCCACCCGCAGGCAGGTAACATAGGTGGCGGTGGTTTTATGGTGTATCGCCCGGCAAAAGGCGCTGCCAATACCTTAGATTTTAGGGAGAAGGCACCTGCCAAAGCAAATGCCGATATGTACCTGGATAGTGCCGGCAATGTTATACCCAACAAAAGTTTGTACACACACCTGGCATCGGGTGTGCCCGGCGCTGTTGACGGGATGATACAGGCCCATAAAAAGTACGGCAAACTAAAATGGGAAGACCTTGTACAGCCGGCTATTGACCTGGCCGAAAATGGCTTTAAATTAACTACCAAACTTGCTAAAAGCCTTAACCGCAATGCCGGGCAGTTTAAAAAGTTAAACCCCGGTAAAAATTACTTAGTAAAAGATGGCGAATGGCAAGCCGGCGACCTGCTGCAACAAGCCGACCTTGGCAAAACGCTGGAACTGATACGCGATAAGGGTCGCGAGGGATTTTATGATGGCCCGGTAGCCGACCTGCTGATAGCCGAAATGAACAAGGGTAAGGGCCTGTTTACCAAAGCCGACCTGCAAAGCTACCATGCTGTATGGCGTAAACCGGTTACAGGCAAGTATAAAGCGTATAAGATAATTACTATGCCGCCGCCATCAAGCGGTGGGGTGGCATTGCTGCAATTGCTAAAATCGGTAGAGCAGTACCCGCTGCACAGGTTTGGCTTTAACAGCGACTCGACCGTGCAGGTGATAGTAGAAGCCGAACGCAGGGTATATGCCGACAGGGCCAAGTACCTGGGCGACCCCGACTTTTTTAAAGTACCCGTTGTTAGCTTGCTGAACGAAAAATACATTTTGGGCCGCATGCAAAACTTTAACTGGAACGCCGCGACACCAAGCAGCAGCATACAACCCGGCAAAATTACCGGCTACGAAAGCGACCAAACTACCCATTACTCGGTTGTAGATAAAGAGGGTAACGCGGTAGCTATCACCACCACGCTAAACGATTCGTACGGCTCGCACATATTTGTGGCCGGGGCAGGCTTTTTACTCAATAACGAGATGGACGACTTTAGTTCGAAACCGGGCGTACCCAATATGTATGGCCTGGTTGGCGGCAAGGCCAACAGCATACAGCCGGGCAAGCGCATGCTGTCGTCTATGACACCTACCATCGTCGAAAAAAATGGCGACCTGTTTATGGTAGTGGGTACGCCGGGTGGCTCAACCATTATCACTTCGGTTTTTCAAACGATACTAAATGTGATAGAATTTGATAAGAGCATGCAATCTGCAGTGGCGGCCAAGCGTTTCCATCATCAGTGGCTGCCCGATGAGGTAATGACCGAGCAGGACGCCTTAGACAGCACCACCGTAAGTAAGCTGCGACAAAAAGGATACAAGGTTACAAACATTGGAAATATAGGCGCGGTAGATGCCATATTAAAAACCAAATGGGGCTACTACGAAGGCGGCGCCGACCCGCGCGGAGACGATACCAAAATGGGTTGGTAAACCGAAAATCAACAGGAAAACTTTTTTTACTCGAAATAAATTTTATATTAGTAAGTACAGGGTAGCGAAAAAAAACGAAAAATTTATACTGAGGGTAACAAAAAAATGGAATAATTTATACGGGGAAGTGCAAAGGTTATAGCTGTTTATCTATTTTAAAGCCAATTTTTTGTTCCCGGTAATAATTTGCCCCATTTAGCCCTTCGTTTGTCGGGTGGTAATCAACAATTCATAATTATTCTTAAGCGTTAAAAAGTGTTATGTTTGTCCACTTATGCGAAGCAGTGTAAAACACCAGGAGACTATCGATTACTTTTTAAAGATAGTATGGCAAACGGTAGCCAACCGTTATAACCAGTTAGTTACCGAGTTTGGCATTACACAGTCTATAGGCTATCTGCTCATCAATATCGACGAAGAGGGCACTACGGTATCTCAGGCGGCTGCTTTGCTTGGGCTAAAGTCAACCAGCTTGTCGCGCATGCTTAACCAGTTAGAAACCACAGGCTTAATATACCGCGAGTCTAACAAGGGTGATAAACGTTCGGTAAAAATTTACCTGACCCCCCTGGGTAAAGAGAAACGCCAGTTGGCCAAAAACGTGGTAAAACAGTTCAATAACTACCTAAACGCCCATATAAGCGATGCCGACAAACAGTATTTAACCGAAATGCTGAAAAAGATAAACCAGCTTACCGTTAATTATAAGCCCTAACGGCTACTGCTTTTTAAACTTCCAATTGTTAAAAAGTGTTAAGCTGCTGTTTTTGCCATTTAAAACAATAAATTTGCCTTTTAAAATAAAATGAACAGGGTATTGATTATCTTATTTTTAGCATGTGCCGGGTTGTCGGCATGTACAAAAGGGTACGACGAAGCCGCTGTAGTGAGGGCCCAGGCCACCGTTGATGACCGGATAATACAGGACTATATGGCTGCGCACAGCTTAGGTGTATCGGCTAAACGGATTGATACAACCGGGGTGTTTTATATTATAGAGGCACCGGGCACAGGTAATGCGCTGTATACCAATTCGACCCGTGTAACCGTTAACTACGAAGGACGTATTTTAACAACGGGTGCGGTATTTACCAAGAATAATGGATTTTCGCCCACATTTGTGTTGGGCGAAGTGATAAAGGGCTGGCAATTAGGTATCCCTCAAATTAAAAAAGGCGGCAGAGTACGATTGTTGATACCATCGCGTTATGCATACGGCGCCTTTGACCAGCCGGATATAGGGCTACCTGCAAATACGGTAGTTGATTTTGAAATACAACTTTTAGATGTAACGAACTGATTTAGATGAAACAAAAAATTTTTACTTTTTTATTGATCGCGATAGCAGGCTTAACCGCGTGCAAAAAAACTGCTGATAAGGAAATTGATATTAAGGAATACGACGAACAACAGATACAGAAATATATTGCTGCCAATAGCCTTACCGGCTTTACCCGCGACCCTATTAGCCAGGGTGATACTGCAGGTATATACTATAAAATTATACAGGAAGGAACAGGTGCGCCTTTGGAGTATCCTGATCAGATATCGGCCGTATTTACCGTAAAATCTTTTGACGGTAAGTATTCATCGGCAGATACCATAGCCAACCATTTTGTTGATTATGTAGGTTTGTTAAAAGCAAACAGCCGTACACAAGGCCTGCAGTTAGCTTTACATAATCTGTTAAAACATAAAGGCGGCAGCATGCGCCTGTTAATACCATCGCACCTTGCTTATGGTGTTAACGGTATTGGTAGCGGTAGTGTTACCAATGTAAATACCCGCATAGCAGGTAACCAGTGCCTTGATTATTACATCAATGTGGTGCAGGACCAAAAAACCTACGACGATATATCCATAAAAAAATACCTTGCTGCTAATGGTTTAACAGGATATTCTAAATCTGCCTTAGGTTGTTATTATAAAATTTTAACACCGGGTACAGGAATTGGCGGCCCTATTAAAGAGTTTTCGAGCTTTACAACAACCTATTATGGTGTGTTATTTAACGGGACAGAATTTGATAATGGAAATAAAACGGATGCTAACACCACGCCATTCACTTTAATTAATTATATCCCGGGGGCTAAAGAGATATTAGAGAAATATGCTACAGCAGGTACATCTATTTCTTTTATAGTTCCATCAGTACAAGGCTATGGCAAAATTGCACAAGCTACTATACCCGCGAATTCATGTTTAAGGTTTGAATATCAAATAAAAACCGTTACGCAATAATATTAATTCAGCGCTTCTTTAAAGGCTTTTAAACACCTGTCCCGCGCAAATGCGTGGTCAATAATGGGTTTTGGATATTTGCTGAAATCGGCATATTCCGGGACCCATTTTTTGATGTATAGCAATTTTGGGTCAAACCTCTTCATTTGCGATTCGGGGTTAAATATCCTGAAATAGGGGGCAGCATCGGTACCGCTACCGGCCGCCCATTGCCAGCCGCCAACGTTGCTGGCCATTTCATAATCAAGCAGTTTACGGGCAAAGTAGCGTTCGCCCCAGCGCCAGTCTATCAGCAGGTCTTTACTTAAAAAGCTGGCTACTACCATGCGTACACGGTTGTGCATATAGCCGGTGGCATTCAGCTCGCGCATGCCGGCATCAACCAGTGGGTAACCGGTTTCGCCTTTACACCATGCTGCAAATTGCGCTTCGTTGTTTATCCATTTGATACGGTCGTATTCCGGCCTGAAAGCGTGGTTCATCGTTTGCGGGAAATGATATAGTATCATCATATAAAACTCCCGCCATATCAACTCGTTCAGCCATGTTTTTTCTTTGGCCAGGCTTGCATCCAGCGCACAGCGGCGTATACTTATGGTACCGAAACGCAAATGTATACCCACATGCGAAGTCCCCCTAATAGCCGGGAAATCGCGATTTTGAGCATAATCCTCAACCACATCATTGTACGCTTTATCGGGGAAGGTAGCTGCACTTTGGGTAAAGCCCATCTGTTTTAAGGTTGGCAGGGCCATAGCCTTAAACTGCAGTAAATTATGCAGGTATTTTTGTGTAGGGTAGGCCTTTAGGTAAAAGGGTTTTAGCTTTTGGTACCATTTGTTTTTATATGGCGTGTAAACCGTATAAGGTTTGCCATCGTCTTTAGTTACCTCATCCTTTTCAAATATTACCTGGTCTTTATAGGTTTTAAATTCAATATGGTGTTTGCTTAAAAGATCCTTTATAGCGCCGTCACGCTGTTTGGCGTAGGGCTCGTAATCGTGATTAGTATAAACAGTGGCTATGTTATAGGTTTTAATTAATTGTTCCCAGGCATGCTGGGGTTTATCATAAATTACTAATAAGCTGCTGTGGTGTTGCCGGCATTGCTTGTTTATGTTTTCAATGGCCTGGTAAATAAAAGTTACACGTGCATCATCTTTATCTTCCAACTCGTCCAGTATTTCTTTATCAAATATAAAAACAGGTAATACCGGGTTGCCGCTTTTTAGAGCATGATATAAACCGGCATTATCCTCGAGCCGTAAATCGCGGCGAAACCAAAATATGCTTACAGGAGTATCTTTATCCATAAATTTCTTTTAATGCCGAGGCAATATCAGGGTATTTAAATTTAAAACCGGCATGCTCTATTTTTTGTGCCGATGTTTTGGTACTGCCCAGCACAAGTGTAGCCAACTGCCCAAATAGTAATTTAATAACAAATGCCGGTACATTTGGTGCCCATAGCGGGCGGTGCAGTTGCATGGCAACCGCTTTTGTTAGCTGCTCATTAGTCACCGGTTGCGGTGCCGACATGTTGTACGCGCCGTTTAACCTTTCGTTGGCTATGCCTAAAAGGTACATATCTACCACATCCTGGTGGTGTATCCACGATATCCATTGCTTGCCATTACCCAAAGGCGAGCCAACACCCAACTTTACAGGTAATGCTAATTGCGGCAATGCACCGCCATCGGTAGTAAGCACCACACCCGTACGAAACTTTACGACGCGCAGACCTAATGCCTGGCCCTCATCAACAGCTTTTTCCCATAGGATGCAGCAGGTGCCTAAAAAATCATGGGAAGGGAGGCTGTCCTCTGTTAGCAGCTCATCGCCACGGTTACTGTAATAACCAATACCCGATGCGGAAACAACAGTTTTAACTTTGTTGGCCCTGTTTTTTATGAGATCGTATAAAAGTGCTATAGATTTGGTGCGGCTATCTAATATTAGCTTTTTACGCTCCTCGGTCCAGCGCTTATCAGCAATGCCGGCACCTGCCAGGTGTACAATAGTATCAACGCCATCAATACAGGCGGCATCTATATGGCCCTTATCTATATCCCACAAAAAGGTTTTTACTTTAGGGGTTTTACCGGCATGCCTGCTTAAATGGCTTACCGTGTAGCCCTGGCTCAACAGTTCCCGGGTTAGTTGTTTACCCAATACACCCGAACCGCCGGTTATTAATATGTTTTTACTCATTTTGCCATGCTTTTACCTTCTCCAAAATTTACAATGCGCCGTGCCATCCCCTTAAATATAAATAGATGGAAGGGCCACATTAAATACCAATACATACGTCCCCATAAGCCTTTAGGCCTAAAGGTGGCTATTTGGCTTAGAAAGGTTTGGTTGTTGCGTTCAATTATTTTAAACTCCAGCCATGCTTCGCCCGGTAATTTCATTTCTGCGTATAGTAACAGCCGGTAGTTAATATTATCGGCCAGCAGCACCCGCCAAAAATCTATCACATCACCGGCAGATACGCTTACATTACTGGTTCGACCACGTCTGGTGCCCACGCCGCCAAAAAGCTTATCTAAAAATCCGCGAATGCTCCATATCCAATCCCAATAATACCAGCCACGGTTACCGCCAATGGCCATAATGTTTTTAAGCACCTCGGCACTGTTGCGTTTAAAAGGCTGTTTTACCTTATACTCTAAGGTGCCATTTTGTGGTACTTTTATCTGGTCCATAAAGCCCGAGGTAAGGTAGCCGTTATTCAGCGCGTCCTTCCAGCTGGATACTATGGAGTTTTGTTCTATTTTCTTAAATGCAAGCTCTAACGCTTGCTTATAAGTCAGGCAGTCGCGTTTTACTACTTTATCAATATCATTGTTTTTCATGATGGTTTCGTTCTTCATGCTATCTACCAGGCTTTGGGCCAGCGAGTAGCTGGTAGATGTAACAAAATATAACCAGTACGATGATATTTTAGGTGATAAAAATGGTATGATAAAAATGTATCGTTTTAAATGGCGAACATCCGCATAGGTAAGCATCATTTGCTTAAAGCTAAGTATATCCGGCCCGCCAATGTCAAAGGTGCCATTCAGGGCTTTTTTATTGAGCAGTACACCTTCCAGATAGCCCAATACATCGCGTATGGCAATTGGTTGGCACTTGGTGTTTACCCAGCGGGGTACGGTCATTATCGGCAACTTTTCGGTTAGATCGCGAATGATCTCGAAGGATGAGCTACCCGAGCCTATAATAATTGCAGCCCTTAAAACGGTTAATGGTATTTTGCTTTCTTTAAGTACATCCTCCACATTCCTGCGCGATTCGAGGTGCTTAGATAGGCCGGTGTCGTTTACAATTCCGCTTAAATAAATTACCTGCTTGCAATGGGTTTTGGCGATAGCATTAGCAAAGTTGCCGGCTGATAATGCCTCCAACTCAGAAAAGTCTCCGCTTTGTGCCATAGAATGCACCAGGTAATAGGCTGCATCAATATCAGCAGGAAATGGTTCCAGACTGTTTTGCTGTAGCAGGTCGCCTGTTATCAGGGTTACGCGGTCGCTGTAATCATTGTGTTCATGAAAGCGGCGCTTATCGCGCACCAGGCAAACTATGGTATGGCCTTTTTCAAGCAAAACCGGTATTAGCCTTGTACCTATATAGCCATTAGCACCTGCAATTAATACCCTCATAGTTGTTCAACAATATATTTGTTTTGCTGTTTGGTAATATCCTTGTGTTAATAAATTTAATGCACAACGAAAATAAATGTAAATAACTGAGCGTTAGTTAACTATTGGTTATAAACAGAAAAGTTACAATTTTCCTATATCTTTTTTTGAATATCAACGTATTAATGCTGTGTTGTAGTTAAAACCAATAATTATAAACTAATATTATGCATACTTTCCAAATCATCCTGTTTACCCTTTTTGCCGTTATTTTAATTTCGCTTATCAGTTATGGTATCTATTGCAAACGTAAGGCCCGTTTTTACATGCGTACCGATCGTATGGCCGAAATTGAAGAATGGCTTGTAAAGTCTACCATTAGCTGGTTGGCCACTTTTGGTTTAACTATGGCTTTAATAGTTAGCATTATTTAACTGTTGTTTACTTTTATTAACACATGTTAAATTGTTAATACATTCTTCTTTTAATTGAAAATAATTCCCTTATAATTGCACTACCCCCAAACATTTGGCCTTTTAGCCAATAAACCAATAATCAATTTACGCCGATACTAAAATATGCTATCAAAAGATTTTCAACGTTTAATAATTATATGCTACGTTGTTATTTTTGTACTAATAATAGCCTTTGCCTTGTATTGCAGGCGCCGTGCACGCTCTTATGTTGGTACCGGCCGTGTAACCGATATTGAAGCCTGGCAGGTTAAAGCCACCATTAGCTGGATAGCGGCGTTTTGTTTATCGGTTACGTTTTTATTTATGTTTCTTGAATTATAAAATTAAAATGCCAATTGTACATGCGGCTTATAAGTATCGGTTTTTACCCTTGCTTTAAGCTCGTGCAAAATATTATATAAACCAAAATTGGTTCGATTAACATAAATAAAGTGTTTTACTCCCCGCGCCTGTTTAAATTCGGGCATTTTTGAAACCTTTTCGCCGAAACCAAATAGCTCGTCAAAAAATTCCTTTTTGCCAAAATCAAACTCGTTAGTAATATATGGTTTAGCAAATAAGCTTATCATTTGCTTAAACATGGTGTAATAAAACTCGATCTGTGCAGGTGTATCATTGGGTAATATCATCTCCAGTTTACGGAACGCCTTGATAGTTTCTTCCTTATCGTCAAAAAGATCTGTTGAGGTGAGTGAGAAGAAAGGGTAATAAAAATCTTCAGGCATTACTTTAATACAACCAAAATCTATACAGCCCAGTTTACCATTCGGAGTAATTAAAAAGTTACCCGGATGAGGGTCGGCATGTACGGCACGCAGCTCGTGTTGCTGAAAGTTGTAAAAATCCCATAAGGCCTGGCCTATCTGATCGCGCAGCAGCTGTGATGGGTTGATCGCTAAAAACTCGCGCAGGTGTTTGCCTTCCAGCCAATCCATAGTAATAATGCGTTTGCTTGATAGCTGTGGGTAATAGTTCGGAAAAACCACGTTATTAAGGTTGGCGCATGCTTCAGAAAATTCTATAGAGCGGCGCACCTCCAGCTCGTAATCCGTTTCTTCTAAAAGGCGTTCTTCTACTTCGCGCATATATACATCCAGTTCTTTTTCGCTCATGCCCAGCATCCTGAAAGCAAAGGGTTTGATGAGTTTAAGGTCGGATGATATTGAATCGCCTACGCCGGGGTATTGTATTTTCACCGCCAGCTTTTTGCCCTTTAATTCGGCCTGGTGTACTTGCCCTATTGATGCCGCATTGGTTGACCTGATATTGAACTTATCGTATATCTGATCGGGGTTCTTGCCAAAATATTTTTTAAAGGTTTGCACAATAAGCGGCCCCGAAAGCGGTGGCGCATTGTATTGTGATTGGGTGAATTTATCTACATAAGCCTGCGGCAGCAGGTTTTTATCCATACTTAACATTTGTGCAACCTTTAAGGCGCTGCCTTTTAGTTCGCTTAGCGATTGGTATATATCTGTAGCATTATCCTCGTTAAGTTCACTGCGGTCCAACTCGGGGTTAAATATCTTTTTTGAGTAATGTTTAATGTAGTTGCCGCCAATTTTAAAACCTGTTTTTACAAATTTCGCGCTACGTTCTACCTTACTGGTTGGTATACTATTTTGTTCTTTCGATGTATTATCGCTCATGTTATTGTTTGTCAAATAATGCAGCCATTTTTTGGGTGCTGATATCGGAATAGCTATTTATTACCAGGCTTGCCATTGTACTTAATTTTTCGGCATGGTGCGCTGTAGTAATTCCCACAACCTTCATCCCGGCGTTGTTGCCTGCTTTTAAACCGGCAATTGAATCTTCAAATACCACGCATTTTTGAGCCCCGATATCCAAGATTTCCGCAGCCTTTAAAAATATTTGCGGCGATGGCTTAGGCTCGTTTACCATGCTGCCGATTATAACGGCATCAAAGTATTTTTTTTATTGGTATGGTATTAAAAATAAAGTCAACATCTTCCATGTTTGAGGATGTGGCCACCGCTATTTTAACACCTGCGTTTTTTAATTCTGCCAGGAAGCTTTCTAACCCGTTTATGGGCTTTAAATGAGGTTTAAAAGCCTCTTCATAAAACTCCCGTTTCTCTTTTATGATGGTTTTTAAAGTATCGGCATCCAAATCGCCAAAATATTTGTTTATAGTATTGCGTATAGGTACACCGCTTATTTCACCCAGGTAAGTTTCCTTAGTTATTTGCGGCATATTATGCTTTTTAAAAAGCAATTGCCATGCTTCAAAGTGGAAAGGCGTATTATCAATTAAGGTGCCGTCCATATCAAATATGGCCGCTATACCTTCCAGTTTATTAAAAACTGCCAAAGCCCATCTTTTCTTTTAAGCCACCATTTTTTGCCAGGAATTTGCCGTACTCAAACAAATTATCAATTGGCGAACGCTGAAACAGATCGAAGGTTACGTTAATACCTTTTTCAATAGCTTCATCCGTTTTTTCGAAACCGGCAGAGTTGTCGTGCACCCAAAAGTTTAACACAAAGCCAAACTGTATCCATAAAGCATCTTTATAGCGTTTGCTAAAAAACTTGCGGTCGGTTAGCTCGGTAGTTTCAATGCCCTCGGCTAAAATACTTTCGGCAAAGCTTTCGAAGCTGTTTCTTAAACCATCTAAAACGCGCGGCGAACCCAGACCGCGGGGTTGCTTTTTAAGGCTGTATACGGCAAAGCTGCGGCTGCCTTTTAACAGTTCAAAAAAGCTGTAAAAAAACGACAGGGCCTTTTCGCGCGATGAGTATTGCGGCCAAACTTCCTGCGTTTTTATTTCGGTAATGGTTCTATTGGCAAGGTCCGTCCAAACGCTTTCTTCAACAGCATCAAACGACCCGAAGAAACGGTAGAATTCCTCTTCGGCCATCTTATTTTTTTTAGCAAAGGTGTATACCGACTTTGGTTGCTGCCCCTCAGTTAAAACATAATCTATATAAGCATTTTGTATGCTTTGTGTAGTTGCCATAATTAAACGGATTAGTGTATTTACAAGTTAAAATTACTGATTATAATACAGCCAATTATCATGTTTGTGTTATATTAAATAGTCGTTCTCTCGCTAAATTTTTATGCGAAGCGAGAGCTGTTTTGCCCCTGCATTTCTAAATACTTCTCAGGGTAGATAGGCCTCCGTCCACACCTAAAATTTGCCCGGTTATCCAGCTGCTTTGGTCTGTCAATAAAAACAATGCTGCCGAAGCCACATCATCAGCCTTGCCAAATTTACCCAGTGGGTGCCGCCTTGCCGATGCTTCGCGCTTTTCATCAGTACTCAGCAAATTCTTAGCAAGAGGGGTATCGGTTAATGATGGCGCAATAGCATTTACCCTAATTTTGTTAGCTGATAATTCTGCCGCTAAGGATAAGGTTAAGCCGTTAATAGCACCCTTAGCCGATGCAATATTTGCATGAAAACCCATACCTGCCGTTGCCGCAACAGTGCTAAACAAAACTATTGATGCTTCGCCGGCGTTTTTTAAAGCTTTTAAGCTTTGCTGTATCACATCAGTAGCGCCCAAAACGTTAAGGCGATAATCTGTTAAAAAGTCGTCTTTGGTTAGTCTGCCAAAGGGTTTTAAATTAATGCTGCCCACACAATATGCTATACCATGTAGTTGTTCGGGTATATAAGCCGCCAGCGCCGATGTATCGGCTAAAACATCAAAAGTTAAATGCTTTACACTTGGTGGCCAATCGGTCGATGTTTTGCGCGATGCATTGTAAACGTTAGCCCCGTTGGCTATCAATAGTTTAACCAGGGCCAGCCCAATGCCCGAACTGCCGCCAATTACCAGTATGTTTTTACCTGAAATATTCATTTGTTAAATATTGTACTAAATTACTATTTTTGGTACAATTATATACTATTATGTTAAAACAACATTTACCAGTTAAGGTTTGCGCGGTATGTAAACGGCCCTTTACATGGCGCAAAAAATGGGCGAAATGTTGGGACGATGTCAAATATTGTAGCGACAGGTGTCGGGCATCAAAATAATTTTCATCTTTGTAACTAATCTAAATAGGTTTAGATTAGTTGTTCATATGAGCGAAAAAACAATACTGGTTTGGTTTAGAAATGACTTGCGTATTCATGATAATGAGATATTGTCTGAAGCGGTACGTAAGGCTGATAAAGTGTTACCGGTATTTGTGTTTGACCCATATTACTTTAAAACAGGTTCATCGGGCGCATTAAAAACAGGCAGTTTTAGGGCAAGGTTCCTGATAGAGTCTGTTGCCGATCTGCGTAAAAACCTGCAAGATAAGTTTGGTGCAAAGCTCATTGTTCGTACCGGCGACCCGTCCGAAGTACTTACCCAACTGGCAGAAGAATACCAGGTTAATGAAGTGTATCACCACCGTGAAGTAGCCCCTGAAGAAACAGATGCATCTGAACGTGTTGAAACTGCTCTTTGGAAAATAAAGCTTAACCTAAAGCATTTTATAGGCCATACACTGTACCATAAAGAAGACCTGCCTTTTCCAATAAAAGATATACCTGATAGCTTTGTTACCTTTAAAAAGAAGGTGGAGCGCGATAGTACGGTTAGGCCATGTACAGCAATACCCGAACATATTACTACCCCCGAAATTAGCAATGAAGGCGAAATACCCACACTTGCCGACCTGGGCGTTCCGCAGCCTGTTGATGACCATCGCGCCACGCATCATTTTGTCGGTGGTGAAACCGCGGCCTTAAACAGGTTACAACAATACCTGCAAAATTGCCTGGAAAACGATGCCGTAAAAAGCAGCCGCAATGTAGCCTGTGGTTCTTCGGCCTTGTCACCATGGCTGGCAGTTGGTTGTATATCGCCGAGGCAGGTTTATTGGGAAGTGGTAAAATTTCAGCGCGAGCACCATTTGCAAAATACCGACCCATTGATGCTGGAGCTACTTTGGCGCGATTACTTTAGGTTTATGTTTAAAAAGCATGGCCAAAAGTTTTTCAGGGCCGAAGGATTTACCGAAGAAGCACCGGGTATTGCAGACAACCAGGATGAGCTTTTTGAGCAATGGAAAAGCGGAGAGACGGGCGTAGCCTATGTTGACGCTGCCATGCACGAACTTAATGCCACCGGCTATATTACCAATTATAGCAGGCAAGCCGTTGCTACGTTCCTGGCCAAGGATATGCAAGTTGACTGGACGAAAGGGGCGCTGTATTTTGAAGAGAAACTGATAGACTATTCGCCCGCAAGCAACTGGGGTAACTGGGCATTTATTGCCGGCGTAGGCAACGATACCAAAAGCAACCGTTACTTTAACGCGGCCAAGCCAGTGGCGCAGTCAGATTATAACAGCGATTTTATAGCCACCTGGTTACCCCTAGTACAATAGTAAACCAGCTGTAAGCTTTATAAGCCTGCGTAACTTTTCAAATAAACAAATGTCATATATTTGATTATGAACTCATTTGAACAATGTACGGTAATTATTGGCGCGTTGGCCATATTGTTTGAAGGGGTAGGCTATGTGCGGGGCTATCTGCATAAGTTTTTACACTAAATTATAATTGAAAACAATTATAGCTTTGTGTGTATGATTAAATTTAGATACCTGGCAATCGGTTTTTTATTGCAATTAACTTTTGCAAGCGCCTTTGCTCAATCGGGTTTTAGGGTAATTGGTTATATGCGTAACCAAATTGGTTTGGCTAATGCTATCAAAAACGTAAACCTCGATCAAATTACCCATCTTAATATTGCTTTTATCAATCCCGATAGTTTGGGAAATTTGGTTGTTGCGCCGGGCTTAAAAGATGTGGTGAAGCTGGCGCATCAAAAAAAGGTAAAAGTGCTGCTATCAGTAGGCGGGGGAATGCCGCCGCATTGGTTGCCTCAATATATTTATGGCGATAAACAAGATATATTTATCCAATCGCTTGCTAAAATTGCGGTTGATTATAAATTAGACGGCATTGATGTTGATTTGGAAGGCAGCCTTATAGACAAAAACTACGAAGGCTTTGTTGTTAAACTGGCAACGGCACTAAAAGCCGAAAACAAACTCATTACATCGGCCATAGCTACTGTTTATGCAGATAATTATACTAATAAGGCTTTGGCACAGTTTGATTTTATCAACGTAATGTGCTACGATAAAACCGGGCCGTGGAAACCCGAAAAGCCCGGCCAGCATGCGCCATACGATATGGCTGCAACCGATATGGAGTATTGGGCCAACAAGCGCGGTATCGCGAAGCAAAAGCTTAGCCTTGGCCTGCCGTTTTATGGCTACGGTTTTGGCACCAACGCACCCGAAAGCATGACCTATCGTGACATTATTGCCAAATACCCCGGTGCCCAAGATAAAGACGAAGTTGCCGTGCCCGGTGGTGGCATAGTTTATTACAACGGCGTGCCCACTATTAAAAATAAAGTAGCCCTGGCCATGCAAAACGCCGGTGGGATTATGATATGGCAATTATTGCAGGATGCTAAAGGCAAGGAATCTTTACTTAGCCTAATTCACAATGAAATAAAAGCCGCGAAATAATGTTCATTTACTTTACAAACTAATAGCATATATTTTCGGCTTATTGTACTATTATGCTTAATTTTGCACTGTTTACAACAAAGGTTTCTCCATGGATCGCCTAAATTATATAAATAGCGGAAACGCCGACTACATCAACTCCTTATACGAAGCTTATCAGCAAGACCCGGAATCTGTAGATTTTGGATGGCAAAAATTCTTTGAAGGTTTTGATTTTGGTAAAAGTTCTCAACCTGCGGCGGCAGCAGCAGATAACAGCACTTCAGAGCATTTTATTAAAGAGATAAATGTAATGAACATGATAAATGGTTACCGCACACGCGGCCATTTATTCACTAAAACAAACCCTGTACGCGAGCGCCGCAAATACTTTCCGGGTAAAGAACTGGAAACTTTTGGCTTGAGCGATGCTGATCTGGATACGGTATTTAATGCCGGCGTTGAAGTTGGTTTAGGCCGGGCCAAGCTGCGCGATATACGCCAGTTACTTGAAGATACTTACTGCCAGGCTATTGGTGCCGAATACCGTTACATACGTAACCCTATTAAAATAAAATGGTTCGAAGACAGGATGGAGGCCAAGCGTAATACGCCGTCATTCACAGCTGATGAAAAGAAGCTGATGCTGTCTAAACTAAACGAAGCGGTTGTTTTTGAAAACTTTTTAGGCACCAAGTTTTTGGGCCAAAAACGCTTTTCGTTAGAAGGCGCCGAGGCATTAATACCCGCGCTCGATTCGGTTATTAAAAAAGGATCTGAACTGGGTATCGAAGAGTTTATTATTGGTATGGCCCACCGCGGCCGCTTAAATGTGCTTACCAATATTATGGAGAAAACTTACAAAGAGGTTTTCTCGGAATTTGAAGGTAAAAATTTCGATTCAGAATCTCCTTTTGGTGGTGATGTAAAATACCACCTGGGTTTTTCAACTGATATACAAACTAAAAACGGTAAAAACGTTCACCTTAGCCTTTGCCCCAACCCATCGCACTTGGAGGCGGTTGACCCGGTTGTAGAAGGTATAACACGTTCGAAAATTGATTTTAAATACAACGGCGACCATTCTAAAATAGCGCCGATATTGATACATGGTGACGCATCTGTAGCCGGGCAAGGAATTGTTTACGAGGTTTTACAGATGGAAAAACTGGATGGTTACCGTACAGGCGGCACCATACACCTGGTTATAAACAACCAGATTGGTTTTACCACCAACTATAAAGATGCCCGCTCAAGTACCTATTGTACCGATGTGGCCAAAACGGTTTTATCGCCTGTTTTCCACGTTAATGGCGATGATGTTGAGGCTTTGGTTTATGTGGTTAACCTTGCAATGGAATACCGCCAGGTGTTTAACGAGGATGTTTTTATAGATATACTTTGTTACCGCCGCTATGGCCATAACGAAGCTGATGAGCCTAAATTTACTCAGCCGGTGTTATACAAAGCCATAGAGGCACACCCTAATCCTCTACAGATATACAGCAAAAAGTTAATAACTGAGGGTACTATTGACGATAAGTATGTAAAAGGTATCGAGAAGGATTTTCGTGCCGAGTTACAGGTAATGCTGGATGAATCAAAGGCAGAAGACAGGTTTACCGACACCATTGCCATGTTTGAAGGTGCCTGGAGCGGTTTGCACCTGGCTAACCATAAAGAACTTATAAGCGCTATTGACACCTCAGTTAAAGAAGAGGTAATAACCGAAATAGGAAATAAGATAACCGTATTACCGCAGGGTAAAGCTTTCTTCAAAAAAATTGAAAAGTTGTTTGAAGATCGTAACACTATGGTTAATAAAACCAAAGTGTTTGATTGGGCAATGGGCGAGTTATTAGCCTACGGTACTTTATTAAAAGAAGGTTTCCCGGTAAGGTTAAGTGGCGAGGATGTTAAACGCGGTACTTTCTCTCATCGCCACGCAGTATTAACATTGGTAGATTCGGAAGATGAATTTACACCATTGGAAACTATAGATACCGAAGCGAGGTTGAGTATTTTTAACTCATTGCTATCGGAGTACGGTGTTTTAGGCTTTGAATATGGCTATGCCTTAGCTAACCCTAATGCCTTAACTATTTGGGAAGCACAGTTTGGCGATTTCTTTAACGGAGCGCAAATTATTGTTGACCAATATATTGCCAGTGCCGAAACTAAATGGCAGCGTGGTAATGGCTTGGTAATGTTGTTGCCGCATGGTTACGAAGGCCAGGGCCCTGAACATTCATCTGCCCGTGTAGAACGCTTTTTAGAGCTTTGCGCCGATGATAATATACAGGTTGCTAATTGCAGCACACCAGCCAACTTCTTTCATATATTAAGGAGGCAGATGCACCGCGATTTCCGCAAGCCGCTTATTATATTTACCCCTAAGAGTTTATTACGCAGCCCTAAGTGCGTATCGCCGGTTGAAGATTTTACCAATGGTAAATTCCACGAGGTGATAGATGATACCTATGCTGACCCTAAAAAGGTTAAACGTGTACTACTTTGTACAGGTAAGGTATACTACGACCTGCAAGAGAAACAGCAGGTTGATAAGCGCAAGGATGTAGCTATTGTACGTGTTGAGCAATTGTACCCAACACCAATACAGCAGATATTGAAAATGAAGGCCCGCTACGAAAAGGCTACCGAATTTATTTGGGTGCAGGAAGAGCCGGAGAATATGGGTGCATGGCCATATATTTGCCGCAAGTTCCACAACGATAAACATCTGAATTTACAGGTGATATCGCGTTTGGAAGGTGCAAGTACTGCAACCGGTTTTGCTAAACAACATGCTGCCCAACAAGCACACATTGTTGCCAAAGCATTTGAAGCGCCTGCCGGTAAAGTGGTTAAAGAAACCATAAAAAAGACAACTGAAAAAATGGCCAACGCCGGAGCGGACTGATTGGAGTTAAAAGTTTAATGCAGTAAGTGAAAGGTTTTGCCGATCACTTTTTAAATTCAACCTTTAACTTTATACTTTCAACTTAAAATATACAACTACTAACAATATGAGTTTAGCAATAAAAGTTCCGCCGGTAGGCGAATCCATAACCGAAGTAACCTTATCAGCCTGGAAAAAAAAGGATGGTGACCATGTGGAGATGGATGAAGTAATAGCCGAGCTGGAATCTGATAAAGCAACCTTTGAATTAACCGCCGAAAAAGCCGGTACCTTAAAACTTGCCGCAGCCGAAGGCGATACCTTAGCTATTGGGGCTGTTGTTGCAACTATCGAAGATGGCGAAATCGCCCCTTCACCGGTTACCGATAAAGCACCTGCTGCACCCGTTGCCGCTAAAGACGAGCCTGCAAAAGCGGTTAGCCCGGAAGTGCCTGCAAATGGCTATGCACCTGCGCCCGACCAAAGCGGTGGCAGTTCGTTAGAAATTAAAGTACCTACTGTAGGTGAATCCATCACCGAGGTGACCCTGTCACGTTGGATGAAAAAAGACGGCGACCAGGTGGAGATGGATGAGGCCATTGCCGAACTGGAATCAGACAAAGCAACTTTTGAATTAACTGCCGAAAAAGCCGGCACGTTAAAAACCATAGCCAAAGAAGGCGATACACTGCCTATTGGCGCCGTAGTATGTACCATTGAAGGTGCCGGATCATCAGCAGCGCCTGCACCTGTGGCGGTAACACCTGCTGTTGCCGATGCTGTAAACGAATCGCCGCAAGCTGCACCATCAAAAGGAACAACTTATGCATCGGGCACACCATCGCCAGCTGCTGCTAAGATATTAGCCGAAAAAGGCGTGGCTGCATCTGCTGTTAGTGGTACCGGTGTAGATGGCCGCATTACCAAAGGCGATGCATTAAATGCACAGCAAGCTGCTGCTGCACCAAAACCTGCTGCTGCAACTGCCGCTGCTACTTCTTCACCTGCTGCGCCGCAAGGTGCAAGAAGCGACCGTCGCGAAAAAATGTCGTCGTTGCGTAAAACGGTTGCCAAGCGTTTGGTGGCAGTTAAAAATGAGACTGCCATGTTAACCACCTTTAACGAAGTGGATATGGCACCAATAATGGAACTGCGCGGCAAATACAAAGATAAATTTAAAGAGAAACATGGCGTAGGCTTAGGCTTTATGTCGTTTTTTACCAAAGCGGTTACCGAGGCATTAAAAGAATGGCCTGCTGTTGGCGCACGCATAGAAGGCGAAGAAGTAGTATACAGCAACTTCGCTGATATCTCTATTGCTGTATCTGCGCCTAAAGGTTTGGTGGTTCCGGTTATACGCAATGCCGAAAGCATGAGCCTGGCCGAGATTGAAAAAGCCATTGTTGTTTTAGCCGGTAAAGCACGCGAAAGCAAACTTACAATAGAAGAGATGACAGGCGGAACGTTCACGATCACCAATGGTGGTGTGTTTGGTTCAATGATGTCGACACCAATATTAAATTCGCCGCAATCGGCTATCTTGGGAATGCACAATATTATTGAGCGCCCGGTTGCTGTTAACGGACAAGTAGTGATACGCCCAATGATGTACCTGGCGCTATCATACGATCACCGTATAATTGATGGCCGCGAATCGGTAAGCTTCCTGGTACGTGTAAAACAACTACTGGAAGACCCTGCAAGGTTGTTATTAGGCGTTTAGCGCTAACAGAGATATCAAAAAAGCCCGGTTTATGCCGGGCTTTTTTGGTTTACACCAGTTTCCTCATCGCCATAATGTACCCAATATGCAGCCCTTCGTGGAAGGGTAAAAAGGCAATGGCATCGTCAATACTGCTTATCTCTACACCATAGCGGGTGGTCCAGGTAGGATAGTTGGTAAAAATGCCGTTTTTATAGTCATGTTCCAGTTGATCTAAGCTGGTTTGCAAAAGCGTTTTTATTTCATCAAAGCCGGCGGCATCAACGTATCCTTCGGGTTTAGTATCAGGCTTGTACTTCTGAAAAAAGCTGTCGGCCACCCAAGTATCCAGTCCGGCGCGCTTATAGCAAACGCCTTGCTGGGCGGCTACCATGTGGCCAAGGTTCCATATGATGTTGTTATTGAATCCGGCAGGGTTGGTATTTAACTGGTCAAGGCTAAAAGCTTCTAATGCGCTTATTATTTTAAGGCGTGGTTGCCTCATAATTTCAATTTGCTTATCTATCATAAACCAAATATATAGCTTGTATTATAATCGCGTAGCAAGCTTATGGCTTTTATTTTACCTTTGCAGCTTACAAGCTACATAATGCCGCCAACTACTGCACCTAATGCCACCACAAATAATAAAGCCATATGGTATTTTATTTTATGCTGGACGGTTTTAAATGCTGTACAAGCCTACACGCTTGAGCTGCATGGCGACGAAGCCTATTATTGGCTATTTGCCCAAAAGCTGGATTGGGGCTACTTTTATCACCCACCAATGGTAGCGGTATTTATAAAAATAGGCGACACCTTGGTACATAACGAACTTGGCCTGCGGCTAATAACCGTACTCACCAATAGCCTGGCTGTGTACCTGCTATGGCTTATAGTTAAAAACTACCAGGTTAGTGCCAAATGGTTTATACTATTGGTATCGGGCATATTGGTTATTCATGTTTATGGTTTTACCAGTACACCCGATGCGCCCTTGTTCTTTTTTGCGGTGCTGTTTTATTATTACTATCAAAAATATTTAGTTGCCGACAGTTGGCTCACCGCCTTTATTATTGGGGTAATAGTAGCTTGTTTGCTTTACAGCAAATATCATGGCGTGCTGTTAGTTGGCTTTACCGTATTAGCCAGCCTAAGGCTATTTACCCGTAAAACTTTTTACCTGGCTATTTTAACAGGCTTGGTTTTATATGCGCCGCATATTATTTGGCAGGCAAACCATGGTTTTCCGGCGGTTAACTACCAGCTGTTCGAGCGCACGTCTACCAGCGGGTACGACCTGTCCTTTAGTTATGTTTACCTGGCGGGGCAGCTGTTATTAGGTGGTGTATTTATTAGCTGGTTTTTGTTTTATAAAGGCTTTACTACCAAGGTAACGGATGTATTTACCCGCACACTGTTGGTTAATGCCATAGGTACTTTCGCTTTTTTTTTACTGAATACCTTAAAGGTAAACGTGCAGCCGCATTATACGCTTATTGCTTTTATACCGCTTTTGTGTTTGGTGTTAATTAGCTTTAAACGGCAAAACTTTAACGCGGTTTGGTTTTACAGACTGGCTATAATTAATATCATATTTATTCTGTTGCTGAGGCTAAGCCTAATAGCAGGGCTGCCTTTTGTGAAAAACATCGAGGCGTTAAAAAGCTACTTCGGGTTTCACGAATGGGCCAATTTGGTACACCAAAAGGCAGGCAATGCTTTTGTGGTGATGGATGAAGGCTTTCAAAACCCATCAAAGTACAATTACTATAACCGCACGCTAAAAGGCTTCGCATACGATTCGCGGGTGTATGGGCGCACCATGTATGATATATGGCCCATGGAAGATAGCCTGCAGCATAAAAGGGTTTATTTTTTACTAAAATGGCCGGTTAACGGCGTTACTACCGATAGCATAAAATGCGAGGCTGGTACCTGGTATGGTGGTTGGGTTGATGATGCCCGTACCTATCAAAAAATAGCAATTGATAATACACCAGATAAGGTTACCGCCCGTTCCGGCCAAAAATTACAATTTGACCTTGTTATAACTAATCCTTATCCATTTGCTGTTACTTTTACCAACGCCGGCTACAAGCACCCGGTTGTGCTGGAAGGCTGCTTTTTTAAAGGGCTTGATGTGGTTAACGTACAACAAACGGATACTTTGTTTAATGCCATAAGGTTAGCAAAGGGCCAAAGCACAAAGTATAAGGCAACCATAACAGCGCCATTGGAAAAGGGCGATTATAGTTTGTGTTTTTCGATACGTACCGAGCCATTTTCGGGGAGTAAAAACAGCAGGATGATAAAAATTAAAGTAGAATAAAGCATGATCAAAAAAGTTTACCTCATTATATCCATTTATATATTAGCCGCGGGTGCGGTAAAGGCACAGGATGTAGATGTGCATTTTAACGGAATGGGCTTTTTTGATAACCGAGAGTATAAAGATTTTGTAAAGCGTTCACGAACCTACTCGGGTACCAGGCTAACCCTTGATGTTGGTATTAACCTGGATAGCATGAACCACTTTATTGTAGGTGCTAACGCCCTGCACGAATTTGGCGGCAACCCGTTTTTTTTACGGGTAAACCCTGTTGCCTATTATAGCTATACCGGTAAAAAATGGTTGTTTAACGCAGGTGAATTTCCACGCGAGGGCCTGCTGACAGACTATCCACGCGCCATGCTAAATGATACGCTGCGCTATTACCGCCCCAATGTTGAGGGTTTGCTAACACGCTTTAAAAATGAGCACTTTACCGAAACGTTTTGGATTGATTGGGTAAGCCGACAAACCAGCACCGACCGCGAGCAGTTTCTGTTTGGGTTTTCCGGTAAGTACAAGCCGGTTTTAAGCGGGCCTTTTTACTTGTCGCATTACTTTTTTTTATTGCACGATGCAGGCCCGGCTATAGCCATACCTAACGACCATATACAGGACAACGGCGCGGTGCAAATAAAATTAGGCGCCGACCTTAGCCATAAAACCTTCCTGGATTCGTTAAGCATCGAAGCAGGCGGTATGATGTCGTTAGAGCGGGTGCGTGGGGTAGATAATTTTCAAAAACCTACCGGCTTTGTTGCCAATGCTTACCTAAGCTATAAGCGTTTTACCCTGTTTGATGAATTTTATAAAGGCGATGGCCACCACATTAGCTTCGGCGATGCTTTTTACGAAAAAAGCACCTATAACCGTTTAGATATTATTTACACGCCGTTTTTATACAAAGGTTTGCAAGGGCAATTCATATTAAGCCTGCACCAAACGCCGGGTTATAGCAGTAACCAGCAAGCCTTTAGGTTGATATATGATATTGGCCGCAAAAAGCTGGTAAAATTTAAAGATTAAGGCGGTATAATTTTAGCATACTTTTTATATTTGCCACCGTACGATATGTAGTTTAAGATATTCTCTTGGCCCCCAGCTTTCATATCTCGCCGCTTGTTTATGCGGCAGTCTAATTATTAAACGTTGTAAATATTCTTTCTATGAAAAGGGGTCTTAAATTACTTTTGCTTATCGCGCTATTATCTCCGTGTAAATTATTTGCGCAGGAAAACCAGTTTTCGGGTTGGGCGGCTTTGTTTCACACACAACGGTTTTCGCCAAAATGGGGAGCTTCGTTTGATGCACAATTTCGTTCGGCTAACCATTACGATTATCTGCGTAACATATTACTGCGCCCATCGGTTAATTATTACTTTTCTAAAAATAAGATAGGCGCCTTAGGCTATGCATACATCGCCACCAACGGCAGGGCGGGTGAGGTGAAAACCTTCAGGCCCGAAAGCCGCATATGGGAGCAGTTTATCATCAACCATAAAATTGGTGCAAGCAGTACACTACAGCATCGCTTTAGGTTAGAGCAGCGTTTTTTAGGTAACTCGGCCGCCGCTAAAAACGATCATTATTTTTCGCAGCGTTTACGGTATTTTGCACGGGCCGTTTTGCCCTTTAAAAGCGATTCGGTATTTACCAAAGGGCCGTTTATTGGTTTACAGAACGAGGTTTTTGTGAATGTGCAAAATAAGGATAAGGTAAATAAACACTTTTTTGATCAAAACCGGGCCTACGTTGCCTTTGGTTACCGGCTACATAAAAAAGTTGATGTTGAATTTGGCTACCTTAATCAATACATAAAAGGGGCCGAAACCTACACCGTTAACCATATTTTACAAACAGCTATTTATACCCGGTTTTAAAATAAGCAGGGTAGCCCGGTCGTTTAATTAATTTATTAACTTGGCGCTATGCCCGCTTTAAATACCGATCAGCATATACGGCAACTGGCCAACCTTGAATTACTTGCCCGGCAAGTGGTAGAGGGCTTTATAACCGGGCTGCACCAAAGCCCTTTTCACGGCTTTTCGGTTGAGTTTGCCGAACACAGGCTGTATAACAATGGCGAGTCGGTAAAGAATATCGACTGGAAACTAATGGCCCGTACCGAAAAACTGTTTGTAAAGCAGTTTGAAGAGGAAACCAACCTGCGCAGTTACTTATTGCTTGATACCTCATCATCTATGAATTTCCCTGATAAGGGTATCAACAAACTGCAATTTTCGGTATATGCCATAGCAAGCTTAATGTACCTGTTTAAAAAACAGCGCGATGCTTTTGGGCTTTGCTTGTTTTCTGACAAGATGGACTGGATGAGCCCGACCCGGTCAACATCGGCGCATTTATTTTACTTGTATGCACAGTTAGAGAAAGCTTACAACCAACCCCGGCAAAACACAACTACCAATATCGCTCAAACACTACATCACATAGCAGGCGAGATACATCAACGGTCGATGGTGATGATATTTAGCGATATGCTGGAGAATAGCCTTGACGCTGATAAAACTAAGGCACTTTTTGCCGCTATACAGCACCTCAAGTTTAAAAAGCACGAGGTGGTGATATTTAATGTAACCAGCAAACAGCACGAAATAGATTTCGAGTTTGATAACCGCCCGCATCATTTTGTAGATATTGAAACCGGGCAACAGGTGCGTGTACACCCTAATAAAATAAGGGATAGTTATCGCGCAGCTTTAAAAGATTACCGCCACCAGCTTGAACTAAAATGCGCCCAGCACCATATTGATCTGGTAGATGCTGATATAGAACAGGGATATAACGGAATTTTAAAAGAATACCTTATTAAGCGAAACAGTATGGTTTAAACCATAACCTGGTTTATTGGTCTACCAATAAAGGCCCTGTAATTGCTAAAATCAAATTAAATAGGCTTTTTTGTATTTATCTGAATAAATATTTTCACTTTGTGTAAGGTTTGTGAAATTGCGCAAATCAATTTAGCACCGATGGTGTTAACTATAAAACGTTTTTTTTTAATATGAGACTTTCCATAGAACGAAAACCAATAAGAGTAAATCCGGATCCTAAACGTGTAATTGCAAGATTTTTTTTCAATGGGAACGATCGGGCTAAGGAAGTTTTACAAAGGGTAATGAACATTAGCGAAGAAACCGCTTTTGGTATTGTTTCGCCTTTGTTGCAGGAGTACTCAAAACGGCACCGCAATATCACCCGTGTCTTAAATCGCCATTGCAGCAAGCTAAAGCCATTATTTGTAGAGCTGGGTATCGATTTTGATACGCTTACCGTTAACCGTAAGCTGTTAATAGGTTCATACTTTACACATGAGTATTCTATCGAGTCGGCGGCGTTCTTTAATCCATCGGTAGTAGAAGACCCCGACCAAACCGAATTGGAAGAAGGCCAAAGGCGTGTAGTGATCAGTTTTCGTGCGGTAGGCGAGGGCCATATTTCGTCGATTACGTTTCGACGCGCGCTTATAGATAAGGATAATCAAATAACCGTATTGCCGGCGGGTAACTATATTGATGAAGCCGAGATTGTGCGTAACGCGGTTTATAATAAAAAGCTGTTTTTTGAAAAAGCGACCATCACCCAAATCAATATTAATGTATTAAACGAGCTGGAAAGTAAGCTTGATCATCATTTCGAGTATTCTAACCTGCGCCGTATCATCCTCGATTCGCAAAAACTACAGGAGAGCGATATGATGAAGCTGGAATATGATAAGGTATTATGGCTGGCCGATTCGTATTACGAGATCGTATTTTCGTTAGATACCGATATATCTGACAGGGTTATATTCCCTATATCCGAGTATGAGCGTAAAGGGATTGAAGATGCGCGTTTTGTGAAGTTTGTTGACGATGACGGCGTATCGGTTTACTATGCCACTTATACCGCTTATGATGGCTCGCTGATAATGCCTAAACTGTTGCAAACAAACGATTTTTATAATTTTAAAATTATGCCTTTGTATGGGGCAGGAGCGCAAAATAAAAACCTGGCACTGTTCCCGCGTAAAATAAACGGCAAGTATGTAATGATATCGCGTATTGATGGGTGCAACAACTACATCATGTACTCTGATAAGATAAATATCTGGGAAAAACCGCAATTGCTGCAACAACCTAAATTTAGCTGGGAGTTTGTGCAAATTGGTAACTGCGGCTCGCCAATAGAAACCAAAGATGGCTGGATAGTAATAACCCACGGTGTAGGCCCTATGCGCCGCTATGTATTAGGTGCCAGCCTGCTAAAGCTTGATGACCCCGCGGTAGAAATAGGCCGCTTAAAAGAGCCTTTACTAATACCCAACAGCGACGAGCGTGAAGGCTATGTGCCCAACGTATTATATTCATGCGGATCTATAGTGCATAATAATAAGCTTATTATACCTTATGGGATATCCGATTCATCTACCTCTTTTGCCGAGGTTGACCTTGACGAACTATTAGCCAAGTTTAAAGAGGATGGTATAGATTAGTGGAAATTAGGCGTAAAACCTGTAGCTTTTTAGGAACAATTTTTTAACAATTCGGTAAACACTGCTCCACTTATTCACATTTGCGAATAATATATTTTGCTAAAAAAATATCTTAAAACGGGTTGTTTTTTACTTGGATATTATTTATGCAATAAATGGTAAAACTTATTAATAAATAGTTAATAATATGCGCTGTAAATGGCAATTTCTTATTAACCTGCGTTAATGTATAGTTAATCGTTTCGGCCGCAAAACACTGATATGATATATCATTTTTGTTAACTAATATTTGGCAATACAATTGCAATATTGCGGGTAACATATTAACTTAAAGGGCTGCGCTTATAAACCCGTATGCCATATAATTACTAACAAACATGGATCATTTCAGAGAGATTAAAAACAATTTAACCTGGCATGCCGAGGGTAAATTTGAAGTGGAATTAATAAACGCCGTTATAACTAAACTTAATTTTTGTGAGCCCGACAAAGGACCTGAAGATACCGGACAATGCCTTACATCTACCAATTATAAATTCTTAAGATCGGTGCACTCGTGCCTTGGCGAATTGTTTACTTTTATTGACGAAGAGAACAAAAGGCTGGGTTATAGCTTTGCCCGCGAAGAAGAGATAAGCACTTATATAGAAGAAACAACCGAAACGGAATATCCTAACCTAACCGAAACCAAGCTACGCCCTTTAATAAACTACAACGACGAAACTGAGCCTGTTAAAGCACAACAGCCCGAGTTTGGCAGCAGCCTGGCAAAAAACGAACGTTTACGTAATATTATTTAGATAGTATTTGCTGGTAAAGCTTATAATAATCGGCGGCCATTTTCTCGCTCGAAAATTGCGAGCTTGCCCAGGTGTAGCAGGCCTTACGGTCAATATTTTTTAATTGACTTACTGCTTCCACTGCTTCATCAACGGTATTTACTAAAAGGCCAGTCTCTTGGTGCCTTATCAACTCCGGCATCGATCCTTTGTTAAAGGCAATAACAGGTGTTCCGCAAAGCATCGCTTCGGCTACGCTCATGCCAAAAGGCTCGGCGAAATTTATGGGATGCAACAAGGCTGCAGCATTGCCTAAAAGCTCGTTTCTTTTTTCGGGGCCAGCATGGCCAATATATTGTATATCCTCGTTCAGGTAGGGTTCTACCTTTTCTTTCCAGTAATTCTCATCTTGTATAATACCTGCAATCAATAGTTTTCGCTTGCTGTTTTTTGCTATTTGTATAGCTTCGGCAGCGCCTTTATCGTGGTGTATGCGGCCGAAGTACAACAGGTAGTCCTGCGGAGTTTCAGTGAATTTAAAGTCTTTAATATCTAAGCCGTTATACACCGTAGCTAAGTACGACAGTTCCGGGCTCCTGTCGGCATTGCTGATAGATACATAATGGCCCTTAGCATTGTACTTTTTGTAAACCGGTATAATTCGCTGCGACGAAAACCCATGTATAGTAGTTATCACAGGCGTATTAATAAGCCCGGTATAGGTAAGCGGCAAAAAATCAAAGTTGTTATGGATGATGTCAAACTCAGCTGCGCGCTCCATCAGGTTGCTGATGTGCAGGCACTCCAACACTTTTGCATCCTGGCTACGGTCTTCTTCGTAGCCACGCTCACAAATACTTTCCAATTTGCCGGCGGTTATAGAGTCGCCGGTGGCAAATAGGGTAACATCAACACCAAGTTTTATGAGGCCTTCGGCAATATTTGAGGCTACCTGTTCCCACGGGCCGTAGTGCCTGGGCGGTGTGCGCCAGGCAACGGGGGCCAATACAGCTGCTTTCATTAACAAACTTTTACCTGCTGGTCCATTTTGTTGTATTCGTATTCCAGCTCGAACGCTTTTAATACCGTTAAGTGTGATATTAAGTAGGCCAGCGTACTTTCGGCACCCTGGTTACGGTTAATGCCTGTTGGCAGCAAGCCATCGCAGCAGCCTTTGGTTTCGTGGTCGTATAATGGTGCCCTAAGCGTATTTTCGCCCAGGAACCACTTGTAGCTCAGGAACATTTTTTCGATGTACTGCGGTTTACGGAATATTTGGTATGCCTGGAAATGCATCAGTACCATTGCCATTGTTTCGATAGCTTGCTGATCGAACGTAGGGAATTTACCACCACGATAATACCAGCCATCATTACCAACCGGGCTTAAGTAACCGTTTGATAAGGTAAGCTTATCCAGGAAGGCCATGGTTGTTAAGGCTATCTGTTTAGCCTTCTCGTTACCCGTGATCTCGCAGGAGTGCAGCAGTGCCAAAGGTAATATCGCGTTATCATAGGTCATGCTTTCTTCAAACCATTCCCAATCGTCGCTGCGGGTATTTTCGTAAGCATCTATTAGTGGTTGGGTAAGGCGTACCAGTTCGGCAACCATGCCCTCATCTGTAGGGAACACCTGCAGGTATAACGATATACCAATAATGGTATTAGCCTGACCCCTTATGTATTTAAGCGATTTAAAGTGCGGGTACGATTTATGGAATATCTCCATAGCAAACTCGCGGTACGAATTGCTGGCCGCGCAGCTTATTAAATGGCCCAATGCCCAAATGGTACGGCCAAATGAATCTTCGGAACCTACTTCATCCAGGTATTGCCTGCTAAAGCTTAAAAAGTTACGGAAGTTGCCATCATCTGTTTGCATATAGTGTATATAGCTCAAATAGATGGGCAGCAATTTAAACGCCTCCTGGCTTTTATTGCGCTGGTAGGCCATCAACGCCATTATTAAGGCGCGGGCATTATCATCAAGGCAGTAACCTTCTTTTAGGTTGGGTATGCCATATTTGGCATGCTGTACTATACCGGTATCGTCAGTTAAGCGCAATACGTGCGTAAGGCTGAATTTTGGCAGTACCTCAGGGTCTAATATGCTGTTTTTAAGTATTTTATCGCTAAAGTTGTGTTTAGCCGATGCCTCTTGCGCTATTTTAATGTATTCGGCGCCAATAGCCGGCCAGCGTAAGTGCAGGCCGTATTCGTAAGCATTATCTTTAAGCTCGCGTAATACATTTTTATCGTCTAAAAGTTCGTTAACGGTTTTGGCCAGCGCTTCTGAGTTTTTAAACTCGAATAAGCGGCCCCGGTTGTTATCCAACAACTCGGTAGCGTGCCAGTATGGTGTTGATACCACAGCAGCACCTGCGCCAACCGCGTATGATAATGTACCACTGGTTATCTGTGCCTCGTTAAGGTATGGGGTTACATAAACCTCGGCAGCGGTAAGGTAGTTGATCAGTTCGTCTTCGGCCACAAATTTATTGATAAAGGCCAGGTGTTGCGATACCTTTAATTGTGCAGCCAGGGTTTTTAGGTGGTCGCGGTATTCCTCGCCCGAGTTTTTAATAACGCCCGGGTGTGTATTACCTAACACCACGTACATAACATCGGGGTGTTTCTCTACGATTTTTGGCAATGCGCGCACAACGGTTTCTAAACCCTTGTTGCGGCTTAGCAAGCCAAAAGTTAACAGTACACGATGGTTTTTAAATGGTGTAAGTGTTTTTACAGGGTTGTCTGCCGGTTCTTCCAGATCGGGCACGCCGTGCTCAATTATCTGTATCTTTTCGGCAGGGATATCGTAAATGGTGGTTAAAAACTCAACGGCACGTTTGCTCATCACCACTATTTTTGCCGATTGTTCGGCAATTTCGCGAATGATGATACGCTGTACGTAGCTTGGGTCTTTTAATATAGTGTGTAAAATTGATATCAGCGGTTTTTCCAGCCTGTTTATCAATGGCAGGATGTATATACCGCTTTCGCCGCCATAAATACCAAATTCATGTTCTAATATTACGGCATCAACAGTGCTGGTGTTAATATAGTTAGCAGCACGTATATAATCTTTTTGATGGTTTTGACGTATGATGTATTTTACATCAGACGGGTACTCGTATTCTTGTACATTTTCTGAATCGTTTAGCGCCACAACAAATCCCCCATCAAGCAAATTTTTCCTTTCGGGGAAATTAGCGTTAATGGCATGCATCAAATTTTGGTTAAATGTAGCGATACCGCATTCGCGCGGTGGATAGGTTGATATGTAAGCTATTTTCATATTTGTATAACAGGCAATAATTTATTAGAGATGTATGCCCCGAAAACTATGCACCACTGACCTAATAAAGAGCATTTACAAGGCTTTTTGGCATATTTTATGGGATATGCCATACAATGCATAAACTATACCAATTAACTACTAATTTAATTTGGTCATGCGTCTTTTACACAAGTATTATACTTATAATTAATAAAGGTAGGGAGGGTTAAGCCTGTTTATTACTTATGTGTGTGAAAATCAATAGCCTCGGTGATAACTTGGCAGGCGTTAACAATTTCCTGATGAGAAATGATGAGCGGGGGGGCCAGGCGCATAGAATTGCTGCAATGTAAAAACCAATCGGTAATTACACCATTTTCTATACACCGGTCGATTATTTTTTTGTTCAGTTCAAAACTTTCAAACTCCAGCGCCAGCATCAGGCCTTTGCCGCGTATTTGTTTTATGGCAGGGTGGGTAAGGTGCTGCCTAAGTAAAGCCTCTTTTTGTGCCACACCGCCTACCAGGTTTTGGCTAAGCAAAACATCTAAAGCGGCAAGCCCAGCGGCGCAGCATACAGGGTGGCCGCCAAAGGTGGTAATGTGCCCTAGGATAGGGTTTTCTTTAAAAGCCGACATCACCTGTGCCGAAGCTATAAAAGCGCCTACAGGCATGCCACCGCCCAGTGCCTTGGCCAGCAATAAAATATCGGGGACTATATTATAATGTTCAAATGCAAACAGCTTACCGGTACGGCCGAATGCGGCCTGTATCTCGTCTAATATCAGCAAGGTGCCGGTTTGGTTACACCGGTTACGCAGTGCCGTCATAAATTCGGCATCGGGTACGCGTATGCCGGCTTCGCCTTGTATGGTCTCAATAATAACACAAGCGGTTTGTTCGGTTATTTGTGCTAAGCCGGGCAGGTGGTTTAATTCCAAAAAGGTAATGCCGGGTAATAGCGGGCGGTAAGCTTGCTTAAAATCTTCGTTACCCATTACACTAAGGGCACCATGTGTGCTGCCGTGATAGGAGTTTTTAAAGGCTACTATCTGCTGCCTGCCGGTAAAGCGTTTTGCCAGTTTTAAAGCACCTTCTACCGCTTCGCCGCCAGAGTTGGTAAAGTATACCGAATTTAAAGAAGGAGGTAGTATGGATACCAGCTTTTCGGCAAAGCGCACCTGCGGGGTTTGCACATACTCGCCGTAAACCATCAGGTGCATATATTTATCAACCTGTTCTTTTACAGCGGCCACAACTGTTGGGTTGCTGTGGCCCAGGTTGCTTACCCCAATGCCCGATATCATATCTATATAGGCCTTTCCCTCCGCATCGTACATGTACACACCTTCGGCACGTTCAAACTCCAGTAACAGGGGGAAGTGCGTGGTTTGTGCGTTGTTGTTAAGAAAAAGCTGGCGCAGGGTTAGCATTGATAATTATTGAATTAATGATGTCTTTTTATAATTATTGAATTATTGAAGGATTGAATTAATGAGTAAAATGTCTTGGCAGCGTATCATTCAATAATTCACTAAATCAATAATTCAATAACTCACTAAATCAATAATTAATTCCCCGCTCTTACGCTGCGCTCGCTGAGTTGTTTGATCAGCTCGTCTTTAAATTCGCTTTCGCTTTTGTAAAGCTCGCTAACCTTTTCGGGGGGCAGTATTTTGTAGAATTCATCGCGGTACCTTTTTTTAATGGCCAGTGTTTGGCTGTCATATTCAAGGTCCTTATTCACCTGGTCGGCACCGTTGGCCTGTGCGTTTGAGTTATTTAAGCGTTTTAAAATACGCACGGCGGTAAGCTCCTGCTGGTACTTGTTGTACAGCGGCCAAAACTTACGCGCTTCGTCATCAGTTAACGATAGCTGCTGTGTAATAAATCTGTTGCGCGCTGCAACCAACTTTTTACCCGTACCCTGGTTGGTGCGCACGCTATTAAACTTGTTGGCAGGTGTATTTGACGGCCTTAAGCTGCGCACATCAGTAACCTGCGCAGATACATCAAGTGTAAATAACGCAACCAATATCAAAAACAGGTATCTGAACAGTACTTTCATTATTAGTTTAGATCAATATAATCCTGCAGGTCCGCATCAAGGGCCTCGGTATTAATTTGTTTATCATTTTCCATTAGGCTGCGGGTGTCGTTGGCATCCATATGCAGCTCAAGGTAGTCTTTAATTTCATCAACCGGCACACCCGATAGCTGGCTGTGCAGGTAAGTATGGTTGTGTGCAACGGTAGTAGGGGCATCCCGTAAAAATACACCTGCGCCAATCACTAAAGCCAAACAAGCGGCAGTTGCATACTTAAACGTGTTTGATGCAAATAGCTTGCGCACAATGGTTTTACGTATAACCATATCCTGGTTAACAGTTTTATTCAAAATGCTTTTGTTCAGCTTATCAAAATAACCATCAGGTACGGTAAAGGCGCCTGTGTTTGTTTCTAAAGCCTCTTCAACAGCAATGCGGCTGCTTATTTGCGACTGCATGTCCTCAAAATAATTTTCGGGAACGGTAAAACCACTTTCTTCGGCATTAACAAGCGCATCAATATTTATGCGGCTTTGTATACGGCTGCTTAAATCATCAAAATAGCCCTCGGGCACAGTAAATGCAGCATCGGGCCCTGCAATGGCCTCTACGTTTATCCGGCTTTGTATATTGTCACCAAGCTGCGTAAAATAACCTTGCGGTAAATTAAACCCCATGGCCGCGTCGTCACTTTTTAATTCTTCTAATTTAACTAATGATAATATGCGTTTACCGGCGTCTTCAAAATAGCCAACAGGCACTGTAAACGGGTTGTTTTTGGTAAACCGTTTAAGTGACATTTCTTCGTCAGCCCATTCATTATTCTCCATATCGCTTTTCATACTCTGTTATAGATGAATAAATTCTTCAAAGGTTTAACGCTAATTTAAAAATTAATCATTTGATGTTAAAAAAGACTCTATTTTTTTAACGGCCAGGTGGTACGATGCCTTTAAAGCGCCAACGCTGGTACCCAGCACATCGCTCATTTCTTCGTACTTCATGTCGTCAAAGTATTTCATGTTAAATACCAGCCTTTGTTTATCGGGCAGGGTAAGTATGGCTTGCTGCAGCATTAACTGTATTTTATCGCCGCTAAACTGGTCGCTGCCCGATAGGGTATCGGCCAGTTCGTAATCCACGTCATCTAACGATACATTGTTCTTCTGTTTCTTTTTATTTAAAAAGGTGATGCACTCGTTGGTAGCAATACGATACATCCAGGTATATAGCTGCGCATCGTTCCTAAAGCCGGGCAGGTTTTTCCATACCTTTATAAATATGTCCTGCACCAGGTCGTCGGCATCATCGTGGTCTATCACCATACGGCGCACATGCCAGTATATTTTTTGCTGATACTTTTTCAGCAAAAGGTTAAATGCTTCGTTACGGGTTTTTTCGTCCCTAAACTTGCTTAATATCTCTTCGTCTTCTGCCTGTATGGCCATTTATTAAAATTTATACTTCCTTTAAATAAAAATAAAGCGTTTTTGTTTGATTTGTATGCTTAGCTGCAATTAAGCCAGCGCATCTAACACCTGCTGCGATGATGCCTTGGTATCAACCTTATCAATCACCTTATTAATAATACCATCGCCATTTATAATAAATGTGGTGCGGGCGGTACCCATATATTGCTTGCCGTACATGCTTTTTTCAACCCATACGCCGTAGGCCTCAACTATTTTATGGTCGGTATCGGCTATAAGGGTAAATGGCAACTGGTACTTGGTCTCGAATTTTTTGTGCGATTTTTCGTCATCAACGCTCACCCCGATTACCTCGAAGCCTTTGCTTAGCAGCGATTGGTAGTTATCCCTAAAATCGCAAGACTCGGCAGTACAACCCGGTGTGTTATCTTTTGGGTAAAAATATAGTATAATGTTTTTGCCTTTAAAATCGGCCAATGATACGGCTTCGCCGTTTTGGTTATTAGCTGTAAAATTTGGGGCCTTTTCGCCTGCTTTTAAAGTTGCCATTGTTTTATTTACCTGTTAAATTCAGCCGTAAATGTCGACGAATTGTTTTTGTAATCCATCACCGTAAGTTCAAATTTATGCTTTCCGGCTGTAATATCGTTGTTAAAGGTATAACTTAATACTTTTGTTTTATAATTCAGCTCCATTAGCACCCATTTGCCATCTATTTTGCCGGTAAAGCTTTTTACGCCCGACAGGTTATCGCTCATGCGTAAATTAATAGCCTTTGCCACCCGCATGTTGCTGCCATTTGCTATGTTAATGGGCCTTATCACGGGCGGTACCGTATCCAGTTTAATGTAAAAATCGCCAAAGGCGTGGGCGGTTGCTTTTATGTAACCGTCTTCATAATCGCCGCCTATACAACCTGCAGTAGCGCTTACAATAACGGCTTTTTGCGCGTAGGCACCCAGGCTAACATCCGGTTTTATCTGGATAGTATACTCGTCATGTATCGGTGTAAATTTGTTGTGGATACGGTGTGTTACCGATAGCGCGCCGGGTTTTGTTGGTAATTCGCTGTATATAAAATCAAGGTCGTCGTACAGGTTGCCGGGCATTATGGTCACTTTAACCCTGTCATTGGCAAACTCGTTTTTTTGATCGTACTTAAATAAGGTACCCAATGGCTTTAGCGGTGCAACATCATTAGCCGATGTATTCGATCTTACCTTTAGGGCGAGGGTAGAGGTGTTACCCGCCACATCTTTTACAATGTACTCTACATCGTGCAGCTGGTCGTCGTTAAAAACCATAACGCCGCGGTTGATAGACTGTGGGAAAAGCGATATGCGGTTGCCCGGTAGCATAAAACATTTTTGCATCCACCGGTGCGAGGTAAGGAAGGCCGGATAATCTATATAAGCGTTAATAGCGTGGGTTTGGTCGAAAGCAAAACGCTCCACCGCAAAGGTGTAAACTGTTTTACCATCCAGTTTTAATTCAATTGAATAGATGCCGTTACGGTTAAACGAGGTATTGTTCATATCGTTTGCGGTAATACCAAAGCCGGTATTGCCGCTTAGGTTAAGCACCTGCGGATTGGCTAAACGGTAATTACCGCCCGAGCCTGTTACCGCCAGGTACTCGTGCGGGGTTTTTTCGCTAAAAGGGTTGCCGTTTAAATGGTATATGCCAATAGCCGATATAACGGGCGGCTTATCATCGGGTATGGTAAGGCCAAATAGCTGCGGGTTGATGGTTTCCTGGGTTAAGGTATCCCTTATCTCAAAATGCAGGTGCGGCCCTGCCGATGCACCCTCGTTACCTGATATGGCTACCACATCGTTTTTGTGTACGTTAAACATACCCGCCGGTACCGGAATATCCGCCTCAAAGGTTTGATTTTTATACTGGTAATCGCGTATGTATTTGGCCATCTCGGGCGTAAAGCTTTGGATGTGCCCGTAAACCGTTGTATAGCCATTAGGATGGGTAATATATAAGGCATGCCCAAACCCGCCATATTGTATGCGCAGGCGCGACACATAGCCATCGTAAACGGCATGCACCGGGTAGCCGGTACGCTGGTTGGTTTTAAAATCCAGCCCCGAGTGAAAGTGGCTAGCCCTTAATTCGCCAAAGGACCCGGCCGTGCTGGGCGGCAGATCAAGCGGGTACCTGAAATCGGTTTTTGGATAAGTTTTGCTTTGAATAATTTGCTGAGCATGTAAATTATTCGCCGAAAATGATATAGCACCAAATAGCAACAATATTTTAGAAATTTTTACAGCGGAGGCCGTAAAAGAGGAAAATTTTTCACGCATGGAATAGAATACGTTTGAATGGTTTGCGCGGTTTGTAAAAAATTGAACGTTTTGCAGGGCTTGCTTATTTAACATAAAAGTCTAAAAGCTTTTCCCCTTCCAAATATCCCTCCAATCTATCACCAATGTTCACTTTTGCTACGCCTTGTGGGGTACCGGTGTATATCAAGTCGCCCTTTTTAAGCGTAACGTATTGCGATACAAAGGCAATAATGCGCTCAAAACTAAACAGCAGGTCCTTAGTATTACCCACTTGTTTGGCCTGGCCGTTAACATCAAGGTTAAAGTTAATGTTGTAAATATCAGCAAATTGCGTTTTGGGTACAAAGTTGCTCACCGGTGCCGAGCCGTCAAAAGCCTTTGCCAGTTCCCAGGGCAGGCCTTTTTCTTTGTGTTTGCTTTGTATATCGCGGGCAGTAAAATCAATGCCCAAGGCTATTTCGTCAAAATAGTTGGCGGCAAACTTCTCGTTAACATGCTTGCCTTCTTTGCTTATTTTCAATACTATTTCAATCTCGTGGTGTATATCCTGCGAAAATTCGGGGTGGTAAAAGGGCTTGTTATCCTTTAATAAGGCTGTATCGGGCTTCATAAAAATAACGGGTACGGTGGGTACAGGGTTATTCAGCTCTTTGGCATGTTCGGCATAATTACGGCCTATGGCTATTATTTTCATAAGTAGGAATTGCTATAGCCCAAAGCTAAAAATTATATGCCCTAACAAAAGACAAAATTTAAATTGGACGAAAAATAAGGGGTTTACAGTACAGATATGCGCCTGTTAACAGACTCGGTGCCTACTATTATGCGTACAAAGTAAAAACCACGTGATAGCTTGCTGCTAAGGTTATAGCTGATGTTTTGATCGCCAAAATCAACCCTTTGCGATAGCAGCGGAACAACATCATTACCCAGCATATCCATAATTTTTACGTTAACGTAGGCATTGCGCGATATGGTGTATTTGATATTGATGGTTTGATCTACCAGTACAGGGTTTGGGTATACCTGCACATTGGTTAACAGCTTATCATCAGCTTTAGACAGGTTTATCTTGGTGTTGGAAACTGCCGCCGGTTTTAAAGGTGGCAAGGCAAGGTGCAAGCCAGTTTTTAGATACGAAGTTTTTTGTGCCTTTGATTTTAACGAACGCAGGTACGATGTATCAGTTTTTTGGGCGCTAACTCCTTTTGCAAACGCAAAGTTTACAGCTATCGCTAAAACAATTACGGCAATAAAGGAATTTAGTTTAGTATATTTTAGCCCCATGATAAACAATATAATACAAAAGTATAAATAAACATGTTATTAATTCATTTATCGCATGAATTAACGTATATTTTTAACAAATTTTAACAAAAAATAGTTTTGTTAAGTATTGTTTATTATAGACTTATACGTTTACATATAGTTTAAGTTATGTTGATTTTTTTAATAAATTTGTATTTTTTAAAATATAGTGTCGAATCATAAAGATCTGCAAAAACTATCAGCCGCTGGGCTGCTTATTAGTTTAGGAATAATCTACGGTGATATAGGTACATCACCTTTATATGTGTTCAAGGCCATAGTTGGTTCTGAACATTCCAGTTTTTCACAGCAAATATCACAAACATTAGTACTGGGAGGTGTATCGCTCATTTTTTGGACGCTTACCCTGCAAACTACTTTAAAGTATGTGGTGATTACTCTGCGTGCCGATAACAAAGGCGAGGGTGGCATATTTTCGCTTTTCTCGTTAGTTCGCCGTAAAGCAAAATGGCTAATTGTACCCGCTGTAATTGGTGGCTGCGCGCTGCTGGCGGATGGTATTATTACACCGCCTATTACCATATCGTCGGCAATAGAGGGGTTAAAAACATACTATCCGCAATTGCCAACGGTGCAAATTGTTATTGCCATTATAGCCGGCTTATTTATCATACAGCAATTTGGTACATCGCTGGTAGGTAAGGCATTTGGGCCTATCATGTTTATTTGGTTTAGTATGATGGGAGTATTAGGTATATCGTACATTATACAAATGCCATCTATTTTAAAGGCCCTTAACCCATATTATGCCTACCACCTGCTTACGTCTGATTATAACGCCTTTATTATATTAGGTGCTGTTTTCTTATGTACAACAGGGGCCGAAGCGCTATACTCGGATCTTGGCCACTGCGGGCGAAACAATATCCGCATTAGCTGGATTTACGTTAAAAGCTGCCTTATTTTAAACTACCTGGGGCAAGCCGTTTGGCTGTTACAGCGCGAGGGTACATCCATCGACCTTAACATTAATAACCCATTTTACAAAATAATGCCCGAGTGGTTCCTGATATTCGGTATCGGGATAGCTACCATAGCGGCGGTTATTGCATCGCAGGCATTAATATCGGGCTCGTTTACGCTAATTGCCGAGGCTGTTAGGTTAAACCTGTGGCCAAAAGTTAAAATTAATTACCCGTCTGAACAAAAAGGACAGTTATACGTGCCAAGCGTTAACTGGTTGCTTTGCGTAGGTTGTATTGGGGTGGTGCTGTTATTTAAGCATTCGGCTAAAATGGAGGCGGCCTACGGTTTAAGTATCACCGTAGCCATGTTAATGACCACCATACTGGTTTCAAAATTCTTGCAGCGCAAAAAGATACCGGCCTACATCATCGGTTCCTTTTTGGTGGTGTACCTGTTTATTGAGGGTACCTTTTTACTGGGTAACCTGGTTAAATTTATACATGGTGGCTGGTTTACGCTATCAATGGGTTTGGTGCTGTTCATCATTATGTGGACCTGGCACACCGCCCGTAAAATTAAAAACCGCTACGTTAAATTTATCGAGATAGATGATTACTTTAAGATCATCACCGAACTGAGCGAAGACGAAACCGTACCCAAATACGCATCACAATTGGTTTACTTAACCAGTGCCAATTTTAACTCAGAGATAGAATCAAAAATAGTTTACTCGATACTGCAAAAGCAGCCTAAACGCGCCGATGTGTACTGGTTGGTACACGTTGATGTGGTAGACGAGCCTTACAAACGCGAATATGAGGTTGACTTTTTGGTGCCGGGGAAATTGATACGTATCGACTTTAAATTAGGGTTTAGGGTTGAGCAGCAAATAAACCTGTTGTTCAGAAAAGTAGTAGAAGACCTGGTTAAAAACGGCGAGGTTGATATTACAAGCCAATACCAATCGTTAAACAAGCACAAAATTGTAGGCGACTTTAGGTTTGTGGTGATAGAAAAAGTATTGTCGCGGTCGCATAACCTATCGTTTTACGAGCGTTTTATCATGTTTATTTACGTGCAGTTACGTAAGGTAAGTTTATCTGAAGAGCGCAACTTTGGCCTTGACCTAAGCTTTGTTACCGTAGAGAAGGTACCGTTGATGCTTACCTCGCCGGATAGTGTAGATATACAGCGGATAATGCCTAATTAGCATATTCATCTAAACATAAAAAAGGGTGCCTGATTTAAATCAGGCACCCTTTTTATTTATATTATAATAATACTTATTCTGCTTTTTCGGCCTTGCCTATCAGGCTGTGTTTGTAGCCATAGGTAAAGTATATGGCCAGGCCTATTAAAAGCCATGCCAGGAAGCGTATCCAGCTTTGGTAGGTAAGTTCGGTCATTAGGTAAAAGCAGCTTAGCAGGCCTAATACCGGTATCAGCGATAGCTTCTTAATTACCGCTGCTATGGTTAGCGTTGCAGACAGGATGATAAACAAAAAGAAAGGAAATTTTTCGTGTTTGTTATCCTGCCCTAATATCTCCATAAATGGTTTCCAAAAAAAGAATGCCGCTACTACAAAAATGATAGGCGCTATATACCTTGCGCTAATGTACGGCAAATGAAAACGTCCTTTTTGTGCTGCTTCGCGCGGCATTAACAATACTCCACCGCAAACCAGTACAAAGGCAAACAGGGTACCTATACTGGTTAGGTCGGTAACCTCGGTTAGGTTAAGGAACAGCGCCGGTATGGCTACCACAAAGCCCGTAACAATAGTTGCGAACGATGGGGTATGGAATTTGGGGTGTATACGCGAAAATGCCTTTGGCAGCAAACCATCGCGGCTCATGCTCATCCATATACGCGGCTGGCCAAGTTGAAATATCAATAGTACACTCGCCGTAGCAATAACCGCGCTGATAGATATGACATAACTAATGTTTTTTAAACCCACCTTAGCGAATACGAATGCTAATGGGTCGCCTACTTGCAGGTCTTTGTAGTTTACCATTCCGGTAAGTACAAGTGATATCAGTATGTATAAAACTGTACATATCAGCAGGGAATATATCATACCCCGCGGCAGGTCTTTTTGCGGGTTTTGGCACTCTTCGGCAGTAGTAGATATGGCGTCAAAACCAATGTAAGCGAAAAACACGCCCGAAACGCCTTTCATAACGCCTTTAAAGCCATTGGGCATAAACGGATGCCAATTGGCCGGTGTTACATAAAAAAAGCCGATAGCAATAACGGCAATAACAATGGCTACCTTAAGTATCACCATAGCGTTGGTGGCTTTTTTGGTTTCGCGTATGCCTATATAAACCAGGTAGGTAATGACGAATACAATACCCAATGCAGGCAGGTTGGCTATCAGTTTAAAGTTGCCAAAGCCCGGCGCCGAGTTCCATGCAATGGCGGCGCTTTTCATATTATCGGTAATATCGGCTATGTGGCCGCCGGCAGTAAGTTCCTGTATCTTTTCGTGTGCGCGGAACGCCGAAAAGTAATCCATAGTTAAATACTCGGGCATGTGCAGGTGAAAACCTTCCAGCAGGTTCACAAAATAGGTGCTCCATGATATAGCCACCGCAATATTGCCAATGGCATATTCCATCAAAAGGTCCCAGCCAATTATCCAGGCAATTAATTCGCCGAATGAAGCGTAGGCATAGGTATAGGCGCTACCTGCTACCGGTATGCGCGATGCAAATTCGGCATAGCACAAAGCCGAAAAACCGCAGGTAACCGCGGTTATGATAAATAATATGGATACCCCCGGCCCGCCGTAAAATGAGGCTTCGCCAATGGTTGAAAAGATGCCCGCCCCAACTACGGCGGCAATACCCATCAGGGTTAGGTCTTTTACATTTAGTTCTTTTTTAAGCTGCGAGGCACTGCCCGGGTGCTCGCTGTCGCTGAAACCGCATTCAACATCAGCTAATATTTTACCAACGGATTTTTTGCGAAAGATGCTTTTAGACATTTAATTTGGTCAGTTATTTAGTTCTTCAAACCAAACATAACCATTTTTTTGCATTGAAAAAGTATATGTGTTACTTTGTCGGCAAATGAATACAGGCTTAAAGGATGTTTTGTACCGTATAAGGTTTTTTTTTATTCCTTACATGGCGTTGTTATGTGCCTGTTTAATTATTAAGCTTTGCTATACACGGGCTGATATATTTTTTGCTGTAAATAGCCTTTACAGCCACTGGGCCGATGTTGCCGCGCCTTACGTAACCGATATAGGCGATGGTATAACCGTATTAATAATAGCAGCTGTTTTTTGCCTGGTTAACTACCGTGCGGCTTTTTTACTGGTAAGCAGCTACGCCCTAACCGCGCTTGTTGCCCAAATATTAAAGTACAGTTTTGATATGCCACGGCCCAAGGTTTACTTTGCCGACCAGCTAAACCGCATACACTTTGTGCCCGATTTATACATATTAGCAACCCGTAGTTTCCCATCGGGGCATACGGTTACGGCTTTTATGGCAGGGGTGGTGTTTACCTACCTGTTAAAAAATAAAAAATGGGGAGTGTTGTTATTTGTGGTGGCAGTATTGGTAGGCTACTCGCGCATGTACCTTAGCCAGCATTTTTTTGAGGATGTAACCGCGGGATCGGTTATTGGGGTGATAGTTACCTTTTTATGGCTGAGCTATATTGACCGTAAGGTATTTATAAACAGCCCCGGCTGGAACCGGGGGCTGTTAAAACGATAATTTACTCGTGTTTCTTTTTCCGGCGAACCAGTAGTATGATGATCAGCAATACTACTAATGCACCACCACCATATATACCAATTTTGGCAGTAGGCGATAGACCCTTAGCGTTTGACAGGTATTGATCGGTACGTTTTAGTTCGGGTGATACCTTTATAGAGCTGGTAAAGGCTTTGTATTCTGCCTTTGCCACTTCCTGGCGCGACTCTTCGTAATAATACTCGAACGTGTAGGTAACATCCTGTGTGTAAATAACTATAAAGTTACGCAGTTGTACGCCGGCACCCTCATCTGTTGATAGGGTGAAGGTTTTGGCTTTTAAATGGCCCATAACCGTATCGCGAACGTTTAGGGTATTGCCCGATGCCTGGCCTTTTATGCCTTTAATATAATCCTGCAATACCTTATTAAGGTCGCGTTCTTTTTTTAAAGGGGCGTTGTCTTTAGCATTGGGTGCGCGTATTACCACTATAAAACCCAAACTGGCATTAGCCGAATATATTTGCTGGCCAAGCGTATCTTTTTTGGTGTATTCTGTAGGTAACGAAACCGTTATCAGGCTATCTATCTGTACCGGTTTTAACGGGAGTTGTGCAAAGCCTGCTGTTGCTAACAGCACAAGGCTAAATAAAGCAAGTATCTTTTTCATAGATGGTTTAACCTGAAAAAGAGATATTAGTTTTAATATTATGCTTAAAGTATATAAATACGCGCTTATTATTTGCTGATGCGCGCTATGCGGGTGCGGTTATATTGCTGTAAAATGATGGGGTAAAAGTTGTAGATAATGTTGCTGAGTAATGTTAAAACACTCCACATGTATAAGTGAACGGCTATGGCATAAACTGCTGTTAACATAAAAAAGAAAAAGCATAACAGGTGAAAGCGCTCGTACATAATAAGTGTACCCATATAGCCGGCAGCACTGCCCTTGGCTTTAATCAATTTATGATGGGGTTGGCTTTTGCGTATCAGTTTATTTACCCAATCGCCGTTTTGTACAAACTTGCGTATAAATTTTACGCCCAGCCTTTGATAAAATTCAGGGTTGTTGCTTAATTGCATCCTACCCGACGGAAACAGCTGGGTTACTGTACTTATCACCAGGAAAACACATATCCAAAGCACCGAGTAATGAACCGCCCATACCGCAATAACAGGTATAAAGCACAGTATGGTCCAAAAAAAGTTGACTGCCTGGTTCATATGCATACCATTGCAAATGTCATGCTGAGCTTGTCGACGCACGGCGTTCAGGTCTTCGACAGGCTCAGACTGACAAGTATTGCTAAATTTTATTGTTTGCCATTACAAATGTCATGCTGAGCTTGTCGAAGCACGGCGTTCAGTTCTTCGACAGGCTCAGACTGACAAGTATTGCTAAATTTTATCCATTTCGGCTTTTACAAATTCGGCCAGTTCTTTTACGTAGCCTGCGCTAAAATCAAATTTAATGCCTGCGGTTTCGTAAATCTCGGTAATGGTTTTGGTGTAACCCAGCTTTAAGGCGTCCAGGTATTGCTGCAAGCCTTTTTCAGGGTTCTCTTTATAGTTTTTCCAAACGGCAATGGCGCCTAACTGGGCCATACCATATTCAATATAGTAAAACGGCACCTCAAAAATGTGCAATTGCTTTTGCCACAGGTTTTGCTCGGCTTCGGCATGTTCGCTCCAATCGGCAAAGCCCGCGCCAAATGGCTCGTATATTTGTAACCAAGCTTCGGTGCGCTCGGCATCGGTATGGTCGGGGTTGGTATATATCCAGTGCTGAAACTGATCGACCACGGCTACCCATGGCAGTGTTTTAAGCACATCAACAAGCTGGTCGCGCTTGGCGCGTTTAAGGTCTTCCTCGTTGTCAAAATAAACATCCCAGTTATCCATAGATATCAGCTCCATCGACATCGAAGCCAGTTCGGCAACCTCGCTTGGGCAATGTTTAAAATCGTTTAGTTCCAGGTCGGCAGTCAAAAAGGTATGTACCGCGTGGCCGCCTTCGTGCACCATGGTAGTTAAATCGCGGAAGGTATTTGCCGAGTTCATGAAAATGAAAGGCGCGCCTGTTTCTGACAGCGGGTAGTTATAACCGCCCGGTGCCTTGCCCTTACGGCTTTCTACATCAAACAGGTTGTTATCCTTCATTATCTCTAAACGCTCGCCCAGGTAGCTGTTAATGTTCCTAAAACATTGTATAGATTTTTCTACCAGTTCGGCACCGCTGTTAAAGGGCTTTAAGGCCGGCTTGCCCGATATATCTACATCCATATCCCAGGGCTTAAGCGATGCTACACCTAAGGCCTGCTGCCTTTTGTGTGCCTGCTCGCGCAGTATGGGTACTATCTCGGTTTCTATAGCCGCATGAAAATCGTAGCAATCTTTAGGCGTGTAATCAAAACGGCCCAATGCCTGAAACATGTAGTCCCTAAAGTTTTCGAAACCCGCGTTAAGTGCCACCTTATGGCGCAGCGCGCGCAGGTGATTGAACAGCGTATCTAATACCGTTTTGTCCTGCAGGCGGCGGGCGGTTATCTTTTCCCAAACTTCCTGGCGTTTGCTGCGGTCGGTATCTTTTAAAAATACCGATGCCTGCTCAAGCGTGTACTCTTTATCGCCAATATGTACCGACATGGAGCCGGTTATCGATTGGTATTTTTGCTGCTCTACCTGTATCTCGGTTTGCAGCGGTATATTCTCCTCGCGGAATAGCTCCAACGATTTTTTAACACCGCGCAGCATGATGTAGTATTTCTCTTCTTCCAGTTGATCTACATACTCGTTCTCTACCAGCTTTTTATTAAGCTCGTTGTTGTAAGGCGCTGTTTTCGGCTCAATTTCGGTAGCAAAGTACTGAAAGCTTTGCAGCAGCTCTTCGTTGGTGGTATCGCAGGTCATGCGTATGTAGCGCCATGCAAAGTCTTCTTCTAAGGCTGCCTGTAGTTCGCTGCTGTCTTTAAGCCATTGCTCTAAAGCCTCAACCGAAGTAAGCGGTCGGCTTATTAGTTCCTGGTAAATCGGTTCCAGCGTTTCCCATTTAATTTCAAGGTCGGCCGGTATATAAGTTCTTGTTTTTTTGTGGATCATGGTGTGTAGATGTGCAAATATGCAGCTATGCAAATGTGCAGATTATTTGGGATTTGGTAAAGCTCAAAAATCCGCACATAAAAGGTATTTACACAAAACAGACTTAGTGCTTAAACTGAAGGTTTATAATTCGTTTCTGCCATTTCCTTTAAACCGTCCTTGTAACTTGTAGGTGTAAAGTTGAACGCTTTTTCAAACTTAGCCGAGTTAAAATCATAATCGTGGTCGTATTGATAAAACATTTCTATGGTGCCTTTTATCACTTTTACAAAAAGGCCCATCAGCGTTAGCATAAATTTGCTTACACCCATATACCGTGGTTTTACATTATATATCGCAGCGGCCATCTCGATAAACTGTTTACCGGTAAGCGGCGGGGCGGTAGGCACGTGCCATATTTGGTTATCGCTTTGCGGGTTTTGGCCCAGTAAATACATGGCGCGGCCCGCATCGGGTATGTAGGTAAAATTATGCAGCTTACTTGCATCGCCCATCCATTGGGCACGCTCATTTTTGGCAAATTTGCTTAGCACCATCATATCTAAAAAGCTATTGCCCGAGTCTGTTCCGTAAAAATCGGCAGCGCGGGCTATACTGGCGTTTATATGGCCAGCCTTTACTTCGGCCATTAGTTGGTTGGCTATGGCTGCCCTTATCTTGCCTTTTTCGCTAATGGGGTGGTATGGCGTTTCTTCGGTCATTGGCCCGTTAACCAAACCGTACATATATACGTTGTCAAAAAATATCAATCGTGCGCCGGTTGCTTTGGTCACGTTTATAACATTTTGTATGATGATGGGCCACTGCTGTTGCCAAACTTTACTATCATAAACTAAACCCGCGCACAGGTATATTACGGTTGATCCTTTTGCTGCTTCCAGCACTTCGTTATAGTTTAACAGGTCGGCTTTTTGCCAGGTAATGTTGTTGCCGGTAATGTTTACAGGCTTGCGGCTTACCAGGCGTATAGTTTGGTTGTTGTTAGTTAATTCGCGGGTTAGCGCATTTGCTACCGGCCCGCCGGCTCCTAATATTGTATGCATGTTTTTGTTGTTTTAAGTATGATACAAATATGGGCAGCGGCTGAAAGCCAAAACGTTAACAAAAGATAAGAAATTGAGATTGGAGTTTAGAAACCAGAGGTTAGAAATTAGAGTTTTAGAATTTAAAACTTAGCGTTTAGAATTTAGCGTTTAGAGTTTAGGATTTAGAATTTAGTTCACCAATATCCGCTTCCTTATCCTGGATAACGATACAGGTGTAATGCCTAAAAAGTTGGCGATGTAGTGCTGGGGCATGCGCTGTAGCACCTCGCGGCCGTATTGTAATAGCTTAAGGTAACGCTCTTCGGGTGTTTGGGTAATAAACGATGCTATGCGGTCTTCGTAGCATATCAGGTAATGCTCGGCAACCAGGCGGCCAAAGCGTTCCATTTTGTAACCCAGCATGGGGTTGTTCAGCATCAGGTCGAGGTTTTGCTTGCTGATGAGGATGATCTGCGTATGTTCGAGCGCCTGGATATTGGTCAGGCTGGGCTCACCGGTTAAAAAGCTTTTGTACGAGCTTACCAACTCGTGTTCAAAGCTGAAATAGCCGGTAATATCTGCCCCGTCCTTAAGATGATAGTATCTTACCGAGCCGGTGAGAATATAGCCAAAATACTTGCAAACCTTACCATACTCGGCAAAGTGCTGTTTCTTTTTAAAAGTTGTTACGGTGATGTATTGGATAAATACGATCCACTCGGCTTCGTTAAAAACCACGTAAGGCTCAATATCCTTACGAAATGTTGCCAGTTGTGCCGATGTTAACGCATCCATACCCTATCCATCAAAAAGAAGGCTGCGAAAACCACGCTGGCTATACCATTGGTGGTCATGAAGGCGATGTTTACACGGCTAAGATCGTTTGGTTTAACCAGCATGTGCTGATAAATAAGCATAGCGCAAAAGAACGCGATACCGATGTAATAAAGCAAACCTACGTTAGTATAAAAAACCGGCATAAGTATAAACAGCGCCGATAGCACATGCAAAAAGGTTGACAGCCTTAACGCGTTTACCTTACCCAGCCAGGCGGGGATAGAATGCAGCTTTTCTTCGCGGTCAAAATCTTCATCCTGCAGGGCATAAATAATATCAAAACCACTCACCCAGCATAATACCGATAGCGAAAAGAAAATAGGTGTAAGCGCGAAGGCACCCGTTACCACTAAATAAGCGCCGATAGGGGCAAGCGACAGGCCTAAACCCAGCACTATATGGCAAAGTGCTGTAAAGCGTTTGGTAGCGCTATAACCCAATACCACCAATAAGGCAATAGGCGACAGGTAAAAGCAAAGCGGGTTAATAAACCAGGTAGTTAGTATAAACAAACCGCAGTTTATTAATGTAAAAGTTAGGGCAGCGGCGGGACTTATCCGGCCTGCCGGAATGTCGCGTTTTTGGGTGCGGGGGTTTTTAGCATCGATGTTCCTGTCAAGGTAGCGGTTAAAGGCCATGGCCGAGTTACGGGCAAACACCATGCAAAACAGCATCATTACCAGCTTTTGCCATTCAAATTTGTGATCGGTAGTGGTTACCGCCAAAAAAAAGCCGATGAAGGCAAATGGCATGGCAAATATGGTATGCGCAAAGGTTACTAATGATAAATATTTTTTCATTGTTGTATTGAATAACGAATATCGAATTTTGAATGCAGAATGATGAAGTATTTTAAACTTCGATGTTCATTATTCAATATTCGGTGTTCGGCATTATATCTGTTAACTATATCGCTCCTCGTCAAACTCGGGAATCTCGAAACTATTGTTAATGCCACCTATAAAACCCAGCACCTCGTCGCGGCCGGTCATGTTTTCGGCTGATGTTACAAACAGTTGAGGCACTTCTTCAAACATCTCTAAAAGTACCTTTTTAAATTTAGCGATATTCTGGTCGGTTTTTAGGTTCGATTGCTTATCGGCCTTGGTAAACACCAACACAAAGGGCAGGCCTTTTTCGCCCAGCCAGCTGCAAAATTCCACGTCAATTTTTTGGGGCTCCAGGCGGCTGTCAATCAACACCATTACGCACTGCAGGCTTTCGCGCTTATCCAGGTAGGTTTGTATAAAGCGGTTCCAGTCGGCTTTTTTTGATTTAGAAGCACGTGCATAGCCATAGCCGGGTAAATCTACAATGTACCAGTTATCGTTCACCAAAAAATGGTTGATCAGCTGGGTTTTGCCCGGCGTTTGCGATGTTTTTGCCAGCCCCTTTTTTTGGGTAAGCATATTTATCAGCGACGATTTACCCACATTACTGCGGCCAATAAAAGCGTACTCAGGCTTTACCGGTGGCGGCAGCTTGGATATTTGGGTGTTGCTGCAAATAAAGTCGGCAGATTTTATGATCATGCTACAAAGGTAGGGTTTTTTAGTTGTTGTAATGTTTGAACGTTGTAAGGTTGGAATGTTGATACGTGTTTAAACATTTATTTGACGCGTTGCTGATATAATCAAGTTTGCAATAGTGTAACTTTACAATAGCGAAACGTAACATTAAAACGTTTCAACATTACAACGTTTCAACAAACATCATCATGAGCGATTATAAAATACCCGCCCAAACCCGCATAGGGCATGTGCATTTAAAGGTAAGCGATATACAAAAATCAATGGCCTTTTACTGCGATTTGCTGGGCTTTGAGTTAGTAACCATGTACGGCGACCAGGCCGCCTTTATATCGGCAGGCGGTTACCATCACCATATTGGCTTAAACACCTGGCATAGTAAAGGCGCGCCACCTGCGCCGGAGTATGCGCCGGGCTTATACCATACCGCCATTTTATACCCCGAGCGTAAAGATCTGGCAACCATATTACAGCGCTTGGCAGATGCCGGTTACCCGCTTACAGGCGCATCAGACCATGGCGTATCCGAAGCTTTATACATGGATGACCCCGATGGTAATGGTGTAGAATTATACTGGGACCGCCCAAAAGAGCAATGGCCAACCGATGAACATGGCAACCTAACCATGTATACCCGCCGCCTTGATGTTGAAGGCTTATTAGGGCTGTTAAAGTAAACCTACTCGTTAAGCATATATTTATCTATACCCGGGGCGGGCTGCCACTTGCTGCCCGGCTCGTAATAATGCCACAGCAGGGCCGACACCTTTTTAATTAATATATCGGCCTCGTTGGTGGGTGCCCAGCTTTGGTCCTTATTGTTTTTGGTGATCACAGAGAAAACATAATCGCCATGCGGGGCATTCACCAATACCGTCTCCGACCTTGAATCGTCAACCGCGCCTTGTTTGGATATGGCCTGCACATTCGGCGGTATTTGCGATAGGGCTGTATTATCCCAATATATCCTGTTAAGTGTGCGTAGCATCCGCTCGCTGGCGGCAGGGCTCACCACTTTGCCATCATGTATCATAGTAAACAGGCGGGCCATTTCGCGCGGTGTGCTTACTCCCCAGCCATAAATATTGCGCATAGCCTCGCGGCCTGCCGTGCGCGAGTTTACCCGCATCACCTTAAATCCGTTTGCATCCAGCCATTGGTTAATATGTTCGCCTGTTACCAGTTTTTGCAGCCATAGGCTGGCGGTATTATCGCTCATGGTGATCATCAGCATGGCTACCTTGCTTAGCTGTATGGTGTCTTTATCCTTAAACGACCCTAATATATCCTCGCCTGCATACAGCAGCGAATCGCGGTAAGCCAGTTTTTGATTGTAGCGCAGCTCACCTTTCTCTATTTTGTCCATTAAGCCGCTTAGTATGCTCACCTTTATCATACTGGCGGTAGGGAACAGCGTATCAGCATTGATCTCGACCGTTTTACCGCTTTTTAAATTTTGTACATAAATACCAAGCGTACCGTTAAAACCTTTAGTAGCGGTTTGCAATTGCGCGCTTAGCTTCGCATCGGTTTGGGCAAAGGTGCTTAGTGCAGTTAGGAGCAGAATGATGGACAGGCGGTATTTCATGAGTTGGATTATTTTAATTAAAGTTAGTATCTTTATGTTATGGATGTAAATAAAGTCATCAATATAGATAACGATATTTTAAACGGCCAGCCCGTTTTTACCGGCACACGCGTGCCTGTAGAGTCGCTGTTTGACCATTTAGAAGCTGGGGTGTCTTTAGATGAGTTTTTAGAAGATTTTCCATCGGTTAAAAAAGAGCAAGCTATTGCTTTACTGGATATGGCTAACAAGATCGTCACTTCAAAAGATATTGTAAAACTTTATGAAGCTGTTGCTTGACGAGAACTTACCAAAAAAACTAAAACTCGATTTTCCTGACCATGAGATTTATACAGTGGGTGATAAAGGCTGGAACGGTATTAAGAATGGCGAGTTATTAAAGCTACTTATTAAGGAAGAGTTTGATGCGCTATTAACCTTTGATAAGAACTTACAATATCAGCAGAATTTTAAGAAATACACCGTTAACGTGTTTGTGCTTACTGCAACAATCAACACTTATGCTGAACTATCTAAACTTAGTCCAAAAGTTAAAGAATATTTAAAAATGCAGTACATCGCTGATAGCCCTGTCATAATTATCTCCTGATCCCTTCTTCTCTTTTCCTATCTTTACCCCGTATATGAAATACCTGCGCTGGCTATTATTTCCTTTTTCGATGCTGTACGGATTGGTGGTGATCATCCGTAACTGGGGCTATGATACCGGACTGATAAAAAGCCGGCAATTTGAGGTGCCAACCATTTGTGTAGGCAACCTGGAAGTTGGGGGCGCGGGCAAAAGCCCCATGACCGAATACCTGGTGCGCTTATTAAAAAAAGATTACCAACTGGCCACCCTTAGCCGTGGCTATGGCCGCCAAACAAAGGGATTTGTTACGGCCACTACTACTACCACCGCTACAGATATTGGCGACGAACCCGCGCAATTCAAACATAAATTTCCGGATATTACAGTGGCCGTTTGTGAGGATAGGGCAGCGGGGATAGATCAGCTTAAAACCAACCACGACCTTATTTTGCTTGACGATGCCTACCAGCACCGCGCGGTAAGGGCAGGGCTAAATATTTTATTGTTTGATTATAAGCAATTGCAGCAGGTGCGCCTGCTGCTGCCTGCCGGCAACCTGCGCGAGCCTTTTAGCGGTAAATGGCGGGCCGATATTATAGTAGTAACCAAATGCCCGACTGATATTACCTATGAGCAAAAAAACAGGTGTTATTACCGCATAGCGCCCGATAACCGGCAGCCCCTGTTTTTTACCGGCATTGCTTACCAGCCCTTGCAGGATATGCAGGGCAACCCTGTGAGTTACGTTATTGATGCCGATACTACCGTGTTTTTGTTAACCGGTATTGCCAACCCCGCGCCGCTGTTGCAGCATATTAAAACTTTTACCAACCGTATCATACACCACAATTATCCCGATCATCACCCGTTTAGCTTAAAAAATATCAGTAAACTTGCCGATGAATACACTGCCTGTACTTCGCGGAAAAAAATAATCATCACAACAGAAAAGGATGCCCAACGTTTAGGCTTACAGGTTTTGCAAAAAGCCATTGCCGGCCTGCCCGTTTGGGTGCTGCCCATTGGGGTTGATTTTTTGGGCGAGGGGCAGCAAAACTTTAATGAGATAGTGAGTAATTATGTTAGAGAGAATAGAGCACACCACTAATTATATAAAAAGCCGCATAGGCGATTTTGTACCCGAAGCCGGTATTATTTTAGGCACCGGCCTGGGCGGCCTGGTTACCGAAATTGAGGTAGAGAAACAGCTGATGTATAGCAATATTCCCGATTTCCCGATGTCGACATTGGAGTTTCATTCGGGTAAGCTGATATTTGGTACGCTGGCGGGTAAAAAGGTAGTGGCTATGCAGGGCCGTTTGCACTACTACGAAGGTTATAGCATGCAGCAAATTACTTTCCCGGTTAGGGTGATGAAGATGCTGGGTATTAAAACCCTGTTTGTATCAAACGCCAGCGGATCGCTTAACCCCGATTTTAAAAAGGGCGACCTGATGGTGATAGCCGATCATATCAATCTGCAGCCCATGAACCCCCTGATAGGCCGTAACGAGGATGAGCTTGGTCCGCGTTTCCCGGATATGAGCCAGCCCTACCAGCACCACCTGATAGATAAAGCACTTAGCATCGCGGCAGCAAACAATATTACCTGCCATAAAGGAGTTTATGTTGCGGTAACCGGGCCAAACCTTGAAACCCGCGCCGAGTATAAATACCTGCGCATAATAGGCGGCGATGCCGTGGGCATGAGCACCGTGCCCGAGGTGATAGTAGCCAACCATATGGGCCTGCCGGTTTTTGCCGTATCGATATTAACAGACGAGGGTTTCCCCGAGGAATTGAAGCCTGTATCTATCGACGAGATAATTGCGGTTGCCAGTGCTGCCGAACCAAAAATGACATTGATACTTAAAGAGCTAATAGCAGGGCTTTAATGGCTAAAAAACTAAAATATATATTGCTGTTACTGGTATGCACACTGGCACACCAGGCGTTTGCACAGGTAAACGATACCCGCTATCCAGGGCAATCGCGCGAGCCGGTTTACAGCAGGGATACCAGCAACCGGGTAAAGGCGCGCAACAACAGCAGCGATAACCTGGATACCCTGCGTAAACGCGAAGAGGAAAAAAAGGATTCGGTTGTGTTTAATTCTAAGTTTATAAAGGTAACCAACGAGCGTTTACTGGCCGATAGTACACAGCTTTTTCCCTTAGATACCGGCCTGGTGAATTTCGAGAATTATAGTCCGCTATCGCAACCACGAAACCCCAAAATAAGCCTGGGCTACCTGGGCGTATCGCAGCGCGACCTGCTGTTTAATCCCCGCAAAACCATTGGTTTTGACGATGGCATGCATGCGCTGGATGCCTATATGCTAAACCCGCAGGATATTAGTTATTTTAATGCCCGCACCCCTTATACGCTGCTATCGCTATCGAACACGCTGTTTACCACGCGCGAGCAGTTGTTTAAAGCGCTGCATACGCAAAACGTAAAACCCAACTGGAACGTAGGGTTGATGCTTAACTTTAACGGATCAAAGGGGTATTACAGCAGCAATAATGTGCTGGCACAAAACGTAAGCGATTTTAATGCCGCCATATTTAACTGGTACCATTCAAAAAACCAGCGGTATAACATGCTGGCCAATTTGATATTTAATACGCTTAAATCGCCCGAAACGGGTGGGCTGGTTAAGGATACCATTTTTAAAAGCTCGCAATCGTCGTTTGATAAAACTACCGAACAGGTGCGCTTGCCCGGTAGCTACAGCAATTGGAAAAGTACCGGCTTGTACATTAAGCAATTTTACTACATAGGGCATATTGATAGCCTCAAAAAAAATACCGGCAGTACTAACGTGTTGCCCACCCAAAGGGTAGCCTATACCTTTTATTATAACCAGCGTAAATATAACTACCTGCAAAACGGGCAGGATACCTACAACGTGTTCCCCGATTATTACTTTAGCGCGGGCCGCTCGCGCGACTCGTTGAACGTGCTGCACCTGCAAAACGATTTTTCGTACAGCTTTTACCTTAGGGGCAAGTCGGTAACGTTTGTAAAAAACGAGCTAAAACTGGATGTGGGCCTGGTGCAGGATTATTATAAATACACCCAGTTTGTGAGCGATACCACCATTAACGAGTTTGGGCGGAAGCAATTAAAGCCGCAGCGGGTACAAAACGAGAGCTTTCAGAACCTTACCCTTAAGGCGCGCCTGGGCTACCGCTTTAGCGACCGCATTAACCTGGATGGCGACCTGAGACAAATTGTGCAGGGCCGCGATTTTGGCGACCTGCTGTACGATGCCAAACTTACCCTGTCGGGCGGTAAAAAGGCCGGCACAGTTGTGCTTGGCGCTTATTTGCAAAGCAGTTCGCCGGCGTTGGTGTACACCAATTGGATAAGTAACCACTATATTTTTAACAATAGCTTCTCTAATCAAAAAATATCAAACCTGTCTTTTAACTACATTAACGACCTGCTAAAGGTTGACCTAAAGGCGGAGTATTTTTTGGTGACCGATTACCTGTACTTTGCATCGCCCAACCATGGTATTGATGCCGTGCCTACGCAATACGGCGGCAACATTAACCTGTTAAAGGTAAGCCTGGGCAAAAACATCACCTGGCGCAAACTGCACTTTGATAATTTTGTGGTTTACCAAAAAACCGACAGGCAGGATATTTTACGCACGCCCGAGGTTTACACCTACAGTAGCTTATACCTGGATGCCACCTTGTTTAATGTGCTAAAATCGCAATACGGCATTACCGCGCGCTACAATACCGAATATTTGGCGCCATCGTACGCGCCGGGCATAGGCCAGTTTTACAATGGGCCCGATGTTAGGTTTTCGTCGTACCCTATTGCCAGCGTGTTTTTTAAGGCTACGCTGCAACGCACCAATATTTTTGTACAGTACGATTATGCCAACCAGGGCCTGTTTAGCCGCGGCTTTTACACCGTAAACCGTTACCCCCAAATGGATGCCGTTATAAAATTCGGCGTAGCCTGGACGTTTTATAATTAGCCCCCAGCCCCCTGAAGAGGGAGCTTTTGAAACACCTAAAGAAAGTCCGACATTTTATTAGACATCTCTACCTATATAACTTTTGTTCCCCCTTTAGGGGTTAGGGGGCATCAAGTTTTCTGTTTCTTCTTTTTAGCTGCGGGGAACAACACGTTGTTTAGTATCAGCCTGTAGCCCGGCGAGTTGGGGTGCAGCTTTAGGTCGGTTGGCGGGTCGCCTACGGCGTGCTGGTAGTCTTCGGGGTCGTGGCCGCCGTAAAAGGTCCACTGGCCTTTGCCGTACTCGCCGTGTATGTAGCGGGCCTCGTTGGCGGTTTTCATTTCGCCCATAATGGTAACACCCGGTTTTAGTTTGTTTTTGTTAAAGGCAGTGGTAAGGCCCATAAAGCCCTTTATCACTTTGTCATGGTCCTGCGTAAGCATGCTGGGCACCACATCCCACTTAGCCGAAAAATCAAACAGGGTGAAAAAATCCCTTGTGCGCTCTACCTGCCTTACGGGCGTTACATCAATATTGGCAAACTGGTGCGAGCCGGGGTTCATATCCAGCGTAAAATTCTGAAAAGCGAATGTTTGCGTAAAATCCAGTTTCGATTGCGCATCAGGGTCGGCAGGGTCGCCGTCAAACATGCTTTCGCAAATATCGGTTCCGGCGGCGGCAAGGGCAATATCAAAAGTATCTGTGCCGCTGCACATGGCAAACAAAAAGCCACCACCGGCGCAAAAATCGCGTATGTTTTGGGCCACTTTCAGTTTCATTTGCGATACCTTGCTAAAACCCAGTTTGGTGGCCAGCGCACGCTGAGCCTTTACATCATCATTATACCATTGCGCATAGCGGTACACGCCGTAAAACTTGCTGAACTGCCCGGTAAAATCCTCGTGGTGCAGGTGCAGCCAGTCGTATTTGGGCAGGTCGCCACGTATCACTTCCTCGTCGTATAAAACATCGTAGGGTATTTCGGCATATTTTAGTACAAGGGTAACGGCATCGTCCCACGGTAGCTTGCTTTTTGGCGAGTACACGGCCATTTTAGGTGCTTTCTCCAGCTTTACCACATCCATGTTAACAGATGGGTCGCTTACTTCGGCCAGTATCTCGTTCACCTTGGCATCGGGCAATACCTCGTAGCTTACACCGCGTATCTTGCACTCTTCTTCGGTCTTTTGGTCGTACTTCATCATAAAGCTGCCGCCACGATAGTTAAGCAGCCAGTCTACCGTTTCGCCGTTCTTTAAAGTCCAAAAAGCAATGCCGTACGATTTTAGGTGGTCCTTTTGTTCGTCATCCATCGGTATAAGGATAGAAGCCGCGCGGCTAAGCAAAGGCAGCAGGCAGAAAGCCAAAAACAACAGGCTTTTTGGTAAAAGGCTGAATATGCTTTTAGGTAAAAGGTGAAAGGTAAAAGGTGAAAGGTGCTTGTTTAAAGTATTCATGGGTGTTACCAAATGTAACGATTAATTGGGAATGGTATTATAGGATGGGATTAAGGGAAAAGAGGAAAAGGTTGCATCGCTAAATGGACAAACTTGGCAGGCTTAGTTTTTACCAATTTGGTGAGTAGCAAAATAAAACCGGCCTTAATCTTTTTTATATCATTTATTATGTTATATTAATAACCCACCCAAACGAATTAAAACGAAAAATAACGAATTAAAACGAAAAATATGGAATGCGCTAAGTATAGGTGTGGAATTTAAAACAAGGCTAAAACCAATTAACTGCCATCCATTTTTACAAAAATCACTTGATGCCTTAATGCCAAAAAGGTAACCCCTTTGACAGGGGTAAAAACCTTTCGGCTTTCACCTCAAATTATTACCTTTGCCACCTGTTTAAAATTAAAACACATGAGCAAAGCAATAATAAAAACCGAAAAAGGCGACATGACCGTCGAGTTTTTTGATAAAGATGCCCCAAATACAGTAGCTAATTTTTTAGGTTTGGCAAAATCAGGCTTTTACAATGGTGTAACGTTTCACCGTGTAATACCTAACTTTATGGTACAAGGCGGCGACCCAACCGGCACAGGTGCAGGTGGCTCGGGTACCCGTATAGACTGTGAACTAACCGGCGATAACCAATACCACGACCGTGGTGTGCTATCAATGGCGCATGCAGGCCGTAACACCGGTAGCTCTCAGTTCTTTATATGCCACAGCCGCGCAAACACCGCTCATTTAGACCGTCACCACACGGTATTTGGTAAAGTGGTTGAAAACGTTGACGTCGTTGACGATATACGCCAGGGCGACAAGATATTAGGTATTGAGGTAATTGAAGGATAAGTAAAAAAGGTTAAGGCTGTTGTATAACTTATAGCTATTACAACGTTTATAACCACTACAACACAATAAAACATGAATTTACAGGGAATTGTAGCGGTATCGGGTAAGCCGGGTTTATGGCGTGCATTGGCGCAAAACAAAACCGGTTATGTACTGGAAAGCCTCGACGCGCAAAAAATTAAGCTGATAGCTAACCTATCTACCGCTAAACTGGCGGCTTTAAACGAGATAACCATTTTTGGCGTATCAGATGATATTAGGCTGGTAGATGTATTTGAGCGCATGAAAACCGCCAAAAACGTCCCTGCTGTTAAGGATGATGGTAAAAAGCTGCGCGAGTTCTTTTTTGAGGTAGCACCCGATCATGATGATGAAAAGGTATACTCGTCGGATATTAAGAAGATACTGAGCTGGTTTTTGATATTAAAGGATATGCCTTTATTTGAAGAAGCCGACCCAAGTGCCGCATCTGTTGCCGAAACAGCGCCTACCGCTGAACCTGTAAAAGAAGAAAAGCCTGCGGAAGCACCTGCTGCTGAGGCTCCTAAGGCGAAAGCCAAAAAAGCACCCGCTAAAAAAGCATAAGCAATTAGCTGAAAAAAGCCCCGGTAGCATAGCTATCGGGGCTTTTTTGTGTTAAGCGGCGTCTATCGCATCGTAAACGATAACCTTTTCCCACAGGTGGCTGCAGTTTTTAATAAACTCCAGGTGGATGGGGTGGCTTTGATAAGTAGCCTGACCAGCCAGATCGCTAAAAAACATCAGCTCGGATACTGCCCAGCTGTTGTCAACTACATCGCGCTTTTCGGTACTGGCTACAACGCCAATGCGCAATTCTTTGATGGTGTCGATTTTTTTTAGCGTTTTAAGGCCTGCTATAATTTTGTCGCGGTCTTCAACCGAACCAGGGTTTTTAAGCCAAAAAAACACATGGTGAACAATAGGGTATTTACTTTCCATACTTATTAAAGGTAATGCCGAAGCAACTGCTGTACTTGCTGCAAGTGCTGCTGTGGTGGCTATAAATTTTCGTCTGTTAGTGGTGCTCATTGCTATAATAATTCAGGCTGTTTAACACTCCGGCTGCGCGCATTTTTCGTCGGCAAACTCGGGTTCAAAGGTGCTATGGGTGATGGATAGGTGTTCTAAACGGTGGCGCAGATCGTGTTTAATATCATCAAACATGGTCATGTGCTCGGGCTTTACCACCAGGTGCGCGGTAAGGGCGGTTTCGGTAGTGCTTAGCGCCCAAACATGCATGTGGTGCACATCAACTACGCCATTTGCTTTCACCAGTTCGGCTTTTATTTTTTTAAGGTCTATCTCTTTGGGTACGCCATCCATCTCTAACCGCAGGCTGTCTTTAAGCAGGTTCCAGGTACCGGTAAGTATCACAATGGCAATTACTATACTTACTGCACTGTCTATCCAGGCCAGGCCGGTAAAATAGATGATAACCCCTGATATAACCACTCCCAGCGATACGATGGCATCAACCGCCATATGCAGGTAGGCGCCTTTTACATTAAGGTCGGTATCTTTATCTTTTACAAAAAGCCAGGCTGTAAAGGCATTAATGGCTATGCCTATAAATGCTACCCAGGCAACCGTACCGCCGGCAATAGGCTCGGGGTGTATAAAGCGCATAACGGCTTCGTAAATGATAAAACCCACGGCCACAAACAGTATCATAGCGTTAAAAAACGACACAATGATGGTACTGCGCTTATACCCATAAGTGTACTGACTGTTTGATTTGGCCTTAGCCAGCTTAAAGGCAAGCAAGGCCAATGCCAGCGAGGCCACATCGCTTAGGTTGTGCCCTGCATCGGTAAGCAGCGATAGCGAGCCGCTTATTAAACCCATTATAACCTCGACCACCACAAATGCCGAATTAAGCACTATTCCCCATATAAAGGCAGCGTTCAAATGGTCTATTTTTGGCGCGTGGTCGTGGTGATGGTGCGAGTGATCGTGCATGGTATACAAATGTGCAATTTTTAGGGCTTAAAGTAAAGTGTTAATAACGCACATTGTTTGTCTTTTCATCTGAGATCTGCATATCTGGAATCTGCACATTTACTCGTGGTGATAAGGTTCGCCTTTAATAATGGTATAAGCCCGATATAATTGTTCTACAAAAAACAGCCTTACCATTTGGTGCGAAAACGTCATGCGGCTTAAGGATAGCTTATCATTGGCCCGCTGGTAAACCGATTGATCGAACCCATAAGGGCCGCCTACCACAAATACCAGGTTGGCCGATGATGATACCGCCCGTTTATTGATGTAATTGGCAAACTGTACAGAGGTAAACTCTACGCCATTCTCGTCAAGCAGTATCAGGTGATCGGTTCGGTTTACCTTTTTTAATATCAGCTCGGCTTCCTTTGTTTTTTGCTGCTCTTCGGTTAGGGCTTTTGTGTTTTTCAGTTCGGGTATTTCGGCCAGTTCAAGTTTGGTGTAATGCTTCAGGCGCTTTACATATTTTTCGATACCTTCTTTTAAATAAGCATCTTCGGTTTTGCCAACCGTTATAAAAGTGATCTTCATTTTTAGGCCGAAATGTTAGCTATTTGTTGTAAAATTGACAGCTTGTAAAGCTACCTAAAATGGATCAAAATATAGTAAAAGCCTATGAACATGCCGCAGCAGAGGCTAAACAGACGGCCGATAAATATAAAACGCTTGCTAATACCTACTCGCTTTTAAGGCTGGGTATTTTTGGGCTGATGATATTTGCCGTGTACCTTACCATTGTGCAGGACAACTTTACCATTATGGCCACTGGCTTTGTGGTGCTGCTATTGGGCTTTGTGTGGCTGGTAAAACGCCAGAGCCAATACGAGGCGCAACGCGATTACTACCTCGATCTGCAAAAGGTTAACCTGAACGAGATAAGCAGCCTGATTAATAATACCAGCCTTTACAATAACGGACAGCACTATGCAAGCGAGAAGCATTTTTATACATCTGATCTTGACATTTTTGGCCCTGCATCGCTTTTTCAGTTGATCAATAGGGCGGCCACATCCGCAGGGAATAATAAGCTGTTTGCCTGGTTAACCGCACCCGCTCAAAAAAGCGAAATACTATTACGACAGCAGGCCATTGCCGAAATAGCCACCCAAAACGATTGGAAGGTAAATACACAAACAAAACTGCTGTTTGCAACCAAAGAAGATACCGACCAAATGAAACGCCTGTTTATTTATTTAGGCATACCAATGCAACTGGCGGGCGAAAAATGGTTGAGCTTGTATATTAAAATTGCCCCTTACCTTTTGCTGGGACTTATTATAGCCGGTGTTTTTAACCCCGCTTTTTTTATAGCGGCTATCGTTATTGCCTTGCTCAATTTTTCTATAGTGGTTATAAATGGCAGTTACTTGCTTAAAGCAGGGGAAATTGCTGAGAAAATAGGCACGGTACTTTCTAAATACGCGGTGGTATTTAAAGCTATTGAAGGTAATGAATGGCAATCGGCACGCTGTGCCGCGCTCAATCAAAAGCTCCGGGTAAATCAAACTTCTAAAAATATCGAAGAACTATCTAATCTGGTAAATAAGCTTAGTTACAGCCTTATTATGATAGTTGGCTTTATTTTAAATGTGTTTTTTTTATGGGCGATAAAACAGGTTATCCTGATAGAGAAATGGAAGCGCAATAACCACCAGAACCTGGAAGAAGCCTTTGAGGTTATCGCCGAGTTTGAAGCACTCATCAGCATCGCCGGTACGGCTATCAACTACCCCGACTGGTCCGTTCCTGTTATTGCGGATACCGAAGGTTATACCCTTACAGCCCAAAACATAGCCCACCCGCTTATCCGCAGTAACCGGGTTGATAATGATTACGAACTGCACGATACCTTTGCTATCGATATCATTACCGGATCTAACATGGCGGGCAAGAGCACCTTTCTGCGTACTATCGGTATTAACACTGTTTTAGCGCTTGCAGGGGCACGCGTTTGTGCCACGGCTATAGAAGTATCGGTTATTACCATAGTGACCTACATGCGCATAAAAGACTCGTTAAACGAAAGCACATCTACCTTTAAAGCTGAGCTGGACAGGCTGCAAATGCTGTTGGCTGCGGTTGAGCAGGAAAGCCGTGTTTTCTTTTTGATAGACGAGATGTTGCGCGGCACTAACTCAGTTGATAAATACCTGGGCAGTAAAGCGGTAATAGAGCAGCTTATCAGCAAAAAAGGGGTTGGCATGGTAGCCACCCACGATTTGCAGATTGCCCGCCTGGAAGATAAATACCCCGCCTATGTGCGTAATTATTACTTTGATATACAAGTTATCAATGGCGAAATGCTGTTTGATTATAAGCTAAAACATGGCGAATGCAAAACCTTTAACGCATCGCTGCTGCTTAAACAGATAGGGATAGATGTAGGAGAGGAGTGATAGATGTGCAGATTTCAGATTTTAAATGTGCAGATGATTGCTTGCATCATTGATTAGTTTAATTCGTAAAGTCGCGATACTTCGCGCCTCTTTTCTCGATTTAGATAAATCAAGATATCCTCTAATCAAGTGAATCATGGTTCAGACAAAAAAGTCGCGAAGTATCGCGACTCTACACGGGCTTGTGTCGATAAAATCATGGTAGTCCTATAATCAAAGTTCAGCATAACGCAAAAAAGGCTCCCGATCACTCAGGAGCCTTTTGATTTGTATTTAAAAACGGAAAGATTATCTGCCGCCGGCCGGTGCACCACCGCCGCCTGCGCCCTGGTCGCCTTGTTTCATGTCATCATTGTTGATGCCTTTTTTGCTTTGCTGAGGGCTGCTAAAGCTAAGTTTACCAAAGCTGTAGCTAAACGTTAAACCGTATGAGCGGAACGGCAACTGGAAGTTACTGTAAGTACGGAAGCCATTACCCTCGGTACGCGAATTGAAGCTTTTGTACTCGGCAAACGGACTGATAACGTTGATACCAATAGCCAGTTTCTTTTGCATAAACTGCTTTTTAACACCTACACCAAATATACTGAAGGTTGGCTGCGAACCTTGTATGGTACGACGGGCCGAGTTGCCAAACGCAAAGGTTTCGGCCAAAAAGTTATTAGGCAATGTGGCTGTGGCACGTAAAAAACCACCATATTGGAAGTAGGTGCCTGTTGATGAAAAGTTTGCAGCAAACTGCGGCAATACTGTAGCATGGTAAGTATAAGCGTTAAAGTTACCCAATATGGTTAAAAACTTAAACGGTGTTACTGATGCAAATACGCTACCACCTACCGAGTTGTTTTGCCCTACGTTGCTGTAAGTACTTAGGGTACCAAAACCGCTTGTTAAGGTATCGGCAATGCTTTCTATTAAACCATTGGTGTGTTTGTAGTAAACTGATACGTTAAGGATAGATGATTTAATAAAGCTGTTTAAGGCCAGTTCTACCGTTTGCGATACCTCGGGGCTTAAAGTGGGGTTACCTACCTGTTGTGCCTGTATGTTGCTTTGGTTAACAAACGGGTTTAAAAACTGCAAGCTTGGGCGTGTTATGCGTTTGCTGTAGCCCAATTTTAATGTATTTGTTGCCGTAAGCTTCTTTTGTATAGTTAAGCTGGGTACGTAAGTATTGTAATTTTGATCAAACGGTGCAATAGATTGTACAGCGTTAGTAGGTACACCATGTATGTCGGTGTTCTCTAACCTAAAGCCTGCAAGCACTGTCCAGTTTTTTGGCAGAGTGATGGTAAATACCGAGTAACCTGCAAACACGTTTTGATCGTATGCATACTGGTTTGATGTGGTAGGATTAGGGACACCCGAGAAACCACCACCGGCAGTTGGATCAAAGTAATTTGAGGTACTGTTTAACCTTCTGAATATACTTTTACCGCCTGCTTCTAACTTAAATACTTTGTTTATTGGCAAGGTATAATCTAACTGTAAAGTGTACTCGTTGTTTTGACCATCAATGTTGTTTTTGATGTTCTGCCTGAAGGCGTTTTGCACCGAGTACAGGTTGCTATAATCAGATATACCCGAGTTATGGCTCCATTGGGTGCTAAAGTCTATTTCTTCACCCTCTTTTTTAAACTTGTGGGTGTAGTCAATATTCCAGTCAAAACCATCTATCTTGTTTATACCAACGCTATAGTTATTATAAACATTGGTAGGGATAGACGAAATGCTGTTGTTATCACCTTCGGTACCAAAACGTATCTGGTTAAATTTTAAGGTGGTATTAATGCTATTGAAACCGTTAAACTGATAACCTGCACCTACCGAACCGATAACCGCGTGGCGGGTAAGCCTGCTGCTACCACGGGTAATGGTAGAGTCGGCACCTATGTACTGGCCAAACTCCAATTTAGTAGTTTGTGGCCACGATGCGTTACCACCCACGTTGGCGTTAAAGTTAAAACGGTTTTTGTTGTAGCTCAGGTTCATGTTGCCATTGTTTTGGCGTGTACCCACACCACCGCTTATACCACCGCTAAAACCCGATACATTTTTTTGTTTGGTGATGATGTTGATGATACCTGCCGAACCTTCCGCATCATATTTGGCAGATGGCGAAGTGATCACCTCGATAGATTTGATCTGATCTGCAGGGATAGATTTTAATACATCTGATAAACTGGCCGAGGTAGCACCCGACGGTTTACCGTTTATTAGTACCCTTACGTTGGCATCGCCGCGTACTGATACGTTACCATTTAAATCGACAGATACCATGGGTACTTTTGACAAAAGGTCGGTAGCACTACCACCGGCAGCTGTTAAGTCTTTTTCGGCATTATAAACTATCTTGTCAATTCGGTTTTCAACCAGGGCCTGCTGACCAACCACCTGTACTTCTTTTAAGGCGCGCGCACTTAGGGGCAAAATGATGTTACCCATGTTGTTGTCTGGTTTTGAAGCCGTAGTTTCAACAGGGTCGATAGTTTTGGTTTGATAGCCTATAAAGGATATCACAATTTTGTACTTGCCTGCTTTAATATTATCTAATTTAAAACTTCCTTTTTCATCAGTTAATACACCGTTTATTGGAACAGTTCCACCTGTCCTGAATACGCTGATGGTAGCATAGTCAACAGGTTTTTTGGTAATGGAATCTATAACCGTACCGGATATTTTTCCGACGATTGAAGAGCCTCCGCCACCAAATCCGCCGATTTGTGCTTTAGCAGTTATAGAAGCGGTAAAAATTATTAAAAGTAAAATTATTCGTTTCATTTGGGGACATTTTCGTAATTGGAGGCGAAAATGCTTAAAATGTTACACGCTTAAATGGTATTTGTGTAAATTAATTTTCATGTAATGTATATGTTACACTAAGTGGCTTATAACGAGTGGTTTTAATGGTCGTTTTGTAAAAAAAAGCTGCCCTTAAATCCTCATTCCCTTTGCTCGATGAACTACAACCAAGAAGATGTTATTTCGACGAGGTACGAGGAGAAATCTTGTTCATGGGACAATTTGCCGCCTTTATTTGAACAAGATCTCTCGTCGCTGCGCTCACTCGAGATGACAAGGGTTAAATAACGATGTTTACAATACGGCCTTTTACCACAATTACCTTTTTAGGCGCTTTGCCATCCAGGTATTTTTGTACATCGGCACTGGCTAAAACGGCCGCCTCAATATCGGCCACTTCCAAACTAAGCGACAGGCTGATATTGGTTTTCATTTTACCATTGAACGATACCGGGTAGCTAAATTCATCCTCGACCAAATAGGCGGGGTTAAATGTAGGATAGGCCGCGGTAGATATGGTGCCTGCCGGGTTGCCCAGCAATACCCAAAGCTCCTCGCAAATATGCGGGGCATAGGGTGCAAGTACAATAACCAAATTCTCTAATATGGCGCGTTTGTTACATTTAAGGTCCGTCAATTCGTTCACAGCTATCATGAAGCTGGAAACGGAGGTATTGAACGAGAAACGCTCGATATCCTGCTCAACCTTTTGGATGATCTTGTGCAGCGATTTTAACTCCGCCTTAGTAGGCGCATCGTTGCTTACGATGAAGTTCCATTCCGCATCATGGAACAACCTCCAGAATTTACGCAAGAACTTAAACACACCCTCGATACCGTTGGTATTCCATGGTTTGCTCTGCTCCAACGGGCCTAAAAACATCTCGTACATACGCAAGGTATCGGCACCATAGCGTTGGGCCAGATCGTCGGGGTTTACCACGTTATAATAACGCTTCGACATTTTCTCAATCTCAACACCACAGATGTATTTGCCACCTTCAAGGATGAATTCCGCATCTGCAAAATCAGGCCGCCACTCTTTAAATTTAGCCAGATTTAGTACATCATTCTCTACAATATTAACATCTACATGTATAGGTGAAGTGTTGTATTGTTTGATAAGACCATGAGATATAAACGTATTGGTGCCTTTTCCTTCGGCGTCAATAAGCCTATACACAAAATTACTTCTGCCCTGTATCATACCCTGGTTGATCAGCTTTTTAAAAGGCTCTTCCTCGCCAACTTTGCCAATGTCCTTTAAAAACTTGTTCCAAAAACGGCTGTAAAGCAAGTGGCCGGTTGCATGCTCGCTGCCGCCTATATAAAGGTCAACCGCTTTCCAGTAGTCTATAGCATCCTTGCTTGCAAACTCCGCATCGTTATGGGCATCCATATAGCGGTACCAGTACCAGCTACTACCAGCCCAGCCTGGCATGGTGCTTAGCTCGTACTCAAAAGCCTCACCCCGGCCCTCTCCAGAGGAGAGGGGGTTATATTTCCAGTCAGTAGCGCGGCCCAAAGGTGGCTCGCCGCTTTCGGTTGGCAGGTATTTATCTATTTCGGGTAGTATTAAGGGTAATTCTTTTTCGTCTATCAAGTAAGGCAGGCCTTTTTTAAAATACACGGGTACAGGCTCGCCCCAGTAACGCTGGCGGCCAAAAATAGCATCGCGCATCCTGAAGTTTACCTTGGCTTTACCTGCGCCAATGGCTTCCAGTTTGGCAACCACGGTGGCAGTAGCCTCTTTGTAACCCAACCCGTTTATAAAGTCGGAGTTGATGTATTTACCCTCTTTAGTAGGGTCGGCCTCAACCTCAATGTTTTGTACATCTATAATAGGGACGATAGGCAGGTTAAAGTGCTTTGCAAACAGGTAGTCGCGCTGGTCGCCGCTTGGTACCGCCATCACGGCACCTGTACCATAGCCTGCTAAAACATAGTCGGCTATCCATAACTGTATCTTTTCGCCATTTAGCGGGTTTAACACATAGCTACCCGTAAAAGCACCCGATACGGTTTTGGTATCGGCTATACGGTCAAGCTCGCTTTTCTTTTTGGTTTGTGCAATGTAGGCTTCAACCGCAGCTTTTTGCTCAGGCGTGGTTAATTCTGCAACCAGTTCATGCTCGGGTGCCAAAACTACAAAGGTAACCCCAAAAATGGTATCAACACGGGTGGTGAAAACTTCTATAAAGTCTTGAATCTTGAGTCTTGAGTCTTGAGTCTGTTCTATCGGGAATTTCACACTTGCGCCTACGCTTTTGCCTATCCAGTTGCGCTGCATTTCTTTAAGCGGTTCGGGCCAGTCAATAGTGTCTAATCCTTCCAGCAGGCGCTGTGCATAGGCGGTTATGCGCATGCTCCACTGCATCATTTTCTTTTGTTCAACAGGGTAGCCGCCGCGTTCGCTAAAGCCGTCTTTTACCTCGTCGTTGGCCAATACGGTACCTAATGCAGCGCACCAGTTAACGGTGCTTTCGCGCAGATAGGTAAGGCGGTATTTTAATAGTTCGGCTTGTTGCTGCTCTTCGGTAAATGCGTTCCATTCATCGGCGGTAAAGGTAAATATCTCTTCATCGGAAACCGCGTTTATCCCTGCCGAGCCATTGCTCTCAAAATGGGCGATAAGTTTGCTTATCGGTTCGGCTTTATCAGCATCTTTATTGTACCAGCTGTTAAACAACTGCATAAAAATCCACTGCGTCCATTTATAATATCCCGGCGAGCTTGTGCGCACCTCGCGGCTCCAATCAAACGAAAAACCTATCTGGTCTAACTGGCGGCGGTATGTGGCAATATTATCCTCGGTGGTAACAGATGGGTGTTGCCCGGTTTGTATGGCATATTGCTCGGCCGGCAGGCCAAAGCTATCGTAACCCATTGGGTGCAATACGTTAAAACCCTTAAGGCGTTTGTAGCGCGCAAAAATATCTGAAGCTATATACCCCAGCGGGTGGCCAACATGCAGCCCCGCACCACTTGGGTAGGGGAACATATCCAGCACATAGTACTTGGGTTTACTGGTTTTATTTTCGGCTTTAAAGGTGTTATTATCAGCCCAAAACTTTTGCCACTTTTGCTCTATATCCTTAAATTGATAGTCCATTTTATTGTTTACGCCTGTGAGGTTGCGAAAATAGTAAAAACTGCTTACAGATGGGCTGCTTTTGGCTTAGTTTACCAAAAAGTCTATAAAATCTGTAGGTTAACATTAAAGTTGTAGGGATAAACGTTAAGCCGTATTTTGCGCCAATGGCCGGAAAGTTTAAGGATAAAGATATGCAGGTGGTTATTGGATGGGTATTGCGCACCGGCGTTTTTATATCCATGACCATCGTATTTTTTGGCGGCGTGCTTTACCTGTACCGCCATGGCCACACCATTGCCAACTACCATACTTTTAAAGGTATTCCCAATTTTGTGCAAACCATCCCCGGGGTGTTAAACGGCATAATAACCTTTAGGGGCAGGGCCATTATACAGGCCGGTATTATTTTATTAATTGCCACGCCCATTTTAAGGGTTTTGTTTTCGGCAATAGGATTTGTAATGGAGAAAGACTACCTGTATACCGGCATCAGTTTTTTTGTTTTGCTTGTCATCATCATTAGTATGCTTAGCGGCCACGCGGGTTAACATTTTAAAAAACCTTTTTTTGTCATGCTTGCTTTTATGGGTATGCACAGGCAACAGGTACAATCATCGGCTTTACAAAGTGTTGGCTATGATGCCGCCACAAATACGCTCGAACTGGAGTTTAAAGAGCATAGCGGTGTTTGGCAATACCTTAATGTTAAACCACAAACCTTTAGGCGATTTATTAAGAGCGACTCGCTGGGGCGTTTCTTTGTAACTAAAATTAAAGGCAAGTATCCTGAGTTTAAAATTGAGTAAAAGTTAATAAACGACTGATTTACTGATATAAAACTTATAGAAAATAAATTTTATATATTGCGTATTACTTAAGTGTATAGTTATCTTTGTGAGGATTAAATTCCAATAAAAAAAACCACACCAAAAAATGAAAAATTTAGAAACAAAAAAATTAAGCCGCGATCAAATGAAATCTGTTTTAGGCGGATCGATGGTTGGCGGCCACTGTGTAAGTGACATAGCGTGCAGTAAAGACCAATACTGTGCAGATATCGAACCAGTATCAGGTTACGGTTATTGCAAGAAAAAAGTAGTTGACCCTTCTGCTGCAAAAGTTTTGATAACTTTATAATCAAGCGTACAATAAACAAGAAAGGGGACTAACTGTCCCCTTTCTTGTTTAATTACTTGTCGTTTTCATCCGGGCTTGTTCGTCCTCATTCCCTATATCGCGTTTGGGGGCGCTCTTAACAGTAGTTTTACCAAAGTTATAGCTAAAATTTAACCTAAATTGTTGGCTGCGCGATTCGAATTTAATTATTTGAGAAAGGTTATTGTTCTGATAATCGGTATGGTAGCGGTCTCTAACGGTGTTAAAAATATCCCGTACCGAGAAGCTTAATTTCCCCCTTTTATTTAATACAGATTTCCCAATTTCGGTATCAAAGCTGTACGAAGCCTTAAAGTGGTTAATTCCATACCAGGTTGGGGTTTCGTAATGTGTTAAAAACGATGCGGAAATAGATTTGCTGATCTTAAAATCCTGGCGCCCTGTAAAAACCACATCAATAACACCCTGGTTTAAGTTCCCATTTTGTATAAATGCTTTATACTGCTGGTGCGATGCATCAATGGCAAAATTATTACCCCACCACGGCGTAAAGGTAACAGGCAAATCCAGTTTTATACCATAAGTTGTTATGGTGCCCAGGTTACGGGTGGTTAAAATGTTTATGCCTGAGCTATCATTTTGTATGTAAAAAGGTAATTTACTGCCATTATTGTGGCTGCCATAAAGCGATACAGATATAGATTGATTATAAGTATAACCAATAGTAGCAGTTGTTACATATTCGGGTTTTAAGTACGGATTGCCGGATTGGTAAGTATAAAGGTCTAAAAAGTATAAAAATGGGTTTAGCTTTTCGTAATCCGGCCGCTCAAGGCCACGACTTATCAATAAACTAAAATCATTTTTGTCGTTTTTGTGGTAAGTTAGTGTGGCGCTTGGGAAAAGGTTAAAATAATGGTTTTCGATTTTTTCGGAAGTATATAAACCGATCGAGTTACTGGATGTAGTGGTATACTCGCCACGTAAACCTGTTTCAATATCAATTTTGCCTAAGGTTTTATTATAGTTTAAATAGCCGCTGCTTACATTCTCTTTGTAAATAAAATGATTGCTGTAGGTGGGGTCGCTTATATAAGCGTCGCCTATTTTAGGGCCAAATACCAGGTTATTATCGCTGTTTGATACGCTTATTTTTGCACCTGCTTCCAGCTTGGCACCGTTTTGTAATGGGTTGGCATAATCTATTTTGCCAGTCCAGTTATATCGGGACGATGGCGAAAGATTTTGCAAAAGCAACGGGCTTCTGTATTGCACATATATGGCATCGTAAAAGGTATTTTCAATATATTCTTCAGATCGCCGGGGTGTGTTGGTGTAAGTAATATTTGCTGATAGGTTTTCGCCTGCTTTATTAAGCTTGTTATTGTAATTGATGTTATAATTAAAGCTGTTAAGATCGCGCTCGATGTTAGTTATGGCTATTATGGTTGAATCTAACAGCCCGTCTCTTTTTATCTTAAGTGTGTTATTTTTCGCAAAATCGTTTTCGTTAAGATTGCCGCTCACTAAAAAACCAATTGTACTGTTGGTAGATAAGTTAAAGTCGGCCCCTAACCTAAAGTTATGATTGATGTTTTTTTGAATATTATGATACGTAGATTGATAATTGCTTACAGCGCCTGCATCATTAACAAACCTGTCAGTTAAAATATCCGAGTAATTTTTATTGTCGGCTATACTGTAATTGCCAAATATGTTGGTGTTTTTGGTGCGGTTATTAAAGGTTATCCCTGTATTTAGTTTGTAATATCTGCCCATGCCGGCACTTGCAGTATATGTGCCGTTAAAGCCAATATTTTTTCCTTTTTTCATCACTATGTTTACAATGCCACCGGCCGATGCATCGTATTTGGCAGATGCGCCTGTAATTAGCTCTATCCGATCGATCGTATTGGCTTGTGTGCCGGCTAATAAGTCGGCAACCTCAGTACTGCTTAAATTTGTTTGCTTGCCATCAATAAGTACTAACGCATTTTGCCTGCCTATTAAACTAATGCCATTATCAACCCGCACCCCGGGCGATTGGCGCAAAACATCTAAAGCATTTTTACCATCAACGGCTATGCTGGCACTTGGGTTAATGGTTGTTTTACCGGGTTTTACTTCAATAAAGGGTCTTCTGCTAACAACAGATACTTCTTTTAACTCGTTACTTGCGGGGCTAAGCTCAATTGGGTTAACTGTTAGGTTTTGCCCGGCAACAACCTGTAAACTGCCTGTGTAATATTTTTTATAGCCCAACCTGGTTACCAGTAATATGTAGCTGCCCGGTTGCACATTTAAAAACGCGTAAGCACCCTTATTATTTACTAATGCCGATAATGCAACTGATGAATCTGGCTGGTTCAGGAGGATAACTGTGGCTGCTTCTGCAGCTAAATTATGTTGTATAAATACATTACCATGTACCGAAGAACTTGACTGACCGTAACAAAAACTACATAGACCCGTTATGAACGCTATTAATAAGCACCCGATGTAAAACTTCATTAATTTTTATAGTAGAATTTTTTCTATAGTGTTTTTCCTTTAACGAAAGTTAAATATAACAACATTATTACATACACAAATATATAAAAGTGCTTTTACGCATAATAAGAATAATAGTTGCTTGTGGTAAATATTTTAAAAAATAATTTACCTGCGTATTTTAGTATTTTCGCCTGATTAACTACTCGCTGAGGCAAAGCATGAAGAAGATATTTTTTTTACTAACCATTATTTGCGTTGCTGTTAGGCTGCACGCGCAAGACCAGCCCGCTAACTTTAAACTGGCCGTTGATAAGTTTAAGCAATACTATAACAATAACCATATTGATAGTATACACGCCATGTTTAGCCCCGAGATGAAAGAATCGCTGCCATTAGATAAGTTTAAGCTAACAACAGCGCAGTTAAAAACCCAATTAGGCAACCTGTCTAAAACCGAAGTGGTTAAGTTTAGCGCACCGGTAGCAATTTATAAAGCCACTTTTGCCAGCGCGGTTTATCAGTTAAACTTGTCGTTAAACAGCCAGGATAAAATAACCGGATTATTTATCAGTCCTTACCAGGAACCGGCTGCCACCGCCTTGCCTACTGATGCCTCGTTAACCGAATCGCCAATTTTTTTGAAAACATTTGCCGGTTCAATTTCGGGTACGCTTGCCGTGCCTAAAAACGCGTCGGGTAAAGTACCGGTTGTTATTATCATAGCAGGTTCGGGCCCAACAGACCGTGACGGTAACAGCCCTAAGCTTGGTGTAAACGGTAATACCTATAAAATGATAGCTAACGAATTAGGCAAAAATGGTATAGCATCCTTAAGGTACGACAAGCGTATGGTTGGCCAAAGCGCTACCAATACCAAAGAAAAAGACCTGCGTTTTGAAGATTATGTTGACGATGCCGTGGGCATGATAAATTTATTGAAAGAGGACGAGCGTTTTTCGAAAGTGATAGTTTTGGGCCATAGCGAGGGTGCGCTGGTAGGTTTGCTGGCCATAAGGGGGCAACCGGCAAATGGCTATATATCTGTAGCTGGCGCCGGCCGCCCGGCCGATGTAATTGTTACCGAGCAATTAAAATCGCAGCCGCAATATATAACCGATGGTTTTAAAACCATGATAGATAGCATGAAAAAGGGTAAATATACTGATGATATAGACCCGCGCCTTTACTTTATAGCCAGGCCAAGCGTGCAGCCTTACCTGATGAGCTGGTTTAGGTACGACCCTGTTAGAGAAATGAAAAAGGTAAAGATACCTACACTGATACTACAGGGCACAACCGATATACAGGTGCCGGTTACGGATGCCGAAAAATTGAAGAAAGCCAAATCTGATGCTACACTGGTAATTGTGCCCGGTATGAACCATGTGCTTAAAGAGGCCCCGGCAGATAAAGCCGCGAATTCCGCCACCTACTCCAAGCCCGATTTACCGCTAAAACCCGAACTGGTTACCGCCATTGTAAATTTTGTAAAGGGAGTTAAGTGATAGATGTGCAGATGAACTTCATAGATGTGCAGATGTGCAAATTTCAGATGTGCAGATGAGCTTCGTAGAAGTGCAGACGTGCGAATTCAGATGTGCAAATGACCGAATAGATTAACCGCGCTTAGCATCTGCATATCTGCACATCTATAATCTGCACATCGTTCATCTGCACATCTATCAAGGCTTCCACGCGTTTAGTAATCGTCTTAAAAGCACAATTTCGGCAATGTGATAGGCGTTATGGTCGGCTATTTGTAAGGCCTCCAGCAGTATACTTTGGCCTGTGCCATGGGGTATGGCCTTATAAATATCTTCGCTTTTAAGCAGTGCTATAAACTCATTCCTGTCATCATCAATTTGCTTTATGGCTTTGTGCCAGGCTTCGTCATTAGCCGGGCTAGGTTCTTTTGGCCAATAGTCGTCGGGCCATTTTGGCGATTGGTGGCTGCCATCCTTACTAAACTGCAGCATATCCCATTGCGCAATACGTATGTGCTCTACCAATTGCCAAATGCTGTAGGGCAAGCCATAAGGCTTTACACCCCTTATATAAGCGGGTACATCGCTTAGGGCATCCTTTAGGTTAGCATGGGCATTGCCGCCTTCCAGTAATTTTATTAGCTCGTTTATTAAAATTTTGTGCTCGCTATCCATCTTGCATTTTTCTAATTCAACAAAATAAGCGGCAGTTTGATTTATATGAATCAAATGTTTTAAGTTTATACTCTAAAAACTGCTTAACGGTGATCAGAAAAATTCTACTGCTTGCGCTATATGTTGGCGCCTTTACCGCCTGTAAAAAAGACGGACAATCAAACCAAAACTTATCTGCTAAAGACGATGCGGCATTTACAGCATACGAGGACCACTTTTTAGAAGAGCTTTGGAAAAACAACCCCGACTGGGCCACCAGCGCCGGCTATCATAAGTATGACAGTGTTTTACTGGTACCAAGCGACAAAACGCGTAAAGCGCTGATCAGCTTTACCAAGGTGCAAATGGACTCGTTGAGCCGCTTTGATGTAAACACACTTTCGGATGCCAATAAAATGGACCACCGCTTGATGCAAAACCAGTTGGAGAGCATGCAATGGAACATTGAGCAATTAAAAGATTATAAATGGAACCCGGCATCATATAATGTAATAGGCACGTTTGCTTATATATTAAACGAGCATTATGCCCCGCTTGATAAACGCCTGCGCCACTTTTATCAAAAAATGCAAAATATACCGGCTTACTATAAAGAGGCCGAAAAGCAAATTAGTAACCCCGTGCCCGAACTAACCTCGCTGGCTATTGACCAGCACCTGGGCGGCGTTAGTGTGATAGAGAATGATTTTGGCGACTCGTTAAAGAAAAGCGGCATACCTGCTGCCGAGCAAAAATTAATGCTGGATAGGGCCCGCACATCTGCCGCGGCAATAAAGGAATATGCCGGATGGCTTAAAAACTTAAAAAGTAGCAAGCCGCGTAGTTTCAGATTGGGCAAAGAATTTTACGAGGCCAAGTTTAAATACGATATTATGGCCGAGGGTACCGCCCAGCAGGTATTTAACGCTGCCGTAGAACGTAAGAAATATGTGCACCGCGAAATGACCAAGCTAAGCAAGCAGCTATGGCCAAAATATTTTGAAGGCAAACCTATGCCGACCGATTCGTTAGAGTTAATAGGGCAAATGATAGATGCGCTATCGGTAAAGCACGTAGCGCCTGATGAATTCCAGTCGGCTATTGAGAAAGAGCTACCAAAGCTTACCGCGTTCATCAAATCAAAAGACCTGCTAACCCTCGACCCGTCAAAACCATTGGTGGTGCGTAAAGAACCCGGCTACATGGCGGGCGTGGCAGGTGCATCTGTTAGTTCGCCCGGCCCGTACGATAAAACAGGGAATACTTATTATAATGTAGGCAGTTTAGCTGGTTGGTCGCCTGAGCGGGCCGAAAGCTACCTGCGCGAGTATAATAACTACATACTGCAAATATTATGTATACACGAGGCCATACCGGGGCATTATACCCAGTTGGTATACGCTAATAAATCGCCAAGTATAATTAAATCGGTATTTGGCAATGGTGCCATGGTTGAGGGCTGGGCGGTGTATACCGAGCAAATGATGCTGGATGCCGGCTTTGGCGATAACGCCCCCGAAATGCGCCTGATGTGGTATAAATGGAACCTGCGATCGGTTTGTAACACCATATTAGATTACAGTGTACATGCCGGTAACATGACCAAAGAACAAGCGGTTACTATGCTTACCAAAGAGGCTTTTCAGCAGCAGGCCGAAGCTGATAATAAATGGAAGCGGGTAAGCGTAACCAGTGTGCAGCTAACCAGCTACTATACCGGCTTTAAAGAAATTGTTGAACTTCAAAACCAATGGAAGAAAAAACAGGGTGACAAATACAAGCTAAAAGAGTTTAACGAAAAATTCCTGAGCTATGGCAGCGCGCCGGTTAAATATATAAAAGAAGCGATGTTTGCCGTGCCTAAAATAGATACCAAGACAGGGGAGTAAGCAGTTTACAGTAAGCAGTGGCAGTGGCAGTTTGCAGTGGGCAGAACCGGGTATTAATTACTCATCTGCACATCTGAAATTTGCACATCTGCCTATTTCTTTTTCTCGTGAACGATAACAAAAATATCTTCGTTGTCTTTTTTCATGAGGTACTTTTCGCGAGCGAATTTTTCGAGCTTGGCTTTGTCTGATGTTAATTCGTCAAGGTCTTTGTTCACCTTGGCGGTTTCGGTTTGGTAAAAAACCTGCTCGGCCTTTAGCTTAGCCAACTGCTGGTGATACTCGTATTGCGAGAAAAGGTCGTTCTTATCAAAAAATATCATCCAAATAACAAAAGCCAGCGTTACCAAAAAAAATTTGTTCTTGATAAGGTCTAAAAGGCGTCTCATTTTGTCGGGCTGAATTTTCACTTTAAAGCTATTTAATTAATTTAAACAGTGCAAATATGGTTATTAACATGTTAACATTGGTTAATTAGAGCTTAAAGATTGGTGATTAGTTTTAAAAAATAAAGGTTGGCAATTACAGGCAAGCCAAACTTACCTCTAATTAACAACCTCTATTCACCAAAATTACAATCTCTTTTTACCGCCTGCACCGCTCATGCCGCTGCTACCGCCTGCGCGGCCGGTATTGTTGGCACCACGGTGACCAGCCGGCCTGCCGCCTGCACCGGGGCGTTTATTGCGGTTGTTGCCGCCACCACCGTGCGATGCACCGCCACTCTTTTTAACCGGTTTAGCCTTGCTCATCAGCTTTTCGGCCATGGCAAGGTGGTTAAGCGGGTAGGGGTGGCCTTCCTCAATCGGGATTTCTTTTGCTATCAGTTTATGAATATCTCTTAGGTATTCTATTTCTTCCTCGCCATCGCAAAACGTAAAGGCTATACCGCTGGCACCCGCGCGGCCGGTACGGCCAATACGGTGTACATAGGTTTCGGGGATATTGGGTATTTCGTAGTTTATAACGTGGGTAAGGTCGTCAATATCAATACCACGCGCGGCAATATCGGTAGCAATTAAAACACGTGTAGTACGGTTTTTAAAATTGGTTAATGCCCGCTGGCGCGCGTTTTGCGATTTGTTGCCATGTATGGCCTCGGCAGTAATGCCTGCGCGTATCAAATCCTTCACCACTTTATCGGCACCGTGTTTGGTGCGGGTAAATACCAGCGCGGTTTTAATATTCTTATCTTTTAATATATGCTGTAACAAGGCGCGTTTATCACCCTTATCTACATAATATAACGATTGCTGTATAGTATCGGCAGTTGATGATACCGGGGCAACCTCAACCTTGGCGGGTTTCTGTAAGATGGAATCGGCCAGGCTTTGTATCTCGGTTGGCATGGTAGCGCTAAAAAACAGCGTTTGCCTGTTGGCCGGCACTTTGGCAATTATCTTTTTAACATCGTGCACAAAACCCATGTCCAGCATACGGTCGGCCTCGTCTAATACCAGCATTTTAATATGCTCTAAATGCACAAAACGCTGGTTCATCAGGTCCAATAAACGGCCGGGGGTAGCTATCAAAATATCAACGCCACGGCGCAGGGCATCTGTTTGCGGGCCTTGTGATACGCCGCCAAATATAACCAGGTTTTTAAGGCCGGTATTTTTACCATAGGCAGTAAAGCTTTCGGCAATTTGTATGGCCAGCTCGCGGGTTGGGGTTAAAATTAGGGCCTTTATGGATTTCTGTTCACGGTGTTTTTGCCTGTCTTCAAATAAAAGCTGAAGGATAGGTATTGCAAAAGCGGCTGTTTTGCCGGTACCGGTTTGTGCGCAGCCTAAAAGGTCGCGGTGTTGTAGTATAAAGGGTATTGCTTGTTCTTGTATGGGAGTTGGGGTTGTATAGCCCTCTGTTTTTAAAGCCTTTAAAATAGGCTCAATTAAATTTAAATTTTCGAATGACATGTAATGTTTGTAATGTATATGTGCTAACGCGAAGCATTAAGCGGATCTGAAGAGTTGTCTATTGATCAAAGCCGTAAACCAACGGGTAATTATTTGCAAAGATACGGTTTTTATTGGTATGTATGTTTTTGGCAGGTAATTGATGCAATGCCGAGGTAGAGACGCAATACTTTGCGTCTGTTTTTAATAAGATGAATTGTTACGTTCATATAATAGAAAGACGCAAGTATCGCGTCTATACATATTATAACTCCAGTACTTTTGGCTGATTTTTTTGCTTAATAAAGGCATCCAGCAGCATTAAGCCTATACCCACCATAATAGACACATCGGCCACGTTGAATATACCGGTTTGGAAGATGCCGAATTTAAGGTGCAAAAAATCGGTGACGGAGCCCTTGGTAATACGATCGTACAGATTACCCATGCCGCCGCCAATTAAAAATATGATACCCAGGAGCGCGGTTTTTGAGATATTGGTTTTAATAAGGATATACGCCAGGCCGCCTAAAAGCGCCAGTACCGGCAACAACGTTAGCAGTATAAAATGAAAGGGGTTAGGCAGACTATCGCCCAGGCTTAAAAACGCGCCTTTATTCTCGACATTTAAAAGGGTTACATGGCCTTTAAAAAAGCTGTACTGGTCGTAAAAACGGATATGATCGCGCATCATGGCTTTGGTAGCCTGGTCGCAACCCACATTTAGTGCAAGTATAAAAATTATTGCTGCCGTGCGTAATATGCGTTTTAAGTTCATTAAGCGTAAAAGTATAAAAATCTTTGTAGTACGATGCTGCCATTTAAACGGAGGGCAAACAAAATCGTACGTGGTATAAAAAAAGCCCCGGAAAGATCCGGGGCTTTAGTAGTTCGTAAAATTCGATTGAATTAGTGTTGCTTACTTCTTATTGTAGTATTTAAAATCCTTACCAATAAAGCGCGCGGCAGCGCCTAATTCTTCTTCGATACGTAATAGCTGGTTGTATTTTGCTATCCTGTCGCTGCGCGATGCCGAACCGGTTTTTATCTGGCCGCAGTTAAGGGCAACAGCTAAATCGGCAATGGTAACATCTTCGGTTTCGCCGCTACGGTGGCTCATTACCGATGTGTAGCCATTGGTTTGTGCCAGGCTTACCGCGTTAATGGTTTCGGTTAGCGACCCAATTTGGTTTACTTTAACCAGTATAGAGTTGCCAATACCTTCGGTTATACCTTTTTGCAGGCGGGTAACATTGGTTACAAATAAATCGTCGCCAACTAATTGTACTTTATCGCCAATTTTTTCGGTCAATAATTTCCAGCCATCCCAGTCGTTCTCGTCCATACCATCTTCAATAGATATGATAGGGTATTTTGCAACTAACGATGCCAGGTATTCGGCTTGCTCTGCGCTGGTACGTGTAGCACCTTTTTCGCCTTCAAATTTCTTGTAGTCGTATTTGCCATCTTTATAAAACTCAGACGATGCACAGTCAAAAGCGATGAAAATGTCTTCGCCGGCTTTGTAGCCTGCTTTATCAATGGCTTTTAAAATGGTTTCTATACCATCTTCGGTGCTATCAAAGGTTGGTGCAAAACCACCTTCGTCGCCAACAGCGGTTGATAAACCGCGGTCGTGTAATATCTTTTTCAGGTTGTGGAATACTTCAGTACCCCAACGCAAAGCTTCAGAGAATGAAGAAGCGCCAACCGGCATGATCATAAACTCCTGGAAAGCGATAGGCGCATCAGAGTGCGAACCACCGTTTACAATGTTCATCATGGGTATAGGCAAAGTGTTGGCGTTAACACCACCAATGTAGCGGTATAATGGTTGGCGGCTCTCTTGCGCGGCTGCTTTAGCTACCGCTAATGATACACCCAAAATGGCGTTGGCGCCCAGGTTACCTTTATTTTCGGTACCATCAAGCTTAATCATAATATCGTCGATAGCATTTTGTTCAAATACATCAACGCCTTTAAGTTCAGCAGCAATTTTATCGTTTACATTGGCAACGGCTTTTAAAACACCTTTACCCATGTATACTTTTTTATCATCGTCGCGCAGTTCAACGGCTTCGTGCATACCGGTTGAAGCACCTGATGGTACTGCAGCGCGGCCAAGTACGCCGTTCTCTGTAATTACATCTACCTCGATGGTAGGGTTACCGCGCGAATCTAAAATCTGGCGCGCATGAACATCAATTATTAAGCTCATAGTTTATTGTCGGATTGTTTGTGTGTGTACTATACTAATTTGGTGGGCTAATTTAGTGCAAATTCAGTAAAACGCAATCAGAAATTAGTATTTGTTATGATTATTAATGAGTTGGAAGGTAAACGCGTAAAAAAAGAGACGCGATAGGCACCGCGTCTCTTTATAATGTTGTGCTTTATTAAAATTAGTCGGCAGTTGTAGGTACCTGCTCCCTTTCGGCACTGTTTTTACGGTTTATACGGTACATCAGCATCAGCATAATGTTGTTTTTGCCGCTGCTTGTTTCGGCTGTAAAGTTGCGCTGGTTAATCCAACCGGCCTGTACTATCCATTTTTTATCAAACTGGTAACCCAAAGCTGCAGATACCCGGTTACGCTCGAAGTTTGGCGCTTTATTGTTAAGGAATATCTCGTCGAACACGGACAGGAAATAGGTTTTAGCGGCAATTTTTTTATTGTTTAAAGGGATAAACATATTTAAACGATACCTAAAGCGATTGCGGTAGTTGCCGTTTACCCAGCGCTGCTCTACCCGGTAACGGTGCTCAAACTTTAAACGCGACAGGTACTGGTTAATGGTCATTTGTTCCCAAAAGCGGTACTCGTTTGTAATGGGGCCCTTTGATACATCAAAGTAATCGTAGGTATGGTAAGTGCCTGTACCCAACAGGGCGATGAAGTTTTTGTCGATATCGTAGCTTACGCCCACCTTAGCCTCGTAGTATTGAAACTGGCTGAACAGTGCGCCATTGGTGCGGGTTTGGAATTCGGAATAGCCGCCCCATTTGTGCACGCTATCGCCGGGCATTACTACGGTGGCAATGCCCCATGTACCTAATTTAGAATCTTGCGCGTTAACTGTAAATGAACATACTGTTAACAGTATAAAAGCTATAATAGCTATTTTTGGGGCTTTTAACATTGCTTGCTGTTTTAATGGCAGCAAATGTATTACCCTAATATTACCTAAGTGTTAACTGTGTACTTGTTAATGTTAACAAATTGTTAAGTTTAATATTAAGTTGATGTGGGGTTAATTTGGAGATGTGCAGATTTTAGATTTTAGATCTGCAGATTGAGAAGGCGTATGCCTCAGGGTAATCTGCGAGAGACCCTGAGGGGACAGGAATTATTTTTACTAATTAATACCACCTCACACACGGTTTTAGTTTATTTTAGCTTGATGAAACTATATTTTACGATTGTAGCCTTTGTATTGTTTACTGGGCTTGTTTTTGCTCAAGAACCTCCTATTAGTTCTCAAGCTAAAAAGGATAGTGCGGGTATTGTGCCCGAAGCTGCCAGCCCTGTTACCTTTGTCGCTATCGAACAATCAGCATCTTATCCTGGTGGTGATGTTAACTTTATGCGATATGTAACCAATAGTACGAGTATGCCCGAACTTGTTGGTTTATTTGGATTTAAAGGTCGGATAGTAATTGGCTTTACGGTGGATGTAACAGGTAAACCAAAAAATATTAAAGCGTTCAGCGAAAGTGGAACCGGCTTTGAAGAAAGCTTATCCGTTGCGATTCAAAATTCGCCACGATGGAAACCCGCTATACAGAATAGCCGTGTAATAGAGCAAAGTTTCACGATACCATTTAAGTTTGACATTTCCCGTCCGGAAATATCTATTAAAGAACTTAAGAAATCATCTTACAAGTTTACTTTTCAAATAAAAGATAAAACATATAGCATTGAAGAAGCCGAACCGATATTAGGTAATGTGTTTAGTGCTGACAGGATTGATTACGCTAAATCGTTTGCAGAGCAACCCGAAGAGAATAGGAAAAGCAAAAAGTATCTGATTCAGATCAAAGATTAGGGTAAATCGTTTGATGATTTTTTTTTGATGCCAAGAAGGGTGTCCTTCGGTCTCACAATTTGCATGTAGGATGCCGCGCCGCCAGCCGGCATGATGGCGCGACGGCTTGTTTTATGTTCTTGCGGGGCCCTGCGAGAGATGCTGAGAGAACGGAAATGTATCGCAAGAAACCTAAACCGTGCGTTATTGCGAGGTACGAAGCAATCTCTACATATGCAAGGTGGTTATGCCTTGTTCGGAGATTGCTTTGTCGCTATCGCTCCGCGCAATGACGACCTGTTTATTTTTGATGTCTCCGCAGGGTCTCTCGCAGAGGACCCTGCGGTCGCCGATATCAATTCCAATATTCTCTATAGTCACTAATAATTATATTGGGATGCGATTTCTCATCAATATAAAATGCAGCACTACTATGGGGATAATCGGTAAACTCATTACATAAATGCCACTTGCCGCTAACTGGATTATGATGAATATAATCCAGCTTTTGATTTAGAAAATCTAAACTGTACACAGGCTTGGCATCGAATGATGGCTCAAAGGCTTTGTGCCTTTGTCCTTTATCAATTTCATTTTGACTACACGCTAAAGTTAATATCCCTATTAATTTGTTTTCATTTTTTACTGTTAATCGCCGAATTAATTCATACGCCATAAATCTTTTGCCATTACTTATAATGGTATTTAGTTTCAGGTTATCAGATACAGGCAAGTGTAAAAGTAAGTGAACATGATTTGGCATTATTACAAACGCCAATGTTTTGATGTGGTATTTTTCATCAATTAGTCTCAGCCAGTCGTAAATTAAATCATACGATTGTGTTGTTTCAAACAATGGTAGCCAGCAATAACAGGTAAAAGTTATAAACCACGTATGGTCAGGTGTATTATGAATTGTACGAATAGCCATTAGGCTAATATAACTTTTGTGATGATATTATTAGGGATGAGATCGTATGCCTCAGGGTCCTCTGCGAGAGACCCTGAGGGAACTGGAAAATTTAACATTGAGTTGATGTGGGGTTAATGTGCAGATATGCAGTTGTGCAGATTTTAGATGTGCTCCCAGCGGACGGGGAGGGGTGCGTTAGGTTGTGTAGTGGCAGGGAGGGGTTTATACGCATGGCAGACTTATCTGTTATCAAACCCCTTCCTCCTCCTTCCCCAAGGAAGGAATCGCACATAGCCACCGCTTGTATGTTTTCTACCTCTAAACTAACCTACTCCCACTTAAACGTCTTCACCGCTACGGCATACACTCCAATGCCCCAAAGCAGCAGGATGAACAGTTGGTGGGTAACATCGCCCAGGCCGGCGCCTTCAAACGCTACCTTGCGCATGGCGTTGTTAAGGTGGGTTAATGGCAGGGCATTACTTACATATTGCAGCCATTTTGGAAAAGCGGTTACCGAAAAGAAGGTGCCAGACAGTAAAAACTGCGGCAGGGTAATGATGTTAGACAGCGGCGGTACGGTGCTTTCGTTTTTGGCTATGCCCGATATGGTAAAGCCAAAGCCCATAAATATAATAAGCCCTATGGCGCAAAGCACCAGCATATTAAGCACCGTTATTATACCGTGTATCAGCGTAAAGCCAAAAGCAAAATGACCAACCATAATAATAAACAGTGCACCTAAAAGCGAGAATACGATACGGGCAATAGCCTCGCCCAGTACAATGCTGTATTTTTTAACAGGAGTAGCAAAAAAGCGTTTAATAACCAGTGTTAAACGCAGTCCAATAAACACGAACGCGGTACCAAAAACCCCGCTGCTTAACAGCGAAAAGCCCAGCTGGCCCGGTAGTATAAAATCGATATACTTATACTCGCGGCCGGTAACGGTAGTTTCTTTTAAGTCGACCACGTTAGGTATTTGAATACCCGACAAACCCTGCATTTTACTTAACTGCGCCGACTGCATACGGTAAAAGATGTTGTTAAGCGTAGATTTTAAAATGCTGCCCTTATCGCCCGATGCCGCGCTGTATTGCACGCTCATGGCTATAGGTTTCATGGGTACAAAAGGTTTCAGATCAATAATGGCATCTAAACTGCCCTTTGCCAGGTTCTTGCTCATCTCGTCGGGCGTTTGGTCGCTAACCAGGTGCATCACCTTTACGCTTTTTAGGGCCACGTAAACCGGGTTAAGGGTATCGCAGCCTTTGGCAACGCCCACATCAACTGATAGCCCGCCACCGCCAATATTGGCAAACACCAAAATAAATATAAGCGGAAAAGCCAAACTAAACACCACCGCCGAAGGGCTGCGTAATATTGACCGGAAACTTGCTTTGGCAATAGCCAGCGTAGCGCGTGTGTTACTATATTTTTGGTTCATTGGTTCAATAGTTCATTTGTTTATTGGTACTTCAATTCAAGCAAGTTGCTCCCCCTTCAGGGGGCTGGGGGGCTTACCTTTCACGCCATTCTTTACCGGTAAGGTTAATAAAAACATCCTCCAGGTTGGCGCCTTTGGTTTGCTTTTCGCGCTCAAAACCGGTAGCCACCAGTTGGTCAATAAAATGGTCGGGGGTATCAATACCTATAATATGGCCGCCATCAACAAAGGCCACCCTGTCGCACAGCACTTCGGCCTCATCCATATAATGGGTGGTTATCACCACGGTGGTGCCGGCATCGCGTATCTCGCGTATCAGGTCCCACAGGTTGCGGCGGGCTTGTGGGTCCAGTCCCGTGGTGGGTTCATCTAAAAATATGATGCGGGGGTTGTTTATAAGTGTAGTAGCTATTGAAAAGCGCTGCTTTTGCCCGCCCGATAGCTCTTTGTATTTAGCCTTGGCCTTATCGGTTAGTGCCACCTTCTCCAGCATTTCGGTAGGGGTTTTGTTTATACCATAAAGGCCCGAAAACAAAACGATCAATTCTGAAAGGTTAAGGTTGGGGTAGTAGCCGGCAGCCTGTAGCTGTACACCTATGCGTTGCTTTATTTTATCGGCATCAGTCTCTATATTAAAACCATCAACGGTTATCTGGCCCGATGTTTTTTCGCGCAGGGTTTCAATTACCTCCAGGGTGGTAGTTTTGCCGGCGCCGTTGGGGCCAAGCAGGCCAAATATCTCGCCTTCGTACACCTCAAAGCTAATGCCCTTTACCGCCTCAAAATCACCATAGTTTTTAACCAGGTTTTTTACCGTAATTATAGGTTGGTTTGCCATATTGTAAATATGCAATGTATTTGTTTAATAACGGTGCGCGGTATCACAAAATCGTATTAAAATTCAATTAGATTTTTTAATACCCTGCTTTCCATAAAAAAAGCGGTTATAATTAAAAAATACTTAATTATAACCGCTTTACAAAAGGTACAGGCTAATATTACTTAGGCCCCTTTTTTAATTCGCTTTCAGATTTTACCACCTTTTTGCCTTTGTCCATTTTTATTTCGTAGGCCGGCTCGTCCTTACTGGCGTTGCGTTTAACTTTCGATCCCTTAATGGTTTTATTAACGGGTTCGGTATGCTTCTTTTCAATTTTGCCCTCACCTTCACCTTTACCAAAGTTCCAGTGAACTGTTTCTCCCTTTTTCATAGCAGTTTTTACTATGGCAAAGCAATATACAGGCCAATTAAAAAATGAATTTACCCACTAAATGTATGTAAACAATGGCGACATGCGCGGCTGCAACAACCGCGTGTATAATAAGGGGGATTGATAGGAGTGTGGTCATGGTTTCGTGTGTTTTAGTAGTACAAAATTGTAGCGAAAACAGCCAAACCGTTAGCCTTATTAGGCGAAATGAGGGAAATTGTCGGTGAAAGTATTCCGGTTAGCTATAAGCAGGGCTGTTTTACAGGTGGCATTTTAAACTTATATTAGCTAAACACTTAACCCTATTAACAAATGAAGAACCTATTACTTGCTGCCTGCTTTGTGCTGGCAATATCGGCCTGCCATACCAGCGGCGAAAAACCAACCGTAGCAACCGCTACCACTTACACCGTACCCGACGATGCCGCGATAAAAAAGGCGGTTGACGATGCTTATTATGCGATCAGTTTTAAAAAGGGCGAGCAGCCCAGGTACGATTCGATAAAGTACTACTTTACGCCCCAGGCGCAACTCATTAATTTTAGAACAGACACTGCCGAAACAGGCAGCATAACCGAATTTGTTGGATTGTTTAGAAAAATGGTAGAAGGCGGGCATATCAGCATGTTTTACGAGGAAGAGGAATTTGGCCGTACCGAGCAGTTTGGCCGCATAGCCAGCCGCATAAGTACCTACAATACTTACCTGAACACCCGCGACAGCATTGCCGAGCGTGGTGTAAATAGTTTCCAGTTAATTAAAACCCCCACCGGCTGGAAGGTGAGCAGCATTATTTGGGACGTAGAGAAGAAGACCCTGCCTGTGCCTGATTATTATTTGAAAAAATAGGGGAGTAGATGTGCAAATTTCAGATGTGCGGATTTTAGATTTTATGCTGTTGTTGGAGTTGTCTTTAACAGCATTTAGGACAAGTGGTAAATGGAGGACAATCATAAAATATTAGCATTTACCAAAATGATTGCTTGTTTATATGCCGGATTATTTTATATTAGTAAACCTGCCCGAACGAATTAAAACGAAAAAAAGAGAAAATTTTACGCATGACAGCGAAAAAAGTAAAATGCTTTAACTAAGGGTGTGGAATGTAAAAACGCTGATTAAAACAAAAGAGGCTATCTTTTTGGGATAGCCTCTTTTGTTATTTCATCAGATTTATAAAATCATCAAACAGGTACCTGCTATCGTGCGGGCCCGGCGATGATTCGGGGTGGTACTGCACCGAAAATGCCTTTTTATCCTTCACGCGTATACCCTCTATCGATTGATCGTTAAGGTTTACGTGGGTTACCTCTACCTTGTCTGATGCGCGCACAGCTTCCTGCACTACACCAAAGCCATGGTTTTGCGATGTTACCTCGCAATGGTTAATAATAACGTTTTTAACCGGGTGGTTTAGCCCGCGGTGGCCGTTAAACATCTTTTTAGTGGGTATATCGTTAGCCAGTGCCAATAGCTGGTGGCCCAGGCAAATGCCAAATAAAGGCTTATCAGCATTCAGTATATCTTTCACTGTATCAATGGCATAAGGCATGGCCGATGGGTCGCCGGGGCCGTTACTTATGAAGTATCCCGATGGGGCAAAATCCTGCTCCATTTCCTTGAAAGAGGTTTTTGCCGGGTATACCTTAGCATATACATCGCGGTCGTCAAAGTTGCGCAGGATGTTCTTTTTAACACCCAGGTCAAGCACAGCTACACGGTATTTAGCGGCCTCGTTACCAAAGGTATAGGTTTCTTTAGTAGATACTTGTGATGATAGCTCCAACCCGTCCATATCAGGTGCTTCGGCAAGTTTAGCCTTTAACTCGTCCAGATCCAGTATCTCAGATGATATAATAGCGTTCATGGCACCCTTATCGCGTATATGGCGAACCAACTGGCGGGTATCGATATCTGATATACCTACTATGTTCTGCTCCTGAAAATAATCCTGTATCGACTCGTTTGCCTGTTTGCGGCTGTAGGCTATATTGTAGTTTTTACAAACCAAACCGGCAATTTGTATCTCGCCCGACTCAACTTCGTCTGTATTAATACCATAGTTACCAATGTGCGCGTTAGTAGCAACCATTATTTGCCCAAAGTACGATGGATCGGTAAAAATTTCCTGGTAGCCGGTCATGCCGGTATTAAAGCAAATTTCGCCTGTGGTAGTTCCTATTTTGCCGGCGGCCTTACCATAAAATACGGTACCATCGGCTAACAATAAAACAGCAGGTAATTTGGTGAAATGATTCATTTAGTAAAAAAATTGAAAGGGTGATTGATTCGGATTTTCTGGCACGAAGCTCCGTGAAAACAAACCGGAAGGTTGAAGTAAAATACCTCTTTATTCACAGCGCAAAGGTAAGTAAAAATTTAAGATTTTAGATTTACGATTGTAGATTTTTTCAACATTACCCGGCGCTGACATGCAGCTATCCAAAGGGGGGCACTCATCAAAACGGCATAAATCCGAAATCGTAAATCTAAAAATCCGAAATACAAACTATACCTTTGCATCACAAAACCAAACATACCATGTCGGTAAACAAGGAAGTTAAACGCATTACCACGCATATTTTGCAGGAAATGAAGAACCGTGGCGAGAAGATAGCCATGCTTACAGCATACGATTTTTCGATGGCTGCCATAGTGGATAACGCGGGGATGGATATCATACTGGTGGGCGATTCGGCCAGTAATGTGATGGCCGGGCACGAAACCACGCTGCCAATCACGCTCGATCAGATGATATACCATGCGTCATCGGTAGTTCGTGCCGCAAAGCGCGCGCTGGTGGTGGTCGATCTGCCTTTCGGCTCGTACCAGGGTAACTCTAAAGAAGCCCTTGCATCGGCCATCCGCATTATGAAAGAGGCAGGGGCGCATGCGGTAAAGATGGAGGGAGGCGTTGAAATTGCCGAATCTATCAGCCGCATATTAACCGCTGGTATACCCGTAATGGGGCATTTGGGTTTAACACCACAATCTATATATAAATTTGGCACCTACACCGTAAGGGCAAAAGAGCAAGCCGAAGCTGCAAAGCTTAAGGAGGATGCCTTGAAACTGCAAGAACTGGGTTGCTTTGGTATAGTGTTAGAAAAAATACCCGCCAAACTGGCTACGGAGGTAAGTAAAAGCTTAAGCATACCTACTATCGGCATAGGTGCAGGCCAGCATTGCGATGGGCAAGTATTGGTGATACACGATATGCTGGGCATTAATAAAGGCTTTAAACCCCGCTTTTTACGCCAATACGCCAACTTGTTTGATGTGATGAACGATGCCATCAAAAACTATGTGGGCGATGTAAAGGCCAAAAGCTTCCCTAACGAAAAAGAGGAGTATTAGTTGGCAGTTGCCTGTTAGCAGTTTGCACGAAAATCCGAAATTGAAAATCCGAAATCCGAAATTAAAAAGTGTCGCGACCAGAATTTAACTACATCAGCAAAGATATTACCGACGCGGATATACTGTATGAGGATAACCACCTTATTGCGGTAAACAAGCGCGCGGGCGATATTGTACAGGTAGATGATACTGGCGATGAATCGTTAGACGAGAAGGTTAAAAAATACATTGCCAAAAAGTATAATAAGCCAAACGGCGCTTTTTTGGGTGTTGTACACCGGCTGGACAGGCCTGTTAGCGGGGTAATACTTTTTGCCAAAACCAGCAAAGCGCTGGATAGGATAAACAAGATGTTCCAAAGCCGCGATATGCATAAAACGTATTATGCTATTGTGCGTAAGCGACCGCAGCCCGAGGCCGGTAACCTGGTTCACTGGCTGCTAAAAAATCCGCAAAAAAACCTAACCAAGGCACATGATAAAGAAGTGCAGGGCGCGCTAAGATCAGAACTGAACTACAAAATGACTGGTGAGCGCGAAGGATACTATGTAATAGAGGTAGACCCCATTACCGGCAGACCGCACCAAATACGGGTACAGCTATCTACCTTAGGCTGCCCTATAGTAGGCGATAATAAATATGGCTACCCCCGCGGCAGCCTGCGAAAAAGCATTTGCCTGCACGCCCGCCGCCTGCAATTTATCCATCCCGTAAAAAACGAGCCTGTATTAATTGTAGCACCATTACCTAAAGATGGTTTTTGGGAAAAATTTGAGGGGTTGATAGAATAAATAGGTAAGTTACATCCCTAAAACCTTTTCCCACACCACATCATCAACCAATACACCTTCTTTTAAATTACGCTTGCGTGTGCGTAACATGTTTTCGCCGGGGTAAAGTATCTCGTTGTCGCCTTCCGCAGCGCTGTTTTTAGCATATTTGATCACTTCTTCGATTAAGGCGGCGTTTTGCTCGTTGTCGCTTTTTATACAGATGAACACCTGCGATACACCCGTTTCTTTTTTGCCCGATTGGGTAATGGCCGAGGTGGAATTACCGCCGCTTAAAAGGGTTGCCAGCATATCCAGCACTAATGCCAGTCCCGAGCCTTTCCAAAAGCCGATAGGTAACGCACGTTTACTTTCAATAATATCGGCTGCGTTTGTTGTTAAATTGCCATGGTTATTGTATCCACCGGGTACGGGTAATTCCTTGTTTTGATCGTTGTATTGCCATAGTTTGCCAAAAGAGTATTGCGTCATGGCCATATCTAATACTACATGTCCGCCTTCGCGGGGTATGGCTATTACCAACGGGTTGTTACCCAAACGCGGCTCAGTACCGCCCCAAGGGGGTAGGTTGGCAATGGTATTGGTAAAGCAAATGCTTGCAAAACCTGCTTCGGCGGATTGCAGGCCGTAGGTGCCGCCGCGCATCCAGTGGTTAGTATTTTTAATAGCTACACAGCCTATGCCATTGGTTTTTGCCAGCTCAATAGCCCTATCCATACAAAAAACGGCGTTTAGCATACCCGGACCAAGGTTGCCATCCCATTGCTCAATGGCGCTAAATGCGTTTGTTAATGTGGGTACAGCCGCCATATCAACCAGCCCCTCTTTAATATACTGTACAAACACCGGGAAACGGTTTAATCCGTGGGTATAAACACCATCGCGGCTGTTATCAGCAAAAATACCCGCGCAGGCGTCGGCGGTTTCATCGCTAATGTTTAAGCCGGTTAGCACGCGTTTAAGTTCGGCCTTTAGTACATGGTAAGGTATTCGCATAAAGCAAATATAACAGCTATAGCTAAGCTTTGCTTTGTTTAAAATACATCGGGGTAAAAAATATCTGTATAAATAAACAGTTATTATAAAGCAGCGTATGAATTAAATAAGTAAACTATCTTTGCAGCTTAAATGAAGAATAAACGGATACTTTTTTCACTGGCAGGCCTGGTGGTCGCAAGCTTTGTTATCAATTCGTGTAAAAAAGAGGACCAGAGCAATATACCCAATTTGTTTAGTACAGGGGCATGGCAGCTGGCATCAGTAAACGTATATCATTATATAGGCGATGCGCAGGAGTCGGTGGATACTTTGAATACTGATTGCGATACTACACAATTATTTATCTTTAATAAAGATATGACCTGCACTTACACCAATTTTGATTGCAAAGCGCAGCCAACCGCTACTGGTACATGGTCGTTAGCTAAAAACAAGCTTACCTTGTATGCCGATATGGTATGCAAAGATACTACCGCAGTGGGTAGTTCCAAGCCGTTTGCTAACGCGCAGATATTTAACATTGGGCAGTTTTCGCTGGTATTACAAACAGGCGATACTAATCCATATTATACATCAACACAGGTGCGAACGGTAACCCGATATGGCTTTATAAGGCAAAAAACAACAAGTACTAATTAAATTGTTAAAAATTACTATTTTGCATAGCAAAAGCTACCAGCCATTTTGAAAAAAAGAATAGCCATTTTTGCTTCAGGTTCCGGATCAAATGCCCAAAAAATAATGGAGCATTTTAAGCGCAATGCCGATGCCGAGGTTGTATTGATACTTACTAATAACCCGCAGGCTTATGTTTTACAGCGTGCCGATAATTTTGAGATACCTTCGCACATATTTACCCGCCACGAATTTTACGATACCGATGATGTAATAAGCTTGCTTAAAAACCTGCAGGTAGATATTATTGTATTGGCCGGTTTTTTATGGCTGGTGCCACCAAGTTTATTAAATGCTTTCCCTAATAAAATTATTAACCTGCACCCTGCCTTGCTACCCAAATTTGGCGGCAAAGGCATGTATGGCGACAATGTACACAAAGCCGTGTTAGCCGCAGGAGAAGAGGAGTCGGGCATTACCATACACTTTGTTAATACCCAGTTTGACGAAGGCGAGATCATACACCAGTCGCGTTTTAAGATAGAGCCCGGCGATAACCTGGAGATGGTAAAATTTAAAGGCCAGCAACTGGAACACCAACACTTCCCCAAGGTGATTGAGAATTTATTGAAGAAGATGCGGAGCTAAGTTTAGAGGGTAGAGGCTGGAGGTTTGAGATTAGGGTAAAGCCTTATTTATGTTTAGGAGGTTAGTTTATGGCAGGGTTTATGGACCTGGAAGTTTGGAAGAAATCAAGAATATTAAGAAATAGTATAACTGAACTCGTCAAATCATTTCCCAGCGAAGAAAAATATCGGTTAACAGACCAAATCATTCGATCTTCGCGCTCTATCGGAAACAATATCGCAGAAGGTCATGGTCGTTTCCATTATCTGGACACTTCAAAGTTTTTAATAAATGCACGAGGTTCCGCCGCAGAGACTATAGACCATTTGATTATTGCGCTTGATAATGATATTATTGATAATGATATATTTCAAAGATTCAAATACGATTGTGAAGAATGTATGAAAATGATAAACGGCTATATCAATTACCTAAAAAAACAAGCTAATGAAAAATAATAATAGCTTGTAAATAATCTACCTCTACGCCGCGGCTTCTAACCTCTAATCTCCAGCCTCTAAACTCTAAACTTTCATTTCACCTTCACAAAATGTGTCGAGCAGCCTTCAATACAAATTGCCGGGCTAAACGGACTGATACTTAACGAATCGCCCTTTATTTTGTATATAAAAGTTTCGTGCCTAGCGGTATCTGCGCTGTTGCTCATGGTTAGTTTAAGGCTGTCATTCACAACATACTTGTTGTAATCGTTAACGCCTGTCCACGTTAAGGTGCCGTTGCTTTTTAATTCTAAAAAAGTAGTGTTATTATTTGCCTTTACCCAATACTGCGGCCCGCCCGAGCTTTGCATGCTGCCCGTAAAAAGCCATTTGCCGGTAAGGGTAGTATTACCGACTTGCTTAATACCATCTTTTGTGCAGGCACTAATAACCATGGTGGCAATTAAGGCAAGTGCTAATAGTTTACTTAAACTTTTCATGTATTTTAGGTTTATATCTATTACGCTGGCAAAGCTGTAAACGATACAATAATAATTATAAAAAAACTAAGCTTAACCCGCTAATCTCTAATAGGTAATGTGTACCTTTGCGGCTCAAAAATTTCCCGTCGCAATGAGTCATTCTGTTCAAATTAGAAACGCATTAATTTCTGTTTATTACAAAGATAACCTGGAGCCTATAATTCACGAGTTAAACCGATTAGGAGTAAATATTTACTCTACCGGTGGTACCGAAACATTTATACGCGACCTTGGTGTTGATGTAATTGCTGTTGAAGACCTTACATCGTACCCGTCAATATTGGGCGGCCGTGTAAAAACCCTGCACCCAAAGGTGTTTGGAGGTATTTTGGCACGCAGAAGCTTAACCAGCGACCAGGAGCAATTGACCCAATATGAGATACCCGAAATTGACCTGGTTATAGTAGACCTTTACCCGTTTGAAGAAACAGTAAACTCGGGCGCTGGCCAGGAAGATATCATCGAAAAGATAGATATTGGTGGTATATCATTAATACGCGCCGCTGCTAAAAACTATAAGGATGTAGTTATTGTGGCATCAAAAAACGATTACACAGTACTGGAAGAGTTATTAAAAACTCAGGAAGGCAGCACCACTATCGATCAGCGCCGCACTTTTGCGCAAAAAGCCTTTAACATATCATCAAATTACGATACACACATTTTTCAGTACTTTGACCAGGCCGAGCCAATGCCGGTGTTTAAACAAAGCATACAAACCAGCCAGGTTTTAAGGTATGGCGAAAACCCTCACCAAAAAGGTACTTTTTACGGTAACCTTGATGCCATGTTTACCAAGCTAAACGGTAAAGAGCTATCGTACAATAACCTGGTAGATGTTGACGCTGCCGTTGCCCTGATAGATGAGTTTACAGACCCTACCATTGCTATATTAAAGCATACCAATGCCTGCGGCATTGCATCGCGCACATTTATTAAAGAGGCCTGGATAGATGCCCTGGCCTGCGACCCGGTATCGGCCTTTGGTGGTGTTATTATTGCCAACGACGAGATTGACGCGGCCACAGCTACCGAAATAGATAAAATATTTTACGAAGTATTAATTGCCCCGGCTTATACCGACGAAGCTGTACAGATATTGCAAGGTAAAAAGAACCGCATCATATTAATTCGCCAGCGGGTTGAGTTGCCGCTTAAGCAATTTAAAACCTTATTGAATGGCGTTATTGAGCAGGATAAGGACCTGGTTATTGAAGGCCCGGCACAAATGACCGCCGTAACTGACAAGAAACCTACCGAGCAGGAGTTAAGAGACCTTTTCTTTGCCAATAAAGTGGTTAAGCATACCAAATCAAACACTATTGTTTTTGCTAAAAATAACCAGTTAATGTCAAGTGGTGTAGGCCAAACTTCAAGGGTCGATTCGTTAAAGCAGGCTATTATTAAGGCGCACAGCTTTGGGTTCGATCTGCATGGCGCGGTTATGGCGTCTGACGCATTTTTCCCATTCCCTGATTGCGTAGAAATAGCTGCAGACGCAGGAATAACCGCCGTTTTACAACCCGGCGGATCAATAAAAGATAAAGACTCGGTTGATATGTGTAACCAAAAAAATATTGCCATGGTTACCACAGGTGTGCGCCACTTTAAACACTAAAAACCGGCACTTATTTACCCTTATTAATACGAATTAAGTAAAATAACAGTTACTATTACTAATTTAACATAATTACATCATATAGTAATAATTAGTATAGTAGTTATATTATATTCGTGAAATAAGAGTGCCATAAATATTAACTTTGCAAATAATTTGAAATATACACCACATGGGTTTATTTAATTTTTTCACACAAGAGATTGCCATCGATCTGGGTACTGCAAATACCCTAATTATACATAATGATAAAGTAGTTGTTGACGAACCATCGATAGTTGCTTTTGACCGTACTACCAATAAAGTTATTGCCATTGGCCGCCAGGCTATGCAAATGGAGGGTAAAACCCACGATAACATCCGTACCGTTCGCCCGCTTAAAGATGGTGTTATTGCCGACTTTAACGCTGCCGAGTTAATGATACGCGGGATGATAAAAATGATTAACCAGGGTAAAGGATGGTTTTTCCCATCGCTGCGTATGGTTATCTGCATCCCATCGGGTATTACCGAGGTGGAGAAACGTGCCGTACGCGATAGTGCCGAAATTGCAGGGGCTAAAGAGGTGTACCTGATATACGAACCAATGGCAGCAGCCGTAGGTATAGGTATTGATGTTGAGGAGCCTATGGGTAACATGATTATCGATATTGGTGGTGGTACTACCGAGATTGCGGTTATTGCGCTATCGGGTATTGTTTGCGACCAGTCTATCCGCGTAGCGGGCGATAACTTTGATTCTGACATTGTACAATACATTCGCCGCCAGCATAATATTATGATAGGCGACCGTACTGCCGAGAAAATTAAGATAGAAGTAGGTGCCGCTCTTCCGGAGCTGTCTGAACCACCTGCTGATTATGCTGTACAAGGCCGCGATTTAATGACAGGCGTTCCAAAACAGATCACCGTATCGTACACCGAGATAGCACATTGCCTTGATAAATCTATTTCGAAAATAGAAGAAGCGATATTAAAAGCATTGGAGATAACCCCTCCCGAGCTTTCGGCAGATATTTACCAAACAGGTATTTACCTAACCGGCGGCGGTGCATTACTGCGCGGACTGGACAAACGTGTGGCTGCAAAAACCAAGCTGCCTGTACACGTTGCCGAAGACCCGCTGCGTGCTGTTGTACGTGGTACCGGTACGGCACTTAAAAATATAGGTAACTTTAAATTCTTAATGCAATAGTATTAATGATTGAATTACTGAATTATTGAGTTAGCGATTTTAAGAAATGCAATTCAATAATTCAGTAATTCATTAATTCACTCCTTCAAAAGCATGCGTAACCTCCTGATATTTATCACTAAGTACAACGCATTTTTCTTGTTCCTTATCTTCGAGATAAGCTCCCTGCTTATCTACATCAAATACAATTCTTTTCAAAGGGCATCATTTATAAATAGTACAAACCAGGTTACCGGTGCTATGTATGCCAAAACAGATGAATTTAAAGATTACCTGTCCTTAAAGGAAGTGAATGATAACCTGGCACGCGAAAACGCGCAACTGCGCAACCAGCTAAAATCATCAAAGTATGCTGATACCGTTAGTAAACACCGCGTAAACGACACCATTTACAAGCAACAGTACGAATACATACAAGCCGAGGTGATCAATAACTCTATTAATAAGCGTAACAATTACCTTACCATAAACAGGGGTAGCAGTAATGGTATTGCCAAGGGTATGGGTGTTATTAATAATGCCGGCGTAGTGGGTAAGGTTGTTTTTGTAGATGCGCATATGGCGGTTATACAATCGCTGCTGCACAAAGATTCGCGCTTTAGCGCAATGCTGGCCAACAACAAAGAGATTGGCTACCTGGAGTGGGGCGATAACATGGACCCGCACAAGGCCCTGTTGGTTGACGTATCAAATAACGCCCAGCCAAAAATAGGCGAAGCAGTAGTTACATCAGATCTTTCCCTTTTCCCGGCGGGTATACCCCTGGGTAAAGTAAGCGCGTTAAAAACAAAGGGCGGCGGTTTCTTTTTAAATATGGAAGTGACGCTGGCGGTTGATTTTAGCAAGCTGCAATATGTATATGTAGTAAACAACAGGTTTGCCAAAGAGCAGGCGGGACTGGAGGCCCAGGAGAAAAAAGATGAGTAGGACCCTATTAATTAACCTGGTGCGCTTTTTGGTTTTGGTGTTTTTGCAAGTGTTTTTGTTAAAGAACATATCGCTGTACAACCTTTCTACCCCATACCTGTACATCCTGTTTATATTATTGCTGCCGTTTGAAACGCCAAACCTGCTGTTGTTTGCCCTTGCCTTTATTTTGGGCCTTACTATAGATGCTTTTTACGATACCCCCGGCTTGCACGCGGCATCGTGCGTGTTGTTGGCATTTGTAAGGGTGCTTTTTATCAGCATTACCGTACAAAAAGAGGGTTTTGATAACGAACCCGAACCTACGCTAAGCATAATGGGTTTTAGGTGGTTTTTTACCTACGCCTTAATACTTACCCTTTGCCATCATTTCTTCCTTTTTAATGTCGAAGTTTTTCGGTTATCAGAGATCGAATACACACTAACCCGCTTTTTATTGAGTTCAATATTTACAGTATTTTTGATGCTGATTTCGGGCTTGTTATTTTTCAGAAGGAAAGAGCGTAAATGAATAGTTTTTTTGAACGCCGGTACGTGGTTTCCGGTATCTTCATCACATTTTTACTCATATTGTTAGGCAGGCTGTATTATATACAAGTGGTCGACGATCGTTACTTCCTGTACGCCAGCCAAAACGTTATCCGCAAATTTATTCAGTACCCTGCCCGCGGCCCAATATTAGACCGCAATGGCAAAATAATGGTGCAGAACGAGCCTGTTTACGATATTATGGTGATACCCAAGCAGGTAAAATCATTTGATACGGTTGAGTTTTGTAAACTATTGGGGATTGATAGGGATGGCTTTGATAAACGCTTATTAAAAGCCACTAAATATTCACCTTATCGGGCCTCCGTTTTCGAAAAGCAATTATCGGCACAATTATATGCCTCTTTTCAGGAACGGCTATCGGAGTTCCCGGGGTTTTACCCGCAGCAAAGGCCGGTGCGCACCTATCCCGATTCGTCGGCAGCGCAATTTTTGGGTTATATAGGCGAGGTAACCGACCCTATCATCAAACGCTCGGGAGGTTATTATAGTCCCGGTGATTATGTGGGGATAACCGGAGTCGAAAAATCGTACGAAACCGTTTTACGCGGCCAGCGCGGTGTACAAAACTGGATGGTAGATTCGCGCAACGTACGTAAGGGCCCTTATGCAAATGGCGCTTATGATACTGCTGCCGTAGCCGGCGAAAGGCTCATATCATCATTAGATATGCGTATACAAAAGCTTGGCGAAAAGCTTATGCAAAATAAGGTAGGCAGTATTGTGGCTATTGAACCATCAAGCGGCGAGATACTATGCTTTGTAAGCAGCCCCACCTACGACCCTAACCTGCTGGTAGGCCGCGAACGCGGTAACAATGCCGCCAAATTATATAAAGACCCCTATAAGCCATTTTTTACCAGGCCGGTACAGGCTTATTATCCGCCGGGCTCGTCGTTTAAACCGCTAAGCGCTTTAATTGGTTTGCAGGAAGGGCTTATTAAACCCACCGATACTTACAACTGTTTAGGCTATTATATGGCCGGTAACCACAAGGTAAAATGTACCCACGTGCATGGTGTAGTTAATTTGGCAGGGGCCATAGCAGGGTCGTGCAATGGCTACTTTAACATGGTGTTTGCAAAAGTACTTAACCAGCAAGGCAGCCGCAACACCGACCAAAGCTACGATGCCTGGAAAGAGAATGTAAACAAATTTGGTTTTGGGGTGCGTTTAGGCGTTGATATCCCCAGCGAAGGAAAGGGCCTGGTGCCCAGTGCCAAGTACTACGATAGAATATACCATAAAGGCGGCTGGCGTTCAACCACGGTAGCCTCATTGGCCATTGGCCAGGGCGAATTGCTGGCCACGCCTTTACAACTGGCCAACATCGAGGCTACCATTGCCAATCATGGGTTTTATTATAAACCACACTTGATAAAAGCAATAGGCGATAAACAGGTTATTAAACGCGAATACACCATAAAAAACTATGTAGGTATTGATGCGCAATATTTTGAACCGGTTATAAACGGCATGCAAAGCGTGGTTGATTATGGTACGGCACAAGGCTCAAAAATACCGGGCATTGTAATGTGTGGCAAAACGGGTACGGCGCAAAACCCGCATGGTAAAAACCACTCGTTGTTTGTGGCGTTTGCCCCACGAGATAACCCTAAAATTGCTATTGCCGTAGTGGTAGAAAACTCGGGCGATGGTGGCACCTGGGCAGCACCAATTGCCAGCTTTATTGTAGAGAAATACCTGCGCGATAGTATAACCCGTCGCCCATCGGGTATTTACCCCGAGTATTATGAAAACGCTTACCTAATGCCCGAAATAAGGGAATCTGTTAAAAAGCAGATGAGGGCCGATAGCATTAAGCAGGCCGTAGCCGATTCGATAAGAGCAGCAAAGAAGTTAAAAACCGCGCAGGGCCAGCCCAAAAGTAATAATAAGGCAGCTAACGTTACCGCCATGCTACCAAAACGAAAGGACGATGAATAATCAACGCAGCTTCTTTTTTAATGTGGATTGGGTAACCGTGCTTATCTATTTGGCACTATGCACCATAGGCTGGTTTAATATACATGCGGCTGTATTTGACGAGAACCACCCTAGTATTATAGATGTTGATACCAACTACGGCAAGCAGTTTATTTTTATACTAACTGCTATAGTTATCGGTATTGTTATTTTATTGCTCGAGAGCCGCTTTTTATCCGCTTTAGCGCCGGTGTTTTACACCATTACGGTACTATTACTTATAGTAGTGCTGGTGGCCGGGCACAGGGTAGGCGGTAACCAGGCCTGGATAAGCCTTGGAGGGGGCTTTAGGCTGCAGCCATCAGAGTTTGCTAAGTTTGCCACCTGTTTGTTACTGGCGCGGTACCTTAGCGCCACAAACGTAAAAATCACCGATTTTAAATCGTTTTTGATAGCGGCGGGTATTATACTGCTGCCTATGCTGCTTATTAAGCTACAGCCCGATGATGGCTCGACACTGGTATTTTGTTCGTTGATTTTTGTGTTGTACCGCGAGGGCCTGCCGTCATATTTCCTTATCATTATAGGCTTGTTTATTACGCTGTTTATAATGGCATTGCTGGTTAATGTGTGGTATATAGTTATTGGCCTTTCGGCTATAGTGGTAGTGCTTATATTGCTCTTTAATAAACACCGAAAATTTTCGTTGATCGTTCTGGTAGGGCTGGTGTTATCCATTGCCTTTTCTTTTAGCGTGAAACCACTTTATACACACGCCTTAAAACCGCATCAGCGTGTACGTATTGATGAAGTGCTGGGCTTAACAAAAGACCTGCGCGGGGTGGGTTACAATCAAAACCAATCAAAAATTGCCATAGGTTCTGGCAGGGTGTGGGGTAAGGGATATTTGCAGGGTACACAAACCAAATACGCGTTTGTACCCGAGCAAAGCACCGACTTTATTTTTTGTACCATAGGCGAGGAGTGGGGCTTTGCCGGCTCAATAGTGGTAATGGGCCTTTACCTGTTTATGCTGCTCAGGATAGTATATATAGCCGAGCGCCAGCGTGCACCATTCTCGCGCATTTACGGCTACGGTGTGGCATCAATACTCTTCTTCCACGTCATCATTAACATAGCCATGACCATTGGCTACATGCCCGTTATTGGCATACCATTGCCGTTTATCAGCTACGGCGGGTCATCCTTGTGGAGTTTTACCATCCTGCTGTTCATCCTGCTCAAGCTCGATTCGAACAGGATGGGGATCATTTACGCGTAGCGGCGTTTTAGCAAAGCATAAAATTTATCGGCAGTGGCTTTTTTATCGGCCCAGTTGTTTTTGGTAACGTAGTTGGTTTTTAAAAAGCGGTCGGCTTCTTCAAAGCGGGTAAAGCGGTTAACAATTTCGATAGCTTCGCTGTAGGCCAGGCTATAACCATTAAAAAGATCCTTTACAAACAGGAGCTTGTCGTTAAGGCTTATAGCCGCCTTAATATCAGTAATAGGCGGTTCGCTTGTTTCGGCTGCGCTGCTTTTCTCTTTTAATTGAGCCGACATCTTCTCGTTAAGCGTTAGCACCTTTTCTTCTGCTTTAGCTTGTACCGGCTCAGGCTTTTTAATAGGTTCGTCTTTTATTACAACCGGCTCCTCATTCTTTTCTGCCCCGGCTTTCGGTTCATCGGCATAAATACTTAAAAGCGGTACACGCCCGGTAGGGAATATTTTTGATAGCCTGCTTTTAGGCTTTTCCTCTTCAGCGGGTTTCACTTCTTCTGCCGGTTTATCGGCTAACGGCTTTTCTACTACTGTAGCCTTATCTTCAATAACAGGTGCCGTTTCAGGTTCAGGTTTTATTAAAGATACTTCTTCCTCTTCTGCTAAATCGGCCTCATCAATTATTAATTCATGGCGTATGGTTTCCGGCTCGGTTCTTTCAAACGAATAGCTGTCCTTGTCAGTTGTTGTGCTCAGGTCAATTTGCGGGGCTGGTTGCTCTTCAACAGGGCTTATTTCAAAGGTTATAGGTTCGGCCTTTTCGGGTTCAGGTTCGGGCTTTGCCGGTGCTTTGGAAGTTACCTTAGGCTGTTGCACCAGTGGTTCAAAATATTTTGGCTCAGCTTTCTTTCCGGTATGCTCCGGCAGGGTAAGCTGAGTTTGGCTTTTAATTAAGTTTAGTTTGCGCAGTATTTCGGCATGGTCTTTTAAAAAGTGAGTATTAGCAACAAACAGCTCCACTTCTAAGTCGTTAAGACTATCTGGTGTGGTTTGCATGTACTCATATTGTTCGTTCAATTCTAGTATTATCGCGCCTATCTTTCTGAATATTTCCGGCTGCTTCATGGCTTTTAATGTTAACAAATTGCTTATCAAAAATAGCATAAAATTCTGATATTAGCCCCTCACAAAAGATTAGCGCGTTGTATACCGAGGAAGTTTTTAAAAGGAATAATGAAGTTGGGGGAAGTATAGAGGTGATCTGCGGGTCGATGTTTTCGGGTAAAACCGAAGAATTGATAAGGCGGGTTAACCGCGCCCGTATAGCAAAAGTTAATGTAGAGATATTTAGCCCTGTAGCCGATACCCGTTATGATAAAAGCGCGCTGGTGTCTCATAATTTAAATTCAATCCCTTCAAAAGCGATAGCTAACCCTGCCGAAATACTATCCCTTGCCGACGACATACAGGTAGTTGGTATTGATGAGGCGCAATTTTTTGATGATACCCTGCCCGAAGTATGCTTAACGCTTGCCGACAAATGCATACGCGTAATTGTAGCCGGCCTGGATATGGATTTTAAAGGCCGCCCCTTTGGCCCCATTCCTGTGCTGATGGCCATTGCCGACTCGGTTACAAAGCTGCATGCTGTGTGTGTAAAATGTGGTAAGCCTGCCCTTCATTCGTACCGCCTTGTGCCCAACGAGAGCCGTATACTATTGGGCGAAAAAGAAAGCTACGAAGCGCGTTGCCGCACCTGCTTTAAGGCCGGATAAGTATAGTAATGCCTCTCTCCCGGTATCGTAAAGTCTCATCAAGCTGTTATAAGGCAGTTTTGGATGTGTTTCGTAAACAATAATAAGGGATGTGTGTTATTGTTATGTACATAACATACACACAACGATACAAGCTAAGCGATTATAATAGTTGAATTATGGCCTCGAAAAAGATTTTGGTTATTGAAGATGATAAAGATATAAGGGACACTTTAGAAATGGCCCTTGAAGCCGAGGGTTATGAAGTGATATCATCTGATAATGCCAGAATACTAAAGTCGTTGGATGTGCACCAACCCGACTTGATATTGCTTGACAACTGGCTTACCGATTGGAAAAGTGACGCTAACGGACAGCAAATAAGTAAAGAGCTAAAAACCGACCCTAAAACCAGCCATATACCCGTTATACTGGTATCGGCAGTAAGCAATATAGCCGAAATTGCTGAAGCAGGGTTAGCCGATGGTTACTTAAAAAAGCCATTTGACCTGGATGAACTGGCAGCGGTAGTAAAGAAAAATATTAAGTAAGGTAAAAGGGTAGCACTACATAAAAAAGGCGAAAGGTTATTATAACCTTTCGCCTTTTGCCTTATTACAATTTTAAGCCTAAGCCTATGTTAAACGATATGCCATCGCCTGGCAATATGCCAGGGCCTGGGTACATGTTTATACGGCGGGTAAAGTATTTTTGGTTGGTTAAATTATTAATGTTAAAGCTAACATGGTAATTGCCGAGGAAACGATAATTAAATGCCATATCAACTAAATTGTAGGCGGGCACAATGCCGGTTGCGCCTGTTGGGTTAAATGTAGTGTTGTTGGCATCGCTAAAGTTTTTCCCTACGTAGCTAAACATTACAGTGCTGGTAACAGGGCCGCTTAAATAGGTTAAACCGGTGCGGTTGGTCCAATCGGGTGTGCCTTCCAGGTGATGGCCAGCCAAGCTTTGATTAACACCATTTACGTTTATAGCGCCGCTGGTATACCTGCCATGCGTATAAGCAAGCGTATTAAATAAACGCAGGTCGCTGCCCGATTGTGGGTTAAACGAGCGCAACAGCGACAGTTCTGTATACGCTTCTACCCCCTTTGCGATACCGTTGCCAACATTGGTTAAATATAAATGGTTAACGTTTGCATTATCCTGCACGGTTAAAGTACCTGCACGGTTGCCGTAGTAAACATAAAAGCCGTTTACATCAAATGTAAATATGTTTTTAATGTGCCCGCGGTAGCCCAAATCGGCATCATAACCTTTACTGTCCTTCATGTTAGGGTCAACCAATGTTAACTGGTCCGCAGGGGTAACAGCTGCATATAGGTAGGGGCGGTAGGCTTGCGATATATTGCCATATAACTGCCCGCTATTGTTTACCTGGTACTGCAAACCGGTGCCAAATAAGGCAAAATGCCTATTGCCGGTGTAATTTACATTTACGGTGCGGTTAACAATTACGCCGCTCATATCAGTATTTATCACTTCGTATCTTACACCCGGCGTAGCCGAGAATTTTGAACTAATGCGGAACAAGTTTTCGGCGAAGGCGGCATAGTTATGTGTTTTTAATTGTAGGTCTATCCCATAAGGTACGGTAAGGTCCAGGTCAAAATTGGTAGCGGTAGTTCCCAAGCCTTTCTGGCGGCGTTTGGTTAACTGGCTAAAGTAGCGTACACCTGTGGTTAAGGTGCTGGTTTGGCTGCCCAGCTTGTAATTAGTTAGCAAACGGGCCTCGGTTGTAAAACCATTGTAGTAATCGCGGTCAACCTGGCGTGGGTTATAGCTTTTAAGGCTGGTGTTCACCGTATCGTTTACGCTTGAGGGTGCTATGAATTGTACGCTGTTACGCTGGCCTATCAGCATATGCGAAGTAACTTCCAGCTTGGTTTTATTGCTTAAATTATAGTTGAACAATATGGCCGGTATATTAATTTCCGGGTTAAAAAAGTTGCGGAACCGGTTGCTTTGCCTGCTGGTAGCACTGTACTGCGCATCTGTTAAACCACCCGCAATTTGCTGTACATAGTCCGACCGTGAAAACTGGAAGGCAATGCTGCCTTTATTGTTAAACTGGTATTTAATGTTGGCATAGTAGGCATGGTAATTAAACGCCGCATCGGGCCGCCAGCCATCGCCGCTGCGCGTGCTCAAATAGGCATAATAGCTTATTTTGCCCACCTTGCCGCCAATGGCGTTGTACGAGTTGAAGAACTTGTTGGACCCTGTGGTTTGCTCGCTTTCTATCCCGAAGTTTTTGGTGCTGTCGGGTTCTTTAATTTTAAAGTTTACCATGCCGCCAAACTGGCTGCCAAACTGCAAAGCCGATGCGCCGCGCAGATACTGTACCTCGCCAATAGCCTGAAAAGGCAGCGTGTAATGGTTTTCGGGATACCCAAACATATCCGAATTGGTATTATAGCCATTTTGGCGTATGTTGGTTTCTATCGACCGGTGCATATCGGTACCACGTGTGCCAATATTTATTTGCAGGCCGGCGCCGTCCATTTCCCACACGTTGATGCCCGGCACTTGCGAGAAAAGCGTACGGGCCGTATTCCCCGCTAAATTTGCCTTGCCGGGGTCGGCATAAATAATATTAGTTTTTTTTCCTGCGAATATGTTAGTGCCCGATATATCCGGCAAGCTTTTGCTTCGGCCTTCTTTTATCATAACGCTATCAAGCCTTATGGTATCCCTGGTGGTTTTTTGTTGCGCCTGCACGCCGAAGGTGCCCAACAGCAGTAAAACCGCCATGGGTATTTTATATAGATGTTTCATCCTGTGTTATAGTAATAAGTTAATGGAATAATAAAATAGCGCAACACCCGCACACCCGTGTACAGGTAAAATTTAAAAGGCGCTAAAAATTTTAAGTATTAACCTACTAACTCCGGAGGTTGCCCGTGTATAGCAATGAATGGCAGATTGATATTAATAAACAAGGGTTTCATGGTGTTGAGTACCACATCATTAAACGATAGGAATTGAAATGCTATTTCGGGATGGCTATATTTATTATCTGCGCCCGCCTTTTTTACTGACGACTCCTGTCCCTTTTCAAGCGGTATATCATTTATCTCTTTGGCGTAGATAACGTTATTGTCTATTAGCTTGGTTTTTTCGTAATTGGGCACACACATAATGTACAGCGTGTCTTTAGTTATTTTAAGCTTTACATAATTGTAGCAGGCATTTTTTAACTGTACATGGCCGCTAACATTCTCAAAATCGGCCCACTCGCGTATACCGGGCAGGTTTTGTTTTATTTTAAGTTCTATCAGTTTATTGGGGTCGTAAAGGTTTTGGCTTATAAGTTTGTTCATACGCCTGTCAGACCGATCTACCAAATACTGGTGCCATAGCATATACCCACCCAGGTTAAACAGGTGTACAGCAAGTAATACTATGGCAAAAAGCTTTTTCAATATTAATATTTATGACTGCCAATTTTAAACAAAATTTGCGGTTAATATATAAATAAAGCCACATTTATAACAAAAGCCTAATAAGCGCGAAACAATTTATAGGCAATAAATATTTACTTTACATTTGCGCTTAAATACCTGCAACTATTAAATGACACCAGTAAATACGCAAGAGAACACCACCGTAGAGAAACAGGAAGTACAAAAAGTATTTGATAAAGATGTTATTATAAAAGGCAGTATCTGGTTTGCCTTAATATCTGTTATTACTATAGCCGCGGTTTTCTTTTACAACAATACAGGCACTACATTTAAGGCCATGTCGCATATATCTATCAAGTATATTTTAATATGCTTTGTAATGATATTTGCCGATTTGATGATGGGCAGTTGGCGCAACCACATTTATGTGCGTAAACTGGCGCCGGCGGTATCGCACTGGGTAAGCTTTAGGGCCAATGTGGCCAATATGTTTATGGGCGCGGTAACACCAGCACATGGCGGTGCCGGCCCTGCACAAATATATGTTTACACCAGCAACGGCGTAAGCTTTATTGATGCCTTTACCATAAGCTTAATAAACATGGGTGCTACGCTTATATTTATGCCGCTGGCGGGCTTTGTAGCTATTATGCTGATGGATACCAGCGTGGTAAGCGGTATAGTACCTACTATGCTTAAATATGGCTTTACCTTTTTTCTACTGTTTCTGATGGCGTTTTTACTGGCTTTTTGGAAACCCGTTTGGATGGGCGTCATCATCAAAAAACTGGCGAATGGCTTGTCGAAAATATTTCCGAAAAAGCGCGATAAACTTAATCTCTGGGCCGAAAAATCGTACCAGGGTATCAGCAAGTATCAGCAAACCTGTAGTATAATAGTAAGCAAACACCCTTTCCTGTTTCCGCTTAGTTTGGTTATCACTACCTTTTTATATATGAATAAGTATTGTATGCAGTATGTTATCCTTTTAGGGTTAGGTGTTAACGCGAGTCTAATACAGGTGATATCCATACAGATCCTCATTCAGTTTTTAATATACTTTGCACCCAGCCCGGGCGGCAGCGGCTTTGCCGAATTAAGCATATCTACCTTATTTGGCCGAATTGTGCCTGCTGCTATTTTGCCTATATTTACATTGTTACAACGTTCGTTCCTGCTGTTCTTTCCGGCTATTATTGGGGCATATGTAGTAATAAGTTTGCTAAGAAAGCACAGTTTGGCTAAAAAGCCGCTTCAAGCTTAATCTAGGTATAACAACACCTTGCGATAAAGCTCATCGGGCAGGAAAGGTTTTACCACCACATCGTTAATTCCCGTTTGCTTTATTTGTTCCTCTATCTCTTTTGGCAGGTTGGCTGTAAGCGCTATAATGGGGATGGTTACACCATTGGCACGCATTGTTTTTGATGCCTCGTAGCCATCCATTATGGGCATATGCAGGTCCATTAATACCAGGCTGTGTTTAGCGGTATCCAGTTTGTTAAGGGCCTCAACGCCATTTACAGCAACATCAATACTTGCGCCCCAACGCTGTAAAAAGGTTTGTGCCACCATTACGTTAATAGGGTTATCCTCTACCAGTAATATATTTACGCCGGTTAGCGGCTTTTCATTTTTTATAGGCAGGTCGCTTTGTGGTTTTGGCCTGTCGAGTGTCTTGGTGCTTTTTTCAAAGGTTTGGATAAAATAAAAGGTCGATCCTTTACCCTCGTCGCTTACCACCTGCAGGTTTGAGTTTTGCAGATCAAGTATACGTTTGCTAATGGCAAGGCCCAGGCCGGTTCCGCCAAAGCCCCTTGATGTTGATGAATCGGCCTGTGTAAAGCGTTCAAAAATAAGTTCCTGTTTAGCTTTTGATATGCCTATCCCTGTATCTTTTACCTGTATGCTTAGGGTAATTGTTTTTTCGGTTTGGCCAATTACATCAATAGCCACATGCACGTAACCTTTCTCAGTAAATTTTATAGCATTGTGCACCAGGTTGGTTATTACCTGTGTAGTCCTTATCGGGTCGCCGTATAGTTTGTTTTTAAGGGCGTCATCAACCATTAGTTTAAGGCCAATACCCTTATCCTGCGCGGTGGTATTCATGCTGCCAACCACATTGCGGGTTAATGATACGATATCCATTTCGATATGCTCAAAAGCTATTTTACCGGCCTCTATTTTATTATAATCTAAAATATCGTTAACAATGCCCAACAGGTTATTGGCCGAAAATACCATAGCATCCAATTGCTCCAACTGATCGGGCCTGGGGTTGTTTTTAAGCAACAAATGGCTCATGCCTATTACCGAGTTAAGCGGGGTGCGTATCTCGTGGCTCATGGTGCTTAAAAACTCGCTTTTAGCTATCAGTCCCTGCTCGGCCTGGGCACGTGCTTTTTTCAGTTCGAACGATACGCGGTGCGACAGCACAAGCGATTGCAGGAAGAAGAAGCTTACATAGCCTAAAAAGCTAAATATTTGCCATTGGCCTATAAAGCCCCAGTAATGAAACAAGGATATAGCGAACACAGACATTAATGCTATTGAACTGGTTAACGCGTATACCGAACCCGGCCTGCCATGTTTATAGGCTCGTATATAAACCCAGGGGATGTATACGAGGCAAAACACCATAAGTAATAAAAAAGGGTTTATCAGGTCGGTAAAGTAAATGGGCGGCAAGAAAACCGATATAAACGCAAACGAAAAACACACCACACTAATAACGTTGGTTACCATGTTCTTCGAATCTTCGGGGTATAAATACCGGGTATATAGGCCAAAAAGACCTATACCTAAAAAAAGCGAAATATACTCTACACGTACAAAAATATACCAGCTTACATCTGGTAATAAGGTATGCAATACATAATTGTCGGTACCTATCATGCGGTAACAGTACACAATTGAGTATAACGAGAATAGCAGTACGGCTTTATCGCGGTTACCAAAAATGTACAAGCCTAAAAAGAACAGGCCGCCCATAAACAAGCAACCTGTAAGCAACAGGTCTATAGCTTCGGCACGCTGCCGTGTTAGCTTTACATCATTGTTAAGACCTATAGATAATGGTTTTTTTATACCGCCTTTGCTATGTACAAAATTGGCTATTTGAAGCACAATATGCAGTGTGTCGGTTTTGGGCGCTACGTATACCGAGTTATATTCCCAGTAGGGTTCAAACCCTTTTGGCGATGTACTTACCTTACCGTTTGAAGCCGCTAACACACCGTTAACAAATAGTTTGTACGAGCAGTATACATCGGGCATAGCCATGCGCAATGCCGGCTTTTTGTGGGGTAATAATACCGTTAAGGTATAGGATGCATAACCAAAGGCAGGCAGGTCTTTACCGTTTACTTTATAGTTGGTCCATAATTTAGGGAAAGTGACGAGTGTGCCGCTTTTATTTATGGGTTTTAATGGGTCTATCAGTTGTTTCCAGTAAAAAGCCCATTGGCCGTTAAGTTCTATCGGCTCGGCAAAGTTTTGATCGCGCAGATCGATGAGTCCGTTTTTAACAACAGGCAACGCTTTTGGCGGTGTATAGCCATAGGTTGTAAGGCTACAAATGATCAGCGTTAGCACTGTACAAAAAAAGGCTTTGGTCCTCATCAATAAATCAGGGTAATTAAGTAGGTAAATATAATATAAACCCTTTTAAAAAACAGGCTAAAAAACAGCTTTAAAGTGTTTAAATAGCTATTATATGCGATTATTTAAAATTAAAATGATGATTACCAAAAGTTAGGATACAAAGCCAATTTAGCAAGTAAATTAACTACATCATATTTTTGTGATACTCAACGTAAACCAAGCCCTATCGGTTAGTTGTTGATAGTTTGGATAAGCATGCGTATTAAATAAGTAAGTTTATCTAATACCATTCTTTTACTTTACACGGCTAAATTGCGGGTAACGATGAGCTTATTTAATTCGGTACTGCAAATGGTAATGAAAACCGCCCAATAAACTCTTTTCGCCCGCTATTTTAAAGCCTAAGTCGGTATATAGCTTTTTTGCTTTATCGTTACCCTTGCTTACCAGCAAGCCTACAGTAGGGTGGCCATGTTCTTTGGCCCGTTCAAATAAAGCTTGTATCAGTTTTTTGGCAATACCCTTACCCTGTTGCTGCGGGTTTACAGCAAGGCAGTCAATATAAAATTCTCCTGGCTGGGTTTCGTCTTCGGGTGTGCCGCTAAAGCCTAATACGGTGCGGGTGTAATTTAAAAAGGGCTGGCGCAGGGCATCCAGTTGGCCGCCATTGTAACCTATTATTATGCCGCAAACGCCATCCTCGTTATCATCCCAAACCAAAATATTATGATAGCTATACTGGTTGCCGGTTTGGGCTGCAAAGCGTTCAAATAAGTTCAATTGTAAAGTGGTATCGGTAGTATTGGCAAACTTAGCTGCAAGTGCATTCCCCATTGCCAGCAGTATAAGCTGTGCAATTGCTGGGGCATCGTGGGCTTGGGCGGGGCGTATCATAAAGACGGCCTAAATGTTTACTTTGTTATTTTATCCGAATAGTAAATTTTAAACCAGTTAGGCACATCATCATCATTAATATCATCCCAGGCTTTTTTACCACTAATAATTTTAAAGTGTGCAAACATTTTGAAATCTACGCCTTCTTCAGAGTTGTCAAAAAAGAAAGCTTGATGGGCCAATTGTGAAGCATCATGTAAAAGGTTTAAAGCCTTGTAATATCTTTTTTCAATTTTATCTATTGGCACACTATGCCCACCCTTTTTCATACGTGCCTCAACACGAAACTTATTAATTTCTGCTGATTCTGTACAAACAAAGTATAAATACACTTTATATCCGGCATTTACAGCATCTTGCATAATATCCAGTTTAGAACTGTGGGAGAAAACAGTTTCAAAAGAGAACCTTTTTTGTTCTTTAAGTAATTTTCTACGTAAATAATCAGCTACTATTTGTGCTAATCGTTCAATTTCATCAAACTGTGTGCAATGGATGGAATTATTGGTAATACTATAGGCTTTTATTAGTCGGTTAAGTGTGAATTGATCATTAATTAACCCTGATGCTGAAACAATTTTATTGAACTCTGCGGATTGAACTTTGAAATTATATTGATTAAAAGAGAAACCCGATTTGGTTTTTAACTCTTTGGCTATGTCATCAGCATTTATATAATAGCCAAATTCGACATTTTTTTCGTTGACTTTATAATTTCGGATGAAATCAATAACTGTACTTTTCCCTGAACCATTTGGCCCTGCAAATACCCTTAGTTTGGGTTGGACGGAATCCATTAATCTAATATAACAGGGCCTGTATGATCGGATGTTTTAATTTCTTCAATAAATTCTATAGTCCCGTCCCGGTACTTTTTAACTATCCAACCGTTTTGGGCTATTACATTGTATCCCATGGTATCCATAGTTTCCTGTGAAGCCTTTTTCATCCCTTTTTTCGTGGCGCGAATAACAACCCGTTTGGTTAAATACTCTTCTTGTGTATTCATATTTAAAGTTACGAATTTTTAAATAATGTTTCAAAAAAACAAGATATCCGTCAATTATATCATAAAACTTCTCGTTTGATTAATAAATAAAAAAACAGAAATTGCCCCTGCTAATTATTACCTCAAAAAACAACATTTGATGCAACGAAGAACATTTATAAAAAGCTCGGGTATATTGGGCTCGGCGGTATTATTAAACCAGGTTCCGGCTTTTGCTAAAGCTGCGGCTTTCCCGGTAGTGCGTATCCCGGCATCGGCCCGTAAGTTTACCAGCAAATCGGTAGAGAAAGCGATAATAGAATTTAAATCGAAAGTGAAGAACCCCGAACTGGGCTGGCTTTTCGAAAACTGTTTCCCTAACACCCTTGATACCACCGTTACCTATAAGCTTACTAATAATAAGCCCGATACTTATGTAATAACCGGCGACATTGATGCCATGTGGCTTCGCGACAGCAGCGCGCAGGTTTGGCCCTACATTGCCTTTATTAATAAAGATGCCGACTTAAAGCAACTGGTGGCCGGTGTAATAAACCGCCAGGTTACCTGTATACTGCGCGACCCTTACGCAAACGCTTTTTATGACGATGCCAACAAGGTAGGTGAGTGGAAAAGCGATGTTACCGATATGAAACCCGGCCTGCACGAGCGTAAATGGGAAATAGACTCGTTGTGTTACCCGATACGCCTGGCTTATAAATACTGGAAACTAACCGGCGATACCTCGCCCTTTGATGCTAACTGGAAACTGGCCATACAAAGCATATTAAAAACATTTAAAGAACAGCAGCGCAAGGATAACGACGGGCCATACTCGTTTCAGCGAAATACCTCGTTTGCAACCGACAGTGTACCTATGAGCGGCTTTGGCTATCCGGTTAAGCCAGTTGGGCTTATTTGCTCGGCTTTTCGCCCAAGCGATGATGCTACTATTTACTCGTTTTTGATACCATCAAACTTTTTTGCCGTAACCAGCCTAAACCAGGCTGCCGAAATGGTGAAGGCCATTGCCAAGGATGATGCCCTGTCTGCACAATTATTGGCCCTCTCGGCTGAGGTAAGTGCCGCCCTGCAAAAACACGCGGTGATAGACCACCCCGAGTATGGTAAAGTGTACGCCTACGAAGTGAATGGTTTTGGTAGTTTTAACCTGATGGATGATGCCAATGTGCCAAGCTTGCTGGGCATGCCTTACCTTGATGCTATAAAAAACACCGACCCGGTTTATATTAACACCCGTAAAATGTTGCTATCGTTAAACAACCCTTTCTTTTTTAAGGGCACAGCAGGCGAGGGTATTGGTGGCCCGCACGTAGGCAAGGATATGATATGGCCTATAAGTATTACGGTGCGCGCACTTACCAGTACCGATGATAACGAGATAAAAGAGTGTATTGAAATGCTGCGCAAAACGCATGGCAACACCGGCTTTATGCACGAGTCGTTCCATAAAAACGATGCTACTAAGTTTACCCGTAAATGGTTTGCCTGGGCCAATACCCTGTTTGGCGAATTGCTTTGGGAAACCTACACCCAAAAGCCGCATTTGCTAACGTAATAAAAAGCTGCCACTGCAGCAACAACCTGATGATAAGCTTACCTGCCCGGTAATAATTTGTTAATACGCGTATAACGCTAAAAAGCAATATATTAGCTTATGTAAGCTTATCATCAGTTAAAATGATCAACACTCTTCAACAACATATTGTTAACCGGCTTGGCGATGATACAGACGGTTTAGATGAGGTGCTAAGCAGCTTTAAGCATCTGCAAGTAAAACGTAATCAGCTTTTATTAAAACAAGGCGAGCAGTGCCATTATGTATATTATATAGCTAGCGGCTGTTTACAGGTTTTTAGTACCGATGATGATTTGAACGAAACCACCCGTGATATAGTAACAGAGGATTATTGGTGTGCCGATTTAATGAGCTTTGGAAGCGGGCAGCCGGCAAACGAAAATATTAGGGCGGTTGAACCATCGGAGCTGTTTGCCATTGACCGAGCTGACTTTGGCCGGCTAATGCAAACCGTACCGCAGTTTGATAAAGTATATAAGCAAATACTCGAGGCATCGTATGCCAACGCGGTTTATCGTATCAACACTTTTGTATCCCTATCGGCTTTAGATCGTATAAAATGGCTGATGAGTTACCGGCCAAAACTAATGGCAAGGCTATCAAGCAAACTTATCGCTTCATACCTCGGTATATCGCAGGAAACATTTAGCCGCCTAAAGGCACATATTTAAAACGTTGACATTTGTCAACGCCTGGTTTGCTCCCGGTTAATGATTTTTACAGTATTAAAAAACTAAAATCATTGATCATGAAAGAGTATTTATTATTATTCAGAAACAGTACCGGTGACGAGGGCTACTTAACCACGACACAAGACATGGCTACCGATATGCCGCTATGGCAGGCATGGATTGGTAACATAGCCATGCAGGGTAAACTGGTATCAACCGCCCCGATGGAATTTGCGGGTGCAAGCGTTACTACTAATAGTGTGGTAAGCCATGCGCACAAAGAGGCTGCCAATGTAATGGTTACCGGATATTTAATATGCCGGGCAGACAGCCCCGAAGAAGTGCAGGAATGGAGTAAAAGCTGCCCTATATTAAAATACCCTAACAGTAGTATAGAGGCGCGCGCATTAATTCCATTCCCCACAAATTAACCCTGCCATGATAGATAATATCACTAAAGCCGGCAGATGGATCTTCCCGCTTTCATTCCTGCTGTATGTAGGGCTGCACTTTGCAATGGCCGACATGGGCGCTTCGTTTTTACCATCATGGTTCCTGTTTCCGTTGTTTTGGAATTACTTTACAGGGGTATGTATACTGCTGTTTATTGTAAGTTGTTTAATTGGTAAATATGATAAGCTGGCCGCTTTGCTAATGGCTTTTTATGTTTTACTGACGATATTTTTAATACACATACCAAGGGCCGCTGATTCAAAAAATGATATGTTAAACATTTTTAGAAATATAATGGTGATAGGCGGGTTGTTATTATATGCTAACTATGCGGCTAAAGACAAGCGGATAGTTAACTAACCTGGTAAATATTTTTGCAATAATAAAGCCCGGCATGCCGGGCTTTATTATTTTATATGCAGTGTTGGAAAAAATCTTCTTGTTAATATTAATAGTATCTGTAAAACTACTTTGACTTTATTAATTTAAAAATTAATAAATAATAACTAAAAAGAAAATATTAATTTATGATTATGTATTTACTTGTTAACAAGTAATGTTAGTAAATAAAATAAACTATTAAGCGATAGTGTCCGTAAAAGGAGGTTATAAATTAACTGCGGACACAAAAAATGACTAAGAAGAATTATAGTATTATAAACTATTATGATTTTTTACGCTGTAAAGGCCTGTTAGGTTGCATTTTTATTTTACCGTTGGTATTTATTTTAATTACCAGTTTTGTTGCCGATAAGCCAAAGCACCGCATAAGCCGCACTATAAAACCTATCCCAAGTGTATGCGGCTCGGTTACCCGTTTATCGGCTTGCGCTACCAGCATGTTATTAAGTGCCGAGCCCAATCAGCCCAACTACACCTGGAGCACCGGGGCAACATCATCATCAATCACGGTTACAACATCCGGCACCTATTGGTGGGAAACCATTGACATGGCCAATAACGAAGTTGCAAATGGCGACTTTAGCAGCGGCCGCACCGGCTTTACCAGTAGCTATACCTATATAGCTCCAACAGGGCGCACCGGGGCCAATGGAGCGCTTACCGCCGAAGGTTACTATACTATCACAACCAACCCGTCTATCTCGCACACCAACTTCGCCTCGTTTCCTGATCATACAGGCAACACAAGCGGTACTCGTAACATGATGGTAGTTAATGGTGCGCCAACAGCAAACGTTACCATCTGGACACAGTCTATCACTGTTACCCCTAATACCGACTACATATTTTCGGTTTGGTTTACTTCTGTAAATCCGGGCAACCCCGGCAAACTCAATTTTTCTATTAACGGCACTGCCCTGGGTAGCCCGATACTTTTAACCAGCGGCACGCCCGACTGGAAAAACTTCACCGTAAGGTGGACGTCGGGCAATAGCACATCGGCAACCATCGGTATCGTAAACCAAAACACCGCCAGCAGCGGGAATGATTTTGCGCTCGACGATATCGTTTTTGCCCCCGTTTGCCGCAATTACTTTGATGTTAACTTATATACAAACCCACCAAAGCCATCTATTACACCCTTATAAAAACTCCTAACCTTTAATTTTTAACACCATGAAGAGACACATTACTTTACTAAAAACATCAGTTGTTATCCTTCTTACGGCATTTACCTTTGTGGCTAAGGCACAAACCGCCGCACCGTTTAACGGGCCAAGCGATGCTACAACAGCCCCGCCAACTACGGCGGCATCGGTAGGGCAGGTATTGTGTTCGGGCAGCCAAATTACACTCAAGGGCCCTGTAGATGCCACAGGCACCATTAAGTACGAGTGGTATAAAGTAAACAGCGCCGGGGTTAAAACTTTAGTGAAAGGCCCTGCTACCGATAATACTTATACCGAAACATCGGCTGCGGCGGGTTACTACACCTATTACCTGGTGCAAATAAACGCCAACGATTGTACGTCAGACATGTCTGACCCTTTCCAGATATATGTGCTGCCGGCACTGGCACCGGTTATTGCAGGCGCAGGCAACGTTTGCGAAAAGGGCCAAACTACCACCAACCTAACCATAACCGGGCTTGATACACGCTTTACCTATACCTACCAATGGACCCGCGAAGGCGTTGACATTGCCACAGGCGGTACACTTGATCACTATCCGGTAACCGAGCAAACAGTGGGTACTTATAAATATGCTGTTAAGGTAGCTTATACACTTAACGCGGCCTGTACCCAAACATCGGCAGATAAGAGCATTGTGGTAGTTGGTGTGCCAACCAAACCGGTAATACAGTTTAACAACTAAGGTAGCGGTATAGCGGCAGGTAAATGAGAATAGGCAGCACAGGGCAAACGTATGCTAAGTGTTATTTAAGCATGTTATTGTTTTTTACAATAACATGCTTAATGCTGCTGCCTTGCGGGGTTATGGGCCAAACAAAAGTACTGTCTATGAAACCCGGCGAAAGCATTACCATACGCACCGGCATAGCCACTGCAGCGGCAGGTTTTCAGTGGTATAAAAATGGCCAGCCCATAAATGGGGCCGTGCACCAGGCATACACTATTACACAACCGGGCAAATATGCGGTGCGTGCCTTTAACTCCGAAGCCTGCCCGTCGGATATATCGGACGAGATAGATGTGCATGTGATAGATAACGTTACCGATATGATGGTGCTAAAAAGGTCGGAGAGCAGGGATGTTGAAGTGGGGCAGCCATTTGAGTACACCTTAACGGTAACCAATAACGGGCCGGTAAAAGCAACCGGGGTACAGCTAAAGGATGCTTTGCCCGATGGGTTGGAGTATATATCTATTAGCAGTGTATCGGCGGGTAGTGCCAATTATGATATGGCATCGCGCGTGCTTACCTGGGATATAGGCAATGTTGAATTGTATGCCAACACCCGGCTAACGCTGCTGGTTAAAGCGCTGGGCAGCGGGCCGGTAACCAACACGGCTACCGTTAACGCGGTAGAAGTTGACCCCGTGCCGGGCAATAACTCATCGTCGGATACGAAGGTGATACAGGGGCTGCATATACCCAATGTGTTTACACCAAACGGCGATGGTAAGAACGATACGTTTGAGATACCCGGCCTGGTAAATTATACCGACAACGATATGATGATTGTGAACCGCTGGGGCAACAGCGTATACCAAAAGAAAGGGTACCATGGAGAGTGGACAGGAGAAGGACTTAACGAGGGAACCTATTTCTACATACTAAAGGTAAAAAACAATAAAGGCGCGTGGGAAAATTATAAAGGCTACATCACCCTGCTGCGTAACAAGTAAATAATATTAAAACATAGAATACGTGAAAGATCTTAAACACTACACAAAGGCACAAAACCAAATTGGCAAAAAAGCGGGCTGGCTAACCGCTGTTTTGCTGTTGATGGCCTTTATTGCAAACGCGCAGCAGGATGCGCAGTTTAGCCAGTATGTTTTTAATGGTTTATATGTAAATCCGGCCTACGCGGGTTACAAGCAAGACACGTACATGAACGCCTTTTACCGGTCGCAGTGGACAGGGCTAGAGGGTGCGCCGCGTACCTTCTCGTTAGCGGTAGATGGTGCCACTGCCGAAAATAAGGTGGGCCTTGGCTTGCTTGTAGCGCAGGATAAGCTGGGTGCGCAAAGTAACTTAGCGGTATATGGCAACTATGCCTATCGCCTGCAAATGGGCGATAACGAAAACAACCGCCTGGCATTTGGCCTGGGCGCGGGCTTTATACAAAACGGTATTGATGGTACCAAGCTAAACCCTTTGCAAAGCGGCGACGAGTATATCCCCACTAATTTTCAGAGCAGCATACTGCCCGATGCGCGGGCCGGGGTGCTGTATACCAACGAGCACTTTTTTGCGGGGTTTTCGGCAGATAACCTGGTGGCGCACTTGCTGGCAGCCAAAAGGGATAAGTCAGTAGCCGTACCTGTGCCGGTACCGCACTTTTACCTAACCGGCGGTGCTATATACACCCTTAACGACCAGGTAAAGCTGCGCCCCTCGTTCCTGATAAAAGACGACAGGGGAGGCCCAACTAGTTTAGACCTTAACCTGTTTATGCTGCTTAACGAAAAAATATGGATAGGCGGTACTTACCGTACAGCTATCCCCTTATACAACAAACCGTACTTGCAAAACAACCTGCAAAAATCAAACGCCTTTGTAGGCCTAGTAGAAATTTTTGCTACCGACAGGTTAAGAATTGGCTATGCCTTCGATTACTCGTTAACGCCGTTGGCCAACTACAGCTATGGCTCGCACGAGCTTTCTATAGGTATATACCTGCGCAAAAGTTACGAGAACACTTCATCTAACAGATGTTACTTTTAATACACCCCTATTAACTTAATATACCCCTATTGACGCAAAAAAGGCCTCAGCGTAATGCTGAGGCCTTCTGCGTTTGTATGTTTTTTTTATTAAACCTTATCAAAGGCCTGGGTAAAATCTTCCAGCAGGTCTTCGTAATCTTCAATACCAACCGATAGGCGTATCATTCCTTCGGGGATGCCCATTTCGGCGCGTTTTTCGGGTCCTAATTCAAAAAATATGGTTTGTGCCACGGGGATGGCCAGTGTGCGGGTATCGCCCAGGTTACTGCTTTTTATTACCACTTGTAAATGGTTTAAAAAAGCAAAAACATCTACGCCATCCTTTAGGGCAAAACTCATCAGTCCGCCATTGTACCTAAACAGTGCTTTGGCCCTGTCGTGCTGGGGGTGGTCTTTTAAGCCGGGGTAGTATACCTTGTTTACTTTAGGGTGCTGGTTAAGGTAGTTGGCCAGGTCGGTGGCGTTTTTGCAGCAGCGTTGCAGGCGCAAAGCAATAGTTTCGGCACCTACCGATAGGTTGTGCGCTGCTTCGGGGGCCAATGTGCCACCGCCATCGCGCAGTCCGCGTTTGCGTATTTGGGTAATGCCCAGCATAGCGGGTTGTATCTGTGCCTTTAAAACGGGGGCAATGCCTGCGTAGGCATCCCAATTGAACAGGCCGGTATCGGTAATGCTACCACCAAGCGCGTTGCCATGGCCGCCAATATATTTGGTAAGTGAATTAACCACCAGCGATGCCTTAACCGTAACCGGCTGAAAAAGGTAAGGCGATGTCATGGTATTATCTACCATATATATCAGGCCTTTTTCTTCGCAAAAATCGCCAATGGCCTGTAAGTCGGCAATTTGGGTGGCGGGGTTGGCAATAGTTTCCACTATTACCATACAAGTGTTGGGCTGGGTGGCCGCTATAATATTATTTACATCGGTAGCATCAACAAACGATATATCAAGGCCCATTTCGGTAAAAGTTTGCAGCACGCTGCGGGTATTACCAAACAGGAATGAACTGGCTATAATGTGGCTGCCCTCTTTAACCAATGCCAAAATAGTAGCGGTAATGGCTGCCATACCGGTAGAGAAGGCTACCGTGGCAAGCCCGTTTTCCATCAAGGTTACTTTGCCCTCTAAGGCGGCAACGGTAGGGTTGCCCTGGCGCGAATAGGCAAAGCCCTTTGCTTTGTTCTGAAACACATTTACCAGGCCCTGCACATCATCATAACCCCAGGTAACCGCGGTGTGTATTGGCTGATGCAAAGCACCAAATTCCGGCTTGCGCAGGCGGTCGGCATGTAGCAGGGTGGTGGTAAATCCTTTTTGCTTACTCATTATTACGGATATTTATAATAAAGCGCAATTGTAAGGTATATGTAGGGAAAAAGCAAAAGCAATTGGCCTTTACTTGATAAATGACGGAGCAAATACAGAAAATATAATGCTAATCTGCTTTGTAAAGCAGTTAATTAGTAAAACTAATAAAAGTTTTATATGTATTAGTAACATGCATTTGTATAGCCGCTGCTTTATTGTTTTAGCTTTTCTGTTTTCGTGTAAAGGGCCCGAGCCCACGTACGTAATTACCGGCAAGGGCGATACCCTGCCCGTAACCCCGCAAAAAGACCTGCCACTGCCGCCAACAGATGCCAACGGGCATTATACCACCATACAAACCGGGCAAACCACCCCCGACGAGTTAATTAGCTTTGCCATATCGCTTACAGGCGTACCTTATAAATATGGCTCTACCGACCCGCAGCAGGGTTTCGACTGCTCGGGCTTTATTACTTATGTGTTTAATCATTTTGGCATACAGGTGCCGCGTACGTCGGTCGATTTTACCTATGTAAACCGAGAAATAAGCCTGCAGGATGCCAAAACCGGCGACCTGGTACTATTTACCGGTACCGATAGTACCATACGCGTAGTGGGCCACATGGGTATTATTATAGCGCGTACCGGCCAGCCGCTTACCTTTATACATTCCACATCGGGCAAAGCCATGGGCGTTACCGAAACGCCGCTAAATACATACTACATGGGCCGTTACGTAAAAACAATAAGGGTTTTTGCAGCGAATGACAGGTAGGTTATTAGTAGCAGCGGCAGTTGCAGGAGCAGTTGCGCAGCATTTGATTACTTACAAATCTCTTCCAACTCTTTATTGTAATCGTTTAACTCGGCTTTAAACTTTTGGTATTTTTGATTTTCGAACATGCCAAACTTGTGCCTTACATCGTCAAGCATTTCTATGGCTTCGGCAAGTAGTTGCTGTAGGTGCTTTATCTCCTTTAAATCTTCCATGGCTGCAAAGTTTACTCAAAAGTATAAAAATACGTTTTAAAATGCTAATATTTTTAGTAAAAATAATAATTTAAATGTTACTCCCGCCCTTACAATTTATCTAATCTAAAGTAGCCCAAATGCAGTTCGTCATCGGGTAGGTTTGGGGCTGGTGTAATTTGCAAATGGTACACGGCCTTTTGGCCGGCCGGCAGCATATCGTTTATTTGGTAAATATCGTCAACATCAATGCCGTACTTATCATCGACATGGGCGTTGGCGCCAGGCATACCGGTAATGGTATTAGTGCGGAAGAATATGTTTTTTTTGGCTTGCTGTATGGCTTTTGCACGGTCGGTTTGTACGGTAAGTACAACGTAGTGCTGCTCTTCCAGTTTGTTGGGGAGGTAGCCACCAAGGTTAATAAAAAACAGCTTTTGGGGGTTGTGGTCAACGTTATCGTCCTTTAAGATCACTTTTACCCGGTAGCCGTCTACACTGTTTACTTCGCGCCAGCCATCAATATGCAGGCTGCTGCCGGTATTACGCCAAAAGGCTTTTATTTGAGGCAACAGATCCTTTAAGTTAGCGGCAATGCCCATAAAATAGTCGTGCTGCTCTACATGCCTGCCCGGCGCGCGCGAACCCAGTAAAAGCATAAAAAGCTTTAAATTATGCGCTGATGGCTGCGGTGTGCTCATTAGGTGTAAATATACATTTAACAATACTGGCCGAAGCAGCTTCGCAAAAATCGAGCCCCGAGTAGTCGGGGTTGTAGCCGCCAATATAGGGCACGGCCATTACATATATACGGTTGTTAAAAGCGCCGTACTCATCAACCACCTGGAAATTATCGTTAATGGTGATGCCCGGCACGTTTAGGTAATAGTTGCCTTTGCCATCGGTATGGGTTTGTTTGCTGCCATTGGTTATGGCCTTAAGCCCTGCGGCGGCAGTATGGTATTTTAAACGTGCCGGGCTAATGGTGCCCTTATTAATAAGGCTTTTGTAAGGGAAATCTTCAAACGACAGGTGGGGCTGGCCCACGCAATCCACAAAGGTTTTAAACCCGGGCGATAGCTCCTTGCCGTCATCATCGGTATAATGGTAAATAATACCACCTGTTTTTACAGGCTCGGTGTAGCTGTCGTCGCCTACCGATACAATATCCAGTACCCCGGCATGGTGCAGGGCCAGCAACTCGGTAACCGAACTTTGGGGTACAAATGCAATAACGATAGAGATAAGCGGCATCAGCGTTTTTTGCAGCCTTTGCATATCCTCGGCCGAAAAATATTTGGCCGGATAATTCATCGCGAAGCTAAGCACCGCCAGCATCTCTTTCCAGTAAACCGACTCTTTGCGTTTAATGGATTTCTCAGCTTCCAGGTATTCGGCTTTAAACAGGTTAAAGGGCTCTACCCGTTCGCGCAGGTCCATTACAAAGGGCACAAAGTCCTCTATTTGCATATCTTTTATCTGCGCGTAAAAATCGGGATCCTTTTGGCTTATCAGCTGTTTAAAGTTTTTTTCGAACACAAAATCTAACGACAGGAAGCCACCATTTTCGGCCTTGTTTTGGCTGATCACTTCGGGGCTAAGTACTGCATCTTTTAGTAAGTGCGAATCCTCTAAATGAAACCGGATGGCCGGCAACAAACCATTGCGCGAGTGCATTATCAGTTTAAATTGGGGGCTGTCATCAGCTAAATGGTAGCTAATGCGTCCATCGGTATTTTTGGTAAAGCTGCCGTTGTGCCTTGCAAGCGTGCGTATAGCATCAATAGCCGTAAGCGACGAACCCTTGATAGCGACAGTATGGTTAGCCTTAAAGCCCAGCTTGGCCGGCGGGTAAGGCGAATCGAAATAGCCGGGTACCGTACCCTCGTGTTTGGCGGGCCAGTTGTGGCCGGTGCAAATGATCACCTGGTCGTACTCAAACCGGCTACCATCGGCAATGATTACCGTTACTGTTTCCTGCTGCGGGTAATCGCTTATATCGGTTACCAGGCTTTCGTAATGTATATGGGTAGCTATGCCTGCCGCTTTGGCCTGTAGCATTAATAGGTGAAACTGCGCCGAAAGGTATTGCCCAAAAAGCAGGCGGGGAAACACCTTATAATCGTTAAAGGCAGCGGCATCAATATTAAAACGGTTCAGCGTATCGCGGGGTACTGTTTTTAGCCATTCGGCCACGGGGGTAACCAGCTCGGGTATCTCGTTGCCCGATACATTGGTAATATGCTCGGTATTGGCGCCATCGGTGCTGTAGGGCATCCCGGCACCAAGCTGGCTCTTTTTTTCAAAGATATCTATGGACACATTTGCGTAGTTGGCATCTACCAGGCGTTTAAACATAAACAGCCCGCTTGGCCCGCCACCTAAAATGGCGATGCGTTTATTGATTTTCAAATATAATATATGGTTAAAGTAACGGCACGATATAAGAATTATTAAAACGCTAAATTGTTTTGAATGAAGGGTTTTTGTCTTATCTACGGGGTGTTTTGTTGAGGCTAAGGTGGCGTACTTAATTTATTTTGTAGCCGCTAATATTATATTTGGGCTATGAAATGGATAACCCGCGAGCGCCCAAAAATTGACCGTATTGCCTGCCCCTGGCTAATTAAGCGGTTTATTGATAAGGATGCCGAAATTATTTATGTGCCCTTTGAACAGGTTTTGCTAAAGGCCGAAGAGCTGGATGCTATTCCGTTTGATTTGCCCGGGGTTGAATACAGCCATTATGATGACCAATGTACCTTTGATTATTTTTTGAAAAAACATAAGCTTAAAGATGTTGCTTTACACCGTATGGCGGCCATTATACGTGGGGCCGATACCGACAGGCTCGACTTTGCACCGCAGGCGGCGGGGCTATCGGCTATATTTTTGGGGCTTTCGCAAAATATTAAAAACGACCACGAGCTGCTGGAACTGGGTATGCAAGTATACGATGGACTATACACCTGGGCCAAGCACCTGCACCAGCAAAAACACACGCAAACCCCCACCGAGCAGTTATTGCTGCAGGTGTATCATAAATATTTAAAGCAAGGCGACGTTAAAAAAGCCCCCCGGTGGACAAAGGAGCTCAAAGAAATGATACAAGACCAGTTAGATACCAATATGTCGTTAAGTTTACAGCAGGTATCAACCGAGCTTGATATTAACCCTTCGTACCTTTCGAGAGAGTTTTCTAAATACTTCGAAAATTTATCCTTTGGCGATTATATACGCAAGTTGCGCATTCAAAAAGCGATGCACCTGATGGATAACACCCCATATAGCTTAACGGAGATTGCCTACCTAACCGGTTTTTCGGATCAGAGCCACTTTACCCGCATATTTAAAAAGCAAACCGGCACCAACCCCTCGGCTTATAAAAAAAATGGCCTTAAAGGTAAAAAGGATACAAATAGTTAAATGCATACAATTTTGGCGTTATATAATTAAGTATTATTGTGCTTATGTATAATATGATGCTTTTTAACCCCGCCAATATTAATATTAAAGGAATTTTGATACGCCTTATATTAATTATAGCCGCCTTAATTGTTTTAATAGAATCGGGCAGTGCCCAAACACCCGCCTACCCACGTGTAATGGGCTATTTTAGTGTGGTGCAACCCATAGGCGCCTGGAACAAGGATGGCTTTACAGGCAACTTTAACAACGTTTATACGATAGGCTTTCCGTTTGGGATGAATATTTTAAAGAGCGATAAGTTTGGGGTAAGCTTTGAGGTAGCCCCCAGCATACGCACCGAAAACCATATAGCTAAGGTAAACAGCGTGCTTTTTCACCCCGGGGCCATGTTCCGTTTTAAAAAGGGCTTTACTTTTATTGGCCGTATGGCGTTTGAAACCAGCGGTCGTTTTGGCTTTACACCGGTATTTAACCAGGTAATAAAACGCGGCAAAGATGCCAACCTGTTTTTATCGGTACCGGTACCCTTTAGGTTTGGCAACAACGTGCCTTCATCAGTAGGTACGGGTTTGCAAATAGGGGTGAGCTTTTAGGATACCTATGATACCTATTGAGGGCCAATATCGAACATCGAATGTCCAATATCGAATAATGAAGTTAAGAAGTTGGATATTCGACATTCAAAATTCATCATTCGATATTACTTATACACTACGCAATTAAGAACAAAAATTACCGCGTTACCAGCGTAACCTGCAATACAGTAGGGTTGGCGCCAAAGCTTGGGCCGCCCCAGTCGGTTTCATCGCCGTTTAGTATGCGCGTTTGTTTAAACTCGCCGTTTTGGTAATACCCTTCGTTTACTTTAAGATATTGCCAGGCTTTGCCCTCGCTTTTGCCTGTAGGCTTAAATGTAGCATGGCTGCCGGTACCTGTCAATAAAAATGAGTTTTCGCCAAGCTTTACTATCATCAGTTTGCCTTTACCGGCGGCATCAGCTGGCAACTCGTTCCCTCGCATTGAGCCAAATGATATAGTAGCCTGCCATGCGCCAAGATCAATAGTTTGCGCGGCATGGTCCTCGTGTTCAATAACGGCTTGTATCTTGCCCTCAAAGCTCCATTTAGCCAGCTCGTTCATCATGCTACCGGCCATTTTATAGTCCAGCGCGTATGGCGCAAGTTTTTTGGTAAAGTCCTCGCGGCTAACCGGGCGGCCATTATCATCAATACCAAATGGCGAAAAGCCTATGCCGCCATGTGCCAGCACATTATACAGGTATTTGGCGTTATCGGCCACTAAGCCTGCTTCGGGCACAAACAGCGCGTTATCGGGCCGGCTGTACAATTCAGTAACCTTTAATACCTTGTCGCTGCCGGTTAGGTAAATATCTGGTGCCAGCAGGTCGATGGCCGGTGCGGCCGCTTTCCATATCGGTATCACGTTATCAGTAGGGCCCCCGCTTTCGTAGGTGTTGGCCATAGGGTTGCCAAAGGGCTCGCGCAGGGCAGCGTTTACATACAGGGGCAGTGAATATTGCGCTTTGCCTGCTGCGGCCACCTGCCCAATAAAACGGGCTATAGACCATGCCTGAAAATACTCGTCGGCGCGGTTGCCAAACACCTGCTGCCAGGTGCCGCCGTTTACAACCGGCACATTTAACTCGTTTAAAATGCCCGGTTTAAGCAGTTCGGCAGGTACGGCACCCTCAAATAATTTTTGAGCGGTTGCCGAGTAGTCGCGCATGCTATCCCATGATCCCGGCTCGTTCTCTACCTGTACCATAATTACAGTGTGGCGGGTATCGGTATTTTTTAAATGGCGCATTATAGCCGTAAATGCCTTTATGTCGGCATCCAGCGTAGCCTGTATATGCGGCGAAGGCGAATCGATAGGGTTGCCTTTTTTACCTGTAATGTTGGGGTATTTGGCGGCATCCTGCTTCATCCATTCGGGCATGTAGTGGTTACTGCCGTTTTTCCAGGTGCCAAACCAAAGCAAAACCAAACGCACATTATGCTGCCGCGATTGGTTGATAAGTGTATCGATGATCGAAAAATTGAACCTGCCGGCCTGCGGCTCTATCTGCTCCCAGTAAATGGGTACCTCCAGGGTGTTGGCATGCATCTCTTTAACAGCGGCCCATACACCGGGCATCAGTGCCGGCCATCCGCTTGAGTTATGCGCCTGCCCGCCTAAAATAAAATAAGGTTTGCCATCTACCAGCAAAGCGTGGCGGCCATCTTTTTGTATAAGTTGGGGTAGTTGGGTACTTGTTTGCGCAAATGATACGGCACCCGCAAACAGTAGCAGGGTTGATAATACTTTTTTCATATTGAAGTAAAGTGGTAATACGTTTTATAACTGGTGGCTATAAAATTATAAGCTTATTAAATACCCCAATGCTAAAAATGATTATATAAATAATATAAATGTTAATGGGCTTAATAGCTATGCCACAGATTTAGAAGCATAACGTAATACCTACGCGTGGAAACAGAAGAATTATGCAGCATTTATACTCCTTTAAGCCGTTTGTCGTCGGTTACAATGCGTTCAATAACCTGGCTGTACAGGCCGGCGCCTTCGTTATTGGCATTTACGTTTATGGCGCCGTAGTTGTTTAACACGTCAACAGCTTCCTGCGCCTCGCGTGCCGATAGGGCATGCACCGTAATTACCGAGCCCTGGCGGGCCAATGTGGCGTAGTGGTCGGCCTTTATCTCATCTTCAAACAGGTGGCTAAAAAATTCGCCTACGCGGTCGGGTTCGTTGGTGTTATCGGCATGGGTATGCATGTCTACACGCTCTTGTGTAAACTGGTTGGCCAGTAAATACGATCCGGCCTCTTCGGCCAGTTTGCTGTCGTCAAAAATACCTATTACTGTTATCATACCTATTGCAATAAACTACGGGCCAAATTGTTTTAGCGCGATGCGGATTTATCCGGGAGTTGCATCATGCCGGTTGTTAATTGATTGGAGCGGGAACGGTTAAGCTATTTGTAAAACCTATCCATTGGATCATTCCAAATATCGGCATAAACAATCAAACTTTTTGTGACACTCTTTTGTCACTGGTAATTTTTGGGATGATGGATGGGTAGGGAGAGCCACCATCCCAAATTTTACTTTTTTATATGGAATTAATTTATATATTAGTGGGAGGGAGGGGAACAAAAAAATGGAAAAAATCCCTGTGTGAGCTGTAATTTTTTGAAAAAAAATGCAAAAGTTTAGCTTAAGTGTGTAATAAACTGTAACCGCAACTAAAAGCTAACCAAAAAAACATCAGCGGCGTTTTAAAATGATTTTAAAAAGTTCAATGCAAACTCGCCCTCCTCAAATTCCTGGCTTGTTATCACCGATTTATCAAGGTGAAAAAATTCTATAAGTTCCGGATGTGCCTCTAAATCAAAGGTTTCAAATTTTAAAGACCAGTCGCTAAAATTGCGTTGGCTGCGCGGGCCTTCGGTAAGTACGGTTACATCGTAATGCCGTGGGTCGGCTGCTATGTTCTCAAATATGCGTTTTACCTCATATTCCGAACCTTCGAGCACTTGCATAAACCTGGCATCAAAATCCTCTCTGAATTCGCCCGCTACATACACTAATTTGCCGGTTATCCCATGGTTGTTATTCCATGCCCGCGATACGGTAAGTAGCTCGTTTAGTTGGTTTTCATTTAAAGCATTTGTAGCTTTGCTCATGTAAATTAAGTAGTAATCCATTGGTTTAAAGTGTGTTATAAATAGTAACAATATTTTGAGACTAGTGTTGCGACAACATGCAGGTAAAATAAATAATTGTTTTTTCTTATATCACAGTCATTTGTAACAAAACTATTGCATTTACAAAATAAGCCTGTAGGGGGCCTTTTTTAAAGGCCCAGTATACAAAATGCACCCTAAGTTGTGCATGCTTTACGCTTTGGTATACAGGCGTTAGGCAGGTGTTTATTGGCAATGGGAGCAATGTATTTTTGCAACATTATAAACCAAAATTGCCCCAGTGGCATACATCTGCATATGATAAATAAAATTACAAGTTACCTCCGCAATAGCGGGGAGTTTCCAAAGCGCATTAAACACAGGCACGATACTTTTTGGAAAGACCCTAACGCTGAGGTAGTTAGGAATACCAAAATGTTTGAACACGACAGGTTAGAAAACTGGAAGGATGCGCCTTACTGGCAACGCAAATTGAGCAATAAGTCTAATGCGCGCGAGTTTGCCCTGATGCACGGCTGCCGGTTGCCCGATCTTTACTGGCGTGGAAGGGATATCGATTCGGTAGATATGCATGCTTTGCCGCCAAACTATGTAATACGGCCTACGGTGGGGCATTGTTCGAGCCTTGTGTTTTTGATGAAAGAGGGTTTTAACTTATTTGACCGCGAGGTATATACACCCGAACAGATCAAAAATATTTTAAAAAAGGAGTTAACTGAAAATCCGAAACTTGAGTTTTTGTTTGAGGAGTTTCTTGAACACGAAGAAGGCGAGCACAATATACTTGATGATTACAAATTCTTTTGTTTTAACGGTGAGATTGCTTGTATATGGGTAATTAACAGACTTGGGCCACGTAAGGGTTTCAGTTCGTTTTACGATGAAAACTGGCAACGCCTTGAAGAGATAAACTATATATATACACCAACAGGCGACCAACCTGCTCCGGCTTGCCTTAACGATATGATTAAATCTGCCAAAAAGCTAAGTAAGGCTTACGGTATATTTGTACGCATTGATTTTTATGCTACCTATAAAGGCTGCGTTTTTGGTGAGTTTACCCCAACTCCCTCAATGGGCCGCGATTATAGCAAATTTGGCCAAAAGCTACTGTTAAGCTATTGGGATACTTATTGTAAAGGGCTTATATAGCCTACAAAACCTTCACATCAGTTTGTATGACTAATAAAACTTTAATACTCGCTTTAGCGGTTTATATCCTGGTTTATATGCCGGGATGTAAGAAAAACGAACCAGCCGACAATCAAATTACAGGCGAGGTTACCCATTTGGCTCAAAAAGCCACTTTTTCGGAATCTGAGGCTATAGAGCCTACAGCTATAAGCTGGAGCAATGCGCAGGGACAACCAGTGGCTACACATGAGGTACATGGCGAAGCAGTAAACAATAAGCTTTATATTTTTGGAGGATTTGATGTAAACAAAAGGCCGGACACGTGGACGCCTACAAAACGTGCTTATGTGTACGACCCGGTAACAAATAAGTGGTCGGCAATTAAAAGCTTGCCTTATACACCTAACGGCGATGGGTTTGGAGGGGCCACCCATATGGGTGTAACAACTGATGGCAGTGCCATTTACTTTGCCGGTGGGTACACATCAAATAGCACTGGTAAAGGGCAGGTGTTTGGCACCAATCAGGTATATAAATATGATGTATCAACAGACTCTTATACTAAGCTGCCCAATTTGCCTCAACCATTAGCGGCCGGGCAGTTAAGGTATTTAAACGGAAAGTTGCATTATATGGGTGGTGCTAATTTATCCCGGCAGGATGTTAACGTACATTATGTACTTGATGTAAATCAGGTGGCACAAGGCTGGCAAACCGCGGCACCGCTTTTAGATGCGGTCAACCACCCGGGCTCGGCCGTATTGAATGGCAAAATTTACTTTATAGGCGGTGCCCATCACCAGGATAACGAAACTGAAACCCAAAAAATGTTGCAGGTTTACACTCCCGAAACTGACAGTTGGCAGCGGCTGGCAGATATGCCTGTATCGGTAGACCATGTTTCATCGTCGGTTATTACCCTGGGTAAGCGTATACTTGTTTTAGGTGGTGAAACTTCGCATAATGTACTAAGCAAGGCTGTGCAGGTGTACTCGCCCGAAAGTAATACATGGTCGCAGCTTACGCCTTTGCCCTCGGCCCGGTCTGCAGGAGTTGCAGCTGTGTTAAACGGAACGATTTATTACACCGGCGGCAATTTTTCTACAATAAACCGTATGGGTGTGCCATACATTGAATTATTACCTACCGACGACGCTTTTGTACGCGCAGGAGCCTTTGCGGCTTTAAACTACGGACTGGATAGTAACCTTACAGTAAAGGGCGCTGCAAATAAAGATTACGACCGTAAAGCATACCTTAAATTCGACTTAACAGGGGTAAACAATGTTGTATCGGCTAAGCTTGTTTTAAACGGGTATAATGCAGACAATAATACAACAATAGCACTATCATGCTACGCTGTACCCGATGAAAATTGGACAGAAAAGACGATCAATTTTAATACGGCACCTGCGGCTGTTACACCTTCTTTAAGCTCGGCAATGGTAAGTAACCAACCCGCGAATATCGAACTGGATGTTACGAAATATGTAAGTGCAAATATCCAGTCAAAAAAGGTTATGTCTTTTTTGGTGAAAGATGCGCTTGGCAAAAATGTTACTCTGCAATTTAAAAGTAAGGAAGGTAAATTAAACCGGCCGAGGCTGGTTATTAAGTATAATTGATGTGTACAATTTTGGGATGTTCCCGTATTAAATAGCGGCTTGTGTTTTACCTATAGTTAAATGCTCTGCACGAGCTCGTATTCTTTTGTATACAGGTGTATATAAAAGCAGAAACGCCGTATGTGTTAGTATTGGTGATAAAGACAAAAAATTTTTGTTTAATACATCTGCCGATATTGGAATAAGTGGTGAAAAACAACCTTTGTTAACAAATTTGTTACATATCCCTTTATATGTTACAAAAATTTTATTCGCATCAAATATTCTATAATAAGTTTCGTGGCTAAAAATTTGCAAAGATTGAATATCAATTTGCAAAATGGAAAACCATCGAGGAAAAAAAGTTGAGTATATTATAAAAAAAAGGGGCCTTAACATCAAAGATCTGGCGGCAGAAATTGAGGTGAACCGCCGGTCGATGTATAATTGGTTTAATCAGCAAGAGCTAAGTCCCGCTATCATTATAAAAATTGGCCGGGTTATTAAGCACGATTTTTCTAAAGAGTTCCCTGAGCTTTTTTCAGGGACAGAATTTCACAAAGAAGGTAGTTCGTCTACATATCATCACAATTCTCAGGGCCAACAAGTTAATTGGAAGCAAAAGTATATCGTTTTGTTAGAGCGTTATAATAGCGAGTTGCTTAAAAGAACAAGCGTATAGAAAACATCAACATCATTTTAAACAGTGCTGTTTTGCCAGTTTTTTTTAGCAGTTACTATTTTTGCTGTCAGCTCCTCAAAAGTTACGGTTACTTGTTTTGATTGACCAAGAAAAGGTTCAATATAGCTCATACTTATTAGAGCAATGTTTAACACCGTAAGTAACTTTAACTTATTAGTATTGCTGTTTTCGTTAGCTGTAGGTTCTGTAAAAACATCAAATGATGTGGTAAGGCCATTAAAGGCCCGGCCGGTTGTCCGTATTTGTGCGTTGTTTTTTAAATAGGTTAAAATCTCCTGGTTATCTGGTAAATAAGGTATATACTTTAATAAGCCATTTTGATTAAAGTAGCCACTATTATCTTGCTTTAAAATCGATATCTCATCCTCTATAACCGCCTTATCTTTGCCAAATTGCAAGCCATATTTATCAATATTTTCTAAATTTGACTGTAAATAATACGTGTTAACGCCGTTAATACGCAAAATAAGGTCTTCCAAATTATTTGATCGCTCAATCAAAAAAATACTTAAAGCGGCGTCAAATACTGTTTGGTTTAAAGGCATCAAATCACGGTACGAAACGTCTTTTTGTGCGGCAATTGCATTACCTATTGTGCAAAGGCTGTCCCCCATCTTTTTAAAAACGTTGTACAGGTAAAGTAACGGCTCGTTTTTAACTGTTGCCTTTAACGCGGCAAGATAGTTTTGGATTATAAAATTATTGAAGTGGGCAAGTTCTAAGCGCAAATCATCTGCAGCATGGCTCATTTAATATGGAATTGTTGTGCAAATATAATTGCTATATATTATTTTGCAGCCATTTATTGCAGTAAATGGATGCAAATAATAACTCACTGGGTGTGAGCTGTTATGCAGCTTGCTTCTTCGAGCTAAAAAGTATCAATTTAATTGATACTTTGCCATTTAAATAGCGCTTACTAAAAGTGTGTTGTATCGTTCTAACAAGTCTACGTATTTGTTCTTGTAAACTTCGTTTTCGATTTTAGCCGCATAAGTGTCATCTTGCGCGGGCATGTGGTGAGGGGACCTGTGAATAGTTTTAAAATCCTCACTTACAAATAGTTCTGGAAATTCCTGAGAGAAATCGTGCCGTAAGACGCGGCCGATTTGGAAAATGATGTCTTTTTTCAGATAAGGCTGATTAAACCAGTTGTAGATGGAGCGCCGGTTGACGTTAATACTTTTTGCCAGATCGCTAATGCTGTATCCATTCTTTCTTATCCTGTACTCTACAATTTGCCCGTAATGCTTGACCATGATAAATTATAGTTAAATGTTACTCCTTAGTTAAATGTATTGTAAAAATAGCTGATTGTATTTTATACACTTCCGTATTAATATCAATATATAGGCCAAATAATACTATTTTTTCACTCTTTATTGCTATAGAAACATTTTTTTCGGGTTAATGACCTTGTGCAAACAATTAAAGTGCGTATTATTTGCAGTTTTCGTAACTGCAGGGGTTCTGATAAATGGGTTGGGTAATTAATTTTCACATTTTCCCTTATAGATATACAACACTTTCACAACCTGCTATACAGTATAAATACTTGTGCATATCATGTGAAATACATGGTCTATTTTTATGAAAATTTATTTATCATGAAAGAGAAAAACAAAAAAAATGGCTTACAAGTTTTAGCCCCTACAGTAGTTAAAAGAAGTTATAAGACCTTTAGAGGGATTGCTTTTTTAACAGTATTATGTTTCTTAGGCCTGGGTTGTAAAAAAGATCCGCCTAACACCAATACTAACAAAGACAGAGATTACGGCTACGCAAAAGTTGTTGTAGACTGTGCAAAAAAGTGCCATGTATCGTTTGGTGAACCCGGTAAACTTAATGAATTTGACGTGCAGGCGGATACGGCTAATTACTATATAAGGTATCAACGCAATTATAATTTAGATATGAACATTACGCCGATTGATGCGGACCAATATGTAACCTTAAGTGTATATAGCCGCGAAGAGAAGCAAATATTTAGAAACAGAGCAATAAGGAAGGCTAATGTAGTTTGGAATACAAAGGTTGTGATTCCTTAATGGATAGAGTGAGTAGTTTTTACTATAAAAGAGGCTGTCTCAAAAGGGCAGCCTCTTTTTTTTGAGGATGTTTTTCATGTTTTAAGACCTAGGGGGTAAGGTAGGCTTTAAGGAATATGACCATGGCCAGTCGATTTTCTTACGCTATAAACTGCAGGAATTGGTAACGAAGCGTAGACTGCCTGGTGTTTGCGATTGGGCAGCGGATGGCGCATATCCATGATGGTTAGCGGATCATGTCATCCGTTTTTGTGTAGCTGATAATCCGTTCCCGGGCGAAGAACTGAAGGCTGCCCAATGCGGAGTATATATCACAGCGAACTGATCGTTGAGATCAACCACAGTCTGAGAAAGTATAGATAGGAAGCGAAAGAAGGGTTCAATATAGAGCAATACATCAAATATTGAAAACGAAGGCGGGTGGACGCGGAAACGGTATTCGCCGAACTGAATCATAAACATAGTTTCAGACGTTTTCTGTTAAAAGGAACATCCAAAACCGAGGTGGAAATAGGCTTATTATCGATTGCACATAAACTTAGAAAAATGAAAGCCTAAGAAAAGGGCTTTCTTCCAGCTTCACCCACTCCAATTCATCAAAACATCGATATTAAACGAGCTGATGACATCATTAAACACCATCACAACCATCAAATTGTATCCAAATGCAAACCCGCCTAATAATTGACTTAAGAGGCGGGTTTGTATTTATTAATGCCCAAGTTGATTTAAAAGCAATATATTATATCGTTCCAATAGTTCTATATACTTATCCTTCCAAAGTGTTCTGTTCCGATCATCTTGTAGGCTTGCATTTGAAACGGTGTTATCGGTTTTAACAAAATCCTCTTTTACAAAAAGTTCAGGAAACTCAACAGAAAAATCGTGGTTAATAAAACAACCTATCTTATGAATTATATCTGGTTTAAGGTATTTTTGATTAAACCAGTTATAAATACATTTCCTGTTAATGTTTGCTAAGCGAGCAAGCTCGCTTATGCTAAAACCATTTTTCCTGATAACTAATTCTACGATCTGGCCGTAATGCTTATCCATAATAATTAACTTATATATGTTATATATGTGGGGCCTGCGGTTACGCCGGTAGCAGGTCTTCCTTGTTTACTTTTACCGTTAAGGCACAATTCAAATTTTTAATGATCATGACAACCACTTTACCTTGTATATACTGCACCTGGCCTGCAGTATCAACCAGAGGGCCTTCTTTTATCTTTACTTCGTCGCCAATGTTTAAATTGTTTAGCGAAATGGTTTCTATGTCAGTGTAGGTGTTTGCTATGCTGCGAATGCGATTTATTTCGGTTTCATCTACATGAGCCGGCCTTCCACAATAACTTACATAAGTAACTACGCCAGTTGTTTGCAATATTTTAATAAGGTCATATTGATCAGCGTAAACAAAAACGTAAGAGTTAAACAAAGGGATTTCAACTGTTTTTCTACGGTCGGCCCAAAGCCTGTTGGTTCTTACAATAGGACAATACGATTTAAAGTTCTGCTCAGTTAACAGCGTGCTCACGCGTTTTTCCCAGCGCGAGCGGGTGTACAACACTATCCAGTTTTTGCTTTCAATCTTTTTCATATTAGTTATTGTTCTATAGTTAATTATGTGTACTATTTGTTACAAAGTGTAACCATAGTCACATATTCTGTCCAACTAAATTAAGTTAAAAGCAATTCTAATGCATGGTAGTAAACAGGCTTGTATACAATTTTGTGAAGTAGAGAAAGAGCCCAGATGGAGATCAATAAAATTGTTTTTCCTCCAAACATACCCCTGAAGCACATTTTTTTATTGTGGGAGTACCAGTGCGTTATATTTTGTGTGGAAATAAATTTCACACGTTTTCACAACAGTTCTCAAATTATACATAAAGTGTACAACTGATCGCCTGGACATTAAAAAACAAACAACAAGTGGTAAAATTGTACCACTTGTAATTCACATCTAACGCAGCAAGGTTATTACCACTTATGTAAGCCAAATGGCGAAGCTGTAGGTTGTCTGCAAAAACAAAATAAAATATTTAATGGTATCACGTGGCTTTATCAGGCAGGCACTAATAGCCTTCGCTTGTTTTATAATGGTTGGCTTTGTTTTTTTTACGGTTAAGTTATCTGTAGATAAAACGGCCCTTCCAAAGTTTCAGGCGGTGTACGAACCCTTTAAGCTTGCATCGGCGCCCATTATCGCGCCAATAAAGATCAATTTTCAGGATAGCACCACACAGGCGCCTCCGGGTTGGCTGCAAGATGTTGGGGAGCCGTTTGGCAGCAGATCGAGCACTTTTCAGGGAAGTGAAGTAATGTACGGTTGGAAAAGTACCGAAACCAGGCAGCCCATTAGTTTAAAAGGAAACGGCAGGGCGAGGATAGAGCCCGAGGATGTATTGTTATCAACCTTTATACACATGCAGGCAAATAATATAAATACCATTCGCTATGGCAAATTTAGCGGTGTGCGTGCACAAGGTTACTGGGAGCTAAAGGTTTTAAATGGTGTTTACAAGGTATCAGTTGCCGTAGGCGATGGGGCGGTTACCCAGGCACCCGAGATGGATTGCATCAATATTGAAGGAGTTAGTGCCGTATCTAATTTTACACCTATTGGTAAAACCCGCAGTATGGGGCGTTTTAAAACAACCAATGTAACAGTTACGGTTAGCGATGGATACCTTACTATAGATGCTAACGGTGGTACCAATACCAAAATTTGTTATGCAGAGGTAGTACCTGTTGCCATAAGCCCATATGTATATATGTTAACAGAAAACCAGAATTTGCTGGTCACTAAAAACGAAGAGGGGCCGGCTGCATGTAATATCAGGCTTCATAATTCAACGGGGTCTGTTATTAAATACGACATATCTGTAAACCTGGATAGCCATTCACCAGCATGGTTAAAAATTCCGGCTAAGGTTGCGCCGGGCGATAGCATTTTAACTGTCGATTATTCTGCCGCTGCAAAATTGCCTGTAGGGACTTATAGCGCTAAAATAAAGGCTACGGCTGCAGGTTTTACCAGTACTGAAATGGATTTGCAGGTACGTGTGGTTGATGGTTCTAAACCTTACATTATAGCCTCTACACCAGTTAATGGCTCATGTATACTTAATAGCGTAACTATTGCTGCAAATAACCTGTTTATTCCTGCTGTTAAAGGCTACAAGGGTGGTACAAACAATGCTACAATTAGCAATAAAACGGTTAAGCTTTTAAAAATTCACGAAGGTCGCGAAATCGCAGTTCCGGGTGCTGTGCAGGGTACCGGTGGCGGCGATGCAATCAGCTTTTCGCCTTCGCAACCGCTGGAACCTAATACTCATTACAAATTTGTGATAACGAGCGGAGTAAAATCATATGCGGGTGTTCCGTTTATTCCGTTCCAAACATCGTTCTCTACCGCTGCAAAGGCGATAGATTCCAGCAATTTTATCGACGCAAGGTTTACCAAGATATCGATACCCGGTACGCAAAATAAAAAATATACATCACTTACGTTTGGGCCTGATGGCCGTTTTTATGCCTTAAAAATAGATGGTGGGATAGAAAGGTATAACGTAGACCATGTAAGCGGTATGTTAAGCGGTATGTACCCAATTAATACCCTGATAAAAAAACGAGGCGAGTCTACAGCTATAGGCTTAACTTTCGATCCCTCATCAACCAAGCAAAATCTTGTTGCGTGGGTATCTTATTCCTCTGCTGGCTTATCAGAAGCGCCGATGTTTGATGGTAAAGTTTCAAAGCTTTTTGGGCCCAATTTAGAGCAGGAACAACAAGCTATTATTAACCTCCCCCGGTCCACGCGCGACCACATGGTTAACAGCATGGCATTTGGGCCGGATAAGGCCTTATATATATCTGTTGGCAGCAACAGTTCGGCAGGTACCTATGATAAGGGCTGGCAGCGCGAAGAAACATTGCTTGCAGGCTCCATACTACGCCTCGATTTGAATAAGCTGGCAAAATGTAAGCTGCCGCTAAATGTTAAAACAACTGCCGATCAGGCCCTTATTAACAAAGCATCACGTTCATCTATGTGGATGCGTGATGGTACGTATAATCCATATAGCCTTAGTTCACCTTTAACCATATATGCTTCGGGTATCAGAAATGGGTACGATATGGTTTGGCATAGCAACGGGCAACTCTATGTGCCTGCTAACGGATCTGGAGGTGGCGGCAACTCACCCCAATCAATAAAAGGAACCAGACGCGCAAATGGCAGCTATTATAACGGCCCCGAAGTGATGGCATCAGAAAGTGTGCCTGTACAGCGCGACTGGCTGTTTCGCATTAATCCCGAAAGGAGTATTGGCTACTATGGCCACCCTAACCCTTTAAGGGGTGAGTATGTAATTAACAGAGGGTATACCGATAATCCGTCGTACCAGGCCAATGTAAAACCCGATGCTAATTACAGGGGCGCAGCGTTTGATTTTGGCTTTAATAAATCGCCGAACGGTGTAATTGAGTACAAAAGCAATGCATTTAATGGCGTTTTAAAAGGCAAACTTTTAGTGTGCAGGTTTAGCGGCGGCGGGGATATTATGGTGCTTGAGCCGGGTACATTAACAAAAGTAAAATTGAAAGACGTTAATGATGATCATGTTTATGACATTGTACGCTCGGCCGCCGGTGCAAGTAACTATGGCCTTGAAGGTATGGTTGGGTTTGCAAATCCGTTGGATATTACCGAAGATGTATTGAACGGTAATTTATATGTAAGCGAATTTAACTGGAATGAGAACCCCAATTTAATATCGCAGATAACCCTGCTTAAAGTAATACCAGAGACACCAAAACAGCAATTGGCCAAAATAAGGTCTGTACGGGTAAAATAGTACTAATAGTTACAATCAAAAAAAATTAAAACCTTTAACAATGAAAAGAGACTTTTACAAAAAAGTTATAGTGGGAATTTTGGTAATTGTTTTTGCCGTACATAATCTTAAAGCAATGCCAATGGGTAGTAAAGGTTTTACCGGCTACTCTCCGATGCCCGATACCTGTAGCCCAATAAGCACATTGCCATGCAGTAATATTAATGTGGCGCTGCCATACACTTTATCGTTTGATACTGTAGTGGATGGCACAATTGCCGATAAAAGCGGGCAGGGCACAGGTTTTACTACGGTTAATACCTACTCGGGTACCCGTTTGGCTGCCGATGACCAGCCCGTTTATAGTCAAGTGCCCGGCTACCTGCCATCAAAAATCACGTTAACAGGTGGGCGATTGCAAATAGTGTCTAATAAAGGTATAGACTACCTTACTAACAACAATCAGATAAATGTATTGGGCGTGCAGCTAACACCTGTAAAAAAGTTACAGTTGGATGTTAAGCTTATAAACCCTTATAACGGCACCCAGTCGCAGCAGGCGGGCCTGTGGTTTGGTTTGAATGATAAGACTTTTGTTAAGCTAACTATAGCAGGTAATAAAGTGGAACTAAGGCGAGAGATAAACGATGTATCGTCAACCACTGCCGGGACCAGCAACCCCGACCAGCGTATAACCTCAGTAATTAGTGGCTTAAATAACCAAACAGTTAGCTTACGCCTTGTTATTGATTCGGTAGCAGGCAATGTTGAGGGCTTTTACTCGGCAGACGGCGTAACTTTCAAAAATGTTGGCGAAGCCTACCCTTCAACACAGCTTAGCATAGCCGGTACAGGCCTTGTTAATAACAATGCTTATGCCGGCATATATACCACCTATCGTAATGGCACATCGGCCATTACCTATACTTTTGACGATTTCGCCGCCACATCAATTAATGTACCTGCAAGCAGCGAAGTAAAGGTGAATTTTCAGCCATCGGGCGTTACTCCGCCTTCCGGGTATATAGCAGATACAGGTTTGCCCTTTGATGCCACGCGTAAATATGGTTGGGTAAACCCATCTACAATGCAGCCGGTAAGCCTTGTTAATAACATGCGCCAAAGAAGCGGGTCGGGCGATATACGGCAGCTTACCATTGTACAAATGCAGGCAACAACCAGCAACCAGGTGCCCGGTACCTGGGAATATGCGGTAAGTAACGGCACGTATCGTGTAACTGTTGGCGCGGGCGATAACGGATACTACGATAGTAACCATCAATTAAATATAGAGGGTTTACCCACTATTTCTGATTTTATACCAACATCTGCAGTAAAGTACCGAACGGCAACCGCAACCGTACAGGTAACGGACGGAAAGTTAACTATTGACGCCAGCGGCGGTATCAATACAAAAATGGCTTATGTAACCTTTGCGCCGGCCGATTCTATAGTCGATAGCATACCACCTACGGCCAGTTTAAGGCTATCGGGTACATTAAAATCAGCAGGCGTTTATGACAGCGACGTACAGATTTTCCTAACAGGAAACGACTCAGGATCGGGTTTAGCAACATTGCAGTATGCCATAAACGGCGGCGCATTTATAAATTATAAAGTGCCGTTTACTGTAACAGCCAGTGGTAACTATAGTATTGCGGTAAAAGCTACAGATGGCAATGGCAACCAATACGTAAGCAACGCTTATACTTTTAACATAGCTGCACAAACAAACTCAGGCGCTTATATGGTGCTGAAAAACATGGACAACTTCCCATCTAATGATAGGTTGGTGTTTTCGCTTATACAGCAACCATGGCGCCGTACCAGCCCGGATACCACACCTTATAATGCTAATCACGATAAGGCGCGTTTGCGGGTAAATAACAAAGGCACGGCCAAATTAACCATTAGTAGTTTAAAACTATCAAATCCAAGCGCCTGGAAAATTGTATCGGTTAATACCGATACAACCGCTGCTACACCGGTATCAGTTGCTAAAGGCACTTATACAGATATCACTATCCAGTTTAGGGCAAAAGATGCCGCTACGAGGTTAAAAGTATTTACTGATACGCTTACCATAACCAGTAACGATAGTATTAGTCCTATTAAAAAAGTAATACTGAGCGGCATTTGGCAAAAGGAAGGAGAGGGTTTAAGTGAACCGTATGCCCAGCAAATAATTAACGCATTTGGCTACGCGACGGTAGTGGGTTATGCCCATGATGATGGCAATGTAGACGGTAAAACTACTGTGCCCGGCTCCAGCGAAGTAAAGGCAAATTATTTTGTACAGGCGGATGCAAGCAAGCCGATTACCGTTGTTCAGGTAGCTGCGTATCATGGTTGCTGCTCGGCAGTCGAATCCATTAAGTATTTTAAAAAGGGCAGCACTTCAAACCTAAATATATTCACGCATAATAACCTCGACGGGCAATCTGTATTACCCCGATTAACCGGATCGAGCACCAATTTAGCGCAAGGGACTTTTACGCCTACGGGCACATTTGGTTTTAAGGTTGGTACGGCATCTTCAGACAGGACACAAAATTATAACGGGCTGATAGGGATTCGTTTTTTAAAGGTATATGATGGTAAAGGCAATGTTGTGCCTAACGCTTACTTTTTAGATTGCGACTACCTGGGTACCTCGTATACTAATTACGATTACCAGGATAACATTTATTATGTAGAGAATATACGGCCTGATTCAGGTTCAAGGCATTACTCAGAACTCGTATCGCTGCCTAATACAGCATTTAATTTCCAGCCTACCTTAACCGGTGCCAATAAAACTATAGCTATTACCTTAAAAAACAATGGTAATACCTATCCAGACACTACAAGCGACCCATCTATACAAGTTAAAAGCGTGCAAATAGTTGGGCCTAACGCATCAGAGTTCAGCGTAAGCGGCTTTACCGCTTCAACAATTGCGGTGCAGGGTACCAAGGTGATAAATGTGCAATTTACGCCATCTAGTGTAGGTATAAAAAACGCGGCTCTACTGGTAATTTATAACAGTTCACTATCCCCATTGCGCATTCCGTTATATGGTATAGGTAACTCAAGCACAGCAACGGTAGAGGCTGTTAAACGCATAAAGGGCGGGGCAGATGTCAGTGTAACCATCGGTAATGTATTGTATGAGGCAGATAAAGCCTATCGTAAAGGGTCTATTAAGCTAGACAAGCAGGTTATATTAAGCCCTGTAGCAGCTACCGATGTCGATTCGCTATATCAAACTTATCTTTCTGCCGCTGCCGACCTGGCCGAAACAAGCTATGAGATACCTGTGGCCAACGGCGACTACCTGGTACGGATGCATTTTGTAGAAAACTATTGGACCGGCCCAGGATCAAGGGTGTTTGGGATAAGTATGGAAAACCAGCTGCGACTGTCAAACTTCGACATTTATAGCGAAGTGGGGTACCGCAGCGCATTGGTAAAAGATTTTACATGCACAGTAGCAGACGGTGGGCTTACTATCAAATTTAACCCCACCGCCAACCGGGTTGCTTTAGCAGCGTTAGAGTTGTTTAAAGTAAACCAAACTGACGCGTTAAGAATGGCCCTGGCCCCGCAAACATTGGCGGCGCCTATTGTTAACGAAAGGAAACTGGTGGTATACCCAAATCCTAATGCGGGTAGCACTTTCAACCTTACGCTGGCTAATTTTGGTAAAAACGAAACAGGCCAGCTATCCATTACCAATATAAGTGGCCGCCCTATACAAACACAAAAATTTGTTACTGATGCAACCGGCGCTGCTAATGTGCGGGTTAGTTTTGGTAACGTGCTTAGCCGTGGCGTTTACATGATAAATGTGCAATCTGCTTCGGGTAAAATGTACGCTAAACTTTTGGTACAGTAGCAAATTTTCTCACTTTACACAGTAATATCACACCACTTCACATAAAAGTGTCAACTGCTTAAATCGCTAATTTTTTAAGCTGTTTTTTGCAATCTTTGATAATAATAAGGCCATAGTTATTGATTATTAGCAATAGCCGGCAGTTATTAAAAAATGTTTTTTTATGATAAGGTCGCTTATGTAAGCGAGATGGCGAAGCTCTTGCTTTAAGCCAAAATATTAATACAATTAGCCCATGTATTACCAAATGCCACACGGGTTTATATGCAGTTTACATCTTAACCAATACATACTATAATGAAAAATTTATTATTTGCTAAGCCGAATTTGTTGTTGCTATTCTTTTTCGTGATCCTATTTAGCTCATGCGCAAACACCAAAAAACTAAGATACTTTCAAGATCTGTCCGAATCAAATACAGGTACCGATGTAAACATTGCTGCCTATACCGAACCTGCAATTCAGCCGGATGATATTTTAGCCATCAATGTAAATACTATAGACCCGCAGGCCACCTATGCCATCAATAGCCGTAACGGCGGGTTCTCTAACGTAGGTATCAATCCACAATCGGGCATGGTAACACCGGTGAGCGGTTACCTGGTAGATAAAGCAGGCTTTGTTGATGTGCCTATTTTAGGCCAAATAAAAGTGGCTGGTTTAACAACACTGAAAGCCAGGGAGGTAGTAAGGGCAAAAGCACTGGAGTCTTTTAAAAACCCGGTGGTTGATATCAGGTTCTCCAACTTTAAAATAACTGTAATAGGCGAGGTGAACAGGCCCGCATCATACGTTATCCCTAACGAGCAGGTAACCCTGTTAGATGCAATTGGTTACGCCGGCGACCTTACCATATACGGCAAGCGCGAAAACGTACTGCTTATTCGTAAAGATGCTAATGGTGCTAACAAAACAGTAAAACTTAACCTTACCAGCAAGTCGGTATTAAACTCTCCCTACTTCTACCTTAAACAAAACGATGTAATATATGTGGAGCCCAACAAAACGAAAGTGCTTAATAACGATAATAATATTATTAAATACATCACTGCCGGGGCAACCATATTTACCGCAATTGTACTTGGCATAAGGTATTTATAATTACTAACTGTACATCTTATTTATTAAAACTACCCCATATGAAAAACCGTTTAGTAAAAGAAAACAGTAATAAACTACACACCTTTCTTTTACAGATCAAATCGCACTGGTACTTGTTTTTATTAAGCTTTATCGTATTTATTGGTTTGGCTTTTGCATATGTAAAGCTTGCTACCAAGCAATACCTTGTAAGCAGTACCATGCTGCTGCAACAACATCCCAACAATCCTGATGGTGCGTCGCAGTATGCTAATGCGGGCGTATCTACAGTGTTAAATATTGCAGACAATATCAAAAACGAGGGCGATGTGCTGCGATCGCGAAACCTGATGAAAGAGGTAGTGCAATCTATGCACCTTAACATCCAGTATTTTACCCAAAGCGGCTTGCTGGCTACCGAAATATATGACGAGGCCCCCTTTATTATACGAATTGCTAAAACTAAGGTAGATTCGTTAAAGGCGCGGCAATATGTTATCAATGTTTTGGATAACAATACCTTAAGTGTTGTTAATACAGATGAAGACGCTGATTATAAGGTTAAGTTTGGCCATCGCGTTAGTTTACCACAGTACAACCTCGAAATAATACGGCGGCCAAATGTGCCGGTATACAAAGGTGAGTATTCGGTTAAAATATTGTCAGAAGATGATGCTACATCTGCAATGCTGGCAAACTATGACGCGGAGTTTACCGACAAGGCAACCACTAATGTCGAGTTTACCTTATACTACCCTAACTCTAAAAAGGGTGAGGCGATACTGCAGAATTTAATGAAAAGATATCTTGCAGATAATATAGCCACCAAAAAACTAAGTATTGATAGTACCATTGATTTTATAAACGGGCGTATTGCTGTTGTGGCCAATGAGCTAAACACCATCGAGAAGAATTATCAGGCTTTTAGAAGCGAGAATAATATCACTGATATTGACGAGCAATCTAAAGTGCTGGTGGGTAACGCCAGCGAATATGCCGATAGATATCAGCAACAGCGCATTCAGCTATCTATTATCAATAATTTAAAAAGCCGCCTTGCAGATCCTTCTAACTCCGAAGTTATCCCTAGTTCGTTAAGTATTCAAAATGCTTCATTTGCTACCGGCCTGGCGCAGTACAATAACTTAATTTACGAGCGCGAAAAAAATAAGCTTTCATATGCCGAAGGTAACCCGGTATTGCAAAATTTAAACCAGCAAATACAAATTGCAAGGCGCAATTTAATACAAAGTGTAGATGCTTACCGACGCGAAATAGAGTTGAGCACCGCAGGCTTAAGCAGCCAAAATAATGTGGTTAACAACAGTATTAAAAGTGTACCAGGTAAACAGCGCGCCATAGTTGATTATGCACGGCAGCAGGAGCTTAAACAACAACTTTATGTATACCTGTTACAAAAGCGCGAAGAAACCGCGATGGCAAAGGCTGCCGATATGCCATACTCGCGCATTGTTGATAGCGCTAAAAGTACCAAAGATCCGGTGAAGCCTATCAGCGCTATTATTTATACCATGTCTCTTTTCCTGGGCTTTGTAGTGCCAATGGGTTTTATTAATACCAAAGGCTTGTTAGCATCAAAAATAACCTCAGAAAATGATATAGAAAGACAAACTGATGTAACTATTATTGGTAAAATAGGGCACAACACACTTCCCGGCAAGCAAATAGTTGATATTGATTCCCGTTCGCCGGTTACCGAAAGCTTCCGTACGCTTAGAACAAAGCTCCGGAATATCTTAGACGTTAACCAAAGCAACGTTATCATGATCACATCAAGCATTAAAGGTGAAGGTAAAACTTTCTTAACCTGCAACCTGGGCAGCACGCTTGCCATGTCTGGCAAAAAAGTAGTGATGTTGGAGCTTGACCTGCGTAAACCTAAGCTTTCGGGCTTATTAGGTATGGACCACAATAAATCAGGCTTCTCTAATTATATAATGGATGGCCTGCCTGTTGATTACTTAATAAAACCCAGTCACTTTAACGAAAACTGCTTTGTTATATCATCAGGGCCGATAGTATCTAACGCAAGTGAATTACTGCTTAGCCAAAAACTTGGTCATTTGATTGAAGATTTGCGCACAAAATTCGATTATGTTTTGATAGATAGCTCGCCGGTTGGCTTAGTATCTGATGCGCTGGTAATACAAAAACATGCCGACATGACCATATATGTTTGCCGCCACAATTATACAGACAAAACGCAGATAGAAATTATCAACGATATAAAAACAAAGGATAACGTAGATAACCTGTACCTGGTTATTAACGACGTCGATTTTTCTAAGGCCGGGTATTTTGGCTATGGCTACGGTTTAGGCTATGGCGACTAATGTTATAAAAAAATGATAAATAACTATTCGTTATACCAAACAAGGGCCGATGGTACGGCAAGCTTTGTAAGCCGGTACCTCAATATTATGATGCTCTTTTTCCCGGTAACTGCATTTTTGCTGGTACCGGTTATACCGGGCACCACTATTATTACCGTGTTGGCGGGTATATTGTTTTTTACCATACCCCTGGCAACACTTGATAATAAGTACTGGTTTTTCACCGAGTTAAGTTACTTTTTAGCTGTTATACTGGCACTAAGTTTTTGCACGCAGTTTATTAATTTGATAACCAACTTAAAGCTGCCAAAGCCTCTTATATTAATTAACCATAACGATTTTACAAAAACTTTTTATCGCAAGTCGCATTTAACACAGTCATTGCCTTTAATAGTAGGCTTTATAATTTATGGCTATGTTAAATACTTTTCTAACGGGTCGGTTGTAAAGTACATTTACTGGGGCCTGCGTTTATTGTGCTTTTACGCCTTATACGAGTTTGCATTTTACATGCTTACCGGCCAAAACGGCGATTTTGTAGCCAACCGTACCTTTGGCGAGTATGAAAAATCGGCCTCGTTGTTTCAAACAGTTGATCTGGGGGGTATAAGCATGATGCGTATAAAGGGGTACACCGGCGAGCCATCGATGTTTGTATTCACAGTGTTCCCTTTTTGGGTACTTAGCTTCGCCTTAAAGCGCGAGTTTGATAAATATTTATTACTTACCTGCCTGGTGCTTACTTTCTCTACAACCGCATACGCCTGTATGATGTTGTTCTTTGGGTTTTGGGTAATTTATAAAAGGCAGTTCCAGTTGTTTTACTACATGTGTATAGCAGTTGTAGTAGCCTGTTTTGTGCTGCAATTAGATAGGTTTCAACATTTACTTGATAGCATTTACAATTTCGTTTTCGCAGGTAAGCTGGACGGCCAAACAGCATCATCAAGAGACAGGAGCAATGCATTTATTACGCATGTATCCTATTGGTCGGGCCTTAACGTGTTCAGCCAGGTATTTGGCATAGGCTTCGGTTATGTAAGATCTACAGATTTTTTCTCGACACTGATTGTAAACAACGGCCTGGTAGGTATTGGCATATTTACGTGGTTTTTGCTAAAAAACCTTTGGATAAAGTTTGCAGAACCGGTTATAGCAGTTTGCTATAAAGCCGGAATATTGCTGGTATATATTATTATGATGGCAACTGTGCCCGAATTTGCCTACCCATCTTTATGGATATACATTGCCCTTGGCTTTGTTATAAAAGATGTTAAACTGGATGAGGAGGAGGAACAGAATACACCGCTAACCACTGCTTTAATTAAGTAATGATAAAAGCTTTAAACTTTTTGTTACTGTTTGCCATTGCCGTTTGCAGTAACACGCAATTACCAGCCGATAAGTTTATTTGGGGCATTAACGGCCATCCGCTTACACAGGTGGCTTACACCGATAACCTTGATGAGCAAGTTGATCTGCTTACGGATTTAAATGTAAAAAGCTACCGTTTTGATGTGTTGCTTGATGCCGATGGTTATGCCAAAAAAAACGATGTGCTGATCAATATTTTCAGCACGCTGCAAAGCAAGGGAATAAATAGTTTCCCGGTTTTGATGCTAAGCGGTCTTAAGGGTTTGGATAATGCGGCTATCTATCAAAAAACACTTGTACAAGGTGCCAATTTTGCAAACAGGTACGGAAAGTATCTATCCGTAATTGAGGTAAATAACGAGGCCGACAATAAGATGATGTTACCCGGCGACCTTAGTGGCACCAAAGCCAGTGATTATGATACAGAAAAATCTGCAAGGATAATAGCATCCATAAAAGGCTTTATAGATGGCGCTAAACGTGTAAAACCCAATTTAAAGGTAAGCCTGTCGGTAAGTTATACCCACTATTATTACTTACAGCTTTTACAGGATAATAATGTTAACTATGATATTATTGGCTGCCATTGGTATTCAAATATGGGGCAAATAACAAGGGCCAATCCACATAACGATAATGCGCTCGAAATTATCACTCGTTTTCAAAAACCCATATGGATAACCGAATTTAATTTTTCAAAAGGGACAGCAAAGGCAACATTTGCCCGCCAGCGCGATTATATAGATACAGCCATACCGGCAATGCTATCCTCGGGGCGTATCAAGGCGTTGTTTATTTACGAGCTGTTAGACCAGCCCGAACTAAAAAGCCGCTACCCATTTGAAGCTGATTACGGCTTGGTTAAACAGGATTTTAACGGAGCATATATAAAAAAAGACGCTTACCAAACTTTTAAGCGCATAACACATCAATACTAATCGCATCAGACAGCAAAACATCGTGCTGCTAACAGTTGGTTAATAACTTCTATAGATACATCTACTTTTAAAAAACAAATACTTTAATTATGAAAATTGCAATTGTACATGATAACCTGGTATGCAAAGGGGGCGCAGAACAAGTTGCGCTTAGCTTTCATAACGCCTTCCCCGAGGCGCCTGTATACACACTTAGTTACGATGCTTCAAACACGTACCCCGAGTTTAAAAATTGTAACATAAAAACGACATGGTTTGGTAAGATCATAAAAAGTGAAAAAAATGTAAAACGCTTTTACTTCCCGTTTGGGATTATGGCAATGCAACAATTAGATGTAAGTGACTACGATGTTGTTTTACAATCAACCACACATTGCGCCAAGTATGTTAAAACGGGACCTAACACAATAGTGATAACCTATTGCCATAACCCATTCAGGCTGGTTTTTAGTACCGAATCGTATGAGCGGGTACTTAAGGCAAACCCACTAAAAAGGGTGTTGTATAATAAAGTAATAGGATACTTAAGAGGCTTTGACCAAAGCTTTGCTAATCGTACAGATTGGTTTATAACCAATTCGCGCGAGGTGTTGCCACGCATACAAATGGCGTATCAGCCAAAAAACGAAGTAACCATAATTAATCCCTCTGTTAAGTGCGATAATTTTTACCTGGCGCAACGGCCCGGTGAGTACTATCTTGTAGTATCACGGTTCGAGTCATATAAAAAGGTAGATATGGTTTTGGAGGCATTTAGCGAAATGCCAGAGAAAAAATTAGTGATTGTTGGGAAAGGATCTCGCGAAAGCCAGATCAGAAAGCAATCAGGGCCAAATGTTACCATATTGAGCGGCCTAACCAGCGATGAACTTTCTACAGTTTATGCCAACTGTAAGGCTTTTATCTTCCCGCAATTAGAGGATTACGGCATCACACCATTAGAGGCAAATGCTTCGGGTAGGCCGGTAATTGCCTATGGTAAAGGCGGCGTGCTTGAAACCATGATACCCTATACCGGCGACTCGTTAAAGGCAACCGCATTGTTTTTTAATGAACAGACAAAAGACGGGCTTAAGCAGGCTGTATACAAGTTTGAAACACTTGAATTTTCACCTGAATTTATACGCAGCCATGCCGAAACTTTTGACGAAAGTGCTTTTGTTGAAAAGATAAGGAACTTTGTAAACGAAAAGTATTTCGCCGCAAAACCGCTGCCTGCAGATATTATAACCGACGTAAAACATACGGTGGTAGCATGAAGGTTTTATTAAGCAACAGCTATTATTATCCTGCGTTTGTTGGCGGTGCAGAATTATCTGTAAAGCTACTGGCGGAGGGATTGGTAAATGCTGGGCACCAGGTATACGTGCTTACCACCGGCTTGCAAGACGAATTGTACCGGGTAAATGGTGTAACCGTAATCAGCATAAAGCAACAAAATATATATAATGGGTACAATGCCGCCCGTAAGTCGCCGGTTGCCAAAATTTTCTGGCATCTTTTTGATTCGTTTAACTTGCTATATCATTTTAAGATATCAGCTATTTTAAAACGGATACAACCGGACATTGCCCACACCAACAGTATACAGGGCTTTTCGCCAATGTTATGGTTTACCATAAAGGCGGCAAAAATACCACTGGTACATTCCATGCGCGACTACTACATACTTTGCCATAAGTGCAATATGTATAATGGCAAAAACTGTGAGCGCATATGTGCTGCCTGCGAAACCACAAGTGTTGTTAAAAGAAACTTTCTTTCCCTGCCAGACAGGTTAATAGCCATAAGCGAATTTATCCTTGATAAATACACGGCCTTTGTACCCGAGGTTGGCAAAAAGGCACAAGTTATTTATAACGCAGTAGCCGCTGTTAACTATAAGCCGACAGTATATAACCGCGATGAGGCCGTGATAACATTTGGATACATAGGCCGCCTTGAGATGGACAAAGGCGTTGATTACATGGCAGACGAACTTGCAGCGTTATCGCCCGAGCAAAAAAAGCGGGTAAAACTGCTTTTGGCCGGTAAAGGCTCCGAGCCATTTATTCAACAGCTTAAACAAAAACTTACCGGTATAAACTACGAGTTTTTAGGAGTTGTAAAGCCCGAAAACTTTTACCAGCAGGTAGATGTACTATTGGTGCCGGCTTTATGGAACGAACCCTTTGGCCGTATAGTGATAGAGGCTTTATCGTACTCGGTACCGGTTTGCCAATCGGATAGGGGCGGGCTTAAAGAACTCTACGATCCGTCTTCCTCATGGCTGTTCTCACCGGAAAGCGGGCATCTTACTTCAATGGTTAAGCACATAATTGATAACCGGTCCGAGATTGTTACAAAGCGGCAAAATTGTGCCGGCCAGTTAAACAAGTTTTCGGTAGAAAACTACATAGATAAACATACACAACTTTACAACGCTGTAATTACAAAGCTGCCATCGTCGGCGACAAGCCATGTTGCAGATGGCTTGTCTGTAAACAGGTAAAAACTTACACAACCCCCACAAATTAATGGATACGACCCTTAAGAGCGTTTCAAAATCCGATAAACAACAAGTTTTATCGGGTATAATCTGGACTTTTCTGCAAATGATAGTTAACCAATCATTTGCATTCGGCCTAAAACTGGTGTTAGCCAAGCTGTTGTTTCCAAACCAGTTTGGTTTGGTAGGTATGGCAGCCGTATTTACCGGTTTTGTACAAGTAATTAACGACCTGGGCGTAGGCTCGGCGCTGGTACAACGCAAAAAAGAAGAGCTGCGTACGGCACATTTCCACACCGCTTTTTGGACTGGTGTAATATGGTCCGTATTTCTGTACGCCTTAATGAGCTTGCTTATAGCGCCTTTAGCCGCATGGTTTTATCACCAGCCGCTGCTGCGCTTAATTGTACCTATATTAAGTTTAGGTATACTTATAAGCCCGGTAAACCTGGTACATAAGGCGCAGCTATCAAAGCAAATGAACTTTAAAAAGCTTGCCTTTATAGATAATACTTCTAATATCGCAGCCGGTATACTCTCTTTGGTAATGGCTTTAATGGGTGCCGGCGTTTGGGCATTGGTGTTTAACACGGTTGCAACCGTGGTTTTTGCAATGCCATTGTTTTTTAACGCTACCCGTTGGAAACCTGCCTTTATAATGGAAAAGGATGCCTTTAAAGATATTTTTGGCTTCGGCGTTTTTACAACGGGGTCTAATATCCTTAACTACCTGTACAATAACCTCGATTATCTTTTGATAGGTAAGCTGCTGGGCGTATCGGCATTAGGTACCTACACCCTTGCATTTGTGCTTACCGATACCTTTAGGGGCCGGTTAATGACTGTAATAAACAGTGTGATGTACCCCATTTATGGCAAGCGACAAAACGACATCCATTCGCTTAAAAGGTATTATTTAAAAGTAATTCTATTTAACTGCCTGTTCATTTTCCCGATCATGATATACTTCGCGGTTGAAGGAGAGGCCTTTATTGTACATGTTTTTGGTGCCAAATGGTTTGATACGGTGGCCCCTTTAAAAATATTGTCTGTATCGGTTATGCTGCATATTTTGGTTAGCGGTAATACTGCCCTGCTGCGCGGCCTGGGTCGCCCGGGCTTAGAAATGAAACAGCAAATTTGGAAAGCGCTTATATTTTTACCCAGCCTTGCAATAGGCATTTATTACTATGGCGTAGTAGGTGCTGCATGGGCAATATTATTAAACAAATTCATCATCGTGCTTTTTGCACAATACACATTCAACTATCTTATTCCGGTAAAAATAAGTTTAACCGAGTTTATCGGTGCTATAATGGCACCCCTGGTAGCTGCAGTTACAGCATTAATTGTAACTCTTGCGGCAAAGGCATTGGGTGTACACTATTTAATTACAGGCGTGCTAACAGTTATAAGTTACTTCGCCATTATATGGTTAATGATGAAGGCCGAACTACTGCAGTTACTAAAGGCATTTAAAAAATAAATAAACATAAATCTTATGGTATCGGTAATTATTCCCTGTCACAACTGTGCCGGCTTTATACACCGCGCAATTAACAGTGTTTTTCAGCAAGATTATATCGTAGCTGAGATAATACTGGTAAATAATAACTCTACAGACGAAACCTTAAACGTTATCAGAGATTTGCAAGCCAGGCATCCCGATCTGATTACGGTATACAACGAAACCAAAAAGGGAGCACCCGCAGCGCGTAACCATGGATTATACAAAGCCAAAGGCGAGTGGATCCAATTTTTGGATGCCGATGATGAATTGCTGCCCCAAAAAATATCGCGGCAAATACACCTGGCCAACAAAACCAATGCAGATGTAGTTGCGGGTGAGTGCCGGTTAAAATATACCTTGCCTAAATCCAGCTTTGAGGTGATACGCCATAATAAAAAGGATGTTTGGAAAGGTTTGATAACCTCAAACCTGGGTATCACAAGTTCAAACTTATGGCGCAGGTCGTCGTTGCTAAAAGTTAGCGGATGGGACGAGGAGTTAAGCTCTTCGCAGGAGTATGACTTGATGTTCAGGATGTTGAAAAGCAATTGCCATGTAGTTGCCGACAACCTACAAAACACTATAGTGCACTTCTCAGGCGATTCGGTATCAAAAAGCACCAGCAGTAGCAAGCTAAAAACAATTCTGAATAACCGTATTGCACTAAGATTGAAAATAAGGAACGAGCTAAGGTATCGCAACATGCTTACCGATGATCTTGCGCGGGCGGTAGATGCATACATCTATACCGAGATAATGAGAAGTAACCACATGTTTCCGGATTATGCCAACAGCTTATTGCAGCAATACCATTTGCGCGTAGGCCTGATGACGGTTATGCGCCTTAAACTAAAGCGTTTTTTACAATCTATTAACCAACCACTGCTCAAATCAACTTAAACTACACTACCTATATGACCCATAAATCTGTCTCAATCATCATCCCTGCTTTTAAAGACTGGGCGCGGTTGTCGCTTTGTTTACAATCGCTGGCTACGCAGGAATATCCCGCGGAATTTTTTGAAATAATTATAGTAAATAATAACGTGGGAGATAAAATCCCCGAAGGATTCTTTATTCCGAAAAATTGTAGTGTTATAACCGAGGAGAAGCCCGGTTCGTACAGTGCGCGTAATGCCGGCATCCGAATATCAAAAGGCGAAATACTTGGCTTTACAGATTCGGATTGTATACCCGATAAAGATTGGATAGCCAACGCTGTACGCATCTTTGAGAGCGACCAGGCAATTTACCGAATAGCAGGTAAAATAAGGCTCTACTATAAATCTAATAAATTAACCAACGCCGAACTTTACGAAAAAGTTTACGCGTTTAACCAGGAGGTATATGTTGAACAGGATGGCACCGGCGTTACGGCGAACATGTTTAGCTACCGTTCCGTTTTTGACGCAGTAGGGCTGTTTAAAGAAGACCTGCTTTCGGGCGGCGACTACGAATGGTCGGTAAGGGCCCGAGATGCCAATTACCCTATTTTATACGCCGATAATGTAATAGTTAGCCATCCGGCCAGGCATCGCTTAAGCGAGCTGGTTAAAAAGGCCAAGCGTGTAGGGGGCGGGCAGGCAGGTTTTGATATGCCCCCCGGGCCTAATTTTTTCAAATCCCTTTTTCAGCTGGTTTATGACCTGCGCCCGCCTATTAAAAGTATCAAGCTTATTATCAAAAAGGGGAAGGATATGCACATAAATCAAAAACTATTGGTTTTTTATTTGAGGTACTATCTTTCTGTTATCACCGCTCACGAAAAATTTAAAGTAAGCATGGGCAAATCAGCTCATCGCGATTAATTAACAATATAAAACAAAAACCACTATGAAAATTGCTGTTATTGGAACTGGCTATGTAGGCCTTGTAACAGGTACTTGCCTTGCAGAAACCGGAAACACCGTTACTTGTGTTGACATTGATGAAAAGAAGGTAAAAATGATGAAAAGCGGCTTATTGCCAATTTACGAACCGGGAATAAACGCTCTTTTTCATCGTAACATTAGCGAAGATCGCTTGCATTTTACATCCGACCTTGCCGCAGCGGTAGCTGATGCCGAGATCATATTCCTGGCGTTACCAACCCCTCCGGGCGAAGATGGGGCAGCCGATTTGAGTTATGTGCTTAACGCATCGCGCGATATTGCTTTGCTTATAACGTCATTCAAAGTTATCGTTACCAAATCAACTGTGCCGGTAGGTACGGCAGATAAAGTTAAAGCTGTTTTTGAGCGATATACCGATGTGGAAGTAGCCGTGGTATCTAACCCGGAGTTTTTACGCGAAGGTGTAGCGGTTGAAGATTTTATGAAACCTGATAGAATAGTAGTAGGCACCAGGGATGAGCGTGCAAAAGCAATGCTTACTGAGCTTTATGCTCCTTATGTGCGCCAGGGTAACCCCATCATTTTTATGGATGAGCGCTCTTCAGAGTTAACCAAATATGCAGCCAACTCGTTTTTGGCTACCAAAATATCCTTCATGAACGAGATAGCCAACTTTTGCGAATTGATTGGCGCCGATGTAAACATGGTAAGGTTGGGTATAGGTGCAGATGAACGTATAGGTAAACGCTTCTTGTTCCCGGGCATTGGTTACGGGGGTAGCTGTTTCCCTAAGGATGTGCAAGCGTTGGCCCATTCGGCAAATACAAATGCTTACGACTTTAAGATACTTAACGCAGTAATGGAAGTAAACATATTGCAGCGTAAAACTATGGTTGATAAGCTTAAAAAATACTACAATGGCGAACTCGAAGGCAAAACATTTGCGTTGTGGGGCCTTGCATTTAAACCGGAGACGGATGACATCCGCGAAGCACCGTCATTATATATTATCAACGAGCTTTTAAACGCCGGGGCGCAAGTTGTAGTTTATGACCCTGAGGCGATGGGTAATGTGAAAACAATTTTAGGCGATAAAATTACCTATGCTGATGACCAGTATGCAGCGCTTGATGGTGCAGACGCATTGTTGGTAATAACAGAGTGGGGTGTTTTTAAAAATCCTGATTTTGATATGATAGCCAGCAAGCTTACAAGCAAAGTAATATTTGATGGCCGCAACCTATATAGCACCGATAAAATGGAAGCGCTTGGCTTTTACTACAATAGTGTTGGCCGCAAGAGTGTGGTTCAGTTACAACCCGCTAAGGCATAGTAGATTACCAGTACCCCACCTATTTTATCATCACCTTAATCATTCAATACTATGAAAACACGCTACCTCTACATAGTATACCTTGTTTTGTCATTTACTGATATAGTTATCACTAATCTGGCATTTGTAAACGCTTTTGGATACACCGGCATCAGCTTTAAAAACGCGATAAGCCAGTTGATAATAGTGAATTACCTATGGGTATTTTCGGCTATTTATTTTGGTTTATATGGGCGCAGGTACCAAAGCACCCTTAAGCATATATACAGCTTAACTTTTAAAAGCTTCCTGCTGTTTACGCTGCTGTTTTTCCCTTATATATTGATAGTAAAGGGGAATGGTACCTTTGTTCTGGCAAACGTATTTTACCTTACCATGCTTGCCGGGCTGTTTTTAAACAGGCTGATATATTTCTTGTTAGAGAATCTGCTTAAAAAGTATTTTAAGTTAACAAGGTCGGTGGCGGTATTGGGTGCAAGCGTTAACGCCCTGCGCCTGGCCGGGTTTTTTAAAGATAGCGATAGCCACTTTGCATTTGAAGGATTCCTTACCAGGGACGATACATCTTACCTGGATAGCAATGGCAATATCTTGCCATCCATAGTTGCGCAAATAAAAGAGGCGGCCGATTCTGGTATCAGGGATGTCTATCTGTCCTTGTCGCCCGAACGGATGAATGAGTATCCGCTGTTGCAGCGCGAGGCAGAAAGGAATTGCTTGAGGTTAAAACTGGTGCCAGATATGTCGTCATCAATGCTAAACCACTTGCAGGTGAGCTACTTGGGCGATTTTGCAGTGCTAAGCCACCGCCACGAGCCATTAGAAGATATAGAGAACAGGGTAAAGAAACGGGTATTTGATATTGTATTTAGCTTGCTGGTAATAGTATTTATTTTAAGCTGGTTGTATCCTATAATCGGGTTGATCATTAAGATGCAAAGCCCGGGGCCTATACTGTTTAAGCAGTTACGCAGCGGTAAGGATAACAAAACCTTTGTGTGCTACAAATTTAGAAGCATGCGCATGAATGCCGGCGAAAGGCAGGCTACAAAAGACGATGCGCGTGTTACCAAAATTGGCCGTTTTTTGCGGAAGACAAGTTTAGACGAGCTGCCGCAATTTATAAACGTGCTATTAGGCGACATGAGCGTTATTGGCCCGCGCCCACACATCCTTACCATGACCAAAGAATACAGCCAGATCATTAATCAATACATGGTTAGGCACTTTCTAAAATCGGGTATAACCGGTTGGGCTCAGGTGAAAGGCTATAGGGGCGAGACTACCGACCCTTCGCTGATGCAAAAAAGGATAGAGCACGATATCTGGTACCTCGAAAACTGGTCAATGGGTTTAGACCTGAAGATAGTTTTGATGACGATAGTACAGGTATTTAAAGGAGATGATAATGCTTATTAGCATATAAATCATAATTGTTAAACGTTAGACATAAATCGAATTATTATGCGCACAGAAATACTTGGTCACTTAAAAGAATTAAATAAACAACCATCGGTTTTGGTTATAGGCGACTTAATGCTTGACCATTACCTTATTGGCAAAGCCACAAGGTTATCGCCCGAAGCACCCGTACCTGTAGTAAGGCTTAAGAATGAGCATTACACCCTTGGCGGTGCAGGCAATGTGGCGCAAAACCTTATTGCTTTAGGGGCGGTTGTAAGCATTGGAAGTGTAGTAGGTAACGATTCTTCGGGCTATCAGCTTAGGAATATGTTAAATGATGCGGGAGTAAATACTGATAACATTGTTATCGATAACGCCCGTAATACCACGGTTAAAACCCGTATTATGGCCGATAGCTACCAAATAGCCCGGGTTGATAGTGAAACAACCAATGCTTTAAGCACAGATAAGGAGCATGAACTAATAGATACTTTAATAAATGATATTGAAGCGGCTGATATTGTTGTTTTATCTGATTACAACAAAGGGCTGCTTTCTTTACCGGTAACACGTCGTGTTATCGAATTAGCCAACCTTGCCGGTAAAGCGGTAATAATAGACCCCAAAGGAACCAATTATAAAAAATACCGGGGTGCTTTTATTATTAAGCCTAACCGGCATGAGCTGGCGCTTGCCACAAAAATGGACCAGCTGGAAACCATCGACGAAGTATTGGTTGCTGCAAGGGTAGTTTTAGAACAAACCGACGCTACTTACCTGGTGGTAACCCTATCAGAAGAAGGCATGATCATAGTAGACAATACATCGTATGTGCTGCTGCCTGTAAAAGCTACCGAAGTATTTGATGTTACCGGGGCAGGTGATACTGTACTGGCTACTATAGCCTACTTTTTAGCATCGGGTTTTGATTTAACCGAGGCTTGCGAGCTGGCCAACCATGCCGCAGCAATAGTGATAAGGCAAGTAGGCAGTGTAACCACCACACTTGATGAAATTGCTGCCGATATTATAGACGATCAGCAGCGCTTAACCTTAAAATAATTAAAGTTACAATGATAACCACAGAACTTACCGACCACCTTAACACCACCAATAAATTTATAGCCACATCAGTAAACGATATTGAGGCTGCATGCCAGCTGGTAACCGAAGCTATAAATAGTGGTAATAAAATTTACCTTGCCGGAAACGGCGGCAGTGCGGCAGATGCGCAGCACATTGCCGCCGAACTTACCGGCCGCTTTGTTAAAGAACGCCGGCCATTGCCTGGTTTAGCCCTTACAACAGATACCTCGGCATTAACCGCCATAGCCAACGATTATGGCTATGAGCATGTTTTTTCAAGGCAATTAGAAGCTTTTGCTATGGAGGGAGATGTGTTTATTGGCATATCAACAAGTGGCAATAGCTCCAGTATTTTAAATGCATTAAATAGTGCTGCCCTCATAGGCTGTAAAACCATAGGGCTTACAGGTAAGGATGGCGGTAAGATGAAAGATATATGCGACGCTACGATAATTGTTCCGTCGGATGTTACAGCGCGCATCCAGGAGATGCACATACTGGTGGGCCATATTTTATGTAAGAGCATTGATGACCTGTTTGTTCAATGATAACCATGGTAGATGATATACCAAGCCTTATAGCTAAAAAAATAGTGTCTCGTTCGGGCTTGCCGGTGTTAATAAACGAATGGAAGGCCGCCGGCCAAAAGCTGGTGTTTACCAATGGTGTTTTCGACCTGGTGCACATTGGGCATTTAAGTTACTTAAGTAAAGCCGCCATGATGGGCAATAAGCTAATCATCGGCCTTAACTCCGACGAGTCTGTACAGCTTTTAAAGGGCCCCGACAGGCCGGTTAATAAGGTAGATACCCGCGCTATGCTGCTGGCATCCCTGTTTTATGTAGATGCCGTGGTGGTTTTTAATGAGCCAACCCCGGCTGACTTAATTGAACAGATACTGCCCAATGTTTTAGTAAAGGGAGCCGACTACGATGGCAAAAAAATTGCCGGTGCTGATGCTGTTTTAGCAGCCGGCGGCAAGGTTACCACCATCGAGTTTGTTAACGGGCAATCGTCTACTGCTATTATTAATAAAATAAGGCAGCAGGCAATCTAAATATTACTAATTCAACTATCTGTATTAATATATCTATGAAACCGATAATGTATCGTTTTTATCCGGGCGTAAGCCAAAATAAAATACGGTTAATAAAGGCTGCCGACAGGGTGTTAAATTTGTTTAACGCGCCTGTAAAAGCGGTGGCTATAAAAAGCGTTACAATTGTGCAGTTAGCCCACATAGGCGACCTGCTGCTGATACTGCCGGCTGTTAAAAAGCTAAAGCTTATTTCAAACCTAAAGGTTAACCTGGTGGTAAACCGGCAAAATTATCATATAGCCAGTAAGCTCAATTTTGTTGACGAGGTTATTGTTGCAGATGCCCCGTGGTTTGCACGTGGCACCAAAGCGGGCTATTATAATTTTATAAAACAGTTGGGCGGTATAAAAACTGACCTGATATTTGACGTAAGGGGCGATTTTAGGAACAATATTTTTATTAAGCTTTTTACTAAAAGCAAAGTTTTTGCCGGCTATAACGTAGGTGGCGGGGGCGGGCTTTTAAATAAAGTTTTACCTTATCAGTTTGGCGGGCACGCCTCGGGTTTTTTAGACCCGCTTTTTGATTATTTAGAACTGCCCGACATTGGTTTTGAAACCTGCTGGAATATAGATGATGTGCCCTTTGAACCGGTAACTAATATAAGCTTCCCTGCAAAGTTTGTGGTAGTACATTTAGGTGCTGGTGCCCAATCGCGGAGGTGGCCTGTAGAAAACTTTATTGAGGTTATAAAGGCTGTTGCTAACAGCACGCCGGTACTTGTATTAGGTACCGATAGCGATGCCACTCCGGAGCAACTGGCGCTTATATCCGCCATCCCAAATGTAGTGAACTGCGTAGGTAAATATTCGTTATTACAAGCTATTTACATTGTTAAGCGCTGCAGCCTTTTTGTGGGCCTCGAGTCGGGTTTTTCACACATAGCGGCTATGTTGAAACGCAAGATAATTTGTTTGTTTAGCGGTACATCTAACATTAATGTTTGGCAGCCACACAGCTTTTTTAAGGGCCAGGTGGTTACCATTAGCCAACAGGTACCATGCAACATGATAACAGGCTGCGGCAAATCGGTTTGCGATGACAATATTTGTATGAAACAAATAAGTCCGTTAAAGGTAGCCAACCTCATCAATCAGCGTTTGAACGACGAACGCCCGGTAGATGTAGACTGGTAAAAAACACAGATATAACTTATAGCATTAATAAAAAAGAGGCCCCAAATGGGGCCTCTTTTTTATTGCTTAAGTTTTTGGTGAGTGTATAAATTGTTAAGCATGTAATAGTTGATCTGCTTTACTGGTAGACTTACACGAATCTATCTGCCGACCAATTGCAACTACCTCGTTTGGGCAAATAGGTGCTCTGTACGATAATTGCTCGTAGGTGGCCGTTGACGAATCTTTACGCAATGTAGCTATCCATTTATTATTTAAATAAAGGTAATAATAGCCAAATGATGATATTTTTTCGCGTACGCTTAGCTGCCGTAAGCCATTATTTGATTTGTACTGTATAGTAAATTTTGCTGCCATAGTAGATGGTTTAATGTTTTATTGTAAGTAATTTATTTAACTAATCTCAAGGGAAAAAAAAATACCGGTTCATTATTAATAGGTACGGGGCGTTTAAACTTTAATGCCGATATAATGGCGTTCAACAAGCTTTCGCAGGGTTTGAGGTTAGCTATCAAGCCCCAGTCGCCCATATCATCAACCAAAATAAACCTGGTCCTCTTCAGTTTTAATTCGTATATGTAATAGGCTGTAGTCCTTTTATATTCGTCAACTGCTACCTTATAGGTTTCTGAATTATGCTCAACTAATAGTGTATAATGTTGGTGATGCTTCATGTCACTAAAATAAGCAGTAGCGTTTTGTAAACTGTGAAATAATGGCGCAGTTTTTATCACAAAAGCGGGTACAAAACAGGTGTTTATCTTTTTTTTTATAAATGTTTTAACTTTTTTAAAATTGTATACTTAATTGTGAAAAAACATTATCTTTAGCGTATAAAGCCACATACAAATGGCCCCCTAATTAAAATGACGCGATTAAGTTTAGCCTTTAAAATTTTTTATTTGATGTTGTTACGCAAGGATGTTGCAGTTACACTTAGGTACGACGACAGGGAAATTGATTTTGCAACCGGCCGTTATGCCAAAACACGCGCGTTTTTAACATCTTTAGAAACCAGAGGTGATATCCCAAAAACAGTGCTGGATCAATACCAGGAGCTACTTAACGAACGGGTGAGCAGATAATAGCCGACAAAGCCGTCTCAAAATTTAATTTGCTAACTTTTAAACTTTATTGTAATAAACGAGTTTAATAATCGATGAAGGACTTGCAAGGTTTTTTGTCGATAGTTAACCTTTAGGGCTTGCATGGCCCTAAGGGTTTTTTTTGTGCAAAAATCTGTATACAACATTTAAGAGTGCATTGCGTTAAAAGCCTAACTATTGACAAACCCTGAAATCCCGGACCTTTATGGCCGGGGTTTTATTTAAGGGGACGTCATTCGTTATTATATCTTACTACTTTGGATAAATGGCACATTAGCCATTTTATTTTCGTATTTTTCCAAAAGAAAAGCAACTAATTTACCGTAACCTCAATAGGCATAATCAAAAAATGTCCGGGACAAATTATTGCTCATACAATCAACTTTAAAAAATGTTTGCTATTTTAGCCAGTTACGGAAGATTTAGCAATTTTTATGTTTAAAAGAACAATTTTTACAAATTCATTAATTTTTTTAATATCAAGGCAACAATATTGTTACTGTTACCGTTAGTAGGGGTAACTATTGACAATGAACCATGCAAAAAAAAACAATTAAACACCTAGTCACGTGCATACTAGCCGTCGGATTTTTCATGACATCATGCACCAAAGAGATCATTCCACAACCCGAACCAAGTTCATCACTTACATCACTGGCCACTTTAAAAGATCAATCGCTAATGAGCACAAGTGCCCCGGTTTCTAACCTAACCGGCTCAACACTTCGATTAGGGGTAAACGGCCACATGGGCGATGCGCCCTACCTCACCGTATCACCTGAAAAGCAAATCCAGATGTTAAAAGAACGAGGCATGTCGTGGTACCGTTTAAACGTACAAACCCAGTCTGATGGCACGGCTTCATCTGTAACCAGGCTAATGGAGTTGCAAACCGCCGCTACTAATGCCGGGGTAAAAATTTTGCCAATGCTTTACCTGCGCACCCTCAGCTATTCAAAATCTGAATCAGAATCTTACAAGTTAGGGAAAACACTGGGTGGTAATTTTGCCGCTAAGTATGGCAGGTACTTTGATTACTATAACCTGGGTAACGATCTGGAACTTGAGTTGTTGTATTCAAACAAAACCGGTCAAAGTCAGTTTCACTACGATCGTGCCAAGTTTAATGTAATGGCTGCCTACCTAAAAGGGATGGATGACGGTATTAAAGCCAACGATGCCGGCGCCAAAACCATGATAAGCGCCGGATGGTTGCACTATGGCTTTTTACGCATGTGCGATTGGTATGGCGTTAAATTTGATATTGTTGCTTACAACTGGTATTCAGATATGGAAGGTGCCGCAGCCGGATCGCCAGGCATACCGGATATTACGGTAAAACTTGCTTCTTTATTTCCAAACAAGCCAATATGGTTTACCGAATTTAATTATCGCTACAAAGCTACCAGTACCACTAACGAAACTGACCAGAATGCTTTTGTAACCAAGTTTATAGCTAAATGTAAAGCCAACCCCCAAGTAAAGGTTGCTATGATATACGAGTTGTTTGACGAGCCTTACAAACACGCAAACGAAGGCAACTACGGCATTATTAAATGGGTAACCCAGTATATCTCTTGGGCCGATAAACACTTGTCGAAAACATTTTTAGCAAATTAACCATCGTATCTTTTATATAGCAAAAGGCTTGCCAAATTTGGCAAGCCTTTTTAATTTAGTACCTTTTTAGGGTGTTATCTTAAAAATAGCTGCCTTAAACTGGTATTGTCCGAAAAATAAAGTGTGCTTTCGTCTTTTGATAATGCCAGTCGCTCGGCATAAACATCGGCGCTGCTGCCAATACCATCGCCACGATCAAATGGGGGTTGCGGGCCCACCAAATAAGTTAACTTATTGTTTGATATGCTCTTAATTCTTCCTAAATCGGCTATATATATGGTGCGGCTATCTTTAGTTGCCACCAGGTCTGATATCCTTTTAAAAGTTAGGTCGCGATAAATTTGGCTAAACTGCCCCGACGGTGTTTTTTTGTAAATATGCTGGCTATTTATAACCACATATTTAACCTTGTTATATGCGCAAAAAAAGCTGGTTATCTCGCGTGAGTTTTTGTCTTCCGCGTTCAGCGAATCTGAGGGTACGTAGTATGAATTTGTGCCTATCCTGCCATTCTTTATTTCGTAATCCTCAATAACGCCAAAAGCGTTGCTGTAACCTTTGTAAATACCTGCTACCAAAACCTTATCGGTGTAGGGGTCTTTCTCCAGGTCGTTATAAGTATAAGGATTATAAGTTGTTCTGTGGTCGCCGGGGAACACATCTTTTTTGGGCGGTGTAAATACCTGGCCGTTTGGTTTTACTATCCAAATTTTATCGTTTATTACAAAATCCACATCGTAGGTAAGTATGTTAATGGTGCCGTCTTTTTGTACCCGCACATGCTCCGGCCCAAATAACTTGCGCCCTTCGCTATTAGGTGGTATGTTCACTGTTGATACGATATCATTCTTTATTTTGCGGATAAGGCTGTTGCCCCTATCGGCCAGGTAAATGGTACCATCATCGGTAATATCAATTCCCAATATATAGTTAAATCGTGCTTCTTTAACCGGCCCATCCTTATAACCCGACCCCGGGTAGCCGGCATACGTAACAACAGTAAGCGGCCGGTGCCCCGTAGTAGCCAACAGAGTTTGGTTGGCATTGGGCGAAACTTCTAAACGCGGTTCATCTAAACCGGTTTTTTTGCACGCAGCCACAAAAAGGCAGCTGCCAAAGCATAATGCATAATAAAGCTTTTTCATAAAATTGGTTTTATATAAAAATCCGCAATTTCAAGAGCCTATTATATGCCCTAAGCTGGTTGTATACCTAAATGTGAAATGTTGGGGCTACGGGTGGTGAGTAGTTATATTGCATGCCAAAATTGTGCAGATACAGGGGCTGAAAAACAAGTTCTGTTGTATTATATACGGGCCACAGAAACAAAATTAAAAGGCTTGGGTCGCTAACTAGATTTCACTTGGTTTATGGCTCATATACTCCGTTATTTGATATGTACTAAAATCCTCAAAATATAATTATGCTGCTACATAAAACCATACGAAACGTTAAACGTGTTATCCCTTTTGGCGTTTTATGGTTTATTTTTAGCCTCATATATACTATGCTGGAAAGAGGGATTTTGGGGCATTTGGACCATTACCCATCTACAGGCGTTAAATATGATTTTTACGCGCACATTATTACCTTTCCGATAGCCGGGCTTATCATGGGGCTATTTACCGGTATGCTGGAAATTGGATTATTTGGTAAATGGTTCATCAAAATGAGCTTCAGCAAAAAGGTACTGGTCAAATCCCTTATTTATCTGATCATTGTTGTTGTTTTCCTGATTACGCTCACGCTGATAAACGCTATCTATTATTATCAGGATAATTCTTTAAGATCAATCATAACTCCCGGTTTAGCGTTTTTCTCTGACTTTGGCGTTATCAGTATCATATTATACGTAGCCTCAATAATTGTTGTCACACAGGTTTATGCTGAATTTAGTCAAAGTATAGGTACAGGCACATTAAGTAATTTTTTCCTGGGGAAATACCATTATCCGATAGAGGAGGAGAGGATATTCATGTTTTTGGATATGAAGTCATCTACTACAATTGCCGAAACCTGGGGCATGTAAGGTATTTCGAAATGTTAAAAGAATATTTCTTCGATTTATCTGCCGCGGTTATTGATTATACCGGAACGATATACCAATACGCCGGCGATGAGATGATCATCACCTGGAAGTTAAAAGACGGCGTAAAAAATAATAACTGTATAGCCTGTTTTTTCGCGATGAAACGCGCTTTAGCAAAAAAGTCGGAAAGCTATCACCGCCTGTTTGGCGTTTTGCCGGGGTTTAAAGCGGGGCTTCACTTTGGTATGGTTACCGCCGGCGAGATAGGGTCGCTGAAAAAAGAAATCGTCTTTACAGGCGACGTGCTTAATACTTCGGCAAGGATACAGGGACTCTGCAATCAATATGGTGCCGACTTGCTGGTGTCAAAAGATGTAGTTGATAAATTTCAGCTCCCGGCCAGTTACGAAGTACGGTCGGTTGGAGAAAATGTGCTGAAAGGCCGCGGTAAAACAATGGAGTTATTTGCCATTTCAACGGGTGGTGTTTGATTACGCAGCTACCGCAAGCGTCTTGCTTGTGGGGTTAAGTTAAGTACAAGCCGGGCAGTAAAGCAAATTTGGTTATTTTGCATGTGGGCCACAAGCGGGATGCTTGCGGCAGCGGGAGATGTGACTGGTCGCTTGGTGATTAGTATAGTTACACTATTTCTTTTTATTCTCTATGCGTTTCCTGATTCGGCTCAGCGATGGATTGGTAATACCCAGATACGACGAGATATGATATGCCGGGATTCGTTCAGCAATAGTTGGTTGTGTCTTTATCAACCTGGTGTAGCGTTCCTCCGGCGAGAAAAAGAGCAAATCTTCAGTCCGCGTTTGCGCAATAGAAAAAAACAATTCGGCCAACAGCCTGCCAAACTTCCCCCAGTTTGGATGGGTTTCATATAACCCGTGGAGATCTTTATGAGAGATAAAAAAGAGCTCCGAATCCTCCATGGCTTCAATAAAGTACCAGCAAGGGTTGCGGGTGACAAAACTTCGGAAAGAAACAACGAATTGATCCTCGGAAAAAAAGAAAATGTTCTTTTCTTCGGTGGTATCCGGGTGACGAAAATAGATGCGGAAGATGCCTTTAGTAATCAGGCCAAGATCATTGCATACCATTTGCTGCATATTAAAAAAATCCCCTCTATGCATTTTTCGCGCTTTCCAAAAAGGCTGGCTATCCGTAATATCTTTGTCGTTCAGTTGGGCAAAAGTCCTTAGCTGTTCAGATAATTTATCGTTTTTATCGGTCATTTAAAAAATTCTTGTAATCGGCATCACCAATGCTGTATTAGGGCGGGTTTTCCGCAATTGTTTCATCGCCAACGGCTTTGCCGACCAAATATAAGCGAAAAATTAGCCCTCATTTAACATAAGTCAAATTCGGCATTGTAATAACATCGTCAGATTTAAATGCATTTTAACTTAAGTTAAAAACAGCCTGTATGCTACAACACACCTTTGTGGCATTAAATATTAATCAACAAACTCATGACAACAGTCCCTTCAACCGCTCACTCCTTGCGCAGGCTTTATTTTGTCCGTGCCGGCTTTTCAATTATTTGGGTGATCCTGGTCGCTATTTTTGCGAAAACATCACCAACATTCGCTGCCTTTTTACTAATCATTTACCCAGCCTGGGATATCGTAGGTACTATCCTGGATATACGCGCTAATCAGGCTGCTTCAAATAAAAAATCACAATACGCCAATTTGGTGATTAGTGGTATAACCACTATAGCGGTTGGCATCACTATTCAAAAAGGCGTCCCTGAAACGTTAATGGTATTCGGCGCTTGGGCTATCAGCACCGGATTAATTCAACTGATCTTAGGCCTGCGCCGCCGGAAATTTCTGAGTGGTCAATGGCCTATGATCATCAGCGGCGGCCAATCCATGATCGGCGGCACCTCATTTATCCTACTGGCGCACGATCCGTCCAAAGGAATCAGTAGCTTGGCAGGCTATGCCGCATTTGGTGCTTTTTATTATCTGCTTGCGGCTTATCGCCTGTTAAAGAACGCCGACTCTGATCCAAACTAAATTCGACGGGTGATACCATCAAGTATATAATCGCTAAACAAAAAAAGCCTCCAGAAATATCTGAAGGCTTTTTTACTTTTTAATTTTTACTTTTTGTTGTGGTATCAGCTGGGATCGAACCAGCGACACAAGGATTTTCAGTCCTTTGCTCTACCGACTGAGCTATGATACCGCTCCGTTTAAGGTTTGCAAATGTAGCGTTTTTTTTATTCTCAGAAAGTTTTTTTTCATTTTTAGTTAAGCAACAAAGCCAATGACGCCACGCCCTAAGCCTGCAATGTTGATTTACAGCAGGTTATGCCGGCAAATATTTTTTATAAAACATTTCAACTTTTAAACGTTTCAACTATAAAACAATTGCATACTTTAGCTTAAAATTACTATGCACGCATAATGATAGCACAGGTTATATTTATCATCATTTTACTTGGCGCGGCTTTCCTTTTTGGCAAAAACGTGGCTAAGGTAAGGCGCAATATACTACTGGGTAAACCTGCCGACCGCAGCGACCAGCCCGCCCTGCGCTGGAAGATAATGGCAAAGGTGGCCCTTGGTCAAACCAAAATGGTAAAACGCCCTGTGGCGGCTGTAATGCACTTTTTTATCTATATCGGGTTCATCATTATTAACCTGGAAGTGCTGGAGATAATGATTGATGGCATATTTGGGTCGCACCGCATATTTGCCAGGCCGCTGGGCAGCCTGTATGGCTTGCTGATAGGCGGGTTTGAGGGCCTGGCGCTATTGGTACTGGTGGCCTGCGTGGTATTTTTGGCAAGGCGCAACATCATCCGCCTAAAGCGCTTCAGCGGCGTAGAGATGACCACGTGGCCAAAGTCTGACGCTAACTACATCCTTACGATAGAGATACTACTGATGATGGCCTTTTTAACCATGAACGCCGCCGATTATAAATTACAGCTATTGCATTTTGGCCATTACGTGCAGGCGGGAAGTTTCCCGGTAAGCTCTTTGGTAGCGCCGCTGTTGCCTGCGGGTGCCAACGCGCTGCAAAATATAGAGAGGGGCTGCTGGTGGTTCCATATTATAGGTATACTGGCCTTTTTAAACTACCTGCCTTATTCAAAGCATTTTCATATCCTATTGGCTTTCCCTAATGTGTATTATTCTAAGTTGGAGCCCAAGGGCGAGTTTAGTAACATGCCATCAGTTACCACCGAGGTTAAGGCCATGCTCGACCCTTCGTTTGTACCCGAAGCCACCGAGGTAAGCCGTTTTGGTGCCAAGGATGTAACCGACCTCACCTGGAAAAACCTGATGGAAGCCTATACCTGCACCGAATGCGGCAGGTGCACATCGGTATGCCCGGCTAATATTACGGGTAAGCTGCTATCGCCCCGCAAAATAATGATGGATACCCGCGACAGGCTAACCGAAGTAGGCAACAATATAGACAAGCATGGCAAAGATCATAACGACGGTAAAACTTTACTGGACGACTACATCACCCGGGAAGAATTGTGGGCCTGTACCACCTGTAATGCCTGCGTAGAGGCCTGTCCGGTAAACATTAACCCGCTGGAGATAATTGTTGATATGCGCCGGTATATAGTGATGGAAGAATCGCAGGCGCCGGCCAGCCTTAATAATATGTTCGGCAATATGGAAAATAACGGCGCCCCCTGGAAATACAGTCAGGCCGATAGATTTAACTGGGCGGAGAAAGAGTAGTGATGTGCAGATGTGCAATATGCAGATGATAAGAATTAATAAAGATGGAAGAGCAAGATTTAAAGTATAGGCAGTTTATAGAAAAAGTGGCGGCATCAAAGCTGGTTTGGGGCCTAAAAAGCAAAACAGGCTGGGCCAATACCGAATCTGCCGAGGATGAAGAGGTGGCGTTGATCCCGTTTTGGTCTGACCGCACCCTGGCAAAGCTAAGCGCCCGCGAGGACTGGAAAAACTACACGCCAACCGAGGTGCCACTGGCCATTTTTTTAGAGGATTGGTGCATGGAAATGGCCGAAAATGAAACACTGGCCGGTATTAATCTAAACCCACGGATGGATGGGATAGAGGTTGATGCCATAAGCCTGGCGCTTGATATACTTAATCAGCTAAAGGCCATTAACTCGGCCATTACTTTTGAAAATTACAGCAGCATAAACGAATTTATAACAGAGATAAGCGAATCTGTTGAGTAAGCTAAAGCTTAAATAAATGAACCAAACCATACCAACCATGGCCCAAATGGCTGCCGAAGGCAAAGAGCCCGAAATACTTTTTTGGGTAGGCTGTGCAGGCAGTTTTGACGAGCGCGCGCAAAAAATCACCCGCGATATTTGTAAAATATTACAGCACGTAGGTATCAGCTATGCCGTATTAGGTACCGAAGAAAGCTGCACCGGCGACCCTGCAAAACGCGCCGGTAACGAGTTTTTGTTCCAGATGCAGGCCATGACCAATATTGAGGTGCTTAACGGCTATAACATAAAAAAGATAGTAACCGGCTGCCCGCATTGCTTTAACACCATCCGCAACGAATACCCGGGCCTTGGCGGAACGTATGACGTAATACACCACACCCAACTAATACAACAACTGATAGACGAAGGCAAACTAAAGGCTGAGGGCGGAGAGAGCTTTAAGGGCCGCAGGATAACTTTTCACGACCCATGCTACCTTGGCCGTGGCAATAACGTTTACGAGGCCCCACGCGCCGCTTTAGAGATACTGGACACCGAACTGGTTGAGATGAAACGCTGTAAAAGCAACGGCCTGTGCTGCGGCGCGGGCGGCGCCCAAATGTTTAAAGAACCTGAGCCGGGCAAAAAGGATATCAATATTGAGCGGATGGAGGATGTACTGGAAGCTAAAGCGCAAATTGTAGCATCGGGTTGCCCGTTTTGTATGACCATGCTAAGCGACGGCATTAAGCACATCGAAAAAGAACAGGATATAAAGGTGCTGGATATTGCCGAAATAACAGTTAGGGCAAACGGTTTATAAGCTTTTTGCTTTTAAAAATTGCAGTGCCTGTTTTAAACTGTCCAATCTTTCAGGAGCTAATTTTTTGACCGGGATATCAAGTATGGTGCCCATCGAGTCGATGTCGCCTTTGGGGTCGTCAAAGGTTTGGATGATGATATCGTCGGCCTGTGTTTTCATTTCGAGGGTATCGGTAGCGGCTTGCCCGGGCACATATTCCAGGCCGTTAAAACGTTGTAAATTGAAGGAATAATACTCGCGTTTGCCCTGTTGATAAGTTTTTTGCAGGCGTATAAAATGGTCGGGTGTGAGGCTTATTTCCCATTTCTTTATCTTAGCTTCAGTTGATGGGTCGTAGCTCTCGGTAAGGAAACGGTTGCCCCAGGTTATCCATTCCTGCTCGTCCATAAAAGCCTTAAAGCTGTATAAAAACGGCCCTATGAGCAATAATATCCAAATAATTGATGCTTTTTTCACTTTGGTAGAATTGATTTTAGCATGACAACAAATAATACTTCCAAGTTAATTAATTGAATAAATTTGTAGTATGGAATTTTCTTCACATTCACGAGTTTGGGTATACCAATCGGACCGTAAATTAACGGCCGACGAAGTGCTTAAATTGCAGGTACAACTGGATAATTTTACCACCGGCTGGACAGCGCACAACCACCAGTTAAAAGCCAGGGCCGAGATACGCTACAACCGGTTTTTGATACTTATTGTAGACGAAAGCCAGGCCGGCGCAAGCGGTTGCTCTATCGATAAATCGGTAAACTTTATGAAACAGCTGGAGCAGCAGTTTGGCATTAACCTGTTTGACAGGTTTAACCTGGCCTACCGCGATGGAGAGGAAGTGCTATCGGTACCGCGCCAGCAGTTTGAAGACCTGCTTAAACAAGGCAAAATAAACACCGAAACCATTGTATTTAACAACCTTGCCCAAAACGTAGCCGAACTGCAAACCAAATGGGAGGTGCCTTTTAAAGATAGCTGGCATATACAGCTTTTTAGAGATTTAGTTAGTGCATAAAAATTTGTTAAATTTGTTTTATGACAACCTTCACAGTACAAGTAAAAGATAGCGATGCAGAGGTGGTATTAACTATTTTGAAGAAGTTTAAGGCGAAAATTATTGATACCCCGCAGGTAAGTTCATTAACTGAAGAAATTGCTACCGCGTTAAAAGAAGTTAAGAATATACAATCCGGTGAAGCGAAGTCTCCATCGCTAAAGGATATATAATGCCTAATAAAATCATTTATTCTTCTGTTTTTATCAGAAAGGCTAAGGATTTAAAAAAGCGGCATTTATCACTTGTAAGTGACTTGGAAGAACTTGAGAAAAGCTTATTAGATAATCCAAAACAAGGTGCTGATCTGGGCGCCGGATTACATAAAATAAGGCTTGCCATAAAAAGTAAAGGGAAAGGGAAAAGCGGAGGTTACAGGATCATTACTTTTCTTGTTATACAATCTGATGCATATATCACCATAAATATGCTTACTATTTACGATAAATCTGACGAAAGTAGCATTGATAAAAAGTATCTTACGGCACTAATTAACGAGTTGTTTTCTTAATAAACTATCGTCTTCAAACTTAATTATTACAAGTTGATCAGATAAGGCTAAACTGCTTTAAATGATGCGTAAAATGTTTGCCGTGCCATATTACCCATTCCTTATGGTTCATGGGGCCAAAGCCCCCGTGTATGGCGGTAGTGCCGGGCGGTTTTAAATAAGCGTCAAAATCGTCCAGTTCAATAAATACCTGTTCAATGGCCCGGCTAAGTGTTGGATAGCGATACACTTCATCTAATGCCTTTACAAACACATTTCTTGGAATTTCGGCATCGGTATATATCCACAGTTGTTTGCTTTTGGCAGCATCCCCGGGCGATACATCCAGCGTAGGTATCTTTTTGCCATTGGTATATTCAACCTGGTCTATCATATGCTCTACCATTTGCTGTGGCTTCATTTTGCCCCAAACAGGTTGGGTATCTGCACTAAGCCCGGTAAAGGCTTTTCGCATAGCCGGGCGATCCGTAATATCAATAAACTTGTTCATCGTTATCTCAATTAAGCCGTTAAGTTTATTGCTGTATATTAAATGAGCCGATAACGGTGTGCATGGTATTATCCCTTTCGTCTTTGGCTACCACTTTAAAATAACCCCTTATATGGTACGATTCTCCTATCTTTTTAAAGGTGGTTACCTTAATGGTGCCACCACTATCATCGGTAAGGTTAAAATCTTTATATAAAATGGCCAGCAGGTCGTTCACCTTAATGCCGGCTGTGATGTCTCTAAAATTTAGCCTGAAAGTAGCATCGGGATTTGTAAGATCTACCGATATGCCGGTATAGCCATTAGGCGTTGTAGCATCGGGCTGGGTAACTATAGCGGTTGCCGATGCTAAGGTATTAATATCGCCGCCATCTACCTGGAAAGCGATGGTATTAATAGCACCAATAGGGATGGTATAAGTTGCGTCAGTGGGCGCGTCGGTGCCGTCGTCAACCTCGGGCACTGTGGTGGCGGGGGTATCGGGGTACACAGGCGGGTCAAGCTTGCAGCCGGTGATGGTTGCTGTAAACAAAAAGCAAACTAATAATGCGCGCAAAACAGGCCTCATAAAGTTGTGTAATTGGTAACACTAAGTTATAATAATTTATATTTTTACTAATAATTAAATACATTATGGAACAATATGATAGCCGGGTAGATGCCTACATAGATAAGGCTGCCGATTTTGCTAAACCCATTTTAACCCACCTGCGGCAACTGGTGCACCGCGCATCGCCGGAGATAACGGAAACCATAAAATGGAGCGCGCCATTTTTTGAGTATAATGGTGTGCTTTGCTTTATGATGGCCTTTAAGCAGCACGCGGGCTTTGGTTTTTGGAAAGCCGGCGACTTACCCGACCCGCACGGCATATTATATACTGATGGGGGCGAAGCTGCCGGTAATATTGGGAAATTAACCACCGTGGCCGATATACCCGATGATGACGTGCTGATATGGTATATACGCCAGGCAATGGCGCAAAAGGAGGCGCCAAAGTCTACAAAAGGCACAGCGAAAAAGGCAGCGCCTAAACCCGCAGCTACGGTTTTAGATACGCCAAACTATCTAACGGAATTGTTAAACCAAACACCCGCCGCTAAAGCATACTTTGATAAGTTTAGCCCATCGCAAAAAAAGGAATACATTACCTGGTTTGAGGAAGCCAAAAGCGAAGCCACCCGCGAGAAGCGTTTAAAAGAGGGACTGGAATGGATAAGCGAGGGCAAAATCAGGAATTGGAAGTACAAGTAGTCAGTAAGTTAGCGGGCTATTTTTTTCAATTTGTCATCCCGAGCGAGCGCAGCGACGAGGGATCTTATACAAGCGTAATCGCAACATGCATATTGTTAAAGTATGGCGTATAAGATTTCTCCCTACGGTCGAAATGACATTTTTTTAGAAGCTGTCATCCCGAGCGAGCGCAGCGACGAGGGATCTTATACAAGCGGTAAGCGCAACGTGCATAATGTTAAAGTATGGTGTATAAGATTTCTCCCTACGGTCGAAATGACATGGGTTTTAGGAATGGTGTTAAGTAACCTAAAACTCCAGCGGACCCAGGCGGCGCATGTTTTTTAGTATCAGGTACTGCCTGTGCCTTAGATAGCGGGTTGGCTTGGTGGCCGACCACCGTAACGGACTTGGGAATATAACCGCTATGGCTGCTGCCTGCCGCCTGTTTAGCTGCGATGCAGGTATATGAAAGTAAGCCTGCGATGCCGCCTCGACGCCGTAAATACCGTCGCCCATTTCAATAACATTAAGGTACACTTCCATAATGCGCTTTTTGCTCCAAAAAGCTTCTATCAGTATAGTAAACCAAGCCTCGAACCCTTTGCGCACAAACGAACGGCCGGGGTAAAGGAATACATTTTTAGCGGTTTGTTGGGTAATGGTACTGCCGCCTATCAGCTTTTTGCTTTTGGCGTTTTTTTGGATGGCCTTTTCAATGGCGGTAAAATCAAAGCCGTGGTTCTCTAAAAAGGTTTGGTCTTCGGCTGCTACAGCAGCGCGTTTCATAGCGTCGGCAATTTGGTCAAAATCCACCCACTTTTTGTCTATCTTCCAATCTTTGCCATTGCTTTTGCGCTCAAAGCCGCGTTGCACCATTAGCCAGGTAAAGGGCGGGTTAACAAAACGGAAAAGGATAACGCCAAACAAACTGGCGGCTACAAAGGTGATAAAGGCAATTTTAACAATACGCCAGATCAGCTTAAATATGCCGCCGAACTTTGATTTTGGATTTCGATATTTCGATCCCGATTTTTTTGCTGCCGCCTTTGCCATTGTTATACAAGCTTTCTAATTAAAACAAAAAAGGTGTTTGGACCAAGCCAAACACCTTTTTAAATTCTGTATAATTTACAAGAATTACTCAGCTACTACTTCAAAAGGTACCTGAACTTTTACTTCTTTGTGCAAGTTTACATTTGCAACGTACTCGCCAATAAATTTTGGCTCCTGGTCAAATGTAATTCTACGACGGTCAACTTCAAAACCTTCTTTCTTTAATGCATCAGCTACCTGTATGGTATTAATAGCACCGAAGATTTTACCGGTTTCGCCGGCTTTTGCGCCAATGGTAAGTTTTACACCTTCCAAACGGGCAGCAATAGCGTCTGCATCCTTGCGAATTTTATCTTGTTTAAATTGAGCCTGTTTCAGGTTTTCTGCTAATACTTTACGTGCAGATTCTGTGGCTAATATGGCATAACCCTTAGGGATAAGGAAATTACGGCCATAACCTGGTTTAACGCTTACTACATCGTCTTTGTCGCCCAGGTTTTTTACATCTTGTTTTAAAATAACTTCCATTTTGTAAACCTCCTGATTATTTTAATGAGTCTGTAACGTAAGGTAATAAACCAATGTGGCGGGCACGTTTAACGGCCTGGGCCACTTTACGCTGAAATTTTAATGAAGTACCGGTTAAACGGCGAGGTAAAACTTTACCCTGATCATTAATAAATTTTAACAAAAAGTTAGCGTCTTTGTAATCGATATACTTAATACCGTTCTTTTTAAAACGGCAGTATTTTTTACGGTTATCCTCCACTTTGGGGGCGGTAACGTATTTAATTTGGTCGTTTGCCATTAGTTAGTTTCCTCCACTTTAGCTGGTTTCTTTTGATTGAAAGCACCACTGCGTTTTTTCTCATTGTAAGCAATGGCATGTTTATCCAAAGCAATGGTCAGGAAACGCAAAACACGCTCATCGCGTCTTAATTCAACTTCCAGTTTGTTAATTAAATCACCCGGAGCCCTGAATTCAGTTAAGTGATAGTACCCTGTAGTTTTCTTTTGAATAGGGTACGCTAATTTTCTCAAACCCCAATTATCCTCCTGGACAATTTCGGCTCCGTTATCGGTTAAGGTTTTGCTGTATTTGGCTATGGCCTCGGCAGCAACCTCAGTTGATAACAACGGGGTTAGAACGATCACGATTTCGTACTGTTGCATTATTATACTTTGATTTTTAATTATTTATCCCGCTATTACGGGGCTGCAAATGTAGCAAGTTTATTGTATTAATGCAAGCATTTTATTATTGTAATTTATAGCAACATGAGGTATATTCAACAAATTTAAAATATGAAAAAAATTATACTCGTTTTAATATTAGGTAGCTTTTACTTTAAAGCCAATGCACAGACAGTTGTAGGACCTGTAGAAAAGAAAATAACAGACAATTTATGTGATTGTATAAACAAACTGGATTTATCGAAAATTACCAACAGCGAAGAAGCAAATAAGGCTTTTATGGATTGTTTTATGGCGCAGGCAGATCTGGCAGTAGATTTAGCTGCAGAACGAGGAGTGGAATTAAGCGATAACGTTGCAATGAATAAAATGGGAACAGATATTGGCCGGAACTTACTGAAACAAAAATGCGAGGGCTTTTTAAAATTGGCTGTTAAAATGGCAAATAAAAAAGATCAGATAGCAGTGCAGGCAACTACCGGTACTTTTAAACGTGTTGATGTAAAGGGCTTTAATTATATAGTTATTACTGATAATGCAGGCAGTGAAAAATCGTTTTTATGGTTAAGACAGTTTCCGGGTTCGGAGCAGTTTACAGGATCAACAATAAAATTTGCAGGTAAAAAGCTTAAAATATCATGGCAGGATATTGAAGTTTACCTGCCCACTGCTAAAGGGTATTATCAAGTGAAAGAAATAACCGCAATTGATCTGTTATAAAACAGATCATCTAAATAAACGTCATATAAGTATATATACAGTCTTATGTTCATTACTAATCAAACAGCAAATAATACCAATGCAGATATAAACACCTTAATCATGCAATCCCCGCGCGAATATGACGTTGATGTTGAAGGTGATTGGGACGATGAAGAGGACGAGGATTTTGACGACGAGATGGAATTTGAGACGGATAAACACGAAATACAAATAGAGGACGACATGGGCGAGCCGGAGGAAGAGGACGACGACCACCTGCCCGATGATGAGCTGAACTAAAAGGGCCAGGTTGCCTATTTATGCACAATACTTTTTTTGAGGTTTTAACTTAAAACAAATGTTGCTAACTTAGTAGCTGTGGATAATTTTATTGTTTCGGCACGCAAATACCGCCCGGCTACTTTTGAAACTGTTGTTGGTCAGCAACATATAACCAACACGCTTAAAAACGCTATTAAGAATAATCAGCTGGCGCAGGCATTTTTATTCTGCGGACCGCGTGGCGTGGGTAAAACTACCTGCGCGCGCATACTGGCTAAAACCATTAACTGCACCAATTTGCAGCCCAATGGCGAAGCCTGCGGAACATGCGACAGCTGCCGCGCTTTTCAAAACGGAAACTCGTTTAACGTACACGAACTGGATGCCGCATCAAACAACTCGGTTGATGATATACGCAGCCTGATAGAGCAGGTGCGCATACCGCCGCAAGCTGCCCGCTACAAGGTTTATATAATTGATGAGGTGCACATGTTATCACAGGCGGCTTTTAACGCTTTTTTAAAAACGCTTGAAGAACCACCTAACTACGCCATATTTATACTGGCCACTACCGAGAAGCATAAAATACTGCCTACCATACTATCGCGCTGCCAGATATTTGATTTTAACCGCATAAGGGTTGAGGATATGGCCGGCCACCTGGCAGGCATAGCCCAAAAGGAAAGCATCACTTACGAGAACGACGGCTTGCACATCATCGCCCAAAAGGCAGATGGGGGGCTAAGGGATGCACTATCCATGTTCGACCAGATCGTTAGCTTCTCAGGGGGTAATGTTACCTACCGCTCGGTAATTGATAACCTTAACATACTTGATTACGACTATTACTTTAACGTTACCGATAAACTGTTAGGCCAGGATAGCGCCGCTACCTTGCTTTTGTTTGATGAAATATTAGCCAAGGGCTTTGATGGGGCACATTTTATATCGGGCCTGTCCGAGCATTTTCGCAACCTGCTGGTTGGGAAGGATAGCAGCACTATAAAACTGTTAGAGGTGAGCGAAACCATAAAAGCACGCTATCTGCAGCAATCGCAGGCGGCGTCGGTATCGTTCCTGCTATCGGCCATGAATATTGCCAACCAGTGCGATATCAGCTATAAACAAAGCAAAAACCAACGCTTGCAGGTTGAGCTGGCTTTGTTAAAAATGGCGCATTTGCAAGCCGTATTTAACCTATCGGCACTGCCCGCAACCGAAGCTGCCTCAAACGGGGAGCTAAAAAAAAAACCTGATACAGTAGCAAGTCCGCCGCCCGTAGCACCTGTTGTACAGGACGAAGTGCCTATAGTAAGGGATAACCCCATTACCTATAACCGAACAGAGCCAACACCAGTTGTAAAACTCCCGGCACCCGAAATAAAGGACGCGCCTACGGCAGATAAGCCTAAGCCCGCGTTCATACCTAATTTGCATGTTTCGACAACATCGGTGCGTATACCATCCTTAAAAGATATGGGCAAGCAGGCCGAAGAGGCAGCGGCCGAAGAGGACGACCCATATTTAAAAGGCGATGATAAAGAGCCCTTTACACATGATGAGTTTTTGCAGATGTGGAGCAACTACGCGGCTAAGATAAAGGCCGATGGCAAGCCCATGACACTGTTTACCATTTTTACGCTAAACGCCCCGGTGCAGCTAAAACCCGAGCTGTACGAAATTGTGGTATCTAACAAAGTGCAGGAGATGTCGTTTAGGGACGAGCGGCCTTACCTGCTTAACTTTTTACGCAGCAGCCTTAAAAATTTCAATATTGATGTTAACGCCCGGGTTGATGAGCAATCGGCCGTGCGCAAACCCTATACCGCCGCCGAAAAATTCCAGGCAATGGCCGCCAAAAATCCGCAACTTTTAGAATTGAAGAATAGGTTTAATTTGGAGTTTGATTAAGGACCAGAAAGCCTCGCGAAAGTTTTAAAAACGACACCGGCAACTTTCCACCAAAAATCACCCGCATCCAAATTACATTATTAATGCTTGTTTATATGCCGGATAATGTTATATTAGTGAACCATAGGAAGCGAATTAAAACGAAAAAAAACGAAAAAAAACCGCAAGACAACGAAAAGAGTGGAATGCTTTAACTAAGGGTATGGAATAGAAAAAGCCGCATACAAATAAAAGGGGCCATCTTTTTGAGACGGCCCCTTTTATTATTTGGGTACTTAAGATTAAAATTATTATGGTGTATCATTTTTAGGATAACCCTCCTCGTCCAGGTCATCGCGGTCGTCCTCGGGGGTGTGTGCCAAAGCGGCATCCCGGGGGTTAGTTTCTACAATTTTACCGCTATCTATATGCATACCCAGCGTATCAACATCTGTTTCTAATGACCGGTCGGCTTCATACTCACCATTGGTATCATAAGGGTTGGCTTCGTCGTAGGTAGAGTTCATATCCTCGCCGTTTTTAACGGTAGTATCGTATGGGTCGGGGTGGTCGTAATCGGGGTTATCTCCCTTTATATCATACTCATAGCTATTGATAGTTTCATCGTAGTTAAGGTCTTCACTATCTTCTGCATCGTTTAGCGGGTTGTTCCTGTCTTCGGGATCAGTTACAAAATCGGAGTTTTTATCAGGTGTCATAGGTAATTTAATTTATATATAAATATACATTAAAAACCCTGCCAAAAATCAAACAAAACGCCCGTTATAGCTAATTATGCAGCGATTTACGATAGGAGGTAACCCCGCCCAAAGCCACTTTAAAACCAATGCTTATTTGCGAGAACCTGTCGTTGTCTTTACCTGTGTTAAAGCCGTCAAGGTTGTCGGTAAGGTCAAAATTATGTTGGTAGGCAATATCAATTTTGAATGAGGGCTGGTCGTATTTGTTGTAAACCTTTATCTCATAGCCTATACGGGCAGGTATGAAAAGCTCGTTGCTTTTATCTTCGCCGGGGGTGGTGTAGTTTTGCAGTATTTTAGATTTACGGTTTATCGAGGTCATATCGTTTACCACATAGCCAAAACCCGATGACAGGTAAACGTTTTTTAATACATTCATAACCCCACTACGTGAGTAGTTTAAAAACTCGCCAAACTGTAGCTGGCCCCTAAAAACCAGTGCTGTATAGCTATTTTTGAAGTATCTGCCCGATTGCGATTCCAGGCTACCGCCCTCCAGGGTGCCTTTTTGCACCTCGGCTATATAGTTAACAAAAGGTGTTTGGTTAAAATTAAAGTTAACATATACCGATGGGGTAGTTTTAACAGTTTCGGCATCACCATATACCTTGTTGGCATTTGCTCCAAAGCCAATATCATATTGGGCGTAATCGTAACCAATTTGTGCCTTTGATATTAATGCAAATGAGGTTAACAGCAGGGTGAAAAATGTTGTTTTAAACAGCAATTTTATCATAATGGTTAATACGGTGCTTCAGGTTAGCAGCAGATGGTTAAATTTTTATAAAAATAGCATCAAAGTTTTAAAAAGCAACCATACAGTAAAATTAATTGTTAATTGAATTTAAACCGGAGGTGTTATTTTTTAATAATGTTATATTGAGCCGAACTTTTAAACATAAAATTTTATAAGTTTGAAACCACTAAAACAGAAAATTAAACAAGTAAAAATCAGGTATGTCAAAAATTAAAGTAGAAAACCCGGTAGTTGAACTTGACGGTGATGAAATGACCCGCATCATCTGGAAGTTTATAAAAGATAAATTAATAACCCCATATCTGGAACTGGATATAAAATATTATGACCTGGGTATAGAGTATCGTGACGAAACAGACGACCAGGTTACCGTTGATGCCGCAAATGCTATTTTAAAATATGGCGTAGGTATAAAATGCGCCACTATTACACCTGATGAGCAGCGTGTTGAAGAGTTTGGTTTAAAGCAAATGTGGCGCTCGCCTAACGGCACCATTCGTAATATATTGGATGGTACGGTATTTCGCGAGCCTATTGTAATGGCAAACGTGCCCCGTTTGGTACCAAACTGGACGGCCCCGATATGCATCGGTCGCCATGCCTTTGGCGATCAGTACCGTGCTACTGATTTTTTAACTAAAGGGAAAGGTAAGCTAACCGTTAAGTTTACCCCGGAGGATGGCGGCCCCGAGCAGTCATACGAAGTATATAACTTTAAAGGCGATGGCGTAGCTTTAACTATGTACAATACCGACGAGTCTATCCGCGGGTTTGCACATGCTTGTTTTAACCAGGCGTTAATGAAAGGCTGGCCTTTATACCTGTCAACCAAGAATACCATTCTTAAAAAGTACGATGGTCGCTTTAAGGACATCTTTGAAGAAATATACCAGGCAGACTATAAAGCCAAGTTTACCGAAGCCGGTATTACATATGAGCACCGCCTGATTGACGACATGGTTGCATCGGCGCTGAAATGGAACGGTAACTTTGTTTGGGCTTGTAAAAACTACGATGGCGACGTTCAGAGCGATACTGTAGCACAGGGCTTTGGCTCGTTAGGGTTGATGACCTCTACTTTGGTTACGCCTGATGGTACAGTTATGGAAGCTGAGGCAGCGCATGGTACGGTTACACGCCACTACCGCGAGCACCAGGCCGGTCGCCCTACATCTACCAACCCAATCGCGTCTATATTTGCATGGACACGTGGGTTAGAATTCCGTGGCTTGTTAGATAACAATCAGGAACTCATTAACTTCTGCAAAACCTTAGAGCAGGTTTGTATAGAGACCGTTGAAAGCGGGAAAATGACCAAGGACCTGGCTATCACCATAAAACCAAAAGTAGCCCACGGTACCGATTATCTGTATACCGAAGAATTTTTGGAAGCTATAAACGAAAACCTGAAAGCAAAATTAGGTAAGTAGATTTATAGATAACCCATCATCCTTTAATTTGTATAAGGCCCGCTTGGTAAAACCAGCGGGCTTTATGTTAAAAATGCAATAAGCAGGTTTGGAAATCCCACCGCTAAAGCTATACCATAAGCTAAATCAAGCCAGAAGAAACTGCCCAAAGAACCTATATATATTAGTCCCACAATAGGGTATCCAACAATTTTCACCCAAAAAGGAGTTTCTTTATTTTTCACATCCTGCCAAATATTATTAGCGTCGCCGGTACTAGGAAAAGCATGCATTGCTATAGAAACCCCTAAATAAATAAGTATGTAGTCTAAGAAACTGCCATTATCAAATTTAAAAACTGGTAATGCAGCTGGAAAGGCAATAATTGTACCCAATACCGAATTTATAATAAACGGGCCAATGCTTATCATCATCGATTTCCATTTATTTTGAACTATTTCATGTTGAACATAACCTGCCGGGTTTCCGGTCTTAAAATATACTACACGATACACTGGGACTTTAAACCATCGGCAAAATAACTGATGAGCAAGTTCGTGTACAATAATGCCAGGAAAAGTGGCAAGTGTGATTAAAAAACCTGGAATAAACATATTTATCTATTGAAATTATGGGTGACTTGCAATTTGGTCCTTGGCGTATTTCATATAAACCTGTAAAGTAGTATCTTTTATTGCTGTTTGCAGGAGTTTGTCACGTTTTTGATATTCTTTATTGTAGTGATATGCAAGTGCAAGTGTTGCAATATTATACGGATCGTTATTGGCTAAGTTTTCGCATTGTTGGGCAAGTATTAATCCTTGTTTAAACTTACCCGCTTTTAAGAATGTCCGCGCCTTTGATGAGGTGCCATAAACCGACTCATGGTTAATAGCCAGTATTTTGTCGCAATAAAATATAGAAGAATCGGTTTGCATGATTTCCCGTTTTACTGCCGACTTTAAGTTTATTGCAGGCATATATTCATTGTCAATCGACAAGATTTTAGAAGCAAGTGTGTCAGCAGTTAAATATTGCTTTTTGTCGTAGTATGAATTTGCTAATACGTATAAACTATAAATGTCACTTGGTTTTTTTTTCAGATATTTAATATAAACCGTATCCGGAATGGTCTTGTTGCCGTAACGCTGTGTTATATTATATAAACTATCAGACGGTATATATAATTTAGACTCGTCTATGATATAACTTAACTGATTGTAAAGGGCTGTATCTTCTATAGGCTTTTTTGATAGGTCATTTGATGCAGAAAAGACGGTTTCGATATCCATATTATTAAAACTGGCTATCATAAGGTGTCCTAACACATCAACTGAATTTGGTGCAACTTTTCGTGCACTTTCCAGCTCACGTTGTTCTGTTACGTAATTAAGATGATTCTCTGCTTTTATTGCTCTTGATATTGCTAATGCCGCACCAAAATTACCAGGTAGAGATATAAGGGAAATAATCATTAAAACAAGCGTTGCTGCACCAAAGAGCTTTACCCATAGCGGAATTGGATAATTAATTAATTTGCGGCGGCAGTCAGCACATAAACGGGTAGGGTGCCCTTCAATGACTGAAGGGATATTACAGATAACGCAATTGTTTTCTTCTATTGGTCCTTCTGTTTCAAGTGGGGCATTATCTTCCAATGTTCAATTAAGTTTAGGTTCTTAAAAGTATAACATCTATCTCAAAAAAGCGAAAATTTGTACTACTCTTTTTTTGTAACCAATTTTGTTACAATCACGTCATACCGCCCATGAAAATTAAACTTAGCTGGCGGTATTGCCTGGCCTTTATGGCCTTCGTTTTTGTATTTGGGCAATTGCACGAGTTGACTCACCTTTCCGCTGCCCGCGTGGTGTGCGGTGACCCGGGCAGGCAGGTAGATTTTAACCTGTGGACATTGAGCGAGAATTGTACAATTAGCTCATATGCCTATGTACCCACTATATTTGGCCCTGTGTTTAGTTATGTAATGATGTGGACAGGCTTTTTTATGCTGCTATCAAACAACAAACAGCTTTGGCCGGCCGCGTTTGTTTTAATATTAGGAAATTTGGCTTTTGCCCGCATATTTACAGCGGGTATGGGTGGGGGCGATGAAACAACGGTATTAAAAGTGCTTTTATCCGGGCAGCCTGTTTGGCTTATAAGGTTAACAGGCTTTGCGCTGGTTTTTGCATTGGCTTCTCCATCATTGTTTATGGTTTATAAAAGGCTAAATAATAAGCACAAGCTTTGGCTGCTGGCCGGCTTTTGTGTACTGCCGTTATTAATAATGATGCCCTATGAATTTATGCTGCTGGGTAAACTCATCAAAACAGGATTTATGGCCCGGCCCGGTATTTTAGGCGTGGTCGATTTTATTTACCTGCACACAAGCGTAATGGCTGTTGTTGTATTGCTTTTTACAAAAACCTTGTTTCAGGCTAATGCAAAATCCCTAACTTAGCCTCGTAAAACATACTACCATGTCAGCATTATACCCGCTAAAATTCAAAACCATCTATAAAGACAAAATTTGGGGTGGCCACAAAATAGAAACCTATTTACATAAAAACATTGGCGACCTGCCAAACTGCGGCGAAACCTGGGAAATATCCGGGGTAAAGTCTGATGTATCGGTGGTTGATAGCGGCGAATTGCAGGGGCAATCATTAGATAGTTTGCTTGAACAATACAAGGCCGATTTGGTAGGCGAAAAGGTATACGCCCATTTTGGTAACATATTCCCTTTATTGGTAAAGTTTATAGATGCTAACGACGACCTGAGTGTGCAGGTACACCCGGATGATGCCCTGGCAAAAAAACGCCATAACTCGTTTGGTAAAACCGAAATGTGGTATGTGATTGAGGCTGACCCCGGGTCGACACTGATAGCCGGCTTTAACCGCGAAATGACCGAAGAGGAATACGTGGATGCTTTAAACAGCGGCCACATTATGGATATATTGAACCGCGAGGATGTAAAGGCGGGCGATGTATTCTTTTTACCTGCAGGCAGGGTGCATACCATTGGTAAAGGTTTGCTGATTGCCGAAATACAGCAAACATCAGACATTACCTACCGCATTTATGATTTTGACCGTGTAGACGATAAGGGCCAAAAACGCGAATTGCATACCCAGGAAGCACTTGATGCTATAGATTATAAACATTACCCTGAATACAAAACCAAATACCAGCCCGCAAAAGATGAGACTGTAAAGCTGGTGGAGTGCCCGTACTTTACTACCAACGTTTTAGATGCATCGCACGGTTTAGAAAAGGACTACTCAAATCTCGATTCGTTTGTTATACATGTTTGTATTGAAGGCGAATATACGCTGCAACATAATAATGTGGCATACCCCGTAAAAATGGGCGAGTGCATATTGTTGCCTAAAACTATTGATAAAGTAACATTAAGCACCGCAAGCGGGTTTAAAATATTAGAGAGTTATATAGCTTAGCGCAGGCTCTAACTTAATTGTGCTTTAGATACATACTCATCCCCATGTAAATTAAATATCTGTTTTAGGTGGGTATCGTTAATGGGTTTTAAGATATAGTCTTTTATTAAAGTATTATTTTTTGCACGCTCAATATCATTAACATCAACTGATGAAGTGATGGCGTATATCGAGATTTTTTTACCCAGTTGAGATTGGATTTCCTCAAACTCTTTTAAAAATTCCCAGCCATTCATTACAGGCATGTTAATATCTAAAAAGATAATATCGGGTAAAAATTGGCTATTAATTGGGTTCGTTAAAAAATCAATAGCTTCTTTACCATTATTAAAAGCCTGTATTTGAGCATCTAAATGCCTTAATTGTAATAATTTGTTAAAGCCGTAAACAAATATTTTGTCGTCATCGATAATGAATGCCGAAATGGGTTGGTGTACTATTTTGGTCAATTGGTGTGTTTTTTACACTAACCTTACTGTAAATTTTGTGCCAACATTTACAGTACTCTCCACCTTAATAGATCCGCCCAGTGCTTCAACCTGGTTACGGGTAATAAATAAACCAATGCCCTGAGAGTCGGGATTTTGATGAAATGTTTTATACATGCCAAAAACATCGTTGCCATAGCGCTGCATATCAATACCTACGCCGTTATCTTCAAATATCAAATATATATGGTTACCCGATTGCTTTGTATAACAGTTAATTACCGGGGCCCTATCCGGGTGTTTATACTTTAAAGCGTTAGTAAGCAGGTTTTGAAATATGCTTTCAAGATAAGCAGGGATATAGTTTATTTGTTTGCAACTGCTAAAATCTGCATTGATAGTGGCATTAGCAGCGGCAATATTTGTTGTTAAGGCCGATAGTACGTTATTAAAGGTTTTTTCGAAGTTAACGGGTTTGCGCTCGCGTCCAATTTCTGATTGTATCTTAACTATCTCATCAAGGTGGCCCATTGTAGCATTAAAGCTGTTGCTGATGGTTTTTATATGCGAAAATATTTCATCCCTGTCGCTTTTATGATCTGTTTCTTCGTACAGGTTAACCATAAACTTTAAGTTGCCCGCATGCGAGCGCAGGTTATGAGATACGATGTAAGCGAAATTTTGCAGTCGTTTATTTTGATCGTCGAGCAAGTTTATAGATGATTGTAGATTTATGCCCCGCCGTTTAATGCTGTCAATATCCTGAAATATGCCTCTTAGCACTACACATTTGCCATATTTATCAAGTACAGGCACACCTTTTGCCTTTACCCATTTTAAATTGTTTTTTGCCGACCGGAACAGCAATTCCATATCATAAGGTTTACAATATTTAACAGCATTGTCAATAGCATCTATTATTAAAGGCCGGTACGCAGGTTCAAAAAAGCTGATCGCCTCTTCTACAGATAACGGTACCTGTGCATCCAGTTCATAAATATCATATATCTCTTTAGATAACCTTAAACTCATGGATTCGGTTTGTATTTCCCAACCACCCATCTTAGCGATACGGTTAGTTTCTGCGCATAAAAAACTGTTTTCTGCCGCCTGATACTCCAATAATTTGTACTCGTTTATATTGCTGATGATGCCATATAACACCGTACCGGCTTCGGTTTCTGTTTTATAGGCTTTACTCTCAAACCAGTGGTAACCGCATTTTTTGGTGAGTAACCTTATCTGCGTTGTGGCGGGCTCTTCGCTGGCATGCCGGATTGTGTTAATAAAGGTATCCCTGTCTTTGTAATAAAGCAGTTCGTCAAAAAAATAGCGTTGCGAGCAATCAATTTCGCAGGGGGCATAACCCAAATTTTTATAAAAACCGGCAGACCATATCACTTTTTTAGTAGTGATATTATACTCCCATATGCCCACATCTATAGTGTTTAATACATGCGCTGAATGAGCCATTGTTCCTCCGGTATATTTTTGCCCCTCTTGAAAACTCATTTTTTAACGCCTGTTCACTAATTTTTATTTGAATACTACATGCCATGTATAAAATACATGCCAAAGATTACATGTTGTGAAAAAAATAACTTGTTATGCGATATATAGTTTTATAATATTTAATTTTTGCGACAAATATAAACTCTTAAACAACTACTTTTAATACTTTAATGCTTAATAATAAGCCAGATGCGTGCTCAAATTGTGTGGTTTTTATTAGATAGGGCTTGTATACGTTTATTTACGCAAAGGGTTATCTATATTATTAGGTATATAATAAACCGTGTTAGTCGATCCTGTTTGATCATTTAATTTTTTCGGTAAACAGCATAAAATTATCGGTGAAAAGTTATAATTATATTGATATATCAATCATATTTGTATCAATAAATAAAAAAAGCTTTGGAAAATTTGAACGAGATAGTTTTTTACAGCCTGGATAAGGCCATACGTACTTACAGGCAATACGCACATCAGCAGCTCAGCGCGCATGGGTTTGATGTTACTATTGATCAATGGCTTATTCTTAAATCAATTAACAAGAACCCCGACTTGCCGCAACAGCAAATAGCCGAAATTACCTTTAAAGATTACGCATCATTAACCCGCATTATCGAGCTGCTGGTTAAAAAGGGATATTTACAAAGGGCCATGCATATGCACGATAGGCGCAGGTTTACCTTAACCCTTGCCGATAAGGCGCATAATGTACTTAAAGCTATGCAAACGGTTATTGTAAGTAACCGCAAACAAGCCTTAAGCGGTATAGGTAAAAGTGATATTGATAATCTGCAAAAAACGCTTAACCGTATTATCCAAAACTGCAATGAATCATAAAATTATCACAACAAAATGAAAAAGTTAACACTACTGTTATTACTGGTAGTACCATTATTAACAAATGCGCAGGGCATAGCAAAGAATGCCTATAGCCTGCTAAGCACTTATGTAAACAACAAACAATTTAGCGGCAATGTACTTATAGCCCAAAAAGGGAAAATAGTTTTTCAAAAAGCATATGGCTATGCCGATAAAGAGCATAATAAACTAAATACCTTGCAAACACAATTTAGAGCCGGGTCGCTTACCAAAATGTTTACCTCGACGCTTATTATGCAACTGGTAGAGCAAGGTAAAATAGCTTTAAATGACCCAGTTAGTAAGTATGCAGCCAATTTTAAGTATGGCGATAAAGTAACCATTAAAAACCTGCTGAGCCATACCTCGGGCATAAGAGGCAACACATCTCCGGGTGCATCAACACCGGTTGATATGGTTAATACCTTTAAAAGTGAACCCCTTGGCTTTACACCCGGCGAACAGTTTGAGTATAATAACTTTAACTACATAATGCTGGCCTATATAGCCCAAAAAGTTACCGGCGTGCCATACCCTCAGCTGGTTAAAAAGCACGTATTTGACAAAGCCGGTATGGTTAATAGCGGTATTGATTATAAGGGCCGTACTGCCCCGGATGTTGCCTTGGGCTATATGGTTGACGAAAAAACCAATGAGCTGGCCCGTATGGAAACCGGCAACATTGATGCGGCATCAGGCGCCGGGGCGCTGTACACCACCCTGGGCGATCTGCTTAAATGGTCGCAGGCTATTGATGAGCATAAGGTGCTAAAGGCAAGCAGTTTTGATTTAGCCTTTACGCCGGTGCAGCCCGGCTACGGCCTGGGCTGGACCATCCGTACTGAAGGTAATCATGTAAAAACAGGGCATACAGGCTCAATTGAGGGTTTTATGGCCGAGTTTATGAAATTCAGGAACGAAGATGTAACCATTATATTTTTGGCTAACCTGCTGCCGCCTGCCGATAACCATCTGAGTCGCGCCCTTACCCAGGTTGCCTTTAACGAGCCTTTTGAGATAGAGACAGCTAAAAAAGAGGTTTTATTACCGGCTGATGTATTAAACAGGTACATAGGTACTTACGATATGGACGGGCAAAAAATGGTGGTATCCGTTACCGATGGTAAGCTGATGGTACTGGCACCCGGCGGCGATACGGTTGAATTAGGCGCATCGGCACCTAACAAATTCTTTGTAAAGGGCCCGCAAATAGGCATCGAGTTTTTAGAGACCAATGGCAAGGTAACTGCTATGTATGTAGATATGCGCGGTGGCCAAAAGTTTGTAAAAACGCAATAATATCAGTTTAGTTTATAATGTTTATTAAAGGGGCAGCCGGCGGGTTTGCCCCTTCTTTATTTTGCACGTTGCTGTGTAATCCATTCCATTTTTTTGCACCGCCCGGTGTGGAATTTTGCATTTTTTTGTGGTTGTTGGCCTAACTAATATATATTTACTTTCAACAATTATAAACTTATGAGAAACTATTTTTACAAGCTGCTTGCCGCGGTTGTTGTTACATCGTCGTTATACATCCAAATAGCAACGGCCCAAACCAAGGGGCAGGTATGGCCGGCAGATAAGGCCAACGCCTGGTACGCCCAACACAAGTGGATGACCGGTGCCGACTTTATCCCCAGCACGGCCATTAACCAGTTAGAGATGTGGCAGGCCGACACCTTCGACCCGGCTACGATAGACCGGGAACTGGGCTACGCCGAGGGTATAGGTTTTAATACCATGCGCGTGTTTTTATACAGCCTGGCCTGGCAGCAGGATAAGGCCGGATTTAAGAAACGCATAGACGATTACTTAACTATTGCCGATAAGCACCATATACAAACCATGTTTGTGTTTTTTGACGACTGCTGGAACGCCGGCGCCAAAATAGGATTGCAACCGTCGCCTAAACCAGGCATACACAACTCGGGCTGGCTGCAAGACCCGGGCAACCGGCTAACCAACCCCGGCGAAGTGGCTATGCTGGAGGCTTATGTAAAGGATGTAATGGGCACCTTTAAAAACGATAAGCGCATTTTACTGTGGGATCTGTACAACGAGCCGGGCAATTCTAACAAGCGCGATGCATCTTTAGACCTGCTGAGCAAGATATTTAGCTGGGCGCGCGATGTTAACCCTACGCAGCCTGTATCGGCAGGTTTGTGGGATTGGAGTTTTGAGCAGTTGAATGCCTACCAGGCCCTAAACTCTGATGTGATCACCTACCATGACTATACCGACGAAAATTCGCACCTGAAGACCATACAGCTGCTTAAATCGCATGGCAAACCGTTGATATGTACCGAATACATGGCCCGTGTGCGCGGCAGCCGCTTTAGTAATGTAATGCCCATGCTGAAGAAGGAAAACGTAGGCGCCCTTAACTGGGGATTTGTAATGGGCAAAACCAATACCATTTACGCCTGGGATGCACCCATGCCCGATGGCAGCGAACCCAAAGAATGGTTCCATGATATTTTCAGGAAGGATGGTACGCCCTACAAAACCGAAGAGGTGGAGTTAATAAAACAACTGAACGGTAAATAAATCTAAAGTCTTAAGATAAAAGTCTTAAGTAATTGCCTTAAATGTTAGTCCGGATTTGAAGTTCCGGACTAACATAAGGTGATCGCTATGCACCCAATTCGTCCCAAGGACGGGGGCTTAATCAAATTTTTATTCCTCATTTTCAATAAATTACGTCTCTTATTAAAAAATAATTACATAGTCTATAGGAATTATAGAATTTATATCTACTTTTGTGATGTAATCGTTCTTTAAACATACTTATCCAGAAAGACAGAGGGAAAGGCCCTATGATGTCTTAGCAACCTGTACCGGCGTAATTGCTTGTAAAAGGTGCTAATTCCTGCTTCGCCAATATGGCCGGAGACAGATAAGCTGATTTAAAAGAAATGGAGTGTTTGTAAAAACACATCTTTGCTTTTTGTAGCCAAAATCTCCCCCGCCTCAAATCTTCCCGGATAAATATTTTACAACGTTTAGTTGTAGCTTTATGCTATTGAACAAAATTTACATTAAAAAACAAAAAAACTATGAGCTTACGTATTGGCGACGACGCCCCAAACTTTAAAGCAAAAACATCAAAAGGAGAAATTGATTTTTACGAATACCTGGGCGATAGCTGGGGAGTACTGTTTTCGCACCCGGCAGATTATACCCCTGTATGTACCACCGAGCTGGGCAAAACAGCATCGCTCAAAGATGAATTTGAAAAACGCAACGTAAAGGTGATTGCCCTGAGCACCGATACCGTAGAAAGCCATAAAGGCTGGATAAGCGACATTAACGAAACCCAGGGGGTAGAAGTTACCTTCCCGATAATTGGCGACGAGAGCCGCGAGATATCGCAGGCCTATGACATGATACATCCTAACGCATCGTTAGTAGCCACCGTAAGGTCGTTGTTTGTTATCGGGCCAGATAAAAAGATAAAGCTGATCATTAGCTACCCGGCATCAACCGGCCGTAACTTTCAGGAGATATTAAGGGTGATAGACTCGTTACAGCTTACAGCTTACCACAGCGTGGCTACCCCGGCCGATTGGAAAGATGGGGAGGATGTGGTGGTGCTGCCATCTATTAAAACAGAAGATATACCGGCTAAGTTCCCTAAAGGGTTTACCGAAGTGAAACCTTATTTGCGCACTACGCCGCAGCCTAATAAATAAGGGCATAGATAAGATAAAGTCGTGTGGCCGAGAGGATAGGTATGGGTCTGCAAAACCTTTAACGGTAGTTCGAATCTACCCACGACGTCTAAAGTGATTAAATAGTAACAAAGGCCCCTTAACCGGGGCCAAAACCAAAGTCGCGTGGCCGAGAGGATAGGCGAGGGTCTGCAAAACCCTTCACGGCGGTTCGAATCCGCCCGCAACGTCAAACTAAACTACTGACTGACTGCAACGCGCCCTTAACTTATAAAAGTTGGGGCGTTGTTGTTTATCGTAGCCTACTTTACCTGGTACCATTGGTAGCCGTAACCCTGCAGGCCTATGGTTAGTTTTTCGTTTTTAAGCGTTTGTGTAATCTTGTTGGTAAACATATCTACTAAACTGGCCCTCGGGCTTAAATTGGCTTTGATAGTTGCTTGCAGGGCTTGGTTGTTAAAATTGTGTACCATAAGTAGTGTTTTACCATTATAGTTATACCTAATGGCAAAAACACTTTGGTTATCGGTATCTAACACATCCCATGCGCCTGCGCCAATTTCGGGGTGCTGTTTCCTGAGGGTGGCCAGCGTTTTTATAAAATTGAGCAGAGAGGCGCCAGAGTCCTTCTCGGCCATTACATTCACTTTTCGGTAACCATATTCACCTTTATTAATTACCGGGCGAAGCGTGTGCGATGCGGTTGAAAACCCGGCGTTGGCAGTACCGGCCCACTGCATAGGCGTGCGCAGGGCCAGGCGTTCTTTAAGGTGCTGGTCATCGCCCATGGCTATCTCTTCGCCGTACCTTATAACGGGTGTGCCCGGTAACGAAAAAAGCAGGCTATAGGGCATTTTAAGCTGTTGCAGGTTGTTTGAAAACATAGGGGCAAGCCTTCGCCGTACGCCCCTGTCGTATAGTATCATGCTGCTATCTGGCGCAAATTTGCTGTATACCTGTTTAAGTTTGTTTTTAGGCAGGCGCCCCAGGTCTATCTCATCGTGGTTGCGCAAAAAGTAGGCCCACTGGGCCGAAACCGGTTTTTCCCTGGTGTCCTTAAGCGATTTTGCAAAATCTTTGATATTGCCGGTTGCAAAGCCATAAAACAAATACTGGTTGCCATAAAAGTTAAACATCATTTGTAAATGCTCGCCGTTTTTACCAAAGTAGTTGATGTTTTCTTTGGGTTCTACATTGGCTTCGCCAAGCAGTAAGGCATCGGGTTTTACGGCTTTAACCGTATTTTTTATATCGGTTAAAACGTCAAATTTGTGCTCGGGTTCTTCGGCGCCGGTTTTAGGCAGGTCGATAATAAAGGGCACGGCATCAAGCCGGTAGCCATCTAAGCCTTGCTTTAGCCAGTATTGCAGTATGTTTTTTATTTCGTGCCTAACGTCGGCACTTTCGATGTTAAGATCGGGCTGAAAGTTGTAAAAACGATGGAAATAGTAATGACGGGCAAGCGGGTCAAAGGTCCAGCTTTCAGTTTCAACAGTAGGGAAACCCATCCCTTTGTCCCAATCCTTTGGTCGTTTTTTTGACCATACGTAGTAATTGAAATATTTGGATGTAGTATCGGTACGCGCCTGCTTAAACCACGGGTGATCTGTTGAGGTATGGTTAAGCACAAGATCCATTATTACCCGAATGTTTCTTTTTTTTGCTTCGCTTATAAAACGGTCAAAATCGGCTTTTGTACCTAAGCGCTTATCAATACCATAATAGTCGGCTACATCATAACCATCATCCTTATCGGGCGTGGGCTGAAAAGGCGAAAGCCATATCACATTAACACCAAGCCATTTTAAATAATCGAGCCGGCTGGTAAGCCCGTTAAAATCGCCGACGCCGTTGCCATCGCTATCCTGGTAGGTATCCACATCTAAATTATATACTATAGCAGTTTTATACCAGGGTACGCTGCCGGTTACCACTTGCGTGGGTTTTGGCCGTGTGCAGCCAAAGCACAGTGCTAAAAGTAGTATTAAAGCAAAAATGGGTTTTCGTGTTGATGTATTATCCATTAGTAAATTAACTATCGCCAATCGTAAAATGTTTAATATATACATCGTAATGCTTTCAAAAAAATAAAATAATGCCTTATTCCTGCTTTTATATACTGGTTTGCTACAGGGGCTAAGTGCCACATTTACAGGATATAATTGTTTGTCTGCCCATTTTTTTTTACCTTAATGCCGTTAAATACTATTATTTAACACCTACAACCTCCTTATCAATTTAAATTAGATGCAAACCCAATTAAAAAAAGCATTGGTATTGGTGCTATTGTGCCTCCCCGGCTTTGTAATGGCACAAAACAATATCCAGCACATGGCCGACTCCCTGCTGGAAAAACTGGCTAAAACAACTGTAGATACCACCAGGGTAAATCTGCTTAACGAGTTAGGTAGTGTTTATGTAAACCAAAACAATAACGACAATTATGCTGAAGCTAAAAGTTACGCGCAAAAAACACTTGCACTGGCCGAAAAAATAAAGTGGGACAAGGGGCGGATGAAGGCGGAAATTTTGTTTGCGCGTATATCAATTACAACCAACGATTATAATAGTGCTATTGATCATTGCAACAGCGGGTTACTTTTGGCCACCCGCATTAATGATAGAGCTAGTATAGGACTTTTGAATTTCGGCTTTGGCTTAGCCTACCAGGGGTTGCGCGAGCCACAAAAGGCCCTTGCAGCTTATACAGAAAGCCTCAAGTATTTAACAGAGAAAAATGATTCGCCTTTTATGTTAAATATTTTGAATCGTATAGCAGGCATATATGCTCGCCAAAATAATTTTGAAAGCGCAATTGATTACTACCTGAAAGCAAAAAAATTAGCCGATAAAAGTAATAACCCTGAAACAAAGGCTCAAGGGAATTATTTTTTAAGCGGCATGTATAGTAGATTACAGGAATACAAAAAAGCACTTTATTATACATTAGAGGCGTGGAAATATTTTGGGAAGGGCGACTCAAAGTCTTTCATTTTAACCATGCAAACACAAATTGGGATATTATATGACAATTTAAAGGATTTTAAGAATGCCATGCTGTATTTCGAAGGCTCGTTGGCAACTGCAAATGAGTTAAAGATACCCGCAAATATAGCACTTGCAAAAAACAACATAGCCTGGTCTAGTTTTGAACAAGGTAATTACGCCAAGGCCTATCCCCTTATTAAAGAGTGCCTTGAAATACCCGGGGACGAAGCAAACAGGCAAAGCTATTATAATACCATGGGCTGTGTGCTTAGGGACGCCCCTGATACCTTATTGCAAAGGTTTGGCGTAAAACCAGCTGATAAATACCAGCAGGCTATTAACTATTTTTTACTATCGGCCAAGAGCAAAGACTTGAGTTTAAAAAGTGATAATTACCGGGATATGAGTATTGCCTATGAGCGTATGAATAAACCCGCCGAAGCTTATAATAGCTATAAACAATATATAGCTGCGCGCGATAGTTTAAAAATAGATGAATTTCAACAGACGGCATCCCGAAAAGAATCGCAATATGATTTTGGTAAAAAGGAAGACTCATTAAAATATGCCCAAACCCTTACCAACGAAAAATTAAAACAGCAAAGCTTACTGGCCACCCAAAGGCGGCAGGCCCTAATGTTGAATGCCCAGCAATTAACCCTTGCTAATAAACAAAAGGATATTGAGCGGTTAAATTATTTAAAATCGCAGGTGAGTTTGCAAGCCGAGCAAAACAGGCGCAAGGCAAACATGCAGCAATTAAAGGTTTCGCAAAAAGACCAGGCGCTGGCACAAACAACAGTACAACTGCAAAAGGCCGAAATACGATCAAAGCAGTATCAAAGCTATTATTTTATGGCAGGGCTTGTTATACTGTTGCTTTTAGCGGGCTTTATAGGGCTTAACTATTACAATCAGCGAAAATCTAACAGGCTGCTGTCTGATGCCAACCTGATAATCACCACGGCTAATAAAGAACTTGGCGAGCAAAGGGAAGAGATAACCACACAGCGTGACCGCCTTGCCGAAACGGTAGACGAGCTAAGGGCAACCCAAAGCCAATTGATACAGTCGGAGAAGATGGCCTCATTAGGCGAGCTTACTGCCGGTATAGCCCACGAGATACAAAACCCGCTTAATTTTGTAAATAATTTTTCGGAGGTGAGTACCGAACTTACGGCCGAGTTGAAAGATATGCTGCAAAGCGGCAATACTGCCGAGGCCATTGAGCTTGCCATTAGCCTGGAACAAAACCTCGAAAAAATCACACATCACGGCAAGCGTGCCGACTTTATTGTAAAAGGCATGCTGCAACACAGCCGCAAAAGTACCGGCGAAAAGCAGCCAACCAACATTAATATTTTAGCCGATGAATTTTTAAAGCTTTCGTACCATGGCCTGCGGGCTAAAGACAAAAACTTTAATGCCGAAATGGTGACCAATTTTGAAACCGAGCTGCCCAAGCCAAGTATTGCACAGCAGGATATTGGGCGGGTATTGCTAAACCTTTATAATAACGCTTTTTATGCGGTAGAGCAAAAGCAAAAAACAGCCGGACCCGGTTACAAGCCAACGGTAGAAGTAAGCACCCATGCCAAAAACGGATGGGTTGAAGTTTGTGTAAAGGATAATGGCGTTGGCATACCCGATGTTATAAAGGAGAAAATATTACAGCCATTTTTTACAACAAAACCTACCGGCGAAGGCACGGGCCTGGGGCTATCTATAAGTTACGACATCGTAGTAAAAGCACATAATGGCCAGATAACAATTGTTAGCCAGGAGGGAGAGTATACTGAGTTTAAGATATTGCTACCAGCATAATATTAATGACGCTTTAATGCGTTGTTCTATGAACTTAAATCTTCTAAAAAGCCTCTTTTTTTAAGGGGCTTTTTTTATTAATCGATTACACAACATGGCTACAGTTATCAGCCCGAATTTGGATTGATATATAAAGCATATTATTTGGTTATTACTGTTGCATCAAAGATATATATCCCCAAAAAAAATATTTTTTTATTCCGAAAGACATGTGAATCAGCAGGTCAACGCTCTTTTCGTGTGTAAAAGTGTGAAGTATTTTTACATAATAGGGGCAACTGCACATAAGCAGTCCAACAGTTAATTGCTTGTAGTTATGTTTACTTCATAATATTATCAATTATGAAAACATTAATAACTAAAGCTGTTAAGTATGTGGTTTGTATTGTAGTAGCAATTGCCGGCTGCGTTTTTACAAATGTTAGCAACGCGCAAACCTCGCCGGCTTATAAAGCGCCCCAGGATACAGTGATAAAAAAGCGTTCGGCCAACGAGTCGCTCACCACGTATCAAAAAGCGACTCAAACCTTAAATGTTGATTCGCGCTTAAAGGGCGCCGCCGTAAAAGCCGCCGAGATACTGAAAGATACCAGTAAATACGACACCAAAGCAGGCATAGCATTAGACCAGCTGTTTGAAAAAAGCGACCTGGAGTATGTGGCAGATAAAGGTATCAGCGATGTGATCGTGCTTTTCGGGCTTATTAATGAATCTCTCCCTAAAGGGCAATTTATAGGCTTTAAAACCGAGTCTCAGCAAAATTTAACGACCAGCGAGAACCCGCTGGAATTGAAAAACCTAAGAGCTATAATAGCAGCCAAACCTGCAACCATTACTGGCGATAAGCAACAATGGCAAGAAAATGTATACCAGGCCTACCTTGCCAGGGACTATGGTACAAAGCTGGAAAATACCATTACCATTACATCCGCCACGCGCGAAATGCGCGAATCGCCTAAACTTGCATTTATTGATTTTAATGGTGAGCCGATAACACTTGAGACTATGCTGCGGTTAGAAACTGCAAAAACAAATAACCCGCGTTTGGCAGAAAAAGCGGCGGTTGCAGGTTTCCGTAACCGCACCTTCCCTAATGATAGAATTTCAAAAGAGAATGCAAATGAAAATTACAAACGCGCGCTTTACGAATTAATGAGCCTGCAGGAAGGTGATATTAACCGCCACCCGCAAAGCAAACAACTGATGGCCGATTTAACCGCCGACCTGAAAAAAGGCAACAAAAGCATTTTTATGAATGCCTTAAAAAACAGTACTTTTTTTGACGCCAACGTACCCGGAAATTTAGGCCCTGCTTTAGTTACCGAAAGTGGGGTTATAAGCCCTAACGATGTAATGAATAATGCAGGTGCAAAAGCCATGGAACTATTTATGCTGGCAGCATTACATTACGGCGAACGCGATGCGGTAAAGTTAACCAGGCGGGTATTAAGCGGAACAGGTTTTGTACCTGCAAGGCAACAAAATGATTTTACGCCCAAACGTTTAGGTGAATTAACCTATCACGGTGCAGAAAAATTTAAATCGCTGGGATTTGGAGCGGATAAAACTCAAAATATGAGCGGTGCCGATCTGTTACTTGTAGCTGTAGCATCACCTGTTGCCCCGGTAAAAGACAGTACATCGGCCTTTATAACGCTTCAACAGGTTGGTTCAAGCATTATTAATAAATATGAAACGCTGGACGTACAGGAAACTAAAAACACTGTGCTGTTTAATCCACGAATTAAATTAAGCAAACGCCATACCGAATACAGGGCTGCCAATGACGCGCTTGATTTCGTTCCCGATTTTATCGGCGGCGAACCGATAGGCCAAAAAGGTTCACGCGTAACTCAAAATGGTATTGAATTCAGGCTGGAATCGGACCTATACTTTTCCAACATAAAAAAGATCGTTGAAAAAGGTGTTAAGCCAACAATTTTCCCCGAATTTGGAATAATAGCAGGAACGGGAACACGTAGTGTAGGTTATGATAATAGTACTACGCCGGGTAAATTTGGCCCGGTACCGCAGTTCAAAAACAATTATATCACATGGGGCTCGCACATTGGGTTAAATATAGGGCCAATATTATTGAGTGAGGATGCTACTATTATGTCAACACGCAGTAATGACGACCCCTACACCAGGTATTTTGATCTTTCGGAGGCCATGACCTATTACCGCTATTCGTTACTGGCCCATGTTATAAACTTTGGCTTTGGCAATTTTGAACAGGGCAGGGGCATCAATGTTACTTTAGATGCAGAGTTTGCAGGCGAAACAAACAACGAGTGGTATCATGATATTACCCATACGCAAAATACAGGAATGCAAATTGGCAGTAAAGAATGGAACCGCGATCATGCCCGCTCTCACCCCAATGGTGTATTTGATAAAGATATAGCAACACAAATGATCCTTAATGGTGATGCAAAAGCCTCTTATGCATCAAGCAATTTTGCGGCACTGCATTTTGGTGTTCAAAAATCTGCCTTTCAGTTAAAAGCAACTTTAGGTTTGTATAATTTATACAGTATCCCTAATGACAACAGCATAGGTAAAATTATATCTAATACAGCAAAGGGAAACTTGTTTGCCGCCGTAGGACTTACTTATAACTTCGGTTCGGCAAGTACGTACGAGAGGAAAAAGAAAAGTGAATCTTACGAGTCGGTAAATGGTGTAGAGTCACCTCATAAGATCGAAGAATCATCAAGTGCTTCTAAATCTCAATTCGGCCCAAGGGATCATGCTATCTTCACTAATAAAAAATCACGTACTGCACCGGCTGTAATTGTTACGAAGCGGCAGTAGCAACGCATTAAACAAAAAAGCCTCTTGAAAAAGGGGCTTTTTTGTTTAAACTTCCGGTGAGTAGTGTTTATAAAAAGCTAATTCAGATGATAAAATGTGCTACGATTCAATCTGCACTCTCATATAGGTTGTGGCTTAGTCAAATGATAAAAATAAACTTTGACAAGTTGTTTTATTATTGAACATAGTTCATTAAGTTTGCAAGTATTAAACATGACCATAGCAGAACGTAAAGCAAAAGACAAAGAGAACCTTAAAGCGCTGATCCTTGACAGCGCAAAGAAACTCTTTTTGGAAAAAGGAATCGAACAGACCACGATACGTAATATTGCCGATGCGGTGAGTTATAGTGTAGGTACAGTGTATGTTTACTATAAGGATAAAAACGCCATTCTGCATGACCTGCATACCCAAGGCTTTATACAATTAGGAGGCGAAATGCGGGTATTGGCCGCTGTTGCCGAACCCATGGAGCGTTTGAAAGCAATGGGGAGGATATATATAGATTTCGCGCTTAAAAACCCGGATATGTATGACCTTATGTTTACAGTAAAAGCCCCAATGGCCTATTTACAAGCGGAAAAGGATGATGAATGGAATGAGGGTAAGGGTACTTTTGGACTTTTATATAATACAGTTGAACAGTGCCTGGACGCAGGTTATTTCAAAGGCCATAAGGCCGAACCGCTAACATTTGCCATTTGGAGTGCAGTACACGGGATGTGCGCTTTGCATTTAAGCAATCGTGTGAAAGCGGTTAACCTCATGAATCCTGAGCATGCTGTGATGGATGCTTACCAAGAGTTTATATTAATGCTAAATCCAAAATAAAAAATTTGCTTAAGATATGAACATTGTTCATTAATAAAACATAATTCAATAATTTAATAAAACTTATAACCAAAAATGAAAACTTACACTTTAATTACCGGCGCATCCACAGGGATAGGTTACGAAATAGCCTGGCAACTGGCAGGTAAAAATCAAAACCTTATCCTGGTAGCCAGAAGTACCGAAAAATTGCTGCAAATACAACAAGAACTTACTTCAAAACATGGTATTTCCGTAGAGATATTAACAAGAGATCTCAGCGAAGTAAGTGAGGCAGTTTCACTTTATGAAGAGGTAAAAGACAGGGGCATGCTGGTAAACGGTCTGATCAATAATGCGGGTTCGGGTATATACGGTGACTTTACAGAGACGTCGCTTTACGAGGAATTAAAAATGATCAATCTTAACGTTAGCGCGTTAGTTGTGCTGACTAAGCTATATGGCGCTGATATGGCTGCCCGGGGCGAAGGGCGGATAATGAATGTGGCTTCTCTTTTGTCTTTTTTTCATTTTCCTTATTATGCTGTATACTCCGCAACTAAAGCTTTTGTGCTTGCCTTTTCACAGACGATAGCTTCCGAACTGGAAGAAAAAGGGGTTATAGTAACAGCGCTTTGCCCGGGCCCTGTGGATACACCATTCAATACATCCGAAATGTTGTCGACAAAGGCGTACAAAACTAATAAGCCAGCAAGCCCCGAAATAGTAGCGAAAGCAGGTGTCGAGCTATTTATGAATGGCAAAGGAACCAAACTGGTAGGGTGGAAAAACTGGCTTATCGCCCAATTACCGCGCATTACACCAAGCTTTATACTGATGAAGATCAAAATGAATTTAGCAGGCCCTCAACCTTTAAAATCAAGTTTATGAGTTATTTTATTGAGCAGCTCAAATTCAGGAACGATGCCTTGTTCTATTTTGGCTCCGCATGCCTGCTATCAGGCGTTATTTTCCTGGTCTTATCGCAAACAACCAATATCCGGGTAATGGGTAACGATGCTTGGTTTAAACCAGTCAAATTTGCCCTGTCAATATCGTTATATTCTTTTACAATGGCCTGGTTTACCGCTTATCTGCCAAATTTTAACGTTGGGTTATACAACTATACGGTGATTATCTTACTTGGCTTCGAGCTTATTTATATAGCTCTACAGGCCGGTCGCGGGCAACTGTCGCATTATAATGTAAGCACACCGCTGTATTCTTTTTTATTCCGGTTGATGGGACTGGCAGCTGCCTATGTTACATTTTATACGGCATACATAACCATCTTATTTTTTAACAATGATTTTCCAGGGCTGCCAAATTATTATCTATGGAGCATCAGGATAGGTTTGATGCTGTTTGTGATCTTCTCGCTTGAGGGAGCAGTTATGGGCGCAAGAATGAGCCATACTATTGGCGGCCCTGATGGTGGGCCGGGCTTGCCATTCTTAAACTGGAGTAAAAAGTTTGGCGACCCGCGTATCGCGCATTTTGTTGGCATGCACGCTTTACAAGTATTGCCTTTACTCTCTTACTATTTTTTCAGAAATACAAAAATAACCTTATTAGTAGGGGGCATTTATGGTTTATTGGCACTTAGTTTATTGATACAGGCATTGAATGCAAGGCCAGCCTTCAAGTGATTTAGATAAAATATGACCAAATATCACAGCTAAATATAAAGCTTAGTATAGCTTGTAAAAAGTTGATTTTAAAGTCTGTGCCTGGAAAAGGTGCAAACTGATTATCTGTATATTTTTGTCTAAATAGCTCGTCGACGCGCACTATTGAAGTTATAAATGTGATGCCGAAAGATGTAATGATACTGAATAACTCGAATTTTAAATCGTAATTTAGTTGACAATGTACTCTTTTTAGCTCTTCCATGAAGATAATTAGCCCTTACAAACACCCAAAATTACTGTTTCCGACGCTTGTATTTTTAATGGTTTTGTTGCTGATGGGTATATTAACGTGGCAGCGGTACCTGTATCTTAAGGAGTTTAGGATCAAGGAGCTACAAAATAAGGTTGTAGAAGTAAGAGATCATTTCAGGCAAATATTGAATGCTAATATTTCATTGGCCACGGCACTGTCGCTGTTATACAAAGAAGACCCGGCTTTTACCCGTTTTAATGATGCGGCTAAGGATTTATTTTTGGTTAATAAATATGCAGATATTACATATGTTACCCAGGGCTTCACCATAAAAAAGATATATCCCTTAGAGGGAAATCAAATGGTGATGAACAAAAGCCTACTGACTGACAGCTTTATAAAAAAGGAAGCGCTTCTCGCAATTGCCAATAAAAATATACTTTTTACAGGCCCTTATGCATTGTATAATGGCACCGGGATGGCGATTGCCGGTAGACTTCCGGTTTGGAACGGTGGGCATTTTCAGGGCTTTGTTATCGTAATTACCCGTATAACTACTATTCAGCGTTTTTTAAACGAACTTAAGGATGTACGCTATAACTTTCAATTATCTAAGGTTAATCCTGTTACCAAAAAAACAGAGTTGTTTTTCAGTGATCGAAATATAAACTCTTCCGAAACGGTATCTACGGCCATTCCCGAAGGTAATTGGCAATTATCAATTAGTTATAGGGAAGGAAAGGAACCTAAAACCGCATTGCAGTTACTGATGGGTATGGGTTTACTGATAAGTTTATCTGCTGGTGTTATAGCGTATCTTAAGGTTAGTGAAAAGACCAAACTGGAAGCATTGGTAGGTACAAGAACACATGAGCTGGGTGAGCGGGTTAAAGAATTATCATGTATTTACCGGTTGAACAATATATTGCAGGATGATAAGCTGTCGATGGAGGAGGCACTGCAAAAAATTGTTGAGATACTCCCAATTAGCTGGCAATATCCTGAGGATTGCGGCGCAAGAATCTGTTTCAACGAGCGGGTGTATTTAACAAGTAATTATCAAAAGAGCCCATTTAGCCAACAGGTTAAATTTAAATTGTTAGATGGCCGCGAAGGTGTGGTAGAAGTAGTTTATATTAAAGAAAAGCCGATTCACGATGAAGGGCCGTTTTTAAAAGAAGAAAGAAACCTTATAGATGTAGTTGCAGATACCATCAGTATATATTTTAACAAGCGTATTCAGCAACAATTGCTTTCAGATTCTGAGCAAAAGTTTAGGGCGACTTTTGAATTTGCCGCGATTGGTATGGCTACAATAGCCAGCGATGGCGCCTTTTTACTGATTAATCCGGCATTAAAGAGAATGTTGAGCTACAGTGATAACGAGCTTTTTGAACTCAATGCTTTTAATATCTCCTATCCGGAGGATAACGAAAAGGAGCGGGAATTATTAAATGATGTACTTTCTAATAAAATCAATTCGTACCAGCTGGAAAAGCGCTTTTATACAAAAAGTGGTGCCTTACTATGGACAAGTGTAAATATGGCACTGGTCAGAAGTAATGAGGATGCTTCGTATTACTTCATTGCAGAAATAGAAGATATCAATAACAAGATCGAGGCAGAAAAAAAATACCAAAATATTGTAGAGCAATCCCTTGTGGGCGTGTACATTTTTCAAGGTGGGCAATTTGTGTATGTTAACCCGGCATTGGTACAGGAGTCTGGTTACACCGAAGAAGAACTGCTTTTATTGCCACAAGATAAGTATGTATATAAAGATGATCTGGCGATGGTTCGTTCAAACGTAGCCCGCCGCGAAAAAGGTGAGAAAGATACCATACGTTACACTTTTAGGGCAGTTAAAAAGGGCGGAGAAATATTGTGGTATGAGATTTTTGGTGCTACTATCGATTTTAATGGAAAACGGGCCGTAATAGGCACGATGGTAAACATCACAGAGCGACAACAGATTTTAGACAAGCTGCGACAGTCTGAGGCTAACTTACGGTCTATATTTAATTCAACGCAAGTTGGTTATTTAGTTTTAGATTACAATTATAAGGTACTCGATTTTAATCATCAGCAGTATGAGTACTATCAAGAAGCGACCGGTGTAAAATTAGAGTTGGGATTATTGTTTACAGAAACTATTCCTATTGAAAAACGAAAAAGGGCTGTTACTGTATTTGATGAAGTTAAAAAAACAGGCCACCCTGCAAAGTATTTCACCAGTTATGACTTTGGTAGCACACACCGCCATTTTCAAATAGATGTTACCGCAATAATCACGGACGGCGAAGTGATTGGTATTTGTACCGCAACAATAGACATCACGGTGTTAAAAGTGATGGAACTGGAGAGGGAGAGGGTTATACGCCGACTGTTGAAACAAAATCAGGATCTTCAGGACTTCTCATATATCATATCTCACAATGTTCGTGGCCCTCTCTCCTCCCTGATGGGTGTGATCTCACTTTTAAACGATACCGAGAATACAGAAGCCGAAAAACAATTTTTAGTGTCAGCTATAAACGAGTCTGCGCAAAAGCTTGACGTTATAATACATGATATCAACGATATTTTAAACTTAAAAGAAGAGTTGTTAGAGGAGAAGCAGGAACTTTTATTGCAGGACATGGTCAATGATATAATAATGGAGCATGCTGTTCTGATGACAAGTTCTGGTGTGAAAATCAATACTGACTTTTCTAATGCTCCATCTATAAATACTATCCCCTCGGCGTTAAAAAACATTTTTCGTCAACTGATGATCAACGGTATACAGCATCGCCACCCACAACGGGTGCCGTTAATAAGTGTGACGTCGGCAGCAACAATCGATGAAGTGACTATTACTTTCGAAGATCATGGCTGCGGCATAGATTTAAAAAGACATGGAGGGAAGTTATTTAAATTATATGAACCTATAAATATTGATACAGCCGGACGAGGTATGGGGCTTTTTTAACTAAAATTAGTGTGGATTTACTTAACGGACATGTAGAGGTGGAAAGTGAAGTAGGTACAGGCACTAAGTTTATGGTTACAATCCCGCGATAGCATATTGGATAATCTGTAAGTAAGCTTGCACCAATAAGTTGCTCATAGCTTGTTATGCCTAGGGGGCTAAGCACTTGTATTATGCCTTGTGCTTAGCCTTACTGCGCATGGCGCGTCTTTTAACTGCCAGTTTCATTTGCTGGCGCTTTAAAGATATATGTGTGGTTGCCACTTCATTTTCTTCTGCATGCTGCTTGTATGCCGTTAAAACATCTGCGTAGCTGATAATACCTATAGCCCGGCCATTATCTATTACCGGCAAAGTATCTGTTTTGTGCCAGGCCATAATTTCAACCACGTTTCTTAACATGTCGCCATCTTTGGCAAAGGCGGTATCGGCGTTTATAATTTTCTTTATCTCAGCATCGTCGGTATAGTCAGCGGAGTATACATCAGCTAACTTCGCAATGCCCTTGTATTCATTTTTATGGTTCACAAAAACCAGGTTAGCGTTATGGCTTTGATGTACAGCTAACCATTCCCTAACCTGGCCAAAGCTCATGTCGTCATTCAAGAGCGTGCCGCCTTTGCGCATCACCTGTGCTACTGCAACCCTTTGCAGTATGTCGGGTTCATAAGAATCGGGAGTAATAACGCCCCTGCGGGCAATTTTCTCGGTCATGATGGTGTTTTCCATCAAAAAGAAAGAAACAAGATAAGAGGCCGTACAAGCGCCTAACAAAGGCAATAAAGCGTGCGATTGCATAGTAGCCTCAAGCGCAAAGGTGATACTTGTTAAATAAGCGCGCGATGCACCTGCAAACATTGCCGACATGCCTATCAACGCACCCATGGTAACGCTAATGCCGCAATTTGGAAATGCATTTAGTATTAAAATGCTGATGATACTCCCCGAAGCGCCGCCTATTGTTAACAAAGGGGCCAAAGTACCACCCGATGTACCGCTACCCAAAGCAATGGCCCACGACAAAAATTTAAAAAAGCATAAGGCCAATATAATAGCAAGCGGTAACTTACCCGATAGCAGGCCAGTAATGTTGTCATACCCAACACCTAAGGTATGCGGGTAAAAAAAGCCTATAAGCCCAACGGCCAGGCCGCCTATGGCGGGCCACATCGTCCAATGCACAGGTATCTTTTCAAACCAATCTTCAATAAAATAAACCGCTTTAGTTAAAGCCAGGGATAAAAAACCTATAAGCAAACCTATAAAGCTATAAATGGCCAAAGCCAGGTTTGTTGGGGTTGATAGGTTGGACATGGCAAATACCGGCCCTGTTTCAAATAAAAGATGGTGACCTGCTGCCCCTGTTATACAGGCAAGCGCTACAGGTAAAATGGCCTTTGGCGAAAACTCAAACAACAAAAGCTCAATTGCTAAAAATACCGCTGCTATAGGCGTGCCAAATATAGCCGACATACCCGCCGTTGCCCCCGCAGCCAGTATGATCTTACGCTCGCTTGAGGTTATCTTTAATAATTGGCCCAATGTAGAACCTAAAGCGCCACCAGTAGCTATAATTGGTCCTTCGGCGCCAAATGGCCCGCCGGTACCAATTGCAATAGCCGACGATACCGGCTTTAAAAACGTAATAGAAGGCTTTATTTTACTTTGATTAACAAGTATTTGCTCCATAGCTTCAGGGATGCCGTGGCCTCGTATAGCCTTTGATCCATACAATGCCATCAGCCCTACAATTATACCCCCTGCTGCCGGTATAACAATTACCCATAAGCCCAAATGATTACCCGCCGGGCTGTGAAAGGCCAGGCTAAATTGCCCGTAAAACGCCAGGTTGGTTACCGCATTTATAAGTAATACCAAAAACTTGGCAATAAACGATATAGCGATTGCCACAAGTACCGCGTAAAACGAAATTTTTAACAAACGGCCTTTAAGATACCTGCTTTTTTTGTTGCCTTCGCGGGCCTCAAATGAATTTAACAACGGCGATATAGGTATGGCATCGGTATTTGTAAAACCAAATTTATTTTTCATTGTTTAAACAATATAAATTACTTAATTTTATACAAAAATATAATAATTTAATTGCTAAAACAACATTATGAGAAAAAGTAGTTATTGGATGATGGTGCTGGGAGTAGTTACCATCATTGCCGGTTGTTTAATATTTCGCAACCTCGATCATATTAATGCGGTTGATTCGCATAACTGGACGATAAATATAAATGGCATACTATCGTTCCCCTGGTTAACCTACAGCGGCTTTATTGTTTTTATGGTAGGTGTGTGCTTTTATATCGGCACCATGGGTCAACGTAACATGTACAGCGGTAAGCCATATTAGGCAAACTTAAAATTTAATCGCTATGAACGTGGCAAATAAAGTTAAGCACTGGGGTGATAGTCACCATCCGGGCATTTTAGATATCCTGCGGATATTTTTAGGTTTTTTTCTGTTACTAAAAGGATGCGCTTTTTTAGCAAACGTAAACTACCTGGAAAGGATACTTGCCAACCAGCAGTTAACTACACTTTCTGAGGCTGCTATCGCTTTTATTATGTTTGTTGTAGTGATGTTGCATATAGTTGGTGGGGTGCTTATAATGTTGGGTATTTATACGCGCGCGGCTGCCATAGCACAGTTGCCTGTAGTGATAGCTGCCATGTTTGTAATCAATATTTTCAAATCGCCGTTTAACACCGATTTTTACGCCTTGGTTATAACCTTAATACTGCTGTTGGTTTTTATAGTTATAGGTTCGGGTACTTTTTCATTAGACCGCTGGTTAGAAGATATAAAAGCAGAGAAAGCCAAACATTAACCGTTTTGTTGGCTATTTTTTTGCAATTTCGTTAGCATGAAAGAAACCCGAAACGGTTGTGATTTAAAGAGCTGTTATCTGTGTACCCATTGTGTTGACGACTGGAGGCCGGCTATAGCTGCCAGCCGGAAGAACTTTTTTATCAAAAAAAGCCAGCGGATATTTAACGAAGGCGATGCGGTTACCGGTATTTATTTTATTTTTTCGGGTAAGGTAAAGGTACACAAGCGTTGGGATAGCGATAAAGAAATTATTTTAAGGTTTGCCCAGGCCGGTGATATTTTGGGCCATTTAGGTTTAGGTAACGAGCCTGTTTACCCGGTATCTACCACTGCTATCGAGCCTACCGTGGTGTGTTTTATCGACCTTTCTTTTTTTGAATCATCATTAAAGGTAAATCCGCAACTTACCTATTCGTTGATGAAATTTTTTGCTAACGAACTTCAAGAATCTGAAAAGCGGATGCGTAACCTGGTACATATGCCGGTAAAAGAGCGCATAGCCCTGGCTTTGCTTACACTTAAAAAGCAGTTTGGCCTAAACAAACAAGGCGCCTTAAATATCGAACTTACACGGCAAGACCTTTCGTCTTTTGCCGCGGTATCATACGAAACGCTTTTTAAGGTAACTAATGATTTTATCCAAAATAACCTGATCGTGGTGAGCGGTAAAAGTATTTCTATTTTAAACGAGCCTGTTTTAAGTAAAGTAGCAATGGAAAATGCAGGCTAATGTTGAGTTGCCGAAATTCAAATTGTATATTCTAATTAGACGGTGTTGCTGTCAAAAATTGTCTAAATAAAAAAAGCCTCTTGAAAAAGAGGCTTTTTTTATAAACTTGCGACCTGTTGGGTGGTCTTTTGTGATCCCGCTGGGATTCTAATTTGAAGGGTTAATACCTCTGAATATTAATGAGTTACATCGATCTCAAAATAATAGGTTACCGAAAAGGTTACCGATTTACTTTGTACTTAATTGTACTTATTTGATGTAGTTTAAAGAACAAAAATTAATGTACTCAAAGATACAATTTAAGATTAATGCTATATAATAAATTTATAATTAGCAGGTGTATATTAATCTCTCGTTAAATTCTTTAGTTGGGTTATAGACCTTAAAAAAATGCAATTTGATAAAATCCTTAATTTTCATTGCGGTAAATACGTCATCAGGAAGCTTTTCTCGACCTGATGCAGGTGACCATGCTTTGGTATAGTTACTACAACCAATTATAAAAAAATCATTATTTATATTCAAATCTTCAAAGATTGCAGCAAGTTTCAAGGACTCAAGTATGCAGCTTGTTAAGTATTTAGACTTAGGAAGATTTCCAATTTCGGTCTCATCCCAAAAAGAATTATCCTTTCCTACTCTTCGCAAGTCATTGGAATAAAAGCTTATTTCCAAATTATTTATCAAATCAATGAGCTTATATTCATCAAGCATTTTAAAATTAATTCTTTGAGCAAAGACCAGATCGTTCAAATGCTGAACTGCATTCCCTTCCGCCACATAAATATTAATTGCATTGATATAATTGTTTATGCTCATAAAATCGCCCTCTCTATGTGTGAATATCGCAACATTAAGGTTTACATATGATTTATAATCTTTGGAAAATACCATCAAATTAGCTAACAATTTCGTGGAATCGTTATCTATGCTATGCAACGAATTAATTTGGACAAATACTGCTGATAAAGGGCAAGCTATAAAATGGCGGTCATACGTAAGGTAACCGGGTATAAATTTTAATTTTTTGTTCAGTTCAACGTCCAATTTTAAGCAAGTTCTTAAACAAGCCTTATTGGGATGGTCATTAATTCCACCATAATGAACGTAAAATTTACCTAAGACCTCACAGTCGTTAATATAAAAATAATCGCCAGTAACCATCCCACTAATATAGCAAAATGCCAAAACTACGTTGGTTCAATATTTTTCGATACCAAGCCAACGCAAATCTTAAAAGAAGTAGTGTTACTGACTTTCCCAAATTAAGTTAAAGACTCTCGATTGCATTAGTTCCAACAGGTAGGCTACAACAAAAAAACACCTAAGTTATGTACGAGTGGTGAAAAACTTAAAATCTTCCTGTTCAATTTTGTCCAATTAAAATATTGATTATGGAAAAAGCTATTTCACATTTCGATAAACATGCAAAAGTGTTCCGCGACCAATTGATTACAGTTGGTGACCTTTTAGAATTTAAAGACCTTTTGCTATCCGATATTAAATCTATGCTTAAAGACCAGGTGAGTGGGAAAACCAAAAAATGGTTGAAAGCTATGGAGGTTCGCAAGATGCTCAATATATCGCACGGCAAGCTACAGGCTTTGCGGGATAACGGTAAAATCCCTTTTACAAAATTAGGCAAGGTAACTTATTATGATGCCGACAAAATAGAAGGACTGATGGAAACAGCGACGGTTGTTAAGTTTTAAAACATGATAAAGCGCAGGGCTAAACGGCGGATAATTCAGCAACAGGAGTTAAACACTGTTTTTGATGACATTTTGGCTGATGTTACTAATCAGGGAATGGGCCACCAATTGCCGCCGCTTATAAGCCATGTGGCAATTTATTTCAATCAGCAATGCATGGCTTTGCCGGATGCCCAAAATTTTTTTCAGCATTATGAAAAAATGGAATGGAAGACCATAACCGGCAGGCCTCAGAAAAATTGGAAAGTTTTAGCAAAGGACTGGATTTACAATACTGTTCAGCAAGCAAAATTATTGGATCGTCAGGAAGCAAAACGAATAGCCTTCCCTGATACATAATTATAGATTTCTGTATTTACAGTTATATGCAATTATAGAATTATGTAGGTATAGAAACCTATAAATGTTGAAATACAGGTTTACAGCAATATGTATTTATAGACTTCTGCAAATGAAGAAATATGTATTTAAAGATTTACAGCCTTGTGCATTTACAGCATTATGTATTTATAACAATTTAGAATTACATAACATGGGAAAGATCATCACGGTAGCCCACCAAAAAGGGGGCGTAGGAAAAAGCACATTGGCAATGAATTTAGCAGTGTGTTTTCAGGATCAATTAAACGTTGCTTTGGTTGATACGGATTTACAGGGCAGCCTTTTTCAAATCAAAGAGGAGTTGCCAAGCCTGGCAGTTGTAGGTAATGACCAATTGCAGGAAATTAAACGTTTGGATTACGACCTGGTTATAGTTGATACCCCACCTTACCTGTCAAACAAATTACCGGAATTATTCAGCATTTCGGATTTTATATTGATACCCACTAAAGCAGGCTTTTTTGACGTAATGGCTATCCGCTCAACTATCGCTTTATTGAAGGATGCGCAGGTGAAAAAGCCGGACATACAGGCCGGCATTGTAATGAATATGATTAAACCCCGCTCAGGTATAACCAAAGAAGTTAGCAGTCTTTTGCAAAGCATGGAAACTCCTGTTTTGGCAACCATCATACATGACCGGGTGAGCATTGCACGGTCGTCAATTACCGCAGGGGTGCTGCAAGGAAGCGATAACAAAGCTATAGAGGAAATAACATCGTTAGCGGAAGAAATAGTTAACCGCATCAGTGCATAATTACATAATTACATATTTATGTAATTGTCAAATTCTCTAATGAAATAAGGTAATTAAATAAAGGTTTACAATGACAGATTATAAAGACAAGCTGGGCGGGTTAGCGGACAAACTTAAAAAGCACACTCCCAAAACGCCTATACAGGAAGTCCACCCGATCAGGCAAAGCGCGGCAGTGAAAGAGGACGAGGCGCAGTTAAATGTGTGGATTCCAAAGACGCTTTTAAAGCGCATGAAATCTTACGGAATAGAGTATGATGCGTCTTTAAAGGACATTAGCATAGATGCCTTAAAGTTCTTCTTAGAAGCTAAATTAAAGAAGTCAACATGAGGCAGGTCTTAACAGAATGCTGGCAGATTGAAAAAGTCTTGAAGGAAGAGATTGCCTCTTAACAGCAATCAGCAAGATAAACGTTTGTATTACAAACGAAATCTTGCCCTCCCTTCCGAAGTCAGTCCGGGACCATTTGAAAATCTTCCAAAGTCAGATTTTATAAGATAAGAGATATGGAAAATCAGGATGAAAACAGATCAAAAACTTTGCTTACAAGGCTCAAACCTGCCGAGTACAAGTGTATATATTCATCATTTAAAAAGACACGCTTTAATAAATTAAGTGAGTATTGCAGAAGCGTATTATTAAGCAAACCAGTAGTTGTTACTTACCGCGATAAGTCAATGGATGAGATGCTTGAAGAACTGGCATTGCTACGAAAAGAGTTAAATGCAATAGGCAATAATCTTAACCAAGCAGTTCGACAAATTAATAGTGCACACGGAAATGCGGATAACCGCCTATGGCTAAATCTCCTTTCCATTATAGGAAGTAAGGTTGATCCTGCAATAGGTCAGATCAAAGAACATGTGCAAAGTTTTTCAGAATTATGGTCGCTAAAATTAAAACCGGAAGAAGTCTCAGCGGTGCAATAAATTACAATGAACATAAAGTTAAGCTGGGTAAAGCGGAGCTGATTTCAGCCCAAGGCTACCTGAAAGATCCGGTCAATTTAACGTTCATTGATAAGATGCAAAGGTTGACTGATTTAACCAGTCGGAATGAGCGAACGCTCGTAAATGCGCTGCATGTTTCGTTAAATTTTGCAGTAAACGAAAACCTGGAGAAAGATATACTACAGCAAATTGCCGATGACTACATGGAGGGATTAGGTTTTGGTAAACAACCTTATTTGGTTTACCAGCATCATGATGCCGGACACCCCCACCTGCACATTGTAACCACTAATATTGAACCTGACGGTAAACGTATCAGCTTTCATTTACTCGCAAACAGGGCTTCTGAAAGTGCGAGAAAACAGGTCGAGTTGACTTACAACTTGGTTAAGGCAGAAGACCAGGGAAAACAGCAAAACGTAAATAACAAGCCATTGGAACAGGTGGATTATGGCAAGTCTGAAATTAAAAGATCAATCACAAATGTTGTGAATCAAGTAGTAAAAGCGTACAAGTTTACCAGTATTCCTGAACTGAATGCAGTACTAAATCAATACAATATCACCGCTGATCGTGGGTCTAAGGATTCAAGAATGTATGAAAAAAACGGGTTGGTTTATTGGGTACTTGATGCAAATGGAAACAAACTTGGGGTGCCAATCAAGGCAAGCAGCATCTACGGAAAGCCAACTTTGAAGGCGCTCGAAGACCGGTTTCGGTTGAATGAGGTATTGCGTAAACCGCTGAAAGACCAGGTAAAATCGAAGGTGGACAAAGCATTCTTAACACCGGTTTCAAAAACTGATTTTCAAAAAATGTTGAAAGCAGACGGCATTCAAGTCATTTTCAGGCAGAACGAAGAAGGCCGTTTATACGGTATCACTTTTATAGATCACGGGTCGAAAGCGGTGTTTAACGGTAGCGATTTAGGCAAGGCTTACAGTGCAGCAGCATTGATAAATTGGTTTAAAAATGACGGAATAAGTCACAATCAACCAATATTCAAGAAAGAAAATAGCGATACCAGCGCACCAAAATTCACTGACAATATTTCAGGCTCAAACGCGATCGGTAGCGAAGGTGATTCATTACTAAACATATTATTCAAGGAAGAACAACAAGATATGGCCGCTATAGGCAGGCTGCAACAAAATAAACGTAAGAAGAAAAGAAAAGGCCACTCACTTTAAATATACCATTATGCAAACAGGTGAAAACGAACAAGCCCTAAGAAAGATAATTGACTTCACCAGGCTTTTAAGTATTGCTATTTTGATAGTACATTTTTATTTAAGCTGTTATCCGGCTTTTCAGATTTTAGGTTTGACCAAGCCTTTTGTAAATCATATTTTATTGCCCCTATCAAAAATGATAGTATTCACTAAAGTGCTGTATGCGAAGTTGGCGGCACTTATCCTTTTAATGATTTCACTCGTGGGAAGTAAGGGGAAAAAGGATGAATCCATAAAAGCAAGCAGGATATTCATCTATTGTTTTACAGGCGTGTTATTGTACTTTATCAGTACGCTGTTTCTTACGATACATTATCCTGCAACAACGATAGCTGTTCTATATATTGGTTTAACTGTCATTGGTTATATGCTATTACTATCTGGGGTAAGCCTGCTGTTCAGGATGCTGAAACTTAACTTAGGTAAGGATATTTTTAATAAAGAAAATGAATCTTTCCCACAGGAAGAGCGGCTTTTGGAAAATGAGTATTCCATCAATTTACCGGCAGTTTATAATCTCAAAGGGAAAAGCCGCAAAAGCTGGATCAATATCATTAACCCGTTCAGAGGTACGCTAATTGGTGGCAGTCCGGGTTCGGGAAAATCCTATTTCGTAATCCGTCACATTATCACTCAGCATATTCAAAAGGGCTTTACCATGCTGGTCTATGATTTCAAATATGATGATCTAACCAAGATTGTTTATAATGCTCTACTGAAGTACGGACATTTATACAAAGTAAAGCCAACTCAATATATCATCAATCTTGAAAATATTATCCATAGGGCTAATCCTTTAGAGCCGCACACCATGATGGATATTACTGATGCAATGGATTCAAGTCGTACCATCATGATGGGCCTAAACCGCGAGTGGATTAAAAAACAGGGTGATTTCTTTGTTGAATCGCCAATCAACTTTATCACAGCGATTATGTGGTTTTTAAAGAAATATGAAAATGGGCGTTATTGTACGTTGCCCCATGTTATAGAATTAGCGCAGGTAGAGTACAAAGACCTTTTTGAAGTATTGCTACAAGAACCCGAAATAGAAGTGTTGATCAATCCTTTTGTTTCTGCCTGGCAAAATGAAGCTTACGAACAATTAGAAGGGCAAATTGCAAGTGCCAAAATTAGTTTGGCGCGGTTGTCATCTCCACAATTGTACTATGTACTAAGTGGCAACGATTTTTCACTTGACATAAATAACCCAGATGAACCAAAAATAGTATGCCTCGCCAATAATCCCCAAAAATCGCAAATTTATGGTGCGGTGTTATCGCTCTACATCAATAGGATCAATAAGCTCGTAAACCGTAAAAATCAGCAAAAGTGCAGCATGATTTACGATGAGTTTCCTACTATATATTTTAACGGTATAGATAACCTGATAGCGACCGCCCGATCTAACAAGGTCGCCGTTACCTTAGCCGTACAGGATTATAGCCAGCTTAAAAAAGATTATGGGCGGGAACAGGCGGAAGTGATTTTAAATATTGTAGGCAACGTTGTATTCGGCCAGGTAACGGGAGATACAGCAAAGCAGTTATCAGAAAGATTTGGAAAGATCAATCAGGAAAAAGAAAGTGTTTCCATTAATAGTCAAGACACTTCAATTAGCAAATCAACACAATTGGACTATGCGATACCCGCAGCAAAAATATCCGGATTATCTTCCGGTGAATTTGTAGGCATGGTTGCCGATGATCCCGACAATAAGATTGATTTAAAGACCTTTCATAACTTGATACAAAACGATCACGAAGCGATACAAGCCGAGGAAGCGGCTTATCAGCCTATTCCGGTAGTGCGAAACGTTGAGCAGGTAGAAGTGTTAATGAGCTATCATCAGATTAAGGAAGATATCAAATTGTTGGTAGATAGCGTTTTAAGTAACCTGTGTTGAATGAGGAAATATTATTGCTTAATACTTATAAGTAAGAATAATACAACGTATCCGTTGTACTGATTTCAATTGCTTTACTTTTCTTTTATACTTCCGATGAATAAGGAAGTATTATTAAAAGACCTGGGCGAAAAAATCCGTACTGTCCGCAAGGACAAGGGGATTACGCAGGTCCAACTTGCCCACTCCATCGGAAAAGACCAGCAATCAATTCAACGTTTAGAAACAGGTAATATTAACCCCTCATATATTTACCTACAGGAAATAGCCGAAGGTTTAGAAACCACCCTTTTGGATATGCTGAACACTGAATTGCCTGCCAAAACCTGATTTAAAAACTTTTTCCTGTTTTTTTGAAATGCTACCGTGTTGTAGTAAAGCTTTGCTGTATAACAGGATTCTAAACTTGTTGCCTATAAAAATCTATACATATTATATTACAGTACTAACCTACCTAACCTTATTATGAGAACTTATACCGAACGTTTCTACAGCGCTTTAGAAAACCAATTGAATGAAGTTGCCATTAACGGCGAATCCTTAACTGAACAGTATAAAATGTCCATCCAGCTTTGCAAAAAGGCAATGGCCAAACTGAAAAGTTATATTTCAACCTATTCCTTTGAAAACAAAGAAGATGAGATCTATTTCTTTAAAGTGCTCAAACCTCAATTCTATAGTAAGTACATCTACTTTATAAACGTTTATAAATTTATCATGCAAGCCCCTCCCGGCGGCGAGGGAATATTAAAAGATTATATCAAATACGAGTTGGCTGATATCAAACGATTTTTCGACCATAATCAGAGTTTCTACCAATACTATCGTTCCGGCTCGACACAAATGGATGAGCTTTATTTTACACGCGGAGGCTTCGATGTTCACGTAGACCTTGAAGAATTTGAAGAGGACGAGCAATACTCTACAAGTCATGACTACAAGCTTTCTAAAATAATAGCAAATGAGAAGTACCAGGACTTCCTTAATCTCGAACTACAGAAGACCATGGAGCATGACGACACTCCGCCGGAAATGGGGCTTGAATTACCACTCACCTGGACTTTCAACAAAACAGACCTTGTAGAATTGATCTACGCTTTGGTCGCATTAGGTGTTTTTAACAATGGCAATACGGAAATTAAAGCCGTAGTCGGTTTTTTTCAAACGGTTTTTCATGTTGATCTCGGTTCCTATTATCATAAATATCTCGATATCGTCAAACGGAAAAAAGAACGCACAGCATTTTTGGATAAACTTAAATTGGCAATGTTAAGGAGAATTGAAGAGAAGCTGGATGAAGAAGCCTCTAATCAACAAAAGTTAAAATTTGGATAAATTTAAAACGCTCGTTATCAATATTTTATAAGATTATAAAAAATAAAAAACACCTAACTTAGGTGTAAGTGGTGAAAAAATATTTTTTTCTACCCCAACCTTTGCTTTCACAATCGCCGCATGGTGCGGTGAGGATTAAAGCAAAGCAATATGTTGTCCTCTATTTCCTGGCAGCACTATCTCGCCACCGTTATCATTATTAGTATTTCATACTACCTATATGTTATACTCAGGTATTATCAAAAAGAGATTGGTAATCTTTTCAATCGCAAGCAGCAAACAACTGATATATTTTCAGCCGTTCAATCTCCTGCCATTTCTGTGATGGGTCAGGCCAAACCGGATAATGGTGTAACCATTGCAGAAACTCAAGACTTACTTTTTACAGCTGTTTTGCCGGATGATCCAAGAGAGGTCGTTACCGAGCAAACACACACGGCCAGCATTCAAAATGATCCTTCATTAGAGTTAATATCTGAAGCCGGTAACTTGATTGAAGCATTTAAGGACGTTGATGATAAGCAAGAGTTTATAACGCTTGTGGGAATTTTAGTCGGCTCTTATAAAAGGTTTCAGGAGCAAATAGATCTTCCGGCTGCACTAAGCCGAGTAGTAGAAATTTCTAAGAACAAATTAAAATTCACGGTTGCCTTGTCAGACTTTCATAGTAACTGGGCTTAGACAACTATCCGTTTACATCAAAATTAAAATTTATGAAATCTCAAAAAACAGACATCCGTTCAAGAGCGGTAAATTTTCTAAGGCATTTTATTGTAACAGTAACCTTATTGATTATCACCCTTAGTCTTTACGCCCAGGATGGTAATTCAGGAATAACAGCAGCCACAAGCCAGGTCAAAAGTTACTTTTCAACAGGCACAAGTTTAATGTATGCCATTGGTGCAATAATGGGCTTGGTTGGCGCGATCAAAGTATTCAAAAAGTGGAATGATGGCGAACATGACACCGGAAAGGTCGCTTCGAGCTGGTTCGGTAGCTGTATTTTTCTCGTTGTAGTTGCAACTGTCTTGAAATCATTTTTCGGGGTTTAACGGAACTTAGTTATGGCACTATATCAAATTAACAAGGGCATTAATAAACCGATTGAATTTAAAGGGCTGAAAGCTCAATACATCGGCTATTTGGCAGGTGGGCTTGTCATCTTATTGGTCGGCTTTGCAATAATTTATTTGCTTGGTGTACCTGTTCATTACTGCATCATGATAATTGCAGCATTAGGAAGTGCATTATTTTATCAGGTTTTCAAATTAAGCCACAAATACGGTGAACATGGACTGATGAAAAAGGCAGCTAAACGTTACCTGCCGAACCATCTAAAATTCACGACCCGGAAGGTCTTTTTAAAATTAAAAAAATAGACAATGGCAACACATAGTAAAGCAGAACAAGTTTTTCCTGTGTATAAGGTAGAACATCAATGTATGATTTCCGTGCAGGGTGATTTGACCATAGGCTTCAAAGTTAACCTGCCTGAAATATTCACCTTATCCAACGATGAATACCTGGCATTTCACGAAGTTTTGATTAAAGCATTAAGACTATTGCCTAAAAACAGCGTATTTCATAAACAGGACTGGTTTATCAATGAGCAGTACGAGGCAGTATTTGCTAAGAATAACGGTGCGAACATTAAAACGTTCTTGTCACATTCCAGCGAACGTTACTTTAATGAACGGGCTTACCTTCATCATCACTGCCATATCTATTTGACTAAGAAGCCGGATAAATTCAAGCAGTATTCAAGTGCGACCAGCGTATTGATGCGTAAACGCATTGTACCCGTGCAAACTACCTGCGATGAATTATTCCGTGATTTTTTGGATAGTGCAGGCCAGTTCGTTCGGGTGTTAGAAGACAGTGGATTAATTTCTTTGAAGCGATTAACCGACGACGAATTAACGGGGACGCTTCAAAATCCCGGCATTTTGGAACAATACTGTTTCTTGTTGAATAAAAACGAAGCCCCCGTTTTAAAAGATATTCATATCGAGGACGAAATCAGAATCGGCGACAGTCATTGCCAGCTTTATACCCTTAGCGATGTGGAAGACCTGCCAGCCCTTTGCGGGCCACGGATCACTTACGATAAGTACAGTACAGATAAAACGAAATTCAGTACCGGCTTTGCCACACCAATAGGAACATTGCTGAAATGTAATCACCTTTATAATCAATACATTTTTATCGGGGACAGTCAGCAGACCATTAAAAAACTGGAAGCTAAGAAATTAAGGCTTCAATCACTTTCAGCTTATTCCCGCGAAAACGCTATTGGGCGTGATGCGACACATGATTTTTTAAATGAAGCGATTAGCCAGCAAAGGTTACCGGTGAAAGCGCACTTTAATATTTTGGCATGGACGGATAATGCCGCCAATTTGAAGGATCTGAAAAACAAGGTTAGTTCATCATTGGCGCAGATGGATGCGCAGCCAAAACAGGAAACCGACGGCGCAGCACAAATATGGTGGTCAGGATTGCCCGGTAATGAAGCCAGTTTCCCAATGAATGACACGTTTGATACATTTGTCGAGCAGGCAACCTGCTTTTTAAACTTGGAAACTAATTATCAGTCAAGCATAAGTCCGTGCGGTATTCGCCTGGGCGACCGCTTATCGGGTAAGCCGGTACACGTTGATATCAGCGATGATCCAATGACGAAGGGGATTACGACCAACAGGAACAAATTTATATTAGGTCCTTCGGGCAGTGGCAAATCTTTCTTCACAAATCACATGCTGCGCAGCTACTTTGAACAAGGTTCCCATGTGGTTATAGTCGATGTAGGCCATAGCTACCAGGGTTTATGTGAATTTGTAGGTGGTTATTATTTTACTTATACAGAGGACAAACCGATCAGCTTTAATCCTTTTTATGTTCCTGAAGGTGATAACCTGGACACAGAAAAAAGAGAGAGTATTAAAGCAATGATACTGGCATTGTGGAAAAAAGAGGATGAAGGTGTGCAACGGTCTGAATACGTCGCTATTTCAGACGCTTTATATCACTATTATGAGAAGTTGAAAGTGCAACCCGAGATATTTCCATGCTTCGATAGCTTTTATGAATTTCTCTCCAATGAATTTTATGAAACAATGAAGCAATCAAAAGTAAAGGATATTCGTTTTGATATAGATAACATGCTGTTTGTATTGAAACCATACTACAAAGGCGGTGAATATTCCTATCTGCTGAATGCAAAAGAAAATCTTGACTTGTTGCAAAAACGCTTTATTGTCTTTGAATTAGATAATATTAAAGATCATCCTATTTTATTTCCGGTCGTTACTTTAATCATCATGGAAACCTTCGTTTCCAAAATGCGCAAACTAAGTAAGGATACCCGCAAAATGATATTGATTGAAGAAGCCTGGAAAGCGATTGCACGGGAAGGGATGGCAGAATATATCAAGTACCTCTTTAAAACCGTCCGTAAATATTTTGGTGAAGCTTTAGTGGTTACGCAGGATATAGAAGATATAATCAGTTCACCAGTGGTTAAACAGGCCATCATTAATAACAGTGACTGCAAAATATTACTTGACCAGCGGAAGTATCAGAACGACTTTCCTAAAATTCAGCAATTGTTAGGGATAACCGATAAAGAAACCGCCCTGATTATGAGCATGAACCGGAATAACGATGAAAATTTAAAATACAAAGAAGTCTTTATTAGTCTTAACGGCCAGCTATCTAAGGTTTATCGTACCGAAGTTAGCCGCGAGGAATATTGGACATATACCACGGAATCAGCGGAAAAAGCCAAAGTCCATGCCTACGCTAAAAAATATGGCAGTATGCAATTAGGCATAGCCGCAATTGTCAGGGAAGAATTAGAAAAAGCAGCATAAACTTAAAACCATAATTATGAAAGCATTATCGTTTATTATAATCCTTGCAATTTTCGCCTTTACAGGATGCACAAATAATTCTCAAAGCAAATCGTTATCAGGTACTTTCACTAATCAATCGAAAAGTGAGTATAGCACGGCTTCTGATACATTGATAATAACGCCATTAACTCAATCGACCAATAGTTACCAAATCGAGCGAAAGACAGGTTTTAATAAAATACGAAACGGTGTAACCCAAACCAAAAAGTATAAAACCGAAAAATGGCAATCAACATGGAACGAAGATAAACAGGTGTTGGCAGAAACTGAATATGGCCGTCAAATAACCCCAAGTAAAGACGGTAACTCCGTAACCTTGAAAAATACGCAGTACCAAAAAATTAAATAATATTTTTCTACATATCAGTAAATAATTCCTGTCTGTAAACAGGGATATGGGAGGCTTTTATGAAAAATTTACCTATAAAAATGGTGTCTTTGATGGTATTTATCGCTTTGGTAATACCCGTGCAAAAGGCAAAAGCACAATTTGTGATTGGCGAAGTAATAAAGCTTACAGTTACCAAAGTAATTAAGGCTATAGACCTTAAAGTACAGCGGATGCAGAATAAAACAATTTGGTTACAGAACGCTCAAAAGGTTATTGAAAATCAAATGTCAAAAACCAGGTTAACTGAAATTTCGGGCTGGACAGAACAGCAGAAGCAGTTGTATAGCAATTACTATACGGAGTTAGGGAACATCAAAGCCACCATATCAAAATATCAGCGCATAAAGGATATTACCTTAAAACAGGCGGCTTTAGTAAGTGAATATAAACAAGCCTGGAGTTTGTTTCGGCAGGATAGTCATTTCAACCCACAGGAGTTAAGCTATATGCAGCAGGTTTATTCAGGGATATTGGATGCAAGCGTTAAGAATTTAGATGAGATCATGCTTGTTGTTAGCCCTGCTAAAACGCAAATGACAGATGAACAACGTCTGGAATTAATTAATAAGGCCAGCGATCATTTGGATGAAAATTATAACGACTTACATCAATTCAATAATCAGGGTATTCAATTAAGCCTGCAACGCAGTAAAGATTTTAGTGATACACAGTCAATTAAAAAGCTTTATGGAATCAATTAATCAAATAAAAATGCGGGCAGACGAGATCAGGCGTAAAAGCAAGAAGTTACTGGCTTTCACAGTAATGACGGTTGCCGCATCTGCATTGGCTACTACAGCAAGAGCACAAACTTTTGCGGAGTGGTTCCAACAGAAAAGCACCCAAAAGAAATACCTTTTACAGCAAATTGCGGCCTTGCAGGTTTATGAAGCTTATTATAAAGCAGGTAACAATATAGCTCACAACGGGCTGGGTTCAATAACCGGCTCCCTTAAATCAGAGAACGGTTTACATACTACCTACTATAGCAACCTGAATAATGTTAGCCCGGTAGTGAAGAATAACAAACAGGTTAGCGATATACTACAATGGCAGAAGGATATTCTTGCACGTATGAATATGCTGGACAAAACCGCCAATCTTAATGACGGCGAAAGGAAATATATCATACAGGTCAAAGCTGCTTTATTCAAAGACTGCGACCAGCAAATTACCGAATTACAAAATGTAGTAACGGACAGCAAACTAAAGATGAGTGATGAAGAACGGCTTAAACATATTGGGGTAATTCATTCTTCAATGCAAAATAATTACCGTTTTGCTTCGGCATTTGCAGACCAGGTTAAAGTATATGCCGTGCAACGCTCACAGGAAAACAACAATGTAATTTCCGAAAAGAAAATTTACGGGATTCAATAACAAATAAATTATGAAAAAGCATTTCAAGTATATCGCAGTGATATTGGTATTTTTCTTTTGCCTTGTTTCGACAAAGGTTGCCTCAGCGCAGGTTCAGGAAATGCAGCAGCTCATTTTGGATATTGAAAAACTTACCCAACTGAAAGGCATTTTGAGTGATATGAAAACCGGCTATCAAATTTATCAGCAGGGCTACGGTAGTATATCCCAATTGTCCAAAGGTAATTTCGATCTGCATAGTGTTTACCTCAATGGTTTGCTGTCAATAAATCCAACTGTAAAAAATTATGGCAGAGTAGCCGAAATCATCACGCAACAAGTTAGCTTGATAAGTGAGTATAAAAGTGCCTACAAGCAATTTCAGCAAAGCGGCTCATTTAGTGTAAGTGAGTTAAATTACATGAGTAGCGTATATACACAGCTTGTCAACCAAAGCCTTCAAAATCTCGACGACTTAACTAATGTACTCACAGCAGGTAAACTGCGCATGTCGGATGATGAGCGAATGAGGGCCATTGACCGGATCTACGCCAGTAGTTCTGATAAGCTGCAATTTCTCCGGCATTTTAATCGGCAAGGGGTTTTACTGAATATTCAGCGCAGCAAGGATGTAGGCGACACCCGAACGATGAAACAGCTTTATGGTATAAACAACTAATCCCAATTTTATGAAAAAGACGATTTATTTAACCGCATTTCTTGCGGTAACGGGGATAGCTTTTCCTTTATTTTCCAAAGCGGACGGACTTGCAACTGATATTCAGGGTTTGCAGGGCACGTTAAACGGGGTATATAATGATATGCTACCGATGTGCAGCCAGTTGATCGGTGTAGGTCGGGCGATAGCTGGGTTTGGCGCACTTTTTTATATAGGAAGCCGTGTTTGGCGACAAATAGCCAGCGCAGAGCCGATTGATTTTTATCCCCTGATGCGCCCCTTTGCACTGGGTTTAGCAATTCTTTTATTTCCTACAGTTATAGCCATTATTAACGGAATTATGTCACCTACAGTAAGTGCCACGGGTGGAATGGTGCAAAATTCGGATGCCGCTATTGCAACCTTGTTAAAAGCAAAAGAAGCGGCGGTAGAAAAAACGGACACCTGGCAAATGTATGTTGGCTCCGACGGCGATGGCGACCGCGATAAATGGTATAAATACACTCATCCCGACGATCCAACAGGTGCAAATGAAGGAATGCTTGCCAGCGTAGGTAACGATATGAAGTTTGCTATGTCTAAGGCTTCTTATAATTTCCGCAATTCAGTTAAGCAATGGATGTCCGAAGTGTTGCAGGTTTTATATGAAGCGGCGGCATTATGTATCAATACCATTCGAACATTCTACCTTATCATTCTTGCCATCTTGGGGCCTATCGTATTTGGGTTGGCTGTTTTCGATGGGTTTCAGCATACCTTAACGGTATGGCTTGCTAAATATATCAATGTGTTTCTATGGTTGCCGGTAGCAAATATCTTCGGTGCTATCATCGGTAAGGTACAGGAAAATATGCTGAAACTTGACATTAACCAGGTTCAAAACGCGGGTGATACATTCTTTAGTTCAACAGATACTGCATACCTCATTTTTTTAATTATCGGCATTATCGGTTACTTCACTGTACCGAGCGTAGCCAATTATATTGTAAACGCAGGCGGCGGCAATGGCTTACTTCAAAAGGTGAATAGTATTGTCAGTAATACCAGCCAATCAGTAATGAGCGCAGGCAGTTCCGGCAGCAGCATATCATCAGATGCTTTCGGCAATCAACGTTCAAATACCAGCGCAAGCATGTCAGACAGCGCAGTCTCCAAACCCTATTTTCAGGATAAACAACAAGGAGCAAACAGCCAGCAGGCTTCCAAAATAAATCCTCAAAAAGCTTAATTATCCACCTTAAAATCTCTTTTATGTTTTCACAACTCAAAAATATCGACACAGCTTTCAAGCATATTAAGCTGTTTAGTTACATGCTCATTGCAGCATGTACGCTTATTTCCTGCTTTGCGCTTTTTAAAAGCTATCAGGCGGCAAACATTGCAAATAATCATGTTTATATTCTGGCGAACGGCAAGGCGCTGGAAGCTTTTGCTGCAGACCGAAAAGACAACATCCCGGTTGAGGCAAGGGATCATATCAGGATGTTCCACCACTATTTTTTCACCCTTGACCCAGACGAAAAAGTAATTGATGCCAATATCGGCAAAGCGCTATACCTGGCAGATGAGAGCGCTAAAAATCAGTATAACGATTTGAAGGAAAAGAGTTACTACAATAATCTAATTTCCGGCAATATCAGCCAGCAGGTTACAGTGGACAGTATTCAACTGGATATAAACCAATATCCCTACTATTTTAAATGTTTCGCTACACAAAAGCTTATCCGTTCAACCTCCACCGCGAACCGCAGCCTGATCACTCAGGGGTATTTGCGTAATGTAGCAAGGTCAGACAATAACCCGCATGGGTTTTTGATCCTGCATTGGGAAACCTTAGCGAACAGGGACACCACCATTCAACATTAAATGCTATGATTTTATCAAACAGTAAAACGTCAGCAAAATTGAGCGACAAGGTTGCGGCTTCGCTGGCAAAACAGATTATATATTTCCAAAAACGTTTTTCGGCCTGGCTTAACAGGTGGTTTAATGCTTATTCTATTCGTCAAAAAAAACAGATTGCTATTGCAATCGGACTGCTAACGTTCATTATACTCATCAGCAGTTCATTTTGCAGCTTTTATACCATTCCCAAATTATCACAAAACTATACGTCTGCACATATTGGGCAGGCATCAGAATTTCCCGCCCCCCGATTTATTAAACGTCAATTTACAGATTCATTAATTAAAAAAAAGTAAATCATGAATGCAGTATTAAACAGCGGCCAATTGCCGCAGCATACTCCTGAATTTCTGAAGGAGCGCAAATTTCTAATCGTTATGCCCCTGCTTATCATCCCATTTTTAACGATGGCATTCTGGGCGTTAGGCGGCGGTAGACAATCCGCATCCGCTTTTGAAAACTCCAATGCACAGGGATTAAATGCTACACTGCCGCAGGCGCAGTTTAAAGATCAAAAGGCTCAGGACAAAATGGGCGTTTACCAAACCGTTAAAACTGATTCCGTAAGTTCATCCAGCAGCGGGGTTAGCGAAAGTTTCGTTAAATCAATGGGACTGGATGCCGCTAAAGCCGGGCATACTGATTCAGCTACCCAACGTTCGACCGCCAACCTTACAGGTGGCCCTACCGTGGCTGATGTGAACGAAGCTAAAATTCAGGCCAAACTTGCCGCTATTAATCAGCAGATCAACCAGCCCGAGCAATCTAACTACGGCGGCGGGAGCGCCTCATCGCCGCAATCTGCCGCAGATGTAAAACGGCTTGAATTAATGATGAAAGCCATGAATGGCAACGGTGGAGGCAGTGATCCTGAAATGAAGCAGCTCACCCAAATGTTGCAACAAATCAACGACATACAAAACCCAGGCAATGCCAATAACCGTTTACGAAACCAATCTTTAAAAAATCACGGTAGGGTTTACGCTGTAGCAGCCGCTAAAGACGATGATGACGAGGAAAATCCTACTTCAGGAGGAATGCAGGTTAGTTACACTTCTTACGATGGCGGCAGTAAAACAAAAAAACGCCGCTCTGCAAGTACTGCCGAAACAGCAGGCAATACCATTCAGGCAGTTGTGCATGAAGACCAAACGCTTGTTAGTGGTGCAGTTATTAAACTAAGGTTGCTGGATGGCATCTATATAAACGGCAAAATGATACCAAAAGGCAGCTTTGTTTACGGCACTTGTTCGTTGAACAATGAGCGGTTAGAAATCAAAATAGCCAGCATTCGCTATCTCAACAACATACTACCAGTAGCACTCGCAGTTTATGACCTGGACGGTATGGAAGGCTTATATGTTCCCGGTTCAATTGGAAGGGATGCTGCAAAAAATGGTGTTGGCGATGCCGTGCAGTCCATGCAAATCATGTCAATGGATCAGTCTGTTGGTACGCAGGCCGCCAGTGCAGGAGTTGAAGCCGCAAAAGGCTTATTCAACCATAAGGTAAAGCAAATTAAAGTTAAAGTGAAGGCCGGTTACGAAGTTCTTTTAAAGGACAGTAACGACCGTGATAATTAAACAAAAAGCCATGAAAAAATCATTCATTATTTTCATTCTTGGTGCCTGGGGAACAGTTTCTTACGCTCAAGATACCGCCTACGTAAGCCGTGATAAAACCACAGCTTTATTTTTTAAATCGGCGGTTAAGATTATCAGCAAATCAACACCTGGTTTCAATGTAATTCAAAAAGAAGATGCACTGATTACCATTAAAGCACTTGATGCGGATTTTGCGCCCAGGCGCATTAACGTGCAGGATGTTAGTACTGCAAAAATCTATCATATTCCTGTCGAATATTCCTACGGGCGGGCCGGAAGACGGATTGACATTGACGGAGCAGCGCCGATGACAGTTAGGGTCATTAAAACTGGTGATTATAATTACAACGCAGTTGTTACCCAATTAGCCGAAGGTAAACGCAAAGACGTGGTAGACCATGAAAAAACCGGAGGAGTAAAAGCCTGGATTGATAAGCTATCCCTTGCGGGTAACCGGGTTTTCTTTAGGTTGGATATTCGTAATAAATCCAATCTTCCTTATGAAATTGATTTTGTCCGCTTTTATATCAGGGATTTGAAAACAGTAGCAAGAATGGCTACGCACGAGCAGGAGATAGTGCCGTTAATTACGACATTACATAAAAAAACCTCGATCACTCATAAACAAGAGATTGCCAAGGTTTTTGGTTTTCACCGTTTTTCACTTTCTGAAGACCAGGCGCTTAACGTTGAATTATACGAGCGGAATGGCAACCGCCATTTGTACCTGCAAATTAAACAAAAGGATCTCGACGATTTAAAAACAATTGCCCCGGCAAGGCAGCAACCGGGAAATACTTTAGTAGCTGCTAATACACTTTAATTAACCATTTATTTCATTTTTAATCATTAAGTTATGAATACTCAAAATGCTGAATTTCTAAAAAAGAGCCTGCTTAACCTGGGTTTTGGCGATAAGTTAAATGCTGAACTGGATAAGGAAATGGCTGCTAAGACGCCTGAATTTAAGTTAGGCTTACAACATGAGTTCAACCAAAAAACGGTTGATTATACCCTGCATTTCAAAGCAGGTGATAACAAGGATATGTACTTTTTCAATAAGTATGATGCAACCATCAGTCACAAAGATGATCCTGCAAAGGATATTAATCAATCGTTCTTCATCAATAAAGGCAGCGGCATTACTGCCAAAGAAGCCTTCAATCTGATGGAGGGCCGTGCTGTTCACAAACAGCTTTACAATCTGGAAGGGCAAAAATATCAGGCCTGGTTAACGTTGGATGATAAAAATCTGACCGATAACGGTAATAAAAAAATAAAACATTACCATGAAAACTACGGCTACGATCTTGAAAAAGTAATTGCCGGTAAGGGTATTAAGGAACTGGATGACGCAAAAGCTAAAGACGAACTTTTGTATTCTTTAAAAAAGGGTAACGCCCAGCAAATTACCGTAGGTGCCGAGGATGGCGATAAGAAATATTTTATCGCCGCTAACCCGCAGTTTAAGACCGTTGACCTTTACGATCATCAGATGAAGAAAATAAAACGGGAAGAATTACTACACACCGAACAAAAGCCGGTAAGGAACTTAAAACAACGCGAGCAGCAAAAGGAGGATGCTCCCGCAAAAAAGCAGTCGCGTAAAGCCAAAGTACACGTTTAATTTAATTATGCAGAAACAGGTCGGTTAATGACCTGTTTCTTTTAAAAATCAAGTTATGGAAACGATAACCACCACACGCAATCCTTTGATTAATATTAACGATGAACAGTGGATAAAATTAGTAGAACTGTTAACCGACAACGTTTTGGCACTAAATAGCCGGAAATTATTAACAGTTGAGTGTCTATATACAACTGGCGGCCACTATCCAGCACTATATTTTCGATTAACTACCGTGTTAGAAGATCCGTCAGATGCAGACCCCAAAACTGAAGTTTCTGGTTTCGTATTCGGATTCAATAATGAATGGGATGATGATGTTTATATTCATCCGTTATCTTCACAAGGATATTGGGAAGAATGGTTACAGGAAAATGGAATAACCTGTGTTTTTAACTACCACGAAGTTGGATTGCGCAAACTTGTTGATTTTCTTGAAAAAGAATTAAAGTTATGGGCAATATCCGAAGAACAGAAGCCTGTAGCGTTTGCTCCAAATCAATGGAGACTTTTAAAGGCTTATTGATTACATTTATACTTCAACTATCCTAAGCGTTTTTGCATCAGCTGTTAAGTTGTGCATTGGACAAACTAATAGACCATCCTTTTCTAACATTGTAGTGCCAAAATGCGGGCAAATTTTGCCTTCGCATTTCATGCCTACGAATGACTTGTACCAGTTTTTATATTTTTCAACTTTTGGAACCTGCCTTTCATTCGGATGTTCAGGTATGCGCAGGCCTGTGTTTAATCGTTCACATCTAACTTTGGTCTGCGAAATAGATAGAAAGCTATAAGTAGCAGAACTTTCAGGAACAATAACAGCGGCTGTGTGACCGTCCCAACAATTGAATTGCTGTTTCATCCGTGGCTCCATTTCAAACCTGCCATCAATATGATAATGTTCGTCGGGAAAATCAAATTGCTTATCTGAATGAAGGTGATCGAAAACTGGAATATAGTATATCCTGCCGTCCGGAATAGTCATTATTTCCGCACATGGCCGCCAATAGTGTTCGCCGATCTGAAAACATTCTTGCATTAAGCTTTAACAGTTTGCAATTCTTGCCAATGATTAAATTGTAATTCCTCGGTATCTACAAAAGTTGTATCTATCGCGGCCAATTCAGGATATTCTAATGGAGTAGCTTCGAGTGTTGTACGATAGTTACGGTCGACGGTGCAAAATTCAAGCAATCTTGATGGAATCTGCGTGCGGGCTATTTGTGAAAGACGTTCTTCGGTTGGTTTTTCCATGAGCCATTCCCAGGCCAAATCCTCTGTTAAAATTGATGGCATTCTTTTTTTTGAATTGTGTATTTGCGACATTACAGCATTGGAATCAGTTATTCCAAAAGCAACGGTGTTTACAAACTGTCCTGTTTCAGGATTGAGCCACTCATTGTACAGGCCTGGCAAGTAAAAGTACTCCTGGTCCTTCAAGCCAACCTGATAAGGATACTTAATCATTTCTTTTAGTTCCTGACCTTTCTTACCGATCTTCGGAATGTGTCTTGATTCTACTATTCCAGTTGACAACACAAGGCAGCGACGGTTTTTAGCAGCATCTGCCCACATAGATCTTTTACCATCTTCCTTAACAAAAAGGTTTTCAGATTTGAAATTGAGCGTAGTATATTTTGCCCGGAAAATATTCGCTTCGGTTCTTGTTTTTACAAAACCAGGTACATAGCCCCATTCGGCTTGTACAATATCGAAATCTTTATTGTCCTCCGATGGTACTAAAATCGCACATGGCGCATAATTGAATCCATTGTGTACACCGACATTTAAAAATGGGTAATTTCTCACCGGCTTTGCCAGACCTTTTAATTCGATATACTCTGCTCTGGTTACTCGTTGACCGTTGTAATAACACATATGCTTATTTTTTTTGATTTCTGATATATGCGGCAATTAGCTTGCCAACTTCTTCTGCTTCCTCCTGCCGACCTTCTGGTATAGAAGTCCAAAATTTTTCATCTCCAAGTCCTTTGCCGACAGTAATAGTCAATACCTTCCTTTTATCGGGAAATTGAATATAAAATATTCGCCTGCTTTTTATTTCGGCTTCCGTTACTTTAGTAACTGCGCCTTTATATTCAATTTCAAATGGTGGCTCCAATTCCCTCATTTCTTATAAAACTAAAAGTTTTTTTTCAATTATAAAATCTGCTTACCAGTACTGTTGATCAACCCTTTAGCGACCAAAAATATCAGGTTGTAAAATTAATCTAAAAAAGATTTAAAATACTAATATTTTTAGCATTAGTTTTGTAGAGATTCTCATACCGGTTTTGTTGGCGTGATCTAAACGCCGGGAACACACCGACTGAAATATAAAATTTTATCTAAATAAATGTAATAGTAACAGACTAACATGAACGCCGACCGCCAAATAATTCACATGGATCAGGATGCATTTTTTGTATCTGTCGAGGTCAGAAAAGACCCTCGTCTGATAGGCAGGCCGGTAATTATTGGCAGTTTGTCCGACCGCGGCGTAGTGGCATCGTGCAGTTATGAAGCACGGAAATTCGGGGTACACTCCGCAATGCCTGCAAGGTTAGCGCGCAGGCTTTGTCCGCATGGAATTTGGATCAGGGGTAATATGGATGAATATACCAAAGCATCCCATGAAATTACCGAGATCATTCAGGAACAAGTGCCACTATTGGAAAAGGCCAGTATTGATGAACACTACATCGATATGACCGGGATGGATAAACATTACGGAACCCTCAAATGTGCGAAAGAGATCAGGGCTAAAGTCATCAAAGAAACCGGATTACCTATTTCATTTGGTTTGTCTGTCAACAAAACAGTATCTAAAATGGCCACCAATGAGTGTAAACCCAATGGCGAACTCAGCGTTGCTCAGCCTGGAGTACAACCGTTTCTAAATCCTCTGTCCATTAAGAAAATTCCCGGCTTAGGCGAAAAGACATTTATCAAATTAAGTGATATGGGTATAAAGCGTATTCATACGCTGGCACAGGTTCATCCTGAATACATGACGAGTATTTTGGGAAAAAATGGTATTTGGCTGTTGCAAAAAGCCAAGGGAATTGATGATTCACCCGTTATCCCATACCACGAAGCAAAAACGATAGGTACACAATCGACATTCAATCAGGATAGTATAGACGTGGAAACGATTAACCACCTGCTTACCTCTATGGTAATGGATCTGGCTTTTGAATTAAGACAAAGTAAAAAACAAACCGCTTGTATCACTGTCACGGTACGTTATTCGACATTTGAAACGGTTACCAAGCAGGCAAGAATACCTTATACAGCACTTGACGGCGTTTTGATTGCCAAAACGAAAGAATTATTTAAGCAGCTCTATCAAAAGCGCCTGTTAATCAGGTTGGTCGGAGTTCGTCTCTCTAATTTAGTTAGCGGCTTTGAACAAATTGATCTTTATTCCGAATCAGAAGAGCAATACAGCCTATGCCAGGCAATGGATAAGATACGACGACGTTTCGGGCCTGGTTCAATTAAGTTAGCATCCGGCATTGATTTAAACTTATAGGGCATGTATCTGAACGTTCATTCTCAATACAGCCTTCGCTATGGCACAATGTCAATTCCTAATTTGGTTGAGGAAGCGGCAGCGCGCGGCATTACCCAAATGGTATTAACGGATATTAATAATTCCACTGGTATTATGGAGTTTATGCGTGAATGTGATGAGCGTGGCATAAAGCCAATTGCAGGGATGGAGTTTCGCCGGGATAAACACCTGCTATACATTGGAATTGCCCAAAACAAAGAGGGTATGCGTGAACTCAATGAATTCTTGAGTGAACACAACCTGGAAAAGAAGCCATTGCCCGACAACGCCCCTGCTTTTAAAAATGCTTTTGTTATTTATCCTTATCGTTATGCCGAAGACCTGAAGCAAAATGAATATTTGGGCGTTCGGTTTGACGAATTAAATAAGCTGTATGGTAAAGATTTAACCTTGCTGAAAGATAAACTGGTTGCTTTACAACCAGTATTTGTTTTAGACAAAATTGAATACCGCCTTCACGAATATTTGCGGAGCATTGATTTGAATCTGGTATTGACAATGGTTAAACCGGAAGATAAATGCACACCGACTGATATGTTTTTGCCTCCTGGTCAGATGGAAGCAAAATATTCACGCTATGCTTATATACTGGATAATACCCGCAACCTAATGAACCGCTGTATCATGGATTATCCAAAAGGTAGGATAAACCTGAACCGCCGCACATTTACCGGGAATAAGAAGAATGACAAAGAATTGCTGGAAAAATTAGCGATGAGCGGTTTAGAATATCGTTACGGAAAAAGCAATAAAGAAGCACTTAAAAAAGTGAAGCATGAACTGAAGGTAATTTACGAACTGGATTTTTGCGCATATTTTTTAATTACCTACGATATTATCCGTTATTCATCCTCTCGGGGATACTACCATGTTGGAAGAGGATCGGGCGCTAATAGTATAGTCGCTTATTGTCTCAAAATAACTGATGTTGACCCGATTGAACTTAACCTTTATTTTGAACGCTTTCTAAACGCGCAGCGAACATCGCCGCCGGATTTCGATATTGATTATTCCTGGGATGAACGGGAAGATGTACAGGATTACATTTTCAAACGCTATGGCAGTCATCACACCGCTTTACTTGGTACCATGTCAACTTTCAAAGACCGAAGTATTATCAGGGAGATCGGCAAAGTTATGGGTTTACCAAAATCAGAAATCGACAGTTTTACAGATTCACGCAAAGCGGCTGAAAATCGAAATAATCCAACTTTTAAGAAGATTACTGCGATTTATGAGCGCATGTCCAATATGCCGAATCAGCGTTCTATTCACGCGGGCGGGGTGTTAATTACAGAAGAACCTATAACATATTATACTGCGCTTGATATGCCTCCAAAGGGTATGCCCACCGTGCAATGGGATATGTACGAAGCTGAAAAAATCGGCTTTGACAAGTATGATATTCTAAGCCAGCGGGGAATTGGCCACATCAAAATGGCTGTAAAACTGATTGAACAAAACCAACAGCGTAAGATTGATATACACCAGGTCAAGGTGTTTATGAAAGACCCCAAAGTTAATGCACAGCTTAAAACAGGTGATACTATCGGTTGCTTTTATATTGAATCTCCGGCTATGCGCCAGTTGATCCGGAAATTGAATTGTGATAACTATCTCACTTTAGTCGCCGCAAGTTCTATCATACGTCCCGGCGTAGCCAGTTCTGGAATGATGGGTACTTACATTAAATATCATCACGCACCTGATACGGTAAACTACCTGCATCCTGTAATGAAGGAGCAGTTGGAGGAAACTTACGGGGTCATGGTGTACCAGGAGGACGTAATAAAAATATGTATTCATTTTGCCGGAATGGACGGTACCGATGCAGATATATTAAGACGCGGAATGAGCGGAAAATATCGTTCAAAAAAAGAGTTCGAGCGTCTCGTCGAACGTTTTTTTGAAGAAGCAAAAAAACTGGGCCGACCTGATGACGTAGTAGCCGAAGTTTGGAGGCAGGTATCTTCCTTTGCAGGCTACAGCTTCAGCAAGGCACACTCGGCCAGTTTTGCGGTAGAAAGCTATCAGAGTTTGTTTTTAAAAACCTATTATCCCAGGGAATTTATGGTAGCCGTCCTTAATAATTATGGCGGTTTCTATGCCCGATACCTGTATTTACATGAACTGAAAAAATCAGGTGCAACAATCCACCTACCATGTGTCAACCATAGTGACAGTATCGTGAACATAGAAGGAACAGACGTTTATTTAGGCTTTGTCGGCGTACATGGCTTAAATGAAATCTTCATCAACTTTATACCCGAAGAGCGGCGGGAGAACGGCTTATATCAAAGCCTGGAAGATTTGATTAAGAGAACAGGTATTGGCTTAGAGCAGGCAATAATTTTAATTCGCGTTGGTGCATTGCGTTTTACCGGCAAAAGTAAAAAAGCCTTGCTCTGGGAAGTTCATTTACTGATGGGCGCAAAAGTAAAAGTGACTAATGATGTAGAGCTTTTTGCAGTGGAAGCAAAAAATTATACCCTGCCGGTATTGGTAAACACGGCATTGGAAGATACTTATCACGAACTTGAACTTTTAGGTTTTCCGGTTACCATGACCAGTTTTGATTTGTTGCAAACCGATTATCGCGGTGAAATTTACGCTAATGACCTTATCAACCATTTGGGCCAACTGGTAAAAATGGTTGGCTGGTACGTTTGCGAAAAAACGGTGCAAACTAAAACCGGGAAATTAATGTGGTTTGGGTCATTCCTTGATGTGGAAGGTAATTTCTTCGACACCGTACATTTTCCAAATACAACAAAAGAATATCCGTTTACTGGCGCTGGCTGTTACCTGATCTATGGCAAGGTCGTTGAAGAATACGGTTTTGCCAGTATTGAAGTGTTGAAGTTCGCTAAACTCCCTATTCACATTAACCCTGTTATTGATTGATTTTTATGGAAAGATTTACAATTAAATGCGAGATTTCACACAAGCAGGTAGAATTGCAGTTTGACATCAAAAAAATGCCAGGCGAAAGCGGGCCATGTTATATGGTTTCTGTTGATGGTTTATTTAAAGGGTACATTAAAAAGGAAAAATCAGGAGCGTTTGGGCAATTAATGAGCTCTCATTTTGGTGATAATGATATGGTAGTAATCAACGAACAATTAAAAAGGCTTACCATTTAAATGTATTAACATCCATTAAAACAGATTTTTATATACCCTGTTATAGTTAAAATTATCTACTAATAACTAAAACTATGGCAACAAGAGGATCAAAAGTGGAAAGAAGTTCTGTATCTGAACAACCACACGAATTAGCGTACGAAGCTAAAAAAGAAGGTACATCTGCTAAAAAAGTAGAAGCTGCCAAAAAATCAGCCGGTTCAAATCAGCGGAGTGCTGTCGAAAGCAAATTGACCGGAAAGAAATAAGCCGAAGCAAACAGTAAATAGAAGCCCCGTAAGGGGCTTTGTTGTCTTAGGGTTATGAAAATTGCTACATACAACATTAACGGAATTAATGGCCGTTTAGAAATTTTGCTGCGCTGGCTAAAAGAAGCGCAGCCGGATATTGTATGCTTACAAGAATTAAAATCAGAAAATCATAAATTTCCTGAAAAGGCTTTAAATGAAGCAGGTTACAACGCAGTTTGGCACGGCCAAAAAAGTTGGAACGGTGTAGCTATTCTGTCTAAAACAGAAATCAGGGAATTACGAAATGATTTGCCAGGTGAAGACGATGAGTTTACCCACAGCAGGTACATTGAAGCCTTTATAAATGGCATCGTAATAGGCTGCATCTATCTACCGAATGGCAATCCCTATCCAGGGCCGAAATTTGATTATAAGCTGCGCTGGTTCCAACGTTTAGCAGATCATGCGCAGGATTTGGTCGATCGCGATCTGCCAATTATTCTTATTGGCGATTATAATGTAATGCCAACCGAGTTAGATACTTACAAACCCGAAAAATATCTTGAAAATGCTTTATTCAGGCCCGAAACCCGCAAAGCTTACAAAGACCTTGTAGATCAAGGCTGGACAGATGCGATACGTACACTTTACCCGAATGAGCGAATCTATACCTTTTGGGATTATCTGCGGGATGCTTATGGCAGAAATGCAGGTTTGAGGCTTGACCACTTCCTTTTAAATAAGAAAGTAGCCGGAAGGCTGGCGGCTGCTGAAGTTGATAAGGACGTTCGTGGTTGGAAAGGTGCCAGTGATCATGCGCCGGTATGGATAGAAGTGGCCGACAAAGATTTACCAAAACGTAAACCAGCTTCTAAAGAAACTGAAACGCTCGAAACGCAAATTGAAAACGCGGAAATTGGTAAAGCCGATATCAATCAGCCGGTAGCTGATTTAAAGACCTTATTGAAGAAAGCCCCTAAATCAAAAATTCCTTCAGATATTAAACCGATGAAGGCAACCTTAGTGGATGCACCGTTTGACGATCCAGGATGGATATATGAAATTAAATGGGATGGCTATCGCGCAGTTGCGATTGTAGAGAAGGGCAAAGCAGAACTATTTTCCCGAAGTAACTTACCGTTTGATCAGTTCAGCCCGATCAATGATTTGTTAGAAAAATGGAAGATTGATGCGGTATTGGATGGTGAAATTGTAGCGTTAAACGAGCAAGGTAATGCCAACTTTGGAGCCTTGCAAAATTGGCGAAACTCAAAAAATGCGAAACTGGCGTATTTCGTTTTTGACATTTTGTGGTATGATGGCAAAATGCTAACTGGCCTGGCGCTTTATCAGCGCCGTGAAATTTTAAAATCTGTATTGCCCGCTGACAATGAACTCATACGTGTTAGCCAGGCGTTTGAAGTCGATGGCATAGATTTTTTTGAATCTGCTAAAAAAATGAAATTGGAAGGCATCATTGCCAAGCGAGCCGATAGCTTATATACATCGGATGCCCGTTCGCGTGAATGGTTAAAGATTAAGGCTAAACGCAGGCAGGAAGTGGTTATCGCCGGATTTACAAAAAACGAAGGAACTGGTAAGTACTTCAGTGCGCTGGCTATCGGTGTTTACGACGGAAAAGGTGTACTTCGCTATATTGGCAAAGTAGGAACAGGTTTTAATGATACTAAGCAAAAAGAAATGATAGCGCAGTTTAGGCCATTAATAACCCATGAAAGTCCTTTTGATGTAGAACCCGACGTTGATGAGCCGTCACAATTCAGGCCACGGAGATTAGGCGCGAAAGCAACCTGGTTAAAACCTGAACTGGTTTGTGAGGTGGAATTTGCTGAAATTACAAGTGATGGTAAAGTACGTCAGGCATCTTTTAAAGGAATGCGCAGCGACAAAAAACCGAAGGATGTGGTAATGGAAATTGAGGCTGATACCGAGGTGGTAGTTGAGGAAACTAATTTACAATCTGATATTAAGGAAGTAAACGACCAACAGCCACAACTAAAGATAAAAAAAGTCACAAAACCAAAATCAAACAAAGCCCCGGCAAACCTATTAATTACTTCCAAAAAGGAAACAGAAGAGGTGAAAGTAGAGGGGCATCTGCTAAAACTGACCCATCTTAATAAATTTTACTGGCCGGAAGACAAAGTAACCAAAAGGGATATGTTCAATTATTACCATCAGGTCGCCCCGTTGATGGTTCCCTATTTGAAGGATAGGCCAATGTCGCTTAATCGTTTTCCGGGCGGCATACATAGTGAAAGCTTTTACCAAAAGAATGTTAAAGACAAGGCGCCTGAATGGGCTGAAACAATGCCTCACATAAATGGTGAAGGGGTTGATAAAGATTACTTATTAGGGAATAACGAAGCCACCCTGCTTTGGATGGCTTCGTTAGGCTGTATTGAAATGAATCCGTGGTTTAGCCGGGTTCAATCTCCGGATAATCCTGACTATTGTATTATTGACCTTGATCCCGATAAACAGCATTTCGACCAAGTTATACAGGCAGCATTAGAAGTTAAAAAAGTTTTAGACGCGATAGATGTGCCTTGCTATCCGAAAACATCCGGTTCAACAGGAATGCATATTTATATTCCCCTTGGAGCGCAATATACTTACGATCAAAGCCAAATTTTTGCCAATATCATAGTTAAATTGGTACAAAAGCAAATACCAGATTTTACTACACTTGAAAGAATGATCTCTAACCGAAAAGGCAAAATGTATCTCGACTTTTTGCAAAATCGCCCAGGGGCAACTATAGCAGGAGTATATTCTTTAAGGCCTAAGCCGGGAGCAACGGTTTCTATGCCGGTAACATGGGATGAAGTGCGACCAGGACTAACCATGCGGGATTTTACCATTCATAATGCGATTGATCGTTTAAGAGAAACTGGTGATTTGTTCAGTGGAGTTCTTGGTCCTGGAATTGATTTAGCCATAGCTGTTCAGAATGCCCAGCGCATTTTCGGTTAACTTAAATCGTTCGTTTCTTACCATTATTCTTAATTTTAGCCTTGATGGAAATAGAAAACTCACCTATAATTACTTATTCCCCGGCGGCTGTTTTAAATCTTTTTAATAACTCCATTTCCATTAATCAAACTAAGCGTATTGTACAGCTCAAAGGAATCTATATACAGGGTAAAGGCAATCAATACAGTGGGTATTTTTACGATACATTTCGCGATGAGGCATCTGATGCAGCTATCACCATCTTAGTTCCACCATTAATTCGCAACGAATTACAACCAAATAAAACGGTAACAGTAAATGGATTTGTGACACGTCGGGTAATCAATACTTCAGGCAACATTCAAATACAACTAACAGTAACCGATCTTGTCGCGCAAACGCAAAACAAATACAACGACGAGGACCTTAAAAAAATCGAGGTGATGCAACGTAAGGCGGTGATTGGCTACCGTGATGTTTATAGCTGGCTAAAGGAGCAAATTATTTCCGAACAGCCCTTCAAAATCGGAATCATTATTGGCAAAACCGGAATCATCGACAATGACATTAAACATCAGCTTCGGGAATCTATAGGCTTTTATGACATCAGTTTTCACCGGATCAATTTGAGTTCTGAAGAAGAAATTTTAACAACACTTGACAGGCTTAACAACGAAAACTACGGCTTGATCGCTTTGTCGCGTGGTGGCGGAGATAACCTGGATATTTTCAACCGTTTTAGTATCGCCGAAAAAGCCGTCCGTTTGGAGTCTTTATTCATAACTGCTATTGGTCATAAAGATGATATAACCCTGCTTCAAAAAGTAGCTGACAAATCCTTTATTACTCCTTCTGAATTAGGCCAGTTTCTTAACGATACCTTCAACCACACAGTTGAAGAACTGGAAAATTCAAAAGCTAAACTGATTGAATCCGTGAAATTACAGCTTACAGCAAATTATCAGAAGGAGATAGATAACCTGAATGAAAGACTAAAAGCTAATGAAGAACTTCGTTTGCAAACCGCTAAAGACCTTGAAAAAGTTTATAAAGAGAAAACGGAGTTGCTAAATGGTCAGTTAGCCGGGGAACAAAAATTACAAACTGAAAGAATAGGTATTTTAAACGATCAGATAAATAATTATAAAAATCAAATTTCCGAATTGAGTGGAAAGTCATCAGTCAACTGGACAATTGTAATAGTTGCTGTAATTTTCGGATTAATTATAGGGTATCTCCTCAGAGGTCATTAATCTTGTTGCTGTCCCTGCGGCCAGGCTTTCCACTTTATCTTTTCCTCGAAAAGGATGCCATTTCAATCCTTGACAGTGGTTACTTAAAGCTCCACTGCTATGAAGTTCGCTACTGCATTTTTGCTGCGCTGCAAAAGCATTCGCTTATAGCCGCAATTGCCACCATATCCAATTAAGAGCATCTTTCAGGACTTCACTCGTTTACCCGCGATGCTGGGTAAAGCTTCGCTTGCCTTCACTCTGCACTTAATATACTGCTAAAATATCAGATGCTTTTAAGGTGCTATTTTTCAAGAAACGGCCTAAAAGAAACTCAAGCTCGGTCAACTTCCGCGTACGAACGCATAATGTCCTCCGCTGCGCTGCGGCCACCCTTCGGGACTTATAGTTCTCCCGCGAAAGTTCTACGACCGGCTTTTTGAGCTTTCTTTTTTTCCGTTTTTTCTTTTGAAAAATAGCTTTTCAGGGAAAGTCTTCGGGAAAGAGGGAAACGAAAAAACAAATTTTTAACCCTTTTAAATCATTTAAAAAATGAAAACAGCAGAAAAAAATGCAAACGGTGTACAAGGTACAGCAGCAAAAAACAACCAAACCGCAAACAGAGTTGAAAACCGCCCAAGCTTAACAGGAAAGGAAGCCAAAGAAGATGAAAACGCTAAAAATCAAACACCTGCCAAAACTTCGGAGGTTGAGGCAAACAAAACTGCCGAGGTTAAGACCAGTAGCCCCGCTACAGTGGATAACCAACCCGCTAACATTGCGCCTTATACCATAGGACAGGGATTAGACGAAGCACACAAAGCCGAGCCGGCAAAAGCGGAAGAAGCTAAAGCAGAACCTGCCAAAGTTGAAGAAGTAAAGGCAGAGCCTAAAAAATTCGCTTTGAACTTAGAGCAAACTTTAAAATCGGTGGAAGGGTTGCACCGTCTAAGCATTCAGCGCATTACCCTTTTATCCCGCATCAAGCTACTGGAAGATTTTGAGGTGAAACTGATTGAGGAAAACGACGAACTGGAAAATAACCCTTATCAGGGTTGCAAACTGATTATCAAAGACGATAAAGGCCGGGAGTTTGTTACCAACACGCCGAACCTTATCCGCTTGGTTTCCCAATTCATTTTCGATGCCTGCCACGAAAAACTGGCCGAAATTGAAGCAAACATCATTTTTCCAAATGCTTAAACAAATTATGCTCCCATCCCGAAAGCCAACGGGATGGTGAGCATTTTTTATGGTTTCACAAAAAACAGCAATTCCTATGTACGAGCAATTTATAGAACTGACCAACCAAATATTTTGGGAAGGTTACGCCGAAACATTAGCGAAAGAGAACCCCGCACGGTTTCAATTAGAAATAAGCGATTTTATGAACACCTACCAATTTTAAGACAATGGAGGACAGGATTTTTTTACTGGTAAAAGTTACCATCAAAACCACTCATAGCAATATACACGATGCTATACAGGAACTACAATCAAAAACCGAATTATCGGTAAGCAGTACGCCGAATGTGGAAGTATTACAGACAAAAATCATTGAACTAAACACTAAAAAATAACGTCATGGCACATCAAATAAATTTCAATAAAAAAACAGGCAAAGACAGCTTTATGAGTGTGAAAGAAAAAGCCTGGCACGGATTAGGGCAGATTATAGACCGCTATCCAACCAGTAGCGAAGCTATACAGCACGCAGGTTTGGATTATATCGTTGAAAAACGCCCCTTATTTACTTATGATACCGCAAACCATTTAGGCGAGGGAAGCGACGATATTATTATTCCTGAAATTGAAGTGCCTAATTTCTTTGCAACCGTTCGGGCAGATACAGAGCAAGTTTTAGGGATAGTTGGCAACGATTATGAAGTCGTGCAAAACCGTGATGCGTTTTTGTTCTTTGATGCTATCGTAGGCGGTGGCGATGGTATTTTATACGAAACGGCGGGGGCATTGGGTAAAGGTGAGCGGGTTTTTATAACCGCTAAACTACCCGATTATATACGGGTAGGTGTAAAGGACTGGATAGAGCAATATTTGTTTTTAACCACTACGCACGATGGTTTAGGAAGCATTACCGCAGCATTTACGCCTATCAGGATAGTTTGCAACAATACCCTTAATGCAGCTATGAATAATCATTCAGGGGCGATTAAAATCCGTCACACCGCATCCGCAACCGAAAGGCTTAAACAGGCGCATACTTTAATGGGTATCTGCAAATCGTTAGGCGGTGAAATGGAGGGTTTATTTAACCAGTGGGCTAAAGTACGTATTACTGATGCCCAGGTTAAAAAGTTGATACAGATTGCAATGGCACCAAACAAAGAGGTTTTGGAAAATTTAGCCGAGGGTAAATTCGACCTGCTATCTACACATTATACCAATATTGTAGATAATGTTTACGAGTATGCTTTAGGCAGTCAGACCCAGCAAATGGACACCACCGCAGGAACGGTATTTGGCGCATATAACAGCGTAACAGGTTATTTTCAAAATGTGCGAAGTTTCAAAAGTGATGAAGCTAAGTTTAAATCTATCATGGACGGTACAGCCAAGCAAAGGGCGCAAATCGCCTTTAATCTTTGCCGTGATTTTGCAATGTGGGGAAGCGAAGCATTGATTTATAACTAAATGCTGATAAGGGGGAGCAATTCCCCTTATTTCTAAAACTCCCCGGCGGCGGGCTATCGCCCGCCCGAGGAACGCCCCCTGTTTTCTTATGGTTTGATGATCTTTGGTGAAAACAGGGGGCGTATTTTAATTACGAAATGATTAAATATATTTAAAAATTAATGCAAAAATATTTGATAAATGCTAATTTATTTAGTATATTTATATCAATGTAATAACAAAACATCTAAAAATAATACATTCAATTTGATAGATTTGCTTATGGACTTAACGTTAATGCCTACCAAACCTGGACAGATAGTAAAAATTATTTCTGATGTACCAGATCTTGAATTATCTGAGGTCTATATTGTTTCCGAAGATCCTTTAGAAATTGCAGACGATGATGAAGTGACTGTAGTAAGCTTAAAGGAACTTCAACGTAACATCCGTAATCCAGATCATGCGGAAAGAATTTTTGTACGAAAAAATCAGTTAGTGGTAGTTAGTGAAGATTTGACAAGTCATGTTCAATCTTGGAATGCTAAAGGAATATAAACTAATAACAAAATGAGTTTTTGGAAAACAAATAATTATTCCTACGACAAAGTTGTGGAAATTGGTAAAACAGAACTTGTTTTGTTACTTAATGGACTTAGTCGTGAAGACATGATAGAGTGGCTGATGTGGAATGACCCCAACGGTGTTTATGGCGATGATCAATCCATGAAAGAATTTGGAAATGTGATGTCCAAAGACGAGGGAATGGAAATAATACTGCGTCAGGCGGAAGATAACAGGGTTGTTAAAATTAGAAACTAAATATGATTACAAATATTGAGACAATAGAAGATGTTAAAACTTTTGTAAAACAACTGGTTCAGGAAGGTGTAAATTATCATCCTGATGAGGATTTTACTCAATACATCAATATTCATACAGACAACCCAACTTATTCTGTAGAGGAAGCCGCCATAAGGAATGAGTTAAATTACAAATGTTTTGATTTGTGTGAACAAGTTGGAGAGGATATTTATAACTTATCACAGGAAGTATATTTAATTGAGACAGGACTCGATAAATTTATTCCATTGCCATCAAAAGACTATGACCCCACATCATAAACTTTCTGTTTTATAATTGTTGTTGAGGTATGGCCGATGTTCATTCAAAGGAAGTACGAAGTTATAATATGTCTCGTATTCGAAGCAAGAATACCAAACCTGAAATGCTGGTAAGGAAATTTCTTTTTTCGAAAGGATTTCGTTACCGCATACATGTAAAAAATCTTCCCGGAAAACCAGATATTGTTTTACCGAAATATAAAACAGTAATTTTCATACAGGGATGCTTTTGGCATGGTCATCAGGGATGCAAATATTATGTGATCCCTAAAACAAGGTCTGAATGGTGGTTAAATAAAATTCAAACGAATTCCCAAAACGATTTGAAATCATCTTATTTGCTTACTCAGGCGGGTTGGAAAGTTTTGGAGATATGGGAATGTGAGCTAAGAGGAAACAATCTCTTCTCAACCCTTGAAAACCTTTTTTTACAACTCACTAAAATTAATAGTATTTAAAAATAGATTACTAACATAAATTGCCAGATAATTTAGTATGTTGAAAAATAATTTGCTAAAAAGTCTGGTTTTATTACTATCAATTTCTATTTTTGTTAAAACCAACTTATTTATATGGCTTTTGAAGATGTAACGCTGCTTGACGAAATTAACATACAAGAAGCTGAAACTTCGCTTTCTGAAACGCAAAAATTGCTTTCAACAATATTCTCCAAACCAAATTCAACCATCCGTATAGGTACGTTATTTAGTGGTATTGGTGCTATCGAAACTGCTTTTAAAAGGTTAAACCTCAAGCATGAAGTAATATTTGCCGGCGATATTGATCCACATGTAAAAAAGAGTTACCTGGCAAATTACATGCTGGACGAACAGGATTGGCACGATGATGTCACTAAATTTAATGCAGAAAAATATAAAGGCAAAATTGATTTGCTTGTTGGAGGAAGTCCGTGTCAAGCCTTTTCAATGGTTGGTAAGAGGCTTGGTTTAGAGGATATTCGTGGCACCCTTTTCTATGACTTTGCGAGAATTGTATCTCAAACGATGCCTAATGTTTTTATATTTGAAAATGTTAAAGGTTTGGTAAACCATGATGGTGGTAGAACTTGGCAAGTAGTGCAGGATGTTTTCCAGGATCTTGGATACAAAATTCATTCTCAGATTTTAAATAGCAAAGATTTTGGAATACCTCAGCATCGTGAAAGAATTTTTGTTGTGGCCTTTAGGAATAAAAAGGCAAGTTTTAGTTTTCCGGAGAAAATACAGCTTGAGCATACCATGCAGGATTTTTTGGAAGATTGCATTGATTCTAAATATTATTTAAAGGAAAAAGGTGTAAAATTCGTAACAAGTTCGAAAAACAGAAGTAAAAGATATACCCAAATTAATGGTAACATTGCGCTTTGTCAAAAAGCAAATCAACAGTTTAACTGGCATGGTGACTTTGTTTTTGAATCAGTATCCGAATCACTAAATTCAGATGAGTTTATTTTCAATGTTAATGAAGTAGAGGAAAAGTACTACCTATCAGATAAAGTCCGTGACTATGTCCTTGCAGGAGGAACAAAGAATTTCAGAACAAGTACAAAAACAGATTTGGCAATCGCAAGACCTCTTCTACAGTCGATGCATAAAATGCACCGCGCTGGCGTCGATAATTATGTAACACATAATCAGGGTCGAATAAGAAAACTAACTCCGAGGGAATGCTTGAGACTTATGGGGTTTCCTGATGATTTTAAAATAGAAGTAAGCGATACTCAAATGTACCGCCAAGCAGGAAATAGCATCGTTGTTGACGTGCTTATTGCTTTGCTTAAACAAATTGATATTACTAAATACACTCGGTAACTATTTCAGTTACTTATATGCTTGCAAAAACAAAACTTAATTAAATAACCGTTAAATTCCAGTTTGTACGTATTATTGTTATTTATAACATAAACTACATCACAAAATGCAATCTGACCTTAAAGAGTTTCTTGTAACAAATAATTATGAATTTGTCGAAAACATATTTGACGGAATAGATTGGGCAAAAAATGAATTTGTTAAAGGAAATACCACTGACGACAGAAAACTGGCCAAAAGCGCTAATGGCGGTAACACAATTATTTATCTTGGAGCAAACAAAGACTTCTTTATAAATAATTACAATTCCAAATACAATATAGCATTTGGGGGAACTGCGTTAAGGGAAGGTGACGGTGCTCAGGTCAACCATTTTATTTCAAAGTCAAATTTACTATCAATTGCAGGTCACACATACAATCATTTAAAAACAAATGCGGCTCTTTATAAAAATCCCAATTTTGACCCGGCGGTTTATTTAGATAGTATATCGGCACAGCCACAAGTAATCAAATTTGAGTCTGAGGTTACTTTTATAAAAGACACAACTAATACAAAACCTTATTTCAAATTTTTCAAACCAGCCGGAATACTTTTTTTAAGAGAACTTTTGATTCCATACCAGGTAGGTTACCAAATCGGGATTTATAAAAACCCTACTGGTGAATTTGCTTTTGCCTGGACATTATATTTTAAAGATTCAGTGGAATTGGCTAAAATCACTGACCTTAAAATTACCTCGCCTCATAACATTATTGTTTACGGCGCACCCGGCACTGGAAAAAGCCACTTTTTGGAAGACAAATCGATTGTTTTCGGGAACAGAAAGTCTCGCGTTACATTTTATCCTGATTACTCCTATGCCAAATTTGTCGGTAATTACAAACCGTCTACCTACTATAAGAAAGATGTAACAGGACATGAGTACCATGATTCAAAAGAATCACTGGCGAAGAATACTTCTATAATAAATGAACCGGTTATTGATTATGCATTTTCACCAGGACCGTTTCTTAAAGCGCTAACTGAAGCATTTCTATCGGCGGAACCCTATCTTTTATTGATTGAAGAAATTAACCGAGCTAATGCAGCAGCCGTGTTTGGAGAGACTTTCCAGTTACTCGACCGTAAAAACGGGCAGAGCGTGTATAAAGTTATGCTATCAGAGGAAGGAATGAAGTATCTGAAAAACAGATTAGGAGATAAGTACACTCAAATTGAAAACGGAATCTTTCTTCCAGCTAATCTTTATATTTGGGCTACCATGAACAGCGCTGATCAGGGGGTATTTCATATGGATGCGGCATTCAAAAGGCGTTGGAATTTTGAATATATACCACTAAACGAACATGAGTCAGAACATACTGACACTGAGATTCGCTTTGGTTTAAAAAAATACAAATGGAATCAGTTCAGAAAAGTCGTCAATGATTTCCTGATCGCGAAAAAGATTCCTGAAGACCGCCTAATAGGTCCATTTTTCATGGACAATGAAGAACTTACTAAAAGCAACTCTATAAGGAATAAACTTCTGCTTTATCTTCGGGAGGACGTAATGCGGCATAATCACCGCCAATTTTTCAAATATGATACGTTCAGTGAAATTACAGAACATTACGATGATACTAACGGCATTTTGACACATGAACTTCAACAGGCTTTAGATGCCATTGAAATTAAATAGTATCTATGCAAATTGAAGAAAACGGCATAGCTTACTTGTTTGAACAAGTTGAGGATTACAGTTTAGAATATGTTAAATCTAAACTGGGGATGTTGTTTAACCCTTTTTTACAGGCAGGGTTCCTTACCGTTAAAAACGATCTTGTAAAATTCAACTATGTGGGGATAGCAGCAAATGCTCGTAATGTTATCTGTGTTCTTCCTAAATATATGTTTCGCAAAACGATTCTTGAAGAAAACCTCATTAATGAGGGACGAACACTTATTAAAATCCTTAAACAATATGACATCAATACCAGCTATTTTGGGAACAGAATGGAATTTTATGATCAGTCTTCTTCGTCCGAGACCAGCGAAATAGCCATTGCAGATTTTCTACTGAAGGATTACCTGAGCCATGGGATATGGAGTTACCAAAATAAATACATAGCAGAGGACGATTCAAATGAAGTTTTATGGGAATATACAGTAGAAAGATCACAGCCGGTTATTTCAAAATACCCATATTATTTTAATGTCTTTTCCCAAGGAAATGAAACACTGTCTAACACAGTTATAAGCAGAATTCACAAGTGGGGGATTTCCTATGTTGCTTCACGTTATTGCGAAATCCTTGACCTTGAGATCACTTTTGATGAAATAGAATCTACTGATATCGAGGAACTCGGCGATCAGGAATACCTCATTGAAATAATTAATAAGGAGTTAAGGATAACGTTCAACGACAGGGATATTACGCTGTTAAAAAGCCTTAAAGAACTATTGAAAATCGGGACAAGTACAAATGTACAGGACTATACTCTTTATGGAAAAAATAAATTTGAACACGTCTGGGAAGATGCTGTTTCGTTTAATTTCAGGAATGAATATCGAGAATTTGCTGGATTTATTTCAAAGCCAGAATGGGTTGATTCGGACTTTGGTAAAATAACTGAAAAAAATACACTTCGGCCCGATGTTATTAAGTGGATTAAAAACGATACAAGGTCGGTAGTACTGATAATAGATGCAAAATATTACCTATTTGATTTTAACACAATAAATCAGAAAGCGGAAAACAATCCTGGCGTTGGGGATTTAGTGAAACAGTACTTTTATGAACTTGTCCTTAATCGCGCTACATCTAATGCAGATTGGTTAAAATACAAAACCAGTTACAGAAATATATTAATGTTTCCCGGACGTAATAGAAGCGCTCCTGCAATGACAAAAATTGGTGCTGTATCTCTTGAAAATTCAGCAATAGAAAAGCCAATCCATAATTTCCATCTGAATCCCTATATAATTTTTGATAATTATATCAAACAACAACCACTATCAGATTCCATGATAGAAACGCTTGCTGATCTCTGATAGGACAGCACAGAAAAGATTTGCATCAAACAAATTTCTATTTTTGTTCGGTTTGGAGACTTGTTGCATATCCTTACCTTTAAATATTATAACTTTATGGATTAGCGTAACTGCAAATAATGAAAAGCATCTCAATAAATAACAAGCTTTATACAGTTCAGGACACAAAAACCAGGATTACAATTGCTGATTCATTCGTTTTAGGTCCCAACAAAATTGGTGAAGGAAACGGAGAGGCAAAGTTATATGTAGGGTATGATAATGAAGATCTGAAGTCTTTCTTTGGTGAGCGGGGATTTGAAATAGACTGTTTTCTGCTCAGGAATGACCTTAATCTTTATCTTGATGAGTCCCGTACCGAATATCTACACCCAACTCAGGAATACAGACACAAAGACGAACTGCTTGAATATTGGGATGAAAGAAAACATCAGATTAATGCTTTAAACCAAACAATTTTCTTTACAGCTAAGGATCAGGATCAGATTGCCGGCCCCCGAGTGTACGTTAATTCAAATGATGCCGGGTATAAGCTCATAAGGGAAATATCTCTACCTGTTATCTCTTATCTGAATATCAGTAAAATGATTTCTGAAAGAGGGGACGTTTTATATTATTTCCAGCTATTTTCTGATTACAGCGATGAGTCGGTTGACGAGGAGGACGAAATAACACCTGATAATGAGGACTTTGTCCCGTTTGATCCAATGAAGATTTCCATTGATACTAAAGGTATTTCTATGGACACCATTCTAAGGAGAATTAAGCAGGGTACAATTAATCTTAATCCGGATTTTCAGCGAAATGAAGTATGGACTGATGAGAAAAAATGCAGGCTAATCGAAAGTTTGATGCTTAAAATTCCGCTTCCAATGTTTTACGTTTCGATCGATGACGATGGTAATTTTAACGTTGTAGACGGCCTTCAAAGACTAAGTACAATTAGAGATTTTGTACTGGGCAAAAGCTATTTAGAGACAAAAGATGAAAGCCTAAGCGGTTTTGGTATTAAATTAAAGAATCTCGAATTTTGGGGGCCGAGTTTTAATAATTTCCAATTTAAAGAGCTACCGGTACATATCCAAAACCGAATTATGGAAACGGAGTTTTCTTTCACAATCATCAATCCCGGAACACCGGAAGATGTGAAAAGAAATATATTTAAAAGAATAAACACGGGCGGAGTGCCCCTTACTGACCAGGAAATACGTCATGCATTGTACGTAGGTAACTCCACAGATTTGCTGAAATTACTGGCATCTAAACAAACATTTAAGAATGCCACCGATAACAAACTCAAAGCGAACAGAATGGTCGACCGTGAGTTCATCCTACGCTGTATTGCATTCATGATAAGGGATTATTCAAAATATCCCAAAAGCGGCGACGTTGACACATTTTTGAGTGATACAATGAGAATTATTAATGCAATGCCTGATTTTGCCCCTTCAACTACTAAAAAGCTATTTAATGAAAGGATTCATCGGGACGATATACAGATTGATTCTTTGAAAATGATAGAAGTAAGATTTCTGTCTGCCATGAAACGAACACAACTAATTTTCGGAGAACATAATTTCCGAACCAGTTATTACGGGCTTCGTAAAACTCCTGTTAACAAAGCCCTTTTTGAAACATGGGGAGCAATTTTTTCTAAACTTGAAAGTGAAGAATTTGAGATACTGGTCGAAAATAAAAAGGAGTTTATTAATGACTATAACCTTAATTATCTTTCTAAAGACAGTTTCAAGCAAGTAGTTTCTCGTAACGCGCTGAAACAAACTTCAGTTATTGAGCGCCATTCAAAATTAAATACATTAGTTAAAAAATACCTGTTATGATAAAATCCATTCGCCTATCTGGGTTCAAGTCTTTTTTGGAACGAGATATCAATCTCAGCCCACTTACGGTTTTGACAGGTTTGAACAGCAGCGGAAAAAGTTCGGTAATCCAGGCATTGCTTATGCTCGAAAAGGCTTCGAAAAGAGAAAAAAGTGTGTTGCTTTATGGGCATGGAACAGCCAAAGAATTAAGGAACTCAAATTCATCAGGCAATATTGGATTATCTGTGCAGCTTGAAAACGGCGAACTTTCGATCGAGATTCCGGTTGAAGAAACAGATTATAAAATAACAAGTGACGGAATACCTTCAGACTTTCCTGAAATAATTTATATAGCAGCAGATAGGTTCGGCCCAAGAGGTGGTATTCAGATTTATAATGATGCAAACCTCATAAATAAAATAGGGCCTAATGGTGAGAACGTTCTTCAGTGCATAAGATCTTACGAATACGAACATCTTGCTGAGACTCTTGTATTAAAAGAATCTGAAAATGATCAGTTTATATTTGTACTTCAGTCCTGGTTAAATAAAATATCACCTAACACTAAGTTCAGCTTTGAATTAGTTGAACTGAGTGATATTTCTTACAGTATGTTTAATCAACACAGGTCGACTAACGTAGGCTTCGGTCTTAGCTATATATTGCCGGTAATAACAGCACTTTTGGTAGGGACCCTTATAAAGAACAGTGTTGTAATAATAGAAAATCCTGAGGCTCATCTTCACCCAAAAGGTCAAACAGAAATTGCGAACCTGATAGCTTTATGCACACGTGCAGGATCACAGGTTATTATAGAAACGCACAGTGACCATATTTTTGATGGAATAAGAATTGCGGCGAAACGCTTCGGCGATTTTGGTGATAATGTGCAATTCCATTGGTTTGAATTGGATAAAAATCAGCTTACTGATGTTGCATCACCGATACTTGATAATGATGGTAGATTAGATGAATGGCCAACAAACTTTTTTGACCAGTTTGAAAAGAACTCCTCTGAACTTTTGTAAATGAATTTATTTTACTTAAACACCCTTACGCCGGACGGAATTACCCATGAAGTTATATCCTCAGCATTTTCAGCAACCTACAGTGAATATAATACACTGAAAAAAAAATATCCTGACGATGTAGACGGGATTGTCACCGTTACGGATGCTCAGCAAGTGATGCTTTCTGCTGATAACTTTTCGCTTGCGATGTGCATAGGCAGTTTGGATCGAACTATGAGATCTGCGGCATACAGCGCTTTTACAAAATATCCATTTAATTCTCACTTTATAGAAGCTAACGAAGAGGAAATGATAATGAACGACTACACTTTGTTAGTCGGCCTAAATCCAAAAGATGCGTATTACCTTAAAGTTGTGGCAGATAATGCTGGGTATGCTTTCAGTATGGGTCTGAATGAAGAACTTAGAGTGCATCCTTTATCAATACCAGGAAGTGATGGAAGTATTACAGAACTTAATAACCTGTATGGCGAACCTGCAAATACTAATGAAATTGAAAAAATAATTGTCTTAGCGAGACGTGAGAAATTAGGAAATTTTGAGAGGTTACTTGATATTTCGGGAGATAACCATTTCAGTCCAAAATTTCAAAATGGTTTTGAAAAACTTGATGCAGATACGCAAATGGCAGTTATCAGTAGGGTAGAAAAAGCAATAAAACGAGACGGAACATCAAAGTTTTTTCCTGATAATGATCTTATTAAAGATGTTACCCCTGACAATGAAAAAGAAATTAATGTTTGCGAACTTCGAATATTTAATCCTGCTGCATACAGACTATATTTTTATGAAACAAAAACGGAGGTGATTTTTGCGTCTATAGATAAAAAACCGACGAAAGAAGGCAAGACCAAAGAGCAGGATAATCAAATCAAAAATGCTGCATCGACAATTAAACAAACATTGATTCTTAATGGTCTTATATAACCAAAATTATTATTATTTGAGGCTTCAAATTACCCATGTATAATAGTGTTTTTAAATTTCATCAAATTAATGAACATTCGCTTGAGGGATTAAAAAAAAGTGAAGTTTTTTGTAATCATTACCAGGCATTTAATGATCCGTTTGAATGCTGGTCAATTATTCAAAAAGGAATTCCGCATTCAGTAAATGAGAAAAGTCGCTATGCTGACGTTTACCGGGCATGGGGTTTTGATGAACCAGATTATAGTGCAGAAGGTATAAACCGATTATTTGAATACTGTGAACAGTTTATTAATGATTATTCACAAAGTATATCAAAGTATCTTGATAGTGCTCGCATTTGCTGTTTTAGCAGAGAGATTTCAAATTTACTTATGTGGTCGCATTACACTGATGGTCTTCGTGGTTTTTGTATCGAATTTGATGCAGATGAATTGGTAAAGCTGTCAAATAGAGCTTTGGTTCTTAAAGTTAAATACAAAAGAAAACCTGTATATTTCGATACAATGGTTTACAATGTTGCAGCTGATCAAGTTGACTTCCACGAGATGGCCATCGATGAAGAACTGTCTTACAGAAGGTATGTCAAAAGCCATAACACACAGAATATTAGAAATTATTCTGATTGGCTGAAAAAATCGAAAAAATTATTATTTGATTTATATACAAAACAATTTGGTGTTAAACCACTTGAATGGTGCTATGAAAAGGAAATGCGGCTAATATTTCATTCTGAGAATAATGAACTTTCAGGTGAACTTTTCAACTACCCTAATTCTGCCGTTAAATCCATCATATTCGGCGAAAAGATCAATAGCGAAAACCGAATTTATATAACTGATTTAGCTCGTGCGATATATCCAAACGTTCGTTTTGGTATGGCTATTCGAAATATAGTTGATTACCAAATAAACATCAATTTTTTATAATACAAAATAGAATTTATTATGAGTATTAGACACTGATTATTAGAAAAAGACCTCAATCGTATGTTTTTACGATCTTTGAATTCCAATTCATATTTCTCAAAAACTAAATTTACCTACTATTAATCGCTGGTAAAATGGCAACCAATTACAATGGGTATAGTGGTATGATCTGGGCTTTGTCCCCACTGATAGATGTAGGGACTCGCTATCCTCACCACTTATAAAAGTGGTCCTGGCCTTCCACTGCTATCGCAAACGCGGTATGTTGGCTATGGCACACAGGACATGCGTGCGCAAGTGATTGGGTGTTTTAATATTTGAATTATTTTATTGATGCTTTTACAATTGTAAAATAAACAACCGCAAGCCAATTAATAAAATGTTCGTTTAATAATTTATAAAAATCGTTAGGCTCAATCATTTCAGATGAAGTAATATTGCGTTGGCCTCCGGAAGCAAAATGAAAATATCTATTTCTCAAATGAATCAAAAGATTAATAGTATCGCGGTTCTCCATTGTGATATCAGAAAACTCATTGAATCCGACAATATTTATAGCAGGATCATTTGACTTACAAAGCATATTTAAAATTTTATAATAGCTTTCCCTTATATCTTCATTATGAGCAGTTATGTTAATTTTAACCTTATACTCTAAAAATTCATCTTCAAAAAAGTCATTGATAAAAAGGTTGAAAAACTTCAATTCTGAATTAGACCCTTTAAAAAAATTCTGCAACTTGTTAAACGTTCCAACATAATCGGTCGCTTTTGACGCATAGAGCATTGGAAATGTATATGACATACGCTCCAATATTCTATAAATATGTAGAAAAGCCAGCGTATGGACACCATTTAATTTATAATAATGATAAAAACAATACTCATTAATCAAATCTTTAAATAATGGGATATTGCTGGGATTACTAGCAGTTAAATACTTGTCTAAAATACCTAAAGTGGTCGTCGAAGAAAGCGGTTCGGTAAACAAATTATTTGAAAAGCGCTTTCTATCCCTTTTACCTAAAACCGAATAATTTGTTTTTTGCTTAATTATTTCCCCTGTGATATTATTTTTAATATCCAAAGAACCTATTAACAGTCTATATAATTTTCCTTCTTCCTTAATAGTTTTATCTAACCTTAAAGAATTTGGAAGCTTTTCATAGTTTGACAAACTAAAAGGTTCACATAATTCAAATTGTTCAAACTTTGGCATTATATCTCTTGCGATAATACATCAATTAATGTTGTATCATTTAACTCAAACAAATCTTCAAAGTGTTTTATATAATAGTACACTGTTTTTCTCCTTATATCGCCAACTCGTATCTTAGAAACATCAAAATATTCAAAAGCTGTTTCATAAATTTTAACATGTTGTTCGAATTCATTATCTGATAATTTTACTACAATATCATAGGACTTCGAAATCGCTGCACTAAATCCCAATAAATTGTTAACATTTTGAAACCATTTTTTTAAGTAATTATTTTTGTTTGTAAAATTATCAATCAAGTCTATTATCTGAGTAAATTCAATTACTTGTTCTTTTATATTAGTATCAAGGATTTTATCTGCAATTAACTCATCCATTTTTTCCTCGATAATTTTCGCATTATCTATATTGATAGACTTGCTTAAAAAGGCTAAATATGCTTTTATAAAATCAGCTTGCTTAAACGCACCTGGTATAGGCTTTTTTGATTTTAACTTCTCGGTTTGGATAGCCACGGATGAATTAGAAAAATCATAAACGTTACTCGCAATAATTTCAATCTGATGCCGTGCAGTCATTGGCTTCTGACCATTATTTAGAGTTATCATTCGATACAATAATTTATCCATCGAATCACATAATATAATATTGACAAAAACGGGCCTAGACATTTCAATTGAATAATCCTTTCTATGTGCAGCTCTTTGTAGAGTTCTCAATCTTTGTAAACCATCTAAAATAAAAGCACTCTCGATTTCAGTATTTATTATTTTTTCTACCTGTGTCAATTCCATCGTTGTCAACTCCAAACCGACAAAAGCCAATGTAATTGGCGGCATAACGCACCCCTTTAAAATGTCATTTTCGAGCCTACTATAAAACTTTGGGTCTTGTCCTTTACGCTGTATTTCCAGCCGATCTATAAGAGGTAGAAAATTAGATAATGCAAAGTCGTAATTTGTTTTACCGGTAATGAAATCACCATTTATCACTTCGTCTTTATCAATCGAAAAAAGCTTGATTGCCATTTTATCTTCTTTAGAAATTTATATAATGTTATTAAATTAATTCAACAAAACAAATTAATATATAACCCATTTCGAAGTGTAAGTTTTCATTGCTCTTCTGTAAAGTTTTCCCAACCTGCCGAAATTTGTGATCATAAATTAAATAATCTTCTATGAAACTTTCAGTAATCCTTTCTCTCCAAAAATTTTACTTTCTAATACTGCCATGTTATTGCTGATTTTACGCTTAGTGATCTTAGCATAAATCTGCGTTGAGCGCAAATCTTTGTGGCCTAATAACTTTCCGACAGTTTCTATTGGAACATCATTTTCAAGAAGAACAGTTGTCGCGAAAGTATGTCTCGCTGTATGAGTAGTAAGTTGCTTTTTGATGCCGCAAATTGTTGCTACTTCTTTGATATAGGCATTATATCGAACGTTGCTATTAACGGGAAGTAATTTATTTTCATTCACGCAATAAGAATGATTTCTATACTTTTCGATTATTGCCAGGGCAATGGGTAATAATGGTACTGTTTCTTCAACGCCAGTTTTCTGCCGATCTTTTGTAATCCATAATTTACCATCCAGCCCCTTGAAAATATTTGCCGGTTCAAGTTTGTAAACAGTTTCGTAGGCATAACCCGTAAAGCAGCAAAAGACATATACATCCCGTACCTCTGCCAAACGTTCTACTGAAATTTCTTTTTCATACATTCCAACTAACTCATGCATTTCAAGTGTTTCTCTATCAGGATCTTTATAGGTGCATTTAAACCCCGAAATAGTATTATGTTTAATCCAGCCTTCATCAATGGCACGATCTATAATCTGCTTTAAAGTTTTCACATATTTCATAGCGGTGTTATCCCCAACATTTTCCATAGTTAAGTAATGGAAGAAATTAACAGCAAATGCCATTTCAATGTCTTCTAACGCTATATCACCGAGTTTAAGTTTTTTCTTTAGGAAATCCAGTACTTTATCTTTCAGTCGCTCATAGCGCCCCAATGTACCCTTGGTGCCTTTGTTTTTATTTACCCGCTCGGCAAATTCTTCATTGTGTAATTTAAAAGCTTGCATAAGCGTTTTTTGTATTACCTCTTTTGGCATGTAAGCTTCCTTAACCATAGATGCTGTTACCTTTTTATTTACAGCAACAAGTTGATTATAGTGTTTTTCTAACTCTACCCTTGTTTTTGCTAAATAACTATTTATCATCTTATAATCTGGACAATTCATTCCAGCTATAGCCGCTTTTTCGTCCCAGGCATCGGGATGTATTTTTTTACCGGATGAAAAACCGTCGCGTTTTCCGTTTATGGTAATTCTTACCCAAATTGGTACTAAACCATCTTTGGATGCCTTTTGACGGTTTAGCCAAAATAGAATTGATAGATCTTCATTTACTTTCATGAGATTTTGTTTAAAAAAATGATACAATACGTTTTTAAACTGAAAATCAAACTGATACAAGGCACCAGTATTAATTCGGTAACCTAATTTCGGAATAATTGATAGGTTACCGAATAGGTTACCGATTACTTTGAATTAGATTGAACTAACCTGCATTAAAATTCTTGAGAAAAATAGAGAGTGAGATTTCCAAAAAGTTGGTTTCTAAGCTAAAAACCGCGTTTAAACAAAAAAGAGCCTCTTTTTCAAGAGGCTCTTACTTCAAAACAGCTGAGAAACCCTGGTTATTTTGTTTCTCTCGTGATCCCGCTGGGATTCGAACCCAGGACCCCAACATTAAAAGTGTTATGCTCTACCAGCTGAGCTACGGAATCAACTTTTCCGTTTCCGTTAAAGTGGTGCAAATATAGGATTTATTGGTATTGCCTGCAAGCCCTTTTATAAATATTTGTAAAGTTTATAATAAGTGCCTAAAACACACAAAATTACATTTTAAATAAACCTAACTTACCTCTGTCGCCTGCTAATAAGATCAATTTGCCGTGCTTTGCCTTGCGGCAAACGTTGTAACTGGCGGCATCTATCTTTTGCCATGTTTTACCACCATCGGTAGTTAAGTTACTGCCAGATGTACCCGTAGCAAGGTAGGTATCGCCCCAAACATACTCTACACACGATTGAAAACCGGCCGGCCCCTTAAGCGGTGTATTGCCTTTATATAGGGCATTTTTATTAGGTAACAGGTATGCAACCGAGTCTGTACGGGTATCTTTGGCGTAATCGCCGCCTGCTATAATGGTTTGGTTTTTACCCCATGCAAACGAAAAGGCCCCCATACTTTGTTTGCCGTTTGTTAAAGGCAATACAGTAGCTGTCCAATATAATGCTTTGGTAGGCGAGCTTAAAATGCGGCTGTTGCCACCACCGGTAACAATGGTTATGGTGTTTTTATTTACCCGCAGGCAGGTGCCGCTGGCTGCAAACGATGCTTCGCCTTGCAGGGCAACAGGTGCGTTGGCGGGTTGCTGCCAGGTTTCGCCACCATCAATAGTTTGCAGTAATAGTAGCTTACCGTTTATAGGGTCGCCCAATATCCAGCCGTGTTTGGCATCGGCAAAATCCATGGCATCTAAAAAGTAAGCGCTATCGGCCATATGGTATGTTTGCTGCCAGGTGAGGCCACCATCAATGGTTTTTAACACCACTGCTGGCGTACCCGAAGCCATTATTACCGCTTCTTTATCCGAAAACGCCTCAATATCTCTAAATTCAGCCTTTTCGTGATCTTTTACCTGCGACCATATCCAGTTTTTGCCGCCGTTTGAGGTAATACCAATTGTGCCTTTGCTGCCGCTAACCCAGGCTACGCTATCATCAACAATCGATAGGCCACGTATGCTTGTTGGCCTTGCTTGCGCTAAAGGGATTATACTTTGCGCTTTTACTGCCGATGAGATCAATATTAACGCTATAAATAGCAAGTGCTTTGTTTTCATATTTATTTTACGCGGGTCCAATTTTCTGTTCTGCCCAATAACGATATACCCACATAGCCGCGCATTTTTAAGACATCGCCCTTAAGTGTCATTTTACAACTATAAGTTTTCCCCGATTTTGGGTCGTAAATGGTGCCGCCTTCGTAAGTGTCTTCACCGTCGAAGGTAAAATCCTTTAACAGTTCGATACCTTGCTTTGGGCGAGACTGCAGGGCTTTATCGGGATTGAATTTATCTAACTTGGGCTTTCCGTCCTCTTCGTTCGGGAATTTAAGCCATACCAGTTTACCAAAAAACTTATCGCCCCGTTTATATATCTGTACATGGCCTTCGCCTGTTGAATTTAACCATTTTCCGATAATGGCATCGGCATTTTGGGCAGATGCTAGGGTTGTACAAACCAGCGCGAAAAGAATTAAGATAGTTGCTTTTTTTATCATTATGATAGTAATTATTTACCCGAAGTTAGCCTTTAACAAGCGCTTTACAAAGCGTATTTTATTTAACAATTATTTAAATAGCAATACATAAAAATTTATATTTGCAGCCTTGTACCAGCCCGGATGGCGAAATTGGTAAACGTTGCGGTCTCAGAAGCCGTTGAGAATTGTCTCTTGAGAGTTCGAGTCTCTCTTCGGGCACATCCATCTAATTGAAAGTCTTAAGTTTAAGTTTTAACCTTTGCGGTTAGTAACTTTAAGCTTAAGGCTTTTTGCATATAAGGCCCGGGTGGCGAAATTGGTAGACGCACCATCTTGAGGGGGTGGCATTCGTAAGGATGTACGAGTTCGAATCTCGTTCCGGGCACACCTAAAGCTTAATAATTTGTTAAAATTATCAGAACATTTATAATACTTGGTTGTAGTATTTTTATCAAAACTATATACCATGTCAACCTCGTCTAATTACGATCCTAAATCAACTACTTTATCTCTGGATAGGGATAATGGTAAAATACTTAACCTGTATTTTGAACCGCTTTACAGCCGCATAAATAAGGCAGTAAGGGCATTTAAATTGTACCGTTCTAACAGAAACGGCGACAGTATTTTTAACCACCTGAGCATCCCCGGCGAGATAGGGGATAACATACCCGGATTGGATGTGGTAAACAGCAAAGATTATTTAGGCGAGTTTACCTTTTTTGATGATACCGATAGCGGCTGGAAATATAGCGGCAAGCTATTGTCTGTTCGCGAGCAACAGCGTGTTGCCGCTTACATAAAAGCGATCTCTAAAAAGTTCAAGGCGTTTATTTCGCATTAAAAACCTGTAAAGTATCGCTGTGCAAAGCGATTTTTACTAACAATATAACTAAAGGGGCCGGTTTGTTAACAAATTGGCCCCTTTGCTTTAATATTTAGGTGTTGTAACTAAAAAATATAAAAAACGTTTATATTTTTACAGATACCAAAACTATTGCAATATGAAATTAAACAAATCGATCTACATTTCGGCTTTAATTGTATTATCAATTGCCGTTTTTCCGGCATGTAAAACCAAAAAGGCATTGCCGCCGCCACCGCCGGTTACTGAGCCTGCACCAACGCCGCCGCCAGCTCCGGCACCCGCACCAACACCTGCTCCAACACCACCGCCGCCACCACCAGCGCCGCCTAAACCCGATTACAACTTTAGCAACATACAGTTTGAGTTTAACTCAGGGATATTAAAAACCAGCGCTTACCCTATTTTAGATAAAGCCGCTGCTGCCATGAAAATGGATAACTCGGTTAAATTTGCTTTAGAGGGTAACTCATCGGCCGAAGGTACCGAGGCACATAACCAGGCACTTTCGTTAGAAAGAGCTAATTCGGTTAAAACTTACCTGGTTAACACAGGTGTTAATGCCGATAATTTATCTGTAAAGGGTAATGGCGAATCTAAACCGATTGCACCGAACACTACTGAAGAAGGCAGGGTATTAAACCGCCGCGTAGAAATAAAAAGACTTTGGTAAAAAGTAATTAATACAGTAACAAAAAGCCCGGCCTAATTTTAGGCCGGGCTTTTTTATATAGTTATTTTTTTAATAAACTCTCAGGATTTACCGGGTTGCTAAGTAATTGCTCAAATAATTCCCAGCGCTTTTGCGTATTGTTGGCGGTGCCGCCATTGCGTTCGATGTAGTTTTTAACAATATCTTGCCCATAGTTGTAATTGATAACATAGCTTCGGTTTTTTTTAATAAAGCTGATAGATTTCTGTGCAGTCTCGTCATTCATCAGGCAATATTTTTTTAGGTAGCTTAATGCTTTACTTTGCGACATGCTGCCATCCAGCAAGCCACGGGCGGCCTCGTTACGGGCGTAGTTTAATTGATTTTTGATAGCCAGGGCTTTAAAGTATAAATCTACGCCAGCGGTATCTAACCCGGCAAGGGGCAGTAATACACTTTTGGCAAAGCGCACTTTATCATCGCCCGGAAAAGCAAGTTCTATACCATAATTGGCACTGCCTTCGGCTATTAACGATTGGGGACTAAACAGCGGGTAAAGTGAAATTTCTACCCATCGTCTATCATGATACAGGTTTTTCTCTAACAGGCTGTTGTATACATGGTGCCCGGGATAGCTCTCGTGGCTGCCTACATCAATGGCCCTGTCAATAAAAATTTTGATATCGGTATTTATTTGTACTACGCTTTTATAATTGCCTTTATACCAGTTATAGCCATTCCAGGGCTTGTTGTTTACAAACTCCAAATCTAAACTTTCGCCGGCCGGTAGTTTGTAATGGCTTTGCGTGCGTTTACGGGCCTCGGCAATAGCGGTTTTAAATACCGTATCCAACTTATCTTTTGGGATGACAAACTTATTGGCCAATTTTTGAAACCTATCGTTAACGTTTCCTTTGCCGGGTAATAGGCTATCCAGGTTATCAATAGCGGTTTTAAAATGGTCTTCATCGTATACCGGTGCGGCAACGCCAAACAATTCTTTAGATTCCTGGTCAAAGGGTTCTTCCTCACCCGAGTAGATGCGTATGCGCCTGCCAAAGGCAAGTAACTGACCATATATCCACCCGGCCCTTATACGGTTACTATCAACGTCGGATTTACGGGCAATAGGCTTCACATCATTCATTAGTTCGTTGATAGATGCCAGCAGGCTATCTTTAGGGAACTCCCCGGCAACTGTTGTTTTAGGTTTTAAGGAGTCGGGGCCATAGTAAGCATCCACAAAATCGGTGTCGTACTGGCCAATGCTTAGGCCCAGCCTTACATATTCGGCTGCCATTTGGTTCAGCTTTTTTGTTTCGGCTTTGTTTGCTTCACTTTGCTTGCACGATACTGCAAACAACGCTATTGATAATAGCACTAATAACTTTTTCATATAGGTAGGTATTCTGCCGGCAAGGTAGCAATTCCGGTTAAAACCTTAATTACCGGTTATCAATTAACATCTAAACCCTTAATTTGTGATTTATATTCTGCAGGCAGTAAAGCGCCTTTTAAAACACTATCAATTTTTAATGCCCGGCTTAATTTATAGCCCGCTAAAACGGGCCTAATCCACACTCTTTTATCAATTGCCAGCATATGGCTTACAATTTTTGGGGTAACAATAGCTTGTACCTGTAACAATAGGCTATAACGAATGGCACCGAGGTGCTTTTTATACTGCTTGTACAGGTCGGTTGTGAAATCGCTTTTCAGCAGGTTGTTTTCCAGGTGACCGGCGCGCATTATTACCCAATCCATATAGGTAAGCGGGAGGCCTTTCAGGCCCATACGATCGCCGACACGATAAAAAACATCAAACACATCCTGCTTTTCGGCTTCGGTAAGTTTACGCTCCAGCAACTCGAATGACCGGATAGAGTAATCTATCAGCATGAACAACACATCGCGGTAAGCCCAGTCGGGTATTTGCGCGCCACGGGCATTTTCAACTGATTGGTGTATGGCGGTAATTTTATCAATGGCTTTTAAGGCGTCGTCAAGTTCTGAGAAGATGATCTGCCGGGCGTAGGTAACCGTAGAGAACAGCCTGCCCAGCGGGTCGGCAGGTAGTTTACCGGTAAAATATAACCAGTCTACCGCCTTGTTTAAGGCAAACTCGGCGGCCGAGCCTGCAAAAATAAACAGCACTGTATCGGCCTTACCCCAAATGGTACGCACAATTGAATTTTTGGCTACAAATTGTTGCATACCGCATTAACGTTTAAAAACCGGTTTACTGTTAAATACCCTCGGATTATTTATCCATTCGATAAACAGCACCAACAAGATACCTAAAATGTAAACCAAAATATCCGTCCACGAAAAAAAGGTGCCTAATATCATCCTGGCAGGTTTTGAATTTTGCAACCCCAATAAACTAACCAAGTGCAGGTATTGTAATCCTTCAACAATAAAGGATATAACTAACACTACTAAAGCAGCCGTAAGTACACGGATGTTGGTGAAGCTTTTTATAAAGCAATACATTAATATCACTACTAAAAAATCGCCTCCAAACGGGCGTATATAATTATCATGTACATACACGCCAATATAAACCTCGGTAATGAACAATAGAATGGTAAGGAAAAAATATTTGATGTGGAATTGGAACATTAGCTATAGCTGTATTGTCTTTGAAATAATATATATGTATTAACTGCGCTTAAATTTAACTACTGAGTTTCGTTTATTTACTAATGTATTCCTATATAGTAAGCATATTAGTCTGTTTCCTTAAAATAGCCAGCTTACGGTATAATTAAGTTTAAATTATTATTAATATCTGGCACTTTCACTATAACATACTCTTAAAAGTGGTAGGAGGCACATTTTGCCTGCTTATAATTATACTATAAGTAAATGCCCCAACCACAAAAAGCAAAACCCAAATACAGGCACTCGCTTTGCAAGCCCATGTATACAATGATATTTTTTATAAAAAACATGGTGTGCCTTAGTTGCCAAATGGTAGTGAAGCACGAACTGGAAAAACTTGACCTAACCTTATATATAGTTGAGTCGGGAAAGGTTGAAATATTAGAACCTATCTCGATAGATAAAATACAAAAATTTAAAGAGGCATTGGTACGTTCGGGCTTAGAGTTGATAGATAACCGTAAAGATATTCTGATAGAAAAGATCATACATGTAATAACAGAAATGATAGATTACTCTAACTATGATCTGAATACTACCTTCTCGTACTACTTAAGTAAAAAACTAAACCTTGATTATACTTATTTAGCCAATGTTTTTTCGGAAGTAAAGGGTACTACCATAGAGCAGTATATTATTTCAACTAAAATACAAAGGGTAAAGCAGCTTATTTGCCACAAAGAGCTTAACATGACCGAGATATCCTGGAAACTGCACTATAGTAGTGTGGCCCACTTGTCTACCCAATTTAAAAAAATAACCGGCATCACTCCATCACAGTTCAAGCACATTGAATGCAATAGCCAGTTACTACCTCAAATGTGTGAATTATAGAACTTATTTAAAGAATTGTGTAACAGCCGGGCTTTAGTTACAAGGTAGGTTTGTAGCGTATTAAAATCTGCCTAATATTTTTTTAATACACTAACAATTTTAAAATCAACCTACATGAACAAAAAAACTACCCCTACTACGGATGGCTCTTATATGCGTAAAAGCATAGAGTACACCGGAGTAATTAAAGCCATCTGGTCAATCGCACTGCTCCTGACCATTATAACTGCTTGTAAAAAAGACAACTACAAAGGCGAAATAACCGGTAACTGCCCTGTAGTGGTTTCGACTGATCCTACGGATAAAGCTATCGACGTTGTGCTTAATAAAGTAATAACGGCAACCTTCAATACTAATATGGCTGCTGCAAGCATTAACGATAAGACTTTTCTGATTAAACAGGGAAGTAATATTGTTAGCGGAAAAGTAGCCGCAACTGCCGATGCTAAAGTATTTACTTTTACACCAGACCAACCCCTTTTGCCATTTGTGTTATATAACGGTACTATTACAACGGGTGCCACTGATAGCTTACGCACAGCGATGGTAAGCAACTATACATGGTCGTTTACTACCATACCGCAGGTAACCCTAACATCAAACCCTGTAGCAGGGGGTGTATCTACAGGTGCCGGTTTATTTGCCCAAGGTTCGGATGTTACCGTAACCGCTACACCAAACACAGGTTACACCTTTACCAACTGGACAAAGAACAAAGTAATTGTTTCTACCAGTTCGGACTATTTGTTTAAAATGGCCGGTAACGCTGCTTTGGTAGCTAACTACGCGGCAGTACCCGCCGGCAAATTCGCGGTTAATTTATCGTCAAGCCCGGTAGCAGGCGGTACAACTACGGGTGCAGGCTCATTTACTGCAGGTACAACTGTAACGGTAACAGCTAAGGCTAGCTCAGGTTACACCTTTACCAATTGGACACAAGCCGGAACGGTAGCTTCTACCAGTACCAGTTATCCGTTTAAAATAACCGGCAACCGCAGCCTTGTAGCACACTTCACAAAAGTTGCCGCGGGTAGCTTCGCTTTAAATTTATCATCAAGCCCTACCGCCGGTGGCACTACAACTGGTTCGGGGCCTTATACCTCCGGTGCAACTGCAACTGCAACAGCCAAGGCTAATGCAGGTTATAACTTTAAAAATTGGACCAATAATGGCGCAATTGTATCTGCCAGTACCAGCTACCAGGTTGTAATGAACAGCGATGTTACGCTTGTAGCCAACTTTGTAAAGGTTACACCAGGCAATGTGGCGCTTAACCTATCATCAAACCCTGCTATTGGCGGTACAACTACCGGCTCAGGCTCGTACGTTATAGGTACTACGGCCACCGCTACTGCTAAAGCCAACACAGGCTATAGTTTTACTAACTGGACACGTGCCGGCAATATCGTATCTACCAGTACCAGCTATCAGGTTGTAATGACTGCTAATACCACACTTGTGGCCAACTTTACTAAAGTTGTAGCAGGTAACTTTGCGCTTAATCTTTCATCCAGCCCGTTTGCCGGTGGTAAAACTGTAGGTTCCGGTTCGTTTGCTTCGGGCACATTAGTAACTGCTACGGCAACAGCTAATATAGGTTATACCTTTACAAATTGGACAGATAACGGTGTGGTTGCCTCAATAGCTGCCAGTTATAAATTCGCGTTACTTGCCAACAGAACGTTAGTGGCTAACTTTACACTTATCCCACCTATTGGCCCGCCGCCAATAAATTTAGGTACAGCCGGCAACTTTACAGCATTGACTAAATCAGGCATATCTACAACAGGTGTAACATCTATAGTAGGTAACATTGGTGTAAGCCCTATATCGGCTACATCTATCACCGGATTTGGGTTAATTATGGATGCCAACGGGCAATCTTCGCACACGCCGATTGTTACAGGTAAAGTATTTGCAGCAGATTACGCTGCCCCTACACCAGCTAAGATGACCACCGCTGTTAATGATATGCAAACCGCATATACAACCGGCATGGGCCTGGTAACACCAGCACCTATTGTAGACTTATATGCAGGTAACATTAGCGGCAGAATATTGCCTCCAGGGTTATATAAGTATAATACAGGCGTTTTAATTACAAACGCCGGGGTTACACTAACGGGTGGCCCGAATGATACCTGGGTTTTCCAGATATCTCAAAACCTTACTGTAAATGGTAGTGCGAAAATTACCCTGTTGGGTGGTGCACAAGCTAAAAACATATTTTGGGTAGTAGCAGGCCAGGCAACATTGGGGACCAATGTAAACTTTAGCGGTATTATATTAAGCAAAACGCTGATATCGTTAAACACAGGCGCAAGGGTTAATGGTAAACTACTGGCGCAAACAGCAGTTACCTTAAACGCAGCTACAGTTACAACGCCATAATATTCAAATATATCAGGCCGGCCCGTTATGTTGACGGCCGGCCTTTACCCCTTTAATCACTTAAAAAATATTATATCATGTCATCCATTAATAATTTAAAACAAAAGTTTTCCATCCTGTTAACGATGGTGCTTTTTGCCTGCACTACAGTGCATGCGCAAACTACACAGCCTACCTGGTGGTATGGCCTTTCGGGCGCTGCAAATTTTAACTTTTACACCGGTACAACACAAGTATTAAGCAATGGCCTTATTGCGCCAACTGCTTTCCATAAAGGTAATGGTGTACGCCCTTACGGGTCAATATTATTAGAGTACCGCCCTAAAAGTGTTGTAGGCCTTATGTTAAATGTGGCTTATGATGGGCGTGGTGGTAAATTTAAAGATGTTGTAGCGCCATGTAACTGCCCCGCTACATTGAGTACCAATACCAGCTATGTTGCTATTGAGCCCAGCATACGTTTAGGTATACCACAGTCTGGCCTATACTTTTTTGCAGGTCCGCGTGTAGCTTTTAATGTTAGCAAAAGTTATGCTTACACACAGCTTAAACAACCCGATGCTAACGGTGATCTTAGCGATATGCGCAAGTCCCTGCTTTCGGGCCAGGTGGGTGTTGGCTACGATATCATGACCACATCACCTGCAAGCAGCACACAAATGAGCATATCGCCGTTTGTTTCGTTCCACCCTTATTTTGGACAGGATCCGCGCAGTATCGAAAGCTGGTCGGTAACTACCGTTCGCGCAGGTATAGCATTAAAGTTTGGCAAGTCTAAAAAGACGATTTCTGAAGTAACAATTACACCGGCCTACCGCGATTTCCTTTTTACGGTTCAAGCACCAAAAAACATCCCTGTAAAACGCGAGGTAAGCGAAACCCTGCCGTTGCGTAATTCGGTATTTTTTGATGAAGGGTCAACCCAGATTTCGCCACGATATGTAACCCTGACCACAGCTAATGCTGCTGCTTTTAAAGAAACCAAATTGCAAACCGCATCAGAAGAAAGCATGAGAGGCCGATCTGCAAGGCAATTAAATGTTTACCACAACATTCTGAATATACTAGGTGATCGTTTACGGTCAAACCCAAGCGCGGTGATCACCCTTACCGGTGCATCGTTACGTGGCCCTGCCGAAGGCGAAATGCTTGCCCAATCGGTAAAGCAATACCTGGTTACAGCATATGCCATTGATGGTTCACGGATAGCAGTTGTTGGCCGGACTAAGCCGCTTATCTCTTCAGAACAGCCGGGCGGCAGCAAAGAGCTTTTGCTTTTACGTGAAGGCGACCGACGAGTTGATATTACAAGTGCATCACCCGAGCTACTAATGGAAGTTGGTGGCGGCATGATGAAGCCGGTTAACTTTACAACCATACAGCCCGATCCGCTTGACAGCCGCGTAGTTTTAACGGTTGATAGCGCGCAGCAGTTGCTTAAATCATGGTCAGTAGATGTTGCCGATAATGCCGGCACTGTTCAACACTACGGCCCTTACACACGTAACCAGGAAAGTATACCCGGTTCGGCTATATTAGGCAATAACACCCAGGGTGATTACAAAGTGGTAATGACCGGCGAAACACGTAAAGGCCAACCCATACGTAAGGAAAGTACTGTTCATCTGACACGCCAAACCGAAACTATAGGAAAGGCTTTACGCTACAGCATTTTGTACGATTTTGATAGCTCAAATTCAACAGCATCGTATGATAAATTTTTAACCAATGTGGTAGCTCCTGCTATTGCCGATGGCTCGACAGTTATTATACATGGGCATACTGATGTGATAGGCGAAGAAGAATATAACATGAAATTATCGCAGCAACGTGCCAATGATGTACAAACTACATTATCCCGTGCATTAACTGCAGCCGGTAAAAACAATGTTAAGTTTGAAACCTTGGGATTTGGCGAGGATACCAGCCATGCACCATTTGAAAACACCGTTCCCGAAGAGCGCTTTTACAACCGTACCGTTATTATAGATATTATACCGGTTAAATAACAAAGCATTTAAACCAAAAAGGCGGGAGTGATCCCGCCTTTTTTGGTTTACAATAAAATTTTTTAATAATTATATGTTCCACCAATACGTCCACTTAACGGTTAGCTGCCGGTTTTTGACTGTAAAGGGCGATGGTATGGAGTTGTCGCCATAAACTATAAAAAAGTCGGATGCTGGTTTGTAGCGCCATTGCAAACGGCTGTTAATATTCATGTTTTTAGCCTGTTCGTTGTACTGCACAAAAGTGGTAAAGTACAGGGTGTTGGTAAATGTAACATCAGCCCGTGGTCCTATCAGCCAAAATTTGTTACGACCATAGGGGGCAGGCAGGTTCAAATTGGTATAGGTGGTGTTCAGTATCAAATTTACATAAGGCTGAAAGCGATAGCCTATTTGCCCGGTAACGCTAAACCTGTCGCCATTTTGATAATATCCGCCGCGGGCTACATCAAACAGATAAGTAAATACACTTTGTGGTTTTGATGCAAATTGCACATCAATGGTTTGCCAGTGATTTACGCTGCCGGTTGGTAGCATACCTTTGCCGGTATTGGTAGGGTCAAAAGGGCGCAGTAGCTTTACATAATCATCAAGGCCCGAAACAGTGAAGGTAGCGCGGCTGCGTAGAGTGATTATGTAAGATAGGATGCTTTCGTTATCGGTACGTTTAAAGCTTTCATCAAAAAAGTATACGCCAGAGTATTGTAAGCCATGCGATAGTACACCGCCACTCTTAGGAAAAAAATTATGCAGCAGCAAAGGGCTAAGCTTATTATACCCTGTGCGCGGTACGTAGCCTACTTCGGCATTGTAGTTACGGCCCACATACTCTTGCTGTATATATGCCGTCCAGTATTTACTAAGGTATTGTACGTGGCCGGCGCCAACGTAATCATGGCCGCTTACGCCGGGGCTGAAAGATTTCATCCCCATAAGCTTACCCGTTATTAAATTGTTTGACGATGCAAGGTTAAATTCGGCCCCAATATTACGATTATAACCCGGTGCTGTGTTACCTGCAGCGGGAGCACTACCCGTAGCGTCCTTATTCACAAACATAAAGGCGATGTTTGATCGCGATAATACACGCCTTTGCAGGGTAACAATGCCAAAGTTTTGCCCCGGCAAGTTAGCTGTGCCGGATTGCCCGGTTTGCACATCCATTACGCCTACACGCCAGTCTTTATCTATTTTCCCGGTAAGTCTTGTGCCAAAGCGTATGGGTGCATTTAAACCTATTCTGCGCGAAAAGAAAGGACGGATATCACTATAGCCAAAGTTGGCGAACAAATCGCCGTTCTCTAAAAAAAACTGACGCTTTTCGGGAAAGAAAAGCTCGTACCTGTTAAGGTTAATTACCTGCTGGTCTACATCTACCTGCGAAAAATCGGGGTTAACCGTCATGTCTAGGTTAAGCGACGAGTTGAGGGCCACTTTTACATCGCCTCCGATATCTTTACGCCAAACGGCAGGCTTGCCCCCGTTCTCAAAATCTTTGGTAACACCGCCCAATACGTAGGGTATAACCGATACATTGCTACTGGCAACGGGTGGCTCTTCGTCCCAAACCAGGGTGCCGGTATAGGCCAGTGATGCCGTAGGGAACTGCCTTGGCACAGGTGCCCAGCTCGATTTTTCGGTAGTGACAAGGTCATTGCGGCTAAAGTTGATACCCCACTCGCGTATGCCCTTTTTATAACGGATACTTTTAAAGGGAATGGCCGCTTCCAGTACCCATTTATCGGGGTAGTTTTTTACCTGTGAGTACCACTTGTTATCCCAGCTAAGGTCAACCTTCCCACCTTCGTACATCGTTCCGTCCCATTGTGCGCCGGCAGCGTTAGCGCCAAAGCTAAAGCCATCGGTACGGGCATCAAAGGGGTCCATAAACAGCAAAAAGTTATCATTTTTTACAAAGCTAAAATCGCGCTTAAGCGACTCGACCATATATGGCCCCGGGTTGGGTGTATAACACGTAGCCACTAAATAAAGGTTGTCTTTATCATAAGCCATACGTACGGCGGTTTTTACTTTGGCAAAACTGGTATCCATGGGCAATACCAAAAAGAAATCAGCAGCCGAGTCGGCGCGTGTCCAGTCGGCTTCGTCGGCTACACCATCAATTTTTATAGGACCGGTAGTTTTTTTTATATGCAGCCGGTAATTGGCATTCTTTTTTTGTTGGCCAAACAAGGTGCCGCAAAACAGGCACAAGCATAGCAGTAGTAAGGTGAGTTTAGCTGTTGACAATGTTGAAATAGGTTATAAAATTATATCAGGGGTATATAAAAACAATAATATGGATTAAAACCCATATTATAAATGCATAACACTATTAATACAAAAAGCCCGTTAATGGGCCTTGTTTTTGCTTCTTAAGATTATATTGCGGTTGACAGTAAATGCTTAATAAATTTGCATGTAGCAGACACTATTTGGCAAACACTGCGTCTTAACCTTTTATCTTAGCAAAAACACACTAGATACCATATGGAAAATACGTTACAGCAACTTTACGGTAACATTGATATATACCTGTTCGATCAGCTTTTAAAAGGCCGTTTCGACGATTGCAGAAAGGTGCTTGATGCCGGATGTGGCGGTGGACGCAATCTTATTTATTTTTTAAAGAATGGTTTTGAAGTATTTGGCATCGACCCGAATCCCGAAGCGATAACAGCAGTGAAGGTATTATCGCAAACACTTGCTCCATTTAACCCCGTTAAAAATTTTGTAACAGGTATCGCCGAAGATATGCCATTTGATAATGAAACATTCGATTTGGTGATTGCAAGCGCTGTGTTGCATTTTGCCGAAAATACCGGGCATTTTGATGCCATGCTGCGCTCGATATTTAGGGTGCTTAAACCAGGCGGTTACTTTTTTGCCCGCCTGGCATCAGACATAGGTATTGAGGAACAGGTGACACTGCTTAGCGACCGCCGCTATATTTTGCCCGACGGATCTGAACGCTTTTTGGTGAACGAACAAATGCTACTCGCTTATACCGATGTTTTAGGCGGAGAGCTTTTTGAACCACTTAAAACTACCAACGTACAAAATTTAAGATGTATGACAACCTGGTGCGTACGGAAAAAATAGCACCCTAAATTGTATTTTAAGATTGGGATTACTGCTATTACCTATTTTTTAAAGCCTGTAAATCGCATTGTAAACTATTATCCCAATTGCCTGTAACTGCCGCGGCGTTGTAAGTAGATTGAAGGAACTTTAATAATGTTTCTTCGGGATGGGCTGATTGTTGTACCACTTCGTAGGTTAAAAAAAATTCGCCCATTTCGGCGCTGTAAAATGCCTCAGGCGGGCTCACTTGCTGTAGTCCAAATGTTTGTGGAGTTGGGTAGCAGTACGAATAAAAAGCCGGTTGCGGGAAAGTATCGCTACCGGGCCAAAAGCCACATGAGCTTACCTCGTGAGAATAAGCCTCCTGCATTATCTCCAATGGTATATTGGGTGCACCACCGGGATGCAGTGGGGCGGTACGGCCGCTAAAACGTGTAACTGCCAGATCGAACGCGCCCCAAAAAAAGTGTACCGGGCTACATTTACCTGTAAACCCGGCTCTAAAAATTGTAAACACATTATTTATCTTCACCAATGCCTGCCATAAGTTATGCATCGCATCAGCATTATAAGTACAAGCCGTATGGTTATCAGCAAAAGGTATGGCTGGGTCAACCTCGTTAGGTACTGCATAAATTTCAACATCAATACCCGTGGCTTTTAGGTTATCCATTAAATCAATATAAAAAGCAGCTATAGTTTTGGCTCCCAGCGGTACCGAGCGTTTATTACCTGTACTGGTAATAATATGCAATTGATGATCAATAAGATCGAGGTTTATCTCGAAAACACCATCAGCATATGGAATGCTACCAGTGGTTAAACCGTTGGCGCTCACATATAGTGTTACATGCCAACTATGGTTTATCCAGGGTGTTTTGGCAAGGCGTACCTTGCCTATCATCTGCGCCCACATATGTACGGTCGCAACTGTGTCTTTTATATAATGGTAATCGAGTATTGGCCAGGCAGAATTGGTAGATGTGCTCATACCATAAAGGTAATGAACCAGCTTGTGATATTTACAGGAATAATGGGAGAAATATATTGCCCTACACAATTTACACCATTTCGGGAATCGTTATCAGATCAATGTTCTTTACCAAAAGCTTTTTCTCCTGCTTGCAGGGCAATGGTTAAATGGTTGCCATCTGGTGGTTTAGGGCAGGCATAACCGCTACCAAAAGCACAATACGGATTGTAAGCTTTGTTAAAATCAATGATTACTGTGCCATCTTTAATATCTCCTTCGCGTAAATCTATGTAACGACCGCCGGCATACGTTTCTTTACCGTTGGTTTCATCGGTAAATGGTAAAAATAAATAATCTTTATAAGCCTGGGTTTTAGCCAATGCTACACTACGATAAACAGTAAGTTGCATCGGTTGGCCTTTAAGCGTAAATTTAAGTAATGCATAAGGCACATACTCGCTGCCTGTGCCGCTAAATACAGGCATAATAAACGATTGATTATTTAACATTAGCGCTGATTTTGCCTCCACTTTATATGTACTATCTGCATCATAAAAGCGCAGGTAGGACAGGTCTTCCTTTTTTAGCGGAGAACGTTTATCTTCCAAAAAATCATTCATATAGCCTTGCCGATAGCTGGCGATTTGAGCCTGGTAGGTTTGGGCTAAACTACTAAGGGCGGTGCTTAATATTAACAATAAACTTAATGCGTATTTCATTAGTTGTTATTTATCTATTGCATTATACTGGTGCAATATATAAATAACCGTGATATTAAGTTGCAATGAGCCTGGCATTGTGCTTAAAGTTATTTTGGTAATACCATTCAACGATACATACTCCGTCGCTCCACGTTAATTGCCCGTCGGCAGCCAGTTTTGATATAAGTACAGAAAGGTTATGTAAAGTCGCGCTTTTAATATCGCCATCTAAATTTTGTATTATTCGAATAGTGCATCTGGTAATTTCCTGTGGGTCGTTTAAATCACTGCATTTGTCCGTTAATTTTAAATTGGTTAATATGAGCGGGATACCAGCGCGTAAGACTTGCTTTATTTTATCGTCGATATCACCCGGTATTATTAAAGTAAGCATATCAGTAAAAGGTGATTCGACAATAGTTTTAATATTCTCTGTTATAACAACGCCAATGTGTACCGCTTTTTTAAGATCGGCAGGAAAGTGATTAAACAATAACCGAATGCTGTTCCATATTTTGTAGATAAGTGATGTTAAACTCATAATAGAATGGTTAATATTTTTTAGTTTTAATGTTTTCTACTTCGCGCTGTAATAAGGCTACCTGGCCCTCCAAAACCTTTAATCTGATTTCGTTTACCCTATTTTGGGCATCCTGGGTTACCTGAACGTCGCGTATTGCGCCCTTCAATTCAAAATAGGTCGTCATTACCGATACTACTATACTGGCGGTACTAATAATAGTTACTACAATATTTTTGATAGTTATACCTTTTAGTTGCCTGTGTTCTATTGATGTCATGATAAAAATAATGCGCGCTCCTGTTCGCGGCGTTTAGAAAGTGTTTTGCAAATTATTTTTTTGCCATTTTGTTGGTCTGTTATTTTATCCCATAAAAGGAATTGATCTGCGGCAGCGGTATAATCGCCTTTGTTAAGCATTTTAACTAATGTAGATGTTGCCATTACTCCCGTGCCTAAATTGTAGGTGAACGATACCAGCGCATCAAATTGATTTTGATTAAGCGGAACTTTAACCCCGTTATTAACCGCATCAACATATTTGCCTAACGTATTTTTAAACAGGGCATCGGCTTGTTCCTCGCCGGTCAATTTATCGCCAGGTTTAATGGCTTTGTCATCGTGGTACTTAGTAGACCCATAACCGATGGTCCAAATGCCGGCAACGTCGCGGTAGGCGTTTAGCCTCAACCCTTCAAAGTTTTTGATTACCGCTATACCGTGATCACTTAACTTCATTTTTTTCATGGTTGATGGGTTCATATTGTTCAACTGCGAATTGACTGATTACTGTTATTGTTGTACCTGCAGTTATTAAAATAGTACAAAGTTTTACAGGTATACCTATTACTTGGGTAAGAGAAGTACCCAACCCAGCCAGGCTGACACCAAATAATTGCGCCCGTTTAAAAAATGCAGGTGTAGCGCTTAACAGGCGCTTGCCTAAGCTTAATTTTTTTTTCATTGTGAAATTGTTTACTTTGTAAACAGTGAAGAAGTTGGATTATATAACCGTGCTACGGGCCATAGCTATTCTAGGTGTACTAATTGTTCATGTGAGTCTGCAATCAATTAATATTGAAAAGATACACCCTTACATAATTGCCATAATAAATAACGGAGCACGTGGTGTACAATTATTTTATTTACTAAGTGCTTTTACGTTATTTCTTTCTTTTAGCAATAGGGTAAATGAAAAAAAGACTGTAAGGAACTATTTTATTAGGAGATTTTTTAGGATAGCACCTTTGTATTATATAGCAATAGTTTATTATTTATGGCAGGATGGCTTTGGACCTCGCTATTGGTTGGGGAATGATCCCAGTATTTCATTAGGGAATATAATATCAAACTTCACTTTTACCCATGGCTTTAGTCCATATTGGATAGCAAGCTTGGTGCCTGGCGGGTGGTCGGTAGCAATCGAAGTTGCATTTTACTGCTTAGTCCCTTTTTTATATTATAGAATCAAAAATATCCAACAAGCATATAATTTTTTATTAGTCACGTTGGCAATTAGGTTTATTTTACTCTTAATTTTCCAACATATAATTTTAATACCCGAAAATCGTTTATGGAACGAGTACCTCTTTTTATATTTCCCAAATCAATTGCCCATTTTTGCATTAGGTATTATCTTATATTTTCTCATATATAGTGAAACGTATGAAATTAATTTAAAATCCCTTTTATTGGGGGCGATTTTTTTGCTTGTGGGATTTTCTCTTGAGCAGCAATTGTTAATATATAATTTATTTCTCTTCGGGCTATCCTTTATATTATTAGTAATTGCTTTACAGAAATATCATCCTAAGATATTATTCAATCAAGCATTTTTGTACATAGGGAAGGTTAGTTATACACTTTATTTAACACATTGGGCAGCAATTTATTTTTTGAATAAATTCAGGCTTATCAACTTTTTCGAGAAAGTAAATGAACCATTTGCAATTATTAATTTAATAATAAATTATTTAATAGTATTATCAATAAGTTTATTTTTTTCGTGTATTCTAAATTACTTTATTGAAGAGCCCTTGCAAAAATTTGGCAAAAAAATCATTAATCACACCTCTGAGAAAATTTGTTAGATTGCTCTACCTAAAGTTGTTTGAAAAGCTTGAATTGCTGCATAATGAGCGGCTTCCTCTGTCGCTGTTAGTCCATAACCTATTGCTGCATAAGAACATAGCCTCTCTGAGGCATATTGCACGCTATCGCCATTGTTAAGACAACCAATCCAGATATTATTTCCAGAGGCACCACTTATGTTTACATTAGTATCTCGGACTAAAGTGCCATTTTTATATAAACTTCGTTTATTATAGTTCACCCGACTAGTTGTAAAGAATCCCAAATCAGAATATGATTCAGAAACTCCAGTTCCTGTACTATCACCAATTGATGTGTAACTATTACCTCCAAGTTTTATACCTAACCAAAAAGGACTGGTGCTGTAAACCCCTATGTCAATACCCGCTGATGTTACCGCTCCAGAATAATAATGTAAGCTACAATTTAAGTAATTAAAAACATCGGCACCAATGCCTCCAAAATGGGTATCAGCATATGAACCACTATGCCATGTGACGCCATTTAGACTATAAAATGGGCTTCCGATAAAATCCAAACGATATGCAACGTCTAAATCCCTTGGATCTCTAAGATTTAATTTATTGGATGTTTCGGTGGCACCAACAAATGGATAAATAGCAGGTAATTTATGCCAAATATTCGCTTCTATTAAATCAGATACTAATGTTTGTATAGCTGATATTTGTGTGGCGTCTGTAATTCCGGCTGCATCTATAAAATTAGATGCATAATCAACAGGGATTATGGGTATAGAACCAGTTCCCGCCAAAGCAGTTATAGTATCAGCTACAGCAATGGCTAATATATCAGCTCCTGCATCTGTTAAATGGACCTTATTGTAACCGTCCGAGTCAGGGTCTTTAAAATAAGTAGTATTATCCGGGGCATTGTCTGCAAATATTTCTGGATGCTCCGAAAGGTCAACATAAGCATCACAAATAGTAGCATAATTAGATGCTAGCCACGCGTTAAAAGTATTTCGTCTGGAAATATTATTATAGCTAATGGATGCTGCATATGTGTCTTTTCTAGAAAGCACAGGTACAAGTATAACTTTAGCGCCTGCATCTTTTAAGGTACCGCATGTTTCAGTAATTGCTGTAACAAAAGCTGTTGAGTCCATTGTGCAAAGATCATTAGCGCCAAAAAAGACGATACAGTAGATATCAGTATAAAGCTCTTTGTTAAAACGACCAATAGTTGGAATTAAATAGTTTGGGTTAAAATCGACAGCCCTCCTGCCGGGGTATGCCATATTATAGCCATCAATATCCAAGCCTGTTAATTTTGATATAGTTTTAACTGGATAAGAATTAACGCCAAAATAGTTGCCGCTTGCGCTTGTACCAACACCGGTTGTACCAATTCCCGCAGTCAAACTATCACCTATAAAAAATGCTTGTATTTTTTTGGGAGCTAATGGGGCGTTAAAGGCTACAGCATTTTTAAGTGCAGCACTTGCCGGGGTATCTCCAATTGCTTTTACACGTACCTTTAATTGATCTATAGGAATATCCACGTTTAACCCTTGGGTAATAGTATAAGATCCATCGCTATTATTTAAAGTGTTTCCAGTATTACATGCTATCCATAAACCATCGTTGATTTGATATTCGTGATCTGTTAAAATTCTAATTGCCATATGTTTTAAGGTAAAAATGTATATTCCCCACCAATAAAAGTGAATGTATCTTCGTTATTATCAACCACCCCAGCCGTTGGTGGCAAGGGAGGCGTTGGTAATTTATACCTTAATTCACCTGTTGATGTTCTATACATGGTATATGTATCAATGTTAGCTATTATTGCTTCTTCTTCATTTTCATGTATTGGGGCACTATGAATAGCAGCCAACAAATCAAATGTGTCAGGTATTTCAGCCCACTCAGTATCAAAATTACTATTTGATGCTTTTTTTAGCACCTGGCCGGCTGTCCCGCCTGTAGCTACTCCCGGGCCGGTGCTGCCTGTTGGGCCGGTTGGCCCTGTAGCTCCGGTTGCGCCAGTGACACCTGTGGGGCCGGTTAAACCGGTTTCGCCTTGTTCGCCTTGCGGGCCTACAACTTGTATTCCCGTGCCCCATGCGCCCGCTGTTTTTGGGCCGAAGAACCGATAAGCAGTAGTATTAAGATAGAAATCGCCGTTGGCACCGGTAGTGTTTGGCGGATTGCCTGCTCCATTCAAAATGGTCCTTCCGGCTATGCCTGCACTACCTGTATCTCCTTTTGCACCCTTTGGGCCTTGCGGACCGGTTTGCATTGAAAATTCCTGAGACCATGTACCGCTTGCTTTTTTGTAAAAAATACCCGCTTCGGTATCAATGTAGGTATCGCCGTTTTTGCCGGTTGCTGTTGTAGGTGTGCCGGGCCCATATAAGGTTGTTCCATCGGCTGGGTCATCAATTGCGGGGAGAGTGAAAACAACGGCCCACGCACCCGATATTTTTTGAGCGAACTGGCCGGAATTAGTTTTTAAAAATACATCTCCGTTTTTGCCCGAACTGTTTTGTGGCAAAACAGTGCCAAATGTGATGCTTGAACCTGTAGATAAATTGGCAGCAAGATATTGCAGTAGCAGATTAACTGAAAATTGATAATCTACGCCACTTTTAACCAAAACAGATATATCGGTAGACGCTATGCTTGTAGCTATGGGCAGCTCACTTATTTTTTTGTCAGTAGCCATTAGTTTAAAAATTCAGTTAGTAATTGATAGTTGCAGCGGTTATAGCCGGTATAGTTAAAGTCAGACCGATCGATACCCCTTATGCGTGGGCCGGCTTGCCTGCTACTTTTGTTTTTTTGATTGTAATGCCATGCCGGAAAGTTTTCCTGATGATCCGCTAAAAACCTTTCGGTTTCGTTAGCATAGGCATTTGCTGTACTGCGTTGTTGTTGTACCAATTTTACAATATCTTTTATGGCAATTGCATTGGCATTATCGTAACGTTTGATAACCGGGCCGGTTGCGGTATAGTGTACAGCATCCGCTTCAATAAAGCGTGCGAAGGTGAAGTAGGCCAGTACGGGTTGTAAACCTTGGTATAAAACAATATGTCCGTGCTCATCTAAATACTCAGTGCCATTTAATAAATCTTTGTAGTGTTGTGGAGCATCATCTTTTAAGGTGGCATCTGTATCCAGGTATTTAATAAGGTCGTAATACAAGGCATAGCCTAAAAATGGTTTAATATCTAATTCCTGCGCTTTTTGTATAAATACTTTTATGCGCCCGGGTTTTATGTTTGCCGCGATATCCTCGTATCGTTGCAGTGTGGCAGGTATAATCAGGTTTAGCATATCGAAGCCCCCCAACTTCCGCCGGCTGGCAGCGGAATATTTAAAGTTTTGTTCATGTTTGTGGATATAATGAGGTTAATAATCCCCTCGGATTTAAATAGCGCACATTGCCGTAGCCTCTTCCTGTTTAAAGCCATAAGCATACATTAGTGTAGCAATTTTGCTTTGGGCAGGTATGGTAGACTGTAACAATTGGTTAATTGCCGGTCCGGCTTTTATACCAGCCAAATCATCGGATACATCGGCTGGTATAGGGATAATGTTCCAGTTATCAGTTGGGTTAAGGTTGGTATAAAAGTGACTAAACAGTTCTTTTAATGTTTCAGCTAACTCCAACCTGTCGGGTGCGGTGTTGTCGTTAAATTGCCTTATGGCTTCTGCTTTTTCGCCGCCATTGCTTAATCCCGATGATTTTTCGGCGTTTACCAATTCCTTAGGTACCGAAAACCCTTTTATAATTCTGGCCTCTACTGATCTTTCTGTTGTTTCAAAAAGCTTGTCGTTGTTTTGAATTGCATACGGCTGAAATTCGGGTTTGGCACTTTCGTCTTCATATTCAATCACAATTATTTTTTGAGCGCTTTTGGTGCCCTGGAAACTGCCCAGGTCTTTCTCTAATTGCGAAGGCCTGTTCGCCGTATCGCCATAATCGCTACTATTATCAGCTTCCTCGCGGCGCGCCTGCATAAACAACATGGTTGATGGCAAAAAGCCGGTGGTTACTTCGCGGTTGTTAAATATTTTGATACCGGCCTCGGTCTCAAAATCTTCCCAAACCGAATCAGCTTCTATCAAGGGGTAATCATCAACTTCGGGGTTAAAGTAAAGTAATTGCCCTTTGTATTTTTCCCATCCGCCAACGGCTTTTACCTGCTGCCTAATTATTTCTTCATCAGGATTGTAGGGCTCCAGAAAGGTGATTTTGCTGCGCATGATATTTTTCCAGGTTTTGCGGCCCCAATCATTGTAAATGGCAAACTTGCAGGCAGTATCTGCGTTATCGGTATCACCCATGCGGATGTCCTCGAACTTTACATAGTTTACCGATGCTATTTTAAAGTTAGCGTTGTAATTTTTATGGATACCAAAGCCGCTAAACAATGCTTTATCCGTTGCTATTACTTTTAATAATTTAGCCAGGGTAAGGCCCTTGTTATTGATAGCTGTTTTGCCCAACCCGCCATCTTCGAATCCGTTACCGGCAATAAATTTAGCCCGCTTGTTCCAGCAATCTTTGGCGGTGGGCGATTGTGCTACCAGTTCCAGCATACGCTGCGGATAGGCATTATCCGAATCGTAATTTAATATGCCGAAAGTTTGGTTGGGCCTTACCAGTATACGCGGTTCAATTTGTGGTAAGTAGGTTTTCATATTATTGGGAGATTACACTGATTGTTGATGATTGCACAGGTTCTTTTTGCGCGGATATCCTGATTCGTTTAGCTCTTCGCTTAGGTGTAGTTACTTCCTGACTTTCGACTTTACCTTCTTCTGGACTCGCTTCAAACAACCCAGCTATATGCGGGTATCGTTCCAGGTACCATTCGGCTTCTTCATCGGTCAGGTTATCATTACTATGTACCGCCGGCGAACCGGGGACAAACTGATGCAGGCCTGGTTTTAATATGTATTTTTTCATGGTTTGGTTAATGGCTAATAGTTTATAGTTGATGGGTTATGATGGTTCATGATCAGTGCTGATCATGAACCATCAACTATGAAACAATTAATCTACCAGTGCTTCAATTGCAGCAATAGTGCTGGCATAAGTTGCGGTACCGCTTGTTGGTGGTATTAAAACAGCACGTGGTGGGTAAGGCTCTTTTAGCTTATCGGGGTTGGTTAATTTTATTTTGTAACCACCGTCTACTGTTTCTTCGGCTGCGCTACGCTCAGCTTCAGATACAATAAGGCCGTTTACTGCTCCGAATAACTCAATAGCCGAATCGCCTTGTTTATGGTTGTTTACTGCTATTGCGCATACACGGCCATAGCCCATTGCCATTAATTGTGCCTTTACGTCGGTTGATATACCTGCTATGTTAAAATCAATTTCTTCGGTGTAACGTGGGCCAACCTGTGTTTTGGCCAGCTTGCTCATGGTGTTAAAGCTGTTGTTGGTACCCTCGAATTTGTAAATTTTAGCTGCGCTGACGGCCGTTAGGCCTTTAATTATCAGCGGATTTGTAGTGTCGTAGGTAAAGGTGATATCATCCTGGTTAAAAATGTATATCGCATCTTCTATACCGGCTGTAATTGGCGCGCCTGTTCCAAGGGCGAACCCTGCATTTATTTTGTTGTAAATTGACATTTGTTAATTATTAAATTAGTGATTTAAAGAATTAGTGATTGAGTTATTGATTAATAAAGAAGCTGGATTACCATTTTTAGGTTAATTCACTAAATCAGTTAATTCAATAACTCAATGAGTGAGTTTACGCGCTTAAATAGAATAACTCGTTAGCAAATTTGTAGTTAACTGCTGCTTTCATGCGGGCTTTCATACGTACCACGTTATCGTTGGTGTAAGGCTTCATGTAAACGGTTGATAGTTCTGATGCATCACCTAACAGATCGACACCCAAGAACAGGTTTGACGACCGCGCACCCAATATAGTATTGGCCTGCCAGTGGTTCATTAGTTGTAAAGGTACACCCAGGTAATCCATCTTTTTAGGATCGGTGAAGGCGTTTAGCACGTTTACTGCTTTATCGGCCTGGGCCTGTGCATAAGCATAGCCAACATGTAAGGGTATCTGCAGATTAAAATCTTCCTGACTGCGGTCGGCAGGATCAAGCTGGGCATAGATGCCGGTTAACACATCCAGTACGTTGCTGCTGTTAATGTAGCTGATGGTTGCCCCGCTTGATGTACTGCTGAATGTGGCCGGTTTGCGGGTGTTTACGTCGTTGTAGTTGCGCACCAGCTTAAAGGTGGTTGCACTTAGTACTTGTATAAAGTACGACTGCCCCTGCACATCGATACCTGCGCCGCCGTTGGTGGTGTCTTTGCTGGTGCCGGTTACTGCCGTAACGGTTACCACATCGCCATCTTTTAAAGTAGCGGTAGAGCTTACGGTTACTACGCCCGATGCACTGATGGCGGTAGCCGCCATAGAGGTGTTTGATTTACCCAGACCTACTTTATATACGCCGCTTGCCGCTGCAATAGTTGGTAATAAACCGGTGAAGGGCGCGGTAAAAGCTGCTTCTTTGGTGGCACTTTTGCCCAGCCAGTACAAACGCTCATTAGCTATTTGTATTTTGGTTAAGTAGCGCTGCACCATAAAGTCGCTAAGGTCTACTACGCCTTCGTAATCCTGGAAAGCACCGGGTTTAAGCTGCTGGGTTTCCCACGATTGTACCAGCTTGTCCCATTGTTCCTGTTTCATAAATTCGTAAACTACAGGGTCAAGGTAGCTTTCGTGCTGGGCGGCGGTGGTGGCCTGGTCTGTAAAGGTGCCCGATGGGTCTTGCAGTACCACATCATCGTCAACATCAAGTATTGCCTTGCGTGCCTTAACGTCGTTAATAACGGTGAGCAGTCCACGCTTTACGGAGTCGGCCTCCAGCAGCGTGCTTGCCATAAAACCCGCCAGCGCTTCGCCGGCATAGGTGTTGTTTGTAAATGTAAATTGAGCCATGTTTGTTGTTGTAATGTTTAAATGTTCTAAGGTTGTAATGTTGATGTATGGTAGGTAAGAATGGGATAGTAAGGGCAAACCTTACAACATTCTAACTTTCCAACCTTACAACATCATTTTGCTACCGCCTTTTTAACCGCGCTTTTGGCCAGCGGACTTTGCGGGGCAAAAAAGGGCTGGGTTTCAGTTTTGGCCTTGCTGCTGCGTTTTGATCCTTCGGGCGTAAAGTCGCTTTTTATCTCGTTTTTCACTTCCTCGCGGGTTTGTTTCAGGCGGTTTTGTGCATCCTCAAGCGCGGCTTTGGCCTCGGTTAGTAAGGCGTTTTGGGCATGCAGGCGGGCCTTTACTTCCTGCAGGCGGTTTTGTATGGCGGCGGGTTTTTGTAGCGATTTGGTTTTTGCTACTGGTACGCCATCTTCATCTTCCTTATCATCCGCAGGTATTACACTTTGTACCTTGCCTTCTTTTACGGCTAATTGCTGTCCATCGGCGGTGGTGTAGGTGTCGGTAATGGCGGGCGACGTAAGGTCTTCGTCCTGGTAAACCTCGGCACCGGTGCAAAGCTCGCCGCTGTGGTGCAGGGTGATTTTGTCTGTAATGGTTTGCTTGTGCATTACTTTTTTAAAGAAATTCATGATCTTGTCTAAAACCGATGTGGTCCGTTCGATCAGGTCTTTGTTGTCCGTGTTCATATTGCTTTTGTTGGTTAAGATTTTGTTGATACAGCGCTGGTAAACCGCGGGCGCTGTATCGGTATATTTTTTAATTAAGGCACTGTTGATTATGGTATCTGTATAATCCTCAATGGCATCTACAAAGCCCAGGTTTAGGGCCTGGTCGGCTGTCATCCAGGTAACGGAGTTGATCAGGCTGTTAACCGTTACTCCGTCAAGGCCGCTTTTGTCCATGTATATCTGCGCCAGGCGCGATTGCACTACATTCAGCATCTGCACATCTTTCAGCAACTCATCGGCATTGCCGCCGCTGCCTACCATGGGCTTGTGTATCATTAGCAGGGCGTATTTACTCATTACTATTTTGTTGCCTGCCATGGCTACTATTGATGCTGCCGACGCTGCCAGGGCATCTATGTAAGTGGTTACATGGCCGGTGTATTTCTTTAGCAGGTCGTATATGGTAATGGCATCAAAGGCACTGCCGCCAACCGAGCTGATGTGTACCTCGACATCCGCGCCCGCTGCTGCCTGCAACTGGGTTTGGATATAGGCGGACGACAGGCTGCCCGAGCCAATGCAATCCTTTTCGGTATCGTATAGGTATAGTTTCATGTTTGTTTTTTTGTGATTACTTTGATTACGATGATTTCACCGATTGGATGACCTCACTGATTTACCTTGTTGGTTCGCTTGAACGGTGATTATGGGATTATCCTGATGCGCTTGATTTGAAATCCTTGCCTCCTTTAATCAGGAAAATCAAGGTTGAGATAGCTATTGGTTTTGTATGCCGATTGGCATAAATCAAAGGTCGGGATAATGTTTTAAATAGTTCGTGACACTATTTTGTCACATGGTTGGTTTTTGTCTGAACCTTGATTTATGGGATTATCCTGATGCCCTTGAGTGAAATCCTTACATCCTGTAATCTTTAAATCAAGTAAATCATGGTTCAGACAACTGGTATATAACAAATGTCGGGATAAGTTCTCAAATAGTTCGTGACACTATTTTGTCACATGCCGTCGAAACTATCCAAAGCGCGCCAAATAGTGCGTTTATCTTTATCAAATTTTAGTTCGGCTTCTAATACGGCCTGGTACTTGGTTAGGCCGCGGGTTTGCATTTGCGCGTTTATCCATAAAAATATCTCGCGGTACAAAAAAACCTTGGTAGTAATAAAACCGGCCTTATACATGGCCGAAAATACCCCTTCATCAAACAGGGTGTTGGCAAGTTGGATGTTCATGTGTTGGTGTTTATAAGTTCATAGTTGATGGTTTATAGATCATGGTAGCTTCTTTAGTTGAATCGGCAATTGACATGAACCATCAACTATGATCTATGAACAATTGCAGCTACCTTTTAGCTTTCACCTTTTACCTCTTACCTCTTACCTCTGCACCTTACAGGTTCACCCTGTTAACCGTTTGGGCCAGTATGTTTTGCTGGTTGTTTACGTCCTTCACGTCCACATAAATAGGGGGGAAGTTGTTGATCATCTGGTAGGCCAGGGTGTTGGCCATGTCCTGTATATCGTTAACAGTCTGGTTGTAGTAGCGGTTGGCGTTACCGCCATCGGTGTAAATACCGCCTATGGCATAGCCCCTACCGGTATTGGGTACCGAAAAATCCCTGCCGCCGTGGGCCACGTTTATGGCACTTACCAGGTTGCGGGCCCAGGGGTTGCGCATGGCTTCAGACACCACCACCGCCTCGCCGCTTCGCAAAAAGGCATTGGTATTATCGGTACGACTATAGCCGGGCAAAACCGCCCCGCGACCGTCGGACACGAAGTGCCCGCCCCTGGCATAAGCAGGTGGTTTTTGGGCCACTATGGTGGCTACCTGCAGAGCGGTAGATGCAATAATGCCCGGTATAACAAATGGCGCCAGTATGCCTGTTTGCGATGTTGCCTTGGTAATGGCCAGCGCGCCGTTTACAATGGCCTGCAGTACCGAAGCACGCTGCTCGGCTTTAAAGGCCTTCACTTTCTCCTGCGCCTCTTTTTGCTTGTACTTATCCTCAATGGCTTTGCGTTGTGTGGCGGTAAGGCTGGTGTTGCTTAGCTCGCTGGTTTTTTGTGCCTCCAGGCCCTTTATTTTGGCATCACTCTGGCTTTTAATGTTATTGCTGATGATAGAGAAGGCCTTATCAGACACCTGCTGCGCCGTGTTTAAGGCAAACTCCTTACGCTGCTGCTCGTATTGTTGGATAGTGGCTGTAATTTCTTGTTCATATTGCTTTCTTATCTCAGCTGTGTCTTGCCCTGCTTCGGCAGCTTTCTGTATCTCAAAATTGTACTTATCTGTAATTAGTTTCTTTTCTGCTTCAAGCTTACTTCCGGGCACCAAGGCATTATTTATAGCTTTTTCGTCACTGCTGATGAGTTCACTTTGTTTTTGTGCTTCTACAAGATCTTGCTGGTGTTGTAAGGTTTTTTCCAGGTCATCCTCGTTCCATATTTTTACAAGTTCGCCAATGCCAAGGCGATATTTTTCTTCGAGTTTGCGACTTTCAGTATAATATTCATCCTGGCTTATTATTTTTTGCTCCCGCTGTTTTTTGAGCTCATCCGTTTCTTTTTTATAACTATTGATTTGCAATTCAAATTTTGCGCTAATAAAATCTGAAATTTTAATAAGCTCCATGCCCGGCTGGCTATTCTGATGCGAATCACTTTTCCCGCGGAAATTTTGTACAGCGTCAGGGCTATTGCCCGTTTTAGTAGTTGATGTAGTAGTATTGGTGCTTTTGTTATCCGTGAGGGTATTTGTACCGTACTTTTCCACCATCGTATCAATTCCTTGCTCAAATTTTCGATTTTGTTTATTCAACAAGTCATTATCGGTAAACAAATTGTAAATAATTTTATCACTTGCCTCAATTTGTTCGTTAAGCTTATATATATCACCATACAATACTCGAGAAGATTTGTCAAACATTTTTTTATCAAGTTCATTTTTTATTTTTACTTTTCGCTCATCTATTTCCTTCTCGAGACTTTCTCGCTTACTTAATAAGGTTAAATTATTTGCTCTTTCGGTCGTTATTTTTTGTTCATTATCTATAGAGCGTGTTGCATTTGCAGTAATTTTATTTTTATATGCTTCAGCATACGCAGTAGCTAATATTTGTTCTTTTAGATATTTGTAGGCATCGCCTGCTTTACCGGCAATTATAGTTTCATCGCTGGTATTTTTGAATGATTGCGGCCACTGCTCTCTTAACGCTCCTATTACTTTTTTTCTATCTTCCAAAGATAAGTTGTGATTTTGTGTAGCCCGGTATAAACTATTCAGAGCGGTGAGTTCGGCCTGTGCAGATTGTGTTCCTTTTATTCTTGTTTGTATTATACCATCTGTAATGATAGCATTATCTTTCATAGCCTTGCCAAAAGAACTTAACCGCGTCTCGCCCTTTAAAAGATTGCTTACCCAATCTATAATTGCCCCGCTGTAAGACGCTAATAAAGTAACCCCAACGGAAATTATGGCGTTCCACGAAAACATGGATGAAGCTAATTCTTTTAAAATGCTCTTTGGCTTCTGACCGGATTCGGCCAGCTCTTTATTTTGTGCGTTAAGTTTTATTAATGAATCTACTACATCCGGCAACTTTTCACCAATCGCTTTTAAACCACTTTTTATACCATCAGCAAATTCCGGTAGTTTACTATTTAATCCGTTTATGGATCCTTTTAAATTATCTAAAGCATCTTTATAATCTTTAGCTTTTTTGATGTTATCGTCTGTAATCGGGTTATTAGTTTGGTCTGCCATGTTTAAATGTTTTATATGCCATTTGGCATAAAATTATCGTTTTGTTAATTATGTTTTATTTTTCGGTTTTATTTGTCCGAGGTATCCCAGTACATGATATAATAATTTTTATCGGCATAAATATAGCCGGGAGGTACATCTCCGGGAATAAGGTATTTTTCCGCTAAAATATTTTTTACCGGTTCTGTGCTATACAAAAGTAACGTTAGTTTTTCGCCTGTATGAGCGATATCTGTAATAAAAACCTTATCCTTAAATATGCCAAGTAAACGATTTTTATTTTTCCGTAAATTATCTAATAATATAACAGCACCTGATGAAACTATTTTCAGATCAGAAGAGTTATTCAGGCCTTGCCTGGCTAACATTTTTTTGCCGTTATCCAAATTAGCTTCATCTATATCTTTGTCTGTAAGGGGCCTTAACAATCTGTATAGCGTAATGGCTTTAAAAGATGTGTCTTTAAAAACCTTGTCTCGTGCGTAAACACTATCGCCCGTACCAAAGTGATGGATTTTAGAATAATGATAATAACGCATTACCAAATCCTTATTTATCCAGCCAATAGCTGCAAGAAAAACTATAGCGATAAAGATATATAAGAAATATTTTTTTTTGGGATAAGAGCTACTATCTGTTAACATTGATTTACGTTTGCTAATATTATTGGTAAATATAAAAAACTGGTTTGTTAAAAGCAAGTGGTTCTTAAATAATTGAGGTGCGGTATAAAACGACTTTATGCTGTAAGTAATTAATACTTATCCATAACTGCTTTTTGTAATTCGTTGAGCGCGGTTTTATACTCCTGTGCTTTTTTAATGTTGCCGCCGGTAATACCGGCGTTTGTTTGTTCTGCAGTAGTTATTATGTTTTATATGTTAATTGGAATATGCATGATTAATTTGAATGTATATTTTACTACTATTTTATTTATTTGATCGTTCTGAATTTTTTTAATTCCTGATTAGTTACATCAAAGGGGGGGATGTAATACTTATTGTCAGCCCAAACATAACCGATAGGTAAGTCATTGATTTTAAGATCACCTTGTATGAGCGCTTTTTTATTTGGTAATATCTCATAGAATGTATTTGGGTAATAGTCTTCGTTTTCGTTTTCGAGTAAAATATTACTTCCTTTATATTTGCCAATACATGCCGTTTTATATTTGCAAAGACTATCGGTACTTATATAACAATTAGACCTAATAATATAAGATTTTCTGTTGGTTTTAATACTTTGTATAGCTAACGCTTTTTGATCTGCAGATAATGGCAACCTATCAATTTCATTTGGGCCTATAGGACGAATAATCCGGTAAAAAGTTATCTTGAAAGAGCCATATTTCCCGATGGAATTGACCATTCCGCCGGGCGCATAAACGTTAGAATTAGATGTGAAAGGGTTAGTTTTAAAGTCATAATATTTTAAAAGTAGATAATCACGATAGTAATAACCTGTACATATTGTTACAATTAAAACAGCTAGTACAGCTAAAGTAACTCTGGAACCCTTCTTTTTTTTGGTAGCCGGGTTGTTCATGATTGACATAATAACGATTAATTTAGGTTTGCTAATATTATTGGTAAATATAAAAAACTGGTTTGTTAAAAGCAAGTGGTTGTTAAAAACTTTAAGCTCATTTGAGCAGTTTCAAAATAGCCCCTAAACCCTTAACCCCCAATCACCAACCTCCAATCACCACCCTACAACCTCATCAGCTCTACCTTTACCGGCTGGCCCTTACGCCAGCTGTCTATTTTATTAATGTAGTAGTAGGCGCCATCCTGCTGCAGGTAAATGGGTATCAGCAGGTCCAGCTCTAAAATATCGCGGGGGCTTAGCATAAAGTAGCGCACCACTTTTTTGGTTTGCTGTAATATCTTCTCCAGTTCGGGGTAGTATTGTTTGCGCAGCTCATCCCATAGCAGGCTATACTGGCCGCCGGTTTTGGCAAAATAGGGTACAGATATCCAATCGTTTACCGGTATATCATTAGCGGCATTGCCGTCGGTAAATTTAATGGTTTTAAACTCGGGCAGTTTTAGCTTTTGGTCTATCAGTATACGGGGCGATACGCCGGTGTTAAAATCGCCGTTCTCGTCGGCCATTTTTATTTGGGCAATGCTGCCGCCAATATAAGGGCGATTTAGGGTGGGGGCAAACTGGCTCTCCAGTAGGTCGGCAGTGGCGGGCAGGGTTTTATCGGCTACGTTTATCTGCGCATCGGCAAAGCCTTTGGGCAGCACGGCATCATCCTCTTTATACTTTAGGTAATTTACCTGTGCGTAATTACCCAGCTGAAAGCTGACGGTCTTACCCTGATCGATGCATTTTTTTGTCCAGTTGTTGGCTACCGGTATATTATTCACAATATCGCGAAACGACGCGAAGTTAATGGTGCGGGTATTGGTATCGGTTTGGCAAATAATGCCAAAGCGCTGCAACACATCCTTCAGCAAATCCTTCTGACTGATATCGGGGAAAATGCGCTCGCACTGTACCTCCTGGCCGTAAAGCACGCCCTGTTTAGTGGGGGTAACCTCTAAAGTAGCCCCCGCGTAAATGGTAAAGTAGGCGGGGCGGTCGCCGGTAAATTCATACCAAACGCTTAGCTGGTCGCCAATGGATAGGTCAACCGTGGCCGATATAACGGTATTCTGAGTGTCTTTGTAGCCCACAATACCACCGCCCGTGCCACTCAGCCGTTCATAAGGGTCGGCAAGGTCAAATCGGGATTCGGTTAGGGTTACTTCGCTACCGGTAGTATTTACTTTAATAAAAATACGTAGTGCCGACGGGTCCTTACTATTTACCCGCCCCTGGAAACGTATTTTAGGTATGGTTACCTTTACATCAACTGTGCTTATTTGCTTTGCCGTAAACACCGTGCCCGAAAACTGGCCGGCCGGGTCGGCATTTACCGCCGGGAAGGGTATAACGCGAATGTTGTCTTCCTTTGGGATATGGCTTACTGCATAGTTGAGCGCAATAGCCGTTTGCAGACCGTTTTGGTTAGGCTGGTTTTGGTAATCGCTGCCATGCTCAAAACTGCTATTGCTAAACTGGGCTATTAGCAGGGGGTATAAAGGGTTGCTTAGTAACCAACCGGTGCCTTTGTAGCCATTGGTAGCCAGCATCAGGTCGATAGCGGTTTTAATAAAAAAGCCGGGGCGCAGGTGGCGCACATCTACCTCGCAATCGCCGGCAAAATTATATACCAGGTTGCCATAATCAACCACGGGCCATATCCAGCCTTCGGTATGTGTTTGCGATTTAACTACATTATCTACATTCCAGGTATGCTGGTAGGGCAAAAAGGGTTGTTTAGCTCCATAGGGCGTTGTTTTATCGCCCATATTGTAAATACTGCCGCTAATGGCATCAAAAAAATCTACATTGCCGCTTAGTACGGTAATGGCCGCGCTATCCTGCTCCACCTCGTTTAAAACGGCTATGCCATAAGGCACTATTTCTAAACCGTCCTGCACAATTTTGGCCTGGTAGTTAGTATAGGGCAGGTTGGTGGTAAAGGCCACATCATCCGGGAAACCCAGTATTTGCCGGTTGCGCTGTGTTAAAGGCAGCCTAAACTGGTTGCTGGTATTGCCCTGCTGATTTTTTACCTCGGCCAGGTTGTTGATCTGGAAGGTAAGGGCAATAGGGCTATCGTCGGCGGTATCAACCAGTTGGTCGTTTAGGTATAGTTGGAGGGTGTTCATTTTTTTATTTGGGGCGATAATTCTTTAAGAAATTGATTATGTTAGCGTAAATTATTAACCAGATCATTATAGATGAAAAGCAAGTACTTGCTGTTTATTTGCTTGTTAGCTTTAGGCTTTGCTGCCTGTAAAAAGGAGGACAGTTATCCAAAAAAAATAATTGGCAAATGGCGTATAAAAGAAATTAGACGCCAGGTATTTGACACTACCGGAGTTAAGATTAGTGATACAGTTGTAATTGCCGGAGCCAGTGCTGGAAATTACTTTCTATTTAATGCTGACGGAACCGGCGAAAAGCATCCTGCGGATGGGATTGGTGCTGCAAAAAATGACTTTACTTACAAAATTGAAGGCAATAACTTAAACCTTATGTTACATACCACTGAATCAGGGACACCTTATGAAGATACTTATATTATATTAAAATTAAGCAGCGCGGAAATGACTTTAAGTCATGGTGAAGATTATATTAATCCTAAGCGTCATTGGGTGGTAGACGTTACCTGGAAAAAATAAACCTTTAGAACCAGTTAACCTTTTTACATGAAATACAAATACCTAATATTCATCTGCTTAATAACTTTTGGTTTTGCTGCCTGTAAAAAGGAGGACAGTTATCCAAAAAAAATAGTGGGCAATTGGAGTCCTGGTGATACAAGGAGACAGTTAGTTAAGAATGGTGTCACTACATATGATTCTACATTTGTTTTTTCCGAGCCAGCATATATTTATTTAACTTTTAATAGTGATGGGAGCGGTAAGTATTCTCAGCGAATTCCATTTAATTATAAAATAGTCAATAATAAGCTAATGCTTGAAAGGCTTATTGATAACGCTTACATGGAAAGGGATACTTTTACCATTGCTAAAATATCTGATGCTGAAATGATATTACATTGGGATGTGCCGTTCGAGGGCCAACGTTTTGTGGAAGATCGTCATTACAATAGATTTAAGTAATTACAAACTACTTCCTACTGCCCCTGCACATTTATAGCCGGTAAATTAAACGTTACACTAAAAGGTGCCCGGCCGTTGCGGGTTTCGTACTCGCTGTAGGTGGCTGTATTAATGACGATGGTTTGCCACTTTACCGGGTTTTTGTTCACCATTATTTGCACCTTGGGCGAGTACTTGATAGACTGCAGCCCCTTAATATCGGCTACGGAGAGGTCTTCGGCTATCACCTTCATTTTTTGCCCCGCCGTTTTGCTGATTACCTCTTCAATGCCTTCCTGGTTCTCCCAATCCAGTACGTAGCTTTTAATGATGGTAGCGTTTTGGACATCGAGGCTAACCTCCTGGTTAAAAACAAAGCGATAGTAGTTCCAACTTCCTGTTAAACCCACCCACCGCAAGTAAACCGACTGGTCGTCAATGGCATCGTCTACCCGTATGGTTTGGGTTTGGGTGATAGCGCGTACAGTGCCACCATCGTTATATTTAAGGGTGATGTTGATAAAATATACCTCATCGCCAAAGCTTGTATCTATCAGCATGCGGTTTAGGCCCGCGCTGCCGGAGATGGGCAGGTTTTGTATGGTGTTGCGCGCCAATACCAGCTTGCTGCCATCCTCGCTTAATAACCATGATCCACTGTTGTTTAAATAATGGCTGTCGCCGGCGGGCAGGGCCAGGGGCTTGCGGTTAATATCAAGCGGTACAATTTCGCAGTATACGTTGTTGCCGTCCAGTTCATCGCTGTAAATAAAGCCGATATCAAAAGGGTAGCCGTTGCTGTAGGCCGGTTCGGTAAAGTCGCTTAGCCATTTGGCTTTAGGGGTGCCGGTTACTGTAGTTAAAAAGGGCACATACTCCAGCAAATTACCGCCGTTGGCCTGCCCTAATTGTCGGGCGGCATAAACTACGTAGTAAGGGTCGGGTATGTTTACAAAGCCCGATGTTTGCGTTTCGCCGCCCTCGTCCCATTGCTCGGCGTAGGCTATTGTATAACCGGCGCACAGGTTACTATCGTTATAGTAGGGCTGGGTATAATCGCTGGCATCGGCAGCGCGTAAAAGGCTTTGCAAAAAGTTTGAGATATCTGCCCGGGTAATGCCTTTGCCATCGGGGCGGTTGGTGGCCGTAATGCTGCTTTGTATGCCTATTATTTTATCGGTAAAGGTGATTTTTGTAGCCACACTGTAATATGGTCTAAGGCGGTTAATGTTGATAAAACCCGTAGCCGTACCGGTATAAGCTGCATCAATAATAAGCCCTGTGGATCCGTTATTGCCCAAAACTTTGTAGGTGCCGGTATATTTATTAGTTTCTACGTATACCATATCGCCGCTTACTACCGTGCTAACATTGGTATTTACAGTTAAACGCACTTTTTGGGTAACGCTATCTAAAGCTGCGGCGCTTATGCTAAAATCTTTCCGCTGATAGGTAAAAATCACCGGGTTAAACGCCGCGTTCCAGCGCGAGGTGTTGCCGTGCAGGGTTACCGAAGGACCGCTAAGCAACAAGTTTTTTACCACCGGTACCGTAACGTACGTTTGTGTTTTGCAGCCGTCGCCATCTTTGGCGTATACGGTTATAAAACCCGCGCTAAGGCCGGTAAATGTGGCCGACGATTGGTAGTTATCATCATCCAAACTATAAGTGATGGGGCCGTTGCTTGATGTAGCCTGTACGGTTATCCGCGCATTATTTGCGCCCGGTGCCGATTCGGCCTGGTTAATGGTCACCTTTTGTATAGCCAGGTCGCAATTGGGTGCAGCGGGCTCGGGGTTGGTATCAGGTGGGGGGCTGGTGTTAAAGCCGGTTATTTTAAAATCGGTGTAATAAGGGTTTAAGGGGTCGCTGTCGTCCAGTTTGCCGTTGTAGATACTCAAACTCTCGCCCGATATGTATACCGTATAGCTATCGATGTACGAATTAATGGTTTGCTGATAGGTAACCGCTATGCCGTTGCCATTGGCAAACTGGCCGGTATTGCTGTCGTAAATTTGTATGCTAACAATGCCAAAAAAGCCGGTGCCGGTTGTAGACAGGTATTTGATGTTTATTCTGGGGATTAATGCCATGGTGGTAATTAATGGTTTAGTTGATTTTAGCTGATCAGATCGGAATACATGGTGGTTAGGGTGATGGTGAGGCCAATACCGGTGGTGTTTACATCAAACTTGTTGTAAACTGGCACACATTTGGCCTTTTCGCCTGCCTTAACGCGGAAGTAACGGCCATCGCCGTCGCGGTATTTGGCCGCCTTTACCATAAACTCGTTGGCCATTTGCAGGGCCTGCTGCACATAGGTTTCGTTTTCGGCGGTGTATTGGCCAAATTCGGTTTTGTACAAAAACTCCAGGTACAGGCTAAATACGTTATTTACCGAGCCATTTACCTGCGGCGATACCACTATGGGCTGCAAAGGGTAAAGCATTACACAGGGAAAGGCGGCATCATCTGCCAGGGTGTTCAATTCATTTTCGGTGCCGTATAAAAAGGATGGCGAGGCGCTCAGGCTATCCGCAATGGCGTTTATTTGGTTACGCATGGTGTTGTTTTGGCCCCCCAACCCCCTGAAGGGGGAGCAATTAAGGTTATCAGTTACAGGGATGTTATGTTAAATATTAAGTTCCCCTTTGGGGGGTTAGGGGGCTACCACCTCGCTATATTTCCGCTGATATTCCGCTTCGGTTTTGTTGAGCAGTAGCTTGGTGAGTACGCGCTCGTAGGGTAGTGCAAGTACGGCGGCCCATTTGGTTACATCGCCGCCGGCTAAGGCGTTAATGGTGTTGATGTATTTAAACTTTTCGAAAGCTTGTATGCCCGCCCGCTTTTCCAGAGCTGTAGCAGCCGATGCCAGCAGCTTGTTCTCGGTTTCGATAAGGCGGGATAGTTCATAAAAAAATGTTTGGCTATGGGCAGTGCCTCCGTTACCCCAAGTGTTTTAATGGTTTCGGTAAAAGCGGCGGCGGCATATTCGTCGTATCGGTTGCCTGTGGCGCGGCAATAAAAATAATAGCCCAATACCTTGCAGCAAGCCTTAAGCGATGGGTTAAAATGCTTCTGCCAGTTGTCTTCGCCGGTTTGTTTAATGTGTTCGGCTATCTCGTCGGCTATAATGTCTTTAGCGGCCATAAAGGCACCCGCGGGCTCTACTGCTAAGTTTTTTATAACGCTTACTGTTACCGGCTTGCCATCTATACGCAGCGTTATCTTTTTTGGGATGGTATCGCTATTGTACAAATATTTTATCTGCTGCGATAAGCCCAGCACCGCATCGGCAAATACCGCGAAATCGTTTGCATCACGCACGTTTTGCAGATCGGTAAGTGGTATGCCCGATAGTATGCTTATAGCATCCAGGTCGGTAAGCAACGCACTATCCTGCAGGGCCATCATTTGCCCCAGCGTAACCTCGTGCAAGGCCGATGGTATGCGCACAGGCAATTTATCATCAATGGTTTTAAGTGTTTTTTCTATCATATGCTGCCCCCTGCCCCCTGAAGGGGGAGTTATCCACGGGAATGGTTTTTTATATCAATTAATAAGAAATTAGTTCTTCAAAAACTCCCCCTTCAGGGGGCGGGGGGGCGGGCAGCCTGCTTTTGATGCCTTTACCGGCCTTTATTTTTAGTTTGCCCAGTGCTACATAACGCAGGGGGTCTATCAGGTGGTTGCAGGTATCTATGGGCGTGTTAAGGCTTTTACCGGTTGCGTCGGTTTTCCATTTATACTTGTCCAATTCTTTACGCAGGTTAACACTGCCACGGGTTACGTTAATGCGGTATCGTTTTAAAATATCTATAGAGTTGTTAATACTATCGGCACCTTTTTTTGCGCCGGTTATGTACCAGCCCAATCGCTTAAGCTCCTCTATCGATTTTGGTTCGGCGCTATCGGCAATAATTTCGGTACTTTGGCTTATGCCTGCCTTTAAAAGCTTTTTTGATATATCGGTATTGGTTAGGCCTGTTTTATACAGCACTTCATCAACCCATAGCTCGCCGTTTTGCTTATAAACCAGCAGGCATCCGGTTTCGTCGTTAGTAAAGCCAAAATCAAGCCCTGCAGCCAATAATTTGGCATCGGGTGGTATGGCATCGCACACGTACCAGTTTTTAAATACAAGGCCGGTTATTTTGCCCGTAAGCCCGCGGGCATAAACCTTCCATAATTCTATATCTTCGTATTTAAGTGCTTCTATCTTTTGGCGTAGCTCGTCGGTAATAAAGGGGTTGTGCCTATGGTCCGATATAAAAAGCTGTACGCCATCATTCCCTATCAGCTTGTTATGTACCCAAAAGCTGCTGTTAGGGTTATAATCAATAAAAATACGCTTACGGGTGCGCAGGGCCAATTCGTGGTACACGCCCCATTTAATGCCGTTGGCTTCGTTTATAAACAGGTGATCGCGCTTGCCCGATTTGGCATCCTGCGCATCGGCATAGCTCTTGTACTCTATAATGCTGCCGTTCCAAAATTCAAATACCCTATCGGTACTGTTAAATTTTTTGATGGCGCGTTGCAGTGAAGGCGATTCGGCCAGTATGCTTTTAGCATCGCGCAGTACACCGCTTTTAAGGTTAGGTATATCCTGCCCAACAACGGTAATAACCTGTTTGGGGGTCTCGTAGGCCAGGCAAAACAATACCTGCTGTATGGCGTATGTTTTACCTGAGCTGGTACCACCCTGGTTAACAACAACCTGCGCGCTTGCATCATAATTGTATTTAAACAGGGCGGCTGTTTGTTTGTAAAATAAGGTAGACATATTGGTAGTAATTTAATGGGCAATAGCGTGCTTATTCATCTATCAGTACATCCTTTTCGGTAGCGGCAGGGTGGGGGCCCGATATCACTATCTCTATTTGTGGGTTGTCTGTTAATTGTTCAGGGGTATCTGCAGCCTTCTCTTTCCAGCCCATGGTTTTTAAGGCAAAAATTGCGGCAGTGGCCGATGGCTGGTGCAGGCGTTTTTCGTATTCGATCTCCACTTTTAACTTAGCCCGTTTCACAATGTCGGCGTTTGCGCCTTTAATTAGGTATTCTTCAAAATCGGCGAGGCTATTAAAGCCAAGTGCCGCGGCCAGGCCGGTAAAGGTTGGCGGTTCGGGTGTTATAGTGTAAACTTTTTTGCCTTTAAGATTATAGTATTTGCCTTTAATGCGCACAAAATAGGCATCAATAAGGGCTGTGCAATCCCTTGCTGTTAAGTAGTGTTTCATAAAATGGTTAGTTTATGTATAATATGCCGATTGGCATAAAGTATATACAAATGTAGTGAATATATTTTAGAATTGCTAATATTTTTAGATTTATTTTTTGTATAATAGTTATAGCGATCCGTTGATTAACATAGTAACAATCTCCCGGCGATATATGCCGCTTGTCCTACGTGCCGTTGACTCACCCCGACATCGCTGCGCTCGTCGACCCTCTCTCCGCTTTGCGGAAAGAGGGTTAAGAAACTAAAGCTCCCCTCTCTACTGCGTAAAGAGGGGGCAGGGGGTGAGTTAACTCGCCGGGCGGATATGCCGCGCCGTTGTCTCACCCCGACATCGCTGCGCTTGTTACCCCTCTCTCCGCTGCGCGGAAAGAGGGGTAATATAAAAGAAGTTCCCCTCTCTGCCCAATAGAAAGGGGGCAGGGGTTGAGTTAACTTGTAAAGCTGATGTGCCGCCGTGCATGTAATAAGTTTGATACGCTACATTTTTACTTTTTCGGCAGCAAACCTTTTATGCCCGGCTTCCGTTTAATATATAACGTTAAAAAATGTTAAAATAACAGTTGTTTGGATTCGCCGGGGTTGTTGCAATCGGTAAATTTTCATAATTTTATAACATTATTATACCTATGCAAGCAAAAAGGTTTACAAGCTGGTGTATTTATCTTGTTATGCTCCTCACGGTTATGGCTACCTCATGCCAAAAAGATACCGGCGAAAAGGAGCTGGATAAGCGTAAATCTGCCATGAACGCCGATAGTGCTATCAGCGACGTTGGCGCTCCGGATAACTTCCTGGCCGACTCGGGAAAGGTAACCTTTAAGCTGCAAGACAGTACTTACACCTTTGATGCCACTACAGATTCGGTTGCGTTTGTAAACATGGTGATAAATAAAGAACGCTATTTTGGTATAACAGCCATTAACAAGGCGCATACGCTAAGCTTTGGTATTAGCTCTAAGGGTTCAGCAGCATCTAGGGTTAAAAAAAATGTTGCAGGAGCACAGCTTTTATTTAAGCCTGATGAATTGCATGCCGAGCAATTTACCCTAACACCTTATGCAGAAGCAGATGATGCCGGCAAGATAAAACTATCGGTATACCGGCAAAAAAAGGTATTGGCCAAGGGTACTTTCAGCACTTACTTTTCTAAAAACGGTAAAGAAAATTCTACCCTTTACCCTGTTGAGGGCAGCTTTGAACTACTGATAAAATAGCAAGCTTATATATTGACACTGCATTGTAAAAAACATCTTACAAGCCCATCAATCCTACCGCCATCCTTTAAAAAACCGCCTTTTTTACGTACCTTTACACAAAAATAAAGGAGATTAATGAAAGTATTTATTGGAGGCCTTCCACTGGAAGTAAGTGAGGCCGAACTAAATGCGGTTTTTGGTGATTTTGGGCCGGTTAAGTCGCTCAGAATAGTTAAAGACCGTGAAACAAAAGAGAGTAGGGGTTTTGGGTTTGTTGAGATGGTGAACGAAGATGAAGCTAAGGAAGCAATAAGGTGCATGAACGGTCAAAGCTATTACGGCAAACGTATTACTGTTAACATAGCCGAGGATAAAGGCCCGGGGTTTAACAGTGGCGGTAATAACAGAGGTTTTAGCCGCAACTAATACAAAAGCGCTACAATATTTTTAAAGCCCTGGCAAAAGCCCGGGCTTTTTTAATTTCAGTTAATTTTTGGTTTACTAATAGTTATATAATAGTAAATTAACTCCTTTCCTGCCCTAATAGCCATTTTTTTGGTTTTTTCTTTGTAAGCTTGTGTAGCACTACAATGCTATTGATAAAAATTGGGCTTTATTGGAAGTATAAAACGCCGATGGATCAGGTTAACCGGGTCTTCGTCAGATTTTCCGTTAGAATACAGGATATTTCACTCGTTGTGTATAATTGCCGTACTGGCACTTGCCTATAACGTTCCGTTTAATTACCTTATTGGGTTACCTACTGTTGGGCTGCTTAGTTTAGTAGCCTGTATTGGGTTTACTGCACTTTACTATCGTTCGCGCTTTTAGGTAAAATACAATCTACCATTATTATTTTCACGGCGCTGGGCAACCTGCTTTTCATCACCAACTTTGTACTCAATTCGGGCACGCTGGGCCCGTCGGATTTGCTAATGGGGCTTTGCATATTTCTGATACTTTGCGTGGTGCCCAAAAATCAGCAAAAGGTGTGGATAGCCATCAACATCTTTATTATGCTGAGCCTGCATTTTATAGAGTATTATTACCCGCATTTTATACCCGATACATACAGCAGCCGCCAGGCGCGTTACTGGGATATTTCATCCGCTTATGCGGTGGTAGTGATTGTGTTGTATTACACCGTAAACTATTTAAGGCATAACTACGAGGTTGAAAAGCGGTCGGCAGCCGATAAGGCCGCAGCCATTGAGTTAAAAAACCACCAGATAGTACAGCAAAACCAGGAATTGGAACGCATCAACTCCGAGCGTAATAAGCTTATGTCTATCATAGCGCATGACCTGCGCTCGCCTTTAAGCAATATTCAAAACTACCTGGAACTGGTTACAGAATATGAACTGGATACCACCGAAAGGCAAATGGTAGAGGGCGACTTGTTAAAAGTTACTCGCAGCACCATTGATATGCTGGGCAAACTGCTGGTATGGTCAAAGGCGCAAATGGATGGTGTAAACGTTAAGCTGGGCTACATTACCCTGCGCGACGCCCTGTATAACACCATCGAGCTTGAAAAAGCCATCGCGCTTAAAAAGAACATCACCCTAACCGCCCAGCTAAACTGGGATGTTAAAATTATAGCCGATAACGATATGCTGCAGATGGTTATACGCAACCTGCTTAGCAACGCCATTAAGTTTACACCAGAGGGTGGCCAGGTAACTTTTAAAGCCAAACAAATTGGTGCCGAGTGCTGGCTGATCATCCGGGATAACGGCATCGGCATATCTGCCGAAAAACAGGCCGAGCTATTCTCGTTAAGGGCACAATCAACCTTTGGTACTAACAACGAGCGTGGTGTGGGCCTGGGCCTGCTACTATGTAAAGAGTTTACTGAGCTGCAAGGCGGCCGCATATGGCTTGAAAGCCACCCCGATGGGGGTACTGTGTTTTATGTATCGATGCCGGCGGGATAGGTGGAAGTTAAAAGTTTAAAGTCAAAAGTCTCCGGATCACTTTAACTAATGCTAAGGATACTGTGATACGGTGATCATCTTTGAATAGCAACCGATACACCATATTTGCAAACAATAACGCCTTTATGACCGTTTGTTAAAATAAGCTTTTTAACTTTGCTGTTATGAAACCGGGTGATAAGGTAATTTGCATAAACGATAAAATTGATCCAGACAAAAGCGAGGAAATACGCCGCGATTTTGAAATATGGATAACCAGGGACAAGGAGTATACCATCCGCGAGATACTGGACAACAATGGTATTGTAACCGGTGTATTGTTGGATGAGGTACACAACTTTCCCAAATTCTTTAAACTTATAAACCGTTACCAGGAGCCTGCCTTTGCCATCTGGCGTTTCCGCAAGCTAAGCTACGCCACCAAACCTTCCGAAGCCCTTAGCGAAACCGAGGAACTTGTTGAGGTTGAGCAGGAGATAGACAGGCTGGTGAAGAGTAAGTAAACACTCCCATTTTCAATACCGTCATTTTTGGCACTAAATCATCTGAACATCTAAAGCAATTCCAGTTTATGCTATATATGCTATATGGCATAATATTAATCAAAGGTTTCGTTCTCTACCAGGTAGGTAAGCACATTGCGCAGGGCTGCTTCGCGGGCCCAGGTTTGCTCGGTAGGGCTGGCGTCGTCGCGGTACCAGGTAAGGGCTTCGCTTATCTGTACGCGTGTTTTGTAAACAAACTGTTTGTTAGGGTGTAGTCTGTTACCCTCGTAGCTGTTCAGGTTTTCGTCTTTAATTACTTTGGCAAACTGTTTGGCGGTTAGGGTAAGTAACAGGCATTCGTCAAGAGAGTTCTTAAAATCGTGTTTGTCTTCCAGCCAAAGGGTTAGGGTATCGTCGGCCAGGTCGTGTTCGGCAATGCTTATGCGGCTGTAGTCGTAATCAACAGATATGATGAGCCACCATAGCTGGTCTTTTAGTTTTTGAGATAGTTTCATGAGTTTATTTTTTTACTGTTTGTTTGTTTATTGGTCGGTTGCGTTGATAGTTGTTGTGGAGTTGCGTTTGGGCTTTATCCCTTGGCCTCAAAAGGCGGCAACCAGCCGGGCATGTATTTTTGTATTTCGATTATCTGCTGCTTATATTTTTGGCAGGTGGCCTGGTAGGCCCGGATGCGGTGTTGTAAATTCTGATCGAGGTTTTTGATTTTACCATTTTTGGTTTGGGGGCGAAGGGCGGAGTAAGCGATGTACATAATTTTTTATTTATTTTTTCTTTAATTTCTTTAAGTAATAATTTGCTTTGTAAATATTTTGTGTTACATTAGCATTGTATAACGGGACAAATATAAAGAAATATCTTTATTATAATCAAGAAAAAATTGTAAAATAATTCTGTGTGATATGGAAGACTCATTAAAGCCTAATAAAATTAAAACGGTACGCCCTGAAACGCTGGAGTTTATAATTTTATATAATCAATTACGGGGGAAAGCTTTTAGCAATAATTCGGAGCTGGCCGAGACGCTTGGCTTTAATTCGGCAAGTTCTATTACCGAAATTATTAAGAGCAGGCAAAATATTGATCCTGAGAAATTAAGAGTTTTTAAAGAAAAATACAGAGATTTATTAGGTGGTAAAAAATATACGGAGAAGCCTGTAGTTTCTGTGTTGCGTGAGGAAGGTATACCGATGTATGAGATAACTGCAACTGCCTCGGGTGTTGAGGTTTACAACGATATTAATGATGCTCACCCGGTAGGGCGTATGAATTTTCCGGGTATTGAGGAATGTGATTTTGCCTTGCCGGTTTGGGGGCATTCTATGTATCCTTACTTAGAAAACGGCTGTTGGGTGGCTTTAAAGATAATATCTGATAAAAAGATACTTCCCGGCGAGGTTTACTATATTGAATGGGGCGATTACCGCATGTATAAACGCCTGTTAGCCAGCGATAACCCCGAGGAGGTTATAGCCCATTCGGATAATGTTACCGAGATGGTGGGTAACCGTTTAAAGTACGCGCCGTTCTCTATCCGTATAGATGAAATTAAGAAGCTTTGCCTGGTTAAGGACATTCATAAAAAGCATAATCATTAATAGATGTGCAGATAATCAGTTATATATGGTCATACGACTTGCAACCCTAACAGATATACCTCAGATAATGCAGATCATAGCCGAGGTGGTGCCTTTAATGCGTGCTGCAGGCAATATGCAGTGGGATAGCACTTACCCTAACCCTGATGTTTTTAGGCAGGATATTGAGCTTGGCCAACTATGGGTAGCTGATATTGAGGGAGATATAGCCGGGGTTACGGCTATCACTACCGAGCAATATCCCGAATATGAGCAGGTTGGCTGGGATACTAGCGAAACGGCTATTGTTACACACAGGCTGGCGGTTAGTCCGCGGCATAGGGGTAAGGGCATTGCAGAGGCTTTACTGTTACAGGCAGATAAGGTGGCTGCAGAGCGTGGCATTAATTTAGTACGTGTTGATACTAATAGCCAAAATGCTGCAACCCAAAGGCTTTTCCCCAAGGTGGGTTACACATTTGGCGGCGAAATAACCCTTGCGTTTAGGCCCGGATTAAGTTTTTATGTTTACGAGAAACGACTATAAGGGTTAATTTTCTTTATGGTTTTTATATGATATAAGTTTGGTCGCTATCAGCTAGATTTGAACTTGTAGGGATGAAAAATACTGCTTACATCAAAATTCATACACTATGGAATACAGACAATTAGGCGGCTCGGGTTTACAGGTGCCTGTGCTTAGTTTTGGTACTGCTACATTTGGCGGCACTAACAAGTTTTTTAAAGCCTGGGGCAATACCCAACTGGACGACGCTAAGAAGATGGTAGGCCTTTGCCTCGACGCGGGCGTAAACATGTTTGATACGGCGGATGTTTACTCAAACGGCACATCTGAAGAGATATTAGGCCAGGCGCTGGAAGGCCTGCGCGACAGGGTTTTAATATCTACCAAGGCTACTTTTAGGATGAGTGACGATGCCAATGATGTAGGCTCATCAAGGTTTCATCTTATTAAATCGGCCGAGAATAGCCTGCGCCGCTTGCAAACAGATCATATAGATATTTACCACATGCATGGCTTTGACGGTAACACACCTGTTGAGGAAACCCTGCGTGCTTTAGATGACCTAATTAGCAGCGGTAAAGTACGTTACATTGCCTGTTCCAACTTTTCGGGCTGGCATTTAATGAAATCACTTTCTGTATCCGAGCGTTATGGCTGGGCCAAATATATAGGCCACCAGGCATATTACTCGCTGTTAGACAGGGAATTTGAATGGGAACTTATGCCTTTAGGTATCGACCAAAAAGTGAGCACCATTGTATGGAGCCCACTGGCATCCGGCCAGTTGGGAGGTAAGTTCCGCAGGGGGCAGCCTATACCGCAGGATAACCGACGTAGCCAGGGTGGCAGCCATGGCCCCGAAACTGATTTTGAGCGCCTTTATAAGATTGTGGATGTATTAGACGAGGTAGCCGAAGAAACCGGCAAATCGGTAGCGCAAGTGGCCATTAACTGGCTGATAAAGAGGCCGACAGTAGCTAATATTGTTATTGGGGCCCGTAACGAAGAGCAGCTAAAGCAAAACCTTGGCGCAGTAGGATGGAGCCTTACTATCGACCAAATTAAGAAGCTGGATGCGGCAAGTGAGGTGCCGCCAATATACCCATACTGGCATCAAAGGCAGGATACTAAGCTAAACCCACTACCAAAATTTTATTAATAAAAAGAGGCTATCTTTAAAGGTAGCCTCTTTTTTTATCCCTCTTTGTATTCCACAGCCTTACTTAAAGCTTTCCACTTTTTTTGGTTGCTATGGGGAGATCTATTCTTTTTTTTTGTCCCTGATTGGTTAACTAATATAAAATTATATTCCATTAATACAAGTACTAAAAAAGAAAAAGCCAGGCGGGGTGATTTTTCATGATGAGATTTTCGGCCTATTTTGGAGGCGTATTTTACAATTTAAGTGACCAAAAAGTTCACGGAAAAAATAACGATAACCAAGCATTGACAACTTCTTTTAAAAAGTTGTCAATGCTGTAATTTTAATTGTTACAATTGCTTTAGCATTATGTTTTTAAAGTAGGCCTTATGCCCGTGGTCTTGCAGGGCAATGTGGCCTATTTTGGCCAGGCCGTATTCGGGGTGGTCTTTCCACTTGCCTTCGGCTTTTTTCTTTTGCCAGTCGGCATCCCAGGCAGTAAACTCTAGTATCTTTTTGCCGTTTAGCCAGTGCTCTACATGGCCGTGGTCAAATACAATTTTACTGGTGTTCCATTGGCCAACGGGCATTATCTTTTTTTGATCGTTGGGGATGTGCATGGCATAATCGGCACCAGTTTTTTGCCACTCTTCTAAAACATCAGGTACCCAGCCAATATCATCAATTATCTGGTACTCGGGGCCGGTCACATAACTGGCATTGTACTTTTTGTCTTCAACAACATGGTATAAAACGCCACTGTTGCTGGCTTTGTCAATCTTCCATTGCCAGGTAAGTTCAAAGTTATCGTACTGGCCATCGCTAATAATGTCGCCGCCGGTATCGGTGCCTTTTACCGCGCCAAGGCAAACCAGGGCGCCATCTTCAATTTCCCAGTTTTGTACCGGCGTGGTCTTATTAAAGCTGTGCCAGCCGGTAAGGTCCTTACCATTAAACAAGCTTACCCACTGGCCCTTTTTTGCCTGTGCAAAGCTTTGCGCAAAGGTAAAAGCCATAGCTGCTGCAAGGCTTAAGGTTTTTAATTTATGCTGCATATAAATATTATGATTTCACCATTTTCATTTTTTCAGGATCCCAAAACATTGGGGCGTTTTTAAAGTAACTATCGTTACATAGCAGGGCAGGGGCAGCCGCGCGATAGCCAAAAATAGCATCCTCGGTTACTTTGCCGTTGGTACGTATAGCGGTTATAAAGTTGTTCATGTGGTCGTAAGGGCCGCCCAAATAACCTTTTTCAGCGTCGAAGGTTATTTGCTCGGGTGGCAGCATTTGCTTGCGCCCGCTGGTAGCCTGGCCCATTTGTTTCATTTTTTCGATATAGAAAGGGTCGGTGTTATCAATTACCTTGTTACGTTTAAGGGTAACCCTGTCCCATTCAACATCCATAGCACCTTCGCTGCCCACTAAGCGCAGGTAGGTAGTGCCACTGGTGCCATCAACAAAGTTACAGCGCAGGCTTAGGTTAAACGCCGGGTGTGCGGCAGCTTTAGCATAATCAAATGTACCCAGCAAAACATCAGGTACTTCGCGGCCATCGTTCCAGTAGCGTAAACCGCCTGACGCGTATATTTTATTAGGGCCCATTGAGCCGGTTATAAAGTGCAGGCTGCTAAACAGGTGCACAAATAAGTCGCCTGCCATACCGGTACCGTAATCGGTATAATTCCTCCAGCGGAAGAACCTTTTTGAATCAAACGGGCGTTTTGGCGCGTTGCTGATATAGGTTTCCCAATCAACCGTTTGTGTTGAAGCATCATCGGGTATAGGGTATTGCCAAACTTCTACCGCGCCGCGGCGTGCCCAAAAGCCTTCGGCGTAGTTTAATTCGCCTATGGCGCCTGATTTTAGCAGTTCGCGGGCTTTCTCGTTACCTAAGCTGGAAACACCCTGGCTGCCAACCTGGAAAACCTTGCCGGTTTCCTGCTGCGCTTTTATTACTGCAGGGCCTTCCATTACCGAGTGTACCATCGGCTTTTCGCAATAAACGTGCTTGCCTGCATGCATAGCATCAACAGAAATTTGCTGGTGCCAGTGGTCGGGCGTGGCTATAATTACCGCATCTACATCTTTACGGTTAAGTATCTCCTTGTAAACTTTGGTGGTATAAATATCTGCACCCCATTTGGTTTTGGCGTCTTTTAAGCGGCCATCGTATAAATCGCATACGGCAACCAGTTTTACGCCGGGTATTTGCAGGGCGGTGTTAGTATCCGACGAGCCCATACCGCCGGCACCTATCAGGGCAATGTTCACCTGGTCGTTAGCGCCAATGCGGTTATACTGTTGTTTCAGATAATGAAAACTGCCTTGATTTTTATCTGCTGCAATTAAGCTGCTGCCTGCTGTTACTGCCGCGGCAGTAGTGGCCAGCTTTTTAATAAAGCCCCTGCGGGATGCTTCCGGGTTTTCTTCTTTCATGATGGAATTAGCATTAGGTTTGTTGTACGGTGAAGATATAGGTTTCCCGTAATATTTCATAATTGAGTTCGTATTTGAGGGTTTATAGTGAAGTAAGTAGCATTAACGATTAGCCTTTTTAGACTAATTTAGCTGAAATTAGCCTTTTTATGCTAATGTTGATGCTGCAACTTGCGATGCCAAGTTTAAAAAACAGGGACTTAATAATCTCAAGTTACAACGGTGTGACTTCAACTAAACCAAAACCGTTATCTTTGCCGCCACAACACATGAGCAAAACTGTAACACCGTACCAGGACAAGCAGGGCACCAAAAAAGAGCAGGTGGCCGATATGTTTAACAATATATCAAAAACCTACGATTTTTTGAACCACTTTATGTCGCTGGGTATTGATATCATCTGGCGCAAAATAGCAATTAACGAGCTGAAGGAACTTAAACCACAGCTGATATTGGACGTGGCTACCGGCACCGGCGATTTTGCCTTTGAAGCTTTATCCATACTTAAGCCTAAAAAGATCATCGGTGTAGATATCTCCCGGGGCATGCTGGATATTGCCGACCAAAAGATATTGAAACGCAAACTATCTGATAAGTTTGAAGTAAGGCTCGGCGATTCGGAAAAGCTGCCCTTTGAGGCTGATGAGTTTGATGCCGTAACTGTGGCTTATGGCGTACGCAATTTTGAGGACCTTGAAAAAGGCCTTACCGATATATACAGGGTGTTAAAACCCGGTGGTAAAGCAGTGGTGCTTGAGTTTTCAAAACCAAAGGGCTTCCCCGTAAAGCAGCTTTATCAATTCTACTTTAATTATATTACCCCGGGTATTGGCAAGCTTTTTTCAAAGGATGCCAGGGCTTATACTTACCTGCCCGAGTCGGTAGCGGCCTTCCCTGATGGAGCGGCTTTTACCGCTATAATGGATAAGGCAGGCTTTAAACATACCAAAAGCAGGCCTTTAGCGTTTGGTATCTGTTCAATATATACCGGTATTAAATGATCAAAACCCGCTACTTCATCTTTATTTTATTGATGGGCTGCAGCAATTTGCTATTTGCGCAGGCATACGGTGGCGGCGCCGACCAAAACGACCTGAGTTTTGGTTTTACATTCTCGTTTGTACAAAGCAGTTTTAAAATTGTAAAAAAGCCCGATTGGCGCAAACCATATTTTGATGCTGATGTGAACCGAAACATTACCGACTCGTTAAACAGCATCAGCTCAAAAACACTACCCGGCTTTGCAGTGGGGTTTATAACCCGCTACCGCCTTACCGACCATTTAGAGGCACGTATTACCCCGGCTTTGGTGTTTGCCGACCGGTCGCTTAGTTATGCCTATAAAACCCCATCGCAGGATGTAGATAAATCGGTACAAACCACCACAGTTGATTTCCCGCTGCAGCTAAAGCTGAAGTCTGATCGTGTGGGTAACGTTAGGGCTTATTTAATAGGTGGGGCCAAATTTTCGAATGCTATCGGTTCCAAAAAAAACAGCGATGCCAATGCAAGTCCGCTTGAAAAAGCGGTTAAAAATGTAAAGAGCTACTCATCGTATGAGGCTGGTTTTGGCTTTGACATTTATTTTGAATACTTTAAGCTATCGCCCGAAGTAAAATTAAGTAACAGCTTTACCAATATGCTGGTTCCCGAAAATCACCCCTATTCAACCCCTATAAGCTCGCTTGGCCTGCATACCATTATGTTTAGCCTTTACTTTGAGTAATGGTTACCTAAGCTTTACATTCTTTTATCGGGTACAACAAAATAAAAAACATAATTTCGCTGCGGATAGTTATTATACCTATGGCTAAAATTGCATTGATAACAGGAGCTACCGCCGGGATAGGCGAGGCCTGCGCACATACCTTTGCCCGCGAGGGTTTTAACTTAATACTTACCGGCCGCCGTATGCAACGGCTTGAACGCCTTGCCCAGCAACTAAACGATAAGTACAATGTAGAGATAGCGATTTGCTGCTTTGATGTACGCAGCCGCCAGGCCGTTATTGATAACCTTAACAACCTGCCCGCCGAATGGAAACAGGTAAACGTTTTGGTAAACAACGCGGGCCTTAGCCAGGGGCTCGACCCCATTGATAAGGGCGATATTGACGATTGGGAAACAATGATAGATACCAACATAAAGGGTTTATTATACGTAAGCAAAGTGGTAAGCAACTGGATGATAGATAATGGCTTTGGCCACATTATTAATTTAGGGTCGATAGCCGGGAAAGAGGTTTACCCTAACGGCAACGTATATTGCGCCACCAAGCATGCGGTTGATGCGCTTAATAAAGGTATGCGGCTTGATTTGGTAAACCACGGCATACGGGTTACCGCTGTACACCCGGGCGCTGTAGAAACCGAATTTTCGGAAGTGCGCTTTAAGGGCGATAAAGACAGAGCAAAAAAGGTATACGACGGGTTTGAGCCATTAGTAGCACAGGATGTAGCCGAAACCATTTGGTTTGCAGCATCGCGCCCGGCACATGTTAATATAAACGAACTAACTATAATGCCTACCGCGCAAGCGGCTGCAACTGTAATAAACAGGAAGTAGATTTGCAGATGTGCAGATTACAGATGTGCAGATGAAAAAAAGTATGTCATGCTGAGCTTGTCGAAGCACAATTAGATAGGTCCTCGACGGGCTCAGACTGACAAGTGAAAATATATATGTCATGCTGAGCTTGTCGAAGCATAACTGGATAGGTCTTCGACGGGCTCAGACTGACAAGTGGAAATCATAAATAAGAATAAAATCTAAGATCGTAAATCTAAAATCACAAACAGGATGTCTCTTATCACTCAAATAGACCAGGATATTAAACAAGCTATGCTGGCCAAACAACCCGACAGGCTTAGGGGCTTGCGTGCCATTAAATCGGCATTATTAGTAGCAAAAACCGAAAAAGGCGCCGCTGACGAATTAACCCAGGAGGCCGAAATAAAAGTTTTGCAAAAGCTGATAAAGCAGCGTAAAGAGTCGGCAGATATTTACAAGACGCAAAACCGCGAGGATCTGTACGAGATAGAGATGGCCGAAATGTATGTAATAGAGCCCTACTTGCCGCAGCAAATGAGCCGTTTTGAAATTGAAGGCTATATACAACAGTTGATAGAGCGCCTTGGCGTAACCTCTGTTAAGGATATGGGCCGCGTGATGGGGGTTGCTAATAAAGAACTTGCCGGCCAGGCCGATGGTAAAACAGTATCGGAAGTGGTAAAGCAACTGTTAGGATAATTTATTAGTATTATATTGCAAGCTATCGGTATTAAACTAATTTTATATCGATATTTCACAAATTTTAGACTGATGTTAAAAACGGTCTGATATATTTACACATAAAAAAGATATCAAGTATATATGGATCTGGCACTTAAAGAAGAACAAGGTTTTAGTTACATTGAAGCAGGCGAAGGCCAGCCGCTGCTGCTTTTACACGGTTTAATGGGCGCGCTTAGCAACTGGGAAAGAGTTGTTGAAGAATTTAGCCCAAATTACCGCGTTATTTTGCCAATGCTACCTATTTATGACCTGCCGTTGCTAACTACCGGGGTTCGTGCTTTATCAAAGTATATACATAAATTTATAAAGTTTAAAAAGCTTAGTAATGTAGTGCTGTTGGGTAACTCGTTAGGCGGGCACGTAGGCTTAATATATGTATTGGCGCATCCGGGGTATGTAAAGGCCCTTGTTTTAACCGGCAGTTCGGGCTTATACGAGAACGCTTTTGGCGGCTCGTTCCCGCGACGCGAGAGTATAGAGTTTGTGCGCGAAAAAGTGGCTTATACCTTTTACGACCCCGCTACAGCAACTGATGAGCTGGTTAACGAGGTATTTGCAACCATTAACGACAGGCATAAGGTAATACGCATATTGGCCATGGCAAAATCGGCCATACGCCATAACATGAAAAAAGACCTGCGTAAAATAACCATGCCGGTATCGTTAATATGGGGCCGCGACGATAAAATTACACCACCCGAAGTGGCTGTTGAGTTTAACGAATTGCTGCCAAATGCCGAATTGCACTGGATAGATAAGTGCGGGCATGCGCCAATGATGGAGCGCCCCGAAGAATTTAATAAGTACCTTGGGATGTTTTTAGATAAAATAAAAAAATAATATGCTTGCAATTGAGCTGATAAGCGATGCGATACCCCCTGTACACACTTCTGATACCATACAGAAAGTGTTTGACCGTATGGCGGAGTTTCGTGTGCGCCATTTGCCAATTGTAAACGAAGAGCAGTTTTTAGGCCTTTTATCTGACGATGACCTTATACAGGAGCCCGATTACCAGGCGCAGATAGGTTCGCTGGCACTGTCGCTGGTTAACCCTTATGTTTTGGAAGAGCAGCACATATACGATGTGATACGCTTGTTTCACGAGCAGCAATTAAGCGTTGTGCCGGTACTTAATGCTAAAAAGGACTACCAGGGCTTAATATCTATTAATACCATGAACGAGTATTTTGCCAAGCTAACATCGGTATCGCAACCGGGTGGTATCATTGTGCTCGAGATCAATAATAAGAACAACTCACTGGCGCACATGAGCCAGATAGTAGAATCGGATAACGCGCAGGTGCTAAGCTCCTATACCCGTACCTTCCCCGATTCGACCCGGATGGAGGTTACTCTTAAAGTTAACAAGCAGGATATATCTAATATTATAGCTACTTTTTTACGCTACGAGTATGATGTTAAGGCTACCTTTAATTACACCGACCATAACGACAACTCGATGGACCGGTTTGATTCGTTTATGAATTACCTGAATTTGTAGCATGAAAATAGCAGTTTACGGCAGGCAGTTTAACGACCCATCGGTGTTCCCATACATCCGCCAGGTGTTCGACAGCCTTTTGGCGCATAAGGTAGATATCTACATCCATCACCAGTTAAACGATTATTTGCAGGGTAATATAGATACCTCGGCCTATAATGTACTGGAGTGTAACGAAAGTATACAAGACCATATTGATGTATTTATAACCCTTGGCGGCGACGGCACACTGCTGGATATGGTCACTGTTATCCGCGATTCGGGCATCCCCGTTATCGGTATAAACTTTGGCAGGCTGGGCTTTTTGGCCAGCATAAACAAAAGTGATATAGCCGCTGCCATACACGCGGTGGTAAATAAAGAATTTACCCTGGACAGCCGCGAGCTGCTGGTGATAGACTCTGAACAAAAGATATTTGGCGATAATAACTTCGCGCTTAATGATGTAACCATCCACAAGCGCGACGACTCGGCCATGATCACTACACATGTATCGCTTAACGGCGAATTTTTAAACTCCTACTGGGGCGATGGTATCATCGTATCAACATCAACAGGTTCAACAGCTTATTCGCTAAGCTGCGGCGGCCCCATTATCTTTCCGCAATCAAACAGTATAGCGCTCACACCGGTAGCGCCGCACAATCTTAATGTAAGGCCCATTATATTGGCAGACACCAGCTCATTATCGTTTGAAGTGGAGTGCAGGGGTAACAATTACCTGGTATCGTGCGATAGCCGTACCGCCATCATTGATAAAAGCATGACGTTTAAGGTATACAAAGCCGATTTTACCCTCAATTTAGTACGCTTAAATAATGAAAGCTACTTATCCACGTTAAGGAACAAGTTATTATGGGGATTAGACGCCCGTAATTATTAAATTTGCCTTAATGCCCAAATTTTTAACCGCATTATTATTACTGTTTATAGCCCTTAACGCAAACGCCCAAACCTGGGAAATAGGTGGTGGTGCAGGCGCGGCAGGTTACATAGGCGATTTAAACGCCAACCCGGTAAAGCCAAGCGGTGCATCGGGCGGGGTTTTTGTTAAACGTAACTTTAACGGATACCTTGGTTTAAAACTCAACTACGCCTTAGGGCAAATTGGTGCCGATGATGCCAAATCTTCTATAGAGCAGTTCCGTAACCGTAATTTAAGCTTCACCGACCCCTTAAAGGAGCTAAGCATACTGCTGGAGTTTAACTTTATGAAGTATATACCCGATGCCGGCCATAACAGATATACACCTTATGTATATATAGGCGGCGGGCTTGCCTCATATAACCCACGTACCATTTTTAACGGACAAACCATTTACCTGCGCTGGCTACGTACCGAGGGGCAGACTAAAGAGTACTCAAAAAATGCCATCGTAATACCTTATGGCGCCGGTATAAAATACAACCTGGGCGGTAAATGGACAGTTGCCGCCGATGTAGGTTACCGCTATACCAATACCGATTTTTTAGATGATGTTAGCGGGGTTTATGCCGCGCATGATAAGCTGCCTTTTGGTCCCTCGGTTAAGCTGGCAGATAGGTCGGGCGAAAAAACCGGTGTATATATAGGTACGCCGGGCTCCCAGCGCGGCGATTTTAGGGCTAAGGATATTTATATGTTTGCCGGGTTTACCATATCATACACCTTTGTTACCGAGAAGTGTTATTTTGAGCAGTAAAAAGCCGTTATATAAAATATAATATCTTATTTGTTTCAATAGACAAAATATAATTTTGTCTATTGAAACAAAGCATTACATTTATACGTTTTATAATTAATAAACCAATTGTTTAACCTTAAACTGTAATGCCATGGCCGAATTAAACTCAACCCCCGAAAAAAGCGGTAATAAACCCCGTGCTAAAAAGCCACAGTTACGTGTAGACCTAACGGCAATGGTTGACCTGGCTTTTCTACTAATCACCTTTTTTATGCTTACTACCACGCTTAGCAAACCACGCGCAATGAAGATTGCCATGCCCGTGGGCGACGAACCCGCGGGTAGTGCCGCATCGCGCAGCATGACCATTTGCCTGGGCAAAAATAACCAGGCCATATGGTACTTAGGCGAAGCCGATAAACCCATAATACCGGCAACAATTACCAATTACACCCGCTACGGTTTGCGAAGGGCGATAAACGAGACCCGCCAAAAAGTAAGGAAAGAAACAGGTAAAAGTATGCTGGTGATCATCAAACCGTCTAACAGCTCTATTTACAGCGATCTGGTAAACACACTGGATGAAATGAATATAGCCGATGTGCAGCAATACGCCATTGCCGATATTGCCCCAAAAGATATCAACTTGTTAAAACAGAATAAGGCCTATTAATAGGTATATACAAAACACTGTCACCAAAAGCTTTTAAATTTATACCGATATTTACATTGTTAAGCTGCAGGTATATATAGCAAATTCCCCGTTGTTTTGGTGACAGTGTTTTTCTTCTCCTCGTGGATTTCTCTCAAAAAGTCCGATTTATTTCTTTTTCACTGCATACTAAAATAATACAAAGTAAGTTTTACCTTTGTCACCTGAAAAAAATAGCATAAGTTATTGAAAGCTTTGCTAAAAACGTGTTTGAATTTAACAAAGCCGTGTGTTTAACAGCCCTAAAAAGGCGGTTAAAAACGATGATAAAATGAGTTATAAAGATCAGATTGATTTGCAAAAATTGCCCCGCCATGTAGCTGTAATTATGGATGGCAATGGCAGGTGGGCAAAAGGTAAAGGCAAATTAAGGGTTTTTGGCCACCACAATGGTGTGCTTTCTGTTAGGGACGTTGTAGAAGGCGCGGGCGAATTGGGTATACAATATTTAACCTTATATACCTTTAGCGCCGAAAACTGGAACAGGCCTAAATTTGAGGTTACTGCTATAATGGAATTGCTTATCAGCACAATAAATAAAGAGATTGATAAGCTAATGCGCAATAATGTACGTTTAAATGCCATCGGCGATTTAAACATGTTGCCCGGCAAATGCCACCAGGAACTTAACAATGCAATAAATAAAACATCAGTAAATACAGGGCTGGTGCTAACACTGGCGTTAAGCTACAGCTCGAGGCGCGAAATTGTGCACGCTGCTAAAAGCCTGGCTGCCAAGGTACAAAGCGGGGAGGTACAACTTGCCGATATTGATGAAAATATGTTTGAAGATAATTTATATACCGGCGGTATGCCAAACCCCGAACTGTTGATCAGAACGAGCGGCGAGTACCGTATTAGTAACTATCTGCTTTGGCAAATTGCCTATGCCGAGCTTTATTTCACATCAAAACTATGGCCCGATTTCAGGCGCGAAGATTTGTTTGAAGCTATACTGGATTACCAGAAACGCGAACGCCGTTTTGGTATGACAAGTGAGCAGGTAAACTAAATTTTTTCTTTTAACACTTTTTAACAACTGTATAAATTATTTTTAGCCCACTAAAATATTCGAATGAATAAAGTTTTTTTTGCTATTCTTTTCTCCGTTATAAGCACCGCCGCAATGGCTCAGGTTACGGGTACAGCGCAACCTACATCGTTGACGAGGGCTGCTGCTGATACTACTTTAAGCTACCTTAATCCTAAAGAATATATCATTGGTGATGTTACCATAACAGGCGCCAAATTTTTAGATAAGGATGTTTTATTGCAAATATCTAAGCTAAATAAAGGCGATAGGATATCCTTGCCCGGCGAGCAAAATGCCAACGTAATAAAGGACTTGTACAAACAAGGCCTTTTTGATGATGTGCAGCTAAACGTTACCCGCATAAACATGGATACCATTTACCTTGAAATTGCTGTGGTGGAGCGCCCGCGTTTATCGCGCCTGCACATCACCGGTATACGTAAAGGCGAAATTGAGGATGTGACCAAAAAGCTAAACGATAAAACAGGTAAGATTGTAAACGAGAATTTGATAAGCACTACAAGCGCTATCATTATTAAGCACTTTAACGAAAAGGGTTATTACAACGCAACTGTAAGTATCAAGCAAACCAAAGACCCCGGCGACCCCAATAGTGTGATACTGGATGTTGCGGTTGATAAGAAGAAGAAGGTAAAAATAAACAGCGTAACGTTTGAAGGCAACAAGGCTTTTTCGAGTTCGAAACTGCGTAAGTTTTTACCAAAAACACGCGAGCGTAAGTTTTATAACATATTTGGTTCTAAAAAATTCAAAGAAGAGCAATACGCCGAAGATAAAGTAACCCTGGTTGAAAAAATGCAGGCTAAAGGTTACAGGGATGCTGAGGTGGTTAGCGATACTGTTACCAAACGCCCCGATAATACCGTTGATGTAAGGATAAAAGTTTACGAAGGCCCTAAATACTACTTTGGTAATATCAAATTTTCGGGTAATGCCAGGTTTGGTTCAGAGTTGCTTACCAGAGTACTGCAGATAGAAAAAGGGCAGGCATTTAGCGAAGAAGAATTAGGCAAGCGTTTAACAGGCCCAACGCCTAATAATGATGACGTGTCTTCATTATACTTAAACGATGGTTATTTAACCTTTAATGCCGACCCTGTACAAACAAGGATACATAATGATACTGTTGACCTTGATATACGTATTTACGAGGGGCCGCAGTACACTATTAACCGTGTTATATTAAAAGGTAACGATGTTACCAATGATAAGGTAGTAATGCGCGAGATACGTACTAAACCGGGCCAAAAATTCAACAAGGAATTGTTGATACGCAGCGCGCGCGAAATTGGCCAGTTAGGTAACTTCGACGAGCAAAAAACCGAACCAAGGCCAACAAATATTAACCCGGGTGATGGTACGGTTGATTTGGTATACAATGTGGTTGAAAAGCCTTCCGATCAGATCGAGCTTTCGGGTGGTTTTGGTGGTGGCCAGTTAGTGGGTACTTTAGGCTTAACGTTCAACAACTTCTCGTTACGTAATTTATTTAATGGTAAGGCTTACCGCCCGCTGCCAAAAGGCGATGGACAAAAACTTAGCTTAAGGGGTCAATCAAGTGGCAGGACGTATCAAAACTTCTCGTTCACTTTCTCCGAGCCATGGTTAGGTGGTAAAAAACCTATTTACTTTGCGGTATCAGCTTATACACAAGGTAGCTCAACAGGGCAGTACTATCCAAAAACAAGCCCTAACTATAACAACCTGCGTATAAACGGTGTGGGTGTTACATTGGGTAAAAAGCTAAACTGGCCGGATAACTATTTCCAGTTAAACTACTCGCTTAACTTCGACCACTATAATTTGGATAACTATCCGGGTTACCTGTTCCAAAACGGTACATCATATAACATTAAGCTAACCCAGGAGCTGAGCCGTAACTCGATAGATATGCCTTTGTACCCTACATCGGGTTCAAACATAAAGTTAACTATACAGGCTACGCCACCGTACTCGTTGCTTAATAACCTCAATTACAAGGTTGCCACTCCCGAAGAAAGATACCACTTTGTAGAATACTACAAATGGAAATTTGATGCGCAATGGTTTGAAAGGATAACCGGTAAGTTGGTATTAATGTCGCAGGCACGCTTTGGTTATTTAGGCCAGTATAATTCACTGGTTGGTCCATCTCCGTTCGAAAGGTTTAAACTGGGTGGTGATGGTATGCAAAGCTACCAGTTTTTACAGGGTACAGATATCATTGGTTTAAGGGGTTACGAAAACTTCTCTATAGTGCCAATTGGTTCAAACTTTAATGCAAACACCAACCAGGGAAGCGCCATATACGATAAGTTTACCATGGAGTTAAGGCACCCTGTTATTACAGGGCAGTCGGCTACAATATACTTACTGGCCTTTGCCGAAGGTGGTAACGTTTGGGATAATATAAACCAGTTTAATCCGTTTAACGTTCGACGCTCGGTAGGTTTTGGCGCGAGGATATTTTTACCGATATTTGGCTTGCTTGGGCTTGATTATGGTTACGGCTTTGATCAAATACCCGGGGCTCCTACAGCAAACAAAGGTCACTTCCATTTTACAATTTCACAGAGTTTAAATGGCGGATTTAATTAATTTTGCTAACCGTTTATGAAAAAAATAATTTTAATACTGTTTTTTACGTTTACAGCTTTCACAGCGGCATTAGCGCAGCGCTTTGCTTATGTAGACTCTGATTACATCCTGAAACACATGCCCGAGTATGCTTCATCGCAAAAGCAACTGGCAGCATTATCAGACCAATATCAAAAAGATGTTGACGCCCGTTTTCAGGAGATTGACCGTTTATACAAAGCTTATCAGGCCGACCAGGTGCTGATGACAGCTGATATGCGTAAACGCCGCGAAGCCGAAATTGTAGACAAAGAAAAAGCAGCTAAAGATTATCAGCGCAGTATATTTGGCCCTGATGGAGAGCTTTCAAAGAAAAGTAATTCGCTAATTAAACCAATACAGGATAAAGTGTCTAAAGCTGTACAAGCAGTTGCCGAAAGCGATAACCTTGATATGATATTTGACAAAAATGGCGAGGTTATAATGCTTTACGCTAACCCACGTTACAACAAAAGCGATGATGTAGTAACACGTTTAGGGCTTAAGCCTGGTGTATTTGCCAAATAAAAATTTATATTTAAAAAATCAGAACTATTATTAAACACAGAACAGGAAAAATGAAAAAATTATTTAAAGTTGCTTTAGTTGCAGCAGGAATGTTATTTGCAGGCAACTTTGCCCAGGCTCAGTCTAAAATTGGTCATATAAACTTTAGCCAGTTGATTGATATGATGCCAGAAACTAAAACAGTTAAGTCTCAGTTAGAAATTTACCAAAAGCAATTTATTGATCAGTTAACAGCAATTAATACTGAATATCAAACTAAAGGCCAGGCTTACCAAACAAAAAGAGCTACCATGACCGATGCTGCACGTACAGCTGCAGAAAACGAATTGCAAGATATTGCTAAACGTTTACAAGATTACCAGGCATCTTCTCAACAACAAGTAGAAGCTAAACAACGCGAATTAGGTAAACCACTTATAGACAAAGCACGTGGCGCCGTACAATCGGTAGCTAAAGCTAAAGGTTATACCTACGTGTTAGATACTACAAGCGATTACCTTGTTGTAGCACCAGAAGCTGACGATTTGATGCCGGCTGTAAAATTGCAGTTAGGTTTAAAATAATTCTAAAAATTTAATTATGTACAAAAGCGCCCTCATTGCAGGGCGCTTTTTTTATGTTTGTATATGTCATCTGCTAAACCAATAGGGGTATTTGATTCGGGTATAGGCGGCCTAACGGTTTTTCGCTCAATTATTGAGCAATTGCCTGGTTACGACTACATCTACCTGGGCGATAACGGCCGGGCGCCGTATGGTAACCGATCTTTTAAAACTATACACCAGTATACCTGGGAATGTGTGCAGTGGATGTTTAAGCAGGGTTGCCCGTTAGTTATTTTGGCCTGTAACACCGCGTCAGCTAAGGCATTACGCACCATACAACAACAGGATTTGCCCAAACAGCATGCAGATAAGCGTGTATTAGGCGTTATACGCCCTACTGCCGAAGTTATTGGCAATTATACCAAAACCAAACAGATCGGCGTATTAGGCACAACCGGCACTGTACAATCCGAATCGTATTTGATAGAGATAGCACACTTTTTCCCTGAATTACAGGTTTACCAGCAGGCTTGCCCACTATGGGTACCGCTGATAGAGAACGGCGAATACAACAAGCCCGGTGCCGACTACTATGTACAAATGTACCTGGACGAGCTAATAGCACAGTCGGCAGATATTGATACTATATTGCTGGCCTGCACCCATTACCCTTTGCTTCAGGATAAGATAAAGGCACATTTGCCTGCTAATGTAAACGTTGTGGCGCAGGGCGATATAGTAGCCAAAAGCCTTGTAGACTACCTGCAGCGGCATCCCGAAATTGAAAATAACCTTACCAAAACCGCCGAAAGGCAGTTTTTTACTACTGTAGACGATACCCCGCAGTTTGACCACCATGCATCTATGTTTTTTGGTAACGAGGTTAAAAGCAGCTTTGTTGATGTAAGGGAAGGCTGCGAGTAATAGATGTGCACAGCTATTGCACGCTTAGCTGTGGCGCATTCCATTTTTTTGCATTGGTAGCTATAAACTTTTCTTTTTTTTTGCACTTGTGCGGTTAACTAATATAGTATTATTTTTGATATAAAAAAGTTTAAAGTGCCAATTGGGTAAAATTTCAAGACACTACTACCTACTAATGAAACGGGGGTGGGCGGGACGCCTCCAAAAAATCAACTACTAAACTGGTCAACTAAATATACAGCAACGGCCAAACTATCGGCGGCATTTATTAAGTTTGCACCCAAAGCAAACGCCCTTGAATTTTTACCTTACATATTTTATTATCGCCGCCGGTTTATTTGCTTTTGTAGGCTTATTTACCATGGTGGGCGTATATGCCGAGCGTAAGGTAAGTGCCTTTATACAAAACCGCCTCGGCCCAATGGAAACGGGTAAATACGGCTGGCTGCAAGTGCCTGCCGATATTATGAAGATGGTCCAAAAAGAGCTTATCATCCCGGCGGCGGCAGATAAGACTTTGTTTTTGCTGGCACCCGCAATTATATTTTTAGCCGTATATATGGCTTTTGCCGCCCTGCCATGGGGGCCGGGCCTGGTACCTGCCAAGATCAATATTGGCTTGTATTACATTTTCGCTATTATATCTATCGAAACGCTGGGCATACTGATGGCCGGCTGGGGATCAAACAATAAGTATTCTATATTAGGCGCAATGCGCTCGGCGGCGCAGATCATATCATATGAGATACCGGCCGGTTTTGCCCTGATATCTGTAGTAATGATTGCGCAGAGCCTGGATCTGCAGGTTATTGCTATACAACAGGGTATCCTGGCAACCGAAGTTAACAGGTTTTTTGGGGTATGGGATGTATCGCACATTGGGGGGATATTCGCATGGAATGTATTTAAAGCCCCGCACCTGCTTATTGCTTTTGTGATATACTTTATAGCCTCGCTGGCCGAAAGTAACCGCGCGCCATTTGATATCCCCGAGGCCGAATCGGAGCTGGTAGCGGGTTTTCATACCGAGTTTACCGGGGTACAGTTCGCGCTGGTGTTTTTAGCCGAGTATTCGATGATGTTTTTGGTTTCGATGATTGGGGCCATACTGTTTTTAGGTGCCTGGAACACGCCTTTACCCAATATTGGGTCGGTGGCATTGGCTACATGGACAACAGGCACCATTTGGGGCATTTTATGGATTTTGATAAAAACCCTTGCGTTGGTAGGGGTGCAAATGTGGATAAGGTGGACGCTGCCCCGCCTGCGTGTTGATCAGCTGATGAACCTGTGCTGGAAGGTGCTTACACCACTGGCATTTGTATGTATGCTGATATCGGGCGTATGGCGTTTGTGGGTAATGTGATGAAGAAGTTAAAAGTCGAAAGTTAAAAGTCGAAGGTCAATAGGTACGGTAGGAATAGTAGTCGGTGAAATCAAAAAAATAACATCGGTGTAATCAAGTATGATAAAGAGAACATTAAACGGTTTTACAACTGCATGGAAAGGATTAAGCCTTACCATAAAGCAGCTTTTTGCGTCAAACGCTAAGCGGCCTGTTGTATCCGTTACCGATAATAACTACTTCAAACAAAAGGAAAGCACCAACACCATACAATACCCGCACCAGGCACTGCCTGTGCCCGAAGTGGGCCGTTACCAGTTGGATGTAGAGATTGACGATTGCATTGTATGCGACCTGTGTGCCAAAATATGCCCGGTTAGCTGTATCGATATCGAATCGATAAAATCTACCGAGGGCTCGATAGGCGAAACATCCGACGGATCTAAAAAGCTGCTGTACGCGGCCAAGTTTGATATTGATATGGCCAAGTGCATGTACTGCGGCCTGTGTACCATTGTGTGCCCAACCGAGTGTATTGTAATGACCAACCAGTACGATAAAACGGTATTTGAACTAAAGGACCTGAACTACGAATTTTCGGACATGGCGCCCGAGGTTGCTGCCGAAAAACGCGAGCTGTTAGAAAAACAACAAGCCGAAAAGGCCGCCGCTAAAGCCGCCGCCCTAAAAGCTAAGGAGGGCGGGGCATGAGCTTGATACAGGTGCTGTTTTACCTAATGAGTTTTGTTACGCTTGGCTCGGCGGTGTTGGTGGCTGTTGGCAAAAACCTGGTGCGCAGCATTTTTATGTTTTTTATCACCTTATTTGGCCTGGCGGGTTTATATGTATTGGCCCTGGCCGATTTTGTGGCCGTTACCCAGATAGTGATATATGTAGGCGGCATATTGGTGCTGATACTGTTTGCCTTTATGCTATCGGGTAAAGAATCGTTGGAAGCCGCAGGTAAGCAAACCAACCGTTTCATCAGCCTTGGGAATGTGCCCGCTTTTTTATTATCCGGACTGTTTTTGGTGGTGCTGCTAAACGTGGTTTTAAAAGTCGATGTAAATAACCTGCCCTGGGTAAAAACCGCCATACATGCCCATAATGTAATAGGGGTTAACGATACGGGCATCAACAACATCGGTATTAATTTAATGACAAGGTATTTGCTGCCCTTTGAGGCTATATCGGTATTGCTGATGATAGCCTTGGTAGGTGCCGCTCATTTATCCCGGAAGGAGGATAGCCGCGTATGATCACTTTAAACGATTTTATGCTGGTGAGCGCCATGCTGTTTTGCCTGGGGCTGTTCATCATCGTATCAAAAAAGAATGCCATACAAATACTGATAGGGATAGAATTGATGCTGAATGCCGCCATTTTAAACCTGGTGGCCTTTGGTAAGTACGACCGTATTAACAACAGCGGGCAAATGTTCGCGTTGTTTGCCATAGTACTGGCCGCGGCAACAACCGCCGTAGCACTGGCTATTATACTAAATGTATACCGCCGGTACAAAACCATTAACCCGGATAAAATTAACCAGTTAAAAGATTAGGGATGAGGAAAATGGCCTGCATAACAATTAATAAAATGTCATCTCGAACGAGGTACGAGGAGAGATCCTGTTCATTATGCAATATCGTATACCTGTCAATCGAACAAGATCTCTCGTCGCTACGCTCACTCGAGATGACAAACACCAAAATGCCATCTTAAATGATGTAATTGTTATCACTAAAAAGCTAAAACAAAAAATTGACCCCAACCATCTCCCATACCGACGCGCAAACTATAACCCTTGCTATTATAGCAGTGGTATTGCCTTTTGCTGCGTTTGTAAAAAACTTTTTTATCCTCAATAAAAGTAAATGGGCGGCATGGGCATCTACTATAGCTATTTTCATCAGTACTGTATTAGCCATTACCGTATTTTTTAGGGTTTGGAACAAACCTGCCATACACGTGCAACAGGTGTGGTTTACCATTGGGGCAACCAAAGTGCAGGCGGGTATATTGCTAAATAACCTTTCGGTACTATTGTTGGCACTGGTATCGGTTATTGCGCTGCCGGTGCATATTTACTCTACCGCCTACATGAAGGGCGACGAGGGCTACCACCGTTACTTCCGTTACCTTAGCTTTTTTTGCTTTAGCATGCTGGCTTTGGTGGTAGTAGATAACTTAATATTATTTTACGCTTTTTGGGAACTGGTGGGCTTTTCGTCTTACCTGCTCATTGGCTTTTGGTACACCCGCGATAGCGCCGTACAAGCCAACAAAAAAGCCTTTATCATGAACAGGATAGGGGATATTGGTTTATTGACTGCCATCATTATCCTGTACACCCAATTTGGCACTTTTGATATTGATGCGCTTTTTGGCAGCCACGGGTTGGTGGTTAATTCCACCATAGTAAACGGCGAGTGGGTATCGGGCATCAATCATATCCCGGCTGTTTGGCAATACATTACCTTTGGCGGTATATTTTTAGGGGTTGCGGCAAAATCGGCCCAGTTCCCGCTGCATACCTGGCTGCCCGATGCCATGGAGGGCCCAACATCTGTATCGGCACTCATACACGCGGCAACTATGGTGGCTGCTGGCGTGTTTTTACTGGGCAGGGTGTATCCATTATTTAACGATGTCGAACTAACTACCCTCGCTATCATCGGCTGTTTTACAGCCTTTATGGCGGCTACAATAGCCCTTACCCAAAACGATCTGAAACGTATACTGGCCTACTCTACCATATCGCAATTAGGGTTTATGGTAATGGCCATGGGTGTTGGCGCTTATTCATCATCGCTGTTCCATTTGGCTACGCATGCCTTTTTTAAATGTCTGTTGTTTTTGGTAGCGGGTATCGTTATCCACCAGGTAAAGCATATTAAGGACGATAATAACCTCGACATCGATCCGCAGAACATTCTGCATATGGGCGGCCTGCGCAAAAAACTGCCCTTAACGTTTATTGCAGCTTTGGTAGGTGGGTTGGCCCTTGTGGGCTTGCCGTTTACATCGGGCTACCTGTCAAAAGATGGGATATTGATACAGGCCTTCGACTGGAGCGACGGCAGGAGCGGCATTTTTAAACTGGTGCCTGCATTAGCTTTATTAACCAGTTGGCTAACGGCTTTTTATGTGGCAAGGCTTATAGTAAAAGTATTTTTTGGCGAGTTCCGCCTACAAAAGGTTAATCCGCACATCAGCATACACATGGGCGATGGCGGCTGGCAGTATAAACTGCCGCTGGTACTGCTGAGCATTTGCTGCCTGTTCCCCCTGTTTTCATGGAATCCTTTTCTTTACGAGCATGCCTGGGTATTTGAGGGATTTATCCCCGCTAACTATTTGGCGCGTTACAATATGTATCATACCATCATCCCTGTGCTGGTAACTATTTTGGGCGTGGTGGTAATGTATGGTGCGTACGCAATTTATGTAAAACGCAATAGCTGGTCGTTCCCGCAAACGGGGCTGCTGTACCGCCTGTCGTTCCACGAGTGGTATATCGATACATTTTATACCCGTGTAGTTGTTAAATTTATACTGATATTGAGCAATGCCCTGTATTGGTTCGACCGCAAGGTGATAGATGGTTTTGTAAACCTGTTAGAACGTATAGGCCGTTGCATAGCCGGTTGTGCCGCCTGGTTTGATAAATACATTGTAGACGGTTTGCTGCACCTGTTTGCCGGTATAGTGCAGTATATTGGTAATTTTGCGCGCCGGTTTCAAAGTGGTAAAATTCAATACTATATATTTAGCATGCTGCTGGCGGTAATTGCTGTATTTATTTTAAAACTGATCTGGACCTGATGAACATATTAACCCTGCTCATATTTTCGCCCATACTGTTTGGCTTCATTATTTTGCTGCTGCCATCATCTGTACGTGCAAGTTTTAAATACATTACCCTGTTTGCTACCCTGCTGCAATTATGCTTCGCGGTTTATATATACCTTAACTTTAAAACCGGGGCAGCCTACGCGGGTGTTAACCAGCAAGACCAATTTCAGTTTGTGCAAAAGCTACCCTGGATAAGTCTTGATTTAGGTGGCGTTGGTAAAATGCAGATAGAATATTTTGTAGGGATAGACGGTATATCGGTAACCTTATTAGTCATGACCTCGCTGGTGATGGTGATAGCCGCTATAGCGTCCTGGGAGATAAAGAGTAACCTCAAAGGTTTCTTCGCGCTATTTCTATTACTGGATATGGCCGTTATCGGCGTATTCTGCGCGCTTGATTTTTTCCTCTTCTATACCTTTTACGAATTAATGTTGCTGCCACTATACTTTTTAATAGGCATGTGGGGCGGCGTACGGCGCGAGTACGCGGCTATCAAATTCTTTTTGTACACCTTGTTCGGCTCGGTGTTTATGCTGCTGGTGATGGTGGGTTTATACCTTTCGGTTAAAGACCCGGTTACGGGTAGCCATACCTTTAATATCATTTATATGATGGACCCGGCCAATTATGTGGAAGGCTCTGTATTTTCGGTATTGGGCCATGCAACCATATTTGGTATGCCTGCGCGTACGGTGGGCTTTGTGGTGCTGTTCATCGCCTTTGCTATTAAAGTGCCGGTAGTGCCGCTACATACCTGGCTGCCCGACGCGCACGTTGAAGCGCCAACGCCGGTATCTATCATACTGGCGGGTATCTTATTAAAAATTGGCGGTTACGGTATTATTCGTATCTGCATGGGTATATTCCCTGATGTGGCTTTTTCCGGTGCCTACTGGCTGGGCCTGCTTGGGGTAATATCTATATTATACGGGGCCTTTAACGCTCTGGCACAGCGCGACCTGAAACGGATGATCGCCTACTCGTCGGTATCGCACATGGGTTTTGTGCTATTGGGCATAGCCTCGGGCACTGCCGAAGGTGTAAGCGGCGCGGTGCTGCAAATGGTAAGCCACGGCTTTTTATCAACCATGCTGTTCTTTTTAGTGGGGGTAATATACAACCGCGTACACGACAGGGACATCTACAACTTCCGCGGCTTGGGCACATTAATGCCTAAGTATACGGTATATATCATGGTAGCTTTCTTTGCCTCGTTAGGCTTGCCGGGTTTCTCGGCATTCGTAGCCGAAGCATTTACACTGGCCGGCGCGTTTAAATCACACTCGGTTAACGGGCTGCTGCCTTACTGGTTTGCATTGGCCGGGTCGGTAGGTATCTTACTAAGCGCCGCCTACTTTTTGTGGACATTGCAACGCATGTTCTTCGGCGGCTTGTCGCTAAAAGGCGGCGATGTTTGGAAAACCGCTTTAAGCGATATCAACTTCCGCGAAACTATTACCCTGTTGCCGTTGGCTCTGATGGCCCTGGCCCTGGGTATCATGCCATCCCTTGTACTGGGCAAAATAAACGATTCGGTGCTGGCGCTGATACAGTTTATGCATATTAAATAATATTTATTTGCCGGTGGTTTATGGAAATGGCGACAGCCATGCATCCTGTAATAAAATTAACCACCATGACCAGATCTTTATTATTTGCAGTATGCCTTATCATGTGCATAAACGGTACCCTAAAAGCTGACGACAGCCAAAAAGTATCATCAAAAGTTGAAAAAGTAACTTTGTTTTTAAACGGCGCGCAGGTAACGCGCACCTCAACGGTAAGCATTGCACCGGGTACCAGTACGCTGGTATTCGAAAATATATCGCCGGGGCTTGATGTGCAAAGCATACAGGTAAAAGCCAATGGCGATTTTACTATACTATCGGTAAAACACGAACTTAATTACCTGAACGAGCAAGCTAAACAGGTCCGCATTAACGAGCTGCAGGCGCAGCAAAAGATATTGCGTGATAAGCAGTCGTTGTTGAATGCCTCACTTGCTATAAACCAGGAAGAATATAATATGCTGGTAAAAAACCAGGTAGTAGCCGGCCAAAACTCCGGGCTGGATATCCTTAAACTAAAACAAGCACTCGATTTTCAAACACAGCGACTTACTGATATTAAAAAGCGGGAGCAGACCATTAATAATCAAATTGCTGATTTGAATATTGAACTACAAAAATACGACAAACAAATAGCCGATATATTAAAAGGCAGCAGCACGGCCACCAGCAATATACTGGTAACGGTATCCTCAAAAATTACAACGCAATCGCAATTTGTGTTAACCTATTTGGTAAATAATGCCAGCTGGTACCCCACTTATGATATTAGAGCGAAGAACGTAAACAGCCCTATAACGATATCGTACAAAGCCAATGTAACCCAGCAAAGCGGCGAGGACTGGAAAAATATAAAACTTACGCTATCTACCGGCAACCCCTCAGTTAGTGGCGGCAAGCCGGAATTGACCCCATACTTTTTAAACTACGGGATGTATTACGCAGGGCAGCAAGGCTCCATTACCAAAGTTACCGGCCGTGTGTTTGACCCGGCTGATAATTCTGCAATTGTGGGCGTAAGTATACGTGTAAAAGGCACATCAATAGGTACACAGACAGATGCGGCGGGCAATTACTCTTTACAGGTACCAGCCGGTAACCCTATGCTGGAATACAGCTATATAGGTTATGAAAGCGTGGATCGTGCAGTTAACATGCCAGTAATGAATGTGGCTTTAAAGGTCGCTAACAATGCTTTAAATGAGGTGGTGGTAACCGGTTATTCTTCGGGATATTTAGAAGGACGTGCCGCAGGAGTTCAGGTTGATAAAGCAACTCAAGTAAGGTTACGTGGGAAATCTGAATTTAGTTCAACCCCTATTGAAGTTGCACAAACCGAAAACCAAACCAACGTGGAGTTTGCTATTGCCAACCCCTACACAGTACCCAGCGATGGCAAGCAGTACCTGGTAGAGATAAACGAAGTAAATACCAACGCGATTTACCAGTACTACGTAGCACCAAAGGTAAGTACCGATGTGTTCCTAACCGCCCGCATTACCGATTGGAATAAATACAATTTTCTTTCGGGCGAGGCTAATTTGTTTTTTGAGGGTACGTTCATCGGCAAATCGCTGATTGATACGCACGCCACTAACGATACGCTTAGCCTATCCTTAGGTACTGATAAAAACATTGTGGTTACCCGCACCCTGCAAAAGGATCTTACCGAGAAACAAACCTTCGGCTCAAATAAAAAGGATACCCGCGATTGGTTGATAACCGTTAAGAACCGGAAAAGCCAGGCTATAAACCTGTTAGTAGAAGACCAGATACCCGTAACCCTTAACTCGGATATTGAGGTAGAGGCTCAGGAGGTAAGCGGCGCGCAAACAGATAAAATTACTGGCAAAATTTCATGGAATTTAACATTAAATTCGCAGGCAGAAAAACAACTGCATTTGAAGTACCAGGTTAAATATCCTAAAAATCAATCAGTCATAGTTCAATAATAAATGAAGGATCTGTTCCCAAACATACCCAGCCAGTTAAATGATGTTTTAGGCAGCTTGCCCTACTTTGTGCCCGAGCTTTATTTGACCGCGTTGTTTATTGTGGTATTGGTAACAGATCTTTTATTTGGAAAAAACTCGGCCAAACTATGCCGTACCGTTGCCTATGCAGGTATGGCTATAGTAATGTTTAAGGATATTGAGCAATTGCCCCTGGTGGGCGGCAATGCCAACTTTTTATTCAATGGCATGCTGCTGCTGCATAAAACAGCTATTGTATTTAAGTTTATAATTGATTTGCTGGCAGTAGTGCTACTCATGTATTTTGCCTGGGACAACCGCCTTAAGGCCCATAAAAAAGGTTTGTCGGATTTATATACCATTGTGGTGGGTTCGGTTTTGGGTTTGCATTTAATGACCATGGCCGTTAACCTGCTATCTATTTACCTGGCTATCGAAATGGTATCCATCGCATCGTACCTGCTGGCATCATACCGCACCGAGAATGCTTTAAGCGCCGAGGCAGGTTTAAAGTACGTGCTGTTTGGCGCTGCTGCTTCGGCGGTAATGTTGTATGGTATATCGCTTATTTATGCTTACAGCGGCTCTTTAGATGTGCTGTCGCAGGATATGGCAAGTGGATTGGTACAGGCTAATACGCTGAGCGTATCGTTCGCGCTTACGCTGGTGTTTGTGGGTATAGGCTTTAAGCTATCGTTTGTGCCGGTACATTTTTATGTACCCGATGTTTATGAAGGTGCGGCCACCCCGGTTACGGCCTACCTGTCAACACTGCCCAAAATAGCTGCCTTTGCTTTAACGGTTAACTTTATGTCCATCTTCATATCGCCCAACGGCTTCTACGCCAACTGGAAAGGCTTTGATTTTGAGTTGGTATTGTCGGCTATTGGTATCGTTACCATGGTGGTGGGTAATTTTGCGGCGGTATGGCAAAACAATGTAAAGCGTATGCTGGCCTACTCGGGTATAGGGCATACGGGTTTCGCGCTAATGGCATTGGTTACCTTTACGCCGCAGGGCCTTTTGGCATTAAGCTATTATTTGTTGATGTATGGGCTGGCTAACATAGCGGCACTGGCACTGGCCAACTATTTTGAAAACACCGAAGGCATTACCGATGTACGCGACTACAAAGGCCTGGGCTTTAAATACCCGGTAGCTTCGGTAGCGTTTGTTATCGTATTGATATCCCTTACAGGTATACCGGTTAGCGCGGGTTTTACAGGTAAATTGTTTGTGTTTTCGGCAGTATACAGCATATATCAGCAAACACATAACGTTTGGTTAATGGCGCTAATGGCCACCGGTGCGCTAACTACGGTGGTAGGCTTATTCTATTATATCAAAATTCCGCTTAACCTGTTCCTTAAACGTACCGAACTGGTAGTAAGCGAGCATAAACGTTCCTTTACATTAGTTATTCTATCATCAATTATTGCGTTGCTATTAATTATTTTCGGCATATTCCCTAATTTGTTGATAAAGTACATGTAATTTGTAGTTTTTTTTACAATTTTCATTTTTAGTAGCATAAATTTTCTAAATTCAGGCCGTTTTAAATAAATGGTTTTAATTTGATATGAAACGTTACTTCCCTTTCTTCGTTATCCTGGTTATTTTAGCCCTCACGTTTATTTTTCCATCGGTTGAGTATGATAAATCGGTAAAGCCCGAATTTAATACAGGCGATATTGCATGGATGCTGATGTCTACCGCGCTGGTGCTGATAATGACACCTGGCCTTGCCTTCTTCTATGGCGGTATGGTAAACAAAAAGAACGTGATATCTACCATGCTGCAAAGCATTGTATGTATGGTTATCATTACGGTATTATGGGGTATATTTGGATTTAGCCTGGCCTTTGGCGATAGCATTGGTGGTATCATAGGCAACCCATCTACCTATTTTATGATGAAGGGTATGTTAGGTAACGCATCATGGAAACTGGCACCAACCATTCCCTTGCTGTTGTTTGCCATGTACCAGTTAAAGTTTGCCATTATTACCCCGGCGCTCATTACCGGCGCCTTTGCCGAGCGCATCCGTTTTAATTCATATATCATCTTTTTGGTGCTTTTTTCGGTATTCATATTTTCGCCGCTGGCACATGCCACCTGGCATCCCGATGGCGTTTTGGCCAAATTGGGTGTATTGGATTTTGCCGGGGGAACGGTTGTACATATGTCGGCAGGATGGGCGGCTCTTGCCTCTGCGCTGTATTTAAAACGCCGTAACGAGGCTAACCACTCGCCGGCACGCATTACTTATGTAATGATAGGTACGGGCTTGCTTTGGTTTGGATGGTTTGGTTTTAACGCGGGTTCGGCATTTGGTGCCAACCATTTGGCGGTAACCGCGCTGGCTACCAGCACAACGGCGTCGGCAGCAGCAGGCGTTACCTGGATATTTTTTGATATGCTACGCGGTCGTAAGCCATCGGCAATGGGTACCTGTATTGGTGCCGTGGTAGGTTTGGTGGCTATAACCCCGGCCGCAGGCTTTGTAACTGTTCCGCACTCGCTGGCTATTGGTATCATATCGGCGGTGGTGAGTAATTTGGTGGTTGAATGGCGCACCCGTACATCAATTGACGATACGCTGGATGTGTTCCCCTGCCATGGGGTAGGTGGTATGGTGGGTATGCTGCTAACCGGCGTATTTGCCAACCAGGCAGTAAACCCGGCCAATGTTACCGGCGACGGCTTATTTTTTGGCCATACCCATTTGTTTTTGATTCAATTGCTGGCTTTGGTGGCAACTTCTATATTCTCGTTCTTTGGTTCGTTGCTGTTATTAAAAGTAACCGATATGATATCGCCGCTGCGTGTATCGGCAGAAGATGAAATATTGGGGCTGGATATTAGCCAGCACGGGGAGAAGTTGTAAACCTTTTAAAGGAAAGCCCGGTAATGCCGGGCTTTTTTTATTTGCAATAGATTATATTTGGGTATCAACAACCCTTATCATCTATGAAAAAGCTTTTATCATCTGTTCCCTTGCTTTTAATAGTCATAGCCGCAACCGCGCAAAATAAACCCGACGAGGGTGGTGTGTTTTTGTTGCATAAGTTTGAGCAGCATATAGGTAAAGAAACCTACACCGTAGAGAATAATAAAGACGCCAAAAAGTATACAGTCGATTTTAAGTTTGTGGATAGGGGCAGCCCGGTGCCGCTAAAGGCCGAAATAAAGGTAAACCCCGCCGGTGACCCGCTGGAGCTGACCATTAAGGGGAACACTTCCAGGTTCTCTACAATAGATGAACATATCACCCTAAAAGGGAACACTGCAGAAATAAGGGTGGGCGATTCTACCTATCAAAAGGCTATCAGTGCGTTTACTTTTCCAATAGCGGGTTATTCGCCTGCTACGGTGCAGCAGTTGCTGTTGCAATATTGGAACAATAAAAAGCAACCAGCCAGAATTAACACCTTGCCTTATGGTGCTTTGCAAATTAAAAAGGACGGGATAGACCAACTGACTTTTAAAAATAAACCGATCACCTTTAACCGCTATCTCATCAGCGGATTGATATGGGGTAACGAGTTTGTATGGACGGATAATAACAACAGGTTGATATGTGTTTTAACCATTGATGCCGAGGGCGACAAAACCGAAATGATGCGTGAAGAATATGAGTCGTTGCTGCCCGAGCTGATCCATCGCGCGGCGGGCTACGGTATGGCGGCCTTTACTAAAAAAGCACCTATTGCTAAAGCCGCTAAAGGGATTGTAATTATTGGCGGTACTATTATTAATGTTGAGGATGGCACCAAAACGCACAATGGTTACCTATTAATAGAGGATGGTGTAATAAAACGCATGACCCAACCGGGGGAAGTCAACCTTAAATACAAACCACAGGTGATAGAGGCCGACGGCAAATACATATTGCCCGGCCTGTGGGATATGCACGCGCATTTTGAGCAAACCGAGTGGGGCCCTGCCTATTTAGCAGCAGGCGTAACCACCGTGCGCGATTGCGGTAACGAATTGGGTTTTATTGATGGTATACAAAAAGCGATAGATAGCGGAAAAGGCATTGGGCCTAAAATATTAATGGCTGGTATTATTGATGGTAAAGGCCCAACTGCCCTGGGTATTATACAGGCCGATACCAAAGAGGAGGCCATTAAAGCGGTTGATACTTATAAAGCCCGTGGTTTTGACCAAATAAAGGTGTACAGCTCGGTTAAACCGGATATTTTAAAGGCTATTTGCGACGAGGCCCACAAAGTAGGCTTTACAGTAACCGGCCATATACCCAATAAAATGACCTTACAGGCGGGGGTAGACTCGGGTATGAATATGGTGAACCATATACAATATGTGTACTCGATGATGAAACGGAATAAAGACCGGTCGGTGAATTTTGAGGACTCTACCACTATTGCAGCAATTAAATTTATTAAGGATCATCATACCGTTATCGACCCGACTATTGGGGTCTATGACCTATCGTACCGAAGCCTGAGCGAAGATGTAACTAAAATGGAGCCCGCGTTTTACACGCTGCCTTTACCGCTGCAAACACAGTTTAAAACTACGGGAGAGGACTCGGCCACAGCAGCCAGATTTAAGCCTTTATTAACAAGTATGAAGCATATTGTTAAGCTATTATACGATGCAGGTGTACCCGTAGTAGCCGGTACTGATATGGGTTTCCCGGGCTTTAGCGTTGCACGCGAGTTGGAACTGTATGTTGATGCAGGCCTTAGTCCTGCACAAGCCCTAAAAACAGGCACACTTATCCCGGCGCAGGTAATGGGTTTAGATAAAAAAACAGGCTCTATCGCTACCGGTAAAAATGCGGATATAATTATTGTAGATGGCAACCCGCTAACCAATATACGCAATGTGCGCAATGTTAAAGTAGTAATAAAAGGCGGCAAAGTTTACGGCCCGGGTACATTGCATAAAATGGTTGGGTTTAGTAAGTAGCGATGTGGCAGGCCTGTAGGCGAGTGGTTCGACAAATACTATTACTTCGTTTACTGATACAACCCTGCCTTAAATCGTTTTGCCAAAAAGCCGGTTGCCTTATTTAGGTCAATATCTGCTACTACAACTCCCGCCTGTCCGTAGGGCTGGTGGGCAATACATTTACCATCAGGCGATATAATGGATGATGTTGATTCCTGGTATTTGGTGGCATAACCTGCACTGGCAAAGTAAATGGTGTTTTCCATCGCGCGCATCATCATGGCTTTTTCGTAGTATGGGCTGTTTTTGTCGCCCCACTCAGTTATTTGTACACCTTCAAAATCGTTGCCGGTAAAATGCGGATGAAACACCACTTGTGCACCTTCGCGCGCTGCCCAGCGTACCGATTCGGGATAGCGGAAACCTTCATGGCAAATGGTAATGCCAAATTTTAAACCGTTCACTTCAAAAATATGGCGCTGGGTGCCGGGTATCCATATAATGTCTTCACTTGGGTCCAACTGATTTTTGGTTTGATAGCCTAATACCTCGCCGGTTTTTGATACAACATGCGCAATGTTCAGTAATTTATTGCCATCGTACCAGTCCATTGGTATAATAACGGCAATGGCATACGCGGCAGCAATTTCACAAACTTCAGCCAGGGCCGTTTCCATTTTTTCTGCCGAGCCCGCTTCGGGGGTGTAAGGCTTCATGGGGTAGCCGGGTAAAAAACTCTCAGGGAAACAAACAATTTCGGCACCCTGGTCCGCGGCATCTTTGGCCATGCTTTTTATTTGCGCTAAACCATTGTTAATAGATGTTGGGTAAACAGGGGAAGCCAGCGCTATTTTCATTTTTGTAGTTTTTAAGCGGTATCACCAAAGTTAGCACAAATGTTTAAATGTGATAGTGTTGGATATGTATCGCGTAATTAACTCTTTTAACTCGCAATTGGGGTTATTGCTTTATGTGATAAAGCGTTATTAAAATAAAAAATTAACGTTAATAAAAAGTACCAATTAATGACAATCGGTTTAAACACTATTCATTATAATTTATAACTTTGCGGGCTCATTACCAATCATGAGCGATCAGATTAAACATGAATGCGGTGTGGCATTTATCCGCCTTTTAAAGCCACTCTCTTTTTATCAGCAAAAGTACGGCACTGCGCTGTATGGTTTAAACAAGCTTTACCTTTTAATGGAAAAACAGCACAATCGCGGGCAAGATGGCGCGGGCGTTGCTACCATTAAACTGGATATAAAGCCGGGTAAACGATACATTAGCAGGCACCGATCGATGGCATCAAATGCCGTGGCTGATATATTCGAGTATATCCAGAAAAAATTTGCGGAGATACAAAAGGAAACGCCAGAGAAAATGGCCGATACCGAATGGCTCAAAGAGCACGTAAGCTTTACCGGCGAAGTGTTATTGGGCCATTTGCGTTATGGTACTCATGGTAAAAACAGCATCGAAAGCTGCCACCCTTTTCTGCGCCAAAACAACTGGATGACCCGAAACCTGGTTATTGCCGGTAACTTTAACATGACCAATGTTGACGAACTGCTGCAACAATTGTACGACCTTGGCCAGCACCCCAAAGAGCAAGCCGATACCATTACAGTGCTGGAAAAAATAGGGCACTTTATTGATACCGAAAACCAGGGCTTATTTGACCAGTACAAACGCGAAGGGCTTGACGATAACATGGAGATCAGTAAAATGATAGCCAATGATATGGATGTTGCCAAAATTTTGCGTAAAAGTGCTAAAAACTGGGATGGTGGTTACACCATAGCCGGTATACTCGGCCACGGCGACGCCTTTGTAATGCGCGACCCTGTAGGCATACGCCCGGCTTATTATTATTATAACGACGAGATTGTAGTTGCCGCCAGCGAACGCCCGGCCATACAAACCGCCTTTAACATCCCTATTGACCAGATACGCGAAATTAAACCCGGCCATGCGCTTATTGTTAAAAAGAACGGTAAGATAACCGAGGATATGTTTAGCGAACCGAAAGAGAAAAAAGCATGCTCGTTTGAGCGTATTTACTTCTCTCGCGGCAGCGATGCATCTATCTATCGCGAACGTAAGCAACTGGGCCGCCTGCTTTGCCCGCAAATATTAGGCGCGGTTGATAATGATATTAAAAACACCGTGTTCTCATACATACCAAATACTGCCGAGGTAGCCTTTTATGGCATGGTAGAAGGGGTACATAAATACATTAAACAATACCAGCGCGACAGGCTGCTTAACCGCGAAGATAAGATAAGCGAAGAAGAACTGACCGAAGTGCTGGCACTTGCCCCACGGGTAGAAAAAATTGCCATTAAAGATGTTAAACTGCGCACATTTATAACCCAGGACGCTGACCGCAGCGAAATGGTAGCCCATGTTTACGATACTACTTATGGTTTAATCAAGAATGATACCGACACTTTAGTTGTATTAGACGATTCGATAGTGCGTGGTACTACCTTAAAGCAAAGCATCCTGAAGATATTAGACCGTTTAGGCCCTAAAAAGGTAGTGGTGGTATCATCAGCACCGCAAATACGCTATCCGGATTGCTACGGCATTGACATGTCGCGCATGGGTGAGTTTGTTGCTTTTGAGGCAGCCATAAGCTTATTAAAAGAACAAGGTAAAGAAAGCATTATTAATGATGTTTACCTTAAGTGTAAAGAAAGTTCGAAATTGCCTAAGGAAGAAGTGGTGAACTACGTAAAAGCTATTTACGAGCCATTTACCGATCAGGAGATATCTGACCGTATTGCAAAAATTATTACACCAAAAAATATTACAGCCAAGGTGCATGTGCTTTATCAAACTTTAGATAACCTGCACAAAGCATGCCCCGACCATACCGGCGACTGGTACTTTAGCGGCGATTACCCAACCCCTGGTGGTAACAAAGTAGTAAACCGCGCCTTTGTTAACTGGATGGAAGGTAAAAACCAAAGGGCATACATGTAATTTGGAGTTATAGCTAAAACGAAAAAAGCGAAAGGTATCAACCTTTCGCTTTTTTCATTTATATCTTTTGCCATCATCTACACGCCAAACTGCTGCAAATGATGGTCCAGGTGTTTGTAAAGGAGTTTATCCCACTCGTGTGTGGTTAAGTGCCCAAAAAAAGGATGCGTTTTTTTGGTAATACCTTCAGGCCCGTCTATTGCAATGCGGCGTATATAATTGGTTAGCTTACCTTTCTCAAAGTTAAAGTCTCTTTCGTGTTTCATACGTGCTTGTTTAAAGGTGGGTAGGTTTTTGCCAAATGGGGCATCGCCCATTAGTTTCTTTTTGGCCATCCCGCCAAATAAATAGCCCAGCAGGTTACGTTTTAGGGTAAGTTCTTCAAAGGCGATTTGTATGGGTACCTGGCAATGTGCCAGCATTTGCGAAACGCTCATTTTACCCCAAAGGCCCGGTGTCGACGCATTTAATTTGTCTATACGGCTAATAAGTTCCAGGTTGTCCTGGTCGTTATATAAGCTTTTCATTATGATTAATTTAGGTATCTAAATATATGGAAATATATTAATAGATAATTAAATGTATTTCGATATTTTTCGTCTTAAATTAAATGAAAAAATCCAAAGAAAACCAGCGCGAAAACTGCATACAGGCACAACAGAATGGGCTAGCAGTAAGCCCATAACCTTCAGCTTGCAAATCACTTACTATTATTCAATAATGTTTAGTATACTTGATAAGCCTTCAAATAACCGCTTACATGACCGATACCCTCTACGATACGCTGCATGCCGAAGGACTCATTAGCGATGAGTCGTTAGATAAGGTTATCAAGCAGCAACAAAAGCCGATCCTGTTTTCGGTACATTGGGAAATTAAAACCTTGCTTTATGTAGGTGTATTAACCTTAACTACAGGTTTAGGTATATTGGTTTACGAAAATATAGAAACAATAGGGCACCAGTTTGTTTTAGGCCTTATCGCGCTTATTTGCGCGGGTTGTTTTGCTTATGGCTTTAAAAATGCAACTCCATTTACGCCTGATAAGGTTAAAGTAACTAATGCTTTTTTTGATTACATTATTTTATTAGGCAGTATCAGCATGCTTATTTTTGTGGGCTACCTGCAGTTTGAATATAAGGTGTTTGGTACCAACTACGGTTTGGCAACGCTAATACCCATGCTGGTGCTGTTTTTTATAGCTTATTACTTTGATCATATCGGCATATTAAATATGGCCATTGCTAATCTTGCGGTTTGGATGGGTGTATCGGTAACGCCTAAGGCGCTGTTGCTTAACAGTAATTTTGATAGCCAAACCATTGTGTATACCTACCTGGTTTTAGGGTTGATGCTGCTTGGGGCGGCCTTGTTAACACAGCGTTACGCATTTAAAAAGCACTTCAAATTCAGTTATCAGCATTATGGTTTGCATGTAACCTATATATCGCTGTTGGCAGGTTATTTTAACTATTATGAGTCATGGCTTGCTGCTATATGGATGCTGGGCATTGTAGCATTATCGCTGGTGATGTATAGCGATGCTTTTAAAAATAGATCGTTTTACTTTTTATTACTGGTGGTGTTATACAGTTATATTGCTTTAAGTTGTGTAATTATACGGTTGTTGTCGCTTGGGGAAAATGAGGGTTTAATATCTTTTATCTTCCTTTATTTCATAGCATCGGGCATTGGCTTTATATGTTTCCTTATTAATATCAACAAAAAATTAAAGTCGGCATGATCATATATAACAAAACGTGGCTGGCTAATCTGCGCTTGCAAAACCAGGTAAAAAAGGATGTTGAAAAAGGCAACGTAGCAGCGGATGAGTTCAAAGCTATCGCCCAACAATATCCCGTAGGGTTTTATACCCCGCACTTAATGATACGCGTAGGCCTGTTTATATTAACCTGTGTTATCGTATCCTTTGCCGATAGTTTTATCACCTTATTTCTTTATCAAACACATGTAGCTACAGGTGCTGTATGGTTTATTTGCCTGGGTGTGTTAACCTATGTGGGGTTAGAAGTTGTTGTTAAGAATAATTTCCATTACCGCTCGGGTGTTGATGATGCCTTACTGATCATAGCAGGGGGGCAGTTTGCGGGCGGCGTTGCTGTGCTGGCTTTTGCAGGCGGTATAGATAGTTTTATATTATTATCGTGGTTTGTTTTTATGATAGCGGCTTATTTAACCCTGCGCTGTGCAGATATGTTTGCAGCTACCATTGCATGCCTCGCATTTTTTGCCTTCGTGTTTTTTGTTTGGACAAAATATATACCCGCCGGTTTATCTACCGCGCCATTTGTCATGATGGGGGTATCGGCCTTGGTTTACTGGCTGGCACATAAATATAATCAACATATCAATGTCGTTAATTATGCCAATTGCCTGATAATATTGCAAGTGCTTAGCTTGTTGGCCCTGTATGCATCGGGTAATTACTATGTAATACAAACCCTAAGTACCGATATGGCAGGGCGGACCGGCCCGGTACCGTTTGGTACTGTATTTTGGGTGTGGACGATAGCCATGCCTTTTGTATACATTGGCTTGGGTATACGTAAAAAAGATGTTGTGCTGCTGCGCAGCGGGCTTGTACTTATTGCTTTTGCTGCTATTACCTTCCGCAATTATTACCACATACTGCCGGTTGATATCAGCTTGTGTATAATTGGCGCAGTAGTATTAGGTATGGTGTATGGGGTAAATAAATATCTTAAAACGCCCAAACACGGTTTTACTACTGACGAACCCGACGATGTGAATTTGATGGACAACTTGCGGGTAGAATCGTTAATTGTAGCCGAAACGTTTTCGCATGCACCCGCTGCGCCTGCTGATGGATCAAAGTTTGGGGGTGGCAGTTTTGGGGGCGGGGGCTCTACCGGCGAATTTTGAGGCTTAGGTAACCGCCGGCGCGTCGAATATAAAATGGGTAACCAACCTGTCCATAAGCACCAGTGAGGCTATAATAAGCGCGATACCCGCAACTTCGTTAAGGCGGTGAACAAGCTTTACAGATATTTTATCGCGAAGTTTATTGGCGTAAAAAGCTTTGGTAGCATCAAGCCCAAATTGTACAATAAGGATGGTAGCAAACATAACGGCTATTTTTATAGAGCGGTTATGCACACCTGCATGGTAAACGGTACTGGCGGCGCCGATAACTACCGTCCAGTGAAACAGGATGGTAGGGTTAAAAATGCACATCACAAATCCCTTAAAAAAGTAACCGGCATGGTTAATTTTATTGGGGATAACATTTTTGTAATTAACATCGGCTTTTTTAAATATGTAATATATGCCAATGGTAAATAATACAAGGCTGCCAACTATACCGGCAACTGTTTTATCATGTGCCGAAACATCAAAGTATTGCGAGCCGAAAAGGATAGCGCCTACAAAAACCATGTCGCTGGTTACTACTCCAAGGGCCAGTGATACACCTGCATGAAAACCTTTCTCAATACTGGTTTTTATTAATGCGAAAAAGACGGGGCCTGTTATAAATGTTAGCACTAATCCAAATCCAAATCCCGATATAATGGCTTCTATCATTAAGTAAAGCTTATGTCCTGGTTATACACTAAGGTAAAAGGCAGGACGAATATGCAATTTTTATCTGTTAAACACCAAAAGTTAAGATGTGATTTATATTTTGAAAAAATTATGGGCATAATTATAAAATTTAATTTAAGTTTAGTGTTTCAAACACACCAATCGTAAATAAACCTGATTAATAATGGAACAAAACAATACTAAAAGCTATGGCTCAGCATTATATACGCTGGCTACAGTGTTTTTCTTTTGGGGCTTTTTAGCCGCTTCTAACGGTATTTTCATACCATTTTGTAAAGCGCATTTCAGCTTAACGCAATTTGAGTCGCAATTGATCGATTTTACTTTTTACGGCGGATATTTTATAGGCTCACTTATTCTTTATTTTGCTTCGGCTATCAGCCGTGTAGATATCCTTAACAAATTGGGGTATAAGAATGGTATTATCATAGGTTTAGTTATTTCGGCGGTGGGCGCTTTAATAATGGTACCTGCAATTAACTCGGGTTCTTTCGCGCTTATTTTGGCTACGTTTTTTATTATAGCGTTAGGCTTTTCGCTACAACAAACCGCTGCCAACCCCTTTGTGGTTGCATTGGGCACGCCCGAAACGGGCTCTAACCGCTTAAACTTTACAGGTGGTGTAAACAACTTCGGTAGCATTATGGGCCCGGTAGTAGTAAGTATTGTACTATTCGGATCGGCCAGTAAGCTAATTAAGCCAGAAGATGTACAGATATCATCAGTCAATAACCTGTATTATATATTAGCCGGGTTATTTATAGCAGTAGCTATATTCTTTTGGGTATCTAAACTACCAAGCGTAACCAGCGACGAGAAAATAGAACCAAGCAGCAAAGCAAACCTGCCATTAGGTATTATATTCATCGCCTTTTTATTGATTTTGGCAGCCGGCCCGCTTAGCGAGTACACACACGTAGCCAAATCGTTATTTGTGTATGCATCGTTGTTTATAATACTGGTTACGCTTATCGGTTCTGTTTCGGCAGCCGGGGGTAGCACTAATAAATCTGGCTGGGGCGCTATGCAGTATCCGCAATTGGTTTATGGTATGATAGCCATTTTTACCTATGTGGGTACCGAAGTTACCATACAAAGTAACATGGGTGCTTTGTTAGAAACCGCTGCTTTTGGTGGATACAAAGCATCGGAGATAGCACCATTTATATCGCTTTATTGGGGCAGTTTAATGATAGGCCGCTGGACAGGAGCCATTGGCGCGTTTAACCTTTCAAAAACAACTAAAATACTTTTAACAGTAGTTGTGCCTTTTGTAGCATTTGGTGTAGTGTTAGGTGTAAATCATTTAAGCGGTACTAATGTTACCAACCTTTACCCTTATGCAATTTGCGTAGTAATATTGATAGTTGGTTTCTTATACGGCCAGCAAAAACCTATCCGCACATTAGCAGTGTTTGGCATTTTAGGTGTGATATTTATGATAATTGGTTTAATGACAACCGGCATAATTGCTGTATTCGCGTTTATTAGCGGTGGCTTATGCTGTTCAATTATGTGGCCTTCTATATTTTCGCTGTCTGTTACGGGTTTAGGTAAATATACCAGCCAAGGCTCGGCATTCTTGATTATGATGATATTAGGCGGGTCTATTATTCCACCGGTACAAGGCATCCTTGCCGATACCAGTGGTATTCACTTGTCATACATCGTACCGGTAATTGGCTTTGCTTACCTTGCATTTTTTGCATGGAAAGCGGGTGCTATATTACGTAAACAGGGTATTGATATCGACCACGTAGAGGTATCAGGAGGGCACTAATCTCCACTCATATATGGATAAACCATCGTTCGAACATATTTTTATGAACCTGGCAACCGACCTGGCCCAACGCTCGCACTGCGTTAAGGCCCAGGTCGGTGCCGTTTTAGCTAAAGACACCCGCATTATATCTATAGGATATAACGGCCCCCCCGCAGGTACGCATAACTGCGACGAGGAGTGGCCCGACACAGGTTGTGCCCGCGACTCGAAAGGCAGCTGCTCGCTTGCACTGCATGCCGAAGAGAATGCTATACTGTATGCGGTGAAGAATGGCGCTAACTTAGAGGGCGCTACCTTATATACCACGCTGTCGCCATGCCTGCCATGTGCCAGGCTGATATTTTCGGCGGGGATAAAGCATGTTTATTACGATAAATCGTACGCTAAATATAAAGGCATACCCAGCGATGAAGGTGTTGATTTTTTAAACCGGTTTGGTGTAAAGGCCGAACAAATGCCGGAAGGGGAGTAGAAATAAGAGTCAAGAAGTAAGAGTCAAGAGTCAAGAATACGAAACTGCCTCTGCAGCTGCTACCGCCACTTATCTACTTTTTCAGCTTCTCTACCTTATCCAAAGCAAACTGCAGCTGCTCATCGGGGGTTAGGTTGGTATTATCCAGTACAATGGCATCCTTAGCCCTTACCAGCGGACTTTCCTCTCGGGTGGTATCTGCATAGTCGCGGTGGGCAAGGTTCTCAAATACCTCTTCTAAGGTTATGTTAGGGTTTTTAGGGCTTATCTCTTTAAAGCGGCGTTCGGCGCGCACTTTGGGGTCGGCAGTCATAAATATTTTAACCGGTGCATGCGGGAACACTGCCGTGCCAATATCCCTGCCATCCATTACAATATTTTTTGACTGGCCCATACGCTGTTGTTGTTTCACCATTTCGCGGCGCACCTCTTTAAGGGCCGATACCTCACTCACCTTTTCAGATACAGGCATCTGGCGTATCTCTTCAGATACTTCTTCGCCGTTTAGGGTAATATGGGTTTCGTAATCGCGCGAGTGGAAATTAAGATGGATGTCTTGCAAAGCCTGCTCTATGCGGGCATGGTCATGCACATCAATATTGTTTCTTAAAAAATATAGGGCAACAGCGCGATACATGGCGCCACTATCAACATATATATAATGCAGCTTTTTAGCCAATGCTTTGGCCAGCGTGCTTTTGCCACATGATGAATAGCCGTCAATAGCTACTATAATATTATTGGTCATCGGTTAGCGAAGTTACGACTTTTGGCGTTTACCTAAGCTGCCTTACAAATTTTTGTTTAACCCCATATAAGCAACTAATAACTAAATTTGCAGCCATGAACTTAAATAAGGCCGACCTGCAAAAAGAAATATCGTACAAAACATCGCGTAGCGGGGGCAAGGGCGGGCAAAACGTGAATAAGGTAGCTACCAAGGTTGAACTGCTTTTTGATATAAATATCTCAGCTTTATTTACCGATGAGGAGAAACTGCTATTAAGCCAAAAGCTGCAAAGCCGTTTTAATAAAGATGGCCTGGTACAAGTAATATGCGACGAAGAACGCAGCCAGTTTTTAAATAAAGAAATAGCATTGGAGCGATTGATCGTACTACTAACAAATGCCCTAATAATACCCAAAACGCGTAAAAAGTTAAAAGTAAGTAAGGCTGCTAAACTTGCGCGCTTAGGCAATAAAAAATTACAAGCAGACAAGAAAGAAAGCCGTAAACGAAACTTTGATATTAATTAAGTGGCTATTTATTTTCAAAGGTGTAATCAGTAATCATAGTAATCTTTACTAATCTATTGTTCTTGAAGTAATAATAGTGCTTAATACCATCTACAACTGATATCAACTTTATAATATTAGTTGGAATTAAAGGCGGCTTATTAAAAAAAACATTAAAGAAATATTCTTTTGATATCCCAATTTCAATCTTATTCTTCAAATGAAAGTTGTTGTCATTTATATCGGCTGATACTATCTGTTGCCGATTTTGCTCTATGTCATAAAAAAGCTTCATCCTACTCTTTGATGTTTCTATTTCAGTTAAACCTGTAGTATCGCCGCCAGCAGAACTTAACCGTATATTTTTTAAAGTCGAGTTTGTGACCTGTTTTATGATAGCATTAACATCAGCATGTTTGCCAAAAGGATAGTATAAGTAATCCACACCTGATATTAACTTGAGCGTATCGTGATTGAAAAGAATCTCATAAAAATCGTTAGGTTGCCTGAGTGTCTTTTCTAACATCTTTCTTAACGATGATGTATCATTAAGTGTAGTCCTTTGAGAAGTTATAACAGTTAAGCCTTTGTCACTTTGGGTTTTGGGCTTACAGGATGCAAAATAAAATAAAACCGCTATTGCAACAAGGCATTTCATGAAGTGATATTAATTAAAGCGGTAAATTAAAGTAGCCGATCCCCATTGCTGCGAACGTACCATCTGCTTTACTTCCTTACTTCTGAATATTACCGAAAAATCAAAAATAAAGCGGCCGCCGGTGTAGTTTACGCCTAAATCGTTACTTAGTACAAAGGGTTTTTTATCCAAAACTATCTCCTGCGTGCCAGGTTCGGGGTGGTCTTTAAACATACTGCCTTGTATGGTGGCATCATAGGCTACTAAATTCGCCTGCGGCTTATAGTAAAAAAAGAATTCGTGGTTATGTAAAGGCGAGGCCACAGTGTTTTTTGAGGCTGTACTTTGTGTACTTGCGGAGTGAAACAACTGGTTAAAGTTGCCTAAGCGCAACATAGGGCCCAAGCCTGCACCGGTAAAGCCGTTACCCAGGTTGGCATAGCTTGTAAATGTAACATCGGCCCAATCGCCCCGGGTTAGTAGTTTATTGTACTCGGCAGACAGGTTTAGCTCGGCATCATTACGTATCTGATACTGCCAAGCGGTAAGTTTATAAAAACCGAATGTATTGTGTATGAAATTTTGGATAGGTTCGCCGCCTGCCGCCGGGCCAACCACACCTAACTTAGCACTTAACTTGAGGTTGCTTTCGTTTTTGTACAGCAAGTTTAACGATGCCCCTGCATAAAGGTAGCCAGCAAATGGCCTGTCTAAGTAGGTAACATCAGGTATGCCGCCCGATTGCGCGTTGTATATTTTTTGCCCGGCTTCAAAACCTAACACCTTATTAGCCAAACTCTCGTTTTTGCCGGCATCCAAAGCATGGCGATAGTAGATATATATACCGTTAGTGTAATACCTGTCAGACCCCTGCGCCAGGAACGAGTCATTGTCTGATTGTATACCAATTTCGCTGCTGTGGGTTTGTGCAAAGGTGCTTATGCTTGTAAAAAGGCAAACGGCTAATACAAAAAATTTATTCTTCATCAGGGTTATTAAAGGTAGGGCTAAAATAAAAAAAGCCCCGTTAATGCGGGGCTTTTTAATAATTATATTTCTTAATTCAAAACCGGCTTGGTTGTTTCTTTTTCTTTAACGGTAAGGTCGAGCGGGTTGCTTACCTTTTCATTTAATAAGGCCAATCCAATTACCTCGCCCATATCGGTTACGTAATGGAATTTAAGGTCTTTTATATAATCTTCTTTAATCTCCTGTATATCTTTTTGGTTTGATTTGCACAGGATGATCTCTTTAATATTAGCGCGTTTTGCAGCTAATATTTTTTCTTTGATACCACCTACAGGCAATACACGGCCGCGCAGGGTTATCTCGCCCGTCATGGCTAAATTTGGTTTTATCTTACGTTGTGTAAATGCCGATACCAACGCGGTAAGCATAGTAACACCTGCCGATGGTCCATCCTTAGGAGTGGCGCCTGCCGGTACGTGCACATGCACATCCCATTGTTCAAACAGTTTTGGATCAATATTAAAATCGCCGGCATGCGCGCGCAAATAAGCTAACGCGATAGTTACCGATTCCTTCATAACATCACCCAGGCTACCTGTTAAGGTTAGTTTGCCATTACCGGGGCTTAGGCTGGCTTCTATAAATAATATATCGCCACCAACTGATGTCCAGGCAAGGCCGGTTACAACGCCTGCAATGTCGTTATTTTCGTATAGGTCTTTGTCGTAAACAGGGGCGCCTAATATCTTCTCTACTTCTTTTTTATTTACCTGCGGGTTGTATGGCTCTTCCATAGCGATGTTTTTAGCAACACCACGTATTACCGAACCTATTCTTTTCTCTAAAGCACGCACACCCGATTCGCGGGTGTAATCCTCTATAAGCTTTTCAACCACCTCATTCTTTATCACCACATCTTTGGCAGTTAAGCCATGTGCTTCGCGTTGTTTTGGCACCAGGTGGCGTTTGGCTATCTCTATCTTTTCTTCGATAGTGTAACCGTTTACTTCTATGATCTCCATCCTGTCTAACAGGGCTGGTTGTATACTGCTTAACGAGTTTGCGGTAGCGATGAACATTACGTTAGACAGGTCGAAATCCATCTCTACGTAGTTATCGTAAAAAGTGCTATTCTGTTCAGGGTCCAACACCTCTAAAAGCGCCGACGATGGGTCGCCTCTAAAATCAGTGCTTACTTTATCTATCTCATCTAAAATAAATACCGGGTTTGCAGCGCCTGCTTTTTTAATAGATTGTATGATACGGCCCGGCATAGCACCTATATAAGTTTTACGGTGGCCACGAATTTCGGCCTCGTCACGTACGCCACCCAGTGCCATACGTACATACTTACGGCCCAAAGCTTTGGCAATGGATTTACCTAACGATGTTTTACCAACACCCGGAGGGCCAACCAGGCAAAGTATAGGGGCTTTCATATTGTGCTTTAGTTTAAGCACTGCCAAATATTCTATAATGCGTTGTTTTACCTTATCCAAGCCAAAGTGGTCTTTATCTAAAACTTTGCTGGCGCGCTTAAGGTCGAAGTTGTCTTTGGTAAACTCGTTCCATGGCAAGTCAAGCAATAGCTCTAAATAATTTATCTGAACCGAGTAATCTGCAGCGGCGGGGTTGGTGCGGGAAAGTTTTTCAAGCTCTTTGGCAAAATGGCCTTTAACTTCCTTGCTCCAATTCTTTTTAATGGCTCGCTGGCGCAGATTGTCTATCTCAAGGTCGGGCGATGTGCCGCCCAATTCTTCCTGTATGGTTTTAAGCTGCTGATTTAAAAAGTAATCGCGTTGCTGCTTATCCAGATCTACACGTACTTTGGTTTGTATCTGGTTTTTAAGCTCCAGCATTTGCAGGTCGAGCGTTAGATGCTCCAGCACCATGTTTATCCTGTCGCGCAGGCTGGCGGTTTGTAATAATGCCTGCTTGGCCGCCATATCGGCATTCATGTTTGACGATATGAAGTTGATCAGGAAAGAGGTGCTTTCGATATTACGAATGGCAATACCTGCTTCGCTTGGTATATTTGGCGATAGCTGTATAATATTCATGGCCATGTCTTTAACAGACGATACCATGGCTTTAAACTCTTTATCCTCTTTGGCTTTTATCTCTTTAAAAGGTTCAATACTGGCCTTAATGTAAGGCTCGGTTTGCACCTCCTCCTTTAATACAAAACGTTTTTTACCCTGCAAAATAACGGTGGTGTTACCATCGGGCATTTGCAGCATTTTTATAATAAGTGCTATTGTGCCAACATTGTGTAACTGGTTAAAGGTAGGGTCCTCTATACTTACATCCTGTTGTGCAACAACCCCGATAAGGCGCTTGCCTTTGTTAGCGTCGCGTATTAATTTGATAGATTTATCGCGCCCTACAGTAATTGGTATCACTACGCCCGGAAACAATACCGTATTGCGTAGCGGAAGTATAGAAATTATATCTGGTACCTGCTCGTTATTCATTTCCTCCTCATCCTCTGATGACATTAGGGGGAAAAACTCGGAATCTTCGTTTATAGAAGGCATCGTATTTTTAAAATCGAATGGATCAAAACTCATTAATTACCTATTATGTATAATAATCAAACGTCATATTGTCAGCAGACAATAACTTCCGGTCTTCAAATACAGGTTAACTATTATTAATTATTTATATAAATATACCGTTTCAAGAGCTGTGCCAATATTCTTAATAACTATATGGTAATTACGAATGGTCTGTAACTATTTGATTACAAGATACTTGTATGAGTTAAAATAAATTAACTTTATTTTAACTCAATTATCGAAAAGTGGAAATAAAGTCAGATGTGGTAATGTCTGTTGAAATCTGTACCCAATTAAATTTTAAACAGCTTATTGGTAACCTAAGAGTGGGCCATGCCAGTATCAGCATTTTTTTGATTTTCTAATTCTTCAAAGTATTTCTTGCGTACTACAGTAGTCATTTTATGGTCGCCGGTATGGCTCCAGCCGGGTGGCATAATAATGTAAAGTACTTTATTTTTAATACCCGGGGCTTTGTATACATCTTTAGCCAATGCTACAATCTCGCCAAAATAAGCATCCAAAAAGCTGTTTTTTATCATAGGGCGGCTAATACCATATTCAATAGGTATGCTGCGGTCTTCGGGGTGATAAGTGCCAAAAACCTTGTCCCATATATTCAACAGGTTGCAAAAGTTGGTGTCCATGTATATAATGTTACGCGCGTGGTGCACACGGTGGTGCGATGGCGTAAGCACAATATTATTTAAAAAGCCCAGCCGGCCATCCTCTATTATATTTTCCCCAACGTGTATCAGCGATCCCCAAAAGCCATCAACAAACATAATTACAAACAACATGGGTGGGTTTACACCCAATAAAAGGCATATGGTGGTGCGTATAAAATCGGCATAAGGCGCTTCTAAAAAGAAATGGGCATAGGTTACCGATAGGTTCATGCTTTCGGGCGCGTGGTGGGTAGAGTGCAGGCACCAAAGTATGCGCACTTTATGGGCCAGGTAATGGTATATAAAATGTGCAAATTCCCATATAACGTAGCCATAAATAAACCAGTACCACGTAAATGTGGTTTTAAAAAGCGCGAGGGGTAAAAACCATTTAATACATAAGCCTACCATGGCAATGGATATTACCCGCCCCACAAAGGCATTTAACACGTATGTGAAAAAGGATATTTTATAACTGATAACCTTAAACCGTTTATAAAATGCCGCCCGTATGATCTCGAAAAGCAGTACAAATGGTGTAACAGGTATCAGTATAGATACAATCCCTTCATAAGTGAGGAATTTACTATAATCGCCGGATTTGATGATATCTATAAAATTCCCCAGGCCCCAAAAGCCTGTAAAATCATCACTTATCGCTTTTAAAAAGTCCATTTCAAATTATACTTTGGTACACAATATAATGCCGCTTTATTATTAAACGCAATTAACTCAACAAAAGCATATTATACAATGCCGTTGCCCCATATGTGTATAACTTTAACAAATAAAAATTATTATTTGGCATAATAATTCGTTGTATTGTTAGTTAATACATTGTTAATTGTTACTTAGTATAAGTACTTAATGAGGCTGTCGGCTATAATCTCACTTATTATCTTCACATCCGTAGAATCTTCGTCGGCACAAAACGCTTATGTGCGTATGGGCCAGCAAGCCTTTATTGATGGTAATTTTAAAGCCGCTGTGCAACAGTTAGAAAAAGGGTGCCTGGTTGATTCGACCAACGCCAATGCTTACTGGATGCTGGGTTACTCATACTATCACAGCGAAAACTACCGCAAATCAATTGTAGCTTACACCAAAGTTATTTTTATAAACCCCGTTGATGCCACTGCTTATTATTACCGGGCACGGGCCAAAGGTTTTTTAGGTAAAGACAGCTTTTTATCGCCGCAGGAGCGCGAAAAATATTTGTTAGGGGCCATATTTGACCTTACAAAGGCCATAGCTATAGACCCTACCGAACAAAACAAAAGCTACCAAACACGCGGCATTGCTTACCGCGAATACGGCATATTTAAGCTACAACCCAACACACCTACTTACGATAGGGTACGCGGTATCAACTCGTTAAAAGCATCAATTGCCGATTTGCAAAAAGTGTTGAATGATAACCCTGGCCGGTCAGACATAGCCGCTTTAATAGACCTTTCAAAAGAAAAATTAGCTTCGGCTAACGGCCACCACTAATCAAGTCGCCTTTAACTACATAGTTATTGGCACCCATTACCTTTACTTGCTGCGTTTTTTCTATCAGGTAATTTAAATCTGGTTTATAGGTCAGTTTCTCAGTGGTTTTATACAGGATATTTTTTGCATCGTTCACTATATAAATAGATGTTACCTGTCCGTTTAGTTTGCTGATAGTTATTTGGCGGGTTTTAAGCTCGGGGTATTTGGCTTTGTAGCTAATGCCGGTTGCCGATGAATCTACTGTGTAGCTTAATTTCCAGGCAGGTTTGTTAATGTCCGATTCGGTAAACAGGTTTAGCTCTCGTGCCCAATTAGTAATATGTACCGTTTTACTTTCGGTAGCGCCATTATGCTCCACGTGTTTGTTTACCGGTGGGTTAAGCTTAGTTAAGCGGGCAGCTTCTTTTTTAAAGTATTCTTTCAGGTCAAAATATTTCAATTCTGCGCCTGTTTCCTTTATTTCGGGTTTATTGCAGGCGTATATGCCACATAAAAGCAGCAATACGCTTGTAATTGTTAAATACTTTGTAAACGGTTTATACCAATACATTGCCGGTCATTTCTGCAGGGATGGGTACGCCCAAAATTTGTAAAATGGTTGGTGCAATATCGCCCAATTTGCCATCTTTTACCTGCTTTACATCACTATCAATAACAATACATGGCACCAGGTTAGTGGTATGCGCAGTATTTGGCGATCCATCCTCGTTTATCATATAATCTGCGTTACCATGGTCGGCTATGATGATAAACGAATAACCATGTTGTAAACCGGTTTCAACAACTGCTTTGGTGCAGGCATCGGCAGTTTCGGCGGCTTTAACTACCGCGCTAAAAACACCTGTATGGCCCACCATATCGGTATTGGCAAAGTTTAAGCAAACAAAGTCGGGCCATTCGGCTTGCAGTTCGGGTATAATCGCATCGCGTATACCTTCGGCGCTCATTTCGGGCTGCAGGTCGTAGGTGGCTACTTTTGGCGAGGGTACTAAAAGGCGTTTCTCGTTTATAAACTCTTTTTCGCGTCCGCCCGAGAAGAAGAATGTAACGTGCGGATATTTCTCGGTTTCGGCAATACGTATCTGTTTTTTATCGGCTCCTTCTAACACTTCGCCAAGTGTTTTGCTCAGGTCATCCTTACGAAATACTACTTTTACGTTCTTAAAAGTTTCATCGTATGATGTCATGGTTACATAATGTACATCTAGCGGGTGCATATTATATTCCGGGAATTCCTTTTGGGTAAGTGCAAGCGATATCTCGCGGCCCCTGTCGGTACGGAAGTTAAAGCATATTACCACATCGCCGTTTTTAATAACCGCTACTGGCTTGCCTTCGGTATCAACCTTAACTATTGGCAATACAAATTCGTCTGTAACACCTTCATCATACGATTTTTGAATAGAGGCAATGATATCCTGCGATGCCTCGCCATCGCCGTTTACCATCAGATCATAAGCCTTTTTAACACGCTCCCAGCGGTTGTCGCGGTCCATAGCATAATACCGGCCAATAGCCGATGCCAGTATAGCGGGTGTATCGGCAATGTGCTGCTCCAGCTCGGTAATAAAATTGATCCCCGAGTTAGGGTCGGTATCGCGGCCATCTAAAAAGGCATGTATAAATACTTTTTGCAGGCCAAGGGCATTGGTAGTATCTACCAAGCCCTTTACGTGTTTAATGTGCGCATGCACGCCACCATCGCTTACAAGGCCTATAAGGTGAACATCTTTATTATTTGCTTTCGCGTAATTAAATGCTTCCAGCAGGGTTTCGTTCTGTAAAAATTCGTTATCAATAACGGCTTTGTTTATACGGCCAAGTTCCTGGTAAACCACACGGCCTGCACCCAGGTTCATGTGCCCTACTTCCGAGTTGCCCATTTGCCCTTCGGGCAAACCAACTGCCAGGCCCGATGCTTCCAATTTTGAATTTGGGTACTGTTTAAGCATCGCGTCAAAAAACGGTGTATTTGCTGCTACAATGGCGTTTGAACTATCATTACGGCCATATCCCCAGCCATCTAATATAATTAATGCTACTTTTTTTCTGTTTTCCACAATGCAAATATAAAAGCAACGTTTAAACATTGTATTTAATACACATTTATTTTTTATTGCAACTTTTTTTTAGTTTATTGGTCATATACTTATGATGAAGCTAAGATGTTTGCCGCTGCTGGTGCTGTTATTTATAGTGCCTTGTGTTGGTTTAGCCGGTCCAATTGAAAAAATAGCCGAGCTAATAAAGCAGGGGAATAGCCATGAACTGGCTAAATATTTTGCCAACAGTATAGATGTAAGCATATTAGACAACTCTAATAGTTACTCAAAAACCCAGGCCGAAATAATACTGGAAAAGTTTTTTAAAGAAAACAAGCCCAATGCGGTTAAACTGTTGCACCGTATCAACTCAAGCACCACCTATAATTTTGGTGTATTGATACTAACTACCGATAAAGGAAAATACCGCATATCCTACACGCTGAAAGAAGTGGATAAGACCATGCAGCTAATAGAGCTGCGTATTGAGAGCGAAAAAACCTAATTAATCGTCAATTGTTCTTACTTTTGAAACTCAAAAATAAAGGTTTGGACAAAGAATTAATACACCGTTTTATAATTGATGCTTTAAATGAAGATGTTGGCGATGGAGACCACACATCATTAGCCACTATTGAAGCAGGCACACAAGGCAAAGCAAAACTTTTAGTAAAAGATACCGGCATATTAGCAGGCGTTGAGCTTGCTGCCGAGATTTTTTATATTGTTGACCCCAGCTTAAAACTAACCGTTTTTTTACAGGACGGCGCCGAAGTAAAGCCCAAAGATGTTGCATTTGAAGTGGAAGGCGATGCCCGTAACATTTTAACGGCCGAACGCCTGGTACTAAATTGTATGCAGCGCATGAGTGGCATTGCCACCAAAACCAACCAGATAGCCGATCTTTTACAAGGCACTAACGCTAAGGTTTTAGATACCCGCAAAACCACCCCGGGCGTGCGCTATTTAGAGAAATGGGCGGTGCGCATAGGCGGCGGTACCAACCACCGTTTTGGTTTGTATGATATGATACTGATCAAAGATAACCACGTAGATTACTCGGGCGGTATAAGGCGCGCTATAGAAAATGCTAATAATTATCTGAAAGAAACAAACAAAAAGCTGGCAATTGAGATTGAAGTAAGAAACCTTGACGAATTGGAACAAGTTTTACAAACCGGCCATGTAAACCGCATTTTACTGGATAACTTTAATTTTAGCGACCTAAAGCAGGCCGTAAACATAATTGAAGGCAGATATATTACCGAAGCATCGGGAGGTATAACTATTGATAATATAAGAGACTACGCCGATTGTGGTGTAGATTATATATCAGTAGGGGCGCTTACCCACTCCGTAAAAAGTTTGGATCTCAGTTTAAAAGCTGTTAAATTATAATGATATATTGCGGTAGTATAACATCAATTTAATAATATTGCAGGCAGATGCTATCAATCTACTCGATTTCAGCGCTTATTCTGGCTTATCTTTTTGGATCTATACCCACGGCTGTATGGATAGGGCAGGCGTTTTATAACATTGATGTACGCGAATATGGCAGCGGCAATGCCGGTGCTACCAATACATTCAGGGTTTTAGGTAAAAAGGCAGGCATACCCGTTATGCTGCTGGATATTTTAAAAGGGTGGACCGCCACCAACCTTGCCTATGTTATAGGTGTATCTACCACCGGTGCGTACCATTCAGTTGCTTTTACTAACTACGAACTTGCACTGGGTATAGCCGCTGTAATGGGCCATTTGTTCCCGGTGTTTGCCGGCTTTAGGGGCGGTAAAGGCATTGCAACACTTTTTGGAATGATATTGGCTATTAACCTGCCGGCTGCTTTACTTTGCGTGCTGGTATTTATTGTAACCTTGTTAATTACGCGCTATGTATCATTAAGTTCAATATTGGCTGGTTTTACTTATCCTATCGGTGTAACATTTATATTCCCGGTGTATATTAAATCAGTCATAATATACGGTATGTGCATATGTGTATTAATATTAGTTACTCATCAAAAAAATATCGAACGCTTATTAAAAGGTAAAGAGTCAAAAGTTAACTTATTTAAAAAGAAAAACAGCCTGACTTAACCATGAAAAAACTTAGACCAATTTTGGCAACTGCAATAATTGCAATTGCCTTGTATGCCTGTTCAACTGTGCCGCTTACCGGCCGCTCGCAATTAAGCTTAGTAAGCGACGATCAAATTAACCCTGCAGCCGCACAGGCCTACCGCGAACTTTTATCAGATCCTAAAACAACTGTTATTACCAATACTTCCGATGCGCAACGTGTAAAAACTATTGGTAACAGGCTTGCTGTAGCTATAGAAAGTTATTTAAAAGCTAACGGTTATTCCGATCAATACAATTTTGCATGGGAATTTAACCTGATACAAAGTAAAGAAGTAAACGCTTGGTGTATGCCGGGTGGTAAAGTGGCTGTATACAGCGGTATATTGCCTATAACCCAAACAGATGCCGGTTTAGCCACTGTTATGGGCCACGAAATTGGCCACGCTATAGCACACCACTCTGCCGAAGCCATGTCGCAACAACTGGCTATACAAGCTGGCGGTACCGCTATTGGTGCAGCTACAGGTAGTAAATCTGCCGCTACACAAGCCGCTATAAGCACATTATATGGTGTTGGCGGGCAATTGGCCACTTTAAAATATTCGAGAGATAAAGAAAATGAAGCCGACCGTTTAGGCTTAACCTTTATGGCAATGGCAGGTTACGACCCGCACTTAGCCGTAACTTTCTGGCAGCGTATGGCGGCACAAGGGAAAAATTCTACCCCCGAGTTTTTAAGTACACACCCTGCCGATGCTACCCGTATAGCCAACATACAAAAGCTGATACCCGAAGCAATGAAATATTACAAGGGTAAATAATACATTGTCGTTTTAAAACATTTACACGAAGGCTGCCTGATCATTCAAGGCAGCCTTTTTAATTTATTCGGTGAATTCGAACTATTTGCTGAAATTTGCTTTTTCAAATATATATGGCTGCAAAATCGCGCTTTTTAACTGCCCAATGGAAAAACCTGATAATGCTTAATTATGAGGTTGACCCCGAAATATTAAAACCTTACTTACCCGCCGCCACCGAAATTGACCTGTGGGAGGGCAAGGCATTGGTTAGTATGGTAGGCTTTTTATTTAAAGAGACAAGCGTACTGGGCGTTAAATGGCCTTTCCATGTGAATTTTGAAGAGGTGAACCTGCGCTTTTATGTACGCCATTTTGATGGTAAGGAATGGAAACGCGGAGCTGTATTTGTAAGCGAGATAGTGCCTAAAAGCATAATTGTATTTATAGCCAATAACCTGTATAAAGAGCATTACCGTGCCCTGCCCATGCGGCACAGCATCACAAAGGATGGCACAAACCATACCCGGTTTTTATACGAATGGAAAGTAAACGGTAAATGGAGCAAACTTGGCGCAACAGTGCGCAACAGCCTGGCCAACATACAACCCGGCAGCCCCGAGGAATTTATTTTTGAGCATTACTGGGGCTATAACCGCCTTACCGACTATAAAACCATGCAATACCAGGTAGAACATATTAGCTGGCAAATAGCCGAGGTTACAGATTATGTATTTGAGGCCGATATTGCCGAATTATATGGCGACGCTTTTGTGCCCTATCTTACTAAGAAACCGGTATCAGCCTTTTGGGCAAACGGATCGGATATTGCGGTTAGGATTGCGGATAAGCTGCTGCTTGACCCAGTACTTCCAGGATAGCCTTTGCTTTTAACAGGCATTCGTCGTATTCTTTTTCGGCATCAGCGTGGTAGGTAATGGCACTGCCCACATGAAACGACAGGTATTTTTTTGTTGAATTATAAAGCAAAGTCCGTATCACCACATTGAAATCAAAATCATCATCTGGACTGAAATAACCCACAGCGCCGGCATATACACCGCGTTTGCTGTTTTCATATTGTTCCATCAGTTTCATAGCGCTTATTTTTGGGGCTCCTGTCATGCTGCCCATCGGGAAGGTGTTTTTTATCGCTTCTACGGCACTAACATCCTCCCTTAGCTCGCACACTACTGTTGAAACCATTTGATGTACCTGCGTAAAGCTATGTATGTTAAACAGGTCTTCGGTTTTTACTGTGCCCGATTTTGCCGAGTGGGTAAGGTCGTTACGCACCAGGTCTACTATCATCACATTTTCTTGTAATTCTTTTGGATGGTTGCGTAACTCGTTTTTTAATTGTTCATCAGTTTGGTGGTCGCTATCCCGGCGGGCTGTACCCTTTATAGGCTGCGATATTAGTTTAATGCCGCGCTTAGCCAAAAAGCGTTCGGGCGATGCGCACATAATATAGTTGCCCTGCCATTTAAAAAAGGTAGAGAAGGGGTTGGGCGACAAGCTATTTAATTTTTGGTAAATAGATAGGGCGTCTACCTCTGCATCAGCTGCAAAAAACTCGTGGCAAAAATTGGTTACATAAATATCGCCCCTAACTATATGGTCTTTTATTTTTTCTACCGCGTCTATATAATCTGCCTTTTTAAATCGGGGGTGTAGTTTGATGTTTGATGGTTGGTTGTCAATTACAAGTTCTGTTGCATTGATAGTTTCGTATACATCATCCGCAAGGTTGCCTGTTATGTGGGCTATTCCATCTTTTATGCTGATTACAATCTCCGGTGCAAAAAAGTACAGATCCGGAAAGTTAAGATGGTCCGCATTGTTTGATTGCAGGTGTTCCGTTTCGTTCTTAAGATCATAACCAAAAAAGCCGGCTATCCAGCCCGGGTTTTTAGCGCGAAAAGCGTCCAGTTGTTCAAAGGCATTACCCGCGTTAACAATAAGCTCGGCGGTGGAGTTAACGGCTATCAACGTATCAAACTTACCATATGGGTCGGTAAAGTTGTTGCTATCCAGGTAGCAGGCAGTATCAAAACCGGCGGCCCAATTGAGCGCTTTTTGCTTAAATAAATCTACATCTGTTAGCTTAATGATCACCTGGCAAAAATAGCTTTTAAATACAAAAGGCCCTGTATTATCGGAGCCTTTTTATAGTTTGATATCAGTATTACATTAGTGCAATACCAGGGTTTGTTTCCTGTCTGGCCCTACAGATAACCATTTTATTGGTACATTCAATTCCTTCTCCAGGTAATCGATGTATGATTGTAGTCGCTCCGGTATCTCATTCAGTTTCGTAATACCTGTTAGATCTTCATTCCAGCCATCAATTTCTTTTAGCACAGGGTGCGCATCTACAGAACATATATCATATGGCATGTAGTCTATTTCTTCGCCTAAATAATTATAGTGGGTGCAGGCATATATTTTATTAAATCCGCTTAATACATCTGCTTTTGTCATTACCAGTTGGGTAACGCCGTTAAGCATTATAGCGTATTTTAAAGCCGGCAGATCGATCCATCCGGTACGGCGTGGCCTGCCTGTGGTTGCACCAAATTCGTGCCCTATACGGCGTAATTCTTCGCCTGTTTCATCATTCAATTCAGTAGGGAAGGGGCCGCCGCCTACGCGTGTGCAGTAAGCTTTAAATATGCCTATCACATCGCCAATTTGGCTTGGGGCAATACCTAAACCAGTACATGCGCCTGCTGCAGTAGTGTTTGACGAAGTTACAAACGGATATGAACCAAAGTCGATATCCAGCATGGCGCCTTGTGCACCTTCGGCCAATACTTTTTTACCGCTTTTTATATAATCATTAACCAAATGCTCGGAATCAATCAGCGGGAATTGTTTAATAAACTCCACAGCTTCAAAAAACAATTCTTCACGCTCGCTAAAATCGGCAACTTCGCCATACATGGCCTGCAGCATTGATGTATGTTTATCAACCAGTTTTTGGTAACGGTCTTTAAAGTCGGGCAAGGTAATATCGCCTATACGCAAGCCGTTACGGCCGGTTTTGTCCATATAAGTTGGGCCAATACCCTTTAATGTCGATCCTATTTTGCCATCGCCCATCTTTTTTTCAGAGGCGGCATCAAGCAACTGATGGGTTGGTAAAATAAGGTGAGCCTTTTTGGCTATCATCAAATTCTTTTTGGCTAAAAGGTCGTGCCCGGCATCTTTTAGCTTATCAATTTCTTTTTTTAGGGTGATAGGGTCTATTACAACACCGTTACCTATAAGGTTCATGGTGTTATCAAAAAATATACCTGATGGTATAGTGTTCAATACAAACTTTTTACCTTCAAACTCTAAGGTGTGGCCGGCATTTGGGCCGCCCTGAAAACGGGCTATAAGGTCGTACCCTGCGCTTAATACATCAACAATTTTACCTTTACCTTCATCGCCCCACTGGAGGCCTAATAATACGTCAACAGCCATTAAATATATCTTTTGTTGTAATAAGTGTTAAAATGATTTTTGGTGGTTATTAATTACGATACCTTTCTATCGCAGAAACCCTCTCGTAGTTTGGTGCAGTTACCATACAGGTTTAACGAGTGGTGCTTTATTTCGAATTTTAAAATATCGCCCATCATACTTTGTATCTGCTGTATTCGCGGGTCACAAAACTCAACTACTTTACCGCAATCAATGCAAATAATGTGGTCGTGCTGTTTATAGCCGTATGATTTTTCGAACTGGGCCATGTTTTTGCCAAACTGGTGTTTGGTTACCAAATCGCACGATACTAAAAGTTCGAGGGTGTTGTAAACCGTAGCGCGGCTTACGCGGTATTTCTTATTCTTCATGTGGATGTATAACGATTCCACATCAAAATGATCGCTTCTTGAATATATTTCTTCAAGTATGGCAAAACGCTCAGGGGTCTTCCTCAGGCTTTTGTTTTCGAGGTAGGCCTCAAAAATCTTTTTTACCAATGCAATGGTTTCCTGTACAGGCATAAAATTGAATTACCACCAAAGGTATTAATTTTTTTTAGTTAGTTGTTCAGGTTTATTGTTTGATTATGTTCATTTTTCACAATAACCCCTCACCATATCAGCTTAATTAAGCATTCATTTCGCTTACGACGCCTTCTCGATAGCCGAATCAAAACGGGTAACGCCGGTGATGCCTTTTACCAGTTTTAGATTTTTTATCAGGTTTTCAAGGTGCTCAGTATCATTAACATACACCATAAGCGATCCTTCAAAAATGCCGTTATCGCTATCAACTGTAATTGAGCGGATATTCACCTTAAAATCCTGCGAAATAACGGTGGTAAGCTTATTTATTAAACCAACATCGTCAATACCGGTAATGCGCAGGCCGGTTAAAAAGGCTAGTTCCTGTTGGTTGGTCCAACGGGCCTTTACAATACGGTAGCCATAATTAGCCATAAGCTTTGCAGCGTTAGGGCAGTTGGTGCGGTGTATTTTTATGCCATCGCTAACGGTTACAAAACCAAATACATCATCACCGGGGATAGGGTTGCAGCAGTTAGCCAGCTTGTAATCAATTTTTTGCAGGTCCTCGCCAAAAAGCAAAACATCACTGTCTTTGGTTTTTATATTGCGTACAAGGCTTTGCAGCTGCTCGTTCTCTATTTTGTCCTGCGGTTTGTTCTCAATTACTTTCTCCGAAGCCTGGTATTCCTTCAGGTCCTTCATATCAAGCAGGCCCTTAGCCACGTTGTAAAACAAGTCCTGGGTTGATGGTAGCTTAAAGAAATAGCTAAGCTTATGTATGTTTTCGGAGTTATAAGTGATCTTTAACGATTTCAGTTTCCGTTCAAGTATTTCTTTACCATCCTCGGCAACCTTGCGTTTTTCTTCTTTTAAGGCCGATTTAATTTTGGCTTTTGCCTTAGCGGTTACCACAAAGTTTAGCCAATCTTCTTTAGGGCTTTGCTTGCTCGAGGTAATTATTTCTACCTGGTCGCCGTTTTGCAGCTTATAGCTTAGCGGTACCAGTTTGTGGTTTACTTTGGCACCAATACAGCTTGCGCCTACATCGGTATGTATCTCAAAAGCAAAATCAAGCGCAGTGGCATTTAATGGTAACTGTATCAGCGCGCCTTTTGGCGTAAAAATGAATATCTCATCGCTAAACAGGTTCATTTTAAAATCATCCAGGAAGTCGAGCGCGTTAGAATCGGGGTTTTTAAGCATATCCCGTACTTTTTGCACCCAAAGGTCGAGCCCGCTATCGGTAGACGATTCTTTGTATTTCCAGTGTGCGGCAAAGCCTTTTTCGGCGATCTCATTCATGCGTTTGGTGCGTATCTGCACCTCAACCCATTGGCCGCGCGGGCCCATTACCGTGGTATGTAACGATTCGTAACCATTGGCCTTGGGCGATGATATCCAATCGCGTAGCCTGTCGGGGTTTGGCCTGTACTGGTCGGTTACTATCGAATAGGCTTTCCAGCAGTCGGCTTTTTCGTTCTCCGGCGTGCTGTCTAATATAATCCGGATAGCAAAAAGATCGTACACCTCCTCAAAGGGTATCGACTTTTTCTTCATCTTGTTCCATATAGAGTGGATAGATTTTGGCCTGCCGAATATATCGGCATGCAGATCCTGACCCTCCATCATTTTTTTTACCGGCTCTATAAAATCATGAATAAACTTCTCGCGTTCGGCCTTTTTTTCGTTCAGCTTTTTTTTGATGAACGAGTAGGTTTCGCGCTCCATGTACTTCATAGACAGGTCTTCCAGCTCAGATTTTATGGCGTATAAACCCAGGCGGTGCGCCAGCGGCGCATACAGATACACCGTTTCTGACGATAGTTTAAGCTGCTTATCGCGCGGCATAAACTCCATTGTACGCATGTTGTGCAGCCTGTCGGCCAGTTTTATCAGTATCACCCTTACATCATCGGCAAGGGTAAGCAGCATTTTACGAAAGTTTTCGGCCTGTAACGAGCTATTGGTATCAAATACGCCGGATATTTTGGTTAAACCGTCAATTATTTTGGCAACTTTTTTGCCAAATTCCATCTCAATATCTTCCAGCGTAACATCAGTATCCTCAACAACATCGTGCAGTAGGGCACATACAATTGAAGTAGTACCCAGGCCAATTTCTTCGGCAGCTATTTGGGCAACGGCAATAGGGTGGTATATATAAGGCTCGCCGCTTTTGCGGCGCATATCTTTGTGGCTTTCCAGCGCCATATCAAAAGCCTTGCGTATCATGCGTTTATCGCCTTTTTGCAAGGTAGATTTGCTGGCACGCAATAACGCCCGATATCTTTTTAGTATCTCGTTCTTCTCGGCTTCCAGGTCAATCACTAAATCTTTCATGTATCAGCGTGTGTTGTACGTACTATCATAAACCTGCAAGAAAATTTATTATTGCAGGTTATTATAAAATAACAAAATAAAATGCGTTAATTTTGTATCAAGTAAAAATATGAAATTTATTGTTTCTATAGTTTTGTTTTGTTGTGTATTAACTGTGGCCAAAGCCCAGGACGAACAGCCTGCAAAACCAGTTATATTAGGCAAAAATGATACCGTAAAAACTTACATGACAAAGTTAGACGGCGAGTTGGTACCCTGGATAGTTTTACATGAGATCACTATTCGCGATAGCCGCATATTTGCATCGGCGCAGGATAGGGCCAACTTTAACCGATTGCGTTACAATGTATTAAAGGTATTGCCTTATGCAAAATTCGCTGCTCAGCGCTATACCAAATTACAGCGCGACCTTGCCCTTACCGGCGATAAGAAGAAACAAAAGGAACTGATAAAAGGTTGCGAAACCGAGATAAAGACCATTTTTAATAAAGAGGTTAAAAACCTTACCATTACTCAGGGCGAGATTTTGATCAAACTCATCAGCCGCGAAACGGATGTTACTACCTATTCGATGGTGAAAGAGTTAAAGGGTGGTTTTAAAGCCTTTGTATTTCAATCAGTTGCCGGTTTATTTGGGCACAATCTTAAAGAAACATACGACCGCAATGAACAGCGCGATATTGAAACTATCCTGCAGGATGCAGGTTATAGTTCCAATTATAATTGATAATGGACGATAGAAGTATTTATCGCTTTAATGTTGACAAACTCGACGGCGACACCATCAGCCTGGCTGACTATAAAAACAAGGTTTTATTAATAGTAAACACCGCATCGCAATGTGGGTTTACCCCCCAGCTAAAAGACCTTGCCGACCTTAAAACAGAGTTTGCTGACCAGGATTTTGAGATACTGGCCTTCCCATCAAATGATTTTGGTGGGCAGGAACCGCTTGACGGACAAGCAATTGGAATTTTTTGTACAGATAATGGCAGCAATTACCCTGTATTTGATAAGATACGTGTACGCGGCCCTTATGCCCACCCGCTTTACAAATTTTTGATAGATAAAAAAGAGAACGGGGTGCTTAACTCGACCCCCCGATGGAACTTTCATAAGTACCTAATAGACAAAAATGGCAAGGTAGCCGACTTTTTTTACCCCTTTACCAAGCCTACATCATCCAAAATACGAAAGAAGATACAGCGCTTGCTTGCTTCTGATAATCAATAGTTTATATTTATGAAATTAGATATTTTAGTTTTGCCAGTGCACCCCGATGATGCCGAACTGGGCTGCGCGGGTGTTTTGTTAAAGCATATAGCCATGGGCCATAAGGTGGGTATTGCCGACCTTACCCGGGGCGAGTTAGGCACCCGTGGTACCGCCGAAATACGCGATAAAGAAGCTGCCCGATCTGCCGAGATACTGGGTGTACATGTGCGCGAGAACCTGGAACTGCCCGATGGTTTCTTTGAAAACACCAAAGAATACCAGCTAAAAGTGATTGCTGCCATACGTAAATATCAACCCGAAATTGTGATAACCAACGCCTATCACGACCGCCACCCCGACCATGGCCGGGCAAGCGAATTGGTTGAAACCTCGGCTTTCCTATCTGGCTTGCGTCGGATAGAGACATTGGATAACAATGAGTTACAAACTGAATGGCGCCCAAAACAGGTGCTGCATTTTATACAAGATAGGTATATAGAGCCTGATATTATTGTAGATATAACCGATTATTGGGACAAAAAAGTAGAGAGTGTTTATGCTTTCGGATCGCAGTTTCATAACCCCGATTGGAACCCGGACGAGCCGCAAACCTACATCTCATCGCCGGAATTTATACAGGTGGTAGAGGGCCGTGCGCGCGAATTCGGCAAAAGCATCAACGTAAAATATGGTGAAGGTTTTACCTCGCGGAAGATTTTAGGAGTAGATAATTTGTTCCACCTGTTGTAGAAGTGCTATTACAGGTTCCGCTATAAACTATTCCATATTTTTGCGAATTATTCGTTATTTTTCGTTTTAATTCGTTTTAATTGTTCCGCGCCTGTTAACTAATATAGAATAATATTTGACAATTCCTACATAAATTTTAACTATCGCCAAATCCACCTGCCGTTTTGACACTTTTGTTTGACGCCGGATAAAACACTTAATAACAAAAAGGCCGCTCAATTCAAGCGGCCTTTTTGTTTTAAACCCCAACGTATTCGAAGCGGTTGTTCTCGTTACTTCTTTCGCGCTTTAGCCTGTTTTCTTTTGCCAGTTTTAGCAAAATGCCCGATAGCTCTGAAGTTTTAAAATCAGAGTCGAATTTTTCTTTGCAGTACTCGGCTATGGATGATATAGAGTGCGGTGTCTTAAAATAATCGCTGTTTAGCAGTTGGTTTAAAACCTTGGTAGCACCGGGCTTTTTACGCCCCGGTATTGATTCCCTGCTTTCGCTGCTTCCCATTTCCGAACCGTTTTTGCGGCCTCGTTTATTGAAAATATCAGATCCTTCCGTATCCACCTTCTCAACTTCCATAATCTCGTCTAAAAGCCTGTCAACAACTCTAACTTGCACAGCTTCAGACTGGAAAGAATTTACAACTTCAGCAATCTCTGAAAGTTGTTTTTTCAATTTTTCAATTTGTCTGTTCATTCTTTTTTGGTATCCGTGTTTTTATATAATTATAGTTTGGCAACAAAACATACTTAGGGTATATGCAATGTTACGTGTGGTATTTGCTACATCTATAACTTAATATATTATAATAACGTAAAGTTGCGATTATAGTATTTTTATAAATAAAAAAAGCACCTGTTTATTTTAAACAGGTGCCTGTAGCAATATTATTACATTTTAATTATTAAATGAACGTCAATTTTAAAGATTAGGCAATATTTTTTCGAGCATGTTTATTCCTTCATCAATATGATGCTCTTCCATAATAAGTGCGGGCCTAAAACGGATGCTTTGATCGCCGCAGCCCAGGTACATAATATTATTTTGCAGCCCCATACTTATAAACTTATTGCGCATTGCTGTAGTAGGGAAATCAAAGGCGGTTATTAAACCCTTACCGCGCACGTTGCTCACTTTGTCGTTTTTGGCAGCAACAGCCTTTAGCCTGTTTTGCAGATATTCGCCGGTTTTAGCGGCTTTTTCGCAAAGATGGTCCTCTTCTATGATCTCCATTATCTTGGCCGACCTTACCATATCTACCAGGCTACCACCCCAGGTAGAGTTGATGCGCGACGATACTTTAAACACATTGTTTTCTACCTCGTCTACCTTGTTGCCTACCAGTATGCCGCAAACCTGCATTTTTTTACCAAAGGCCAAAATATCCGGCCTTGCCTTTTCGCCAAAATGCTGGTGGCACCAAAACTTACCGCTAAGGCCAACGCCGGTTTGCACCTCGTCGTATATCAACATGGCTTCATTCTCGTCGGCAAGCAGGCGCAGCTGCTCTAAAAACTCGCGGCGCACGTGCTTATCACCACCTTCCGATTGTATAGGCTCTATAATAATAGCGCATACATCATCCTTATTATCTGCAAAAGCTTGTTTTATTTGGGCTATAGAACGGGCCTCGCGCATTAGCAGGTCGTTCATATTGGCTTCAGTAAGCGGGAAGTGTATCTCTGGTACCGATACCCTTGGCCAATCAAACTTGGCAAACCATTTGGTTTTAACCGGCTGTGTATTTGTTAAGCTTAAGGTATAGCCCGAGCGGCCATGAAAAGCGTGCTCAAAGTGTATCACTTTAAAGCCCTTTTCGGCTGTAATGCCTTTGGCAAAGTTTTTTTGCACTTTCCAGTCCATGGCTACTTTTAGCGCGTTTTCTATAGCCAGGCTGCCGCCTGCAATAAAAAAGGCGTGGGGCAGGTAATCGGGTATGCCTACACGGGCAAACGTATCAACAAACTGGGCGTATTGCTCGGTATAAATGTCGGAGTTGGATGGGTTGGTTAATGCCGCCAGCATCAGGTTTTTTTTGAAAACCTCATCATTTAGCATTTTGGGGTGATTATAACCTAATGGCACCGATGCAAAGCAGGTAAAAAAATCAAGCAGGGTAGCGTTGTATTTCGAATCGTAGATATGAACGCCCTGGCTTTTCTCCATATCAAAGGTCAGATCGAAACCGTCTGCCAGGATATGTTTGCTTAAAGTGGCCTGAACGTTTTGTGGGGTTACCGGCGTAGTGCTCATAAATGGTTCTAATTTAGTATGCACCAAATCTAACAAAAAGGCCTCAAAAACAATAATTTAAAGGTTTTTGAACCGATTGCCCAAAAAGTAACTTTAAATTAACTAAAGTTGGTTTTTGTACCGAACGCACATTTGGTATGCCATATTTTTGATGTACAGATGTGCAGAGATGTGCGGAAGATGTGCAGATTTCGAATTAATATGCCGTCAATTTGAAGGTATCTCCTCTCCCGAAAGTAATGGCGCTAATATTTTCAATCAGTTCAAAGTTAGCGCCATTACTTTAAAGAGGGGAATCGCACAATTGATATTATCATCCCCGAAATTCTACTTATTCTTCAACCTGATTATTTTAAACGTATTAGCCTCCACATTAACGTTTACCAATTTTTCACTTACCGTCATGGTGCTTTGTACCGGGCTTATTGCTGTTGGGTTATCAAGGGAGTTTTCGTCGCTGCCTTTTTCGCTGTGCAGGGTTATCACGGCAGCTTTTTTCTGGTAATTGCCGCCGTTTATTTTAAAGCTTACGTTTTGCGCTGTAGCAGCGGTGTTTACAAATTTGATAATTAGCTCGTTGGTGTTTTTATCCAGGCTGGCGGTGGCATAACAACCATCCTGCCCGGCAACCGAGTTGTTGCCCAGCATCAGGGGAACTACATCGGTACCTTTATATAACGAGAACAATTGCTGTACATAGTAGTTTGGCGTTCCGTAGCTTTTTAGGTTATCAAACCAGATCAAGTCGGGTGTCCATTGCCAGCCGTCTACATGGGCAAAAAGCGGTGCGTATGAGGCCATGTTTACCACATCGGCATTACGCTCAAGGCCGGTCATAAAGGCTGCTTCGGCAAGGGCGCATTCCCAGTTATTTTTATTTAAGGGGCTGCCGGTTTGTACGCTTTGCGCGGCATATTCGCCGGCAAATATTTTTGGCCCTTTGCGGTCGTAATTATCGTAACGGCGTGCATTATCCCTAAACCATTTTGGCGATGCATAATAATGCTCGTCTAATATATCGGCGCCCAGGCTACGGAAGGTTTTATTCAATAAATCAAATTCCGGGCCTTTTGGAAAGGGGCCCAATGCCGATACTATTTTTACATCCGGGTATTTAGCTTTTATGGCTTTGGTAAATATCTTCCACCTGTCTATATATTGCGGTCCCCATTGCTCGTTACCTACACCAATCAGTTTCAGGTTAAATGGAGCCGGGTGGCCAAGGTCGGTACGCAGTTTACCCCAGGTGGTAGTTGTATCGCCATTGGCAAATTCAATCAAATCAAGCGCATCCTGCAAATAAGGGTCAAGCTTATCTAAGGGCACCATTTCGGATGTGTTAAACTCGCAGGCCATCCCGCAATTCAATATAGGTAGCGGCGATGCGCCAATATCTTCGGCAGTCATAAAATACTCCATAAAGCCAAGGCCAAAGGTTTGGTAATAATCAGGCGCGGGGCGGTGCGCAAATTCTGTGTTCCAGCGGTTAATGATGTTGGTACGGTTATCAATATCGCCGATACTTTTTTTCCATTGATAGCGGGTATTCAATTCGCGCCCTTCAACAATACATCCGCCCGGAAAGCGCAGGAAACCCGGTTTAATATCAGCAAGTTTTTGCACCAGGTCGGCTCGCAAACCTCCAGGGCGGTTTTTCCAGGTATGTTCGGGAAACAGCGAGATCATATCCATGTCGATAACGCCTTTGCCACTTAGCCAAACGTAAACCTTCGCTTTTTTAGCGGTGGCAGATGCCGTAAATTTTACGCTGTAACGGTTCCATTCCTTATCGGGGGCATTCAGTTCGGCTTTACCTATAATGGCATCGTTATCGCCATGCAATTCTATATTAAGCTTTACGTTGCCTTCGCCACCTTGCCGGGCCATTACCGAAAAGCTGTATGTCTCGCCTTCTTTAATACCGGTTCCGCCACGAAAACCTTCATTTTCAAGGCCGAATGATCCTGTTTCCGATGTTACGTAGGCTTTTATAAAGTGAGCGTTTTCGGGCCTTTCTGTAGCGCGGTTAATTACTTCTACCCTGCCATCACCGCCATCTTTTTTATGTTCTTCCCAGGCCATCATCGGCATGTTAAACTCAAACGAACGGTTTTTTATTAATTCGGCATACACACCGCCATCGGCACCCTGGTTAATATCTTCAAAAAAGATACCGTACATGGTTTTTTGTATAGGTGTTTTAATTTTATCGGCCTGTATGGTATAAACCCTGGGCGTTTGCGCCTGTGCCGATAAAAGCATACCTGCGCCGCAAATAGTTAAAAAAGTTTTCCTAATCATTGATGGTTGTATTGGCACACTAAAACTACAAAAAATATTAATAAGTGTAATTTTAACAATTATTGTTTTTATTTTGATTTCTCAATGGGTGCTGTCATGTTTCCGCTCCGTTGACTCACCCCGACATCACTACGTTCGTCGACCCTCTCTCCGCTTTGCGGAAAGAGGGTGAACTCCCATTATACTACCGGGCGTCATTGCGAAGAAAGATATCTTCCTTCTTGAGAGAGTAATAGCCCATCATATGACAGATGGTGTTAAACTTCTGTTGAGAAGCAGGTTGAAATTTGACTTATTATCTCTGTGGTTATATTTAAATGTAAATTCGTTTAGATAGGCTTGAAGGTGCTTAATTGAAACCTTATGATATTGGCCATAAATGCCTCGCTTAAGTAGTGTCCAAAAACCTTCAAGGGTATTTGTATGATATTCACCACGCACGTACTCTTCTTTTTCTTTGTTCAACACCTGGTGTTCTTTATACTGTTTATCAAGGCCCGAATATCCACCAAATCCATCAGTTACCAAACGAGCCTCCTTACTTACCGTTTGCTCAATGATGGGTTTTATAGTCTTGCCGTGTGTTTTTTTCAAGTACCTCCAGCTTTATTCTTCCCGATCGCTCTAACAAACCGATTACTGCTTTTTTGTGCTGCATCCCAGTGAAATTTAAGCCGCTTTCGCGCCTTTCCTACCGCCTTTGCTTAGAATGATTTCGCTGGGCACCACCTATATAAGTTTCGTCTACCTCTACGATTCCCTTAAAAAGATCACTATCATCACCCTCTTGCATAGCTTTCCTTATACGCATTTGCAGATACCAGGCAGTTTTGCGGTTAACCCCGATATCTCTGCCTAATTGTAATGTCGATAATCCTTTCTTAGCATTCAACATTAGGCTGATAGCTAAGAACCATTTAAACAAAGGCAGCTTCGTATCTTCAAAAATTGTCCCTACTGAAACACTATAACTGCTATTACAATTATTGCATTGATGGCGGTAGGTGTCTTTTCGATGACTGCTCTGTTTACTATTACAATAAGGACATTGAGGCTCTCCCTGCCATCGTAGTTCCTCCAAATGCTGAATACAAGTTCCCTGACTTGAAAACTTTGTAAATACTTCGCTTACATTCATTTGCATAAATATACAAAAAAAATCTGTCTACTCATGGGCTATTACTCTCTTGAGAGGGTAAACTATATATCAGTTGGGACAAAGATTTAGGGCATCCTATCTAAACCAGAAAACTTAAATTTTCCTGCGATCTTCTCAAATATAAATGCAAATTGATAGCCAGGCTCCGACTTACTTGTAAACCAAATCTGAAACTGTGTCGGATATTTTATCTTCATATCTTTATCTTTTATAGAACTGTATACGGCGAGATGATATTTGTCTGTAAGAATAATTCTACGACAGCTCGGAAACATTTCCTTAAAAAAAAGGCCTAACAGTTTATCTGGCGAGGTTAATGAGTTGCAATTAGGGTCGATAGGCATCAACATACATTTCCCGGAAACTATCTTGGATGAAAGCAATTTTAAAGCATTGATGTCCTTACTGAATAATTCTTTTTTGAATACATTCCATGCTTTAATTAATTCGATAGAGTCTCTTTGGCTTATATTATCGTTTCCACCTTGTGCAATAGATTTTATGGATACTATTAACAATAATGCAATAAAGATGAGTTTTTTCATATTTAAGTCACTTGTGGCCTAAATATAATCATTATTTACTTTTCTTGCCCTTTGCCTTTTCAGGCGGTTTCCCTAAAAACGAAGCCTTAATCACTTCATCAAAAGTACCGTGTATTTTTAACTCACTTTTCTCGTACTTTTCAGGACAATAGTTGACCCACCTTGTGGATGTGGTGGCTTATTATATGTTTTTGTATATTCGATAAACCTTATCAACATGATTGAAGAAACAGAAGAACGTAAAGCAGAAAAAGCACAAGCTTTAAAAGACATGCGTAAGCATGGATTATTATTTATAATTGGTGCTTCTATAGTTTATTTACTTTCCCATTTCTATTATAAAATATTCTAAACTTTCCTTGTCCCAACTCATATATAGTTACCCTTGAGAGGGGGCAGGGGTGTGTTAGTCAGTTATGCCTCTGCGCCGTTGACTCACCCCGACATCACTGCGTTCGTCGACCCTCTCTTTGCTGCGCACAAAGAGGGTTAAATATAACGAGGATTAAAAAAGAGCTTTTCACCCTCGTTCCGCTTGCGGAGAGAGGGTCGAACAGCGAAGCGCATTCGGGGTGAGTCGACTCGCCAACTATACATCCCGCACGTCATTGCGGTCCGTTGGCTAACGGAGTGTCAATCGTCTAATACTCATATATACTTTTCTATCGAATATTGCTTCGTGCCTCGCAATGACGTATGGGATATGCAAGTTGCCAATCTGCATATCTGAAATCTGCACATTTGCATATCTGAATCTGCACATCTACAGAAACTTCTCTTTCATCCCTAACAACCCCCAAATACCGCCGCTGTGTATGGCCAGTATGGTGCTGCCGGGGGCAAAGTGGCCCTTGGCGGCCAGGTGGTAAATGGCATAAAGCATTTTGCCGGTGTATATAGGTTCTATCAGTATGCCCGTGTCGGCTACAAAGGTTTTGATGAATTGGATCAATTCGGGCGTGGTTTTGCCATAACCGCCAAAGTGGTATTGGGTGTGCAGGCTGTAATTGGCCGGGGCGGTTAAATAGCGGTCTATTTCGGCCCTTATAAATTCGCCGTTTTTAAATACAGGTACAGCGTTAAAATGTGTGCTTAGCTGTTGGGCAGTTATTCCGTTAATAATGCCGGCCGCGGTAGTACCAGTGCCCGATGCGCAAAAAATATGGTCATACACCTGGGGCAGTTCCTCTACCAATTCGCTGCAACCTTTGGCACCCTCGGGCGATGATCCGCCTTCGTCAATAAAAAAAGCTTTTGTGTCATCGGCAGAAAACTGCTTAAACAATGCGGGTTTATCGCGGTAGCTGTCCCTGTCGGTAAATAGCAATTGCATGCCATGCAGGCGGCATAAAAATAAGGTGTCGTTTTGCACCTCTTCGCCACGCACAATACCGGTAGTTTTAAAGCCAAACTGCGCGGCAGCGGCTGCGGTAGCCAGTAAATGGTTAGAGTATGCCCCGCCAAAAGTAATTAGGTGGGTTTTGCCCAGACTTTGTGCCTGTAGTAAAGTGTATTTAAGCTTGCGCCATTTATTGCCCGATATAATGGGGTGTATCAGGTCGTCGCGCTTTATAAAAAACTTCAGCCCCTTATCAGCAAATAGTTTGTTGGTTATTTGCTGTACGGGGCTGAAGATATCTATATGCAGATGGGGTTTCTTAGAATCCAAAACCAATACCCGCGTTAACTGATGTATATTCTGCTACAGCTGCTGCAGCGTATATACGGAAAAAGCCAAGCTCTAACTGAAAACCGAGATCGGCACGCAAGCCGTTTATGCTTGTTTTTTTAATGCTTACCGGGTCGGTATAGGTGGTGTAATATTTTTGACCAAGAATGGCATCAGTAGTTACAGGGTAATTACCTAATGCAGCTACGTTGGTTTTTGAAGTGTTATAACCAACAGCTAAAAATGGTGTAAACACCGTAAGTTTTTTAGAAATAATGGCCTGTAATTGGAAGTTGTTAAAGTGGCCATCTATACGTTGGTTACTAAAATCAGTTTTAGTGCTCGAGCTTTCGGGCTGTGCATTGCCTTCAGGCTTAACATCCAACGGGATATCTAAATTTAAGCGCGAGTAACCAAATGCAAGGGCCAGGTCAAACGGAACAACTTTAGCCTTTTTACCTAAAATATCGGGCATAATGTTGTGCTTAACACCAAAGCCAAATTGCGATACCGAGCCAATATCATCACCCAACTTAACCTTGGGGATAACGCGTAAGGTAAGATCAGTGTTTTTTATTACACCAACGGTTAGTTGTATTTGCGGTGCAGGGATAATTGGCGTAACACCTTTAGGCATTTTAAACTCACCAACTTTTTGATGGCTGTCGTTGTAAGTGTTTAAGGTGGTTACCGCTTCGTCTTTACCGCCAAAAGTGGCCGTATTGTTTGGCGATCCGGGCTGTACACCTACGTGGTCTGACAGGCCCAGCTGTGTAACATCAAATGATTTTGATGATGCAGGCACAAAGGCGCCGCTTGCTGAGATGCGCAATTCAAATTTCAGCTTTTTTTTTGCTTTAGCTGTGCTGTTCCAGCCACTGTTCATGCCAACACCAAAACCTTTAAATAAAGGTTCGCCATAAGCATTTATCAGTTTGGTTGCATCTGCCGGGCTCGACTTGATAAGGTCGGAGAAACCGCTTTGCGCGTTTACCCTAAAGGCAAAGGCAGATAAAACAATGATTGTGAGGAAGGTAAAGGTTTTTTTCATGGCATAAAAGTAATAGTTTTTTTAAAATCAACGCAAAATAAAAAACAAGTACTTTTGCGCCGGTATGCCGGAAGATATAGACCTATTTGACCAGGAAGAACAGGACCTTTACGAGCACCTTAGGGTGGTGGTAGATAAGGGGCAATCCTTATTGCGCATTGATAAGTTTTTGATGCACCGTATTGAGAATGCATCGCGCAACCGCATACAAAACGCTATTGAACTAAACAATGTGCTGGTTAACGATAAACCTATTAAAGCCAGCTATAAGGTTAAGCCACAGGATGTAATATCGGTAGTATTGCCGCACCCACCGCGCGATACCGAGGTTTACCCCGAAAATATTGCCATTGATATTGTTTACGAAGATGATGACGTGCTGATAGTGAATAAAGCGGCCGGTATGGTGGTGCACCCCGGTTATAATAACTATACCGGTACGCTGGTTAACGCGCTGGTGTTTTATTTTCAGCAATTGCCAACCTTGCCCGGCAACGATGGCCGGCCGGGTTTGGTGCACCGTATTGATAAGGATACATCGGGCCTGCTGCTTATTAGTAAAAACGAGCGCAGCATGAATTACCTGGCCCGCCAGTTTTACGACCATACCATTAACCGCAAGTACATTGCGCTTGCCTGGGGCGATATTGAGCAGGATGGCACGGTTAGCGGCTATATAGGCCGCAGTGTGAACGATAGGAGGGTGATGTCGATATACGATGACCCCGAGAAGGGAAAGTGGGCGGTAACGCATTATAAGGTGCTTGAGCGCATGGGCTATGTTACCCTGATAGAATGCAAGCTGGAAACAGGCCGCACTCATCAGATACGTGCGCACATGCGCCATATAGGCCACCCGCTATTTAGCGATGCCATGTACGGCGGCGATAAAATTTTAAAGGGAACAGTATTTAGCAAGTACCGCCAGTTTGTTGATAATTGTTTTGAAATTATGCCGCGCCAGGCCCTGCATGCGGCTTCGCTTGGGTTTAAGCACCCTTCAAAAAAACAGGACATGTATTTTGAGGCCGCCCTGCCCGCCGATTTTGAAGGCGTTTTAGAAAAATGGCGCAAATACACCAGTGCCAATGCACCGGGTAGCCAGGGGTAGTGGTAATAAATTTAAATTAAGGCAATCTAATTTACAGCATCAGCGTTATTAGCTGTAATATTTACCAACAGAAATCTGCAAATTTGCACAGCTAAAAACTGCACATTAATAATGCCTGTTTACATCAATTTTAACGGAGAGATATTACCTGCAGAGAGCCAGTTGCTTACTGTGGCCAATCGTGCATTTAAATATGGCGATGGCTTGTTTGAAAGTATGCGGCTGATGAAAGGCAAGCTAAAATTTGCCGAATTGCATGCCCAGCGCCTGCAAAAAGGCATGAAAGCGCTTAAAATTGATGGCTATTCGCAGGCCGATACCTGGTTTTTAAAAGATAAGGTAGAGGAGCTTGCCCGCCGCAACAAGGTAAAGCATGGCCGCCTGCGCCTTACCGTTTACCGCGATGCCGAAGGTTTATATACCCCAAGCCAAAACAAAATGGGCTACTGCCTTGAGCTGCAACCCCTTGACGAGCCCCGCTATTTTTTAAACGACAAGGGCCTGATAATGGATGTTTTTAGCGAGCTGCCCAAGCCGTTCAACTACCTGTCAAACATAAAAACATGTAACTCGCTTATTTATGTGATGGCCGCCCTGTATAAGCAGCAAAACCGGCTGGATGATGTTTTTTTACTAAACCAAAACGGCTTTTTGTGCGAAGCCAACAGCTCTAACCTGTTTGTGTGGTACCAAAACCACCTGTATACCCCGGCGCTAAGCGAGGGCTGTGTTGAAGGTGTGATGCGCCAGGTAGTAATAAAGCTGGCCCTTGACAATGGCATACCTGTAACCGAGGCCCAAATAAATGCCGAAGTATTAAACGAAGCCGACGAGGTTTTTTTAACCAACGCCAGCAAAGGCATACAATGGGTAATGGGCTACGGCGTAAAACGCTACTTTAACCGCGTTAGCAAAGGGCTAATGGATGAGTTGAATAAGTTGTAAGGTTGGTTAAGGGTAACCCCTACGGGGCAAAAATTGGTTTCGTTAATCATATTTCTACAAAGCGGTAGTTCCTACGGAACTTTAAAGCGATTATCTATAAAGACTGGTTACTATCAAGTGATAGCTCTATAAAACAGCATAGCATTTTTTTATATAGACAGTTTAATCACAGTAGATATCCCGTAGGGATAACCGCTTTGTAGCAAACAGCAGGAGAAGTAATTTTGCGCCGTAGGTGCTACCCTTAAACCAAGTTTACTCTGGCTGTTTAAATATGTAGCGTTCGTCAAATTCAATATCAAAATTAACAAGCAACTTCCTGTACTCGTCTAAAAATGTAATTTTTTTATGGTGATCCTGCTGATTAGCTATGTATTTCACAACACTATTAATCTGCGATTTACTATAACTAAATGCGCCGTATCCTTCCTGCCATTGAAATTTGGAAGAGGTTAACCCTGTTTTATTTATCCATTCAGAAGAATCTCCCTTAACTAATCTCATCAAATCTGAAATGGATTGGGAGGGATTAAGTCCGATAAAAACATGTACATGGTCGGGCATATTGTTTATTGCCAATATTTTATGATTGTTGTTTTGTACAGTTGCTGTAATATATAACCTTAACCGCTCATCCCATTCAGCATTTAACAATGCCGAACGATTTTTAACAGCGAAAACTATATGTACATAAAGTTGAGTATAAGTATTAGGCACAATTAAAATTACATAATTTTATTATTACCCTTCCACTACTTCCGCTTTTATATTAGTCAGGATGCCATCCCATAGCGCTATGCGTGCTTGTAAGGCTTGTTTAACTGCGGTGGTTGCTTCAATCCATTTATTTTCATCATCGCCGCACAGTTCGGCGGTCATTTGGTAGGCCAGTTGCGAGTGGTGGTCGCCGTCAACCTCTATATGGCGCTCCAGGTAGTATAGCAGTATCTCCACCTTACCGGGTAGCTGGCCGTTTAGCTTTTTAACCATTTCTATAAACATGCCGGGTATCAGGTCCTCGCGGCCAAACGTAAATACGGCGGCCTGTAAAAAGCTTTTATTGGTGGCTATCACCTCAAAGGTGTGTTTAACAAAGTTGTAGGCTGCAATGGGTATATCCGCGTTTTTTAGGGCGGTAGTAACATCCGTATATTTGCTAAGCTGGTAAAACAACGATACAATGCCCGATGTATCGGCGCCGGCTTGTTCCATTGCCTGTATGTATAATTCAAAATGGCTGGTACGGCGGCCGGTATGGTCAACATCGCTTTCTTCGCCGGTTACAATTTCGTTAATAAGGTAGCGGGTGTTGGCATTGCCTACGGGCATCCACGGCAGGGAGGTGCAAGTTAGGTTTTGTTGCAAAGCCTTAAGTAACGACATAAAATCCCAAACAGCAAACAGGTGATGCTGCATGAAAACATGCAAATCGTCTATGCTGTTTATGTGATTGTATAATTGGTGGCTTATTAACTGTTGGCGTAAGGGGGCAATCTCGGCTTGTAAGCGGGCTATTCGGCTATCGGTAAATGTCATGATATATTATATAACGGCAAAAGTAAACTTTTGGATGTATTAGAAAACGACTATCACAATTTATTACCCCTCAAAAACTCTTCAATCCCCATGCGTTTTTTGCCTTCCAGCTGCACATCGGTAAGGCTTACAAAACCATCTTTGGTGGCAAATTTAAGGTGGGTTTTGTTGTTGGTGATAAAGCCGCCGGCGGCTATACCAGGTTCGGTAAGCTCATATTCGGCACCGTATATTTTTAATACCTTATCGTTGAGCAGGGTATAGGCAGTAGGCGATGGGCTTAGTCCGCGTATAAGGTTATACACATGTTCGGCAGGTTGGTTAAAATCAACCAGGCAATCGGCTTTAAATATTTTAGGGGCATGCTTTAGTTCTATCCCTTCGGCCAGTTGCTCCTGCGGGTGTTCGTTATAGCGGCCGCTCTCGATACCCTTTACCGTTTTTACCAGCAATCCTGCGCCTTTGTTCATCAGGCGATCGTGCAGCTCGCCGGCGGTTTCCGTGCCGGTTAGGGTAACTTTTTCGGTAAATAATATATCGCCGGTATCAATGTCGTGTTTTAAGAAGAAGGTTGTTACGCCGCTTTCCTTTTCGCCGTTGATGATGGCCCAGTTAATAGGGGCAGCACCACGGTATTGGGGCAATAAAGAGGCATGCAAATTAATAGTGCCCTTTGGCGGCATGTTCCAAACTACTTCGGGCAGCATTCTAAAGGCTACCACCACTTGCAGATCGGCTTGCAGGGCTTGCAGTTCTGTCAAAAAATCCGAATTTTTCAACTTTTCGGGCTGCAGGCATTTAATGCCATTGGCATCAGCATACTGCTTAACGGCAGATTGGTTTACCTTTTGCCCCCGGCCGGCAGGTTTATCGGGTGCGGTTACTACGGCAACTACATCGCAACCTGCTTTAATTAAGGCATCAAGCGATGCTACTGCAAACTGGGGCGTACCCATAAATATAATTCTCATATACCTTTTACATAATGGCCCTAAGCCATGGTTAAGAACGAAAACCGCCGCTGTGCCTATTTATACAACAGGTATTTGGCGCGTGTTACTTTAAATGCCGATAGCGATGGTTCCCAGCTGGCACGTATCTCGGCCTCGGTTTTACCTCCTACTATTTGCTGCTGCAATGTTTTGCTGCCTGCCAGTTTAGTAAAATAGGGGATAAAAAAGTGCTCCTTATCCGGGTACTGGTTATACATATCTATCAACCATGCTAAATTAAGTCTTCCATTACTCAGGATGGTTTGCATATTGTAATTTTTAAGGTCGATGCCATAGCAAACCTGGTCTTTTAGGGGCGGGTTTTCGCTCATTCCGGGTATACTTACCGGTTTAAACGAAAAACTATACTTGTCTTTTAGCAAAGGGCTGCCCAGTATCTGGAAAGGGAACATGGTGCCCCTGCCCAAGCTAATGTTAGTGCCCTCGAAAAAGCAGATGTGCGGGTACAGCAATATCGACTGTGCCGAATTTAAATTAGGCGATGGGCTAACCGGCAAAACATAGCGCATGTTGTGCGCGTAGTTGGCTATCTTAATTATTTTAAGCTTGCATTGCATCTTGTTTTTTAGCCAGCCTTCGCCATTTATCATTTGGGCATATTCGGCAATGGTCATTCCGTGCGATACGGGTATAGGGTGCATACCCACAAACGAGCGGTAGGCAGTATCCAATGTTGGGCCGTCAACCAGGTAACCGTTAGGGTTCGGCCTGTCCAGTATCATCAGCTCGATATTGTTTTCGGCGCAAGCCTCCATCAGGTAATGCAGGGTAGATATATACGTATAAAACCGGGTGCCAACATCCTGCACATCAAACACCATCAGGTTGATGCCTTTAAGGTCGTCGGGGGTGGGTTTGTAGTGCTTGCCATATAACGATATCACCGGCAGGCCGGTAGCTTTATCAATGTCGTTATTAATGGTAGCGCCATTGCTGGCATCGCCCCTAAAGCCATGCTCGGGGCCGTATATTTTTTTGATGCTGATGCCTGCCTTTAACAAGCTATCAACCACGGGTGTTTTTTTAGGGCCTATAACCGATGTTTGGTTTACCAGCATGCCCACGTTTTTACCCTTAAGGTAAGCAATGTAAACAGGTACCTGCTCGGCAGCGGGTATAATGGCTTTGGCGCTTTTTACAGTATCGGCAGCAGGGCGGGTAGTGTTGTTGGTAAGCGTTTTGGTATAGTTGTTACAGCTTAAAATAATACTGCCCAGCGCAATAATTGGCATTAATAACTTCATCCTAATTATAATTTTATAATGTAAAGCAAATTTAAAAGCAGTATGTTTAGTACTAAAAACGCATATTTGCGAAGGTACAAAAATCATTCTGCATTGAGTTTCGCCGGGTTTATATCAAGTCGTATTACGTTTAAATCAAAGCGTACGTTTTCCAAATTAATTGTGCGCATAGCCATAATTGGGATAATGCTGGGCCTTGGGGTAATGATACTGTCGTTAGCCGTTATAAAGGGATTTAAACAGGAGATACGCGAAAAAGTTCGAGGTTTTTCTGGCGATATCCAAATTGTAAAGGCCGACTTGAACAATTCGTACGAAAACTCGTCATTTACCGATAGCGCCAATGTTTTAAATAAAGTTGGCAAGCTTAGCCGCGTTTACAGCATTACACCTTACGCTACAAAACCCGGTATTATTAAAGCCAACGGCGAAATTGAGGGCGTAGTTTTAAAGGGAGTAGATAAAACATACAACTGGGAGTATCTTAAAAAAGCGCTGGTGGCCGGCATGGTTATCGATTTTAAAGATTCGGTTGCGGCTAATACGCAGATAATGATATCGCAGATAACAGCCAACCGTTTAAAGCTAAAGGCAGGCGATGACCTGCTGATGTACTTTATACAGGACCCGCCGCGCAAACGAAAATTGAAAATTGTAGGCATATTTAACGTAGGCGTTGACGAGGTGGATAAAACCTTTGTTGTAGGCAACCTTAGCCTTATAAAACGCCTTAACGACTGGAATGACCACGAAGTTGGCGGCTACGAAGTAAGAGTAAAAAACTTTGATGTGATAAACACAGCAGCCAATGATATTGATAATCAATTGCCGGTTTATCTGCGATCGTACACCATAACAGATAATTACCCCACCATATTTGAGTGGCTGGGCCTGCTGGATGTAAACACCGTAGTAATGCTGGTGCTAATGACGGCTGTAGCGGTTATCAACATGATATCGGCCTTGCTGATAATGATATTGGAACGCACCGCCATGATAGGCATGTTTAAGGCCATGGGCGCCGGTAACTGGCTTATTCAAAAGATATTTTTATACAACGCAGCTTACTTAATAGGGGTGGGATTGCTTTTGGGGAATTTACTGGGCCTTGGGCTTGGCTATTTCCAGGGGGCTACACACTTTTTTAAGCTTGACCAGGCCAGCTACTACATGACCTTTGTACCCATTAAAATAGACTGGAGCGATGTGCTATTACTTAATATTGGCACGCTAACAATTTGCCTGCTGGTACTCGTCATACCATCTATGCTGGTTAGCCGTATATCGCCGGTAAAAGCCATCAGGTTTAAATAAAAAGCCCCGCACATGAAGGGCTTAAATGGTCTATTTAATAAGGATATACCCCGTTAACCGTTTACTTTCGGTACTGTCTTTATAAGTAAGGATGTAGTAATACGTCCCCGGTTTTTGCATTGCCCCCTTTTTGGAGTGCCCGTCAAATACTCTGTTTTGGTTATCATATCCTTTTACCTCGTAAACGCTGTTTCCGTTAACATCCATTACGCTTAAAGTATTATCCGGATAGTTTTGGATATTGGCAATGTTTAGCACATCGTTTATACCATCGCCATTGGGCGATAGGGCGCTGCTAACTATGGGTTGTGCAGGCACATCAATATCATTCAACTTTACCGACGATGCAGCCACCGTTAGTTTACCGGCTACATAAGTAATTAGATAATTACTACTCGCAGCTCCGCTTGCAGTAATAACATAGCTGCCTGCTTTTGACGATGTAACCGCCGTGGTTACCAGTTTGGGTTGGGTGCCGAGGTCATTTTTATCATCTCCATTAACAAAGCCTTTGTAGGTTGCCGTTAGCGCCGGGTTGGCCTGGCCTGCTTTTTTGGTTTTGTTATCGGCGGTTATGGTAAGCGGCGCTTTAATTACTGTAAGTGTTTGAGTGATACTTTTTGCCGCGGTATATGTAGTATTACCGGCCTGGCTGGCAAAAATGGTTGCCGTACCCACACCTGTAATATGTAGCTTGCCGCTAACAATAGTAGCTACTTTTGCATTTGAACTGGTATAGGCAACAGGTAAACCGGATGAAGCTGCGGCAGGTGAAAAATCGGCATCGCCGTATTTTTTGGCGACCGTTGGAAAAGTAATAATTTGGCTTGCCTTATTTACCGTTATAGTACGGGTTACATGTTGTATTGCAGTGTAGTATGCGTTACCCGATTGCGTAGCTGTAATATTGGTTTCGCCAGCGCCATTGATGTGCAGTTTATTATTGATGACAGAAATTACGTTAGGGTTTGAACTGGTATAGCTGATGGGTAATGACGAACTTATGATAGCTGGAGAAAAGTCCGCATCGCCTATGTATTTATTAGCAGTGTTAAATTGGAGTGTTTGAATACCCTTATTTACAACCATAACCACTCTATTTGATGCTGGTTCATACTCTTTAGTACCAAATTGACTTGCAATTATTTCTGCTTTACCCGGCTTTATTATATGAAACTTATTATTAACCACCGAGATTATTTCGCTGTTTAACGTATAAAATGTTAGAGGTAGTCCGGACGAATTTACGGCTGGAATAAAATCAGGGTCGCCATAATTTTTACTTTCCGTATTGAATGTGATGGTTTGTTGTTTTAGTGTAACGACGGTTACCACAGAAAAAGAACGAGCTGCGGCATATATGGCGTTCCCTTGCTGTTTTAAATAAAATCTTGCGTTCCCTGCCTTAGTATTATTAGGTTTGATCTTGTTGCCTATGATAGTATAAACATCTTTAGGAAGCGACTCCATCAATGTTAATGAAACAGGAAGATTTGATGATGCCGTTGCAACAACAAATGCCGAATCGCCAATGGATGACACCCATTTTACAACTTTTATTGTTTGTGGCAACTTGTTTACTGTTAGGGCGTTGCTTGCATTAACTACACTGAAATTATCATTACCCGCCTGCGTTACTGTTATTGTTGATGTCCCTGCACCAATAATGTGTATTTTATTATTTGTAATGATAGCTACTTTGGAGTTTGAACTGCTATATGTTACTGACAAACCGGATGATGCTGTTGACGGGCTGAAATCAGCGTCTGTTACAAACCTAGTAAGCAGGCCAAACGTAATAGTTTGTGGCGCTTTGGCTATGGTAAGCGCTTTGATTACGCTTGTTGCTGCATTATATATATCATTACCTGCCTGGCTGGCGGTAATGTTAGCTGTACCTGCCCCTACTATATGTATTTTACCATTTACAATGGTAGCCACATTGTTGTTGCTGCTATTGTAAGTTATTGCCAGTTTTGATGAGGCAGTAGCAGGTGAAAAATCCCCATCGCCATAGGTTTTGCTTTGGGCTGCAAGCGTTATGGTTTGGTTTTGTTTAGCGCGTGTTATGGTAATGGTATACTGGTAGTCTACCCCCTGCGGCTGCACCACTAAGGTGTTTACGCCCACTTTTATAGAGCTGTTATAGCCGGTATTGGTATTTGGCGGGTTTGTAGTAATTCCGTTAAGGATTGATTTGACTGCGCCCAGCGAAACATAGGTTTGCTCAAACGGCACCGAAACGCTATACAAATAATTAACACCCGATTTGCCCTGGTACACCAGCACGCTACCCGTATTAATGGCTGGCGCGGGCGGATACGCATCGCGGTTTACCACAAGGGTGTAGGTTGTAGTTGGTGAATTGGCCGCGGCTACCTGTATGGTAAAAGTATTTGACGTGCCCACGTTAAGCGGCACTTTTACTACGGCGTTTCTGTCATGCTCAACACCATTTATAGTTACGTTTACGCTATCGTTAGCTACCAGCGGCTGTATGTTTATCTCATTAACCTCGGCGCCCACCTTGGCTGTGTAGCTAAAGGTTTGTGAGTTAAATACGGGCGTTACTGTGCCGGCACTTAAACTGATGCCGGATAACCTGGTTTTACCAGCCAATTTATTTATCAATAGCGTATAGGTTTTTACTGCTGCATCTGTTCCGGTCACTTTTATAGCTATCGTATTATTGCCCAGCGTAAGGGGTAATATAAGGGTGCCGGATACAGGTAAGTTGTTAACTTGTATGCTTGCGCCTAAATTGGCTACAATTGGTAATAGCGCTATACTGCTTATATCGTCGCTTACTGTGGCGGTGTAGTTAAAAGTAGTTGGATCAAATAGGGTAGAGAAACTTACGTTTGATGTAAGATTGCTTAACAGGGCCGTTGCGCCAAGCCTTTTTACCGTGATATTGTACGTTTTTACAATATCGTCGCTAGTTTGTATAGTTACACTAATGGGCGTAGGGCTAAGCTGTAAAGTAAGGTTATTTGAAGGGTTGCCAGATAGCACGATATCTCCGTTAACTTTAATAGCCGCCGCGATGGCGTTGGCAGTTGGCGTTACTTTTATGGATGAAGTAGCCAATGGTACAGTTACCTTATAATTAAGCGAATCGGGTGAAAATGCCGGCGACAGCGTACCCGTGCTTAGCACAATAGCGGTTAGGATATTTTTTTTACGGTATACATTAATTGTATAAGTTGCTGCTACTACGCTATCGGGCCCGGTAATAATTATATTGATAGCATTTTGCCCAACGGTTAGCGGTATATTTAACGGGATACCTGAGGCAATCGTAATGCCCTCAATTTTAATGTTAAGGCCAGTACTGTCCGTTAACGGCGTTAACATTAATGAGCTTACCTCAAACCCAACGCTATCAACCGAGTAATTGTATGTATTGCGGTCAAAGCCTGGCACCAACTGTTTGCCTGATATGGTTAAGCCCGAAAGTAAAGGCTGGTTTACAGGCGGCTCTTGAGCAAAACAATTAGCTGCACCAACTGATAATGTTAAAAAGAAGAATAGAAATGTAGTTTGAGAAAAAAGTTTAAGCATAAAAAAAGCATAGGTTACCTATTTGAAGATACGGCAATACCATGCTTTTACATATCAAGGCATTTGGGTCTTCATATGTAAATGATAGTATAGGTTTAATCAAAATATTCGCTTATAAAACTATAAAATTGTATTGAGTTATGCAGGGCTCTGATAGTTATTTAATAAGTATATACCCCGTGAACCGTTTACTTTCTATACTAAGCCTAAAGTTGTTGTTGCCGGAGAATGGAGGAGGGCGCGCGCGCCTATTTTTTGACCCCTTTAAAATTAAACTTAAGGTTTAAACCACCTGCACCAAAGTTTATCTGCTGCGTGCCTAAACCACCTAAAGGGTATTTTAAAAAAGGCTCAAAAATCAGTCGGTTACTTTTGCCAACCGGTACACCCACACCAAAGGCAATGTTTAAGGTTTTACCAAAATAAAAGTTGTTAAAGCTTTTACGGGTAGTCTCATTTTCGGTAGTGGTTGATGCTGTGGTTATAATATTTTTATTAGCGTCGGCGCTGGTGTAGGTATAGTTGTAAGTGTAGGTGTAGCGCTCGTCTATAAACGTACCCGAACTTAAGCCCGCTGATATATAGGTATCTGATTTTTGCGGATTAAACTCGTATTTAATATTTACAGGTATATCTAAGCCAACCAGGCTGGCATTATAGTTACGGAATTGCGGTACAGCTGCAGATACGGCAAACAACCCGTCGGACCGTATTTGCGCCGGTGCAGATGCTACCAGGGCAACACCATTTGTGACAGGCGGTGTATTATCGTAGCTTAAGGTATTTTGTGCCAATGCAAGGCCTGTAGATAACTTTAAATTTTTGGTCAGCTTAATATCCGAGGTAAAACCGGCACCGGCGTTCATTTGGTTTTTACTGCCTTCGGCATAGTTAAAGTAGGTAGCAGCGTATACGCTAAAGGCTACCTTGCGGGTGTCTTGTTTATTACTCGCTTGCTTTTTGTAAGGCTGTTGTGCTTGTTCTTCGGCAAGTAATTGGGTAATGGTTTTAGTGGATTGCCTGGCAGCGGCCATGCTGTTGGTTTTATTATCGGTAAGCGGCGGTTGTGCTGCTATTACCTGTGCAGATGTATTATCAACCTTATGCGGCTCGGCTTTGGCTATTTGCGGGGTTGTTACAGGTAAAGTAGTAGTAGTTTTTTGGGTATCAACCGGGTTAGTAACACCTGCTGCTGTATTATTTTTAGGTAATACAGCAGCGGTGTAAGCTTTTGTAGGGGTTACTGGTATATAGGTATTTGCAGGGCCAAAATTGGTATGGGTGTTTTTACCTGCAGGGCTGGCATATGGTTTTGCAGATAAAGCACCGTTTTGTTTAGCGGAATTATTTGTTGCAGGGGCACTATTTAGCGCAATGCTGTTGGTAGCGTTGGTAACAGTATCGGCTTTGTTTGGTTGTGGTTTAACAGCCGGCTTTGCAGCTACTACATCATTGTTTTTGGTGGGTTTGTTATCGTACCATAAGCCTACACCTAAAAACACAAGCAAAACAGCGGCAGCGCTGCCCCACCATAGCCACACAACTTTATTGCGGCTTTGTTGCGCCGGGAATTTCTCCCTTAGCTTCATCCAGCCCTCATCAGCGCCCGGATGTTCAAAATTTTCAAACACGTCCCTGATGTGGTCTGTTAGTTTATTATCAAACTGCTCATCCATGGCTTTGTGCTTCTGTAGTAATTAACTGTCTCAATTTATCTTTCGCCCTGCTTAAATATACCCTTGATGAGCTTGCAGGAAGGTTTAAAATTTTACCGATCTCATCATGGTTGTACCCGTCTATCTCGTACATGTTAAAAATAGTAAGCTGAATTTCGGGTAACTTTTTCATCAGCTTTAAAATATCCTGCGCGTTTAAACTGCCAATAACGCTTGCGCTGCTACCCACGCCAATGGCGGTATCTAAATCGGTATTGGCCTGGTGCTTTATTTCTTTACGGCGCCTGTCAATAGCAGTATTTACAATAATAGTGCGCAGCCAGGCCCTAAATGGTTTATCGGTGTTGTACGTATTGATATTATTAAACACTTTTATAAATGCATCGTTAACCACTTCAATGGCATCATCGCTATTTAAACTATAGCGCATACTTATACCCATAGCATAGCCATAAAACTGCTTATACAGCAATTCCTGGTGTTTAAGGCTGCCTTTTTTGCAATTACTGACAATTTCATCTTCAGTAACGCGGTGTAGTAAATGCATTAATAATTATTAATTCCGCTTAAGTTGATATTTGCAATACGCGGTTACGTGCTAAAGTGTAACACGTAAGCAAAATATTATATAGGTAAAGCTTGTGCCGGTTAACCATGCACAAGCTTTTAATTATTTATGCAATATTTAGTTAACCTTTTTAAGGTCGTATTGCAGGCTTAAAGTATCTAACGAATTTGCTACCATCTGTAAAACACTACTACCATCAAAATAATACTGGTAAGTACCCGAAAGGTGCGTTTTTGCAGGCGTGCCTGTTTTAGGATAGGTGTCGTCATCAAAAGCAACATAATTAGCATTGGTGGCAAACCCATAATGCCCTTTACTGCCTGCATGCACAGTAAGTGTATCGCCTAAAACTTTGTAGCCAACGCCCGGTTCAAATACAATATTAATATTAGCCTTTGTCGTATCAATTATTGCGCTGTTGGTACGTTTGTGTAAACGCCTGAATTCGCCCGAATAAGTGCCCGATGGATAAACTCTCGGAACATTCTCGGCAGTCTTTAAACACCCTGATGCTAAGGCAACCAGTACGGGTATTAAGTAAATTAAACTTTTTTTCATATCTATTGTGTTACAATAGCGTTACGTATAAATTAGGCAAACGCTACAATTGGTTTAAACTTTTTTTGCTTCCTCCCAAAAAACATCCATTTCGGCAAGGTTCATATCGTGTAATTGCTTGCCATGCTCCTTTGCCTTGCTCTCCAGGTATTGGAAGCGCTTAATAAACTTACGATTTGTTTTTTCTAAGGCGTCCTCGGGGTTAATATTGATAAAACGGGCATAATTGATCAGTGAAAACAGCAGGTCGCCAAATTCGCCCTCGGCCTTTTCGTGGTCTATATCCTTTTCATCCGTATGGTTAAACTCGTCTTTAAACTCCTGCAGTTCTTCTTCTACCTTGGCCCAAACCTGGTCCTTGTTATCCCAGTCGAATCCTACACCACGGGCCTTTTCCTGTATACGCGATGCTTTCACCAGCGCCGGTAAAGATGCAGGTACCCCGCCTAAAACAGATTTGTTACCCTCTTTAAGCTTAATTTGCTCCCAATTGCGCTTTACGTCGTTTTCGTCGGCTACTTCGGTATCGCTGTAAATATGCGGGTGGCGGTTTATTAGCTTGTCGCAAATGCCGTTTAGTACGCCGGTTATATTAAAATCATTAGTTTCGGATGCTATGCGCGAGTAAAAAACCAGGTGCAGCATTATATCACCCAACTCCTTTTTTATTTCATCCATATCGCCGCTTAGTATAGCATCAGATAGTTCGTAGGTTTCTTCTATGGTTAAATGGCGCAGGCTTTCCAGAGTTTGCTTTTTGTCCCATGGGCAATTGATACGCAGGTCGTCCATAATGCTAAGCAAGCGTTGAAACGCTGCTGATGGATCATGAGCGGTAACAGGTGGTATAAGTGGCATAGTGTATAGTTATATACAAATATAATTAGTTTGCAGTTTGCAGTGTGCAGTTGGCGCGTAATAGTTTGCAATATGCAGTTTGCACATTGCTTTTTTAATCAGCTTGCCCAACAATATGCTAACTGCAAACCGTTTACTGCAAACTGCTTACTGCTCTCAGCATTTCGCGTTTGCCGGGTGCACCGGGGGCTTTTTCAACCTTTAGGCCTAAAGCTTTAATCGTTCGTTTTAGGTTGCCGGTAATGGCATAGGTAACAAACACACCGCCGGGCTTTAAAAATTTAAGGGTATGAGTGATAGCGGCTTCGTCCCACATTTCGGGCTGGTGCACCGCCGCAAAAGCGTCAAAGTAAATTACATCAAAACGTTCGTCGGTCCTAAAATCCATTAGTTTGCGCGCGACAAGTTGTAATTGGCAGGTATCGTTAACCTTTACCGGGCCCAATAAAGCCTGGCGGTAACTATTTAAAAAGCCCTGCCAAATAGGGGTAGGCACATATTGGTCGTAGCCTGTTTCGCTTATCATGGCGGTATCAAGCGGGTATGCTTCAATACCGGTGTAGTTTAAATAAACTTGTTCGGTGGTGCAAAAATCGGCACTGAGTAAAAAGTTGAGGCCTGTACCAAAACCAACCTCTAATACCGATACCTGCGCGGGTATAGTGCCGCAATTGTTTAAAAAGTATGCCAGCCCCGATTGTATAAAAACGTGCCTGCTCTCTTGCAGTGCCCCATGGCGCGAGTGGTAGTTTTCGCCAACATTGGCGTTGTAAATGGTTTTTGAACCATCGGCAGTAGTAACAATTTGTAAATGGCCGGTCATAGTAGGTGTTAAAGCTAAAAATAATTTACAGTTAATATTAGCCTTGCAACAACTAATTATGCCACCATTGCCAGCAAACGGTTAAGCTGTGAGCAGTAATCGGGTAACGATATTTTGCCTTTATCGTAATTGGCAACCAGTTCGTCAAGCTGTTGTGCAATTTGCTTGTGCGCTATTGCATTATCGCTGCATTTTTTTTTAATAGTATGTAATTTGTCGCCTGTAGCCTGTTGCTCAAACAATGGTTTTACATCGCGTGTTGATGCCATTATGCGGTTAAGCTTTTGCCTTTGTATTGTGTCGAACTTTAAAATTAAATATACAATAACCGACCCTATAACCAGGAAAAAGCAAAAAGTAAATAATGATGATGAAAATAATTCGCTCATAATAGCAGCCTCCTCATTGTAAAATATTACCGTTATTACGATATAAGCAACACATAGGTTTCAACGAATTTTATTTTTAGAGCAGCAAATGTTAAATGATATTGATACCTAATGTTTTAAACAAACGCTTTACCTTTGCGCCATGCCACCAAAGCACTTTACTGCATTTAAAATATATTGCATAGTATTATTTATAGGGTTTGCCACCAGTTTGCCGGCCTTTGCGCAAACCGGCAAACCTAAGCCTACCGAAACCATAAAAACTTTTAGGTTTAAAACTATTGTGATAGACCCCGGGCACGGTGGTAAAGACCCCGGCGCGCATGGCGCCTACTCAAACGAAAAAACCGTTGCCCTAAGCATTGGCAAAAAATTAAAGCAAGCCATAAACGACCAGATGGGCAGCGTTAATGTGATAATGACCCGCAGCACCGATAAGTTTATTGAATTGCACCGCAGGGCCGATATAGCCAACGAAAACAAAGCCAACTTATTTATATCTATCCATTGCAACTCATCGCCCGAGCGGGTGGGCAGCAGGCGCGGGGTGTTATTATTGGTGTATGGTTTTCACCGCAAGCAGGAGCAGTTGGAGGCGCTGCGCGAAAATGCATCTATTTATATTGAAAAGGATTACAAGCAAAAATATAACGGTTACGGCGAAGATGCTGCTGTAAATGCAATTGTGCTGGCGGCTTTTCAGCAACGGTACCGTAAACAAAGCGTGCAGTTTGGCGATCTGCTAAACAACGAATTTAAAGATATTGGCAGGCGAAGCGCAGGCGTAAAAGAACAAGGTGTGCTGGTACTGCAGCAAAGCGGTATGCCCGGTTTGTTAATAGAGACAGGCTTTATCAACAACCCCGACGACGAAAAATACCTCAACTCCGACGAAGGCCAGGATGCCATTGTACGATCTATTGTAAACGCTATAAAGAACTACAAGGATAGCTTTTCTTCCTAACACATTTTAATTGTATACCATCCTGTATATAATAATACTAATAGAGGCACAAATATTGTAGCTTTTGCCGATATTGTGTAACCAAAAAACCTTCTAAAGCTTATGAAACCAAAGTTAAAAACCTCCCGTCGTGATTTTATCCGTAAAGGTTCAATATGTGCCGGCGCGTTATTGCTGGGCTCGGCATTGTCATCGTTGGCCTCGTGTAAATCCGATAAAAAACTGGGTATAGCCCTGGTTGGTTTAGGTGGTTACAGCAGGGGGCAATTGGCCCCTGCCTTGCAGCAAACTAAAAATTGTTACCTGGCAGGCCTGGTAACCGGTACACCTGCAAAAGCGGCAGAATGGTCTAAAAAATATAACATTCCGCAAAAAAACATATACAACTACCAAAACTTTGATGATATAGCCAATAACCCTGATATTGATATTGTATACATTGTGCTGCCCGTATCAATGCATAAAGAGTATACCATACGCGCGGCAAAAGCCGGCAAGCATGTGCTTTGCGAAAAGCCAATGGCATTGAACGCCGCCGAATGTGCCGAAATGATAGCTACCTGCAAGCAAGCCAATAGGCTGTTATCCATAGGTTACCGACTGCACTTTGAGCCGCATACGCTGGAGGTAATGCGCCTTGGCCAAAAGCAGGTGCTGGGTAAGGTAACCAAATTGGATACCGGTAACGGCTTTACCTACAATGGCGACCCTAACGCCTGGCGATTGAAAAAAGCGATAGCCGGTGGTGGCGGGCTAATGGATATGGGTATTTACTCGATACAGGGCTCGCGGTATACATTAGGCCAGGAGCCCGTTGCAGTGAAGGCCACTCAGGAGAAAAAGCGCCCGGATTTTTTTAAAGAAGTTGATGAAACCGTTTTTTGGGAACTGAAGTTTCCGGGAGGTGCCAAAGTTACGGGTAAATCCAGCTATAACAACGATTGGGCCTACCTGCGCGTTGATGCCGAAAAGGGTAATTTTGAATTGGAACCTGCCTATGGGTACGGCGGTTTAGATGGTAAAATAAACGGCAAACCCATGGATATCCCAAATATTAACCAGCAAGCCGCCCAAATGGACGACTTTGCCACCTGTGTAACCCTAAACAAACAAAGCCGTGTACCCGGCGAAGAAGGTTTAAAGGATATGAAAGTGGTTGATGCTATTTACCGCAGCCTGGATAGCGGTAAGTGGGAAGATATTGTTTAGAATATCACCTTGTAAAAGCGTCGTTGTGGCGGTGTTACGCAATCTCCTTTTAATCAAAGCTATACCATCCTATAACAGCTAAATAACTATATTTACCGTATGCAACTTAAACGAATACTGGTAATGGCAGTTATACCACAATTGTTAGCGCTGATAGGCTGCGCTCAAAAAGTGCCTTATGGCCATAACAAAGAGGTGGGCAAGTATTATAATGTGAACGGGGTAAGGCTATATGTAGAGGAATACGGCACCGGGCAACCTTTATTAATGACCCACGGCAATGGCGGCGATATGAGTGCCTTTGCCCAAAATGTACCCTATTTTAGTAAAAAATACCATGTGATTTTGGTGGATAGCCGCGCGCATGGCAAATCAGTTGATAGTGCATCTACACTTACTTTTGAGCAAATGGCTGATGATTTTGCCGCGCTGCTTGATCAAATGAAAATACCCAAGGCCTACGTACTTGGCTGGAGCGATGGCGGCATCAACGCGCTGATGATGGCCATACATCACCGCGATAAGGTGATAAAGCTGGCATCAACAGGGGCAAACATTACACCCGATTCTACCGCGTTTGCACAGGGCACCTGGAAAGAGTGGTTTAAGTATTACACCGCCAACAAAAACAGGATATGGAAAACCCCTAAAGCAAAAAACGACTGGAAGATATTTTTGCTTGATTGGGATCAGCCTAATATACCGTTAAGCGATCTGCAAAAAATCACTACCCCATCTTTTATCATCGCTGGCGACCATGATGTGATTGCCGACAAACACACCCATTTAATACAGGCAAACATACCTAATTCAAAGCTATGGATAGTGCCTAACTCGGGCCATGGTACCCTGGTTGAACATGCTGATGAGTTTAACAAAAGGGTAGATGCCTTTTTTGAAGAGAAATAATATTGTCATCAATTGTTCAAAAAAAGGTGTTTAAACTTATATTTTATTTTATATATAAAACGTTTATCTATCTTTGATTCATAATTAATTGATAAATAACCGAAACAAGACAAAACAAATGAAAAAGACCCTTACCTTATTAGCAGCAGCATTATTTATGCAAACGGCTGTATTTGCGCAAAGCACCTGGAAAGCTGACAAAGCACACTCACACGTTACTTTCACTATCACTCACCTTGCAGTATCTGATGTTGATGGTACTTTTAAAGATTTTGATGCCAGCATAGTTGCAGCAAAACCAGATTTTAGCGATGCCAAATTTAGCTTTACCGCTAACACTGCTTCTGTTAGTACTGATAACGATATGCGCGATAAACACTTAAAATCGCCTGACTTTTTTGAAGTTGATAAATTCCCAACATTGTCTTTTACCAGCACCAGCATTGCACCTGCAGGTACAAACAAATACAAAGTAACAGGTAACTTAACCTTACATGGTGTTACCAAACCGGTTACTTTAGACCTTGTTTACCGTGGTACAATTAACCACCCAATGATGAAAGTGCCTGATGCAGGTTTTAAAGTTACAGGTACCATTAAACGTACCGATTTTGGTTTCGGTAGCAAATATGGCTCACCAATGCTAAGCGACGAAGTAGAACTGAGCGCAAGCGGCGAGTTCTTAAAAGCTAACTAATAATAGTTTTCATATATAAAAGCAAAGGGCCATGGTAATTACCATGGCCCTTTGCTTTTTATGCTTTTAGTTGATTAGTCGGTGTAACGGTGAAAGGTCATGGTTTTGCCAATAAATTTAACATGCCAATAGCCTTTAACCTTAAGCGACCCATCCTTGGCTAAATAAGCCGAAGAATTCCACTTGCGGCCGCTTTTGGCATCGTAAATCATACCATCTTCCCACGAATTACTTTTAGGATTGTAGGTTAGTTTTTCCAAAACATTTAGGCCTAATATTTTGCGGCTGCGCAGTGCGGGGTCGGGATTATGTACATCGGTCCAGGTGGCCATTTTTTTGTTGCCCTCCCCATCATTAAACCATACAATTTTGCCTTTAAATTGGTTATTATCGTCTTTATAAACCTGCACAATAATATTTTTTTGAGCCGATTCCCACTTGCCGCATATCATTTCATCTGCGGCGGTTGGCGCGCTTACTTTGCCGGGGTTACCCGTAAATAATAGCAGAAATAAAAAGCCTGATAGAAACTGGTTACTCATATTAAAGGTCAATTGGCTATTGTTAACGGCATAGCGCAATCATGATGCCAATTTAGCAATTTCTTATATATTTGAGATGTAAACCTATACATCTGCACCTGTATGAAAAAGCTACAACTATTGTTGCCGGTATTAACGCTGGCAATTTCGGCATCGGCACAACAAAAAAATATATACCATAAAGGCTGGGTCGATTTTAATAAGAATGGTAAAATGGATGTTTTTGAAGACCCATCACAAAACATCGAAAAGCGTATAACCGACCTGTTAGGCCAAATGACCGTCGACGAAAAAACCTGCCAGATGGCTACCCTGTATGGTTATAAACGCGTGCTTAAAGACGAGATGCCGGTTGAACGCTGGAAAACCGAAATATGGAAAGACGGTATAGCCAATATAGATGAAGAACTAAACAACCTTACCTCGCATACTGATGATGCGCCTACGCAATATTCTTACCCCTTTAGCAAGCACGCAGCAGCCATAAACACCGTGCAAAAATGGTTTGTTGAAGAAACACGCATGGGTATCCCTGTCGACTTTACCAACGAGGGTATACACGGCCTTAACCACGACCGCGCCACCCCGCTGCCCGCGCCTATAGGCATAGGTAGCACCTGGGACAAAAACCTGGTGCGCCAGGCCGGGCAAACCGTTGGTCGCGAGGCCAAAGCCTTAGGCTATACTAATGTTTACGCGCCTATACTCGACCCTGCCCGCGATCAGCGCTGGGGGCGGGTAGTAGAGTGCTACGGCGAAAACCCCTTTTTGATAGCCGAAATGGGCAAACAAATGGTATTGGGTATACAGGAAGAAGGAGTGGCATCAACCCTTAAACATTATGCTGTATATAGCGTGCCCAAAGGTGGCCGTGATGGCAGCGCCCGTACCGACCCGCATGTGGCACCGCGCGAAATGCACCAGGTATATTTATACCCATTTCGCCGGGTGATACAGGAGGCACACCCCATGGGTGTAATGAGCAGTTATAACGACTGGGATGGCGTGCCCATAACCGGTAGCTATTACTTTTTAACCACTCTGCTTAGGCAGCAGTTTGGCTTTGAGGGCTACGTGGTATCTGATAGCGAGGCGGTGGAGTTTTTGTACAGCAAGCACCATGTAGCTATTGATTATAAAGAAGCCGTGCGCCAGGCGGTTGAGGCCGGCTTAAACGTGCGTACCAATTTTACCATGCCGCAAACTTTTATACTTCCCCTGCGCGAACTGATCAAAGAGAATAAGATATCTATGAAGGTGATTGATTCGCGCGTGGCGGATGTGTTGAGGGTGAAATTCAGGCTGGGTTTGTTTGATTACCCTTATGTAAAAGACCCAAAAGCAGCCGATAAAACTGTACATACCGACGCCGATAAGGCGATGTCGCTTAAAATGAATCGCGAGGCGATGGTTTTACTAAAGAATGAGAACAACCTGCTGCCCCTTGATAAAACTAAACTGAAAAACATACTGGTAACCGGCCCGCTGGCCGCCGAAACCAATTATGCCATTAGCAGGTACGGCCCGTCGCATAACCCAGTAACTACAGTGTTTGATGGTATAAAAAACTATGTTGGTGCCGGTGCAAAAGTAAACTATGTAAAAGGCTGTGATATTATAGATGCCACCTGGCCTGAAAGCGAAATTATAGAAACCCCGCTAACAGCCGCCGAGCAGGCCGGTATTGATTCGGCAGTTGCGCAGGCCAGGCTGTCAGACGTGGTTATAGCCGTTGTGGGTGAGGATGTGGATAGGGTAGGCGAAAGTCTGTCGCGCACGGGATTGAACCTTCCCGGGCGTCAATTAAAGCTTATACAGGCCTTACAGGCAACCGGTAAGCCGGTGGTTATGGTAATGATAAACGGGCAGCCGCTAACCATTAACTGGGAAAACAAATATGTACCTGCCATACTGGAAGCATGGTTCCCCAGTGTGCAAAGCGGGCAGGTAATTGCCGAAACGCTTTTTGGAGACAACAACCCGGGCGGTAAGCTGCCTATTACCTTCCCAAAAACAACCGGACAGATAGAATTTAACTTTCCGTTCAAACCGTCGGCACAGGCCGACCAGGGCGGGCAAAACAGCTGGGGCAAAACCAGCGTAAAGGGTGCCTTGTACCCATTTGGTTATGGCCTTAGCTACACTACTTTTGAATACAGCAACTTGCAGGTATCGCCTGAAAAAGAGAACGCTCAGGGCGATATAACGGTTACAGTGGATGTAACCAACACAGGGCAGCGCAAAGGCGATGATGTAGTGCAGCTATACCTTAAAGACGATATTAGCACCGTAACTACCTATGAATATGACCTGCGCGGATTTGAGCGTGTGAACCTAAACCCCGGCGAAAAGAAAACCCTGCAATTTACCCTGCACCCGGATGACCTGGCCCTGCTGGATAAAAACATGAACTGGACCGTTGAGCCCGGCACCTTCCAGGTATGGATAGGCAGCTCGTCGCAGGATATTAAGCTGAAGAAAAGTTTTACGGTGGAGTAGGCTAATAAGAAAACTTAAATTAAGCAATGGCAGCATCATTTCATTTTGTTTTTGAGTTATTAAAAATAGCGGTACTGGCAGCTGTGTATGCTGGTATATTTATTTGTTTATGGTCGATTCGGCGTAATTTCAAAAAAGAAATAACAAAGTTTTCAAAAATTTATTTAACAGTTTATGTAGTTCTTTTTGTATTTATGTTTACCTATTACGGTGACCATGGCTTGGGTGATGAATCACGAATTCCAATAGGGCATTGGGAGGCAATTGATGCAAGTGACGGTTACCCGTATTTTAGACCAAAAGGTGAAAACGAAGTTAGATTATTCAAATATGTAGTAAAAAGCGATGTTTTATGTGCGACAGTTGATTCGGGTTATATGGCATATGATTTAAACGACGATCGGCTTAATAAATTCGCAAGTATAACCGATTACGAAAGTTTCGCTTCAAAAAATCATCTGCCATTAGTAAAGGAATTCATGGACTTTTATCCTCAATACGATAAATATTGGGGTGGGTGGAGATTTTGGCTGCTTCCTTAATAGCAATAACATGGGATGTGTTTATAATCTATATATTTAATCCAAATATTATCATATGCCCCATTCTTTGCGCTTTTTAGCAGTATTTAAAACCGTAGCATTATTAATGATTGTAACCGGCTTCACCATAAATGTAAAAGCCCAGAATATTTACAGCATAAGTGGTAATGTTAAAGACGATGGCGGCAACTTGCCTGGCGCCACCGTTTACATCAACGGATCAAAACTAATAACAGCCTGCGATAATGCCGGTAACTACCAGTTTAACAAGCTGTCGCCAGGAACGTATGGGGTAGTGGTAAAAATGGTTGGGTTTGCTGCATCAGCAAAATCTATCACTATAAAAGGCGGCGCGGTTAGGCTTGATTTTAAGCTACAGGCAAGCAGTAAAGTTTTAGGCGAGGTGGTAATACGGGCTGAAACCAATTGGGAAGACCATTACCAGATATTCAAAAAGCACTTTTTGGGCACAACCCCCAATGCCGAATACTGCAAAATAGTTAATCCTAAAATTCTATATTTTCATTTTGATAAAGCAACCCAGGTACTATCTGGTAGTGCAGATGAGTTTTTAGTAATAGATAACCAGGCTTTAGGCTATCAAATTAAATACCTGCTTACCAATTTTGAGTATAACGAACAAACAAACGTTTTAACCTACCAGGGGTACCCATCGTTTAAAGAGTTAACACCAAAATCAGATAAAGAAGCTAAAAACTGGGATAAGAACCGCGAACTGGCCTATCGTGGGTCTATACTACATTTTATGCGGGCTTTATACACCGGCGACGTGTATACTAATGGGTACGAGATATACAAGGTGATAAATAAGCCGCTGCCGGGCCACGAACCCGACCCCAAAAAGCCTGTGTATTTTGACAGGCGGCCGGTTGTAATGGACAGCCTGGTTTCGGTGGCAGACGAAGGCCTTAAAACGCTCACCTTTAAGGATGCCCTTTTTGTTTTGAATGTAAAGGAACGCGAATCGGCCCCGTTGGGAGGTAGCGGTTATAAAATAGAAAAACCCGTAGGGTATAAAATACCTAACGGGCAAATGTCTACGGTTAGCTTGTTGGATAGTAGCGTAACAATAGATATAAATGGTAACTACAGCGACCCGGCCGGATTATTGTTTGAAGGTTATATGGCATGGGAGCAGGTAGCCGACATGATACCGCTGGAGTATGGTAAAATAACTGCCAAGTGAAATGAGCTTTTTTAAATCGCCATTTAACAATAAACCCGAAGATAAGCCGGAGCCTAAGGCAAAGAACGAAAACTTGCTTGCGCTTATTAGCCTTTGGTATTTAAAACCAACCGACGATAGCTACAAAAATGTGGTATTTGAGCTGATGGATGGTAAAGCTACATTGTTACTGCCATCAAATAATAATACTAACCAAACCCATCAATGGCAAACGGCAGACGAGAAAACCCATTTAAAGCTAACATCGGTATCTGTTGTAGATGGGTTAAAGGTACTGGGCGCTTTTACCGACGAACAAGCGCTTTTGAACTGGGCAAACGAACCCAGTAGCTATACCGAAATGCTATCAGACGATGTGCTGCTGCTTTGCGAGCGCAATAGCATCAGTCGCGTGGTTATTAATAGCAATAGCTACAATATGTTTGTACTGGAACGCAGCCGCAAAAGCGTTAAACCAAATACCATTACGCAAGATACTTTAGTAAGGATAGGTACAGCCGAGCGCCAACTGCAAAAAAGCGTACACAATAAGCTAAAGATCGCGTTTAGTAATAGCGATATTGTTGAGGAAGCCTATCAATACGATAACGAAATTAATGGCGAAACAAAATTGGTTATCGGTGTAAAATTAGTTGCTTATACCGATGAAGCTAAAACCGCCGTTGTGTTTATGGTGCAGGATGCCCTTAAAGGCGAAACTACCGAGCAGGAGGTTGATGTTTTCTTTTTAGAAGATGATGCCTGGCTGCAAACTGTAAAGAAAATCCCGGGCGCGCTTATCTATAAAGGCGCACTTGAATAACATTGAATATTAGTAATCATGATCAACTTAGAATGGATCCCCGAAGCTTATTCATCTATGGATAATATAATCATACGCAAGGCTACCCATGCCGATATGGATACACTGCTGGAGTTTGAGCAAGGTGTTATAACCGCCGAGCGGCCTTTTGATAGTACTATAAAGGACGGGGACATAAACTATTACAACCTGGAGCTGATGCTTACAGCTCCCTACATTTATTTGGTGGTAGCCGAATTGAACGGCCAGCCTATAGGCAGCGGCTATGCGCGTATAGAAGATGCCAAGAAGCCATATTTTAAGCATACCCAACATGCTTACCTTGGCTTTATGTATGTGCAGCCGCAGCATCGTGGCAAGGGAGTAAATAAAAAGGTGATAGAAGCCCTTAAAGACTGGGCCGTAAGTAAAGGCATTAACGAATTACGCCTGGAAGTTTATTATGACAATGCTCCCGCCATAAAGGCTTACGAAAAGGTTGGGTTTAGCAGTAATATGATAGAAATGCGAATGGGATTGTAACTATTGCTTTTCAAAGTATTCTGTACGCTCGTAGTAGGCTAAATGATTTTTACCATCGGGGAAAGTTACGTTTACGTTAGATAGCACTTTGCCCTTTAGCCGCATGTGGGTGGCGTCAAGCCCGATTATTTGGTATTCAGTAACATCAAGCCCAACCAGTTGGGTAGTTAAATACTGTTGCTGATTGTTAACCCTAACACTGTAAGCATGTGTAAAAGTGTTGTTAAAGGCAGGGTCGTATGAGTTAGCTGTGCCTTTGCCGTCAAGGGTAAGCTCGGTACCCATGCCGTGCAGGTAGTTTACATGGTCTACCTCGTTGCCGGTAGCCATGTCGTGTATCACATCCATTGTAAGGGTCGATTTCCACTTGCCGGTTAGCAATCTTTCTGTATTTAAGCTTAAATCCTCCTCTTTTTTGCAGCCAAAAAATACGAATGAGAGTAATAATATGCTAAGTAACTTTTTGTGCATAACTGCAAATAATTGGCTTTTATAAATGTAGTGTTATTTAAATACATAGCGTATAAATAATTACAATTGCACATCCGTACTTTATTTATATTTTTATAAAGTTTTAGTACTTATAGCTATTTAATAAGTACAATAATTTGCACCTACAACCAATGATAGAACCCAAAGAGAAAGCCGTAAAAGGCAGTCATCTTAAAAACATGATTATCAAGCGTTTGTATTTTGATAAAGCCATGTCCTGCGCATCGTTAAGTTTGCTTTTCGATAAAAGTATCCCATCAATTGCAAAGGCGATTAACGAACTTATTAAAGAAGGATTTGTTGTTGAGCAGGGTTACGCGCCATCAAGCGGCGGCCGCAGGCCCTTAATGTATGCTATAAATACAAAAGCCATGTATATTTTGGCAGTAGCTATGGATCAGTTATCGGCACGCATACAACTGTTAGATCTGCAAAATAACCCGGTTGCCGATATGGCGACGGTAGAACTAAGATTATTGAACAATGATAAAGCGCTATCGCAACTCATTAATCATTTAAACACCTATATAGCTAATAGCGGCATACCAAAAAATAAAATTGCCGGCATTGGCATAGGTATGCCCGGCTTTATTAACGCCATAGAAGGCATCAACTATACCTATTTGGATGCGGGTGGACAAAGCCTTAGCAAATATATCAGCCGTAATACTGGTATCAGCACTTATATTGATAACGACTCGAGCCTTATCGCGCTTGCCGAGCAAAAATTTGGTATTGCCCGCTCGCAGCAGGAGGTTATGGTAATTAACCTGGGCTGGGGTATAGGCTTGGGGATGATCATAGACGGGAAGATATTTAGGGGCTACAACGGCTTTGCCGGCGAACTGAGCCATATTCCGCTATCAGAAGATGGCGCTTTATGTACCTGCGGCAAGCGTGGCTGCCTGGAGGCCGAAGCTTCAATGCTGGTGGTAGCCGAAAAGGCCGAAGAAGGTATTAAACAAGGCCGTATAACCAGCCTTAAACCCCACAACGGCCAATCAAAACTAATGGGCGATGCCCTGATGGATGCAGCCAACCAGGGCGACCAGTTTGCTTTAGAGTTACTATCAGAAGCCGGGTATAAAATAGGCAAGGCCTTGGCTATATTGATACATATTATGAACCCGGCCAACATTGTGCTAAGCGGCCGCGGTGCCAAAGTGGGTAAAATATTATTGGCCCCTATACAACAGGCGCTGCATAAGTATTGTATACCCCGCCTTTCGTCGGGTACCGAATTACTGATATCCTCCTTAGGATTTGATGCTGAATTAATAGGCGCAGCTGTATTGGTGATGGAGAACTTTGATAAAGAGATGAAGGGGTAATATACCGGCCATGCGCAAAGTAATAGCCACATAAAATAACACTATGAAAGTACTTTTATTGGGGGCAAATGGCCGTACAGGTAAGCAAATACTTAAGCAACTTTTAAAGCGGCGCTATAAGGTAAGTGTACTTATACGTAACAAAAAAACATTCTCGATATCCTCATCATCCTTAACTGTGTTTGAAGGCGATGTCACCGATGCAGCGGATATTGATATGGCGATAGAGGGCTGCGGGGCTATTATCAGCGCTTTAAATATATCCCGCAATAATGATTTCCCATGGGCGGCGCTACGTACACCTATCGACTTTTTATCCACAACTATTACTAATGTTATACAGGCTGCACATGCACATCAAATTAAACGTGTATTAGTAATTACTGCATGGGGTGTTAACGAAACAAAAAAGGATATCCCGTTTTGGTTTAGGTGGATGATAGACCATAGTAACATCAGTTATCCCTACAAAGATCACGAGCGGCAAGAGGACTTATTAAAGCAGTCGGGTTTAGACTGGACAGCCATTCGACCTGTAGGTTTAACTAATTTTGCAGCTAAAACCGTGCGTATCAGCCTAAACAACAAGCCCAAGCCAAACCTGCTTATCAGTCGTAAAAGTGTGGCTGTTTTTACAGTGCATGCGTTAGAAAAAGACTTGTACTTGCAAAAAGCACCGGTAATATCTAATTAAATAGTGATGCTATCGCCCGCTTGATATATCTCATGGAATTTAACGCCAAGATTATCAAAGTGGCGCTTGTAATTTTGGTAGCGTTGTTTAATAAAAAACTCTTTTGCATAGCCGTCGTGTACAGGCAATATCTGCTTAGGCATTAGTTTATCTGCAAAGTTGGCTATGGTAAGTTCGGTGGTAAAAGGCGCCATGGTTACCATCAACAGCAACTCAATTCCCTTGTATCGCGTTAGTTTGGCCTCCATCGAATCTACAGGGTGCAGCACTTTATCGTTAATAAGCAGGGCTGTCATTTGTGGGATGGGGTTGTCCAGCAAAGCTTCATGCTGTGCGGGGATAGCTTCTATTTTAAAGGGGCCAATATTATAAATACCCTCGTCTATTAAATGGTATGTTAAGCCCTCTTTTTCAATAGAATCGCCAACCTGTTTATTGGTATATATGGTAGCGTTGCTTAGCGCTACTATCTTTTTGAGGTTTTCGGTATCCAGGTGATCGGGATGTATATGGGTAATAACAATGCTGTTTACATCAGCAAATATATCAGGCGTTACTATACCCTCGGCAAACGAGAACTTGCCAGGATCTATCAGCAATTTATAACCATCCAACTCAAATAGCAGGCAGGAGTGCAGGTATTTAGCAATTTTCATATCATCGGTATTTAAAAATAAACTTACCGGCTGTAAAAAGGTTTGCTTAAAGCAGTTGCTTTAAATCTTCAAAACGGTCTATAGTAGCTACTTGCCCGCTTTCAACCACGCCAAAACCATAGGAACAAAAGATGAATGGAACACCCGCTTTTGTAGCCGATTCGTAATCGCCCATGGTATCGCCCACATAAACAGGGGCTTTAAGGTTATGGTCGTTCACAATATCCCTTATATTATCCGCTTTAGGGTTGCCTTTGGTACCATAGCACTGGTGAGCCAAAAAATAAGCGTGCATGTTGTTCAGATCTAAAAACAACTCGATGTACCCGCTTTGGCAATTACTAACTATATATAACTTGTATTTTTGGCGCAGGTAAGTTAGGGTTTCGGCAAGGTTGGGGTATAGTATGCCGCCAATTTTATGCAATATGTCCAGCTCGCTTACCGAGCAAAGCGACTGTATCTCTTTGCGTTGTGCATCGTCAAGGTAAGGAAAAAGCTTTTCAAATATCTTATCATAGGTCATCCCGGTTATCGATCGTACACGCTCGCGGGTCATTACCTCGTGGCTCATGTAAGGTGCTTGATCAAGAGCGGCCTGCCATGCCCTGGTAATGGTTTCGGTGCTATCCCAAAGGGTGCCATCCAAATCAAAAATTATACTGTCGTATGTATGTTGTAAGCTCATTTGCTGCGTTTTGTGCCGCAAAAATAGAAGATTATTTTTAGGAGCGGGGGTTTAATTATCAGCCTGTTTCAATTGCAGGTTGTAGTCGTCATCATGTAATACGGTATTATGGATATTCCAGTCTTCAATATCAATTAAACCGACAGGTGTTTGGTAATGATCGTTGTTTGAGGGGCATTTTACCACATACCCAGTGTTGCCTGCTAATGCAATAATGGGCCTTGCACCGCATTGTTTGCACAACTTGCAGTAAATGGATTTAGGAATATTTACATAGCCCTTCATAGTATAAAATACGTAGTATTACTCCACATGGTCGTGGAACACGTAAAAATTATCTAAAGCAGTTACTTGGCGTCGTTTATCTCGATAAGGTAGCCATCTGGGTCGCGTATGTAAACCTGGTTAACACCATCTACACGGTGTTCGGTTTTGCCGGTTTCGCCTTTCCAGTTGCTATATTCAACCTTCATGCTGTTTAATCGCTCAATAAAAGCGGTAATCGAGGGCACGCTAAAGCACAAGTGGACACCGCGGTGAAAATCGGCTTTGGGGCAATCGCCTTGTATAACGTGCATGGCCAAATTAGGGCCAATATTGTACCAGGTGTGTACGGTATCTTTAAAAGGATTTGGTATAATTTTAAGTTGTAAAACGCTGGTATAAAACTTATTACTAACTTTTAAATTTTGCGAACATATGGCCGCGTGATTAAAAGTAGCTTGTGCATTACTAACAAAGGGAAGGCAAAACAGCGCGAGCGCTACAGCCAATTTTAAAGCTTTTATTGGACTATACATTGATACACCTATTATATTGGTTTATAGTTGTTAAATATACACTTTGATATAATTGCACGCCCATATTATTTGTAACGATTTAGTGATGCTTGTTTTGGCGTTAAACCCTGCTTAACAGTTGTAGTTTAACCTATATAACATGATTAACACACTAAAAATAAGGGTATGAAAAAAGATATTGTAAAACTGTTAGCATTACTGTTTTTGGGTGCTGCAGCGCTATCCGGATGTGCGATTGATAACTACGGGCACCATAGGCGGGGCTACGATAACCGTTACCGCCACGACCGTAATTATGACCGTGACCACGACAGAGGGTATGGCCACGACAGGTATAACGACTCGCGCGGTTACTAATATTTGGTAGCAAAAGGCTACAAAAAAAGAGGCTGTCCTAAAAGGATAGCCTCTTTTGCTTTATCAGGTTTTTCTATTCCACACCCTTACTTAAAGTTTTCCACTTTTTTCGTTGTCATACAGGGGGATTTTCGTTTTTTTTTCGTTTTAATTCGTTTGGGAAGGTTTACTAAGATAATATTATTGGGCATATAAACAAGCTTTTTTACTATATAAATTAGGCTACCCGTAATCTTGATACCCTCAAAATTTTACTACCGGGTAACCAATACCCAGTCTACATAAACCGTTGCATTGCCTGCTTTTATTTTGTCAACGGTGCTTTGGGCTATACCGTAGTAGGGCTCTTTAACCTTGTTTACCGCGTTGGGGAAACCACCGCCCAGTGCCAGGTTCAATATCAGGAATTTGGGGTTGTCAAACGCCCAGCGGCCATATTTTTCTACCATGGCTTTGGTTACGTTATAGGTTACCTTGCCATCAACTTTAAAGGTAAGGCTATTGGCGGTCCAGTCTACCGTATACACGTGCCATTGGGTAACATCAACACCTTTTGCAAAAGGGGTACGTTTAACTATTGGCGTGTTGCCAAAGTAGCCCGGGCCATGCAGGGCGCTGCTGGTCCACGATCCATCGCCTACGGTTTCCATAATATCTACTTCGCCGCAATCGGGCCAGTTGCCAAGGCCCATGGCCCAAAATGCCGGCCATAGCCCTGCGCCATCAGGTATTTTCATACGTGCCGAAGCGCTGCCATAGGTGAACATCATTTTTTCGCGGGTGTTTATCCTGCCCGATATAAAGTCGTATTTTTTTTGCTCTTTGCTGGTGTGGCCGGGTTTGTATACGCCTTTTATAACCAGTGCGCCGTGCCTGGCACCCATGGTGTTGCCTTTTACAAAATACAGCGTAGCGGCCGAATCTACATAAGCCTGCTGCTCGTCGTTTACGGTGTTGCCGGTAACTTCAACGTTCCACTTGCTGCGGTCGAGCGTGGGTTTGCTGAAATCATCAAAAAATACGGTATCTTTTTTAGCATGCTGCGCCATAACTGCCGACGATAGCAGCAATAAGGCTGATAGGTTAAATAAAGTTAGTTTCATTAATAATTTATATTGGTGGCTAAAAATAGCAATTAAACCGCATTACGCATTTTTTACAAGCCAATTACCTTACCTTTTTTATATTGCGGCCTTAAGTATCAATATTTTATGCATAGGGGTGGTTTTTTAAGCGTTTTTTTAGTGATAGCGGCAATAACCTTGCTGATGGACTGGTATGTGTTTAACGGTTTGCGCACACTAACCCACGATATGCAATCGCGCCCCTGGCGGCTGATCATTTTGTGGGGTTTCCTGCTCATATCGGTGGGGGTAACGGTAGTATTTTTGCTGGGCTTTGGCAGCTTTAGCACCGCCAGGGGTATGACACCTTTCCACGAGTGGATGCTGAGCCTGCTCCTTACCTTTTTTGTAACCAAGCTGGTGTTTGTAATAGTGCTGTCGATAGGCGACCTGGGCCGTTTTATATATGGTATTGGCAGCAATGTAGCTACTAAAAGGCCCGAAGGGCAACCCTTTTTTCCCGAACGCAGGAAATTTATTACCGAGATAGCCATACTGTTGGCGGCTATACCGTTTTCGGGTTTCTTTTATGCCATGTTTCGTGGTAAGTACGATTATAAGGTACACCGCCACACCATTTACTTTGACGAACTGCCTGATGCCTTTGATGGCTTTACCATAACCCAATTATCTGACATTCACTCGGGTAGTTTTGATAATGTGGATGCCATGCAGCGCGGTATAGACCTGGCCAAAGCGCAAAAAAGCGACCTATTTGTTTTTACCGGCGACCTGGTGAACAATGCGGCCTGGGAGATAGAACAATACATCGGCCGTTTTAGCCAGATAAAGGCCCCATACGGTCAATTCTCGATATTAGGAAACCACGATTATGGCGATTACATACAATGGGACAGCGCGCAGCAAAAGGCCGCCAACCTGGCCCAGTTAAAAAAGCACCACGCCGACCTTGGTTACCGACTGCTGCTAAACGAGAACGTAGAGATTGAAAAAGGCGGGCAAAAAATAGCCTTAATAGGGGTAGAGAACTGGGGCAAAGGCTTTATACAATTAGGCGACCTGGACAAGGCTATGCGGGGCGTTGATAAAAATGCCTTTAAGGTGCTGCTATCGCACGACCCTACGCATTGGGAAGAAAAAGTACGCTATAACCCTATTGATATCCACCTTACCCTATCGGGCCATACCCATGGCGCGCAGTTTGGCATTGAGGCGGCAGGCATGCGCTGGAGCCCCGTTAAATATCGTTATGTAGATTGGGCTGGGCTGGTTAAGCAATACAACCGCCACCTTTATGTAAACCGGGGGTTTGGTTTCCTGGCATTTTCGGGCCGTTTAGGCATCTGGCCGGAAATAACTGTAATAGAACTTAAGAAAAGGAGGGCCGCATAACCGTTTAGGAATGCGCGGCACGCGCGCACCAGCTTGGGGTAATCCGAAGGTATCAATAGTTATTTTCATAACCACAAAAGTCATTCGTCCATAAATTACAGGAGGCTGTATCAAAAGTAAAATCTAAAGGCGTAACGCAGAATAATATTTTGTAATAGATAATCTCTGTGTTTCTTTGTGACTTACTCAGTGTACTTTGCGGTTAATTTTACCACAAAGTACGCCGAGACTAAGACACAGAGAACACAAAGGCAAATATTATTTGGCAACCTTTTGCTAAAATGTACTTTTGATACAGCCCCCTGTAAGCGAAACGCGCGATTCACTTTTGGTGCAGTTGCCAATTGCGTCCACTGGAATAAGGTATTTTTTTTAGGGCGAATTTACCTATGATAGTCTTAGGGAATGAATCTGATAACTCCTGTCCATTTTGCACCTTCCATTCAATTGTATCAGGAGGAAGATAGCTAAAATCTGTAATTAGAGCATTTTTAGAGGCACTTCTGATATTTTTTTCGAAGTCTACCCCAATTAACCAGCTTTTTAAATACCCATGCAAACTTTTCTCGTCTGTAATAATAATAAGTTGTAGGCCTTTTTTTTCAATTTTTGCATTTTGACTAAATAACCCCGAATAAAGCCAATGATGCTCCAGCCAAGCAGATTTTACATTTATCGAAATACTATCATTTATTTTATAAGGATTTTTTAAAGGCACGTACTCACAAATAAAAACACCTTTTTTTTTTGATTCTTGGATATTTTCCGATGCACCTAAATTTCCATTAGTCACAAAAAGATTACATGAACAAATGGAAATAAAAAAGAAAAAAGAGTAAAACATAAATCCAGCTGGGTATAAGTTGTTCGAGGGAGTATGCTTGGCTAACCTAATATGATTCACATTAAATGATTAATTAATTTCTTTTCAAGGATTAAACAATGGCTTGCATAGTGGCCAGTTGTAATAGATTCTTTTACTCTTTTCCTAAACTCTGTCCCAGGAAATGTTATTAAAATTCCACCAGGGTTATTCGCCACAATCGCAGGAAATCTAACATCGGGTATTGGGTTTAAAGTTGGATGCATTAACATAAGGACTAAATCTCCTTGACTTCTGCCAATGGATCCACACTCGTCCACCTGGCGATCACCAGATCATAGAACCTTGCGCCGTAATCATACTTCTGCAGGTTTTTCTGCAGTTCCTTGCCATTGTAAAGATACTCGTTTTTTGTACCCGCCGTATAGGTGGCTATTTCTTTGCCAAATGGCAAATAGTCCGTAGCCTGCACTTTTCTGGCGGCACCGTTGTAAATATCAAATGTTATACGGGTGTAGCCCAAATGTTCCCGCTTAGCAATCGCTCGGCTGCTGCCGGGTGATTGCTATTATAAGCCCCCCGGCCCCATCTATTCGTTGGATCGGCCACAGGGCCGGGTAATACTTGTCACTCGGCAGGAGCCGGGCGACTACCCGGTTGCCATGGCCGAGCTTTGCCATTCCTATCCTTGTTTTACGTTTTGGAACGCGACACGCGCGCACCAGCTTGGGGATTCGTTGTTGACTTAGAATTCCATTTAATGAGGCATAGACGGCCTGGTTAAGCTTATTAAAATAATCGTGAAAGCAAGACTTAACGTATAGTAGGAAATAATTAAGAAGCCCATAAGTTTAACATCTTTCTTCTCTACTTCAACATCTTTTATATCGTCTATGGGCATAAAAAGCTTTAATAAAATCATAATTAGTATGGCTAAAGATAAAAACCATATTATAAATGTATTCTTAGAATCAGAAATAAGGTTTTTATGAACCCCCATTTTAAGGATTAACAAAACATCAAAAAGATTTAACAGTAATATCCCCGTGACTCCTAAACATAAATTAAAGTAAGGAGTTCCATCGGGCCGTCTACTTTTTATACTTTGATAAACAGCGGCAAAAAAGTATCTTATTTTCCCCATAATAATATTAAAGGTATGTCGATTATTTTACAAACAAAATCCCTGCTGCAATCTTTATACTATATGGAACGCAAAAAAATAGGAACCAACAAAGCAGCGGTAAAGCATAGCGAAGGGCATGGCGTTATTGAGGTTATGAAACCCTTTGTGCATTTTGGTGTAAAGGCTATGGCTTTTTTAGGCAGTGCGCTGGTGCATATTGTTAAAAATGTACCCAAGCCCGATAGTAAACCTACCCGCAAAAACAATAAGATAATTAAGATATAATTTACAAAAAGGTATGACTCCTGGTTCTTGACTCTTGGCTTCTCGACCCCCTTTAACTAAGCCATTTGCCAAATTCGAAGTATTTTTTTATGCTGATGCCAATTTTGCCGCCAACCTTGTATTTGCCCCTGTCGTAATTAATAACACGTAAAACAACCTCGTTACGCTCGATAACCAGCTCTTCAAAAAAGCCTTTAAAAAGCACTTGTTTTATCAGCCATTTTTTACCCAGGCGGTTAATGTTGATGTGCTCGGCATAAATAACTACGGTACCACGTTTCGATTTTATACCGCAAACCTTTGCCTGCTCGGTTGTAAGTTCGGTGCAGGGCACTAATATTTTGGCGGTATATTGCAGTTTTGGCGAATGGTATAATTCTGCCGGCGATCCATGCTCCACTATTTCACCCTCTTTTATCACTATCAGTTCATCGGCCATTGATAGCAGTTCGGCAGGGTCGTGCGATACCAGTATAACCGTTACACCCCATTCCTTCACTATTTGCCGTATATCGTGCTGCAGGCCCTCGCGGTAATTAGCATCTACCTGGTTAAAGGGTTCATCAAGCATTAATACTTCGGGGCGGTTTATAAGGGCCTTGGCTATGGTAACGCGCTGCTTTTCGCCGCCGCTTAATTTGCCAAAGGGCTGCTCGCGCAAATCGTATATGCCTAATAAATTAAGTGCCTGCGTTGTTTTTTGTAGCTGGTAATTTACATCCTCGGTAGGCAGGCCGCGCCCAACGTTATCCCATACGGATGCGGCTGCTTGTATATCGTGGTTATCCTGGCTCACCATAGTAATAACCGTGTGGGCGGCGGTAAAGCCGGCGCTGCGCACAGGCAGGGGCTGGCCATGAAAGAATACATCGCCGCTATCGGGCTTAATCATCCCCGATAATAGCTTAAGCAGGGTGGTTTTGCCGCTGCCGCTTTCGCCAACAATAGCGGTTATTTTGCCCTTTGGTACAAAAATGGTGATGTTGTTAACCCCTGAAGACTTATCGCCAAAGAAATTTTTGGTAACCGATATGGTTTCCAGTATCAACTCATCATTCATTTTTTAACCGGGGAATATGCCACTAAAATAATGCTTTTACCCCCGTGCTGCAATGTATTTTATAAAATGTTGTAAGCCAATAAGTAAATAAATGGCCCATGCAAACAAATACGACTATAAATTGCTATAAACTATCAACTAAACAAACATCACCATGAACAGAACTATTGGAATAGTATTAATAATTGTAGGCGCAGCAATGCTGATATGGACAGGATTTACCTACACCAAAAAAGAAAAGATAGTAGATGCCGGACCTATTCAAATATCGGCCGACAGGCAAAAATCGGTTAACTGGCCGCCATATGCAGGTGGCTTGTTGCTTATTGGCGGTGTTGTATTGGTAGCTACTGCTAAAAAAGCTTAAAACCGTGCTATATTAGCCGTATGGAACCGCATTTTTTTGCCACCCCTGCCGATTTTAGGGAATGGCTGCAGGCTAATTATGATAAACAAACCGAGCTGTTGGTGGGCTTTTACAAAACCGGCAGCGGCAAAGCCAGTATTACCTGGCCGCAATCTGTAGACGAAGCCCTATGCTTTGGCTGGATTGATGGTGTGCGCAGGTCGAGGGATGAGGAGAGCTACACCATACGCTTTACGCCGCGTAAACCAAACAGCATATGGAGCGCGGTAAACATTAAAAAGGTGGCCGAATTGACCGAAAAGGGACTGATGCAAGCTGCCGGCCTTGCTGCTTATGCCAAACGCCAGGAACACAAATCGGCCATATATAGCTTTGAGGTAGCCGAGATGGTGCTGAGCCCTGCCTACGAGCAGCAGTTTAAAGCCAACCCAAAAGCATGGGACTGGTTTAAAAACCAGGCACCCTGGTACCGCAAACTAAGCGTACACCGCGTAATGAGCGCCAAGCAGGCAAAAACCCAGCAAAGCAGGTTGAATAAACTCATAGCCGCCAGCGAAAAAGGCGAAAGGATAGGGTAGGTTGCCCTCAATGACGTGGCAGCGTACTCAATTTCAGACCGTCATTGCGAGGCACGAAGCAATCTCCCTTAACGCAAAGCGTTTATGCATAGCCTGGAGATTGCTTTGTCGCTATCGCTCCTCGCAATGACGTTTGAGTTATGGAGCCTGCCCGCCAGACCGTCATTGCGAGGCACGAAGCAATCTCCCTTAATGCAAAGCGTTTATGCATAGTCGGGAGATCGCTTTGTCGCTATCGCTCCTCGCAATGACGATTGGGTTATGGAGCCTGCCCCTGGACTAACATGGCAAGCAAGTTATTATTCCCCTATCTCTTCAATGGGTACAAATGCAGCACCTGGCCGCCGCCGGGAGCAAGCTGTAGGTTTAATATGCTTTTCTTATCAACCTGTTTTATCTCTTTTATTAAATGGTTGGCGTCTTTATCCGCATCAGGGGCGTCGCGCCAAATTTCGGCGCCATAGGTGGCATCGCCTAAAAAGTCGAGCTTAATGTTAAAGTCGCGGGCGGTGCGGTTGGTAATAGCGCCAATGTACCAGTTATCGCCTTTGCGGCGGGCAACGGTGAGGTATCCGCTGGGTTCGGCGTTCAGTACACGGGTCTCGTCCCAGGTGGTGGGTACTTGCTGCAAAAAATCGAAGCCCGGCTGTTTAATGTAGGCATCCGGATAATCGCATACCATACCCAACGGATTTTCGAGTGCCATATACATGGCCAGCATGTGGCACCGCGTGCCCTCTACCATAGGGCAGGTATATTGTGTTTTAAAGCTTTGTGGCGTAGCGGCCCTAAATCCCCCTAAATGATAATCGGTTTGCCCGGCCAGCATACGGGTAAAAATAATATCGAGGTCGGTATTGGGGTTCACACGGTTACCCCATTTATCGTTCTCGTAGTTAAGGGTGCCTTCGCGGGTAAACTCGTTGGGGTAGGTGCGGTTCATGCCGGTGGGTTTGTATGCGCCATGGAACTGTATGTGTAGCTTATGCCTGGCCGCGCTTTTTAATACTTCTTCCTGCATGTTTACCATTTCCTGGTCGTCGCGGTCCATAAAATCACACATCAGGCCTTTTATGCCCCATTTTTCGTATTGTGCAAAGGTTTGTTCAAGTTTGGGGTACAGGGCGTAAAAATGCACCCAAACGCGTATTCCTACACCCTTTACAGCGGCCGAATCACATACTTGCTGCATATCCAGCCCGGGTACCGCGCGTGATGGATCGGCATTTGGCCCGGGTTGAAAACCCTGCCCATCGTTCACGTACCACTCGTGCAGGCCGTACTCTACCACCGAGTGGTATTCGATGCCATACTTGCTGCAAAAATCTACATAATACATATTGGTAACGTAGTTGTTGCCGGGCGCGTTAATGGTATCGGGTACTACGTTGCCGTTCCACCATGGGAAGGTGGTTTTGCCGGGCTTTATCCAGCTGACATCATTTAATTGATTTGCATCGGCCAGGTTGGTGAGTATATTGGTTTCGATGAAGGCGCCTATCCGGTCGCTTATCATCATCACCCGCCAGGGGCTATTATGTGGCAGGGTGGCTTTTACTTTAATTTCGGGCGTTTTGGGCAGGGGCGAGAGGCGCGTTTCAATCACGCCGTTATGTTTGGTGAGGTACATACCCGCATAATCGCGCAGGTTAGCCTCAGTAATGGCCATATATATCCCCTTTGGGAAACTGAAAAGCGCCGGCATATCTACTAGTTGGTCGGCGGGCCAGTCGGCAAGGTTAGCTTTGGTGTATTCTCCCTCGTGTGATGAGGTGTAGTTAGGTAATATTAACGCTGTAATTTTTGGGTTTTGTGTGAGGTTGAAGGTGTTGATCTCGTAGGTAATGTCCACACTTTGCAAGCCGTTTTGCTGCGGCAGTACATAACGGAAACCTATGCCATCATTAAAAATTCGCACTTCTATATTTAGCTTTCTTTTGCTGCCTGTTTGTTCAGTAACCGGGATGATAACGCGATTGCATTCGCTGTTTACCTTGCTGGTTTTGCCGGTGATCAGATTATAGGTTTCGGTTAATCTTTCAGTTTTTGCGGGTGATATTTTCAGTTTATTGCCAAACAGTCCGCCTTCCTTAAAAGACATATTCAAACGCGACTTATCAGCAAGTAAAACGCCCTTGTACCAAACCCGGTAATAGAGCCCTGCATTATCGGCACTTAAATTAAAGGTGATGTTTTTATCGGGAGAGGTGATTTTGATGGTGCTGGCCGCAAAAGTATTTACAGCAACAAATAGCAAAAGCACTACAAGTAGTTTTTTGATAAGCATAACAGGTTTACCGATGGTGCGGAAAACTAATATACCTATTGTTTTGTCATTTACAATAACTTGCCCGTTTGCAGGGCGTTTTGAAGCGTGTGCACCTTAAACTTAGGTTTGTAGCAATAGCCTGCCAGTTGTTTTACCCATGGTTTTTTATAACCAAACAGGGTTTTAAGTATACGCACCCGGGTAGATCCTTTTGGGTAACCGTATTTATACCAGCTGAATTTAGAAGCATCTACCTTAAAGTGTTCGGCAAATTCAGCCAAAAAAAGTTCTATTTCAATATCTACAATATCCAGGTCAAGGTCTATGCTGGTATCAGGGTGCAGCATATCAGGGTCGATAGGCTTAACCTTGTACCGCGTACAGTAGTTGATAATAAAATCTTTTAACTGTGGGTGTACCTGCTCCATAGCATGCCTTAATAGTTTTAAATAACGATATATAAGACACCAATATAATGGCGGCGTTGCAGTATAAAAATAGTAAAAATGTTAAATAGTGTTAATGCAACTATATAAGTGTTGCATTTTTTGTGATGCTTGTCACAATCAGTAAAAAATACCATAACAACACCATACTGTACCATTGGCTTGTATAATTGTTAAGTATCTTTGTGTTGATGAAAAAATCGTTCCCGGTATATGATATTTGCTCGTTGGCTGATCATCAGCACGACGAACTGCTTATTAGCCGGTTTGCGCCTTATTTGCAAAAACATCAAAAGCTAAACCTGCCGCATAAGCACAGTTTTTATCATGTGGTACTATTTACCGAAGGCGGCGGCAATCACTCTATCGATTTTAAAAGCTTTGCGGTTAAGCCGTATCAAATATACTTTATGGCGCCGGGCCAGGTACACCGCTGGAATTTTGAAGGCCCTGTTGATGGTTACATTATTAACTTCTCGGCCTCATTCTTCCAGTCGTTTTTGCTAAGGCCCGATTATTTAGACAGCCTGCCCTTTTTTAGCAGCAATATTGATGACGAGGTAATTAACCTTACACCCGATGTACATGCTGCCACCATTAACCTTTTTGAACAGCTGATACTGGAGAGCCACAACCCCGCGCGCATGGGTATGGATATGATAAAGGCGCTGATGCTGCAACTATTTATACTGGTGGCCCGCCAAAGCGAATATGCCGGGCAAACTATTGCGCCAACGTACAATTATACCCTGTTACAGAGTTTCCGCAAGCTTACGGATAAGCACTTTGCTACGTTAAAGCTGCCTAAAGATTATGCCGCCCTGCTATACATTACGCCCAACCATTTAAACGCCCTGTGTAACGATATTTTGGGCGTATCGGCAGGTGAGGTAATACGCAACAGGGTGCTGTTAGAGGCCAAGCGACTGCTGATAAACCTGGAGCTAAGCATTAGCGCCATAGCCCGGCAGTTAAATTTTACCGACAACTCTTACTTTACCAAATTTTTTAAAAAATACACCGGACTTACTCCCGAAGAATTCCGCAAAAACCCCATCCCGCAATGACAACTACTGACGATATTAAACCCGCTAAACCGATATCTGCCTTGCAAGCTATTGTGCAGGCCAAGTGCCCGCGCTGTCGCCGTGGCGATATCTACTCGACGCCAACCTATAGTTTCGGTGGCCAAAAAATGCACGAAAAATGCTCGCATTGCGGCCTGCATTACGAGCGCGAACCGGGATACTGGTATGTGGCTATGTTTGTAAGCTACGCCTTTAACGTAGCCGAAATGGTAACCTTTGCCGTAGCTACCTATGTTTTAACAGGCTCGGTTTCGCCATGGGTGTATGTGGCAGTGTTAATGGGGGTGGTGTTTATATTAGCGCCATTCAATTACAGGTACTCGCGGGTGATATTGTTATACTGGCTTACACCGGGTTTAAACTATGAGGCCTGGAGAGGCGAGGACAGGTATAAAATTGGTACCCCCCAGCCCCCTGAAGGGGGAGTTGAAGCAGAGGGCTAACATTTATCCCCCGGTTAATTGCTCTATCTTTCTTATGAGTTCGTCCATTTCAAATGGTTTGGCTAAAAAATCGTCGGCACCGGCCGTTATTGCCGATTGTTTGATATCGCGGCTGGCCGATAACATTATTACCGGTATATTTTTGGTAAGGTTTGCGCTTTTCAATTTTTTGCAAATATCGCGGCCGTCATCGCCGCTCATCCAAATATCCAGCAAAAGCAGGTCGGGCAGTTCGTCCTTCATATCCAGTACGGTGCGCCCGTCAACGGTGGTAGTTACATCATAGCCCTCAAATTCAAGCAGCATGGCTACAGCATCTATAATTCCGGGGTCATCGTCGGCTATCATTATTTTTTTTTGTTGCTGGCTCATGTCTTAGTCGTTGCTGCTGTTATTGTCATTAGGTTTAGCCGGTAGCGAAAAACAAAACGTAGATCCCTTCCCTTCAATGCTGTTCACCCACATCCGGCCACCCTCGCGTTTAATTATCTCTGACGAAATGTACAATCCCAGCCCTAAACCCGGGAAAGTGTGCTGTTTATCGCCGCTAACGCGGTAAAACTGTTCAAACACCCTATCTTTTTTATCATCGGCTATACCAATGCCAAAATCTTGTACGCAAACAATTATTTCGTTATCTACTAATTCGGTACTAATGACGACTCGGTTGGCTTGCGGCGAATATTTTATAGCATTGGTAATTAAATTGGTTATTACCTGCCCCAAACGCTCCTTATCGGCGTATACCTCACCGGTATCTTTAAAGTCCATTACCAACAAATGCTTGTTGGCTGTATGCTGCAAATCTTGTACAGTATCCTGCACGGCCTGGTTAAAATTAAACCAGTTTTTATTAAACTGAATTCTACCGGAGTTTATTTTGGTTACATCCAGCAGGTCGCCAATTAAATTGGTAAGGCGGTTTATCTGCGCATCCATTTTTAAAACCATGGCTGCTTTTTTGTCTTCGCCCTCTTTACTTAGCATAGCGCCCAGTACCTGCGCATAGGCTTTAATACTGGTAACAGGGGTTTTTAATTCGTGGCTGGCGATGCCTAAAAAATCATCTTTTTGGCGTTGTAGTTGCTTTTGTTCTTCTTTATCTTTTACCTCGGTGGTAATATCCTGTGTAATGCCGGCAAAGCGTATGCAATTGCCTTTGTCATCAAAATATGCCTTGCCTTTGCTTCGCAGCCACCGTATTGTTTTGTCCTCGGGGTCTATAACCCTAAAAGTTTCATCTAATAAACCTGTTCCATTAGGATTTAGTACCCGGCTTACATTATCGGTTATTATTTGGTGATCGTCGGGATGTATGTACTTCAATACATCCTGGTAATATTTTAATTCACCCTTCTTAAAGCCGTGCATATGGCTGCATCGGTCATCCCAGGTTATCACATTATTTGCCGGATCCATATGCCAGGCACCTAACTCTGCCGAATTGAGTGCAAAGCGGCTGCGTTCTTCATTTTCGGCAAGTTTTTGTCGTGTAAGCACCAGTTCGGTAACATCTTCGGCGGTGTTTAATATCGCCCAAACCTTGCCCTTATCATCCTTAATTGGCTGATAAATAAAGTTGAAGTAAAAGGTTTGCATGTTGCCGCCGCTCAACAGGTCAACCCGCTCGGCGTAGGCCTCGTAGGGTATGCCTGTGGCGTAAACACGGTCGAGTATATCAAAAAACGGTTGGCCTTCCAGTTCTGGCAGTGCCTGCCTAAAGGTTTTGCCAATTACCGAGGCATCCTTATCCCATACCTTTAAAATAGATGCGTTGGCTAAGGTTATAACAATATCAGGCCCAACATAAAGCCCTACCGGCGATGGCGATTGCTCTATAATCGTCTTAAAAACATTTTGGTTATGCCCTGAATTTTGGTCGATAATTTCGTCCATAATCTTAAAAAATGCACATAGGTTGAATGTAATATATTGTCTGCTAAAATATAAAGAGTTGTAACAAATATATGTTTGAACGCGATGAAAATAAAGATATTAACACATTAACGGTAAATATTACGCCTTATACTTTTTTTGCATTTGGTATAACAATTGCATCCGAAATATAAAGTGTAAAAAAAATGCTATAAATCAAACAATTATGATTTTGCAAAGTTGAAGTGGATATTTTATTGAAGGTATATAACTATAATTTATGCAACAGGAAAATTACCCATCTGTAACTTTCTTAATTAGGTAAAATTTATACTTTTATGAAACAAACAACAATAATTAATGAGCGATAAAAAGAAAGAAAAAAACGTGGCTAAATATAAAACGATACCTAAATCTGCTACCGGTATTATTGGCCTTGACCAAATTACCGAAGGTGGCTTACCAACGGGCAGGCCTACCCTAATTTGCGGCGAAGCCGGTAGTGGTAAAACCTTAATGTCGGTAGAATTTATTGTGCGCGGCGCCGTTGAGTTTAATGAGCCGGGCGTATTTGTGGCATTTGAAGAAAAATCTGACGAGCTGGCGGCGAACGTTTCTTCGTTGGGGTTCGACCTGAAAAAATTACAAGACGAAAAGAAAATAAGGGTTGACCATATACACATAGACCGCAGTGAGATAGAAGAAACAGGCGAGTATGACCTGGAAGGGTTATTTATCCGTTTGGGGTTTGCTATTGATAGCATAGGTGCCAAGCGCATTGTGTTGGATACTTTAGAGAATTTATTTTCGGGCCTTAGCAATCAGGCCATTTTGCGCGCCGAGTTAAGGCGCCTGTTTTCCTGGCTAAAAAACAAAGGCGTTACAGCCGTTATAACCGGCGAGCGAGGCGATGGCCCGGCGTTAACCCGCCAGGGACTTGAAGAGTATGTGTCGGACTGTGTTATTTTGCTGGACCATAGGGTAAGCAACCAAATATCAACCCGCCGCTTACGCATCATTAAGTATCGTGGTACTACCCACGGCACTAACGAGTATCCGTTTTTAATAGATGATGATGGTATATCGGTACTGCCGGTCACCTCACTTAAAATGGCCAACCAGGTATCGTCAGAGCGCATATCAACAGGTGTTAAAGCTTTAGATGCCATGCTAGGCGGCAAGGGTTTATACCGTGGCGGCAGCGTATTGGTATCGGGGACGGCGGGTACTGGTAAAACCAGTTTGGCGGCATCATTTGCCAACGAAACCTGTAACCGTAAAGAAAAATGCGTTTACTTTGCCATGGAAGAATCGCCCAGGCAGATTATCCGTAACATGAATTCGATAGGTATCGACCTGCAAAAGCATGTTGATAGCGGCTTGCTTTACTTTAACGCCTCGAGGCCAAATTTATACGGTTTAGAGATGCACCTGGTAGCCATGCACAAATGCATAAGGCAATACAAGCCAAGCGTGGTTATTATGGACCCTATAACCAACTTTATTAACGTTGGTTCGGTTAGCGAGGTAAAGAATATGCTGGTGCGAATGATTGATTATTTGCAGGAAGAGCAAATATCGGTAATGTTTACCGCGCTATCGTTAAACACTATTGTAAACGAGCAGACAGACGAGGGCGTATCATCGCTTGTAGACGCCTGGATACTGGTGCGTGATATTGAGTTTAACGGCGAACGTAACCGTGGATTATACGTGATGAAATCGCGCGGGATGAAACACTCTAACCAGGTGCGCGAGTTTACCATAACCGACGAAGGCCTTAACCTGGTTGATGTGTACTTAGGCCCCGAAGGCGTACTTACCGGTTCGGCGCGTAAAGAGCAAATGCTGCAGGAACAAACCGGCGAAGCCATACGCTCGCACGCCGTGATACGTAAAGACCGCGAAATTTTGCGCAAGCGCCAGGTGCTTGAGGCAAAAATAGCAAGCTTGCACAGCGAGTTTGAATCTGTAGAAGAAGAGTTGAATAAGGTTTACCTGGAAGAAGAATTAAAAAAAGAAATAATAAGAAAAAACCGTGAGGAGGTAACCCGCTTAAGAACCGGGGAAGCAGAAAAGGAAAAAAAACGCGGAAAAAAATAACATGACAAAAACTGATAAAAAGTGGGAATTAAGGCTATATGTAGCCGGTAAAACCCCAAAATCTGTTACAGCACTAAGCAACTTGCAAAAATATTGCGAGGAGCACCTAAAAGGGCAATATCGTATTGAAGTAATAGACCTGCTTTTACAACCACAACTGGCCGAAGGCGACCAGATATTGGCTATACCAACACTGGTGCGTAAAGTGCCCGAGCCTATACGAAAAATAATTGGCGACCTATCAAACGAAGAAAAAGTTTTGGTAGGCCTAAACATACGACCGGCTTAATTGCCATAAATTTTGATAATGGCTAATACGACCGGATTATTTGCAGATTACGACAGTAATGATGAGGCTGACACTTATCATCTACGATTATTTATTATAGGAGCATCGCCAAATTCTATCCGCGCGGTAGAAAACATTAATGCCATTTGCGAGCAATACCTACCCGGTAAGTATCAACTGGAGATCATAGACATTCATCAGCAGAGAGAACTTGCAGAAGGGGAGGATATTATTGCTTTGCCCATGCTCATAAAAAAAGCGCCCGGCCCCGAAAGGCGCATGATTGGCGATATGAGCAATACAAACAAGGTTTTAAAGGGGCTTGGCCTTGGTGACAATTTATAACATATGGAGCCGATAAATTCAAATAACTTGCTAAGCGAAATTAAAGAACTTCGCCACCAACTGGAAGAGGCGAACGATACTATTGAAGCCATACGTACCGGACAGGTTGATGCATTAGTTGTAAAAGACCAGGAAGGGCATCAATTATATACACTTAAAACTGCCGACCAAACCTACCGCGTTTTTATCGAAAAGATGAGCGAAGGCGCTGTAACGGTAAGTAAGGATGGCATTGTTTTATATTGCAACAACCGTTTTGCGCAAATGGCCGATACCCCGCTCGAAAAAGTAATAGGTATGCCTTTGCTTAGCTTTGTACCGGACGCATCAAAACATAAGCTGCAAAAAATATTAACATCCAGTTGGGACGATGATTGCCGCGAAGAAATATTGCTGAAAGATGGTGGGGGGCAGGATATGCATTGCCTTTTTTCCTGCAATACCATTGAGGTGGATGGCGGGCAGGCGCTCAGCCTGATCATAACCGACCTAACTATTTTAAAAGAAACCGAAAAGCAATTACAGGTACGTAACGAACAGTTGGAAGAGGCACGCGCCGCTACCGAGTTAATGAACAATAACCTTGAGGCAACGGTTAAAGAACGCACACTTGATTTGGTTATAAGCCGCGAGCACTTTAAGCTGCTTACCAACAACATTGTGCAGATGACCTGGACAAACCTGCCCGATGGTAACTTTAACTCGTTTAACCAACGCTGGTATGATTATACCGGCCGTGATTTTGAAAGCACCGGTGGTTTTAAATGGCAGGAGCTGGTACACCCCGATGACCTGAAGGAAACCCTCGAAAAGTATAACGACGCGTTAAAAACGGGCGATCTTTTTGAAGTGGAGAACCGCTACCGCAGGCACGATGGTGTTTACCGATGGCATTTAAACCGCTCTAAACCGCTGCGTAACGAAGCGGGCGAGATCATATTTTGGGTAGGCACCGCAACCGATATTGAAGACCAAAAGCTTGAAATGGAGCGCAAGGACGAATTTATTGGTATTGCCAGCCACGAGCTTAAAACCCCACTTACCAGTTTAAAAGGCTACCTGCAATTAATTGCAGGCTACAAAAAAGAAGACTTACCAACTGTTGTTAAGCAATATGTTGCCAAAGCGGCCATATCTATAAACAAGCTGCAATCGCTTATTAACGATTTGTTGGATGTGAGCAAAATTAAGGCAGGTAGACTGGAATATGCCCTTGGCGAAGTTGAAGTGGCTAACCTGGTAAACCAATGTTTAGAAAATGCCATACACATGAACCCAGGCTATAAATTTGAGAACCTGAGCAATGGTACTTACACCATACACGGTAACCAGGAACGCCTTGAACAGGTATTGATGAACCTGATAAATAACGCGGTAAAATACTCGCATGGTAATAAAAACATAACTATCAGCACCACTAAGCACGACGATAACGTAAGGGTATCGGTAATTGATAATGGTATAGGCTTGTCGCACGATCAAAAGAGCAAAATATTTGAGCGCTTTTACCGTGTAGAGGATAAAAAGAACATGACCAGCGGGCTGGGAATGGGGCTGTACATTTCGCACGAGATCATCAGCAATCACCATGGTAAAATAGGTGTTGATAGCGAGCCGGGCAAAGGGTCAACCTTTTACTTCGAGCTGCCGCTGATAGATGAGGCTTAAGGTTGATAGACAGGCTCAGACTGCTAAAGAAACAAATGTCGTCAGTCTGAGCCCGTCAAAGGCCTCCCTTTAAGTAACAAATATCTGTAGTCTGAGCCCGTCGAAGACCTCACCCTATGCCTCCGCTTTGCCCGTTAAATTAAAATTGCTGATATTGCCGCAACATCCCATTAATTATGAGCTTAACGGATAACGGGCACGTAACACTTAATAACAGTACTGATGGTATTGCTACCATTAGCTTTTATCATCCTGCGCAAAACTCGTTGCCGGCCCATTTGCTACAGCAACTCACCAATGCCATTAAAACTGCCGGTGCCGATGCAAACACACGTGTAATAATATTAAAAAGTGATGGCGACCGCACATTTTGCGCCGGTGCCAGCTTTGACGAGCTATTGCAGATAAAAGATAAAGCAGCCGGTGCGGTGTTCTTCTTGGGTTTTGCCAACGTTATTAATGCCTGCCGCAAGTCGCCAAAAATAATTATAGCCCGTGTGCAGGGCAAAGCTGTTGGCGGCGGTGTTGGCCTTGCTGCTGCTGCCGATTACTGCCTGGCTACCGAAGCAGCATCTGTTAAACTAAGCGAACTGGCCATAGGCATAGGGCCATTTGTAATATCACCAGCGGTGATACGTAAAGTTGGCTTGCCCGCTTTCTCGCAGCTAACCATACGGGCGGTTGATTTTCAGACAGCGCAATGGGCCCGCGAAAAAGGGCTTTATAACGAGGTTTATAGCGACGTTAGTCAATTAGATGAGGCATTGGTCGCCCTAACCCAAAAACTCGCCTCGTACCACCCTCAAGCGCTTGTAGGCCTTAAGCAAATACTATGGGAGGGCACCCAAAACTGGGACGAACTGCTTGCCGAACGTGCCGCCATAAGTGGCGAACTGGTACTGTCGGAATTTACCCAGCAGGCTTTAAAGGGTTTTTTAACAAAAAAGTAACAGTAAACTTATTTATGGGGCGGTTGGCGATACTGGCGTAACCGACATAACGCTATCTACCACAAAATTGCTTACCCCGCGCCATGGCAGCGTGTGTAAATACTCTTTATAATGCAATTCCAGCATGGCACCTGCGCTGTGGTTAAGCTTATCGGCCACCTTAGGGTCGGTTACCGAAAACATAAACTCGTTTGATGATATATTGCCCTGGGTTTGCGACCGGATGCCGCTTTGTATTAAACGGCCCTCGTAGGTTTTAAACATATAGCCCTTTTTTACAAAATAGTTCATGCTGCCGGCTTTGGTACCTTCGCCAAAAACAAAATAGTAGCGGTAATAAACAACACCAATTATAACTACTGTTAAAACCAGTATAATAATGGTTAATACGCGTCTTTTCATGTGCTAAGCTTTTCAACCTAACACCAATAAGGCTTATAAGTTTAAAAAATAATTAGTTAGCGACGGAAAATCGTCAAACTTAAGGTCGTGATCGTCTGTTTCGCCAAAACCATAGCTTACAAAAACAAAGGGGATGCCTGCTAAACGGCTCTGCTCGCCATCACCGGCGGTATCGCCTACATATACAGGGTTTTTTAAATGATGCTTATCCATCAGCAATTTAATGTTGTGGCTTTTAGGCATAAAGTTTACACCGTAGGCAAATTCGTCGGTTATGTAATCGTCAATGCCGGCCCAATCAATAAACTGGCGTATAATGCCTGCCGCGCAGTTGCTTAATATCAGTAACGGGTATTTTTCGGATAGTTGCTTTAAGCCGTCTTTAACGCCATCGTATAATATGCCGCCCTTTTCGCGTATCAGGTTATGCCGCCTGCTATTTACTTCTGCATAGATCTCAAAGCGTTTTTCGGGCTCAAATTCGGGCATTAGCTCAGCTATCACTTTTTTGCCTTCCCAGCCCACCATGCCCGCTAAAACATCGCGGTGAATGGTTTTATCAATGCCTAAGTCGGCAAAGACAACGTTCCAGGAGTGTGCATAGGTATCAACAGCATCCCAAAGGGTGCCATCCATGTCAAAAATAAGGCTATCGGGCTTTTGCATATCAGGTATATACTAATTGGTGAAATTAATTATTTATGCCAACATACCGCCCAATGTTGCATTTATTATATTATAATGCAGTTCAATTTTATACCGCCTTGTGCAGCTTAAACATCTCAACAGGTTGTTTTAAAATGCCGTTTCGCTCGGTAATGATGAGAGGGATGGTTTCGCCGGTTTTAGTGTAGCCGCGTCGCTCATACCAATTCAGCAGTTCGGTGCGGGTGGTTATCACTGTCATAGCTACGGTATGGTGGTTGATGCTGCGGGCATAGTCTTCGGCAGCGGCTAAAAGTTGCCTGCCAATGCCGTGTGCCTGCAGCGTGGGCGATACCGTAAGCATACCCAGGTATAAAACGTTGCCCGGCTTTTTAAGCAGGTACACACAGGCGGTTATATTGCCATCCGCATCAGTGTTTTTAAGTATAGTTGCATTTGGGTCGCTCATTTGCTCAATAAGGCCTTCCTCATCAATACGTTGCCCGTCAATTAAATTAGCCTCGGTGGTCCAGCCTTTTTTAGAGCTTTCGCCCCGGTAGGCCGAATTTACCAGCGTAACAAGTTCGGGTACATCAGTAAGGGTAGCAACAGAGATAGCCATAGCAATAGTATTTGCGGCAAATGTATTAAATAAGGCTAAAATTTAATGCTTGTTTATAGCTGTTTGTAATCCTGGCGCACGGGGCTAAAAACATCAATCAGCTTACAATTGGTTATGGCCAGGCCGTTGTGCACCGCGTTTGATGGAATCACCGCAAACATGCCCGAATCAAGTATTTGCGGTATGCCGCCTACGGTTAATTGAAACTGCCCCTCTATCACAAACGATAATTGCTCGTGCACGTGGCTATGGTCGGGCACGGTACAGCCAGCTGCCACTTCAATAAAGTTGATGGTGTTGGTATCGGTATGTATCAGTTTACTAAAAAAGCCGGGAGCTATCTCTTTAGTATCGATGTTTGAAAAATGGCGGAAGATGCTGGTATCCATATTTGATGTAATTAGCCCTGTTATAATTGAGAGACCGATACCAAATTTATATAATACTACCGTAATTTAAAACTTAGCTTTGTATTAACCGTTTTAGGTATACATAATTAATTATGGCATTTATAGATTATTATAAGATTTTAGGCGTAGATAAAAACGCGACCGATAAGGATATAAAAAATGCTTACCGCAAACTTGCGCGCAAACACCACCCCGACCTTAACCCCAACAACCCCGAGGCCGAAAAGCAATTTAAGCTGGCCAACGAGGCCAACGAGGTGTTAAGCGACCCCGAGAAACGCAAAAAGTACGATAAATACGGCGAAAACTGGCAACACAGCGATGCCTACGAACAGCAGGCACGCCAGCAGCAGCAATACCAGCGCAGTAATGGTGGCGGTTTCGGCGGGTTTGATTTTGGCGGTGGCGGCGGTGGGGATTTTTCTGATTTCTTTAACTCGATGTTTGGCGGCGGGCCGGTGGGTGACAGCGGCAGGCAATCGCAGCGCTACCGCGGGCAGGACCTTAACGCCGAGCTGCAGCTGGATTTGCGGGATATTATGGAATCGAAAAAGCAAACCATTACAGTTAACGGTAAAAACATACGCTTAACCATTCCCGCGGGTATCGAAAATGGGCAAACTATAAAAATAGCTGGCCACGGTGCGCCGGGCAGCAATGGGGCACCCGCCGGCGACCTGTACATTACCTTTAATATACCCGAAGATCCTGAATTTAAACGCGTGGGTAGCGATTTGTACCGAACAATTGATATTGACCTTTACACAGCCGTGTTAGGCGGCGAAATTACTGCAAGCACGCTAAGCGGCAAAGTAAAGCTAAAGGTAGCCCCAGGCACACAAATTGGTACTAAAGTTAAGCTAAAAGGCAAAGGTGTACCGGTTTACAAAAAGGAAGGACAGTTTGGCGACCTGTATTTAACCTATAACGTACAATTACCAACTAAGTTAACAGACAAACAACGCGAGTTATTTGAACAATTAGCTAAATCGTGATTTAAACTTAAGCGCTATGAAAACCGAAAATTTAATATCCGTAAGCGATTTTTGTGTTTACCACCAGGTAGATGGCACCTTTGTTAGCTACCTGCAGGATGCCGGTCTGGTTGAGGTGATTGTTGTGGATAAGCAAAACTGTATCCCGGTTGATGAGATACAAAAGCTGGAGCGTTTAGTGCGCCTGCATAACCATTTAGAAATTAACGAACCGGGTGTGGCAACCATAAATAGTTTGCTGCAAAAAATAGAAGATATGCAACAGGAAATGAGTTATTTAAAGAGCCGTTTAAAGCTCTACGAAGACTGATATTCCAAAAAAGTGTAAGTTTTTATTAAACCATGGCATAGTATTAGTGTCTGATGCTATATAGAAACATTAATAGTAACTAAAACTTACAGACAATGAAACTGATAAAATTTTCGATAATAGCACTGATACTTACTGTGTCATCTCAACTTGTAAAAGCACAGGTTAGCGTAGGCATAGGTGTAAATTTAGGTACACCCGTTAGAAGGGTATATGTTGAAAGGCCTTATCCCGTTTATGAAACTTATCCGCGTACCGTATATTATGAACAACCGGTAGTTTACAGAAGCTATCGCCCGGTATACCGCACCCGTTACTACGAACGCCCGGTTTATCGCCGCCAGGTTGTTTACCGCGAACACTTTTATCGTGGTCATGGCCGCGGACATGGCAGAAGATGGTAATCATATAAAATTAAAAAGCCCCGATATACGGGGCTTTTTTTTATGCTTTATAATAATTGTGGCCAATATGTTCAATCGCGGCAATATCTGCTTAATATAACTCATCTGCCTTGCCCGAGTTTGGGCTTAATATTTTGCTTAAGTTATACTCGCGGTTATCTTCAATGTCGTCACCCTTTATAAGGCCTTTATTAAAAAGGCGCGTTAGTACTTCTTGGGCGTTTTTTTGGTGGATTGCTATATCCGTTTCGGGAGCCAGCTTGGCTAGCTTTTTTGCAACACGTACAGCAGTAGCATACTCTAATTCGGCCAGCGCATAAACCACGTTATCCTGCACCGAAGCTGCAGCATCGTATTTTTGCGGTACATGCAGGGGGCTGTATTCTTTTAAAAATTCTTGATCCGGGCTGTCCATAACTTTAAGCATGTTGTTTAACTTTAGTAGAATCGCGAAGGGCCTTAATAGCATCATGCGCCATTTTTAAGCCATTCATTTGGTTGTTAAGCAAGCTTAGTATCTTTTCGTCTTCCCATATCAGTTCCTTATCATCCAAAGCTCTACGGTAGGCGCTTTTGGCTATATCTTCGCCATATTCGCAGTCGGATAATATAGAATGTTCATCCGCTTTGGAGAAAGCCGATTTAACATCTATCCAGGTATGGTAAAACTTGCCCGATAGGGTGGTGCCATCGGTTGGCGAACCGCCAAGCAGGTGTATAAAGTCGTTAAGTTCGTTTACGTAGCCCCTGCTTTGATCGGCATAGCCTTCAAAAACCATCTTCAGGGCCGGGTCCTGTGTGTTTTCAATACCTTTTTGGTACCCCATTATCCTGTCGTTATTTGTTTTTATCAGATCGTTTAAAGCTGATATTTGGTGTTGTATATGTTGTAATGTTCCCATTGTTGTCGTAGTTTACTACTAAACAGAACATTTTGGTTAATTGTTTTAACTGTATTGAAAGTAATTTTCGCTAAATATTGTATTAAATATTAACCTGGTACACAAAGTGTTGGTCGTCGGGTTGCTGTTTAACAAAGCCTATATTTTCGTACAGGCTTTGCGCGGTGGTGTTGTTTACCTCGGTCTCTAACTGAAGGTACTTTGCACCCTTGTCTTTAGCAAATACCATGGCTGTTTTTATAAGGGCTTCGCCAATGCCCTGTTGCCTAAACGCGGCATCTACATATAGATCGTTCAACAGCCAGTTTTTAGTAGCCCTTACCGATGACAGCAAGGGGTATAACTGTGTAAAACCGGCGGGGATATCGTCGTTATGCCCGGCTATCGCAACAAATATTACCGACTCGTTATTGTGCAGCCGCTCATGTATAAACCGCTCAGCCAGGGCTATATCATCTTTTTGGCGATAGAACATGCGGTATTGGTTAAATAATGCGGTAACCGTTTGGTATTCATCAGCGTTTATCCTTTTGATCCTCATAACTGCTTAGTTAAATAGTTCCTGCTCGTTGGTGTAATAGGTTTTGCGCCCGGTATCTTTCATTAAAATTTCGGCACCGGTTGGGCTGTGCTTTTTTTTGGAATTATGGATATTCAAAAAATCGCGTATCTCGCCGGCAATAATATCGGGTTTGGCTTTTATGATCTGCTCTTCAGCGTGCTTTAATACCGATCTTATCGACCCGGCCAGATCATCCACCTTATCCTTAGGTATTTTGTTACTTACCGAAAAGGGTGATATCCGCGCGTCCCAAAGTATTTCGTCGGCATAAGCGTTGCCAATGCCGCGTATTATCTTTTGATCGAGTAACACGGCCTTTACATTGGTTTTGGTTTTTGCCAGTCTTTGTTTCAAATAGTCTGGTCCGGCTTCAGGTGCTATGGCATCAGGCGCTTCCTTTTCTTCGGGGTTAAGAGTAGGGTTGGCTATCCCCTGATAATCGGTTAGGGCTAAACCGCTATCGTCGGTAAACAACAGTTCTATTATGGGGTACTTGTTATCATTTTTACCTTCAAACAAAAATAATTTACCGTTCAGCATCAGGTGTAAGGCTAAAATATCGCCCTTGCTAAATTTAAAATACAACTCTTTACCGTCGCGGTACACCCTGTCAAGCTTTTGGCCTTGCAAGGTATCGGCTAATTGCTGATGGGTCACATTTAATTTGGGTGCTTTATGCACGGTAATTTGTTTAACAGTTTTGCCGGCTAACCTTTTATTAAGGTTGTGGCTAAATACTTGCAAGTCGGGTAATTCGGGCATTGGATTTGTGTTATTTGATGTAATTTACAAAGCTTGGCTAAAATTGAAACAATAGCTATTAATAAAAGTTATCAACCATCACGTACTTTATTACGTACTTTAATTATATAACCACTGATACACAATGCCATTTATAACAGCAGTTAGTAAAATAGATCTACCGGATAAAACCATCCAGCAAGAGGTAAGAGAGCAGGCGCGCGATATGTTTGCCACAGATTTTCCGCAGGTAGACAGGCTGATACAAGCCTTTGACAACACCGGCATAATTACCCGCAATTTTGTAAAGCCCTTAAGCTACTATGCCCAAACTACTACCTTTAAGCAGCGTAACGACGAATATATAAAACTGGCACTGCAATACTCGGTTGAATCAGTGCAGGCGGCTATTACAAAGGCAGGTATTGATAAAAGCGATATTACCGATATAATATTTGTATCTACCACTGGCCTGGCCACACCCAGTATGGATGCGCTTATTATTAACCAGCTGCAATTAAACCCGCATATTACACGCACGCCCGTTTGGGGCCTGGGTTGCGCGGGTGGGGTAGCGGGTATGGCAAAAGCTAATACTTTGGCAAAAGCCAATCCCGACGCGGTGGTATTACTGGTTGCTGTGGAGCTGTGCAGCTTAACACTTATAAAAAGCGACTACAGCAAAAGTAACTTCATAGGTTCGAGCTTGTTTTCTGACGGTATTGCGGCGGTTATTGTTAAAGGAGATAACCATGCCAGCCCCAATAAAACAGTAAGCATACAGGCAGCAAGCAGTAAGCTCTATTACGATTCGCTGGAGGTAATGGGCTGGGATTTTAGGGATGATGGATTTAAGGTGGTTTTTTCTAAAGACATACCTACATTTATACACCAAAACATTGCTGCCGATATTGAAGCCTTTTTGGCAAAGCAAGGGTTAAAGCTAAGCGATATTAAGAACTTTGTTTTTCATCCCGGTGGTAAAAAGGTGCTGGAGGCTTATGAAGACGCGCTTAAAGCCGATGGCGATTTTTTAAAAAACACCCGCGAGGTGATGAACGATAATGGCAATATGTCCAGCGTGACGGTTTTATACGTACTTGAAAAATTCATGACCGAAGGGTTTACTGATGGCTATGGTTTAATGCTGGCCATGGGCCCCGGCTTTAGCAGCGAAATGGTGTTATTAAATATGAAAAACTAAGCCAATGATATTCATCCTGTTTCTTGTTTTCCTTATTGTACAACGCCTTACCGAACTATTTGTATCGGCTCGTAACGAAAAATGGCTGCTTGCCAACGGTGCGGTGGAGTATGGTAAAGCGCACTACCCCTATATGGTAGCCATGCATACGCTGTTTATTATATCGCTTATAGCCGAGTATATATGGCGGGGCACCAATGCGGTAAATTACGCGCTGCTTATAGTATTTTTTGTACTGATCATGCTAAAGTTCGTGGTTATATCTACGCTGGGCTTTTATTGGAATACCAAAATATACCGTGTGCCGGGTACAGCGCCGGTAGCAAGCGGCATTTATAAATACGTAAAACACCCCAATTATATAATTGTTATTTTAGAGATAGCAATTATACCTTTAACGTTTAACCTATATTACACAGCCATTGCATTCAGCATACTAAATGCTGTTATGTTAACAGTGAGGATAAAAAAGGAAAACGAAGCATTGGCCATATAATGCTATGTAAATAGTGCTAAACTCCTGTTAATGCAAAATCAATATCAAAACCTGTTTGAGGGGGCTTTTGATACATTTAAGGTATTTGATAACCTTACTGTAGCCGAGGCTGCAAATGTACCGGCAAATGCCCCGAAATCTATCTGGCAAATACTAAACCACCTGGTGGTTTGGCAGCGCTACCATATTGCCTGCATTAAAAACATTGAGCAATGCTTTGAACTGGATGAGTATGAAAGCTGGATAGAAACGCAGGTAGACAACCAACAGGCGCTTGACGGCCTGGTAGCCACCTTTTACCGGCAGCAACAGCAGGTAATTGATGCTATAGCCACATTCGGCGCTAAAGAACCTTACCTGCAAAAAAAGTTAAAATACGTTCAGGAACTATCTGTACACCTCTCTTTTCATGTTGGCGAAGTTGTTTTAATGCGCCGGATGTATGGCAATTACCCATTGCCGCACCAAATGAAAGAGTTTTTAGGTTTGTAATTACACAATCTGCAGAGGTCTTTTCGGCTAATACAAAGCAACAAAAAAGGAATTGTATCATACAATTCCCTTTTTTTATACAGATGGCTAATGAGTTACTGCCCCATTATACTTGAGAATTGACTTAAGTAATTTTTCAACTCCGCATCAATTTTATTGCTAAGCGCTGTTTGATGGTAGGTTTTGGTGTACTCCATTAACCCGTTCATTACCTGCAGGCCTATCTGCACATCGCGCATGTTTACATTTTCGCGGTTGTTTTTAAGCAGGTAAGCATTGTAGTTTAACTGATCTACCAGGTACGCGTTAACAGCGGTTGCTATTTTGTTACCCAGGGCTATATCACCTAATTTATAGGCAGATTGCGCCAAAAACAGTTTACGGCCGGCTACATCAATGTAGGGGTTAATTTCGGGCATTTCCTTGTCGTATTTATGCAGCAGTTTTAGGGCAAGGTCGTTATGGCCTTCCTGCATCAGGTTTTGTGTAAGGTCTAAAAAGGTGGTTAACATAACCGGGTAAAACATACCGGTAGATTCATGATCTAAATACTTAGCCGTTTTAAAGTTGCCATACTTAAACTTGTTCATCATGTTATCATACATCACCAGGCTGTTGGTTTTGCTTAGCTGGTCGTGGTTGGCGGTATCGGCTTTTAAAGGCAGCAGGTGATAGGTAAAACCTTCTTTATACAAGTAAGGCTGTAAACCTATCAGGTTATCATTGCCAATGGTGGTAGTAAAGCAAATGGGCCTTTTCCAGTTGTTATGCGCCAATATGTCAAATATGGCCAGGTTTTCCTTAGTTACATAGTTTGATGTAAAAGTAAAATCTACACTTGTAGCAAGGCGGGCTTTTTGGTCGGGAGTAATTACGCCGTATTTAAGCACCTCATCGGCATTAACCGGGATGGACAGCTTTTTGGTTGGCAAATAATTAACGCTTTCACCATCATTGGTTTGGCCCTGCAGTGTTTTATCGTCGGTGGTGATAAAATTAAATATCTCTTTAATATCAACGTAGCCCGGCAGGTTTTTATCGCTGTAATAGATCACATCCCTAACGCCTTCCTTATATTTATCATAAGGCATGGTAATAGGCAAAGGATCGCTTTGGTTCATCTTTTTCTGCATCTGGCGTATATACCAGTCGCCGGTGAACAAGCTTAAGTTAACAATCCGCACATCGGGGCGTATACCTTCTACTTCCTGGTCGTACCATAACGAGTAGGTGTCATTATCGCCGTAGGTGAACAAAATGGCATTTGGCGGGCACGATATCAGGTAATTATAAGCCATATCGTGCGGCGTCATCTTGGTCGATCTATCGTGCGATTGCCATTCTTTTGATGCCAGCAATACAGGCGCTATTAGCAAACCAATACCAATAGATATATAGGCCGATGTGCGGATGTTCACCTTTTTGCTCAGCATATCGGCTATGCCGATAACGCCCAAGCCTATCCATATCGCAAAGGCGTAAAACGAGCCTACGTACGAGTAATCGCGCTCTCGGGGCTGTACATTGGCCTGGTTAACATATAATACAACCGCTATACCGGTAAAAAACCACAGCATAGCCACAATAAGCGCGTCGCGTTTTTTACGCTCCGAATGATATATCAGGCCTATCATGCCCAATAAAAACGGCAGTGCGTATAATGGGGTATAGGTATGGCTTTCGGTAACTGTTTTTGGCAGGTGGCTGGCTCCGTTAAACAGGCCGGCTGTCCAGTTGCCATCAATAGCGGTGGTGCTGGTTTGCCCGTCCTGGTCGTTGTAACGGCCAACAAAATTCCATAAAAAGTACCTGAAATACATTTGGTATACCTGCCAGCTCATCAGGTACCTAAAGTTGTCCCAGGCGGTTGGTTCCTGGTTTTCGCCCAGTTGCAGCCATTGGCGGTAAAACTGTATATCCTGTGGGCTCGAGCTGTAAAAACGGGGGAACAAATGCGTTTTATCGTACACGTAATCGCTGCGTTTACCGGCAACTTCGTATTTGGTATCACCCTTGCGGTAAATGGTGCTGCCTTCTTTCTGATCGATAGGTTTCGAATCAAAATATGGCCCGGTCAGTAGAGGGTTTTCGCCGTATTGAATACGGTTTAAGTAACCGTAAAGGGTAAAAGCGTTATCGGGGTGCGAGTTGTTTAAATTGGTATTAGCCGTTGCACGTATAGGGATGTAGGCAAATGAGCCGTAGCCAAAGTAAATAAAGGCCAGACACAAAAATGCCAGGTTTAGGGTTGGTTTGTTGGTGCGGATACTGTAGATGATACCGCCAACTAATACTGCGACTATCAGCAATAAGAAAAACAGCGCACCTGTGCCAAAGCCAAGCCCAAGCGAGTTAACAAAAAACAGATCGAAATAAGCGGCGAACTTAACAGTGTAGCCCCTTACGCCATACTGCACCAAGCCCAGTATAAGCACGCTTATTAAAAAAGCTATTATCGCGCTTTTGGTAGTGATATTTTTATACCTGCGGAAGTAATAAACCAGCGCAATGGCAGGTATAGTAAGCAGGTTAAGCAGGTGTATGCCTATTGACAGGCCTATTACATAAGCAATAAAAACTATCCAGCGGTCGGCACCGGGTTCGCCGGCATGGTTTTCCCATTTTAATATGGCCCAAAATATAAGCGCTATACATAACGATGATAGGGCGAAAACAATAGTTTCAACAGCCGAAAACCAGAAGGTATCGGTATAGGCAAATGCCAGGGCACCAACCAGGCCGGCACCCATAATTAAGATAGTTTGTGCCCCGCCAAAATCTTTTTCGCGGCCGGCAACCAGCTTTTTGGCAATAGCGGTAATGGTCCAAAACAAAAACATAACCGTAGCGGCGCTGGCAATAGCCGATAGCATATTGGTGTAGTAAGGTACTTTAGCATTATTGCCAAACGACAGCAGCGAAAATACCTTGCCCAGCATGGCAAACAAAGGGTAACCCGGCTGGTGCGATACCTGCAACCTGTATGCGCACGAAATAAACTCGCCACAATCCCAAAAACTAACGGATGGTTCCAGTGTTAAGGTGTAGGTTACTGCGGCTATAACAAAGCAAAGCCAGCCTAAAAGGTTATTAATTTTATTGTATTGCATGTGTAACAGGTGTTATTAAGCGCGGCAAATATCAGTATTTTTTGTAGCTTGTTTTTTATAAACAGGTGCAGTTTAATAAATTTAACACAATTTAACGCCGTAAACAGGCGGGTAATTTTAATTAATGCTGTAAATTTTAATGTTACAATAAATAACGCTTATTTTGCTGTATATGCTAAAAAATCGCGTTCAACTGCCAGGTAAACTTATTTTATTGTTGTGCTTAATAGTATCGTCATCAAAAATAAGCAAGGCGCAATCGGTTTATTTGCCTCAATCATACCAGTTCAATCAAAAATTTAATGCCGACCTGTATTCAAAAGGTACGGCACTGCATACATCGCTTCGCCCGTTTTTAATAGACAGCACCCTGCAAACCCGGTACAACCAGTTAATGCTTTTAGGCGTAGATAGCAGCCACAAAAGCTGGTTGATGCGTAAATTGTTTAACGAGCATTTAATAGATGTTAAAACAAAAGAGTACACCTTTTACGGCGATTTCCTGACCGAAAATATAGTTGGTAAGGATTTTGAAGATAAAAATGCCATAGCCAGTGTGAGGCCTGTGGGTTTTTTATTTAAATCGGCTTTGGGGCTAAATACACGCGGTTTTCAGTTTGGTGGTACGGTAGGCACTAAATTTTCCTTTTACACCAGCGGTTACGAAAACCAGGGTGCTTTTGCCGATTATTACACCGATTATGCCCGCAAGATACGTTTTGTGCCCGGCCAGGCCTATGACCGTACGCTTACTAAAAGCTACCGCGATTTTTCGTACGTAACGGCCCTGCTATCGTACACGCCTGTAAAACAGCTTAATATTACTTTGGGGCAGGATAAAACCTTTATAGGCGATGGTTACCGGTCGTTGTTATTGTCAGACAATGCGGCTAATTATCCCCTGCTGCGGGCAACAGCGCATGTAGGTAAGTTTCAATATATGATGATGTGGGCCTACATGCAGGACCTGCTTATTAAAAAGTTTGACACCTTTGGCAGCAACCGTCGCAAATGGGCGCTGTTCCATTACCTCGATTATAATGTAAACAATAACCTGTCGTTCGGCTTTTTTAACGCCTATATAGCACCTGAGGCCGATGATCAGGGCAATACCAGGCCTTTTGATGTAAACTTTATTAACCCGTTGTTATTTTCAAGCAAATTTGGGCCATCAGGGCAGCCGGGCAATGCCTTAATAGGTTTTACAGGCAAGTATAAAGTGTTTGACAAAAGCGCTGTTTACGCCCAGTTCATCATAGATAGGTTTGAAGGTAGTACCTTTTTATCGGGCAATAGCACCAATAATACCAATAACACAAACGGCTTGCAGGTAGGTATACGCGGCGCGGACATCTTCGCGGTTAAAAACCTTAACTACCTGTTTGAATTTAATACCGTAAAGCCTTATACCTATATGAATGGCCGCACGCTAAGCAATTACACCTTTTACAGCCAGCCATTAGGAGACCCGCTGGGAGCTAATTTTAGGGAGCTGATTGGTATAATGAACTACTCGGTTGGTAAATTTGATTTTCAGGGGCAGTTGATGTACGCTAAATACGGCCTTGATGCCAGCGGCGATAACAACGGTAAAGACCTTACCCGGCCTTTATCGCCAACCCTTACAACCAGTACTGTAGGGCAGGGTATAGGTACTAACCTTTATTACACCGAGGGTACTGCATCGTACCTGATAAATGCTAAATACAACCTGCGGTTTGAATTGGGTGCCATTTACAGGCAGGAGAAAAACGACCTGGGCGATAAAAAAGCCGCCATACTAACCTTTGGCCTGCGCAGTACCTTCAGAAGTTTATATCACGATTTTTAGGATATAAAATATACGCCGCCGGATAATTTACCGTTCGTATACTTTTAAAAAATGCTTTCCTATCTTTGATAGGCATTGCATTATCAATGCAAAATTTCTATAAATATTATGGCTACAGAAGTTAAGTGCCCCAGCTGCGGACATGGTTTCCCGATTGAGGAAGTAATGGCCGAGGAATATAAGCAGCAGCTTAGGGCCCAGATGGCAGATTATAAAAAGCAGAAAGAAGATGAGCTTCGTAAAAAAGAAGACGAATATACCCTGCGCGAGAAGCAGCAACAACAGCTTTTTGAACAAAAACTTAGCGATGAAAAGAAGCAACTGCAATTAACGCTGGAAGAAAACCTGCGCAAGGCCATTGCCACCGATTTTGAAAATCAGTTAACCATGCTGCAAAAATCGGTAAACGACAGTGCCGAAAAGTTAAAGGAATCGCGCCAGAAGGAACTGGAGTTTTTACAGCGCGAGCAATCTCTTAAGCAAAAAGAAGAAGAGATGGAAGTTGCCCTGCAACGCAAGTTACAGGAGCAGCGTGCCGAAATTGCCGAACAGATACGCAAGCAGGAAATAGAAAAATATTCCATTAAGGATACCGAGCACCAGCTAAAGGTAAAGGAGATGGAGAAACAGCTGGAAGACCAGAAAAAACTGGTTGACGAGATGAAACGCCGCGCCGAGCAGGGGTCGATGCAGTTGCAGGGCGAGGTGCAGGAGCTAATACTGGAAGAACAATTACGCAGCTACTTCCCCTTTGATGTGATAAACGAGGTGGGAAAAGGCGTGCGTGGTGCCGACTGTGTGCAAACTGTACGCAATCAGTTTGGGCAGGAGTGCGGCAAAATTATTTACGAAAGTAAACGCACCACCGCTTTTGCCGCCGACTGGATAGATAAGCTTAAAAAAGATATGCGCGCCATGGGCGTTGATGTGGCCGTTATAGTTACCCAATGCTACCCAAAAGGTATGGATTGCTTTGGCGAAAAGGACGGCGTATGGATATGCAGCTTTGATGAGGTAAAAGCCGTATCGTACATACTGCGCGATGGGGTGGTAAAACTCGCCAATTTGGCCAAAGCACAGGATAATAAAGGCGATAAAATGCACCTGTTGTATGATTACCTTACCAGCAGCGAATTTTCGGAACAGTGGAAGGCCATACGTGAGGGGTATATGAGCATGCGCCTGTCTATCCAAAAAGAGCGCGACGCAATGGAAAAGATGTGGAAATCGCGCGAGAAACAACTGGATAAGGTTTTACTGAATGCCGCCCATATCAAAGGATCGGTAGAGGGTATAGCAGGCAGCGATATGATACAGCTAAGCCTTAGCGATGATGACGATGAACCTTTACTGCTTGATTAACCACCGCGCAGTAAGGGAGTAACCATTTGCAGGCCCTGCGTTGCAGCCTTACACGAAAAACCTTACTTTTACCGTTTTTAGCACCGGGAACATATTCCTGACAATTTATGGCGGATATAACAGCATTATCGCAACAAGCCTTACAGCTATTACAGCAATTAATTTCGATACCATCTTTTAGCAAAGAGGAAGACCGCACGGCCGACCTTATAGAGCAAACCTTACAGCAGCATGGGGTAATTACACACCGTAAGCTAAATAACATTTGGGCCTGGAACAAGCATTTTGATGCCGCAAAACCCACCATTTTACTCAATTCTCACCACGATACGGTTAAACCTAACTCGGGCTATACGCGCGAGCCTTATGATGCCAAAATAGAGGAGGGAAAACTGTTTGGCCTGGGCAGCAATGATGCAGGAGGTTGTTTGGTATCGCTGATATCGGTTTTTTTATACTATCACGATAAAGAAAACCTGAACTATAACTTTTGCCTGGCTACCACTGCCGAAGAGGAAATATCGGGTGTGAATGGCTTGGAATTGATCATACCCGAATTAGGTAAGCTTGATTTTGGCATAGTAGGCGAACCTACCCTGATGGACCTGGCCATTGCCGAACGCGGCCTGATGGTGCTGGATTGCACCGCCTACGGCAAAGCAGGCCATGCCGCCCGCGAAGAGGGCGAGAATGCCATTTATAAGGCATTGGCAGATATTGAGTGGTTCCGCACGTTTAAATTTCCTAAAGAGTCGGAAGTTTTTGGCCCCATAAAAATGTCGGTTACCATTATTAACGCCGGTTCGCAGCATAATGTGGTGCCTGCCACCTGTGTATTTACAGTTGATGTAAGGGTGACCGATGCCTACCGTAACGAGGAAGTGTTGGATATCATTCGCCAGCATGTAAGCTGCGATGTAAAGCCGCGCTCTATCCGTTTAAAACCATCCTCGATTGATAAGAACCACCCATTTGTACAAGCAGGAGTAAGTTTAGGTAAATCCACTTACGGCTCGCCAACCACATCAGACCAATCGCTGCTGGATATCCCATCCATAAAAGTTGGCCCCGGCGATTCGGCACGCTCGCACATGGCCGATGAATATATTTATGTGGATGAAATTGCGGATGGGATAGATACTTATATAGCGATGTTAGATAAGATCGTGTGATTTTAGATGTTAGATTTACGATTTTAGATGTTTTGAATAGTAAACTAAATTGATTGTGGATAGACAAGTAATGCTTTCAAGGACTAAGCAGTATGCCATAGCAAATGCAAAATTGGTGTTGAGCATTCCTGTTAATATGGTTAACCGCAATTATTGCGACCAGTTAGCCAGAAGTGCCAGTTCTACCGGAGCCAATTACCGGGCGGCCTGCAGGGCCAAATCAAAAGCTGATTTTATTAATAAACTTAAAATAGTTGAAGAAGAATTGGATGAGACCATGTTTTTTCTGGAACTTCTTGTTGAACTCAATCCTGACCTGAAAGAAAAAATAACTCCTATCTACAAGGAAGGGAACGAACTTCTTTCTATAATTGTATCATCAATAAACACTTTACGCGCAAAGTGAATTGATTTTCGGGTTTTAGACAGTAAATCTAAAATCGTACATCTAAAATCGTAAATAGCAATGAGTAAATTATGGCAAAAAACCACAAACGTTAATCAACTGGTAGAAAACTTTACGGTAGGCCGCGACCGCGAGCTTGACCGCGAAATGGCTGCCTTTGATGTTTTAGGTTCGCTTGCTCATACGCAAATGCTGCAATCTATCGGTTTGATGGATGAAGGCGACCTGGCAGTAGTTCAAAAAGAACTGAAAGCCATTTATGCTGATATTGCCAATAACAGCTTTATTATAGAGGATGGTGTAGAGGATGTACACTCACAGGTAGAGATGCTGCTTACTCAACGTATTGGCGAGGCTGGTAAAAAAATACACAGCGGCCGTTCGCGTAACGACCAGGTGCTGGTTGACCTGAAATTATTCTTTCGCCATAAATTAAAAGAGGTTGTAGAAGAAACCCAAAACCTGTTTGGCCAGCTGATACAACTGAGCGAAGAACATAAAGACGTATTGTTGCCGGGGTATACCCATTTACAGGTAGCCATGCCTTCATCGTTCGGCTTGTGGTTTGGGGCTTATGCCGAGGGCTTGGTTGATGACCTTGAAATGGTTTTAGCCGCCTGGAAGATCACGAACAAAAACCCATTAGGTTCGGCAGCGGGATATGGCTCCTCGTTCCCCTTAAACCGTACGCTTACCACCCAATTATTGGGTTTTGAAAGCCTGAACCATAACGTAGTATACGCGCAAATGGGCAGGGGTAAAACCGAGCGCGTTATAGCGCAGGCCTTATCATCGGTAGCGGCAACTTTGGCTAAAATGGCTATGGACCAATGCCTGTACCTGAGCCAGAATTTCGCCTTTGTAAGTTACCCCGAAAACCTGACCACCGGCAGCAGTATAATGCCGCATAAAAAAAACCCTGATGTTTGGGAAATAATACGCGGCAAATGCAACCGCCTGCAGGCCTTGCCAAACGATGTGGCCATGATGACTACCAACCTGCCATCGGGCTACCACCGCGAGTTGCAACTATTAAAAGAATTGTTGTTTCCGGCTTTTACAGATTTGATAGACTGCCTGCAAATGGCCAAATTTATGCTGGAGAATATCAGCGTAAATAAAAATATATTGGATGACTCCAAATACGCCTACCTGTTTAGCGTAGAGGTGGTGAACAAAGCTGTGCTAAACGGCACACCTTTCCGCGATGCGTATAAGCAAGTGGGTTTAGCTATTGAGCAGGGTAATTTTGATCCTGATAAAACCGTTAACCACACTCATGAGGGTAGTATAGGTAATTTGCAAACCAAAGAAATAAGCGCGGCAATGGTCAAAGTTGTAAGCAGTTTTGATTTTGCAAAGGTGGATGAAGCGATAAAGGCGCTTGTTAAATAATCTGTGTAATCATAAAATAATCGGTGTAACTATAATTATGAACGGCCAAAACAGAAGCGACATATACCCCGGACTGGAAGTAGATATCATCCTTAAAAAAGATCAGCGCAGCGGCAAACTAACGCGTGGCATTGTTAAAGATTTGCTTACAAGTTCGTCTTTCCATTCCCGCGGAATTAAGGTACGTTTGGAAGATGGCCAGGTAGGCCGCGTCGCCGAAATTGTAGAGGAAGATTGATGCTTCGCAGTTCATGGATCATAGCTTATGGTTCATAGAAGTTGCTGCAGCTACCATGAGCTATAAACTATTAACCATGAACTAACCGATGCCCTTAGTAAAACCCAAAAAGTACCTTATCCTTCGTTTAGATGCCAATTACAGGCTTTTAGTATCATTCCTCGTAGGCGTAGCTGCATTTTTTATGGTTAGGCACATACCATCGGTACCCGAGGTTACATTAATAGTATGGATAGCGGTTGCTTTGAGTATTATTATACTGGACTGGATAACTATTATTTGGGCGCACCCCAAAGAGATACGCGAAGTAGCCAGCCTGGAAGATAGCAGCCGCTATATGATATTTTTATTTGTGATGGTAGCATCGCTGGTAAGCTTGCTGGCTATTGTATTGCTGCTAAAATCAAGTAAAGGTCAGGATGACGCTACCGTAGGTACCTATGTTATTTTAGCTATGTCGGCAGTAGTGGTATCGTGGTGGTTGGTGCATACGGTATTTACCATGCGCTATGCCCACTTATTTTATACCATGGATAAAGGTAAAAAAACACCACTGGGCGGCCTGGAGTTTCCGGGTAATGAAAAGGAACCCGATTATATGGATTTCGTCTACTTTTCTTTCGTGGTAGGGATGACCTTCCAGGTATCAGATGTGGAGATATCCTCTAAACATATCCGCCGCCTGGCATGGGCCCATGGGCTTATCGCTTTCGCCTTTAATACAGCAATTGTAGCGTTAAGCATCAATGTGATATCGGGGCTGGTATCTAAGTAAGGGACTCACCTAAATCCTCTTCAGGAGAGGACTTAAAAAGGCTATTTTTCTTTTATCTCCCTCTCCTTTGGAGAGGGCTGGGGTGAGGCTTCCTCTATCTTCGAGTGCTTTTGCGTATCGTTCATGGTCATGTAAATAATAAGCGATACAGCTATACAGGCGGTAACATACCAGTAAAACCATTCTTCGTGCCCGTGCTGTTTAAAGGATAGGGCAATATACTCTGCCGAGCCGCCAAATATAGATACCGCAATGGCATAAGGGAAACCCACACCCAATGCACGCACATGCGCCGGGAAAAGTTCGGCTTTTACCACCGCGTTAATGGCGGTGTAATTACTTACCACCAGCAGTGCCAGCATAATAAGCCCAAAAGCTGTCCAAAAGTTGTTGGTATGGCTTAAAAACAGTAAAATAGGTAGGGTGGTAATAGTGCCCAATATACCAAATGCTTTTAGCATAGGCTTGCGGCCTATCTTGTCGGATACCCACCCATACAGTGGTTGCACCAGCATAAATACAATAAGGGTAAGGCTTGATATCAGCGTAGCCGTATTTTTGCTGAAACCGTTGGTGTTCACCAAAAACTTTTGCATATAGGTGGTAAAGGTATAAAAGGCTACCGTGCCGCCTAAAGTGAGCCCAATAACCGTTAATACAGCCCTGGGGTGTTGTGACAGGGCCCTTAAAGTGCCGCGCTTATGCTTGTGTGTATCATCCTGCTTGTGCAGCACTACCGATTCCTGTAAACTGCGGCGCAAATAGGTAACAATAATGGCCAGCATGGCACCAACGGCAAACGGTATGCGCCAACCCCATGCGTGTAACTGTGCTTCTGTTAAAAAAACGCGCTGCAATAATATCAGCACACCCAAAGCTATCAGTTGCCCCATAATCAGGGTGACATATTGGAAACTGGAATAAAAACCCCTGTTTTTTTTGGTCGCCATTTCGCTAAGGTAAGTGGCACTTGTACCATATTCGCCGCCTACGCTTAGTCCTTGTACAATACGGGCAAACACCAATAAAATAGGTGCAGCTATACCAATATGTTTATAGTCGGGCGTTATGGCTATCATGAGCGAACCCGCGCTCATTAACAATACCGAAAATGTTAACGCGGCTTTACGGCCGCGCTTGTCGGCAAAGGTGCCCATCAGCCAGCCGCCTACGGGTCGCATTAAAAAGCCAATGGCAAATATGCCGGCGGTGTTAAGCAATTGCGCCGTTTGGTTGTCGCTGGGGAAAAACGCCCCGGCAAAATACAGCGAAAAGGCCGAGTATACATACCAATCGTACCACTCCACCAGGTTACCCAGCGAGCCGCCAATGATAGACATTACCCGGCTTTGGGCGGTTGCGGGATGATTTAAAGGTGATGTTACAGGCATTTGGGCAAGATAAAAATAATTGTTTAAATCTTTATTCGTCATTGCGAGGTACGAAGCAATCTCTATATAAGCAGGGCTGCTCTTTATGTGTAGAGATTGCTTTGTCGCTATGGCTCCGCGCAATGACGTTTGGGGATTTGTTAGTATGCCGCAACTTGCTTAACTTGCTGTATGCTTTTCACCGAAGATTTTTTGCACTATGTATGGAAGTTTCGCCTGTTTGACAGGCTGAACCTGCAAACTACCCAGGGCGAGGAATTGGAAGTGTTTTCGGCAGGCTTACACAACACCCATGCCGGTCCCGATTTTCATAACGCGCGCATCCGTATAGGCAATACCGTTTGGGCAGGTAATGCCGAGCTGCACCTGTCATCGTCGGATTGGCAGCGCCACGGGCATACTACCGATAACGCTTATGACAATGTGATACTGCATGTGGTTTACCGCGATGATGTACCCCTGCTGCGCCCTGATGGCAAACGCGTGCCCACACTCGAGTTAAAAGACCGTATAGCAGCCGATCTGTATGGGCGTTACCACAACTTAATTTTTGGCAATCAAACCATTATCCCTTGCGAGGCAGGTATTGCCAGGGTAGATGGGCTGACCATGCAAAACTGGCTTACCCGTATTTTGGTTGAGCGCCTGGAGAAGCGGTCGCAAACAGTAATTGCCGCTTTAACGCAAAATAAAGGCGATTGGGAAGAAACCTTTTACCAGTTTTTGGCGGCCAACTTTGGCTTTAAAGTAAACGCGCTGCCTTTTGAATTGCTGGCAAAATCGTTACCGCAGCAAATATTGGCAAAAAACAAAAATAACCCCATGCAAATTGAGGCGCTGCTATTTGGGCAGGCAGGTTTTTTAAAAGACACCCACACCGACGAATATCCTGTTGCCCTAAAAAAGGAGTACGATTATTTAAGAAAGAAATACAGTTTAACCCCGATAGAAAACCATTTGTGGAAATTCCTGCGGATGCGGCCTCAAAACTTTCCTACCATCAGGCTGGCGCAGTTTGCGGGGCTGGTGGTACAGAGTAATCACTTATTTTCGAAGATACTGGACATAAAGGAGGTGAAGACACTGCGCGAGCTTTTTAACAATACCCCTATTAACCCTTACTGGGAAACCCATTACCGCTTTGATAAACCATCTAAGCCAATGGGCAAAAGTTTGGGACAGGCATCGGTAGACACCTTGTTACTTAATACTGTGGTATTATTTTTGTTTAGCTATGGTAAGCACCTGGGCCTGCAGCATTTTGTAAGCAGGGCTTTAAAGCTGTTGGAAAATATTCCCGCCGAGCAAAATAATATTACAATTGATTTTGCTAACTTAGGTGTGAAAATTAATACGGCTTTTGAGTCGCAGGCGCTGCTGGAGTTGAAAAATAATTATTGCGATTATAAGAAATGCCTTGCTTGCGGCGTTGGTAATAAAATATTAAAACCTGCCTGATATGCTACAACAGATCATCACCTTTTTTGAGCGGTACTCCTTTGGGGTATGTACCTATCTTGGCGAGCGTTTTAACGTGTCTATCTCCAAGATCAGGTTATTTTTTATCTATTCATCATTCCTGGCAGTGGGTTTCCCGCTGGTGTTTTACTTCTTTGCCGGTATCGTGCTTGATTTTAGGAACTACATTAAACGCAGCCGTACCAGGGCAGTAGATATGTAGTAAATAAAATGCATTGTCATTTCGAACGAGGTACGAGGAGAAATCCTGTTCGAATGACCGGTTGACTACTTAGCAAAATGAACAAGATTTCTCCTCACTGTCGCTCGTTCGAAATGACAATTGTGCAATTTCATCAACCAAACAATCCTTTTTGCTCGCTAATAAACTGAGGCCTTGGTATGCTGGTGCCTAATTTTTGGTTTAGTTTATCTATTACATAATCACACAATTCGGGCGAGTACCGTTCATCGTGCTGGTGCATAAAAAACCAAACCGATTGCAGACCCAGGTCTTTCCATTGTACAATACGGTCAACCCATTCATCACAACGGGCATAATCTGTTGGGTGCAGGCTGTTGCCAACGAAGCGTATAAAGGCGTGCGGGGTGGGTAGCATCATGTGTAAACAATCTCTCCGGCCCGACGCGTCTGTTATTACCGCGCCAATATTTAGTCGCTTAAACAGGCTAAAAACGGCCTCTTTATTTTGTGGAACGGCAAACCAATCTTTATGCCTTAACTCTACAAATACAGGCACATCAGTAGGTAAATGCTCCAGGTAGGTAGTTAGTTCGGGTAGGCTTTTGGGCGTAAAGTTATCGCTCAGCTGCAAAAATAAAGGTCCCAGTTTATCGCCAAAGGCCATAATACCTTCATAATAAGTAGTGGTTATGTCTTCCGCGTTTTTTAGGCGGCGTATGTGGCTAATGCTTTGCGAAAATTTAGGGCAAAACCTAAACTCGGGGTTTACATCGGCCTTTGCCTTCCATTTTTCGATAGTTGCAGGGCCGTATACCTGGTAAAAGGTGGCATTCAGCTCGATGCAATTAAAATGCTTTACATACTCATCTAAAAAGTTGGCATCCTTGGTTTTTAACGGATATATCTGGCCTACCCATTCTTTACGGCCCCACTTGGCGCAACCTGCATGCACCTTTAATGGCGCTACTGCGTTGCTTTCCCTTAGGGTTTGCAGGGTAAACTCAGGGTCGGGGGGTAGGGTAAAATCTGTTAAAGCTAATTCGCTATCGGTAACTCGGCCAAATTCCATATTTAAAAAATTGTGTTGAAAGATAGGCAATCTTACCAATACCAAATAACAAAGGTGATGCTTTTTAGCCATCACCTTTGTTATTTATGGGTTATAAAAACATACCGCCCGAAGCCTCTATGCGCTGCGCGTTTATCCAGCGGGCATCTTCGGTGCATAAAAAGGCTATGACGCCACCAATATCATCCGGCTGCCCCGGGCGGCCTAATGCGGTTATCGACGAGATAAAATCGTGCATACCGGGGTGACTATCAAAAGCGCGTTTTGTAAAGTCGGTTTCTATAATGCCCGGTGCTACTAAATTGGCAGCAATACCGCGGCTGCCTAACTCTTTAGCCAGGTACTTGGTGAATACCTCTATAGCGCCTTTCATTGATGCGTATGCCGCATAGCCCGGTGTGGCAAAGCGTGTTAAACCTGTAGACAGGTTGATAATGCGGCCACCATTTGCAATGGTAGTTAGCAGCGTTTGAGTTAAAAAGTACACGCCTTTAAAATGCACATTAAACAGGTTGTCAAAATCCGCTTCGGTGGTTTGCGCAAATGGCGATGCGGCATCGATACCGGCATTATTTATCAAAAAATCGAAACTATCTCTTTCAAACTTTTCTTTTAGTACTGCGGTTAACTGCTCTTTAAAGGCATCGAAAGTGCTTACTTTGCCGGTATCTAAAGCTAAAGCGGCTGCTTTTAGTCCCTGTGCTTTAATTTGCTTTACTACTTCTTCGGCTTCTTGCTGTTTGCTACGATAAGTGATAATAACGTGGTTGCCATTTTGGGCCAGTTTTAACGCGGTGTTTTTACCAAGGCCCCTGCTGCCGCCTGTTATTAATGCAATTTTGTTTGTCGGTTCCATTTTGTTTTCTTGTTAAGATGATGGTACAAAGGTGCAGCAAAAACAATGCTTAAAAATGGTGACAGTTAAAGATAAAATGGTGATAGTTACAGTATTTGAAACCCCCTAACCCCCTGAAGGGGGAACTTTAGTTCAGTTCTTCTCCAAATACACGCTCTTTATACTCTTTAGGCGTTATTCCCCCAAAGCGCTTAAAAAACTTGGTAAAGTTAGATGGGTCGAAGGTAAGCTTGTAGGCAATTTGTTTAATGGGGATATTTTGCTGCAGCATATCTTTAGCAATAGCCATAAGCTTATCCTCAAAATACCAGCATGGTGGTTTGCCGGTAGTTAGTTTAATGGTATTGGTAAGGTGGGTAGGGTGTATGTGCAGTATTTCGGCAAAATCGCGTATTTCAAACATATCTGTCACGCGGTCGTGCATTACATCATCCAGGTGCTTATCCAGCTCCTTTATATAATCGGCCATTATCTCGTGGCGGCGTGCTAGTATCTTTTTCGGGATGGGCGTTGGCATGATTTTGTAAATTTAGTAAAAGAAGAATGTCATTTCGAACGATAGAGATAAATCCTGTTCAATTGACAGGTAGCTAACAAAATTTTCACTTTGTTCAATAGTCGATATGTCGCTGAACCCGCCCGAAATGACACTATATCCCTACGCAAATAAATTCTCCCTAAATTTAGGTGCAATGCGTTTTTTTGAGGCCTGCTCATAGGCATAGGCCAGTTTAAGTAATTCGCCCTCGCTCCAGGCCGTGCCGAAAAAGGATATGCCTATCGGCAATTCGTGCCATGCACCCATGGGTACGGTAATGTGGGGGTAGCCTGCCATTGCTGCCGGGCCCGAAAAAGAGAACCCGTTATCATAGTCGCCGTTAATAAGATCTATACAGCCGGCAAAGCCGTTTGTAGGGCCGCAAATGGCATCCAGTTTGTTTTCCTTTAATATATCGTCAATAGCTTTTCTGCTAATGCCTTGCGATTTTTTTAGCGCATCCAGATATTCTTTACTGTTAAGGTCGCCTTTTGTGTTGGCCAATTCAATGGTTTCCTGTTTAAAAAACGGCATCGCTTTATCCTCGTTTTGTTTGTTGTAAGCAGCTACATCAACCAGGCTTTTCATCTTGCTGTTGGCTTTGCTAAGGTAGCTGTTCACTCCATCTTTAAACTCGTACACCAATACCAAAAACTCGGCGTTTCCAATGTCTTTTAAGCGCTTGTTCAGTTCAACCTCCACCACTTCGGCGCCTTGCTTTTTCAAAACCTCAATGGCTTCTTTCATTATTTTATCCATTGCTGCGCCTGGGTTTTCAATCTTTTCGATACCTACACGCTTACCTTTTAAGCCGTTAATGTCTAAAAATTTGGTATAGTCCTTTTCAGCTTTGCTATGTAGTGTGTAGCTGTCGTTAGTATCTACACCGGCTAATGCGCCCAGCAAAATGGCTGCATCTTTAACGGTACGGGTCATTGGGCCGGCGGTGTCCTGTGTTTTTGATATAGGGATGATACCTGTGCGGCTCCATAAGCCTACAGTTGGTTTTATACCCACCAAACCGTTTACCGATGATGGTGAAACCACCGAACCATCCGTTTCGGTACCTATGGCTACGGCGCATAAATTGGCCGCTGCCGCAGCACCTGATCCGGCGCTTGAACCGCTTGGGTTTCTGTCCAGCACGTAGGGGCACTTGGTTTGCAGGCCACGGCTGCTCCAGGCGCTGGTAGAGTGCGACGAGCGGAAGTTTGCCCACTCGCTCAGGTTGGTTTTACCTAAAATTACGGCACCCGCTTCGCGCAGTTTATGGGCTATAAAGGCATCCTGTTTGGCAAAGTTATCGCCTAAGGCCAAGGCACCGGCAGTCGTGTGCATATTATCGCCGGTATCAATGTTATCTTTTATTAAAACGGGTATTCCGTGCAATGGGCCGCGTATTTTACCTTTTTTACGCTCTTTGTCCATTGCGTCGGCCATGTCCAGCGCGCTCTTATTAAGTTCGATAACCGAGTTAAGCTTTGGGCCGTTCTTATCAATGGCATCAATGCGTTTTAAGTACAATTCGGTAATGGAGCGGGAGGTATGCGAGCCGCTTTTCATCATTTGCTGCAGGCTATCAATAGTGGCCTCGTTCAGTTCAAAATCATCGGTAGGCTGGGTGGTATTATCAGCTGTTTTTTTATCTGTTGATGATGGCGAGCATGAGGCGCTTATGAGTGTAGAAAGCGTTAATCCGGCTAATGAGCCTGTTTTTAAGAAGTTTCTGCGTTGCATGATCAGGATAGTTTTAGTACCCCAATCTACAAAAAATACCACCGTTTATTGTAACAATTTAATTGGGTAAAAACTCAGGTTTGAGGGGGGGCGGTATCTTTAGGTCATCGTTAAAATTGGGCAGCAGGCGGTGTAAAACATCGGCGGGCATGCTGCCTACATCCATAAATGTCCAGCTTTTGCCATTGTTTTTGCTGATGCCCAGCATATACGAGCGGGCCAGGTAACGGCCGGCATTGGTGCGAAAGATAATCTCTTCGGGTAGCAGGCAGTGCAGCTCGTCGCCGGCTTTGTAGATGTGGCCGGGCGAACCTACCGAACCCTCAAAACTGATGATACCCTGCGATTTAAGGTCTTTTATGCGGTCGGTGATGAGTTTTTGCATCTGGTCGCGGCCACCCGATAGCTCGATAAGGGCAGGGTAGGTGTAGTCTATTACGGTTTTAAAATCGCCTTTAAAGGTGGCTGCTGCTATCATATTGGCCTGGCGTTTAATGATGATGGTATCCTGCGCGTGCAGGGTAAAAGGCAGTAGTAAAAGTATAATAAGCAAGCGTTGCATTTTCAAATCAGACTAAACGGGTTTTATTGGTTATTATTTAATAAAATATGCCCTGGCAGCGTTGAATGGCCGTTTCCTTTCCACTTTACACACAAAAATTTTGCAGATTTTTCGTTACCAGGCGCAAATTTTTCATTTTTTTTGTTCCGGGGTCAATCTCCAATATACAAAAATATTTTCATATAAAAAAACAACTGTTTTGGTGATGGGTACGGGGCGGTGAATTTTGCATAATGAACAAGATCCCTCCTCGCTATCGCTCGTTCGGGATGACGGGTTGGTGCTTCGACAAGCTCAGCATGACACGAGGGGATATAGCATAGCGGCTAACACACCCCTGCCCTTCTCGGGAGGGGAGGCGGGCGCGCAAGCCCACATGGTAATCACATACATTGCAGGTATCACTTTTTCAGCACCCGCTTTGCCAGCCATTCATCACCGTCAACTTTTTGGTGCTTTAGGGCCAGTATATCGGCTATCAAATTAAACACATCAACGTTTTTAAAGGTGGGTATTTGCCTGCCGTTTTTAAAGGCCGGTCCCCAGGCATAAAAGGTAGCATGCATATCTTTTACCACTGTAGGGTCGTAACCGTGCCAGCCGGGGTTTATTTTCTTGCCATACAGGTTAAATACCTTCGGCCATTCGGGTATCAGCAGTATATCGCCTATGCGGTTATGCCAGTCGTCGGTAGCGCCGTAGTGCAGTTTGGCGGGTATATTGGTTTTAAGGCAAACCTTATAGCCTTTAGCCCCATTAACCAACTGCTGGTAAGCGGCTGGTATATCGGCTTTGTTTTTGGCATAAAGCTCTACCAATATACCATCGCCAGATATTTTAAACTTCGCGGTATCAATAGCTGCGGGTATGCCAATGGGGTTATCCTTATCAACGGCTGTCATGCCGTGGTCTGATACAAACACAAAGTTTACCTTAAGCCCGGTGGCATTTACAGCCTTGTTCAACTCGTTGATGGCCGAATCTACAAACAGCACCTCTTTTTCTGTTTCGGGCGCGTCGGGGGTGTACAGGTGGCCGGCAAGGTCAACCTGGGGCAGGTAAAAGGTAATTAAATGCGGGCGCTGTGCCGGGGGTAGCTTTAGCCAGTTTACCACCGCTGCTATGCGGTTGTGCATAGCTATCTTTTCGTTGTACACATAATAATAGCTGGGGCGAACACCCTTTATGGCCGCCTCTGATGCTACCCAGTAAAAGCTCGCCGAAAGTAGTTTTTGCTGCTCGGCCAGCACCCAAAGCGGACTGCCGCCATACCAGCTGCTATCGGCCACTTTTGGCTTATTGCTCATGCTGTAGCTGTCTTTTTTATCCCTGTCGTAAAAGGTGTTGTTTACCAGGCCCGAGTGCGAGGGGTACAGGCCCGTTACCAGCGCGTAGTGGTTAGGGAAGGTTACCGATGGGTATGAGGGCAGCATTGATGCCGCGCTTACGCCCTGCCCGCTTAAACGCAGCAGGTTTTTGGCGTTGTATTTTTTTGCGTAATCCCAGCGGAAACCATCGGCAGATATAAGGATAACATAAGGCTTTTTTTGCTGCTTTAAGCTCTTTTTGCGGCTGGCTATGATGTGTTGGGTGGTATCGGGTATTTGTACCTGCCCAAAGGTATTCAGGCAAATGGCAAGCATTACCAATATAAAGCTGTATTTTTTCATAAACGTAGCGATAAGGCAAAAATAGCGCAAATAAGGTTAAGGCAGTACTATGGTAATGTTAATGTTGCAGTAGCATTGCGGTAAGGAATCAAACTGGCTTATTACATCAAATAGGGGTCATCCTGAGCTTGTCGAAGGACGCGCGCAAAGGAATGGCGGCGAGTGGTTCGACAGGCTCACCATGAAAAAGTGTGGGGAGTCATCCTGAGCTTGTCGAAGGATATGTGGGCAGGCCAGTTAGCGAGTGGTTCGGCAGGCTCTCCGCCCGGTAAAGCGTCTTCGCTTTACCGTAATTGGATTTGAAGCGTCCACGCTTCCGGATTAATGTAAGTGTGGACACTTGAACAGGCGAATTTTTAACATAAGTTGATTAATTTTTTGCAAAAAGCCGTATATGTGTTACCGAATGACTAAACTTGATTTATGATGAAGAAGATAGCTGTTGTATTATTTTTTTGCGCCGCCTTATGCCAGGCTATAGTTGCGCAAAGCCAAACACCTGTAGCCGTTAATGGGGCGCTAAAGGTAAAGGGCAATCAAATAGTAAATAAAAAAGGTGTACCGCCGCAATTAAGGGGCATCAGCCTGTCGTGGAGCTTGTGGGCAGGGCGTAAATACTATAATGCCGATGTAATAGATTGGCTGGCTAAGGATTTTAAGGCTTCCATTATCCGTGCATCAATGGGCGTGCAGCCGGCTGGCGGCTATTTGCAGCAACCCGATTCGCAAAAGCAACTGATCGTAAACGTGGTTGATCAGGCTATAAAAGATGGCGTGTATGTATTGATAGACTGGCACGACCATAACAGCCACCTGCATATACCGCAATCGAAAGCGTTTTTTGCCGAAATGGCCAAAAAATACGCAAGCGTGCCCAATGTTATTTACGAGATATGGAACGAACCTGAACGTGTTAACTGGGATACCATTAAAAACTACGCGTTACAGGTAATACCCGAGATACGGAAGTACGACAAAACGGGATTAATTATAGTAGGTAGCCCGCATTGGGATCAGGATGTGGATATTGCCGCCGCCAGCCCTATAACCGGGTTTAAAAATATCGCCTATTCGTTTCACTTTTATGCTTCGGACAATAACCACCAGGATGGTTTAAGGGCCAAGGCCAATAAGGCCATACAATTAGGCTTACCGCTAATGGTTACGGAGTGGGGTGTGGGCGAATCAAACGGTAATGGCGTGTTTGATTTGGCCATGAACAAAAAGTGGATTGACTGGATGGAAAGCAACCACCTAAGCTGGGCCAACTGGAACGTAACCGATAAGCAGGAAACTACCGCTCTGTTACAACCCGGCGCACCTGCCAATGGCGGCTGGACAGCCGAGCAGCTAACACCATCGGGCAGGTATGTAAAAGAAATGTTACTGCTGCTAAACAAATAGCGTAAAATAAATAGCTGCTAACCCTGTTTTAATGCTAAAAGCCTTATATTTAGCTTATGGCACACAACAGGTTAGCCCTTTTATTTATGCTGATGGCCGTAGTGCCGGCAGCCTGCAAAAGCCATAAAGCCAAAACCTATAGCAGCGAATGCGCGGCGGGTATTCAATACAAGCCGGTAAGCTTTGTGCACCTTATTGATAGCATTAAGTATTACGATAAACAATACGTACAGGTATCGGGCACTTACCAGGAGGGAAAGCATACATCGGCCCTGGTAAACGACAGCACTTTTACCGACCACAGCAACGCGCATGCCTTTTGGGTAAATTTTACACAAGATTGCCCTTTGTACGAAAACGACAACCACACCGGCCTTTTTGAAACCGAAGACGGCCAATACAACCAGTTAAATAATAAAGCCATTACTATACGCGGCCGTATAGATGTGCAAAAGAAGGGCCACCTAAAGGCTTACCGCGCTACCATAAATGAGGTGAGTTATTTGAAGCTGAATTAATAGCTAATAGCCAGCTTATTACTTTCTATAAAGGTTTTTAGGGTGCTTATGGCCGCGCTGGTGTTGGTATCGGCGGTAATTTTATCGGTTGAGGTAAGGAAGCCTACCAGTTGATTAACTTTTTCTTGTTGGGGCGATGAAAATCCCATTGACCAATCGCTAAAGCTTTTTTGGCTTATAGGCTCGTCAAGCAGGGTAATAAGGTTTTTGTGCCTTTTGTCTTTTTGTATGTTAGCATATATGGCGTTAACGTTTGCATCGTCACCCTCAAGCACCTGTAAAAAGGTACCCTCGCTGTAAAGCAATACGCCGCTGATACGGTTTTCGGCATTTTGTGCGCGCGCAACCCGCAATATATCAATCAAATCTGCATCACTCATTAATTTTACAGCGGTGCTCAGGTATACAATGTTCTTCATTGGAGATGTTTATTATCTGCAATGTATATATTTTTCGTTTTAAGAAAAAATAAATCCTGATAATAAACAAAATAAGAGTAGGCTAAATTTCCAGTTCAAGTCCGTCGTAAGCCAGATACATACCGGCGGGCAACTCCGGGTTTATTCGGCTATGCAGGCCCATGCGGTGGCTAATGTGGGTAAAGTAGGTTTGTTCGGCACCAATTTCCTGCGCAAAGGCAATTGCTTCGGCAAGGGTAAAGTGCGATATGTGCTTCTCTTTTTGCAGGGCGTTTATCACCAGTATTTTGGTGCCCCGCATTTTCTCTTTTTCGGCCTCCGATACGGTTTTGGCATCGGTAATATAAGTAAAGTCCTTTATCCGGAAACCCAGCACCGGCAGCTTATAGTGCATCACCTCGATAGGGGTAAAGTGCACCGATCCAATATCAAATGGCTGCAGGCCAATGGTGTGCAGGTTTATTTGTGGTATGCCGGGGTAGCCCTTATCATCAAAAATATACGGAAATTCGCGCTTTAAGGCTTGTTGCACACGGTTGTCGGCATAAATATCTACCGGGCCGCTCTGCTTGTAGTTGTAGGCCCTTATATCGTCCATACCGGCTACATGGTCTTTATGCTCGTGTGTAAAAACAATGGCATCAAGGTGCATTACCCTTGCCCTTAGCATCTGGTACCTAAAATCGGGCCCCGAGTCTATCACAATGGTTTTATCTTCGCTCTCTATCAAAACAGAGGTGCGCAGGCGCCTATCCAGCGCATCGGCCGAGGTACAAACCTCGCATTGGCAGGCAATAACAGGTACACCCTGCGAAGTTCCGGTTCCTAAAAAAGTTATGGTCACAGCTGCAGTTGGGTTTGTTTTAACTGATGCAAAAATGCAGCCTGTTTTTCATCCAGCAGGTTATAATCTATATCTAATGTGCGCGCCAGGTCGGCAAGGGCGGCTATTTTACTCTCTAAATTGGCAAATTTATTTACTACCACTATGCGGCTGTTTAGCAGCAGGCAGGCCCCTGTTTTAAAATTACCTTTTTCGTACCGCACCCTGTAACCTGCTGTTTTTAATAGCATTTCAAGTTTTTCGAGGGTGTGGTTGGTAATGGTTAGCATCAATTCAAAAATAGTAAAATAGGGATATAAACACAGGGAAATAGTATTTAAAATATGAGCACGAAAGTGATACTACAACCGCCTGTCATGCTGAGCCCCGTCGAAGCATCGCCGCCATGGCTTCCCACCATGTCATTGCAGGGAGAGACAGCTACGCGGCAACCTCATCGCATTAGTCCCCCGCGCGTCATTGCGATCCGTTGGCTAACGGAGTGGCAATCTCCTGACCGGAGGGTAACGAATTTTGTACTTCAAACAAGTTTGGCCCGCTCATCGCCGCGGGAGGGCTACTTCTTTTGTCTTGAAACAAAAGAAGCAAAAATTCAAGTCAGCACAAAGGCTTCTTTGCCGCACAGGGCCTTTGCACTGCAAAACGGACAAAACCACGGGCTGGAATCTTTTGCCCCGCTTCGCTCGCACATTCCCCCGCTTCAGCAAAATTTCCTATGCCCTTGTCCCCCACAGGCCATCATTGTTTTGCCCGCTTTCGCCCGAAGCTGCTTTGCTGACAGCTGCTAAATCAAGTTCCCTTCTCGAGAGGAGTTAGGGATGTGTTAGTCGCCATGATTTAATCCGTTTAATTTTTATAACAGATAGGCTACATACAGAGCAATACTTTTTAAATAATTTTATTAAGTTTTGTGATGTTTTGCATTTCATTTTAATTTATTACTATATTGGTGCATTAATTCTCCTGTTTTAATTAAACCAATTAGCCCCATTATGACCCAAAAACCTGAAAGGTCCATCTCGCTTGATGTATTTCGCGGAATGACCATTTGCTTTATGATCATTGTAAATACACCCGGCAGCGGTGCTACGGCTTTTCCGCCGTTGGAGCATGCAGCCTGGTTTGGCTTTACCCCAACCGACCTGGTGTTCCCTTCGTTTTTATTTGCAGTAGGTAACGCCATGAGCTTTACCACTAAAAAATTGGAAGCCTTAAGCACCGGTGCTGCCGTTTTTAGGATTGTTAAACGCGGGTTGCTCATATTTTTGATTGGATACCTGATGTACTGGTTCCCGTTTTTTGATTTTGGTAAGGGAGGCGCAACCTTTCGCCCATTTGCTGATACAAGGGTAATGGGTGTATTACAGCGCATTGGCCTTTGCTATATGTTCGCATCGCTCATCATCTACTTTGTTAAATCGAAGGCGGCGGTAATATGGATAAGCCTTTCGCTTTTATTTGGCTATTGGGTATTGTTAATGGTTTACGGCGACCCGGCGGCACCATACGGCATGCTGACCAACGCGGGCACTTACTTAGATAAATTTGTATTAGGCGACAGCCACCTGTATCACGGTGAAGGCGTTGCCTTTGACCCCGAGGGTATATTAAGCACCCTGCCTGCCATTGTAAACGTTATATGCGGTTATTATGTAGGCAAGTTTTTGCAGGAAAAAGGCAAAGGGTACGAAACCATTGCCAAATTGGCCCTGCTGGGTGCGGTGTTCATCTTCGCGGCGCTCACCTGGAACATGAGTTTCCCGATAGGTAAAAAACTATGGTCGAGCCCCTTTACCCTGCTTACTGTGGGTATAGATATGATCATCCTGTCGGCATTGGTATATGCCATTGATATTCAAAAATGGAAACGCGGCAACTGGACCTCTTTCTTTATCACTGTAGGTAAAAACCCACTGCCGGTTTATATCCTGTCGGAAATATTGCCTATAGCGCTATACATGATCATGATAGGCGGCAAACCATTTTTCTTTTGGATAAATGAACATTTCTTCCAGGTGGTGGCACCGGGGCCAATAGGGTCGTTATTCTTCGCCATTTGCTATATGCTGGTATGCTGGAGCTTTGGTAAATTTTTGGAAAAAAGGAATATTCATATAAGGGTGTAAGCCTCACCCCAGCCCTCTCCAAGCCTCATCCCAACCCTTCTCCAAAGGAGAAGGGCTAAATAGTTTGCAATTAAAGTCCTCTCCTTTGGAGAGGATTTAGGTGAGGCTAAACGCCATTATACCTATCACAATGAAAAAACTATTCACATTAACCATAATTGCTGCCTTTGCCCTTACCGCAAGCGCGCAAACCCAAACCTATGCCGAAAAACTAGGCTGGCCAAAAGGCGCCAGGGTTATCATTTTGCATGTAGATGACGCGGGTATGTCGCACGAGTCGAATTTGGGGGTAGAGGAGGCCACATCTGTTGGCGTATCAACATCAACCAGTGTGATGATGCCATGCCCCTGGGTGCCCGAGTTTAAGGCTTATCTGGATAAACACCCCGCGCTGGATGCCGGCTTGCATTTAACCCTTACCTCCGAGTGGGATAATTACCGCTGGGGACCGTTGGCGGGTAAACCTGCTGTACCTGGTTTGGTAGATAAGCAAGGTGCCATGTGGCCATCGGTAGAGGCAGTTTATTTTAGGGCCACCGGCGACGAGGTGGATAAAGAGATACGTGCGCAGTACGACCGCGCCCTGGCCATGGGCTTTAAGCCTACGCACCTCGATTCGCATATGGGTACTTTGTTTGCCAAGGATGCCTTTATGGAAAAATACCTGCAATTGGGTATCGAAAAGCAGGTGCCGGTGATGTTCCCCGGCGGCGAAGACCTTTTCTTTCGTGCCGAGGCAAGGGCAGCTACCATAGCCGCATTAAAGAAACAAGGTAAATACACCGAAGGTATGAACATACCCGAGCCGGCTGCCCTTAGCAAAGCAAAGGCAATAGGCGAAATGCTTTGGAAGAACGGCCTGCCCGTACTGGACGACCTGCATAACAGCAGTTACGACTGGAATATGCCCGATATTCAGCATAAAACAGATAAGCAGATCCAGAAATGGTATACCGACCATTATATAGAAAGCATCGGTCGCCTGTCGCCGGGGCTGACGATGGTAATTATGCATTGCACCGACCCATCGCCAAATTTCGATCGCATCAGCGATACCGGTAAAAAACGCAAGGGCGACCTGCTGGCCATGACCGACCCGCGCCTGCGCGAATTTTTAAAACAACAAGGCTTTATCCTCACCACCTGGCGCGAAGTAATGGAGCGCAGGGTAAAGGCAGGGAAAGAGTAGGAACTTACACCTCGGCCTTTAACACCCGGCGCCAGGCCCAGCGGGTGGCCATGTTAAAGCCGCCCCAGCTGTTCACAAACTCAATAATGTGGCCCAGGCAGTTTTGGGTAAATTTGCGGCGGTAGTTAATGGTGGCTTGTTTGTATACCTCATTTGCGTTTGGCAGGCCTATGCGCTCGTAAATCTCGCGGCGTATATACATGGTGCGCACAAAGTAAATATTCATAAGCACAACCAGGCTGTACAGGGTTTTTTTGATAGGCCCGGCCTTGGCGGTATAACGTTCTAACAGTCCTTTGGTGAAAACTATATGCCTGCCCTCCTCAATATTATGCAGCTCGAAAACTTTGCGCAAAACGGCGTATATCTCGGGTGCGCGGCGGCTGTAGTTGCCATACATATCGGTTATCAACTCTACCGACAGGCTGCCCATAAATAGGTAATCGGCGGGCAGGTATTTGGTGGTTACCCTGCCTACAAACCTGTGCAGGGGCGTTTGCTTAAGCGGCAGGCCATTTAGCGTGGTAATGGCCCGGGCAAACATTTCCTGGTGGCGGTATTCTTCAATTATTTCGCGTATCAAAAAGCGGTGTTCGGGGCTGTCGGGTGGCAGGCCAAGTATAAATTTAGACATGAAAACGCAAAACAATGCCTCGCCCCAGCCATAAGAGTACAGCACTTGCACCACTTCGTGCCGGCCAAGGTCCTGCTTTTGCTGCGGGGTTAAGGTATCGTAAACAGGCAGGCCTTCTAAGGTGGTGAGTTGCTCGGGCAGGTACAAGTCGCCATCAAGCGGCTCCTGCTGCCAGGGAACATAAGTATCCGGAATCAGCGGTTTTTCCTTACTGATCTTTATAAGTCGTTCTATCTCTGCTGCCTGCATGGTATTAAATTACCAAGTACTAACGTTTGTTACAGAAGATGGTTTTTATATAACGTTTGGCTGGTGATAGTGTTGCTTGTGTGATTTAACTAAAAATAGCGATTAGGTGTAAACCCATCGCTATAAATATAATTTTCTCTAACCTCTAACCTCTAACCTCTAACCTCTAACCTCTACCTCAAATCCACCAGCTCTACACCCGGGTAAGCCTTTTTATCAAAGGCGAAGGTGGCATCTGTTACTTTAACATTGGGGGTAAAGGTGCGCAGGGTGTATTTGTATTTGCTGCCGTTTTTATCAAATATAAGCGCGCTGGATAGTTGGTTTTTTACCTTATCTATCATTAGCCTTACCTTAAAAAAGGTTTTCTTTTCGTCGGTAGGGGTAAGGTCTATTACCTGGTAGGTTTTACCGGCAACCTTTTGCAGGCCGGTGTAAATGTATTTATAACCGCTCTCGTATATGGTGAAAATTTTAGCAGGGTTAAAGCCCTCGTCGCTGTTATCGGCATCGCCAATTTGCACCTCGTTGGCATCCTTTAAAAAGGTCCATTGGGTTTTACCATCGCTGATGATCTCTTGCGCTACGCCGGCTTTTTTACCCGCGCCATATATGGTTACCTTATATTTATTGGCTTTTGAACGCGAAATAAGCGTGCCTGTTTGCGTTTCGTTAATATTTGCCTGCGCGTTATCAACGGTAAGCGTAAAATCGGTTTTAACGGCGTCGTAGGTTTTGTATTGCTTGCTTAGTTTGTTTAGTATCAGTTTTGCATCGGCATCTTTTTGCGCGAAGGCATTAACCGTAACAACCGACAATACAAGGTATAAAAATAACTTTTTCATGTTCATGATCTGTAAACTCAACCTAATAACCACCAGGCCTTGTAATGGTTTAGAGCGATTTTACGATTATAGGTTTAACGCGTATTAATCTTTAAGGGTATCCAGGTATTGCATCAGCGAATATTCATCCGGGTAAAGCACATCGCGGGCCTTGCTACCTTCAAACGGGCCAACAATACCGGCGGCTTCCAACTGGTCGATGATACGGCCCGCACGGTTGTAACCAAGTTTCATCTTTCGCTGAATAAGCGAGGTAGAACCCTGCTGGTGCATCACAATCAGGCGGGCTGCTTCCTCAAACATGGGGTCGCGGTCGTCGGGGTCAAAATCCTTAGGGCTGCTGCTTTCGCCATCGCCAACATACTCGGGCAGTAACATGGCGGTAGCATAGCCGCGCTGATTACCTATAAAGTCGGATATTTTTTCTACCTCGGGTGTGTCTACAAAGGCACATTGCAGGCGTATCAGGTCGCTGCCGGTTGATAACAGCATATCCCCGCGGCCTATCAGCTGGTCGGCACCGCCCGCATCCAATATGGTACGCGAATCTATCTTAGACAATACCCTAAAGGCAAGCCTTGCCGGGAAGTTGGCCTTAATAGTACCCGTAATAACGTTTACCGACGGCCTTTGCGTAGCAATAACCAAATGTATACCCACCGCACGGGCCAGCTGCGCTATACGCGCTATAGGCTGCTCCACTTCTTTACCGGCGGTCATCATCAGGTCGGCAAATTCATCAATCACCAATACAATAAATGGCAGGTAACGGTGTTTTTCGGGGTCGCTTATTTTACGGTTAACAAACTTGGTGTTGTACTCCTTTAGGTTACGCACCTGCGCATCTTTCAGCAAATCGTAACGCTGGTCCATCTCAATACAAAGCGAGTTAAGGGTATTTACCACTTTTTTGGTATCAGTGATGATCGCGTCCGCCTCGTCGGGCAGTTTGGCTAAGAAGTGGCGTTCTATCTTACGGAAAAGCGTTAGCTCCACCTTTTTAGGGTCTACCAATACAAACTTTAACTCGGCGGGGTGTTTTTTATACAGCAGCGATACCAATATGGCATTTATACCTACCGATTTACCCTGGCCGGTAGCACCCGCCACCAATAAGTGCGGCATTTTAGCCAGATCGGCAATAAATACTTCGTTAGAAATGGTTTTGCCTAAAGCGATGGGCAGGTCCATGGTATTGTCGCGCCATTTTTCGGTAGACAGGATAGACCGCATCGATACCATTTCGGGGTTTTGATTAGGCACCTCGATACCGATAGTACCTTTACCCGGCATAGGGGCAATGATACGTATACCCAGGGCGGCTAAACTCAAGGCGATATCATCTTCCAGGTTCTTGATCTTGGATATGCGCACACCCGGGGCCGGTATAATTTCGTAAAGGGTTACGGTTGGGCCTATGGTTGCCTTTATCTTATCAATCTCGATGTTGTAATGGTTAAGCGTTTCAACAATTTTGTTTTTGTTGGCCTCCAACTCGTCCGAGTTTACGGCTATTTTACCTGTACCATACTCCTCTAACAAGCTAATCGGTGGTATTTTGTAGCCGGATAGTTCCAGCTTATGGTCGTATGTGCCAAACTGGTCAACCAACGATTTTGCCTTGTCATCGTCCGTTTTCTCGATGTTAAGGATAGGGGTTGGCCTTGCTATGTCTATAGTTAGGGGTATTTCGTCGTCGGCTTCCGGCTCGTGGGCGTAGGTATCAGGTTTTAATACCACAGGCTCATGAAAAACCGGGGTTGGTGCCAACGGCTGCTGTGTAAGCGGCTCGGTGGTGAGGGTACGGGCCACATTCTCGTCGCGCGGCCTGTTGCCATTGCGCGGCCACTCTACCGGTAACGATATTTCTTCCTCTTCTAACTCAACCGGCTCGGGTGCTACTTCATCAACGGCAACCTCGTTTATTTTGGGTTGGCGCTGCGGTAGTTTAAAATCGATGTTGTACGCAATAATTAAAACGGTAAGGCCTGCAAAGGCTAAAATACCGCCGGTACCGGCCTGGCCAACCTGCGCGCTTAATAGGCGATTGCTCCAGTAACCAAATTCGCCCTCCATAAAGTGGGGGTAGTCTATTACAAAAGCATGTACAAAGCCAATGGCTATCGATATAAATACGACACCGAAAAGGCTGTATGCCAAAACTTTGCTTAACGAGAATAAACGTATTTTAAACAACAAGCGGTAGCCGATTATAAAAAATACAAATATGAAAATGAACGACGCCACGCCAAACCACTCGAAAATAAATTGGTTAGACAGCAGCGCGCCAAATTTGCCCAGCCAGTTATCAACCATGGGGTTGTTTACCCCGTTATCCATTAGCTCTTTACTGGTTTTAAACAGGTTGCCCCAGCCACCGTTGGCCTTTGATACATAGCTTTGATCCTGCTGCCAGGTAAACAGGTACGAGGTAAAGGCGATAAGGAAAAAAATAGACAACACCAGGAAGAAAAGCCCGACAATTTTGATGAGCCGGCCGTCGCGCAGGTCAAACAAGGGCAGCCGCTCTACTTGCTGTTTAGCTGGCCTTTCCTTTACAGTTTTTTCGCCCGGTTTGCGGGGTTCATTCTCGTTCTTAAAGCTATTTGATCTAAACTGGTTTCCTTTAATGGGCATCCTTAAATTGGGCGTTTAATTGCAAATATAAAGGTATTAATTAAACAGATATTTTTTTATTTTTGTAAGGTGATTTTACTGCACTAAACTAGCATGTCAACTTTGATTTATTAACTCGTATTTCTATCTATCAATTGAGGGAAAAAGATGGCTTATTGCATCTGATATTTTCGCTTTTTTGATATAGCATTTCCATGTTTTGAAATAACGAAAATAGCGAAAAGTATGAGGCGATAAATTAGCTTTTTCAAACATAGTTAAGATCAAAACAAATAGCCAAGTGTTGAAGCTTTCATACAAGACAATATTGGCGTTTATTAGTGTAAGAAGATGACAAGCCAAATTATATTTTTGCTTATTTATATATGTCCAAAATATCCCTTTACAATCTCTTAAACACTAGTGATTTTGCAACTAGTTAAATGCTTTTAAAATCATGATTAATGGCATAAGAAAGGAAGCAATTCAATTTGTATTTTTGAACTTTTTTTCAGTGTTCTGTGGGAACTTTTAATAAATGTTTGGTGCCTTTTTATTGACATTCAACAAGGGTAGAAAAGGTAGCCGATTAAGAAAGTTTTAAAGTCGTAGTTAATCTGACCCTAACACCATTTCTGTTATTAAATTGGACGGATAGACTGTTACTAAATCGGTTTTTTCATTATAGTAGAAAACGCTACTTCTGGTTTTGCCGATATAATAATAACTGTTACTTGACTTGATAATATTGCTACCAATTTTAATATAGTAATTGCTGTGTGTATGTAGTGAATGAACCTGATTATATTCAAAATTACCCTCGAAAAACCCGGAAGTAATTAACGCTAAGGAAATTGGTATCGATACCATAAAAAACTTGACTCGTAGATTCAATTGATATAAGGATATCATCGATACTATGGTGATGAGTACTATAACCAAAATGTGAAAATAGGCCTTATTTATGAAGCCTAACGGTTTAGATATTTTATATAATATATCACTATAATAATACGAACCCATTGTTAATAAGGTTAAAGCTAAAACCACGATAATTATTTTCCAAAACACTTTTGAAATTTGGGCTTTTAATTCCCCTATTCTCTCTGGACGTTCAGGTGGTAAAATTATTGGGTATTTCACTGTTTCTGCATAAAAAATTTGGTTAAAAAAGGCGGTAATTAATATCGAAACCAACCAATAAAACAGTAGTTGAAAAAAGGAGAAAAGTGTTTGTGGTAATAGCTCTGTTAATTCTAAGTATGAAAAAATATTTAAATTAAAATAAGTGTAATAACTAAACTGTTTGGTTGCGCCAAAAATCAAAAGGATGATTGTAAGTAGCGGAATCAAGGACGTTGCTTTATTTATATAATTTTCACTGTCGCTATCTGTCATTAAGTCAAGTTTAGGTTATTCAAATATAAGGATTGCTTTACTATTAATTAAAAACAGATTTAGTGATTAAGATAGTAAGTCTACTCGCAGCGTATACACCGGTTTTGCCCCGGTATTATTTCAGTTATCGGCTTAAACTTCCAGTATAATTAACTTCGTGTTCAAGGTTTAGATACTAATGATGTTATACCAACGCAAAAATACCAGACCTTGCCAAATTTATTATAAGTACAGCCTCTAAATCGCGCCGTTGTTGGTGTTGTCACCAACAACAATTACGACAGGTAATAAAGATGCAAACGCAAATGCATGGCAACTTGCTGGTGACAACACCATAGTGTTGAGAGGATTAAATAGCGCTGGCAATGTGTGATTCCTTCCCTGGGGAAGGAGGAGGTAGGGGTTAAATCAGGCGTCAAGCTACTTTTTCACCCATTGCTCATATAAACCCCCTCCCCGCCTTTACGCTCATTTCTCACCGCACCCCTCCCCGAGGAGGGAATTAAAAGTTTTCCGAACACCTATAGTGACCACACCAAAATCATACTCCTTAGCACATCATTTGTAACGTGTAACATTATGTAAGGCGATGTTGTCAAACACCAACACCACTTAATTATTCCTGCCATGATGAAACGCTTGCTTGCCCTTTTGCTGCTTGGCGCAGCTTTGCATAATACTGTATACGCGCAAAGTATTAATAAGCCCAGGTTAGATAGTTTGCTTAACATATTAAGCTCCAATAACAAAACCATGGGTAGCCTGTCCATCTCGCAAAACGGTAAAACGATTTATCAAAAGGCGGTAGGCTATAGCTTTATTGATAGCTTAAGCAGTCAACCGGCTACTGTGCAAACCAAATACCGCATAGGCTCTATCAGCAAAATGTTTACAGGTGTAATAACCTTTCAGCTGATTGAGGAAGGTAAACTAACGCTTGAAACTACGCTGGACAAGTTTTACCCGCAAATGCCCAATGCTGCTAATATTACCATTGGCCAGCTGCTTAGTCACCACAGCGGTTTGTTTAACATAACCAACGACCCCGCCTTTGCTACTTACATGACCAAGCCGCAAACCCGCGAGCAGATGCTGACCAAGATGGCCGCCTTTGCCCCAAGGTTTGAGCCCGGCGCTAAGTTTGAATACAGCAACACCAACTTTATTGTACTGGCCTATATCGTAGAAAAAATAACCAACCAGCCCTTTGCCGATGTGGTAAAGCAGCGGGTAATAAATAAAGCGGGGTTAAAGGACACCTATTATGGGGGCAAAATAAACACGGCGAATAATGAGGCCCTATCTTACAATTTTGCGGATAAGTGGAAAATAATACCCGAAACAGACATGAGCATACCATCTGGTGCCGGGGCAATGGTATCTACCCCTGCCGACCTGACCAAATTTGCCGAGGCCTTGTTTAACGGCAAGCTTATCAGCGATGCCAGCCTGGCTAAAATGAAACCCTTAAGCGATTATTATGGCATGGCTATGCGCAAAATAGATTTTGATGGAAAGGTAAGCTATGGGCATAATGGTGCAATTGATGGTTTTAGGGCCGAACTGGCTTATTTTCCGCAGCAAAAATTGGCGATAGCCTACACATCAAACGGTGGTATATACTCAACCGAGAAAATTTTAAAGGCAACGGTTAGCATTGTTTTTAATGAACCGTTTACAATGCCGCTTTACAAAAAACCGGACCTGAAAACCGAAGAGCTGGACAAATACCTGGGTGTATACAGCAGCCCCGATTTCCCGTTGAAAATAACGATGAGCAAAGATAATACAACTTTGTACGGCCAGGCAGCCGGGCAGGGGCTAATAAGGCTGGAGGCTACGGGCAAAGACAGGTTTGAATTTGAGCCTAATGATATTGTAGTAGAATTTGATACAGCTAAAGGCCAGTTTATATTAAAGCAAAATGGCGGCATAAAGGTGTTCACCCGCGAGAAATAAAGCCTTTAGCTGTACAACAGCTTATTCAAACTGTAATTCCCAATGGTCTTCGCCGCCGTCTACTATCCTGAAGATGGTTTTTTCGACAGTGTGGTTATGGTCTGCCGATTCCAGCCTGATGGTTTCATGGTCATGATAATCGGTTGATTTTGGAACCATAATAGCAGTCATCGATTCGGGGTTGCCGTTAACACTTATTGTTTTCATGGTGGTATGGGTTAATTGCTAAACACAACAACCAAAATGGGAATAAGTTTAGGGTAGCTAAGTCTAACTTATCGAAGACCTGAACGACAGCTAATGGTTCGACAAGCTCACCATGACATCGGGTGTCAGTCTGAGCCTGTCGAAGACCTGAACGACGGCTAACGGTTCGCCGCATCGGGCAATACTTACTGATACTTCACCTGGCATAATTCACAATAAAAACTTGCCCTGTGCGATTTGCCCGTATCTTTTTCGATAAAGGGCACATGGTTGCGCGGGCATTGCTTTTTATGATAGGCCTGCCAGTGTTTGCTGAGGGTGCCGGCCTTGCGTTGTTCAAAAAACTCAAAACTGTAGGTAATGGCTTCGGTTATCATTTCCTTTACCTTTTTAGGCGGCATAGCCGCTACCAGGCTTTCGGGATGTATGCGGGCACGAAACAGGGCCTCGTTTTTGATGATATTGCCCACCCCCGAAAACAATTGCTGGTCCATTAAGGCATCGCAGGCTAAAAGTTTGGGTATCGCTTTCATTTTTTTAATGGCTTTGCGTGTATCCCATTTATCGCTCATAACATCTGCCGACCAATCGTACACCTCATCCAGCGGTTCATCAATCAGTTGCAGTAAGCAGGCGTAAAAGTTAAGTTCGCCATCTGCAAATTGCAAATGCAGGCGCGGCGATTTAGCGGTATGCTGGTTAATGCGATACGTGCCAAACATCATCATATGTATACGCACGGTAAAGTGTGGCAGGCATATTAAAAAGTGCTTTCCCCAGCTTTTAAAATCAGTAATGGTTTGGTTAATTAATAAGCCGGCATCAAAGGTATTGTTGTTGCACGTGGCGGCTATTATCTTTTTGCCTTTAAACTGCTGTACCTTCTCTTTTAATATGAGTATGCTTGGCCCTTCAGGCATAAAATTGGTTTATGCCTGCGTTGCAAATATTGAGCCAGTAGCTTAATGCGCTTTTTTACGTTTGAGCAATCCACCCGTGGTATCGTCAACGCTTTGCTGTACAATAAATGCCGATGGGTCTATTTTTAAAACTTCGCGTTTAATAAGCGGCACTTCAAGGCGGGTAGCTACGGTAAAAATAATTTCGCGCGGGTCGTTAATATGGCCGTCTTTACCATAACCGCTTTTGCCCTGGTAAACCGTAACCCCACGACCGAGCGATTGGGTAATGGCTATGCGTATGGCCTCGCCTTTTGATGATATAATGGTAATGCCGGTATATTGCTCTAAACCGTTTAATACAAGGTCCATCATTTTTGCCGCCGACAGGTAGGTGAGGATGGAATACAGGCTTTCTTCTACACCTATAATAAATATGGCCACACCAAATATGATCACGTTAAGTATTAGTATCACATCGCTTACACGCACTATCTGCGTTTTTTTACTCACCAGCAGGGCGGCTATTTCGGTGCCGTCTAAAACAGCGCCGCCGCGTATGGCCAAACCAATGCCTGCGCCTATAAATACGCCGCCAAACACAGCCGTAAGCAGCTTATCGGGCGTAACATCCGGGAAATGTACAAAAGCCAAACATAACGACAGCCCGCCTATAGCCAGCGCGCTTTTTATAGCAAATGCAGCACCCAGTTTGCGGTACCCTAAATACAAAAACGGCAGGTTGATAACGAAAATTAAAACTGATATGGGTAAGTGGGTGGTATCGGCAACCAATAGCGATATGCCTGTTACACCGCCATCAATAAAATGGCTGGGCAGCAAAAAACCCTTTAACCCCATCCCTGCAGATAGTATCCCTAAAATAACTAATACTAAGTCAATCAGGTTGTTCTTGTTTTTCATACGTGATAATGTAGACAGGGCTTAAGATAAGAAAAGATTTATCACCAGCCGCTTTTTAAACCCTCTTTTAACGCGGCCTGGTATTGCTCCAGGTTAAACGAGTAAAGGTAGGGGGCTTTATGTGCGCCGCCTTTGCGGGTTTGCGCCAGTTTGTTTAATATCCCAAAGCCCAGCATGCGGCGCTGAAAATTGCGCCTGTCCAGCTTTTGGTCCAATATGGTTTCGTAAAGCTTTTGCAGTTCGGGCATGGTAAACTCTTTGGGCATTAAATTATAACCAATGGGTTGGTAGCTAAGTTGCAGGCGCAGGGTATCCAGGGCGGCTTTAAATATAAGGCCGTGGTCCAGCTGAAAATTGGGCAGGTCGTTCACATCCCGCCAGGTGCATATTTCCGAGAAAGCATCGGGCGTGGGTATGGCACCTGTAAAATCAACAAGGGCATAATAACCAATGGATATAAAGCGCTGTGCAAAAAAGTTATGTTTTGGGTGCGTGGCATCCTTATACATTTCATGATGCTCTTTGGTACGGTCGGGGTCGCCAAAAACACGGAATTGTTGTAAAAAAACCTCGTCAATTCCCGTACGTATTTTTAATATGCGGTTGGCCGCGGTATCAATAGGTTCTTCCTTTAGTACAAAGCCGCCGGGCAGGTACCATGCTTCTTCATTTCTGCTTTTTAGCATCAGCACTTTCATTTGCCCTTCATGAAAGCCAAACACCACACAATCTATCGATATGTGGTCGAGATACAGATCTCTGGCTTCTACCCAAAACTTGTCCAGTTCCTCTTTAGTCAACATTGGTTATTAATAAAAATACTTTGAATGTTTAAATTAAATATCTACAATTGTGTACCAATTACACCATCGCGTGTGCTTTTTAAACAATCAATTATAACTAATAAGTTTAACAGTAATTTAATAAAGCAAAAATTAACATTGTTTGATGGTATCACCTGCGCACTATAAATTTAATTTTGATGAGCATAAAATTCACCCATAGGCATTTTATTCAATTATCGGCAGCGGTACTGCTTGCTATACCTTTTAATAAGGTAGCGGCACAAACATCGCCCGATGCCAAAATGAACACCTTTGTAACTGGCCTGATGAAAAAGATGACGGTTGACGAAAAGATAGGGCAGCTTAACCTGGTAACGGGTGGTATGGCTATTACCGGTTCTGTTACCAACAATGGTATAGATAATGGTATAAGCAAAGGGCAAATAGGCGGCATATTTGGTTTATATGGCACGGCCAGCGTACGCAAGGCGCAAGAGGCCGCGGTAAAAAACACCCGCCTGCACATTCCGTTAATATTTGGCTTAGATGTGATACACGGCCACCGCACCATATTTCCGATACCGTTGGGTATGTCTACCACATGGGATCTGGGGTTGATACAACAATCGGCGCACATAGCAGCCAAAGAGGCAACTGCCGAAGGCTTAAACTGGGTGTTTTCGCCAATGGTTGATATTGCACGTGATGCACGCTGGGGCCGTATATCCGAAGGATCGGGCGAAGACCCATGGTTGGGCGGGCAAATTGCCGCGGCTATGGTTAGGGGCTACCAGGGCAGCAGCCTAAAAAATGCCGATGCGGTAATGGCCTGCGTAAAGCACTTTGCCCTATATGGTGCTGCTGAGGCCGGCCGCGAATATAATACTGCCGATATGAGCCGTATTAGAATGTACAACGAATACCTGCCGCCTTACAAAGCAGCTATAGATGCAGGCGCAGGTAGTATCATGAGCTCGTTTAACGTAGTGGATGAAGTACCCGCTACCGTAAATAAATGGTTGTTAACAGACTTGCTTCGCTCGCAGTGGGGTTTTAAGGGTTTTGTAGTATCAGATTATACCGCCCTTAACGAGGTTACCAACCATGGCCTTGGCGATTTGCCAACCGTATCTGCACTGGCTATTAAGGCCGGCCTGGATATGGATATGGTAGGAGAGGGGTATTTATCTACGCTAAAGAAATCGCTGCAGCAGGGTAAAATAACTATGGTTGATATTGATATGGCTTGCCGCCGCATTTTAGAGGCTAAGTATAAACTGGGCTTATTTGATAACCCCTATAAATCTTTAGATCCAAAAAGAGAAACTTCGGATATTATGACCGAGGAAAACCGCAAAGCAGCACGCACCGTTGCTGAGCACTCGTTTGTATTGCTTAAAAATGCTAACCAGGTGCTGCCGCTAAAAAAATCGGGTGGTAGTATTGCATTGGTTGGCCCGTTGGCCGATAACAAGCGCGATATGCTGGGCACCTGGGTAATAGGTGGCGAGTGGGAAAAATCGGTTAGTATATTAGAAGGTATAAAACATGTGGTAGGCGAAAATGTAAAGATCAACTATGCAAAAGGATCAAACATTACCGAAGACCAGGAGTTTATGAAACGCCTGAATTTTGGCCCCGGCATGGTTAGCTTAGATAAGCGCACAAGCCAGGAGATGATAGACGAGGCGATGAGCGCGGCTAAAAAATCGGATATTATAGTAGCCGTTGTAGGCGAATCGCAAAGCATGAGCGGCGAATCGTCGAGCCGGTCAGACATCAGCATCCCCGAAAGCCAGCAACATATGTTAAAAGAACTGGCCACACTGGGCAAACCCATAGTTATTGTATTGTTTAACGGCAGGCCGCTTACCCTAACCTGGGAAAACGAAAATGCCGCTGCTATATTAGACGTATGGGCACCGGGCACCGAAGCGGGTAATGCCGTTGCCGAAGTACTATTTGGTAATTATAACCCTGCCGGTAAATTAACTACTACCTTTCCGCGCAGCGTAGGGCAGATACCTTTATATTATAACCACCTAAATACAGGTCGCCCTTATACCGATGGTCCAACCAAGTTTAAATCAAACTATCTGGATATATCTAATGATCCGCTATACCCATTTGGTTATGGTTTAAGCTACAGCAAGTTTAGCTATAGCGATATCACCCTAAGCAAAACGCAGCTTAAAGGCTACACTGCTTTAACCGCAACGGTAACTGTAACCAATAACGGCCCCTATGCAGGCGAAGAAGTGGTACAATTATATATAAGCGACCCTGTTGCCAGTATTAGCCGCCCTGTAAAGGAGTTAAAAGGCTTTAAAAAGATAAACCTGCAAAATGGCGAGAAGAAAGAGGTTAGTTTTACCATTACCCCGCAGCAATTAAAGTTTTATAATAGCCAGTTAAAGTATGATTGGGAGCCAGGCGAGTTTATAATACAAATTGGTACCAACTCGGCCGATACACATGCTGCTAAAGTTAATTGGGTTAAATAAGTGGTGTTAAAATAGTATTGTTTTTTGTTAAATTCTATTTATACAAATTTCCACAAAAAATGCCTTAGTGTTTAGCTAAGGCATTTTTTGTATATATAAACTTTTAAATGCTTTAAAAAAAACCATGATCGGCACATCAACTGTAATGGCACGTTGCTTTTACGTGGTTATAAATCAAGGTAATACAATATTAACATTTAGCTAATGTTGCAATAATTTAAAGTGGGTTTAAAAAGTTTATTACGGACGCTACTTTTTAAAAAAATTATGAAAGAATTGGAAATGGGACTATTTAATAAAACTAAGGGGGTTTTTTTATTGAAAAAGTGTTATATAACAAGAATATTACATTTCGATTTTTTTAGTATTTATGCCAAAATGTTAACAGGTATTTAATAATGTATTAATAAATTAGAATTTCATAAGCATTTGAGCCCTAAATAATAAATAATTTATAATTCTGTAAATTTTGCTTGTGTAACCTATACACTCTATTTATATTAGAGCATTACCAATTATAATTTTCTGTAACCGGAAATAAAGTAAAATTTAAAAACAAATAATACATTGATATGCCACCCGGTGGTAAATTTATGTGTGATGTAAAGCGAAATAATTTTTAAAGCAGAAGGTGTTTTATATATGATTAAACTTTTACAATTTTTTCTTCCCAATTGCTTCATGTTAAAAGGGCTTAGCCCCGTACTCCAAAGAAAAAATTCTTTAGGTTCATCATTGCCTGTTATCTCACGCAGGTACAATAATCACGTCTTGTTATTATGAAAATGAATTAAAATCTTAAATCAAATATATTAATCAACTAAATCTCAATCTCATGTTTAAAAGTCTACTCCTTAAAGGAAGAGCGCTATGCCTGCTATTATGCTGCATGGTATCTTCGTTAGTAGTTACAGCCCAAACAAAGCACACAGGAAAGGTTATTGGCAGCGACGACAAGCTGCCGGTAGTTGGAGCCACTGTGCGCGTTAAGGGTACTACTATCGGCACACAAACAGACGTTAACGGACAGTACAGCCTAAATGTAAGTCCGGGTAACGTATTAGTAGTTTCTTACCTGGGCTACACCACCCAGGAAGTAACCGTTGGCCAAAGCGAAACAGTAAACGTTACGCTGCAAGCTGCCAACAATTCACTAAACGAAGTTGTAGTAACGGGCTACACCTCGCAACGTAAAAAAGACATCTCCGGTGCGGTTGCAACGGTTGATGTATCAAGCGCAATTAAAGTACCCGCAAGTAGCTCAGATCAATTATTACAAGGTCAGGCTTCGGGTGTTACTGTAGTAACCCAGGGTTCTCCGGGTGCAGGCGCGCAAATCACTATCCGTGGTACCTCAAACTTTGGTAACTCAGGTCCATTAGTGATAGTAGATGGTGTACAAGGCGGTAACCTGCAAAACATCAACCCTAACGATATCGAGTCTATCAGCGTATTAAAAGATGCTGGTGCGGCTGCTATTTATGGTGTTGCGGGTGGTAACGGTGTTGTTTTAGTAACTACTAAAAAAGGTAAAGCAGGTAAATCAACATTTACTTATGATGGTTATTACGGTACACAACGCCCAATGGGTGGCAATCCGTTTAATACATTAAACGCTAAAGATTACTTAACCTTAGTAAAACAAGTTGAGCCTACAAGCAGCTTATTTTTAGCTGGTGGTGGCATTGCAGACTACGGTGCACAAGGCCCTGGTGTAAAAGGTGTATTTGCATCTGGCGCACCTGAGGTTGACCCTTCACGTTACAAATTTGACGAGTTTAACCAGGCAAATGATTACCTGATCCAAAAATTTGATAATAACCAAGGTACTGATTGGTTTCATGCTATTTTTAAAGCAGCTCCTATTCAGTCGCATACTATATCGGCAAGCGGTGCTAACGATAAAAATGCTTACTATACCTCATTTGGTTACTTAAACCAGCAAGGTACTTTGATAGATACTTACTTTAAAAGGGTACAGGCTCGTATCAACACTACCTTTAATATAAAAGATCACTTCCGTGTTGGTGAAAACGCAAGTATGTTTTATACTTTAAACCCTAACGGACAAGGTGGTATACCAGGTGGTAACCAAAGCGAGGGTAACTCAATATCGCAAGTATATCGTGCAGAGCCACAAATACCTATCTATGACATATCAGGCAAACAGTTTGGTGGTACATGGGCAGGCCCTACTGCATTGGGTAACGCGGTTAACCCGGTTGCTACACAAGACAGACAAAAAAATAACGAAAACCGTGTTTGGAACATTGAAGGTACTGTATTTGCAGAGGCCGATTTCCTTAAACACTTTACTGTTCGTTCGGCATTTAGCGGCCATATTGATAACTTCTACAACTTTACTATCGGCTATCGCCCTTACGATAGCGGTGAAGGCCACGCTAACAAAAATGGTTACAGCGAAAACTCTGGTTACAATAACTATTACAACTGGAGTAACACCATTAACTACAACCAATTATTTGGAAAACACAGTGTTAAATTCTTAGCAGGTTACGAGCAGAAACAATACTCGGGCCGTGGCTTAGGAACTTCAGTATCTGATCTTCCTTCGTTAGATCCAAACTTTGTGAACATTGGTTCTGGTAACTCTGTTAACAATCGTTACAGCTATTTTGCACAACCAACCTCTGGCCAATCATTCTTCGGCCGTTTAGATTATATCTATAACGACAGGTACATTTTAGGTGCTACCATCCGTCGTGATGCTTCTTCGGTATTTGCACCGGGCCAGCAAGTGGGTTATTTCCCATCTGTGTCTTTAGGTTGGAGAGTATCTCAGGAAGACTTTATGAAAGGTGTTACCTGGGTTAATGATCTAAAACTACGTGGTAGCTACGGTTCGGCCGGTTTCCAGGGTAACGTACCGGGAGCAAACGCTGCTACATTGTTTAGCTTAGACAGAGCTTCATCTTTCTACGCTATTGATGGTTCAAACAACAACATCACCCAAGGTTTCTTTAACAATGCAATTGGTAACAAAGCAACCACTTGGGAAACTGATAAAATACTTAACATTGGTGTTGATGTAACTTTATTTAACAAATTAGATTTCACTGCTGAGTATTACAAAAAGACTTCATCAGATCTATTGTTCCCTGTAACCTTACCAGCAACAACAGGTGGTGCTAACGCTCCATATGTTAACGTTGGTGAAGTACAAAACAAAGGTTTAGATATGTCATTAAACTACCGCGATCGCATCACTTCAGATCTTTCGTTTAACGTTGGTGTAAACTTTACTTCTGTTAATAACAAGATCACTTACCTGAAAAACGATTACACCGACTTATTCTTACGTTTCGGTGCCGTTGTTAAACAACAAGTTGGCATGCCTATAGGCTCGTTCTATGGCTATAAAGTAGTAGGTTACTTTAAAGATGCCGCTGATGTAAGCGCATCTCCAACACAAGCTGATGCAGCACCGGGTAGGTTTAAATACGCCGATATTGATGGCGACAAAAAGATCACCGATGCCGACCGTACTTTCTACGGTAAAGGTACCCCTGATTTCACTTACGGTGTAAACTTAGGTTTAAACTACAAAAACTTTGATTTCAGCGCGGTATTCTATGGCTCGCAAGGTAGCGATGTGTTTAACTATGTTAAATACTGGACCAACTTCTACAGCTCATTAACCGGTAATAAAGGTAACGACCTGTTGTTTAACTCATGGACCCCAAGCAACCTTAACCCTAAAGCACCTAAACTTGAAGCAGCTAACAACTTTAGCACAAGCGGTGTAGCTAACTCGTACTATGTTGAGAATGGTTCATTCTTAAAAATGCGTGTTGCACAATTAGGTTACACTTTTGGCCCTGCAGCTTTAAAAGCAGTTGGTGTTGATAAACTGAATGTGTATGTACAAGGAACAAACTTGTTCACCATAACCGGTTATAGCGGTATGGATCCTGAGTTGCAGTCAAATGGCGCAAGTGCTCCGGGTGTTGATCAAGGTAACTATCCTAACAACGAGCGTAAGTTCATTTTAGGTGTTCGTTTAACATTTTAATTAACGAAAAAGTAAAAAATTACAAAATGAAAAAGTTTAATCATAAATTGATCATAGTAGGGTCAGTTGCTACACTTGCCTTCTCTATGTCGTGTAAGAAGTTTCTGGACAAAACCCCCACAAACCAGCTAAACAGCACAGTTTTAGCAAATAAGACCGGTGTAGACGGCTTATTGATCGGAGCTTATGCTTTGGTTGATGGTAGTTACAACGGACAGCCGGGTGCTACCTGGTCTACAGGTACCGATAACTGGATATATGGTAGTGTTGCTGCGGATGATGCCCATAAAGGCTCAACCCCTGGTGACCAGCCGGATGCAGCGGCTATCGAGTCGAGAACACCAACCGGTAACAACGGTTACCTTGACCCGAAATGGCGCGTAATGTTTAACGGTATACAACGCGCAAACGATGTTATCCGCGAGATACCTTTGGTAAAAGATGGTTCGTTAACTGCAGCTAATATTGCACAGGTAACTGCCGAGGCGCGTTTCTTACGTGGTTTTTATCACTTTGAATTAGCTAAGATATGGAGAAATGTACCTTATGCTGATGAAACCATTACCTACGATAACGGTAACTACAATATTGGTAACCCTGGCCCTATATGGGACAAAATTGCTGCCGATTTTGCAGCAGCAGCAGCAGTATTGCCCGAAACACAGCCACAAGTTGGCCGTGCAAACAAATGGGCAGCATTAGCTTTCCAGGCTAAGGCATTAATGTACGATCACAAATACGCTGCAGCACTTACTATATTAAACAATGTAATTGCTAATGGTAAAACTGCTGGTGGTGCAGCTTATGCTTTAGGTAAATATGCAAACAACTTTAACCCGTCTACCAAAAACGGACCGGAAGGTGTGTTTGTAGCACAAACATCGGTAAACGATGGTGCAAACGGTTTAAATGGTAATGCTGGTCAAACATTAAACTTCCCATCAGGTGGCCCTGCTACCTGCTGCGGTTTCTTCCAGCCGTCATTTAGCTTTGTAAACGCGTTTAAAACAGATGCGGTTACAGGTTTACCATTGTTAGATACTTACAATGACAGTGATGTTAAAAATGACCAGGGTGTTGATGCAAGTGCTCCGTTCACTACCTACGCCGGTACTTTAGATTCACGTTTAGATTGGTCAGTAGGTCGTAGAGGTATCCCTTATCTTGACTGGGGAATTCACCCGGGAAAAGCCTGGGCTCGTGACCAGGATGACGGTGGCCCATACAGCCCTATCAAAAACGTTTACTACAAAGCAGCACAAGCCAGCACATCTGATACTTACGGTGGTTGGGCAGCTAACCAGTCAACAGCAAACAGTTACAACGTTATCCGTTTTGCCGATGTATTATTATGGGCAGCAGAATGCGAAGTTGAAGTTGGAAGTTTAGATAACGCACGTGCATTAGTAAACAGGGTTAGAGCCCGCGCTGCTGATGCTACAGGTTGGGTACATACTTATGTAGATGCTTCAAACCCTACAGGTGGTTTTACCAGCACACCGGCTGCTAACTACAAAGTAGGTTTATACTTAACACCTTGGACTGATAAGGCTTTAGCACGTAAAGCAGTACAGTTTGAGCGCAGGATTGAGTTAGGTATGGAAGGTCACCGTTTCTTCGACTTACAGCGTTGGGATGGTATTACAGGCGGCCCAATGGGTGCAGGTTTTATGGCTAAGCAAATCAACGATTACTTATTCCACGAAAACCACGTTCCTGCTTTCCCAATATTGTTAATCAAAGCAGCAGTGTTTACGGCAGGTAAAAACGAGTTGTTCCCTATCCCTCAAGGACAGATAGATGTTACGCAAGGAAACATCAAGCAAAACCCTGGTTATTAATCATTAACCAGTTTATAAAAAAAGAGCCCTGATAATTATCAGGGCTCTTTTTTTATTTTATATTTGCTACTGACCTATTGTAATGAAAGCCCTAAAATTCCCCATATTAATTGCAGTTACGCTTTTTATATTCTCGTGTAAAAAGGCAACGCTTTTCCAAAAAATACCCTCTTCGCAATCCGGTATCGATTTTAATAACAAAATAGTAGAGAACGATTCTATCAACCCGCTTGATAAGCTTAACATTTATAATGGCGGCGGCGTAGGCATTGGCGATTTTAATAACGACGGCTTGCCCGATATTTATTTTGTTGGTAACGCGGTATCTAACCGCCTGTACATCAACAAAGGCGATATGAAATTTGATGATGTAACCAAAAAGGCCGGTGTTGGCGGTAAAGGCGGCTGGGGCAGGGGAGTAGCCGTTGTTGATATTAACAACGATGATTTACCCGATATTTATGTGTGCAATACCTTGCTTAACGATTCGGTTAAGCGTATGAACCTATTATATATTAACCAGGGCGCCGGCAAAGACGGGGTGCCAATATTTAAAGAAGAAGCCAGGGAGTACGGTTTAAATATAAATGTACACTCTACTATGGCATCGTTTTTTGATTACGACAACGATGGCGACCTCGATATGTACTTAACTGTAAATGAGGCACAATCAAACGATAATACCAGCGCCTTTAGGCCTATAGTAGTTGATGGCACGGCACGGAGTACTGGCCGTTTATACCGTAACGATTATAATGCGGCGTTAAAGCACCCTGTCTATACCAATGTATCAAAACAGGCGGGTATACTAATTGAAGGCTATGGCCACGCTGCCAGTATAGCCGATATTAACCGCGACGGCTGGAAAGACATTTACGTAACAAACGACTTTTTACCCAATAACATACTGTACATTAACAACCACGACGGCACCTTTACCGATCGTACTAAAGAATACTTTAGGCATACCGCTACAAGCGCTATGGGCCAGGATATACAGGATATTAATAACGACGGCCTTGCCGACGTTTTTGAACTGGATATGGACCCCGAGGATAACTACCGCAAAAAAATGTTTATGCCCGGTACATCCTACCAGCTATACCAAAATTTTGACTTTTACGGATACCAATATCAATATAACCACAATACATTACAACTTAACCAGGGGCCGCGTTTAGGGCAGCAAGATACGGTTGGCGCACCAATATTTAGCGAAGTAGCCTTTTTTAGCGGCGTGGCACAAACCGACTGGAGCTGGGCGCCAATGATAACCGATTTTGATAACGATGGCTACCGCGATATTGTGGTAACCAATGGCTACCCGCGCGATGTAACCGACCATGATTTCATCACCTTCCGTAATGAATCGTATGCTGTTGCTACCAAAAAGCAGGTACTGGAGCAAATACCCATTGTAAAAATATCTAACTATGCTTTTCGTAATAACAACAAGCTACAATTTGAGGATGTTACTAAAAACTGGGGGCTTGACGAGCCTTCGTTCTCAAACGGCGCGGTGTACGCGGACTTGAATAACGATGGGGCTATGGATATGATCGTCAACAATATTGATGGTGAGGCATTTATTTATAAAAACACCTTACGCGAAAAAGATAAAGCTGATAATCACTACCTGCAAATACAATTTAAGGGTGCCGCGCAAAATAAGGATGGCATAGGTGCCTGGGCTGATATTTATTATAACCATGGCAAGCACCAGGTATATGAAAACACACCTTTCAGGGGGTATTTATCAACCATACAAAACATCGCGCATTTTGGTTTGGGCAATGTTAGTACGGTAGATTCGGTTGTTATAAAATGGCAAAACGGTAAGCAACAAACGCTTAAAAACGTAAAAGCCGACCAGGTTTTAAAGGTAGATATTGCTAATGCCGGCAGCAACTATAATTTTAATATCCCTACTGTAAATAAAGCCTCGCTGTTTACCGAGGTAACTAAGGCGGTAGGCATAAATTACATGCACAAAAGCGACGATTTTATTGATTTTAATATTCAAAAGCTTCTGCCGCATAAACTGTCCGAATACTCGCCGGCTATAGCGGTTGGCGATGTAGATGGTAATGGTTTTGATGATATGGTTGTGGGTGGCACCTCGAAGTACCCGGCGCAGGTATTGTTACAGCAAGCCAGCGGCAAGTTTATACAGCGAGACCTGGTGCCTGCAAAAGCTATAACAGGGAAGTACAAGGATGAAGGCTTGTTGCTTTTTGATGCCGACGGCGATGGCGACCTCGACCTTTATGTAGCCAGCGGCGGTTACGAGGATGAACCAAATTCAAAATCGTACCAGGATAGGATATACATGAATGACGGTAAAGGTAACTATACCTTGCAGCCAAACGCGTTACCTGCCAACTTTACCAGCAAGCTATGCGTAAAAGCCGTCGATTATGATAAAAATGGCAAGCTGGACTTGTTTGTATCCGGCAGGGTTGATCCATGGAACTATCCTAAACCGGTATCAAGCTTTATTTTGCGTAACGATAGCAAAAAAGGCGAATTAAAATTTACCGATGTTACGCCAACGGTAGCTAAATCGCTTAAAAATATAGGCCTGGTGTGCGATGCAGCCTTCACCGATTATGATAATGACGGCTGGCCCGACCTGGTAATAACCGGCGAATGGATGCCTGTTACTTTCCTGAAGAATGACCATGGCGTATTTAAAAACGCTACAAAAACAAGCGGTGTACAAAACAAGCTGGGCTGGTGGAACACCATTGCAGGCGGCGATTTTGACCATGATGGTGATATTGACTACATAGTTGGTAACACCGGCTTAAATACTTTTTACAAAGCAACAGACCAATATCCGCTATACATAACGGCCAAAGATTTTGATAACAACAACAGCTTTGATGCTTTCCCATCGGTGTTTTTAAAGGATAAAGATGGTGATATGAAGGAGTTTCCGGCGCATACGCGTGATGATATTGTTAAGCAAATGATAAGCATGCGTATCAAGTTCCAAAACTATAAATCGTACGCGGTGGCAACTATGGATAGCGTGATAACACCAAAAATGCGCGAGGGGGCTATCAGGTTAAAGGCAAATATATTGCAATCGTGCTATTTGCGTAATGACGGTAAGGGCAAGTTTACCATGATACCATTGCCTTTACAGGCGCAAGTATCGCAGTTAAGCGGTATAGTGGTTGATGACTTTGATGGAGATGGCAACCTCGATGTTGCTCTAAGTGGTAACGATTACGGCACCGAGGTAACCACCGGGCGCTACGATGCTTTTAACGGCCTGCTGTTAAAAGGCGATGGTAAAGGCGGCTTTAGCCCGCTAACCATTATGCAAAGCGGCATATATATACCCGGCGATGGCAAGGCTTTGGTAAAGCTGCGCGGCGCTAAAGGGCAATATTTAATAGCGGCAACGCAATACAAGGATGCCCTAAAACTATTTGAGTTGAAAAAGCCTGTAAAAACCGTTGCCCTGCAGCCTATGGATATGTTTGCCATAATAAAATACAAGAGTGGCAAATCGGCGAAACAGGAATTTTATAATGGCGGATCTTTCTTGTCACAGTCGGGCAGATTTTTTAATATTGATGCTGCAATGGCCTCTGTTACAATAACTGATAACCTGGGCCATACACGAACCATACCTATTAATTGATATTATATATTAGCTATTGAATTATGAGATACTTTAAGGTATTATTTGCTGTTGCTTTGGGCATATTGGTAGCAGGCACGGGTTGCCGGCAAAAACCAAAGACCGCTTTAAAAAGCGATGCCGATGTTTTGCACGATAACGTAGACCAGTTAACACAGGTGATTATATATGATGTGTTTACCCCACCGGTAGCCAGCCGTATATACGGATATGCCTCGTTAGCTTCATACGAAGCAATGCGTTTTGCTAACCCAAAGTATAATTCAATTGTTAGCCAGTTAAAGGGGTTTAAGCCCATGCCGCAGCCGCAAAAGGGTAAAAAATACAACTTCGCGCTTGCCGCTTCAAAGGCATTGTTTACGGTTGCGCATAAAGTAACTTTTTCTGTAGATACCCTGCAAAAGTACGAGGACAAGCTTTACGCCATGTATCACGATAACATGGACGATTCTACCTACGCCCGTTCGATGGCGTTTGGCGAAAGTGTAGGTAAAGCTATATTGGGCCGTGCTGCTTTTGATAATTACCCGCAAACACGCGGTAAACCTAAATTTTTAGGCACTAACGATAACGGTAAATGGCACCCAACCCCTCCCGATTATTTGGATGGGGTAGAGTATTGCTGGGGTACTATGGAAACATTTGTAGTGAAATCATCATCAGATTTTGCCTTGCCGCCGCCGCCTGCCTACAGCGAGGACAAAAACAGCGAGTATTTTAAACAAAACATGGCTGTTTATGAACAAAGCAAAAGTTTAACGCCCGAGCAGGTTACCATAGCCAAGTTTTGGGACGATAACCCATTTGTAATACAGCACAACGGCCACATGATGTTTGTAAACAAAAAAATAACCCCCGGTGGCCACTGGATAGGCATTACAGCCATTGCCTGTAAAAAAACTAAGGCCGATGCAGTAAAAACGGCACAGGCTTATGCGCTTACCTCAATAGCTTTGTACGATGCCTTTATTTGCGGCTGGCAGGTTAAATATGATACCAAATACATTAGGCCGGTTACCGTGATAAACGATAAGATTGACCACACCTGGCTGCCATTGTTACAAACACCGCCATTCCCCGAATACCCAAGCGGGCATAGCGATATAAGCGGCGCGGCGGCGGTAATGTTAACCCACATATTCGGCGATAATTTTGAATACCAGGACACCAGCGACCTGCGTTATATTGGCATGCAGCGCCATTTCGATTCATTCTTAAAGGCATCCGACGAAACATCAATAAGCCGGTATTATGGTGGCATACATTATAAGATAAGCGTTGATGCCGGAGCTAAACAAGGCCGCCAGATAGGCGAGTATATTTGGAACACATTAAAATTACAAAACTAAAAATAAGCACACATACTGATCATGAGACTAAAGAGGACTTTTTGGTTTACATCCTGCATGGTAATAGGCGTAGCAATTTTATCGCTTAGTACTTTACTTAATGGCTGCAAAAGCAAAACAGGCAATGGTTTTGAGTTTACAGGAGATACCCTTGCCGATGGTAAAAAGCTGGCCGAAATTAACTGTAAGCGCTGCCATGCCTTAGTGCCCGTAGATGCACTAACAAAAGATGTTTGGACGGTACATACGTTACCGGCGATGGCGCATAATTTTGGTATTAAAACCTACGGTATCGATTATTATAAGGACGAAACGGATACCTCGGGCCTAACTTTACCCGAATGGGCCGCTATTGTAAACTACTATAAAAAATTAGCGCCGGATACGCTTGCTGCTGCTAAGCCGCCGGTGCCTTTACAAAAAGATTGGGCAGGTTTTACACTTAAAAAGGCGGCCCGATCAAACGATATTTGTTTCACTACAATGGTGGCCGCCAGCCCCGCGGGTAAAATATATACCGGCGATGTGGTATCGGGCAACTTAACCGAGTGGGATAAGCAATTAAACATCAGCAGTGTTACCAAACTGCCATCGGCGGCTATACAAGCTAATTTTGTAAAGGATGCATCGGGTGCCGAAAAGGCAATAGTTACCGCTATAGGGCGCATAGATCCTATTGATTTCCCTAACGGGAGGGTATTTGATGTGGCACTGGGTGGCAAACTGCAGGCAACCGAAATAGCGGCAGACCTGCCAAGGCCGGTACAAACCATTAACGCCGACTTTGATAAGGACGGGAAAGCAGAAATAATAGTGTTAGGCCAGGGTAGCCTGAAAGGCGGCATTTATATGCTAAAATTAGCGGCCGATGGTAAAACCTATAAACAAACCACCCTAAGCGACAGGCCCGGCGCGGTGCAAGCCGTTACCGGCGATTTTAACAAGGATAGCTGGCCCGACCTGATGGTGCTGTTCGGCAGCTCTAACGAGGGCTTATCGCTCATGCTGAATGACAAAAAAGGTGGCTTTACATCAAAAGAACTGATGAGCTTTCCGCCGGTTTATGGGTCTACCAGTTTCCAGCTAACGGATATTGACAAGGATGGCAACCCCGACCTGATATATACCTGCGGTTACAACTTCCGCGATTCGCGGATATTGAAGCCTTACCATGGTTTGTACATATTTAAAAATACAGGCAACTTTAACTTTAAGCAAACCTGGTTTTACCCTATAAATGGTTGTACCAAAGCCATTGCTGCCGATTTTGATAACGATGGCGATTTGGATATTGCTACCACCGCGTTTTTTGCTGATATGAAAAATAACCCTGCCGAAGAGTTTATTTACTTTGAGCAGGACAAAGCCATGCAATTTAAACCGCATGCGGTACCCGTAAGCCAATACGGCCGCTGGATGGCCATGGAAGTTGCCGACCATAACAACGATGGCAAGCCCGATATAATTTTAGGTAATTATGCCAGCGGGTTTTTGTTTCAGCCCAATTTTGCACCAAAGTGGGACGAGCATACACCATTTATAGTACTGGAAAACAACATAAAAAAATAGTTATTGTGGTATTATTGACGAGCGAGATGATGGGAGCAAAACAATTACTAAATGCCTAATACCTACAGGCTACCGGCCAATGGTTTGGCTGCTTTATTGGTAACCATAACCGCCGCGGCTATATTTATTTTGAATGGTTGCGGCAGTAATACAGATAGCCCTCCAACCCGCGCCGAAATACTGGAGCAGGGTGCTGCACTATCAAAAAAGTATTGCGCCAACTGCCATCAATACCCAAAGCCCGCCCTGCTTGACAACCACATTTGGGAAACCAGTGTATTGCCTGCAATGGCCCTTAAATTGGGCTTTCAAAGCGAAATGGGGCAGCTTTATGCCGATAAGCAATCGCTGATAAATATAATAGACTGGCAAAAAATAGTTGAATACTATAAAGCCAATTCGCCCAAAAAGCTGGAAGTACCAAAACCAAATGCCGTTACCGATTGGGCTATATTTAAACTGCAGCGCCCTTTAGGCACAAATAAAAGTGCCACCGCCATGACCACCCTAGCGCGGTACAACCCATTTAATAAAACCCTGTACACTGCCGATGCGGCTAACAACGTGTACAGCTGGGATGCCAGTTTAAGGCCTGCGCTGGTTGCCAAATTACCATCGCCGGTTAGCTATGCTGAGTTTTTTAAAACAGCCGAGGGTAAAAACACAGGTGTATTTACCAGCCTTGGGGTAATGCCGCCTAACGATTATCTTAAAGGCAGCTTAAATGAGGTGCAGTTAGATGGCAAACATGTAGTAACAACCCTGGCTGACAGCCTGCCCCGCCCCGTACAATTAGCATCGGGCGATTTTAACAAGGATGGCCTTACCGACTATATTGTTTGCGGCTTTGGTAACGAGAAAGGGGCGTTGTTTTTGGTACAGCAGCAGCCAAACCACAAGTTTGTTAAAAAAGTGATACGGGCCGTGCCCGGTGCTATACAGCTGGAGATGGGCGATTTTAACAACGATGGCTGGCCCGATTTTTTGTGCCAGTTTGCCCAGGCCGATGAGGGCCTTTGGCTGTTTTTAAACGATAAGCAGGGTGGTTTTAAATCGCAAAACCTGCTGCGTTTCCCGCCGGTGTATGGTACCTACAGTTTTCAACTGGTTGATATGAATAATGATGATAAAAAAGATATCATCTATATATGCGGCGACAATAACGACCTCTCGCCGATATTAAAGCCTTACCACGGGGTGTATATATTTACCAACCAGGGCAACTGTAAGTTTAAACAAACCTATTTTTATCACCTAAATGGCGCTTCAAAAGCCATAGCCGCCGATTTTGATGGCGATGGCGATATGGATATTGCCAACATCGCTTTTTTCCCCGATTTTAAGAATACTCCGCAGGAAGGCTTTACCTATATGGAGCAAACCGGGAAGGGTAAATTTAAAGCGCACAACATCCCCATAAATACAGAGGGCCGCTGGCTGGTGATGGATGCCGCCGATTTGGATGGCGACGGCGACCTGGACATTGTTTTGGGCAATTTTTCTATCTACGAGGAAAAGCTGCTGAACCAAAAGGATTTTAAACCCAATTGGAACGCGCATCAGCCCATTATTGTACTGCAAAACACTTCAAAAAAGCCTTAACAGCTCTAAAATATTCTTACCTGTTACACACGAATATCAATGTACGAAACCGTACGTACAAGTGTTCGTTATCGTACACCTGTGAATTAAATATTGCGTATTTGGCCTATGAGGGCCGTTTTTTGCGCTGGCACTGGCTTTGAACAATTTTTGGCGCAAACCAAATTGTTCACATAAAACCTGTTGTTATGTTTAAAAATCTATTTAAAACTGCATGGCGTAATGTTTATCGCCAACGGTCGTATACGCTTATCAATATTATCGGCCTTGGGTCGGGCATTGCCGTGTGTATGGTAATTTTTGTGCTGATACAGTTCCATGTAAGTTTTGATGACTTTCATACCAAAAAGGATAGGATATACCGCCTGCTTACAGAGTATCATCATGCCGATTCAAAAGATATTTTTTACGGCTCCGGCGTACCCAGGGCTGTACCGCAGGGCATCAAAACCAGTATCCCCGAGGTTGAGGAAATAGCCCCTGTGTACCATCAAAACGACGAGCAATTGCAAGTTTTAAATGCGGATGGCGGTATTGCCAAGAAATTCAAAGAGCAAGGAACGTTTTTAACCACTGCGGCCTTTTTCAAAATATTTGATTTCCCCTTAATACAGGGCGATAAAGCAACTGCCTTAAAAGACCCCAACTCGGTTATACTGACACAGGAAACCGCCGACCGTTATTTTGGCGACTGGAAAACCGCTATGGGCAAAACCATTAAATGGAACAACAGGGATGTGCTGAAAGTAACAGGTATACTGGCGCCAATACCTAAAAACAGCGATTTTCAAATGCATGTTGTTATATCATTAGGTACCGGTTTTACAGCCGACCTTTTAAAATCGAAAGATTGGGATAGCACAGGTGGTTATTTTGCATGCTATGTATTATTGGCACCCAACGTTACCCAAGCACACCTTACCGCCAGGCTGCGTGCTTTGGTGAAAAAGAACCACTCGCCCGATAATATGGACAGCGAAATTACCCAACCGGTGGGGGATATACACTTTGACAACAAAGCTGGCAACTATTCAAACAAATCCATCACCCACCAAATGATAAACATGCTGTGGATGATAGCGCTGTTTATTTTGGTGATAGCCTGTGTGAATTTTATAAACCTGGCCACCGCGCAGGCGGTTAATCGCGCCAAAGAGGTAGGCATACGTAAAGTATTGGGTGGCAACCGCGGCCAGCTGCAAATGCAGTTTTTAGCCGAAACATTGGTAATTGTACTGGTATCGTTGGTATTGGCGGCGGGTATTAGCGTGCTGGCCGTGCCGGCAGTAGGTAAAATTATGGATCTGCCTTTATCTGCAGGTATGTTGCTACAGTATCAGGTAGCTGCCTTTATGGTGGCGCTTACAATTGGGGTAACCATTGTAGCGGGTTTCTATCCATCAATGGTGCTATCGGGTTTTAACCCTATCAATGCCTTAAAAAGTAAGCTGGCCTTTAAATCATCCAAAGGGATATCGTTAAGGCATGCGCTGGTAGTATTCCAGTTTATTATTGCGCAGGGACTCATCATTTGCACCATCATTATAGTAAAGCAAATGAACTTTTTTACCCACGAAAGCATGGGCTTTGCAAAAGATGCCATGGTGAATGTGCCTTTCCCTACAGATAGTGTTGCTATAAGTAAATTGGAATACCTTAAAAAAAGAATAACTGATTTGAACGGTGTGGAAAAGCTAAGCTTAAGCTCGGACGTGCCGGCAGGCGATGATGATAACTGGACAATGTTTACTTATGAAAATGCCGCTAAACCGGTAGATTTTTATTCTATTATTAAAAATGCCGACGAGCAGTATATACCTACCTATAAATTACAGCTGGTAGCCGGGCATAATTTAGCCGCTTCAGACACCACCCGTGAGTTTTTGGTGAATGAGGCTTTAGCGCAAAAGATGGGTATACGTAACCCCAAGGATATGTTAGGCAAACAAATAGCGTTAGGCAATTTTGCAAAGGGCAGGGTAGCAGGTGTATTAAAGAATTTTCACAACCGGTCGTTAAAAGACGAATACGCACCTTTGCTGATAACTACCTACAAAAAACGCTATCATATAGCAAACATCAAGCTAAATACGGCTGATATGCAGGCATCATTAAAAGGTATTGAAAATATATGGAACGAGGTTTACCCCGACTATGCCTTTGAATACCGCTTTTTAGACGAAAGCATAGCGAGTTTTTACAAGCAGGAGAACCAGTTATCGCAGATATACGAATGCTTTGCCATAGTGGCCATATTACTAAGCTGCCTGGGTTTATATGGCCTGGCATCGTTTATGGCCGTACAGCGCCTAAAAGAGGTTGGTATACGCAAAGTGCTGGGTTCGTCGGTATCGGGTATTGTTTACCTGTTCTCTAAGGAGTTTATCATATTGGTAGGTATTGGTTTTGTAATAGCATCGCCCATAACATGGTATTTAATGAGTAAATGGCTGCAGGATTATACCTACCGGATAGAGATACATTGGAGTATATTTTTGTTGGCCGGTGGGGTAGCCATTGGGATAGCTTTAGCTACGGTTAGTTTCCAGTTGATCAAAGCGGCCTTAATAAATCCAATTAAAAGTTTGCGTACGGAGTAGGCTTAAAAAATTATGTATCTGATAAACAATTAGTTATACAATTAATGTTATTTTTAATAGTACTATGTATTGCATAATACCATGTAATGTTTATTTTTGATGAACATTAACCAACAATGCAATGACAACAACTATTAAAAAGCTATCGGCAATTATATTAACAGCAACCTTATTAACAGCGGCTACGGCCTGCCACAATGGGCCGTCGACCACAATTGTTACCCACGATGATAACAACTATCAAAAGATAGAGTATGCCGGCCGTGTGGTATTTAACCAGGACCAAACCGCTATTGAGGATATATCAACAGGAGGGCATTTATACTACGAGCACAACGGCAAAAAGTTCAAGGCCCAGGAGGGTGCAATGGGCCGCATATATTATTCTTTTAATGGCGACAGCGAGGTAAACAGCCTTAGCGCCGAGCAGAAGGCATTGGTTGCCGAAGCCATAAAAGAGATAGTTAAGCAGCGGGCTAAACGTACAGCCAATTAAGCGGCGTTATTTTTGGGTCGCGATTATTTTAAGCGTGTAGGGCAGCTGTTTTAAACCACCTTTCCAGCCCTGGTGGCCGGGGATCACAAATTTGGCATCTTTGTACTTCTCGGCCACTTTTTGCACCGATAGGGGCCATTGGCTAACATTGGCATCAAGCGTGTAGCCTATATCTTTGGTATCAAGGCTTTTTATAAGGCAGCCGCCTACCAGTATCTTGTCTTTAGGGAACCATACTACAATGTTATCGCGGGTGTGGCCTTCGCCGGGGTAAAAGGTTTGTATCTCCAGGCTGTCTACCGTAAAAGTAGTATCGGCAGCAAAGGTAAAGTTGGGCAACTGTTCGCCGCGGCTTTTGCCTAATTTATAGGTGAGTTTGCTGGCATAGGTCTCCACATCTTTTTTGTTCAATACATCAAGCCCGCCTGTGCGGTCGTCATGAAAGTGGGTAGATATGCACAGCGCTATCTTTTGGTTAAAACGCTTTTGTAAGGTATCTATCAGTTGTTTGGTTTGGTCCTCGCCCCAGGGTGTGTCTATCAGCACTATACCGGCATTGGTAACCGCAAACACCGCGTTAGCCGGGAATTGGGTGGTGCCATCGGGCAGGCCGTATGATGTGCACACATAAAAGTTTTTGTTTAAGGGGGTAATGCCTATTTTAAATCCATGCTGCGCAAACGCAACCGACGATAGTAACAAACACAAAAGCAATAATCTCAACTTCATTTCTACCTATACTTTACAAATTTTAACGTATTTAACTTTTACAAGCCTTACAACTCTTTCAATATCTCCAGGTTCATTTTATCAAGGCCGCTAACCACTAAATCAGCTCTTGTAAGCGTAGCTGCATCGCCAATGCCTATAGCTTTCATCCCGCCATTTAAAGCGGCTTCTATACCCGCGACAGCGTCTTCAAACACAACGCAATCGGCAGGGATTACATTAAGTTCTTTAGCGGCGTTTAAAAATACTTCGGGGTCGGGTTTGGGCATGCTCACTTTGTTACCATCAATAATGGCATCAAACAGGGGCAGCAGGTTAAGCTTTGTTAAAATGGTGATGGAGTTTTTACTTGCCGAGCCTATGGCTGTTTTAAAACCGGCATCGCGGCAGGCTTGCACAAACTCACCTGCGCCGGGCAATATCTCGGCAGGTGTCATGTGGTTTATCATATCGGTATACCAGTCGTTTTTGCGGGTAGCCAGTTCCAGTTTTTCGGCATCGGTTTTGATTACGTTGCCCCAGCCCAGTATCAGATCAAGCGAGGCCATACGGCTTACTCCCTTTAGCTGTTCGTTTTGGTGTTCGGTAAAATCAAAGCCCATTTGGTTGGCCAGGCGTTTCCAGGCTTTGTAATGATACACCGCGGTATCTACAATTACGCCATCAAGGTCAAATATGCAGGCTTTCAGGTTGTTCATGCTGTTGCTTAAGCCGTAAAGGTAAAATATGCGGCCAAATTATGTTGAATTTTTTTAGTTGTTGTGTATAGCCTGTTGGTATATGGATTATTTTTGATAGGTTTAATTAACATCTGCAAAACCAAAACATAAACGATGAAAACGATCGAAATTTTATCTGTGCCGGTAACCGACCAGCAAAGGGCAAAGGATTTTTACCTGAAATTTGGCTTTACCTTAATGGTAGAGAACCCTTTTCAGGGCGATTCGCTTTGGATACAATTAGGCCTGCCCGGTGGCGGCACTTCTATTACGCTGGTTAACTGGTTCCCCGGATTAAAGGCCGGCACCCTTACCGGTAATGTGATCAAATGCGATGACCTTGATGCCGATATTGAACGCATAAAAGCCAAGGGCATTGAAGTTGGCCCTGCCGATAAAACCCCCTGGGGCCGCTTTGCTACAGTAAAGGACCCTGATGGTAACGCCTGGAGCTTGCACGGGAAATAGTTGGCAGTTGCGTAGTTGGCACTTGGCACTTGGCAGTTTGCAACCCTTCCCAACGCGTCATTGCGAGGTACGAAGCAACCTCCTGACAGGGCAGGGTAACGGATTTTTATGCTTCAAACGAATGTGGCCCGCTCCTGGCCGCGGAAGGCCCATTATTTTTTGCTTGATCAAAAAGTAACAAAAAATCAAGTCAGCAAAAAGGCTTCTTTGCCGCACAGGGCCTTTGCCCTGCAAAGCTGGCAAAACCACGGGCTGGAATCTTTTGCCCTGCTTCGCTCGCGCACGGCCTCGCTTCAGCAAAATTTCCTATGCCCTTCCACCGCACATGGCCACCATTGTTTTGCCCGCTTTCGCCCGAAGCTGCTTTGCTGACGTGAAGCTGTGGGGAAAAATGGAGTTTAACCGAAATAAAAAAGAGCGTGGGGCTTTTGTCAGCGCGCGCGGGCCGGGTGTATGGCAGGAATGCCGGTTTAGCTTTTTTGGATGGATTGGAGCGAAGCGAACAATCGACAAAAAAGCGTGAAGAACCGGCAGGGCGCGCAGGAAGCATCGCGCTGACTTGAATTTTGGTTACTTTGTTTCAAGACAAAGTAACAGCCCCCGCGGCTACTGAGCGGCGAAAGCTTGTGCAAACCCGATTCAATTCAATAAGATTTTCCTCATCCAATGAAATCATCCACCCGTTTAGTATAATTGCACATGCCAAAAAAGTCCCTGTTAATTGTCCTTTTCGTGCTGTTATCCTTATGGGCTTGTAACAACAACACTACCCTTTACCGGGTAGTAAAAATAAAGGACGGCGATACTATGGAACTACTATCGCCCGATCATCAAAACATTACCGTACGCCTGGCCGAGATTGACTGCCCCGAAAAAAACCAGGCATTTGGGCAGGCCGCCAAACAGTTTACCGCCGCCTTGTGCTTTGGCAAGCTGGTAAAGCTGGATGCTACCCAAAAAGACCGCTACGGGCGCACAGTAGGGCAGGTGCTGCTGGAGGACGGTACCAACGTTAACTACGAAATTGTAAAGAACGGCTATGCCTGGCAATACCGCGCCTATTCAAAAAACATGCAGCTATCCGAACTGGAACAAAACGCCCGCCAAAACCACATGGGCCTGTGGCAGGATGCTAACCCCACACCCCCCTGGAATTTCAGGAAAGACGAAAAAACAAACCGTGTAAGTAAAAAGGCCGCCCAGCCCAAAAAGCCTAAACGGCACTATAAGCGCCGCCGCAAATACCGCGATAGTACTGCTGCACAATTTAATTGATTATGCTTATCTTGCTTACCTATACTATAACCTGATGAAAGTATTTAAGGCCTTATTTTCCCTGGCAATTACCGTGGCGCTTATATGGGCATTGCAAACCAAATTTGGCGATGTGCCGCCGCTGGGGGCATTTTTAAACCCGGCAACAGGTTTTTGGCAAAATGCCGAAAGTAAAAACATTATAGCCGCTAAACAGCTAAAGCTAAGCGGCCTGCAAGGAAAAGTAACCATACGATACGACGAAAACCGTATTCCGCATATTTTTGCAGAGAACGACCACGACCTTTATTATGCGCAGGGCTATATTACCGCTACCGAGCGCTTGTGGCAAATGGATATACAAACCCGCAGCGCGGCGGGCAGATTAGCCGAAGTGGTAGGCGATAAGGCGCTGGCGTTGGACCGCTACCACCGCCGCATGGGCATGACCTACGGTGCCGAGAATACACTGCGCGGCATGATGCAGGACCCGGTAATGAGCCAAGTGATAAACGCTTATACCGATGGCGTAAATGCTTATATTAAGCACCTGCGCCCGGGCGGTTACCCTATAGAATTTAAACTGCTTGATTATGCGCCCGAAGAATGGAAACCCATCAACTCGGCATTTTTGCTTAAGCTGATGTCCGAAACGCTGGCCGGCGGCAGCAATGAACTGGGCATGACCAACGTGCTGAATAAATTTGGCGCTGCGGCCGTTAACGACCTGTTCCCGGATTATCCCTCAAAAGAAAGCCCTATTATCCCCGAAGGGACAAAGTGGAACTTTACCCCTCTTGATATACCGCAGCCCCCCGCCAGCTTTAAGGCACAAATGGTAGCCGGAATGATAAACCGCGAAAAAGTTGCTGGTTTGGGTAGTAACAACTGGGCCATCAGCGGCAGCAAAACCGCATCGGGCTACCCCATATTGGCCAACGACCCGCATTTGAACCTCACCATGCCATCTATATGGTACCAAATGCAGCTGGCAGCGCCGGGGGTAAACGTATATGGCGTTACACTGCCGGGGGCACCCTGCGTGGTTATTGGCTACAACCAAAAAGCAAGCTGGGGCGTAACCAATGTAGATGCCGATATTTTAGACTGGTACCAGGTAAAGTTTAAAGATGCCGCCCGCAACCAATACTGGTACAATAACAAATGGAACAACGTAACCCGCCGTATAGAAACCATTAAAGTGCGCGGCGGGCAAACCATTACCGATACGGTGATATACACGCATTATGGCCCGGTGGTATACGATAACGCTGCCGTTGCCAAAGGCGGCCATATTAATGTGCCCGTAGGCAATGCCCTTAAATGGGTAGCACACCTGGAAAGTAACGAGTTTAAAACCTTTTACCTGCTTAACCGTGCAGGTAACTACGACCAGTATCGCGAAGCATTAAAATACTATACCGCGCCCGCCCAAAACTTTGTGTTTGCATCGGCAGATAATGATATAGCCATTACACCAAACGGTAAACTGCCGCTAAAGTATAAAGAGCAGGGCAAGTTTATAATGGATGGCAGCAACCCCGCCAACGAATGGCATGGCTGGATACCCTTTGAACAAAACCCAACGGTTAAAAACCCGCCGAGGGGATTTGTAAGCTCGGCCAATCAATCGCCGGCAGATAAAACCTACCCATATTACATTAATTGGCGCTTTGAAAGTTATAACCGCGCCAAACGCATAAACGACCGCCTTGGCGCTATGCAAAAGGCTACGGCAGATAGTATGCGTGTTTTGCAGACCGACGATTACAGCATACGCGCGCAGGATGTTTTGCCCACTATGCTGCGCTACATTGATGCCAGTAAGCTGGACGATACGCAGCTGGCAGCATTTAACGAGCTGAAAAAATGGGATAAGTTTTTCAAAGCAAAATCGGTAGGGGCCAGCATTTACAATAAATGGTGGCTTGAATTTTATAACTTTACCTGGGCCAATAAGTTTACCATCCCCGATACGTTGTATACCTACCCATCATACGACCGTACCGAAACCATGTTGCTTAAAGACATGAACTCGAAGTGGTTTGATGACCCGCGCACGCCCGCAAAGGAAAGCGGTACCGATATATTGCTGCATGCCTTTACAGCAGCAGTTGACGGGCTTGCACGCGACCATGGTAAAATGGGCGAGGGCTGGCAATGGGGCAAAGTAAAACCTTTTGAGGTGGCGCATTTGGGCCATGTGCCGGGTTTTGGGTCGGGTAATTTTGAGAGCGGCGGCGAAGGCTTTACCATAAACGCGCTGGAAGACGGGCACGGCCCATCGTGGCGCATGGTGGTGCAATTGGGGCCGCAAACCAAAGGCTACGGTATTATACCCGGCGGCGAAAGCGGCAACCCCGGCAGCTTTTTTTACGATGATATGCTAAAAACCTGGCAGGCCGGTAAGCTGAACGAACTACTTTTCCTGACTTCGCCCGCACAAACTTCGCCCCGGATAAAAACAACCTTAACCTTAAACAAAAAGTAATATGCTGTTTGGTATAATATTGTTATTGGCCTTTATATGCGGATACCTGGTGCCCTGGTGGGTGGCTTGCATATTGGCATTTATAGCCGCCTATTTTTTGGGCAGGCCGTCAACCAAATCCTTTTTGTCGGGTTTTGGCGGCATCTCATTAGCGTGGACAGCCCTTGCCTTGCTCAAAAGCATACCTAATAACCACCTGCTGGCCACCCGCGTAGCCGCCATGTTTCACCTGCCCCAATGGTGGATGATACTGGCCATCACCGCCATCATAGGCGGCCTCGCCGGCGGCATGTGCGCCCTATCGGGCAGTTTGGTAAAAAGGGCGGTAGAAAAGGAGAAGTAGGGGTGAAGCATCTCGACCATACGTCATTGCGAAGTACGAAGCAATCTCCCTTAATGCCAATCTTTAACAACTCTACAGCTATTCAACCTAACTGTAAAGCAATAGCTAACTCGTTCAAAAACAGTCTTTCAGCTAAACGATAAAATAAAAAACTCTTTCTTTGTGATTATTTAACCCTTTGTGCGAATAATAGGGTAAATAATCAAACCAAATGACTGCGCAAGCCAATAAGGATCAGTTTTTATTCCTGATACAGCAAAACAAAAAGCTGATATTTAAGGTGTGCAATGCCTATTGCGCAGATGCCGAGGACCGCAAGGATCTGGTACAGGAAGTCATCATTCAGTTATGGCATTCCTTCGGTAACTATAACAATCAGTTTAAACTATCTACCTGGATGTATCGCATAGCGCTTAACACAGCTATCTCTTTTTACCGGTCTGACAGGAAAAGGCGCATCAGCACAACATCTATAAACGAGAACGTTTTTGATATCGCCGACGATGATTCAAAAGAACTGGACGAAAAGGTAACCTTACTGTACCAGTTTATTGGCCGTTTAGATGAGCTGAACAAAGCCCTGATGATATTGTACCTGGACAATAACAGTTATAAAGATATAGCCGATATACTGGGCATAACCGAAACCAATGTGGCTACCAAAATAAGCCGTATTAAGCAGTACTTAAAAACACAATTTGACAAACAACAAAAAAACTAACACCATGGAACTACAGGAATTTAAAAACATCTGGGCCGAGTACGACAGGAAACTGGACAAAAGCCTGCAAATAAACATGCAACTATTAAGGCAAATGAAAATGGATAAGGTAAATAAACAAACCAGGGGGCTGTTCATTCTAAAGTTGGCCGAAACCTTATTTGCTTTATTTATACTGGGCTACCTGGTTAGCTTTATTGCAAAAAACCTTTACCATTTGCCACTTATCATCTCTGCAGGTTTATTGTTGCTATTTACCGTAATGGGCTTTGTATCTGATATCAGGCAGTTAACCCTTATTTTGCAATTAAAAATGGGTTATGATGATGCCATAGCACCCGTTCAAAAAAAGATTGGGGCGTTAAAAGCGGTTATTATCAGCTACATTAAATTCGGCTTACTTTTTATCCCCTTTTACCCGGCGCTGATGATTGTAGCGGGCAAAATATTTATGCATATTGATTTTACCCTGCCGCAGCATGCCGATTATTTATGGTCTAACGTGGGGGTGGGGGCCCTGCTGTTGGTGCCTATACTATGGATATTTACCGAATTGAGTAAAAAGGATATAAAACCCTGGGCACGTAATTTACTATCCGGCTCGGGCTACCACCAGGCCAATGCCGCCGCGGCCTTTTTACACGAAATAGAAGAATTTGAAAAAGAGAGCTAACTACCGTCCGTTTTAAATGTCAACATCTCCCCGCCAACTTTTCAAATTTCGGAATAATCATTTAAACTTTTAGTGACACTATTTTGTCACTAAGTTTTGGATTGCCAATATTGCCGCAATTCCATCACAACCAAAATGATTGTTTGGAAATATGGTTTAAAATTTTATATTAGTTGAACACATCAGAACAAAAAAGAGAAAACCCTTAAGCTGTATCAACAAAAAAAACAAATAAAAAACAAAATACCACACAGGGCGAAGAATGAAGCCAACCGCCAATAAAACTAAAGCAGTTAAACAAAAACGCCCGGACTAAAAATTAGTCCGGGCGTTTTTATATTAGCTAAAATGTGCCTTTAAAAGGTGCTCAGTGTGGTTTTTACCTGTACAACCGCTGGCGATGTGCTCTTAGAACTCTCAAATATCGTAGCAGACGACTCGGTATTGCCATAAAAGTTGGCATTTGCCGTTTTATCTATAGCTAAATTAGAACCATTGATGCTGATACCGGCAAAAAGACCCTTACTGCGCGAGTAGGAGTAGATCTCAGCTTCCAGCTTATGGTCGGTACTCGCTGTCGAGCTGCGGCCAACAGGTCCCGCTGCCGCCGAAATGTCGCCTCCGATAGTAAAATCGCCGTTTTTGACCTTGGTAAGCACTCCTTTGTTCTTAAACACCAACACCAGGTCAACCGATTGTACCCCTATCTGGAAGCCAAAGCTACCACCGGTTAGGGTAACAAATACAGGGTCGCTCCAGCTGCCATTAGGCAGTTTTACCATGGCAATGCCTTTACCACGTTTGCCGCCAACTACCAATCCGGCGTTTATCAGCTTGGGTATTACCACTATACCCTCGTATTCTTCCAACAGTTGGTGGGGTATGCTCTCTTTCATCTTGGTGAATTCCTTTAAAACGTTGTTGGCATCATGTAGCTTCTCAACGCCTTTATCGTCGGCAGGTTTAGCCGAGGCCAGTATAAAAAATGCGCTTAATAGCAGCGGCAGGCCTAAAAATTTGATTGTTTTCATGGTTGTGTTCTTAATATGTGTTACATAAATGTAATGCTGATAACGAGTGTTTTGCGTGTTTGTTTCATATTTTACATACAGTATATCCGCACTTCTGCCTAATCGCAGTATCTTTACTGCTGCATGATAAAGCCCGATAAACAACAGGTATTCGCTATAAACAGCCTGCAGCAGTTTAACCAAACCGTTTTGCAGGTGTTTAACTACCAGGCGCAAAACTGCGAGGTTTACAGCCGGTTTATCAGTGGTTTGGGTATAAGCCCTGCAGGTATAAAAAATATCGATCAAATACCTTTTTTACCCGTGGAGTTTTTTAAATCGCATAGCATAAAAAGCACTTTGGAGCCTGATGAAGTGGTTTTTACCAGTTCGGGCACTAGCGGGATGATCACCAGCAGCCACCATGTTAGCGATGTTGATTGGTATGTGCAAAGCTTCCGAAAGGCGTTTGCCTTGTTTTACGGCGATATAACAAACTACACCGTTTTGGCTTTGCTGCCGTCATATTTGGAGCGGGATGGCTCGTCATTAATATACATGGCGCAGGATATGATCACACAGTCTGCAAACCGCAATAGCGGCTTTTACCTATATAACCACCTGGAGCTTTATCAAATGCTGCAAGCGCAGCAGCAAGCCAACAAACCAACCATACTCATAGGGGTAACCTTTGCCTTGCTCGACTTTATAGACCAGTACAAACTAAACTTTCCAGGCCTTATAGTAATGGAAACAGGTGGAATGAAGGGCCGACGCAAAGAAATGATACGCGAAGAACTGCATCACGATTTATGCGCCGGGTTTGGCGTAAATGCCATTCATTCAGAATACGGCATGACGGAACTTTTATCGCAAGCATACTCAAAAGGCGAGGGGATATTCAACTGTCCGCCCTGGATGAAAGTGATCACACGCGATCCTAATGATCCTTTCACCATCGTCGAAATCGGCAAAACAGGCGGTGTAAATATCATCGATCTGGCTAATATCAACTCCTGCTCGTTTTATAGCTACGCAAGATCTGGGCAAGGTATATGCCGATGGCTCTTTTGAGGTGCTGGGCCGCTTTGATAACTCCGACATAAGAGGCTGTAATTTGCTGATAGCATAGTTTTATATAACTAACATAATATTCTTATTTTTGCAGCCAATAGCAATTAATAGTATGATCGATAAATTTTTGCACGAAGAACAAGACCCTAAAACGGTTGAAAGAATATATGGACGTTTAGTAGACCTGCTAACAACTGGCGAAGAGATTTTATACATAGCCGTACAGAAAAAGCCTTTGGTAAACTTGTTTCCGGATTGTATTGCCTTAACCAATAAGCGCATATTGTTTTTTACCCCGGCAAACCTCGGCCTTTCTATTAAGTTTGTTGATTTTGTTTGGAAAGACATTATTGATGTATATACCAAAGAAGAAATTATTGGTGCCGTTTTTAGCGCCAAAACCACTAACGGTGCCGAAATGGGGGTAGATTACCTGCCAAAAGTACAGGCCCGTAAACTATACCAATACGCACAGGAGCGTACCCAAGCCGAGCGTGAAGCCCGCCGCATGCGCGATTTGGAAGAAAAACGTGCCGAATCGGGAGCGTTACAAATAGACCATGCCGCGCAGGTAGCTTTTCAGCCTGTTACGCCGCAACCTGCCGCTGCACCAACCCCGCCACCTGCACCAATAGCGCACGAAGAGCCTAAGAAAGATGAGCTGACCGAAAAATTAAAAAGACTGAAAACACTTTTCGAAAGCGGTTTGATATCGCAGGAAGAGTACAACCATAAAAAATTGGAGCTGCTAAGCGATTTTTAAGATTCATTTAGATGCCTTCTTTTCAGGGAAGGTTGGCTTAAGCCGTTCGTCAAAACTAAAAGGTAAGGTCTTTAAGATGCTTACCTTTTTTATGTCGGGATGCCAGGGATTAAGCAGGTAATTGTATTCCTGCGGCACAACTGCCGATGGTACTTTAAGCATTAAATAAGCAGCTTCGCGAATAAAAGTATTGCCAATTTGTTTTAATTCGGCCGGGTATGATACATCCTGCCAGTTATCGGGCAAGGTGCTTTCATCTAAAGTTAAGATGTTTTTATCAGGCACCTCAATTTCGGCAATGCAAAAGTTATTAGGTAATAATAGCGGTGGCATGTGTACCAAAACCTCCAATGCAGCCAATGCCCTCGAAGATGCAAGGTAAACCATCGATTTTCCTTCGCTATTCCAGCGGCCGCCATACAAGCGGGCACCGGTTCCGGTTAAATCGTTAACGTAATTGCATTTGGCTATGCGGTAAAGTGTCATCAGGCAAAAACACCGTGCTCTATGCGGCCAAGCTCTTTAAAGACTAAATCAAAGCCTGCCGAAGTATCAAGTATGGTAACCGGGGCCTCGCCTTTAAAAATATGGCCCGGCGTTTTTACCCATTGCTTAAACTTATCCATCGAACCAAATACCTCTTCGCCACGGGTATACAGGCGGGCAAGCTCAACGGCCTTCTCGGCATATTCGGTTTTAATAATGGCATCATCATCGTAGCGTTGCAGGGTACGCTCGGAGATGTGGATAATGTTAGCTAACTCCTGTATGTTTAATGATATTTTTTTAGCCAAAGCCAGCAACGCTTTTTTTGGAAAACCCTGCCTAGCCAGGGTAATGATGTCAAAATCAGAAGATGATTTAGCGGTTTTTGCCCCGCCTAACAAATTATAAAACGGGGTTGATGAAGCCTGGGTAATATACATTGCCATAGGTTCATTAACCTCATTTTTTACAGTATGTTTTATTTTGTACGACATTTATCCAAAAATAACTACATTTTGTCGTAATTCAAAATTATTTGGCAATTATTAAAAAATAATTTTTCTTTCCTTTTTGCGCTACTAAGTATTTGTTATTGATGAGTTTATCGGTTTTGTAAATATCTTTAGCTGCGTTTATTTTGGCTTTGTTTATAGCTACTCCGCCGCCTTGTATCATTTTTTTGGCTTCGCCTTTTGAAGGGAATACTGCAGTTATACCGGCAAGTAAATCGGTAGCATTTATCCCGGCTTCCAGCTCGCTTTTACTAATAGTAAAGTTAGGTACACCGCTAAATAAGCCAATAACTTCGTCATCATTTAACTCATTTAAAAACTCGATGCCTGTATTACCAAATAAAAACTCGGTCGATTTTATTGCTTTTTCGTATTCGGCTTCGCCATGTACACGTATGGTAATATCCTTTGCCAAAGCTTTTTGCAATACTCGTGTATGTGGGGCAGCATCTTGCTCAAGCTCTAAAGCTTCAATAACCGCCTTATCAAACAAAGTGAAAATACGGATATATGATTTTGCATCAACATCGCTTGTGTTTAACCAAAATTGGTAAAACTGGTAGGGCGATGTACGCCTGGCATCCAGCCATACCGCGCCACTTTCGGTTTTGCCGAATTTGGTACCGTCTGCTTTTTTTATCAATTGTGTGGTTAACGCATAAGCTTCGCCCTGGTCCTTACGGCGTATCAACTCAGTACCGGTAACTATATTACCCCATTGGTCGCTGCCGCCCATTTGCAGTACACAGGTATGGTTTTTCCATAAATAGTAAAAATCGTAGCCCTGTACCAATTGGTAAGTAAACTCGGTGAACGTTATTCCGGTATCACCCTCTAAGCGCTTTTTTACCGAATCCTTAGCCATCATATAATTAACGGTAAGGTGCTTGCCTACATCACGTATAAAATCTAAAAAAGTAAAGTTTTTAAACCAATCGTAATTGTTTACCATTTGTGCGCTGTTGGCACCGGTATTAAAATCTAAAAATTTCTCAAGTTGTTTTTGTACCGATTGCAGGTTGTGATTAAGCACATCTTCGCTTAGTAAATTACGCTCGGCCGATTTACCTGAAGGGTCACCTACCATACCGGTTGCACCACCCACCAAAGCATAAGGCTTGTGGCCGGCACGTTGGAAATGGATAAGCGTCATGATCTGTGTAAGGTGGCCCACATGTAACGAGTCGGCAGTAGGGTCGAAACCGATATAGCCCGATGCCATGCCTTTATTCAATACATCCTCGGTACCGGGCATAATATCATGCAGCATGCCTCTCCAGCGTAATTCTTCAACAAAATTCATTAGTGTGTAGTATATATATCAAAAATGGCAAATATAGTAGAATAATCTGTTGCATAAACAACCAGGGCAATTAGGTGTTAAATCTACAGTACGGTCATTGCATTATAATATAAAGTGACAAGGGTTAAATTACAGCCCAATTTTTGTAATTTGTAAAAAATAGATCAAGCCGCGCCTATGAATTTTCTTTCGCATTATTATTTTGACAGGGATACCACCGATTGCTACTTTACCTTAGGTACCGTACTGCCCGATCTGTTAAAAAATGCGGATAAGTCATTAGTGCTTCACCCGGAGAAGTTGGTTCATGCCAACCCCAAGGTAAACTCAATTATAAACGGCTGGAACAAGCACCTGCTGGTAGACAAATACTTTCATAGTGCTGAGTTTTTCCTTTATCACTCGCATACCCTAAAAAATTTACTTACCCCCACTATAAAAGGCTCGCCGGTAAAGCCCTTTTTTTTAGGGCATATTGCCATTGAATTGATACTTGATAATTTATTGCTTACCACAGGTATGGTAAGCGTTGATGACTTTTACGCACATTTAAACAACTGCGAAGACGAAGTAATAAACCAATTTTTAGTTTTTGCGGGGATGAAAGATCCAGAAGTTTTCTTCAGGTTTTTTAAAGAATTTAAAAGCAGCAGATATTTAACCACATACGCCAATATAGAGCAGGTAACCTATGCCCTAAAACGCATTTGCATGCGCGTGTGGCGCAACCCGTTTACTCCACAGGAGGAGGCTGAGATGTGCAGCTTGCTTATAGCTTATCGCAATAATTTGATTGGCGATTTCATGACTATATATAACCAAATTGAGGCCAAAATTGCTGTTGCATAGTGGATTATAAGCTATTGAAATTCAGTAAAATTTGTTTTTTAATGCCGCACCCGGCGGTTTAAGTTGGCTGTTTCGGGCAAAAAGTATTAAAAACAGCCTAATTAACTCAATTTAACCTTAATTTTTATTTTATCAATAAAAATTATATACCTACCTTTGCAGTCCCAATTAAGTGTTGGGAAAAAGGAGTAAAATTTATTAATGGCAAAAAAACAAGAAGCAGAAAAAGAATTAAAAGCTAAGGAAGCTGAACTGGGTACAGTTACGGCAACCGCAGAAAAGGAAACTATTGAGTCAGAAGCTGATTCAATTTCGATCGAAGAGATCAAATCAAAAATCGCATCTACCCCAAGCGCAGATTTTGACTGGGATGCAGATGACAAAAAGTTTGGTAACTACAGCGATAGCGACCGCGAGAAATTAGAGAAATTGTATGATGGAACTTTTAGTTCAATCACCAAAGGCGAAATTATCTCTGGTACAGTTGTTAACATCAACAACAAAGATGTAGTATTGAATATCGGGTTTAAGTCTGATGGTTTGGTATCAGTTTCTGAATTCCGTGATACACCAGACCTTAAGGTTGGTGATACAGTAGAGGTATTTGTAGAGTCTCAAGAAGATGCTAACGGACAGTTGGTACTTTCTCGTAAACGTGCAAAAACTCAAAAATCATGGGAGCGCATTAATTCAGCTCTGGATAACGATGAGATCATCACAGGTTTTGTTAAAAGCAGAACTAAAGGTGGTTTAATTGTAGATATTATGGGCGTTGAAGCCTTTTTACCAGGTTCACAAATCGACATTAAGCCTATTAGGGATTACGATGTGTACGTTGGTAAAACAATGGAATTTAAAGTTGTTAAGATCAACCACGAATTTAAAAACGTAGTGGTATCGCACAAAGTGCTGATCGAAGACGATTTAGAAAACCAAAAAACCGAAATTGTGGCCAAACTTGAAAAAGGCCAGGTATTGGAAGGTACCGTTAAAAACATTACCGACTTTGGTGTATTTATTGACCTTGGTGGTGTTGACGGTTTACTGCACATTACAGATATATCTTGGGGCCGTATCGAGCATCCACGTGAAGTATTATCATTGGATCAAAAGATCAACGTTGTTGTTCTGGACTTTGATGACGAGAAAAAACGTATTGCTTTGGGCTTAAAACAACTTACACCTCATCCTTGGCAGTCGCTTGACGAGAACATCGCTATCGGCTCTAAAGTAAAAGGTAAAATTGTTACCGTTGCAGATTATGGTGCTTTCTTAGAAATTATCCCGGGTGTTGAAGGTTTAATTCACGTGTCAGAAATGTCATGGTCTCAAAACCTGCGTAACCCTCAGGAATTCCTTAAAGTTGGCGACGAAGTTGAGGCACAAGTTTTAACTTTAGACCGCGACGAGCGCAAAATGAGCTTAGGTATCAAACAATTGACTCCTGACCCATGGCAAAATGCCGGCGAGAAATACGCCACAGGTACTCAGCACGTTGCTACAGTTAAAAACATGACCAACTTTGGTGTGTTTGTTGAACTGGAAGACGGTATCGACGGTTTGATCCACATCTCTGACCTTTCATGGTCTAAAAAAGTAAACCACCCTAACGAATTTACTAAGGTTGGCGAAAAATTAGACGTAGTAGTATTAGAGCTTGACATCGAGAACCGTAAATTAAGCTTAGGCCACAAACAGCTTGAAGAAAACCCTTGGGATACTTTTGAAACCATCTTCACTATCGATTCGATACATGAGGGTACCGTTATCAAGGTAACTGATAAAGGCGCTATTGTAGCTTTACCTTATGGTGTTGAGGGTTTTGCCCCAACCAAACATTTGGTTAAAGAAGACGGTAAGGCTTTAAAAGCTGAAGAAACCGCTGAATTTAAGATCATCGAATTCAACAAAGAGAATAAACGTATAGTTATTTCACACTCACGTATATGGGAAGAAGCTCGTGCTGATGCTCGTGTACAAGAATTTGAAAACCGTAAAAAAGAAGCTAAGTCTTCAAACAATGCGGTTAAGAAAGTGAAAGAATCAGTAGAAAAATCAACTTTAGGCGATTTAAGCGTACTTGCTCAGTTAAAAGAGCAAATGGAAGGCGCTGAAAGCAAAGCAGCTAAAAAACCGGCTGCAGCGGCTGCTAAAAAAGCAGAAGCTAAAGCTGAGCCTGAAGCAGAAGCTGAGGAAACTGAAGAAGTTTAATCACTTTAAATAAAAGCTAAAAGCCCTTCCGTTTATTCGGAAGGGCTTTTTTTATGGTGTTAATTACGGAGTTGCTAATTGGTGCTCATGTTTACGCCGGGTGGAGCAATAACGATCTTGCTGGTTTGATAACCTATATTTCCTTGCATATCTGTACCCTCAACAATTATAGTATAAGTGCCGGGTTTATCGGCGCCGTAAAATGATAGCACAGCTTTACCATCTTTATTGGTTATTAAATTCGGTTCCCAGTGTATGGTGGGGCGTACGCCGGTAGGATTGTTGTTTTTTACCGGATAACGCGGACGGTAAAACTGCCTTGGTAAACAAAGCGGAACCGGGCGGTACTGAATGATATTTGGCGATGTGCGTGTGAAATAGCTATTGCCACTGCGGGTTGTAACCGTGATAAACATATTACTACCACCTGCAATTTTAACATCCTTAACCTCATCTGCACTCATGTATTTTAAAAAATCTATAGTCATTTGCACTTGACCTTCTTCGTTTGCAGCACCGGATGATGTTGAACCAAACATTACATTAGCGCCCTGCCCGTCTACAATTATATCTGCTATCATTTCCAAGCCCACAACAAGTGCAGGATTATCGTGAAATGCCGGGCTCGTAAACATGTTTTCTTTGTAAAAATGACTCGTGCCGAAATTTCTCAACTTACGCACTATTAAATCATATAAAGTCATTTTTCTGGCCTCGACTAATTCTTTTTCGGGTATTTCTTTAATTACATAGCCCATCATTTTACCGGCTATAATATTAGGCTTGTGTGCTTTTATATTTACTTCTTTTAACAGCTTACCTTTTATAACGCGCGCATCTATCCCCGGTATGCGTGAGGGTTGATCCTGGTTAAAATAATTAAGCATTAAACTATTTGAGCTTTGTACAAACCAGGGCATTTGCCTTATATTGTTATATGTGGCGATTTTTGCAGGAATAAACTCATCCAATTTGATATTGGCAGTTGATGCCTTATCATCTTTATTGTTTACCCTTAAAGTATATGCTATAGTATCAAACAAAGGCAAGTTTTTAAATACAAACTCGCCTGCGTCATTACTTAAGGTATCATAAACAACAACGCCATACTTCTGACTAACCGAAAATAGGTTTAGTTTGGCCTTTTTTACAGGTTTGTTAAATAGATTGGTGAGTTTACCTGTTAAATTATTGCCGGCATCGGCTGCGAATTTTACAACAGGTAAAGGCTTTTTAAGCAAATCTAAATTTAGCCCTGTCCACCCCTGGGTAAGCATAAGGTTATCAAGTGCAAGTGTTTTATTTTCATTAGGTTTTGTAAAATACCATTCCGGAAATTCCACATTTCCCTTAAGTTCTGACGTGAGTAATAAACTGCTGATAATATTGCCGTCATCTATATCCCCTTTAATAAATGAATCATCAGTTACAGAAGCGGCAAAACTACCCCGTACGGCATTTCCTTGCACATTAGTCACATTAATGGTTAACGCAATGCTGTCTTTTGGCAGATACTTAGCCTGGCTGTTTGTAATGTCAATTTTTAAACGGTCGTTATGGTCAATAAATACTTTGCGTTCGTTTATAGTATTATTCTCTGCATCTAAAACGCTGAAATTTACAATGCCCGTTGAAAATGTGCTTTTGGGTAAGCGTATATTACTAAACCCGCTTTTTAAATTAAGTGGTATGCCGTAGTACACATTACGGTTGGCTGATGCTATTATGCTATAAGTTTTAGTCTGTAAAGCTACATCGGGCGTGGCTCGTAAATGTAAAAATATGGTATCGGCCGACGATAAATTATCTACCCTAAACACAATGCCCGATGTGTTTACCAAAGGCAACGCAGCTGTATCTTCAATGCCGTTAACGGTAAATTTAGCGGTGTAGGTTTGGCCGGGCTGCGGCAACAATATAAATTTACCCATCCCTTTGTACAACGATTTGAACTTGCTAACCTCTTCGCCGTTTTGGTTTACTATACTGCCGGTAACATCCACACCCAGCCCATCATCTCCAATAGCTTTAAAGCCTACGCGGTTAGCAATGCCTGCAACAAGGCTGCCGCCCTCGGGCATAAACTGCATATCAATTTTTTGCAACGGTCCACCAGGATAAAAGGGCAGTACAAACTTATTTTTTGTAGTTTTATCGGTTATTATTAACGATAGCTTTTGTGTTTTTACCTTGGACGGTAACATAAAGCTGGTACTAACGCTACCCTGATCGGATGTTACATGATTTGTTTTTAAAACCGTCTTTTTATCGTCAATAAGCTTTAATTCAATATCACGGTAGGGTATGGCCATTTTAACCAGGTCGGTTAGCTGTAGGGCTAAATTTACCTGGTTACCCGCGGGTGATGCTTTAATGTTATGCTGCTCATTAATTAACCAGCCTCCCTGTGCAGATGGTTTACCCACATAAAAACGTTTATTAAAAAAAGCCTCCTCTCCGGCGTTTTGCATCCAGTTGGTATAGGCCCTTACCGTATAGCTGCCATCGGGTACTTTATCATCCAACACAATAGTGCCTTGCCCTAAGCCGAAAGCTATAGGCACCGCAAAACGGTTAACCACCTTGTTGCTATCGTTAACTAATTCAACATATATTTTACTGCTTAGCTGCGATGGGGTATAAGTAGCCGCATTAAGCAAGTACGTTTTAAACCAAATGGTATCGCCGGTGGCATAATATGGCCTATCAAACTGCAGGTACAGTTTTTCTATAGGCAGGCGTTCGTGGAGTTTTTCAATTGATGTAATAATGCCTTTAACCGCAGTTGTATCCTGCGCATAGGCATTTACGGTAAACAGGCTAATGCAAAAGCACCCAGTTATTAAAAACAGCCAATACAGTTTTATCTTTAACAGCATAGGTTTATGCAATGGTGAGTTAAATGTATATAAACTAAAGCTGAAAATCAATCCTTTAGCAATTAATAATATGCTTTATTAAGATATGATGATATGCCCGGATAAAAACTCATCACACAAAAATCAAAACTATTTACTACTTTTGCCCAAATCCACCCAAACGATGCAAAACCTAACGCTGCTCGACGGTCAGAAATTCCAGATAACAATTCAGCGTTTATGTCGTCAATTAATTGAAAATCATAACGATTTTTCAGGCTCAGTTTTAATTGGTATACAGCCACGGGGTATTTACCTGGCCTACCGCGTAGCCGAAGAATTACGAAAAATATTACCGGACAGCAAAATTGAACAGGGCGATTTGGACATTACCTTTTACCGTGATGATTTTAGGAGGCAGGGGTCGCCGCTGGTGCCAAACCAAACCAAGATAGATTTTATAATAGAGGGCAAAAAAGTGATCATGATGGATGATGTACTTTGGACAGGCCGCACTATACGCGCTGCCATGGATGCCCTGCAAGCATTTGGCAGGCCCGATAAAGTCGAGCTGCTGGCTTTAGTAGATAGGCGATACTCGCGCCATATACCGGTAGCACCGGATTATGTAGGCATAGAGGTAGACTCCATAGCATCACAAAAGGTAGTAGTAAGCTGGAAAGAAACTGATGGCGAAGACAGAATAGTGTTGGTGTCTGAAGCAAAATAGGGATAGTACGGTAAATAATTCGAAATTGAACATTCGAAATTCGAGATAAAAAATATGGCTCTTAGCACACGGCATTTATTAGGGATTAAAGATTTAAACCGCGAGGATATTGAACTGATATTTGAAACGGCAGATAATTTTAAAACGGTTTTAAACAGGCCGATAAAAAAAGTGCCATCGCTAAGGGATGTAACTATCGCCAATATTTTCTTTGAAAACTCTACCCGTACCCGCCTTTCATTCGAACTGGCCGAGAAGAGGCTTTCTGCCGATGTGGTTAACTTTGCAGCTTCGTCATCATCGGTAAGTAAAGGCGAAACCCTGATAGATACCGTAAATAATATACTGGCCATGAAAGTGGATATGGTAGTTATGCGCCACCCTTATGCCGGGGCAGGCATATTCCTGTCAAAACATGTAAAAGCCCAGATAGTAAATGCAGGCGATGGCGCTCATGAGCACCCAACGCAGGCCCTATTGGATGCATTCTCTATCCGCGAACGTTACGGCGATGTAGCCGGTAAAAAAGTAGTTATAGTAGGCGATATCCTGCACTCGCGGGTTGCCTTATCAAATATATTATGCCTTAAACAACTGGGTGCCGAAGTGATGGTATGCGGCCCTACAACGCTTATTCCCAAATATATTGGCGCGCTGGGTGTTAAGGTAGAGCATAACTTGGTAAAGGCCCTTAACTGGTGCGACGTAGCCAATATGCTGCGCATACAACTGGAGCGTCAGGATATTAAGTACTTTCCATCGCTACGCGAGTATACCATGCTGTACGGCCTTAACAAGCAAATACTGGATAGCCTGGACAAAGAGATCACGGTAATGCACCCCGGGCCAATCAACCGCGGTGTAGAGATCACCAGTGACGTAGCCGACAGCAAACAATCCATCATCCTCGACCAGGTAGAAAATGGTGTGGCTATACGTATGGCGGTGCTGTATTTATTGGCAGGCCAAACTCCGTAAGTTATTCAGTAGGTATTAGCATATAAGCCCTTATAGCATTAGCGCTCTACTTTCACCGTTTCCATATCAATAAGCTCGAAAGTAATATTAACCGAGCGCTTATCTCTGGGCCGGGTACGGTGCACTACGTTTTTTGGGATGGTAAACAATTCACCGGTATTCAATTCAATACATTTATCTTCGAGGTCTATTAACAAGCACCTTTCAGTTACGAAAAAGGTTTCGTCGGAGTTGGGATGATAATGCCAATAAAAATCTTCGGTCATTACACTGGCCCGTATAACGTGGTTGTTTACGAACGACAAAATTAAGTTTTTGTAGGCTGCATCAGTAGCGGTATACTGATGGATATTTATAACGGTAAGCGGGGCTGGATCCATATTGTGTTTAATTATTTTCTTAATATCTTATTAGCCACTTCCTCACCACTTGCCAGGGCTGCTTCAACCGTACCCATGGCTGTGCCTTCATATAAGTATTCGCCTGCAAAGTAAATTGTATCTTCAACAGAGCTTTGCAAAACCTTTCGTGCGTTAGGTGCTTCTACAGTATCGTAAGCATAAGAGCCACGCGTAAACGGATCTGCGGTCCAGTTCATAATTCGGTAGGCTATCAGTTCGCCTTTCAGGTCTTCTAAGCCCCGCTTAAATATGTTGGCTAAGGATTGTAAGCCCTGCGCTAAAATTTCTTCATCGGGCGTGTTTAACTTATCTGCTGCAGTCGGTCCGCCTATCCAGCCGGTAAGCACGTTTGATTGGTCGGGCACTTGGGTCCACCAGGTAGGTATCTCTTCCTCGCTAAATAAATAGCCCATTTTTTCTATATCGTCTCCGGCCATTTTTCGGCTTTCTTCATCCAGCCAAAATGGTTGTTTAAACTCCAACAATAATTTTATTACCGCGCCAAAACCCATTTGCTGTATGGCTTTGCTATGGTCGGGTATAGCGGGGTAAAAACTGATCGCGCCTTTTTCATCCCCATTTGCCTGTAATACACCCAAAGGCATGGCTATAAGTACTTGGGCTGCCTCATATGTTTCGGCATTATCAGTAGTTACTGTTACATATCCCTTTTTCCAACTGATATGTTTTACTACCGAATTAAGCAGCACTTCGCCGCCATTGGCTTTGCATTGCCTGACCAGGTAACTTATAATTGCACAATAGCCGCCATCTACGCGGTGTTGGGCATCCATTTCTTCGTGTTCCCACTCCTTACGCAAGGCAAAGGCGCTGGCCAGCCGTGGGTTGCCCGTATCATAGCCCGATACATATTGCCATACCGAATTGCGCAATACAGCGTATTTATCACCCGGAAACTCCTTTTCTAAAAAATCATAAATATTGGTATCCTGCTTCAAGTTATCTAACTTTTCTATTAGCAGTTCCCAATCCTCAATTACCATATCGTTCTCCCTGAATTTGCCTTTGCGATAGGTCCACATTTCGGCATTGGCACTGCGGTAGGGTATAGCAGCCTCTTTTAACAACTTAAGGGTTACAGGCAGGTTGCCGTGTACAAATTCGGCACCCAGCTCTGTATCTTTAAAAAACAAATTATCGCTAATAGTATAAATGCGGCCACCTGTGCGGTTGCGGGCTTCAAGTACAATAACCTTACGGCCTGCTTTAGCCAAAGCATGGGCAGCCATTAACCCGGCGGCACCAGCCCCAATAACAATTACGGTATTTTTCATAAATAGGTAAATGCAAGGTAGAGGGAATAGTTGTAAGATGCAATAGCCTCACCCCAACCCTCTCCTAAGGAGAGGGGGATTATAGTTTTAAGTCCTCTCCTTTGGACAGGATTCAGGCGAGGCAAATGAATATGCAATTACCTAAGCCTTTAATAATTCTTTATATTATTTTAGCGCATCAATACCCTGCAAATGAAGGATTATTTTAAGGTTGACGAGTGGAAGATCATCGAGGAAGGCTTTGATCCGCATTATAACAAGGTTGCCGAAAGCGTTTTTAGCCTGGGCAACGGCCGTATGGGTCAGCGCGCCAATTTTGAAGAAGCTTATAGCGGGGAAACACTACAAGGCAACTACGTGGCGGGCGTTTACTACCCTGATAAAACCCGTGTAGGCTGGTGGAAAAATGGCTACCCCGAATATTTTGCTAAAGTGCTTAATGCAGCCAACTGGATAGGCATTGATATTAGGGTTGCGGGTATGGAATTTGACTTAGCCAAATGCCATGTGTCGGATTTTCGCCGTGAGTTAAACATGAAAGAGGGGTATTTGAAAAGATATTTTAACATTCTCGGCAGAACGAACATCGAAGCTGAAGTAACCCGCTTCTGTAGTATAGTTGATGATGAGTGTGGCGCTATCAAGTATAAATTTGGCGTACCGGACGAAGGCGAACCATATACCTCAATTATTCCATATATAGATGGCGATGTTAAAAACCAGGATGCCAACTATGATGAAAAATTTTGGGAAGAGGTAGATAGGGGTTTTTGGGAAGACGGCGGATATGTTCATTTGCGCACTAAGAAGACAGGTTTCGAAGTCGCAACCGGTATGAGATGTTTTATACTGGTTAATGGAAAGCCAATAGCGATTGAACCTAACCGTATTGAAAAAGATAAATATGTAGGTTGTGAGTACGCTATCCAGCTTGAAGAAGCGTCAGATGTTACAATTTACAAGTTCGCTGCTAACATATCTTCCCAAAATCACCCCAAAGAAAAACTGATTGAGGTATTGAAGGAGACTTTAGATCGAATCGCCGCCAAAGGCTTTGATACCATGCTGGCCGAACAAGCCGCTGCTTGGGCCGAAAAGTGGAAACACAACGATATTATTATTGAGGGCGATGCCGCAGCGCAGCAGGGCATCCGTTTTAACATATTCCAGCTTAACCAAACCTATACAGGCGAGGATGACCGCCTGAATATTGGCCCCAAAGGCTTTACCGGCGAAAAATACGGCGGTAGCACCTATTGGGATACCGAAGCTTATTGTGTGCCGTTTTATTTGGCCACAGCGCCGCAAAAGGTGGCGCGTAACCTGCTTTTGTATCGCTACAAGCAGTTGGGTAAGGCAATAGATAATGCCACTTTATTGGGCTTTAAAAACGGTGCAGCGCTATACCCAATGGTTACCATGGATGGTACAGAATGCCATAACGAGTGGGAAATAACCTTTGAAGAGATACACCGCAACGGTGCTATTGCCTTTACTATTTTTAATTACGTGCGTTACACCGGCGATGAAGCGTACTTAACCGATTACGGACTGGAAGTATTAATTGCCATCTCACGCTTTTGGGCGCAGCGTATCACCTGGTCGGCGCAACGGCAGCAGTATGTAATGCTGGGCGTAACCGGGCCAAACGAGTACGAGAATAATGTAAACAACAACTGGTACACCAGTACTATTGCTACCTGGTGCTTAAAATATACGCTGGAAGCCATTGGCAAGGTTAAAAAAGCAAACGAAACCCGTTACAACGAACTGGCAACCAAGATTAGCTTTGAAGAGGAAACAGAATGCCAAAAATTTTCCGACATTATAGCTAAAATGTACTATGCCCATGATGATGAGCTACAAATATTTTTACAGCAGGACGGCTACCTTGATAAAGAGCAAATATTGGTAAAAGACCTGCCCGCTACCGAGCGCCCTTTGGTGCAAAAATGGAGCTGGGATCGCATACTGCGTTCGGTATTCATCAAGCAAGCCGACGTGCTGCAGGGGCTGTATTTTTTCGAGGATGATTACGATACCGAAACCCTACGCCGCAATTACGATTTTTATGAACCAAGAACGGTGCATGAGTCGTCGCTATCGCCCTGTGTACACGCCATATTAGCCGCAAGGTTGGGCGATATTGACCGGGCTTATGAGTTTTACCTTCGCACTTCAAGATTAGACATAGACGACTATAATAACGATACCGAGGATGGCTGTCATATTACATCAATGGCCGGCACCTGGATGAGTGTGGTAGAAGGTTTTGGCGGGATGCGGGTGAAGGACGGTGTATTATCTTTTAATCCCTTGCTGCCGCATAAGTGGGAGGCATTTTCCTTCCAGGTAGGCTTTAGGGATGCCTTGCTGAATGTAAGGGTAAGTAAAGCAGGCGTATCTATTAAAAACAAATCGAACAACAGTATTACGGTAAAAGTATATGGCAATGACCACACTATAAATGCAAATGCCGATACACTTATCAAAAAACAAGCCTAATGTCAACCGATCATAAATTGATTATTTACCAGTTGCTACCGCGATTGTTCGGTAACACCAAAACCCTTAACAAAACCTATGGTTCGGTTGAAGAGAATGGCGTAGGCAAGCTTAACGATATTACCGATATAGCACTTACTGCTATCAGGGATATGGGCTTTAGCCATGTTTGGTACACCGGCGTTATTGAGCATGCTACCATGACGGACTATTCATCCTACGGCATTAAATCCGACGACCCGGATGTAGTAAAGGGTAGGGCAGGCTCGCCATATGCTATAAAGGATTATTACGACGTAGCGCCGGATCTGGCTGTAGATGTAAATAACAGGACAAACGAATTCCGCGACCTGGTGGCACGCACACATGCCAACGGCTTAAAAGCTATTATTGATTTTGTGCCCAACCATGTAGCGCGCACCTATGCATCGGATGCCCGCCCGCCCGGCGTGCGCGACTTTGGAGAGGACGACGATAGCAGCAAAGCCTTTAGTCAGGAAAACGATTTTTACTATATCCCAGGCGAGCATTTTAAGGTGCCCGAGGGTTATAACCCCGGGGGTGCTGATTTTGTTAGTCCGCTTAAGGATGGCCGCTTTGATGAATACCCCGCTAAGGCAACCGGTAATGATGTTTTTAATGCTGCACCAGGCATAAACGATTGGTTTGAGACCATTAAGCTGAATTACGGGGTTTACTACCTTGATGGGCATAAAACTTATTTTGGCCATGTGCCGCCGCTATGGCATAAAATGCATCAAATACTAACCTACTGGTGCGAGATGGGTGTAGATGGCTTCCGTTGCGATATGATAGAGATGGTGCCCGTTGAGTTTTGGGCATGGATCATTCCCAAGGTAAAAGCAACGCATCCTGATCTTGTTTTTATTGGCGAGGCATACGACAAGGGCCAATATTATAATTACATACACAACGGCGGTTTCGATTACCTGTACGATAAGGTAGGGCTTTACGATGCTATCCGCAGGTTAACCTGTAACGATTACGGCGCCAGCACCTGGGAGATAAATGCTGTTTGGAACAACCATTGCCGCGGTATTGACCAGCATATGCTTCGTTTTATGGAAAACCACGACGAGCAGCGTATAGCCAGCCGGTTTTTTGCTGGTGATGCTGCATTGGCCAAGCCGGGAATGATCGTATCTGCCACACTGGCAACAGGCCCGGTGATGATATATTCCTGCCAGGAGGTTGGCGAGCCGGCCGAGGGTGTACCCGGTTTTAGCGGCGATGATGGCCGCACCAGCATATTTGATTACTGGGGTGTTACCGAACATCAAAAATGGGTAAACAATGGCGCGTTTGACGGCGAAGGCTTATCATCCGAACAAAAGGAACTTTTTGCCTTTTATAGTAAGTTGCTAAATACTGTAAAAGACAATGAAGCGCTGCGTACCGGCGAATTTTATGAGCTGATGATAGCAAACGAGCATCAGCTCGGCTTCGACACCCTGCTATATATTTACTTGCGGTATACCCAGCAGCAACGGGTATTGGTGGTAAGTAACTTTAACCGTTATGAAAGGAAATTGCAGGTAAAATTACCTGTTGATTTAATATGGCAGCTTAACATAAAAGGGCCGGCTACGTTTACTGATATGCTAAGCGGTACAATTTTTAAAACCGACGAAGTTAGCGAGGGCGTTGAGGTAACCATACCGGCTAGCAGCGGCTTGTTACTTGCTTTTTAAGTTGTAAATGCGCTAAAAACAAGTAATTATTGGCTTTTACAGGCCTAAAAATCACAAAGCTTTATTAATAAACGTTGGTAATATTCGCCAATTGGGGGAAAATTCGATGATTTTTGGCTTGAAAATTAGCGTAATAAATCGTTTATTAGCTGTTACCAATAATTAATTATACTATTATACTGCTTTTGTATCGTAATACAACAAAGCATACTGAAATTGAAAGTCTATGGAAGATAACATGCCTGACCCTAACCCCGAACTTTTAACGGCCAAGTTACTGCAGGTTGAGGAGATGATGGAAGAGGATGAAGAGTTTCGTCACTTAAATAACCCTGCCGATGGTATAAAACCCATTGTTAAAAAATATTTAGGCGTGCCTAACCATGCCGAAAAAGCGGGTAACAAAATATATTTTACTGATGGCGACGCCAAAGTTGAGGTATTGGTAGTTACCAACGAGATCATACGCGTGCGTTTGGCACCTCACAGCGTTTTTCTGGAAGAGTTTTCTTACGCCGTTGAAAAACTGCCACAGGCCGATGTTCAGTTCACTTTATCTGAAACTGATTCGGAGTTTAGGGTGACCACCCCGGTGGTAAACTGCCACATACGCAAACAGGATTTCTTTATATCTTTTTCTGACAGTAACGGCCACCTGATAAGCGAAGATGCGGTGCCAATGCACTGGGAAGAGAATACCCAGTTTGGTGGTTATTACGTGTTTTGTACCAAAACCTGCCAGCCTCAAGAAAGCTTTTTTGGCCTGGGCGATAAAGCAACCGAATTTAACCTGCGCGGCAAACGCCTTAAAAACTGGAACACCGATGCCTATTCGTTCGGTTTTAACCAGGACCCGCTTTACCGGTCGATACCGTTTTATATAAGTGTTGATGACGGTATTGCACACGGCATTTTCTTTGACAATACCTTTAAGGCACATTTTGATTTTGGCGGCGAAGACCCAACCAAAGTAAGTTTTTGGGCCGATGGCGGCGAATTGCAGTATTATTATATACATGGCCCGCACATGATGGATGTGGTAAAAAATTACCACTTGCTTACCGGCACACACCCAATGCCACCGCTTTGGGCGCTGGGCTACCACCAATGCCGCTGGAGCTATTACCCCGAAAATAAGGTACGTGTAATAGCCAATGGCTTCCGCAAAAATAAGATACCATGCGATGGTATTTACCTGGATATAGACTACATGGATGGCTACCGTTGTTTTACATGGAGCCCTAAATACTTTCCTAACCCTAAAAAAATGATAGCCGATTTGGCCGCCAACGGCTTTAAAACCGTGGTGATCATCGATCCGGGTATCAGGGTAGATGATAATTATTCCGTTTTTAAAGAGGGTAAGGAGAACCGTTACTTTTGCCGCCGTTGCGATGATTACTTTATGGAGGGCCATGTTTGGCCGGGCCGTTGCCAGTTTCCTGATTTTACCAACCCCGAGGTACGTAGCTGGTGGGGCGGTTTATTTGACGAACTGGTAGAAGTAGGCGTAGCCGGCGTCTGGAACGATATGAACGAGCCTGCTGTATTTGGTTCGGGCACTTTCCCTGATGACGTGCGCCACCAGTACGATGGGTATCGCGGCTCGCATCGTAAGGCACACAATATATATGGTATGCAAATGGTACGCGCCACCTACGAAGGTTTGCGCAAGCAAATGAAAAATAAGCGCCCTTTTACCATTACCAGGGCAGGTTACTCGGGCGTGCAGCGCTACTCGTCCGTTTGGACGGGTGATAACGTAGCATCGTGGGAACACCTTAAATTGGGTAACATACAGTTGCAGCGCCTATCGGTATCGGGTATATCATTCTGCGGAACAGATATCGGTGGTTTTAGCGGCGAGCCCGATGGCGAACTGTTTACCCGCTGGATACAAATGGGTACTTTTTCACCGTTTATGCGCGCGCACTCGGCCGGTGATACAAAAGAACGTGAGCCTTGGAGCTTTGGCGAGCCATATACATCTATCAACCGTAAATTTATCGAACTTAGGTACAGGCTGATACCATATCTTTACTCGGCATTTTGGGAGCATCACCGTTATGGTTTCCCTATTTTAAGGCCGGTGGTAATGCACGAGCAGGAGGTAGTATCTAACCATTTCCGCCAGGACGAGTTTACCTACGGCGATAAAATATTGATATGCCCTGTGTTAGAACCGGGCCAGCAAAGCCGCAAAGTATACCTGCCAAAAGGCAAGTGGTACAACTTTTGGAACATGGAGGTAACTGAGGGTGGTAAAGAAGTTGTTGTGCCAACTCCGTTAGACATTATACCAATATTTGTAAAGGCCGGATCGGTAATACCCGAATACCCGGTTATGCAGTACACCGGCGAAAAAGAAATAGAAGAAGTAAAGCTGAATATATACTATAGCGATTACGAGGTTAACTCGTTCTTGTTTGAAGATTACGGCGAAACTTTTGCCTACGAGCAGGATATTTACCTCGAAAAGAAATTTGTGGTAAAAGGCGCCGCCGATAAGCTAACCATTAAACAAAGTATGGAGGGTTTATATACGCCACGCTACGAGGGATATCATTTTAAAATAAACGGTCTGCCGTTTAAACCATCAAAGGTTTTGGCCGATGGGAAAGATATTGCCACCATTAGTGCAAACCCCGACAAAACCTACGAGTTTAAGTTTAGCAAAAACTTTAAGCAGATAGAGATTTTTAAATAGCATCAAAGGCCCCTAAAATAGGGGCCTTTTTATTTTATATAAACATCTGCTGCTATTGTATGTTCAATAATGATATATTTGAATTACAGGAATAGCAATATCCTGAAAACACCAATTAAACCCCGGGCGATTTATCGCTACCCTTAATTATGGCTAAGCAAACTAAAAAAACCGCTGCTGAAGTACCTGCTGCAAAACCTGAAAAGGTTAAAAAAGAAACTAAGCCAAAAGCTGCCCCTGCCTTAAAAGCGGATATGCCTGCTGATGCGCCTAAGAAAGCTTTGGCTAAAAAAGCGACCCCTGCAAAAAAATCTACACCGGTTGAGATAATTGCCAATCACAACGAAATTAAGGCTGTAGAGCCTTATAGCCGTTTTACCGATTTTGATATTGACCTGTTTAAATCGGGTAAGCATTTTAAGCTGTACGAAAAGCTGGGATCGCATGTGATGGAGCATAAGGGAGTAGTGGGCACCTACTTTGCGGTGTGGGCGCCAAACGCACAATATGTATCGGTAATAGGTAATTTTAATGGCTGGAACCGTGGTTCGCATTCGTTAAATTACCGCTGGGATGCATCGGGTATATGGGAAGGTTTTATCCCGAATGTTGGTGTTGGCGAAACCTATAAATATTTTATAAAGGCATCTACAGGCGACGGGTTGGAGAAAAGCGACCCTTTTGCCCTGCGCTGGGAATTGCCACCGCATACGGCATCAATTGTTGCCGATACCTTTTACGAATGGACAGACCAGGACTGGATGGCCAAACGCTACCAACATACTGCCCTAGATAAACCTTACTCGGTTTACGAGATGCACGTAGGTTCGTGGGCACGCAGTCCGGAAAGCCCTGATGAATTTTTAAGTTACCGCAAGCTGGCCGAAACCTTGGTGCCATATGTTAAGGAAATGGGCTTTACACATGTAGAGTTTATGCCTATAATGGAACACCCTTACTACCCAAGCTGGGGTTACCAGATCACCGGGTTCTTCGCGGCTTCATCGCGCTATGGTACCCCGCAAGATCTGATGTATTTGGTAGAGCAGTTTCATAAAGAAGGGATAGGTGTTATATTGGATTGGGTGCCTTCGCATTTCCCCGGCGACGCGCATGGGTTGTACAATTTTGATGGTACACACCTTTATGAGCATGCCGATGTGCGCAAAGGTTTCCACCCCGATTGGAAATCGTATATATTTAACTATGGCCGCAACGAGGTAAGGGCTTTCCTGATAAGTAATGCTTTGTTTTGGCTTGACCGCTACCATATTGATGCCTTGCGTGTAGATGCGGTAGCATCTATGCTATACCTCGATTATTCGCGTAACCACGGCGAGTGGGAGCCAAATATATATGGCGGCAACGAAAACCTAGAGGCAATATCCTTTCTGAAAGAATTTAACGAAACGGTTTATAGCAACTTCCCCGATGTGCAAACCATCGCCGAAGAATCAACATCGTTTAGCGGCGTGAGCAGGCCGGTTTATACAGGTGGCCTGGGCTTTGGTATGAAATGGATGATGGGCTGGATGCACGATACGCTCGATTATTTTGAGCATGATCCTATCCATCGTAAATACCACCAAAACCAATTAACGTTTAGTATGGTATATGCCTTTACGGAAAACTTTATGTTGCCTTTCTCGCACGATGAAGTGGTTTACGGCAAAGGATCGATGCTGGGCAAAATGCCGGGCGACGACTGGCAAAAATTTGCTAACCTGCGTTTGCTATACAGCTTTATGTTTACCCATCCCGGCACTAAGCTATTGTTTATGGGCAGCGAGTTTGGCCAAAGTGCCGAATGGAGCTTTGAGCGATCGTTAGATTGGCACTTGTTGCAATACGATAGTCACAATGGGATAAAAGAAGCGGTTAAAGCTTTAAACGCCTTGTATAAGTCTGAACCAGCATTATACGAAAAGGGCTTTGAATGGACAGGCTTTGAGTGGATAGATGCCAGTAACATGGACGATTCGGTTATTGCATTTATACGCAAAGGTGTGCACCGCGCCGATGATTTGGTGATCGTGTTAAACATGACGCCTGTTACTCATCACAGCTACCGCATAGGTGTGCCGGCTGCCGGGCAATGGCAGGAAGTGTTTAACTCCGATAACGAAAAGTATTGGGGTAGCGGCTTAATTAATTACGACCCTGTAGATACCGAAGCTATAAGCTGGCACGGAAAAGATAATTCCATTAGCATTACTACACCACCCTTGGGCGCGGCTATATTTAAAAAAGTGGCCGATAAAGCCCAAAAACAACTAAAAGCAAAATAACTAATATAGATGAGTGGTAAGTTTTTTTATTTATACCTGGTAGGCGGCACAGTTGCTTTGCTATTATTACTATATAGCATTATAGCTGCCTGGCCCGAAGTAAACCGAAGTGGCGCGTTGTTTTATATAATACCCACATTGGCGCTATATTATATGGCTTATAAAACCTATCATGTTAAAAAAGACGGTGAATTAATGTAACGTTATTCTTTTTCTAAAGCTTTTTTTGAGTCCTCCAGCTTTTCCATTTCGTCTTTTGGTAGTACCGGGTATTCTAATTTAAGGCTTTTTAGTGTTTGCAGTATAATGGTAGATATGGCTATCCGGGTAAACCATTTTTTATCTGCCGGCACTATATACCAGGGGCTGTCGTCGGTAGATGTTTCCTTTATAGCTATTTCATAGGCTTGCATATAATCGCCCCAGCGCTTACGCTCTGCTAAGTCGCCCGATGCGAATTTCCAGTTCTTTTCAGGATCGGCTATCCGTTTTAAGAAGCGTTTTTTCTGCTCTTTTTTTGACAGGTGCAAAAAGAACTTGATAATTACCGTTCCGTTGGCGCTAATATGTTTTTCAAAATGGCGTATGCTTTCATAACGCTTGTCCCAAAATTTTTTGTCCAGGTCTTTTACAGTGCTGATGCCGGGCAGGTTCTCGTTTAAAACTAAATCGGGGTGTATTTTAGTAACCAGCACGTTTTCGTAATGAGAGCGGTTATGTATACCAATGCGGCCACGTTCGGGCAGGGCCTTGTAGTGTCGCCATAAAAAATCGTGTTCATAATCTTCGCTGGTAGGCTGTTTAAAGCTAAACACCTGGCACCCCTGTGGGTTTAAGCCTGACATGGTGTGTGCTATGGCACTATCCTTACCCGCGGCATCCATCGCCTGAAAGATGACCAACAACGCGTATTTATTGGCGGCATACAGTTCGGTTTGCAGCTTGGCGGTTTCCTTTATCAAGCCTTTTAAAATTTCGGCTGCATCATCCTTCGCATAATCGGCCGAGTAGGCGGTATCATGGTCATCTAACGAGAATTTTTTACCGGGTTTTACCTTAAACTGTTCTATCATATCTTTTCTGGGCATTTGAGTTGATATATTAAGATGCAAAATGTCAAAAAAGTTTCAGTATGTAGTCTTAATATAAGTTTACCCTTTACAATGTGTAGTTTTGTCATATGCCTGTTTTAACCGCACCCGAAAAAAATGTAATTACCAGTTACCCGTTGTTGCATGATGACGGTACACCCGCTATGATACAGGTGCGCGAGTCTGATGGTATTGAAACAATAATAGACCCCGGCTTTTTGCAGCCTCATCGTAAAGATTATTATATGTTTGCTTTTGTAGAGGAAGGGAACAGCCGCCATTGGATAGACGATGTGCCTTATATTGTTAAGCCCGGGCATTTTTACTTTACCATACCGCCGCAAATACATTTAAAAGAAGAAATTTGCCCTATGAAGGGCTTTGTGGCCTATTTTACCGAAGAGTTTTTATTGCTGGAAGAGAACCGCATGCTGCGCCAGCTGCCCATTATACAAAACCCTGCCGCCGCGCACGAATTAACATTAAGCGCCGCCGATACTACATACCTTTACGATGTAATGCGTAAAATGCTTGCCGAATATAATAATGGCGGCGAGTGGCATAATCAAATGCTTACATCGTGGTTGCGGGTGCTGGTAATATACCTTAGCCGCATGTATACCGATCAGTTTGGCGAAAGCAGGATAACTCCAAGCCATAACCTGCTTAAAAGCTATCAGCAGCTAATAACCGAGCACTATACCGATACGCACGACGTTGCTGCCTATGCCAACCAGCTAAATATTAGCCCGGGGTATTTAAACGATGTAGTGAAGCAACAAAGCGGCAAAACGGCCATCAGCCATATACATAACCGCCTGGTAGTTGAAGCTAAGCGCCGGCTTTTACATACCCACCTGTCTGTTAAGCAAATTGCCGATGAACTGGGTTTTGAAGATGCTGCTTACTTTAACCGCTTTTTTAAACGCCTTGCAGGCGATACCCCCGTAAGCTACCGCACAAAAATCCGTGAAATGTACAGTTAATGCCCCGCTATGTGCAACGCTATAAACGATATATGCTTGTAGCTTTGTATCATGGAAAAACAAACTGTATTAATTACCGGCGCCAATAAAGGTATTGGGCTGGAAACTGCCCGCCAGCTGGCGCGTGCCGGCTACCACATTTACCTGGGTTGCCGCGATAAAGAACGGGGCGAAAAAGCTGTGGAACTACTGCACAGTGAAGGACTAGCCGCTGTTGAATTACTGTTGATAGACGTAGTTAGCGATGAATCTGTACAACAGGCATATGAAGATTTGGCCAAACGTACCGATAAATTGGATGTTCTTATAAATAACGCGGGTATCCCCGGCAGCTTTCCGCAACCAGCTACTAATACTGCCGTAAGTATTTTCAAGGATGTTTTTGAAGTGAACCTTTACGGCGTGGTACGCACTGTACACGCGTTTTTGCCTTTATTAAGCAAGGCTACCAATCCAAGGATAGTGAATGTAACATCAGACCTTGGATCGCTTACCCTGCACAGCGACCCTGCCTGGAGGCACTATGATGTAAAGACCGCTGCCTACGGACCGTCTAAATCTGCGCTTAACGCCTACACCATAGCATTGGCCTATGAACTTAAAGGCAAAATGAAGGTGAACATGGTAAACCCGGGTTATACCGCTACAGATTTTAACAACAACATGGGGTATAAAACCATAGAAGAGGGAGCAGCCCCAATTATTGAAAACGCCATGATAGGCCCGGATGGCCCGACAGGTAAATACTTCAGCGACTATGGCGAAACTCCATGGTAAAGCAATAATGCCCCGCAATAGTAAGCCAACAAAAAAGCCGCGCTAATTAGCGCGGCTTTTAAAATTTAAGGAACTAATAAGCTTACAGCTTGCCAATTTCCTGAACAAGGTCTATCAGTTTGTTTGAGTAACCCCACTCGTTATCGTACCATGATACTACTTTAACAAAGTTGTCATTTAAAGCGATACCTGCTTTTGCATCAAAAATTGATGTGCGTGGGTCGCCTTTAAAGTCTTCAGATACTACGTCATCTTCGGTGTAACCTAAAATGCCTTTTAATTCGCCTTCAGATGCATCTTTCATCGCTTTTTTAATGGCTTCGTATGATGCGCCGTTTTTAAGTTTAACAGTTAAGTCAACTACAGATACATCGGCAACCGGTACACGGAAAGACATACCTGTTAATTTACCTTTTAACTCAGGGATAACCAAAGTAACCGCTTTAGCAGCACCGGTTGATGAAGGGATAATGTTTTGGTAAGCACCACGGCCGCCTCTCCAGTCTTTAGCCGATGGGCTATCAACGGTTTTTTGAGTTGCAGTAACCGCGTGCACAGTGCTCATTAAACCTTCTTCGATACCGAAAGCATCGTTTAACACTTTAGCAATTGGCGCTAAACAGTTAGTGGTACATGATGCGTTTGAAACGATGGTTTGCTCAGCTTTTAATTGTTTGTGGTTTACACCCATAACAAATGTTGGGGTATCATCCTTTGCAGGAGCGCTCATTACAACTTTTTTAGCGCCTGCATCAATATGTTTTTGTGCAGATTCGATAGTTAAGAATAAGCCGGTTGATTCGATGATCACTTCCGCGCCAACTTCGCCCCATTTAAGGTTTGATGGGTCTTTTTCGGCTGTAACGCGTATTGTTTTACCATTTACTACCAGGTGGCCGCCTTCTACAGCGATAGTACCCTTGAACGGACCGTGAGTTGAATCGTATTTCAACATGTAAGCCATGTAATCAGGTTCAACAAGGTCGTTGATACCAACAACTTCAATATCTGATCTTTCAATGGCTGCCCTGAAGGCTAAACGGCCGATACGGCCAAAGCCGTTAATTCCTATTTTCATGATTTTTTCTAATTTTTATTTGAATAATACGTCAATAAATTGTTTATGGGTTCTTTGACAATAGCTGCAATTTTAAGTTCGCGTTCGCGGGCTGCCTCATGCAGGTGGTCCTGAAAGTTGGCGGCTACCGATCCGGCAAAATGTATAGGAGCATCCGGGTGCTCAGTATGTAAAGGTAATAAATAGGTATCAATCAGCTTGCCAAAACCTGTTTTAATGATGTTTTGAAGATAATTGTCATCTTTATTATCTAAAAAGAAATCGCTGAACGAGCTAAGAAACAAAGCGGGCTGTTTTTGGCGGTAAACTTTCTCTAAAAGTGTCTTTCTGTCAGCATCATAGCGCTGTGCAAACTTTTTGCGCAGGTTGCCCGGCAAGGTTTCGTTCATGAAGCTTTTTATAAGCTGCCTGCCCAGCCAGTTGCCGCTGCCTTCGTCGGCTAGTATATAGCCCAGGCCGTAATTGTTTGGCTTAACTTTTTTACCATCATACCATGCCGCGTTTGAGCCGCTTGCGCAAATACTTACAATACCCGGCGAGTTGCGGCAGCAGGCAATGGCAACAGCATCGATATCGTGGTCGACAGTTATTTTGGCGAATTTAAAAAAGGTGGCAAACGCATTATGTACTATTTGCTTTAACTCGGGCGATGATGCCCCCGCGCCAAAAAAGTAAATGCGCCTTATCTCTTCGGCGTGGTGTATAAGGTTTATGTTTTTGTTAAACAGTTGTACAATGTACTTTTCGTCGTTAAAATAGGGATTTATAGCATTTGTGTTAAAAGATGCCACAGTTCGGCCTTTGTAAGCCAGTCGCCAACCTGCGTTGTTAGATCCACTATATACAACTGCAATCATTTATATAGATAATATATCGGCCATTTGCATCAGGTCTTCTTCCAATTTAAACTGGTGCTGGTTTAAAGCCTCTTCAAGGCTGGTTAGTTTAATATGATTGGCCTCAAGCCCCACCATCATTTGTGTCTTACCTTCTATCATGGCGTTTACCGCGGCAAAACCTAAACGGCTGCCCAATATTCTGTCAAACGCCGATGGGCTGCCACCACGTTGCAGGTGGCCTAATATAGTAACTTTTATATCGTAAAATTTCACCTCTTTTTTGACCACTTCGGCTAAATCATAGGCACCCCCACTTTTATCGCCCTCGGCAACAATTACAATACTCGACGATTTTTTGTTGTACTGGCCTTTTTTAAGGTTCTCTATCAGGTTACCAATAGCAGTATCCCGCTCGGGTAATAATATAGCTTCGGCACCGCAAGATATACCTGCGCGCAGGGCAATAGCTCCCGAGTCGCGGCCCATTACTTCAATAAAAAACAAGCGGTCGTGCGCATCGGCGGTATCGCGTATTTTATCAATAGCCTCAATAACGGTATTGGTAGCGGTATCAAAACCCAGGGTGTAGGTTGATCCGTAAAGGTCATTATCAATAGTACCCGGCACACCAATTACAGCTATATCCGGATATTTTTTTGAAAAACGCAGGGCGCCGGTAAATGTACCATCGCCGCCAATTACCACAATGCCATCAATACCATTGGCCTTAAGGTTTTGATAAGCAGCCTCCATACCTTCATCGGTACGAAAAGGAAGGCACCTGGCTGTTTTTAATATAGTACCACCCAGGTTAAGTATATTACTTACCGACCGGGTGTTCATGTCAAATATATTATTATCAATAAGGCCCTGGTAACCCTGGCGAATGCCCGACACCTGGAGGCCATTATAAATTGCAGTGCGTACCACAGCCCTTATGCACGGGTTCATGCCCGGTGCATCGCCACCTGAAGTTAAAACTGCTATTTTTGAAATTTTTTGCATTTTTAAGTTAGTAAATTGGAGCTGCGAATATAGTGTGTCAAATTTACACCATTAAATTTATTTATTTATTTTTGTTATAAAAATTAAGGTATATATTTAACCAATAAACCTAAAAACCAAACCCTTGGAAGTAAAGTTACCTACATTTGACTCAGTATTTTCTATTGACTGTGTGATTTTTGGATTTGAGGCCGGTGAGTTAAAGATATTACTTATTGAGCGTAATGAAGAACCCTTTAAAGACTGGCTGGCCCTACCGGGTTATATAGTTGAACAGGACGAGAGTATTGATGATGCCGCCGAACGTATATTATACGAACTAACCGGCCTGCGCGACCTGCACATGCAGCAGTTTCATACCTTTGGCGAGGTTAACCGCCACCCGCAGGGGCGTGTTATAACCGTTGCTTACTATGCGCTGATACGCATTAACGGCCAAAAAGAACTTAGGCCGGTTACCCAATTTGCTAAAAAAGCTTTTTGGCATCCCGTAAACGATTTGCCTAAACTGGCATTTGACCACAGCGAAATTTTTGAAACAGGTTTTAACAAAATTCGCCGCAGGCTAAATTACCAGCCTATTGCGTTTGAGTTACTGCCCGAAAAATTTACCCTTACCCAGTTACAGTTATTATACGAAGCTGTTCTAAATAAAAAGCTTGATAAACGTAACTTCCGTAAAAAAATGCTGAGCTACGGCTTTTTAAAAGAGCTGGACGAGAAGCAGAAAGGGGTATCGTACCGTGCGGCCAAACTTTATAAATTCGACCGCCGTAAATACGCCAAAATATTCCAGAACGAGATGCTGCTGGATAAAACAGTATAAACAGTTTGCAGTAGGCAGACGGCGGTTTGCTTGAATGTTTTGTTATCCTATCGATATAAAATAGAAAAGGCTTCTAAAAATTTAGAAGCCTTTTCTATGCAAACTGCAAACTTATAACAGCAAACCTACAATTGGCTTGGCGATAACTCAAGGTGGTATTTTACCAGGTTATCTATAGGCGAGCGGATGATGTTACCTACGGTCATGCCGTTTTCGGTAACTACTTCTTCCAGCACATTACGGAAATTGTATCCAACCGAGCCTATGCAGTTAAAGGTATATTTTTGATAATCGGGGTAGTGGGTAACCAGGTTACGGAAAAAATCTTCGAACGAGGTACGCACCAGGTTGCGCGAGTATTCGATATTTACAATATTGTCGTAAACAAATTTGCTAAAGCTGGCGCAAAAACGGTTTGCACGTGGTTGTGTGTAAACAATTTCGTTAATGTCATCGGGGGTTAGTTTAAACTCATCCCAAAAGCTTTTGCGTACTGCTTCGGGCATGTAACCGCGCAGGTAATCAACCAGTAGCTTTTTGCCAATGTAGCAACCGCTGCCTTCGTCGCCCAATATGTAAGCGCCCGAATCGATGTTGTTAATTATTTGTTGCCCATCGTACAGGCAAGTGTTGGTGCCTGTACCTAATATAGCGGCAAAACCTTCGTTGTTACCCAGCAAAGCACGGGCAGCAGCCAAAAGGTCGTGGCCGATATATATCCTCGAGTTAGGGAAAACCACCTGCATCGCTTCCTCTACGATCTTTCGCATCTCGGGGGTCGAACAGCCTGCGCCGTAGTAGTTAACCTCGGTAATGTTTTCTTTTTCAAGGTCGGTTGGTAAACTTTCCTTTAAAGATTGAATGATATAGGCAGTTGGAGCAAAATATGGATTGTAACCTTCGGTGTTAAAGTACACCTTTTTACCTTCTTCAGTAACCAGGCACCAATTGGTTTTGGTTGAGCCACCGTCAGCAATTATGATCATAAAATAAGTTTATTTAAAAAAAATTGGGTTAAAAGTATGATTAACTTATTGTAAAAAAAACACTTGTAACTTTTAAAAAGTAAAAAAGTGCTTTTATGTACCTAAAACCTTGTGTTTAAGTATATAACTGTACGTTATACTGTTATATAATTTTAAGTTTTTAGGCCCTTTTAATAAGTTAAGTCATTATAAATACAACTGTAAGTTTAACATTTAATTACACTAAGTTAATTTAGTGCGGGTTTATAATAGTATGCAATTATATGTAATATTTTAACAAATACTAATTGCTAATAGTTTTTGTATAGTAAATATACATCACTGTGGTATTAAGTGCTACTATTTTTGATTAAAATAAGGTATTTTACTTATGCAGGTGTGCATTTGGCCTTAGGCGTTTGTAATTGGCTATTGACTATTACATTCAATTTTAGCATATTTGCACCGCTAAAAACAAAATAGCGATGGTCCCATAGCTCAGCTGGATAGAGCAACTGATTTCTAATCAGTAGGTCTCAGGTTCGAATCCTGATGGGATCACTACAAAGCCTTTCTAAGCAATTAGAAAGGCTTTTCTCGTTTTTGTTGTCACTTTTGTGGTTTAAATTAGCCCTTTACAGTAGTTATCCCAATAATTCAGTAGCTGATTTTTGCCGTAAAGGGTAAATTTAGTACCCATTGATGGTGTGGGCGTAAATTCTCCAAATACACTGCCCTTTAAAGTTGCATAAAAATCGATCCGCACAAATATGCCATATGCTTTACTTAGCTTTTTAACGTTTGATATCATATCGCCCAGGCAATTTGGAGGTTCTTGCGTCTTAGCCTTTGGATAGTTCTTCTGTACAGTCTCCATTTCGTTCCAATTTTCGTCGTAGAAAGAGGCAAAGCCGCTATTTGGACTAAGCCGGTTAATAACCATTATTGTAGCGATTTTTCCGTTGAAGCAAAAGAATTTATAATCTGTAAGTATACTATATTGATCGTTTTCACTTCTTAAAAATTCTTCCACTAAGAATTCGAGATGCTCATTTGCAATTAAAGCTTGACTTAATACATCTACAATCTTTGACGGTGAGTACTGTTTGTTATCAAAAAGGTTAGTTCCATCTGCCATAACAAATACAAGATTAGAACTATGCCCAACAGTTGGGCGTATTACATAGTTAGCAGGTAATGCTGAAAAATCAAGATTTTGAATGTTCCTGCCTTTCCAATACAAGTCAGGGACCTGGCAACCATTCATTTTAGCAAACTCGCGGGCGTTATGTTTATTACTGAGTTTTCTTTGCCAATGTGTGGTGTCTCGCCATTTCGGCAAGCTATCCTCCGCACTCATCTTAATGTTTCTTATTTCTTCCGCGTTGTCAACTTTCCAAAAAGTTTTATGACGAAACCTTATCCTTCTTTTAAGTTCAACCGACTTTTTGAAATCAATAATAATTTGTTTTAGCATAATATTATCATGGTGAATAGTTAAATAATATTAAAACGAATAGAATAAAGGATAGTATCGTATTGGCCATTATGTGCCGAATTTGTACCAGTTGGTGTGATAAACTTGCCAACCCCCCAAGGTGTGGTTATACCTTTTTATACTTAGAAAGGTATAATCAATGATTTAGTAAATTTTAGAGCGCTTAATCCTAATGTGTAATTTGCACACACTATTTGATAGCGACCGATTTTTCGTGCTTGTACATTCGGGCTTCCCTGACTGGGCTCAAACCACCTGTTTAAAATAAGCTACAATTCTAATTTCATCTATAAATTGGGTCAAAAAAAGTCAAATAGGGTTCACCAACAAAAGCCTTAAGTCGAAAGTCTTGAGGCTTTTTTTTAGCACATTCAGCTTGAACAACTGGTTATTTAATACAAAGCCCGGTATACTGTTGAATCTCCAATCTTTCAGAGCCATTAGTTGTGGGTTATTGTAATCCAAAAAACGATTTTATTTTAATGTTGCTTTTAATTTTATTTTTAAATCAATAGTTACACAATTACCGTATATAAGGTGCTTTCTTTTCACCTAAATTAAATGAAAATTAAATGAAAAAATTTCTCTTAAAACGGTACCTGTAAAAATTTAATTCCTATCTTAAACCATATTTAATGTTAACACAAGCATTATTATTAAACTATTAAAAATAGTTTGCTAAACAAGCTTAATGGATATTTTCAGCGACCAATTTTATACCGCAAACCATACAGATGGTTTAACTATATCGTATTTATTTGAGCAACAGGTGCTGCTACACCCACACGTTGTAGCTGTTGTTTTGGGCGATGTTACCCTTACCTACACACAATTAAATGATAAGGCTAATGAGTTGGCCAAAATTATTACCGCGGTTTCGCCGGCTTCGTTTGTAGTAGGGGTAAGTGCTACACGATCTGTAGATACCATTGTTAGTTTGCTGGCAGTTTTAAAAGCCGGTAAAGCATATTTGCCGCTTGATTCCGCCTTCCCGGCCGATAGATTACAAGATATTATCACCGATTGCGGCATGGATACACTGCTGTGCCCCGCAACGGATGAAATGGTGTTTAAACCATTGGTTAAAAACACGATCATTCCCGGGCGAAAGTATGATGTGCCTGCAAATGCCGGCCCCTTAGCAACAACAAGCGTAGCTTATATTATATATACATCAGGCTCTACAGGTAAACCCAAGGGCGTATGCGTAGGGCATGCGGGAGTAATTAACTTAATAGAATGGCACCACCAAATATCGCCGTATTTAGGTGTGGGCTCGCGCACGCTGCAATTTTCGCCGCTGATATTTGATGCGTCGGTAATGGAGATATTTTGCACCCTTTGCATAGGCGGCACACTTGTTTTAATAGACGACGACATACGTATAGACCCGCTAAGGCTGTTAAAATATGTTGATGAGCATCAAATAAACCGCATTAATGTGCCGTTTGTGGCCCTGCAATATTTTACCGAGGCAGCCGATGCAGAGCAGTATTTCCCCTCGTCGTTGCAGGAAGTCATCAGCGCTGGCGAGCAGCTAAAAATAACCCCGCAGGTATTGCGCTTTTTTGAAGCATTGCCCGGCTGTGTATTTTACAATATGTATGGCCCAACCGAGGCCAGCGTATGCAGCACCGCCCTAAAAATGGAAAGTCCTGCACAAAACTGGCCGCTATTGCCTACCATAGGCAAGCCAATGCAAAATGTGGTGATATATGTGCTGGATGATAATTTAAAAGAGGTACCCAATGGCCAACAAGGCGAACTTTGCATTAGCGGTATTAACCTGGCCTATGGCTACTTAAACCGCCCCGACCTTACCGCCGAAAAATTTTTAGACTGGACAAACGCCGCCGGCCAGCCAACCCGCATATACCGCAGCGGCGACCTTTGCCGCATACTGCCCGATGGTAACATAGAGTACCTGGGCCGTAAGGATACACAGGTAAAAATAAGGGGTAACAGGGTAGAGGTTGGCGAGATAGAAGTACTGCTTAATCAGTTGGATGGTATACAGCAGTCTGTTGTGATAGCCCGCGAGGATGTACCGGGCAGCAAACGTTTGGTAGCTTACCTCGTAGCTGCGGGTGCCAAAAAGGATATTGCCTATCTGCGCGAAAGTATAGAGCAGAAACTGCCTGATTATATGATGCCATCGGCATTTGTGTGGGTAGATGGTTTTGCCAAAACAAGCAGTGGTAAAATTGACCGCAATGCCTTACCCATACCGGATATGCAAAGGCCCGAGCTATCGGTGCTGTATAAGGCACCTGCCACTAAAGCCGAAAAACAAATTGCCTCCCTTTGGGCCGACATGCTGCAATTGGATAAGGTGGGCAATTACGATAACTTTTTTGAATTGGGCGGTAACTCCATACTGGCGTTAAAAACGGTTGCTGCATTAAAAAAACAATATAACTATGTGTTACCGGTTACCAAGTTGTACCAATACCCTACGGTAAATGGCATCGCCTCGTTTTTAGAAGGAGATAAGATTTTGTCTGCCATCCGATCGCCAAAAACTAATAAGGGAAGCAGTAATAAAGATATAGCCGTAATAGGCATGGCGGCCCGTTTCCCGGGTGCGGCTACTATTGATGAGTTATGGAGTGTATTGACCGAGGGCCGCGAAACCACCTCTTTTTTCACCGATGAGGAGCTGGATAAAAACATTCCCCCCGAAATAAAAAGCATGCCCAACTATGTAAAGGCGCGAGGTATTATTGATAACGCTGATGCCTTTGACGCTGCCTTTTTTGGTATTACCCCCAAAGTGGCCGAACTGATGGACCCACAGCACCGGGTGTTTTTAGAACTGGCCTGGGAAGCGCTGGAAACCAGCGGCCACCTGCCCGCAAAATACGATGGTGCGGTAGGGGTGTTTGCCGGTTGTGGCAACAATACTTATTATACCAAAAACGTGCTGTCAAACACCCAACTGGTGGCCAACGTGGGCAGCTTTTTGGTATCAACCATCAACGAAAAAGATTATATAGCCACCCGCACCGCTTACGAGCTTAACCTTAACGGCCCGGCAGTAAGCGTACATTCGGCCTGCTCAACCTCGCTGCTGGCTATTGCGCAGGCAGCCGAAAGCATACGCAGCGGGCAATGCAATGTGGCATTGGCAGGTGGTGCATCTATTAGTGCGCCCATAAAAAGCGGCCACCTGTATCAGCAGGGCACTATGTTAAGCGGCGACGGGCATTGTCGGTCGTTTGATGCCGATTGCGACGGTACCGTTTTTAGCGATGGCGCAGGCGTAGTAGTATTAAAAAGTTTAGAAGAAGCCGAGCGCGATGGCGACACCATTTACGCGGTTTTAAAAGGCGTGGGCCTTAATAACGATGGAGGCGGCAAGGGCAGCTTTACCGCCCCAAGTGCAGCCGGGCAGGCGGGGGCCATTGCAATGGCTATAGCCGATGCAGGTGTACACCCATCAACCATTACCTATGTAGAGGCACACGGCACCGCCACCACCTTAGGCGACCCGATAGAAATTGAGGGCCTCAACCTGGCCTTCGGCAAGCAGGATAAAAACCAGTATTGCGCCGTCGGCTCCATTAAAACCAATATGGGGCATTTGGTGGCTGCGGCAGGGGTAGCAGGGTTTATTAAAACCACGCTGGCCTTGTATCACAAACAAATACCTGCATCGCTGTTTTACAAAAAGGCTAACCCCAATATTGATTTTGCCGATAGTCCGTTTTTTGTGAATACCGAATTGCGCGACTGGCAGGCCGAGGGCAAACGCAGGGCAGGGGTAAGTAGCTTTGGTGTGGGTGGTACTAACGTGCACGCTATCCTGGAAGAGTATCCGCAGCAGGAAAAAGAACAAGGCGATAGCCGCCCGCTGCAGTTGATCAGCTGGTCGGCAAAAACGGCGGGCAGTGCATCTAAATACGCCGATAAGTTATATCAATACATAGCCAATAACCAACCCGACACACTCGCCGATGTGGCTTACAGCCTGCATGCTACCCATGTAGATTTTAAAGAGCGCAACTTTATTTTAGCTAAGGATGGTGAAGACCTGTTAGAAAAGATACGAACGTTTAAACGTGACGTAGCTAACTCAAAAAGCCTGAAAGAGAATGCGTCCGAGATCGTATTTATGTTTCCCGGCCAAGGCGCGCAATATATAAACATGGGCCGCGAATTATATGATAACGAACCTGTTTTTGCCGATGCCGTAAACGAGTGTATAAGCCTTTTAGCCGGCACTAAACATGCGGATATATTAGGCGTTATCTACCCTGAAGAAAGCACGCCAGAGGCTTCGGAGCGGCTTAAAAACACCTTTTATACCCAGCCTGCAATATTCATTACCTCGTATGCCATGGCTAAGCTTTGGATAAGTTGGGGAATAGCACCCGCGGTATTTGTTGGCCATAGCATCGGCGAATTTTTAGCAGCGCATTTCGCGGGGATATTTAGCCTGGCAGATGCCTTAAAGCTGATAACCGAAAGGGCAAGGCTGGTAAGCGAATTGCCGCAGGGCAGCATGCTATCGGCACGTATTACCGAAGATGAATTAAACAAAATATTGCCCGCCAACCTATCTATAGCGGTAGTAAACAGTAGTAAACTAACTGTAGTAGCGGGCGAAGAAGATGCCATAAACAGCTTTGCCCAACAATTAGAAGAGCAGGGCATCCCCGGTAGGTTATTGCAAACCAGCCATGCGTTCCACTCGGCTATGATGGACCCTATAGTGGCCCCGTTTGAGCAGGTGGTGCGCTCGGTGCAGATCAATAAACCGGTTATGCCGGTCATGTCTACCGTTACGGGTAACTGGCTAAGCGAGAGCCAAGCAACCGACCCGGCCTACTGGGCGCAGCATTTGCGTAAAACCGTGCGTTTTGCCAATGCCATTGATAGCCTTACCGAAGATAAGGGCCGTTTATACTTAGAGGTTGGCCCTGGCCGCGCCCTAACCACACTTGCCATACAACAATCGGCAGGGAATGCCGCGGCGGTTATAGCCAGTATAGATGGCGACGAATATCCATCGGTACTAAAGGCTTTAGGGCAGTTGTGGCTAAACGGCGCCACCCCCGATTGGAAAGCATTTTATGCCGGGCAGCAACGTAAAAAGCTGCGTTTACCGGCTTATGCTTTCGATCATAAAAAATACTGGGTAGAGCCTGTTCAAGTTTTTGAACCAGCTTTATTAGCTTACCAACCGGATGAAGTAGTACCGGATGAACCACAAACCCTAATACCCGAAACTATTTTACAGAATACAACAATGAGAAAAGATTTGCTGGCAGATAAACTAAAAGGGATTTTTGAAGATGCATCCGGCATAGAGATGGCTGATGCCCCTGCGGATATGAGCTTCGCCGAGATCGGTTTCGATTCGTTATTGCTTACCCAGATAGCAACAAATCTTAAAAAGGAATTTAGCGTACCGGTAACTTTCCGTAAACTGTTTGAAGAGTATAACTCTATTGATCTGCTGGCCGATTTCCTTGATAAAAATCTGCCGGCGGGTGCCTATGCTCCAGCCGCGCAGCCCGTTTATAACCAGGCTGCAACCGCGCAGCGCCCGGTGCAAATGCCAAACCTGCAATTTTCAGGTAATGGCAGCGCAAACCCGGCCTTAGATATTATTTCGCAGCAATTACAATTATTAGCCAGCCAAATAGCGCATTTACAGGGTGGCAGCGCACCGCAAATGCCTGCTTTTGCGTCACCCGTTGCCAACGGACAAACAGTTGCCCCGCCGGGGATGGAACTGGAACCCCAGCCTGAGGTAACCGCCGAAGAACTGGCCGAAAATAAAAAGCCATTTGGTGCTACCGCCAAAATTGAAAGGCAGGTACAGGGGCTTAATGATAAGCAACTGGAATTTGTAAAAAACCTGACGGCCAATTACAACGCCAAAACAAAACAAAGCAAAAGCCAAACGCAGCAGCACCGCGCCTATATGGCCGACCCAAGGGTGGTAAGCGGTTTCCGCCCCTTGACAAAAGAATTGGTTTACCCTATCATCATTAAAAGATCAAAGGGGTGCCGCCTGTGGGATGTTGACGATAACGAATATATTGATGCTTTAAATGGCTTTGGATCGAGCATGCTGGGTTACCAGCCCGATTTTATAAAAGAGGCCCTGCACGATCAGATAGAAAAAGGCTATGAAATTGGCCCGCAGCACGAGTTGGCCGGCGAAGTGTGTAAAACGCTTTGTGAGTTTACCGGGTTTGACCGTGCCGGTTTATGTAATACAGGCTCGGAGGCGGTGTTGGGTGCCATGCGCATTGCCCGTAGCATTACCGGTCGTTCGCTTATCGTAGCTTTTAGCGGTTCGTATCATGGTATTATGGACGAGGTGATCGTACGCGGTACAAAAAAATTAAAAACATTACCGGCAGCATCAGGTATTTTGGCCGATGCCGTGCAAAATATGCTGATACTGGATTATGGCACCGATGAATCCCTGCGAATTATTAAAGAACGTGCAAGCGAAATAGCGGCTGTTTTGGTAGAGCCCGTACAAAGCCGCCGCCCCGAATTTAGGCCGATAGAGTTTTTGAAAGAACTGCGAACCATTACTGCCGACAATAAGGTTTGTTTGGTATTTGATGAAGTGATCACCGGTTTCCGTATGCATCCCGGTGGCGCGCAGGCCCTGTTTGGTATTAAGGCAGATATTGGCACCTATGGTAAGGTAGTAGGCAGCGGCATATCTATTGGGGTTATAGCCGGTGTAAAAGAGTACATGGATGCGCTGGACGGTGGTTACTGGCAATACGGCGATGATTCGGTACCCGAAATTGGGGTAACCTATTTTGCGGGTACTTTTGTTAGGCACCCGCTGGCTTTAGCGGCTACCAGGGCATCGTTGCAATATATGCGCGAGCAGGGCCCGGCACTACAGGCCAACCTAACCGCCACTACCGAAAAAATGGCTGCTGATATGGATGCGCTATGCAAAAAAGAAGGCTTGCCTTTAACAGTAGTGGGCTTTGGGTCGTTATGGCGATTGAAGTTTACCGAGGATATCCCTTACAGCGAATTATTATTTACCTTAATGCGCTTAAAAGGAATACATATATTAGATGGCTTCCCTTGTTTTATGACAACGGTACACACGCCGAAGGATGTAGCCACCATATTAAGCGTTTTTACCGAAAGTATACACGAAATGAAGGCGGCAGGTTTTTTTGATACTTACCGTCCCGTACCTGTTATACCGCAGGCTAAAATAATTAATGGCGATAACCCGCCGGTTGCGGGGGCCAAACTGGGCCGCGATAAAGATGGCAACCCGGCATGGTACATAACTGATGATAACAACCCGGGTAAATACCTGGAGGTAAAACCTAATATAAACTGAGTTTGAAGAGCGAAACTTTTACATATTACCCGGAAGTGAGCCCTGTAGAATTTGACCCTTTTGCAGGGCCCGAGATACAACTGGTTGCACCGGCTACCGAACCGCAGATAGAGATATGGACATCGTGCCTGATAGGTGGCGCCGATGCCAGCTGTGCCTATAACGATTCGGTATCTATTGTGCTTACAGGCCGGTTTAATATGGATGCTATGTTGCAGGCCCTGCAAGCTTTAAGCGAGAGGCACGAGGCTTTACGCAGTGTTTTTAGTGGCGATGGTAAAAGCTTTATTGTTTATAAAAACCCACCCGTTAGTATTGATTACCACGACCTGGCCGGGCAAAGTAACCAGCAAAACCAGCTATTTATACAAAACTACAATCGGCAGTCGGCTATTACCCCGCTCGACCTAATCAACGGGCCGCTTTTTAAGGTAGCCTTGTTTAAACTAAGCGAAGAAGAATATCATTTAACCCTGCTTATCCACCACATCATTTGTGATGGATGGTCTATAGGGGTAATTATGCAAGACCTTAGTAAATTGTATACCGCCTTTGCTACAGGCGCGGCTCTGCAATTGCCCCCTGCATTGCGCTTTAGCGATTATGCTATTGAAGAAACCGCCTTTGCCACACGTGCCGAACACAAACAAACCGAGGATTATTGGGTAAACCAGTTTAAAGGCAGCGATCACTTATTGAATGTACCTGCCGATAACCTGCGCCCGGCACACCGAACTTACAAAAGCCACCGTGATGATTTTACCTTAGATGCTGCTTTGGTTGAGCAGGTAAAACTAATGGGCCGTAAGGCCGGTGCCAGCTTTGTAACCACCCTTATGGCTGCTTACGAGGTGTTTTTGCAGGAAATAACCGGGCAGGAAGAAATTATATTAGGCTTGCCATCGGCAGGGCAGTCGGCTACGGGTAACTACAGCCTTGTTGGGCATTGCGTAAACCTGCTGGCCCTGCGCAGCTTCCCAACACCCGATAAAACCTTTACCGCTTATTTAAAAGAGCGTAACAGCACCCTTTTAGATGCTTACGAGCACCAGCAATATACTTTTGGCAGCCTGCTAAAAAAACTAAATATCCCCCGTGATGCATCGCGCCTGCCCTTGGTGCCTGTTGTGTTTAATATAGATATAGGCATGAACGAAGGCATAGCTTTCGACGGCCTTAAGCACCGCTATATTAACAACCCGCGCGAGTATGAGACCTTTGAGATATTTTTGAATATTACCGACCATAAAGGGCTTACGCTGGAGTGGTCGTACAATACGCAATTGTTTGAAGCGGCTACCATCAAACGGATGATGGACGAGTTTGAACACCTGCTGCGGCAGCTGGTTAAAACACCCGACGCGCAAATTGGGCAGATACCATCAATGCATGCCGATGAACTGCTGGCCCAATTAAAGGAATGGAACAACACAAAAGTTGAATATCCTAAGGAAAAGCCGCTTCATCAAATCATCAGCGAAACCGCGGCAAAATATCCGGGCAATATTGCTCTTAAATATAATGATGAGACCTATACCTACAGGCAATTAAACGAGCAAGCCAACCGCCTTGCAGCTGTGCTAATAGCCAATGGCGTAAAGCCCAAAGACAAAGTGGCCATATCGCTTGATAGATCGGCGGAGCTGGCGGTAGGTATACTGGCTATCATCAAAACAGGTGCTACCTACGTACCGCTCGACCCGATATTCCCAATCAACCGCATCAATTATATGCTGGCCGATTCGGGCGCGGTCGTATTGCTTACCTCTGCAGCTTACAAAGGCGCTTACCAATCAACCGCTACACAAATTGTACTGGATGATATATGGCCGGGCCTGGATAAATACCCTGCTACCGACCCTGATGTAAAGGTTAACGGCGAAGATCTGCTATACATCCTTTATACCTCGGGCTCTACCGGGCAGCCAAAAGGTGTGCAAATAGCCCACCATAACGTGGTTAACTTTTTGTACAGCATGCAAAAGGCGCCCGGCTTAACGGTTGAAGATAAATTATTGGCAGTAACTACCATAAGTTTTGATATTGCCGGGCTCGAGCTTTTCTTGCCGCTTATTACCGGTGCCCAAATTGTAATGGCCGGTGCCGATGCCTCTAAAGACGGGCGCATACTGCTGGACATTATCAATAAAGAAAAAATTACCGTAATGCAGGCCACGCCATATACCTGGCGTATTTTGATTGAGGCAGGTTGGGATAAGGAGCGTATTAAAGTGATATGCGGCGGCGAGGCACTACCAATGGATCTGGCGCATGGTATACTGGCAAGGGCATCGTCGTTATGGAATGTTTACGGGCCGACCGAGACTACCATATGGTCGACACTGAAAGAAATTACCGTCGACGATAAAAACATCAGCATAGGTAAACCAATTGATAATACCGGTATTTACATACTCGACAAGTTTTTACGCCCCATTGCACCGGGAATAGCCGGTGAATTATACATTAGCGGTGCAGGTGTAGCCAAAGGTTATTTAAACAAGCCCGAACTAACCGCCGAAAAATTTGTTGCCGACCCCTTTGAACCCGGCCAAATAATGTACCGTACCGGCGACCTGGCTACCTACACCCCAACCGTCGACCTGATGTATGTATCGCGGGTAGATGCACAGGTAAAGATACGCGGCTACCGAATTGAGACCGGCGAGATAGAATATAACCTGGCACAGCAGGATAGCATAAAACAGGCTGTAGTTATTGCCCGGGCAGATAATAATGGGGTAGATAAGCTGATAGCTTACGTGGTGCTTACCGATGGTGCAGAACCTACCGATAACCAGGCAGAGTTTATTAATGCATGGCGGGCAGCATTGAAAAAGTCGGTGCCGGATTATATGGTGCCCGATAATTTTATCATCATACGTCAAATGCCGTTAACGCCAAATGGCAAGGTTGATAAAAAATCGTTAGCGGCACAGGGGCCCGCACCTACCGGGCATAGCAATACCTACGTAGCGCCGCGTACCGATATCGAAAAATTAGTTGCCGACATTTGGATAGAGTTACTCGGCGTTGAAAAGGTGGGCATTTACGATAACTTTTTTGAACTGGGCGGCCACTCGCTTATTGCGGTACAGGTAATGGCCCGTATAGAGAAAGAAACTGGCAAACGCTTACCGCTGGCTATATTATTTGAAAACTCGACAGTAGAAAAACTGGCACTGGTGCTTAACCTCGATGGTAAATCCATCACCTGGGATTCCTTGGTGTCTATTAAGCCAAAAGGCAACAAAATACCTATTTATATTGTGCATGGTGCGGGCCTAAACGTATTGCTTTTTAACACCCTGGCCAACCACATGGATGCCGAGCAGCCGGTTTACGGCCTGCAGGCAAAAGGCCTTAACGGTGTAGACGAACCGCTAAGCCGTTTAGAGGATATTGCCGCGCATTACATTGCTTCTATAAGGGCGCAAAACCCCAACGGGCCATATGCGCTGGCAGGTTTCTCATTTGGGGGTATTATAGCCTTTGAAATGGCCCGACAGTTAGAAGCGCTAAATTTAGAGGTGAAAATGCTGGCCATGTTTGATACCTATGCCTACCGCACTACCCATTACGACCCCTTTGTGACCAAGTATTATAAAAAAGGCTTGTACCTGGCGCGCCAGATATGGCACTCGGCTACGTTTAAAGATGGGTTTAAAAAAACCATCGAATACCGCTCAAGGGCGCTTAACAGGAGTATTACCCGTATGTTCTGGAAGATGAAATACGGCAACAAGCAGGAGCAGACAGGCTTTTTTGGCTACGCCAATAAAATAGACGAAACCAACAACATCGCATCGCGCCATTACCGTATACAGCCTTATGATATAGCGGTTGAACTTTTCAGGGCCGAAGTAAGATCGTTTTACCTGGATGACTTTGAATACATGGGCTGGAAACCGTACGCCTTAAAAGGGGTGAAAATCCACAAGATCCCCGGTGAGCATAACACTATTTTTAAAGAACCCAACGACAAAATGTTTGCCAAAATATTGCAGGATTGTTTAAACAAGATCAATTAACAAACGCAGCCGTGGGTACGTTAACTAACCAATATGCCGGTGATGTAGTTTGGCAAAAGCGCCCGGTTGATCTGGCGCCGGATAATCATGTGCACCTTTACCGCCTGCAAATAAGCCAAAACCTGCATTTATTGGATGATTTTACCGCACTATTAACACCCGGGGAATTAAGAAGGGCGGGCAGGTATCATCAGCAAAAAGATAACACGCGCTTTAAGCTGGGCAGGGGTGCCTTGCGTTACCTGTTAGGCAAATACCTGCATGCAGCACCCGGCGCAATTGAGTTTACACATGGTCCCAATGGTAAGCCTTATATCTCAGGGTTTGCAGAGGCAATTTATTTTAATGTATCCTACAGTGCCGATTGGATATTGTTGGCCATAGCCGTATCGCCGGTAGGGGTGGACGTTGAATTGATACAACCCGATTTTGGTTACCAGGATATACTTACCGAACATTTCAGTCCTGCAGAAAGCCAATGGGTAAACAATCCCGAGCGCTTTTTTACCTTATGGACACGCAAGGAAGCTTTTTTGAAAGCGACAGGGCAGGGCATAACGCAACATCTAAAAATAGCCCCTGTAACCAATGGCACGCACACCCTGCATACCAGCCTTGCCCCCGCCGATAGCCATTGGCAAATGACCAGCTTTAACCTTCAAACCAATTATATGGCTGCGGTTGCCACCTTGCGAAGCGTTGGTAATTATAAGTACTTCGAATTTTAAGGCCTTATTTAGTCCCTACTAATGATTTTAGGGTATCCTGCGGCATTGGTTTTAGTGCTGCAATTTGTTGCAAACCTATGCGGGTTTGTGCCCATGCCTTGGGTTCTTTTAAAGCATACGTGGCGGTATCGCCGCTGCTATAAAAGTTTAGGATGTTTTTTTGCAGCTGCGGGGTAATGTTTTTGTACTGGTTATCTTTTAGTTTGGCAACCAATTCGTCGTAGGTTTTATTAACCAGCGGGTACTCGTTAAAGCTTACAGGTTTGCCGGTATCAAAATCAATATCGGCCAGTTCCAGTTTATTATCGCCTGCCAGTTTTAGCGCGGCGGCATAATTGCTTTGTATGGTTTCAAACGCGGTGGCGAAAAGCTTTTGCCCCTCGGCCCCCGGCGATTTAAACGAAAGCTTTTTTAAGGGCCCTATTTTAGGCAGTATCTTTATCATGAATACGGCAAGCTTGGCAAAAAATTTAGGTTCCTGCCGCTCTTTGCCATACTGCAGGTTAAACGATTTACGGTTAAGCTTGTAGGTGAATTTGCGCACGGTAATTCCCGGGTGCATCTTCTGTATCTCTTCTTTATTTGATTTATAGGCCGATTTTGTAAGGTTTGGGAACAGGTTGCGCACACCCCAGCGCATAGTGTTAATGGATGAATTGATGTTGCCAAATATACTGCCAAGTTCCTGTCCGTAGGTTTCATAAAAAGCTTTTTCTAAAACAGGTACAGCTATGTTAAAGCCAATAAAATCATGGTAGCCTTCGGATGTGTAGTTACCCTGGCCAATTTGTATCACATCGTAAGCAAACTCCATACGGCTGTGTGAGGTGTGGTCGTCGTTATAAGTAACCACATCGCCAAACTTCTTTTTAAGATCGGGGTACACAAGCGGCACATTGCGATTGGTTGACATGGAGTGCCCGTATTTATCGGCCATGTAGTGCGATAGCGCACCCAATGCAAAGGCATATTCGTTAATATTACCGGCATCCTTTATCAGCGCTTCAATAAAATCGCCGCTGCGCACATAATGGACAAGATCGGTAAAAAAGCTGTTGCCAAAGGGCATATAACCCATATCGGCCACTATACTGCCGCCATAAGCGTAGGAGTGGGCCAGCATCAGTTGCTCGGTGGTGGCATTTGGATATTTTTGTTTAATAAGCGGTAGCAGCGACCCTTTCCAGGCGGCATCAATAATAGCCTCATGGGCTAATATCGAATAAGCTTTTGAGGATAAACTCATCGCCATAAACAGGGCGCAAATCAAAAAGTATCTGCAAAAACGCTTTAAACTACCGGCAAACATTAATAGGTAAATTAGTTGGACATATTAACGGCAATACCTAACCAAAAGTTTTAATTTTTTTTATTATGGTACTATTGTAGCCTTTTAACGGCGCTCGTTATACACCCCAAACTCGGCTATTGATACCTGTTTGTCGGCTTTGTCTATCCAAACCCTTACTTTGGTGCCATACACCCTGTCAAAACGGTTTACCTTTACTTTAATCTTGTTATCGGCTTTTAAAATGGGTTTCCATACACCGTTTTGCAAATACTCCAGGTGGTAGCTGCTAATATTAGGTTTCGACTCGGATAGTACTACAGTATTAAACTCGGTATCGTGGCCAAAATCAATCTCGTACCATGGTTTATCAACCGCCGGGTTTGATACCCACGAGGTAGTGAAATCATCATCATTAGCAAAATCCATAATTTCCGAATCGTCGCTCCAACTGGCATTGCTCATTTTGTTTTTAGCCAAATTGGTTGATATAATGGGCGCGCCTGTAGGGGCCAGTTTGGGGGCCGGGCCATCGTTTTTCCAAAGGCGTCCTATCTCTTTTAAAGCGGAAAGGGCATTATCGTCAAACAAGCCGTCGCGGTTTGGCGCAACGTTCAATATAAAGTTACAATCTACTTTATTTAAGGGGATGATATCTTCGTTAATAAGCTTAGCAGGGTCTTTAACCGGAGTGGTAGGGAACGATGTTTTCCAAAACCAGTTGGCTTGTATAGGTAAGCAAGCCAGTGACGGCATTATATTGTTTTCTTTTGAAATGCGCTGACCGGCACCCATTTCGTAAGTTTTAATATCGCTATAAAACAGGCCCTCGGCAGGGTATTTGGCGCCGTTAAGGTCCATTAGTACGCAATCGGGCTGTATAGATTTAATCAGGTGGTAAACATCCTCAAAGTTAATGTCATCATAGCTAATACGCGACCATGGCGCATCCCAGCCGTCGATAATTATCGCCTCTATTTTGCCATATTTAGTTAATAGTTCGGTTAGCTGTGCCTTCACCATCTCAAAATGCTTTTGGGTGATAGCATGCGGGCGCAGGCGGTGGTGGGTATCTAAAATAGAATAATACAGCATTACCTTTAAGCCGTTGGCCCTAAAGGCATCGGCATATTCTTTTACCACATCGCGCTTAAGCGGACTGTTCATTACGTTATAGTCGGTAGTTTTGGTGTCCCAAATACAAAAACCGCTGTGGTGTTTGGTGGTTAAACATCCATAGGTCATGTTGGCCGATTTTGCAGCCTTGGCCCACTGGTAACAGTTAAGTTTGGTAGGGTTAAATATAGCCGGCGAAGCATCAGGGTCGGGCCAGTCGGCGTTCATGTAAGTAGGGATGTTAAAGTGAATGAACATGCCAAACTTAAGGTCTACAAAGTTTTGTTGCAGCTTGGTAAGATCAGTTTGTGCCGATGAGCGGTTAACAATAAAAGCTAAAAAAAGGATGCAGGTAAAAAGTTTTTTCATGATAAAAGCAGGCCGGGTGATAAACGTCCTAAGCGTGGCCTAAAATAAGCGATTGTTTTTAAAATGAGGAATAATAGCGTGTTTTAGTGTGTTCGTCTGGATTTATAATCCGGCACCCCCCGTTGGTCCGGATTTATAATCCGGCACCTAACATTGGGGGATTTGCAATCCCCGAGGGTTATCTTACCTCTGTATTGATATCTTCTATAACTGTCACTTCCAGTAATGCATTGTATGCGCCTGCATACTGTGCAGCAGAACTTAAAACGTAATCTTCAGCTTGATAAACTATTCCGGTACTTACCGGGTTTTCGTGTATATAATTTATCTTCTGTTCAATAAATTTGCCCGAACTTAATTCAATTGGATGCAACCCTTCTTGCCAAAATTTGTAATTTTTTATCTTGGGGTCGTATTTGCCGGCAAAACTAAAATGTCTTAATAGCCATTCGCGGCGGCTTTCGGGAATTTCGTTGATGGATTCGATCATTTTTTTTGATGTGAACTTCTTGAAATCTCGCATTACGTCAGATAGCGTATACTGTCCAGGCATAACCGATACTACCAAATGCAGATGGCTGGGCATAAGACACCATGCATATATAACCAATCCTTTGTGCTGTTGGCAATATTTTAAAGATGTGATTAGGTCATTGCAAAGCTCTTTACGGGTAAAAACATCAACCCAGTCTACAACGGTCAATGTTAAAAAATACAATTCGTCGGTAGATGTTATACGATACTTAAAGCCCATGTTTAAAAATATGTTTTTGTTTCGCGGATTGCAAATCCGCAGCTTTTAAGACCGGATTGCAAATCCGGACTAACGTAGTTTAATAGTGTTGGTCCGGATTTATAATTCGGCACCTAACATTGGGGGATTTGCAATCCCCGAGGTAATTTTGTTTCGCGGATTGCGCTCTGCTAATCCAACAGCAACTCCAAAAATTTAAGATCGAGCCAGCGGTTAAACTTAAAGCCTACCTGTTTAAAATGCGCTACTTGTTCAAACCCAAAGCTTAGGTGCAATTGCAGGCTAACAGGATTTTCGCTGTCTATACCAGCAATTAAGGCATGCATACCCGCTTGCCGTGCGCGGTCTATAAGTGTTTGCAGGATGATTTTGCTGATGCCCAGCCCTCGATAATCGCGATGCACATATAAGGAGTGCTCGGCAGTAAAACGGTAACAGGGCCATACCCTAAATTGCCCGTAGGTGCCAAAGCCTGCAATGGTATCGCCCTGTTGCGCGATGATCAATGGAAAGCCAGCCGCCTTGCGTTCGTTAAACCAGGTTTGGCGCATAGCCAGTGTATGCGGCTGCTCGCTGTAAACCGCGGTGGTATGCAGTATTACATCATTATAAATATCCAGCACAAGGGGCAGGTCGGCTTCGGTCATATCCCTTATGGTAACAGGTGTGGCATCCATACAGGTAAAGATAATTAAATGGGTGGAGCAAGAAGCGATTTATAAGCAACCGTCATTTCGATCCGTTGGCTAACGGAGTAGCAAACTCCTTAACACAAAAGCGTTCATGAAAAGCGCGGAGATTGCTTTGTCGCTATCGCTCCGCGCAATGACATGTCGGTTATTTACTGCTCCCCAAAATCTCATCTATCATACCAAACTCCAGTGCTTCTGCGGCTATCATCCAGTGGTCGCGGTCGCTTACGCGGTGCACGGTCTCGTAGCTTTGGCCGCTGTGCTTGGCGGTTATTTCGTATAGTTCGCCTTTCATTTTGGCTATTTGCCGGGCGGCTATTTCAATGTCGGCTTCGGTGCCTTGCGCACCGCCCGATGGCTGGTGCATCATTACCCGCGAGTGGGGCAGGGCGGCACGCTTGCCTTTGGCCCCGGCGCACAGCAGGGTTGATGCCATAGAAGCCGCCATACCGGTGCAAATGGTAGCCACCTCGGGCTGTATAAATTGCATGGTATCGTAAATACCCAAACCGGCGTATACCGAACCGCCGGGCGAGTTAATGTATATCTGTATATCGCGCTTGGCATCGGCCGACTGCAAAAAAAGCAGCTGTGCCTGTATAATGTTGGCTACATGGTCGTCAACCGCGGTGCCTAAAAAGATGATGCGGTCCATCATCAGGCGCGAGAATACGTCCATCTGCGATATGTTCAACTGGCGCTCTTCCAGTATATTGGGCGTCATGCCAGTGGGTAGCGTGTGGGTATTTACCTGCCCTATAAAGCTATCCAGTGCTAAAGAATTGACACGGCGGTGCCTCACCGCGTATTTGCGGAACTCGTTTTTATCCATTTCCATAAAATTTGTTTGTTTTAGCGGTTAAACAGGCGCATTATTTTTTCCCTGAAACTTTGGTGCTGCGGTAGGCTGAACAGCTGCCGGTGCACATCCTGTATTTGTGTACGCAGTTGCTTACGGCCGTATTGCTGCACCAGCGCCAGCGTTTGCTGCTGCCATTGCACCTTCTCCCTTAGCTCTGGAGACAGGATCAACCGCGCCTCAAAAAGCAAGGCATCGCCGGGCTGTTGGGTGTTGTGCAGGTGCGCGTCTATTTCGGCGGTTTCAGTCAATAAAGTCCTCATAAACTAATGCTTGTTGTTTTACTGTTTCGCGTACTTTCTCTAAACATTTATACTTCTGCACGGTCACCGAGCGCTCGCCCGAGTAACCAAACAATTCGGCTACACGGTGCATGGGCAGCTTGTCGTAATAAAAGGCGCTCAGCAGGTCCATACACTTTTTGCCGGCGCTTTGCAGGTAGTGCAGTACTTTGGCCGATGATGGGTTTTGCTCAGGTTCATCGGCCATATCCATGCTATCTGTTAGCGGTAAATTGCCCTGACCGTTCTTAATCTTTTTAAGCCATAGGTGCTTAGCAATGCCCATTAAATAACCTTTATCGTTCTGCACGGGTATATTGGCGTTAACTACCTTTTCGTAATACGCCACCAGCGCGTCCTGGAAAACATCGCGGGCATCATCAAAGCTGCCACCCATTTTGGCTACATGCCGCGCCACCACCGGGAAGGTGCTTTTATACAACTCCATTATCAGCTTTTCTCTTTGGGCGGATGTGTTATCGGTTACCATAGCTTAGCGTTTAATAGGATGTGCAGTTTAGGGGCGATATATCACCGTGAAATTAAAAATAAAAATGCGATTTATCTTAACACAGAGATACAAAGCAGCCCAGAGCCCAACAATACTCAGAAAGTTCTCTTTGTGCACTTTGCGCCTCCTCAGCGTACTTTGTGTTTGAATTTTTTACAAAGAATTAAAAGGATGCAGAAACACACGAATATGGTAATTAAACACAAAAAGGCCCGCCGAAGCAAGCCTTTTTGTGTTGGTTGTGCAGTAATCTGTTATTTAAGCAGATCTGCCTTAACAATATCCAGTATCTTGAATGATTCAGCAGTTGATGGTGCCTCGGCGTATACGCGCAGTACAGGCTCGGTACCCGATGGGCGTATCATCACCCAGGTTTCGTCTTCAAAGAAGAATTTAAAGCCGTCAAGGTCTTCGGTTTTAACCACCTTAAGGCTGCCAAAGCTATCAACACCGCCTTTACAACGGCTAATAATAGCTTGCTTTTTCTCTTCGGTAACGTGCAGGTCGTAACGCTCAACCGCGAATTTGCCTACTACTTTGTATATTTCCTGTACCAGGTCGCTTAAGCTGCGGCCGGTTTTGGCCATAAACTCCCATATCATCAGGCCTATCCAAATGCCATCGCGCTCGGGTATGTGGCCGTTAACCGCGATACCGCCGCTTTCCTCGCCACCCACCATAAATGGTTTGCCCGAGTTAACAATAAGGTCGCATATGTATTTAAAACCAATTTTGGTAACGGTATTGTTTAATCCGTAGGCATCGCACAGCTTTTGTATTTTGCTGGTACACGAAAAGGTAGAGTAAACCTCGCCGGTTTCGCCTTTAACCTTGTTCATGTAATGTATCAGCAGCAGCAATATATGGTGCGAATCTACAAACGTACCGTCGGCATCGTATAAACCAATACGGTCTGCATCGCCATCGGTAACCAAACCTGATGCAATTTCGCCTTCAGATAGTTTTATCAGTTGCTCAAACTCCTGCAGGTTGCGTTGTATAGGCTCGGGTGCCTGGCCGTCAAAGCCGGGGTTATAATCGCTGTGCAAAAAGGTAATATCGGGGAACATACGGCGCATTACATTTTGGCCGGCACCGTACATACCATCGTAGGCCCATTGCAAACCGCTGTCGCGTATGGCCGGTATATCAAAGCTTTTTTCGGCATGCTCCACATACATATCCTCCAGGTTGATGTACTCCACAAGGCCTTCTGTCTGGTAATCGGTGATCGATTTTAGTTTTAGGTCTATGGTATCGGGTATCTGGCTTTCTACCTTTTCAATATCATCCGGGGTAGCAGGGCCGCCATAAAAGGCTTTTATTTTATAACCGTTATAGGCAGGCGGGTTGTGGCTTGCGGTAATAATAATACCTGCCGAAGCTTCTTTACGCACGGTGCCTAAAGATATCATAGGGGTAGATACGAACAAGTTTTCGGCACGGAACACCTTGATACCCTGCGATGCCAGTACGCAGGCAGTAGCATCGGCAAACATAGGGCCTGCAAAACGCGGGTCGCAGCCTACCACTGCCGATGGGTTATCAAAGTTTTGTTTTAGCCATAATGCGGTTGCATAAGCAACGCGTTTTACATTCTCAAGGGTAAAGTCATCTGCTATGATAGCTCTCCAGCCATCAGTGCCAAATTTTATTTTGATCATTTTAGAGAGATAAGTGGTTTAAAATCCTATTTTTAGCGCCTCAATATTGATACAAGAATATCAATCATTTATGGTAAACGGAAACAAATAATGAAAGTTTTAAAATTTGGCGGAACATCGGTCGGTAGTCCCGCCCGTATGCAAAAGCTGCTGGATATAATAAATCCTGCCGAAAGGCAAATAGTGGTGCTGTCGGCAGTATCGGGCACTACCAATAATTTAGTAGAAATAGGGCAGGCTTACCTTGCCGGCGATAAACCAAAAGCTGCCGCTCTTATTAGCGCGCTTAAAGATAAATACGAGGTTTTTATAAAGGAATTGCTGGCCAAACCCGAGTTTTACGACCAGGGTAAAGAAGTTATAGACTATCATTTTAAACTGTTAAGCAGCTTAGCTAACGACCTTTTTACACCGATAGAAGATAAAATTATACTGGCACAGGGCGAACTGCTATCAACAACCCTATACCACATTTACCTGAAAGAAATTGGCGTACCATCGGTTTTATTGCCGGCGCTTGATTTTATGAAGACCGATGAGGATAGCGAACCCATTGTAGACCATATCACTGCCGAACTGCCCCCGTTGCTGGATAAGCACCCCGATGTAAACCTGTTTATAACCCAGGGCTTTATTTGCCGCAATGCTTTTGGCGAAATTGATAACCTTCGCCGTGGCGGCAGCGATTACACCGCATCGTTAATTGGGGCGGGCATACGCAGCGAAGAGGTGCAGATATGGACCGATATTGACGGCATGCACAATAACGACCCGCGCATTGTAAGCAATACCAAACCTATTGCCCAGCTATCGTTTGACGAGGCCGCCGAGCTGGCCTACTTTGGTGCCAAAATATTGCACCCCCAAAGTGTGTTCCCGGCGCAAAAGTATAAGATACCCGTGCGTTTGCTAAACACAATGGACCCGCAGGCTGCCGGTACGCTGATAACCAATACCAGCGAAAAGGACAGGATAAAATCGATAGCCGCTAAAGATGGCATTACAGCCATTAAAATACAAAGCAGCCGCATGCTGTTGGCGCATGGTTTTTTACGCCGTGTGTTTGAGGTATTTGAGCGTTACCGCACCTCGATAGATATGATCACTACATCCGAAGTGGCGGTATCATTAACTATAGACGATACCACTTATATTGAAGAGATAAAGCAAGAGCTTGCCGCGTTTGGATCCGTTGATGTAGATACTAACCATACTATTATTTGCGTGGTTGGCGATTTTGGCGCCGAAAAGCATGGTTATGCCGCCCGCGTGCTGGAAGCGGTTAAACATATCCCCGTTAGGATGATATCCTACGGCGGCAGCGACCATAACATGAGCCTGCTGGTTAAAAACGCCGATAAGGTGGAGGTGCTGAGAAGCCTGCACAGCAGGTTGTTTTAGGCTTTTAACAAAGTGTCATTGCGATCCGTTGGCTAACGGAGAGCAATCTCCCGATGGGCATATCCAATAGGCATAGTTCTGAGATTGCTTTGTCGCTATCGCTCCTCGCAATGACGTGGTTAATAATGATTTGATAAAAGAAAATGTTTAATACCGATACCATACAGCGTTTCACCGATTTAGAAACCCCATTTTACTATTACGACCTTAATGCATTGCAGCAAACGCTTAATGCCTGCCGCACGGCGGCCGATAAGTACGGTTTTCATGTGCATTACGCCATGAAGGCCAACTTTAATACAAAAGTGGTTAGTACTATACAGTCGTACGGGTTTGGGGCCGATTGTGTGAGCGGTAACGAGGTAAAATCGGCCATTGAGCATGGCTTTGATAAAGGCAAGGTGGTATTTGCCGGTGTAGGTAAATCTGACAAGGAGATAAACGCCGCGCTGGATGCCGATATATTTTGTTTTAACGTAGAATCGGTGCAGGAGCTGGAGATCATTAACGACCTGGCCAAAGCAAAAGGTAAGGTTGCCGGCATAGCCATACGCATAAACCCTAATGTTGATGCGCATACCCATCACTATATTACTACCGGGCTCGACGAGAATAAATTCGGCATAAACACCTGGCAGTTAAATGATGTGGTAGATATGCTGCGCAAATGCGCCAACCTTAAATTTTTAGGCATTCATTTCCACATTGGTTCGCAGATAACCGACATGGAGGTTTACCGCAGCCTGTGCATCCGCATAAACGAAATGCAGGACTGGTTTGAAAACCACGGCTTTGCCATAAAAATATTAAATACAGGCGGTGGCCTGGGGGTTGACTATTATAACCCAGATACCAATGCCATACCCGATTTTGAAAGCTATTTTAAAGTTTTTAGCCAGTTTTTAAACGTTAAGCCGGGGCAGGAGGTACACTTCGAGCTTGGGCGTGCCTTGGTGGCGCAATCGGCCTCGCTGATATCAAGGGTGCTGTACGTTAAAAACGGCCAAAAAAAGAACTTCCTGATACTGGATGCCGGTATGACGGAACTAATGCGCCCAATGCTTTACCAGGCGTATCATGTGATAGAGAATTTAAGTGGAAAGTTAAAAGTTGAAAGTCAAAAGTCAATAGCGGATAAATCCGAAATTGAACATTCGAAATCCGAAATTAAATACGACGTTGTAGGCCCTATATGCGAAAGCACCGACTGTTTCCGTAAGGATGTTGATCTGCCGCAATCGTTCCGTGGCGACCTGATAGCTATACGTACCGCTGGCGCTTACGGCGAGGTAATGGCATCGGGTTATAACCTGCGCGACCACGCGCCATCGGTTTACTCAGAAACGGCAGGCTAAACCAACCTGCACCGAGCCGCCCGAAAGGTTACTGCTTGTTGCCGAAGTTAAATAGCCTGTAAGCATTTTATAACCCAGGGAAATGGTTGCGCCCGATGTGGAAGCACCGTAATAGTTATAAGTATCTTTTTTAACCAGCTGCCCTGTTGTTTTATTAATAAACAGCTTTGCTCCAATATTTACATCTTTATTCAGCCTGATGAGCATCTCGCTGAATATGCCATAGCTAAACATTCCCGCCTGTGTAGCGCTGTAAACATCGGGCTGGTTTGCAACAGCGCGGCGGTATGCCAGGTAGTCGCCACCTTCTTGGGTGTACACCATATCAACACCAATCAGCCGCCAATCTGTTTTTTTAGTACTTACATAGTACGATGCCGAGCCGTTAAAGCCAAACCCTGTAAACGCTTTATTAGAAACTGCCGGTTTTGCGCTTACCTGCTCTTTGTAAGTGCCTGCAAAGCCCAACACACCGTAGCTAAAATTGAAATGGGGCACCGTATGCGAGCGGTATATATTTAATAAGCCCGCTTTGGTATCATCTGTTTGGTTAAACATATTATCGTGCATTAATAAGGTGCCCGATCCATACAGCCTTGTTTTAACCGAATCTTTTGAATGTGGCTTTATCATTTGCTGCACGTCGTTTTGGTACAAAGCCGGGCCATAAAAGCGTTCGCTGCATGATGATACGGCCATGCTTAGCAGCAGGCCCGCAATCAGGTGGGTTTTTTTCAATTGGTTTAAAGTTTAGGTGGTTAAATTTATTAAATTTTGCTAAAAACCATTACGGTAAAGTATGCCGGGGCGCTACAATAAAAACTATTTAAAGTATTGTAAATCTGCATGGTAATATAATACGTATATAAAACTGCCTTTGCTTTTTTTTGAGATAAAGCAATTGGGGTTAATAGCTAAACAACGGCTAAACAGTTAAAGCACATGCTTGTGGTTGATGTATGTGTGGTATACTTTTAGCATAACCCCTAAGTTTTTTACTTAGGGGTTTATTTTTTTTATTATTTTTAAAGTCGTTAAAAACTTGCAGTTGTATTATTTCGTAATTAGTTTAACACCATTAAATAACTATAACAGGTACATTAATGGTAATTTATTGGCAAATAAACTTGTTTGTTGCCGTTATTTTATAATAAATAATTAAGTATACCACCTTTTTACCATCCATCATAAATGAAATATACAGAGCAAGAACGCCTTAATGCTGTTAACAGGTTTAAGCACCTTGATGCTGGTATTACTAATGATTTAAATGAACTGGTATCGCTAATTGCCGAAATATGTAATACACCCGTTGCCCTTATTACCTTGCTTGATAAAGACACCCAATGGTTTAAAGCTTCGGTAGGTACCGAGGTGGATTGTACCGACAGAAGCGTGTCGTTTTGTAACCATACCATTGAGCAGGACGGTTTACTTATTATACCCGACCTTGCAGCTGACGATAACTACAATACCAACCCGCTGGTTACCGGCGAGCCTCATGTACGCTTTTATGCAGGTGCAACCCTTACAACAAAAGATGGTTATGCCATTGGCAGTTTGTGCGTGATAGATATGCAGCCGAGGGAGCTGACCGAACATCAGAAAAAATCGATGCTGGTTATGGCTAAACAAGTTATAAACCTGGTAGAGTTTAACTGGAGCATGAGCAACCTTGCTGCACAACACAAAAGAGAACACGAACAAAATATTGCCATAAGCGAATCGCAGTTAAAACTGAAGGCCATTTTTGATAGCTCGGTTGATACGCACGTATTAGTGAATAAAAACTACGAGGTGCTGGCTTATAACAGATCGGCAGCAACTTTTATCCGTAATACTTATAGCCACAAATTAACCGAGGGCGATTCTATTTTAGATTTTACAGACCCGGATATACTTAACCAGTTTAAAAAATACTTTAACGTAGCTTTAGGCGGCCGCACCATTAAACGCGAGTGGATGATGATGGCAGGCACACCTTATGCCTGTTGGAAAGCAACCAGCTTTATCCCCGTAAAAAACAACACCGGCGAAGTAATAGGCGTGGCCCTAAACTCAACCGATGTTACCCACCATAAAAAGCAGGAAGCCTACATTAACGTACAAAATGATGCCTTACAGCGTATTGCCATGATACAATCGCACGAGCTGCGCCGCCCAGTAGCATCGTTGTTAGGTATAATGGACCTGATACGGATGGAAAACATCAGTTTTAATTATATGGATATGATGGAAATTACCGTAAACGAACTCGACGAAAAAATACGCGGTATAGTTAAAGATTCGGAAAATACCCTGCATGGCCGCCACCTGGCAATTGTAGCCTAAAAGCTATTTTTTTAGCGTCTTGGTTATCAACATACGTTAATGTGGATAATTATACCTACCTTGCGCGCTTTAATAAATAAAATAATGCAAAAAGAAGGAACAGTAAAATTTTTCAATGAAACAAAAGGCTTTGGCTTTATCACACCAAACGGTGGCGGCGCAGACGTATTTGTTCATTCAACAGGCCTAATCGATGAGATCCGTGAGAACGATAAAGTAGAGTTTGAAGTAGAAAACGGAAGAAAAGGCTTAAACGCGGTAAATGTAAAAGTTGTTTAATTATATATTAATCCACTAAGCGTACAAAAAAGGGCTATCTCGAAAGAGTTAGCCCTTTTTTTATGAAGTGCATTTTACGAGTCTAATTCCCCAAAATGAGTTAAGCTACTACGCCAGCTTTGTACGTAACCATTTCCTAACCGGCTCATCGTACCATTTTAAGGCGGCATAGGCCAAAGCAATACTACCGGTTAAAATAAGTAAGGCATAGGGCCATGCCTGGGCTAAGGTTACCCCTTTATGGTTGCTAACCCAGGCAACATAAAAATACACAAGGGGGTAATGTACCATGTAAAGGGGGTAAGATATATCACCTAAAAATTTGCATACTCTTTGCTCCGTTTGTGTTTGCAACACGCCGCCGGCACCAAGGTATACAATAAACGGGAACACGATGATGATACAGGCAGCTTCATAAGCCCCATTCATCCAAAAATGTGTGGCGTCGCCAATGCGGGGCATATAAAGTACTATAACTACCAAAAGGCTGCACCACAAAAAGGCGTTTTTAATTTGCGTTGGTTTTGCTGCACGCGATAGCAGCAAGCCCGCGAAAAAAGGATACATGGTGCGGGTAAAGCCAATGCGTACCTGTTCTAAGTTCAATGTCCAGCCACCGCTTACTTCGCCATTTGTGGTGGCCAGGTGCGCAAGCGCAATGGCGGCAATAACTACTAAAATACTTAATGCCGTTTTTGAGAATTTTCTGATCCAGATAGCATAAAGGATGTTGGCGATGTATTCAAAAAATAACGACCAGCCCACGCTATTAAGCGGGTGCATCTCTTGCCAGCCACGTATATCAAGCGATAGGGGCACAGGCAATATGGTGTACCCAACAAGCATCACCAGCAGCATTTTCCATACAGGGATGGTATGAATAAGCGGCCACAGTGTCGAATCGGTAAAATAAAAACCGATTGCCCCAAGGGTCATCCCCAAAACCACCATAGGTTGCAGCCGCTTTACACGGCGTTTAAAAAAACTGCCGACGGTCATCTTATTCCAACGGTCGTCATAAGCATAACCTATAACGAAACCGGATAATAAAAAGAAAAAATCTACAGCCAGGTAACCATGGTTAACAAGGATATCTGCATGGCTGGTAGCCAATGGCTCTACCAGGTGAAAGGTAACCACAATAATTGCCGCCACACCGCGCAGGCCGTCTAATATAGGGTAGTGCGGCTTGGTAGCCAGCTGGTTATTATTCATTAATAAATTGGCTGTATAAACGATGGTGCCGCCGCAAATTATAAAAAAATAGCATAGCTGCCCTGTCAGGTTATACATAAATAGCCTGCCTTAATTAATTGCGGCTGAGGGGAGCGGGTGGGATACACCCGTTACTTGCAGAATTAAACTATTTTTTATTTTATTAAACACTGCGGCAGGGTATTTGTTAACTATGTACAAATCATCTACTAAAAAGTAAAAATTATTATGAAAGATCAAGCAAAAATTATAGCAGCACTTTTGGTAGGTGCTGCGGCGGGCGCTGCTTTAGGGTTATTATTAGCTCCTGAAAAAGGCGAAGAGTTGAGAGGCGATATTGCTGATTACGTTAACGACCTTGTTGATAAGGCGAAGAATAAAGCACAATCGACAGCTGATAACCTGAAAGAGTATGGCAGCAGTGCTGTTGACTCGGTAAAGTCGAAATTTAGCGGTGCTGTTAGCGATGCAGAGAATGCTGCACAGGATGCAAAATCGCAAGCTACTAACTACGCCGAAAACGGTTTTAGTGATGCCAAGCAAAAAGCAAAGGGCACAGCTAACGATTGGAACAACTCTATACAAAACGCATAAGTTGTAATTAATATATAAAAAGCCCGGCCAATTTAATTGGCCGGGCTTTTTTGTTTATGGTGAAACCAACAAAGGCCTACTTTTTAATAGTTAACCTTTTGCCATAGCTTAATTGGCGCCACAGCCACTCAATAGGGCCGTAGTTATACCTGCCAAGCCACCATTTGCTAAAATAAAGCTGTACAATGTAAATAACCAGGCCCAGCAGGTAGTAGCAAGCAACAGGCAGTTTATGCATTACAGCCCAGCCCAGCCCGGCACCCGAAAATAAAAACACACCAATAATGTTTTGGGTGATGTAGTTGGTTAGGGTCATTTTACCCATATATTGTAAGTGAGTAAATATCCCCTGCCACTTGCCGCTTAAATAAAGCCAGCATATTGATGATGAAATAAATACCATAGTGATAAGCACTGTCCAGTAATCGGCATTAAAGTAGGGCTTTAAAAGGGCGGGTTTATTTACCAGGTAGGTTAGCAAATAAACAATAATTAAACACAGCAGGCTTATCGCCCATATGTGGGTCATCTTTTGCTTAAGATCGGTTCTGGTAAAGAAACTGGCCTTTTGGGCTGCCTGGCCCAGCAAAAAACAACAAAACATAACCGTATGCACGGTTACCGCGCAATTTAAATTGATAACCTGCCCAAACCAGGTACCTTGCAGGTTAAACCAAAAAACGTTTAACAAATTGCTGCTTTTGTATAAATGTAAATACGGAGTGAATATTCCCCAAAGTTCAGTACCTGTAATGTGTATTATCCAGGCGGTAACCAGTGGAATAACCACAAATAGGGCAGCACTAAAATAAAGGGATGCTTTAGCGCTGCAACGGTTAAAAAGCAGCAGTATAAGCCCTAAAAAAGCATAATCCTTTAAAATATCACCGAAGTAAAAAACACAGTTTATGAAGGCGAACACAAACAGCCAAAGCATGCGCTTTACAAAAAAACTATAGCTGTTGATGTTTTTTAGGCGGCTGCTTTGCATAATTACCGAAAAGCCATAGCCAAATAAAAAGCTAAGCAGTGTCCAGGATTTTGATGAGAAAACCAAACTACATGCCACTAAGAGTAAATCGGTAGCCTTACTTGTTTTAACGCTGCTATCGGGTGCTAAAAAGTAAAAGTCGATGTAGTTCATTAGCACAACCCCCAAAAGTGCCCAGCCACGCAATACATCAATAAGCGGTATACGCTGGTTATTTGATATGGGCTGAAAATCGGAACGGGGCATGTGCTAAGATTTGGAAACAAGATAATAAAAAAGGGGTATTTTCCTTTGTGATTGAAGTGGTTAAATTATCTGCGGAATCGTGTGTTTTTCAAGGATAGAAAAAATGCCGGATCAAATATATATCACTTAATGCTTGTTTATATGCCGGATATTTTTATATTAGTAATGCTCACCAAACGAATTAAAACGAAAAAAAACGAAAATTTCCCGCATAACCAACAAAAAAGTGGAATGCTTTAAGTAAGGGTATGGAATGTAAAAATGCCTTTAAACAACAAAGAGGCTATTTTTTTTTGAAATAGCCTCTTTGTTGTTGGGGGCAAAGAAAGGTTACTGAACAACCCAGGTGTTATCGGCTTTGTTGGCATCCACAAAAATGCCATTATCCAACGTAACCGACTTAAGGCTTTTGCCTATAACTGCTTTAAAGGTAACCAGTGTTTGTTTTTGGTTAGCCTCCCAAACGGCTGGGGTTTGGTGTATGGTTTTGGTTGTACCATCAGCAAAGGTCAGCACCACATCAAACGGAATGGCAAAGCCGCCAATGTTGCTTACAGTGATGGTATAGCCATCTTTTCCCTTTACAGGGTTGGTAATGGCAATGTCGTTGTAGCCATTGCTAAAGAACCAGTTGTTAAAAAACCACTTAAGGTTTCTGCCTGATACACTGCTCATTGAGTTAAAATAATCCCATGGGATAGGGTGTTTGCCATGCCATCTGTCCATGTAGCCATGCAGGGCTTTCTTAAATAGCTCATCGCCTAACATGTCTTTTAAAGCCAAATAGCTTAACGATGGCTTGCCATAGGCATTGTTACCATAGCCTGTGGTCAGCTCGCTTGATTGGGTGATAATAGGCAGGTCCTCGTTGCTCGATTTGTCATTTATCCAGCCATTTATACGGAACTGTTTATAGAAGGCGTCAGCCTTCTCTTTGCCCTTTTCGGCAGTGCCTATCAGGTATTCTAAGGTAGTGGCCCAGCCTTCGTCCATATAGGCGTAGCGGCTCTCGTTTATGCCCATATAAAACGGAAACCAGGTATGCGCTATCTCGTGGTCCTGCACAAGCTGTGCAAAGCCAGGGTCGCCCATTTGGCTATCGTTTACCATCATAGGGTATTCCATATCTGCAAAACCCTGAAAAGCAGTCATTTTAGGGAATGGGTAAGGTACGCCCGGCCAGTTGTTGCTAAACCAACCCAAAGCGTTACGGCCATACTGCACCGACATTTTAAAATCGGTACCTTTCTCTGAATAAGCAGCCTGCATGCTCGACCGGCGTCCGGTAGCTTTGTCTACAATCACGCTGCCTGCGTCCCAAATGTAGTGGTCGCTTAAGCCAACTGCCACATCGCTGATGTTGGTAGCGGTCCATGTCCAGGTGTTGGTAGCGTTTTGGGCGGTTACCTTGTTGCCTTTAACCTCATCAATGGTAGCTACATGTATAGTGCTGTCGCTGGTCATTGATCTTTCCAGGCGCTCGGCATACTCTTTCTGTAATACCTGTTTAGGGTTGCGTAGGGTACCTGTAGCCCAAACAATGTAGTTTTTAGGTACGGTTACGTTTAAGGTATAATCGTTAAAATCGTTATAAAATTCTTGCGCGTCTGTAAAGGTTACGCGGTCCCAGCCATTGTAATCGTCGTAAACAGATACCCGCGGATAAAAATATGCCAGGTAATAGCTGGTCGAATCTATTTTGCCTTCGCGGCCGCTTTGCTTGCTTACATCAAAGTGCCAGGTAATGTTCAGCTTAACCGAGTCATGGGGCATTAATGGTGTAGTAAGGCTTATAGGCTGGTTGGTGCCCGCGGCTGTAGTATTGTTCCAGCTCTTTTTTTGGCCGTTTACCAAAAACGAATCTATTTGCACACCCGATGTTAAATAGTCGGCACCAGCACCACCCATGCGCGGTGCACCCGGACGGTGAATATTCAGAATAAGCTTCATATTAAGCCTTTTAAGCGTATCTGGGCTATTGTTGAAGTAGGTAATGGTTTCTACCCCTTTTACCAGGCTTGCAGGCGGTACCGTGCTTATAGATATATTATAAACCCCGTGGTTTTGCCAATATTTTGGGCCGGGCTTACCATCAGGCGAACGGGTACCTTTTGTAAAAGCCTGCTTAATATCGCGCGGCATGTACAGATCCTGAGCCTGCAGTTGTAAGAAAAGTACACTGCAAAATAATGCTAACAGTATTGATTTTAACATAGTGATAAAGAATTTTTTATTGAGTTTGTATAAGCAAATGTAAAACTTATAAGCCTAAACATTACTTACTGTTTAGTAAACGAATTGTTACACTAATAGCTTGTGGGCAGGTTTTTAATTTTTTAAACTTGCTTAAGTTATTTTAGTAGGGGTATTAAATAACTATTACAAAGCCGGGCATTTTGCCTGGCTTTGTTCTTTTAAGCTATAACCTATTATAAATCAGTGCTTATATACTCTTTGGCCAATAAGGTAAACAGCTTGTCGTTATCGGTAGATTCATCAAGGTTTTCCACTAATAATTGCTTCACCTCGGGTTCTTTTAGCAAAGTAGCTATCATAATAAGCATTCGGTACGATGTAATGTGTACATGCTCCAGCACTTGTATATATAGGGCAAGATCAAGGTCGTTTAACAAAGGGATAGCCTGGTTCTCATCAATACAAAATTCGTCTTGTACTATCGATCTGATGGGGTTACAGTCCGCATCTGTAGCAGTTTCGCCTATTAGTTTGTAAACCTCTTCCATGCGCGATATCTGCTTTTTGATATCATCAGCAAACTCTTCTATTGCCAATTGCAAGCCCTTAAAAGATGCCAGGCTTACCAGGTGAGCAAGTTTTTTACGTAAAAAGCATTTGCCGTTATATATTCTATCTAAATGATGTAAGAAAATCTCTTTCAGAAACTTTACATCCGGGGTATTCGGGGTATCGGCTTGCATCGCTGTTGTTTAATTGTGAGGTGGGGCAAAAATCCTCTATTTTTTTGAATTTTAAAAGAATTGCTTACTCAAAAGTAAGTTTAATTAATGGTGTTAGGGTATATTAATACCTTTGCACAATATTATTACATTATGAGATATAAGTTAGGCGATTTTGTGCGGTTTGTAGACGAAAAACTGGAAGGTTATGTTACCCGGATCATTGATGAGCAAATGATAGGGGTAACCGTTGAGGATGATTTTGAGATACCTGTTTTAGCCAGTAAGGTAACATCGGTGCATGGGCATGGGTTGGTTGTGAACGAGGATGATGAGTTTGTAGTTGAGGCACCACAAACCGGCGATTTTGTGAACAAAGGCGTTTATATTGCGGTAATAACCGATGCAAAAGCCAACGCATTGGTGCACTTGTATTTGCTTAACCAAACATCTTATAGGTTGCTTACCTCGGTTACCACCGACTTGCAAAAGACTTTTAAAGGGGAATTTGCCGGGATAATAGAATCACAATCATCAGCCAAAATATATTCGGCCAAACTAAGTGACCTGCAATTGTGGCCGAAGTTTATTTTTCAGGTATTGTTTCACACAGCGCAAAACCAACCCGCGTTAGAGCCGCTTAATATTACTGAACAATTTAAAGCAAAAGATTTTGCAGGGGCTAAAAAACAGGTGCCTATATTAAATCAGCAAGGTTGGCTCATACAGCTTGACCAGCCCGAACTGGTGATAGATGCTCAGAAGCTAAAAGAAGCGTTTTTTAAACCTGCTGAAGAAAAGCAGGAATTGGCTAAACCTAAAACAGAGGTTGACCTACACATAGAGAAACTGCGTGATGATTACCAATTTTTGCAAAGCAGCGAAATATTAAATATACAAACCACTCACTTTAAACAAGCTTTAGATGCTGCCATAGTGCATCAAATGCCCGATATAACCTTTATACATGGCACGGGTAATGGCATTTTAAAACACGAACTTCATAAGCTATTAAGTAAACACCCCAAAGTGCAAACTTTTATGGATGCCCGTAAAGAGAAGTTTGGTTATGGGGCTACCAAGGTTATATTAAAGTAAGCCCTATTATAGGCTATACCCACTTTGTTGCGGCTTTTTACCAGCATTGATTAACATAATTGTTATAAATATGTACAAATGACACATTGGGTATTTACCTATCATGTCTATTTTTAAAAACTGTTAACCAATTATATTTCTCTATGTACAAGCTTAATTTCGGCTTTAAAAAGTTATCGCTATTATTTGTTTTTATAGTTTGTTTCGGTGGTGCAAATGCTGCCATACTATCATTTACCAAAACGGCCAAAGGCATCACATTTAAGCTGGATAAAGGCTTAATGCAGATAAATATTTGCAAGGCTGATATTGTGGAGGTAAAGTACACCATGCTTGGTGCCTTTAATGACAAACCGTCACTTGTAGTTAACAACAACTGGCCCCAGGCTATTGCTTACACAGTAACCGATAATGGAACAGATATAACCATTACCACATCGCGTTTAAAGCTTAAAGTAAATAAAGCTACTAATGCAATTACTTATTTTGATACCACAGGCCATGTTATCACATCCGAAGCAAGCAGTAACAAAACTATGACTGCAGCCACTATTGCCGGTATCGAAACCTATAATTGTACTACTGAATTTAACTCGCCAGCAGATGAAGCGCTATATGGCCTGGGCTGCCATCCTTTAGATTCGTTATCTATTAATTACAAGGGCCGCAATCAGGACATGGCGATTAAATATTTAACAGGAGCCATACCGGTTATGTTGTCAACTAAAGGGTATGGGCTTATGTGGGATAATTATTCAGCATCAAATTTTTATGGTGCCGAAGATGGAAACACTAAATTCAAATACGTATCTGAGAGTGGCAAACAAGTAGATTATTACTTTTTTTATGGCCCCGATTTTGACCAGGTAATTAACCTTTACCGCATTGCCACAGGTAAAGCGCAGATGTATGGTAAATGGGCCTATGGCTTGTTTCAATCGCAGGATAGGTATTTGAGCGAGGCAGAGATACTAACCGTAAAAGATAACTATCGTAACAACCACATACCTGTAGATGTACTGGTGCAGGATTGGTATTATTGGGATCCATTGCCTATAGGTTCGCATATTATGAAGCCTGAGCGGTACCCACATCCAAAACAGTTGATAGATGCGTTGCATAAGGCCAACCTGCATGCCATGATATCTATCTGGCCCGTATTTGGTAAAGGTACCCCTAATTACGATGCTTTAGAAAAAATGGGCGGCCTCACCAGCATTACCTGGGATAACGTGGTTACACACACTTTTGATACTTACTACGATGCCCATAACCCCGCCGCACGCGAATTATATTGGCAGCAAGCTCGCGATAGCCTTGTAAAACGGTATGGCTGGGATGCATGGTGGATAGATCAATGCGAACCTGATAATGGAGCCTTGCTTGACGAACGCCGTAAAGCAAACTTTTACACCGGCAAAGGGATAGATTATTTTAACACCTATTCGTTACAGCACACCAAGGGTGTTTACGAGGGCTGGCGCAGGGATATACCCGGTAAACGCGCGTTTTTCTTAGTAAGGCAGTCTTTTGCAGGCGAGCAGCGCAACGCATCAACGCTATGGTCGTCGGATATTGAGTGTACGTTTGCTAATTTCAAAAACCAGGTGCCACAAGGTATTAACGCATGCGCATCGGGCATACCGTACTGGACATCGGATATTGGTGGTTACCACTGGCACTGGACAGCGCCCGATTGGTCGAAACCGGAGTTTAGGGAATTGTTTACACGTTGGTTCCAGTTTGGTGCTTTTAGCCCTATATTCCGTATACATGGTAAAGGCGAACGTGCCTTATTTTCAAAGAACTGGGACGAAAGTACCCGCGCTACGCTATTGAAGTTTGATAACCTGCGTTACAGGCTGCTACCTTATATTTATTCGCTTGCCGGCAAGGTAAACGCCGATAACTATACCATAATGCGTGCACTAACCTTTGATTTTAGGGACGATGCCAATGTTTATGGTATACCAGACCAATATATGTTTGGCCCCGCGTTTTTAGTTAACCCGGTTACTGCCCAGCTATATACAGGAGCCGGTGCCGATAGTAAAGCTAAAACACGCAATGTATACTTACCAAAATCAACTAAATGGTACAACTTTTGGACAGGCGAGGTGCTTGACGGTGGGCAAAACCTTACTGTTGATGTACCGATGGACATGATGCCGTTATATGTTAAGGCAGGCTCGATCATACCTATGGGGCCGGTAATGGAATATGCCACTGAGAAGCCTGCTGACAACATTGAACTGCGCGTTTACCCTGGCGCAAATGGTTCTTTTAAACTATACGAAGACGAGAACGACAACTATAACTACGAAAAAGGACAAAAGGCAAATATCACCTTTACCTGGAACGATAAATTGCGCCAGTTAACTATATCAGATACTAAAGGGAGTTTCCCGGGGATGTTAAAATCACGCTTATTTAAAATTGTTAAAGTAAATGGTGCGCATGGTTCAAACACCTCGATAACCGCCATTGCAGATAAGACCATACGTTACACAGGCAGAAAAGTAGTGGTTTATTTATAATACCGGAGATATGAAGCCTTATCACAAATTATTTTTTCATCATAACAAAGCCCGGCCCAAACGCCGGGTTTTGTTATGATAAAGGTGTTAAAACTCAAATATCACCCCAATTGTAGGCAATACGTTGCCGCTTTTATTATCCAATAGTTTCGATTTAAACCTCGTTGGGTCGCCAGGGGCATCCTGTATATTGCCGCTTGCATCCCTATCGGGCACAAGGTAGGCTTGTAGCTGGTATTGGTTATAAGTAAGGTTTTGAATATCGAGGTAAACGTTAAGCGTAAACTTGCGGAACGGGTACTTTTTATCAACCCGCACATCAATCTGATAAAAGTCTTTTAGCCGTTCGGTATTTAGCTGCCCCCAATCCGGTATCCCTTGCGGGAATATAGCATAATTGCTTTTTATGGTAGATGATACAATGTTATAAGGCGTATATGGGCTGCCACCGGTGTACCTAAGCTTTGCACCCAGTTCCCAGTTGCGTTTAAATACCTTACCGCCTGTCATACTTAAAATATAGCGGTTGTTCCATGAAGATTGTACGTAAGCCCCATTCTTGTCCTGGAACTCGCTACGGAATAGCGTTAGCGCAAATATGCCATAAAAGCCTTTATTAAGCCGTTGCTGTGCAAAAAACTCAACCCCATAGCTGCGGCCTTTTGTAAACCCGGTCACCTTCTGATTTCCCACTACGCCAAAATCAGCCCCTAAATTGGCTAAAGGGATGCTGTCACCTAAAACTTTTACCAATGGGTAGTTTTTGTACCATTTATAAAATCCTTCAACAGTAAAGCGGGTATTTTTTAGCGTATTGTATTCTAAGCCCAAAACCAGTTGCTTATTGCTGATGTAATTAACGTCGCGGTTTGCAAGGCGGCCGGTGCTATCGCGGTAGCCTAAAACGGTATAGGCCGGTAACTGGTAGTAGATGCCGGTGTTAAAGTTCAGGCTAAACTTTTCGGTAAAATTATAGGATGCCGAGAACCGGGGCGAAAGCGTTTTACTCAGGTCATTCATTTTTGCCGAATAATTATTGGCATCAGCGCGTATACCCGCCGATAAATTTAATTTATCCTGGAAATAAGCCCGGCTTAATTGCCCAAAAGCACTATACTTAATAAAATTAAGGTTTGATGTATAAATGTTACTACCAAATGGTAATAAGTTGAAGGTATTGGTGGTGTATTTTGCAGTTTCGACACCTGCCCCAAAACTAACACGGTAATTGTTTTCGCGGCTTATGTTTTCAAATCTCAACTTGTTTTCTATTTCCTGCGAAGTATAATCAAGGGTTTTGGTGCCGGCTTCGTTATTGTCCTGGAATTTTTTGGCTTTATTATTCAGGTAGTCACGGCTTAACACCAATAACGAATACCCTTTTGAACGGAAGTTTTTATATGTTGCGCCAATAGTATAATCGTCTTGCGAGTTAACGGGGATATTAGCCAAAATATATTGGTTCAATTCGGTTTGTTCAGCACCAAGGTTTAACTTAAATCGGTCTACAGCGCCCAAGCCTAATATAGTTAGCTCATTCTTTTGATTGAACTTGGTTTTAACTTTAAACTGAAAATCTTGATACGCAGGCAAAAACGGCAGGCCCAGTAACTTAAATAAGCTTTGCAGGTAGGAGTATCTGTATGAAGATATAAACGTAGTTTTTTTGCCTATTGGGCCGGCCAATGAAGCCGCCAGGTCGCTTGAGCCTAATGTTACTGTAGCATTGAGCCTGTCGGTAGGGCCGTCCTTTTGCTTGAATTCAAATACCGAGCTTAATGCATTACCACGGTTGGCGGGGAACGCGCCTGAGTAAAAATCAACCTCGTTGATGAAGTCGACGTTTATTAAACCTACCGGCCCGCCTGATGAGCCTTGTGTAGCAAAGTGGTTAATGTTGGGTATCTCCACACCGTCTATATAAAAACGGTTTTCGTTTGGTGCGCCGCCCCTAATGATAATATCGTTGCGGAAGCTCACCGGCGATGACACACCAGGTAGTGATTGTATTACTTTACTGATATCGCGGTTTCCACCGGGATTGCGCTTTATTTCGGTTGCGCCAATGGTTCGTAACGATACCGGGCTTTCCAGCGGTTTGTTAAATCTTGGAGCCGATACTTTAACCTCGTTTAAGTTAAGCGCGTCTTCCTCAAGGTTAACATCGGCAATAGCAACTTTGGCATTGGTTAATTGCACATCAAAGATAGTTTTGGTGCGGTAGCCTACAAGTGAGAATTGAAGGGTATAATAACCAGGATTTAAACTATTCAGCTGGTAATTTCCCAGTGAGTCGGTAGTAGCACCTTTATTAGTACCTGTAACTGTAACGTTTACCCCGGCCAGTGGTTTATTAGTTAAAGCAGTTGTGATTGTGCCACGTATTATGCCTGACTGCCCCCAAGCAAAGGTGGGGTATATAAATAATAATAGCAGTAGCAGTTTCTTCATATCGTACACCAAAGATGGCGTATTTTTTGGATCTAATAATTCGCACAAGATAACAAATTAGAATAGTTGAAAATAATTGAAACCATTGTTGTAGTAAAATAGTTTATTCTATAGTTAATATTATAAACCATTAAATAATATAAATATGAAAACTGTAAAATTAGCAATGGTTGCAGCAGCTGCATTAGCCATTAATTGTGCCATAGCAAAAAGTAGTGCACACAAAATTACTACGCATAATAACACTGTTGCCGCGCTTGATACCGTTCCAAAAAAAGGCAAAACAACCACACCAAGGCAAAACAGTCCGTCTACAACAAAGCCGACCAGCCCAACTAATCCGAACAACCCGAGTAACCCTACTACTCCAACGCCTATACCTAATTATCCAACAACACCAACAAACCCTTCAACACCAACACCTACATCGCCTACAAGCCCAACCACACCTACATCGCCTGCAAGCCCAACCACACCTACAACACCAAGCCCTACTATACCCGCATCACCAAGCAGCCCAACATCGCCTACTTCACCAAGTAGCCCAACATCGCCTACCAGCCCAACTTCACCTACTACAACACCCGGTAGCCCAAGTACTTCACCAAGTACAACACCTGTCAGCCCAAGTACCTCACCGAGTACTTCGCCGTCTTCATCCCCTGCAACAGGCAGGCCAGGTATGTAATTTGTGGCATAGATATATCATTAAAAAGGCCGTATCAGTAATTTGCTGATACGGGCTTTGCAGTAATAAATGTCTAAGTCAAATACTTGCCACAACTTGGTAGCAAGTACTATTTCTCCACAAAATCTTTTAAACTGATACCCAATATGTGGTTCCAGCCTTTGTTGAAGCTTGCAGGTCCAAAGTCCGGGCTGTCTTGCGGGAAGGTCTCCAATCCGGTGTGGGTTATCCTCACCAGGGTTTCATCGCCTTGAGGAAACAGCTCGAAAGAAACTTCCGATTCACCGGGATAGCTTTCATACTTCCAGGTGTAGCTAAGTTTCTTTTCAGGCTCTACAGCTGTTACACGGCAGTTATGCACATACTGCTCACCCTTAGCACCCTGGCCGTTAAAACTGAATTCAAAGCCCACACAGGCCTCAAAATGCTCTAACTGAAAGTACCATTGCTTCATTTGCGAATTGTCGGTAAGCGCCTGCCATATGCGGTCGGCTGATGCGTTTAGCGTACGCTCTACAATCAGTGGTTTGTTTTCCATATAATTTATGTTTTAATTTTTTCGTTTTCTATAAAGTTTTCTAAGGCATCCAGCTTATCGTTCCAAAAGGCGCGATATTGGTCTGCCCAAGCCGATACTTGTTCCAATTTTCGTAGGTTAGCCTTGCATAACCTATCACGCCCCTCCTGTTTTATAGTAATGAGGCCGCACTGGGCCAGAATTTTAATGTGTTTGCTTACAGCAGGGCGGCTAATGTCAAAGTTATCGGCAACCGCGTTTAGGTTAAGCTGCTTTTTGGCCAGCAGATTTATTATCTCGCGGCGGGTAGGGTCGGCAATTGCCTGGAATACATCTCTTCGGATCATATCTATCTGAAACCTTTTGGTTACGTAAATGTATGTGAAACCTTTTGGTTACGCAACTAAATGTTAAAATTCTATTTAAACCATTACAGCACACAGCTGTTATTTATGAATGACAGATATAGCAAAGCGTTTTCCGCAAAATCCGTTACTATCACCTAAACATCTTAAACCAACAAGCGAGGGGCTGCATATTGCCTGCCTGTTAAACCCCGGCGTGTTTAAGTTCGACGGCAAAATATGGTTATTGGTACGAGTTGCCGAAAGACCGGAACAAAGCGAGGTACATGTATCGTTCCCGATACTGACAGCTACCGGCGAAACACAAATTATGGAAATAGCCCTGGATGATGCCGACCTTATAGCTACCGACGCAAGGGTGGTGCGATACAAAGGGATAGACTATTTAACCACCTTATCGCATTTACGATTACTTTGCAGCGATGATGGTATACATTTTTATGAGCCTGATGGATACCCGAAGCTTTTTGGTAACGGCCCTTTACAAACCTTTGGTATCGAGGATTGCCGGGTTACTTTTTTAGAGGGAACATATTACCTTACTTTTACCGCCGTATCTGGTAGTGGTGTAGGAGTAGGCATGCGCACTACTGTTGATTGGAAGGTTTTTCAATCGCATGGTATAATATTACCACCGCATAATAAGGATGTAGCCATATTTGAAGAAAAAATAAACGGCTTGTATTATGCCCTGCATCGCCCAAGCAGCGTTGATATTGGCGGCAATTATATCTGGCTGTCACAATCGCCGGATGGCATTCATTGGGGAAACCACAAATGTATAGTTAAAACCCGTGAAGGAATGTGGGATAGCGGACGGGTAGGCGGCGGGGCTGCACCAATTAAAACCGAAAAGGGTTGGCTGGAGATATATCACGGTGCGACCAAAGAACACAGATATTGCCTTGGCGCTGTTTTGCTTGATCTGGATGACCCCTCCATCGTATTAGCCCGTACTGCCGACCCTATAATGGAACCTACGGCACCATACGAGGTTACCGGTTTTTTTGGGCATGTAGTATTTACCAATGGCCATGTTTTGGATGGCGATACACTTACTATATACTATGGTGCTGCTGATGAACATGTATGCGGCGCAACCTTTTCAATTAAAGAAATATTGGCCGCCTTAGATGTATAAAACAAAAGCCCCAAACTATTCAGCAAGGGGCTTTTACATATATGGTCTGCTTTTAGGCAGCTATTATTTTACTGACCTGTGCAGTTGTAGCCTTCGTGGAATTTGATGAGTTTAGACATTACATCTATAGCTATCTCGTAGTTTTTAGCTCCAACCTCTTTTTTATATTGCTCTTCCAGGGTTTCAACCTGGCTGCGCAGATATTGATAGAATTTTTCACCTTCGTCTGTTAAATGGAGCATCACTACACGGGCATCATCAGTGCTTTTTTCGCTTTTAACCATGTCAAGCACTTCAAGCTCTTTGATGATTTTACTGGTGGCTTGTTTAGATACATTAAGTTTCGCAGCCAATGCATTATTGCTGATACCCTCGGTACCTATGCTCATAAACAAAGGCAAATGGGCACTGTTAAAACCTGTTTGATGAGCTACACATAGCTTTTTGCCGCTCCAGTCATCAATAAAACGTTTAAGCAGGTACACCATTTTGCAGGCATATCTTTGATGATTTTCGATATTCACACTCACTTCGCTCATAATCTTATAAATCTAACAGCTTAAGGTTAACTTGGTTTGGTTTACGAATTAACAATTAAAAGTCGAACTTAACAAAGGCACGTACACCATATCTTGGTGCGCCCGGGTTTTCTAAGTAAGTGAACCTTTTAACAAGGTCAATTCTTAATACTTTAAATATATTACCTACACCTATACTACCTTCCATATATGGTTTGGCGCTTAAGGCGTAAGTTGGCGAGCCTATACCGTAACTACCCGGAAAACGTAATAACGATCGGTCGTTGGCGGGGTTGTTTTCGCTACGTACACCACCCCAAAGGCTCTTAAAGTCGATGATCTCGCGTAACTTCAGTTTCTTTAATAAAGGCACACGGTTGAATAAAAAGCCGTTAAAGTTATGGTCTATCATGATGCTGGCATAATGGTCGCTCACAAACTCCTGGAAATTCATTAAGTTGTACGACTGTAATTGGAAAGCATAAGTTTGGTTGGCATGGTGTATATCCATTAAAGGGAATGGCACTTTGCCAAACAAGTAACCACCTTCAGTAACCACATCTGTATAACCTAACTGCGATAAGTAAAAACGTTTACTGATGTTACCCACCACGTTTTGGTAGTTATAATCGCCGCCAACTAAGCCCTTAACACCCTGGGTGTAATTTAAAGTAAAAATAGGGTATTTATCAATTATTGGTGTGCGGTATAGTTTACCCTGATAAAATTTTTCATGTGGTGCCCAACGCAATTGTGCCGATAGTTCGGTTGTGTGTATCAGGTTAACATCGTTTAAAGTACCATTAGGTAACAGGTTCTGAAATAGTAACGATCCTGCCGGGCTTTGGTTCCATTTTTTAAAACCAAGGTTATACGAAAAGTGATTGGTAAACTCGTGCACATAATCTAACCTGAATATATCGTTGTATAGCCATACATCGTTTGCACCACGTTTAAACGATAGCAAGAAGTTACTTTCCTGTACAAACTGCAGTTCCTGGCCCGGTATTTTGGTATCGTGCTGAAAGCTTGCCCTTATATAATTTTGCGGGAACGAGTAAATAGATTTGTTGTTAAGCGAATAGGTACTGCTTAAAAAGTATTTGAATTTCTCATCTTTTGTACCATAAGCGCCATAAGTTTCAAAATAATAACGCTTGCTTAGATTAGTAGTAGTACGACCGCCAATACGTGCGCGGAAACCTTCTACTGGGTTAAAGCTATAAAATGTGTTGGCCGGCCCCATTTCAAAATCGCCAAAGTTTTTATAACCGGCTATTAACAGGGTAGCAATATCCATGGTACGCTTAAATGATGGCATACTTTGCAAGCTATCTACATTTTTATAAACGGTAGCAGCGGCGGCATCCAATGTATCGGGGCGGCTCATCATCCAGTAATGGTCGTCCTTTTCGTCGGCGTTTGCTGCTAAAACCTCAGTAGGGCCTTCATAGGTTTGCTTAGGGCGTGGTTTGTTTATTTCAAAATTGTTTATGGTTACCAGGCGCTCGCCAAATACACCACCGCCTTTATTTTTGTTGATACCAAACTCTATTTTAAGGTCGCTTTGGCTTAAGTGATACTTACCATCGTTGTTTTTTTCGAAGGATAAGTTAGCCTGCATCTGCCTCACAAAGTTTAGGTTGATGTTTTTGTTTACCGTTAAAAAGGCGTTTTGCACAGCATAATTGCCATCCATCGTGATATAAATGCGCCCTTCAAATAACAAACCATTAGTGTTACGTGGTGTAAAGCTCAGCTCAATTAAATTAGGCTGCTGGTCTTTAAGTGTATCGGTAATAAAAAATTTATAAAAATCAGGAGAATGATCAGCAATCGGGCTTAGTAGTTGGTTACTTAATAACGACACGTTGTTATCATAGATATTGATGTCCTGATACATACGGTTAAAGTACGCTTTAAGGCCCTGATTGTCTATAAAGTTCTCGTCGTATTTAACTTGTTTGTTAGCTTCTATAACCTGTTTTTTGGTATATGGGTCCTTACGGAAGTAATTGTCTGAAAGTTTTTCTTCCATGTATAAAGGCAACAGCGTTTTACCACCAATAGCGGTCGAATCCTGCTCTTTAAACATAAACTGGTAGTTTTTAAAAGCCCTTTTATTTTTAAATTTATCTGACAGATTGCTTAACGAAAATATCATACGCTCATACTGTTTGTACTCGGCGTAGTTATAGTTATCTAACTGATTTTGTTCTTTATGGGCAATAACCTGGCGTATTAGTTCAACTGCCGGATTATTTTTATTGGTGTATTTTTTCTTTTTTCCAGATACGATCTTTACCTCGCTTAAACTTTGGCTTTCGGCTACCAGGGCAATATTAATAGTTTGGTCTTTGTTTACTTCAATATTGCGTACAACAGTTTTATAGCCCATAAAAGTCACCTTTATTTGGGTGGCGGTGCCTGTAGTACTAATGGAATAGTGGCCATTGTTATCGGTACTTATTCCTTGTGTAGTACCAGCAAACATTACCGTTACAAACGGCATGGTCTCTTTTGTTTTAGCGTCTGTAACAACACCTCTAACGGTTGTTTGTGCAAAAGATGCCGTAAAGCTTGTAAGCAGTATAAGTAGGGGTAATATGCTTTTTTTAAGAACAGGGGTAAATATATTTTTCATTGTGTTATTAGAATGAGGTTTGGGTAAGGTTTGGATGCCCATGACCACGCTGAAGCTTAGCAGATATAGGCTTAATAACATGTTGTTTGATAGAGCTTACACCCGAAACCACTATACTGCGGGCAGTAAGCGTTAAAAACTCCATATCGATACTGTAGCCCAAAAAATTTTGCTTTATACCTTCTCCTAATGCCTCGATAATATAATCGGCGGGAGTAAGGTGGTGGGGCTGTTGTTCGGCTTGTAAGGGCTTAACAGATATAGGTGTTTCCGGTTGTGATGTATATTTTGTTTCCATGTCTATCTAAATGACAGTACAAATGTAAACCGAGTTGACTATATTAGTCAACTTAATTTACTATTATGACACAAAAATGAATGTTGAAAATTCATTTTTGCTCTGTCAGACGCATGGAGAGTAAATGTGTTACAATAATATGTGTATAAAACACACTAACCATGCCTTGAAATAGGCAAATGCGCCCTTACTTAGTTAGACGATTGAGAAGAAGGAATCTTTTAAAAAAACTTAATTAAGTAATAAATATAAAAATCTGTCATATAAGCGCCGGGTGGCGGTAATGAACAGATTAACATCGTAGCTACTTAATAAAACTATTTTGTGGTAGCGGTAGCATCTCCGCGCAGTATATTTATTTTGGTGTTAACCTGGCCGGCAACCATACGGTAGCCTTTGGCATTTAAATTAAGTAAACCGTTGCGAAGGCTGCGGGGTACAATGTCAAGTGTATGGTCCTTTACATCAAATGCATCCTGTGGATTGTATTGAGCAACGAGATAGGTGCGAATATCAAGGAAATGGTCGCTGTAAATTCCTGCCAGGGCCTTATTTATACTTATTATCCTATTGTAATTATCGCGCCCTTTGCTTTCTAAGCCATTATCAGCGTTAATTAAGCCCAAAATAAGGTAATTAGAGTGGCCAAGACTGGCTACCATTTCGGCAATATCATTCTTTATGGTTTCCTGGTGCCAGGTATTATAACGGCCGGCCCAAATTATAGTGGGGTAAACATGTAGTGATTCATCCGATATCATACGTTCTTTTATCTGAGTGCTTGTTTCAGAAAAAGCGCCCATATTGTATGTTTGCAAGCCTGTAAGCTTAGCCAATTCAGTTAAATAGGTTGTGTCCCTGCCGCCTACGCCATAGGTCAAATCGTCGCCCCAACCCACTATAGTGGTTTTCGACACCGCTATTACTTCTTTCTTACACCCCGATAGGCTTATGACCATTAAAAAAACAATGCAGGCAACGTATCTCATATCATTCATCAAATATGTGGGTTTATACGGTGCTGCAAGCAATTGGTTACGGTTTTTTGCACTATATAGCTTTACGTTGTTAGTTGCTTAATGGCCTTGTTTTGCAGCCTGGCCATAAATATAACCATACAAGTGGCACCTATCATGGCGTACAACATGTCCGATTGTGTGTCCCATATGTAACCCTGTGTCCCCAGGAAAGAATCGCCGGATTCGCCTGATACAATGGCTACAAACCACTCTAAAAACTCGTATAATACGCTGATAGTGACACATACGCATACCGTTAAAAATGCTAACCATTTGCCCGGTTTTACTACCTGCAGGCGAATGAACAACTCGCGGGTTATCATAGCCGGCACAAAGCCTTGTGTAAAGTGCCCTACTTTGTCGTAGTTATTGCGGGTTTGATGAAAGGTGTCTTTTATCCAGTTAAATAGGGGCACTTGTGCGTAAGTATAATGCCCGCCTATAAATAAAACGTAGCAGTGCACCAATATAAAGCAGTAGTTTAAATAGCTAAATTTGAATCGCTTAAAAGTAACTATCAAAACAAAAAAACCTATTATGGCCGGGAAAACCTCTAATACCCAGGTAAAATAATCATGCGGGTTGACGGCCGACGCACCCAGTCCGGCAAAGAATAGGAAAATGAGCAGGTAATATTTTTGCATGCACTAATATGATAATTAAAAACAAAAGCGCCTTAATATTTAAGGCGCTTTGCCAGCGTAAGCCGCTGTAATATAAGGTTTTCTTACAATCCGTCGAATACGAAGGTTTCTTTAACCACCGGTTTTCTTGGCAACATATCGGCCCTTACGCTGGTTTGGTACACAAACGAAGCAACGATGATAGCCGCTTGCTTAAGGTCGTCAATTTGCAGGTGGTCGTAATTATCCTGATTGCTATGGTGCGTACGGGTCTCATAATCAATAGGGTCCTGTATAAACTGAAAACCGGGTATACCGGCCCAATCAAAAGACAAGTGGTCTGTCGATCCTGTATTTTTTAGCGTAACGGTTTTAGCATCAAGGTCATGGAAAGGGGTAAACCATTTCTCAAATATTGGCGCTACAGCTGTATTGCCTTGTGCAAAAATGCCCCGTATTTTACCTGTACCGTTATCTAAGTTAAAGTAGGCCGATACCTTAGCCTGTTCTGGCTTAATGGTGCCATTTGTGCCCATAAAGTGGTTTTTTACATAACCATACGAGCCTAAAAGGCCTTGCTCTTCGCCACCCCATAAGGCAATGCGGATAGTGCGTTTTGGCTTAAGGCCCAATGAATCAAGCAAACGTACAGCCTCCATCATTACAATACAACCCGCGCCATTATCTGTGGCACCGGTAGCCGATTGCCACGAATCAAGGTGACCGCCAAGCATAACCAACTGCGATTTTAGCTTAGGATCGGTGCCCGGTATTTCACCAACAACGTTGTAACCCTTTGTATCTTTGGTTGATGCGGCAGGGGCAATGTTAAGATCAAGCTCTACCTTTTGGCCCGATGCCAGCAGCCTTTTTAACTTTTGAGCATCCTCAAAGGCCATGCTTACCTTTGGCAAACCTTCTGGCATGCCCAGTTTATAACCAGCAAAGCCCTGTACAAACACGGTACCGTTACGGTCCTCCTGCGAGGTGCTGATTATGGCCAAAGCACCCGATTTACCTAATATATCGGTTATACGGTTTAGGGTTTTAAAGTAATTGATAAACCCTGCCAGGGCTGATCTGTCCATCATGTAGGTATCTTTCATATTCACCAGGTCGCTGTCTGCCAGGCGCTCGGCAGATGGCTTAAAGATGGCCTTATTAGTTGCGGGGCCGCCTGTTACCAATATGAATTTACCGGCATACTCGGCGATGTGTTGTTTTAAAAAGCTGGTATCCTGTATATTAGCAGGGCTAAGTAGCTTAACCTCGGCATGCTTCATACCATTGGTGCTTGCGCTCCAAGGCTCCGGATATGCCATTAACGATGCTGAATAGGGGGCTTTCATATAGATATGGAAGTCTTGTATATCCCACTGTTTGCCAAACTCGCCCCAGGGCTCCATAGCCGCATTGGCCATGCCCCATTTTTTCATGGTTGCTACGGCCCAGTTGCCAGCGCGTTTGTAAGCTTCTGATCCGGAGAGCCTTGGCCCGGATACATCGGTGATGTAATGTGCTATTTGAGGTATTTGCGAGCTGTTTAGCTCCGCCTCCCTTATCTTACGGAATACGGCTGTATCAACCGTTTCCTGTGCATACAGGTTGCCGGCAGACAGCATAGCCAGGGCCAAAATTGATTTTAGGGCAAGGTGTTTCATGTGATTTTTTATGTTTAGTAATTTAGTTTTTCCTGAGTTTAAAGCTAAATTATTGCCGCTACAATACCAAACCAGAATTGATTTAGCCAATAAATGCCTTTGTTGGCGCTTTTATACTTAAGCTTTGCACTTCCCTGTGTAGAATTTTGCAGGAAATTGCAGGTCCCTGTATGAATTTTTCCATTTTTTTGCAGGTGTCGGGTTTACTAATATAAAAATATTTATGATATAAACAAGCAATAAGTATGCATGCCGGCTTTTACGTCTAAAACTATTGATCCATTTTTTAATTTCAATTGCCTTGAATTTTAGCGGCAAGAAGAGGGAAACGACTGCCAACTTTTCCCGATTTATCTCTACATTAGTGCAGGCTCGTATCGCCACAACCTAAACCTATACCAGCCCGCATAAACAAGAACAACCGGCCGGGCTTTGAAGATAGAACTAAAACCTAAGAGACATTACGAACACCACCTTATGAAAGCTTTTTACAAATACCTGCTTTATAGTTTTTTATTAGTTAATGTAACGGCATCGGCCCAAAAAGTGGCTATGCCAGCAGCTAACGCCTTTTATAATGTAATGGCGTATGGCGCTAAGGGGAATGGCAAACAGTTAGACAATAAGGCTATAGACAGGGCCATTAACGCCGCTGCCCGGGCAGGCGGGGGCACGGTTTACCTGCCTGCCGGTACATATCTAAGCGGCAGCATACACTTAAAAAGCAACATCAACCTGTTTATTGATGCCGGTGCCACTATTTTAGGCGCCGCACCCGAATTAAAGGCTTACGATGAAGCTGAGGCTTTCCCCGACACGGCTTACCAGGATGGCGGGCATACCTATTTCCATAACAGCCTGATATGGGGCGAGCACCTTACCAATGTATCTATCACCGGGCGGGGCAAAATTGATGGCGGAGGATTGACCAGCAAAGACCACGAGAACAAAGGCGACCCCACCGGCGGATCCATAGGGACGGGCGATAAGGCCATTGCCATAAAGCTAAGCAGCAATATACTGATAAGGGATGTCACTATATTTCATGGCGGGCACTTTGCCATATTGCTTACAGGCTGCAACATGGTTACGCTGGATAATTTAACTATTGATACCAACCGCGACGGTATTGATATTGATTGCTGTACCAATACCCTGGTAAGCAACTGCAGGGTAAACTCGCCTAACGATGATGCCATTTGCCCAAAAAGCTCATACGCCTTAAACCGCCCCATGACTACCGAGAACCTGGTAATAAGCAATTGCCAGGTGTCGGGCTTTAAAGAGGGCTCCCTGCTTGATGGCACCATGGTGCCCCAAAAGGCCGGCTGGAGCAACGGTCGTATTAAGTTTGGAACCGAATCTAACGGTGGCTTTAGGAATTGTGTGGTGGCCAACTGCACCTTCCGCAGCTGCAATGGCCTGGCTTTAGAGGAGGTAGACGGCGGTATAATGGATAACATTATCGTATCAAACATCACCATGATGGATATTGCGCATTACCCTATTTATGTAACCCTGGGCAAACGCAACCGCGGCCCGCGGGCCACTACAATAATGGGTGTGGTTAAAAACATATTCATTAGTAATATTATGGTAACCGGTGCCGACTCACTAAGCGGTATACAAATAACCGGCGCGCCGGGCTACCCGGTTAAAAACGTAAAACTGCAAAACATCAGCGTACAATATAAAGGCGGCGGCACTAAAGCGCAGGGCCTTAAACCCTTCCCCGAGCTGGAACGCGGCTATCCCGAACCTTTTTTATTGGGGATGAACCCGGCCTACGGCTTATTTATTCGTCATGCCGAGAATGTAGAGCTGGATCATGTCTCGTTTACTACCCTAAAACCCGATGAGCGCCCGGCTATCATCGCTACTGATGTGAACGGGCTTGATCTGGATCATTTTAAGGTGCCCGTGATAAAGGGCAACACCCTTACCGTATTTGATAAGGTGACCAATTTAAACATTCAAAATTCGCCGTCGCTGCAAAATTAAGGGTGTGGGTGGTATGGCTATCACCCTCTTTGTGTAGCAGAGAGGATCGACGAGCGACTTAACGAGGTCGGGGTGAGTTAAACACCGATTTAATATTTCCGCCCTAACCGCTTGATAAACAATCCCCAATTATTATCTTTATCCAAACTGACCTTATCATCATGAAAAAACTACTATTGCTGCTGCTGGTATGCGTACCGGCGGTATTATCAGCTCAAAAAAAGCAGTACCCCAACATCGATATCCCGTTTAAAAAGTACGTACTGGATAACGGCCTTACCCTTATTGTTCACGAAGACCATAAAGTGCCGTTGGCGGCATTTGATATATGGTACCATGTGGGCAGCAAAAACGAAAAGCCGGGTAAAACGGGTTTCGCGCATTTGTTTGAGCATATTATGTTTACAAGTACCGAGCATTGGAAAAACTTTGACGAGGTAATGCAAACCGTAGGCGGCGGCAATAATAACGGTACCACTAATAACGACCGCACTAACTACTTTGAAACTTTCTCTAAAACCGGGCTCGACCGTGTGCTTTGGCTGGAAGCCGACCGCATGGGTTATTTACTAAACGGGCTGGATAGTGCAAAAGTAAACGTACAGCGCGGCGTGGTACAAAACGAGAAACGCCAGGGCGATAATCAACCTTACGCCATTATGGAGGAGCTGACCGTTAAAAGTACTTACCCGGCAGGGCACCCTTACTCCTGGTCGGTAATTGGTAGTTTGGATGATTTGAGCGCGGCATCGTTAACCGATGTGAAGGATTGGTTTAAAGAATACTATGGCCCCAACAATGCCATTGTAAGCATTGCCGGCGATGTAAATGCCGACGAGGTTTACGAAAAGGTAAAAAAATATTTCAGCGATATACCGGCAAGCCCGCCAATAGCCAAGCACACCGCATGGGTAGCGAAAATGACCGGCACCCATACCCAGGTTGTACAGGACAGGGTACCGCAGGCCCGCCTGCAAAAATTGTGGAACGTACCGCAATGGGGCACAAAGGATGTGAACTACCTTGACCTGTTAAGCAGCGTTTTAACCACAGGTAAATCATCGCGTTTGTATAAGCGCCTGGTTTATGATGAGCAGTTGGCCAGCAGCGTTTTTAGTGGGGTGGATGACCGCGAAATAGGCAGCCAGTTTTATATTGGTGCCGATGCCAAACCCGGTGTTAGCGTAGATAAGATAAACAAGATCATAAACGAAGAACTGCAGAAGGTATTAACCACCGGCGTTACCGAAACCGAATTGGAACGTGCCAAAACCAGTTATTTTGTAAGTTTTTTAAATGGCATAGAACATAGCGGCGGCTTTGGCGGCACAAACGATATACTTTCGCAGTCGCAAACGTTTGGTGGCAGTCCCGATTTTTATAAAACTATACAGGGCTGGATAAAAGCAGCCACCCCGGCAGATATTAAAAAATCGGCGCAGGATTGGTTAAGCGATGGCGAATATGTACTTAAGGTACTGCCTTATGGTAACTACACCAATACCGATAGTAAGCTTGATCGCAGCGTGATGCCCGCCGCGCCAACACCACCGGCTGCCAAATTCCCGGCTATTAAGCAATTTACTTTGGCAAACGGTTTAAAGGTTTACCTGGCCGAGCAGCATAGCGTACCCGTAGTAAACATTATAACCAGCTTTAACGCGGGTTACTCGGCAGATAAGGACGCACCGGGCCTGGCATCGCTTACCGGCAAGGTAATGGCCGAGGGTACTACCACTAAAACATCAACCCAGATAAGTGACCTGTTGAGCGACCTGGGCAGCAGCTTTAGGGTAAGCAATTCAATTGATTTTACCTACGCCAGTATGCGTGCCTTAAAATCAAACCTGAACGCTTCGCTGGCTTTATATGCCGACCTGTTGCTGCACCCATCGTTCCCGCAAAAAGATTTTGAGCGTGTGCAAAAACAAACCGTATTGGGTATACAGCAGGAAAAAGCTAACCCTAACGCATTAGGCTTGCGTATTTTACCGGCGCTTATATACGGCGCGGGGCATGCCTATAGCAATCCCTTAACAGGTACGGGTACCGAGGCCAGCGTACAGAAGTTGACACGGGCAAGCCTTTCGGCTTTCCATGATACCTGGTTTGCACCCAACAATGCCAATGTAGTGGTAGTAGGTGATGTTACCGAAGCCGAGCTGAAAACACAGTTAGAAACAGCCTTTGCAGGATGGAAGGCGCACCCTGTACCAACAAAAAACATTGGCGAGGTGGCGCCAATAAGCAAGCCCGTTGTGTACATGATAGATAAGCCGGGTGCATCGCAATCAATTATTTATGCTGCCGAACTGGCCCCATCGGGGTCGGCCCCTAACCAGGAAGCCATGCGCATGATGAACAATGTACTGGGTGGTACATTTTTATCGCGCCTGAATATGAACCTGCGCGAGGATAAGCACTGGAGCTATGGTGCCGGTTCACGGATATATAAAACGCAAGGGCCGGGCTTGTTTTATGCTTACGGACCCGTACAAACCGATAAAACAAAGGAAAGTACAGTAGAGATACAGAAAGAACTTAACCAAATACTGAAAAAGAAACCGGTAGGCGATGACGAGTTTAAAAACGAACTGAATAGTGTTATTCTGTCCCTGCCCGGCGATTGGGAAACTAACTCGGGGGTACTGGGCTTTTTACTGGACATAGTACAATATGGTAAAGGTACCGCCTATGCCGAAAACTATGCCGGTATATTGCAAAAATTAACGGTAAATGATATTCGCGATGCTGCAAACACCGTGGTAAAACCAAATCAGTTGACCTGGCTGATAGTAGGCGACCGCGAAAAAATTGAAAAAGGCATCCGCGACCTGGATATTGGCACCATTAAGTTTTTGGACACCGATGGTAAAGAAATAAAATAATAACAAAAGAGGCTGCCAGTGGGCGGCCTCTTTGCTTTATACCTGCATCGCAGCCGTACGGCAACCGTTCGTATGCGAACATTAATTTACAGTAGGTATGGGTTTAATCGTTAAAAATCAGCATTTTACATCCAAGGCATAATTGTTGATATATCAATGTTTTTTTGAGATAAAGTGAATAAATTGAAATTGACCCTTATTACCGTATTGCAATTGCTTGTTGCCGGTGTATACGCCCAAAATTCGACAGGCACCCATAGCTTCTTGCTTAGTATAGTAAACGAAAGAAAGCAACCAATAGATGGCGCTACCGTAAAGCTTTTACAGCACAATAACACGCTAAAAACCGCTGTTACCAATGCCAATGGTGCTGTGCAGTTTAACAGCCTTGCCGCCGGCGATTATACTTTTAGTATTACCTATACAGGTTATCAGCCCAAAATTAGCCGTACTTACCGCATCCCTGCCGAGGGACGGGACAGCATTAGCCTGCAGCCATCCAATACAGCCCTGCAGGAGGTAAGCATCACGGCAAAAACGCCAATGGTTATCCATCAGCAGGGCAAGGTGGTGCTTGATGTCGCTGCATCGGTAAGTAACACCGGTTTAACGCTGCTGGAGGTGCTCGAAAGGTCGCCCGGAGTATCGGTAGATAAGAATGGTGGTATTGCCTTACAAGGCAAGGCAGGCGTGTTGGTGATGATAGATGACAAGCCCACCTACCTATCGGGCGGCGACCTTAATAATTTGCTGAGCAGTATGAGCGCCACGCAGGTATCGCAGATAGAGTTGATAGCCAACCCTACGGCTAAGTACGATGCCAGCGGCAATGCGGGTATCATCAATATAAAAACAAAAAAGAGCAAGGTGAAGGGCTTTAACGGTTCGTTCACCACATCGTTAGGGCAGGGGCATTACCCAAAAAACACCAATAGCCTGGTGTTAAATTACCGCACAGGCAAGGTGAACGCCTTTTTTAACTATAGCCTAAACTATGTAAAGTACTATACCGACCTGTATGCGCTGCGTAAGTATTATGATGCCAATGGCGGCGTTACAGCTACTTTAAACCAAACGTCGTGGTTGCCGGGTACCAGCCTTAACAATACCATAAAAACCGGTATGGATTATTACATAACTCCGAAAACTACTATTGGCCTGGTACTAACGGGTACGGCGGTACACCGCACCGGCGGCAACAACGCCAAAGCCACCTGGCTGGATGCCGACAATATGGTGGATTCGGCCATTGTTACCACCAACTCCAGCACTAACAGGTTTAAAAATGGGGCTGTAAATGCCAATTTGCGCAGCAGCCTTGCAGCCAACCAGGATATAGCCGTAGACCTTGATTATTTAAACTATAACATACCGGTTGAGCAAACCTTTAAAAATCAGTTACTGGCACCGGGCGGCTATACCGAGATATCGCGCGGTACCATCCCAACCAAAATAAACATCAGTTCGGGCAAGGCCGATTATACTTTGAGGCTGAAAAAGGATGCCACGCTGCAAGCCGGCTGGAAATCATCCTTCACCAATACCGATAACCTGGCATCTTACCAAAATTTAATTGGTAACCAGTATGTAGAGGATAACAGCAAAAACAACCACTTTATATATAAAGAGAATATACACGCGGCCTATGCCTCGCTTGAAAAGAAGTTCAGCAAAGTAACCACCCAGTTTGGTTTGCGTTACGAGCACACGGGTTATGATGCCAACCAGTTGGGTAATGCCACGCATAAGGATTCGTCCTTTTCGCGTAATTATGGCGAGTTGTTCCCCAGCGGGTATGTAAGTTACCAGGCCGACACCGCAAACAGCTTTACGTTAACCGCCGGGCGTAGGATAGACCGCCCGATTTTTCAAAACCTCAATCCTTTTTACTTTATCATCAATAAATACACCTACAACACGGGTAACCCGTTTTTGCTGCCGCAATTCAGCTGGAACTTTGAGCTGAGCCATCAATATAAAAACCTGCTCACTACCACGGTATCGTATAGTAAGATACAGAATTATTTTTCGCAGATATTCCTATCCGATGCCAGCGACCCCGCCATACTGCTGTATACACAGGGCAATGTGGGCGGCGTATATAACCTGGGCGTGTCCGAAGCGGTATCGGTATCCCCCGTTAGCTGGTGGGCGGTTACGGCGCAGGCCATTTTTAACCATAAACAGTTAAAGGGCTTTAACGGCAACACTTACACTACCGAAATAAGCCAGTTAAACCTTAATGCGGTTAACCAGTTTACCCTGGGCAAGGGTTACGTAGGCGAAATATCGGGCTTTTACACCACCCGTGCCCGTAACGATATACAGGAGGTTACCTACCCAACCGGGCAGCTATCGGTTGGCCTGTCCAAACCCGTATTAAACAAAAAGGGCACTCTTAAACTTACCGCCCGCGACTTGTTTTACACCAACGCTATGGAGGGCTTTACTACCTTCCCAAATGCTACCGAATACTTTATGCTGCGGCGTGATACCCGGGTGGTTACACTATCGTTCACCTACCGCTTTGGTAAAACCTTTAAAACCGCCAAACGTACCGGCGGCAGCGCAGCCGACGAAATGGAACGGGTAGGGAATGGGTAGGTGGTGAATGGAGAATAGTGAGTGGTTGGTGTTTTAAAGAGCCAGGGGCATGTGCGATTCCTTCCCTGGGGAAGGAGGAGGAAGGGGTTAATAAATGATATTACGATATATGAAGAAATTCCGTCCCCTCAGGGTCTCTCGCAGAGGACCCTGAGGATTATACAACCTCAGGGTCCCTTTCAGGAGACCCTGAGGGGACAAAATTTAAACGACCCTTTTCACAGCGCTTACAGCTTCCTGTAAACCAATTACTTTATCTGAAACGGCACTTTTTCCAATCAAAAAAATCTTCTTCCGTAAACAATTTTTGCTTTTTTGCCGTTGTATTGTAACTAACGATTAAAAAGGCAACGATATAGATAAAAAACTTACGCATTAACCAAATTAATAATTTAATAATCATAACAGGAATTAACATGAAAAAATCCCTTTTTATGGTTGGTGCAGTATTATTTTTTAGCGCAGCTGCCAACCAAGTATTTGCACAAACAGACACAACAAAAAAGACAACCACTACTACCACAACTACCACCACCACCGATGGTGCAAGTGATGTTGTTGGTGCACTGGCCAGTAACGCCGACTACTCTACAGCATTAACCGCTGTAAAAGCCGCGGGATTGGATTCGGCCCTGAAAACAGGTGGACCTTATACGATATTCGCTCCAAATAATATCGCTTTCGATAATTTAGGTAAAGGCAAATTAGATAGCCTTGAAAAGGACCCGGTTAAACTTGCTGCTATATTAAAAGGCCACGTGGTTACCGGTAAATATGCCAAAGCCGATATTATTAAAGCCTTAAACGCGGGTAAAGGTAAAGCCACTTTAACTACTTTAGATGGGCAAACGCTAACCTTATCCATTAAGGATAGCAAGCTGCAGTTAACCAACACGGCAGGTAGTAGCGCCCAGGTAACCCTTTACGATCTAATTGGTGCCAATGGCGTTGTAAATGGCATTAACGGTATATTATTACCGGCTGGAGCCAAGTAAACATTCAGTTTAATAATTATGTAAAAAGCCTCGCTAATGTTAGCGGGGCTTTTTTGTTTACTAATACCACATAAAAAAAGCCGCCTTTATGGGGCGGCCTCTTTCTTAAATAAATCTATTAATTACCAGCCCGGGTTTTGGGTTAGCTTGTTGTTGGTGCTTATTTCGCGTTGTGGTATAGGCCACAGGTAGTATTGTTCTTTAAAAGTTACACCTTGCTCGTTAGGGGTTGATGTAGCCGGGCCAAACTTGTTGTTTTTAACATCGTACACCATGTGGGTGCGTTGTATATCAAAGTAGGCTTTGTCTTCGTAAGCCAGTTCGTGGTAGCGCTCTCTCCAAATGGCTTCCCTAAATTGGTCTTTGGTAAGGCCGCTTAGCGCGGGCAGTTTAGCTCTTCTTCTGATGGCGTTAACCTGCGCGTAGGCATCGGTTGTTGGTCCATTTACCTCGTTGCTGGCTTCGGCGTATATCAGCATAGCTTCGGGTAGTCTTAAAAAGGTCCAGTTCTCGTCGCTGATGCCACTGCTGGCGGCGCTTTCAACATGGAAATATTTATACAATGCATGTACACCAAAGTTTACTGTTTTGCTTGGGTTGCCATACTGGGGATAGCTTGAAAAATAGAACTGGCGCTCTTGGGTACGCAGGTCACCGGGTTCGTAGCTGTTAAAAAACTCGTTAGTAGGTATCATTGCCCCCAGGTGGTCGCCGTAGGCACCTACAGGTAAATTAAACGGCAGGGTTAGCTGCGGTATAGGGTTATCGCGTACACCTACCAAAAACTGACTCTGAAATATCAGCTCGCCCTGGTTTTTATGCTGATTATCGTGCAGGTAGGCATAATTATCAAACATAGTGTATAAAGGCAATACATCCTTAGCTTCGGCTGCTGCCTTAGCGTAATTCTCTGTCTTCTTTAAAGGGAAGCCCGCTGTAGTTAAATAAACGCTTGCCAGCAAAGTTTTAACCGCGCCAAGCGATACCCGGCCGGTTTGATCGGTATTAGGCAGGCCCGATGCTTTGGCGGCTTGAAGGTCGCTAATGATCAAGTCGTAAACGGCACTAACCGGCGAACGCTCCGGATAAAGTTCGGGACTGTTTACCTCAACCGCTTTGGTAATTAGTGGCACATCGCCGTATAATCTTACCAGGTGATAGTAAAAGAAAGCCCTTAAAAAGTAGGCCTGCCCCAGCAGGTTCTTTTTCTGATCATCGGGCATGCTGATAGCCGGTATTTTTTCGATAGCCAGGTTGGCATTGGCAATGGCCGAGTAGCTGTTGCGCCAAACAGTTTCAAAACCCGGGTTAACAGCGTCTGTACGCTGGTTTATTACGTTACTGTTGTTTACACTTTGGCCCAGCGAAGTAGCGTGCCCTGCAAACAGCTCGATGGTGATAAAAGGGCTTTCGCCATAGGCATCACCGTTTTGAAACATGTATAACGATGTGTAAATACCGTTTACAAATGTTTGCGCCTGCCCTGCATTTTGAAAATAGTTTGATTTATCAAAATTGCTGTAGTTTTTCTCATCGAGATACTTTTTACAGCTGCTCACCCAGGCTGTAAGCATCAGTAATAAAACGATCTTATATTTTTTTAAGTTAAATTTCATGATGATAGGTATTAACATTAATTAAAAACTTGCATTTAGCCCTAACAGGAAAGTGCGTGGTTTAGGGTAATCATAAAATTGTATGTTTTGCGTAAAGTTGCTTGACGGGCCCTGGTTAAAGTTGGCGTTACCGTTGTAGGTAGATACCTCGGGGTCGTAACCGGTGTATTTGGTTATTACAAACAAGTTTTGCGCCTGTGCATACAATCTAAGCCTGCTTAGTTTTATTTTAGACAAAACCGCCTGCGGGAAATTGTAACCCAGCGTTACCGAACGGCCGCGTATAAAGTTGCCACTCTCTACCTTGGTCGAGTATATCTCGGTTTGGTAGCGTACGTATGCAGGTCTGTTTTCGGCTATGTTGGTATTTTGATTTTCAGGTGTCCAGGCGTTTAGTACGGTGGCGTAGCTGTTTGCCTGCCCGGTACGGTCCTGGCCCGAGTGTTTGGTTAGGTTCATTATTTGGTTACCGTAGTTAAACTGCAACTCAACGCCCAAATCAAAGTTTTTGTAGGCAAAGTTGTTGGTAAATGTTCCGTAACCATCAGGTATCGATTTACCTAACACCACTTTATCATCGGCAGAAACTTTTCCGTCGCCATTGGTGTCCTGTATCCTTAAGTCGCCGGGCAGCAGGCCGTATTTAGCGGCTTCGGTAGCATCGGCAGTACCCCATGTGCCCAATACTTTGTAACCATAAAAGCTACCGGCAGGCAAGCCTACACGCATCAGGTTAAACTGCGATAAGAAGTTAGGGTCAAGGAAAATGTCATCATTTGATGCACCTAAAGCCAATATCTTATTGCTTAGGAACGAGATGTTGAACGCGGTGTTCCAGGTGAAATCTTTGGTTTTAATGTTCACCGTGTTTAATGTAAACTCCAAACCTTTGTTTTGCAGCTTACCTATGTTGGTATACACGCTGGTGAAACCGCTGGTTTCGGGCAGTGGTGCGTTAAGCAACAGCTTTTGTGTTTTCTTTAAGTAAGCGTCGGCATCTAAGGTAATGCGGTTGTCAAACAACCCGAACGATACGCCAAAGTCATATTCGGCTGTTTTTTCCCATTGTAATAGCGGGTTGCCTATAGTTCTTAAGGTGGTACCAATGCTTTGCTGGCCGCCAAATACATAATTGGTTGTATTGATATTGGCAAGCGATTGGTACTGGCCAATCTCGGAGTTACCTGTAAGGCCGTAGCTTAACCTGAATTTAAGATCGGATATGGTTTTGTTATCTTTCAGGAAATCTTCTTGCGAAGCGCGCCAGGCAAAGGCTGCCGATGGGAAGAAACCGTACTTAACACTCTCACCAAACCTTGATGAACCATCGGCACGGCCGGTTACGGTAAGCAGGTATTTATCGGCCAGGCTATAGTTTATCCTGCCGTAAAACGATTGCATTTGCCATGCGGTATAATCTGAAATGGGCAAGCCGGGAATTGAACCTGCACCTAAATTGTAATACTGGTAATAATTGTCAGTGAGGCTGCGCGATGAACCGTACAGGCGTAATTGTTGAAAGTTTTGACGCTCGGCACCTGCCACCACATTTAAGCTGTGTATTTTGTTAAACTTGGTGTTGTAGGTAAAATAGGTTTGCCATTGCCAAAAGGTTTTGTTGTACTCGTCTATTGATGCCGAGCTGTACGATTGATCGGCGGTTGAACCACCTACTAAACCACTTGCAAAACGGGGAATGTAATTGGCTGATGTGGTAACACCCAACACCGTACGGAATTCGAGCCCTTTAAGCAGATTAAAGTTGGCATAACCGTTACCGCTAAATACGCGCACCTTGGCCAGCTCCTGTATCTCGTTAGCTTGTGCAACCGGGTTATCGCCGCCCTCCATGTTGGGGTAGTCGGTTCTTTTACCGTAGCTGCCATCAGGGTATCTTATCGGGATGATAGGGATCATCTCAATTAACATACGTGGTATATTGTTACCACCGGTACCATAGTTACCTGCGCGTTGGTCTTGCGCGTTATAGTTTAAGGTAGCGCCTACTTTTAACCATGGTTTTACCTGGTTATCTAAAGTTAAGCGTGCGTTATAACGTTTAAGGTAACTGTTTAAAATAATACCCTGATCGTCGGCATAGTTTAAAAACAAACCAAAATTGGTGGTTTCCGATCCGCCGGTTAACGATAGGTTGTGGTTTTGGCTATACGCGCTGCGTGTAGTTTCTTTTTGCCAGTCGGTATCGTATAATGGGTTAAGGTTGGCATCAAACAGTTTTCCAATTAAGGCAGTGCGGATAACTTTCGGGTCGTCATCAGCGTATTTGCCCGATGCCCAGCCAGTAGGGTCGTACTTTTTAATGTTAGCATATGATTCGTCTTCAACCTGTAAAAACTGCTTAGAGTTAAGCACAGGTATCTTTTTTGCCATATTGCTTACGCTTACATAGCTATCGTAACTTATAGTGCTTGGCCTGTTTTTAGCCCCTCTTTTGGTGGTAATTAAAATTACACCATTTGCACCGCGTGTACCATAAATTGCTGTAGACGATGCATCTTTCAGCACGTCTATAGATGCCACGTCGTTAGGGTTGATGGAGTTGCCGCCTTCGGTCCAAACAATACCATCCACCACATAAAGCGGGTCGGTACTGGTATTGATAGAGCTGTAACCACGTATGCGTATACGTGTGTTACCGCCCGGCTCACCAGAGTTGGTAGATACGTTTACACCGGCAATTTTACCGGCCAGTTCCTGCTCAAGGTTGGTTTGTGGGCGCTCCTGCAATGATTTGGAGCTAACGCTACCAACAGAACCTGTCAGATCTACCCGTTTTTGTGTACCGTAACCCACAACCACTACCTCGCTAAGTGCCTGTGGCATTTCGGCAAGGGTTACATCAATGGTGGTGCGGTTGTTAATGGCAACTTCTTGCGTGGTGTACCCCACAAAGCTAAAAACCAATGTGCCGTTACCATCGGGTACAGTAAGGCTGTATTTACCATTAACATCGGTAACAATACCGGTTGAGGTGCCTTTTAGCTTAACGCTAACACCGGGCAAAGGGCCTTTTACATCGCTAACCGTACCTGTTACGGTAACAGCAGCAAATTTAACGGTGCTGGTTTCGTCTTTCTTTTTAACTACAATGGTTTCCTGAAAAATTTTGTAGGTGAGTGGCTGGTCTTCAAAAGCCTTGTCAAGTGCTTCGGCAATGGTTACTTTGTTTACATCAATATTTATACCGCCGGCTTTTGATACATCCTGCTTGTCGTACAAAAAATGATAGTTGGTTTGCTTCTCTATCAGCCTCAGAATTTTCTCGACAGAGACATTCTTTTCTTTGATAGAAACGATTTGACTGTAGCTTTTGGCGCTAACATTAACTAAGGCTGCAATTATTAAAATGGCAGTGAGTTTCATAACCAAAATAATTTTGGAAATTTTAGACCATGCCGTAGGCGTGGCCTTAGAATTAAAATTCATAAGTTTGTTAAGTTTGGGTTAAACATTAAGTTTCAATTCGTCAATTGCGCTGACTGCGATACCCGAATATTAGCCGGGAAAGTGGGTCGAAACACTTCCCGGTTTTTTTGTTTACAGGTGTAGTATAATACGCCCTGCGGGTATGCTATCTGTGGCTTAACGCTGTCGGTGTATTGCTTTCATCATAGGTGTTTTTAGTGGTTAATAATAGATGTATAATTGATATTGATTTTTGGCTGGTTAATTAATTCACTATAATTCTCTTCCCTTCTATACCCACATCTACGCCGGTATATTTTAACATGTTCAACAGTTCGGATGCTTTAACATTGCGGGCTATGCGGCCGGTAAATTCGCGCTTTGGTATTTGCCCTTTATAAACAACATCCACATCGTACCAGCGCGATGCCTGGCGTAAAATAACATCGATACCGGCATCCCTAAATTGAAATATGCCGTTCTTCCAGGCTACCTCATCGTCTACATCAACATCGGTAACTACTTTAGTGTTACCTGTGGCATTTACCTGCGCCTGCTCGCCGGGTTTTAGCCGGTTGGTAGCATTACCGGTTGTAATATTTACCGAACCCTCCAGCAGGGTAGTTTTCATCAGGCTTTCATCGCTGTAATCCATTACATTAAAGTGGGTGCCCAAAACCTCAATTTGTGCGCGGCTCGTTTTTACCCTAAAGGGCATAGCCGCATTTTTAGTCACTTCAAAATAGGCTTCGCCGGTAATTTCAACCTGGCGCAGGCTGCCCGTAAAGCGGGTAGGGAATTTTAACGTCGATGCCGCATTTAGCCACACCCGCGTGCCATCGGGCAGCACAACCTGGTATTGGCCGCCGCGTGGCGTTGCAATGGTGTTTATAGTAGGCATAGCGGCATCGGCCATACCGGCAATATTGTAAACCAATTGCCCATCCGCCGTTTTGCTAACTACAGCACCGCCTTGTTTGGCAAGGGTGCCATTTTTGGCATTATTAAGCGTAATGGTTTGCCCGTTGGCAAGGGTTAAAATGGCTTTATCGCCACCGGGCAGTGCATCGTGCAAAACAGGTTTTGCCTTAGCTATTTTTTTTTGAACGGGCTGTTCGCCGTCTCCTAAAAAATGGTAAGCGCCAAAGCCTAAAAATACCAGCACCGCAGCTGCGGCAGATATTTTTAACCACAAAAAAAGGGTGTTGTTACGGTTTATATTTATTGGTGCGCTTTCGGCCTTTAATATATTATTTAGCAGTTCATCAGTTTTTTGGGCATCAAACAAAGGGGCGTCAATGTGCAGGCTCTCCCAGGCATCGCGTATCAGGTTTGATAGCTGTTTGTCGCTTTCGCCCGCGGCTATAATTTTAAAAAGTTCATCGCGCTCCTGCGGCGTTGCTGTTTTGTTATAATAGCAATTAAAAAGGTACGATAACCTAAGCCGCGATGTTTCCATTTAATAAAGAAGTTTCAATAATTGGTAGTGTACAAAGCCTTTAGGGGGCTTTTGTTAGTATGACACCAAAATCTGTGAAAAAGGGGGTATAGGCTTTTTAATTTTTTTAAAAAAGTGTAAAAAGCATTAATAGCAGCAGCGTAACATCAATATTAGCTTGTACAAAATTGGTTATGGAGTGGGTGGCGCCCTGTAAGTATTTTTTAACAGTTTCGCGCGATAGGCCCATCTGTGTAGCTATCTCGTCGTACTTCAATCGGTTGTGGCGGCTTAGCAGGTAAACCTTTTGCTGTTGTGGCGGCAGGTGGTCAATGGCTTCATCGAGCAGGGTGTAGTAGTCGGGGCTGTCATTCCCGTCAGTTGCGGGTTGCAGGGCCAGTATGTTGTCTTCTACGGTTATTTGGTGCATGCGCTCTTTAGCCAGTTTACGCAGGCAGTTTAGGGCATGGTTTTTTGAAATGACAAACAGATAAGCTTTAAAGTTTTGTACCGCTGTAAGCGTTTCGCGGTTAAGCCATATCTTTAAAAAAATATCCTGCACCACCTCTTCGGCCAACTCGGCAGATTCGGTAATACGATAGATATGCATACCCAAATGCTGATGGTAGGCATTAAAAAGATCGCTAAAAGAATGTTCGTCTCCGGAAGCTACCCGCAAGAGCAACTCCCGTTCACATGGTAAAACCGGGCTAAACATAGGTAGTGTTTGGTAACACTAAGTAATGGAAAAAATATTTTCGCTGCAAGCTATTATTGCTCAAATGTTAAAAAAATATCACTTTGTGTTAATATTACACAATTTAAATTGCCTGATTATTAATGTTTTATAATGTAAGTAAATAAGAGTAAACCATAACGTTTAACAGCAAAAAAGTTAATAATAGCTTAACCTTAGTTACCTTTATGCCTTATAGTTTTGCAAAAAATCAAAATTAACAAATGCCAAACCTTACTAAAGTAAACGCCCTATTGCTGGGCTTGCTATTTACCGCTACTGTTACCATTGCGCAAACCAAAGTTAAAAAGGCGCTATTTATTATTGCCGATGGCATACCCGCCGACGTGATAGAGAAAGTGCCAACCCCAAACCTTAATGCTATAGCGGCTCAGGGCGCTTACCTGCGTGCCCACGTAGGCGGCGAAAAGGACGGCTATTCACAAACGCCAACCATATCGGCAGTAGGGTACAACAGCCTGCTTACCGGTACATGGGTAAATAAGCATAACGTATGGGATAACGATATAGCTGCCCCTAATTACAATTACCCAACCATTTTTAGGCTATTTAAAAACCAATATCCTAATAAAAAGATAGCAGTTTACTCCAGTTGGTTAGATAATCGTACAAAGCTGGTAGGCGATAGCCTGGCGCAAACCAACCGCCTGCATGTAGATTACCATGCCGACGGATATGAGTTGGACACCATCAATTTTAAACACGACCGCGAAAGCGCCTATATGCACCGTATTGATGAGCAGGTGATTGCCAAGGCTGCCGAAGGTATAAAAGCAAATGCGCCCGACCTTACCTGGGTGTATTTAGAATATACCGATGATATGGGCCACCGTTATGGCGATAGCCCCCAATACTATACCGCTATTGAAATGATGGACAAACAGGTTGGCAAAATATGGGAAGCTATACAATATCGCCAGAAGAAGTTTAATGAAGAGTGGATGATATTTATCACTACAGACCACGGCCGCAGTGAGAAAGACGGTAGAGGGCACGGCGGCCAAAGCACCAGGCAACGATCTACCTGGATGGTGACCAACGCCAAGGGTCTGAACACTTACGAGAAATACTATTACCCCGGTATTGTAGATATTATGCCTACTATAGCCCGGTTTATGAATGTTAGCATACCTGCCGCACAGGCGCGTGAAATAGATGGTACCCCGCTCACCGGCCTTGTATCGGTTGCCGAACCTAAAGCCAACCTTATACAAGGTAATTTAGACATAAGCTGGAAAGCATTGAACAAAGGCGAAACCCTAAAAATATGGGTAGCTGCTACCAATAATGTTAAAGAGGGCAAGCCTGATACTTATCAGCTATTGGCCGAAGTGCCTGCTGATAAAGAGCATGCTTTGGTATCGGTAAAAGAAATGCCATCGCAGTTTTACAAGATAAGTATAGAGGGTAAATACAACACCGTTAACCGCTGGATAGTACCCGAAACCAAGAAATAATAAAGGGAAATTTAGATTTGACAACTTTTAAAAGTTGTCAAATCTATTGAACTCATTAATCAAACTTTGCGGCTATAGTTTGCTCACATAGGCCGAAGGATAGCGTCATACCGTTGCCACCAAGTCCGTTGATGATGGTAACCCCGGGTTCGGCTTCTACCACTACTTCGGTTTGGCCTTTGGTCATTTTTGAGTAGATACCATGCCACGTTTGTATCACCTGCTCATTTTTTAAGCGTGTAAATGTTTGCAGGTATTTTAATATCATTTGGTTAATAAAGTCTTTATCGAATGGGTCGTGTACCAGGCCGTATTCGTGCGAGTCGCCTACGGTAAGCTCGCCTGTTGGGTTTTGCGATACCATTACATGTATACCCCATTTTAAGTGTTCTGCGTATTCATGCTCGTAGCGCTTGCGTAATGCTGGCAATGACGGTGCCGCCTGGAAGCCAGGGTAATGTATCATACTTAAGCTGCCGCAAAGCGATGGGCCAATACGCCAGTTACCCGGCTGTGCCACCATGCGCAGCATTTGCAGCTTACATTTTGTAATATCCAGAGATGCAAATAGTTCGGGGTAAAGGGTTTCAAATTCAACGCCGCTGCAAATAAATACCTCGTCGGCCTGCCAGGTGCGGCTGCCCGATGTAACCCTTGTTCCTTCAACCTTGCTGATAGCTGTATTCCAGTGAAATTCTACACCGTGCTTTTCGGCTAAGTGTTGTGCCACTAAAGCGATGGCCGCACGGGCCTCTACTATCATTTCGGTACCGCTCCACAAAGCGCCCTTCAAACCATCGGGATTTACAGCCGGCGACTTTTGTAAGGCTTGTTGCGGTGTAAGTAAGTCACAATCACGCAGACTACGGTTAATATCGGCGTATTGCTCCATTACGTGTAGCTCATCATCATGATAGGCCAGGTGCATAGATCCTACCTCGTCGTGCCAGATGCCCGCTTCTGCGCAGGTTTGTTTCCATATACTGCGCGATAACATGGCGCGTTCAAACAATGGCCCTGTAGGTTGCCCAATGGGCCAAACCATGCCAAAATTGCGTATAGATGCGCCTACGGCACGTTCGTTGCGTTCAAATACGGTTACTTTAAATCCCCTTAAAGCAAGGGCGCGTGCGGTGGCCAGGCCAACAATACCCGCGCCAATTACAATGGCTGATTTGCTCATATAACAGAAAGTTTTAGCTCTGCTTCGCTAACTGGTTTTTTGCGTGCAGCTTGTAAAAAGTAAAATAACGATAAGGTGCAGCAAATGCCGCCAACAACGGCAACTACTATTACACCTTCTTTAAAAAAATCGGCCCAGCTTATATTGGGGCGGCCAAGTTCTTTTATCAGCAATACGCCCACACTGCCCAAATAGCCAACAGAATCGGCTACGTATATTAAAAAGCCAACGTTGCTTTTGTAATGAAAGGTGGCTATCATCCGCTCAAAAAATATGGCGTTGTAAGGTACATAACCCAGGTAAAGGCCAAGGCCGGCCAGCGTCATCCAGGTAATGGGGTCAATAAGTTTTAACGAGAATAGCACCGTTCCCCCGCCTACCATCAGGCAACCGGCAATTATCATGATATGGATGAGGCTAAATGCAAGTACATTCCGTTTTACCAGTATCAGCAAGCTCATGGCTACTAATACAATAATAGATATACGTGTATCTATGCGGGTGTAAATGCCCCTGTCTTTAATACCCAGGCTGTTCCATATCTCTACATTAAAATTATCCCTGATGTCGCGCATTACAGTTAGCAAAACGTAAATAATTAGGGTTAATATAATACCCGGCAAAAAGCGGGTGAGGAACTGTTTGCGTTCGGTACCGTTCATGGGGCTGCGTTCGGTACGTAATAATTTATCTTCGAGCGTTTGCGGTGGCATCAGCTCTAAAAAGAAAACGAACAAGATTAGCGGCAATATAAACAGCGCCCCTGTTAAAAAGGGCATGTTATATTCGCTTACATGGTATACCTGTATAAGGGTTTGGCCAACCGTTTTTACAAAACCCGAACCAAATATAAAGCTGATAGACAGCACTGCCGCCATAAATTCTGTAGATCGGCGGCCCTCTAAATAACCAAATACCAAGCCCCATATTAAGCCAAGCGGAAAGCCGTTTATAAACAGAAATACAATATTGTAAGGCGCAGGCACAAATGCAAAACCCAGCAAAGCCAGCCATGATATACCCACCAGCATAATAATGGTTAGGCCGCGCTTTGTTCCCTTAATTTCGGATATAAAGCGGATGCCATAGAATTTGCTTAGCATATAACCCATTATCTGGGCTATAACAAGCCAAACCTTATAATCTACATGCCAGTACTGGTCACCGGCAAAGGTACCCGCCGTAAATGCCTTGCGGAATGCATACATTGAGGTATAGGCACCAAATGCAGCTATACCTGCCATGGTAGAAATAACCGCATAGGGCCATTTGGCTACGCTTGCCTTTAGTTTATGGGTGAGTTGCATGGCACATTAGTTAATAATGCTTAATACCTCGGCTATATCATCAATAATATGCGTTGGCTTATAGGGCTCCAGTTCGGCGCGGGTAAAGGCACCGGTGGTGACCGCAATTACATATTTACAGCCTGCATTTTGTCCTTCGCGCACGTCAACCTCGGTATCGCCAACTTTGGCTACTTCCTGCGGGTCGGTAATACCTGCTTCGGCCATCATGCGGTTTATCATGGTAGGGTCGGGGCGGCCATGCTCTACCTCGTCAGATCCTATCAGGTAATCAAATATACCTTTTTGGCGCCATTGCATACAGTCTACAATGGTATCGGCTATTACGCGCGAAAAACCTGTGTTAATGCCTATTTTAATACCGGCGTTGCGCAGTGCAAGCATAGTTTCTTCGGCATGTGGCAAAGCAACCAGGGCAGGGGTTTGCTGGTAATGTTTTACCATAAGGCTAATAAATTCCTTATGTATATTGCTTATCAATTCAGGGGTTATTTTGCTGCTGTCGGTCTCTTTTAAGTGCAGCATTTTGGTAATGGCTACCTTTTTTTCATACCCCATAAGCGGGTTCACCATCTCGGTAGGTACATTATAGCCATATTTTTCTAAGGCAGCTTTAAAGGTATTAGTTACCTCATCTTCGTCTTTGACCGTTGTGCCGGCCATATCAAAAACAATAAGTTTAATAGGCATTTTAATTAGATTTATGTTTAGCAATATTAAACTTTGTTTATTAATAATAAACTAAATTTAGGTTAAGATTAGTTTAACATTCACTCATTTTTCTCAAAGAAATATATTACCAGCATACTTGCCTTTGTTTTACCATTGTTTTTTGGCGTGTGCGGTATACGCCCATCAAACAGCATTGAGTCCCCCTGATTTAACGTATACACCTGTTCGCCAAATTGGTAGTCAACGCTTCCGGCTAATATATATTTGTATTCAAAAGCTTCGGTTTGTACCTGTGGCCGGTGCGCATCTGGCTCCAGTTCAAGTATCACAATATCAACCGTCGATTTTTTTATCGACTGCGTAAAAATGCGCTGGTAATGAAAACCTTCGGCATGTTCTTTTTCAAAGTGATGGTACTCGGCCTGGCGGCGAATGATGAGCGGGAAATTGCTGCCGCCTGATTGTATATCTTTAAAGAATACGTTCATATCAATTTCAAGCGCCCTGATAATATCTATAAGTACAATAAGCGATGGTATGGTGCGGCTGTTTTCTATCTGCGAAATAAGCCCTTTGCTCACGTTAGCCCTTGAGGCAAGTTCTTGTACGGTGATGTTTTTTTCGCGCCGGCGGTCTTTTATTCGGTTACTGATCTGTATCAGTACATCATCTTCCATCTAAAGTATATATTGGTTGAACGCCGGAAAAGTAGAGAATAATTTTAAGCCCGGCAAGGCATTTAACCAAGTTTAACGTAGTTGTAAATTATATGATGTAAATTTAATTTTATGATAATATTGGAACGTTTAATTTGGAGTAACGATTTATAGCTATGCCTTTACCTGTACATACCCCCGAAGAAATTGCCGACGAAGTTTTTGGTTTATACGAACAACATGGCGATGAAGATTATATTGGCGAGCCGGTATCGCAGCTGGAGCATATGGCACAGGCCGCCGCACTTGCCGAAGCCGAGGGCTATGATGACGAGGTAATATTAGCCGCCTTTTTTCATGATATTGGACACCTGTGCGCCGCCGGTGCCGAAGTAGGCAGCATGGATGGTATGGGAAATGTTGACCACGAAAAATTGGGTGCAGACTATTTATTGGATATGGGTTTTTCGGCAAGGGTAGCTACGTTGGTACAAAGCCATGTGGTTGCCAAACGCTACCTTACCTTTAAACATCCGGATTATTACGAGAAATTGTCACCGGCCAGCAGAGTAACCTTAGGCTTTCAGGGTGGGGTGATGAGTGCCGATGAAGCTGCCGCTTTTGAGGCTAACCCGGATAAAGATCTGATCATCCGTTTTCGTTATTGGGACGATGAGGCTAAGCTGCAAAATATCCCTGTTAACAATGTAGCGCATTTAAAGGCTATGGCCGTTGCGCATTTGCGCCGTAACCTATAGCTGTTATGTGGCAATGTTAAATTAGTTTAACTACAGCATGGTTTTATTATTACCCTTTAACTTACCGCTTAATACTAAGTACACAAAGGTTTAAAGTTTACATAACCTAAACTTAGTTTATAAATAATAAACAAACTTTACTATTGCTGCTGAATAAAATCAACTTTCACAATTAGATTTTTAAAAGCAGATGAAACAAATTTACCCTAATTTAAAACGGCTCACATTTATTATAATGTGCTGCCTATCGCCCATCTTTTTGTTTGCCCAAACAAAAATTACAGGAACTGTAAATGATGAGACCAAACAACCCTTACCAGGTGTAAGTGTAATGTTGAAAGGTACCACCCAGGGTACTACAACAGATGTTTACGGGCGCTTTATTATTAATGCAAGCCCTGGCCAGGTATTGGTTTTCCGTTTTATTGGCTTTGCCGATCAGGAAGCAGTTGTAGGCAACGGAACATCAATGGTGGTTAACCTTAAAGGCGATAGCAAAACACTTAATGAGGTGGTTGTAACCGCCCTTGGTGTTAAAAAAGAAACCCGCCGCGTTGGTTATGCAGTATCTACCGTTAACGGCGAGGATCTGACCCTGGCACGCGACCCTAACCCTATAACAGGTTTAGTTGGTAAAGTGGCCGGTTTATCAGTAGGTCCATCGGCGGAGTTATTAGGAACACCTAACGTAAGCATACGTGGTAACAGCATATCATTATATGTTGTGGATGGTTTCCCTATTAACACCGATACCTATAACATCAGCCCTGATGATATAGAAACTTATACCGTGTTAAAAGGCCCTGCTGCAGCGGCGTTATACGGTAACCGCGCATCATACGGTGCTATTTTAATTACTACCAAAAAAGGCAACAAAGCAAAAAAAGGCTTAACTATTGATCTTAACAGCAGTACGGTTGTTAACGCAGGTTTCTTAGCTTTCCCACGCACACAAAAATCATACGGTGGTGGCGAGAATACTTTTTACGAGTTTGTTGATGGTAAAGGTGGCGCACCGGGTGGTGTCGATTCGGATTATGACGTATGGGGCCCGTTCTTTAACGGCCAGTTGATACCACAATACGATAGCCCGGTTATTAACGGCGTTCGTCAGGGTACACCTTATGTTGCCCGTGGTGCAAACAACCTTAAAAACTTTTTACGTACAGGTTATCAAACCAACAACAACGTTGCTTTAACTGCAAACGGCGATAACTATACCGTTCGCTTTTCGGCTTCGCAACAACACCAAAACAGCTATATACCCAATCAGTACCTGGATATAGCTAATGCTAACATGTACGCTTCATTTAGCCCTAATCCACGTTGGAAATTTGAAGGTAACTTAAACTTTAACCGTCAGACTACCGATAACTTTCCTGACGTGCAATATGGTCCTAACAGTTTAATATACAACATTGCTGTTTGGACAGGTGCCGACTGGGATGTTAACGCGCCTGATATTAAAGCTATCTGGAAACCGGGTCAGGAAGGGATACAATCGGTATTTGCCGAGTACACCCGTTACCATAACCCATGGTTAATGGTTGAAAAATGGACCCGTGGCCATTACAAAAATGATGTTTACGGTTATTTATCTGGTAACTACAAGATCAATAATCACTTAAACGCAACTTTACGTTCGCAAATTGATACTTATAACATTTTACGTACCGAAAAAATGCCGTTCTCGGCTCACCCATACGGTCGTGAAGGTAACGAGGGAGATTATCGCGAAGACAGACGTGACCTGTTTGACCACAACACCGAGTTGATGTTGAACTATGATTACACTGTTAAAAAATTCCTTAACCTATCTGGTTTAATAGGTGGCAACATGCGTAACCTTACCTATAACTCAAGCTGGGCTTCAACAGATTATTTGAACGTTCCGGAGGTGTATGCCTTCAGTAACTCAAAAAACCCTGTACAGGCAACCAGCTTTAACTCTGGTATGCGCGTATTAAGTGCTTACTACTCGTTAGATGCTTCATTTGGTAAATATGCTACTATATCAAGCACAGGCCGTATAGATAAATCATCGGCTTTCCAGGTGCCAACCACTTATTATTATCCAAGTTTATCGGTAGCTACTGTAATATCTGATTACATTAAATTACCTGAAACCATCTCTTTCTTAAAAGCAAGGGGTTCATTCTCTAACATCCGTTCGGATGCTACTGCCACAACTATTGGCCCCGCTCCGTTTAGTTCAATAACAGTATACGGTGGTGGTACTGGTGCATCGTTATATAACAACCCGCTTGGTTATGGTAACACTTACCTGTCGCCATATAATGGCCCGGATTACTCGTTAAATACTTCTTACTCTACAAGTAAACCATACAATAGCCAAACTGCAGGTTACGCTACCGATTATTTATACCAAAACGGTATTAAAACATCAACCCGTGTAAACTACGAAGAAGGTTTTGATATCAAATTCTTACAAAATCGTTTAGGCTTAAGTGCTACAGCTTTCCAGTATATTGATGGACCGAGGATATTGCCAAATGCCATATCAACTTCTACCGGTTATACTGTTGAGTACATTAACGCTTTAAAAACCAAGAAAACAGGTTACGAAGGATCGTTACAAGGCACCCCTGTGAAAGACCTTAGCGGCTTTAGCTGGAATGTATTATTAAACATTGCTACTTACAAAGAGGTGTATAAAGAATTGCCTCCGGGCCAGGATACCTATGCTACCTTCTTTAAAGCAGGTGACCGTACCGATAAGTTATACGGTAGTGCATTTGTACGCACACCTGATGGCAAAATTATAAACGATGCTGCGGGTAAACCACTGATTAACCCGGTTGCGCAGTTTTTAGGTAACGAAAGCGCCAACTATACCTGGAGTGTTTATAACAAATTCCAATACAAGAAATTAAGCTTAGGCGTACAGTTTGATGGATCGGTAGGTGGTGTAATTGTAGACTATATGCACAACAAAACTATGCGTGGTGGTGCTAATGCCGAAACTGCCGAAGGTGCATTGGGTGCAGCGCGCTACCAGGATTGGTTAAACTTTGGTAAAGCCGGGTACAACGGATCATATGTTGGCGAAGGTGTAACTATATCTAACGGTACAGCTATTAACTACGATTCTAAAACAGGTGCGGTATTAAACTACAGCGATCTGCAATACAAAAACAACACACAAACTGCTTTTGTACAAGATTACGCAAGTAAATACTACAATGCCGATGAAGCAAACTTAATGAGCAAAACCTACACCAAATTACGCGAGGTAACATTAGGGTTTGATTTCCCAAAAACATTCCTGCGTAAAACATTCATTCAAAAAGCTTCAGTTTCTGTTTACGGTCGTAACTTATTGTATTTCTACAAGGATAAACGCTTTAAAGATGTTGACCTTGACCAATACAACTATGCTGCCCGTTCAACAGGTTTGCAATCGCCAACGATTCGCAGCTACGGCCTTAACTTAAATGTATCATTCTAAAAACTGATAAGCAGTATCATCATGAAAAAGATATTTATCACCTATATATTACCGGTAGCCATGCTACTAACGGTAACCAGTTGTAAAAAAAGCTTCGAAGAGCTTAGCTTAAATACCAACAAACCCAATAGTGTACCCGCATCATTACTATTTAACGGTGTGCTTAACAAATTGGTAGATCAGCCTGACGGCTCAAAAGAGATTTATAGCCAGTATTTCCTATATAACTACGATTATTACGGAAATAACAGGTACGATTTTGGTAGCGGCGACGATTATTACACCACCCTTAAAAACGTTTTAGCTATGGAAGACCAGGCTGTAAAAGGTGGTGCGGCAGCAGTAAACCCTTATAGCGCTTTAGGTAAATTCTTCCGTGCATATTTCTTTAGCCAAATGACATTAGAGATGGGCGATATACCAATGAGCCAGGCTTTAAAAGGCATTGACAATTTGGAGCCTGCTTATGATACCCAAAAGGCGGTAATGCAGCAATCATTAACCTGGTTAGAAGACGCCAATACAGATCTGGCTGCTTTAATTACCAAAGGCGATGCAACGTTGGCCGGCGATATTTATTACAATAACGACCTTGCAAAGTGGCGCAAGGCGGTAAATGCCTTACACTTGCGTTTACTTGTAGAGCTAAGCAAAAAAGCATCAGACGCTGATTTAAAAGTAACCAGCCAATTTGCAGCTATAGTAGGTAACCCTACTAAATACCCGGTGTTTGAAAGCTCAGCAGATAATTTGCAATATGTGTATGTTACGCCTAACAACTATTATCCTTCAAACCCAAATAACTTTGGTCAAAACGGATCGCGTAAAAACATGTCATCAACCTATGTTGGTTTGCTTACATCTTTAAAAGATCCGCGTGTGTTTGTTACTGCCGAGCCGGCTCGCGACCTTGTAGACAACAAAAAGCAAAGCGCTACAGATTTTGCATCATTCGTAGGTGCCGACCCGGGTTTAGATTTAGGTATAATGTATAATAATGCAGGTTTGCAAAAATATTCATTCATCAACCGTAAGTTCTACTTCTCAACCTTCACAGGTGAGCCAACTATTATATTAGGTTATGCCGAACTGATGTTTAACATTGCCGAAGGTATTAACCGCGGCTGGGCCACAGGTAGTGCCGAAACGTTTTATACCAATGGTATAAAAGCATCTATGGCATCGTACGGTATACCGGCTACTGGTAGCTTTACTGCTTATTTTTACCGCCCGGGTTCAACAAACGTTCAGGCTTTGTCAAACTACGATACGTATACTATTAACACCAACTTTGCTACTTATTATGCTCAGCCAAGTGTTATTTATACAGCAGGCGCAACTGGTTTAACCCATATTTTACAACAAAAATACCTTGCCTTATTCAGGCATTCAGGTTTAGAGTCGTATTACACTTACCGCCGTACCGGCATCCCCAACTTTACAACCGGTACAGGTACAGGTAATGGTGGCCGTATAGCATTCCGTTTCCAATACCCTGATCCGGAAAGAAACGCAAATAGCGACAACTACAATAAGGCGTTGCAAGCCCAATTTGGTGGCAACGACGACATCAACGGTGTGATGTGGATACTTAAATAAAACAAACTAAACCATGTATGGCCGTTAGCAATAACGGCCATACTTTTTTAAACAAATATTTATGAAGAAACTATTTTTTGCGGCCCTTTTTGCAGCATCGGTTATACAGGCCAATGCCCAAACCCACCAAACAAAAAACCTGGTAGTAGTAACGCTTGATGGTATGCGCTGGCAGGAAGTTTTCCGCGGTGCCGATTCGGCTTTGGTTAACTCAAAATACACCAGCGATAAAGAAGACATCGCCAAACAATATTTAGCGGCCACTCCGCAGCAACGCCGTAAGGTACTGTTTCCGTTCTTATGGTCGGTAGTAAGTACCCAGGGGCAAATTTATGGTAACCGCGATTTAGGTAATAAAGATGAGTTGGCTAACCAATACCGCTTTTCGTACCCGGGTTATAACGAGATATTTACCGGTTTTCCGGATGTAAGGATGAACACAAACGATGCTATAACCAACCCTAACATGAATGTGTTGGAATACATTAACAAACAAAAAGGTTTTGAAGGTAAGGTTATCGCGTTTTCGTCGTGGGAGCGCTTTCCGCAAATTTTAAATGTTAACCGTTCGGGCCTGCCTGTTTATTCCGGCTATGCCGACCTTAAAAATACCGACGCTAACGCCCGTTTAAAATACCTGAACGAGTTGCAGCATAATGTGCCCCATTACCTGGGCGACAGCACCCGTTTAGATTTTATTACTTACGAATACACCAAAGAGTATTTAAAGCAATATAAACCACGGGTAATGTACATGGCTTTTGACGAGACTGATGACATGGCACATGCCGGTAATTACAAATTTTACCTTGAGCGTGCCCGCCAGGAAGACGGTTATATTAAAGCCTTATGGGATATGATACAAAGCGACCCATTCTATAAAGATAAAACCACTTTACTGATCACTTGCGACCATGGACGCGGCAATGTGCCTATGGATAAATGGCGCGACCATGGTGCCGACGTAGCAGGATCTGAACAAACCTGGTTTGCGGTTATTGGCCCCGACACCGCACCAACCGGCGAGGTTAATACACCAACTATAACTTATCACAAACAATTGGCACAAACCATGGCGCAATTGCTTGGCTTTGATTTTAAAGCCAATGCAGGCCACGAAGTGGGCGACGCTATAAAAACAGTTATTCAATAGTTATGAGTATTCGCTTTTTAATATTGCCGTTAATACTTTTTTTAACAGGGTTGGGCGTATATAAGCCTAACCCTGTTCCGGTATCCAGGCATCAATTTATTATTGCCGCGCACAGGGGTGATCATGTAATTTACCCCGAGAACACCCTTGAAGCGTACAATGCAGCTATAGGCAACGAGTGCGACTATGTAGAGATAGACCTGCGCACCACCAGCGATGGCGAATTGGTAAGTATGCACGATGCCACCGTAAACCGCATGACAGACGGTAAAGGCTTAATTAAGGATATGACCTTTGCCCAGCTGCAAAGCTTAAAAGTAAAAAGCAGCGATACTACCGATACAAGGGTATACCGCATCCCTACTTTTAAACAGATATTGGCGCTATGCAAAAATAAGATGAACATATACCTTGATTTTAAAGAGGCAGACCCTGCCTTAGCCTACCAAATGATAAAGAGTTACGGTATGGAAAAGCAAGTATTGGTTTATATAAATAGTACAGGCCAATTCACAGGCTGGCGCAAAGCGGCACCACTAATGCCGTTAATGCTTAGCCTGCCCGATAGTGTTAAAAGTGTGCCACAAATGCAAAGTTTTGTTAAGCAATACCAGCCCGATGTTTTGGATGGTAGCTACAAACAATACACCACCGAAATGGTAGCTTATGCCTGCGAAATAAAGCTGCCTGTTTGGCCGGATATACAAAGCAGGGGCGAGGGCCCTGCCGATTGGGATAAGGCCTTAGCAGCCGGCTTGCAGGGCTTGCAAACCGATCATCCTAAAGCGTTGGTGTCCTATTTAAAGTCGAAAGGATTAAGGTAAACTTGTTTGCCTTGTGCTTATATATTAGTAAATTACATCTACCAAAATTCCTGTTATATGAGTTCACGCAGAAAATTTATAGGCACGGGTTTAACCACTTTAACCGGTGTAATGCTGCTGCCCGCTGTTAATAGTTTTGCAGTTATTAATAATCAATATAAAACCAATAATGCTGCAAAGCCAAAACTGCGCTTTGCGCTGGCGTCTGATATACATTACGGCCAGCCGGGCACAGGTTTTGAAGAGCATACCGCCAACCTGATAAAATGGCTGAATGACGACCATGCCACCAATCACCTGGATATGATCATTATCAACGGCGATTTGGTGCATAACCGCCCGCGCTTGCTGCCCGAGCTGAAAACTCAGTATTTAGATAAGTTGAAAGCGCCTTATCAAACCATACCCGGCAACCACGATTTTGCCGACGCCGCTCTTTGGAAAAGCGTATTTGGCTATGAAGACCGTTATACCATTGAGCACGGCGACATTGCCTTTGTATTAGCGAACACTGCCGATACTAACGGCGACTATGTTTGCCCCGATAATAGTTTTATTAAGGCATCGCTGGACAAGTTTAGTGATAAAAGGATAGTGTTTGTGGTGTTGCATATACCGCCAATAAAGTGGCTAAAGGAAGAAGGCTTTTTAGATTGCCCCGAAACTGTAAAACTCTTGCATAGTTACCCAAATGTTAAGGCCGTGTTTCATGGGCACGATCATTTGTTGGATGGCGTACGCTATACCGATAAGCTGCCGCACTTTTTTGACTCGCATATTGGCGGCGATTGGGGTACCGATTATAGGGGTTACCGCATAGTTGAGGTGAACGAGCAGGACGAGATATTTACTTACCAGGTAAATGCCAGCCAAAATCCAAAAATAAATTCAAACAAATTATAATTTCGTACCTTATTCAACTGATAATGTAGCGTTAACAATTTTGTTAAACTGGTAGCGTAGCTTTAGGTAATCAAAAAAATCAGATATTATGGAAGTTGGATATAGTACACTTGATTTGGTAATGCTTGCCATTGCAGCATTTGTGGTTTGGGCTGCTATGCGTACACCTAAGCTAAAAAACATGGCCGATGATGCTGGTTTAAATTTAACTGATCAACCCGATGGCAACTCTGCCCATACGGTAGCGTCATAAGCCTTTCTTTGAGATTTTTATTTTGGACTATCCTGGTTTGTAATTCCCGGCAAGCGGTATGAGTAAAGTTAGGGTGGCGTTTTTTGCCGAAATTTTAACGGAAGACTTTGACGGTGCGGTGCGTACTATCTACCAGATCATTAACCGTATAGATAAGCACGAATTTGAGTACCTGTTTATTTACGGAGCCGGCCCCGCGCAAATAGCCGGGTTTAAAAGCCTCAAAGTACCTTCGGTCGCGCTGCCCTTTAATAGCCATTATAGTATTGCATTGCCGGCGTTGGCAAAAGCCAAATTAACAGCAACCTTAAATGAATTTCGGCCGGATGTGGTGCATGTATCCACGCCATCGTATTTAGGTAAGTTTGGGGTTAATTATGCTGCTAAAAAACACTTAAGGGTAATGACTATTTATCATACCCATTTTATATCCTATTTAGATTATTATTTAAAGTACGCGCCATTTTTAGTTAAATGGGCCAAAAAAATAATGGGACAAAGCCACCGGGTATTTTATAATAATTGCGATAAAGTGTATGTACCATCCGAAAGTTTGAAGGAGGAATTAGCTTCTATTGGCATCCTCTCCGCAAAAATGAAAATATGGAAAAGGGGAATAGACAATATACTGTTTAATCCTGCTAAAAAGGATGCACGTTTAATTCGGCAGTTAACAGGGAATAATCACCCTACCATACTTTTTGTGAGCCGCCTGGTTTGGGAGAAGAATTTAGAAACCCTTTTTGAGATATACGATAGCCTGCAAAACAGCCAGCCCAACCTTAATTTTTTAATAGTGGGCGATGGTATTGCCAAAAAAGCCTGCAAGGAACGTATGCCCAAAGCTATATTTGTTGGCCGTGCTGACCATAATTATCTGGCCGAATTGTATGCCTCATCTGATGTGTTTTTGTTTCCTTCAGTGTCCGAAACCTATGGCAACGTGGTAGCGGAAGCAATGGCATCGGGCCTGCCTTGTATAATTGCTGATGGTGGTGGGTCAAAAGATTTTATAATTCAGGGAGTAAACGGTTTTAAATGCGAGCCATACAAAGCCAGCGATTATAAAGAAAAGATAGAACAACTACTTTGTAACCGCCAGCTGCGCCATCAGTTTGTATGCCAGGGCCTACAATGCAGCAACCAGCTTACCTGGCACGAACTTGCCACGGTTTATTTTAATGATGTAACCCAAATGGCAAATAAAGCGGTGCTTGAATTAGCCTGAAATTATTTGTTCTTAATAATTATACTCTCTATTACCTTGGTGGCATCCTCACAGCGGTCGGTTGCTTTTTCAAGCGCGCCTAAAATTTCGGTGTATTTGATCAGTTCAACCGAGCTTTTTTCGTTTGCCATAATTAACGATACCGCTTTGCTGTAAACTGTATCGGCATAATGTTCCAGCTGCTTTATTTTATTACAAAGCGCACTTATGGCATCACTGTTTTTAAGGTTGTTTAATGCTTTAACAGAATAATCAAGTTCTATACTGGTTTCTAATACCAAACTCGACAGTTCCTTTATTGATGGGGTGATATGGTCAGACTGATACATATGTATACGACGTGATGCTACGTGTATATGGTCGCAAACACTGTTTAAGGCCGATGCCAGCGCATACATATCATTACGTGCAAACGGCGATATAAATGCTTTTGCCGAAGCCAGGTATACCTTATGCTTAACATCATTGCCCTGCAGTTTAAGGCGGTCTATTTGGTTAAACTGCATATTTTCTTCATGCTTACTTTCGCCGCTAACCGCTTTGTAAAGCAATTGCGACATTTCTACATTAATAGTAGAAGATTGATTAAATAAATTAAAGAATTGCTGATTTTTAGGTATAAACAACCCCCACACTCCTGCTGCCATATATGCTTTTTCTATTTGCATTAAAGCTAAGGCATTACTATTAAGCGGATGTTAACATATGTTTAAAGGTTTCACCAATGTGGTAAAAACAGTAGTTGCCTATTCCCAAAGATTTTATTTCAAAAGCATCTAATTATGCCTTTTTTATTAAAAAAATAAGCATTTTTACTAATCTGCAACCTGTTAATATTATATCCTGTAATACTAACAGTTGTAAATTTTGGGCTTGGTGCATTAGTTTTAACTATAGTGTTATAGTTGTATCAACGCCTTAAATAAATCTGGATGATTTGCTTATTGAATTAAATTGATGATGAGATTTTACTTGGGGTTAAATAGCTGCTGCATACTTTTTAGCCTGTTTTTTTTAGCCTGTAATCAGCCAAAAGCCAATAAAGCAACTCATCAAACAGTTTATATCCAAAATATTAATAAAAAATTCACCCTTTACCGTAACGGCAAACCCTTTTCAATAAAAGGCGGCGCAGGCTTTACACAATTAAAAAGCCTGCGACAGGCAGGCGGTAATACCATACGCACCTGGGACACCGCCCATTTGGCTGCTGTTTTAGACTCGGCACAAGCCAATAATTTGGCTGTGATAGTAGGCTTGCCCTTGCCTACAAACATTAACATGGATGAGTTTTACAACAACGACACCAAAACTGCCAAAACTGAAAAAGACTTTACCCAATTTGTAAATAAATATAAAAATCACCCCGCTGTTTTAGCCTGGTGCCTGGGTAACGAACTTCCTTTTCCGTACAAACCAAAGTACATTTGTTTTTATACCGTTTTTAATAACCTTGTTGATATGCTGCATCAGCAAGACCCCAACCACCCGGTTACTACAACGGTAATGAATGTGCAGAAGCAAAATATTATTAATATAAAGCTGCGTACCGATATTGATTTTATATCCTTTAATATTTTCGGCGCCATACAAACCTTTAAAGCCGATCTGGATAAGGTGGATTGGTGGTGGAGCGGCCCTTATTTAATTACTGAGTGGGGCATTGAAGGCCCATGGATAGCTGAAGAACAAAATGCCTGGGGCGCTTATGTAGAAAACAGCAGCACCAAAAAGGCCGAGCAGTATTTAGATACCTATAAAAAGTATATGCCGGTTAATGATAAGCGCTTTTTAGGTTCCATGGTGTTTTATTGGGGGCAAAAGCAGGAACTTACCCCCACATGGTTTAGCTTGTTTGATGAAAAGGGTAACAAAACTGAAGTGGTAAATGTAATGCAATATTTATGGACGGGTAAGCAAGCTATGATGCATGCGCCGTCTGTTAAGTTTATGCTATTAAACGATAAGGGAGCAAGAGATAATATATTATTAAAGCCCAACACTATTGCAAATGGTAAGCTTTATTTTAATAACGCTGATACGGCAAAGCTTACGTATAAATGGGAGCTATTACCCGAAGATTGGTATAAAATCAACGGGATATTCAGCAGGAAAAAGCCGAAAGAAATTAAGGGGGCCATTACAGCTAACAGTGGTACAAGCATTAGCTTTAAGGTGCCTGCAAATGAGGGCCCATATAGGCTGTACGTATACATTTATAACAATAATGGGTGTTATGCTACAAGTAATACACCTTTTTATGTAGTTAAAAATCCATGAAACCTGCACCAGTGAAGCAACCATCAGCAAAACAGCTTTTAATATTACGATCGATGATCGTGATAGGATTGGTTTGTATGGGCTTTTTTATGCAAAGCCTACTCGAAAAGGATGTGATGGGTTACCAGGCAATTTATTGGTTATTGATATCGACGTTTGTTTACACTTTCTTTAAGATCATATATGAGTGGTATCACTACTGGTCTATTAAAGTGCCTGTTGCCCCAACCTTAACCAGGCAATACACCGTTGATATCTTCACCACATTTTGCGCAGGCGAACCATACGAAATGATATTGGAAACGCTTACTGCGATACAGGCCATTACCTACCCGCATCAAAGCTATTTATGTGATGAGGCAAACGACCCTTACCTTAAAGAGGTATGCGCTAAATTAGGTGTGCACCATATTACCCGCATAAAAAAAATTAACGCCAAAGCGGGTAATATCAATAATGCCCTAAGCCAATCAACCGGCGAATTGTGCGTGGTGCTTGATCCGGATCATATACCTGCACCAAATTTCCTGGACCCTATTGTAGCACATTTTGATAATCCGGAAATTGGCTATGTGCAAATTGTACAGGCTTATTACAACCAGGATATAGGGTGGATAGCCAAAGGAGCAGCACAGCAAACCTACCATTTTTATGGCCCTATGATGATGTGCATGAACAGTTACGGAACGGTGCAGGCCATCGGGGCCAATTGCACCTTCCGCCGTACGGCTTTAGAGTCAATAGGGGGGCATGCGGCGGGCCTTGCCGAGGATATGCATACGGCCATGCAATTGCATGCAAAAAACTGGAAATCGGTTTACGTGCCCGAGGTATTGGCTAAAGGTTTGGTGCCTGCAACCTTATCGGCCTATTACAAGCAGCAGCTAAAATGGTCAAGGGGGGTGTTCGAGTTATTGGTAACATCATACATAAAGTTGTTTACAAAATTCACCTGGCGCCAAAAGCTTCATTATGGTTTATTGCCGCTGTTTTACCTTTCGGGTTTTGTGTTTTTGTTCAACTTTTTGATACCGGTTTTAGCCTTGTTTGGCGATGTATTCCCGCTGCGGATGGATTTTTCTGAGTTCCTGGTGATTAGCCTACCCTTTATAACTGCTGTAATAACAATAAGGCATTATGTGCAACGATGGGTGATGGAAGATAATGAGCGGGGCTTTCACCTGGTAGGCGGGCTGTTGCTGATAGGTACCTGGTGGGTGTTTATTTTAGGCTTTGTTTACACCTTAATAAGGCGCGATGTGCCTTATATAGCTACCCCGAAAGATGTAAAGGACGAAAAGAACCTCAAAAACAATATCCCCAATATTGTAGTGCTGGTGATTTCGTTATCGGCAATTATATACGGGCTATATAACGACTGGAACCCTTTTACATTTTTTATGGCGGGTATAGTTAGCTTAAACTGCTTGTTTATGGTGTTTATGCTGGTAGCCAGTTCCGAATTAAAGCTACAGGTGTATTTAGAAAAGCATCCTGCATTGCTGCGTATCGCTACCTATATCAAAAGTAAAAAAAGGCTTTTCTGGTTGTTCAGGCGAAAAATGTATACCGGCGTACGCGCTGTAGGTGCCATGTTATTGGTATTTATGGTATGCGTTAGTTTGTATGTATCTACTCATTCAGACGATTACTCGGGTATCAGTTCCGGTATTACCAATAATTTTTTTAAGTCGTTTGTCCCGGCTTCTTCAAAAAAGAAAGCTTTTGTTACCCGTAGTAATTCAAATACGCTTGCCATACACAAACTTTTATACCCTGCCGGAAATAACCAGTTTTTACATAACGATACTGCTATTAAAGCCGACTCGTTAAACGGATATAAGCAGTTATTATCGGCCCCTAAATATTGGGCAGGCACCCGAGGGATAATTTATGCAAAAGGGCAATATTGGTTTAAAAATATATACCCGCTTACTAAAAAGATCATCAATCATGATTTTACGGAAATGAAGCTGGCGGGCATTAATACGGTAAAAATATATGGCCCTAACGTATACGACTCATCTACTTTTGATGCGGCCGAAAAGCAGGGCCTTAAGATCAATTATAGCTTTTGGATACCCGATGCATCCAACTTTGTTAACGATGCCGATGATTTGGAAACCCTTGCTCAAAACATTGTTAAAACAGTGCGTGCGCACCGTGCCGAACAAAGTATTGATGCCTGGAATATTGGCAACACCAGCTTTCAGCAGTTAGATAGCTACTACAGTAAATCGCAATTATTGTATGCACGCTACAACTATATTAAATGGCTAAAGCGCCTGGTCAATGATATTAAAGCTGCCGATACACACCGTATAGTTACGGTAGATGTGTTATCATCTGCCACACTGGGCCAAACGGTAGCCATGTTGCACCAGCAAATACCCCAAATAGATGCTTTTGGCGTGGTGTTGAATAGCCGTTCGGCTATAAAATATTTGGCTGACGTAAATGCGCCTATATTTTTCAGTAACGTAAACCCCGAAGCGTTTACTGGCTCCGTTTTACCATCGGGCAGTATATTTTACGCCAACTGGCAAGATCAGCAGGCAGGTACCATGGTGTCGTTAAGCGGACTAAAGGATATTTTAGGTCGTAATAAGCCATATCTGCATAAAATTAGCCAGATGTGGAATGGTAAAGTCCCTGCCAATAACCTGCCTCAAATTAAGATATTACGGCCCGCGCTTACTACTACGGCAGGAGCATCGTTACCGTATAACGCGCTAATTTACGAGTACGGTAAATGGAACCTGGCTGCATACATAAATACCGGGCTTAACTTTGAATGGTACCTTGTACGTACCGATGATTACGGTAATGCGATAGCTATTAACCCTGTTGGTACCGGTGCCAGCTTACGCGTAAACATGCCTGCCGATGTACATAACTACAAATTGTATTTAATAGCTGCAAAAGATAATAACATTACAACCACAACCTCAATATTAAATATACCGCTAAAAAACTGATGATTAAATGAAAGCGATACAAGCCAAATATTATGTATTAACAGCCGTATTACTGGTTGTTATGTTACTGGGCTTGTTCTTCGCAAGGTCCTATGTCAAATCATACCTTCGGCATGATTATGCACCTGCTGACGAACCTGTAATTGCGGTGTTTAACAAAATAATGCAGCCCAATGCAATTGCAATGGCGCATTACAAGGTTGTATGGAAAAATGCTGCGACATGGTCTGACAAAAGCGGGTTAGACAGCGCTATAGCCAATAACGACATCCTCATCACTATCGAAACCTGGCCAACAAGCAAATTTGATACTGACAATGTATTGGTAGAAGTTTTAAAAGGCGCTTTTAATGGCAAAATAAGCCAACTGGCTGCCTTAATAAATAAAAGCGATCACCAGGTTTATGTACGCTACGACCCGGATATGGAAGTCCCGGCCAGCGAGTTTCCGTGGCAGTTCCAGTCGCCCGATACTTATAACCGGTCTTTTAACTATTTTGCCCAAAAGGTAAAGCAACAAGCGCCTAAAGTGAAAATAGTTTGGGGCCCGTCGGGATATCCCGGTGATACCGAATACTGGCCGGGTAATAAATGGGTAGATGTGGCCAGTATTACTTTAGGCAGTAAATCAGAAAAAACCACCGACGCTTACCCCAAAGCTAAAAGTATCCCCGAAATGCTAAGGGCTAAGTTGCATCGCTTGCGTTTTATCGACAAACCTGTTTTAATAATCGGGTCTGATACGCTTTCAAAAACAAACTTTAAAATGCAATGGCTGGTAAACGAGGCGGCCTATATGGCTAAATACAGCGACGTAGTTTACTCGCCTGCAAATTATGCCGATACTGCTAAGACAAAGCCATCCCGCGACTATTTAAGACTTGGGGCGTTCGATCTTAATAAGCGGTTGATAGGCCAGAAGAGTATTAATGTTGAGCATATATTTACCGACTTTGGCGAAGTGCAGCGCGGAGATTTTGAAAAGAAATTCCGCGAGATCATCAACCGCCATCACGAGGCGATTGTTACGATGGAACCATGGCGTGATACCAGCGGAAAGGCAGACAACAACTTATCGCAAAACATTGTAAACGGCCGGTACGATGAAGTGATAAAAAAGTTGTTTGGCATTATAGCTACTACACAACAAACCGTTTACCTGCGCTGGATGCATGAAATGGAGATACCCATTCACCGTTATGCCTGGCAAAGCCAGGATCCCGTAGCCTATATTAAGGCATACCGCTACTTTATGCAATTTGAAGGTGGCCCGGCCAAAAACGTTAAAAAGGTGTGGGGGCCGGCAGGCGATAGGGGATCAATAGACTTTTGGCCCGGCGATGATGTGGTGGACTTTATTAGCATAGCCATATATGGCTTACCTGATAAAAATATAACTGACCCCAAAAAGCAAGAACCCTTTAGCCGCATATTTAACCGCAAATATTTTAGGATGCGCTTTTCGGATAAACCAATATTTATCACCGAATTTGGTGTAAAAGGCCCCGAAAGCTACCAGGACGGCTGGCTTGCTAATGCCGCTAAAACCATTAAGGCCAACCCTCATGTTTTTGGTATTTGTTATTTTAACCTGTATGACAACCCAAAGGCCTGGGGTAATATAAAAGCACCCGATTGGAGCATAACCCCACGATCAATGAATAAGTTTTCGGGCTTATTAAAGTAGCTTAGGTTGTATTGCATTGTGGTAAATATAAGGTTGATCTGGTTTAAATGACCCGCATACCTATATCATTTTGTAATGTTATTGTGACCCTGATAAAAATGGATAGTGCAGTGTTTTAATTACCTGAAAAACATTTATATTGTGCTTACAAATAACCTAAATTACTGTAAAGCAAATGTTTAAAAATTTACCGCTTAAAAGGGCTGTTACCGCTTTTTTAATAGCTTTTTATGCCTTTAACCTGAATGCACAAACCACTAAAAAACCCGAAGATAACCGTTTTACCAAAGTGGTTTTGGCGCAGGGCGTTGAAGAACCTATGCAATTTCAGATAATGAAGGATGGCAGGGTAATTTATGCGGAGCGGAAGGGGAAAATTAAGGTTTATGACCCTGCAACTAATAAGATAAGTGTAATAGGGGAGTTTGCAGTAAGTACCAAGTATGTAAGCAAAAAAGGTGAGGTAAGTGAAGGAGAAGATGGTTTACAGGGCGTAATTTTAGACCCTGATTATGACACTAACCATTGGATATACGTTTATTATGCACCGGCTGGCAACGTGGCCAAAAACTCGTTAGAGCGCTATATGTGGCTGGGTAAAGAGATACTGAAAGATACAAAAACAACTATACTGGATGTACCCACTCAGCGCGAAGAGTGCTGCCACGTAGGTGGGGGTATGTTGTTTGATAAAGATAAAAACCTGTACTTGAGCACAGGAGATAACACTTTCTCGAGGGCGTCAGACGGGTTTTCGCCTTTGGATGAGCGCCCGGGCATGTCGCCGGAGGATTCACAAAAATCATCGTCGAACACAAACGACCTAAGGGGTAAGATACTGCGTATTCATCCGCAGCCCAATGGCTCATACACTATACCGCAAGGCAACCTTTTTGCACCCGGCACGCCTAATACCCGCCCCGAAATTTATACCATGGGCAACCGTAACCCATGGAGGCTTACTATTGATAGTAAAACTGGCTGGTTATACTGGGGCGAAGTTGGCCCTGATGGTTCAAAGGATGATTTTGAAAAACGTGGCCCGCAATCGTACGATGAGTTTAACCAGGCTAAAAAGCCCGGTAATTATGGCTGGCCATACTTTGTGGGGGATAATAAAGCGTACCGTAAATATGATTTTGCTACCAAGCAATCCGGCGATTTTTTTGACGCGGCAAAGCCTATAAATAATTCGCCTAATAGCAGTGGTTTAAAAGAGCTGCCGCCCGCTACTCCTGCCTTTATATGGTATGCAAAAGGTATAAGCACGCAGTTTCCCTTGTTGGAGAGTGGGGGTAACAGTGCGGTTGGCGGCCCTATTTATCACCGTGCCGATTTTAAAGACCCTAAACGGCCTTTCCCTGATTATTATGAGGGTAAATGGCTAATAACCGATTGGGTGCGTGGCTGGATAAATGTTGTAGAGATAGGCGACAATGGTGAATATAAATCGATGGAGCGCTTTTTGCCTGACCTGCGACTGCGTGGCCCCATTGATATGAAATTTGGCCCCGAAGGCGACCTTTATGTATTAGAGTATGGAAATGGTTACTTCAGGAACAATCCCGAAGCTGAATTAATACGAATAGAATATAGCGGCGGTAACCGTAAGCCACAGGTACAGGCATCAGCCAATAAAGTTGCCGGAGCACTGCCTTTAAAAGTTAACCTTTCATCGGCCGGATCAAAAGATTTTGACGACGGCGATGTGTTAACCTATCAATGGAAAATAACCAAAGGCGGTAAGCTGTATAAAACATTAAAAGAGGAAAACCCATTATTAACACTTTCATCGGCGGGTACCTATAAAGTCACCCTTACCGTAAGCGATTTGAAAGGGGCCAGCAATAGCAAGTCGGTTACTATAAAGGCAGGTAACGAACCGCCTGTGGTTAAGGTAAATATTACATCAGGTAATAGTAGTTTCTATTTTCCTGGTAAAAGTGTTGGCTATAAGGTAGCTGTAACTGATAAAGAGGATGGTAGCCTGGCTAATAAGCGTATTGCGCCATCGCTGGTGTCGGTAAGTGCCAATTACCTTTCTGAGGGGTATAATTTAACTGCTATAGCCCAAAAACAACAAGGGGTTGATGCCACTGCCAAGTACGCAGCGGGTATGGCGCTGATAACAAAAAGCGACTGTAAATCGTGCCACTCGGTAAAGGATAAAGTGCTTGGGCCATCGTTTACCGCGGTAGCAAAAAAATATAAGAACGACCCTAACGCAATTGCACTGTTATCAAAAAAGATCAAAACGGGCGGATCTGGTAATTGGGGCGACGCACAAATGCCTGCACACCCGGCTTTGTCAAATAACGACCTGAGCAGTATTGTTAAATATATTATGAGCCTGGGCACTCCGCAAAAGGCGCAAAAATCTATGCCGGTAACGGGTACCTATGTTACCGCTGTGCCCAAAGGCGAAAATCAAAACGGTAGCTTTATACTGCGGGCCGCATATACCGATAAAGGGACAAAGGCGGCAGGCCCATTGATGGGCGAAAATATTGTAATATTACGCGGTACAGTAGTGCCGGTAGCACAGGTTAGCGAGGCTAAAGATATGGTATATAACCGCGATAGTACGGTAGCCGTGGTGAAAAACCCAGGCGCATATTTAAAGTTTAACCAACTTGACCTTACTGATATTAAAACTATTGAATTGATGTTATTGCCAAGGGGCAGGGCTACAGACCCGCCCGGCACTGTTGAGGTGCATTCTGGTACTGCTGATGGTAAGTTGTTAGCATCTTTTACAGGTAGTTATATAAACTTGCAAAGTGTAAAATTGAACTTAACCGGTGCCCAGGGCATTAACGATGTATTTATTGTATTTACAGGCACACCCTTGCGACTAAATAATATAAAGTTTAGTGACGAATAGCAAAGCTTCCCAAAAGCAAAAAAGCTCAGCCATTATTGGCTGAGCTTTTTTTATAGCATAAAATCAATATTATAAATAAGATTGCAATAACCTCGATTTTGAATTAGAACGCAGGCGCAATAGTGCCTTGTCTTTAATCTGACGGACACGTTCGCGGGTTAGCTGGTACTTTTCGCCTATTTCTTCTAAAGAGTGGGCGGCTATGTTATTTAAGCCAAAGAACAATATCAATACTTGTTTTTCTCTGTCAGCTAATATATTTAACGAACGTTTTATTTCTTGTGTAAGCGAATCGGTCATCAGTTCGCTATCGGTATCAGCTTCTGAATTTTGCAGTACATCCAATAAAGTGTTTTCTTCGCCTGTAATAAAAGGCGCGTCAACAGAAACGTGTCTGCCGGCGTTTGATAACGAATCGGATATTTTTTCGACAGTTGTTTCCAGCTCGGTAGCCAATTCTTCGGGCGTAGGCGGGCGCTCAAACTGTTGCTCTAACTTAGATGAAGAGTTGCGTATTTTGTTTAACGAACCTATTTGGTTAAGCGGTAAGCGCACAATGCGGCTTTGCTCGGCCACAGCAGTTAAGATTGATTGGCGTATCCACCAAACGGCGTATGATATAAATTTAAAACCCTTAGTCTCATCAAAACGTCCGGCGGCTTTTATCAGGCCTAAATTACCTTCGTTTATCAAATCGCCAAGGGTAAGGCCCTGATTTTGGTATTGTTTAGCAACCGATACCACAAAACGAAGGTTGGCTTTTGTAAGTCGCTCTAAAGCAGCCTGGTCACCTTCGCGTATTTTTTGAGTTAAAATAACTTCCTCCTGCGCCGTTATCAGATCTACTTTGCCTATCTCTGTTAAATATTTATCTAATGATTGCGACTCGCGGTTGGTGATGGATTGGGTTATCTTTAATTGCCTCATGTTTTGCAAAGATAATCAAACAATTGTGTATAGCGTGTAATTCTTTTATATGAGTGATCAGCATAGGTGTTGCGGCACATCAAATATATTCACATTACTAAGTCAGCGCTGTGTCATCACTAAATTATTCGCGGTTTTTTTAAAATGTTTTAAAAGTTGGCTCGTCTGCTTAAGTAACGAAACACACAACTCATGGAAAACAATTACTTAATGTTAAACACCTACATGCCTGCAGCCAGTGCTGTAGCAGTAGACCAGGAAAAAGAGGTGGCCATACTTTTTCTGGATATCCGCAATTTTACAGGGCTTATGGAATCGCAGCCCGGTCAATCGGTGATACAGTTAGTAAGGCGTTTATATACCGCCTTTAATCAAATTGTAAAAAATACGCAGGGCAGGGTGATAGAGATTGCCGGCGATAATCTTTATGCCGTTTTTGGTTTGCAAAGTAACCTGCGCCAGGCGGTAAATAATGCTTACCAGGCTGCAAAGCTTATGTTTCAGACCGTAGATATCTTTAATGATGCCTATACAACTTTTAATAATGATCCTTTAGAGATAGGTGTTGGGTTACATGCAGGTAAAGTATTTGTAAGTGAATTTGGTTTAGATGGGCCGGCGCAATTATCAGTAATGGGGCTTCCTGTAAATATTGCGGCCAGGCTGCAAGCCAAAACCAAGGAACTGAATAATGATTTGCTAATGTCTGAATACGCCTATCAAATGCTTGAGTCGCATCCTACTGCGCTTATTAAGCAAACGACAAATTTACAGGGAATATCGCAGGGGCAACAAGTACGTTTGGCAGGTAAACCTTATAATAATAATTACTCCTTAACAGGTTTGCAGTTTAATATGGATTACTTATTAGCGATATCAGGATGAGTTATTATTATTGGTTGTCGGGGATAAAATTTACCTGGTTCTCTTCAAAAACTACATACACGCGTTGCCACGGGGCATCGTCAACAAGTTTCCATTTATGGGCTGTGCCGGTGATATCCATGGCTATTAGTAATTCGCCTGGTTTTAAAATAAATGTTTCGCCGGGCAGGGTCTCAAACTCTAAGGTGCCCGATAACGAAATAACATATTGAGTAGTAGGGGCGTTGTGCCAATCGTAAAATGAGTGCGGCGGCGACTCCTGAAACCTGATGTGCGACGCTTGGCTTAACACACCCTCGTTAACGGTTCCGGTTTCTACGTGCGAATGCCCGTCGGCACCTGTATATAATCTGTATGCTTTTATCATTGTTCATTTGCTTTCTGTAAGCTTTTGTTTAGGCAATGTTCGCTATAAATTCTCACGCTGTAAATAAAAAAGCCTGCAATTATTAATCGCAGGCTTTTTTGTGGAGCCGGAGGGATTCGAACCCTCGTCCAAACATGGTATAAGATAAGCTTTCTACATGCTTAGCTGTTATTTAATTGTAGGGACTAGGGAAGGTTAACCGCTTACCTGTACCTTAATCCTTAGGTGCTTTGTTTCGCCTGCTTACCACACCTTTAAGCAGGCTATTTCCGTTTTTCGATGCCCCGGTTGCCGATCCAACAGAACAGAAAACCGGCGGGACAAAAGCTATGCTAATTCTAAATTAGGCAGCTAAGGCGTAGTTATTTTCGCCATTTGTAAGTTTGAGCGTTCAGATTTAAGCGCTAATTCACCCAACGCGCTGCATGCTTACCTATTTATCTCCATCCTGTCAATTCCGGTCGACCCCATTTTGTAAGTCTTAAGTCCGAAGTGTTAAGTTCTGAGTTAAACCAGTACAAATATACAAATTTAATGCCGTTTCAGCCCTGACTTTCGACTTATTACTTTTGACTTAAGACTTTATAATTCCCGACCCGGGTATTCCTGTAAACCTTTTTCCAGGCATTCCATAGCTTTGCCCAGGTCATCGTTGTTTAGTACATATGCCATTCGTACTTCATTTTGGCCTGCTCCGGGCGTGCTGTAAAAGCCGGTTGCGGGTGCCATCATTACCGTTTGGTTATTGTAGCTAAAGCTCTCCAGCATCCATTGGCAAAACTTATCGGCATTATCAATCGGGAATCGGGCAACCACATAAAATGCACCACCCGGGTTAGGGCAATATACACCCTCCATCTTGTTAAGCGCATTTACCAAAGTATCGCGACGTAGGGTATATTCGTGACTAACAGCTTCAAAATAGCTATCAGGTGTATCCACAGCCGCTTCGCCAGCAATTTGCTCAACCATGCCCGGCGATAGCCTTGCCTGCGCAAATTTTAACCCAGCTGCAATAACAGCCTTGTTTTTGGTAATAAGGCAGCCTAAGCGTGCACCACAAGCACTATAACGCTTGCTTACAGTGTCCATCACAATTACGTTTTCGTCCAACCCCTCAAGGTGCATGGGCGATATAAAATTGCGGCCGTCGTAACAAAATTCGCGGTAAGCTTCGTCACTAAACAGGTACAAGTCGTATTTTAAAGCCAGTTCCTTTAATGCATCCAGTTCCGCCTGCGAGTATAGGTAGCCGGTAGGGTTATTAGGGTTGCAAATAATGATGGCCTTGGTTTTAGGGGTGATCAGCTTTTCAAACTCGCTTATAGGCGGTAACGCAAAGCCATTATCAATGTATGATAAAATGGGTTTTACTACTACATCTGTTTGGTTGGCAAAGCCATTGTAGTTGGCATAAAATGGTTCAGGTATTATTACTTCGTCGCCATCATCCAGGCAACTCATCATGGCAATGGTAATAGCTTCCGATCCGCCGGTGGTTACAATAATGTTTTCGGGGGTGATGTTATAGCCTAACTTGTTATAGTATTCGGTTAGTTTTTTACGGTAACTTAAAGTACCCTCGCTGGGAGTGTAGGCCCATACCTTAAAATCAATATTTTTAATGGCATTAAGCATGCTTTCGGGCGTTTCAATATCCGGCTGGCCAATATTAAGGTGATATACTTTTTTACCTTCCAGCTTAGCTTTATCGGCAAATGGGGTTAGTTTACGTATAGGCGATGCGGGCATTCGCTGCCCTTTTTGCGAAATTTTTGGCATGGGGCAAAATTAGTAAAAAAAACAGCCCATAAAAAAAGGCATCTGCAAGGATGCCTTTTTAATTATTTATGCTTTGTTAAAGCTATTACTTGCTCGATGCCGCCGGTTTGGCAACTACCTCGCCCACAATATTTAAATACTTGGTAGGCGTTTTAGCATTTGATGTTACCACAATGGTTTTGTTAAATGCCGAGGCTACCGCCGCGTTATAAGTGATCTTAATAGATCCTTTAGCGCCTTTTAAAACCGGGGTTTTAGTGTAATCGGCAATGGTGCAACCGCAGGTAGGCCTTACTTCAGTAAGTATAAGTGGCTCGGTACCAACGTTGGTAAATTCAAAAATTGTAGTAACAGGTGTGCCTTGTGGTATTTTACCAAAGTCGTGTTTTTCTTCGTTAAATTTAAACTCGGCTTTTTGGTCGTCTTGTGCAGAAGCGGTAAAAGCAAAGCCTAAAATTACGGTGCAGATCAATATTAATTTTTTCATAGTTGCGTGTTTGATTATTACAAATATAAAAGGTTTAACCTAAAATCAAAACTATTGTAAAAACTCGGCGTTTTATATGTACCATTACTAAAACCGAATAGAATTTTATAATTTTACCGCCTAATCAAATATAATATGCCCGAAACTGCATTACACACTGGCAATACCACAAATGCTGCCGAACTCAGTTTTGACGATTTCAGAAAAATTGTTATCGGCGACTACCGTGTTGGCTTTGAAAGCCGACAGGCCAGTCTGATAGGCAGGAGGGAAGTGCTTACAGGTAAGGCTAAGTTTGGCATTTTTGGCGATGGTAAGGAAGTTGCGCAATTGGCTATGGCCAAGGCTTTTAAAAATGGCGACTGGCGTGCAGGCTACTACCGCGACCAAACTTTTATGTTTGCTACCGGCATGAGCAATTTGAAGGAGTTTTTCGCTCAGTTATATGCCAACCCCGATGTTGAAAAAGACCCCGCATCGGCAGGCAGGCAAATGAATTGCCACTATGCCACCCGTTATGTAAACGAAGATGGCAGTTGGGCAAACCAGGCTGAAACCATGAATTGCGGGGCCGATATATCTACCACAGGCGGGCACATGCCACGCTTGCTGGGTTTAGCTTACGCATCAAAACTATACCGCCAAAATAAAGAACTGGCCTACTTAAAGAATTTTTCGGTTAACGGTAACGAGGTTGCTTTTGGCACCATCGGTAACGGTTCAACATCCGAGGGGTTATTTTTTGAGACATTTAATGCTGCCGGTGTGCTGCAGGTGCCTATGGCTATCTCTATATGGGATGATGCCTACGCTATATCGGTACCGGCAAGGCTGCAAACTACCAAAGAGGATATATCCGAGGTTTTAAAGGGCTTTCAACGCGATAGTAAAGGCAAGGGATACGAGATATTTAAAGTGCGCGGATGGGATTATGTAGCCCTTTGCGAAACTTACGAGCGTGCCATTAAAATATGCCGCGAAGAGCATGTACCGGTAATGATACACGTTACCGAAATGACCCAGCCGCAGGGCCACTCTACATCAGGTTCGCACGAGCGTTACAAGTCGAAAGACAGGCTTGCCTGGGAAGAAGAACATGATTGCCTGCTGCAAATGCGCAAATGGATGATAGAATCGGCTATTGCTACTGCCGAGGAAATTGACAAGTTGGAAGCAGCGGCAAAAAAGCATGTGCGTGATTGCCAGCGCGAAGCCTGGAGCGATCTGGAAAACGAGATAAAAGCCGAAATGGAGCAAACCGTGCAGGTTATTTACCGCATGGCCCAGGTATCGGCGCATGCCAACGAATTACAAAGTCTGATCACATCCTTAGAAAGCTGCATAGATCCGGGCCGTAAAGACACCATTACTACCATACGCAAGGCATTGCGTTTAACCATAAACGAGAATACCCACGAAAGACAAGCGCTTGTTGATCTGCTAAATGCCGAGAACGTTAAGAACAAGGAACGCTTTAATTCCAAACTGTTTACAGGTACGCCGCAATCGCCTTTATATGTGAAGGTTGTAGCCGCCACTTATGACGATGATGCCAAAGTAATGGATGGCCGCGAGGTATTAAATGCCTGCTTTGATGCCAATTTTGAGCGCGATAAAAGCATTGTTGCCTTTGGCGAAGATGTGGGTGCTATAGGCGATGTAAACCAAGGCTTTGCAGGCTTGCAAAGCAAGTATACCGACCTGCGTATTACCGATACCGGCATACGCGAAGCAACCATTATAGGGCAGGGCATGGGCCTTGCTATGCGTGGCTTAAGGCCAATTGCCGAAATTCAATACTTAGATTACCTGCTGTATTCTATCACTGTTTTAAGCGACGACTTAGCCAGCTTGAGCTACCGCACGCTTGGCGGGCAAAAGGCACCGCTTATTGTGCGCACACGCGGCCACAGGTTAGAGGGCATATGGCACTCGGGATCGCCGCTTGGTTTTATATTGAACTCGCTTAGGGGGATGCATATTTGCGTGCCACGTAACATGACCCAAGCTGCCGGTATGTACAATACGCTTTTGCGCGGCGACGAACCCGCCTTGGTGATAGAAAGCCTTAACGGTTACCGTATTAAGGAGAAGCTGCCGGCCAATATAGGTGAGTTTACCGTACCCTTAGGTAAGGCCGAGATACTAAGGGAAGGTACCGATGTTACAGTTATCAGCTATGGCTCAACCCTGCGTATAGTGATGGAGAGTGCCGAAGAGTTAGCCAAAATGGGTATGAACATTGAGGTGATAGACCCGCAAACCCTTTATCCGTTTGATACAGAGAATGTTTGTGGTAACTCCTTACGTAAAACCAATAAGCTATTAATAGTAGACGAAGACCTGCCGGGTGGTGGTTCGGCGTTTATACTGCAAAAGATACTGGAGGTGCAAAACGGCTACTATGCGCTTGACGCTCAGCCTAAAACGCTTTCGGCTGCCGAGCACAGGCCACCTTATGGCTCAGACGGTGATTACTTTAGCAAGCCATCGCACGATGATGTGATAGAGGCGGTTTACAAGATGATGAGCGAAGCCAACCCGGGTAAATATCCGGCGATATTTTAGGCAAAATCAAAGTTCATAAAAAATAAAAAAGCCCGGTGAGTAAATGCTGATCGGGTTTTTTGTTGTATAATTTAGGCCATTACATCCTTAAGGTAACTTTTTGTTTTTTTTTGCGATTTTTTACTGCTTTAGCTATAGCTGTTTTCGTTTTTTTTGTTGCCCGCCTGTTCACTAATATAAAATTATTTTTCACCTAAATGCAATTTATTTTGCATTCGCGCAGCACCGAAATACCCGGGACCGGTTTTTTGAAAAGAGCACGGGTAGTGACAAAACAGTGTCACAACTATTTTAAATATTAATACCGACCTTTGATAGGTTGGTCTCCAAACGGAAAAATTCAATTATTGATGATGAAAAAATTTACATTTATGGTATGCCTGTTGATCTTGTGTATGACAGGCAGCGCTTTGGCACAAAGTAATAACCAAATGGTAAGATTAGCGAAAATTCAGGTTGACCCTGCCCTGTTAGACCAGTATAACGCGGCACTTAAAGAGCAGATGACCACGGCGGTAAAAACCGAGCCTGGTGTGTTAACCTATTACGCGGTAGCGGATAAGACTGATCCGTCGCACATTACCATTTTAGAGGTATATGCCGATACCGCCGCGTACAAGGCACATATAGAAACACCGCACTTTAAAAAGTACAAGGCCATCGTTCAAAACATGGTCAAGTCGCTGGTGTTAGAAGATGTAGACATTATTGGCGTAGCCAAAAAGCCGCATATGTAAATTTCAAATTGGTGGAATTACCTTCGTTCGGAAGATTAAAATATTGCAGGGAAGGTGCGATTCCTTCCCTGGGGAAGGAGGAGGTAGGGGTTAATCAAGGCGTTGAGTCCAATTATAACTATTGCTCATATGAACCCCTCCCTGCCTTTACGCTCATTTCTAACCGCACCCCTCCCCGGGGAGGGAATTAAAAAGCTTCGAATAGCTGTAGAGTTTTCGCCAATAAACCAAGGAGATCAATCCTCAACCAATTTCCCTTCTGCAAATCTATTGATCATCATGGCGGCAACAGTATCGCCGGTCGCGTTTAGCAGGGTAGCAATGGGGTCTATCAGGGTGCCAATAATTATAGCAGGTGGTAATGCTTCAGGCGGGAAGCCATAAGCCGAGATAAATAGCAGCTCGCCTATATAACCGCCGTTAGGGATGCCGCCCTCAACCATACTTACTAAAACTGTCATCCCCAAAGCCAGCAGTATAACCTGCGGACTGTCAAACCCTTTGCCAAACATGGCAAACACTACGGCCATTTTTAATATGGAGGATATGCTGGAGCCATCTTTATGTAGGGTGCCCCCAAGCGGTATAGTTACCCCGGCAATTACATCACTAATGCCCATTTTTTTGGCGGCATCTAAATTGGCCGGTATTGTGGCAATACTGCTGCAGGTTGCCACCGCAGTAGCCGAAGGGATGATGTTATTTTTCCAGTAGCGTTTAATGCCGGTTACGCCGCCTGCAATAAAGGCATATAGGCTATAAAATACAGCGTATAAAAACAAGCTAACACCATAACCAATACCCAGTGTATGGGCATAGGTGCCAAACAGGCTTGGCCCAAAAACAGCCACCTGGTAAGCAAAGTAAGCACCCAGGCCAATTGGCCCTGCTTTCATGATAATGACAAATACTTGTTTAAAAACCTCGTTGCCCGAATTTAAAAAACCGGTGAATGCTTTGCCTTTGTCGCCCGCCCTTAATGCGCCAAAACCTACCAGTATGGCAAAAATGATCATGGCCAGCATGTTTTTACGGGATAGCAGGTTAAAGAACTCGCTGGTGGTAAATAGCTGTGTAACGGCATCGCCGGTTAACTTTTTACCCGCCTCTGCTGTGGTGCCGGCGGTGGCTGTAGTTACTGTGGCACCCAAAGGAAATATCCACAGTGCGATAATGGTTAATATTGCCGCTACTATAATAGTACCCAAAAAAACGCCCGCCATAATACCCATTATACGGCTTAGCTTTTGTGTGCCTTGCAGGTTGGCTATGGCAGACGAAATAGCAAAGAAAACAAGTGGGATAACAGCCACAAATAACAGGTTCAGGAAAATATCGCCGATGGGTTTTAGTATTTCGGCCCTTTCGCCCAGCACAACGCCGGCAATACTGCCAATAATAATGCCCGTTAACAGCCAAATTATCCCGCTATAATTTTTTATCCAGTTATTCATACGCTATAGGCCGGTTAATGGCGCCCGTGAAATTAAATAATTTTATTGCATTAAATAGCGGGCAGGGGCGAATGCCTGTTCTGAAAATTATAATTCCCTCCCTGGGGAGGGGTGCGGTTAGCAATGAGCGTAAAGGCAGGGAGGGGTTTAAATGAGCGACGGTTAATAGCTGAACGCCTGGTTTAACCCCTACCTCCTCCTTCCCCAGGGAAGGAATCGCACATCCGCTGCACCTATTGGTAAAATTGTTATCTGAAAAGGACGGGTCTTGTTTGAGCTAAAAAAAAATTGTTACTGACAACACCAGCAGAGGCTGTTTCTTTCGGTCAAAATCCCTAATTTCGCAGCCATATTAAAACACCTATGGATACTACATTTTCAGCAATCGCCGATAACATAAAAAAACGCCGCACTATTAAACCCTCTACCATGAATGGTAATAAAATACCTAATGGCCACATAGCATCAATATTGGAGCTTGCGGACTGGGCACCCAACCATGGCAATACCGAACCATGGCGTTTTATAGTTTTTGAAGAACCATCTGTTTATTGCGCGCAACATGCCGAATTATACAAAGCGGCTAACCCCGGCGAAAGCTTTAACCCAACTGTTTATACCAACTTAACCAACCAGGGCAATAACTCGTCGCACGTGGTAATAGCTTACCAAAAGCGTGGCGCGCTGCCTAAGATACCTGTATTTGAAGAGGTGATAGCAGCATCGTGCGCGGTGCAAAACCTGTTATTAGGTGCTACAGCCCTTAATATCGGCGCTTTTTGGAGCACAGGTGGTATGGTGTTAAAACCGGCATATGCCCAGCACTTTGGCTTAGGCGAAGAGGATAGCATACTGGGTGTTTTATTTTTAGGTTATACCGACGTACAGCCCGAAGGTAAACGCAACATTCCTGTTGAGGATAAAATTGTTTGGCATAAATAAGCACCGGGGGTTAATAAACTTTTAAAGTATATAATGAGCAAAGGGGAGGATGGTAACATTTTCCCCTTTTTGTTTGGATAAATGGTTAGTGTTATTTAACTTTACTGAAATAATATTTCATTTAAGTATATCGTTAGATTGTCGTGACAATAAAAGCGGGTAATTTTCGTATATTTGTTCTACTAATCACAATTAGTTCCAGTAAATAAACCCTAAATCTGCGGTACCTTTTTAATTGATTATTGTATTAAACCCAAATAATTATGAGAAAACACTTGTGGTGGATTTTTGGCGCAATGTTGCTGTTTTCAGTATCTGTTATCAGCTGGAGACCGGCTGGTGCCAACAAATCAAATAACAAAAGCATTACACATACATTAACTGCTAAAGAAGTGTTTACGCAGTATGTATCAAATATATATCAAACAGCCAACCTGCAACAAACCGGGCTGGATGTTGCGGTATTTCAAAAAGCGGTTACCGGCTACTTAAACCTTAAATTGGCTAATAAACTACCTGCCAATAGCAATATTATCACCGTTATTGATTTTAACCGATCGAGCCGCGAAAAGCGCATGTGGATTGTTGATATGCTGAACAAAACCCTGGTATTAAACACATGGGTAGCGCACGGGCAGGGCAGTGGCGATGATATGGCCAACCGCTTTAGCAACAATAACGAGTCGCACCAAAGCAGCCTGGGTTTTTACCTTACGGATGATGTATATATAGGCAAACACGGCCAATCGTTACGATTGGATGGTTTGGATAATGGCATTAACAGTGCTGCACGTGCCCGTGGTATAGTGGTACACGCTGCAGATTATGTATGCCAAAATACCATTAACCAAATTGGCCGCTTAGGCCGCAGCTTTGGTTGCCCTGCTATATCGCCAGAGGTTGCACAAACGGTTATCAATACCATTAAAGGCAAAACAATGCTATTTATTAATGGTAACGATGCCCGCTATAGATCTAATTTGCTTGACGAAACCGCACCTGAGAAGTACATAATGCCCGACTCTGCATTAACCGCAGATTCTACAACAATGGCAAAGCTTTAATTATATAACGCTTACAAAAAAGCCCGTTAACAGTTAATGTTAACGGGCTTTTCTTTTTAGTAATGTGCTGTAATTACAAGGCGGCTATTTGGCTGCTGGTTGGTAAAAACTTTTGCAGGTGGCCATACAATACCACATCTAAACCATAAACATCCGGGCGAAACTGGATGGTGCCGCTTTCGTCGGCCCAGCAGGTAACATAGGTAATGTATACCGGTACTTTTTTAGGTAGGGCTATGTCAGTAGGTTTGTCATTATTCTCGCTCATATCCTTCACAATGGTGTCGTAGGTTTCACCGGCACCAAATAGGGATTGTGCCAGATCCTGTGGTTTCTCTAAACGTACACAACCGTGGCTTACAGCACGTACTGTTAATCCGAAAGCACTTTTTGCAGGGGTATCGTGCAGGTAAACGCTGCTTTTGTTAGGGAACAGGAATTTGATCTTACCTAACGAGTTATCGTCGCCGGGGCGTTGTTTAAATTCGTATTTATCAGCTGTAGCATCGGCCCATTTAATGGTTTCAGGGTCGTCTACCTTTTTGCCATTTTGGTACACATCTATACCTTTATTTGAAAGGTAGTAAGGGTCTTTTTGGGCTTCAACGATGATTTCTTTAGTAGCAATACTGTTAGGAATGTTCCATACCGGGTTTACCTGCGCCTCGTATATCATACTGTTTAGCTGCGGGGTTTCGCGGGTAAAGGGGCGGTCAACTTTATCGCTTTCGTCATATTCAACAAGGGTATTGGCATTATCGGTGTTACGGCCTTCGCCCACACAAACTTTCATGTTCAGGGTCGATTTGCCGTTCTCCATCACATCTAAGCGATAGTCGGGTATGTTCACTATTACATACTTAGGTTGCGTTGGTTTGTTTTTCCAGCGCAGGCGCTCCAGGTTAACCACTAAATAACGGGTGGTTTCTTCTTTGCTCATGCCCGGCGCAGTGCTGCCTGTAACCAGTGCCTTTTGCAGGGCAAGGTATTGCGGGTCTTTAGGCTGTATGCTATCCAGGTACTGCTTCATATCTTTTATATAGAATATTTTTGACATGCTTGCACTATCGGGGCGCAGGGTTTCGGTAAAGTAACGTGCGTATATTTTACGCGGACTAACCATACCATACTGCAACGCGTTTGAATAGTTTATCAGCGAGTTGGCTGTTAATATCTCCAGTTTTGCAATATCATGGTAAGCCTCATCTAAGGTTTTTATCCCTTTTTTATCCTGGAATTTATCAACCAAAGCTTTTATCTGGTCGGCTTTAAACATTTTGGGATCAAGGCCGTGCTGGCTCACTTTTTCAAAATAGTTGGCAGTTAAATCAACATCACCATTAAAAATATGATCCATTACAAAAGCCGGGTCATAATCGTTTTGCTCGTAGTAAGCGGTTATTAGCTGCGGGTTATCCATTTTAGATCGCTCTTCAACCAAAACCTTTTTAAAAACTTCGGCGAGGCCTTCGGGTGTTACATCTTTAAAAACCTTGTTTTTGGTTTTCAGGTAAAGCTGGTTGCCCATGTCTGACCGGCTTTTTTTCTTACAGCTTTGGAAAGTTAGGGTAAAGGCCGAAAGAAGTACAATGAGGGGTAGTAAAAGAATTCTTTTCATATTTGAGTGTATCGGTATTTAATATTATAAATTTGGTTTACACATAACAATACCTATACCACAAATAGTTTTACACACTTAAAGCACATGGCAACTAACCAACCCGAAGTATGGCTGCGCGGCCCTTTAAGTAACATGCCCGCTTTGCTGCAACCTGTTGCGCACGCGCTATTACAGGCGCGTGAAGAACTGACGGCACTTATGCAAGGCTTTCCGGATGAGTTGTTATATCAAAAGGTTGCGGGAATGGCATCGCCGGCTTTCCATTTGCAGCACTTAACCGGCGTACTCGACAGGTTATTTACTTATGCACGTGCCGAGGTTTTAACCCCCGGGCAATTAAGCTACCTGTCGGCAGAGGGTAAACCGACCAATAAAATATACACAGTTACCGAATTAGTTAGCAATTTTAACACGCAGATTGATGCGGCATTATTACAGTTAAGCAAAGCTGATGAAGCCACCTTAACCCAATTTAGGGGCGTAGGCCGGGCGCAGTTGCCATCAACCGTGTTGGGCCTTTATGTGCACAGCGCCGAGCACACTATGCGGCATTTGGGCCAATTGATAGTTACGGTAAAGGTGCTGATGAGCGAATGATTGTTATTGTGCGATGATACGCTCAATCTCGCTATAATCCGTACCGCGGTAGGTTACCTCGGCATCAGGGTGTTTGCTTTCCGGATCGAACAGAAAAGTTTCAATACCCAGCTCTTTAGCAAACTTTATCTCAGATTTTGGGTCGTCGCCAATTACCAGTACATCGCCAAGGGCATAGCCATTCTCCTGCATTATTTTGTTAAATATATCCCCCTTGGTTTGGTCCGATTCTTCGGGGTCTACCACATAAACCTGCTTAAAATCAGCGGCAATATCCAGCATTTTTACCTTGCTCATTTGCAGCTTAGTAAAGCCTGTGGTCACCAAAAACTTATCAATGGCTATATTACGCAGCGTATCGTACTCATCATAAGGCTGCATAGGCAAATCGTAAGTGCAGTTTTTCAGCAGCTCAAGGCCCTTGGTTTTAAGCTCGTTGCTAAAGCCAAAATCATCTGCTACTTGCTGATAGGGGCGGCGGGTAAGCTCGTGCTTGGCCTCTTCGGCAGCCTGCCGGTCCTCTTCGGCCAACTCTTCATCTATCATGGTAAATAAGCGGCCAAACAGGTGGTCGGCTATCTGGCTAACCGGATATATGGTGTTGTCGAGGTCTAAAATTAAAACGCGTTTCATTATTAACAATTAAGGTAAAAGCTGCCCTGTTGGTTCGGTTATTTTTCGCTTTTGTATAACACAAAATAGCCGGCAGCGGTAGCAAAGCTTAAAACGCCAAGCAACCACCAAAGCAAATTAAAACCACCATAGGCTATAACCTGGCTCCCCAAAGCTGGTGCCAAAATTTGCGCCGCCGACCACGACATGGTATACAATGCAGCATATTGCCCGCGGTTATAATCGTTTGTGCGGGCTATCCAGTAAGCATTCATAAAAGGCATGCTCATTATTTCGCCCAGAGTTATAATTACTACTACCAATACCGCTGTAGCCACACCGGCCGGTAAAATGTTAAGCAATACAAAGCCTATGCCTGCTATAATAACCCCACTTGTTATATAGATAAGCCCGTGCCTTTTGCGCTCCAGGTAGTGTATCAGTACCATTTCTACGGCTACTATCAGCAAACCATTTAAAGCCAGCAACAAACCTATCAGGCGTTCGCTGAAGTGCCATTTAAGGCGGTAAAACACCGGTTCCATAATAAAAAACTGGAAAAAGCACAAGCCAAACAGGGTAGATAAAAGAATGAACATCATGTAGGCCCCATCCTTATACGGCGATGCTACCTTTACATTTTTATCTTTTACTACCTCGCTTTTTTTAATAACCGAGCGGGGCATCAGCTTTAGTAATATCAGCGCGGCTATAATGTTGGTGCAGCCATCTACCCAAAACAAATAACTGTAACTAAACGATGCCAGTACCCCACCCAGGCCACCACCAAAGGCCCAGCCAAGGTTTACGGCCAAACGGTTGAGCGAGTAGGAGCGGGTTTTATTTTCAGGCGTGCTGTAATGCGCCACCGCTGTTGAGTTTGCCGGGCGAAAGGCCTCGTTGCAAAAGCTTAATAAAAATGTACCTATAGCCAAGGTAATAAATGTATGCTGATAACCTAATAGAATAAACAGCAGGCCACCGCTTAGCAGGGTGCCTATCTGCAAATCGTAAAAGCCAAAGCGGTCAATCAGTTTACCGCCTGCAAAAGCACCCAGTATTGAGCCCACACCAAACAAGGCCATAATAAACCCTGCCTGCGTAATGCTAAAGCCCAGTTTTTCTACACAATAAAGGCTTAAGTAAGGCACTACCATAGTACCACTGCGGTTTATCAGCATTACCAGGCTAAGGTACCAGCTGTTAGGCGATAAGCCGCGGTAGGCGTTTTTATAAAGGCTGAATATCGACACGGTTTAGGGGTGTAAGGGTTTAAAATCAAAAATAGGATTTGAGATTTACTGTTTGCATTTTAATGCAGGAAAATATCATAAATTTAATAATCAAACCACACCGCGATGACCGTTACCGAAATAATGACCGAACTGCAGGAAAAAGGCAGCGACAGCATTAAAAAGATATTGCTGAAACATGGTGTTAAGGAGCCCTTTTTTGGTGTAAAGGTGGAGTATTTAAAACCGATACAAAAGAAGATAAAAAAGGACTACCAGCTGGCGAAAGATCTGTTTGCCACCGGCAATGCCGATGCCATGTACCTGGCCGGATTGATTGCCGACGATGCCAAAATGACCACAGACGACCTGCAAACCTGGGCGGAGCATGCCACATCTAACAACATTAGCGAGTATACCGTACCATGGGTAGCCGCTGGTAACCCCAACGGCTTTGAACTGGCGCTAAAATGGATCGATAGCCCTGTTGAACATGTTGCCGCTACAGGATGGGCCACTCTAAGTAATCTGGTGGCACTGCAACCCAATAACGAGTTGGATATGGAAAAATTGAAAAGCCTATTGCAACGCGCCGAGTTGGATATCAAACACAGCGAAGACAGGGTTTGCTACCACATGAACAACTATGTTATTTGTGTGGGCAGTTACGTAGCTGCTTTAGCTGACGAAGCCATGGCAATAGCTGGCAGAATAGGGGTGGTAACTGTTGATAAGCACGGCACAGCCTGCAAAGTACCCCTTGCTACCGATTATATTAAAAAGGTATGGGATAAACGTGGCGGCATTGCAACTAAAAAGAAAGAGGTGAAGTGTTAACGGTAGAGACGCATACCTTGCGTCTCGTTTGTTTGAATGCATATCAGAGACGCAAAGTATTGCGTCTCTACAGTTTTGAATTTCGGTTACGTAGCCAGTGGTCTGCTAAAACAAGGGCGGCCATCGCTTCAACAATTGGTACGGCGCGGGGTACTACACATGGGTCGTGGCGGCCTTTGCCCGATATTTCGGCGGCGTTACCTTCGCTGTTTATGGTTTGCTGGGCTTGCATAATGGTAGCAACCGGTTTAAAAGCCACCTTAAACTCAATAGGCATACCGTTGCTGATGCCCCCTTGTATACCACCCGAAAAATTGGTACGGGTGCCTACATCACCGGCAGCGTTTTTAATAAATATATCGTTATGCTCCGATCCGCGCATCTCGCTGCCGCTAAAACCCGAACCAAATTCAAAACCATGCACAGCATTAATGCTTAGCATCGCCTTGCCTAAGTCGGCATGCAGCTTATCAAACACGGGGTCTCCAAGGCCCACAGGGCAGTTTTTTACATAGCAGCTAACCTTGCCACCAACGGTATCGCCTTGTTTGCGTATATCGTCTATAAAGGCTATCATTTCTTCGGCAGTGGCCGGGTCGGCACAACGCACAATGTTTTTTTCGCGCTCGGCTATAAATTCGTTGGTATCCTCAATAAATACGTTCGGCGCATCTATACGGCCAACGCTGCTTACATGCGCAACAATTTCAATGCCTTGTGTTTTTAGCAATAGTTTGGCTATTGCCCCGGCTGCAACGCGCGCCGCGGTTTCGCGGGCAGACGAACGGCCGCCGCCACGATGATCGCGAATGCCGTATTTGGTTTGGTAGGTGTAATCGGCATGCGATGGGCGAAATACATCTACATTATGCCCGTAATCTTTAGATCGCTGATCTTCGTTAGGGATGATCATGGCGATAGGCGTACCGGTGGTTTTGCCTTCAAACGTGCCCGATAGTATCCTGAACTCGTCGCTCTCTTTACGCTGGGTGGTAATTTTTGATTGTCCCGGTTTGCGCTTGTCCAGCTCGCCCTGTATGTAATCCAGGTCTACCGTTAAGCCCGCGGGGCAGCCGTCGATAATTACGCCAATAGCCTCGCCATGCGATTCGCCAAATGTTGTTATCCTGAATAATTGACCGAATGAATTACCTGCCATACCCCCTAGCCCCCTAAAGGGGGATTTATTTGTTAAATGTATAAATTATTTTATTAAAGCACTTTTGCTCCCCCTTCAGGGGGATGGGGGGCAAACCCTACACTTTGCAGGTGTTGCCAAAACGCCGGGTACGATTTTTCTACCACATCGGCATCTTCTATCTCCACCTCGGGTATCACAGTTGCCAGCGGCGCAAAAGCCATGGCCATACGGTGGTCGTCGTAGGTGTTGATAAAAACCCGTTGCGGTAATTGCTTTTCGCTGCAATCCAGCTTATAAACCTGCCCTTTTTCTATCAGCTTAACGCCAATTTTTGCCAGTTCGGTTTGCAGGGCTAATATACGGTCGGTTTCTTTAATTTTTAAGGTTTCCAGCCCGGTAAATGTCGCGTCGTGGCCCAATACGGCGCAAACCACAACAACGGTTTGTGCCAGGTCGGGGCATTCCTTCATATCAAATATCTTACGATAGATGGGCTTTACCTCTTTGGTTAAATACACGCCGCCATCCTTAAACTGTGATGTGATGCCAAAGTTGGCCATTATCTCGGTTATTACACTATCGCCCTGCAAGCTGTATGAGGTAAGGCCGGGTAAAAATAGTTCGGCTTCATCGCTTAAAGCGGCTATAGCATACCAGTACGATGCCGCGCTCCAGTCAGGTTCCACATGCAGCGATGTATCTGCAAAATCCTGATGTGATATGGAAATGACATTATCGGCCCAGGTGTGCTGTATATTTGCCTGCCTAAGCATAGCTAACGTCATTTCTACATACGGGCGCGAGGTTAGCTCGCCTTCGATGTGCAGGTCCAAACCAAAAGGCAGTTTGGCAGCGATGAGTAACAGGGCAGTAATATACTGACTGCTTATATTACCCTTAATACTGATCTTACGAGTTTGCTGCTCAAAACTACCTTTTAATTTGATAGGGGGGTACCCCTCATTTTCTTCATATTCAATATGGGCACCCAAACCTCGCAACGCGTCAACCAATATCCCTATCGGCCTTTGCTTCATCCTCTCGCTGCCTGTTAATATAATTTCCTGATGGCCTATGGCATAATATGCTGTTAAAAAACGCATAGCTGTACCGGCAGGGCCTATGTTTACAAGTCTTGAGTCTTGAGTCTGAAGTCTTGAGTCTGCAATTTCGTTCCCTATCTCTTCAACTTCATGTGCTTCATCTGTACCAACAACAACTTTAGGGCTTTCAACTTTCGACTCCCTGAGTATAGCTGCTAAAGTAACCGTATCGGCCGCGTCAGATATATTCTCAACCTTTACCTTGCCATCGCTCAGCGCCTCAATAACCAATGCACGGTTGCACTCGCTTTTTGAGCCGGTGAGCTGTACCGTGCCCGATACCGTTTTGCTTTGCTTACTTATAATGATATTATGCTTCATTTGAAAAATTGTTATGCCTCACCCTGCTGCCCTTTCCAAAGGAGAGGGTTATAAACTTTTTAATAGTCCCTCTCCTTTGGAGAGGGGTTGGGGAGAGGCTGCTTACGCATGTGTTAATTTTTCTGCCGCCTGGCCTGCTTCGCTTTTGTTCATTATCTCGGTCTGCTTGCGGATAGATTCGCTGTGCATCAGCTCAAGCAATTTTTCGGTAAACTCGGTGCTTAGTTTTAAAGCTTTGGCGTAGCTGGTACGTTTGTGCAATATCTCGTCCCAACGGTTAACCTGTAAAATGGTAATGTTGTTATCCTTTTTGTAGTTGCCTATTTTCTCTACTATCTGCATACGCTCGGCCATTTTTTGGATAACCAGGTCGTCAATTTTATCAATCTGGCTGCGCAGTTCGTGCAGTTTATCATTCAACACCACATCTTTAACCTCGGGCTTGCGTAGGGCCAGGTTATCAATAATGTTTGCTAAGGCAGCCGGGGTAACCTGCTGTGCAGCATCGGTCCAGGCAACGGTAGGGTCGATATGTGATTCGATCATCAAGCCCTGCATATCCAGATCCAATGCCTTTTGCGATATGTAACCAATCAGGTCGCGGTTGCCGGTAATGTGGCTTGGGTCGTTAATAATAGGCAGATGTGGTGCAAGGGTTTTCAGGCCGATGGCAAGGTCCCACATCGGTTCGTTACGGAAAGCTGATTTTTCGTATGATGAAAAACCGCGGTGAATAGCCGCCAGCTTAGTGATACCGGCATTGTTAATACGCTCTAAAGCGCCAACCCATAAAGACAGATCGGGGTTAACCGGGTTTTTAACCATTACGGGTACATCCACACCACGCAGCGCGTCGGCAATTTCCTGTACAGTAAAAGGGTTAACGGTTGAGCGTGCACCTACCCAAAGGATATCTACACCTGCTTTTAAAGCTTCTTCTACGTGTTTAGCGGTAGCTACTTCAACAGCGGTTGGCAAACCTGTTTCTTCTTTAGCGCGGTTTAACCACTCTAAACCAATGCTGCCAATACCTTCAAATTCTCCGGGGCGGGTGCGTGGTTTCCAGATGCCAGCGCGCAGCGCGCTAATTTTACCTGTTTTAGCTAATAAATGCGCGGTGGCAACTAACTGGTCCTCCGTTTCGGCACTGCAAGGGCCGGCAATTACAAGGGGCTGTTTACCGGTTTTGTTTATCCAGTTGTTAAGGGGTTCTATGTTTAAATTAAGTTTCATATCGTTGTTATTGTTGTGATTTCACCGATTTAGGGTGATTTTACAGATTGTTTTTTTATGTTGATTTTTTGATTGCTGTTTTTTTGTGATTTCACCGTTTTGAGATGATTTCACCGATTTCCATTTTCCCGGATTTACCGACTTCGGTCTCTGCCGACTCATCCCGCTATTCTATTTTCTTTACCGTTATATATCTTTTAGTTTTTTCGGGTACTAAGGGCTTTGCGGTAGTCTCTTCTTCGTGCCTTATGTATTCGCCCAAAATGTTAAAGTTGTGCGTATATTTTAATATTTGCCTTATGGCCGAATCGTAGTTGCGGGCATCATCCCACTCAACATCTACGTAAAAATTGTATTCGTTGCGTTTGCCCAATACCGGCATGCTTTGTATTTTACTCATGTTCATGTTTTCCTGGGCAAATATGTTTAGCACCTTAGCTAACGAGCCTACCTGGTTACTCACCTGGAAACATAGTGATGCTTTGTTGGCCCCGGTTTTCTTTTTGGCGTTTTCGTGATTGGTCAGTATCAAAAAGCGGGTAAAATTCTTTTTGTTAGATTCTATCCGGCGTTCCAGCACATCCAGCCCGTATAGGTTAGCAGCCAGGGTATTGGCAATGGCCACGGTATCTGTAAGCTGTTCATCGCGGATGCGTTTTGCACAGGCAGCGGTATCGTTGCTTTCAACAATTTTTAGATGCGGGTATTCGTCAAAAAAATCGATGCACTGGCGTATGGCAATAGGGTGCGATGTTACATATTTAATGTCATCAAACTTTACACCCGGTAAAGCCATCAGGTGCAGTTGTATGGGCACATAAACCTCGCCCACCACCGGAAAACTGTAGCTCATCATCAGCGAGTAGTTGGGCAGTATGCTGCCGGCAATGCTGTTTTCAATAGCCATTACCACATAATCGGCATCGTTGTTTTGCAGCGCCTCAAATGTTTGCTTAAAAGAGTTGCACTCAACAGTGTGTATTTTTTCGCCAAAATACTTAAACGCTGCCTCTTCGTGGAAGGATGCGCGTATGCCTTGTATGGCAACTCTTGGTTTTTCGGTTTTCATCATTGTGTTAAAGCAAAAAAGTCCCGGCTTATTAGGCCGGGACTTTTTATTTTTGTATGTTTTGTTAGTACATATCAGTCCCGGCTCTTACTGGTAAAGTAAAAGTAGAAACCATAAAAATATGCACGTGAATTGTTCATTGTTTTTGTTATGCCGTAAATGTACAAGTAAAAATCATTTTGTCAATAGATAATTTTATTTTTTATTAAAAAAATAACGCTAACAAAATATTATTGGGTAAAAGGTGCGGTTTGCTTACTTTGGGGTAACAAAAAGTTAAAGGAAAATGCCTAATCCGCCCATCCAAGCGTCAACGCTTGGATGTAAAAAGAATGTAAGCGTCCTCGCTTACATTAATCAATTACTTTTAAAGGGCTTTCAGGATTCGCGCTGCTGTACCAAAACTCATGTGCCGAACCTACAAAACCAGCTTTAACAGGATTTTCATGTATGTAATCTATTTTTTGATCGATCACGGCCGGGCTGTACAGTAATATAGGATGATTGCCGTTTTGCCAAAATTGATGGTTGGTGTTTAAAGGGTTAATTTTGCCGGCCCAGTTGAAGGTACTTATCATCCACTTTCGGCGGCTTTCCTGCTCGTTATTCATTATCAGCTTGGCCAGTTCTTTTGATGTAAAAGTTTTAAAATCTCTCAATACATCACCTAACGAGCCTTCTGATACATTGGCGACCAAATGAATGTGATTGGTCATTATCACATAAGCATAGATATTAAGTTTTTTATGCTGCTGACAATGGGTTAAGCTCTGTACTATGAAATCATTATATAACCTGCGTGTAAAAACGTCTATCCAGTTTACAACTGTTAGCGTAACAAAATATAACTCGTCTGTTGAGGCGTTTCGGGACATTAAATAAATATGGGAATTTATTTTTTTATGTAAGCGTGGACGCTTACATTTTTTAGGGGGTTCAAGCGTGGACGCTTGAACCGGCGCATATTAACTCACCCTTCCCGCTGCAATTCCTTAGCCGTTTTTGTACTACCGTCGTGGCTCCAACCGGGTGGGTTAAGCACATATTTAAGTTTATTGGCTATGCCGGGGGCGTTTTTTACATCGTGCAGCAATGCTTTCCACTCGTGGAACAGCACGTTTACCGGCCCCAGATCGTCGGGTTGTTTTGTAAGGCCGTACTTAACGGGTTCGTCGGCATCCTCGGTTTGGAAAGTGCCGAAAAGCCTGTCCCAGATGATCAGCAACATCCCCATATTTTTATCCAGGTAACGCAGGTTTGATGCATGGTGCACCCTATGATGCGATGGGGTTACAAATATATACCCATACCATTTTGGCAGCGGTATGTGGTATTGGGTATGTACCAAATTGCCGTATAGCTGCGTAACCAAATAAGCATATAAAATATCAATAGGGTGAAAGCCCATAATTGCCAGCGGCAAATAAAAAAAGGTGCGGTACAACGGCTCAAACACGGTAGAGCGGAAACCCGTTGTAAAATTGAAATGCTGTGATGAGTGGTGCGTTACATGCATGGCCCAAAAAAGGCGGCAATAGTGGCCCACATAATGCAGTACCCAGTATAAAAGATCCTGCACTACTACCAGCACAAACCAGTAGGCTGCAACATTAGCAATACTAAACAGCCTGAACTTGTAAAAATAGCTCAGTATAAAAAAAGTGCTGCCATTTACCGCAAGGTTTAGCAAAAAGGCAAGTGTGGTTAAGTAAATGTTGGTTAGGGTGTCGCGCTTTTCGTAATAGTGGCGGTTTTCGCGGTAGCTAAACCACATTTCGGCCAGGGTTAGCAGCACCAGCAAGCCAACCAGTATTACTACAGCTTCGGTACGTGCGTTCGGATCGGGCATGTTATAGTTGAGCGTAATATTTTAAGCTATCGCAAAGTTCGTCTTCTGTACAAATATTGTCAATGCTAAAATCGCCGATATGTTTTAGTAAGGTACAATTAATTTGGCCCTCCATGTTCTTTTTGTCCTTTTGCATCAGGCTGTATAAAACAGAGTGGCAGGTGTCGGGGATGTCGTATTTAGGGTATAACTTGGTTAATACCGCTACAATTTCGGCCAGTTGGTTATCTGGCAGGCCCGCTTTTTTGTTAGATAGCCATGCCTCGCATATCATACCAATGGCAATAGCTTCGCCATGGGTTAGGTGGTCATCATCGTTTAACAAGGAGTTGGTTTCAACGGCGTGGCCTATAGTGTGCCCAAAGTTAAGCGCCTTGCGTATGCCTTTTTCGTGCGGGTCTTCAATAACTACCGCGTTCTTTATCTCTACCGACCGGTGTACCAATTCTATAGAAGGGATGGTAAGGTCGCTTGTTTTAAGTTCGTTCCAGTAATCGGCATCGCATATCAGGCCATGTTTCAGCATTTCCGCCAGGCCCGATAGTATTTGCCTTGGCGGCAGGGTCTGCAAAAAGTCGCCTACCATAAATACCGCTTTGGGTTGGGTAAACGTACCAATAATGTTTTTTATGCCATTTACATCTACCCCAGTTTTACCACCTACGGATGCATCTACCTGCGAAAGCAGGGTAGTGGGCATTTGCACAAAGTCTATCCCCCGTTTGTAGGTTGATGCTATAAAGCCGCCCATATCGGTTATTACACCGCCGCCTAAGTTTAACATCAGTGCTTTGCGGTCGGCGCCAAAATCTATCAGCATTTGCCAAACGCCAATGCAAAAATCAATGGTTTTGCTTTCTTCGCCGGCGTTTATCTCTATCAGGTCAAAATTGCCTAAGGCATCTAATTGCGCCTGTATCAGTGGCAGGCAATGCTGCCCGGTGTGCTCATCTGTAAGTACAAACACACGCGAATATTTGCCCTGTTTAATAAAGTTAAACAGTTGGTTCACGCTATCTTCAAAATATATGGGGTAGTTATCGCTAAGTATGGTTTCCATTTATATCACCTTGATCTGCTGACCTCTAAACGTTACTATATCGCCGGGCACCACTTTAAGGCGTTTGCGGTAATCTACCTCGCCATTATGTTTCACTTCGCCCTCGCTTACAACTATTTGTGCCTCGCCGCCGGTTTGCACCAGGCCGGTAGCCTTAAGCAGCTGTATCATCTGTATATAGTCGCCGTTTACCTTAAATTCGATCATGGGTGGCAAAAATAAACTATTCGTGCAATAATGAGTTATCATTTTATAATTTTGCAAACTTCATGGAGTTAATAGTCATAGCACTACATGCTCAAACAGAACAATAAATACATGAGTCCGAACGACAAATTATCCTTCGAAAATACCGAGATCGCTTTCCGCCATTCATCCAATACCGACCTTAACCGCGCCTACTGGCTGTTTAAGGTAATAAACGTTAACTTTTTAGTAAAAATAGGCCCGCCAATAACCAACTTCGCTGTAAAAGTAGGTTTGCCTATTAAGGGACTGATAAAGGCCACCATATTTAAACATTTTTGCGGCGGCGAAACCATTGCCGAGTGTAATAAAACTATAAAAAACCTGGCCGACGGCAGTGTAGGTACTATTTTAGATTACTCGATTGAGGGCGAGGACGATGAGACCGTATTTGATAACACCCGCGACGAGATCATCCGCACTATTGAGCGTGCCGCTAAGGATAAAGCGGTGCCGCTTACCGTATTTAAGGTAACAGGTGTTAGCCGTTTTGCCTTATTGGAAAAATTAGACGAAGGCTTAAAACTAAGCGTTGATGAGCAGCTGGAATGGCAAACCGCGCAGGATAGGGTATTGGCTATTTGCGAAATGGCTCATTCTGTAGGTGTACCTGTGATGATAGATGCGGAAGAAAGCTGGATACAAAAAACAATTGATGACCTTGCATTAAACATGATGCGCTTTTTTAATAAAGAAAAGTGCATAGTATATAACACCTACCAGCTTTACCGCCACGATAAACTGGCATCGCTGGTGGCCGACCATACTATAGCAACCACCGAGGGCTTTATTTTAGGGGCCAAAATTGTAAGGGGCGCTTATATGGAGAAAGAACGCAAACGCGCCGAAGAGCGTGGCTACCCATCGCCCATACAACCCGATAAGGCCGCTACCGACCGCGATTACAACGATGCTTTGGTATTTTGTGCCGATAGCGTAAAAGATTTAGCCTTTGTTGCTGGCACACATAACGAAGATAGCTGCCGCCTGCTTGCCGACTTGCTGAATGACAAGAAAATAGACCACAAAAACCCGCATGTATACTTTTCGCAATTGCTGGGCATGAGCGATAACCTAAGCTTTAACCTGGCTAACGCTAACTACAATGTAGCCAAGTATGTACCTTATGGCCCAATAAAAGCAGTGTTGCCTTACCTGTTCCGCAGGGCACAAGAGAATACGGCTATTGCAGGCCAAATGAGCCGTGAGCTTAGCTTGATAGTAAAAGAAAAGAAACGCAGGAGCAAGTAATTAAACTAAATGTTCGCGCTTAGCAAATTTTTGCAGCGTATCGGGTGCAGTCATCAAAAAAGTTTGGATACCTAATTGTGTGGCACCCTCTAAATGTTGTGGGCTATCATCAATAAACAGGGTTTCTTCGGGCTTTAGGTTGTTCTCATTTAACACCTGCTCAAAAATGTGCAGTTCGGGTTTGCGCTTGCCCACCAGGTGCGAGTAGTATGTTTTCTCGAACAAATGCTCGTTATCATCAAAACCAAATTCTTCCTTCAGGTACTTCATAATGTACTGGTAGTGTATATCGTTGATATTGCTCAGTAAAAAAGTACGGTATTTGGCTTTAAGCTTCAATAAAAGCTCGTGGTTCCCTTCTGGTATGCCTAAAAGCAGGCTGTTCCAGGCATCGGTAATTTGCTGGTCGGTAATGGCGGGATTACCTATTTTTTGTTTGATGTAGGCTATAAATTCGGGGCCCATTACTTCGCCGCGGTCAAATTTGTCAAATATAGGGTCCTGCTGGCGGTGGCCGTAAAACTCGGCGGCATTGCTTATGCCAAGTTGCTCAAACGCTTGCTGCGCCTTGCGGAAATCAATATTAAATATAACGTTGCCGTAATCGAAAATGATGTTTTTGATATTTTGCATGCTGTAAAACGTATGCGCAAATATGTGTAAATAATTATTGAGGAGGCCTTATCAGGAAGCTTTTTTTACACCGGCTACATCTTCAAAAACGGGCTGTTTTTCTATAACGTCGTTAGATTTATGGCTTATCTGCCTGATAATATCATCTAACTCGTTGGTAGATATGGTTAAATAATTAAATATCTCGTCTTTCTCAGTTTCGCTGGTGGCATTTTTAAACAGGGTAATGAGGCCCATTATACGCGCCAAAGGCGCCCTTACCATGTGCGATTGCATCCAGGATATCTCGCGGAATATTTTGTTTTGGTCTTCAACCGTTTTTAAATAAATTTTACGTGCAGTAACATCGCGCCCGGTAATACAAACGCCGGTTACCTTACCATCGCTGTAAACAGGCGTTAGGGTATAACGTATCCAATATACCAATTCGTTTGTTTTCCGGTGCTTGCGGTCATAATCTATAATCTCGCCATTATAAACCCTGTTAATCAGGTTATGAAAATACGGCCTGCGTGAAGGCTCTACAAAGTCGAAAATTATTTTGCCCGTTTCAAACTCCGTAAGCTCTTTATTAAAGGTCATAAACTCCTGTGCCTTTGAGTTGAATAGCTTAATACGGCAGGCAGGGTCTAATAAAACAAAACCATCGGTCGAACTTTCAAAAATGGCTTTCAGGTTAGTTTCCGATTCTTTTATTTTTAAGTTGGCATTAAAAATCTCCAGTTCGTCGGCAAGGCTATCGGTTATATCGGTAGCTAACACCAGGCGTATGTCGCGGCCATCCAAATGCAATGGGTTACTTTCAATTTTTACATATATATAGTCGCCGTTCTTTTTTATATGTTGCGAGTGCCCGTCAAAAAATATATTTAACTCCTTATTTTTTTTCACCAGATCCTCTACACTGGCAACTTGTTCGGTAGGCCGTATATCCCTAATGGTCATGGCTAAAAATTCGCTTTTGCTATAGCCGTAATGCCTTACGGCGGCATCGTTAACATCCAAAAAGTATAAAGTTTCGGTATCAAAAAGCCACATGGGCAGTGGGCTTTTATCAAAAATATTTTTATAACGCTCCTGCAGGTTGCTTTTGTTGATGATAGTTATTTGCAGGCTTTTAAATATTTTATTGATAAGGGCTACAAATACCAGGCTTAAAAATACCAGGTTTGAACTGAATGCCAGCCACGCAGCGCCGCTGTATTGCTTTATTAGCATGCTGTTAAAAAGCCTGTACTCTATTACAAAGTAAAAGCATATTAATATGGCAATGTTGGTTAATATAGACCGGTAGGCATATAAAACAGGCGATATGAGGCTGATGATGATAGTGATGGCAAACAAATAAAAAATACCCGGCCCCACATACCCCAGGTTATTAATTAAAACCACCGCCAATACATAAAACAAAGCTGTAATTAAAACCTTACGTTTTTTTAAAGATAGCTTATTAGAAAAAGTGATGAACACCAACAGCAGCACGCTTAATATATCAGTAATACCAACGGCTATTAAACCATCCCTAAAAGATAGGTATATACCCGGCACGGCCGCTATTAAACTTAGGGGTAGGCAATAAATTAAAAAGTTTAAAAATAGCTGGTCTTTCCAGTAATCTAATTCTGTTTCGGCATCATTTAAATGGGGTAAAAGTTTGCCTTTTATCAAATGCTCATACCGCGCCAGCCATCTTTTCATTATATACAATTGAGCATTTAGTTTATGTATACGTTGTTAATTATAACAGGGTTATTCTTTTTGGGAATATTTTTTTAATATTTAATTAAAGCATGTTACAATTAGTATAAATATACCGTCAGAACAAATAGCTTGTATCACATTTAGTGAAATTTACTTTATAAAATATAATTTAAACCACGTATTAGCTTTTTAGTTAATTGTATAGGATGAAGCACTTATTTTAAGGGTATTTTTTGACATATATGTTTTTATATATATGTTTACTTAAACCTTATTAATAATATTCATGAACTATACCCAGGAAGAATTGCAGCGCTCATCTCACGAGTCGGCTTTTCAATTATACGCTACTTACTATTTGTACGCCATAAGGGCACGCAATAAAGAAAAATACATACAAGCTATTACCTTACTGGGTTTTTTGGTGCCGGTGATGGTTGCGGGTTTAGTAATATCATACAGTTATACAGGCACATTTGCTAAGCTGTATTTGCAGTTGCTGGCCCCTGTTGCCCTGGTGCAATTAATACTATCGGCCCTGGCATTAATATATAAATGGGATGATAAGCGTAACTATTACCTCGAGAGCGCTATAAGCAACAGGCAACTGTACGACCAGTTTACCCACCTGGCCAAATTCCCGCATCCCGAAATGAAGGACAACACCCACGATTTTGAGATACTGATTTACAAGAGCCGCGCCCGCGAAGACCAGGACGATAAATACCCGCTTACCGATAAAGAGCTTAGGCGCGGTATGCGTTATGCGTTGCGTCAGTACCAAAAGGCATGCTCGGGCTGCGGAGTAGTACCCACATCAATGGAATCTACCGATTGTAATGTATGCGGTAAGTTTAACTTTTACAACGTGTAACATTTTTGTATATAATTAGCTGTTAAAGCCTGTTAGCTTATTTTTATTTAAGCGGCAGGCTTTAATTGTTTTAATCACACTTATTTTTTTATAATTTTAAACTAATTATACACTTAAGTACCTTTTAGCTAATCTGTTTATATGTCTCGAAAGTTATATTATATGTGGCTGGTTTGCATAGGCTGTGTTTTATATAGCCTTTCGGCTTGCCATCGTTCGGTATCGGGCGCAGATGGGGAAGAAGAAGTGCCTGATAAGATTAGCTACAACTTTAATGTGCGACCCATTCTGTCAGACAAGTGTTATAAATGCCATGGGCCAGACGCAGGCCACCGCGAGGCCGACCTAAGGCTGGATATCCCCGAAAGTGCCTATAAAGCCTTAAAGGATAACCCCACTGCGCATGCCCTGGTACCCGGCGACCCAATGATGTCTGAAGTGTATCGCCGCATATCTACCAAAGATACCTCGGAGCAAATGCCTCCTATATCATCAAACCTGAAAAGCCTAAACCCATACGAGGTCGAGATCATAAAAAAATGGATAAAGCAAGGCGCTAAGTACGAAAAACACTGGGCCTTTGCCGCGCCAAAGCCACAGCCTGTACCACAGGTTGATAACAAGGAATGGCCTAAAAACCCCATCGACAATTTTGTACTGCAAAAAATGGAGCAAAAAGGTTTGGAACCCAGCCCCGAAGCAGATAAAGAGCGTTTGCTTAAACGCATAAGTTTAGACCTTACCGGCCTGCCGCCAAGCCTTAAGCTGATGGACAGCTTTATGGCCGATAAAAGCGCTAATGCTTACGAAAAAGTGGTTAACCAGTTAATGGCTAACCCTGCTTATGGCGAAAAAATGGCACTGCACTGGCTGGATGTTGCCCGCTATGCCGATTCGCATGGGTACCAGGACGATAACTACCGAACCCAATGGCCTTGGAGAGATTGGGTTATACATGCCTTTAACACCAACTTACCTTACGATAAATTTATTACCTGGCAACTGGCCGGCGATTTGATGCCCAACGCTACCAAAGAGCAGTTATTAGCCACAGGCTTTAACCGCAACCACAAAATAACCGAAGAAGGCGGCGTGATTGACGAGGAGTACCGCGTAAGCTACGTTACCGACCGTACCAATACCTTTGGCAAGGCCATGTTGGGCATTACACTGGAGTGCGCCCATTGCCACGACCATAAGTACGATCCCTTTTCACAAAAGGAGTACTATCAGGTGTTTTCGTTTTTTAACAGTGTGAAAGAAGCGGGTCTGCAATCAACCGTTGGTGGGCCCGAAACCTTTGCTAAAAGGCCCATGATGCAAATAACCAATGCCGACGTTAAAAGCGTGTTAAAGTTTATTAATAAGCAGGATACCGGCAAACTCATTGTATCTATTATGGGCGATAGCGAGGTGGTGCGTAAGTCATACATCTTAAAACGCGGCAATTACGATACCCATGGCGACGAAGTGCAGCCCGGTACGCCAAAATCTATATTACCCTTTGATGCCAAATTGCCTAAAAACAGGCTGGGCCTTGCCGAGTGGATGTTTGATAAAAAGAACCCACTTACCGCGCGTGTATTTGTTAACCAAACCTGGCAGGAGTTTTTTGGCAAGGGCATAGTAAAAAGCTCGGGCGATTTTGGCATGCAGGGTGACCTGCCTACCCACCCCGAACTGCTGGACTGGCTGGCAGTTGATTTTATGAACCATGGTTGGGATATGAAACGCCTGGTAAAGCAAATTGTAATGTCGGCAACTTATAGGCAGTCGGCGGCAATAACGGCTAAAGCATTAAAAACCGACCCTGAAAATACATACCTGGCACGCGGGCCGCGCTACCGCTTACCCGCCGAGTTTGTGCGCGATATGGTTTTGGCAAGCAGTGGCTTGCTAACGCGTACCATTGGCGGCCCAAGTGTAAACCCTTACCAACCACCCGGCCTTTGGGAAACCGCAACATCGGGCCGGGGTATATTGGCTAATTATAAGCAGGTACACGGGCCAAATTTATACCGTCGTGGCATGTATACCTTAATTAAGCGCACGGTTCCGCCTGCATCATTAGGTATTTTTGATGCCAGTAACCGCGACCAGTGCGAAGTAAAACGCCTGCGCACCAACACCCCGCTGCAGGCGCTTGTAATGCTAAACGACCCTACCGTTTTAGAGGCATCCCGTGTGCTGGCGGCCAAATTATTGCAGGATAACAGCCAAACCAAAGATAAAATTATAAAAGCGTTCCGCCTGGTGTTGTGCCGCAAGCCCAACGAGCGCGAACTGGCGCTTTTAACCGATTATTACAACAGTGAGCAACGATCTATAAGCCAAAAGGATGCAAATAACTTGTTAAGCGTGGGCGAATACCCTGTGCCGCTTAACATGAATAAGATAACCCTTGCTGCCATGATGAAAGTGGTAGATACCTTGTATAATTTAGAAGAAGCGATAACTAAAACCTGATAGCTATGGACAAGAATTTTTTAGAGCACGGCCTTAATATCAACCGCCGCCGATTTTTGTCGAGGCTTAGCCTGGGTATTGGCAGCGCGGCATTAGGTTCGTTGCTTATACCTGATCTGTTTAGCGGAGGCGGCGAAAGCGAGGCTGATTTTATACCGGGCATACCCAATTTCGCGCCAAAGGCTAAAAGGGTCATCTATCTTTTTCAGGATGGTGCGCCATCGCAGTTAGAAGCCTTTGATTATAAGCCCAAACTGCGCGAAATGATGGGGCAGGAGCTGCCTGCATCGGTAAGGGGTAACCAGATACTTACCGGGATGACCGCCAAGCAGGCATCGTTCCCGCTGGTAGGTTCGTTTTACGATTTTAAGCAGTACGGCGAATCGGGTGCCTGGGTAAGCGACCTCTTTCCGCACATTGGTAAAATAGCCGATGATATCTGTATCATCCGCACCATGAATACTGATGCTATTAACCACGACCCGGCTTTAACATTCTTCCAAACCGGCGCGCAGCAGGGCAACAGGCCCAGCATGGGCTCCTGGGTGAGTTATGGTTTAGGTAGCGAGAATAAGAATTTACCGGCTTTTACCGTATTACTATCAAAAGGGAAAGGTAACGGGCAGGGCGTATACTCTAAACTGTGGAGCAATGGCTTTTTAGATTCTATACACCAGGGGGTGCAATTTAGCAGCAGCGAAGACCCTATACTATACTTAAAAGATCCTAACGGTTTAGACCGCCACGAACGCCGAAAAATGCTGGATAATATTGCCGCCCTTAACGATATCAGCTATAAGGAATTTGGCGACCCCGAAATAAACGCCAAAGTGCAGCAGTACGAAATGGCCTACCGCATGCAAACCGCCGTTCCCGATATTATGGATGTTTCAAAAGAATCGGACAATATCATAAAAATGTATGGGCCCGATTGTTTGGTGCCCGGTACTTACGCCGCCAACTGCCTGCTGGCCCGTAAACTATCCGAAAACGGGGTAAGGTTTGTGCAGTTGTACCACCAGGGCTGGGATCAGCATGGTAACCTGCCGCAGGAAATGGCCGGTCAGGCAAAAGATGTTGACCAGGCGTCGGCAGCATTAGTTACCGACCTTAAGCAACGCGGCCTGCTTGATGAAACGCTGGTAATATGGGGCGGCGAATTTGGCCGTACCAACTACAGCCAGGGCAAGTTAGAAAAAGCCAACTATGGTCGCGACCACCACCCGCGCTGCTTTAGCATATGGATGGCCGGCGGCGGTATAAAACCCGGTATAGTATATGGCGAATCGGACGAGTTTGGGTATAACATTGTGAAGGACCCGGTGCACGTACACGATTTTCATGCCACTATACTGAACCAGTTAGGTATCGACCATAAAAAACTAACCTACAAAAGCCTGGGCCGCAGATACCGTTTAACAGATGTTGCCGGCAACGTGGTAAAGGGGATAATAACATAGAGGTTAGAGATTAGAGATTAGATATTAGAGTTTAGAGTTTGGATTTTAAAATTTAGGTTTTAGAGTTTAGAATTTAGGCTTTAGATTTTAGAATTTAGCGTTTAGCATTTAGAATTTACCAATAATGGAAAGAAGATCATTTATTAAACAAACCGCGCTTGTATCGGGTAGTTTTTTTATCGCTAAGGATATGCTGGCAAAAAATGAAGGTCCGGTTTACGGCCATGGTAACATGCGTTACCGTATGGATAAGGATTGGAGCAAAGCCGATTCGCAAAAAAATCCGGTTAACGATTGTCACGAGATGGTGCAGGATGCCAAAGGCCGCATATTGCTGTTAACCAACGAGACAAAAAACAATGTGCTTATCTACAATAAATCGGGCAAGCTGCTGGATACCTGGGGTACTGAGTTCCCGGGGGCACATGGGTTAACCTTGTTTAACGAGAATGGTACCGATGTTTTGTTTATAACCGATACCGTAAAGCACCAGGTATATAAAACCACTATTGATGGTAAAATACTAATGACCATTGATGTACCGCTGGAAACCGGCGTTTACAAAAAAGCCGAAGAGTTTGTACCTACCGAAGTAGCGGTAAACACCAACGGCGACTTTTACATTGCCGATGGTTACGGTGCGCAATACGTTACCCATTACGATAAAAATGGCAAGCTGATAGCCTATTTTGGCGGCAAGGGCGAAAGCGACGAACATTTGGATAATGCCCATGGTATAGTGATAGACCGCCGCCAGGGCACACCAACGCTGCTGGTTACCGACCGCACCCGCCACTGCTTTAAACGCTTTACAATGGATGGCAAACTGCTTGAAATTATAAAGCTGCCCGGTGCCTGTGTTTGCCGCCCGGTTATAAAAGGCGACCATTTATACGCCGCCGTACTGCGCTCGCCCGAACTATCGGCCGAGAATAGCGGTTTTACCACCATATTGGATAAAAACAACAAAGTGGTATCAAACATAGGCGGTACCGAACCGGTATATACCGATGGCGTTTTGCAGCCAATGGCGCAAGCCGAAAAAATATTTTTAAACCCGCATGATGTATGCGTGGATAACGACGAGAATTTATACGTAGCGCAATGGGCATCGGGCAAGGTGTACCCTTATAAATTTACAAGGGTTTAATTAGTACGGTTGTAATTTATGAGAACCAGCCACAAGGGTTTTGCCGATAGCGTACTTTTTGCACTCAACATATTCATCATCATTTTATTGCTGGCCGGCGATAGCCTGGCTGTGCCGCTATGGCTGCAGCCGCTTGGCCGCATGCACCCGTTGGTGCTTCATTTCCCTATTGTGATACTGATGCTGGCCATGCTGATGGAGTACTTCCGTTTTAATGCCGCATTTGTTAACGAAAAGCTATACCAAACCTTTACAGATTATTTGCTGGTATTAGGGGTAATATTTTCGGCAATTACGGTTATTATGGGGCTGTTCCTATCGCGCGAGCCGGGGTACGATGGCAGCCTGCTGCAGTGGCACAAATGGTTTGGCGTAAGCGTGGTTTTTGCAGGCTCGGGCTTGTACTTTGGGCGCAATACTGTAAGGTATAACGCGGCCATAGCTAAGGTGGCGGCCGTTGTAATTGTTTTATGCCTGATAATTGCCGGGCACTTTGGTGCCGACCTTACCCATGGCGAAGATTTTGTTTTAGGGCCTATCCTGAAAAAGGAAGACGATAAAGTGCCTATTGATAAGGCCCTTGTTTTTAAAGATGTAATTGAACCTATTTTTAAAGCCAAATGTATTAGCTGCCATAATCCCGATAAACTAAAGGGCAGCCTGCTGTTAAGCACAACAGCCGGTGTATTAAAAGGCGGTAAAAACGGTAAGCTGTTTGTACCCGGCCAACCCGAAATTAGTTTATTGCTACAGCGTGTGCATTTGCCCGAGGATGATAAAAAGCATATGCCGCCCACCGGCAAGCCGCAGTTAACCGATAAGGAAATGCTGATACTTTACCTTTGGGTAAAAAGCCACCCGGATATTAAAAAGAAGGTGATAGACCTGCCCGCTACCGATTCGTTACGCTTGTTGGCTGCTACGGTACTTAAACCTGCCGAAAGCGAAGAGGAAACTTATGACTTTGCCGCTGCCGACGAAAAGGACATCAAAAAGCTGAATAACAACTACCGGGTGATATATACACTTGCGCAGGAGTCGCCGGCATTGGCGGTAAACATCTACAATAAAAGTACCTACAACGTAAAGGTTTTGCAGGAGCTTGATCCGCTTAAAAAGCAGGTGGTATCTTTAGATATGAACAAGATGCCTGTAAAGGATGCCGACCTTAAAACCATAGCCCAGTTTGAAAACCTGCGCCATCTTAACCTGAATTTTACAGATGTCACCAATAATGGCTTAAGCGCTTTAACCGGATTAAAGCATTTAAAAACACTGTCGTTGGCGGGTACCGGTATCAACGGGGGAGCTGTAAAAGCATTAGGCGGCATCAAAACCTTAAAAGAATTGGCTGTTTGGGGCACAGGCATAAACGACGAGCAAATGGCCCAATTACAAAAGGCCAATAAGGGCCTTAAGCTGATACAAGGTTTTAAAGACGATGGCAAACCCATTAAGCTAAATAATCCGCAGCTTAAAAACACCTCGGTTATATTTGACGGCTCTGCCGAATTGCAATTGGCTCACCCGATTAAGGGGGTGCAAATACGCTATACAACCGATGGCACCGGGCCCGATAGCGTTAAATCGTCCCTGTATAAACCGGGCATTATGCTCACCCAAAACACCACCATAATGGCACGTGCCTACAAAGCCGGTTGGCTGGGCAGCGATAACGTGCAGTTTAGTTTCTACAAAAATACCTACACCGCCGATAGCATACGCTTTAGCACCCCGCCCGATGATAAGTACAAAGGCGATGGCCCAAAAACGCTGATAGATAAAGAGCTTGGCGGCACAAATTTTGGCAACGGCAAATGGATAGGTTCTCAAAAGGATGTGGCGGTAGTAATGCTGTTTAAAAAACCTGTTACCGCACAGTCGGTTGCCTTAAACACCATGCGCAATATTGGCAGCCAGATATTTTTGGCCCAAAGTATTGAAGTGTGGGGCGGGGCAGACGAGCAGCACCTAAAGCTGTTAGGCAACCTAAAAGTGGCCCCGCCTAAAAAGGATGACCCGTTTGGTGTGGTTGGCCTTACCTGTAAGCTAAATACAAAACAGGCGGTATCGTGCATAAAGCTAATAGCAAAACCTCTTAAGGTGGTACCTGGATGGCACCCTGCAAAAGGCAAACCCGGCTGGGTGTTTATAGACGAGGTATTTGTAAATTAGCCGTTATTACTACAAAAAAGCATACGGGTGGTCAATAAACTTATTTTTTCGGTGTTGCTGCTTATGGCGGTAACAGGTGTATCTGCGCAGGTTTCGGTAAAGCAAACCAGCGTAGATGAGCAGGCTAACCCGGTAGGGATAGATAATGTGCAGCCCGTGTTTGCCTGGCAGCTTAGCGCGGTAAAACGCAATGTAAGGCAACAGGCATACCGCATATTGGTGGCCGATGACCCCTTGTTGCTTAGTAAGAATGAAGGCAATATATGGGACAGTAAAAAAGTGCTGTCCGGTGCATCTATACAGGTGCCTTATAAGGGCGTAAAGCTATCATCAGCAAAAAGTTATTACTACAAGGTTAAGGTATGGGATAACGATGGCCGTGCATCTGCCTGGAGCAAGCCAGCCAAATGGCAAATGGGCCTGCTAAGCCCTGCCGATTGGAAAGGTGCCCAATGGATAGCCTATAACCGCATGCCCGACTCGTTGTACCTAGTGCCCGCGCTTGAAAATCCTGCCGACGAAAGATGGAACAAGGGCAAGGATATTTTGCCCCTGCTGCGCAAAGAGTTTGTTTTAAATAAGGCGGTAAAGAAAGCGACCATATTTATTACGGGCATGGGCCAATTTGACCTAAGGCTGAACGGCGCGAAGGTAGGCGACCACTTTTTAGACCCAGGCTGGACAAAGTATGATAAGCATGCCCAGTATGTTACGTTTGATATAACCGATAGCTTAAAAAAAGGCAGAAACGCGCTGGGGGTAATGTTAGGTAATGGCTTTTACTACATACCCGGCGATAGGTACCACAAACTGAAAGGTGCCTACGGCTACCCAAAAATGATATGCAGGGTGCTGCTGCAATATGCTGATGGCACACAGCAGAATATAATAAGTGATAATAGCTGGAAAGCCACGCCCGGCCCGGTTACCTATTCGAGCATATATGGGGGCGAGGATTACGACGCTACCCTATACCGCCAGGGGTGGGACAAGCCGGGCTTTGACGACCACAATTGGCAAAAGGCCATAACGGTTGATGGCCCGCCGGTGTTAGAGGCGCAAACGCAATACCCTTTAAAAACCTTTGATGATTTTGCCGCGGTAAAGGTTAGCCAGCCAAAACCGGGCGTTTGGGTATATGATATGGGGCAAAACGCCTCGGCAATACCTTACATTGCCTTAAAGGGCAAAAGCGGTGCAACCGTTAAAATAACCCCAGCGGAATTACTGGACAATAACGGACTGGTCTTGCAAGCCCCGGTTGGCCAGCCGGTGTACTTTAACTATACCCTTAACGGCGCAGGCACACAGCACTGGTCGCCGCAATTTATGTACTATGGCTTTAGATACATACAGGTAGAAGGTGCCGTACCCACGCAACAACCCAACCCCGACCTGTTGCCGGTAATAACCGATATAAAAAGCCTGCACACCCGAAACAGCGCACCGGCAATTGGCTCGTTCAAGTGCTCAAACGATTTGTTTAACCGCACCTTTAAACTGATAGACTGGGCCATACAAAGCAACACAGCCAGTATATTTACAGATTGCCCTCATCGCGAAAAACTGGGCTGGCTGGAAGAGGCGCACCTGGTGGGTAGCTCGATAAGGTATAATTATGATATAGCCACCCTATGCCGCAAAGTGGTAAAAGATATGATGGTGGCGCAAACACCCGATGGCCTGATACCGGATATAGCGCCCGAGTACGTACAGTTCCAATCCGGCTTTCGCGACTCGCCTGAATGGGGCAGCAACGGCATTATTATGCCCTGGTATTTATACCAGTGGTATGGCGATAAACAGATACTTGCCCAAAGCTATGATATGATGACCCGTTATGTGGCCTATCTTGAAAAACGCGGCGATAAGCATATACTTAACTTTGGCTTGGGCGATTGGTATGATATAGGGCCAAAAGATCCTGGAGAATCGCAATTAACGCCAAAGGGCTTAACAGCTACAGCTATTTATTACTATGATTTAACCCTGCTTACCAAAATTGCCGGGATATTGGGTAAGGCAGATGATTCACAAAAATACGCGGCCCTGGCTGCCGAAGTGAAGCAAGCATTTAACAATAAGTTTTATAACTCGCAAACCAACCAATATGGCAGCGGCAGCCAAACTGCAAACGCTATGGCGGTGTACATGGGCCTGGTAAGCGGGGGCGATAAACCAAAGGTTGTAGATAACATTATTAAAGATATACGCCTGCACAACAACGGTATAACCGCCGGCGATATAGGCTACCGCTATTTGCTGCGTGTGCTGGACGATGCGGGCCGGTCTGACGTGATATTTGACATGAACAGCCGCAGCGACGTACCGGGTTACGGCTACCAATTGGCGCAGGGGGCCACCGCACTAACAGAATCGTGGCAGGGCAACCGCATATCATCAAACAACCACTTTATGCTGGGCCACTTAATGGAGTGGTTTTATAGCGGGTTAGGCGGCATAAGGCCCGGGGCGGATGGTTTAGCCTTCAAAAGCATCATCATCAGGCCCGAGGTGGTTGGCGATGTTAAATACGCCAGTGTGAGCCACAGATCGCCCTACGGCATCATCAGTAATAGTTGGGAAAAGGCGGGCACAGGTTTTAGCATGCATACGGTTATCCCGGATAATACTACAGCGGTTATATACCTGCCTGCCAATAAACAAAGCCGGATAACCGAGGGTGGCAAAACCCTTAGCAACCGCACAGGCCTAAAAGTATTAGGTTATGAAAACGATAAGCTGTTGATACAGGCAGGGTCGGGCAGTTACAGTTTTGTTGTTAAATAGCGGCGGCTAAACATTAAACTGCCGCAGGTGGTGGTCAGTATGCTTATATACAAATTGGCCCACCTGCTCGCGGGTCATGTCGCCAAAAAACCAATGTACCAGCCCCGGGTTCGAATAAGTGGCGTAGGCTTCTGTGAGGGCTATCCACCGGGCCTTTTCGGCGGCAACATCTCCGGTGGTTTGGCTTACTATAAAGTGCGGGCTGGTAGGCGCGTTGTGGCCCATGGGCGTTTCGTCCTTCAGCATGTTTTTTAATGCCCACTTGCCCAAAACGCGGCCCAGCAAAGTACGTTTGTATACGGCATGGCCCAAATACATCTCTTCGGCCAAAACACAATGTTTCAGCATCTGATAAATGTTCATTTTGCCCCATAGCGGAGTGCTGTTTTCGTTAAGCTGGTTTATCCTGTTAATAAGCTGGTCCCTGGTGTCTTTGTCAAATACTGTTTTCATTGTGGCTATTGGTTATTACAAAACTATAATAATAATGGTACCCCGGGTAGTCGGATCATGACAATATAAGAGGGCAAATGCGACAAGCGGTCGTCGGGCTATCTGTGGTATCGGCCACTCTTTATTTTTCAACGCCAAAAAAAAATACCCTTTGTTACTTGTTTATATCAAAAAAAATATTAAATTACTTAGACCGACCGGAACAAAAAAATGCAAAATTTTGTGTGTAAACTGTAATTTAAAAGAATATTTTTAGCTGTAAAGACGAAAACGGAGAGGTGGCGTTATGGTTGGTAAAGTTTGTTCAACAAAATAGCATATGCGGCATATTTTACTTTTTTGCTTTTACATTTTTACAACGCACATGACCTTTGCAAGCCGCGCTTACTACGTCAACAACAACGGCGATGATACCCAGCCGGGCACCCGCAATAAACCATTTAAAACCATCCAAAAACTAAATAGCATTAAATTACAGCCCGGTTCAAAGGTGTATTTAGCAGGTAACCAAGTGTTTACAGGCCCGCTCATATTAACGGCAGATGAAAGCAGCACTACAAGCAAGCCAATAACCATCACCAGCTACGGCGGCGGGAAAGCCACTATTGATGGGGGTAAGGGGCAGGCGATACTGGTAAACAGCAACTATACCATACTTAGCCACCTTAACGCGAAAGGCGCAGGCCGCAACGATGGAAACACTACAGACGGCATATTGCTGGCAAACACCCAGGGCTGCACGATTGAGGATGTAACGATAGATGGATTCCAAAAGGCTGGTTTAGAGGTAAATAACTGCACGGATGTAAAGGTGCTAAAAGCAACTGCGAGGAATAATGGCAGCGCTGGTATCAGCATATCAGGCACCCACGAAACCTCAAAAAACATAGTTATAAAGGATTGCCTTGCCGACAATAACCCCGGCGACCCAACTAATCTTACTAACCACAGCGGTAACGGTATTCTGGTAGGCGGTTCAGATTCGGTGCTGATAGACCACTGCGTAGCCACCAATAATGGCTGGGATATGCCGCGTTTAGGTAACGGCCCTGTAGGTATATGGGGGTACGAAAGCAGCCATTTAACCATACAGTACTGTATATCATACAATAACAAAACCCACGCGGGCGCATCTGATGGTGGTGGGTTCGACTTTGATGGCGGTGTCACTAACTCGGTTATACAGTATTGCTTGTCGTATAATAACGAGGGTTCGGGGTATGGTTTGTTTCAGTACGAGGGGGCTTCGCACTGGGCTAATAACACCATGCGGTACTGTATTAGTGTAAACGATGGCACCAAAACAACTGGAGCAGCCGGTATTTTGGTTTGGAGTTCGACCGTTGATAGTGTTGATCTGCACAGTTGCATGATTTATAATAATTTGATAATCAATCAACAAGCCCCAGCTGTAAGCTTTCATCAACTAAGCAAAAACGAAGGCTTTTTATTTGCCAATAACATCATTATGGCTAAGGACAGCCTTGTAAATGGTCCGTCATCAGGCGAACGCTTTTTGGGCAATATTTGGTGGGGGATAGATGGTGGAATACCGAAATTCAGGGAGTTTGATAACCTTGCCGATTGGTCGGCAGCTACAGGGCAGGAAACCCTGAAGGATAAGCTTGTTGGCTTGCAAGCCGATCCGCTATTAAGAGGGCCGCTTACCACTACCTTAACCGACCCATACCAGCTTGATACTTTAAGCGCTTACCAACTACAGGATAGCTCGCCGGCCATAGATAGAGGGCTGAATTTGAAGGCTTTATTTGATGTTATACTGCCCGATCAAGACTTTTTTGGCAAACCCAATAACACTAAGCCGTATCCAGGGATTGCAGGGCATTAGGCAGTATTACACCACATTAACAGGCAACTGTAATGTTACAATCTGGCATGCAATAAACAGAAGCGTTTCTACGTAATAACAGTAATCTACCACTATTTGAAGTATGCATTACAGGATAAAATTTGCCGATGGAACGACTCATTTAGTACAGATAACCGCTGCGCTATTTAAAAAATGGAAGGTTTGGAAAGTAGAGTTTGCAGATGGTAAAGCTGCCATGCTCCTAAAATCGGGTAACGAATGGCTGCAGCGAAATGAGGATATACTTGATGCATACCTGTTAAACGCGTTAGGGAAGCTGATAGACGATGCCATCATCAGCAAAAAGGGGCTTTCGTTTTAGGCAATACGAATTTGTTGGCTTTACATTTAATGCAGTACTTTAGCTAATTAATATATGCGCTACCGGCACCATGTTACAAAACAGGTTACCCACTATTAAAGAGATCGCCAAAAGGCTTAATGTATCTACATCTACGGTGTCTCGTGCGCTGCATAATCATCCAAGTATCGGTTTGGTAACCACCATGCGCGTGCATGAAGTAGCTAAAGAGCTTGGTTACGAGGCCAATAAAACTGCCATCTATTTTAAAGAGCGTAAAACATATACAATAGGGGTTATCATTCCTGATCTTTCCGAACCCTTTTTTTCGGCAGCTTTAACAGGAGTAGAGGATGCGGCAGAAAAAAGTAACTACAATGTTATAATAGGCCAGTCGCTTGATAGTTTTGAACGGGAAAAGAAGATAGTGGAGAATATGAAAGACCATCGGGTTGATGGTATGCTGGTATCCCTAACCAAAGAAACCGCCACTTATGACCACTTTGATAACCTGCAGAAATATAATATCCCAATAGTGTTTTTTGACAGGGTGCCTAACCGTAAAGATATTAACTATGTAGCCTGCAACCTGGTATCGGGCATGTTGCAAGCCATAACCAAATTGGTTAGCATGGGCCATAGCCGTATTGGTTTAATAAATGGCCCGGCCAAGCTGGCTGCAACTTTGCAACGATTGGAGATTTACATACGCTGCCTTAAAGAAAACAACTTATCAGTTGAACAGGATATCATCGTATCTACCACATTGGCTAAAGCCGATAATATTAAGGCCATTAATAAACTTTTAGCACTTAACCAGCCACCTGCCGCTATCATTGTGTTTAATGACTATGTATTGCTTGATTGTATTGCCGCTGTTAAGGCAGCCGGGCTGGTGGTTAACCAGGATATCAGCTTTATTAGTTTTGCTAACCTGCCCATATGGGAGTACATGGATAGCGTGCCTTTGGCATCTATAGAGCAATTTGCCTACAAGCAATCTTCAATGGCTGCCGGCTTTCTATTTCAACTGATCAATAACTCCACAAAGGCAGATACCACAGACACCCCCCCGCTGCAACATATCATCGATTCGGAGATGATCGAGTATACTGCTCATAAATAATCTTAACCGCTTGCTTCACTGCATTTATGCAAAAATAGCGCAACCGTTTGCGTAGGGTTATGCAAACGGTTGCGTAGCGTAATACTGCATGTACAAGCGGATATGCCTTTGTTTACAAGTGTTTTTTATACCATTTTTACTCTTAACAAATGGTTTTATCAGGTTCCCCAATAGTTAAATAAGGATAGTGCAAGGTTCAGAAAACATAGCGGAGGTAGTGTCTCACTTTAAGTGCTCGGCAGATGCCGGTTCGCAAAAACCGTATGGCTCGGGGCATATTAATGATACATTCAGGTTAAAGAATATAGTCGCGGGTGGCCCTGATTACCTATTGCAGCGCATCAATCATCATATTTTCACCAATGTAGAGAAGCTGATGGATAACATGCGCATGGTAACCGAGCATATAAAGCACAAAATTATGGCGCAGGGTTATGGCGATCCGCAAAAGGAGGTGATGACGCTTATACCTACAGATAGTAACCAATTTTTTTACCGCGATAGTGCCGGTGACTATTGGCGCATGTTTTTCTTTTTAAGCGATACTAAAAGTTATAATGTGGTAGAAACACCCAAGCAGGCTTATGAAGGCGGGCGTGCTTTTGGCAAGTTTCAATCTATGTTGTCGGATATCCCGGCAGGCAAAATATATGAGGTGATACCTAATTTTCATAATGTACAATTCAGGCTTAAGCAATTGAGCGAAGCGGTGCATAACAACCCAAAGGGCCGTGTAGCATCTGTAAAGGACGAATTGGATATCATACAATATTATGCAAGTGAGATGCAATACTTTCAGCAACCCCAAAATGCTGCAATATTGCCAAAACGTGTTATCCATAACGATACAAAGTTTAATAATGTATTACTAAACAGTAAGGACGAAGCCCAATGCGTTATCGACCTGGAAACGGTGATGGATGGTTACGTAGCTTATGATTTTGGTGATGCCATACGCAGCATTATTAACAGCACAACTGAGGATGAGGCAGATCTGGAAAAAATTCAACTGAATATGCCACTGTTTAATGCTTACGTACAAGGCTATTTAAAAGAAGCCGCTACATTCCTTACGGATGCTGAGGTGGAATCGTTGGTGAAAGGGGTGTTGTTATTGCCCTACACGCAAACTGTACGCTTTTTAACCGATTATATTAACGGGGATACCTATTATAAAATAAAATTTGAAGGCCATAACCTGCAGCGTACAAAAGCGCAATTGCAACTGTTTAAAAAACTGACTGCAGCTTCTGCCCAAATGCACCAAACAATACTAAGCGAAATGGCTAAATATAAACCAAACCAAAACTAATGCAGAGGGTAGCTATGGAGTATATACCTTGCCTTAATGATTTGGACAACTCGGATGATTTTTCACGGGTGTTAGATGGCCTTGAACGGCGGCCTATGCCATTTGCGCCCTGGGCGGCAGATGAGCAGCAGCCATCAGTATCATTTACTATAGCTTACGATACAAATCATATGTATTTGAAATATTTTGTAAGCGAACGCACCTTGCGGGCGCAGTATAGCCAATTTAACGACCCTGTGTATGAAGATAGTTGCGTGGAGTTCTTCATCGCTTTTGATAATGACGAAAGCTATTATAACCTTGAGTTTAACTGCTTTGGCACCTCCAGGGTTCAATACGGGCTGCATAAATTAGGGCGTGCTTTTATACCTGTCAACATGCTAAAAACTATTGAACATCAAACGCTTATAAAAAGCACCGAGGGCGATGATATAGAATGGGAATTGGCCTTATGCATCCCCAAAAACATTTTTACGTTTCACCCGGCTTTGTGTTTTGAGGGAAGCACTGCCAGGGTTAATTTTTTTAAATGCGGAGACAGTTTACCCGAACCCCATTACTTATGTTGGAATAACATCCATAATGAAACGCCGGAATTCCACCTGCCCCAATTTTTTAAACCGATAACCTTTAGTACGCAGCAAATGGCGGCGTCAATTCAATTATAATTATTAATAAAAAAGCAAAAAATTATGGATCGCAGACAATTTGTTAGGAACACCGCTGTTGGATTAGCCGGTTTTACCATACTACCTTCAGGGCTACTGTTTGGTAAAAACGCCGATAAAGTTCGCTTAGGTTATATAGGCGTTGGCCTTCGTGGCCGTAGCCATATTAGCGAAGGTTTGTTGCGCGACGATGTAGAGATAATTGCTATTTGCGATATACAGGAAAGCTCATTAAAGTATTGCCGTGCGCAATTTGTAAAAGCACAAAAGAAACTCCCTGCCGAATACACAGGCGGGCTTGACGCTTATAAAAAACTGCTTGACCGTAAGGATATTGACGGGGTAATAATAGCTACCCCATGGCAGTTTCATAAAGAGCAATCTATAGCTGCCATGCGCGCAGGTAAATACGTTGGTTGCGAGGTTATAGCCGGTATAACCGAAAAGGATCACTGGGATATACTGCACGCCCATGAAGAAACAAAAATGCCTTACATGACACTGGAGAACGTTTGCTACCGTCGCGACGTGATGGCCGCTTTAAACATGGCCCGCCAAAACGTTTTTGGCGATTTGGTGCACCTGGAAGGTGGCTATCAGCACGACTTACGTGGTGTATTGTTTAACGATGGTAAAAGCTTTAGTGGTAAGGGTGCTGAGTTTGGCCCTAATACCATGGGCGAGGCCCAATGGCGTACCCAATGGAATATTGACCGCGATGGCGATATTTACCCTACGCATGGTGCCGGCCCGGTGATGAATTATATTGATATAAACCGGGGTAACAGCTTTACCAACCTGATATCGTTCTCGTCAAAATCCATCGGGTTGCATAACTATATTGATAAGGTATCTCCCGGAAATAAAAACTCAAAGATCAAGTTTAAAAATGGCGATGTAACTACTACAATGATTAACTGCGCCAATGGCGAAACGGTTACCCTTAGCCACGATACCCACTTGCCCCGCCCATACTCGTTAGGGTTTAGGGTGCAGGGCACTGAAGGTATCTGGATGGACGTAGCCGAATCGGTATACATCGAAGGGAAATCAAAGAACTACGACGAGTGGGATAAAGCCAGCGAGTGGTTTGAAAAATACGACCATCCGCTTTGGAAAAAGTTTGAAAAATATGCCGAAGGAGCCGGCCATGGTGGTATGGATTGGTTTGTTTTTAACGGCTTTGTAGAAGCCCTAAAACAAAAGAAACAAACACCGATAGATGTTTACGACTCGTTAACCATGAGTGTGATAACGCCGCTATCCGAAAAATCAATAGCAGAAGGCAATATGCCGCAAAAATTCCCCGATTTTACAAAGGGTAAGTGGAAGGAACGTAAAAACACCTTCGCACTGGACGATAGTGGTTTGTAGACCACGGTTTAACAAGAAGCCTTTTCATATTTGAAAAGGCTTCTTGTTAACTACTTATACGTTTAAGTGTTACCGGGTAATGATATCTATTTCAGCATAGCCGGTCTCATTGGTGTTTTCTGTGTTTTTCAGCGCCCTGAATTTAATATACCTTGCCATTTGCGGCGTAAATTTTATCGTTTGCCACAAAGGGTTGTTCTTAATGTTAGGGAATTCGCCCTGGCTAACCAGTCTCCAGTCGCTATTGTTTTCTGAGATATATAATTCGTAACCCGAGATAATGCCAGGGCTCCATGTGCTTTGATCAGGTAAATACCTAAAACCAGCAAGATGTTCATCTTTACCTAAATCCAGCACCAGGTCTTGCGGTAGTTTTTTGTCTTTGCTTTGATGCCAGGCTGTAGCCGGGTTACCATCTAAAATAGCACTTGATTTTTCATCGTCACTGCCAATTACTTTCCAATCTTTTCTAACAATATCAAACCTTTCATGTGTTTCAGTGCTGCTTTTATGTGTATTTGGATCATAAACAATGGCCCTGATCTCAGGTTTGCCAACAGCGGGAAAAGGCTTAGTATATTTTTTATTTTTAGGGGTGGGAGAGGTTCCGTCTGTCGTATAATAGATCACCGATTCATTATCTGCCGGTGTTATTGTTATGTCACCTGCCTGGTTCCTGATAATGGTAGGGGCGGTAAGTATTTGTGGTGCAAAATATACCCCTGCATTAGCAATAACCAACGAGGCTTTAGCATCGGTTATTTGCAGGCGTACCTTAGTGGCTTTTACTGTAGGGAAGCTTAGTATGCGCTTGTAACCAATGGTTGTGCCTTTTGCCAATTCCTGCCAGCGGCCATTAACAAGTGCCTGTATGGCGAACGATTTTACCCTTTGTCCTAAGGGGATATACTCTTGCACCAAAAAGCGGTTAAATTTAGTAGATCGGCCTAAATCAATTGTAAGCGATGCGGCTTTTATGCCATCGTCTGTGGCCCAATAGGTGTCTTTATTGTCGTCAATAGCGTTGGCGGCAATAAAGCTTTTATCGCCTGAGCGTACGTTAGAAGCTTTAGCAGGTTTGTTTTTTGCCAGATTTACCGCAAATGCAATTTTAACTGCTTTAGCAAATTCCAATACATTTTTTTCATCAGTGTGGTTTATCAGCCCGTTAGGCATTATAGGGAAATTAAGCAGCAGGCTACCGTTATGCCCTATGGAGTTGTAAAATATCTCCATCAGATCAGGTACAGATTTTACTTTAGTATCTTCGCTGGGGTGATAAAACCATTCGGGCCGTATAGATGTATTTACTTCCGCAGGTACCCAGGCATCACCATTTTCAACCCCATAGTGCAACATATCATAAGGTACATCACCGATGGCATTTAGCAGGCTCCAATTAGTTGCGCCAACGGCTCCGCCTTCTGTACCTACCCAGCGTAGGTCGGCCCGGTTTCCGCCATCGTTCCATATAACAATATTGGGTTGCAGTTTACGTACAAGCTTATAAGTATTTTCCCAATCGTAATAAGTTTTACGGTCGATAGTGCGGGTTTCATTAGCCCCACCATAGTATCCCGAGCCACCATTTGCACCATCAAACCATATCTCGAAGATGGGGCCATAGTTGGTAAGCAATTCTCTTAGCTGATTTCTAAAATACTGTATGTATTCAGGCTTACCGTAATCGGCCCGGTTCCTGTCCCATGGCGATAGGTAAATGCCAAGTTTTAAACCATATTCCTTACAGGCATCAGCCATTTCGCGTATCACGTCGCCATTGCCATCTTTCCATGGGGCATTCTTTACCGAGTATTCGGTGTATTTTGAAGGCCACAAGCAAAAACCGCAATGGTGCTTGGCGGTAATGATAATGCCTTTCATGCCCGCCTGTTTGCAAATGCGGGCCCATTGGCGGCAATCTAACTTAGTGGGGTTAAAAAGCTTAACATCTTCATTACCATACCCCCATGATTGGTCGGTATAGGTATTTAACGAAAAATGCACAAATGCATAATACTCCATTTGCTGCCACCTTAGCTGGTTTTGTGAGGGGATAGGCCCTACAGGTGCCGGAGCGTTTTTTTGCGCATACCCATAAAAGCAACATAGGGAAAAGGCAAGCGTGAACAGATGAACTTTGCAGGTTTTAGACATTTTAAACTACTTTTTACTTTTAACAACTACTTTCGAGGGTGGCTACGCAACCAAATATACAAATTAGCGTCAGAGTACCGGGGTGGAAAAAATAGCGGATGATTGGCTCACTGTATCTGCTGGTTAATGCTTTTTAAATCCGGTTGGGTGGCAGTAAAGATTTATTATCTTTAAGCAATTCTTTAGTTTATGAAAAAAATATTTTACCTGTTTTTAACCGTAGTGCTTTTTAGCGTTTGGGCTAATGCCAATGCCCAAAAGAGAGTTTTTGTTGATGTACCCGGATTAGACCCCGCCATTAAACCGGGCGATAACTTTTTTAGATATGTTAACGGGCGCTGGTACGATACGGTTAAGATTGATAACGACCAGGCTGGTGTTGGCTCATATTCGTTCCTTAATATTCCGCAAAAACGCTTGCTGCAAAATATATTGGATAGCGTTTCAAAGGCAAAGAATACGAATGGGAGTATTGAGCAAAAGGTTGGGGACTTTTATGCGTCGGGCATGGACATGGCGACTATCAACCGCCGCGGATTTGGGCCGGTGAAGCCTATACTGGTACGCATTGATGCCATCAGCAATGTTGCCGGGTTGCTTAAATTTATAGCCAACGAGATGACATCTGGGAACCGCTCTATAATCAGCTTTGGTATTTCTCCTGACAATAAAAACAGCGGTATCAATATAGCCCATGTGTACCAGGGCGGCACCGGCTTACCCGAAAAAAATTATTATTTCAAAACAGATTCCGCTACGCTTCATGTTCAGCAAGCTTACAAAGCCTACCTGCGCAATCTGTTTCAGCTAACCGGTAGCAGCCGTGCCACTGCAATGAAGAATGCAGCTATCGTTTACAGTATCGAAAAGCAACTGGCAGCAGCAAGTAAATCTAACATAGAGCTGAGAGATGTTAATGCAAATTTCAATAAAATGGCAGTTGCTGCTATCGGCAAAGCACAAGCTAACATAGTCTGGGCTACCCTGCTTACCCATATAGGTGCCCATACCGATTCGATAGATGTGGCCCAGCCCGGTTATTACGAAAAGCTGAACACAATGTTAAAGTCCGTTAGCATAGCCAACTGGAAGCTTTATTTAAAAGCGGCAACGCTTCAAAACTACGCCGATAGGCTTAGTCAGCCTTTTGTAGATGCTTCGTTTGCGTTTAACAAAGTGTTATCGGGAGAAGATACACAGAAGTCCCGCAGACAGATAATGACCGCGAATGTTGATAACAACTTAGGGATGGCTTTAGGGCAACTATACGTAAAACGGTATTTTAACGAGGATGCAAAAAACCGGGTGCTAACGCTGGTTAACAACCTGCAAAAGTCATTCGAGAACCGCATTAACCATTTAGACTGGATGAGCGATAGCACCAAACAAAAGGCAAAAGAGAAGTTATATACAATAACAAAGAAAATAGGCTATCCGGACAAATGGAGAAACTACGACAAGGTGCAGATAAACAGGAATGAATTTTTTGAAAACCTGTTGTCGCTGAATAAGAACGACTATCAAACCGATTTGGCAAAACTGAATAAGCCGGTTGACAAAACAGAATGGGGAACCACACCATCTACGGTTACGGCATACTACAACCCATCGGCAAACGAGATAGTTTTCCCTGCCGGTATATTACAATATCCTTACTTTGATTTTACGGCAGATGATGCCATTAACTATGGCGGTATCGGCATGGTGATAGGGCACGAAATGACACATGCCTTTGATGACCAGGGCGCCCAGTTTGACAAAGACGGCAACGTAAAAAACTGGTGGACCAAAGAGGATTATAAGAAATTTAAAGAAAAGACCGCTCAACTGGCTAATTTGTATAGTTCATTTACTGTTTTAGATACTGTGCATGTTAAAGGCCCCCTTACATTAGGAGAAAATACCGCCGATAATGGTGGTGTTGCTATTGCCTTTGATGCATTTAAAATGACCGAACAGGGGAAGAGTGACGATAAGATAGATGGATTTACACCCGACCAGCGTTTCTTTTTGTCGATAGCCAGGATATGGAGGGTGAAAACAAGAGATGCTTTTCTTCGCACCTATGTAAACACCAATCCGCATTCGCCGGCTACATGGCGGGTAAACGGCCCTTTAATGAATTTTGAACCTTTTTACCGGGCTTTTAACTTAAAGCCAGGCGAAAAAAACTACAAGGCACAAAACGAAAGAATAAGGATCTGGTAATCACATAGTGGTGTAACAAAAAAAGACTTGATTATAAAAGAGTAAAATAATTGGGCTCTTTGTAGAGCCCAATTATGAATATTCACAAAAGTATTGTTAATACTTTAACGACATTATAATGTAGGATCAAATTCCACTATCCATTCAATGCCATATTTATCTCTAAACATTCCGGCGTAAGTACCCCATGGACTGTCGCCAATCGGTCCTTCAACTTGGCCACCTGCAGATAATCCGTTGAATATATGGTCTGCTTCTTCACGGCTTTCTGCACTAACCACTATTTTAGACCGGTTTTCGGTTTCATTCACCGGGCCCATAAATTCGGGTACATCATTGGCAAGTAATACATTGTGTTTACCAAGCGGCAAGGCAATGGTCATTATCTTGTTCGCTTCGTTTTCCGGTACCTTAAATTCATCGCTTGCCAAGTCGCTAAAGCGAACGATCTTGGTGAATTCTCCGCCAAAAACTGATTTGTAGAAAGTGAACGCTTCTTCGGCATTTCCGTTAAAGTTGATCCATGGGTTAATTGTTCTCATAATTTTTATTTTAAATGTGATTGTAAATTTTCTTTGTTTATTTATTTTACGATAGGGTGGCCAACAGTCCTTCCAGGTTTTTCAAGGTCATGGTGAAGCCGATTTTGAAGCCTTCTAATAATTTTTCCAATCGCTCGAACGATTCATTATAAACGACAATGTCTACTTTGGTTATGCCATTTTGCTCGCTAAAATTGTAATCCCATTCAGAACCCGGCATTTCACGGTTTTCGTTTTCATCCGCAAACGCGTTATACATCTTAAAATTGGTTTTAGGGGTAATCGAGGTAAATTCCTGCACCGACCAACGTGCCACCCCGTCCGGGCTTATCATAGCGTAAAACCGTCGCCCGCCAACTTCAAAATTCATATACCTGGTTTTGGCGCGCATAGGTGCAGGTGCCCCCCATTGGTCCAGTAGTTCGGCTTTGGTAAAGGCATCCCATACTAAAGCCTGCCCGGCGTTAAATTCCTTGGTTATATATACGGTCTTCGCTGCTTTATCAACGTTAAAATCAAATAGTAAATCGTTGTTCATTGTTATTGATGGTTAGTTAATTTATTGGTATCAATGCCACTTAGTGGTTTCTTCCTTAATCGTTGTTAATAGTTGGTCAAGCTGGTTAAATTGAGTTTCCCAGTTTTGTCTGAATTGGGCTAACCAATGGTCAAATTGCTGCATTTTTTTAGCGTTAAAGTGATAATGTATTTCTCTACCGTTTTGCTCGGGCTTAATCAAATCGCATTCGTGTAATACTTTAATATGTTTTGATACTGCCTGTCGGGTCATATCAAATTTCTCGGCCATCGCATTTGGCGTTAATGCCTGTATAGCCAGTAAAGTTAAAATAGCCCGACGTGTCGGGTCGGCTATGGCCTGGAATATATCTTGTTTCATTTTGTCAATCATTAATACGCAACCATGAGGTTGCAAATATATGTGCAACTTTTGAGTTGCGCAAATTTATTTGAAATTAATTTGATTGAGGTGTTAACGGATATGATGTAGCGGGGGGTAATACAGACCTGCGCAGTGCCCCGGGCAATACCATCAGCTTTTTGATAGCTATATATCGGGCTTTCTGGCACAGTATGTAGAAGACCTGACGATTGACGACTTTAAATTGAAATGGATAAATTGACGGGTGGATTTTTTATCGAATGGTATAGAAGTCAATCAGTTTAAGGGCCTTAAAATAACACGTTTTGACAGTACGGGTGCACAAACCGCCAGGGTACTTATCCGCTGAAATTGCAGTACGGTTTAGGCCTTAAAACTGACGATAATAGTGTTGTGCTTTAATTAAGATAGTATAGCTGATTGCCCTCGTAAACCCGTCGCTCCGCAAAAATCAGGTCTTCAATGGTGATTTTCCCGTCCATCCAGTCACGTGCATCCATTGCCGCCCGCCATAAATTGTCGTCGGGGTTGTACTTTAATAAGTCATCCGGGGTTAAATACTTTGAATTTATCCAGGCCTTTGAACGATTGTCTTTGATAACTTCTATCATGATAATGATTTTAAGCCGGTTATCGCCGCCAAAGCAATCAATCGGGTAACAGTTATATAAATTCTGCTCTAATTTTTCTATTGAATCTAACATTTCAATTTCACTTCTTCTCATTCTTAATATTATATTTAGTATCAATATCATCACCGGCGTTTTGTTAAAACGTCAACAATTTGACTCCTCTTTACGGAAATTAAATAAAAAAGGTTGCAATTATTTTAAGATTCCACTGTAACTTGTGACATTTTAACCTGGTCACGAGCACCATTGAAATGTTGCAGAAATAAGTTATTCGTCATATATAACGCCTGTATTAGCTTCACTACTTGTTTTAAACCGCGACCATCCAAGCAATAGGAAAATACTTTTTTAAATTCTTTAAAAAGTTTTCTATATTTAACTTATAAATTATAAACCATTCACCAGTTCCAATGCCGGTGTATTCATACCAACATTACTAAAATACCATGAATCCAAAAAAGGCCGTGGGCATTGCCGGCACAGCTGATGATGTTAACACATCGCCATTCACTTATGAGCGCCTTTATTCATTAGATGCGCTGCGTGGATTTGATATGTTTTGGATACTGGGTGGGGAAGAGATATTCCACACCCTAGCAAAGGCGACCGGTTCCCCGTTCTTGGCCAGTATTGCCAACCAGTTCACTCACCCGGACTGGAACGGTTTTCATTTATACGATCTGATATTTCCGTTGTTCCTATTCCTGGCCGGGGTAGCAACGCCATATTCAATCGGACGTGAACGCGAGAAAGGTGCAAGCCGTCCGCAGCTGGTGTTACGGATCATCAAACGTGCGGTGATTTTGATATTGCTTGGATTATTGGTAAACAACGGTTTAAAATCATTGAAAACGGTTGACGAGATACGCTTTGCCTCTGTATTGGGCCGTATTGGTATAGCGTACATGTTTGCCAATATCATCTATCTGTATGCCAGCCGCAATTGGCAGATAGTATGGTTTACAATTTTTATCATCGGTTACTGGCTATTACTAAAATTCACATCAGCACCAGGCTTTCCGCATGGCGATCTGACCATGCCGGGTAATTTCGCCTCCTATATGGATAGGCTTATCCTGCCCGGTAAGCTTTACCTGAAAATCCATGACCCTGAAGGCTTATTCTCTACCATTCCAGCTATCAGCACCGGATTACTCGGTGTACTGGCAGGTACACTCCTAAAGACCGGTCAACAATCTAAAAGTCGTAAAGCTTTGATTTTAGCGATTGCAGGTTCCGTATTCCTGTTGATAGCGCAGGTTTGGAACCTTGACTTCCCTATCAATAAAAACCTATGGACAAGCTCTTTTGTAATGCAGGTAGGTGGGTTAAGTTTACTTCTGCTGGCACTATTCTATTACATAATTGATGTTTTAGGCTTTAAAAGATGGGCTTTCTTTTTTAAGGTGATTGGAATGAATTCAATCCTTATTTACATATCCGGCAAATTTATAAACTGGAATTATGCTAACAACGGCTTCTTTGGTTGGCTTGGAGAACTGGTCGGCAATCCGTATAATATCGTAGTCATGGCTATCTGCTATATTATGGTTAAATGGATGCTCCTGTATTTCCTTTACCGCAAAAAAGCCTTTTTAAAAGTGTAATTCCCTAATCCTATAGCTACATGAAAAACACAAAATATATCGTCTGTTTATTATTAAGCGTTACCATTTTACAAACCGCATCTGCGCAAATGCCTGCCCAGGTTTTACCTAAATTGATGCTGCGCTTAGATGACATTGGCATGAACCACGCTGTAAATATGGCAATGAAAAAAATGGCCGATACCAAAATGCCTTTCTCTGCATCGGTGCAGTTTGCGTGCCCTTGGTACCAGGAGGCAGTAGAGATATTGAAAAAGAATCCGCAGGTGAGTATTGGCGTTCATTTAACACTCACATCCGAGTGGAAAAATTATCGCTGGGGACCTGTAAGCGGTAGTGGTACAGTGCCGAGCTTAGTCGATCGGGTGGGTTACTTTCCACAAAGTACCGATGCTTTTTCCAAAAGCGGTTACAAGATAGCAGAAGTGGAGAAAGAACTATCGGCGCAGATCGAGCGCGCGCTGGCCTCGGGCCTTAGAATATCTTATATCGACCCGCACATGGGTATAGCTTTGTCAACGCCCGCCTTGCGTGCGCTTACCGAAAAGTTGGCTCGAAAATATAAATTAGGCATATCAACATTAAGCGAAACGGTCTACTTCGGCGAAACCTACAAAGAGATGTGGGGCGAGCCTGTTGTTAGTAAAAAGAAAGCGTTTTTGGCATATGTTACCAATAATCTAATCCAAAACAGGCCCAATCTTGTGGTGATACATGTTGGCCTGCAAACGCCCGAAATGAATGCGCTGTTTGATATGAACAGCAGCATGATGAATACCAGGGAAGGTAAGCCACTTACTGCACTACACCGTGAAACAGAACTAAATATGCTGTTATCGCCGGAGTTTAAAGCACTGGTAAATAAAAGGTTCACATTAACGAATTACACTGCGTTAATCAAAGATCGTGGTCTGAATAGCATGAAGCTGGAAGTGGTTAAAAACTGAAGCATATGGAACGCAGGTTATTTATAAAACTGTCCGCTTTTACTGCTGCAGCACTTACCCTGCCACTAGCGCAGGGCTGTAGCAATGGGTCTATGGAGACGGCAGTGGCGCAGCCTTTTCTTTTTTCACAGATCGTTGATGTTAAAACGATAAATGAAGCAGGGTTAGCCTATCGTGCAAATCATATAAGTGAAGATAATAAGGAAATATTAACGCAATTGCTGTTAGGTGAGCACAAGGGGCTGGGAAAGGAAGCGATACAAACCAAGCTTGATAAACAAGTTACGGCAGATTTTAGACAAGGCAAAACCATAGTACTTAAAGGCTGGGTAATGTCCATTACCGAGGCAAGGCAATGCGCGCTTTATTCCATCATAAAATCATAACCGATTATGCATATCGATGCGAGAAAAATAGATAACAACAGTATTATTGAAGGCGATATTTGTATAGTTGGCTCAGGCGCGGCAGGCATAAGTATGGCGCTGGAGTGGCTGAACACGCCCTATAAAGTAATATTGCTTGAAGGTGGCGGATTCGAGTATGAAAAGCAAATGCAGGACCTTTACAAAGGCAAAACGACCGGCCAAAAATATTACCCGCTGGAGTCGGCAAGACTACATTATTTTGGTGGTACTACCGGTCACTGGTCGGGCTTTTGCTCCACATTTGACCCGATAGATTTCAAGGAACGTGATTGGGTACCACACAGCGGATGGCCTCTAAACCGGGAAGACCTTGACCCTTATTATGCACGAGCCCACAAAAATCTCGACCTTGGCCCGTATGAATACGATGTAAAGTATTGGCAAAAAAAAGACCCCGAACTAAAGTCGCTGCCCTTTGATGGTGATGCGGTATTCAACAAAATGTGGCAGTTTAGTCCGCCAACACGTTTTGGCACCAAATACCGTGATACAATTGTAAAAGCACCCAACATTCATTTATATACTTACGCGAATGTTACCGAGATCACAGCTAACGAAAATGCCTCTGCCATAAAAGAGGTTACCGTAAAAAATTTGGATGGCAAGCAGCATACCGTAAGAGCTAAACAGTTCATCGTCGCCTGTTGTTCGATTCAAAACGCGCGCTTGCTGCTGGCATCGAATAAACAGGCACCAAAAGGATTGGGTAACCAAAATGACAACGTTGGCCGTTATTTTATGGAGCATCTGGAGATAAAATCGGCAGAATTATGGCTGACAAGACCGGATGTGCTAAAACTTTACCACTGGGAGTGGGAGATAACCAAAGCACGCGCTGAATTGGCCATTAGCGAAGAGATGCAGCGAAAGCATCAGCTACTGAACGGCACCGCCTCCCTTATCCCTTTAGAGGTCGCCCGTAAGCAACCCGCCTTTATCGATATATGGACGGCGGATACTGCGGCGACAAAAAGAAACATGGTCAAATTAGACGATATAGGGAAAGAGGGCGCGAAAAAAGAAGGTCATCGAGCCTTCCAGTTGTTTACCCGTGTTGAACAGGCCCCAAATCCCAATAGCAGAGTTACCTTAGACACCGAAAAGGATGCCTTGGGTGTACCAAGGGCGACACTGCATTGGGAATTTACACCACTGGAAAAGCACAGCCTGCGCGGTATCTATAAAATAATTGGCGAGCAGTTGGGTATAACCGGCGGCGGCAGGGTGCGCCTGATGGACTACCTGCAGGATGAGAACGACAATACCTGGCCATCGTTCACCGGGGGAGGCTGGCATCATATGGGTACAACCCGCATGGCCGAGGACCCCAAGAAAGGCGTGGTTGACGCCAACTGCAAAGTGCATGGCATTGCGAATTTGTACATGGCAGGTGCATCATGCTACGCAACTGCCGCTGCGCCAAATCCAACACTTACCTTAACAGCGTTAACCATCCGGCTGGCAGATCATTTAAAGGAAAAGGTAAAAGGGAAGCTTTAGAACTTTAATCAAATGCTGTATTACAGCTAATAAATCTTAAAAACACCCCCAAACTAAAAAATAACCCGGGTGGGCGTTTGGGTGTCAGAAATAGTGTATTTGTAAGAATTGAAAAGAATCACTAAAAAAGCTGCAGGATGTATTTGTTTTTTGGCGGAGAAGCTAGGGGCCACAATCGAACACTTAACATCATTTTTGACATTTTTGGATAATTTAAAAATAAAAAAAATGATGAATTTGGTAAATAGACTCGCACAATGATTCCACATTTGAGTTCATTAAAATATTTAATCTTCTAGTTGAAATATCTTTACAACTACTTTTCCCCTTAGCATGACCGTATTAAGAATTTCATAAGAAGACTTTATTTCTCAGTATCTTAGTCTTGACATTGCGCCTTTGAAAGTTGTGTTATTTAAAAGTTCAGCTATTGCTAATGTGGTTTTCTTTGTGCTGTTTTAGGAAAGGATAGCAACCATAAGGCAGTTGATGTTTAAATATAAGCAAAAAACATGTTCCCTTTTGGTAATTTCCAAAAACGATTGCCTTGGTAATCTATATTTCGATGTGATTTGTAGATTGTTACAATACATTGCAGCAAAGTTAAGCTTAGTGTTTCTGAAACGTGCAAGAACCTGAGTATAAATCCTCTGACCAGAGGCACAATATATTTATACCTTTTCCCTTTGAACTTAATGAAGACTTTTGTTATTTTATTTAAGAAACCTAGTCGAATAGCCCAATTGCCGTCAATATATATAAATATCAAATGAATGGATACTACTAAAGACATAGCTGTTATTTTCTTAAATGGCACATTTGACTTCGACCCTTTCGTTCAAATATCTCCAGATTTGATTTGTATTGCCGGGTACGATGGCTATTTTAAAAAGATCAATCCCGCTGTGTCAAAAACTTTGGGTTATACTATCGAGGAGCTACTATCAAAACCAATAAATGATTTTGTTTATTTCGAGGATAAGGATAATACCATTGAAAGCAGAGAGACTGTTAAAAGATCAATTCCACTGATAAATTTCGAAAACAGGTATATAACTAAGTCGGGTGAAATCGTATGGCTTTCCTGGACATCGGTCGGCATAGAAGAACAGCAGTTAGTCTTCGGATTAGCCAAAAATATCACACACAAAAAACGGCTTGAAGAAGATAGGAACATATTGATTTCTAATCTTACCAAAGCGAATGATGAACTTAAGCAATTAACTTATGCTACCAGCCATAATTTAAGAGCACCAATAAATAACGTGTTTTCTATTTTTCACCTGATCAAAGAAAAAAAGATTGAAGACACGGAGATAGCGGATTTGTTGGATATGTTGGAGGAATCAACAGGTAGTCTCCGCAATACTATAAACAACTATGTAGATAGCTTGATACAAAAAAAGAGCCTAATCATAGAGGTTGGTACACAAAGTTTTACGGAATCGCTAAATACCGTAATTAAGTCGTTAAAATCGTTAATAATTGATACTAAAACAGTAATTAGTTCTGATTTTTCCGAGATTGATGTAATAAACTTTAATAAATCATACCTTGATAGCATACTTCTTAATCTCGTCTCTAATTCAATCAAATACGCAAAACCGAATACCCATCCACAGATATTATTAAAAAGTAAAAAAGGAAATGGAATAGTTACCTTAATATTTAAAGATGAAGGGCTTGGATTTGACATGGAAAAGAACAAAGATCGAATTTTTGGATTTAATCAAACCTTTCATGAAAATGAAGATAGCAAAGGAATTGGATTGTATTTGGTTCATAACCACTTAACATCGCTGGGGGGCTACATTGATGTTGTTAGCCGCATTAATGAAGGCACAACATTTACAATTACATTTAAAGCCTAGTTCCAATTTTGGGTTTGCAGTTTTGAGGTGATCGATAGGAAAGGTTGCCCTGCTGCAGGCACATCCGAATATTTATGAAACTCTATCGAAACAACGCTGTTGTATTGATAGGCCCAGTTTGTGACTTTGAGTTACACTTGTCAAAGGCTTGCTGAAATGTGAAGCGTCGATGTGCCGATAAAGGTTGGCACTTAATCATACACTAAAGATTTCCTTATTGACTTGTCAACTTAAAACGGTTGTAAGGTGTTAAATTCATGCAACTGCAAAAAGTAATAGACGAACTTAATTAATACACTCAACTTCCAGTGCCCTGGTGAATAGCATGTAAACGCCGGTCTTGCAAGTGATTTATTTGACTACAATGAAAAAAAAGTTATTTATTATTTCTAATCGCCTACCTTTAACGATTGAACAAAATGAGCAGGATATTCAACTACGACAATCATCTGGTGGACTGGTTTCTGCAATCAGTGCTTTTCTAAAAAAAAGCAGTCCAGATACTTTCAGCGAACAAATCTGGGCCGGCTTTCCGGACTGCAATTATGACATTTGGCAACGCGCTCGAGGCGCTATTCAATCTACAAGAGATTATACTTATCTGCCGGTTTTCATTGAGGAGGAATTATATCAGCGGTACTACCAGGGTTTTTCAAATTCGCTCATTTGGCCACTTTTCCACTACTTTCCTTCCTTTGCAGAATATAACGACGATTATTATAATGCATATATTAGGGTTAATGAACTGTTCGCGGAAGCCGTAAGCCAACAGGTTAATAACGGAGATATGGTTTGGATCCAAGACTATCATTTGCTTCCTCTCGCAGCAATGTTGAGGAGATATCATCCGACTATTTCAATCGGCTTCTTTTTACATATTCCATTTCCGTCTTACGAGCTATTTCGTCTTATGCCTAAACCCTGGCAACATCAGTTATTAAAGGGAATGGCGGCGGCTGACCTGATCGGGTTCCATACGATCGACTATGCAGCAGATTTCCTGGCCTGCATAGCGAATGTATTAAAAATAGAACATGACGGACAATTCTTTAGGTTTGAAGAACGACTGGTCAAGGCAGACGCCTTTCCGATCGGTATTGATTTCGACCAATTTCACGAAGCGGCCGGGTCCGAAGAAGTTTCGAGGATACGGCAGCAATATATAGCTTTAAAAGGGCCGCAAAAGATGATCTTCTCGGTGGATCGGCTCGACTATACCAAGGGTTTGCATAACAGGCTTAAGGGTTATCACCGGTTCCTAACGCAGCATCCTGAGTATATCGGTAAGGTCATGTTCGTCCTTGTCGTCATCCCATCGCGTGATGAGATCGATAAATACAGTGAAAATAAAAGAATAATCGACGAGTATATTGGTAACCTGAACGGTTCCCTTGGCGATATATCGTGGCTACCTGTACGCTACCATTATAATCATCTGCCTTTTGAGGAGCTTGTCGGTTTGTATACTGCTTGCGATCTGGCACTGATCACTCCGCTACGCGATGGGATGAACCTGGTTGCAAAAGAATACGTGGCGAGCCAAAATGATGGTAAGGGTGTTTTGATTCTGAGTGAAATGGCAGGTGCCGCCCGGGAACTTACAGATGCGTTGCTCATCAACCCGAATGATACAAAAGAGATGGCAGATGCTATCAAAACGGGAATAGAGATGAGCGAATCCGAACAACGGGACCGAATGGCCGCTATGCAGAAAGTTGTTAAAAAATATAATATTAATGCCTGGGCCAATGATTTTTTTGCTACGCTCGGTGAGGTCATCAAACAACAAGGAAGTTTAGAAACGAAGTTTCTTGACAATTTCTCAAGCGTGGGATTGCTTGACGCCTATGCACGGTCAAGCCGACGACTTTTATTATTAGATTACGACGGCACGTTGATCCCTTTTTCTAAAGAGCCGTCCGAAGCAATTCCCGATCCAATATTACTACAAACGCTCAAGGATCTTTCGGCTGATAAGAGAAACCATATTTATATTATTAGCGGCAGAGATAGCGAGAGCCTGGAGAAATGGCTCGGGCATTTAGAGGTCGGACTTATTGCGGAACATGGTGCCAAAATAAAAAATATTGGCCGGGGATGGCAAAATGAAGCTTTCCGGGCTGACGAAGACTGGATGGCAAAGATCCGGCCGCTAATGGAATTGCAAAGTGACAAATGCGTCAGGTCATTTATTGAAGAAAAAGAATTTTCATTAGCCTGGCACTATCGAAACGCAGAGTTAGTACACGGGGGTCTGATGGCAAAAGAGCTTTTTAATAGACTTTTAAACGCGACTGCTAACTTGCCGGTGAACGTTTTAGCCGGGAATAAGGTAATCGAAGTTCGCCCTAATGGCATAGATAAGGGTAGTGCGGTCACTAAGCTGATATCGGAACAATCATATGATTTTATTTTATGCCTGGGAGACGACAAAACGGATGAAGATATGTTTAAAATATTGGCCAGTGTGGATGTCGCTTATACCATTAAGGTTGGTCAGGATGCTTCATTTGCAAAATACAATATCCAGTCACCACATGTGGTTAGAACCTTTCTTCAAACTATAGTAGACTATCCGGAATTACCGCCTACTGCGGTAAAATTTATGCGATAAACAAATGGGTTTTGTGAGTAACCTGCAAAATCAGAATTACAGCCTAACGGAAGTTATTTAAGAGTTTTTATTTGATTCGTTACACTTATTTGAACCAGGACTTTATTTTTTCGGTCACTGGTTTTTCTTTTTTGCCATCCTCGCCATTTCCTATCAGGTAGCCATAAGGTTTTAACGGTTCAACATGGTCGCAAACGATCTTTATCATTCCCAGGACCGGAATAGCCAGTATCATACCACCTACGCCCCATACTGCTTCACCTAAAACCAACACCATTATGGTAAACAGCGGGCTTACATCTACGTCCTTACCCACAACCAGCGGCTGCAGAATATAACTTTGAATAAACTGCACCAGGCTATAAGTGATCAATACGCTAATTACCATGTTGCTACCGCCGCCTTGTGCCAATGCCATCAATACGGTAAGCCCTGTGCCCGTGATATTACCTACAAATGGTATAATCTCTAATGTTCCGCAAAGAATGGCAAAGAATATTGCATTGTTAACCCCTACAACGGAAAAACCAATGCTATACATTATCCACAGGCAAAAAATCATTTTAGCAAGTCCTGAAACGTAATTTTGAGCGACTTCTGTGGTTTGCGTAATGATATGTTTTGTATTTGCCTGATCTTCCGGCTTTACCAATTTTAACAGGAACTTTTTAAAGTGCGCCCGGGAATTAATAAAGAGAAATATATAAATTAGTAACAGAACGGCAGTAGTCACGGAGCTTAACAACGTAGCGACGAACCCTGCTATATAGGTTGCTGCACCGCTTGCTCCGGATGATCCTTGCTTTTTCAGCATTTGATCCTGTTGCTGTTTTGATACCCCAAAACTATTATTAACAAAATTTTGTACCTGCCCAACATATTTATTGAATTGTTGTTCAATCTGATCCAGATTAGTCTGCAAATTAGAAACTCTCCAGCTTATAAGAAAAAGAAACGCCGTTACTACCAAAATAAGGGTAAGCACACATATAACCGCCGCCACAGTTCGGTTAACACCTTTTTTCTCCATCCATCTGCTAAAGGGCAGGAAAAGCATAGCCAATATGCCCGCAAGCGCAATAGGAGTTAAAAACCCTGCTGAAAAATACAGGCCTCCAAATATCAGGAACAGTAATAGCAGTGTTGATACACTGCGTGGAAGGAAATCATTTACTTTATTCATTTCTATCAAATTATAGCCATTCCAAGCTTTTAGGAAGGTCAAGACGCGCAACTCCGATCCGGTAGTCAGGCATTATTTCTGATTTAAATTCCGATATCTACCTGGTGTTAGTGACCCGGAATAAACTATTTTAAACACTTCTTTAACTATTAATGCCCTTAATGGTTCTGGGAAGATAAAGTCTTCGTGCTTGTCCGCCTGAAATAAGTCATTATATATCCAGAAGTTAATTAAGCGCCAAGTGATAAATTAAAAACAATACGGGAGCCGTCCGGCGTGACACATTCAAAACGGAGGATACCATTGCCTGCTACTTTGAAAGCTGCGGCCATATCGTTGACGCTGTTAATACGGCTGCCGTTGATACTTAAAATGATTGCGCCCCGTTGAATGCCGATTTGTGCAAAAAGACCTTCGGGGTCAACGCCCGTCACGGCCAAACCGGTGGTCATGCGGTAATGCTGTTTAAAAGCATCGCTCAAGGGTGCAAACGTGGCGCCCAACTGTAATGATAACGCAGGAAGATCAGCAGCTTTTCTAGCCTCTGGCGCTGCTTCCTGCGACTTCAGCGTAACGGTTGTAGTGATCGTTTGATCTCCGCGTTTTACTGAAAGGCTAAGCTCATCGCCCGGATTGTGCCTGGCAATCCTTTCGGATAATTCGACGGATGATTCGATTTTCGCATCATCGATCTGCTGGATGATATCACCCGGTTTCAAGCCGCCTGCTGCAGCGGCACTGTTAACCTGCACATCAGTCACATAAGCGCCCTGTACGCTACCTGGTTTAATACCTTGCCTTATCATGAACTGATCTTCAGTAGCGGGTGACGGAAAACTTACGCCCAATAAACCGCGTTTTACCGTGCCATATTTGATCAGGTCGTCCACGATTTTTTTTGCCAGATTAACCGGAATAGCAAAACCGTAGCCTTCGTAACTCCCGGTTTGTGAAGCAATGGCCGCATTGATACCGATGAGCTGGCCATTGGTATTTACTAAAGCGCCGCCGCTGTTGCCGGGGTTGATAGCTGCATCGGTTTGAATGTAAGCTTCAACAGCCGAACTCATGGCCGAAGCTGTGGCAGGTTGGCCGCTTTCCGGCTTACCAATGATGCCGATACTTCTTTCTTTGGCGCTCACAATGCCCGCGGTCACCGTTGTGTTAAGTGAAAACGGATATCCCGCAGCTAAGACCCATTCGCCAATCTGTACGTTATCTGAGTTGCCGATACCGATGGGTTGAAGATCATTAGTGGCAATCCGGATAACTGCCAGGTCGGTATTCGGGTCGCGTCCGATCAGTTTTGCGGGGAAAATCCGTTTGTCAGTTAAGATCACCTCTATCTGCGTAGCCCCTTCTACTACGTGGTTATTGGTTACGATGTAACCGTCTTTACTAAAGATAACACCTGAACCTGAAGCCATAACCTGCGACGCAGGTTGCTGAGACCCATAGTAGGGATCGTACAGATCATTGCCTGCTTCTCTATTTAACTTTACTTTAATGTGAACAATGGACCGGGTAACAAGTGCTGCTGCCTGCGTAAATTCCGGGGTATTTGCAGTCGACCGGCCGCCCACCGGAGTTTTGGCAAAGTAAATGGATTGGGCTCCCGTATCGGCTGGATTATCAGCCGCCGCATTGGAAGACCCCATTATTTTAAAAGTAGAGAAGCTCACCAGTCCTGCAACAGCAGCGGTGATCACAATCAATCCAACTTTGTTCATAGCATCGCGTTTTATTTTGAATGGCTAAATTTCCTTAGCATGGTATCCAATACTGCTTTTATCCTGTCTATGGCTGCATGAACGGAGTTCTCGACCATGCTTAAAGGCGTTTATTGCCTCTGATGTGATGAATAATTAAGAATAATTATACCGGAATTGAAAGCCTTATTATAATACCCTACTTTTAAGCAAATTGTTTGCAGACACGGAGATAAACACTTATTTTATAATGAAGCAAATCATTTTAAAAATCTGTAAACAAATGCAGGTGTTAGTTGTCTTATGAATATCCTCTCTCTTAGCGCCCGTTTTTCTCTGCAAAACTTCCGCTGTCCCTGTAGGTTATAAAAACTATCTTTATGAAAAAGTTAAGCATATTCATGATCGCAGCCGGTCTACTACTCGTAATTTGTGGTAACGTATTTTACAAACAGCACGAAAATCCCGACGACAGCGGTGGATCCGCCTCAATTACCACCTTGAATGGAAATTGGTCTGTGAAAATTCCGGCTTATATGGGCGGTGTCATATTGCTTTTCGGATCAATATTTTTTTATATTGATTTGGATACTGAAAATAAAAGAAACAGTGTTGTTCGTTAACATTTTAAAATAAAACTAAAATGCTTTTCCCGAAATCCGGGAAAGTATTTTTTGCGGAAAATTCATGGAATACGGTGGAAAGTCATCGTCTTTCCGATCCACTTAAAGTGCCAATAACCCCTTACTTTTAAGTAGTCTCCTTTATCAATGGCCGCAGAGGCGTTCCATTCTTTTCCATGTTTGGAATCATATACCTTCCCGTTTTCCCACGTGCCTTTGCTTGGATTGTAATTTAAATTTCTTAAAATACTCATGCCTAAGATGGTACGGTTGCGTAATTTGGGATCAGGATTACGCTTATCCTTCCAGTAGTTCATTGGCTTGCCTTCGGTATCGCTAAACCAAATGATCTTTGCTTTGAAATCATTATTTTCCTTAAATACCTTGATACGAAGTGTTTTCTCTTGATTTTCCCAGTTGCCGCAGATACGGTCGCTTGCTGCTGTAGTTTGGGCAACAACAGCAGAGAAATAAAACATTGATATGAATGTTACAACAAAAGGAAAGAAACTGCTTTTACGGTTAGTAGACATATGACATTGGACGTTTATAAGGCGTAATGGTTTAATTTCGAGATGTTGACATAAGCCAACTTTAAAGTTTCTGATGATTGTTTCTCTGCATAGTTTCCGCCTTTGACAAACAGTACTGCTGTTTCCGTATTACGAATCATACGCTGGATGAAGCTACCGAAAAAGAACTCTTTTAAAGTTCGATTGGTATCACCACTTAAGACGATCAACTTCGCTTTTTCTACCGTCGAAAGGTCGGATATCTCTTTAGCGGATTCTAACGTATAAACAGAACGCCTGGTAACTGATTCGGCTAACATTTTGAGACTGCGTTTAATACGTTCTGAAAGATCTCTTATGGATTTTAATAGCGTCAGATCCTGTTGCTTTACTATACCTACAACAGTTACAACCGCATTGTTCTTTTCTATAATGCTTTTAGAGAGCTGCAGTTTTGCGATCGGATTTTCCTGACTCATTACCGGAAAGATGATACGATCGAAGGCATTCACTTCTTTATTAGCTGGAACGATCAGTACATGGCTTATCGTGTTTTGCAACAGCTTATATGGCAGACTATCAATCAGGTAAGATTGTTCAGAGAGATCAGGTTCCGTTCCTATAACGATAACATCTATTTGTAATTCTTTGGCTTTTTCGGCAATTATCACACTTTTATAACCAGCAACAATTTCTAAGCTGCAATTGACTTCATGACTGTATCTGATTGATTGAACGATTTTTTTAAGTAATTTACGGTTCCGTTCCCAACTGTCTTCCATTATGGGTTGCAACGTTGTTAATCGGCCCATTTTAGGATAATAATCCATAAGGTCTTGCACGTATAATAGATGCAATTGAGCTTTTTGCCGCTTTGCCATTTGAATGCCGGTATTTAAAGCATTCAATGAGGTTTTGGAAAGGTCAACGGGTACAAGGATATTTTTTATTTGATTTTTCATAAGAATCATAATTAGTGGTTAAATATTGGCGAATGATCAGATAGCCATTCATTGGAGTATGATCAATATACGGAAATGAACTTGTAAATGCAAATTTATTCCAGAAAATACACAATAAATTCAGAGATTTCTTTACTTACTCTTATTATTAGCCCTTAAGCATTTCTGCCAAAGGTGTTTCTCCCTTTATCCCGAAATCCATCGTACGTATAGGGAAAGGTATCATAATATCATTTTCATCATAGGCCTTTTTAATACGCATGATGGCCTGGCTTTTGACGTCTAGAAAATCCCTCTGCTCAGTCGTGCCGACCCATAGCCTGATCACATAGTTGATGGAACTATCACCAAATTCGGTATAAAAAAGCGTGATCTCATCATCGGGTGAAAGACTCTTGATGCCCTGCACCGCCCGCAGAGTGACTTGTTTAACCTTTTCAAGATCATCGCCGTATGAGATGCCTACAGAAAGATCCATTCTTCTTTTGCCTAACAGGGTAAAGTTTTCTATTGGATTTTGAAAAACATCTTTGTTGGGAATGATAACCATTTGGCCCTGAAAAGTACGAATTACCGTGTCGCGCAAATTAATCTCCTCAACTTTACCCATGTAATCTTTGATCTTAACAATATCACCCACCTGGATTGGGCTGCGAAATGAAATGAATATTCCGGAAATGAAATTAGCAGCTATATCCTGAAAGGCAAAAGCAAGCGCCAGGCCAAGGATACCGGCACCAGCCAAAACAGATGTCACCGCCGTATCCAGGTGTAATATACTCAATACCGTAAAGATAGTGAGACCAATAAAAGTGACATAGATGATTGATACGAGCAGATTGTTTAGCGCCGCATGTTGTGATATCCTTTTCACTAATTTTGCTGCTGTCTTTCTGATCAGTTTTGCGATAAAGAAGCCAATGACAAGCACGATAGCCGACAGTATAATGTTTGGCAGCAATTTGATCATATCGTGCATCCACGTTGCCAGTTTCTGTGAAACTAATTGATAAGCTTTTTGAATATCCATGTTATTTCGATTACATAATGAGCCTGACGCCTCCCAATTCTGAAACGTGGTAAGGAAATTTGTCGCTGGGAGCACCAATGAACATGAAATTTTTTGGAATTTCCCATTTCTGGGAAAGTTCATCGATGATATCCGGGCCAAATTTGCCTTCAATCTCTACAAACTCAATATCTATGTCGGGGTAAGCCCTGTCCAGCACTTCTATATCTTTTTTTAAACTTTCGTTATTACTTAGACTGTTGATAATATGCACGATCTTTAGCCGCATGGTCGATTCATTTTCTTCCACATAGATCATTACCCTGTTTAAGATCGAAACATTATCGCCACGGGTAAAAAATACCAGTTCCTGCGCATTGAGTTTTACCAGAGAGCGGTGGAGACGAAAATTCTTTAAGACCAGGTTTCGCAGCGGAACACTTACATGCTTGACCGAATAAATTAGCCACCTGAGTATCCGCGCCCGATTCAGCATAATCAGAATGAATAGCATTGCAGGTACCAGGTATTGAATAAATACGTAAAATGATAGCAGGTTAAGTTCGATATTACCCAAGAAAGCCGCAATAACAAAAGCTATAGCGATGACCACGGAAATGACAGGTGCATATTCCAGCCGGGGAAGTTTGCTTCTTTTAACTTTAAGCAATAAATTACCTACACCGAACAGCGCCATTACCAGTAAAAATGAAAAGGTGTAAACCCCGGCCAGGTTGGCTAAGTTCCCTTTTGTTACCAGCAGGATAGATACACAGAGGAGAAAAAAGCCGATGACGATGCGGTAGTTTACGCCTCTTCGATTTTTAGCCAAAAAAAAGTTTGGGAGTATCCTGTCCAACGTAATGCGTTCTGCAAGCCCTGTGACACCCACATAAGAGGTTAAAACTGCCCCGCTTAAAACCAAAACGGCGTCAATAGAGATAATATAGCTTAACCAGCCACCACCCGCAGTTTGCCCCATAAAAGAAAGCAGCGACTCCCGGTGGTTATTAATGGAAACCATCGGGATAATGCTAAGGGCGAGCAAGGCGATAACCGGATTGAAGAAACTAACGACCCACCACATATTGCGCAGTGTTTTTGTAAAAACGCCTTCCTGTTGCTCCTCGACAAAATTGGCTGAGCTTTCAAAACCGGATATTCCCAGCATGGCTGCAGAAAAACCGAGAAACAACGCCGTTATTAATCCACCGGATGTTACAGGCATAACCCAATTAGCCTGAAAGATGGCTAAGCCATTGTTAAAAAGAAACCAGCAACAGGTTAACACCAACAAGCTCAAAGAAGCTAAATGCGTTATAAAAATGATCACGGCGACTAATGCAGACTCGCCAATACCGATTATGGCGAGCATCATAAAAATTAAAAGGATCATTATTGTTGCCGGGATGAGTGGCAGGGAATGAACGATGTCATGAAAATAAAACATCGCCTCATAAGCAGAGATTACCGCCGTAGCCATGTAGGATAGAATAGTTAAGCAGGCGGCAAAAGAAGCTGTACGTTTCGATGCCGTGTTTAGCAGTACATTGTAGGCTCCGCCGTTCAATGGCAAGGCACCAACTACTTCACCGTAAATTCGGCGAAAAAGAAATAAAACCAGCGCAACAATCAAAAGCGATATCCAGGCATATTGCCCGGCATAAGCAATGGTCAGCGCGGATACATAAAGACAGGAAGAACTGATATCATTACCACAGATCGATGTTGCCTGTAATTCATTAAGTTTATGGTTGGCAACATGTAGTTCTTTCATTTTACAGGATTATCGGACGGTCAGTGTCAATTCAGGTGATTGGTAATGCTTCTGAGCCATTGTTGTAATTTTACAACATCAGTTTTTCTTAATGGTTTTGTTAAACCGGCCAGGTCAACGCTTTGCGTATCGACCGATAACGAATTTGCCGATCTTATAATGACGGTGCTTAAACCTAAATTTGTTACAGCGGGATTAAGCACTTCAGTTCAGCTAATATAAGGCTGTCCTTACTATGCGCTGTAGTACCTGGTAATCATCTAAGCTGGTTTGTAAACATAAGGCTTGGCTTCCGCCTCTATTATTGGAGTAGCCAATGCCGAGTCGATTAGCAACTGATTAATATCCCTCAAAGTCACATCATAGCTATTAGTGAGTTAGAAAGGCAACGAACAGCACAAAAGCAAGCAGCAACACCCTAATGGTTTGGTACGTAGGTTTTGCCCAATCCGGATAAAAGCCGGGAATATTCAGTTGCTCTTTTCGATTGTAAACAAGGGGAGGACTCAACAATGGCATTTAAGCTATTGTTAACTAAATAGAAACATATAAAACGTTAGATTGTCAGTTTAGTAAAGAGATAATCGACGAATGAAGAATTTCAAAACATATTTAATGCTTCTGTTGGGCATGGCGATCTTCGGAAGCGCCACTCCGCTGAGTAAACTGGTCACAAAAGACTTTCCCGTATTTGTAGCGGGTGGATTCCGTGTTTTACTCGCTTTTTTGGTACTGATGCCATTTGTTAAATTTTCAAGTATAAAGAAATACAAAGGTAAGGACGCGTGGCTGCTGATCGGGATCAGTGTGGTAGGAGTTTTAGGCTTTACAGCATTCATGCTTTTTGGAATGCAAATGATCTCAGGTGTAACCGGCAGCGTGATTATGAGTGCGACGCCCGCGCTTACCGCTGTTTTATCAGTCTTGTTTTTCAAAGATGAATTTAACTGGAAGAAAGGTTTTGCGATTGTTTTAGCTGTGGGTGGGGTCGTAGTGTTGCAACTTAGTAATAATGGAGAACACAAGGGCAAACATGAGTTATTAGGTGTCATATTGGTTGTCGCCGCAATCTGCTGCGAGGCGGGTTATACACTGATGGGTAAAGCGCTCACAAAAGATTATCCCCCTGAAGATATTGCAGCTTTTTCCGCAATTATTGGCTTTATTGGTTTTATTCCTTTTATGATCTGGCAGTTTCACGATTTTACAATTTCAGCCGTGACTGTAAAAAGCTGGGTCTATCTTGCGCTTTACGGTGCAGGTACAATGGGGCTTGGCTCTGTACTTTGGTATAAAGGAGTTCAGCAGGTAGAAGGCAGTACGGCCGCCACTTTCATGGGTGTTATGCCAATAAGTGCTTTAGTTTTGTCTTATCTATTGTTAGGCGAACGGTTCAGATGGGTCCATGTCATTGGCTTTGCCCTTGTGTTTTTAGGGGTTTTACTTATCATCAGCGTTCACAAGCAAATGATGGAGAAGAATAACAATTGAAAAGCTAAGCGAAGTATTGGCAGGATACCGGAATACTTAAACAGGGCTGACCAGTCACAGTTGAGACCTTCGACACAGGGAAGCAGCTAAGAAACATAAAGATTAAATTTAGTATTTCGAGCATGATCAACGCAGATGCGGCGAACCTCTGTTCGCGGTTTCGCGCCTCAAAAAGCGCCCCGCATTTTGCGCCTATTTAAAATTCAACTACAAAATGCGGGGCGAAAAATCGGGCTCCGCATTTGCGGAGCCCGACTGGAAGTTCTAAATTTAAACAACTGTTTCATCATCCTAATTATAACGTATTAACTTTTGATAAATGTCCCGCCAATAGGCTTGTCTTTGTTCATCTGCCTCCTTGTATTTTGGGTCAGAATGTTCATAATGCCGATAATCATCCGCTTGCATGACGGCTAATTGCAGTTTGTCAATACAAGATGGGAACAACGGGTTGATGGTAGGTGCCGATAATGCCCTCAGTACGTTAACCGACGCGACCAGCAAAGGCGGGCGCATCGTTTTCCCTCATTACAATAACGCGGATCTGCCGATAGGCATGCTCATGGGCACCTGCAGTGCAACGGTCAGCGAGCTGTGTATTGGCGGCGGCAGCGGACTATCCAATGCCACGACGATGCTGAGTTTTTATACCGCTGCCAATAATTCGACGGCCGTTGGTACAAGCCGGATGACGATAGATAAAAATGGGAACGTCGGGATAGGGACGGTCAACCCCGATCAAAGACTGACCGTTAACGGGACGATACATTCAAGTGAAGTTAAAGTGGATATCAATATACCGGTCCCGGATTATGTTTTTTCATCAGTTTACCCGTTGAAAAGTTTAGCTGAGGTCAAAAAATACGTGGATCGTTATCATCATTTACCGGAGATACCTTCGGCGGAACAGATTGGAAAAGATGGCCTGGACCAGGGTGCGATGCAAATGAATTCGAAAGTCCCTTTACTGCCCTGGCTTCGGGGGCTACCTTTGCGGTAACAGATGATCGGCTTAACCAGGTGCTTTTTCTTTCAACTGAAAAGAAGAGCAATTGAAAAAATAAAAATCAGATATGTACATTAGTGCCTTAAACGTACTTGTTAAAAGTACCTTATCGTGCGAGACGGTAAGCGGGTTACCGGAGCAGAGCGGAAATAAAAGACTGGTAAAATTGGAGTAGCCTATAAGAATGCTAATCAGGGAGGGGGGGTTGGCCAGCCTGGGTTCGTAGAAAGTTTCATTCCAATTTGGGGAGACGGTAGAGCGGGAATAGATGATATACAAAATGGTCGATATTGGTCAGGTGCATTTCACATCGCATTAGCTGTTAGTGATGTTTTTTTAGTAGAGTCAATAGCAAAGGGGATTGGCAAAGGAGCCTGGAAATTAGGTTCCCATTCGTGGAGTGCCACAAGTAAATGGATGAATAAAGCAGGTTATGAAGGAGTCAAACATCATTGGGCGATTTCTCAAAAAATTGCTAAGCAATATGGATTAGAGGCGGTTGCAAATCAACCTTGGAATATTAAATTATTTGCTGATCAAGCTACTCACATGATGTTAGGCCATGGACAAACTTACAAAGGAGTTGAAGGAGCAAGTGCATTAGGACAACTGTGGTATGGCACCCCAACATGGTTCAAAGCATTTACAATAGGAACCGGAGGTGATCTTGTTCCTTAAAACTTATAAAATTATGCAGTATCCAATAATTCAATTATTTGAAAATGATAAAAATATTTATGCGCAATCTAAAGGACCTGAGCAAGCATCTGTATCTTTATTTCACATATTTGTCAATTCGATTATATTAGATTCTCAAGGATATAAACGTAAAGTAAAAGAAATACGTAAAGTTGGCTGGGCTAATTTTTGGGGATACCATCCTTTAATTAAAGGTAGAACTGCTAAAATCGAATATGAATTTTCAGAGCAGGAGCACTTGTCTTTAGATAATTTTAAAAGTTTGGTGACGGAAAGATTATTAGCTGGCGTTAATAAAGGTTTTTGGTATGCTAAAAAAGATATTCCATTTTTGGTTAATAAAGTGAGTGAATCATATGACTACAAATCTGTTGTTGAATGTTTTATTAAGGATCTTTATAAATAGAATATTCCGCTGCCGCAGCTTAAATTAAGCTTCCAACTATAACTCACAGCTCGGCCAGAAACAGCCGGGCTTTTCTATTAATGAGCGTAAGCCTTACCAGTTTTAGCATCCCTGATAATGGCATTAGCCAGGAATATGAGCTTATCTTTAGTCGATGGTTCCAGTTCTTCAATTTCATCAATAAGCTTTAAGGTCTGCTTATCAAAAGCGGCTTTATCACTACCGCCAGCCAAATAATCCAAAGATACCTCTAAAGCATCCGCAATCTTTTTAGCCACGTCAACAGAGGGTGAAACCTCGTTGCGTTCATAGCGCCCGATAATCTCACGGGACACCCCGGCCTCTTTAGCCAGGTCTGCTTGTGAGATCTTTTTTGCCTTACGTAATGCAGTAATCTTGTCGCCAATGTTCATAATAATGCACAAAAGGATGTTAAAACCTATTGATTACATCAAATGTAGAGAACAAAAGTTAATAAATAAAATAATCGTTCTCTTAAACAAATCATTGTTTACTTTTGTGCAGAATAGTTCTACCTTATCTCTTTCGTGGCCCCCAAATCTAAAAACAAGTTTCAGGGTGCCGGATAGGTGTTCTAAAGGGTGTATTTATAAGTACTGAGAAGGATCGTTAAAAATTAAAAAACCCTCTAAATCAATGACTTAGAGGGTGAAATAAATGATATTTTCTATCATTTGTGCGCCCACCTGGGCTCGAACCAGGGACCAAAAGATTATGAGTCTTCTACTCTAACCAACTGAGCTATAGGCGCTGAAAATATTTGCTATTTTCGAGGTTGCAAATATGTAAAATTGCAGCCGGAATTACAAAAATCATTTCATTTTTTAATCATCACTTATAATCGCCTGTTTTATAGGCTATTTATTTGTTGCAATTAAAAGTTTGTGCGTAAAGTTACACCATATGTTTTAGGGTTACCCAGGTGCGACGCGCCAAAATCGTAAGCATAATCAATATAATGCTTATTACTAAGGTTACTTCCCCATACAAAAACATCGTATCTTTTAGTGCTTACTCCTAAACGGGCATTAAACACGCTATAGCCTTTTTGTTCTATTTGGTTAGCCAAATCAAAGTATTGCTTACCAAGGTAGCGCCATTCGCCGCGTGCTATCAGCCTGGTTTGTGCATTATCTAAGGCGTAGCCATATTGCAGGGCAAGCATTGATGTTACATCAGGCGTATATACCTGATGGTTGCCTTTTAAATTAACTACTGCACCATTGTTTGGAACTTGTAAATCGGTATAACGGGCATGTGTATAGCCAAAACTGTACGATATATCTAAGCCTTTTAACACGGTAGCGGCAATTTCGGCCTCAGCGCCTTTGCTGCTAAGCTTACCGGCGTTTTTAGTCACAGTAATGGCATCGGGTAAAATTAAAGTAGGCACCTGTGCATCGTTCACTAAAATGTAGAATAACGATAAGTTAAAGCGTAAACGGTTATTAAAAAACTGGTTTTTTGAACCTACCTCGTAATTATTGCTATACTCTGGTTTGTAGGCCCGTAATGGCGGCGAAGAAGGATCAGAACCCAGCTGACTAATGCCTCCGGCCCTAAAACCACGACTGTAAGACGCATACAGGTTGTTATTTTCCGATGCATGGTAGGCTATACTAAGCTTTGGTGTAAAGGCTTTAAAACTTGCGGTAGACGATGTATCGTTTTGTGTAGTAATAGGGTCTGCACCATCGGGCTGAAATTCGCCTCTAACCATTTCTTTTTTATGCTCGTAGTCATAACGCAATCCGGCTGTTAGGTCCCATTTTGGGTCGATAGTGTAAACCAGTTGGCCAAATACAGCTGTGCCATAACTGTGTTCAATATTACTGTTAATACTGGTAAAATCAGTTAAAGGTGAACCTACCGCGGCCGCATCTGCGCCAAAGTGGGTGCCCGATTTGGTTGGGCTGTAACGGTAAAAGCCGTATAAGCCTGCCGTCCATTTTAAATTGCTTGCCGAAGCAGGAGAGGAGAACCTGAACTCCTGCGTAGCTACTTCAACCTTATTAAATTTAGGGCCATAATTATTTACTACAGTTACCGCATCTATAGGCGAAAAGTCACCATCAATTGGCACCGTGTAATAGCGGTAATTTTTTTGATAGGTACTTACCGAAGTGAAGTTTACATTGCTTCCACTGTAATTTGCCGCTAATGATGCGTTAAATATATTATCTATCATTTTGGTGGTGGCGTTTTGATTTACCTCAAATGGTGAGGATATCGCATCGCCCGGCGAGCTTGATAGCGCGAACGGGCCATTATTGCGGTTAGCGTAGTTTTTTACATTCAGCGTTAGCGAGAAATCCTCTGTAGCTAAGTATTTCAGGTAATAATTACCCATAAACGAATGTTGTTTATCCAGCTTAGTATTGTTAAAGGTATTGGTATAAAACCCGTCAAAGCCGTTGTATAACCCTGCCACACCTAAATATAATTTGTCTTTTACCAATGGTGTGCGCAAGCCAAGGCTATAACGCTGCTGGCCGTAGTTGCCAAAATTCACCTCGGCAAAGCCGGTAGTTTGATTAGTTGGCTGTTTGGTTACTATATTTATTACACCACCCATGGCGTTACGGCCATAAAGCGTACCCTGTGGGCCGCGTAATACTTCTACACGCTCCACATCAAACAACTGGGGGATGTAGGTATCTAAGCCAAATTGGTTAACTCCATCAATATACGTAGCAATCGCAGGGTCGTACGATGTTGTGGCTATACCACGCACACCGGTAACGTTACGGTTATCACCCGGATTGGCTGAGTACAAGTTAGGTACGATTGCAGTAATATCCTTTAAATTCCATACACGATAGTCCTGAACCTGTTTAGCCGATAGGGTAGATATACTGATAGGTACATTTTGTACCTCTTCTTCGCGCTTTTGGGCGGTTACAACCACTTCATCAAGGCTGGTGGCTGCATCTTTTAGCTGTATAGTGATGTTTTGATCCTGACCAACGGTTACGGTTTGGTTTATAGTAGCAAAGCCAACGCTGCTTATGTGCAAAATGTACTTACCTGCAGCTACTCTGTTGAATGTAAATGTACCGCTTGCGTTAGTGGCGGCATTGTAATTGGTATTTAGCAAACTCACTGTTGCACCAGCTACAGGCTGCGATTGTACATTGACAACCTTGCCTGATAAATTAGATAACGATTGAGCTGAAGCTGAGCAAAAAAATGCCAGCAATAATAAAAGTGTAGATAGTTTTTTCATGGTAAAAAATAAAGCGGATATGGCGTTTGGGCCATATCCGCTGCAAAAATAACAGATTATTATTATTTAAGTGAGTATATCCAGTTAATGATGGCTTTTGTATCAGCAGCTTTTAAAGATGGATGTGCAGGCATATCTACATCGCCCCATACACCATGGCCACCTGTAACAATTTTTTTGCTTAAATGAGCTGTTGATGCTGCATTAGCAGGGTATTTTTTTGCTACATCAGTAAACGACGGACCAACCGATTTTTCGTTTACCTTATGGCAAGCTTTGCAATCCATAGACATTACTAAGGCCATACCTGCTTTGTTAGCATTTAACTTGGCCAATTTAGCTTTCATATCAGGTGAATCCTGACCTGCTAAAATGCTAATAGTTTTGCTTTTTGAAGAAGCTCCCTGGTCGTCTTTTACCTCAACAGATACGTTGTAGTTGCCTTTTTTGGTATAAGTATAAGTAAGTTTAGGCAGGGTAGTTACTCTTTTAGCGCCATTGCCTAAATCCCAACCGTAGGTCATTTTGTTTTTCTCAGGGTCGGTAGCATCTACTGTAAACACAACAGGTAACGGTAATTTACCATATGCTTTGCTTGCGGTAATGTTTTTAACTTCAGGTGCGCGGTTACCTGTATTATAATCTAAACGTGCTATGCCGGCATCTTTGTTTTTAGCAAACCAGCCGCTACCATACTCTAATACATAAATTTTACCATCAGGGCCGGTTTCCATATCAATTGGGTTATTGAATTTGGTGCCTGCCATAAATGGCTCCATTTTATCAAGGTCACCGTTTGGCTGTAGGGTCAACAGTTTAATAAAGCCGCGTATCCAATCGTAAAATATTACTTTATTATCAAAATAATCTGGCATACGTGTAGCTTTCGGGAACATATCAGTATGGTAAATAGGCCCTGCCATAGCATTACGGCCACCTGTACCTACTTGCGGGAACACATCCGACGCAGCATAAGGATAATAAATAAGCGCCGGTTGTGCCGGTGGCAGATCCCTTAAGCCTGTATTATTTTTTGAGTTATTTACAGGGTGCATAGGGTCGAACGCCGGGCCGCTGATGCCTGTTTCATAATCATACTCGTGGTACGGAATGTTGTTGGCAATAAAATACGGCCAGCCAAACATACCCGCTTTGCGGGCCTGGTTAAACTCGTCGTAGCCACGCGGGCCGCGGGTGTCTAAACTATCGTTTTGCGCATCGGGCCCAACCTCGCCCCAATATAACCAGCTGTTTTTCTGATCTACCGCAATACGGTAAGGGTTACGGTCGCCCATTACGTATATCTCGGGTCTGGTTTTTTCGGTACCCGGTTTAAATAAGTTGCCTTCAGGGATAGAATAAGTTCCATCTTCCTTCATTTTTATCCTTAATATCTTCCCGCGTAAATCGTTGGTGTTACCTGCCGAACGCCTTGCATCATGGTTTAAAAACTCAGGCCGATCATCTAACGGAGCAAACGCGTGAGTGTTTATTTTCCTTTTACCCGGCTCATCAAATGGCGTACTGTTATCACCTGTTGAAAGGAACAACATACGATCAGGGCCGAACGCTATTGAACCACCGGTATGGCAGCATATTTCGCGCTGAGAGTAAAGTTGTAATACAACCTTCTCTGTTTTATTGTCAATAGTATCACCTGTCATAGTAAAACGCGATAAGCGGTTTACCGATGTATCTGCAGGGCTATAATATATGTATACGTAATGGTTGTTTTTAAAATCAGGGTCAAGCTGTAAGCCTAACACACCTTCTTCGGCATTTACACCTTTGGTATGTGTTTTCCAGTAAACATCCAATAAATCGGCTTGCTTAATTGTTTTGGTGCTGTTTTTAAACAGCATTATCTCGCCGCGGCGCTGTGCTACCAATATATCAAGGTTAGGTAATACGGCCATTTCGGTAGGCTCAAACAGGCTACCTGTTAATAATTGGGTTTTAGCAAAACGGTTTGCTTCGGGCACACGTACGGTAGTTGCCTTAGCATAGTTTAGTTTCTTGTTATCGCCAATGGCATATTGTATACCGCCTAACAGGTGCTTTAAATAAGCAGGGTCGCTGTACGACTCATCGGTATGGCCCATCTCAGTATAAAACGAACGACCGTTCTCGAAGTTATGGTACCAGGCCATAGGGTGATTGGCACCGTTAGCACCACCTTTATAGCTACTCTCGTCTATCTTTATTAATACATGGATATCTTTTGATATCTCTTTGTAGTTATATAGTTCGTCGGTACGTATCCAGGTATCAGGTAACGAACGGGTAGAAGGGTGGTTTTTATCAACCACGTTAAATTTAGCTTCCTGTATAGCAGGGTGGCTTAAAAAGTAAGCGCCAACAAGGCGGCCATACCATTTCCAATCGTACTCTGCATCGGCTGCAGCGTGTACACCAACAAAATTACCACCTGCCTGCATGTAGCGTTCTAGGTCGGCCTGTTGGTAATTGTCAAGCATGTAGCCGGTAGTTTGTAAAAATACCACTGCCGAATATTTGCTCAGGTTACTCTCGGTAATTTTAGAGGCATCAGATGTAGTATCAACTAAAAAGTTGTTTTCGGCGCCCAGTTTAATAATGGCGGCCGAGCCTGCTGCAATAGAGGCATGGTGGTAACCCGATGTTTTGGTGAAGACCAAAACCCGCGGCTTAACCGGTGCGCTGCTAAAAAAGCTGAAAAGCAGTATGCAAAGCGCAGGTAGCAAGGTAAATTTCAATCGCATAAATAAATTTTATAGGTTTTACTAATTGGTTTTTAGCGGCACAATTTTCATTGTGTGTTTTTAACGCAATAAATATAAGGTATTAGGTTGTAAACTAAAACATATATACTACAACAAGTATAAATAAAAGCCTTGTTATAACATTGTTACAGTTAAAATAGGCTACGATAGTATTATAAATTATCATGTTTTATTTAGATATTGGTACCGCCAATTATTATTAACGGCTTTTGAAGCTGATAAAACAAATATTTATTTAGCATTAAAGCTTATTTTTTGTCGCCTTAACCGGGCTTACATATTTATAATATTTTTATAACCATGCTCAACCTGATAGTTGGGCTATTGCTTTACATAAACACTTAAACCTAAATAAACCATGAGTACTACTATTGAACGTAACAAACTATTTGTAGCAAGCTGTTTAGCATTGCTGGTCACCTCGTTATCATTTGGTATAAGGGCCGGCATCATGAACAAGCTTGGCACCGATTTTAATTTAAATACTGAGCAATTGGGCGTTATAACAGCCGCTGCATTTTGGGGCTTCCCTTTAGCTATTATTATAGGTGGCTTTATAGTTGATGTTATAGGCATGAAAAAGTTGCTGGTGCTGGCTTTTGTTTTTCATTTGGCAGGCATATTATTAACCGTATTTGCAACCGGCTATTGGACGCTCTTTATATCAACTTTACTAATAGGTATAGGTAACGGTACCGTCGAGGCTGCCTGTAACCCATTGGTGGCATCGCTGTTTACAGATAATAAAACCACCAAATTAAACCACTTCCATTTATGGTTCCCTGGTGGTATTGTAATAGGTACGTTGCTGGTACTTGGACTAAATTATATTAATGTGAGCTGGCAGGTACAGGTTGGCTTAATGATCATTCCAACGCTTATTTACGGTTACCTGTTTTCTACGCTGCAATTCCCGGTTACCGAGCGTGTAGCATCAGGCTATTCTACAAAAGATATGTATAAAGGTACTTTTACCTGGCTATTTGGATTTATGTTTATCTGCATGTTTGGTACAGCCATCACCGAATTATTTACCGGCCAGTGGATAGATGTTTTATTAAAGAATGTTACCAGCAACGCCATACTGATACTAACGCTTACAACCGGTGTAATGGTTGTAGGCCGTGGTTTTGCGGGGCCTATAGTACATAGGTTTTCGCCGCAGGGTGTGTTGTTAATATCGTCTATTGTAGCTACCATAGGCTTGTATTTGTTAAGCACGCTTACAGGTAACTCTATATTTTTTGCGGCGCTTATATTTGGAATGGGGGTATGTTACTTTTGGCCTACTATGATAGGTTTTGTTGCCGAATACATACCTAAATCGGGCGCACTTGGCTTAAACCTTGTAGGTGGGGCCGGTATGTTTGCTGTATCTATATACGGTATTTTCATGGGCAAGCACTACGACGAACTGGTGGCTAAACACCTGCCTGCCGGTGCAACCGCTACCGGCGAGGCGCTTGATAAAGCTAAAAGCCTTGCCGGCCCCGAAGTACTACAATTAACCCTTATTATTCCTATTATATTGGTAGTGGCGTTTACACTGCTTAATATTTACATGAAGGGTAAAAAGAAACAAGCTAATGCTACGCCGGTATTCCAGGCAGAGTAATATTACTTAGCTAATAAAAAGGGCTATCTGTTAAAATTAACAGATAGCCCTTTTTTATTTATATATATAGCGTATACCGCAATCGATTGTGAAAAACTGTGCTTTATTACGTTAACAGCCAATATAATTATTGCTTAACCTATGCTTTTTAATGTAGACGACCGTACGATAAGCTTTGGTTTTATGCTGATGGTTTTAGGCACAACCGATACATCTGTATTTTTCATTTCATCAAAATACAGGTTGGCTATGGTTTTGCCCATGTATATGCTAAACTGATCTATAGTGGTAATGGATGGGCTGGTGATCTCTGTAAAATCTTCGTTTGAATAGCCGCATACCCCCAGCTGCGCGGGTACCTTAATATGCATCGCAGTGGCTACTTCTAACACACCCAGCGCCGAAAAATCTGACGTGGATGCAAATATCGCGTCGGGTGGGTTGGGTAAGTTTAAAAGTCTGCGTGTGGCATCCGCGCCTAATTCTTTGGTCCAGGCGTTGGCCAGTATAATATCTTCTGCTATCGCTATATTGTTTTTTCGCAATGCATCCAGGTAACCTTGTTTACGCTGTTTAAATATGTTTAGGTTTTGCGGGCCTTCCAGCAGGGCTATGCGTTTGTATCCTTCTGTAATTAAATGGTCTACTGCTTCGTATGATGCCTGCTGGTTATCGTTTATTACTTTTAAGGTTTCCAGTTCGTCGGTTACGCGGTCAAACTGTATTAATTCAATCCGGTGGTCAACAATGTTTTGCAGGTGTTTGTAATCGGTGGTTTCAACCGATATTGATATCACAATACAATCTACATGCTGGTTTATTAAGGTGTTTACACACTGCACCTCTTTGTCGTACGATTCGTTGCTTTGGCAAATAATAAGGTTGTACCCTTGTATGTAGCTGGCTTCTTCTATACCGGCAATTACATTGGCAAAAAAGTTTTGGTTAATGCGCGGCACCACTACGCCAATGGTTTTGCTTTTGCCCTTGCGGAGGTTTGATGCAAGGGTATTCATTTTGTAATTCAGCTCTTCTGCTGTTTTTAATATCAGCTTCCGGGTCGACTCCTTTACCGTGCCGCTGTTGCTTAAAGCCCTTGATACAGACGATGGCGCAATGTTTAATTTTGCAGCAATATCGTAAATAGTAGTTCTTTTTTTAGGTGTCATGGCGGTGCACAAATATGTAAAAATAAATTTTAACAATCGATTGCTTTTTTTTAAAAGATGTTTAATTTAGCCTTCTCTTAAACCAGTTAAAAAATCTAATCTTTTATAAGTATGTTATTGTTGGGTATCGATATCGGTACTTCGTCGGTTAAAGTATCCGTTGTTGACTCTGGTTCGCAAAAACTGGTGGCAACCGCGCAATACCCGGATAGCGAATCGCCTATTAAGTCATTACAGTCGGGCTGGGCCGAGCAATCGCCGGATATGTGGTGGGATCAGGCACAAAATGCCATACAACTTTGCCATGCCACAAAAAGCTATAACCCGCACGATATATCTGCAATAGGTATAGCCTATCAAATGCATGGCCTGGTATTGGTTAACCAACAAGGCAAAGCCCTGCGCGATAGCATTATTTGGTGCGATAGCCGTGCGGTTGAAATAGGCAACAAGGCGTTTGAAACCATAGGCCAGGAGCAAAGTTTATCGCACTTACTCAATTCTCCCGGTAATTTTACAGCCTCAAAACTGGCCTGGGTAAAAGCTAACGAGCCTGAGGTTTATAAACAAATATATAAAGTAATGCTGCCCGGCGATTTCATTGCCATGAAGCTTACCGGCGACATCAGTTGTTCTGTATCTTCTTTATCCGAGGGCGTGTTTTATGATTTTGTTACAGACAGCTTTTCGGCCGATGTATTAAATTATTATCAGTTTGATAAACATCTGTTCCCGCAAATAAAGCCTGTTTTTTCTCAACATGGGCAGGTATCGGCACAGGTAGCACAAAGCCTTAAATTAAAAGTAGGCATCCCGGTAACTTATAAGGCCGGCGATCAGCCTAACAATGCATTGTCTTTAAACGTGCTTAAACCCGGCGAAGTAGCTGCAACGGCAGGCACGTCAGGCGTTATATATGGTGTTAGCGATAAGTTAACCTACGATAAGCAATCGCGCGTAAATACCTTTGCCCATGTTAACTATGCTACCAACGATAAGCACTTGGGCGTATTACTTTGTATTAATGGTACAGGCAGCCTATACCGCTGGATAAAAAGCATCTATGGCTCATCGTTAAGTTATAAACAAATGAATCAGGAAGCACTGAAAGCGCCGCTGGGTAGCGATGGCCTGCAAATATTGCCTTTTGGTAACGGTGCCGAACGGATGCTTAACAACAAGCAAATAGGTGCGCATATCCACAATATCGATTTGAATTTACACACCCCTGCGCACATTTTCCGTGCGGCGCAGGAGGGTATTGCCAGCGCGTTTAGGTATGGGCTGGACATTATGCGCGAAAATGGCATGTCGCCCTCTATTATACGCGCAGGCAAGGCCAATTTGTTTTTGAGCGAATTATTTGCACAAAGCTTCGCCGATTTTACAGGCGTACCGGTTGAATTATATCAAAACGATGGCAGTGTAGGCGCGGCTATTGGCGCGGGTATAGGCGCAAATATTTATAAGGATGCATCAGAAGCGTTTACACAGTTTGAACCCGTACAATTAGTTGAGCCGTCCGGTCAAAATGTTGAACCCGTATACCAGGAATGGAAAGCTTTATTAGAAAACCAACTATCAAAAAAATAATACAAAACAATTAAATACTAATACATCATGTCGAATATCATTACAGGCGAAAAGGAATTTTTTAAAGGAATAGGGGCAATTAAATACGAGGGTTTGCAAAGCGATAACCCATTGGCGTACCGCTGGTACGATGCCGATAAGGTTGTAGCAGGCAAAACCATGCGCGACCATCTGCGTTTTGCGGTGGCTTACTGGCACTCGTTTGTGGGTAGCGGCGCCGATCCGTTTGGTGGGCCAACCCACCTTTTTCCATGGGATGAGAAAGCTGATGCTGTTGAACGTGCCAAGGATAAAATGGATGCCGCGTTTGAGTTTATCACCAAGCTGGGCTTAGGCTACTACTGCTTCCATGATGTAGATGTTGTTGATTATGGCAACGATGTTAAAGAAAACGACCGCCGTTTACATGCATTGGTTGATTATGCTAAAGAAAAGCAAGCTGCAAGCGGCGTAAAACTGCTATGGGGCACAGCCAACCTGTTTAGTCACCGCCGGTATATGAACGGCGCTTCAACCAACCCGGATTTTCATGTACTGGCACACGCCGGTGCACAGGTTAAAGCGGCTTTAGATGCTACAATTGCCCTTGGTGGCGAAAACTATGTGTTTTGGGGCGGTCGCGAGGGTTACATGTCGTTACTAAACACAAATATGAAACGCGAGCAGGAGCATTTGGCTAAATTCCTGCATACGGCTAAAGATTACGCGCGCAAAAATGGCTTTAAGGGCACATTCTTTATCGAGCCAAAACCATGCGAACCAACCAAGCACCAGTACGATTATGATGCAGCCACAGTGTTAGGCTTTTTACAAAAGTACGATCTGATAAATGACTTTAAATTAAACCTGGAGGTTAACCACGCTACTTTGGCGGGCCATACCTTCCAGCACGAGCTGCAGGTAGCTGCCGATGCCGGTTTATTAGGATCGATAGATGCTAACCGCGGCGATTTGCAAAACGGATGGGATACCGACCAGTTCCCGAATGATGTGAACGAAGTAACGGAGTATATGCTTATCATTTTAGCGGCCGGCGGCTTCCAGGGCGGTGGTATCAACTTTGATGCTAAAATACGCCGTAACTCTACTGATCGTGCTGATCTGTTCTACTCGCACATTGGTGGTATGGATGTATTTGCAAGGGCGTTAATTACTGCTGATAACATTCTGCAAAAATCAGACTATAACAAAATAAGGGCCGATAGATATGCCTCATTTGATAGCGGTGCCGGTAAAGATTATGAAAACGGCAAGTTAACACTGGAAGACCTGCGCCAATACGCTATTAACAATGGCGAGCCTGCTACCATAAGCGGTAAACAAGAGTATTTAGAAAATGTAATTAACCGTTACATATAAGCAAGAGAGAGAGTTAAGTAGTTGATAATATGAGTGCCCGGGAAACCGGGCATTTGTTTTTTGTAACAATGCCATGTAAAGTGGTGCTTATATAAATAGAATTGTATATTCGTTTTCCTGCTAATTAAACCTAACAATGGAAATTATTTTTGGCGTTATCTTCCACTTTATTGGTGGCTTTGCTTCGGGCAGTTTTTATATTCCCTATAAAAAAGTAAAGGGCTGGGCCTGGGAAAGTTTTTGGATTGTAGGCGGCTTATTTTCGTGGCTTATTGTACCACCGGTGGCGGCCTGGCTAACCATTCCGCACTTTGCCGATATCATAAAAACCACCAACGGGCAAATATTGGCGCTAACTTACTTTTTTGGGTTGCTATGGGGGATTGGCGGCCTAACCTATGGGCTTGGCGTAAGGTACCTGGGTGTATCATTAGGCAGTACCATTATATTGGGCTTGTGCGCTGTTTTTGGTTCTATCATCCCATCGGTGTATTATAACTTTTTCCCTAAGGCGGGTAAAGATACCTTTAGCATGCTGCTGCACAGCCATTGGGGGCAAATGGTGTTGCTGGGTATTGTTATTTGTGTAATTGGCATTATTATTTGTGGTAAGGCGGGCACACTTAAAGAGCAGGACCTGGCCAAAAACCGCACAGCTGAAGCAGATAATAAAGATTATCGTTTTGGCTTGGGCATATTTGTAGCCATCGTATCGGGCGTATTAAGCGCTTGCTTCAATTTCGGTATCGAAGCCGGTAAAGTAATGGCCGATACAGCCAACGAAACCTGGAAAGCTGCTCATCCGGGGCAGGGGAATTTCCTGTTTCAAAACAACGTAACCTATATTGTTATTTTATGGGGAGGTTTAACCACCAATTTTATATGGTGCATGATTTTAAATGCCCGTAATAAAACATTTGGCAACTATACCGATAAGCAGAAGCCATTATTAAAAAACTACTTATTTTGTGCACTTGCAGGTACAACCTGGTTTTTACAGTTCTTTTTTTACGGCATGGGCGAAAGCAAAATGGGTAATGGGGCCAGTTCGTGGATACTGCACATGGCCTTTATTATACTAATTGCCAACACCTGGGGTTTATTATTAAACGAATGGAAAGGCGTGAGCAAAAAAGCAAAGTACACGGTTATTGCCGGTATAGCTACCATTATACTATCGGTATTGGTGGTAGGCTACGGCAACTCAATTAAATAAATTAAAACACAGTATTATAATTAAGAAATCAGCATGTCTGCCAATAAAACAGCTTTTAAACACGTAAGTTATCTTTGGGATGATGAAAAAGCGGCGGCTTTAGCCGGCGACGAAGTAGGATTATTAATATACCGGTCTAACCTGTTAGGTGCCGATCTACGGCTTACCAACTATGGCGGTGGTAACACATCCTGCAAAGTAATGGATAAAGACCCGCTTACCGGCCAGCAGGTAGAGGTGATGTGGATAAAAGGCTCGGGCGGTGATATAGGCACCTTAAAAAAGAGCGGCCTGGCAGCATTGTATGTAGATCGTTTACGTAGCCTGAAAAATGTTTACCGGGGTATTGAATTTGAAGATGAGATGGTAGAGTTGTTTAACCACAGCATATTCGACCTGGCATCAAAAGCACCATCTATTGATACACCCTTGCATGGCTTTTTACCCTTTAAACATATAGACCACCTGCACCCCGACGCAGCAATTGCCATAGCGGCGGCAAAGGATGGCGAAAAAATAACAAAAGAACTTTTTGGCGGCACTATTGGCTGGGTAGGCTGGCAAAGGCCGGGCTTTGACCTTGGCTTGCAATTGAAGCAATGCCTTGACGAAAACCCCGGCATCCGCGGAATTATGCTTGGCTCGCATGGCTTATTTACCTGGGGCGATACCGCTTACCAAAGCTATATGAACACGCTGGAAGTAATTGAAAAATGCGCGGAATATTTAGAACAGAACTATGGCAAAAAAGGCCCTGTATTTGGCGGGCAGGTATTGCAAAGCCTTAATGAAGCTAACCGAAAAAAACAAGCGGCGGCTTTAGCACCTGTGCTACGTGGTTTCTGCTCGTCCAAAACAAAAATGGTAGGGCATTTTACAGATGATGCCAGAGTGCTGGAGTTTACCAATTCCGCTGATCTAAGCCGCTTGGCACCATTGGGTACCAGCTGCCCCGATCACTTTTTAAGGACAAAGATAAGTCCGCTGGTATTGGATCTGAAAACCGATGAGGACCTTATCGATGTAGACGCTATTAAAGCTAAACTGCAACCCGCATTTGAGGCCTACCGCCAAATGTATACCGATTATTATAACAACTGTAAACACCCCAACAGCCCCGCCATACGCGATGCTAACCCGGTGGTGATATTATACCCAGGGGTAGGTATGTTCACCTTTGCTAAAGATAAACAAACAGCCCGTGTAGCCGCCGAATTTTATATCAACGCCATCAATGTAATGAAAGGCGCCGAGGCCATATCAGCATACACCTCTTTACCTCGTCAGGAAGCCTTTGATATAGAATATTGGTTACTCGAAGAAGCTAAATTGCAACGCATGCCGAAGCCAAAACCACTATCGGGGCAAATTGCGCTGATTACAGGCAGTGCCGGAGGGATTGGTAAAGCCATAGCTAAAAAGTTTGTAGCAGAGGGTGCCGTTGTGGTACTGAACGACATGAATGCCGACCGCCTTGCCGGTGCCGCAGATGAATTTAAAGGGCTGTACGGCAAAGATGCTTACACTACCGCGCAAATGGACGTAACCAGCAGCGAGCAAATAAAAGCGGCTATGGACACCGCTGCGCTTGCCTTTGGTGGCGTAGATATTGTGGTGAACAATGCAGGGCTATCCATATCAAAAGCTATTGGCGATACCACCGAAAAAGATTGGGACCTGCTATATGATGTGTTGGTGAAAGGCCAGTTTTTTGTAACACAGGCTGCTACCACAGTAATGAAAAAGCAGGGCATTGGCGGCGATGTGATAAATATTGTGAGCAAAAACGCGTTGGTTAGCGGGCCAAATAATGCGGGCTATGGCAGCGCTAAGGCGGCACAACTGCACCTAAGCAGGCTAAACGCTGCCGAACTGGGTGCCGACCGTATACGTGTAAACGTAGTAAATCCTGATGCGGTGATCAGTGATAGTAATATTTGGGCCGGTGGCTGGGCAGAGGGAAGGGCAAAGGCTTATGGCATTACAGTAGAAGAGTTGCCTGCTTACTATGCCAAACGAACGCTTTTAAACGAAACCATACTGCCCGATGATATTGCCAACGCGTGCTTTGCCTTTGTAGGCGGTTTGCTCAACAAATCAACCGGCAATGTGCTTAATGTGGATGGCGGCGTAGCTATGGCATTTGTACGCTAAACAATAACGTTAATGGACCGTGTAGCATTTAAAATGAGGTTACTGCCGGGGTATGCCGCCGAATACAAAAAGCGGCATGCTGAGATATGGCCCGAGTTATCGGCACTAATAAAAAGCACTGGCATTAGCGAGTATTCGATATTTTTAGATGAAGATACCAACGCCTTGTTTAGCTTTTTAAAAGCCGAAGACCGCGATAGGTTGGATAGTTTGCCGCACAAGCCATAATGCAAAAATGGTGGGCATACATGGCCGACATTATGGAAACCAACCCTGATAACTCGCCGCTAAGCACCCAGCTAAAAGAGGTTTTTTATTTACCCTGACCAATTATATCAGTTATGCAGATAGATAAATATAAAATAGAAGAACTTAACCAGCAGCAATTAGCCGCTCATCAGCGCAAGTTTGAGTACGTGGCCGAAGATGTTGAGGATATTACCGGTGTTTTAAAAAAACTCGCTGCTTTTAATGTGGCTATACCCAGTTGGGCCTTAGGTACCGGTGGTACCCGCTTTGGCCGCTTTAGCGGCGGCGGCGAACCTCGCAGTTTAGAGGAAAAGCTGGAAGATGTAGGCCTTATCCACGCGCTTAACCGTTCCAGCAATTCTATATCGCTGCACATACCATGGGATATACCTGATAATGCGCCGGCAATAAGGGCACTGGCGACCGAGCTGGGCCTGCATTTTGATGCGGTGAACTCCAATACCTTTCAGGATCAAAAGGAGCAGCAGCATAGCTATAAATTCGGCTCGTTGCATCATGTGGATAAAGCGGTAAGGCAGCAAGCGGTAGAGCACAATATACAAGTAGTAAAATACGGTGTCGAGCTTGGCTCAAAGGCATTATCGGTTTGGTTGTCCGATGGATCTAACTTTCCAGGGCAGCTTAACTTTAGGCAGGCTTTTCAAAATACTTTGCAAAGTTTGCAGCAGGTGTATGCCGCCCTGCCTGATGATTGGAAGATATGGATAGAGTACAAACCATACGAACCTAACTTTTACTCCACCACTATAGGCGACTGGGGGCAATCGTACCTGCTTGCCAGTAAATTAGGCCCAAAAGCCAGTACACTGGTCGATCTGGGGCACCACTTGCAGGGCACCAATATCGAGCAGATCGTATCTATCCTACTAATGGAAGGCAAGCTGGCCGGTTTCCATTTTAACGACTCAAAATACGGCGATGATGACCTTACTGTGGGCAGTATCAACCCATACCAGCTGTTTTTAATATTTAACGAATTGGTTGAAGGCATGGATGCTCGTGGCATGAACCACGCTACAGATATCGGCTGGATGATAGATGCCAGCCATAATGTTAAAGACCCCATTGAAGACCTCTTACAGTCGGTACAAGCCATTAAAATAGCTTACGCGCAGGCTTTATTGGTTGATAAAAAAGCGTTGCTTACAGCGCAGCAAAACAACGATGTGGCTCTTGCCCAGGAGATTTTACAGGCAGCCTACCGTACCGATGTTCGCCCGCTTATTGCACAGGCAAGTTTGTTGTCGGGCGGGGCTATAGACCCAATAGGCACTTACCGGCAACTAAACGTAAGGCAGGGACTGATAAAAGAACGCGGCTTTAAAACCGTTGCTACCGGGCTTTAATATAAACAGATGAGCAAAAAACCGGTAGTTGCCATTTTTGATGCAGGTAAAACCAATAAAAAGCTTTTTCTTTTTGATGAGCAGTACCGCATTGTGTTTGAACGCACCGCGCGCTTTGCCGAAATAACGGATGAGGACGGCTTTGCCTGCGAAAATGTTGACGCGCTAAAATTAGCGGTTTTAGATGCCCTGCACGAAGTAGGGGCCTTGGATGAGTTTGAGGTAAAGGCCATCAATTTTTCGGCATACGGGGCCAGCTTTGTTTATGTGGATGAAAAGGGCGAACCTGTAACGCCTTTATATAATTACCTTAAACCTTACCCGCCACAGTTGCAAAAGCAATTTTATGATACCTACGGCGGCGAGTTAGAATTTGCGCACGCTACGGCATCGCCGGTATTGGATAGCCTTAATTCGGGCATGCAATTGTATCGTTTAAAATATGAAAAACCGGATGAATTTAACCGGATTAAATACGCCCTGCATTTGCCGCAATACTTAAGCTACGTTGTAACCGGCAAGGCGGTAACCGATATTACCAGCATTGGCTGCCATACCAACCTTTGGGATTTTACAAAAAACGATTATCACCATTGGGTAAAGGCTGAAGGGGTGCTACCCAAGCTGCCGGTTATTACGCCAGTAAGCCAGGTTTATAAAGCGCAAAAAGGTATTAAGGGCTGTGCCACAGGTATAGGTATGCACGATAGTTCGGCAGCGCTGATGCCTTACCTAGTTAATTTTAACGAACCTTTTATGCTGCTGTCTACCGGTACCTGGTGCATCAGCTTAAATCCATTTAACCAGCAACCGCTTACCACAGCCGATCTGGCTGCCGATTGTTTAAATTATATACAATACAACGGCAAGTCGGTAAAGGCATCGAGGCTGTTTACCGGTTACGAGCACGAGCAGCAGGCCAAAAGAATTGCAGTTCAGTTTGGCCAGTCGCCGGCTACCTACCGCAATATGGCATACAATGCCTCGTTGATGAAGAACTTGCCCAAGATAGACAAGGATAAGGAGTTTGAGTCTATCGATCTGGCTATATATAAAAGCGGCGAACAGGCGTATCACGGTTTGATACAACACCTGGTAAAAAAGCAATACCAGTCTTCAATGCTGGTGATAGCCGATACGGGTATAAAAAGGATATTTGTTGATGGGGGCTTTAGCAAAAATAAAGTATTTATGAATCTTCTGGCAGCGGCATTCCCGGGTATTGAGGTTTATGCGGCGTCTATGGCGCAGGCATCGGCACTTGGCGCGGCCTTGGTTATACACGATACCTGGAACAAACAATCCCTGCCTAACGATCTCATCAAGTTAAAATATTACTCCTCAAAACGCCTGGTTAAATTATAATTTAAAGCACCATGAAAACCCTTGCCTGCTGCATATTATCCTGTATCATCACTATAAGCTGTTTTGCCCAAAAGCTTGATTATACGATAGCGCCCTGGTTAAATAATAAAAAGGCGGCCGTATCATTAACTTTTGATGATGGCATAAAGGGGCAGTACCTGGTAGCATTACCCTTGCTAAACCAATATGGCTATAAAGGCACTTTTTTTATGACCGTAAAGATCATCAACGACCAGCACATCAGTTGGGGTCTGGTACGCAAAGCAGCTTTAGATGGGCACGAAATAGCTAACCATGCACTAACACATCCGCATTTTACAGGCTTGCCTTTAGATTCTATCGCTTACGAATGTGCGCAATCAAATCAATTGTTTAACCAGTATATCCCATCACAAAAGGTAATTACGCACGCTTACCCCTTTGGCGACGGCGGAGGGAATACGGCAGGCGACCGTGCTATACGTAGGGCAGTCAGTCCGTATTTTATAGCTGCCAGGGTCACACGCAACAAACCTTACGCGTATAACCCCTACGATTTTGCTAAAACCAACGACGACTATTACAATATTAACAGCCTGATGATAACCGATTCGGCCAGTTTTGTTGATTTTGGTAAAAATACCGATGAGACCATTGCCGCAGGCGGTTATTTGTGCGTTACCTACCATGGCGTAGCCGATGGATGGATAATTACACCGGCCGATGTATTTAAAAAGCACCTGGATGAGCTAAAGAAGAGGGAAGCCGACCTATGGATAGCGCCGTTTAAAAATGTAATGCAGTACCATAAAGAACGCAACAGCGCGCGCCTCACGGCAGTAATAACAACTAAAAAAAGCTGGAAATTATCGCTTACCGATACACTCGGTAACCAGCAAAATTGGGATCAGCCTTTACCATTAACCTTAATACAGGTGCCCGAAGGGTAAAAAACATCATACAAAAAGGTAAGCCGGTTGCTTTTATAATGGAGAACCATTTGGCTGTGTTTAACGTGTTGCCGGGCCGCGATAAGATCACCCTAAACTTCTATTAAGCGGCATTTATGCGGCAAGTATTAATTATTTTTAATAAAGTGTAAAATAATATATAACAAAACTGTGGTTTTGATGTAATTTAACACTGTACAATATTGTCGGGCTTACAACGTATTGTTTTGGCAATTTGACCTTTTAAAATTAATGAGCAAAGTATTTACAATTACCGAAGGCCTTGAAAACCTGGGGGCATTAAAAACCGGCGGACAAGGATCAGTTTATAAAGGCAGGCGCATGGGGCCTATATACAGCGCCATAAAATTGATACCTACCCCGGTACAAAGCGAAAGCGACGAAGATAAAAATTACCGCAGTTTTAAAAACGAGGTAACCAAATTGCAAAAGGTAAACGAAGACCCAAGCCCCAACGTAGTTAAAATATTTAGCTGGGGTGTTACCGAAAGCGGATCGTTCCCATTTATTGAGATGGAGTATATTGAAGGCCCCGACCTTTGCGACCTGCTGCACCCGCCGCATGTAAAAATATTCGAAATTAAGGAGGTGATACGCCTGGCCGAGCAATTGGCCAACGCGCTTGCCCATTGCCATAAGGTAGGGGTAAAGCATGGCGATGTTAAAAGCAACAACGTAAAATACAACCAATATACAGGCAACTATGTATTGCTTGATTTTGGCCTGGCTATAATGACCGAAGAGCAGCGCCGCACAAGCATACGCCATGCCGGCGCTATAGAGTTTATGGCGCCCGAGCAGCACGAAGGCAAAATGCTGCTGCAAACAGATGTGTATAGCTATGGCGTTATATTATATGAATTATTAACCGGCGAGGTGCCTTTCCCATTACAGGGTAAAGGCGATGCAGGGCGCAACGCCGTAATGGTAGCGCATATGGAAACCGAGGTGCCCGATGTACTGCCCGCCCGTAAAGCCATGTTGCCCGATAGCTGGTCTGATGATAAGAAAGCGATGGAAATGCAGGTGCCTGCCTGGTTGCTGCAAATTATAGCCAAATGTTTAGAAAAAAAACCCGAGCATAGGTTTGACAGCGGTATTGAGCTTTATGATGCCGTATTAAACGGCAGTTTACGGTCCGAAACGTTAGATCAAAAAGGAGGGCTAAGCAAAGCCGCCCTGCGTAACGAGAACGAACGCCTTCATGCCGAATTATTAAAATATCAGCAAGCCGAGATAGCCACACCGGAGCAGGTAAATGATGAAGGCCGGGTGAGCCTGTCTAAGCCTTATTATTACACGCTTATAGTGATGATATTGCTGTTTATGGGTTTTTCGGTATATGCTACCTTTTTTAAAAACCAGGGTAAAGGCGCGCCGGCTATAACCGACTCGTTGGCAAACAAAAAAGATACGACGGTGGCCGATACCCCTACAAGGTATGATGCAGGCTTGCAGAATGAAAAGCCGGCGGTAGACTCGGCTAAGATAAAAAGGGATAGTATAGCCGCGGCTAAAAAACTGATACCCGAGCCATTACCGGATAGCGCCGACACGCAAGCAGATACAACAAAGGCTAATTAACGGCGTAAGCTTAGGACAAAATAAACAGATAAAAACATCTGTATAAGTTATGTGTTCACATCACATACCTTACGCAGTTTAATACAAATAAATGGCATCAACACCTAACTTTTGGCAACGTATAGGCATACAAGATTGGTTTTTAACTAACGAGAGTAGTGAAAAGGCCAAAGCTATGGCGCTAACACCCGATACAGTTTATAGCTACATCGTCGAAAAGTTTCGCGAATCTATAAAGGAGCTTTCGTTTGCCGATAGGGTAGTGTTCTATCACGAATTCATCATCAGCTTCAACGCCGAAGATTACAAAGAATTTATTGCTAACAAGCAGGGCATATTCGGCCTTATTGTTCACGAAACGGTAGAAAAGTTTTATGAGATATTAAAAGAATACAGGGCTACAGGTAAAACGGTAAAACCATCAGGATCTAAATGGGTGTTTAGGCTGGTATCGCACCCCGACTATGCCCGTGGCGATAAGGGTTTTATTGGCAAATTACTGCCCGACAATACCGATCAGAAGAAGCAGGAAAATCTGCGCGTAACCTTTATACCGCGCCAAACAGGTATTGCCCAAACCTTTGATGTTGACCAGGATATACTGAAAGGCTTTTCGTACTACAGCGAAGGCTATTTTGAAATACCTTACGAAGAAACGCTGGAGAGTATACCTGAGCAGGAAGCTAAAGGAGGCAACGGTAACATTGCACGACTGGAAACCATAGTGCCCGAAAAGCAGTATGCCGGTAAAAAGATAGAATACCTGATGAAGGACGAGCAGATCGTTATATCGGGCAGTGACGAAACGAGAGAAGACTCGAACATATTTACTATCCCTACCGAGTGGGTGAACTCGCCGCATTTGCAAATAAAGTACAACAGTGCCGATGGCAAGTTTTACCTGGCATCGTTTGGCGAGCTAACTACCCTAAACGAAATGCCTGTTGAACAAAGCGATATACATTCGCCTAAATGGGTAGAACTGCCGGTAAACTCGCGCATGTTGTTAAATGGTATTGTTGGTTTAAACCTGTTTAAATCATAGGTATGTCGCAAATATTATCTATAGGCTTGTTAGTAGTTGGGTTTTGCCTGCTGGTAACCCATTTTATTGATATTAAAAGATCGGGTAAACGCAATGGCTGAAAACTTTTACGGAGTAACCGACCCCGGTAAAGTGCGGGATAATAACGAGGATACCTTTTTGGCAAAAAAGGTAAGTAACGGCCTTGTGCTTGCCGCCGTTATTGATGGGGTAGGCGGCTACAATGGCGGCGAAGTGGCTGCTGCCATAGCCCGCGATGTAGTGGCCGCCCAGCTAGCAAACATCAACGGCGACATTATACAAGCGATGATAGACACGTTTAAGCTCGCCAATAAAAATATAGTCGACAAAAAAGCGGAAGACCGCGAACTGGAAAGCATGGCCTGCGTAGCCACCATGGCTATGGTTGATGTACCCAACAACCAGTTTTACTATGCCCATGTGGGCGATACCCGCCTGTACCTGCTGCGCGATGGTTCGCTGGTAAAAATATCCAAAGATCACTCGTTTGTAGGTTTTTTAGAAGATAGCGGCCGCATTACCGAAACCGCAGCCATGAACCACCCCAAGCGTAACGAGATAAACAAGGCGCTTGGCTTTACCACCCAGATTGATACCGACGAAAGTTTTATAGAAACCGGACAGTCGCCGTTTTTACCCGGCGATATGCTGCTGCTATGCAGCGATGGTTTAACGGATATGGTTGATAAGAACCAGATATTATCTATCATCACAGGCGAGGGTACCCTAAAAGATAAGGCAACCACGCTGATAGATGCTGCAAACGCCAACGGCGGCAGGGACAATGTTACCGCTGTATTGGTGAAAAACGATAAGGACCCCGCCAAGCCAATAGCAGCAGTACCCGCTACTGCCGAAACAAGGAAAAAGCCGCAGGAAGATAACGTTATGGCTACGGCCCCCCGGGAAAGCAAATCACAATCGAAAGAAGAAGAAACTACGCCTATGGCACAAAATAAAACTAATGGCCTTACCATTATACTGGGTATACTATGCCTGGTGTTTTTGGCTACCTCGGTTTGGCTGTATATGAGCAGCCACAAAGGCACGGCAACCCCTCAAACGGCCGATACTACCGCCCAAAAGCTGCGCAACCAGCAGGAAGTAAAACTGCAGGATGCCATAGACGAGATGAAGGGCGATACGTTGGTACTAAGTGACACGGTATTTAAACAACCCATTCTGCTAACCGATACCCTGCACATCGATCAGGATAGTTTGTATGTAAAGGTGAAAGGCAATATCACCTTAAAAAGAGATACCACATACCATGGCCCGGCGCTGGCCATTGGCAGCGCCAGCAAACACATCGTTTTAGACAATTTGAAGTTTGAAGATTTTGACGTGGCGATACATGTAACCAACTCGGCACTGGGTTTAGTGAACACCCAATTTGAAAATTGTAAGATATCGATACAAAAAAATGTTTCTTTTTATCAAAAAAAATCAGTAAATTACTATTTTGAGGAGACGAATATTTTAAAAGATTCCATAGCTAAACCAACAAAAAAAGCAAATGGAACCCGCTAAGATGACGAATACAAGCCGCGTAAAAGAACGGTTGTTCATATTGGCCATAGCAATCCTTTTCGGCTTCCTTTTTTTTAGATTATTTACAGTTTTACAAAGCCGCTTTGCCGATGTAGACAAGCGCTTGCAAGACGGTACAATAGTAAATTTAAACGATAAAGACCCCGCTGCAAAGATAAAAGCACTGCTAACTAAAGGCTATTATTTTGAAGATAAGCGCGATATTGAATTGATTACCAGTACTGTACGCAACAATATCAATAACGGGCAAAAGATTGACAACGTTGGTGAACTAAATAAGCGCAAGTACTTCATCACCGCCGACGATGCCTTTGAACAAGGCGGCGAAAGTTTTAAGGCCAGGGTAGCCGCATCACGCTCATTATTAGGCTACACCGGCGATGATTCGGTAAGGTTTGTACAGGAAAAGAACAGCCCGCCCGGCCTGCCAACCGTAACCAACCTGGCAATGGGCGAATACAGCATAAGCGGTAGCATTCTCGATAAAAAGGAGCCGGTACCTGGTGTGCTTATACGGCTGGAAATGATTCTGCCTCAGGACAGTATATTTAATGATGAAGAGCTACAGGACGTTAAAACCCTTACTCAAAAAGGTAACGGCTTTACCAAGGTTTACCTGCCCGATAGCGCCGGAAAGAAGCGCCTGCAGGAACTAACCGCCTATGCCCGTACGGATGCACAGGGTAACTATGAGTTTAAGAACCTGCCCGGGGGCAAAGCTTTTAAAGTACTGCCATTACAACCTGGTTATCAGTTTGGTGCATCGCAGGGTGTACAGGATTTAGACGATGACGTAAGCTTATCATTTACCCGGTCGCCGCATACGGTTAGGCTATTTTCAACGCGGGATTTCAATATTTTAAAGAAAGAAAAGTCGCTTATTATACGGACGCCTGCGGAGTTTAATCGTTCTTTTTGGATCATAGCTGTCAGCTTTATAGGGGCTTTCTTGCTGGTACACTTGCTGTTATCATGGAAATTCAGCGAAGCTGATCAACTGATACTACCTGTAATAATGATGCTTACAGGGTTATCTTTTTTAACCCTATTAAGCTTACAGGACCCATTGCGCGATAGGTTTTTAGCTAAAGATATGCTGTTTTACCTGGGTATTGGCTTGGCGGCCATGTTCACTATGCTGATAGTAAAACTACGCCGCTTTACCCCCGACCATTGGTTTTACAGGATGGTGGTATTTAAAAATGCCCGTACAGCAGCTAATGGCTGGCCTTGGGTGGTGCTGGCTGCCAGCCTGTTAGCAATGACCATTAAGTTTGGTACCGGCCCTGAAGGTAGCGGTGTAAAGGTTAACCTGTTCGGCTTTCAGCCTAGCGAAATTGTAAAATATTTGATCATTCTGTTCCTTGCAGGCTTTTTCGCAGCGAACGAGAAACTGATAAGCGAATATACCAGTTGGACAAAGCGCTGGTCGTTCTTCTCTACCGCTTTGATAGCCATTTTGGTAACTTTAATGCTGTTTTTACTGCTCGGCGACTTAGGCCCTGCAATGGTGGTATGTTTCACGTTTATAGCGTTATTCTCCTTCTCGCGGGGCGATTTTATGTTTATGGCGGGTGCTGTGGTGCTATATGTATTGGTATCCTGTATAATAAAGAACGTTTGGTTATCAGCAGTAATAACAGCCAGTATAGTAGCGCTTGTAATGTTATTTAAGCGCCGCCAGCTAAGCGAATCGGCTATGATGGTATTGGTTATCATGGCCGCTTTTTTAACTATCGATCAAATACCTTATTTGGGCAAGGTGTTCCCTGGTCCTGTTCAACGTTTGGTAGACCGTAAGGCTATTTGGCAAGATGCCTGGAATAATGAGGTTTATGGCGGCGACCAGGTGGCCAACGGCCTTTGGGCTATGAGTAGTGGCGGTGTATCCGGCCAGGGTGTTGGCGAGGGCTTTGCTAAAACTATTCCCGAAGCCCATACAGATATGATACTACCATCAATGGGCGAAGAATTTGGCTGGACAGGTATCGTTTGTATCTTCCTATTGTTCTTACTGTACCTGCATAGGTCCATTATTATTGGCCGCCGAACGGGAACACCGTTCTTGTTTTACTTATGCGCAGGTATAGGTATATCCACCTTTGTGCAGTTTTTACTAATAGCAGGCGGCTCTACAGGGGCATTGCCTTTGTCGGGTGTTTCGCTGCCTTTTCAAAGTTATGGTGGCTCGTCATTAGTGGCTAATTTACTGGCGTCGGGCTTTTTATTGTCGGCATCAATGGTAAGGGGCACAACTGTTCAAATGAATTACATATCGCGCCAGCAAGATAAAAACCTGGTACCGGCTTTAATAGCTGCTTGTATAGGTATAGTGTTACTTAGCGTAAACGTATCCCGCTATTTATTCAACAATAAAAAATGGGTGGTACAACCCGCTTTAGTTGCCGATAGGAGCGGCGCGCGCATGTTTAGTTATAACCCGCGCATAGCCATATTAATGAACAGGCTTGAAGCCGGTAACCTGTATGACCGTAACGGCGTTGTACTGGCTACCAGTAAGCCTGATGTGGTTAAAAAGCAACACCGGCAATTAGTAATAGCAGGCGCCGGAGATTATAATATCGATTCGGCTATGCACAAGCGGCTCGACAGGTATTATCCTTTTGATCAGCAAATGTTTTTTTGGACAGGGGATGCCAATACTGGTGTGTTTAACGGTAGTAGCAATGGCTATTTTGCCGAATATGAACATGCAGCTGAATTGCGCGGTTTTAAATTACCCACTACCAACTTTAATGTTACAGCTAACCGTTACCAGGAAGACAGGTTTTTGGCGCGAGGTGTAAAAGAAATGAATGTAGTTAAAAAGGACTACAGCGCCTTATCTCCGTTACTTTTAGCAGGCATAAACAGCGTTGAGGTAGAAGCCTTTAAAAAGCGCAACCGCGATGTTAGGCTTACAATAGATGCAAGCCTGCAAACAAGCATACAAAACTCCATAGCTACCGATACATCATTGTTGGACAACCGGGTGTCGGTAGTAGTAATGGAATCTAATACCGGGGATGTGTTAACCTCTGCTGTTTACCCGTTGCCGCCTGTACACGACTGGGATAAGTTAACCATGAGCAATGCTGAACAAAATCAGCTGGCCAACTGGATGACCACAACCGACCTTGGTTTTACTTATGCATCTCAACCAGGCTCAACGGCGAAATTGGCCACCTCACTGGCATCATTCAACAAATTAGGATTAGCAGCAGCCGATAAGAAATTTAATGTAGCATCATGGGAGCGTATACGTACAAAGGGTGTTGAGCCAGATGAAACCGGGCTGATAACATTGGAACGGGCCGTTGCAAAATCAAACAACGTCTACTTTATAAAACTGGCTAACCAGGAACACCTGGAAGAAGATATGGCAACCATTTACCTTAAAACAGGTATGTTTTTACATGGTGTAGGCGGGTACTATTTCGATCGGGATAACCTTAATACGGCCCAGGAAGAAAAATGGCGTAAGCTGTGGCGTAAAACCGAGTTTAACACCAAACCCAAATATGATCCTAATAATATTAGGCGTACGCGTGCTAAAGGTATTTCGGGAATGTCATGGGGGCAGGGAGAGTTAATAGCGACACCAGCAGCAGTGGCCAGGCTGGCTTCGGGCATTGCAAATGGCGGTACTATGATGAATAATCGGTTTGTATTAAAGGTGAGCGATTCTGCAACTACCATTAAACCTGGTATTAAATTAGCTAACGACCCTAAATATGCCCAGCTGATGCGTGGCTATATGATAGAGCAGAGTGCCCCTAAGGAGTGGATATTAGGCATTGCAGTGGCCGGTAAAACAGGCACCCCCGAGCGTATATGGAAAAAACAGCAGATAAATGATGGCTGGTACGTTTTTTTTGCACCCAAAGCTAACGGCCCGGGCAATATGGTGGTTTGTGTGCGGATAGAATCTACAAAGGGTTCGTCGGATGCGGTACACCTTGCAGGGAAGCACGTTATACCATTTTTATTAGAAAAGGGTTATATTAAAAGTATAACTCAGCAAACAACTGAATAAAGCTTTGGTTTAATATATTATATCATCACAATTAACCTGAAAAAGTAGAAATTACACGGCATGGTATTTAATTTGTTTAAAAGCGATAAAGAGGATCGTCCCGTCGATGTAAAAGGCATCAGGTACGAGGTTTTACAATTTGTTAAGCAAGAGCTGCAAAAAGCAGAAGGTGGAGAGGGTGGCAATATAAAGGGCCTATGCTTGTATTTAGCACCTACACCGGCAGAAAAGCACGTTTACGAAGCTGCAGTTTATGAAGACCAGCCCGAAATATTTAAAGACGAAATTCAAAGAATTGCCGACGATTACGCAGTGAATTTGCCCGAAAGCTGGACTTTGGACGTAACCTTTGAAGAGAGATTCCCGGAAGAGGCTGTCGTATCTAAAAAATTAAATGCCGCCTTCTTCATTAAAACCACTAAAAACTTCATTAAACAATCGGCTACTGCATATTTAAGGGCGTTAAGCGGCGAGACTGCGGAAAAGGAATATGCAATTACATCAGATATAGAAAAAGTAAATATCGGCAGGGATATAAAGGCGCAGGCTGATGATGGTTTTTTTCGCACCAATCAAATCGCATTCCCATCAGATAGCACTGTTGATGCTAACAGATACGTGAGCCGCCAGCATGCGCACATCGAGTGGAATAACGATGCTGGCAGGTTTATGCTATATGCTGATGAAGGGGGTGTGCCGCCACGCAATAAAATAAAGATACGGACGGAAAAAAGCGAAGATATTATCAAACTACACTCTACCCAAATCGGGCACCAGTTACAGGAGGGTGATCAGATCATTTTGGGTGAATCGGCCGTTTTAGAGTTTAGTTACCAACCAGCTAAATAATGAGTAAAGTATTTACCATAACAGAAGGATTAGAGAATTTGGGTGCCCTGCGCACCGGCGGTCAGGGCAGTGTTTATAAAGGAAGGCGCATGGGCGCCATACTTACAGCTGTAAAGCTGCTTCCCACACCGATCCATTCTGAAAGTTTGGAAGACAAGAACTACCGTAACTTTAGTAATGAAGTAGCTAAGTTGCAAAAAGTTAACGAAGAGCCTAATCCAAACGTTGTAAAAATTTTAAGCTCGGGCATAACCGAAAGCGGGTCGCTTCCTTACATCGAGATGGAGTACATAGAAGGCCCCGACCTTTGTGAATTGCTGCAACCACCTCACGAAAAAATATTTATGCTGCAGGAGGTTATTCGTGTGGCCTACCAGTTGGCGAGCGCTTTGGCGCATTGCCATAAATTTGGCATAAAACATGGCGATGTTAAAAGCAATAATGTAAAATACAACGTTAATACCGGCAATTATGTGCTGATAGATTTTGGCCTGGCAATTATGTCTGAAGAGGAACGCCGTAGCAGTATGCGGCATGCCGGTGCTATTGAATTTATGGCACCCGAACAGCATGACGGACAAATGCTTTTGCAAACAGATGTTTACAGCTATGGCGTTATCTTATATGAATTATTAACAGGGCAGGTGCCATTTTTATTGTCGGGAAATGGCGATACAGGCCGTAACAGCGTTATGCTGGCACACATGGAAGCGCCGGTTCCGGATTTGGTGGCTGCACGCAAAGCTGCCATACCACACAGTTGGACGGTAACAAAACAAAGTATTGAAGCACAAGTGCCGCAATGGCTGTTACAAATAGTTACCACTTGTTTGCAAAAAAATCCTGAAGACCGTTATAAGAGTGGGATAGAGCTGCATGAAGCAATAATAAGCGGTAGCTTGTCTGGTGATAAGCAAGGCCAGCAAGGCATATTATTAAGCGAAAACGAACGCTTACAAAACGAGCTTACCTTACAAAAGCAAATTGATGATGAAAAGGACAGGCAGCTGGCTACACTGCGTTTGTTTGCAAAAGAAAACGGTGGTAAATACAACGAGGCTAAAGGTTTGTACGAACGCAATACATCGTTAATGCTGCTATCAAAAAGGGCATTTGTTTTGGTGGTAATGTTTGCAATTATATTTATGGGGCTATTTTGCTATTCGTTTTTCAGTAAGAAGGATACCGACACAGCACCTAACCCAGGGGCTATTTACCCCGCTTCGGCAGTATTCTTAAAACCACCGTTCATATTTAAACCTTACACTTACGATAGCCAGGCAGATATTGTAGCCGCCGCGGAAGCTAAAAAGCTGTTGGCTTTTAAAAAGAAAAGATCTACAACTGTAAAAGACACCACCACTACCAAACCTGTTAAAAAGAAGCGAAAGAAGTTTTTAGGCATATTTTAATAATATTAACCGTCATAACCATATCACTTTTTTGCCTTAGGTTGTATCAAGCCGGTATGGCTGTATATTTGCTTCACACTAACTAAAAAACAAAGAATTTATGATACCAGTTAAAGGATATGCGGCGCAAGACCCGCAAACAGACCTTGCACCTTGGGATTTTCAACGCCGTGAAGTTGGCCCGCATGATGTGCAGTTTGATATTTTATATTGTGGTGTTTGCCACTCAGATCTTCATCAAATAAAAAATGATTGGTTCCCGGGTATATTCCCTATGGTGCCGGGCCACGAAATTGTAGGCCGTGTAGTAAAAGTAGGTGACCACGTTACCAAGTTTAAGGTAGGCGATTTGGCCGGTACCGGTTGTATGGTAGACTCGTGCCAGGTTTGCGAAAATTGCAAGCAGGACCTTGAGCAATATTGTTTGGAAGGTAATACCCAAACCTACAATAGCATGGAGCGCGATGGATCGTCGCCTACTTACGGAGGTTACTCTAACAGTATTGTTGTGAGGGAAGAATTTGTACTGCACATATCAGATAAATTAGACCTTGCAGCTACCGCGCCGTTGCTTTGCGCAGGTATTACCACTTACTCGCCATTACGCCACTGGAAAGTGGGTAAAGGCCATAAACTGGCTGTTTTAGGCTTGGGTGGCTTGGGCCATATGGCGGTTAAGTTCGGCGTAGCTTTTGGAGCAGATGTAACTGTTTTAAGTACTTCGCCTAATAAGGAAGAAGATGCTAAAAAGTTAGGCGCGCACCACTTTGTGGTAACATCCGACCCTGAACAAATTAAAGCAGCGACGGGTACTTTTGATTTTATATTAGATACTGTATCTGCCGAGCATGATTTTAATATGTACCTGAGTTTATTGAGAACCAATGGTGTACATATTTGTGTAGGTGTACCACCGAAGCCGGCAGAAATTGCTGCGTTTAGCTTATTAGGAGGACGTAAGAGCCTGGCGGGTTCGGGTATAGGTGGCATAGCCGAAACTCAGGAAATGCTTGATTTTTGTGCAGAAAATAATATAGTATCGGATATTGAAGTCATCGACATAAAAAATATTACCGCAGCTTATGAGCGTATGGTTAAAGGTGATGTACGTTACCGTTTTGTAATAGACATGGCTACCTTGTAAATACATAACTTTATAAACTAAGAAGCGGGTAACTGATGATGTTGCCCGCTTTTTGTTTATGGCTTTTTTTGATATTGTACATTAATGCTTTTATAATAAGGTAATTATAATAGACTATACAACTTTTAGGATGTATCGTCTGCGCACATCAACTGTAACATAACCGAACGCTTTAAATTTATTATTTTTTTAAATGGTTGATAATCATGTTATTATAAAGTGGCATGCCGTTAGCATTAAAGTTGTAGCGCTATAATTAACTGTAAACAGATGATCACCAATCACTTAAAATTTGCGTTCCGCAATCTCACACGCACCAAAACATTTTCGGCAATAAATATAGGAGGCCTGATAGTAAGCTTAACTGCTTTTATACTGATGTCGTTATATATCGAAAATGAGTTAAGTTATGACAAGTTTAACACCAAGGCTGACAACATTTACCGCGTGGTTGACGATAAGCAAACCAACGCTTTAATGCAGCATGGAGCCGGTTCGGCAGGTCCAATGGCACCGGCTTTGTTAAACGATTTTCCGCAAGTAAAGCAGGCAGTGCGTTTTATAGGTGCCGAATCGCTGGTTAAATTTGATAATAAATTATTTGAAGAGCGCAAGATATACTTTGCAGATGCAGGTGTTTTTAAGGTGTTTAATATGCCAATGCTTAAAGGCGACGCCGCAACAGCACTTACTACGCCAATGAGTGTTGTAGTTACCCAAACCTTAGCCACCAAGTATTTTGGTAATAGTGACCCCATAGGTAAAACACTGATGTTTGATGGTAAAGGCATGAAAGTGACTGGTGTAATAAAAGACGTGCCTGCAAACTCTCACCTATCGTTCGATATTTTAATATCAATGACAACCGCCGAACAAAAAGATTCGGGTTACGACTGGTTGTTTAGCAACTGGTATTCTAATAATTTCTGGACCTATATTTTACTACCTGATGGTTACGATGCAAATAAGTTGGTAAGTCAGTTTGGTGCTTTTGCCGACAGGCATAAGGCCAATACACCTGATACCAAACATCACTATAACTTAGAAAAATTAAGCGATATATACCTACACAGTGACCGTGAAAATCAAATAGGCAAAACGGGTAATATTAACAGCCTATATGTATTTAGTGCCGTCGCTATTTTCATATTACTTATTGCTTGCATCAATTTTATCAACTTATCTACCGCACGTGCTGCCGAAAGGGCTAAAGAGGTAGCCATTAAAAAAGTTAATGGGGTAAGGCGGGGACAGTTGATTACCCAATTCTTTATCGAATCGTTTTTAATGGGTGGTATTGCATTAGCCATTGCCATAGGCACGGCTTATATGTTATTACCAGCGTTTAACAATTTTGCAGGTACAAGCATCATATTTAACTTGTTTACCAGCCTGCATATTATATCGTTATGCAGCATCTTATTAGTAGTTGGTTTGTTATCCGGTAGTTACCCGGCATTTATCCTTTCGGGCTTTAATCCGGTTACAGCCCTAAAAGGTAATTTAAGGTCATCTATATGGAGTGTGGCTATACGCAAGGGCTTGGTTGTATTCCAATTTGCAGTGTCAATTATATTGATCATTAGTAGCATTGTAGTGTATAACCAATTGCAATTTATGCAAAAGCACGATCTTGGATTTAATCCCTCGCAGACCATGGTGATTAATTTTGAAGGGGATGATGCAGTAAAAAAGCAGTATCAACTTATTAAAAATGAATTAATGCGTGTAAATGGTGTTAAAAGTGTAACAGCTTCGTCAAATGTACCCGGTACGGCATCATCTGGCGGGTGGTCAATGAATTTTGTTAAAAGAACCGGCGACACCGTGCATGCTGAACTCCCCATATTTTTAACGGATTTTAACTTTATGAAGCAGTACAACATCCCGATGGTAGCCGGTAGGGGCTTATCGGAGGGCTTTGCTGCAGATACTGTTGAATCTATGATAATTAATGAAACAGCACTACGTAAACTCGGCTTTAATAATGCCGAAGAAGCTATGGGCGTGAAGGTTGGCATGTACCCTAACGACGCTAAAATAGTAGGGGTGTACAAAGACTTTCATTTCGAATCTTTACAAAAACCAATTCAACCACTTGCTATACGAATTATGCCCAATAAATTCAGGCTGTTTTCAATAGAAATGAATACTGCAAATGTGCAGCAAACAGTAAGCGATATACAAAATATCTGGAAAAATATGGTGCCCCAACGCCCAATAGAATATAGCTTTTTAAACGAAAGCTTTAACAGGCAATACCAGGCCGAGATCAAGTTCGGACAAATTTTTGGTGTGTTTACAACACTGGCCATAAGTATTGCTTGTTTCGGTTTGTTTGGCTTAGCATTATTTAGCGTTAAGCAGCGTACCAAAGAAATTGGAATACGTAAGGTAGTAGGGGCATCGGTTAGTCAAATTGCTTTTTTACTATCTAAAGATTTTGTGAACCTGGTTATTATAGCAACAATCATAGCTTCGCCTATAGCACTTTATGCCATGCATAAATGGATACAAGCTTTTGCATACCGTATTGAAATAAGCTGGTGGATGTTTATAATCAGCGGGTTAATTGCCGTTATAATTGCGCTGAGTACCATTAGTTACCAGGCAATAAAAGCGGCGATAGCTAACCCTGTAAAAAGTTTAAAAAACGAATAAGTAGTACCAATAGCCGTAAATGTTGATAGGATAACTATATTTGATTTTGATCAATTAATGAAATCCTACAGGCTAATACACGAATTAATAGACCTCGTTGAAAAATTTGAAGAGGAGAGCGGTAACGAGGAATTATCGATACAGGATTTTGCCGGATTTTTAGTAAGTCGTGTTGCCGAGCCTGCTGATACACAGGTAAGCACAGATGTACGTTTTGGCGATAAAGAAAACGAATCGCAACAGTTAGCTTATCAATTGGATAACAGTATAGGCCGGTTGGTTGTGTATATGAGCCGTTACGCAAAATCGTATATTAAAAAGGCCCTGGATGGTACACCTTTACAAACAGCAGAGGATTTTACCTGCCTGGCTATTTTACTCACTCATACCGATTTAGCCAAAAAAGACCTGATTAGCCACAATTTACAAGAAAAAACGTCGGGTACAGAAGTTATACGCCGATTAATTAGCGCCGGGCTTGCCAAACAGATAAATGACGAAAAAGACAAGCGCAGCAAGCGTATATCTATCACCAATGAGGGGAAGGAGCTTCTGTATAAAGTTTTTGAAGATATGAACTATGTTGGCCAAATAGTAACCGGTGACCTTACTACTACGGAAAAATTTACATTGAATTACCTGCTGCAAAAGTTGGAGAATTTTCATTACCGTATTCATCAGGATAAACTGGTAGTTACCAAAGAAGATATGAAGAGTATCGAAAAGTTTACATTAAAATAATAGTTCAATAATATTTTACTTAAACAAATTTAGAACAATATTGTACCTTTATAAAAAGGTATTATTGAATGTTGGATCTAAAAAGTTTTATTGATACAAATTCAGGGTTTTGTTTTGGGGTGATATATGCTATTGATATGGCCGAAGACTTGCTGGCCGAACAAGGGTACCTGTATTGCTTAGGCGATATTGTACATAACGACGAAGAAGTTACCCGCCTCCAAGCCAAAGGACTTAGAATTATAGATTACACTGAGCTTGGCAACTTATGGAACGAAACTGTTTTGATACGTGCCCACGGCGAACCCCCATCTACCTATCAAATTGCGCTACAGCAAAATATTCGTTTAATTGATGCCTCTTGCCCCGTTGTTTTGAAATTGCAGAACCGTATTAAACGATCATACGATAACGGAGAGCTTATTTACCTGTTTGGTAAGGAGGGGCATGCAGAAGTAGAGGGCCTTAAAGGGCAAACCAATAACCAGGCTGTAGTATTTGCAGGTTATGACGAGTTGGATAAAGCGTCTATACCGAATGCAATAACACTTTACAGCCAAACCACAAAAAGCACTACCGAATTATATAGTATAAGAGAAAAGCTGGAGAGGGATGGCGTAAAAGTGAGTCTTAAAGATACCATATGTCGACAGGTATCTAACCGCGATATTGAATTGCGAGACTTTGCAGCTAAGCATGATGTGGTGTTATTTGTATCCGGTTCTAAATCTTCAAACGGGAAAATGTTATACAAGGCTTGTAAAGAAGCAAATCCGCAAACATTTTTTGTGTCGGGCACGGATGAGATAAGCGCCGAATGGTTTAAACCGAACCAAACTGTAGGGATTTGTGGCGCAACATCAACCCCTATGTGGCTAATGGAAAAGGTGAGAGCACATATTGCCCAATATTAAGCTGATTACTCTTTTATAAAATGTAGCGTAGCGTTTTTTAAGGCAGGCTTTTTTAATTGTTCTTTAAGGCTTTTAAAACTCTGTACAGGCCCTTCAGACGAAAATATATTTACCAGCCAGGCCGGGATATTGCCACCCGGATCTACCTGCAAAGTATATTCTACATGTATCTCGTCTTTTTTTATTGGTGTTATTGTCCACTTTCCTATTGAGTTGCTAATGCGTACCAAGCCATCTTTAGCAGGGATTAATCCTGCGACTGCTGGGCCATCCATTGTTACCACTTTAGTTTCAGGATCTTGTGTCACGGTTAAATGAGCTACAAAATCGCGGTTTTGAACCGGCCAGGGCAAGCTTATTTCTGAATAGTAATATAGTTCTGAGGGCGATACCTGTTTAATTAATGTACAGCTTTTGGTGTGGTAAACCCATTCGGTACAAGCTTTAACATCAAGTAATACGGTAACTATTTGTGCTAAATTAGCCTCGTAACTACATTCTACCCTTAAGGCTTTTACACGCGAATTATGAACGGGGCTGCTATAAACCTTAATTCCATCATTATCACTTTTTAGCGTCCATTGGTACTGGGCGTAAGCAATAGCGTTTACAAATAACAGGGATATAAAAAACAGTATCTTCTTAAACATGAATGATTATTATATAGCAAAAATAATTGTTCAGTTGTATTAAGCTGTCATAGCTAAAACATCTTAAAGCCAAGTAACAGGTAGATTCTTGCGTTTAGCGGCATAATTAGCTATAATAACCATTACAATTATATAAATCATGTTAAATGCAGCATAACCCCAGGTTGGGTATTTATAATGTTTTAAATAAACTTCACGTGGAAAGTAATTTCTGTAGTAGATAGGCAGGCGATTATGCACTTCAAGATATCGTTTTCCGTACACATCGCCAATATTGTCAATGTAGGTAACTACATTATCGTTTACATAACGGTTTAAATATACGAGCGAAACCTTATAAGGCTTTGGTGCGTGGGTAAGCTCAACTTTAACTACGGTTGCAATGGCCCCCCTTTTTGTGGTAATAAACACCACATAGTCAATAAGCTTTAAAACACCTATACAGGTTAGCACTATAGCTACGATAAACAATAACAAGTTGCCCCGCTTTTTTAAAATATCTACCATAACAATTAAGTACTAATATAGGAATTATGCAGTGGCTACCAGCTTACTCATGCTGCGGTATACATAATTATTAAAAATATGCCTGCGTGCAAACCTGCTCGGCGAATCAGCATTTATTAATTTTATATACACAGCTTTTGGCACATCAAAATATTCGTATGCGCTGCCATCTGTAAAGTTAACCTGTAAAACCTGTTGCTTATATTCAAAATCGGCTATGGCTGCAGTGGTTGTGGTAAGGGTGTATTCGGCAAAAGACTGGCTGCGAGTTTCGGGCGCTATGCTTACCAAAAAATGGTAAGCTTCTATTATGGTTTTACTTTTTTCTTCAGCATCTGTACGGCTTTCAACATCCTGAAACTTATCAGGGTGCCATGTTTTCATCAGGCTGCGGTAAGTAGTTTTTAGTTCCTGTAGTTCTGTAGCTTCCTGTACTCCTAAAAGCTTCCTATAGTCGACAATTTTTTTCATGTGTTTTATTTTTTCTATCATCGTTGAGTATGAGGCTATTAATAAAAACACATGCTCAGGAAAATAATTCTGCAAAGGTACGATTTTTAAACCATTTAGGCCAGTATGGTCGGAAAATAGCCTTAACATGCTCACCATCGCTAATAATGCATAGACAGGTTTTACTTAATATTTCAAATTAAACATTAACTATAGTATTATATATTTTAGGTTACTGTTAAAAAATGTGGTTTCCGTATTACAATCTAAAGCACTATATTTATAGTCTAATTACTATTGGTGAATCTTTCTTATCCGATACCCGAGAACGAAAGTGAACGTTTAGAAGCGCTTTCGTCTTATAATATTCTTGATACTGAGCCCGAAGAAGACTTTGAGGAGCTAGCACTACTTGCATCCGAAATTTGCCATACACCCATTGCTCTTATTACACTTGTAGACGAAACGCGCCAGTGGTTTAAAGCTAAAATTGGCGATAAAGTGAAAGTGACAGAAACCCCGAGGGAGCATGCTTTTTGTTCGCATACCATTATTAATGCTGATGATGTAATGGTGGTGAATGACGCCCGTAAAGATGAGCGTTTTGTTAATAATCCATTAGTTACCAATGACCCGAGCGTTATATTTTATGCCGGAGTACCGCTGGTTACTGCCGATGGTTACCCGCTGGGGTCATTATGTGTAATTGACCATGAGCCAAAAGAATTAACAGATAGCCAGTTGCAATCCCTGCGTATTTTAGCTAAGCAAGTGTTAACACAAATGGAGCTCCGTAAAAAGCTTACTGCATTGCAGCTAACCAATGAAGTGCTGCTGGAAGCCAATACTTTTATTCAAAAATTTGCGACTACCGCCGCACACGATATTAAAAATCCACTATCAAGTATATTGCTTACGCAACAGGCTTTGCAATTGCGTTTAAACGAAGTAAAAGATATTAAAAGCCTGCGTTTAGTAGAGTTAAGCATAAACTCCTCAAAAAAACTATTGAATTTGGTGGATGAAATGCTTGACTATTCAACCAAGCCGGCTTTACTGCTTACCAACCAGGAGTGCCTACAGCTTAATCAGGTGCTTAAAAATGTACTGGGCTTATTAGAAATACCATATACTATTAAAGTTAACTTACCGGTACAGGACAATACAATTATCTGCTCATCTGTAGCTATTGAGCAAATATTTATGAATTTATTGACAAATGCAGTAAGATACAATGATAAAGAAAGCGGTGAAATTGATATTGCATTTAAAGAAAATGATACTCACTACATTTTTACCATTGCTGATAATGGCATGGGCATAGCTGAGAAAAACCTTGAGAAGATATTTTATAAAGAAGTAACCCTTAATGTAATTGATAGGTTTAATAAAAAGGGGACGGGTATTGGCCTTTATACCGTTAAGGCGCTTATCGAAAAATTAGGCGGTACCATTAAGGTAGAATCAGTTATAGGAACCGGGACCTCGTTTATTTTCACTGTCCAAAAAAATCTGCGTACCACATCAACGCTGGCGTAAATCGGCAATTACATTTTCAAGAGCGGTGTTAAATTCATTTGGCTTTTCAATCATGGGGAAATGCCCAGTAGCATGTATTGTTAATAGCTTGTAAGGGATTTTCTTCCTCACTAATCCACTGGTATCTGTAGGTTGGTAGTCGCTGTTAATCATATACAGTTTCTTGTTTGCTTCAATCAGCTTAGCTGCTTCGTCAAAGTTATCCTGGGTAATAGTTGCTATAGCAATAGCTGGGTCTGCACGTTTAACATCGGCTAAAATACGTTTGCGAATGCTGTCGGCGGTCGTTTTGTAAAACAGGTCCTGGTTAAAGTAGCTTGTAGCAAACGCGACAAAATCCTTTTTCATAGCTGTAACAGCTTCATCGTACTCTTTTTTAGCTTTTACCGTATCGCCTGTTTGTGGTACACCGGGCCCTTTAAAGTTGTCAACCCCTACAAGCCCTATCACATTATTACCTGCATCAATTGCTCCCTGTAGCACAATATCACCAGACATTGAATGCCCTATCAATATTACATTCTTTAGATGCAGCTGGTCAATTACTGCCTTTATATCTTCCCCATACGCCTTTGTAGTCCAAACCTTTCTGTTTTTACCTGATTGCCCAAAGCCGGGCAGATCTATGGCAACAACCCTGTACTTTTTATTGAAATGATCTATCTGATTGCTCCAGTAACCTTTGTTAATTATCCATCCATGCACAAATAGTAACGTGGTGTCACCTGTTCCACTATCCGTATAAGCTATGTGCACGTTGTTACTTACAATATCGACCTTAGTTTTTGAAGAAGATGCATTGTTACCTGCCGGATGATTGGTACAGGCAAACAGTATACAACAGAGTGCAATAGAATATACTTTTTGTAATGACTTCATGGCTGTATTTTAATTTTACAACATTAAAAAAAAAAGGTTTTACAATCAGCGCTTTAACTTAATTTAACAGATGATAAATCATTGAAAAGCCATTATAAAAAACGCAATAGCAACAATAATTACGATATTGCTAAACCTTACCAAATTAAACCATATGAGCACTACACCCAACCTAAACGATGTGCCTATTATTGAGCCTGTGACTAAAACAGGCCGTTTAACGTCTGTTGATGCTTACCGTGGCTTTGTTATGCTGCTTATGATGGGCGAAGTGTTATCCTTTCAGCATGTGTCGGAGTCTTTACCCAATAGTTCCTTCTGGAAGTTTCTTTACTTTAATCAGGATCATGTGCAATGGGCGGGGTGTTCTTTACATGATATGATACAGCCTTCCTTCTCTTTTTTGGTAGGGTTGGCGTTGCCGTTTTCTATAGCAGGCAGATTAGCTAAGGGAGGGAAATTTAGCGAGTTACTTAAGCATGCGCTGATACGGTCAGTTATCCTTATCGCATTGGGTATTTTTCTGCGGTCGATGTGGAGTAAGCAAACCTATTTTACATTTGAAGATACCCTGAGCCAAATTGGTTTAGGGTATACCTTTTTGTTTTTACTGGGCTTTTGCAAACAGCGTACGCAGCTTGTTGCCTTAATTTTAATATTAGTTGGTTATTGGGCTGCATTTGCTTTTTATCCCTTACCCGGCGCACAGTTTGATTATGCAGCTGCGGGAGTGCCCTCAAACTGGGAACACAATTTCACTGGTTTTGCAGCGCACTGGAACAAGAACACCAACTTTGCATGGGCTTTTGACAAATGGTTCCTAAATCTTTTTCCCCGCGAATATTACTTTACCAATAACGGCGGGGGGTATTCAACCTTAAGCTTTATCCCTACACTTGGTACCATGATCATCGGTTTATTGGCCGGTAATATGCTACGGTCGGGTAAGGCGCCGTATACTTTAGTTAAGCAATTTATAGTGATAGGCATTGGCTTATTAGTTTTAAGTGGCATTCTGCACTTCACAGGTGTTGCACCTGTTGTGAAAAGGATATGGACACCCGGTTGGGTATTATTTAGCGGTGGTATATGCTTTTTGTTTCTGTCGTTATTTTATGGCGTTATTGATGCCGGCAAACATCAAAAATGGGCCTCGTTTTTGATTGTTATAGGTACCAACTCAATTGCCGCATATGTACTGGCAGATGGTTTTGGTTCGTTTATTCGGCAAACGCTTTATATCCACCTTGGTCAAAATTACGATCAGATATTCGGCATTGCTTACAGCACACTTATAAAAGGCGCCTTGGTGTTAATAATACAGTGGTTAATATTGTATTGGATGTACCGTAAAAAGATATTTATTAAGATATAATGTATCAAATTATGCCGTTGTAGGATGCAACAATGTTAATTGCCGCTATGTTAAACACTAATGGAACAGCTAAGTTTTTTTGATGGGGGTGGGCAAAGTTTAAACCTGCCTGCAAACTTAATGGACTATCGGCCCGGCTTTTTTACATCCGTTGAAAGCGCGGGTTTAATGCAAGAATTAAAAAATACCATAGCATGGAAACAGGAGAGTATTCAGATGTATGGCAAATTGCTAAATACGCCACGCTTAACCGCCTGGTACGGCGACAACAGTAAAACTTACGCTTTTAGTGGGAAAAAATACGATCCTTTACCCTGGACACCTGCACTGCTATTTGTGAAAGAGCGAATAGAGCAGGCCGCCGGAATATCATTTAACAGTGTATTATTAAATGATTACCGAAATGGTAACGATTCTGTAGCCTGGCATGCCGATGATGAGCCGGAGTTAGGTGTTAATCCTATAATTGCTTCGGTAAGTTTCGGGCAGATACGCCGGTTTGAAGTAAGGCATAAACACAACCATAAACTTAAATATGCGGTAGAATTAGAGAACGGATCGTTGCTGATAATGAAAGGCGATCTGCAGCACAATTGGGAGCACCAGGTGCCAAAATCAAAAAAGCCAATGAGCGAAAGAATAAATTTAACATTCAGGGTAATTGGCTAATTATCCATCGTGGTTTAGCTTATTAAATAATTTATCCCTGTATGATTGCCCGATTGCCAGATCCTGATCCTTTACCCTTAAAAAGTTCCCTTCAGCAAAGCGGATATGATCGGCATTAACCACGGTAGACCTATGGATACGCAGGAATTTTGATGGTGGCAACAATTGCTCCAGCTTAGCAAAGGTCATGTAGGTAACGTAGGTTTGGTCGGTTGTGTGTACTTTCAGGTAATCGCCATAACCCTCAATGTAAATAATATCGGTATGGTTTATCTTTACCAACCGCCGGTCAACCTTTAAAAAGATGTAGCCATTGTTATCGTCCGCAATGCTTGGTACGCTTTCAGCGATATCTTCTTTCCTTGGGTTTACCTTTTGTATAGCTTTAATAAAGCGCTCAAATGTGATGGGTTTAAGCAGATAATCCAGGGCTTCCAGTTCAAATGCATCAACTGCATAATCGGCATATGCCGTGGTGAAAATTACTTTTGGGGCGTTTTTTAATGATCGTAAAAAACTAATACCGGTAATGCCCGGCATTTGTATATCTAAAAACATTAGCTCAATTGTATGCTCATGTAGTATGCTAAAGGCCTCTACAGCGCTTTGGCATACTGCAATGCATTTAAGCCCCGGTGTTTGGCTAATGTAACCTTCTAATAATTGCCTTGCCAGCGGTTCGTCGTCAACAACAATACAATTTATCATCGTTTGTTTAATTCTAAAGTTAAAGTTACGGTAAATACGTCATTAGCCTCGTGCACAATCAACTGGTGGCTGTTGGGGTAAAGCAATTGTAACCGCTTTTGTACATTTTTAAGCCCTATGCCGCCTTCATGTTCTTGCGTAGTTTTGCTGTCGGCAATCGGGTTGGTCGTTTGAAATATCAACTCATCTTCATCAACAACCAGCACTAGTTTTACCCATTTATTTACCAGGTTTTTTTGAAGTGAGTGTTTAAAGGCATTCTCAATTAAAGGTAAAAACAACAAAGGTTCGATGTTTATATTGCTTACATTGCCTTGTACAGAAAATTCAATAGCCTCAGCATTATCATGGCGTACATTCTCCAAATGAATATAATTTTTTATAAAGTTAACTTCCTTTTCTAATGGTACTTTGTCTTGCTGTGTATTGTATAAAACATAGCGCATAATGCCGCTTAGGTCGGCTATCATCTCGGATGTTTTGGGCGATTTTTGTACGCTAAGCGAATACATATTGTTTAGTGTGTTAAAAAAGAAATGCGGCTGCACCTGCGATTTAAGGTGATCCAGTTCCAATCGTAACTTCTCGGTCTCTACAGTACTCAGGTTATGCTGATTTTTAAACAGCAGCTTTATCACATAAATGGATGTGGCTGTTGATAGGACTAAGCAGGTATAACCTATTGATTGATTAAAGTAATTAGAGGTAAAATCGGCAGGGTGGGCAGATGCGAGGTTATCGCGATAGCCCTGCGTAATAAAAGGCATGGCCATTTCTGTAAGGCTTGCCAACCGGCCCATTATCTCGTATATAAGGAGATATACCGGCAATAGTAGTACAAACAGCCAGTAACGGCCTTTGCCTACTGTATAGGGCAGGAAAACGCGGTAAAAAAGGATGATTACGGGTAGGTCGAGTATGTTGTGCACAACCAGGCCAATGGTATAAGAGAAGTAACTGAATATTTGCAAACCCACAGCCAACGGACTAAGGATACTCATAAAGACCAAATAGGCTATTTCTGCAACCAGGCTTTTTTGTTTATAGCTGAGCGATGAGAACGAAAAATTCATATCCAAAATTAGGGTTGCTGCTTTGAAGGTATGTGTTTTTTCGATGAACGGGTGTTTTTGCACGTTGAATTTTTATCACCCGCATTTATCGAGAGGATAGGAGGGTTCATCTAAAAGTTTATAACCTACTGTAAATGCCTTAGCACATTTGTGGTATGAAAACACGTATCGCTTTTATTGTTATTGTCATCATGGTTCTTGCAGGCAAATTGCAGGCGCAAACAAAACAGCAAATTAACAACTTGGCCACCTTTGCCAAGGTGTGGGGTTTCTTAAAATATTATCATCCGCAGGTAGCTAAGGGTAACCCCAATTGGGACGAAGAATGGGTAAAATCGACATTAACTATAAAGAAAATAGAGACAAATGAAGAATTTAAACGCTTTATAATCAATTGGTATTCATCAATACCTAAAGTAAAACTTAGTAATACAATCACTCAATTAAACAGCGATTCGGTTTACAGGGTATTTAATGAAAAAGACATAAAACGTTACAACATACCTGCCGGTATGAAGCAGGAATTAATGAATTTGTACCTCTATCATCAACCAGATTCGAGTAAATATATCAGCAATCTATCGGGGCCATATAAGCTGGATTATGTATGGCATAACGAAGAAGCATTTGCAAACCCAGCTTACCCGGATGAGGCCCACAGGCTGCTGGCACTGGTGAGATACTGGAACATTATCAACTATTTTTATCCGCATAAAAAGGAGTTTGCACCCAATTGGAATAAGGTATTGACTGATTTTATCCCACAATTTATGGCTGATAAGGATGCTGCCGAATACCGCCAAACCTTTATGAAACTTACTGCACAAATAAAGGATAGCCATTCCTTTTTTGTGCAAAAAGAGTGGGATGCGGCACACAAGCAAAACCCGCCATTTTTGGTGTATTATATTGATGGTAAGTATATTATAGGTAACAGTCAATACGAGCAATTGATGAAGAAGCACGATTTACGGGCCGGCGACGAGATACTGGCGATAAATGGCCGTAGTATTGATGATTGTGTTAAATATCTTACCCCGCTTACAACGGGTAGCAATGCCGCTTGCCTGCACCGTAACATAGGTGAAAGCTTATTTAGAATAGATACCGGTAACACAGCCAACCTAAGCACAAGGCGCAATGGCATGGTTATAAACCAGCAAATTAGCTTGTATAGCTATGGCGATTTATACCAGCACCGTAGTAAAAACCATCCGCCGCTATGGGTAAATATGGGCAATGGTGTTTGGTATGTGCGCTTTTGTAAAATAACTGATAATAAGTCACTTGTAAAGATGTATAACGACATAAAAGATGCCAAAAGCATGATATGGGAAATGCGCGATTACCCGTATTTCCCAACGGTACAGGCCTTTTTACCGGGACTTATAGCGAGGCGTGTTGCTAACGAGGTAAACTACGATGGTGAGCTGTTTTACCCAGGTATGTTTAAAGCAAAAGTAGACCAAATACCACTTGCGCCTGATACCCTAAAGCTACCGTTATATAAGGGCAAATTGATAGTGTTGGTAAACGAATTTACCCAAAGCCTGGCCGAAAGCGTAGCGGCAGAATTAAGCAACCGGCCAAATACAATTGTTGTGGGCAGGCAAACCGCTGGCGCAACGGGTAATATGCTTTTTACCGATTTTCCGGGTGGGATAGAAGATTCATATACAGCCGTAAAGGTAGTAGGATTAAACAATAGCTTTAAGCAAGGGCAAGGGGTTAAGCTGGATAAGAAGATAAGTCTGTCTATCAAAAGAATGCAATCCTCGCCAGATTATGAGCTGCAACAGGCGTATTTAGAAGCTGTGAAATAATTGAATTTGGTTTTCAATAAAAAGAGGCTGCTCCAAAAGGCAGCCTCTTTTTTATTTGATCTTTTCCATTCCACATCTATATTTAAAGCTTTGCACTTTTTTCGCTGTCATGCGGGAGATTTTTCGTTTTTTTTCGTTTTAATTCGTTTGGTGTTGTTCACTAAGATAACATTATCCGGCATATAAACAAGTAAAAAGGCGCAATTATTTGTCGACGATAATTTTTGTAGCCGGATTTTTTCTTCTCCCAAATTTAACATCGTTGCCTCCGGGATATTTTAACCGACGCTAATTATCATGGAAAAAATTTAAATTTTTAGGGTTTATGGTGTATAATGCATATTTTCAACCATCAGAAACCTAAGTTAAACATCCCGACTTGTGCTAATGAGTAATTTATTGTCTGCGAACCATAAAGATGGCGCTGTACTGTCCTTTGGCGAACTATTGTTAAGGATCAGTCCGGATGCTGAAGGTAACTGGCTTAACAATAACTCCTTGCCCTTTTACGTAGGCGGCGCCGAACTGAATGTGGCAACCGCCCTTGCACTATGGGATGTGCCGTCCCGGTACTTTACAGCATTACCCCAAAATGGCCTTACCGAACAGGTAGTAACCTATCTAAATAAAAAGAACATCAATACCCAACCCATATATTACCACGGCAATCGTATGGGGCTGTACTACCTTACCAAAGGCAAAGATCTTAAGCATAACGCGCTGGTATACGACAGGGCGGGCTCGGCATTTGCCGACCTTAAACCTGGTATGATAGATTGGGATAAAGTACTCGACGGGGTAAGCTGGTTTCACTTTAGCGCCATATGCCCGGCAATCAGCCAGCAGGTAGCCGATGTTTGTTTAGAGGTATTGCAGGCTGCGTCGGCTAGGGGTATCACCGTATCGGTCGATCTGAATTACCGCTCTAAATTATGGCAGTATGGTAAACAACCACAGGATGTTATACCCGCGCTGGTTAAGTACTGTGATTTGATAATGGGCAATATATGGGCTGCCGAGCAGATGTTGGGGATAGATGTTTTGGGCGATATACACGAGTCGGGGCAGAAGAGCATTTATTTGAAAGAGGCCCTGTCATCATCACAAAGGTTAATACAGCAATACCCTAAATGCAAGGCGGTGGCCAACACCTTTAGGTTTGATGAGGCGGCAGATATAAAGTACTACGCTGCCTTATACACCAACGGCGAGTTTTATACCTCGTACGAATATTGTACCAACCAGATAGCCGATAAGGTAGGCACCGGCGACTGCTTTATGGCCGGCCTTATCTATGGGTTTTATAACGCATTATCGCCCCAGCAAACATTAGATTTTGCTACCAGCGCGGCGTTCCAAAAGCTGTTTATAGCCAGCGACGCCACAAATAACACTATTGAACAAATTGAAAACGCAATAAAGTATGACCAATAAGGATTTTGTTTCGGATGCTATTTTAGCACAGGGCATGTTGCCCTTGTTTTTTTACGAAGATGCTGACGTTAGCCTTGATGTTATCCGTACGCTTTACCGCGCAGGTGTAAGGGTAATTGAATATACCAACAGGGGTAAAGAGGCATTAAGGAATTTTGGTATCCTAAAAAAAGCGGTTGCAAGCAAAATGCCCGACCTCTATCTGGGCATAGGTACTATAAAAACCGGCCTCGAGGCCGAATCGTTTGTAGCGGCCGGGGCCGATTTTATTGTATCGCCTATTGTTGATACCGAGGTGGCAATGGTAGCCAGCAGCTACAAATTGCTTTGGATACCCGGATGTATGACACCTACCGAAATACACATTGCCCAGCACTATAAAGCAAAGCTTATTAAACTGTTCCCCGCCAATATTTTAGGGCCTGACTATGTAGCATCTATAAGGGGTATTTTCCCGGGGCAGCTATTTATCCCAACAGGCGGGGTTGAATTAGATGCTGACAACATCACCCGCTGGTTCCGGTCGGGGGTAAGCGCGGTGGGTATGGGCAGTAAGTTGATTAGCCGCAGCGTGTTAGACGAAAAACTTTACGACAAACTTTATAAGGATACCCTTAAAGCATTAGAATTGGTGCAGATAAGCAAATAAATGAAAAACATAAACGCCAAAAACTACCGCTGGGGCGTAGTGATATTACTGTTCTTCGCCACATCTATCAACTATCTCGACAGGCAGGTTATTGGCCTGCTAAAGCCTACGCTCGAGAAAGAGTTTAGTTGGGACGAAAACGACTATAGCCACATTGTGATGGCTTTTTCGGCAGCTTACGCTTTTGGCTTGTTGTTTTTTGGCGGTATTATAGATAAAATTGGCACTAAGCTGGGCTATACCATATCGCTTATTGTATGGAGCGTTGCCGCCATGCTGCATGCAGTTGTACGGTCTACCATGGGTTTTGTATTTGTGCGTGCCGCCCTGGGCCTGGGCGAGGCGGGCAACTTTCCGGCGGCCATAAAAACAGTGGCCGAGTGGTTCCCTAAGCGCGAGCGGGCTTTTGCTACGGGCATATTTAATTCGGGCGCTAACATAGGTGCCGTGCTGGCCCCTGTAATTGTACCCTGGATATTGGGCGTTTATGGCTGGCAAATGGCTTTTATTATTACCGGTGCCATTGGTTTTATATGGTTGATATTTTGGTGGCTGATATACGAAGTGCCCTCAAAGCATAAAAAAATTAGCCCTGCCGAACTTGAATATATACACAGCGATGTTGAGGAAGCCCCCGCTACCGATGGTTTTAACCCGCAAAAAATAAAATGGGTGCAATTGTTTGGTATACGCCAAACATGGGCCTTTGTGGTGGGTAAGTTTTTAACCGACCCTATATGGTATTTCTTCCTGTTTTGGCTGCCATCATACTTCTCCAGCACCTTTAACCTCGATCTTAAAAAGCCCAGTCTGCCATTGGTGCTGGTTTACACCGCCACCACAATAGGCAGTATAGGCGGCGGTTATTTATCGTCCTGGTTCATCAAAAGGGGCATGCCTATATTCAGGGCGCGCAAAACGGCCATGCTCATGTTTGCGCTTTGTGTGCTGCCCATATTCGCGGCCAGGTTTGCCACCAATATTTGGCAGGCTGTAGGGCTTATTAGCCTGGCTACAGCGGCACATCAGGCCTGGAGCGCCAATATCTTCACCACCGCATCAGATATGTTCCCTAAGCGCGCTGTAAGCTCTGTAGTGGGCATAGGCAGTATGGCCGGGGCAACGGGCGGTATATTCTTCCCGATATTGATAGGCTTTATTTTAGAACGCTATAAAGAGGCCGGCGACCTGACCGGTGGATACAACATCATCTTTTCGGTATGTGCATCGGCTTATTTGGTAGCATGGTTTATAATGCATTTGCTTACACCAAAAATGAAACCCGTAAATTTGTAAAATGGAGCAAGCACCCAAAGACCCACTACACGGTAAAACTTTACAAGCCATATTAACCGCCTTAGTAGCCCATTTGGGCTGGGCCGAAATGGGCTACCGCATACGCATCAATTGCTTTTTAGATAACCCCAGCATCAACTCCAGTCTTAAATTTTTGCGCAAAACACCCTGGGCGCGCAAAAAGGTAGAGGATATGTATATCGAGTTTTATAAGGAAATGCCGGAATAGGGGTTCTGTAGAGGCGGGATACTTCGCGTCTCTCTTCGCGTCTGGAACCCTGCATTTAAAATAGGTAGGCGCCATTGTGCCTGGTTTAAGACACGAAGTATCGTGTCTTTACATTAGCGCCGTTGTTGGTGTTGTCACCAACAACATTTAGTACAGGTAACATCGGTGTATGAATGCATGGCGGCTTGTTGGTGACAACACCAACAAGGGCGGAATAGGTAGGCACCATTGTGCCTTGTTTAAGACACGAAGTATCGTGTCTCTACATTAGTGCCGTTGTTGGTGTTGTCACCAACAACATTTAAGACAGGTAACATTGGTGTATGAATGCATGGCGGCTTGTTGGTGACAACACCAACAAAGGCGGAACAACGGTGAAAACACATCATGTCATATCGAACGAGGTACGAGGAGATATCTTGTTCGCCATGCACAGTCGCCGACCTTCTTATCGAACAAGATCTCTCGTCGCTGTCGCCCGCTCGAGATGACAATTAAAAAAAGTGTCTTGTCTAACAAGATCCCTCGTCGCTGCGCTCGCTCGGGATGACAGTTCTTTCTCTGTAGAGGCGCGATACTTCGCGTCTCCGACCGCTTCTCTAAGACACGAAGTATCGTGTCTCTACATTTTTAATGCTTCTTCTTATTATTCAACTTTGCCTTATAGCCCGAGCTGAAATTATACGTTTTTGAATTTTCGGGTTTCTTTTCGTGGAAGGCTGCGCCTGGTTCGTATTTGTTTGGGTCGGGTTTGGCGGGTTTTTTGGCAGCTTCTTTTTCGGCTTCTTTTTGCTTGCGTTCCTTTTCTATCACCAGTTCGGCGGGTAATTCGGCACGCTGCATTTTTTGGCCGGTGTTATGCTCAATCTTCACTACCTGGTCCAGTTCCAGGTCGGTAATAAACGTTAGGGCAAGGGTTTCATCATCCGCAGTGGCATCATGGTTGCTCACATGCTCAATATACACCGCCTTATCGGCAGGCACATCCAAATGTATAATAAACGGAATATTGTTAAGGTCGATGCTTTCGGTATTTTCATTTGCCACTATCAGCACACGCAGCTTATCATTCGTTTTAAACTCACTAATATCCTTTACCAGGTTATACTCATAGTCGGTAGGGTTTAATATGGCTACGGCACCGCCCATGCGGTTACTCAGGCTCTTGTAAACCGTTTCGGCAGTTTGGCGGGTATTGGCAAAAACTACAGCTTTGGTAAACAGTTCTTCGTCATACAAAAACAAATTCAGCAGGTTAAGCTTAGTGCCAAAGTTGGGCACATGGTACAGCATCTGCGGGTGCATAGGTAATTGCGCGTCAGCCAGTTCCTCTACCTCAATTGTAGTAGGCAAGTGCATAAACGGGGCTATCATCTTTTCTAACTTATCATGCAAAACCTCGCTAAAAACAAGGTGCTGGGCTTTGCCAATGCTATTGGCTAACTCCACTACAGGTAATTGCAGGCCTTTTTTTACTATCTGGTGGGCATCGTCAATAACCAACAATTCAACCTTGTTCAGGTTTAAACCCAATTTAAGGTAAATGGCTCGTGCACGGTCGGGCGTGGCAATAACAATATCGGCACCATCGGCCAATTCGTCCATTTGCTGTTCGGTACCTGTACCGGCATGCAGGGTAACTATGGTTAACGATTTATTTTGGTTCAGCCTGTCAAACTGGGCCACTATCTCAAATATCTTTTCCTGGTCGGGGGCTAATATAAGTACACGGGGCACACCTTCGGCATTGTGGTTAAAACGGTTAATGGTGCTTATCACGTATGTGGTGGTTTTACCGCAGCCTTCGGGGCCAATGCCAATAACATCCTGCCCGCCGGTAATGCGGCCCAGCGTTTTCAACTGTATCTCTTTGGGGGTATTAAACCCCGCGTCAACAACCGATCGTACCAATAACTTTTTAAGCTTAAACTTTTCTGCCCACACCATACTAAAAATATAAAGGCTGCAAAGATACCAAAACCATATTGCTTTTATAATAATGATGCTATAAGCTTGTAAATCTGTCTGCTTATTCATTTCTATTTTATTACATTTAGTCGTTAAACCTAAATTATGAGAAAGCATATTTTTTTGGCGGGCATGCTTTGTGCCTTAGCCGTAACTGCCGTGGCGCAGCAAAAATTTAATGGGCTTGATGCTAATATGGGCAACATTTACCGCCTGTCTGATGCGGTGAGCCGGTCTATAAGCCCCGAAAATTTTAAGGGTGAAAAAGGCAAAGGCGGTATGGCCACAACCGGAAACGGCGCGCAGGCTGCGCGCGATTTGGGCCAAACCTGGAAAGTGAGCCCCAGCGTAACCATCAAAAAACACACTACCTACACCGTTGCCGAAATTGACGGGCAGGGTGCTATACAACATATATGGATGACCCCAACCGGCAACTGGCGCTACTCCATCATCCGCTTTTATTGGGACGATGAAACAACCCCATCTGTAGAGGCACCAGTGGGCGACTTTTTTTGCATGGGCTGGGGCAAGTACGCGCCCATAACATCGCTGGCGGTAGTAGTAAACCCTGGCAGCGCGTTCAATTGCTACTGGCCAATGCCTTTCCGCAAAAAGTGCCGCATTACCATGGAGAACATTGATGACGAGGATATGGTGCTTTATTACCAGGTAGATTATACACTGACCAAAGTACCGGATGATGCCGCTTATTTCCATGCCCAGTTCAGGAGGATAAACCCGCTGCCTTATAAAAAAGACTATGTACTGGTAGATAGTATACAGGGCAAGGGCCAGTATGTAGGTACCTACCTGGCCTATGGTTCAAATAAAAACGGCTGGTGGGGCGAGGGCGAGATAAAATTTTTTATGGATGGCGACACCAAATTCCCAACCATAATAGGTACCGGCACCGAGGATTACTTTTGCGGATCGTATGACTTTGATACCCGCAAAAAGCGGCCCGATGGCAGCGAGGGTACGGAGTATACCGAATTTAGCGGCCCGTACACCGGTTTGCCGCAGGTAATACGCGGCGACGGGCATTATAACATTGCCCAGCGCTTCGGGCTATACCGCTGGCATATTACCGACCCTATACGTTTTGAAAAGAACCTGAAGGTTACTTTGCAGGCTTTAGGCTGGCGGCACGATGGCCGTTACCTGCCTTTACAGGACGACCTGGCATCGGTGGTGTTTTGGTACCAGGAAGGACCGCACGGGCCGTTCCCTAAACTACTAACAAGGGACGAACTGGAAGTTAATTAAGCAGCGGGTATGAAATTATACAAAACTAAACAAGGCATATTGCTTGAGCATGAGAATAGTTTTTTTGTGGTAGACAGGCAATGGGATATACTGATCAATCGCGATAAGCTGGAAAGTTATTTGCAAAAGTTGTTAACCGGGTTAAACCCTATCACCGCAGCAGAGAAAGACGCCTGGCTAAGTGCCGAAAATATATTACCGCCTATTGGCCGGCAGGAGGTGTGGGCCGCCGGTGTCACCTACCTAAAAAGCCGGGATGCACGGATGGAAGAATCTGAAACGGCGGCCAGCTTGTACGATATGGTTTACGACGCCGAACGGCCCGAACTGTTTTTTAAAGCCAACCCATCGCGTGTATCGGGGCATTTGCAGCAGGTGTATATCCGTACAGATTCGACCTGGGATGTACCCGAGCCTGAGTTGACCCTGTTCGTAAATACTAATGGCAATATACAAGGATATACAGTGGGCAACGATATGAGTTCGAGGAGTATTGAGGGAGAGAACGCCTTGTACCTGCCGCAGGCCAAGATATATGAAAAGAGCGCGGCATTAGGCCCCTGCCTGTATGTGAGCGAAACATCTATCGACGCGTCATCAGCCATTAAAATGACCATCAGCCGAAACGGGGAGGAGGCGTTTAAGGATGATACATCGGTATCGCGCATCAAACGGTCGTTTACCGAATTGACCGGCTATTTATTCGCCGAAATGGATTTTCCGGGGGGATGTTTCCTGATGACGGGTACCTGCCTGGTGCCACCGCCAAGCTTTACTTTACAGCCCGGCGATGTGGTAGAAATGAGTATAGACCATATTGGTACCATGATAAACACCATTGCCATTAACCCAAAACATAAAAGCACCCCATAAACCCTAAATCAAATGAAAGCCCACCAACTATTATTACCGGTAGCACTTATGCTATTGGTATCATGCGGACAAGATGCCAAAAAAACAATCGCCGCCGCCGTGGAAGATGGTAAAGGCACATTTGGTTATGATCTCGATTTCCTTAAAAAGAAGGATAGCGTAATTGTACTAAAAACCGACGATGGCAAGGGGCAGGTTATTGTATCACCTAAATACCAGGCTAAGGTATTTACATCAACTGCAAACGGAGCAAATGGCAAAAGCTTTGGCTGGATAAACTATAAAACCTTTGATGCCAAACCAGACGAACATATGAATGCCTACGGGGGCGAAGACCGCTTGTGGCTGGGCCCCGAAGGTGGCAAATTTTCGTTGTTTTTCAAGCCCGGTACCAAAATGGAATTTAATAACTGGCATACCCCGGCCGCTATTGATAACGAAAGCTGGACGCTGGTATCGGCAACCGATAAAGAGGCAACCATGAGCAAAACTACCGAACTGCTTAACTATGCCAACACCCTGTTAAAAATAAAGCTGGACCGCAGCGTTAAGATATTACAAACACACGATATACGCCAAATGTTAAACACCGACCTGGGTAATACCATCAGCGCGGTGGCCTTTACCACCAGCAGCACCATTACCAACAACGGCGATAAAGCCTGGGACAAAACAACAGGTGCACCCTGCCTTTGGAATTTGGATATGTTTAAACCATCCCCAAAAACCAACATTATAGTGCCCTACCACGAGCATGTTACCGGTCGCGTAGCCACAACAGATTATTTTGGACAAATACCGTTTAATCGTATCAAATATGACAATGGCGTTATACTGTTTAAGGCGGATGGAAAATCGCGCGGTAAATTGGGTTTGCCGCCTAACCGCGCCAAAAATATGGCAGGCAGTTACGATGCCGACGATAAGGTATTAACCATTATTGTGTACGATTTGAACGCTTATGCCACCTACCTTAACCAGGAGTGGAAAACCGATGCCGATGCATTTGCCGGCGATGCGGTAAATGCCTATAACGATGGCGTGCTACCAACAGGTGGCCAATTAGGGCCATTTTACGAGCTTGAAAGCGTATCGCAGGCAGCGTTTTTAAAGCCTGGTGCAAAGCTTACCCACAACCATACGGTGTTCCATTTTACAGGGGATGAGGCGCAATTGAACGAAATTGCGGTAAAAACGCTCGGAATTTCTTTAAAGGATGTACAAGCTGCGTTTAAATAATTTATATTCAGCCCAACTAATTACCAAACCAATTCTAAACTACAAAAATGCCGAAAGACAATAAGCTAATAGCCGTAGCATTAATTACGTCCTTGTTTTTTATATGGGGTTTTGCCTTAAACTTGAACCCTATATTGATACCTCACTTAAAAAAGGCCTGCCAGCTTACCGATTTTCAATCCTCGTTGATCGACTCGGCTTCGTACTTTGCCTATTTTTTGTTGCCCATACCGGCTGCACAATTCATGAAAAAATATGGCTATAAAGGCGGCATCATATTTGGCTTGCTGCTGTTTTCGTTCGGGGCGTTTTTGTTTTACCCGGCAGCCGCGGTGCGTAACTACGCTTTCTTCTTAGGGGCCTTGTTTGTGGTTTTCTCGGGTGCTGCATTTTTAGAAACAGCTGCAAACCCATTAATAACCGTTATTGGCGATGCTGAAAGTGCTACACAGCGTATTAATTTTTCGCAGTCGTTTAATGGGTTGGCGGCTACGCTGGCACCATTAGCAGGTGGGTTATTTATACTATCGGGCAAAAATTTAACAGCGGCGGAGACTAAAAGCATGTCTGCCGAACAATTGAACGCCTACCTGAACACCGAAGCATCGGCTGTGCAGATACCTTATATCATCATCAGTATAGTTGTATTTATAGTGGCTATTATGATATGGCGCACCACCTTCCCCGAGATACAGGAAGAAAGCAGCGACGAGGTAAAAAACGATAAGCGCCCATTAGGTGCCCGCATTGCCGAACTATTAAAGAATAAGCAATTAATGAGCGGCGTACTGGCCGAGTTTTTCTACGTAGGCGCACAATCATGTGTAAGCAGTTTCTTTATCCGTTTTAGCGAGCGTGTGGCAGGCTTTGAAGAAAAGCCGGCGTCGTTTTATTTAACGGTAGCATTTTTAGGGTTTATGATCGGCCGCTTTGCCGGTACGTTCCTGATGCGGTTTATTAACCCTGTAAAGCTGTTGGTAATATATAGCATTATAAACATCGCGCTGATAGCAGCGGCTGTAACCTTAAAAGGTACCGTCGCGGTTTATTCGTTAATGGGGGTTTGGTTCTTTATGTCAATTATGTTCCCAACTATATTCTCTTTAAGCATTCGCGACCTGGGCGCTAAAACAAAATTAGGCTCATCATTGGTTATTATGGGTATCGTGGGTGGCGCGGTGTTCCCGCCTATAATGGGCCGTATATCAGATATGTCTAACATACAGCTGGCTTATCTGGTGCCGGGGGCTTGCTTTATAGGGATATTGATATTTGCCTACAATAATTTGAAGGTGAAAAAAGTAGACATGGTTGTTTCGCATTAATAAGATAGTAATAATATGGATCTGGGATTAAAAGATAAAGTAATTATAGTAACGGGTGGCGCTAAAGGTATAGGCGAGGGTATTGTTAAAATGCTGGCTACCGAAGGCGCCTTGCCTGTAATTATTGGCCGGAGCGAAGAGGATAACAATATTGTAGTTGATGCCGTTGCAGCGGCTGGTGGTAAGGCACACCAGGTGGTGGCCGAACTAACCAAGCCCGAAGAATGCGAAAACGCCGTAAAAACGGTTTTGGAGAAATTTGGACGAATTGACGGGCTGGTAAATAATGCCGGTGTGAATGATGGAGTGGGTTTAGAGAATGGCAACTACGAAAGCTTTATGGCATCGTTACACAAAAATGTGGTGCATTATTATTTAATTGCCCATTACGCCTTACCTGCACTAAAAGTATCAAAAGGATCGATACTTAACATTACCTCAAAAACAGCAGAAACAGGGCAGGGGAATACATCGGGATATGCCGCTGCAAATGGTGGCCGCAACGCACTAACCCGCGAGTGGGCTGTTGAACTGTTAAAATACGGCATACGCGTAAACGCTGTTGTAGTAGCAGAGTGCTGGACACCACTTTACGAAAGCTGGATAAAGACGTTGCCTAACCCCACAGAAAAACGCCAGGAGATTGAAGCCAAAATACCTTTGGAAAACCGCATGACCACTACGGAAGAGATAGCCAATATGGTGGTTTTCCTGCTATCAAACAGATCGAGCCATACCACCGGGCAAATTGTTTATGTTGATGGCGGTTACGTACACCTGGACAGGGGACTGGTAAACGCGTAAATTATAATAGTCCCTTTATTACTTTCCAAACATTAGCGCCTACAATTTTAGCGCCTTCGGCGGTAGGGTGTATACCGTCAGGTTGGTTTAAGCTGCGCACACCGGCAACATCCTGCAATAAAAAGGGCATCAGTGTCATGTTGTTTTTGGCTGCTAGCTGGGGGAAGATATTTTTAAAGTTATTAGCATAGTCGGCACCCATGTTTGGCGGCACCAGCATACCTAACAATACCAATTTTGCTTTAGGATACTTTGCCTTTACCGTATTAATAATAAACTGCAGGTTTTCGGTAGTTTGTTTCACGGGCAGGCCGCGCAGGCCATCATTAGCACCCAGTTCAAGTACAAAAATATCAACGGGTTGTTTAAGCGTCCAGGCTATGCGAGCCCTGCCCCCCGCTGATGTTTCGCCGCTAACGCCCGCGTTTATCACATTGTAGGGTAATTTTGCCGAGTCTATCTTGTTTTGTAACACACCGGGGAAGGCTTCCGAAGCATCATCTAAACCGTAACCTGCTGTTAAGCTATCGCCAAATACTAAAATGTTTTTGGTAGCGGCAGTTTTCGCGGCTTGTGTGGTATCAGTATCGGCATCGCTTTTTTTATCGGTTGTTTTACTGTTGCAGCCGGTAATTAATACCGCCAATACCATTAAGCCTGTTTTAAATTGATTGCGCATATAAATATTAGGTGTTTGACCGCAAAACCTCCAGCGGCGGCCTGTTTAAAATTCCGCGGCTGTTTAGCAGCCCTATTATTACTGTTAACAATGTTATGCTAAAAAAGATGATGATGACCGGCAAAAAGTTTATCGCATAAGGTATCTTAAAACTGTACTGTGCCAGTAACCAGCTTGACCCTATGGCTATTACTATACCGGTAAGGGCCGATAGCGTACCCAAAAACAAATACTCTAAAGCGGTTATGGCAAATATCTGCTTACGGCTGCCGCCTAATGTGCGTAGCAAAACACTCTCCTGTATGCGCTGGTACTTGCTTAAGCGTACCGATGATATCAGCACAATAATACCCGTGATGATACTAAATGCGCTCATGAATTTAATCACATAGCTTATCTTATCCAAAAGTTCGTCTAACACGCTTAGTACCAAACCCAGGTCGATGACAGAAACGTTTGGAAACTGCTTAACCACCGCTTGCTGGTATTGTGCCGACTGCTGATTTGATGCTACATGCGTAAGCAGTACATGAAACTGCGGTGCATCTTCTAGAGTCCCGGTAGGGAAAACGATCTGGAAATTCGTTGATATTTTGTTCCAGTTTACCTTGCGTATGCTGGCTATTATAGCATTCATCCTCACGCCTTGTACGTTAAAAACCAAGTGGTCGCCCACGCGCGCGTTTATGCGCTGCGCAAAGCGTTCTTCGGCCGATACAGGTATATCTTCACCCGGCGTTGCCTTGCCTACCCATTTGCCGCTGGTAACTTCTTCTGACGAGGTAAGCGAATCGCGATAGGTGACCCGGTATTCGTAAGAGAAGGCACGCGGCGATATGCGCAAGGTGGTGTCTTTTTTTACATCGGCCGCTGTTTTGCCGTTCACTTTTTCTAAACGCATAGCAATAATAGGCACCTGCGACAATACAGGCAGGCCCTGCTTACGGGTAAGGTCGGCCAGTGGTTTTTCCTGGTTGGTTTGTATATCAAACAGTATCATGTTTGATTGATTGCCGCTTGCCGATAAGGTAACCTGGCTAATAAGCAATTGCTGTATTAAAAATAGGGTGCATATAAAAGCGGTACTTAAACCAATAGAAACCGTAAGTATAATGGTTTGATTGTTTGGTCTGTACAAATTGGCAAAGCCCTGTCGCCATATATAACTCCAGCTGCCGCGTATAATTAAGCGCGTAAAACGGATGAGTAACCAGGCAATAACGGTAAGTATTAAAAACGCGATGAGTATGCCTGCGGTAAATACTGTTGCCGCCATCCAATCATCTAATTGCAGGTAAGCAAACGATGCTACAAACAATACTACCAGTAAATAAACCAGCCACCTGAATGGGTCGCGCCGGATGCTTACGCTATCAAATGATAAACGCAGCGTATTTAAGGGTGATATATTGCGGATGGATATTAGTGGCAGCAATGCAAACAATACCGATATAATAACCCCCAAAACAATGCCTTGCCATATAGCCAGCCACGATATACTTACGGATATGGTAATGGGTAAAAAATCTTTTAATACCAAGGGCAGTAAATGCTGTATGCCTGTGCCCAATATAGCGCCCGCTACCGAGCCGATGAGCCCTATGCCGGTTATTTGTACCAGGTAAATTAAAAAGGCTTCAGCGGCCTTTACACCCATACAACGCATAATGGCTATCGAAGCTATTTTTTCGCGGATATAAATGTTAATGGCACTTGCCACGCCCACACATCCTAATAGTAACGCTATAAAGCCGACAAGCGAAAGGAACCTGGACAGATCGGCAAAAGAGCGGCCTGTGTTTTCTTTGCGGCTTGCAACCGTATCCGAGCTGTAATCGGCCTTATCCAGTTGTGGGTCTATCTTTTTTGCCAGCTTATCAACATCAACTTTGTTGCCGAATTTAAAAAAGTAGTTATAGTTAATGCGGCTGCCTTTTGCAATTAATCCGGTTTGCGGCAGGTATTGCAGCGGGATATAAACAATAGGTGCTATACCCGATGATATGCCCGTTTGGCCCGGCGCTTTGTTTAAAACACCCACTATTAAAAACGATTGCCGGCCAACCTTTATAGAGTCGTTAACTCGGGCGTTAAATTGCAGCATCAGGGTTTTGTCAACCAGGGCGTTTTTGCCTTTTTTAAAAGTTCTGCCTGCCTGTACCGGTGTCGTCTCCAGTTCGCCATAATAGGGGAAAGCCCCCTCTAGCGCCCTTACCTGTACCAGCCGTGTGCCTTGTGTTTTTGGGAAGTAAACCATTGAGGCAAAGCTGCGCTCCTGCGAGCGGTCGCCGCCTAAAGAATCAAGCAAACGCTGAAGTTTGGCATCAGGTTCTTTATTACCGTTAATGGTTAAATCGGCACCTATTAAAGTTGCGGCCTGCCCGTTTACATCGTTTTGAATATTGTACCTGAACGAGTATATGGCTACCAACGCGCCAATACCAAACACTATCGACGATATAAACAACAACAGCCTGCCGCGGTTGCGGCGGCTATCGCGCAGGGCCATTTTAAACAGCCAGGCAACATTTGTTTTTCTTTTATAGTTTGTAGTATCCATATTGGCTATTGGTTACCGGTTTTATCATCAGCAACCAGCTTGCCACCCTTTATTTTTATAATACGATGCGTTTTAGCGGCCAACTCCAAATCGTGGGTTACCAAAACCAGTGTGGTACCTGCTTCGCGGTTAAGGTCAAATATCAGCTTCACTACTTTTTCGCTTGTCTCGGCATCAAGGTTGCCGGTAGGCTCATCGGCAAATAATATTTTGGGTGAATTGGAGAATGCCCTTGCCAATGATACGCGCTGCTGCTCGCCACCCGATAGCTGCGCAGGGTAGTGGTGACCACGGTCGGCAAGTCCCACCTTATCCAACAGGTCTAAAGCGCGTGCCTTAATGTTTTTTTCGCCCCGCAGTTCTAAGGGGACCATTACGTTCTCTAAAGCTGTAAGCGTAGGCAACAGCTGAAAGTTTTGAAATATAAAACCCACATACTGGTTGCGTACCTGCGCGCGTTTGTCTTCGCTTAAATTACCCAGGCTAATGCCATTTAACTCAACAATGCCCGCGCTGGCACTATCCAAGCCGGCACACAAACCTAACAGGGTGGTTTTGCCACTGCCCGATGGGCCCACTATAGCGTTGGTAGAACCAGCCGCAATGCTAAAGTTTATATCATCTAAAACCGTTAAAACGCGACCAGCGCTTTTGTAGGTTTTATTCAGATTGGTAATTTTTAATATGTTTTCCAATAGATGTATGTTTTTGGTTAACGGTAAATATCAAATTATATATCAATAACGTATTGTTTTTAAAATTTAGTTACAAAACCGTTACATTTTAACCACATAAAACAATTTATGTGCTATTTATAAAACGCTGAATTATATTTACACTTGTAAAATAACAAATATCATTTTATGAGCGAGTACGCCGGCCAGAGCAGAATTTTAGTTGCTGTTGATTGTATTATTTTTGGATTTGATGGCTGGAACATAAAATTGTTACTGGTTGAAAGAAGTTTAGAACCCGAAAGAGGCAAATGGAGCCTTATGGGCGGCTTTATACATTCATCAGAAAGCCCTGATGATGCCGCTAACCGTGTTTTGGAAGAGCGTACCGGCCTAAAAAATGTATACATGGACCAGTTTATGGTTTTTGGTAAGCCGGACAGGGACCCGGTAGAGCGTACCATATCGGTAGCCTACTTTGCATTAATAGATATACAAGAATACGAACAACAACTAACCAGCGAAAACCACCCCGTATGGTATTTGTTGGATGATATGCCTGAAATGGTTTTTGACCATGCCGAAATGGTGGAGGCTGCCAAAAAACAGTTGCGCTATAAAGCCGCGCTGCACCCTATATTATTCCAATTACTACCCGACAGGTTTACTATACCGCAACTACAGGCCCTTTACGAGGGTGTGTACCAAACCCAATTTGACGACCGCAACTTTAGCCGCAAGCTGTTATCAACCGGCTTATTAGTTAAGCAGGCCGAAAAAGACAAGCAATCATCAAAAAAAGGGGCTTTTTACTATAAGTTAGACCAATCTAACTATGAAGAGAATTTTGAAAAATTCCTGAACCTGGTACCAAATCCGGATAAGTTTTTTTAATCCGTTACATATTATCACAAAAGTTTAATTGCTTAATATTTAAACGATTGCTTATTTTTATAACGCATCAGCAGGTAAAATATAAACCCAATTAAATTGAACAGGATAAGTGCGTTAAAGCTGGCTTCACTATTTATATTAATGTGTTGCGGTTGTTGCGCGTTTTCGCAGGGAAGCAGTTCTAATCAGGGTAAAGAGTTTTGGACGGGTTATATGTCGCACATAAGCGGTAATAGCGGCCCCCGGGGTAGCAGAATGACGCTTTATATCACATCTGATGTTAATACTAGTGGTAAGGTAGAGATTGCTGATGGCTCTTTTGCTGCAATTCCGTTTAATGTTGTAGCAAAACAGGTTACACCTGTAGATATCCCGCCTATAGCTTATATTAATGCACAGGGTAAGTTTAATAAGGGGCTGCATATTACATCGTTGCGTAATATAGCGGTATATGGTCATATATATGCGGCAAGCGTATCGGGTGCTACACTTTTGTTGCCGGTAACTACCTTGGGTAAAAGTTATTATTCCATCAATTATAAGCAGGATTCCAACTCGGAGGACTCTTCACAGGGCGATCAATCTCAAGGGCCGTCTTACTCGTCGTTTATGGTAATTGCTACAGAGGACAATACCACGGTTGAAATTAAGCCTTCGAGGGTTTTGCTTGATGGCAGGGCATCGGGTGTGCCATTCCAAATCATCTTAAATAAGGGCGAGGTTTATGAAGGGCTGGCCAATACCGATCTGACCAATACCCGTATACGTACCATTGTATCGGCCACGGGCGAGTGTAAAAAAATAGCTGTGTTTTCAGGCAGTACCAAAATGGGCATCGGCTATCATAACGATAATTTTTCGTCAGATAATCTTTTTCAGCAGGTGTACCCGACATCTGCATGGGGTAAAACTTATATTACCGTCCCGCTTAAAAACCGTGACTACGATGTTTACAGGGTAGTGGTAAGTGACCCCAACACCGTACTCAAAATAGACGGTGCCATTATCCCGCAAGGCCAATTTGCAGGTACCGACTATTATGAGTTCCCGTCCAGAACACCACATACTATTAGCGCCGATAAACCAATACAAGTTGCGCAATATGCGGTTACACAAGGTAAAAAGTTAAATACCACGGATGAGAACAGTACAGATATCGGGGACCCGGAGATGATTTTTCTAAACCCGATCGAACAAACGCTGGATCATGTTACCCTCTATTCTACCAGCCGATACAATATTTTAAAGGAATACATTAACGTGGTAATAAAAAATACAGGTGTCGCTTCTTTTAAGCTGGATAATGTTGATTACTCGGAATATTTTAGGCCTATGCCTCAAAATGAAGACTATTCGTATGCGCAAATAAATGTTACCGCCGGTACGCATACCATCAAATCAAAAGAGGGTTTTAACGCTATAGCCTATGGCTTTGGCGACCGCGAATCTTATGGCTACGCTGCAGGGGCAAGCCTTAAAAACCTTAACCAATACATTACCCTAGCCGACCCTTTAACCAATAAAACACAGGATAATGGTTGTACAGGCGTGCAATACCTGGTGCAATTAGCGTTGCCTTACAAAACCGCGCGTATAGAATGGGATTTTCATGATGGTACGGCACCTTATATTGATAATAATCCGGTTGTAAAAAAAACAATGGTTAGGGAAGGGAAAACGATTTACATATACGAATACTTTAAAAAACTGAGCTTTACAGCCGGAGATTATAGCCTTACTGCTACCGTAATAAACCCCGTAGCCGATGAGTGCGGAACGGAGGTAAATATTGATTTTAACTTTAACATAGCCGATTATCCTACTGCAAAATTTACAAGCGTAGGCGGGTGCCCTAATGCACCACTACAATTTACCGACGAATCTGACGCGAAGGGGAGTACCTTACAAACCTGGCTGTGGGATTTTGGCGACGGTACAACATCTGACGAGCAAAACCCTAAACATGTGTTTGCACAAGCCGGCGATTATACCACCAAGCTTATAGTTGTAAACGAAAACGGATGTTCATCATCCCAGGTAACGCGAACGGTGCATATATTAAATAAGCCCGTTGCCAAATTTACGCTGTCGGCACCGGTTTGCGCGGGTAGTGATGTTACGTTTACAGATCAGTCGGTATCTGAGGGGACAATAGTTAAGTGGATCTGGGATTTTGGCGATGGTAGCCCTGTGGTAACACATGCCAATAATAGCCCCTTAAACCATGCGTATGCTTTGGCAGGCAACTACACGGTTAAGTTAACCATAACCAACAGTACCGATTGTGTGAGCGACGTTTTTGAAAAGGCAATTGATGTAAAGCCTTTACCCAAGGTTGATTTTACCTTGCCTGATTATTGTGTGGGCGATGTATCGGCAAAGTTTGCGGATATAAGCACCATAACCGATAACACCCAGGCGGGCTTTACTTACAGCTGGAATTTTGGAGATACGCATTTGCAAACGGGTCAGGCAAACACCGCCGCAGGCAAAAGCGCCGAGCATAAATACAGCCAAATAGGTGTATACCAGGTAACCCTAACGGTTACCACTGCAAACGGTTGTACTTCATCCAAAACAAAAGCGTTTACGGTAAATGGGGCAGACCCCAGGCCCGACTTTGTTATACAGAATTCAACCAGCTTGTGCAGCAATAACGGGGTGTCTATTAAGGATATATCTACCGTAGATTTTGGTAAAATAACCCGCATTATTATTTTTTATGATTATGATAATAACCCGCAGCAATACGAAGAATATAATACCAGCACCATGCATGCCGATGGGATTTACTCGCACGATTATGGTGCACTAACTGTTTCTACGCCGTTTAATATACAGCTTGAGGCTTATTCCGGCGCAACTTGCGCTACTTTTAAGCAAAGGCTGGTTACTATAAACCCCCAGCCGGTAGTAAAGGTATCAAAGATTGGCTCGTTGTGTTACAGCGATGCGCCTGCACATATTATGGTTAATTTAAATGGCTTCACCGGTACCGGCACTTTTAGCGGGACGGGGGTAACCTCCGCAGGTGTATTTGACCCAAGAGTAGCAGGGCCGGGTACGCATACCATTGTATATAAATTTGTTACAAATGGTGGCTGCGATTTTACAGATACGCAGGATATTGTGGTAAACCCTGATCCTGTGGTAAACGCAGGCACCGATTTTTTACTGCTCGAAGGGGAGGGTTTTGTGATGCCGGCCACAGCTACAGGTAATGGTTTAGCCTATAAGTGGCTGCCTTCTAATGGCTTAGACCATGATGACGTATTAAACCCGGTGGTTAAGGCAACCGACGATACCAATTATAAACTGACAGTTACAAGTGCCGAGGGTTGTACTGCTTTTGACGAAATATTTGTTAAAGTGTTGAAGACGCCAATAGTTGTTAACGCGTTTACACCCAATGGAGATGGCATAAATGACACCTGGACAATAAAAAATATAGAAACTTACCCAGGAAATACGGTTGACATATACAACAGATACGGAGAAAAGGTATATTCGTCTGTTGGTTATGCCGTAGCGTGGGATGGTAAGTACCATGGCGTTTACGTACCGGCAGGCGCGTACTATTATATTATAAACCCTAAAAATGGGCGAAAACCCATTTCCGGAAATGTCACTGTTATTAGATAATGTTTAAACGAAGGTTAATTTTATTAATACTGCTTGCTGTTTTTGCGCATTGTGCCAATGCGCAACAGCGCCCACAGTACACGCAGTATGTATTTAATAATTACCTTTTAAACCCTGCCTTAAGCGGTATTGAAAATTATACCGATGCTAAACTTGGCTACCGCAGCCAGTGGACAGGTTTGCAAGGTGCGCCCGTAACCGCTTACTTTAGTATAAATGCCCCGCTGGGCAGTAATTTTTTGCAAGGCGATGCCACCGGTTTCCCTGGTGGTGGTAATACCGATCCGGCAAGCCGTTCGTTTACGCAGGATTACCGGGCATCAGAGCCGCACCATGGCATTGGCTTTATGGTAGTAACAGATAAGGCCGGCCCAATTACACAAACAAATTTAAGCGGTACTTATGCCTATCACCTGGGCTTAACAGATAAGCTAAACCTGGCGGTTGGTGTGCAGGCGGGTTTTAACCATTTAAATATTAACACATCCGAATTAACCCTCGAAAACCAAAACGACCCGGCTATTAATAATTTGCAAGCCAGCCAATGGAAACCTGATGTAGGCGTAGGGGTCTGGGCATATTCGTCAAATTACTTTTTTGGGGTATCGGCACAACAAATATTGCCGCAAAACTATATTACCACAGGTAATAATACGGGCCTGAGTAAAACTGTACCACATTATTTTATAACAGGTGGCTACAAGCTTTATTTATCTGATGATGTAACGCTGCTGCCCTCGGCCCTGCTAAAATTTGTTAGCCCGGTGCCTACCACCTTTGATATCAACATGAAGCTGTCTTTCCGCGATAGATTTTGGTTTGGCGGCTCGTATCGTAAGGATGATTCTTATGCGGTATTGACCGGTTTTAACCTAAGCTCATTAATAAACGTAGGCTATTCGTATGATGTAACCACATCGGCCCTGCGTACGGTAAGTAACGGTACACACGAGCTGGTTTTGGGTATCTTGCTAAACAACCGTTATAAACTTACGAGCCCACAGCACGGGTGGTAAAGTAGTTTGCAGTTTCCAGTAGGCAGTTAGCTGTGTTAATTCCCGGGAAAAATAATCAGTAGGCAGCAGACAAAATAGCAAGTGAAATTTTTGCAAACTGCAAACTACCCACTGCAAACTTACTCTACAGTTCTTTCCTTAACCTTGCAACCGGGATATTCATTTGCTCGCGATATTTGGCTACTGTGCGGCGCGCTATATTATAGCCCGCTTCTTTAAGTATATCAGTCAGCTTTTCATCGGCAAGCGGGTGGCGCTTGTCTTCTTTGCCAATATGTTCTTCCAGTATCTTTTTCACTTCCTTGTTTGATACCTCTTCGCCGCTTTCGGTTTGTATGGCTTCGCTAAAGAAAGATTTTAGCAAGAAAGTACCATGCTCGGTTTGTACATATTTGGAGTTGGCTACGCGCGATACCGTAGATATATCCATGCCAATACGGTCGGCAATATCTTTTAATATCATCGGCTTAAGGTTTTTATCATCGCCGGTTAAAAAGAAATCGTATTGGTACTGCATTATGGCATTCATAGTTTTAAGCAGGGTTTGCTGGCGCTGTTTAATAGCATCAATAAACCATTTTGCCGAATCGAGCTTTTGCTTTACAAATTGTACCGCTTCCTTTAACTTTTTATCTTTTTGTGCTGCCTTATCGTAATGCTGAAACATCTCCTGGTAGCTGCGGCTAACCTTAAGCTCAGGCGCGTTTTTAGAGTTTAGTGTAAGTACCAGCACCCCATCATTATTACTGATATGAAAATCGGGTATCACCTGCATTTGTTTAGTGCTTACCTCGTTGCTATCACCCGGTTTTGGGTTAAGCTTTAATATCTCATTTACAACACCACGCAATTCAACCGAATTCATATTTAACGATCGTTCCAGCTTATCGTAGTGCTTACGGGTAAACTCTTCAAGGTAGTGCTCAACTACCAGTATCGCTTTTTTTATAATAGGGTCGTTAGCGTCTTTACGCCTTAATTGTATCAATAAACATTCCTGCAGGCTACGCGCTCCAACACCCGGAGGGTCAAAACTTTGTATCACCTTTAGCATGTCCTCCACTTCTTCATCGTCGGCCATTACGTTTTGCGAAAAGGCCAGGTCATCAGTAAGCGACATTATAGGGCGGCGCAGGTAGCCATCGTCGTCTAAACTGCCTATAATTTGCTTGCCAATGCTAAAGTCTTTGTCTGATAGGGGTAGCAGGTCTAACTGTGCTTGCAGGCTTTCAAAAAACGAGCTTTGTACAGCAATAGGTATTTCTTTGCGTTCGTCCTCATCTTCACCATTCTGGTCATAGCGCGATCCGTAGTCGTTTACGCTATCATCCTGCAGGTAATCATCAATATTAAACTCATCCATCGGGCCCTGGTCGTCATCACTGTTGTAGGTGTCTTCATCAGGGTCGCGGTCGGGGTATAATTCTTCGGGTTCGTTTAAATTGGTTAAGCTTAGGTCTTCAAGGGCAGGGTTCTCCTCTAATTCTTCTTTAATACGCGTATCAAGTGATACGGTAGGCACTTGCAGCAATTTTATAAATTGGATTTGCTGTGGCGAAAGTTTTTGTAAGAGTTTTTGTTGAAGGTTTTGTTTAAGCATAATTATAGACAGTGCAAAAATACACCAATTACCCTTAACTTTAAAAATTACTTATTAGGGTTTAGGCTATGATGTTAATGCTGCAAACTAAAAATTGTTTTGCAGGGCAGCTAAAATTTGTAACTTTAAATATACTTAACACATTACCTATGGGATTTATTAAAGAGTTTAAAGAATTTGCCGTTAAAGGCAACGTATTAGATTTAGCTATTGCAGTTGTTATAGGTGGTGCCTTTAGTAAAATAGTAAGCTCGTTGGTTGAGGATATTATTACGCCAGCTGTTTTAACACCTGCTTTAAAAGCAGCACACCTGTCTAACCTCAGTCAGCTGGTTATACCGGGCACAGCTATAAAGTATGGCAACTTTTTATCGCAGGTGCTATCATTTATCATCATTGCCTTATCTCTGTTTATTGTAATAACCGCAATAAACAGGTTTAAAAAGAAAGAAGAAGCTGCGCCGACTGTTGTACCATCGCCGACCAAAGAGCAGGTTCTGTTAACCGAGATACGCGATATTTTGGCTGATAAGAATAAGAACCTTGGCTGATATTATAAGCATCCGAAGGGTAGCATTATCGTTGCCCGAAGTTAGTGAGGAGCCCCATTTCGAGAAAACATCGTTCAAAGTAAATAAAAAGATATTTGCTACAGTAGTGCCGGAGCATAACAGGGCGACGGTAAAATTATCTGCAACTGATCAGGATGTATTTTGCACTTTTGATAGTGCGGTAATTTATCCCGTACCAAACAAATGGGGTAAGCAAGGCTGGACACATATAAACCTGCTAACGGTAAAGCAAGACATGCTAACCGAAATATTAAAAGTGGCGTACTGCGAAATAGCACCAAAGCATTTGGCCGACCAAGTATCGTTTAACGAAGAATGAGCAACTTATTTCTCATAGCAGCATATGGCGCTTTCTTGATGGGATCAATCCTTTTACGAAGGTTATTAGTTAAAATAAGATTTCGGTTGCTTTTTATCATAATACCGTTATATTGGGTATTGATACTTGGTTACTGCTCTTTCATTCTTCCTCTTGCGAATTATCTGAATAATCGCGGCGCTAATATGGATTTCGGCCATGCCTCAATTGGATTAGTACTATTAATAATAGCCTGTTTTATAACATCGATGTTTATTATAGGCGGTGCTGTTCGTTTAAGAAATTCAGCTGGCAATCTTCCTTAAAACGTCTTTTTTAACTTAGGGTCGGTTAAAATTATATAATCGCCAAATTTTTCAAACTTGCTCCAGTCGGGGTTGTCGAAGCTGTCATCGGCATAAACGGCAATATTAATAACCTTTGCTGCCGGGGCATATTTTTTTAGCTGTGCAACAGTGCCCAGCTTTTCCTCGCTATGGAAACCGCCGTTTAGCTGTAATATTTTAAACCCCTTATTAGCTTTGTAAAACGTAGCGATGGAATAAGCCATGGTTGCATCCCACAAATTTTGCGATTGATACATCTTCAGATCGCCCATGGCGGCATGCCCGCCCATTATAGTTACAAATTTATCATAATAAGCCCCTGTGGCGGTATCAATTGGCAGCGGGGTAAGGTTGGCCTTGCCTTTAGCATCAAGCTTGTTAAGGCTGCTTAAACCCATGCGGGTAACCATGTTGGTATATCGGGTAGGCGCGTTGGCTGCTATAACAGGTATATGTGCTGTTTTAGCCAGTTCTATCATTGGTTTATAGTCTTTATAATTTTGCCATGCCCGGCCCTCGGTGATCAGATTCTTTTCGCGAATAAGGCCGGCCAGGTATTCATTTAACACCGTTTGGCAATCGGTCTGAAACATTTCCATTGATAAGGCTGATTTAGTAGGGTACTTCTCTACCAGTTTCTTAAACAACAGGCTCTCCAGGTAATGTCCGGTAGAATCGTTATGCTCTTCGCCAAAAAACAATACATCGGCTTTGTTCATGTCATTAATTATGTCATCGGCGGTGGCTATGGTTTTTGTTGCTGTATTATATATTTTATAGTGCTGCGCCATGTTTTCCTGGCTAAAAACATATTGGGGAGAAAGCAATAAAAACAGCGCTGCAATAAATTTCATATCCTAATTGTTAGGTTGTTAATAATTTTGATGGTCAAATAACGCAATAGTATTTGAAAAAACTAAAAAATACGCTACATTTGCACACTTGTTTTCAAAACGACAGAATAGAATAAAATATAGCCATGAAAAGAACGTTTCAGCCCTCACAAAGGAAAAGAAGAAATAAACACGGTTTCCGTGAGCGCATGTCAACTGCTAACGGCAGAAGAATATTAGCAGCAAGAAGAGCCAAAGGCAGAAAAAGACTGACAGTATCTGACGAGCGCAGCCACAAAGCATAATTTGGTTGTTGGTCCTTTTTTAATAAAAGGAGCCGAACCGGGTGTATAGCGTATTTTCGGTTCAGTATTAACAACTATGTATACTTTTACAAAAGAAGAACGGTTATGTAACAAAAAGCTTATCGACGGGCTTTTTCATAACGGTTCTTCTTTTTTATGTTATCCCTTCAAAGTTTCGTGGATGCCTGCCGATGATGGGCAAACTTCCCCGGTGCAGGTTGTAATTTCGGTATCTAAAAAGCGCTTTAAACGCGCGGTAGACCGTAACCTGGTTAAACGCCGCATACGCGAAGCATATCGCCTTAATAAGCAAACATTGTTATATGATGCTTTGGTTAATGCCGAAGCAAAAATTGTATTATCGCTTGCTTATATAGGTAAAGAAATAGCCGGTTACGACCTTATCGAAAAAAAAATGCTTAAGCTTTTAACGCAGCTTGGGGGGCAGGTTGTAAAATGAACTTTTTGTGGAATATATTTAAAAGCGGTGTAGGATATCTATTTTTGCTGCTGATAAAAATATACCAGTACTTTATTTCGCCTTTAACCGGGGCCTCGTGCCGTTACACGCCCACCTGCTCGCAATATGGGGTGGAGGCAATAAAAAAACATGGCGCCTTTAAGGGCGGATGGCTAACTATAAAACGTATTGGCCGCTGCCACCCATGGGGTGGGCACGGCCACGATCCGGTACCATAACGTTAAATCATTGTGATAAAATGAGCCTTATACTCCAGATAGAAACTGCTACAACTTCCTGTTCTGTTGCCCTGGCCCGCAACGGGCAGGTGCTGGCTTTTAAAGAGATAAATGCGCGTAACATACATGCCGAGGTTATAACGATTTATATTGATGAACTGATAGTAGGAGCGGGGGTACAGTATGCTGATTTAGACGCCATAGCCGTAAGCTGCGGCCCGGGCTCGTATACAGGTTTGCGTATAGGAGTATCAACTGCCAAGGGCTTGTGCTTCGCGCTGGACAAACCACTTATAGCTGTTGATACATTGGCCGCTATGGCAAGTGGCGTTGCCCCAGGCGTATCTACTGATACACTGCTTTGCCCCATGATAGATGCGCGCCGCATGGAGGTTTATACTGCTATATTTAAGCATAATGGCGAAATAGTAAAACCTGTTGCTGCCGAAATTATTGATAGCAGCAGTTTTGCCGAACTGTTAGCCAATAATAAAATGCTCTTTTTTGGCGATGGTGCCGAAAAATGCCGAGAGGCTTTAAGCAATAGCCCTAATGCTCAATTCGATGGTGCGTTTACCAATTCGGCCACCCACCTTACAAAAATTGCTGCTGACAAGTTTGATAAAGCTGAATTTGAAGATGTAGCTTACTTTGAGCCTTTTTATCTAAAAGATTTTATTGCCGGGACTAAAAAGAGTTAATCTTCGCTTTTGGTTAAACGGTTAATAAAGCGTTTAAAGAAGCTTTTACGTTGGCTGGTAGCTACCGAACTTGAATTCATCGGATGCTCTAATACAGGGCCAAACTTTAACGAAAATCCTAAAAATATGTCGGCCCCGGTATACGTTGGCGTACTATTAATGTAAGCATCGCTTTTATGATCGGCGGTGGCCAGTTTAATGGTTTGCAACAACCGGTCGCTGCCTATGTAAAACTCCACGTCGGTAGCTTTTATCATAAACTGGGTTCCAAAATTGATCATTTTGTAATTATTGTATGCCGCTGTAAAGGTAAATACATAGTTGCCATACTGTATAGGGTTAACCAATGCGCCAACATACGAATCAAAAAATACATCTTTTGAAGCAACAAGAGTGGGTGAATATTTAAAGCGCGATTCGCTATCTATCCAAAAGGATTTATTTACACTTACTTCAAACTTTGCGTCGGTGTTAGTATTAAAGCCAGTTTCGGTTCCGTTATCATGAATGATGCGTTTTACAGCGCCAAAAATATTATCCTCACGCTTTTTTGTATTTATACCTGTGATATCCTGAACGGCGTTAAAGTTATATATGTAGGACTGGTTGTTCCAATGTATAAAGCCAAGGTCTTTCATGTTGGCTTGTAAGGTGTATCCATTATCGAGGTGAAACATGGTTCCCACAGTTATTGCAGCACCCGGATTTGTGAACGTAGGTAATATATCGCGTCCGGCTAAGCCACCCGGTATATGGTTTAGTTGGTACTGCCCCCGCAAGTTTAGGTTGGCTACACCGTTAAATTTATCAAAGTTGATATGCGATTCAACAATGTTCAGTTTTTGATATTCTACCCCAAGTAACGCGCTCAGTTTTATACCAAAGGCAATTTTTTTATTTACGTTTTGGCGGTAAATAAAGCTGAATTGGTGATAGGCCTGTACAGTAGCATTATTATTAAAAACGTTATCGTAATGCTCATTAGGGAAATTGGCGTAGCCGTTAAACAGGGCTAAGCTTTCGTCAGACATTAAGCCCCTTATTTCTACTTTGCTTTGTAAAGAGATACCCATTTCTGTATTATCCTCGATATCCGAAAATACCTTGTATAAAACCGAGTAGGCGTTTACATTGGCGTTTATGCGGTTAAAGCGCCCTTGGCCTATCATCAGGTTATCGGTACGGTATTTATAATTAAATGCGCGATCTTTTAAAGTGGTTTGGCCGTTACCGGTTACAAATACATTAGTATTAAAATTAGGTGCAAAAAGGTTAAAAGCATATTTGCGGCTGGTATCGGCTATAAAGCTGTTTTGCGCGGGGTTCTCAAACGAATCGAATAAGGTGCCGGTGTTTAACTGCGAAAATTGTTGGGCAAAGATTTTAACGGTGGAAAACAATAGAAAAAAAACCAGTAGAAATCTCTTCATAAATAGCTCACCCTGCGGGTTTCTCTGTAAGTAGTTGTTTTTTATTCAAATATCGGTCCGCATTAGCGCCCTGCTAAATATACTAAGCCTTTAACGTATTAAACCTGTAATGGTTATAGCTAAAGGAGTTTTAATTAGATTTTTTATTTGCAACGGTATCAACCGGGCTTTGCTGCATACAAAAATTAGTGTAGAAGTTTTTGTCTGTCGCTGTTAATTGATATGATGCAGCGTAGAAGTTTTTCCACGTAAGGGAATCGTTCTTGTAAGCATCATAAAAACCCGGCTTAAGTTCGTTCTTTAAAATTTGCTGTGCATTTTTAAAATGGATAAAAAAAGCAACGTTACAACGTTCGGCAAGCAGGTTATCAAAACTATTGTAAGTATCTGTTTTGTTTAAAAATTTGCGATTGATATAAGTATCGTAATAAGTTTCTAATTCCCTTATACTGTTTGCTAAAATTAAATAATTATCTATAATTCTAAAATACGGTTTCCTGAACCCGCTAAAGGCATCGCCCAGTAAAAAATAAGGTAGTTTGGTGTAGTTAAATTGCCCTATATCGTCAGATATCATACCGCTTATATTGGTCATCAATGGTTTTAATTTCGAACCATCTTTAACACTGATAATGGCCAGGCGCTCCTGGTAACGGGTGTTTACTACGGCAAATTCATTGCCTAAGCTATGCGCAAATTCGGTATTGATGTTCATGCCGGTTTCGGCTTTAACCTTGCTAAATAGTTGTTCTTTTTCGGTTTTAAGGCCTGCCCTTAAATGGAAGCTGGCCAAATCAGACGAAAACAAGGCCGGGTCAGACACCGCCAATGTTAGCGCATAAGCCGTAGTAGATGGGAATATTTCTTTTAAATGGTTAATAACCGGCTGTTGGTTGGTAAAAATGCTTAAATAGGTCTGTTTTTGGCTGGTTTGTATATTGGTGTAGCCATTAAACATAATGGCATCGGTTTTATAGTTCAGGTTCAATGCCGCAAGGGCGGGCAATAAGCGAAAGCTTTTAAAGATATCTGTGTTTTGATTTTTAAACAGTTGGGCAAAAAGCGGGTTAAGTTGCTCGTAGTTGATATAGATATTAGCCAACGAGCTGGAGTTTTGCTGATCGGGCAGTAATAAAAACGATTGTTTGTTTTTATCAGGCTTGTAATTGGCGTATTGTGCGATAAGGTCTTTTGAGAAACTGCCCGAAAATATATTTTCCTCGTTACCCAACAGGTAAAAGCGTTTTTTAAGCGATTGGAAATATATGGTATAACCTTTCTTGTCTGCAATTTTTAGGGGGGTTATCACCATTCCTGTTTTGCTTTGCTTGCTTAATTTATCAAAGCCTGCAGCATCAAAATCTTTAGCAGCCGATGATGTTAAAAGTAATTGCACATCGTTACTGTTTGAGGGGTGTAAAGACAGGTAGACATTAGTGCCGGTAAAAAAAGAGGCTATGGCATTGTTATTTAAAAAAGCTTTTCTAACCGTGTCAAGTTCTGTTACGCGTTGTTCGCCAATCAGGCTGTTTAGCTGGTTGTTGCCGGTAAATATATCATAAAAGCTTTTCTCGTTGGTAAACTCAAATACCAGGGCGGCATTGCCGGGTATAGTGCGCATAACGCTGCCAGCATGTGTGCCCGATAAGTTTAAGTTTTTAAAATACTTAACGGTTATGTATGCTGTAGCGGCAAATAAAATTAAAGTAATTATTACCAGTCTCTTCATTGCTGTTTGCGCTTGCAAGTTAGAATTTTACAGTACCACAATAAAGTAATACTTTCAATTTGGTTAACTTAGCCTTTTAAATCTGCATGAACAAACAAATTATAGTAACCGCATCGCTTTTAGGCGCTGTGGCGGTAATATTAGGTGCCTTTGGCGCGCATGGTTTAAGGGCTGTATTAGAGCCTCATCAGTTAGAGGTTTGGCAAACTGCTGTACAATACAATTTTTACCATGTATTTGCGCTGTTATTCCTTTCACTGTTCAATCAGGATAAAAATAAAAGCGCCGTTTGGGCCTATTACTTTTTCTTGTTTGGCATATTGCTTTTCTCCGGTTCGCTGTATTTAATTTCGTGCAGGGATATTTTGGGCATGCCTGGTTTAGCTGTATTAGGTCCGGTTACACCTATAGGCGGGCTGTTGTTTATTTTAGGCTGGGTAATGCTTGCCGTTACTGCTTTCCGCAATAAATAAAGCTAATGTTAGAATTTGCCAAGGTTGAGCATACCGATCGTAAAACGCTTTTTGTTGAGGTGATATTGCCGCTGGCCATCAGCATCAATTACACCTACCGCGTGCCTTACGATATGAATAACGCTATTGCTATAGGCAAAAGGGTAGTTGTGCAATTTGGTAAAAGCAAGCTATATACGGCAATTGTATGTAATATAACCCAACAGGCCCCCGCTAAGTACGAAGCCAAATACATTATTGATATTTTAGACGATGTGCCCGTAGTTACACCTGGGCAGCTACAGTTTTGGCAATGGATGGCCGGCTACTACATGTGTAACGAGGGTGAGGTGATGAATGCCGCTTTACCCACAGCGCTTAAACTGGCCAGTGAAACTAAAGTGATGCTTAACCGCGATTTTGAGTATGACCGCACCCAGTTACACGATAAAGAGTTTTTAATTACCGAAGCGCTGGATATACAGCCGGAGTTAACCATAAGCGATATTGCCAAATTACTTGGCCAAAAAACGGTGATGCCGATACTGAAAGGCTTGTTCGAAAAGAATATCATCACTATATCCGAAGAAGTTAGCGAGCGCTATAAACCACGTAAGCGTACCTATTTAACCCTTAACCCCGCCTACCATAACCAGGAAGCCTTAAAAGAGCTTTTTATAATATTGGAAAAGCGCGCACCCAAACAGGCCGACGCGGTTTTGGCTTTTATCAAGTTATCGCGCCAGCAAAAAGCGATATCCAAAAACGAATTGATAGAAGCAAGCGGTTCAGGTGATGCCAGCATCCGGTCGCTGATTGAGAAGGAGATTTTTTTTGCCGAGGATAAAAACATCAGCAGGTTGCATTACGATGAGGATGAAGATGCAATTAAGGAATTTGAACTAAGTGATGCCCAACAGGTAGCTTTAGCAGATGTACGCACGCATTTCGAAAAAAAAGATGTGGTATTGCTGCACGGTGTTACCTCATCGGGCAAAACGCAGATATATATACGGCAGATAGAAGAGATGATAGCAAGCGGCAGGCAGGTGCTTTACCTGTTGCCCGAAATTGCTTTAACTACCCATATTATTGAGCGCCTGCGTATTTATTTTGGCGGTAATATTGGTGTTTACCATTCGCGTTTTAACGACAACGAACGGGTGGAGGTTTGGCAAAAGGTGCTTAATAACGAGTATAAAGTAGTGCTTGGTGCCCGGTCGTCGGTATTTTTACCTTTTCAGGATCTGGGGCTGATCATTGTGGACGAAGAGCACGAAACATCGTACAAGCAGTTTGACCCGGCCCCGCGTTATAATGCCCGCGATGCCGCCATTTACTTAGCCAACATGCATCAGGGTAAAGTGCTTTTAGGTTCGGCTACACCATCATTCGAGACCTATTATAATGCGCGGGTGCAAAAATACGGCTTGGTTGAGCTGACCGAACGTTTTGGCGGCGTGCAATTGCCCCTGGTACATGTAGTAAGTATTACCCAGGAGTTGAAACAAAAGACCATGCAATCGCACTTTACCAGTGTGTTGATGGCCGATATGCAACAGGCCATTGAAAACAAAGAGCAAGTTATACTATTCCAAAACCGCCGAGGTTACGCGCCGGTGTTAATGTGTAAGGTTTGTGCCTACACACCTAAATGTATCAATTGCGATGTAAGCCTTACCTACCACAAGCATACAGGTAAGCTGCATTGCCACTATTGCGGCTATAAGGAAGATTCACCGGCTATTTGCCCGGCATGCGGAGCAACACATTTAGAATATAAGGGGTTTGGAACGGAAAAAGTAGAGGATGAGTTATCGGTAATTATGCCCGATGCCCGCTTGGCCCGTATGGATTTGGACACTACGCGGTCGCGCAATTCATTACAAACTATTCTTAATAACCTCGAAGAAAAGAAGATAGATGTACTAGTAGGCACCCAAATGGTAGCCAAGGGGCTGGACTTTGCAGATGTTACCGTAATAGGTATTATTAATGCCGATAGCCTTTTAAAGTACCCCGACTATCGCGCTAACGAGCGCAGCTTTCAAATGCTGGCACAGGTAAGCGGCAGGGCCGGGCGCAGGGGCAAGCAAGGTAAGGTAGTGATACAAACCTATGACCCAAGCCACCGCGTTATTAAACAGGTGATAGCGAATGATTACAGCGATTTGTATTTCACCGAAATGGAGGAGCGTAAAAGCTTTAAATATCCGCCATATTACCGCATCATCAATCTGGACGTTAAACATAAAACCCCCGAGATATTATACAACCAGGCCGAGTATTTGGCCAATGAGCTGCGCAAGCATTTTGGCGAAAGGGTGATAGGCCCCGAGCCGCCTTTAATTAACCGTATACGCAACTACTATATAAAATCTATCATGCTTAAGTTTGAGCGCGATACCATATCAATTGTAAAAGCAAAAGCTATTATAAGGGAGGTGATAACGCAGTTTCAAACTACCAAGCTAAGCAAGGGTGGTATTATTCAGCCCGATGTTGATCCATACTAATTGATGTTGGTAATTTATTATCCTGTAAATCAAAAAGCTTTATCCTAATCAAAATCTATTCTTATTTAAATGCGCTAATCGTGTTAACTTAGCTTCATAATGGCGTATAAGTTTATTGATAATTACCGCGAACAGGGGGCACGTAAAAGGCTGGTTGAAGTGTTGTGTAAAAAGGGGATAGAGGACGAGCAGGTTTTAAAAGCCATAGGTAAAGTACCACGCCATTACTTTTTTGATGAAACTTTTTGGAACCAGGCGTATAAAGATATTGCTTTCCCTATAGGGGCCGGGCAAACCATTTCACAGCCATACACGGTGGCTTATCAAACTGAGTTGCTGCATATACAAAAGGGCGACAAGGTATTGGAGATAGGTACAGGTTGCGGTTACCAAACCTGTATATTAATGGAATTAGGTGCCAGGGTTTTTACTATAGAAAGGCAGGAAGCTTTATATGAGCGTACCGTGCAGGTATTGCCTTATATGGGCTATAAGCCAAAATTCTTTTTGGGTGATGGATCGATAGGTATTGCTGCCGACGCCCCTTACGACAAAATTATTGTTACCGCCGGTGCGCCAACCGTACCCGAGGTTTTGTTGCAACAGCTAAAAATTGGCGGCATATTGGTGATACCGGTAGGTGACGAACAATCGCAAAAAATGGTTACCGTGTTAAAGACCGCTGAGCATGATTACGAACGACATGTATTAGATACGTTTAGGTTTGTGCCGCTTGTGGGCGACAGGGCCTGGTAAGATTTCAGTGGGCAGTATTTAGTTTGCAAATTTGCAAATGAATATAAAGATTATCGGTTTACGAGCACTAAAGCAAACTGTAAACTGGGTGCTACCTCTTCATCGCCCTGTCCATTTCTACTTTGGTATCGCGCTCTTTCAATGTTTCGCGTTTATCAAAGGTCTTTTTACCTTGTGCAAGGCCAATTTCAAGTTTGGCAAAGCCGCGTTCGCTGATGAATAGCGCAATTGGTACAATGGTTAATCCCTTTTCTTCTCCCCGGGTTTGCAGTTTCTTCAACTCTTTTTTGTTAAGCAAAAGCACACGGTCGCGCTTAGCCTCGTGGTTATAAAACGAGCCGAACGAATATTCGGAAATATGCAGGTTGCGTACATATAGCTGATTACCAATAAAGGTGCAAAATGCATCGTTTATGTTAGCTTTACCGTTGCGTATAGATTTAATTTCGGTACCAAGCAATTGAATGCCTGCTACATACTTATCTAATATGCTGTACTCAAAGTAAGCTTTCTTGTTTTTGATATATAAATTCTGCTCCATCTTGCTTTCTCTGCTGCAAATATGCAATTATTTTTTTTGGGGCTTAACCACCAGCACAGGTACATTCACCATGTGCCTAACCGCATCAACGGTTGTGCCAAATATCAGGTCTTTTATAGCCTTGTGCCCATGCGATCCCATCACCACAAATTCAATTTTTTCTGATTTAACGATATCAGCTATCGAACTTGCCGCACCACCAAAACCTATGTTTGCTTCGGTTTTGTAACCCAGCTCTTTCAGGGCATTAACATAAATATCAAGGTTGCTTACATCGCTTTGGGTTTCGCTATCCATCACCTGTTTGCCGTAATAACGGGCTCCGGCTGTTTCAACCACATGTATTAAATGATAATGCGCCTTTTTGCCGCCCTGCATTAAAGCATGGCGGATGGTATCCTGATCGTTTTTGGAGAAATCAATAGTTACACCAATTCGGCTGTAGTTAACGGCTTCCAGGTTATCTAAAACGCTTGCGATGCCATGCGGTATGTATATAGGCTGGTCGGCATGTTTATACAACAGCGGCCTTAAAAACACGTATAAAAGCAAGGCGCCAACGCAAGCAGCAATGGGTGTAATTACAAAGTGCACCAAATTTGCTGATCCGGGACTTGCCGCTGCCCAGGTATCAATTTCCTGTATGACCAGCCTAACATTTAGGCCAACTATCAATACGGCAAATATCCATGCCAATATTTTTAAGGGCATTTTGGTGGCAAAGTTGCCCATGCGCTTTTTATCGGATGTGAAGTGTATAAGCGGAATAATGGCAAACCCCAATTGCAGGCTTAAAACCACCTGGCTTAATATAAGCAGTTTACCCAATCCGGCTTCGCCAAAGTGTAGTATGGTAAAAAACGCAGGTATTATCGCCAGCAACCGTGTCAACAACCGCCTTAACCAGGGGGCTATACGCAGGTTTAGGTGGCCTTCCATAATAATTTGACCTGCAAGTGTACCTGTTACGGTCGAGCTTTGCCCGGCGGCTATAAGCGCTATGGCAAACAGGGCAGGGGCCAGCTTGCCAAATATATTGGTGAGCAGTTTATGCGCGTCTTGTATCTCGGCTACCTCGTAATGTCCGCGACCAAAGAATGCGCTGGCTGCCAGTATCAATATAGCTGCGTTTACAAAAAAAGCAAGGTTAAGTGCAATGGTGGTATCCCAAAAGTTATAACGGATGGCTTTTTTAATACCATCCTGGCTGCGGTCTATTTTACGGGTTTGTACTAAGGATGAGTGCAGGTATAAATTATGCGGCATTACGGTAGCACCAATGATACCAATTGCCAGGTATAACGATTGATTATTAAGCTTGGTAGGTATAAACCCTTTGGCAATATCAAGCACATCGGGTTTTACAATAAACATCTGCGCCAAAAAGGCAAGCCCTACAATAAATATCAGCGATATTATAAAGCCTTCCAATTTGCGCATGCCTTTGTTAAGCAGGAATAATAACAGTAAGGTATCTAACAAGGTAATAGATACACCCCATATTAAAGGCAGGCCAAACAATAGGTTAAGGCCTATGGCCATGCCGATAATCTCGGCCAGATCGCAGGCTATAATGGCTATTTGGGCCAGTATATATAGGCAAAAGTTAACAAATGGCGGGTAGGTGTTTTTTGATGCCTGTGCCAAATCTAAGCCACGCACAATGCCTAACCTTACGGCAAGGTTTTGCAGTAACAGTGCTATCATGTTTGATAGCAACAGCACCCATATTAACCGGTAGCCAAACTGACTACCAGCGGCAAGGTCGGTTGCCCAGTTGCCGGGGTCCATATAACCTACACTTACTAAATAGGCCGGGCCTAAAAAAGACAATAGCTTACGCCAGCCGGTTTTATTCTCGGTTTCTACAGTATTATGTACATTCCCTAACGAATGGTTGTCGTGTGCGTGTATTTGTGCTTTCATAAGGCGATGAGTAGGTTGTTAGCCACGTCGCGGCTGATGTGTATGTCTTTTTTATCCATGTGTAGTACTACAGTATTATCGTATGCGATGATCTCTTTTATAATTATTTTTTTGCCGATGGTTAGGTTTTGCTTTTCCAGGTATTGTAAAAAAGCCGAGGAATGATCCCTAACCCCCGATATGATACCCCCGCTATGAACAGCTATTGCCGAAATTGGTTTAAGCTCCATGGTTTTAAAATTGCCATCACAATCGGGTATCGGGTCGCCATGCGGGTCGCGGGTGGGGTGGCCCATAAATTCATCAAGCCTGTTAATTAGCTCGGTTGATGAGATATGTTCCATTTCTTCGGCCATCTCATGTACTTCGTCCCATTTAAAGTTTAGCTTTTCTACCAAAAAATATTCCCAAAGTCGATGCTTGCGTATAATGCTAAGGGCTGCCTTTTCGCCGGCCGCGGTTAAACTTACACCCTGGTAACGTGTATAGTTTATTAGCTCCTTATCTGCCAGTTTACGCAGCATATCCGTTACCGACGATGCCTTGGTAGCTAATTCGGCCGCGATTTGGTTGGTGCTAACACTTTGGTTTTGAAGTGCCAGTTTGTATATAGCTTTTAAATAATTCTCTTCGGCTAAAGTGTTCATTTAAACAAATCTAATAATATTTTTAGACTTGTCTAAATTTTTTGAAAAAAAGAAATATGTTCGGTTAAAATTGTTTTTAAAAAAATTATATTTGGTGAGATATAGAATAGTATATATTTGCATGTACCATGGCTGCAGAATTAGATAAAATAGACCTACAGATACTCAAGATATTACAAGAAAACGGCAGGATAACCAACCTGCAGCTTTCTAATGAAATTGGCTTATCCCCGGCGCCTACTTTAGAGCGCGTGCGCAAATTGGAGAACGCTGAATACATAAAAAGTTACCATGCGCTGGTAGACGAGGAAAAACTTGGACTAGGCATCAAAACGTTTATTCAGATATCGCTTGATTTTCATCAGAAAAATACCATCCAAACTTTTTTAGACGAGATACAAACCATTAAAGAAGTTACCGAGTGCCACCACGTTACCGGCCAGTGCGACTTTTTGTTAAAGGTGTATGTACGCGACATAAAATCGTATGAGCAATTGATTATGGAAAAGATAAGCCGCATAACTGTGGTTAAAACCTTCCAGACGATGATGATCATGAGCACCAGCAAAAAAGAGCCAATAGTGCCTTTGGAATATTAAGTTTGAATGTGCAGATTTCAGATGTGCAAATATGCAAATGAAGCTCAGTCATCTGCATATCTGAAATTTACACATCTGAAATCACATCTAATCTATCTGCCAATCAATAGGCTGTTTACCCTGTTTTATTAAAAACTCGTTTGTTTTGGAGAATGGCCTTGATCCAAAAAAACCACCGTGGCTTACCGCCAGGGGCGAAGGGTGGGTTGATTTGATGATAAGGTGATTGTTGTTGGGATTGATCAGTATGGCTTTCGATTGCGCGTAGGCACCCCACAGGATAAAAACTAACCCTGTTTTTTCATCTGATAATGTTTTGATGGCAGCATCAGTGAATTTTTCCCAACCCTTTTTTTGATGCGAACCTGCTGTTGCGGCCCTAACCGTTAACGTGGCGTTTAACAATAGTACACCTTGTTGTGCCCATTTGGTTAGGTCACCGGTTTTGGGGATGGTAAATCCTGGGATGTCGGTTGATAGTTCCTTGTAGATGTTTCGTAACGATGGGGGCACAGCAACGCCCTTTTGCACCGAAAAAGATAAGCCATGTGCCTGATGCGGGCCGTGGTAAGGGTCTTGCCCCAATATCACCACTTTAACGTCATCAAACGAGGTTATGTTAAAGGCGTTGAAAATATCAGCATTTTTTGGGTAAATAGTATGGCCTGTTTCCTTCTCTGTTTTTAGGAAGGATTTAAGTTGATGCATGTAAGGTTTTTCAAATTCTGCGCTTAAATGATTTTTCCACGATGGTTCTAATTCTCCTGCCATAAATATTAAATACTGGTGTTTATTTAGCTTACAAATAACGATATTTGCACACTGTTTTTATAGTATTACAAATTATGTCGAATATAGTTAGGTTAATTATTGCTTGTGTTATAATGGGCGCCGGAGTTACACTTTGTGGATTCGGTTTTTGGGGATGGGGCATATTGGTGTTTTTGTTAGGCGGTATTGTACTGCTAACCTTCTTTTTTAACGAATATATGCTGCTTACCCAGTATTATCTGCGTAAAGAGAATTCTGACAAAGCCGAGCAATCATTATTAAAGATAACCGATTACGAAAAGCAACTATACAAAGGCCAGCATGGTTACTATAACCTTTTAATAGGGTTAATAGAATCGCGCAAGGCGCCTTTAAAGTCTGAAAAATACTTTAAGAAAGCCCTGCAATTAGGCATGGGTATGTCGCACAACATTGCATTGGCTAAATTAAGCCTTGCAGGTATATCAATGGCAAAACGTAACAAGCGTGAGGCTGAAATGTATTTAAAAGAAGCGGCTAAAGACGATAAAAACAAATTACTTGCCGAGCAAATAAAAATGATGAAGGCGCAAATGGCCCAAATGGATAAGCAACAAGTAGTGCGTGGCGGTTTCCGTCAAAAATTCTAAACAAGCAATAAACGCTTATTTTTCGTCGAGATTGCTATAATAATCGGGCTCGCTTGAGTGGTTTTGGCTCGGCTCTATGTGCCTGTCTACTATTTGCAGATCTATACCGTCTTCCAGGTCATCATGGTCCTGTGTTTTGCTTGCCGGTTTAACCGGCTCAGATACCTCAACAATTTTTAACAGGCTGCGAATGAATGATAGATCGAAATTGCGCCTGTTTAACTTTATAAGATATTCGTTTTCAGTTATTTCTAAAATTGAGTTAGTCATAGTACTTTAGTTTACGGAGTGTTCATTGTAAAATTAAACAAGTTATGCCTACCTAAAGTTTTGTGTGGAATATGATTTTGTTAAGAAATTGTAACTGAAACACAATTTTTACAAATTATTTAACGCATTACTACGATACTTACCCGCCCTACAAGGTTATTATTTATATTTACGTACCAATAATAATCTACCCTTCTTATATTATATGAAAGCTTTACTTTTTATTATTTCGGCATTTTTTATTGCACCGGCCGGCTATGCGCAACTAAGCACTTCTAAGTTATTTGCCGATCATATGGTATTGCAGCGTAACCAGGGCATCCCTGTATGGGGTAAGGCCAGAAAAGGGGCAAAGGTTACTATAACGCTTAATGGAAAAGCAATTACCACCAAGGCAAATGCACAAGGCGATTGGAAAGCAACGCTACCTGCTATGAAAGAAGGGGGGCCTTACAGCATGCAGATAGCTACGGGGAAAGAAACCATTACTTACACCGACGTAATGTTAGGTGAGGTGTGGCTATGCTCGGGCCAATCTAATATGGAGTTTCAACTTAAAAATGCTTATGGTTACAAAGCCGAGCAAAAGAACGCCGATAAGGTGGCCGTTCGCCAGTTTTATGTGCCCCGTAAAGTAACGCTTAGCCCACAAAAGGATATTTCATCAGGCGAATGGAAACTTGCAGATGCGACCACCGCGGGCGATTTTACAGCTGTGGGCTATTATTACGCTAAACAATTAGCCGAAAACCTGCATGTTACCGTGGGTATTATAAACAGCAGTTGGGGCGGCACGGAGGCCGAAGACTGGATAAGCCGTGATGCTATGGCTGCCTCACCTGAATTTAGCGCGATAGTACCTGCTTTACCACAAGATGAAGCTGCGTTGAACAAACGCGCCGATGGTCGCTTAAAAGCATACGCTTACCAACACATGCCTATTGCTAATTATACTGCCGAAGAACTGGCCAACAAAACCGCTGCTTTTTTTCGAAACTGGCAGCAAGGCAGCGTGCCCGGCTCATGGGAGTGGACGGGTAAACTTTACTCTTACAGGGGCGAAGGCTTTATGCAGCGTACTATAAGCCTTGATAGTACTTATCAATCAGCCAGATCGGTGCTTGCATTGGGCAATTCCAACGCTAATATGGCGGTATATGTAAACGGTAAGCTACTGGGTAAAAGCGAATCGCCGGATTTTTATAAGGCCAGTTTACCTGCCGGTACCTGGAAACCTGGCATGAATAGCCTGCTGATAGATTTTTTGGATCAAAAGAATACATCCTGGTTTGACCTGGGATTGAATGGCACTGTAAACGACCTGAATGTTAGGTTTGCTGATACCACTATCGCACTCAATGATAACAAATGGCACGTAATGCCCGACCTAAGCAAACCCTATCATTTTGATTTTTTACCCAATAATACGGCATCAGCCTTGTATAATGGCATGATAAACCCACTTGTGCCTTATGCCATTGCAGGGGTTATATGGTATCAAGGCGAGTCGAACGCAGACAGGGCCTATCAATATCGCACCGTTTTCCCGATGCTTATTACCGACTGGCGTAATAAGTGGAAACAGCAGTTGCCGTTTTTGTTTGTGCAGCTATCCTCGTTTGGTAAGGCGCAAAGCAGCAACACAGGCAGCAATTGGGCCGAATTGCGCGAAGCGCAGAACATGACCCTAAAACTGCCAAATACAGCCCTTGCTGTAACTACAGATATAGGCGACTCTACCAATATTCACCCTAAAAACAAAGCCGATGTAGGTTACAGGTTAGCAGGGGCCGCTTTTAATACGGTTTACCATGTGCCGGGTTTTTATGAAAGCCCGCTGTTTGCATCTGCCGATTTTACGGATAACTACGCCTTGGTAAACTTTACAAATGCCGAACAGGGCTTAATGGTTAAAGACAAGTATGGCTATATAAGAGGCTTTGAAGTAGCCGGTGCCGACCATAAATTCTATTACGCACAGGCGGTAATAACCGATAAAAGCAAGGTGAAAGTGTGGAGCAGCAATGTGCCGCACCCGGTGGCCGTGCGTTATGGCTGGATGGATGCGCCTGTAGAAGCTAATTTGTTTAATATACAAGGCCTGCCCGTTAGTGCTTTCCGATCAGATAGCTGGGGTAGCTTAACAGAAGGAAAAAATTTTGAATAAACATCATAAACCAGCTTATTATGAAAAAGAAAGAACTACTAAAAGGTTACTGTTTTTTACTGCTGTTTGTATTATTTACAAGTAATATTTGCCTTGGCGGGCAGGTTGTTACTATAAGCGGTACGGTAAGCGATGATAAAGGCCCATTACCGGGTGCTACGGTATTTTTAACCAACACCACCTTTATGACGGCTACCGACTTATCGGGTAATTTTAAATTTAGCAATGTGCCCGTTGGAAATTATTCCCTTATAGTTAAAATGATGGGATTTAGTCCATTTTTAAAATCGTTAATGGTTGGGGATAAGGATGTTAGTTTAAATATTGTATTGAAAACCAATACTCAGCAATTGAGTGAGGTAGTTATAAAACCTGATAAAGAATGGTTTAAAAACCTTGAAATATTTAAAACGCAGTTTTTGGGCCAAACGGCAAATGCTAAGCAATGCAGAATACTTAACGCCGAGATTTTGACACTCGATTATGATAAAGACCGGCACCTTTTAAAAGCAAATAGTAGTGAATTGTTAAAGATCGAGAACAAGGCCCTGGGTTATAAAATAACCTACTTATTAACTGATTTTGAGTACGATAGCAAAAAGAATACAGTTGTTTACAGCGGATACCCGTCATTTGAAATGATGAAGGGAACTGAGGAGGAAGAAGCGACGTGGAAAGAGAGGAGGGATAAGGCCTATAGTGGATCCATTCAGCATTTTATAACATCGTTATATAACAATACCTATAAGCAGCAGGGCTTTTTGGTTTTCGAATTAAACCAATGGACCAGAGGAGGTTACGCTTATCATAACACTAAAGATTCGCTGTACCGTAAAAAACGAATAGAGCCGGATACCCTTATAACCGCACTTAATACCAATTACAAAAAGCTTGACTTTAAGCGACCGCTGTTTGTTTTATACCAACGCAAACACGAAGAACCACAGTACCAGGCAGATGGCTACAGCCTTAGTCAGCTATTTGATGATAAACGCCTTGTTGACGGCCAAAGTTCTATTATAAACCTGTTGGCTTCATCGGTTACTATTGATAGTAAGGGGGCGTTTTACAAGCCGCAAGATTTGTTTTTTGAGGGATATATGGGCTGGCAAAAAGTAGCGGATCTTACACCTTTTGGTTTTGCCAATTAATTTGGTTTAAAAAAATGAAACGTTTTATATTACACCGTTACCTATAAACAATTTGCTTTTTTTGCAGGTGCCGCTGTAAATTATTCCACTTTTTTCGAAACCTCGTTAGCACTAATATAACATTTAATTCCAATAAAAAAAGGCCATAGATCGCTTTTAGCAATTTATGGCCTTTTTTGATATTGTAATTTTATGCTGGCGGGTGGTTACTCAAACCAGGCCATCACCACTTCTTTCGTTGGCATGGTAATGTCTAATTTTAGTTTTTTGCGCATTCCGCCCAAGTCGTTAAATACCTTGTTGGGGTTGCCGGCCTTTAACTCTTCAACCGTGTTAAAGCCCATCTTGTTTAATACTGGTACCCACTCGGCGGGGATACCTATGTTGATGAAGTCTTCGGCGGTTGCTACTCTGGCTTTTTTCTCGGGGCGCATCTGCGGGAAGAACAGTACTTCCTGTATAGTGCTTTGGTTGGTCATCAGCATCACCAAACGGTCTATACCAATGCCCAGGCCAGATGTTGGCGGCATACCGTATTCCAGAGCGCGTAAAAAGTCATCGTCCATAGCCATTGCCTCTTCATCGCCACGGCCTGCCAGTACCAATTGCTCCTCTAAACGCTCGCGTTGGTCTATGGGGTCGTTTAATTCCGAGTAGGCGTTGGCTATCTCCTTGCCATTCACAAACAGCTCGAAGCGCTCTACAAGCCCATCTTTGCTGCGGTGCTTTTTGGCAAGCGGTGTCATTTCAATAGGGTAGTCGGTAATATAAGTAGGCTGTATCAGGTTATGCTCAACCTTAGCGCTAAATATCTCGTCTATCAGTTTGCCTTTACCCATGCTGGCATCTACCTCAATGGCTAAGTCGGCGCATACCTTACGCAGGCCCGCTTCGTCCATTTCAGATACATTGATACCCGTATATTTCAATATAGAGTCGTACATAGATAATTTCTCGTACGGCCCGGCAAAGTTTATCTCGTTTTTACCTACTTGCACTACAGGTATGCCATGCACCGCTTTGGCAACGGTCTCTAAACATTCCTCAACCATCGCCATCATCCATATATAGTCTTTATAGGCCACATATATTTCCATAGCTGTAAACTCGGGGTTATGCGTGCGGTCCATGCCCTCGTTACGGAACATTTTGCCAAACTCATATACGCCGTCAAATCCGGCTACTATCAGTCGTTTAAGGTAAAGCTCGTTGGCTATGCGTAAAAACAGGGGCATATCCAGCGTATTGTGGTGCGTAGCAAATGGGCGTGCCGCAGCGCCGCCATGCACCGGCTGTAGTATTGGGGTTTCTACCTCCATCCAGCCTTGTTGGTTAAAGTAACCACGCATAGCGCTGATCACTTTTGAGCGGTTGATGAATATCTGCTTAAACTCCGGGTTAACCGTCAGATCCACATAGCGCTGGCGATAACGCATTTCGGGGTCAGTAAAGCCATCGTGTATGGTGCCATCGTCCTCGCGTTTAACAACTGGTAGCGGTTTTAAGGATTTAGACAGTACAATAAGTTCTTGCACGTGTACAGATATTTCGCCGGTTTGGGTTAAAAACACATAGCCTTTAACACCTACGTAGTCGCCAATATCCAGCAGTTTTTTAAATACGGTATTGTATAAGGTTTTATCTTCGCCGGGGCAAATATCATCGCGTTTAAGGTATATCTGCACGCGGCCGGTGCAATCCTGTATCTCAGCAAAGCTTGCGCTGCCCATAATACGGCGCGTCATGATGCGGCCCGCTATTACAACCTGTTTATATTTATCGGGGTTAGCTTCAAAATTAGCAGTAATATCCTGTGCCCAGGCGTTTACATCAAAAGCTTCAGCGGGGTATGGGTTAATGCCTAAGGCACGTAGTTGCTGTAACGATTCGCGGCGTATAAGTTCCTGTTCGGATAGCGCAATACTCATAGTGGTATAAGGTATTTATTAAGGCTGCAAAAATAGGTTTTTTTGCTTAGATATAAGAGCTTGTATAAGAGATTAGGACATAGAACGTTGTATATAGTGGTACACATTTATTATATTTGTTTATGGAAACAAAAGAATTAATACCTGATTCTTTAAATCAACAGCAATTGCTCATGTTGCGTTTGTTGAAGACGCCGTTACCTGAAGCCTCATTTACCCAAATAAGGCAGCTTGCAGTAAAACTATTGTCCGGTCAATTAGATATTGCTATTGAAGACTGGGAGGCTCAAAATAATCTTGCCGAGCAGGACTACGAGGAACTTAGCCAAATACACTTTAGAAGCCGGACTAAGTAGTTGTTATGAGGATCGTTTTAGATTCAAATATATTACTGGTATCGATAGGTAAAAAAAGCCCCTACAGGCCTATATGGAGTGCTTTTATAGAAGAAGCCTATGAAATGATAGTTTCCGAACAAGTGCTGTATGAGTATGAAGAAATATTGCAGCGACTTTCTGCCCCGGGCGTTGCCGACATAGTAATGAATATATTTACAGAGGCGCCTAACGTTATAACTCAACAAGTTTATTACAATTGGAACGCAATCAAAAAAGACCCAGACGACAACAAGTTTTTTGATATAGCAGTTGCAGCTAATGCCGATTATTTAGTTACCAACGATGCCCATTTTAATGTTTTAAAGCAATTGTCCTTCCCGCAAATTAATGTGATAACAGCAAATGAATTTTTAGTTTTGCTGGATAAGCAATAGCTTTAAAATACCTTTGCCACATGAATATTAAAGTAATTGCTTTTGACGCCGATGATACCCTTTGGGTAAACGAACCCTACTTTAGGCAAACAGAAGAGCAGTTTTGCCGCTTACTGGCGGATTATGCATCGCAGCACGAACTGGAGCGCGAGCTGTTGAAAATTGAGCTTGCCAACCTGCCTTTATATGGCTATGGCATAAAAGGTTTTATCTTATCGATGATAGAGGCGGCGTTAAAAATTAGCGGCGGAACCATCAGTATTGGCGTTATAGAGCAAATTACCAACCTGGGCAAGCAAATGCTTAACCAGCCTATTGAGCTGCTGGATGGGGTAGAGCATGTGCTGCAATCCTTGAAAGGCAAATACCGCCTGGTGGTAGCCACCAAAGGCGACCTGCTTGATCAGGAACGTAAACTTAAAAAATCGGGATTGAGCCATTACTTTCATCATATCGAAATAATGAGCGAGAAGGACGACGCCAATTACCAAAAACTCATCAGGCATTTAGATATACAGCCACCCGAACTGTTAATGGTAGGCAATTCGCTAAAAAGCGATGTGTTGCCGGTGCTTAATATTGGCGGCTACGCGGTACATGTGCCTTACCACATTACATGGGCGCACGAAACCATTGAGGATAGCATTGATAACGAACGTTTTAAAAGCGCAGAAGTAATAACTCAAATACTGGACTTTTTGTAGTATGAAAACTAAAATAGACCTAAGTAACTGGCCCCGCCGGGATCATTTTAACTTTTTTAACAGTTTTGAGGAACCCTTTTTTAGCGTTACCGTAAATGTAGATTGCACCAACGCTTATCATAAAGCAAAGCAGCAAGGGGTATCATTCTTTTTGTACTACCTGCATTGTTCGCTCACGGCCGCTAACCAAACCGAAGCCTTTAAATACCGCATCATTGATAACGAGGTATTTGTTTACGACGAGGTGCATGCCTCGGCCACTATTAATCGCCCTAATGGCACTTTTGGGTTCTCGTATATCAACTATCAACCTGCCTTTACCGAGTTTGCAGAAGGGGCCAAACAGGAGATAGAGCGTGTGCAGGCCACTACCGGGCTGGAGCCATCTAACCAGGGCGAAAACGTGATACACTACTCGGCTATGCCATGGATAAATTTTACGGCGCTTACCCATGCCCGCAGCTTTTCGTTTAAAGATAGTATCCCCAAAATATCATTTGGTATGGTAACCGAAGCGGGGGGTAAACGCAGCATGCCGGTTTCTATTACGGTGCACCACGGTTTAATGGATGGCCTGCATGTGGGCCAATATATTGATGCCTTTCAAAAATTGTTGAACGGGTAAACCACTAGCCTTTTTTGTCGTATTATTATTGGTAAATAAGCTATATTTATTCTTCTTCCCAATAAACCAATATGCTATTAAAAAAATGTGGCCTGCTGCTGGTGCTGGCGTTATCTTTTACATCCTGTAAAAAGGAACCATTTGTGCCTAATAGCGAAAATGCCTTACCAGGTTTGTGGACGCAACTTGGCGATTTCCCGGGCATGGGGCGTGTGCGCTCGTTTGGCTTTAGCATTGGCAGCAAAGGGTATATTTTGGGCGGTAACGTAGGTGATGGCTTTACCACCATATTAGTGAACGATTTTTGGGAGTATGACCCTACTACCGATAAGTGGACGCGAAAAGCCGATTACCCCGGGCAGGCGGGCGAATATATACGTGGGTTTACCATTAATGGTAAGGCTTATGTGGGTACCGGCTATGGCCAGCGGGTTGAAACGCCCGGCGATACTGAACCCCAAAACACCGATTTTTGGGAGTATAACCCTGCCACTAACAAATGGACACGCAAGGCTGATTTTATTGGTGTAGAGCGCGAGAATGTTATAGCCTTTTCCATAAATGGCGTAGGTTATATGGGCTTGGGTACCGACAATAACTACGATAAAAACTTTAAGGATTTTTATAAATATGATGCAACGGCCAACAGGTGGACCCGCGTTGCCGATTACCCCGGTACAGGTAGCTTTGGGGTAGCCGCTTTTGTAATTGGCAACAAAGGCTACGCGGGTATAGGGGGCAAAACACCAGATATTACCCCAAAAGATTTTTGGCAGTATGACGCTGCTGCAGATAAGTGGACTAAGGTAGCCGATTTTCCGGCAGATGGCAGGGCTTTTAGCGGGCAGTTTGCCATAGGTACTAATGGCTATGTAGGTTTTGGGTCTACCGTTACCGAAACAGCCGACGACTGGTATAAGTATGATAGTTTAAAAGATAGCTGGATAAAGATCACCAATTTCCCAGGTGTGCAGCGTTACGATATGATAACCTTTGCTATTGACGGTATTGGCTATATAGGCACCGGCAACCCCGGCCAGCTAAACGATTTTTGGAAGTATGTACCCAAGGAATCGTTTTTGAAATGATGGGTCGCATCTGATTTTTCAGGCCATTGTTGGTATTGTCATTACCACTGTTCGGAAGGCTTTTTAAATTCCCTCCTCGTGGAGGGGTGCGGTTGTAAATGAGCATAAAGGCAGGGAGGGGTTTATGAACAATGAGTCATAAATGAGTTGAACACCTGATTAATCCCTACCTCCTCCTTCCCCAAGGAGGGAATCGCGCATTCCCGGCACTATCTAATCTTCCCAACACCGATGGTATGATCACCACAAAATCGGTATCATCTTTTATTTGATGCTCAAGTGCAGCAGGGTAGATACGCTATTGATAATAACGTGTAGTGCCACTCCCCAAAAAAAACCGCTTTTAAACCGGGTATAAGTTAATGCCCAGCCCATTAACAGCTGTGGTATTACAAACAGCGGGTACATAAATATGATAGGCCATTGCAGGGGCACAAAATTAGTAATGTGTACCAGGCCAAACAGCAGTATCGAGGTAATAATAATGCGGGTATGCAGGGTGTTATTAATAAGCACTTGCTTTGGTAAACTGTTTATTAGTACCAAATACCCGGCTATCAATAACAATAAGCGTACGCCGGTACTTATCCAAATGTTTAGGGCCTTAAAGCCCGGCACCAAACTCACAAACAAGAATAAAGCCGTCGCAACAGCTATGGCAATGTGTTGCCTTTTTAAGGATAGCACCAGGCGAAAAACTGTCTCTTCTAACAGAGGGCCAAGCAGGCATATATAAAGGGCGGCTTTTAAATAACCATACTTGCGAAAAAAGCCATCCATCGAAGTTTTGTATTGCTGGTTAATGCTTTTGTAATGTAAAACATGGGTAACCACATAATCGCCCATGGAGGATAACGGCGCGCTCAATATCATCACCGCGAAAAGGATGCCGTATACCTGTAACAGCAATAACAGCTTTTTGATAAAGGCCTGGTTATTATCAAGCGCAGGGTAATGGCTAACCTCGAAAATTTCTTTCAGCATGTTTTTTATATCCGCACTTAATCCGCGTCTGCTTCTTGTAAATATAGCTCGTCTATATCTTCGGCGTATTTTTTCTCTATCACCTTGCGTTTGGCCTTAAGGGTGGGGGTTATCTCGCCCGCTTCCATGCTAAAAGGCAGGCGTTTTACCTTAAAGTTTTTAATCCGTTCAAATTTGGCCAACTCGTTTGATAGGCGCTTAACCTCCTGTCCAATCCAGTCTACAATTTCTTTATCTTCTATAAACAGTTCGGGTTTTTCAAAAAAGTCGTCGCTTAGCTTAAAGGTTTCCTGCAACAGTTCGCGGCCGGGTACCAATATGGCGGTAATGTATTCGCGTTTATCGCCAATTAAAAATACCTGCTCAATACGCGGGCTTTTAAGGTAGGTGTTCTCTACCGGGGTAGGGTACACGTTTTTACCGTAGGCGTTAACGATCATGTTTTTCAGCCGGTCGGTTATTTGCAGGTTACCCCTGTAAAAACGGCCAATATCGCCGGTATGGAACCAGCCATCGGGGTCTATCACCGCGGCGGTCTCTTCGGGCTTTTTCCAGTAACCCTTCATCACGCAATGCCCGCGAACGATGATCTCACCTTCTTCCGATTCGTAATTAGGGTTAAAGTTATCATGCGTTTGTTTGGTGTATATCTGTTTGGTATCTACGTTTTGTATACCTACCTCAATACCGGGTATAATGCGCCCTACAGTGCCATAAATAATGCGGTCATCCTCAGTTACCGACATTACCGGCGAGGTCTCTGTAAGCCCGAAACCCTCTAATAATTTAATGCCGATATCGCCAAAAAACTCACCGATGTTTTTAGGTAAAGCACCTCCGCCGGATAGCAGTACTTTTAGCCTGCCGCCTGTTTTTTCTTTAATCTTACTGAATACCAGTTTATCGGCCAGTTTAAGCTCGGCGCTTAATATAAGGCCGGTTTTTTTACCTGCCTCACTTAATAACCGTGCTTCGCGGCCGGTTTTAAGCGCCCATTTAAATATTTTAGTTTTAACACCACCTGCAGCCAGGCCGTTTTTCATGGCCTTATCGTGTATACGCTCCAGCAGGCGCGGTACACAGCACATTACCGTTGGTTTTACCTCGGCCATGTTTTTGGCCAACAGATCAAGGCTTTGCGCGAATGCTATGGCGCAGCCCTTGTTCATGCAGATATAATAGGTGGCTGTACGCTCAAACACATGCGATAAAGGCAAGAACGACAAAAACATATCCGAGCTTTCGATAATGGGTATCTGGTAAAGGCTTACTTTACAATTCTCGGTTAGGTTGTGGTGCGTAAGCATTACCCCCTTTGGCGTACCCGTAGTACCCGATGTATAAATAAGGCAGGATAGGTCGCTTGGTAGTATGGCTTCGCGTGCGGCGTTAATGGCCTGTGCATACTGGTTTATCAGCGTGCGGCCCTCGTCTATCACCTGTTTAAAGCTGCAAACGCCGGCGTTTAATTTTAGCTTTTCGGTAAACTTCTCAAAGTCATCAAAGGCCGGTATAATGCGTATTAGCGAAGGGCAGTCGTTGGCAATTTTCAGTACTTTACGAAACAGGAAAGGGTTGCCGGCAATAATGGTACGCGCTTCCGAATCGTTGATGATGTACTCCATCTCCGCCTCAGATAGGGTGGGGTAAATAGAAGTGTTAACCGCGCCAATTTGCTGCAGGGCCTGGTCGTAATATATATAATCGGGGCCGTTATCCATTATCAGGGCCAGGCGATCGCCTTTTTTAATACCGATGCTAAGGAACCAGGCCGATATAGCGTCAATTTTTTCTAAAGCTTCCCGGTATGATATTTCTACCCAGGTATCTTTTACCTTATGTATTAAAAAGGTGTGGGTATCAGGGTGTATGTTCGCGACAATATTGCGGATAAGTTCCGGGATAGTTGATTGCTCAGCTACAATGTTCATGAAGTTTATATTGGTTTTATACTATAACAAACTTATGTTTTTTAGCAGTCAAATCAAACATCTAAAAGGGGTTATTATTGTTTAGCTTTTGTTAGTGGGGAAGTAAGTACAGCCCTTATAGTTTAGGCCTAAGTAGGCCGATGTGTGCTTAAACGGCGTTTCAAAGCCCTCGGGGATGGCAGGGTCGGCACCTACGGCTATCATGTAAGCTGTTTTACCGCGCAATTGCCTGCCGGTATCTTTTTTTATGGTGATAAGATCCGTCAGCCGGTCAAAAAATACCTTCATAACGCCGCTCATGCTGTACCAGTACACTGGGGTGGCAAATACAATGTTTTGATAGGGTAGTGCCTTGCTTATAATGGCTTCAAATTCATCGTCGGCAGGGTAGTTGCCATCGTAATTGTAGTGGGCTATTTTGTGGTCGAGCAGATCGATAAGGTCGAAATCTGTTTGCTGCAAAGCCTTGCGGGTAATGGCTTCGGTAAGGCTGTTTTTGCGGTTGCTGCCTAAAATAACCAGCGATTTATTTTCCATAATAAATGCGAAAAGGTTGACTATCTAAATATAATCAACCTTTTTTACATTTTATGTTATTACAATATTATTATACCGAAAAACTTTCGCCGCAGCCGCAGGTGCGGGTAGCGTTGGGGTTATGAAAGTTAAAGCCTTTGCCGTTAAGCCCGTCGCTAAAATCAAGCTCGGTGCCGGCCAGGTATAAAAACGATTTCATATCGAGGGCGAAGCGTACGCCGCGATCTTCAAAAAACTGGTCGCCTTTTTTCTCCTCGTTATCAAAATCGAGGTTGTATGACAAACCCGAGCAGCCGCCGCCCTGTACAGATACACGCAGAAAATAAGAGGCATCCAGACCGCTATCCTGCATTAGTGCATCTATTTTAGCTTTTGCTTTATCAGTTACAGTTACCATTGTTCTTTAGATTCAAGATATTAGAATCAAGATTCAAGATAAAGATTTAAACTCCGTCCTGGCTCTTGCGTCTTGGTTCTTACTTCTATTTATTAGTGATGTGATTTTTCAAGCGCTATCGGCTCCATGCCGTTTTTAACGCGGAAATCGTTGATGGCTGCTTTTATAGCATCTTCTGCTAAAACCGAGCAGTGTATCTTCACCGGCGGAAGCGCAAGTTCTTCTACAATGTCCATATTATCTATTTTCATGGCATCGTCAACGCTTTTACCTTTTAACCACTCGGTAGCTAAAGATGAGGACGCGATTGCCGAACCGCAGCCAAATGTTTTAAATTTAGCATCGGTGATGATGTTGTTTTCATCAACCTGTATTTGCAGGCGCATAACGTCGCCGCACTCAGGCGCACCAACAAGGCCGGTACCAACCTTGTGGCTGCTTTTATCTAACGTGCCCACATTGCGGGGGTTAGTATAATGATCGATTACTTTATCTGAATAAGCCATAGCTTTTATAATTTTGAATTAGTGAGTTATTGAATTATTGATTTAACCCTTTATTGTTTAATCAAGCATCTGCAAAATTGCGCATCCGCTAATTTGTACATTTATTAGTGTTCTGCCCACTCAATCGAGTCAAGGTCTATGCCTTCTTTAAACATTTCCCAAAGTGGTGATAGTTCGCGCAGGTGAGTAACCGCTTTTTTGGTTACTTCAACAGCGTAATCAACTTCTTCTTCGGTAGTAAAGCGGCCCAAACCAAAACGGATAGACGAGTGCGCCAGGTCATCAGATAATCCTAAGCTTTTTAATACATAAGATGGCTCTAATGATGCCGATGTACAAGCCGAGCCCGATGATACTGCCAGATCTTTCATGGCCATCATCAAACCTTCGCCCTCAACATATTTAAACGAGATATTGGCTACATGCGGTAAGCGGTGTTCTACATTACCATTTACATAGCTTTCTTCTAATACGGTTAGTGCTTTTTCTAATTTATCGCGCAAGCCCGAAAGACGGATCGCTTCGCTTTCCATTTCCTGGCTGCAAATTTCACATGCTTTACCCAAGCCAACAATACCCGGTACGTTTAACGTGCCCGAACGCATACCGCGCTCGTGGCCGCCACCATCCATTTGTGCGGTTACCTTAACACGCGGGCCTTTACGGCGTACGTATAAAGCGCCAACACCCTTAGGGCCGTACATTTTATGTGCCGATAAAGCCAAAAGGTCTATACCGTCTTCAATTACATTAACAGGTATTTTACCAACAGCCTGTACCGCATCTGTCATAAACAAAGCGCCATGCTTGTGGGCAATAGCCGATATTTGTTTTATAGGTTGTATAACACCAATTTCGTTGTTACCGTACATGATAGATACCAGTATGGTTTGCGGTGTCATGGCGGTTTCTAAAACCTCTAAATCAACCAGGCCGTCTTCTTTAACAGGCAGGTAAGTAACCTTGCCGCCAAGTTTTTCAACGTGCTTGCAGGCATCTAAAACAGCCTTGTGCTCGGTAACGGTGGTAATGATATGGTTACCTTTATCTTTATACATTTCAAACACACCCTTAATAGCCAGGTTGTCAGATTCGGTAGCGCCCGATGTAAAGATGATCTCTTTTTCGGTAGCGCCTATCAGTTTGGCTACCTGCTCGCGTGCATAATCAACGCCTTCTTCGGCTACCCAGCCAAAAGGGTGGTTGCGGCTGGCCGCGTTACCAAACTTTTGGGTAAAGTAAGGCAGCATGGCTTCCAGCACCCTTGGGTCCATAGGAGTCGTAGCGTTATTATCTAAATAAATTGGGATGTTCATGTGTCAAAAATTAACAAAGCAAATATACGTAAACTTTTACTTTAATACCCTTTAGCCCCTATAAATTGCATTTTGATGCTAATAATTTACAATATTTGGACATGAATAAGATAGAGCATATAGGTATAGCGGTAAACAGTATCAGCATTACGGGCAATATCTACCAAAGGTTGCTAAATACCACGGTTTATAAAACCGAAGAGGTAGCATCCGAAGGGGTAATTACCGCCTTTTTACAAAGCGGCCCCAATAAAATTGAGTTACTGGAAAGCACCGACCCCGAAGGACCTATAGCCAAATTTATAGCTAAAAAAGGCGAAGGTATACACCACATAGCTTTTGATGTGACCGATATTGAAGCCGAAATGGCCCGCCTTAAAGCCGAAGGCTTTATTTTATTGAACGACAAACCAAAAATGGGCGCCGATAATAAACTGGTTTGCTTTGTGCACCCTAAGAGCGCAGGAGGGGTATTGGTGGAATTGTGCCAGGAGGTTAGCGTTAGCAGTAAATAGTTTGCAGTAAGCACCGAGAGCCCTTATCACAACTATTTTTTGTATCTTTCTGTTCAAAAATTCGTATACTATTTATAAATGAAAATTAAAAGCTACTTGATGCGTGGGATATTAGCTGTGCTGGTTTTAACATCGTTTGTGATGTGCGCCAAAAAAGCGACTGTGATTAAAGACCCTGACCCTGAAAAACCGCCAATTGATACCGGTATAACAGTTACATCATGCACCTATACCGTACAGCCATCCGAGTGGTTTGTTGATGGTGCCGCTATACCTGCCGGGTCGGTTATATGCATACCAGCCGGTAGCCGCGGGGCTTTATTGCTTAAAAATTTTAAGGGTACCGCTAATAAGCCTATCACTATTATTAATAAGGGAGGGCAGGTTACCTTTGATGTAGCCCCCACGGCATCGTATGCGTTTAAAACACAAAACAGCCAGTACTTTAAAATATTGGGCAATGGCGATGCGTCTGTTAAATATGGTTTTTTGGTAAGCGGCGGTAACATCAGCATGACCATGGACGACCTAAGCTCGGATTTTGAGATAGCCAACGTAGAGGTAAAAAACAGTGCCTTTGCAGGCATTATGGCCAAAACCGACCCAGGCTGCGATGTAGCCACTCAGCGCGGCCATTTTACCATGAAAAATGTGACCATACACGATAACTACGTGCACCAAACCGGCGGCGAAGGTTTTTATATAGGAAACTCTTTTTATAAAGACGGCGTTGCTGCAGCCTGCGGTACCGTTTTACCGCACAATGTGGTAAACCTGAAGCTATATAACAATACTACCGAACAAACCGGTGCCGAAGGCATACAGGTAGGCAGCGCCACCCAAAATTGCCAGGTTTACAACAATACGGTGAAGTCGCCGGGGGTGAGCCCTTTTGCAGCTGCCCAAAATAATGGTATTCAAATAGGCGAGGGTACCGGTGGCAAGTGCTACAATAACCTGGTTAAAGACGCGCCCGGCAACGGCATAATTGTATTAGGGCTGGGCGATAACCTGGTGTTTAACAATATCATCCTAAACTCGGGTGAGCATGGCATTTTTGCCGATTCGAGGTACACGCCGGGGCCAAACTTCCAGTTTATTAATAACACCATTATTAAAACTATCAGAGATGGGATAAGGTTAAATTCTGAAACTATCCCCATGAATACGGTGATCAACAATGCTATTATCGGCGCGGGGTCGGGTGCAGCCATTCATAAAAACAATAGCAACGTTAAGCTAACGGCTTCAAATAATTACGAGGGAAATGATGTTAATGCCCTTCAGTTTAAAAACTACAGCGGCGATGATTTTCATTTGCTGTCTGCCTCGCCATTGATCAATACAGGCGCAAATGTATCTGCTAAAGGTATTACGTTTGATTATTTTGGCACGGCACGGCCACAAGGTGGTGGGTTTGATGTAGGGGCGGTAGAGTATAAGTAGGCTGCGAAAAAAATGTCTATCCACCTTGTCGCGACAGTGAAGATAATAATTCTTCTTTCAATTCGTCTGCGTCAAAGCCTTTTAAGTCAAACCCCAAAGCAACTTCTTTTTCTTTATAAAAAAAAGAAATAATCTTATCTTGAGTATCTGTGACTTTGCCGGAAAAAAGCCATTTGGTCTTTACTTGCTCGGCTTCAATATCCATCATCTCGTTTACAAAGTAACTTTTACTCTGCTTAAATAGTCCCGTTGTAACTATTAGTTTACCATCGTCAATTTTAAACTCGGACTTACCGAAGAGTAGCGATAGTAGTTTGAAAGTAGATAATAACAAGAGCGTCAAATAACAGATATCTTCCGTAGGGGTTTTAAAATTGCCACTATAGATATCGTAAAAACAATCGTTTAATTTAATAAGAGAAATTAAAATAAGGCCTGAGGGGACGATAATTTCTTTGAAATCTATTCTATATCTAAAGGTAGAAACGTACCTTGAATGGAAATTTTTTGATCGCATTTGCCGCTATAGAGCTATTAATATTCAACTAATTTAAATATTAAAACTGAACTTGCGCCACTGTTAATTTTTATTTTGCGTTAAGGATAGGAGCGGATACCGGCCCAGCGCCTAAGGCCTGTGCGCGTATGAGCGGAGAGCCCGGCCGCAGGCAACGCCCAAAAAAATGTCATCCCGAGCGAGCGTAGCGACGAGAGATCTTCTGCGAGCTACATTAATCGCAAAGTATGGCCACTATCCATGCCGAAGAAGATTTCTCACACTCCCCATCTCACGAGCCCCGCCCACCCCGGTTCGAATAAACAATTTTTATAATTTCTATCCACCAAGTAAAACCTCTCCACAAGCTGTTAAAAACTTTTTACTTTTGCCTTTTTACTTTTAAATTATTTCGTTACATTTGCACCTCTTTTATAAGAAGTATACGATAATGAAAAAAGACCTGCATCCATCAAATTATAGATTAGTAGTATTTAAAGATATGTCTAACGACTATTCTTTCATCACTAAATCATGCATCGATAGCCGCGAAACCGTAAAATGGGAAGATGGCAACGAGTATCCATTGATCAAATTAGAAATTTCACACACTTCACACCCGTTCTACACAGGTAAAATGAAGTTAGTTGATACAGCCGGACGTATTGATAAGTTCCGTACCCGTTACAACAAATAATATTGTTTTTTCAATAAAATATTGATTAGTCCCCCGTATACCGGGGGACTTTTTTTATTTTTGGCCTATGGCAATTATCCTTTTTGACGATAACGCTCACAATACACTTCTGCCTTTAACGTACACCCGCCCGGTTGCCGACCTGCGCATAGGTATATTAACCATTGCCGAAAAGTGGGGAAAATATTTAAACAGCGATTTTTCTTTTCATACACAGCCCTACCTGCAAGGTAAGTTTCCGGTTAATATTCAAGCCGATAACTTATTCATCAATGGCTCGGTTTGCCCCGATGAGTATTTGCTTGAGACTATTGCAGGGCTGCAAACCGGCCAGGCGCTAATGTATAAGGATATAATGATCTTAGCGGTAAAGCTAAACGCTGCCGATGCCGCGGGTTTTACAGCCGCTACTATACCAGCTAATACGGTTACTTACAACAAAGTGCCGGTTATGGTGCGCTACCCCGAAGAGCTGTTCCGCAAAAATGATATTGAGCTGCGCCGCGATTTTAAATTGCTTACCAAAGGTCGTACAAGCGCGGTTTTAAGCAGCACCAATACCATTATAGGCGACGCTTTTTTTGCAGAAGAAGGCGCACAAGCCGAATGCTGCACGTTTAGCACTATAAACGGCCCCATATATTTAGCCGCTAATACCGAGGTATGGGAAGGTACTAATATACGTGGCCCGTTTGCCTTGTGCGAGCATTCGCAAATAAAAATGGGCACCAAAATATACGGTGCTACTACCATTGGGCCTTATTGCCGCATAGGCGGCGAGGTAAACAATGCCATTGTTTGGGGTTACTCTAACAAAGGGCACGAAGGTTACCTGGGTAATGCGGTAATAGGCGAGTGGTGTAACCTTGGTGCCGATACCAATAACTCTAACCTTAAAAATAATTACTCGGAAGTAAAACTGTGGGACTACCCATCGCAAAGCTACCGTAACACTACGCTGCAGTTTTGTGGCTTAATAATGGCCGACCATGCTAAAAGCGGCATTAACACCATGTTTAACACCGGCACAGTGGTAGGGGTAAATGCCAATGTTTTTGGCGGCGGTTACCCGCCAACCCATATCCCCGATTTTGTGTGGGGAGGGGCGGATGGTTTTGAAGAATACACATTTGACAAAATGATGGAAACCACGCAGCGTGTATTTGACCGCCGCGAACACCGCAGCTTTGATGACAACGAAAAAAGCATTATGGGCAAGGTGTATGAATTAACAAGGCCTTATAGGGAGAGGGTTGTGAGTGGTGGATAGTGAATGGAGAATAGTGAATAGTTAAGCTATCGGTGTAATCACATTCAAAAATCGGTGTAATCATACATTAAAATCGGTGTAATCGCACTAAAAATTGGTGTAATCATATTAAAATAGTAAAATCAATAAAATATAAAATGAGAAAGAAAATTGTAGCCGGAAACTGGAAAATGAACCTGGATTACCAGGAAGGTTTAACCTTGTTTTCTGAAGTGATCAACATGGTTAAAGACGAAGCGACTGGTAACCAGCAAGTGGTTGTATGCAGCCCTTTTATTCACCTGCATAGCCTTGCGGCTTTGGCTAATGGCTACAACAATATAGCTGTTGGCGCACAAAATGCCCACCAGGCCGAAAGTGGCGCCTACACCGGCGAAATATCTGCCAAGCAAATAAAATCTGTTGGTGCAACATACGTGATATTGGGCCACTCGGAGCGCCGCCAGTATTTTGGCGAAACCAACGAGTTGTTAGCTAAAAAAACGGATACTGTATTAGGCCACGGCTTAACCCCTATATTTTGCATTGGCGAAACTTTGCAGCAACGCGAGGCTAACGAGCACTTTGGTATCATAAAAAGCCAGTTAGAAGAGGGTGTTTTCCATTTAGATGCCGAAACCTTTGGTAAACTGGTAATAGCATACGAGCCTGTTTGGGCCATAGGTACAGGCGTTACGGCAACATCAGACCAGGCGCAGGAGATACATGCCTTTATCCGTACCGAATTAGCTGCCAAATACGGCCAGCAGGTAGCAGATGATACTACTATTTTATACGGCGGCAGCTGTAACGCCAAAAACGCGGCCGAGCTATTTGCCTGTGCCGATATTGATGGCGGCTTAATAGGCGGCGCATCCCTAAAATCGCGCGACTTTACAGATATTGTTAAAGCGTTTAATTAAGGTTAGTTAATAGAGACTGGTGGTTGGAGGTTAGGTTTTTAGCCTCTAACCACTTTGCATTAGCTAATCTCTGATCGTCAATCTCTATTCTCTACAAATGAACTACTACGAACTCCTTTTCACTACCATTATCACCGAAGATTACCAGCAGGACCTTTTGATAGGCGCTTTGGGCGAAATTGGTTTTGATACTTTTGAGGAAGTTGATCTGGGCTTTAAGGCCTATATACCGGTTGATGATTTTGACCAGGCCAAACTGGACGAAACATTAGAGGTCTACCGCGAAATGTTCACCTTTAGCTATGATATTACCCTTATCCCTCAAAAAAACTGGAACGAGGTATGGGAAAGTAACTTTGAACCCATCCAAATAGGCGACCAGGTGTTTGTACGCGCTACTTTTCATGAGCCTAAGCCTGAGTTTAAGTATGAGATAGTTATCGATCCTAAAATGGCATTTGGTACCGGCCATCACCAAACCACCGCCATGATGATGGCCTTAATGCTGGAAAATGACTTTGCCGGCAAAAAGGTACTGGATATGGGTTGTGGTACCGGCATATTGGCTATACTCGCTGCCAAGTTGGGCGCTAAAGATATTACCGCGATAGATTATGATATGGTATGCTACGAAAGCACTATCGAAAATTCGGCATTGAATAATATTACTAATATTAAGGCCCTTTGCGGCTCAAAGGAGGCCATACCTAACGAGCAGTATGATATTATACTGGCCAATATTAACCGTAACATCCTGATAGACCAAATGGCGCGGTATGCCGAAGCCTTAAAACCCGGCGGCGAGATATATTTTAGCGGCTTTTATGAATCACCAGACCTGGATATTATTACCGACGAGGCCCGAAAGTATAACCTTAAATACATTATCCATAAAAAGGATAAGGACTGGGTAGCTGCTAAGTTTGTATTGTAAGAATTACACAGATTTTTATTGGATTGCACAGTTATTGTAGGGATTACACAGATTTTGATAGATGATTTCACCGAATGGGAAGTCCAATCGGTGAAATCAAATTTAATCTGTGAAATCAGTTATTAATATCCTAAAGTAAACCGCGCTTTAATAAACTGGTTGTTTTCTAATTCATTGATTACGGCTACGGCAAGGTCGGCAACAGATATATCGTTTTTACCTTCATCATTAAACACCGGGCTTTCGGTACCTAAACGGAAGGTGCCTGTACGCTCGCCGGGATGCAGGTTAATGGCGGGGCTTAAAAAGGTCCAATCTAATTCTTCTTCTTTATGCAGTTGGGCAAGGTAATCGCGTGCTGCACTTGCACCTGCATAATACTCTTTAGGGAACTGCGGCGAATCTACCAATTGCTTGCCATCAATAAATAAACTACCCGCGCCGCCTATGGTTAAGTAGCGTTTAACACCTGCTTTTTTAACGGCAGCCTGTATATCGGCCGATCCTTTTAAAAAGTCGTTATACAGGTTAGGGTTGGCCCAGCCAGCGTTAAAAGAATTGATCACTGCATCGTGGCCGGCTATAATTGCTGCCAATGCATCTGCATCGTTTATATCTGCCGCTACTGCTATTACACCTGCTTGTTTGGCAACTTTATCGGTATTGCGGGCAATGGCCGTAACCTGGTACCCACGCGATACTGCTTCTTTCAATATTTCGGTACCTACAAAACCTGTTGCGCCTATTAATGCTACTTTCATATACTTGTTGTTTGTTTAATTGTAATTAAATATGTTACAGTTTGTTTTAAATTTTTTTTAATTGAATTTATTGGTAAAATCTGCCAGGGTGGTGTTCCCTAATTTTTGCATTACAGATTGGTCTACCTGTTTATTTATTTCGTCTAAATGCTGGTTTATTTGCTTGCCTACAGGGCATTTGGGGTTAGGTTCGTTTTTAGCGTTTCCTAAAATAGCAGTGCTTTTTACCGCGGTATAGATATTTGCCAGGGTTATTTGCATAGCAGGCTTTGACAGTGTATAACCACCGCTTTTGCCTGCCTTGCTATAAACCAGTTGGTGCTTTATTAAATTGCTCAGCTCTTTACGCACCAACACGGGGTTTACATTAATGCTGCCCGCCAAAAATTCCGACGATAGCTGCTCATCTGCACTGCAAAGCAATGTCATAATATGTAATGCTGTGGGGAATCTTCCGTTCATTTTTATATGTAATAAAAATTATTACAATACAAAAGTATTCAAATTATTTTCAAAAACAATAACTAAATTCATGTATTGTAAATATGAAGTACTGTTGACAATGCACCGCTCATTCCTGTTTAAATTTGCGGTGTATTAACCTTTATACCAATATGGTCAGGTTATTTAAACCCTTCCTGTATGAAAACATATCTTGTACCCGTTGATTTCTCGGACGCAGGTTTTAACGCCGCCGATTATGCCGCGCAATTGAGCCATCAAACCAATGTAGAAACCATTATTTTGATGAACGCTTATTTTACATCGGTGTACGAAACCATGCTGCCCGACCCTAACATGGTAATGCTTACCGAAGACCAGATAGAAGATAACGCGGCAGAGCGGATAAACCATTTAGAAAAGCTAAGAGATAAGCTGAAGGATAAGGTGCGCGAAGGGGTAGAGATACGGATAAGCTTAAGGCGATCCCATTTATTGCGTGCAGTAGTAGATACAGTAAACGAAGATAATGCAGACCTGGTGATATTAGGCACCATAGGCAATAGCACCTTGCGCGAGAACAACCAAGGCATAGGCAGCCACGTTATCCGGATATCAAAAGCCAGCCCGACACCGGTTATAGTAGTGCCGCCAAATTATAAGTACCAGCCAGTTGATGAAGCAGTAATAGCCTGCGATTTTAAAAAGGTGAAAGAAAATGTGCCTTTAGATGCCCTGCACAAACTATTAGGTAAACAAGCCATAAAACTATTAGTAGTAAATATTGATACCACAGGTAAACATGCCGGGTGGGACCCGGAACTGTTAGCCGAAAAAACCGCGCTGCATGGCATGCTTAAGCATTTTAAGCCAAGGTATTACTATGTAAATGACGCGAATATTATTAGCGGCATACTCGATTTTGCTACCTACCATAAGGCACAAATGGTCATTGCTTTGCCACATAACTATAGTTTTTTACAATCTATTTTACATAACAGTATTTCGCAGCAAATAGCCAAAAGCTCCACTGTGCCGGTATTACTTTTAAAATAAAATACATGCTATAGGTTATTTTAATTAACTATTGGCAAAACAGGGCTTTTTATGTTAATTTGCTGTGTTTATATGCCCCTGTTATAATACATGAGAGTACATTTTATAGCTATTGGCGGTAGTGCTATGCACAACCTGGCCATAGCTCTTCATAAAAAAGGATTTGATGTTACCGGGTCAGACGATGTATTGTTTGAACCATCTGTAAGCCGCCTGGCTAAGTATGGCATTTTGCCTGAGCAGGAGGGATGGTACCCCGAAAAGATAAATGCCGGGCTGGATGCCGTTATATTAGGTATGCATGCCCGTATTGATAACCCCGAGCTGCTTAAGGCACAGGAGTTAGGCATTAAAATATACTCGTACCCCGATTATATTTACGAACAATCAAAAGATAAAAAGCGTGTGGTAATAGGCGGCAGCCATGGTAAAACTACCATTACCAGTATGATACTGCATGTATTGCAGCATGCCGGTAAAAAGTTTGATTACCTGGTAGGCGCCCAATTAGAAGGCTTTGAAACCATGGTAGGGCTTAGCCATGATGCCCCGGTTATTATTATTGAGGGCGACGAATACCTTGCGTCGCCGATTGACAGGCGGCCAAAGTTTCATATTTACAAAGCCGATATTGGTGTTATAAGCGGCATCGCCTGGGATCATATCAACGTATTCCCCACATTTGATAATTACATAGATCAGTTTAAGATTTTTGGCCAAACCATACAACCGGGTGGTAAGCTAATTTACAGCGAAACCGACGACGTTTTAAATAAAATGGTATCGGGTGTAACCATTGATGGCCAAAAGCTGCCTTATGGCTTACCCCAATTTACGATACAAAACGGAGTAACCAGCATAATTGCCGACGGTAAAAGTTACGCCTTACAGGTTTTTGGCCAGCATAATTTGCTTAACATGGAAGCCGCGCGTTTGGTTTGCGAAGCTTTAGCTATAAGCAAGGCCGATTTTTATGAATATATTAGTACCTTTAAGGGAGCAGCACGCAGGCTGGAGCTGGTTGGAAAGAATGATAATGCGACAATTTTTAAAGATTTTGCGCATTCGCCATCTAAATTAACGGCTACTATACAGGCGGTTAAGGCGCAGTTTCCGCAGCGAAAGCTAATAGCTTGCATAGAATTGCATACTTTTAGCAGCTTGAATAAAGATTTTTTAAATGAATATGCCGGCACAATGGACGGCGCCGATAAAGCGATTGTATTTATTGACCGCAAAACATTTGAACAAAAAAAGATAACACCCTATGCAATTGAAGCAGTAAAAAGCGCGTTTGCAAAGGACGATCTGCTGTTTTTTAATGATCCGGACGCTTTATTACAGCATCTGGAAAGATTAGATATTAGTAATAGTAACTTATTAATGATGAGTTCGGGCAACTTTGGCGGTATTAACCTGATCGGATTAAAAGAAAAATTGTTATAATTTTATTGATTATTAGTTTGTTGTTTAAAAAAGTTGTAACTTTATTAACTATTGAGAAACCTTATCCTAATTAACACACATATATGAAGACACTCGGAAAAAAGATCCGGTTACTACGTCACCAAAAGGGCTGGAGCCAGGAGGAAGTAGCTAAAAGGTTAGACATTTCTATACCTGCTTTTTCTAAAATTGAAACGGGAATCACTGATATCAATTTGTCTCGATTAGAACAGATAGCCGTATTGTTTGAAATGTCGGTAGTGCAGCTACTAACCTTTAACGAAACTGAGCAAGATCAAAAAATTGCAAGTGAGTTAGAGAACGTTAACAAAAAGTTGATGGATCGCGAAACAGAAGTTATCGATCTGCAGAAAAAAGTTATCGAGCTTTTTGAAGAGCTAAGACACAAAAAAGTTATTACAGCATAATACTAAATAAGCCCGGAATTTTTTTCGGGCTTATTTAAATTTATACCTCATTGTAAGATGCCTTTTGCCAAATGTAGCGCCCACCGCTGCGTGTATGGCGAGCATTTTCTCATTAAAATCGCCCACCCACGATAATTCAAGCTCATCGTATTGTTTAAGTGGCAGTACATATTCCTTTAATTTTATAAACAGGCACGATTCTAGCCCGTGTTTTTGATACTTTTGTTTGGTACCCATAACAACAGCCCTCATACGCGATACCCCCCTCCAGCGGCGATAAACAAACGTTAGTTTACCCCATAAGTTAAGTTTGCCGTTTAATGGTTTTATCATTTGGTTGGCATCAGGTAATATTACTATAAAGGATGCCGGCTCGTTATCTACATAGGCAAACCATATCAGCTTTTCGTCCATTATGGCTTTCATTTTTTCGAAACTTTCTAAAATTGTAGCATGGGTTATGGGCACAAAATTTTCAAAATCTTGCCAGCCATCGTTATATATCTCAATAAAATCAGCCGCGAATTTTTCTATTTGCGCTGTTTTAAAATGCTCAAAGGTGTACCCAGGCTTGTTCATTACCCAGTTAGCAATTTTTGTAAACCGCTCCGAAAAGGGTTTGTGCACATCCAGGTGATTGGTTATTTGCTCGTATTGGGTCTCAAATCCATAGGCCTCAAAAAAATCATGATAGTAGGGTGGGTTATAATTCATGCCATAGGATGGCGGCGTAAAACCCTCTACCAATAAACCCCAAAAGTTATCGTTCTCGCCAAAGTTTATGGGGCCATCCATAGCCTGCATACCCAAGCCCTTTAACCAGGCCTGCGCGGTATCAAACAGTAAAAACGCGGCAACTTTATTATTAATGCACTCAAAAAAGCCAGAGCCGCCGGTAGGTTGCTCGTAGTTGTAGGCCTTGTTATCGTTTATAAAAGCGGCTATACGGCCTATTAGCTGTCCGCTATCGTCTGTTAATATCCACCGGGTAGCTTTACCATGCTGATGAAAATTGTTCTTAACAGGATCAAACACCGCTTCTATATCGGTATCTAAAGGGCATACCCAGTTAGCATCGCCCTTGTATAACAGGCGCGCTACATCCAAAAATGCTTTTTTATCTGCTTTGCTTTTAACTTCAGTAATGATCATCCAATAGTGCTGAAATTGCCGTTTATAAAAAAAGCATCCAGCCTGCCGACTGAATGCTTCGAATATATTTTTATAGTATGATTAATCGTCGTCTTCGTCATCATAAGGGTCGAAAGAATCGAACCCGGCCAGGTCATCATCCAATGGAATATCTTCATCAAAGTCATCATCGTCATCCGCTACATTCTTACCCGGCTTTGGGTCATCATCAAAGTCGTCATCTTCCTCGTCACTGGCTTTTTTGGTAGATGTATTTAAAGGTTTTTTGGGAGCTGCCATTTTAATAAATTTATTATTCGTTAAAACTTATAATCTGTTAACCTAATTGTTTTGTCTGTTAGCTTTTTTCGTACTGCTATAATCAGCATTATTTATCAGTAAAAATAATTAAAATCATTTTCAATAAAAATATCTTTTAAATTTATTCTGATTGCTCGCCAATGCTGCTGCTGTTGTCTGTAATTTCTTTAAGCTGTGGTAGTTCTGTTATATCATTAATGCCAAAATAGTCCATAAAAAGGCTGCTGGTGCCATAAAGTATAGGCTTACCCACCGTTTCCGACTTGCCTGTGATGGCAATTAGTTCCTTTTCTAATAGTTTTTGTATAGAGTAGTCGCAATTTACGCCGCGTATTTGCTCAACATCTGTTTTGGTTACAGGTTGTTTATAGGCAATTATAGCCAGGGTTTCTAACGCGGCCTGGCTTAACTTTTTCTTGGAGCGCTGTAGTTGCAGCAGGCTTATAACCTGGTGATAGTCTTTTTTTGTTAGAAACTGGTAAGCGTTATTAAGTTTTACTACCTCAATGGCAAAGCTATCGTCCTGGTACTTATTGCGGATGGTTTGTACATGCTTATCTATATCTTCGGCTGTATAGTCGTGTTCAAAAGCGGCCTGCAGGCAGTAAATAATTTCTTCTGTACGAATGCCCTGTTCAGATGCAAAAATAAGTGCCTCTATATATTGCTCAACATTGTTCATGTGTTGCAAATATATAATTTTTCTGCACCCGTACTTACAATGACGCTTGGTCTTATAGGTTGGGCCTAATAGTCTATCACCTGTTCTTCAATTTCGGCCGGTATATCGCGCCAATCGTATTTTTGGGTGCGTAGCTGTGGTTCAAAACCCGCTTCTTTAATAGAATCCTGTATACCCTTTGCGGTAAAGCGGTGTGGTGCACCTGCGGCAGATACTACGTTCTCTTCTATCATTATCGACCCAAAATCGTTAGCGCCGGCGTGCAGGCATAGCTGTGCAACCTGCTTGCCCACGGTTAACCATGATGCCTGTATGTTTTTAATATTTGGCAGCATAATACGGCTAAGGGCAATCATGCGGATGTATTCGTCGCCGGTAACATTATTGGTAATGCCGCGTACTTTGCGCAATAGTGTGCCATCGTCCTGGAAAGGCCATGGTATAAAGGCAACAAAGCCGTGGTGCCCTTCGGGTTTTTCTGATTGCACCTCGCGTATCCAAACCAGGTGCTCAAAGCGCTCTTCAATGGTTTCGATATGGCCAAACATCATAGTAGCTGATGTAGGCAGGTTTAGCTGATGTGCCGCACGCATTACATCTAACCACTCTTTACCGCCGCACTTACCCTTTGATATCAGGCGGCGCACACGGTCGTTTAATATTTCGGCACCGGCACCGGGCAATGAGTCGAGGCCGGATTCTTTCATCGCTCTAAGTACATCGTAATGGCTCATATTTTCCAGCTTTGCAACGTGGGCTATCTCTGGTGGGCCTAAAGAATGTAATTTTAGTTTTGGATACAGCTGTTTTAACTCGCGGAAAAGGTCGGTATAAAATTGAAGGCCCAGATCGGGGTGGTGGCCGCCCTGTAATAAAAGCTGGTCGCCGCCATATTTAAAGGTCTCTTCAATTTTTCGCTTATATGTTTCAATATCGGTAATGTAACTATCCTCGTGCCCCGGGCGACGGAAGAAGTTACAGAATTTACAGTTGGCTATGCAAACGTTGGTTGTGTTTACATTCCGGTCTATCTGCCAGGTTACTTTGCCATGCGGTACCTGTATTTTACGTAGCTCGTTAGCCACATACATCAGGTCGGCAGTTGAGGCATTGTTGTACAGGTAAACACCTTCTTCAATGCTCAAAAAATCAAAAGCTAAGGCACGCTGTAACAGATCGGCTGTATTCATACACAAATATACGTAGTTGCGGTTGAAAGCTGAAAGGCGAAAGGTAAAAGGTGTTGTTGGGTTGACAAAGATCCCTTATTGCCCAATATGCTAACTGCAAACCGCCTACTGCTAACGACCCACTACCATTCCCTTATCCAACTTTAAAACCTTATCTACGCTATCCGGTATCTCGTGCTGGTAATGGGTAACATAAATAAGCGTTACATTGCTAATACTGCATATAGCATCTACAACGCTTTTAAAATGCTGTTGCTGGTGGTCGTCAAGCCCCTGGCAGGGTTCGTCGAATATGAGTAAAGCCGGATTTTTTATCAATGCTCTTGCCAGTAAACATAATCGCTGGGCACTGGCGGGGATATTTTTTAACAAAAGGCGGGCATATTGGTCAATTTCCAGGGCTTTCATCCAGCTAAGGGCAAGGTCGGCTTTAGCCTTGCTGCTTGGCCTAAAAAGGCCCAGCGTATCATAAAACCCGCTTTCTATAACTTGCAGGCAACTATTATCAGTAGGGAAATACTGATAAAGCTCGGGCGATACAAAGCCGATTTTGCTTTTAATATCCCAAATGCTTTCGCCGGTACCGCGCTTTTTATCAAATAAAACAATATCATTAGCATAAGCCTGCGGGTTATCGCCGTTAATTAAACTCAGCAGGGTAGATTTTCCCGCCCCGTTTGGCCCCAGCAAAGCCCAGCGCTCACCAGGATTTACCTGCCAGTTTACTTCATTTAAAACAACCTTATCGCCATATTTAATATGGACGTTGGTCATGTTTACTATATGCCGGTAGGTGTGCTGTTGGCTGGTATTAAAAAGTTGTTTAAGGGCGGTAATATCTACAGTTGCTTTATTTTCAGTAGTAGGTGCAATGGCTTCAAACTCTTTTTTAGTTAATGTTTGGCTTATGGCGCCATCATCCAGTATAGCCACATGGCTTATTACTTCGGGTAGTTCGTGAGCTGAAGATGTGGCTATAATAATATGTATGCCTGAAGCCTTTACTTCGTTTAGTAATAGGTTAAAATAAGCACGGTTTTGAACATCGAGCCCGGTAAGCGGATTATCGAGCAGTAATAAAACCGGGTTTTTTAGCAAAGCTGCGGCTATCATCAGGCGCTTAGTCTCTCCGTTTGATAGTTTAATGATAGCCTTATCTGCTAAGCGCATTAAGTTAAGTGCGGTTATAACTTTGTCAAATGTCCAGTAGGGGGTGGTATGCTCATTGATCTTTACAACCTGTAAATATTCACTAACGGTAAGCGCGTCTTCCGAGTCGGACGAGTTATAACGCTGCTGATAATAAAGATCGGATGTGTTTGATAGATTTTTGAAGTGATGCCGGGCACCTGCAATGGCGATATACTGGTGAAAATTTTGAATGCTGTGGTGGTTAAAATTGTAGGTGATACTACCGCCGCTTACAGCCACATTACCGGCAATTACTTGTAGCAAAACAGTTTTACCCGAGCCGCTTTTACCTGTTATAGCCCAGTTTTGGCCATTATTTACGGCAAAAAATAAATTATCGAACAATAACTTATTTAAAAATTTAACGTTTACATGGTTTAAAGAAAGCAGCAGGTCAGGGTTTGTCATAACGCCGCACAAAATACATATCATTTTTATTTAGCAGGCTAAATAAGTTTTTTTATGATGGCAATAAAACCTTAATCGATAGCTTATTTTTTTAATTAAAAATAGTTATCAACATTATTTTTTTTTATTAAAACCTTATATAAATTGCACCATCCCCCATGAGTAAATTTCCATTTGAGCAGGTAAAGAAATTTAAACAATTATAAACTGTTACATTAAAAATTACCCCTAATGAAGCTCATCTTAATTTTAGAAGAACTTATACCACTAAGTTTGCTTCCGATGTTGATTGTATTAATTGCTGTACAATTTTTGCCAAACAGAAACATAGAAACCGAAGAATCTGATACTAATTTACTGCTCTAAAAAAGGGTATAATTATTGCATTTATTTTTTTATCGTAAATATTATAATCTAACCGATGAAAAAATTAAATTTATTAGTATTAGTAATGGCTGTTGTAGCCCTTAGCGGATGTTCTGTTATTGGTGGCATATTTAAAGCCGGGGCCGCTGTCGGCATCATTTCAGTAATTGTAGTAATACTACTTATTATATGGCTTATTTCTGCTTTCAGAGGGAGGCAATAATGGCAACATCCGTATAAAAAATTGAAGATCGTTTTAAACCAAACGATCTTTTTTTATTTGCTTTGTTTTTCCAGGCTTATATTAACTAATTTCCAACTGCTTTTATCGGCCCAGTCGCCACCGGTGTAGGCAAGTTTAACCTGCCAGGGAGTTTTAACAAACTTACCGCTGCTATCCTGCTGATTTACAGTAGACGAAATATTGTAGGAGTTGTTGGCAGTATCAATAATTGATCGAAAATTGTTTTTTGGAAACGCAGCCGACCCTGGTTGTCTCACCTTATCTTTTACAAATGCCTTTGCGATAGCAAAAGCCTCTTTTGCGTTTGGCTTGCGGTTTACATGTATCCTTCGGTTTTGAAGCACCCGCAGCATAATAACCGCAAAAGCTATGGCAAACAGTACCGAGAATATAGTAGCTATTCGTATACGCGGATGATGCCTCCAATGCAGGTTTTTCTTTTCATCTTCATTTAGGTTATTCCAGTCGGCGTATTTCATTGTATTAGTTTCAGCAATAAACAAACAGATGTGAAAATGTTTTTATAGCGATTTTTAAGCAAAAAAAAAGCCCCCGGTAAACCAGGGGCCTTTTTTAAAAAAAGTAAGATTACATTTTTTTAGCGGTGTCCATTTTAGCTGTATCCATTTTAGCTGTGTCCATTTTAGCAGCGGTATCCATCTTTGCAGATGTATCCATCTTTGCTGAATCAGCAGCAGCTGAATCAGTAGCTGAACCAGAACCAGAACCTTTACAAGCAGCAGCAGAAACTGCGATAGCTAATGCTAAAAAAGCAATTTTGAAAGAATTTTTCATTTGTGTTTTTTTTAAGTGATTTAATAGTTTTCAGGTATTAATACCAAAAACAAAAAAAGGTAACCCAATTTTTTTAAAAAAATTCAGGTTACCCTTTAAAATTAAAAAACTTAAAAAATTAACGATGTAATCTTTAAAATTAACCGGTTAGGTTAAATTATTTTTTAACTGTGTCTTTTTTAGTTGTGTCAACTACAGCAGTAGTATCTTTCTTAGCAGTATCAACTACAACAGTAGTATCTTTTTGAGTTGAATCTGCAGCAGCTGAATCAGCAGCAGCACCAGAACCAGAACCTTTACAAGCAGCAGCAGAAACCGCGATAGCTAAAGCTAAAAAAGCAACTTTGAATGAATTTTTCATGTTTTTGTGTTTTATTAATTTGTGATTGATTTATTTCTCTTTGTTGTTAATACGTATATCGTTAAAAGGTAACCCATGTGTTTTTAAAAAACTTTCTTGATGTTAAATTTTAACCTGTTTTTTGCTTGATCAGCTACACGATAATAGATATATAACCAATTGGCTACTAATATGATAAGTTTAATTGAGGTTTTTATATATTTTTAAATAAAATATTATCTTTTTTTTATTTAAAACGGCCTGTTTAAGTGTAATTCATAAAAAAAGCCCCGGTTACGGGGCTTTTTTTAACGCGGCGGTCTTTTAGTACTAGCCGTACCACCCGAGCCTGAATGGTCGGGTCCGCTATCTGCAGGCATTGCCGAGCCATTTGCGCCAGCTACCCCGGCTGTAGTGTCTAACTTTGACGAGTTTGGTGTTGCAGATTCGTCTTTCGCGCTATCAGGAGCCGCATTTGAACCGTGACCTGAGCACGCAGCAAACGACACGGTGATTGCCGCCCCTATAATTAATGTTTTAAATAAGTTTTTCATGGTTGAAATATTAAAGTATTAATAACACTATTAACAAAATCAATGCCGCTGTAATCTCTCAATTAATTGCACGATATTGCAGCCCTCATAATAGGCTGTTAACCTACATTTGGTAAGCATGCTTATTGGGGCAAAAAAATAATTTATATTATTGGGTTACAATTCGGTATAAAAAGTATTAAGTAGTGAATAATCAGTTAAACGTGGAAATACCGGCAGATAGTGAAGTGATCATTGGGATACTTAACAACTCTGACAGTGTTTTAAAGAAGTTATATCTGGCTTATTTCCCAATGGTATTGCAGTTGGTTATTAACAACAACGGCGACGAGGATGAAGCAAAAGATATTTATCAGGAAGCGATTATAGTTCTTTATAATAAGATAAAACGGGGCGATTTTGAGTTAAGCAGTAAACTTAAAACCTATATATACTCGGTTTGCAGGCGTTTGTGGCTAAAAAGGCTTAAGCAAATGAACCGCTACGGGGGCGATATAAAGGATTTTCAGGAGTTTTTACTTGTTGAGGATGAAGTAGAAGCACATCATGACAGGGATATACAGCTAAACAAAATGGCAGACGCGCTTAAATTATTAGGCGAACCCTGTAAAACTATTATGGAAGATTTTTATATGCACAGCAAATCTATGCAGGATATATGCGAGCGGTTTGGCTATACCAATGCTGATAACGCAAAGACGCAGAAATACAAATGTTTGCAAAGGCTGAAAAAACTATTTTTTCAGCAGTAAATTAGGAAGGGTATTTATATGAGAGACGAATTTTTAGAAACAATAGAGCGTTACCTGGATGGTGAAATGACCGCCGGTGAGCGCGAGCAATTTGAAGCATTGCGTAAAAAGGATGCTACTATTGATGCTAAAATAACCGAGCACAAACATTTTACAGGCCTGTTAAAGCAATACGGCGAACGCTTATCGCTTGAAACAAGGCTAAACGAGATACATGACGAAATTGATGTACACACATTAAAAGACAACCTGATGGTGCATCCATCATGGGTGGTACAATTGTGGCGTAATCATCACTCAAAAATATCGGTGGCGGCATCTATAGCTATATTTGCCACTTTACTTACGCTTTATTTTACCGGCGACCTGAGTAACCGCGACCCGCGCTACCAGCAGTTAAAGCAGGAAGTTGCCAATATCGGTAAAAAACAAGACGAACTTGGCAATAAAATTAAGTCAACTAAAACTACCGGCCCTGTAATTACTGCGAAATTTAGGGGGACAGGCTTTGCCCTTACCGGTAACGGCTATATTGTTACCAACTTGCATGTGGTTAATGGTGCAGATTCGGTGTACGTACAAAACAGCGATGGCGAATCATTCCACACCAAAGTAATTTACACCGAGCCGGAGTATGATGTAGCTATCCTGCAAATTAACGACCCTGAATTTAAAAACCTTGGCCCGGTACCATACAGTTTCAGGAAAACTAAAGGCGACCTTGGTGAAGATGTTTACACTTTAGGCTATCCCGGCGACGTGATCAAATTTGGCCCCGGCGCGCTTACTTCGTCAATTGGTTTCCATAACGATACTACCGAATACGAGGTGTCTGTACCGGTTAACCCGGGCAATAGCGGCGGCCCTTTGTTAGATGCTAAGGGTAATATTATTGGTATTATAAGCGGTAAACAAACCCAGGCATCAAGCGCGGCCTTTGCTGTAAAATCAAACTACCTGCTAAAAGCTATTGAAAATATCCCTACCGATTCTTTAACCAAAACGTTAAGCATCAATAGTAAAAACACCCTTGCCAACTTAAGCCGTACGCAGCAAATTAAAAAGCTTAGCAATTACGTGTTTATGGTAAAAGTATATAATCAGTAAAATCACAATTACTTTATAATGAAAAGAGACGCAAGTAATTGCGTCTCTTTTTTTGTTATAGGGTTTAACTATCTATCCACCTCGCCCAACACAAAGTCGATAGAGCCAATTATTGCTATTAGGTCGGCTATCATAACGCCTTTAGATATTTCGGGCAGTACAGACAGGTTATTAAAGCTTGGCCCCCGTGCTTTAGCACGAAAGGGTACTTCGGTACGGCCATCGGCTACAAAGTAAAAGCCTAGCTCGCCTTTGGCGCCTTCGCAGCGGGCATAGTAATCTTGCGCCTTGGGGGTTATTTTGCGCGGCAGTTTGGCACGCGGGTCAAAATCAGGGGTACGTTTTAACTCTTTTTGCAGGCGGTCAAGGCATTGCTCAACCATTCTTAACGATTGGTCAATCTCATCAACCCTAACCTTATAACGGTCCCAGCAATCGCCGGTGGTGCCCATAGCGCCTGTACCTATCGGTACATCAAATTCAAGTTCTGGGTAAACCGAATAGTTATCAATACGTCGCAAATCGTACTTTAAGCCCGAACCACGCAGCACCGGGCCGCTGCAGCCGCAGTTAATGGCTACATCTAATGGCAATACGCCTACATTAGCCGTACGATTGATAAATATCTGGTTATCGGTAAGCAATTGGTTAAGCTCAACCATTTTTGGTTTAAAGTATTCTACAAACTCGCGACAGCGTTCTTCAAAACCAACCGGCAAATCGTAAAACAAACCGCCCACCCATATATAATTATATAGCATGCGCGAGCCTGAGGCCCATTCCAACATACCCATTACATGTTCGCGATCTCTAAAACACCACAAAAAAGGGGTAAAGGCGCCTATATCAATACCGTAAGTGCCAATAGCTATCAGGTGCGATGCGATACGGTTAAGTTCGCAAACCAATACGCGTATATACTCTACACGTTTTGGGATATCCTTATCAATACCCAGCATTTTTTCGACGCCCATTACCCAGGCGTGGCTGTTGTTCATTGATGCCAGGTAGTCTAACCTATCGGTAAAGGGGATGGTTTGCTGATAAGTAAGCGATTCGGCATGTTTTTCAAAACAGCGATGAAGGTAACCAACATGGGGGATAACCTCTTTTACTATCTCGCCATCGGTTATCAACTCCAGCCGCAAAACACCATGCGTTGATGGGTGCTGCGGACCCATGTTCAGCACCATATCTTCCACAGATGCTTCGGCTATCTTTTTGTGATAACTTTGTAAGGCTTCGTTGTATTTAGAAGTTGTTTCCAATCTATTTTTCTTTCCGTCATTGCGAGGTACTAAGCAATGACGCTTCATGATTATATCTTAATCAATTTTTATTCCTTTATAATATTCTGCAGCCTGGTAATCTTTACGTAATGGGTATCCTTCCCAATCATCAGGCAATAAAATTCTGCGTAGATCGGGGTGGCCTTCAAAAAATATCCCTACCAGGTCATAAGCTTCGCGCTCGTGCCAATCAGCCGTGCGGTAAACACCCGAAACACTGGGGAACGAAGGTAAATTATCCTCATTGCGGTCATTCAGCCTGCTTACTTTTAATGTTAGCTGTAAATGGTAAGGTATAGATGCCAAGTGATAAACTACGCCGAAGCGGCCATCATCCACACCATAATCCATACCGGTTAGGCACGATAAAAAATCGAAATATGTTTTGGGGTTATTGCGTAGTTCCAGGCACACATCGGCTATCCTATCCGGAGCGATGAGTAGGGCAGGTTGCATGCCGGTGCGTTCTTCGCCCAGCACAACAGCCTCGCCAAATTTATCCGTAAGCAATAATTTAATATCGTCAAAACTCATGGCGCCAGGCGTACAATTTTCCAGTTTTTATTATCGGTTTTCTTATAAACTATCCTATCGTGCAGGCGGCTGCCGCGTCCCTGCCAAAATTCTATCATGCGTGGGCGCAACACATAGCCACCCCAAAAAGATGGTTTAGGAACATCCGTATCTGCATACTCTAACTCTAATGCAGCCATACGTTGTTCTAAGGCTTCGCGGCCGGGTATTTCCTGGCTTTGCGGCGATGCCATGGCACCTATCTGGCTAAGCTTAGGGCGCGAGTGGAAATACTTCTCCGAATAATCTTTATCCAATTTATCAATGGTGCCTTCAATACGTATCTGGCGTTCCATATCGCCCCAGTAAAAAATAAGGGCGCCTAATGGGTTCTTGCTTATCTCTTTACCTTTGCGGCTTAAATAGTTGGTGTAAAACTTAAAGCCATCGTCGCTAAAGCCCTTTAGCAGCACTATCCTGGCCGATGGCCTGCCATCGTGTGTTGCCGTTGCCAGGGTCATGGCGTTAGGCTCGTGCACCTTGTAATTAATGGCTTCGTTGAACCATTTATCAAACTGGCGTATAGGGTTGGCATCTACATCGGTTTCGCTAAGCGAGGCTGCGGTGTAGTCCTGTCGTAAATTTTCAATATCTTTCTGGTCCATCAACGCAAACTTACAAATTTATTATACCGTATATATTGTTACAAGCTTCATTTTAAGTGATAATGAACATATTTTTACATTTGGCGTTATTTAAGTAAATTACAACTGTATGTTAAGTCAAATTTCGGCTGCCGCGGGGCGCTTGCTTATATCAGAACCATTTATGCCCGATCCTAATTTTAAAAGGTCGGTAATACTGCTAACAGAGTATTCTGAGGCAGGTGCTATGGGTTTTATACTCAACCATCAAACCGAATATTTACTGGGTGATATTTTACCTGATGTATCTTATTCCGAAATTCCGGTTTACGAAGGGGGGCCGGTTGCACCCAATACCCTGCACTATATACACCGCTGCCCCGAAAAAATTGCCGACGGTATAGAAATTTGGGATGGCATTTACTGGGGCGGAAATTTTGAGCAGATAAAGGAACTGATAACCAACTACCAGTTGAAAGAGGATGAAATTAAATTTTTTACCGGCTACAGCGGCTGGACACCGGGCCAGTTAGACGACGAATTGCGCGAAGACGCCTGGATAGTAGCCAATAAGTTTGATATAGATACCGTATTTAGCAACAACGAGCACAATTTGTGGAAAGAGGCAGTGATAAACCTTGGCCAGCGGTATGCCCACATTGCCAACTTCCCCGAAAACCCGATGTTAAATTGATTTACGATTGTAGACTTACGATTTTAGATTTGCCCTGGGATTAAGACTCCATATCCTTAGCCGATTGCTCAACCACTTGTTTTAGCTTTTCTTTAAACGCGATCAAATTAGCTACTAATGCCTCATCAGCTGTTGACAGTATTTGAGCGGCTAAAATACCCGCGTTTTTTGCGGCATTTAGGGCAACGGTTGCTACAGGTATGCCGTTAGGCATTTGTAATATAGATAGGATAGAATCCCAGCCATCAATAGAATTGCTTGATTTAACAGGGACGCCAATAACGGGCAAATGCGTTAACGAGGCCACCATACCCGGTAAATGCGCTGCGCCACCGGCACCAGCAATAATTACCTTTATGCCACGGCCGGCAGCGGCACGGGCGTAAGTAAACATCCTGTCGGGAGTGCGGTGGGCCGATACAACGGTGATCTCGTAATCAACGCCCAGTTCTTTCAAAACATCCGCAGCATCCTGCATAATGTTTAAATCCGACTTGCTGCCCATTATAATGGCGATCTTTGGTTGGGGTTGGTTCATAGTTTTGTATTTTGTATCAAGTTTATTTTTTTTGACAAATCGCTAGCTAGCATTGCTTTGATAAAGTCATTCAAATTGTTTTCGTTAACGTTAAGAGTAAGTAATGGTATGCAAAAATCACCTAAATTATAGAACTTTGAAACAGCATTTTGCTTTGAATATTTGTTGTTAGTCTTTTTAGCAGTCTCTGTGAGTTTTATACAGATATATTTATGGGTTCCGGTGGTAAATCTCCAACCGACAGGCTGCTTTACAATATATGTATCTTTAATCTCCTGCCATTCAACAAATCCTCTGTTTGGCTTTTTTTCAAACAAACCGTAAGAGGATCGACTGAAAAGTCCTCTTTCATCGATTATAATTTCCGGTCGTTGATCTAGTAGCATAAATAAGCTGATGGGAATTGCTAAACCAAAAAAGCATACAGCTAACCAAGCCATAATCGGGTTGGTTCCACCATGTTCATAGAGTATTTCATATAAACCAAATGCGATAAATGGTGATGCCAAAAAGAGCAATTTAATAGCCTTCCAACGCGATTTATAAAGCTTAAGTTCAGCCATCACTTACGCTATCACCCTAAGCGTCTCCTGCACATATCTTGCCTTCTCAATCGCTTTTTCCCTGTCGTTATCTACAATGGTTACATGGCCCATTTTACGGAAGGGCTTGGTTAGGGCCTTGCCGTAAAGGTGTACATACACCCCATCACATTTTAATATTTTTTCTATCCCCTGGTAAATGGCGGGGCCCTCATAGCCGGCTTCGCCTAAAACGTTTACCATTATGGCATTGCTTCGGCAGGTAGTGTCGCCCAGTGGTTGGTTAAATATGGCCCTTAAATGCTGCTCAAATTGCGATACAACGTTACCCTCAATACTTTGGTGGCCGCTGTTATGCGGGCGCGGGGCAAGTTCGTTTACCAGTATCTTACCGCTTTTATCTAAAAATAGCTCTACGGCTAACAAGCCTACTATATTTAAAGTTTCTGCTATTTTTTTGGCTATGCTTTCAGCTTCCTGTTGTATCTCAAAGGGTAGGGTAGATGGCGATATTAAAAACTCAACCAAATTGGCTTCGGGGTTAAACTCCATCTCAACCAGCGGGAAGGTTTTTACCTCGCCGTTTTCGTTACGGGCTACTATTACACCAATCTCTTTTTCAAAATCTATCATCCGCTCAATCAGGCTGGGTTCGGTAAAGGCATTTTTTAAATAGCTTTCATCTAATACCTTGTACACACCTTTGCCATCATAGCCGTCGCGGCGAAGTTTTTGTATGTAGGGGAACGGTATATGGCTCTCTTTTAACTGCTGTGCGGATGATATCACCTGAAACTCGGCAGTAGGTATCTCATTCTCTTTAAAAAACTGTTTTTGCAGGCCTTTATCCTGTATCAGCCTTATTATGCGCGATTGCGGGTAAACCACCACACCTTCTTTTTCAAGCTGCTCCAGTGCATCCACATTTACCTTTTCTATTTCAATGGTAAGCAGGTCTACCTTTTTACCAAAGTTGTAAACAGTCTCGTAATCGCTTAAACTCCCCACAACAAATTCGTTGCAAAGGCGGCGGCAGGGCGCCTCGCGGTCGGGGTCAAGTACCTTAACGGTAACATTATAATTAATTGCCTGTTGTATAAGCATACGGCCCAACTGGCCGCCGCCTAAAATTCCTAATCGTAAATCGCCGTAAAATGCTTTCATTGTAGTGCTGCAAATTTAACCTAAATCTTTTAAAAAGCCCATTGCGAATTCCATCTTATAAAACGGGCAAAATATTTGCTGTAAACAATGCATTTAAATGTCAAAAAGCTCAGCTAATTAGCATTTAAGGGTGTAAAAAGAGGCTTAAAAACCCTACCTTTGCACCGTTTTTTACCTACCACAACTATTTATATGAAAACAAAGATAGCAGTTGCCAAAGGCGACGGTATAGGGCCCGAGATAATGGCCGCCGTCCTTCGCATATTTGAAGCCGCAAATGTACAGCTCGATTATGAGTATGTAGAAATGGGGAAATCTTACTTTGATGCAGGCCACTCCACCGGCATGACCGCGCAGGCAAAAGAAACCATCGAACGCCTTGGCCTATTATTTAAGGGCCCTATGGAAACCCCGAAAGGCAAGGGTGTAAAAAGTATAAATGTAACCGCACGTAAAGTTTGGAACACCTATGCTAACCAACGCGATTTTAGGTCGTTAAATGGGGTTGATACTGTTTTTTCAAAAGCAGGTATACCTATTAACTTAACCATCGTTCGCGAAAATATTGAAGATACTTACGGCGGCATCGAGCACTTGCTAACCAACGATGTTGCTGTTGGCCGCCGTATTATTACCCGGCCGGGCAGCGCGCAGGTAATACGCTACGCTTTTGAAATGGCACGCCGCAAGGGCTACACCAAGCTGGCTTGCGGGCATAAAGCCAACATCATGAAACTAACCGATGGTTTGTTTTTAGAGACTTTTAAAGAGATAGCCAAAGAATACCCGGATATCGAATCATCAGATATTATTGTAGATGATTTGTGCATGAAGCTGGTATCGAGGCCCGAAATGTTCCAGGCTATTGTATTAACCAACCTGCAGGGCGATATCGTATCTGACCTTTGTGCCGGTTTAGTAGGCGGCCTGGGCTTTGCACCATCGGCCAACATTGGCGATAACATATCCATATTTGAAGCCGTACATGGTACCGCGCCTGATATTGCAGGCCGTGGTATTGCTAACCCTACCGCTTTATTGCTATCGGGTATATTAATGCTGCGCTATTTAGGTTTTACTACTGCCGCTGCCAATATCGAGAACGCTTTACTTTACACCTTAGAGCAAGGCATACACACAGGCGATTTCGGCGATAAAGCTACAGCAGCCGCCAATACCGAAGGTTTTGCTGATGCGGTGATAGGCAACTTAGGCCGCATACCTGCTAAAGGCGCGGTTATTGGCCAGCCGGACATGGAAGTTAAAGCTAACCACGACCATCCGCTTAAAAATAAACTAACCGTTACCAGCACTACTACTACCGAAGAAATGGTAGGGGTGGATGTGTTTGTAGAATCGAGCAAACAGCCAAACGAATTGGCCGAACTTGCACAACGCAAACAAACCGATAACTTTCAGTTGGTGATGATATCAAACCGTGGTACGCAGGTGTGGCCAACCGGATCGATATTTACCGAATTGGTGAACGAATACCGCATTCGTTTTGAGAAAAAGGACGGCACTACCATTACCCAAAAAGAAATATTGCACATAGCTGCCGACCTGTCGGAGGATTTTAAAGTGTGCTCGGTTGAGTTCCTGATGAAGTTTGACGGCAAAATTGGTTATACCCTGGCGCAAGGGCAGTAATTAAGTCGAAAGTATAAAGTAAAAGCCTGTCGCCCGACAGGCTTTTTTTATTTGTGGTTATTGGTATATTTATACAACAATTATAACCGGCCGCTTTATGCGCAAAAAATCCTTATTGTTATTTGTTTGGTTATTACCCATAACTATTGCTATTGCGCAATCAGATACCTCAGCTATAAAAGCAAACACCCCCATATTTAAGGCACTGCTTAACCTGCCTGCAACGGAAAAAGCATATCTGCATTTTGATAAACCTTATTATGCAGCCAGCGATACCATATACTTTAAAGCCTATGTTACCATGGGCGAACGTCACCAACCGTCTACAATAAGCGGGGTGCTGCATGTCGATCTTATAAATCCGCTTAATAAAATAGATAAGTCGATAAAACTACAGCTGATCAATGGCGTAGCCTGGGGTGATTTTGATTTACCTGACACCGTATATATGGGTAACTACCGCATAAGGGCCTATACCCAGTGGATGCGTAATGATGCTGACCCGACCTTTTTTGAGCGAATTATACCCATAGGAGGAAACCGGACGATACCAAACAGCAATATGCAGCGGGCAGGACAAGCCGATATCACTTTCTTTCCCGAAGGTGGTAATTTAGTGGCTGGCGTTAACTCTTTTGTAGCTTTTAAGGCAATTGGCGGCAATGGTTTGGGGTTGGATGTAAAGGGTGTAATAACCGATGATGATAACAGGCAGGTGGCCAAATTTACATCGTCGCACTTAGGCATGGGCGGCTTTTATTTTACCCCCGCCGAACATAAAACCTACCGCGCTATTTTAACTTACGCCAATGGGCAGCATAGCCTGGTTGATATGCCTGCTATACAATCAAGCGGATTGGTGCTATCTGTAAACAACGATTCGATAGCGCAGGCAACGGTAAGCATAAAGGCCAACGCTGCTTATTTAGCCGCTAATCGCAATAAAGACTATACACTTGTAATATACTCCGGTGGCAAAGCTACATCAGTTAAATACAGTTTGGATAGCGCTGTTACAAACCTTTACATCATGAAAAGGCGCTTAAATACTGGTATAGCAACCATCACGCTGTTTTCGGCTGATAACGAGCCATTGGGCGAGCGGTTGATATTTGTGCAGAAATACGACCAGTTAAGTCTAAAAGTTAACAGCGATAAGTTAGTTTACAATCCGCAGGAAAAGATAGATATTAATTTAAACGCTACTACCCGCGCAGGGCTACCGGCAAAGGGCAGCTTTTCGGTATCGGTTATGGATGAAGATAAGATACCCGTAAACAAAAGCAGCGAGCATACTATTTTAACGGAGTTATTGCTCACAGCTGACTTGAAAGGCTACATTGAGCAACCTAATTATTATTTTACTAACGCTACAGAGCTTGTTAAACATGACCTGGACCTGGTGATGCTTACCCACGGTTACAGGAGATTTGAATGGAAACAAATCTTGAACAATGAACCCGCTGCAATAGCTTACCAGCCCGAAAAAGCTTTGCAAGTAAACGGAAACGCACGCAACTTATATGATAAACCACTTGATAAAGGCACTATATCCCTTATACCCCAAAAAGGCGGCATGTTAAGCGAGACAACAAACAACAAAGGCGACTTTAAATTTACCAACCTGATATTTACCGATACGGCTAAATTTATACTGCAAGCGGTTAGCAGTAAAGGCAAAAACGGTACCAAGCTAAGTTATAACAAAGATGAAGGCATGCCTGCTATTAACCCACTTATACTGCAGGATACCACGGCAAATGTTTTAGTACAAACCTATGCGCAAAATAACAACAAACAGCTAAGCGCACTTGGCCACTTAAAAGGGCGCGTGCTTAAAGAAGTAACTATAAAAAGCAGCAAAAGGTACACCCCAAAAGTAACCAGCAGATATGGTCCCGCCGATCAAACTATACCCGCGGAAGAGATAGGTGAAAACGGGCTGTTAATTTTTAAATTAATGCCTTTATTACGAGGAATGAGGCTTGTACCAACTCGTGAACCTAACCTGTATATTCCGGAATTAACTCAACCAGGTTTGCCTGGGGTAAAAGTCAAAATTATTGTCAATGATATAGAAATGGAGTTAGGGTTTAATATAAATTCAATCAACCCCGATCAGGTAGAGAGTGTTGATATTATAAGGAATCCACTTGCGCCTGCCATTATATTCACTATAAAATACGGAGTGAATCCACGTTACATCACCTCCACTGGTATTTTACCCATCACCGTAAGTGGCTTTTACAGGGCCCGGGAGTTTTACTCTCCCAAATATGAGCACCCACAGGATAATCCTGTGGATATACGCTCAACCATTTACTGGAAGCCTGACCTGCTTACTGATGATAAGGGCAATGCATCTTTTACTTATTATAACGCCGGTAAAGGTAATTATCGCGTGGTGGTAGAGGGGATGGACGATAAAGGCAATATTGGCAGGCAGGTATACCACTACACTGTTAAATAACACCCCATTAATCGCTATCTAAAACCCGTTTATGTGCCAGCGGCGCGCTATCAGGATTTATCTTTTTTACATACAGCTCATCCACCAATATAATAATGATGGCCAGCAATGGCACCGCTAATATAATGCCCAGCACACCCGATACGGTACCCATAATTACCTGGCTGATGATGGTTAGGGCCGGCGGTATATCTATCATCTTTTTTTGAATAAGTGGTGTTACAATATTGCTTACTATTGTTTGCGATAGCATGTAAAGCAAGGCGGTTATAATAGCTGTATTAGGCCCTATGGTTAAGGCCAGCAGGACGCCGGGTATCATTGCCACCAGCGAGCCAAAGTTGGGTATAAGCTTTAAAAGGCCTGTTAAAAGACCTAACACCAAGGCTACAGGTATGCCAATAATGCTTAGCCCGGTAGATATCATAAAGGTGATCAAAACCATCGATAGCATCATTCCCTTAAGCCAGCCTTTAAGCGACAGGCTGGTGCGGTCTATTACTTGTTTAGCCAGCGGCTTGTTTCGGTTGGGGAAAAGCTTTACTATTCCATCCTTATACAGCGAGGGGCTTGCCGTAAAAAATATTCCTAAAAATAATATCAGATAGATGTTGCCCAATACCCCAAAACTGGTGCTAAAAAATTTTTGAGCGGTAACCATCATTGTTTCGGTATTGTCGCCGGCAAAATAGTCTAATACTTTTTGGCCTATGGGCGTTTCGGCCAGTTTTGCTTTGGCGGTATTTATAGTGTTGGGCAGGCTTTCGCTTAACACCGCCACCTGGCTTTGTATTTTGGTGCCCATAAACCACAGCAGCATACCTAAAATTACAAAAGACCCGGCTACAGAAATAACCATGCATAGCCTGCGGCTCCATTTGGTGCGGCGTTCAATAATATCGCCTAAGCCATGAAAGTAAACCGCTATAAGCGAGCCGGCAAGTACCATCAATAGCACATTAAAAGCAACACGGGCAATTAGTATGGCAACTACCAACAGCGCCACAATGGCAACTGTATGCCATACTTTTTCTATAAAGGTGAGTTCTTTTTCGGTAGGGGTATCTTTTACGGGGTCTTTTTCGGCCATAGCAATCAGCTGTTACTGTATAACAGGACAGACGGCATAGCTAAAAGTTTTAAAAAAGTAATTGGTGTTTTTCCGCCAGTGCCAAGTTACCAGCCATTAATGCTAAACTTTAGTTTGACCGGCTTCGCGTTGATTATATTCTTTAATAGCTTTCTCCATGTCGAATTTTTCTTGTCTTGGAATAGGCTTGATAAACAAGTAGGAATATACATTGCCTATAACCATGATCATCATGCTGCTTAGCCATATCCAGTAACCGATTCGATAACCAGTGATATAAGAAGTGCCGCCCCCTTCGTTGACTGTCATTTCGGTACATTTTAGAAATAATAGTCCTATAAACAAAGCAATGCTACTTGCAGATAACGACAACCATGAGTCTTTGCGAATATAGATCCATGAAAATAAAAGTGCCGGATTAGCAACCCAAATAAATCCAGTGAACGAAGAAAAAAAGCCGAAGGCACCTGATATTAAACAAAGTAAGCCTTGACCAGTGTCCCCGTCTTCAGCCCGTGTATCAAAACAGGGCATTATTAGTGCAACTGCAAATATCGCAATGCTTATCGTCATGAAAATCAAAGGGGCTATTAATCTTTTGGTCGTCACAAGCACAGGTTTATTACTGGAAGGTTAAGCAAATGGATCAAAAGAAATATCAATAACAAATATTTACTGCTATTTACGCAAGGCCTGCACTTTATTAAAATAGGCCACCAACTTATCCATGCTGTTTATATTGTATTTTCCGGCTCGTATATGGTCAACCACCTCGGGTTCGTCTCCCATCACATCGGCCATTACTTCAATAAAATTCTCGTTGGTAAGGTGCTGCATGCTGGCGGTGCTGCTGCCGTAATAATAGCTCATTTTAGCTTTTTTACCACCATTGCCGCCACCGCCGAAAGATATACCCAAGCCACCGCCAAAGCCGGTACCGTAGCCACCGCCGGTGCTTAAGCCTACACCCGGCGATACGTGTATACCGCTGCCACCACCACTGCCTGCGCCACGGGTGGCATATATTTTTACATCCTGGTTAACCACCACGCGCACAAAGTCAAGGTCCTTTTTGGCCCAGGTTTCGTTACCGGGGGCGTGTGCTACTACAAAGCTGTCTTTACCAACCACAAAAGATTGCAGGTCGCTGGTGCTTAATGCATAGGGTTTTGCTTTTTCGTCTTCTTTAAACTCAATAAAGCCCTCGTTTTTAATAGGGCCACTACCGCCGGGATTGGGGTGTATAAAGCCGGTTGTTTTAACACCTTTAACATCGGTAAAATAGCCGGGTTGCCATTTTTGCGATTTTGCCGATACAAACGTCAGCATAAAAAATAAAATGATTAAAATTGGGCGCATAATTAAAATACAAATAACGCATTTTTTACTTATTTAATATATGATAACTGTTGACCTGCGCAGCGATACCGTAACCAAACCTACCCCCGGCATGCTGGAGGCCATGTGGAGTGCCAAAGTAGGCGATGATGTTTTTGGCGAAGACGAAACCGTTAACGCACTGGAACAAAAAACGGCTGATATATTCGGCATGGAGGCCGGGATATTCTGCCCATCAGGCACCATGACCAACCAGATAGCCATTAAATGCTTTACCCAGCCACTTGATGAACTGATTGCCGACCAAACCGCGCATGTATACCGTTACGAGGGTGGGGGAATTGCCTTTAATTCGGGCGTATCTACCCGCTTGCTTAATGGTTACCGGGGCATACTTACCCCCGAAATGATAGAGCCGGAAATAAACGCCGAAAATATACACTACCCCCATACCAGCTTAGTAGTGCTGGAAAATACGGTGAACAAAGGCGGCGGGGCTTGTTACACTATTAACCAAATAAAACCCATAGCCCAGCTATGCCACGATAAAGATCTGATATTACATTTAGATGGTGCCCGCATTTTTAACGCCCTTGCCCACACCGGCGATAGCGCCAAAGAGTATGGCAAATACTTTAATGGTATATCGGTTTGCCTGTCGAAAGGCTTGGGTGCACCCGTCGGCTCGGTTTTACTGGGCGATAAAGCCACCATTAAAAAGGCTCGCCGTTTACGCAAAGTATTTGGCGGCGGTATGCGCCAGGCAGGCTTTTTGGCTGCGGCAGGCATTTACGCGCTCGACCACCATGTTGAACGTTTGAAAGTAGACCATGCCCATGCCGCTATATTAGGCGAAGAATTAGGCAAATGCAACTGGGTAAGCAGTGTTATGCCTGTTGAAACCAATATTGTTTTATTTGACACCATTGAACCTACTGCCGCAGTATTACACAAATTAGCCGATAAAGGCATTAAAGCCAGCGATACCGGCCCCAACCGAATCCGTTTTGTAACGCATTTGGATGTACACTCCGATCAGGTGGAGTACGTTGTGGCAACGCTTAAAAGTCTTTAGTCCGAAGTATAAAGTCTAAAGTCCGGGGCTGCCACTATCCGACTTAAGACTTCGGGCTAAAGACTTTATACTTAGGATAAAACCTTTGAGTTAATTTAATGTTGTTCAAATCAAATGAACCGACTCCTAAAAAAACTCGAAAAAATTGGCCGCGACCCTAAGATAACTGCAAAAGCTGTAGGTCTGCGCTACGTATCAGATTCTACGCCCGGTTATACGCGTAAAAGATCGGGTAAAGGCTGGAGTTACTATGATACCGAAGGTAATTTAGTTAAGGATAAAGAACTTATTAAACGGTTTAACAGCTTAGTTATACCGCCAGCGTACACCAATGTGTGGATATCGCCGTATGATAACGGCCATTTACAATTTACCGGTACCGATGCTGCCGGGCGCAAGCAATACCGTTATCACCCTTACTGGAACCAAATTCGCAATCAATCAAAGTATCACCGCCTGCAAACCTTTGCGGCGCATTTGCCTGCTATACGCCAGCAGGTAGATAAAGACCTTGCCCGCCATAATTTAGATTACGAGAAAGTGGTGGCCCTTGTGGTTAGGCTAATGGAACTCACCAGCATACGGGTAGGTAACGAATCCTATAAAAAGCTGTATGGATCGTTTGGCTTAACAACTTTAATGGACAGGCACGTAAAAATTGACGGGACGACGCTAAAATTTGAGTTTAAAGGCAAAAAAGGCGTGATGCATAAAATAGCCCTGCAAAGTAAAAAACTGGCGCGGCTGGTTAAGCAGTGCCGCGATATACCGGGTAAAGAGCTTTTTCAGTATTACAACCAAAACGGGGAGCATTGCACTATAGGGTCAGGCGATATCAATACTTACTTAAAAAATATTACCGGCGAAGATTTTACTGCCAAAGATTTCCGCACCTGGGCAGGTAGTGTAAGTGCGCTGTATGCCTTTAAAGAAGCCGGTGAGTTTAATAATATTACCGAATGCCGCAGAAAAATTGTGAGCGTGTTAGATGAAGTAGCTATAAACCTGGGGAACACCCGCACTGTTTGTAAAAAATATTACGTGCACCCAACGGTAATAAAAAGCTACGAAGAGGGCACCATTTTTAAATACATTAACGAGCTAAACGAGGATAAGGATATTAAAGCTGCTGAGCTTAATATAGCCGAAAGGGCATTATTAAATTTATTAGAAAATGAGAAACTGGAAAAAGCAAGTTAATTGCTACAGCCCTTTAAAACAAGCTAAGGCCGACCGGGTGCCCCCGACCAACCTTGCCCTAACTTAGGTTAGATTGAAACTATTAACTGATCTGAAAAGCCTTACTTGCCTTTTTTAGTGTAAATGTAAACCACACCATATTTAGCCTTATCGCCGTATTTTTTGATGGTATCGCTGTTGGATTGTATATCCATGCGGTCGATATCAAAGGCTGATATTTTCTTTAATTCCTTTTCGGTTGCCTCTTTGCCATCGATAATGATCAACTTATCTGATATGCGGTTTACATTGCCATTTGAGTTTATAAAATGCACCTGGTTGTTAAGTTTATTTAAGGTAGCCGGGCGTTCAAATACTTCTACCTGTGCTAAGCCTGTGTTGTCAGTTATATTCTTATCGAGTTGTAGTCCAACACCATTTTTAAACCTAAGCCCACTATCGGTACGGAAAAGTTTAGGGTTTGCATAATTTGTCACTGTCACCGTGCCGTTATTGCGGGCTACGCCTGTGCCGCTTATACTGCTTGCGCTGCCGCCGCTGCCTTTGCCAAATATGGCTATATCGGTACCGTTGATGCTTTGCGGCACGCCATCTTTTATTACCCTTAGGTTGGTTAGCTGCCTGTTGGTGCCTAATTTTTTAAGCAATTTTTTGCCGGCCTCAGAGTCTTTGGTAGTTACAAATACAACTTTGTTATTGTTATCAAACCTAAGGTCTCTATCCGGGCCCAGTATACCATCAAGCGCATCGGCAGATACAATGTTAATGGCTTCGATATTTTGCGGGTTCACGTTTTTAAAGTCCGACGGTTTTGTTTTAACGCCATTCACCACAAAATTTGCCGAATCCATGCTGTTTATGTTCAGGTTATTATTGGTGGTAATAGTAACCGTACCGCGTGCTTTGTTAATATTAGCTTTCCTTACCGAATCTATCTCCACTTTCATATCTGCAACTATCTTTAACTTTTCGGGCTTATCGGGTACAGTATCGGGTTGTATGGTAATTGCAGTTTTAAAAGAGGTAGCAGCTGTTTTTATAGCGGCGGTTACAGGTTGCATGGCCCTGGTAATTTGCACGCTTACCGGTTTTACCATGCTGTTTAATTTAACGTTGATAGGTTTGGTTACACTGGCCTTGGTAAGCGTGAAAACCAATAGCAGCGCAACAACTGCAGGTACCACAAACACATAGCGTGTTAAGGTAAACCTCGAAGATCTTTTAGCGTTCATCATAATTATACGTTTTTTAATGGTTGATATATTAAAGTGATTAACTATGCCGGGCGTGTTGCTGTTAAAGCTCACATTAACCAGGCTGTATTGGTATGTTTTAGTATCAAAACCTTTGTTCAGTATTTTACGGTCGGTTATAAATTCAATGTTTTCGCGCACGGCCTTTTTCATCAGCCATATACCGGGGTTAAACCAGTAAAAAATGCTGCTCAGTTCGGCTAACAAGATATCAACAGTGTGCAAGCCATTCACGTGCACCTGTTCGTGCTGTAAAATAGCTTCAAGGTCGGTAGGGGTATGGTTGGCCGGGTTTACATAAATACTTCTCCAAAACGAAAAAGGAGCGGCTTCGCCATTAATTAACCTCACCTGGTGGTTATTTACAGTGCCGGGCTTTGAACCGCGGTATAGTTTATACAGCGAAAATAGCTGCACCAATAATCTTATACCCAATAAAGCGGCACCTGCCCAAAAAACCACACTCGCCCAATACCAATAGTTAGGATGTGCTAAGGGTTTTATAAGTGTTTGCGCGGGTGCTTGCCAATATATAGCCACCGTTTGCACAGGCTTGGCTATAGCCACATGCTTTTGGGCAAAACCGGTCAGGTCTATGTTAGGGTACAGGGTAGAAAATATAATTGCGGTTACCAAATAAACGCGGTTAAGCGTGTAAAAGGTAAGGTGGCGCAATACCAGGTAGTAGCCCGCACAAAATAGCAGCAGGGCAATGTTTACTTTAAATAAAAAAACAAATAAAGCTGGCATAATGGTAAGTATTAAGGTTTTTCTATCAGTTGTATGATCTCTTTCAACTCAACCGCGCTTATCTTTTTTTCGTTGGCAAAAAAGGTAACCAGGTCTTTATACGAGTTTTTAAAATAGTCGCTTACAAAACCGCTCATAAAGCGTTTTTTATATTCTTCCTCATTAATAGCAGGGGTGTAGCGGTACGAGTTGCCCATTTTTTCGCTACTTACAAAGCCTTTGCGCTCCAGGTTTTTAACGGTTGATGCAAGGGTAGTGTAGGGCGGCTTAGGCTCGTTAAGCTGATCAAGAAAATCTTTAATAAAACCGGTGCCGGCCTGCCATACGGCCTGCATAGCTTCTTCTTCTTGTTGGGATAGTTTTTCCATATCTTTCTACGAATATTTCGTAAATATACGATGTGTTCGTAATAAACCAAATTATTTAACATTTTTTTACAAAAAAATTTACCCTTGGTGATGTAAGCGGTTTGTTAATGTATGTTGCCATTAACTACAGTGAACACTAAGAAGGCGTAGAGTAAGGCAGAGGTGTTATTATCTAAAATTTAAATTTTATTAGATACTGCTTGGTTTATTTAAACAAAAAAATAAAAAGCTAATTGCCACAGGCACAAGGTTTTCGCTCAGGTTAATTTAGCCTTTGCATTTGCATGGGGTTAAAAATGTATTAGTTTTGATGTGAGCTAATAATGTGTTAAACCCAAGCTAAAATGCCTATCACTACTACAGTTATTACCGGTGCAACATCCGGTATCGGAAAAGAAACAGCATTGGCCCTTGCACAAAAGGGGCATGCTATTTACCTGCTGGTGCGCAATACCGCCAAAGGCGAAGAGCTTAAAGCGTATATTATTGAGCATACAAAAAATAAAAGCATTTACGTGGTAGAATGCGACCTTGCCGACCTAAAAAGCGTGCAAACAGCTGCCGAATTACTTAAGGGTAGTTTGCTGGCCATTAATGTACTTATTAATAATGCCGGTGGCATATTTACTAATTACGAAGAAAGTAAAGACGGCTTTGAAATGACCTTTGCCGTAAACCACTTAGGGCATTTTTTACTGGTGCAAAACCTGTTGCCGGTGTTAGAGCGCGGGCAGACACGTATAATCAACGTAAGTTCTGACGCGCATAAAATAGGCAAGCCCAACTTCAAAGATCTGAAATGGAAAAACAGGGCATATTCTGCCTTTACCGCTTATGGTACAGCCAAGCTGTTCAATATATTTTTCACCCGGTCGCTTGCTATAAAGTATGGCCCTAAGGGCGTTACCTCATTTGCACTGCACCCCGGCCTGGTGAATACAGGCTTTGGCGCTCAACTTGTGGGGATGGGCAAAATGTTGATGTGGCTGATGCGGCCATTTATGATATCGGCAGAAGAAGGGGCAAAAACCACTGTTTACCTGGCAACCGCAGGCCGTGTTGATGCCAAAAGCGGCAAGTATTTTAAAAATCGCGAGGTTAAGGGCACATCGGCAGCTGCTGCCAGCGAAGATGGGCGTAACAAACTTTGGGAGTTAAGCATGAGCTTAGTTGAGCCATTTTTAAGTTGATTTGTAATATTGTTGACACCTATTGGAGTTTTAGTTTTTTTAAATTAGCTTAGTTATCTTAAATAACCTTATGACCATTAATAAAAAATTATTTGCCGTAGCGGCCCTGTTAGGTGTAATAGGCATTATGGCCATGGCACCTGCCCAACCTAAAGATGATGACGAAGGATTTAAAAACCTTAAGGTTTTGCCTAAAAACATCTCGAAAGAACAATTGCATGATGTAATGGAAGAATGGGAGCATGCCTTAGGTGCACGCTGTAGTTTTTGCCATGTGCGTAACGAGGATACTAAAAAAATGGACTTTGTAAGCGATGCCAAACCCGAAAAGGAAATGGCGCGCCACATGTTCCAGATGATGAACAAGATCAATAAAAAATATTTTGGCGCCAAAAAAGGCCCCGACGGTATGCTGATGGAAAGCGGTGTTAATTGCAATAGCTGCCATCGCGGTACATCGCACCCCGAAGTGGTGAAGGCATCTGGTGGCCCGGGTGGCCCGCCGCCGGGAGCTAAACCAGGCGAAGGCCCGCCACCATCGCAAGGTGGTACGCCGCCAACACCTCCGCCATCGGGTGGCCGCGAATAAAAAAGACATCACTTAATGTATTTGCTGAGCATCAATTTTGTAAATTGGTGCTCAGCTTGTTTAAAACCAATTTATAACATGTTAAACAGAAGAAAATTCATCGTTAATACCACCAAAGCTACCGGTGGTTTGGCCTTGCTAAGCATGGTGCCATCATTTGTAAAGGGAGGGGTATTGTATCCGTACGAGCAATATACCGTGCAGCAAATAATAGATATTGTATTAAAAGAGGGTAAGTTAACGCCTATACCCGGCACGGTTGATACCCTAAAAAGTGGCAGTGCCGACCAAATAGTTACGGGTATTGTTACCACCATGTTTGCCACAACCGCGGTTATAGAGCAGGCGAACAAGTTGGGTGCCAACTTTATTATAGCGCACGAACCAACCTTTTATAACCATACCGATAATAAAGACGTGGTGAAAGATAACCCAGTTGTGCAACAAAAGGCCGACCTGCTGGCTAAATATAAAATAACCGTTTGGCGCTGCCACGATTATATACACTCTATAAACCCGGATGTAGTGGGCTATGGTGTGCTTAAAAAGGCTGGCTGGCTGCCATATTATAAGGGCGACACTAAGGTAGTTATTCCGCCTGTTAGCTTACAGCAAGTGGTGCAGCATTTAAAAACAACACTAAAAATAGCCCATGTGAGGGTAATAGGTAATTTGCAACAAAGCTGCTCAAATATAGCCCTAATACCTGGCGCGGCCGGTGTTAAGTGGCATATGACGGCGGTAATAAATGACAAGCCCGATGTTTTAATAATAGGCGAACTATCGGAATGGGAAACTGCCGAATTTATACGCGATGCCAACATGCAGGGCCGCAAGATAGCTTTAATAGTACTTGGCCATGCAGTAAGCGAGGAGCCGGGGATGGAGTACTTTGTAGATTGGTTAACCCCTAAACTCCCTGGTGTTAAAATAACCCACATTGCATCCGGTGATCCGTTTATGTGGATGTAGGTGTTTTTATTGAGTATGTCATCTCGAGCGAGCGTAGCGACGAGAGATCTTATACGAGCGACTAATGAGCAAGCTTAGTGCGATTATTATTTATGTGGAACTATAACTTCTATGTTTACATTACAACCAATGCGGAAAAAACTGTATTGTACATTGGCGTAACAAATGATTTGAATAGAAGATTATATGAACACATAGAAGGCCGCGGGAATAGTAGAACATTCACCGGCAAATATTACTGTCATTACCTGATCTATTACGAACATTTTTCGAATATTGAACATGCAATAGAGCGCGAAAAGGAGATTAAAAAATGGCGGCGTGAAAAAAAGGAAAATTTAATCGCCTCAACCAATCCGGAATGGAATTTTCTAAATAAAGAGATAGGGGATTGAACAATCGTGTACCGATGCATGGCGTATAAGATTTCTCCTCCTTCGTCGTTCGAAATGACATCCTTTTTTTAACTTGTTATATAGAGTGAGCGTAGCTACGAGAGATCTTATACAAGCGGCTAATGAGCAAGCTTAGCTGTAGTTCTCCTCCTTCTTCGTTCTAAAGTGACGCGCGGAAATTACAACCCTTGCGCTATTACAAAGCCGCTTGCCCAGGCCCATTGAAAATTATAGCCACCCAGCCAGCCGGTAACATCAACGCACTCCCCGCCAAAAAACAGGCCGGGCACTTTCTTAGCTTCCAGCGTTTTGGATGATAGCTCGTTAGTATCAACACCGCCGGTCATTACTTCGGCTTTGTCGTAGCCTTTGGTGCCTGCGGGTTTCACCTTAAACTCGTGCAGTAAGGCGCTGATGTCTTCCAGTTCGGTTTTGGTGAGCGATGCCAGGTTTTTATCCGCGGGGATGTAATCAACCAGTGCCTCGGCAAACTTACGGGTAAACAAGCCCGAAAGGTAGGCCAGCAGCATTTTTTTACCGTTCTGCTCACGTTCCTGTAATATCAATTCTATAATATCTTTACCGGGCAATAGGTCAATGTAAATATGTTCGCCGGGTTTCCAGTACGATGATATTTGCAATATGGCTGGTCCGCTTAGGCCCCAGTGGGTAAACAAAATATTCTCTTCAAAACTGGCGCGGTCGTTCCACACCCTGCAGAATATACTATTGCCCGATAGTTGCTCATACCAGGGCTGGTCTTTACCGGTAATGGTTAAAGGCACCAGGGCGGGCGAGGTTTCTGTAACCGCCATGCCAAAACTACGCGCAGTGCGCAGGCCAAAATCAGTAGCACCCATTTTAGCTATGGGCAGGCCACCTGCGGCAACAACAACTTTGGGTGCAGTTAAAAGCAGCTCCTTACCTTCCTTATCAACCCGCACATTAAAACCACCTTCAACCTTTTCAACACTTATAACTTCGCTATTGCACCAAATCGGCTGGCCCAAATCATCACATAAATTTGTAAAAATATTCACCACATCTTTAGCCTTGTCACTCAGCGGGAATAGCTGGCCCAGTGTTTTTTCTTTACCTTCAATGCCGTAGGTCTCAAAAAAAGTGATGGTATCATCTACGGTCCATTGCGCCAATGCCGAGCGGCTAAAGTGCTCGTTTTGAGATATGAATTGCTTGTGGGTAGTGTACAGGTTGGTATAATTGCACCTGCCGCCGCCACTAATTAATATTTTGGCACCGGGTTTGTCGTTTTTTTCTAAAACCAAAGTTTGTTTGCCTAAAAAACCGGCTTGTACCGCGCACATCAGTCCGCAGGCACCGCCGCCGATAATTATAGCATCAAAGTTTGATTGTTTTGTTAAATTTGCTGTCATGAATGATGTTGCGCAAATATCAGAATTTGGAAAGATACTTATCTTTTTAATTACAGGCATTGTTTTTATAGGCCTGCTGTTTGGCGTTAATAGAATTTTAGCTCCAAACAACCCTAATGCCGAAAAGCAAAGCACCTACGAGTGCGGCGAGGAACCTACCGGCAGCGCGTGGCTTCCCTTTAACTCCAGGTTTTATGTTATTGCATTGGTGTTTTTGTTGTTTGATGTAGAAATGGTATTTGTTTTCCCCTGGGCAACGGTATTTGGTAATAAAGATATAGCCCAGATAGATAAACGCTGGGGAATGGTATCGTTAACAGAAATGTTTGTGTTTTTGGGTATATTGATACTTGGCCTTGCCTACGTTTGGCGCAAAGGCGACCTGGAATGGATAAAGCCAAACGTTACCATACCGCAAACCGATACTTTTATCCCGCAAAATTTATACAATAAACTAAACGACGAGCAAAGCAATTACAAAGTGCGCGCGTTCAGCACAGAAGTTGCAGAAATGCCTGCCACCGCTACTGCAACTGCTACTAATAATGCCACTGCTACCGCCACTCCCATAAAGAAACCCATGTTTAAGCCATCCTTTAAAAAGCCTGCTAATGACGCCTGATCTGACAAACGAGAGTGGTGGCGTAGTAGTTACCAAAATGAACGACCTGCTTAACTGGGCAAGGCTGTCATCATTATGGCCGGTTAGTTTTGGTATTGCCTGCTGCGCGATAGAAATGATGGGTTCGATGGCATCTACTTACGACCTTGACCGTTTTGGTGTGTTCCCAAGGCCTTCGCCGCGCCAGGCCGATGTTATTATAATAGCCGGCACCGTTACCTTTAAAATGGCCGAACGCATTAAACGCCTGTACGAGCAAATGCCCGAGCCAAAGTATGTTATCTCGATGGGTAGCTGCTCTAATTGCGGCGGCCCTTACTGGCAGCATGGTTACCACGTAGTAAAAGGGGTAGACAGGGTAATCCCTGTTGATGTATACGTACAAGGCTGCCCCCCGCGCCCCGAAGCGCTTATAGGTGCTATATTAGAGTTGCAGAAAAAGATAGAGACGGAAAGTTTGGTGGGGTAGGGTTTGGGGGTTAGAGGGGGGTGCCATAAACACCCTGTCAGAGTCAAAAGAATAAGATGGCAGACATCATAAAGCATAGCGATCATATAATTGCGGAGTTAACCAAGTTCGATAGCGAAATAGCTTTATTAGGGCCACCCATTACCGATAACCGATTGGAGGATTTCGAGCGTCATATCAACCTGAAACTTCCACTTGATTTTAAGTACATGCTATCAGTTCATAATGGTATTTCGTTAGCAGGTGTCGAAATTTACGGTATTGATGAAGCTTTACAAGGCTCCTCCCTGGATGCTGTTTACAAGTTTGAGCATTTTGAAGTAGGGCATAAAATGCCCGCCCATTTTTTACCATTTTCGCCGGATGGCAGGGGGAATCATTATTGCCTTAACCTATCTAAAATAAAAGATGACCAATGCCCCGTGGTATTTTGGCAATGGGATTTTGAATACGAAAGCATTGATGATGTTGAAGAATGCAATATCAACTTTTTAAGCTGGGTAAAAGAAGTAATGATAGGCTGGACACTGGAAGATTATAACTACGACGGCACAGAAAAGAAATAAGCATTCGCAGATTACAAATCCGGACCATTGAGATAGTGATTCACTATCTGATCATTTTTAAAACAGGAGAAAATATTTGTTGTTTAAGTTAATAACAAACAATATAAATATGTTAACCCCAATAGCATTCGTTATCATTATAGCATTCGCGGCACTTGCCTTGTATCTTATCATTCGTAAAGACAAGGGCAAAGAAGAGAAGCGGTAACAGCATCAAATTCGTTGGTCCGGATTTGCAATGTTTTAGATTCCGACCAGAGAGATTACCGCAGCCGTCTGTCCGCGCGGACAGCAACGAATTAAAAAAAAAGCTTTTTTAATTGAAGAAATATTTTATATTAGTGGGTGAGGGGTAGCGAAAAAAAACGAAAATTCTCCGTTGTAAACAACAAAAAAACGTAAAAATTTACAGCTAAAAGTGTAAAGTTTTGTGGCTATACGCGCTGCAAAGCCATTTTTTGATGCTAAAACCATCCTTAACAAAACATCATCCCGTTTATTGTTATTTTAATGCGATTGCACTGCTAAAATAGCGTGCCCGTTTTTACCTTTCAACTAATCTGCTACATTTGTTATTATGCAAAAAATACTGGTAGCAAACCGCGGCGAAATAGCCTTACGTGTAATGCGCTCGGCCCGCGAAATGGGTATTAAAACGGTAGCCGTATACTCCGCCGCCGACCGCGATGCCCTGCATGTGCGCTATGCCGATGAGGCTGTGTTTATTGGCGAGGCGCCTTCAAATCAATCGTATCTGGTTGGCGATAAGATCATTGCCGCCTGTAAACAAACCGGTGCAGAAGGTATACACCCAGGCTACGGCTTCCTGAGCGAGAACGCCGCTTTTGCAAGGCAGGTACGCGAAGCAGGGCTGATATTGATAGGTCCGTCGCCTGAAGCCATGGAAATAATGGGTAACAAGCTATCGGCTAAGGCAGCTGCATTAAAGTATAATATACCCATGGTGCCCGGCACCGAAGAGGCTATAACAGATGTCAACGAGGCTAAGCAACGCGCCGTTGAGGTGGGTTTTCCGATACTGATAAAAGCCGCTGCGGGTGGTGGTGGTAAGGGTATGCGTATAGTTGATTCCCCCGCCGATTTTGAAGAACAAATGGATCTGGCCGTATCCGAAGCTACATCGGCATTTGGAGATGGCTCGGTATTTATAGAACGCTATGTATCATCCCCACGGCATATCGAGATACAGGTTTTAGGTGATACGCATGGCAACATAGTGCACCTTTATGAGCGGGATTGCTCGGTACAGCGCAGGCACCAAAAGGTAGTAGAGGAAGCACCATCATCTGTACTTACCCCCGAAATAAGGGAATTGATGGGTAAAAGTGCCGTAGACGTCGCCCGGTCTGTTAACTACACCGGCGCAGGCACGGTGGAGTTTATAATGGATGAGCAGCTAAACTTTTATTTTTTAGAGATGAACACCCGCCTGCAGGTAGAGCACCCGGTGACGGAGCTTATAACCGGGATAGATCTTGTAAAAGAGCAGATACAAATAGCGCGCGGCGAAACCATCAGCTTTAAACAGGAAGATCTAACGATACGTGGCCACGCCATGGAACTGCGGGTATATGCCGAAGACCCGGCCAATAACTTTTTACCAGACATTGGTACCCTGCAAACCTATATTACCCCTAAAGGGCCGGGTGTGCGCGTTGATGATGGCTTTGAGCAAGGCATGGAAATACCCATCTACTACGACCCCATGATAGCCAAGCTGATTACCTATGGTAAAGATAGGACAGAGGCCATAGAGCGCATGATACGCGCTATTGACGAGTATAAAATAACTGGCATTACTACAACCTTGGGCTTTGGCCGCTTTGTAATGGGGCACGAGGCATTTACCTCAGGTAACTTTGATACGCACTTTGTTAAAAAGTACTTTACACCTGAAGTGTTACAAAGAGGGAATGAAACCGAGGCGCTAATAGCCGCACTTGTAATGGAAAAATTGCTGTCTTCCACAAAAGTAGCAATGGCTGAAACAGGTGTTGCCCCAATATCAAACTGGGTTAAAAACAGGCGTTAAATAGTACTACATAAGGCCGGCTAACTCGTTGATGAAACCGGCCTGTGCAGCTATTATTTTAATTTTCGCGGTATCTATATCAAACCATTCGGCGCGGTCAATTTCAGGGAAGCTTACTTTTTTGCCCGATTTTGGCGGCCATTCTATTTCAAAAAGGTTACTTACAATAGTCTGTGAAGATATATCGCCCTCTACTGCCCAGGCATATACTGTTTTACCGCTTTTTTGTTTAATAGGGGCAAGAGGAAGAAAATTTCCATCAATAGCTTGTCCGGTTTCTTCCTCAAACTCGCGTCGGGCTGCCGCTAAAGCGTCTTCACTGTCATCAAATTCACCTTTGGGGATAGACCACGAGCCAAGGTCCTTATTTCTGAAAAACGGGCCACCGGGATGCACAAGTAAAACCTGCAAAAGGTTGTTTGTTTTACGATATAATAATATCCCTGCGCTTTGCTTTGGCATAGTAAATGATTTGTAAGCAAATTAGCAAAACACAAAGTATATTGGTTAGTTTTATACAATTACTAAATAAACCCCTTTATGGTTATGGTAGACACCCGGTGGAAAAAATTTAAGTTATGCGGCGATTATAATATTGATATGCGCAGCTTATATATGGCCTGGGCTACACCAGCCGGTCTGGAAAAATGGTTTTTACGCAAAGCTGATTTTTTTACTGTGCCCAAGCGTTTACGCGCGCCGGAAGAGCAAATAATGAAAGAAGACACTTATGCCTGGTACTGGCACGGCTATCATAATGATGTGATAGAAAAAGGTAGTGTGCTGGAAGCAAACGGGCGAGACCAGATTAAATTTACTTTTACCGGTAACACAACAGTTACCGTAAACTTGAGCACCCGCAATGGTTTAACCATTGTTGAATTGCTACAAGAGAACATTCCGCAGGAAAGCGACCCGGAGAAAAACTTGCTGGTTAAATGCCAAATCGGGTGGACATTTTATCTTGCCAACCTTAAATCGGTAATGGAAGGGGGCAAAGACCTTAGGAATAAAAGGGTGGATTTAAGCTCGTGTTTTAAGTAAAAACTAATTTTTTAAGTGAAACATAAATTTGCTAACCAATGGTTGTGTTTTTCTTTTAGTGAAAATTAATTTCTAATTTTTTTTAAAAATGTTAGGTAAATAGCTATAAATGAGTATTTTTGGTACCAAACTAATTAATCTTATTACACTCATGATTTCAAAATTCAGATCAGTAGTTATTTTATCACTTGTTGTAGCTACAGTAACTTTTTACTCTTCTTGTAAAAAAGATGCCACTTCTACTAATGGTGCAGATAAAACTAAAATAGGCGCGCAGTTAGCTGTATCGCTTTACCAATCGCTGAGTACTTCATTCAATAACAAAAACGGAGCAACAACCTCATCTATCGGTACAAAAAGAACTACCCTGGCCGATAATCTTTGCGGAACATTCAAAGAAGTTCCGGTTAATGAGATAAGCACCCAAGGCGATACTGTAAAAGACACTTACACCGGTTACTACAGGTTTGTTTACAATTGCGATAGCACCAGTAAAGTTAATGGCTACACACAGTCAGACAGTATTGTTAATGCTGGTTTTAACACCGCAAAAACTTACAATCGTTTAGTAAAAGAGTTTTTAACTGTAACCAAAATAGGTACCGACTTTACAAAGTTAAGCGTTAACGGTAGCCATTATTCATTGATCCAATCACAATCAAAAACTAATGCAGCTGAGTCATCATCACAAACAAACAACTTTACACTAACCAGCCTTGTGTTAGAAGCTGATGGTAATAAAATGACTATCAAATCGGGTGCCGCTACATTTAATTGTACAGGTACAAACGATGGTACCGCATTCAATTTTACGGGTACTATCACTTTCTTAACAGGTTACAAAGCTACTGTAACGTTTGATGGTAAAACTTATTTAGTTAACCTGCTTACAGGCGAAACTACTTTGCAAGCTTAATTACAAACATATTTGAAATATCAAAAAGCGATCTGGTTTACCAGATCGCTTTTTTTGTTTCTATACATAATGTGATATTTGCATAACAAGCTAAATTTTCAAAATATGTATGTTTGCCAACATGTTTACAGGCATAATAGAAACTTTAGGTAAAATAACCCATATGCGGCAGGAGCAGGGCAACCTGCACATCACTGTGGAGTCTGCGATAGCTAATGAGCTAAAGATAGACCAATCGGTAGCGCATAACGGTGTTTGTTTAACGGTTATAGCGTTAAATGATAATAGCCATACGGTTACCGCTATTGAAGAAACACTTAACAAAACAAGCCTTGGCCACCTTAAGGTTGGCGAACCTATAAACCTGGAGCGTTGCATGCAAATGAACGCACGTTTAGACGGGCACATAGTGCAGGGCCATGTTGACCAAACAGCTATATGCACAAAATTTACTGAACTTGACGGCAGCTGGGAATACACCTTTGAATATGATGCTGTAACCGGAAATGTTACGGTAGAAAAAGGATCGATATGTGTAAATGGTATTAGTTTAACGGTTGTTAACTCGGGTGTAAATTACTTTTCAGTAGCCATTATACCTTATACTTACGAGCATACCAACTTGAATAACGTTCGCGAGGGATCGGTGGTAAACCTGGAATTTGATATTATTGGCAAATACGTAGCCCGCCTTATGCAGCGTTAACGGCTGCGCAGTATTGCTATACGGCTTTTAGAATAATCTATAAACGGCTTTTGGCTAACAGACGGTTTGGTTGCCAGGTATAACTTGTAGTATTTTACAGCGGCTTTTTTATCATTTAAATTGGTATCGTAAACATTAGCCAGCGAATAGTAAACCATGGCACTCTCGTTAAACTGCAGACTTTTTTGATAGGCCAACACCGCCTTTTTATACTTAAACAGTTTTTCGTTACTATCGGCTATTTCGCCGTAATAGGCCCCAACATTTGGCGATACACCCTCGGTAATTGCTTTGTTTAAATTAAATATGCCCATAGGCTGATCTTTTAGCGCTTTGTAAGCCAATGCAGTATAATAATAGCTTGTTTCGTTACGGGCAATTTCATCCATATCGGCAAAGGCAGCAACACTGCATTCGTAATTTTTGGTATTGTAATAAGCTACCCCCAATTTAATTAATACCTGGCCCGACTGATTACCATTATCTATTAATTTAAGGCAGGTGTTAATAGTTTCGGGCCATTTTTTTTGCGCGTATTCCAGTTTCATAAGGCTGTTAAGTAACACAATGTTTTCAGGGTCGGCAGCTATAGCCAGGTTTAAAACTTTCTCCGCCGGAGTAGTTAGCTTCAAATTAACATATATATCGCTTAAGTCCGATGCTACATCTGGCTCGGCTGGGTTAAGCAGATTAGCCTTTTGCAGGTAATATATATTGTCGTCGATGTTGTTTTTATCATGGCTTATTTGCGCCAGTTGTTTGTATACTATAAAGTTACTGGTGTCGCTGGCAATTATCCTTTTATAATAAGTTTCGGCCTTAGTGATGTTGCCCCGACGGAGATTGATGCTACCCAGGCTATATAGTACACCCTTATTAGTCGAATCTGCATCGTATATGCGCTGGTAATAACCTTCGGCATCGGGAAGGCGGCCGGCCATTTGCGAAGTATACGCCAATTGTGATAATGCCTTTACATCGGTAACCGGTTCGGTATATATCTTCTTTAGATAATCTGATGCATCCGCGAAGCGCTGGTTTTGGTAGTAATCTAATAATACCGCGTTGTCAACTTTTTCTTGCGATAAACAAGTAATCGAATACCCTATAAATAGGAGTAAGATGATAGTAGATTTCATATAACTAAATTATTAGTTATAAATGATAATTCCAAATATTAAACAATTTGGCACTGAATTGGTTATAAAGCATATAAATAAGAAGATACTATGGATAAGATCAGAAAGTACGAATTGATGGCAAAGATTGTCCATGAATTAGAAGATTTAAAGAACAGTCAGCAAGCTATAATTCAAAAATTAGCTAAAATAGAAGTTGATAATATTGACCTTGGTGATAAACGCCTGGAGAAAGACTTGCCCGACATGCACCAGCGTGTTGCAGATAACCTGGATACGATAGCCAGCATACTGGAGGATTTTGCTAATCAAACAGATGAATACAGTAGCAAAAACAATATCTCGGCTTTAAAAGAGCAGGAAGAAATTAGCAAACTATAAGGAAAACTGAATCAAATAAAAAAGGCCCAATTTCAGGCCTTTTTTATTTACTGATACTGTATGTAAATAGGTGCAGGCTTCAAACTCAGCACCTCTTTTGGTGTAAGCATACGGTTAGGTGCATTTTTAATGTCGTTTTTATAAAATAGCTTAAAGCCTGTAAACTGTACGGGTTCGCCGGCGACAAAGTATTTGTAGGTGCCTTTTTTAAGATCGGGGCCGCCCCAGCCGTCCATATCCATTACAAATTGCACCTCTTTACGCAGTTTAATATCCTGGTAATTGGTTACCATGCGCTTAGTAAAACGGTGCACCACAAATACCTTTGGCGGCAGGTTGTATTTTTTAACCAGGTTAGCTAAGTATTCGCTTACAAAATTAATGTCTTTAGCGTCAAACGTACCAATGCGCTTGCCCGGCACACTGCCTTCTTTCATAGAAAATTCAGGGTCGATACCGAAATGTACGTTAGGCATTTTTAAATACTTTTCTAATTTGGGCAATTCGGTTTGTACATCGCTAAAGCCTACCTGTATATCTAAAAACACAAGGGCATCCATGGGTTTAGCCATTTCCAACACCTTATCTATCTGGCTAAATGGCATGCGCAAATTATATAAGCCATTTTTGCCGGGATCGCCCTGTGCGGTTACACATATATAATGCAGGGCCGGCTTTACCGGTGTAGCAGGGTCGGCAGCTTCCCAGTTCTTCACTTCGGCCTTTAGTTTTTCGCGCATTACCGATGGCTCGTACTGGCCTAATACACCCATGTTTTTAGAGTACATATTGCCATAGTAAGCAACTATACGATTAAAAGGAAGAATGGCGCCTGGGAGGGGATAGGGTGCCTTTTTTACGGGCCATTTACCTGTTTTATCACCATTGGCCAAACGCGTCATTAACGAGTCGTACCGGGCAGTGTCTAAGGTGGCTTTAAGGGTAGTGTCCTGTTGTACAGTTTGTGCAGATGCAGTTACAGATAGGCCGAAAATAATTAAAAACAGAATGGAGCGGAAGCTATTTTTCAAGTTGCGGAAATTTTAAGTTTAACACACCAATAACCCAAAACCTAATCAATAGTTTTACCCTTCATGGCGGTGCCTATGGCAATATCCATTACACGCTCGGCGAAGGGGCGGGTATAGTTGTTTAACGTATCAATTTTGGCATGTATAAGGTCTTTATCACCTGTACTTAAGGCGGCTTTTAAGGCTTCTAACTGTATATGCGTTTCGGTTATCTCATCAGCGTTTAATAACGAGCCGTTCTTTTCTAAAAAGCGTTCAACGGTATATATCATTTGTTCGGCCTCGGTTTTTGCTTCTATCAGCATACGGGCGTTCACATCATCTTTAGCGTGGGTAATGCTATCCATCAGCATTTGTTCTACCAGGTCGTCGTTAATGCCGTAGGCAGGTTTTACTTCCACTTCTTGTTTAACACCTGATCGTAGCTCAATGGCCTGTATTTTTAAAATACCGTCGGCATTTAATATAAAGTTGATATCTACCTTAGGGAAGCCTGCCGGCATGGCCGGGATGCCCTTTAGTTCAAATTCGGCCAGTTTACGGTTCTCGCTTATCAGGTCGCGTTCACCCTGGTAAACGGCTATCTTCATATTTACCTGCCCATCTTTAGAGGTGGTGTATTGCCGGCCGGCCTTAGTTGGTATTTTTGAATTGCGGGGGATAATAGTATCCATTAAACCACCCATCGTTTCGATACCTAAGGATAAAGGGGTAACATCAAGCAATAAAATATCGCTGCGGTTACCTGCCAGCACATCTGCCTGTATAGCGGCACCAAGCGCCACCACTTCATCAGGGTTAACACTATCGTGCACCGGGCGACCGAAAAACTCCGATACCATTTTTTTAACCAGCGCGGTACGTGTGCTGCCCCCAACCATTATCACTTCATCAATATCGGCAATGGTTAATTTAGCATCTTTTAAGGCGTTTTGGCAACTGGTAATGGTTTGCTGTACCTTGGGTAGTATAAGTTCTTCAAAGGTATTGCGGTCTATGGTGCACCATATATCACCTATCTTTTCGTTAAACAGGCTTTGGTGCGCAAATGCTTTTTTGGCTTCCTCTGCTTTTAGCCTAAGCTCCTGTGTCAGCTCGCGGTTATTGGCTAATTCTTCTTTGTTGATATTGTTTTTTTCTATCCAATAGTCGGCAATGGCACGGTCAAAATCATCACCTCCTAAAAAGGTATCGCCATTGGTAGATAACACTTCAAAAATACCGTTCTGTATTTGCAGTATAGATACATCAAAAGTACCGCCCCCTAAATCATAAACGGCAACGGTTTTAGTTTCTTCAGGATCTAAACCTATACCATAGGCCAAACTGGCCGCTGTGGGTTCGTTTACAATACGCAGTACATCCAGGCCGGCGAGCTTACCAGCATCGCGGGTTGCTTGTCTTTGCGAATCGTTAAAATAGGCAGGTACGGTTATTACCGCGCGGTTTACAGGAGTTTTTAAAGCGTGCTCGGCGCGTTCCTTTAATTCCTTTAATATAAGTCCAGATAATTCTATAGGGGTATAAAACTTATCGCCAACCTTTATTTTTACCAGGCTTTCGCTATCATCATCAATTATTTTGTAGGAAAAAAAGTTTTGATAATTCTTCACATCAGCGTAAGAACGGCCAAGTAAACGTTTTACCGAGAACACGGTGTTTTGTGGGTCGGTTATTAAACATTCTTTAGCTTCGTTACCTACCTTAATATCGCCTGCTGCACCAAAATGCACCACAGACGGCACTAAAACACCTTTGCCTGTATCGTTTATCACCTTAGGGTTTTTATCCGGATCGATAAACGCCACCAGCGAATTGGTAGTACCCAGATCTATGCCGACAATGATATCTTCTTTTTGTATAGAGCCTGTTGCCAGGTTGATAGAAACTTTAGCCATGGTATATTAATAACAAAGCGCAAATGTACTTAGTTTTGCGGCACGGAGTGTCATTTGGATTTACGATTTTGGATTTCAGATCAACGAGCGTTAAATGCAGCATTCAGTACCTCATTTGTTGCATAAAAGCATTTTTTAATGCTGTTATTTTTGGTGCATATTAATTACTTTCACCACCATGTTAAAACGCCTGTTGCTGCCGCTAATTTTACTAACTGCTACCATGGCAAGGGCACAGCAGTTTGGCGGCAATCCACCATCTATCAAGTGGCGGCAAGTAAACACACCCACAGCCAAAGTAATATTTTCACAGGGCATGGATTCGGTGGCTTTACGGGTTGCAGCAACCATCCAGCAAATGAGCACCTATATTAAACCTACCATTGGTTTTAAGCAAAAGCAGGTGAGCATTGTGCTGCAAAACCAAACCACTATATCAAACGCCTACGTCGGCCTGGCACCTTTTCGCAGCGAGTTTTATTTAACCCCCGATCAAAATAGTTTTGAGATAGGCAGCCTGCCCTGGCCTGAGCAGCTGGCCATACACGAGTTTAGGCATGTGCAGCAGTACAATAATTTTAATGTTGGGGTATCGCATGCGCTGCGTTTTGTTTTTGGCGAAGGCGGGCAGGCACTGGGTAATGCCTTAAGCGTACCCGACTGGTTTTTTGAAGGCGACGCTGTTTATAACGAAACTCTGGTAAGCAAGCAGGGCAGGGGGCGTTTACCATACTTTTTTAATGGCTACCGGGCTTTATGGGCCGCAGGCAGGGATTATAGCTGGATGAAGCTGCGTAATGGCTCTTACATTGATTATACACCCAACCACTACCCGCTTGGCTACATGCTGGTTGCCTATGGCCGCGAAAAATATGGCAGCGCATTTTGGAAGAACGTTACCCACGATGCAGCTGCCTTTAATACCGGCTTTTATCCGCTGCAGGGGGCAATAAAAAAGTATTCGGGTAGTAATTATACCCAATTCAGGAACGCGGCTCTGGGGCACTTTAAAGAGCAATTTAAGGCCGATGGAATAAAACGGGCGGATAAGAAACAGCACTTTATTGCAAATATGGAATATCCCGCATACGCGGATGATAATACCATTATTTACCTGAAAACGGCATATAACCATGTACCTGTTTTTATTGTAAAAAACGGCGATGCCGAAAAAACTATAGCTGTAAAAAGTATTTCCACCGATGACTATTTCGCCTATAACAACGGAAAGATAATGTATGCCGCTTACCGGCCTGATGCCCGCTGGCGATACCGTAACTATAACGAATTGGTGATACTGGACGTAAACACCGGGAAAGAGCACCGCATTACCCGCAAAACCAAATATTTTTCGCCTGTGTTCAGTAACAATGGTAAAACCATAGCTGCTGTACAGGTAGATCCGTCGGGTAAAAGCGAACTGCATTTGTTAGATACGGATGGCAGACTTTTGTCGATACTACCCAACCCCGATAAGCTGTTTTATACCTATCCGCAATTTTATGGCAATGACCTGGTGGCTGCTGTACGCAATACCGCAGGTAAAATGTCGATAGCTGTAATTAACAGCCAAACAGGCAGCGCTAAATATTTACTGCCCTTTAGCTTTGAGCCGCTCGGTTTCACTAAGATACAAGGCGATACCGTTTACTTTACTAAAACATCCGGCTTAAACGATAAGCTTTATGCTTTAGCCATTGGTAGTAACAAACTGTTTGCAGTAAATGTAGCTAACAACGGGTCTGTTGGGGCGTACCAGCCAGCTCTAAGCAATAACAAACTGGCCTGGGTTGGCTTTACGGCCTTTGGCTATCAATTAAACCAGGCTAACCGTGCCGATGTACCACTGACCGAGTTAAACCCCTCGCAAGTATCAGCACTATCAAATATCGGTATCAGTAACCTTGCGGTCGATTCATCTGCTAATATATTGGCTGCAATTAACCCGCAACCCTTACCTGTTACAAAATACGGCAAACTGCATGGCTTGTTCAATTTTCACAGCCTGTTCCCAAACCTGAACGACCCGGACTATTCATTAGAATTAGCCGGCGAAAATGTGCTTAATACCTTTCAATCGCGCATTGTGTTTGATTATAACCGCGATGAGGGGTACAAGCAAATAGGTTACGAAGCCATTTATGGCGGCCTATATCCTTACATTTTAGCAGGTGCTGATTATACCTTTGATAGGCGGGGCTTTTACAATGGTGGCAACGTTTATTACAACGAAACTGCCTTGCATGCAGGCTTACAGGTACCTTTGGATCTTACAGTGGGCGGGCACTCAACCTCGCTATCAGCAAGCAGTTTTTTATATTACAGCCGCAACTCTTTTCAGCAGGCTTACCGCAATGTATTGAACGATACACACTATACTTACCTAAGCAACACGCTTAGCTTTAATAACCAAATGCAGCAGGCCAAACAACACATTAATCCGCATTTTGCCCAAAGCATAAGTGTTAATTATAAAAGCGCTGTAGAAGGGCTTAAGGCTAACCAGTTGCTAACCACCGGCGCGTTTTATTTCCCGGGGTTGTGGGTTAACCATAGTTTGGTAATTAGCGGCGCCTACCAGCATAGCGGGCAAAATAACGGCATAGGCTTTTCCAATAACTTCCCTTTTTCAAAAGGCTACACCGCCCAAAATCTGGACAATATGAATAAGTTCGGGGCCAGCTATCATTTCCCGATAGCCTACCCGGATGCAGGTGTGGGTAATACGTTATATCTGATGCGTATACGAGGCAATGTTTTTTATGATAATACCCATGCAACAGCCTTTAACTTTTATAACGATGGGTCAACATTTAAAGGGAATTTCCGCTCGGTAGGGGCAGCGCTGTTTTTTGATGGTAAGCTGTTTAACCAGGGAGCTGTATCGCTTGGTTTTCGTTACAGCTACTTGTTAGATCGTGATGTGTTTGGCGGCAGCGGCAAAAACAGGTTTGAAATAGTGTTGCCCGTGAGCTTGTTTTAACAGTTACTATGAATTAGCAGCCTTCAATATCGCTTTAACTCTTTCAACTCCGGTAATATCCAGGCTATATTCATCGCCAAAGCGGTCGCTCATTAGTATATGGTCATTTTTGTAGGCCATTTTACCTTCTACCTTTATACGCGCAGATGAATGTACCTCTTTAACACCCGTAAAATGCACAAGGTCGGCCACGTTGTTTTCGCTAACACCGCTTCCGGGCATAATACTGATGCGGCCGCCGGCTTTTTCAACCAGGCGCGATATTATATTTGCACCTTCAATAGCCGTGCTTTTACCACCCGATGTAAGTATGCGCTCGCAGCCAATATCAATTATATCTTCTAATGCCTGGTATACGTCAACACACATATCAAACGCCCGGTGGAAAGTAACGCCAAGCCCCCATTGGCGGGCCATGCGCACCAACTCGTGGCAGCGGGCTTTATCAATAGTACCATCGGGGTTAAGCATACCAATTACCACACCATCGCAGCCGGCTTCTATACAGTTGCGTATATCAGCCTTCATTATTTCAAACTCCATATCAGAGTATAAGAAATCGCCACGGCGCGGCCTTATCAGTACGTATAATTTTATATGTAAATGTTTGCGGGCCAGTAGCAATTGGCCATAAGATGGGGTAGTGCCGCCTTCATTCAAATTCTCGCATAATTCTACCCGTATGGCACCGCCTTCCTGCGCGGCTATGGCCGATGTTACCGAGTTTGCACAAACCTCCAGCTGGATCATGTTGTTTACTAATAGTTATATACCATGGCGTTTTTTAACCATGATGTTTAATTAACAGGGTGTGTTTAAATTATTGAGTTAGTATATAACCCAACAGTTAAAGATAGTGCTTTTACTAACATCAAGCAATACAACCAAAAGTTGTTATTTTGTATCGGCGTTTTTATAAAAATATTTACCGGGTACCAGCAGGTCTTGCTTATTATTATCGCAAACGGCAAACGAAAACCCGTCCTGAATGGCGAAAGCGCCGTATTCGCCTTTTTTGTTGATAGCTAAAAAGCCAACTTGTATTTTCTTGGAGGTTTCGGGTTTCTTTTTGATAATGCGGTTCACAGCCTCTTTGCAGGCATCTTCAGGCGAGTAGCCCTGGCGCATTAATTCAACCACTAAAAAGCTGCCAACGTTACGTATCACTTCTTCGCCCACACCGGTTGATGTAGCGCCGCCCACTTCATTGTCTACATAAAGGCCTGCGCCTATTATTGGGCTGTCGCCTACGCGGCCACGCATTTTAAAGGCCATACCGCTGGTGGTGCATGCACCGCTTATATTGCCCTTGGCATCAATAGCCAGCATACCAATTGTATCGTGGTTGTATTTGCTTCCGGGGCGTTTTTGTTGGTTCTCTATATTTAGTACCGGCGAGTATTCTGCTTTTTTAAGCCACTCTTTCCATGCCTTGTACGATTCGGGGGTTAACAGCTTCTCCTTTTTAAAACCCTGCTCAATGGCAAACTGGGTAGCACCCGCGCCAACCAGCATTACATGCGGGGTTTTTTCCATTACCAAACGCGCTACCGAAATTGGGTGCGCGATATCTTCTATAGCCGCTACCGACCCGCAATTGCCAAACTCATCCATAATACAGGCATCTAACGATACGTGTCCATCGCGGTCCGGGTAGCCCGCGCGGCCTACTGTATGGTTGTTCATATCCGCTTCGGGTATGCGTACACCGGCCTCAACAGCATCTAAAGCCCGGCCGCCTGCAGCAAGTGTTTTCCAGGCTTCTTTGTTAGCGGCAACGCCAAAATCCCATGTAGATATTACAATAGGCACATTAGTGGCACTTATTGTTGCAATAGGTTTAGCAGGAACATATTTTGAAATTGCTGTTAATGAAGCGGTTACGGCGGATAACTTAATGAATTTGCGGCGGTTATACATATAGGCTAAGATAGTTTTTGGTATAATATTACAATTATTGTATCAGGTTTAATACAATTGTTATTCAAAATCGCGCTGGCAGTTAAAACAGTGCCATTGCTTGGGTGTAGTAAACGGTACAAATATGCTTGATAGCAAAGAGGTTAGCCAGTTAGATTTTTTTTCGACAGTTACCCCGTAACTTACATTTGTTGATGCGCAAAATGGACAAATAACCGCCGAAGCTGTTTCCTCATCTATCTCAAAATGGTCCTGTTCGTGCAGGTCATCTTCCTGTGCCAGTATTTCCAGGCAACGCTCCAGGTCGCGTTCAAAAATTTTAAGTTTTATACCTCCAACTGCCTGGTTATATAATGGATTGGCACCAATTGTATTTTCATCAGCAATAAAGCAGTTTATACCATTATCTTCCAGTTTGGTACGTATAATATGTGCCAGCATGGGGTCGTAATAGCTTTCAAACGTGATGATCTTATCCTCGGGTTGGTTTGCCATAGTGTAAATAAAAATTTATACGAAGGTACTTTGTTTTTAGTTATTTTGGGGCATGAACCGCATCGATCGTATATCTGCTATTTTAATTCAACTGCAATCGCGCAGGGTGGTTAAGGCCGGTGACATTGCCGATAGGTTTGGCATCAGCCTGCGAACGGTTTATCGCGATGTACGATCATTGGAAGAAGCCGGTATACCTATTATTGGTGAAGCAGGAGTGGGCTACTCTTTAGTGGAGGGTTACCGTTTGCCGCCGGTAATGTTTACCCGCGAAGAAGCTACCGCTTTTTTAACTGCCGAAAAGTTTGTAGAAAAAATGACGGATGCCTCTACCGCGGCACAGCATAAATCGGCCATGTATAAGGTTAGGGCGATATTAAAGACCGCCGAAAAGGACCTGCTGGAAAATATGGATAACAGCATTGAGGTGCTTAAAAGCCAAAGCCAGCGGCGCGCCAATAACAACGATCATATACAAGCCATTTTAAATGCTATTGCCGGCAAAAATGTGCTTGATATTGATTATACCGCAGGATACACCCAGCAACATACCAGGCGCGAAATAGAACCCGTTGGTGTTTTTTACCTGGATAGCTATTGGCACCTGATAGCCTTTTGCCGTATGCGTAACGATTACCGGGACTTCAGGCTTGACAGGATACAGTCGCTTTGCGAAACAGATAAGACCTTTGACGGCAAGCACCCCAGCCTGAAGGAATATATAGCCAAAACCGCTTACGACAACAAAATGCAAACTGTAGTTATTAAGGTTGATAACGGGATAAAGCGCTTTATTAACGAGCAGCGATACTACAATGGTTTTGTATCAGAAAAAATATACGCCAAACACACCGAAATGACCTTTTTAAGCATATCTATAGAAGGGTTTGCCCGCTGGTTTATGATGTTTGGCGACCAGGCCGAGATCATTAGCCCACAGGAGGCCAGGGATAGGGTGGCAGAGATTGCAGATGTAATTATAAACAGGAATAATAAACCCATTTCAACATTATGAGTTTGCCGAATACCTGTTTAAAACCTTATTGATAATCACTCCCCAATATGTCATTCGAACAAGCGATAGCGAGGAGAAATCCTGTTCATTATATAAAATTTGCCGCCTGTACATTCGAATAAGATTTCTCCTCGTTTCTCATTGGAAATGACAGATGCGAATTATTACTATCTTAGCACTACATGAATCATCAAACCGAATATCTGCCATTATTTTATATTGCCGGCTTAGCGGTGCGAACTATTAATGCCGATGGGCAAGCCGGTCGGGATATTGGCAGTTTGTGGCAGCGTTTTACCCGGGAAAACCTGGCCCAAAAGTTAGAAGACCGCCAGGGCAACGAATTGTATTGCGTTTACACTAATTACGAATCGGATCATAACGATTATTATACGGCCATATTGGGCTGCAAGGTGAGCTCGATAGAATATTTGCCCGAAGGTTTTACGGGTAAGGCCATACCTGCAAGTAAGTATGAAGTATTTGTACCCGAAGGTGATTTCCCCGCAAATATCGGCGCTACCTGGCAATATATCTGGCAATCGGATATAAACAGGCTATATACTGCCGATTTTGATGTTTACGACACAGAAGGTAAGGATTTTAATAAAATAGAATCAAAGGTTTACGTGGCTGTAAACGAAGAATAGTTAGCGGTTAAAGGTCATTCGTTGCCCGCTGATGTCGTTAACAAACGCACCATTCTCATACGCCAGGTTTCCTGATACTATTGTGCTCACCACCTTTGATTTAAAGGTTGAACCCTCAAACGGCGACCAGCCGCATTTGTATAAAATATTTTGTTTGTTTACCTGCCATGGTTTGTTCAGGTCAACCAAAACCATATCGGCCCAGTAGCCTTCGCGTATAAAGCCGCGTTTTTCTATAGCAAACAAAATAGCCACATTGTGGGCCATTTTCTCGGCAATTTGCTCCAGGGTTATTTTGCCGTGATGATACAGCTCCAGCATGGCTGTAAGCGCGTGCTGCACCAATGGCCCGCCCGATGGGGCATGCAGGTAAGTATTTGCTTTTTCTTCTATAGTATGCGGGGCATGGTCGGTAGCTATTACGTCGATACGGCCATCAAGTACGGCTGCCAAAATAGCGTCCCTGTCGGCCTCGGTTTTTACTGCCGGGTTCCATTTTATAAGGTTGCCCTTTTCTTCGTAATCAGCATCGGTAAACCATAAATGATGTATGCAGGCTTCGGCAGTTATACGCTTGTTAACCAACGGTATATCATTGCTAAAAAGGTGCGTTTCGCGCTCGGTTGATATATGCAGTATGTGCAGGCGGGTATTGTGTTTTTTAGCCAGTTCAACCGCCATTGACGATGACAGGTAGCAAGCTTCGGCACTGCGTATTTTGGGGTGCATCCTTACCGGTATATTATCGCCAAGTAATTGCTTGTAATGCTCCAGGTTGCTTTTTATGGTAGCCTCGTCTTCGCAATGAGTTGCTATCAGCATGGGCGATTGCGCAAAAAGTTTTTCGAGGGTGTCTGGGTTATCAACCAGCATATTACCGGTAGACGAACCCATAAATACCTTAACACCGCAAACCTGTTTGGCATCGGTGCGCAATACCTCAAAAAGGTTATCGTTTGATGCTCCCATAAAAAAGGAGTAGTTAGCCAAAGAATTTTGGGCGGCTATCTGGTACTTATCTTCAAGTAATACCTGTGTAAGCGCGTTGGGTACGGTATTGGGCATTTCCATAAACGAGGTGATACCACCTGCAACAGCGGCTCTTGATTCGGTATGGATGTTGCCCTTATGTGTAAGCCCCGGCTCCCGAAAGTGCACCTGGTCATCAATACAGCCGGGGAAAAGGAACAAGCCTTCGGCATTTATCTCCTTGTCGGCAGTCGCATTTATTTGCGCGTCAATCTTTTCAATAAAACCATCTTTTACTAATACATCGGCAACCTGCTGGCCGCCTTCGTTAACAATTGTAGCGTTTTTAATAAGGATTGATGACATATAGCAAATATAGTGATTATGTAGGAAAAGGGAATCAGGATGTAGGAAAAGGGAGCCAGGATGCAAGACAAAAAAACCTTGCTTCCTGACTCTTGAATTCTTAATTCTCTTAAAAATAGTAGTTTATACCAAAATTGATATTGTTATTAAGGCCTACATTAAAAAAGCTGCCTTTGGTTTGATAGCCATAGCTATAATTAATGTTGCCAAAACCCATATTAATACCCAGGCTTTCGGTTGGGAAAAATACCACATTTGGCCCGCCGCCAACAGACAAAAGTCCGGCGCTAAAGTCTTTTATATTATTGGATGTGCCGATGCCGAATTGGGGGTATATACCAAATTTATTGGTCAGCATCCAGTAATACCTGAACTCAATGGCCAGTCCAATATCCTCTGCCTTATAATCGGTGGTGCTGCTATAGCTTTCGATGCCCGGCGTGGTCGAGTAAAAATTAGACCGCTCGGTACCTGATACGCGTGTATAGCTTGGGCGTATGCCGATGCTCCAGCTATCGTTTAAAAAAAAGCCAAACTCTGGGCTGATGTTAAAGTTTACAACATTGCTGTTGTTGTATTGGGTATACCCGGTGCTGTAATAAGTAACCGAGTATTTGCCGGCCTGGTCGTAATTAAAATATAAGCTGCCACCCAGGTATTTTTGCCCGCTTGCCGGTTGCGAAAATGCAGTAGTGCTTATTAAAAGCAGTAATAATGATAAAAGTAGCGGTTGTTTCATGCCGGTTTGTTTGCAAGCCGAAGATAGGTTATAGCAGGCAAGTGATAAAGCACGAAGATAAGAAAAGATGAAAAAGGAGTAAAGCAGAGTGTATGCGAAGGCCGTTTTAGGTAAATTCAAACCAACATAATATGCCGACTTTATGACTACAGACCGCCTACTTAAAACAAAACCCTATCTTTGCAGCTATGGCTGTAACTTTTGAAGATTTTAAATTTAACCGGCAAATACTGAATGCCATTGCCGATGCCGGTTATACCGAAGCTACGCCGATACAACAAAAAGCTATACCACCCATAATGAACGGGCAGGATGTAATGGGTATAGCGCAAACAGGTACCGGCAAAACCGCTGCCTATGTGCTGCCGTTGTTAATGAAGCTTAAATACGCACAGGGCGACGACCCGCGCGCTTTAATTGTATCGCCAACACGCGAGCTGGCTATGCAGATAGAGGAAAATATAAAAACATTTGCCGCTAATACAGATTTGCGGGTAGTTGTTTTATATGGCGGCCTTGGCCCCAAAACCCAAATAGAGCAAATACAAAAGGGGGTGGATATTATTGTAACCACACCCGGCCGTTTTTTGGATATTTATATAGCAGGCCACATTGTTACCAAAAAGCTACAAACTTTGGTGTTAGACGAGGCAGATAAAATGATGGATATGGGCTTTATGCCCCAAATAAACCGCATTTTAGAAGTAGTGCCTGTAAAGCGCCAAAACCTGCTGTTCTCGGCTACCATGTCTGATGTGGTGCATAGCCTGGCGGGTAACTTTTTAGAGTTTCCGACAGTGATAGAGATAACACCGCAGGCTACTACAGCCGAAACGGTAGACCAGCAGCTGTATCATGTACCCAATGTTAAAACCAAAATAAACCTGCTTAAAACCTTGCTTGATAAAGAAGGTGATATTAAAAAGCTGATGGTGTTTTGTAAAACCCGTGTAGCTGCCGAAGATGTATACAAATTTTTGCTGCGCAAATACGGCGAAAAGGAAGTAAAGGTTTTACACGCCAACAAGGGGCAAAACACACGTATCAACTCTATCAACGCTTTTAAAAACAACGAAGTGAAGATATTGGTTGCCACGGATGTAGCTTCGCGCGGTATTGATGTGAGCGATGTAAGCCACGTTATTAACTTTGATGTGCCGGTGGTGATAGAAGATTATGTACACCGTGTGGGCCGTACGGGCCGCGCCTATAACTCGGGTGTGGCTATAACATTCGCGGTACCATCAGAAGAATATTATATAAATAAAATACAAAAGCTTATCAGGCAAACTATACCGGTGCACCCGCTGCCCGATAACCTTTTTGTTGAGGAAACCCCTTACGAAGAACGGCAAGACCAGGCACGCGAAATAGATATGCAAAAACGTAAGGAGGACCCCGAGTTTAAAGGGGCTTTCCACGAAAAGAAATCGCTGGCGCAGATCAAAAAATTTGAGGCTGCCAAGGCAAAAAAACAACCTAATCACCCTAACAACCAGAAACCTGTAAAACATGGCGGACAAAAACGATCTGGCAGAAAAAAGCGCTGATCAACCACGTAAATTCAGAGTTAGCCCATTAAACTTTGCCACAGCTTTTTTCCTGATACTGGCGGGTTATATATTTATATACGGCGCAAAAATCACCGGCACCCCCTACGAGCATTGGAGCGGTACCATTACCTGGATATTTGTGCTGTTTGGCATTGTTGTGTCATTACTGGATATAATTTTCCGTAATTTCTTTGCCGAAACCAAAAAACTATGGATTGTAGAGCTAAGCTTTATAACTTTGGTGGTTATCATATTTTTCCTTGTTAAATAATTTGTTTTTAAATGAAGACTGCTGAAATAAAGCTGACCGTACAACTCGACGATAATAATATCCCCGAAAGGATAATGTGGGAATCAACCGATTCAAAAAACCAGGAAGCCTTGCCTGTGCAGGCGTTTATGCTTTCGTTATGGGATCAAAGCTATAAAAACACCCTTAAGATAGACCTTTGGACAAAAGAAATGCCCGTTGACGAAATGAAGCGGTTTTTTTACGAAACCCTGCAAACCATGGGCGATACCTTTTTACGCGCCACCGGCGAAAAAAACATTGTAGAAGACCTGCGCGACTACTGTGCCCACTTTGCCGATAAAATGGAAATAAAACAATAATAAAACTATGCGCCTGCCTTTACTATTAGCTTTACTGGGCTTTATACTAATAATAGCGGCTACGTTTTGCCCTATGTTGCGCCCATTCGGTTTGTTTAACTGGGATGTTTACCATATGAACAGGCCTTATGGCATGGTAATACTTTTGGTAGCTGTAATAGGTATTTTAGGTACGGTGCTTAACCAGCCTAAAATATTGCGCCTGGCGGCTTATGCATCTGCGGTGTTAATAGTATTGCTGTACATAGCCGCTTTATTAAAGGTTAATACAACTTTTAGCTTTATTCCATTTAAATCGTTAACTGCTTTTTTGGCAAGGCAAATAAAATTCAAATGGGGCTGGTATGTGCTTTTTGCAGGTGCAGCTATGGCGGTATTGGGTGCTTTACTTTCAAGAACACCTAAAGCGGTAGTGGTAGCTAAATAGTTTACCACCTGTCTGTTTATTACGCAATTGTATTTACTGTACAGTTATTTTTGAACATATTTGTACAACTTAAAAACCATATCATACACCTATGATAAAACTTTCTTTCCGTAACCAGGTATTAGCGGGGTTTGCCGTATCAATAGTACTGGTGTTATTTGTAGGCGTATTGTCTTTTACAAGCATACAGCAACTGGAAGATGATACCAATTGGGTTGACCATACACAAAATGTTATTAAAGAAACCAACAACTTGCTGCAATTGCTGGTTGATGGCGAAACAGGCATGCGCGGTTATGGTGCTACCAATAACAAAGCCTTTTTAGACCCATACAATGAGGCTGTTCCAAGGATAAATGAAACTCTTTCTGACCTGACGCGATTGATAAAGGATAACCCTAAACAAGCTGAACGGTTAGATTCGCTTAAAATACTTGTGAATCGGCAGTTGCTGGTTTTGAAAACAAATATAGAAACGCGCGATGCAAAAGGCCTTGATTACATGGTAGCTAACCATATGTTTTTAAATGGTAAGGGCAATATGGATAGCATCCGCGATTTAAACAAGCGGGTAATTAAAACAGAAAGTGACTTGCTGGCGCAGCGTAAGGCTGCTTCAGATAAGGCTTCGCAACGGGCTATTATTGTTATTCTGTTAGGCTCAACCGCCTTTTTGCTGATTATAGTCGTAATGTTCTACTACATACAGGGCACATTTACACGTCAAAAAAAGGTAGAAGAAGAGATAAAAATAGCCAATATCGAACTGGAAAAGGTGTTGGAAGAGAACGAGGCTAAAAACTGGCTGCTTACGGGCACTATGGCCCTTAACGAAAAGATGCAAGGCCAGCAATCGGAAAGAGAGCTATCGGCAAATATTTTAACTGAAATTAGCAGTTATTCGTCAGCTGTAACGGGTACGCTTTATTTGTTTAACGAAACAGAAGAAGCCCTTGACCTTTATGCAACTTATGCGTTTAACGATCCATCGGCCTTAAAAAAGCAAATACGGATATCTGAGGGTTGGATAGGCCAGGCCGCTAAGGATGAGAGAGCTGCCGTAGTAAAAGGTAAATTAAACGATAAGCTACAGTTAAGTTCATCAATTTTAGAGGACGAATTGATAGAAACCTTTATTGTGCCTTTCTTTTTTGATAAAAAGTTAAAAGGGGTTATCGAATTAGGTTTCCGTAACGAGATAAAAGAAAGTGTAAAACAGTACATCTTGTTGGTTGCTAACGATATCGGCATTGCTATAAATACATCGCAGGCGCGTACCATTATGCACGACCTGTTTGAAGAAACCCAGCAACAGGCCGAAGAACTGGAAGCACAGCAGGAAGAAATGCGCGTAACCAACGAAGAACTGGTGAACAAAACAGAAATGTTGCAGGCATCGGAAGAAGAACTACGCGTGCAGCAGGAAGAACTGCGCACCATTAATGCCGAACTGGAAGAAAAGGCAAGCCTGCTGGAAGAGAAGAACCAGGCTATAGAAGAGGCCCGGCAGTCTATCAGCATAAAAGCTACCGAACTGGAAACAACCGGTAAATACAAATCGGAGTTTTTGGCAAACATGAGCCACGAATTACGCACCCCGTTAAATAGTATTTTGGTACTTGCCCGTATATTAAAAGATAACAAGCCGGCCAACCTGTCCGAAGATCAGATAAAATATGCCAGTGTAATATTTAACGCCGGTAACGATCTGTTAACGCTTATAAACGATATACTCGACCTATCGAAAATTGAATCGGGTAAGCTGGATATGCAGAACGAGCATGTACCGATAGCCGAGATATTAGGCGATATGCAATCGCTGTTTGCCGAATTTGCGATTAACAAACGCATCAACTATAAAACCAGCGCTACCGATGTGCCTGCAACTATATTTACCGATAAGGTACGGGTTGAACAGGTGATCAAAAACCTGTTATCTAACGCCTTTAAGTTTACGCCCGAAAATGGTTCTATCTCCATTTCGGTTGTGCCCGGTCCTGTTAAAGATACCGTTAGCTTTTGCATAAAAGACTCGGGTATAGGTATACCTGCCGATAAGCAAAGCCTTATCTTCCAGGCTTTCCAACAGGCAGATGGTTCAACAAGCCGTAAATATGGCGGTACTGGTTTAGGTCTTTCCATCAGCCGCGAATTGGCTGCTTTGCTTGGCGGTAACATTACCCTTAGCAGCGAACCTGGCGTGGGCAGCGAGTTTATTTTGACCTTGCCATTTGAAGGGAAGATAACCGAGCCTGAAGAGCATGTGCCTACCGTGGATAGCTTTGAGGCACCCGCATCAAACTTTTTAAGTACCGTTAAAAAGCCGGTTGACCCCGACCACGAGCCCACTGTGGTAATTGTGGAGGACGATAAAAACTTTGGCGCCATACTGCAAGATTACGCCCATGAACATGGCTACAAATCTGTTTTAGTTAACGAGGGCACAAACGCCGTAGAGATTATTAAAGAGCAGCAACCGGATGCTGTTATATTAGATATAATGCTACCGGGTAAAGATGGCTGGCAAATATTAAAAGAGTTAAAGCAAGATACAGCCACCCTGCACATCCCTGTACACCTGATGTCGGCGGGCGAAGCCGCTGCAAACCGTGTACGTAAAGAGGGGGCCATCAGCTTCCTTAAAAAACCGGTAAATACCGAAACGCTTGATAAACTATTTGGCGATATTATGGCCAATAGCGGTACACGTTTTAAGCAAATATTATTGGTTGAAGACCACAAGGCACAAAGCCAGGCATTAAAAGATCTGATGCAGGGCCAGGGTATTACAGTTGACCAGGCCTTCGACGGCGAATCGGCGTATAGGATGCTGCACGAAAATGAATACCAGTGCGTGATTTTGGACCTAAATTTGCCTGATATCTCGGGGCTCGACCTGTTAGATAAGGTGAAAGAAGTTGAACGCTTTGCGGCCCTTCCTGTAATTATTAATACTGCTATGGAATTAGATAAAACATCAGTTAACCGTTTAATGCAGTATGCTAACGCAATGGTAGTAAAAACCAGCAAATCATCAGACAGGTTGATAGACGAGGTGAACCTGTTTTTAAACAAAATTAGCGAAGGCGGGCAGCCAGGTGGCGCCGCCCCGATAAAAACGAGAACTATCAGCAAAAGTAAAGACACCCTAAAAGGGAAGAAAGTACTGGTTGTTGATGACGATATGCGGAACATCTTTGCCCTTAGCAGCGCCCTGGAAAGCTACGACCTTAATGTGGTAATAGCCAACGATGGGGAAGAGGCAATAGCCAAGCTGGAAGAGATAACAGATATAGATATTGTGCTGATGGATATTATGATGCCTAAGATGGATGGTTACGAAGCCACAAGGCATATACGCAAGCAAAACAAATGGGCCAAATTGCCTGTTATAGCGCTAACCGCAAAAGCAATGAAGGATGACCGGGAAAAGTGTATAGCAGCAGGAGCAAATGATTACATCACCAAACCCGTTGATATTGACAGGCTGATATCATTGATGCAGTTGTGGTTAGATAACTAATGAGTGCCGTAGCTAAAGATAACATAACAACCGCGCAGTTAATTGAATTAGTAGACCTGGTAAAAAAAGTACACGGGTTTGATTTTAGTGACTATACAAAAGCATCGTTAAAACGGCGTATAGACCGTATTTTGATGTTGAAAAAGTATACTTATTATGATTTAAAGCATACACTGGTAAACAGTACCGATTTTTTCCAGGAATTTTTGGAAGAAGTTACCGTTAACGTTACCGAAATGTTTCGCGACCCGGCTTACTACAAAGCTTTAGGCAACCAGGTAGTGCCTTATCTTTCCACTTATCAGCACGTAAAGGTTTGGTGCGCAGGCTGCTCATCCGGAGAAGAGGTTTACTCGTTAGCCATTTTGTTAAAAGAGCATAACCTCAGCAAAAAATCGTTTATATACGGTACAGATATCAACACCGAAGTTTTAAAGGAAGCCCGTAAGGGCATATACAGCCTGCGTAAAATAAAAAGCTACGCCGAAAATTATTTGTTTACCGGCCTCCCCGGTTCAATAACTGATCATTTTACTATTATGTACGATGCAGCAGCCGTACATAATGAACTGAAACAAAATACGTTATTTAGCGTACACAACCTGATATCTGATACCGGCTTTAACGAGTTTCAGATGATAAGCTGTCGTAACGTATTCATTTACTTTGAAACCGAGCTACAATATCGTATACTCGACCTGTTTTACAAAAGCCTTTGCCCGCTGGGTTATTTGTGCCTGGGCAGTAAAGAAACGATAAGATCAGACGAGTTTAGAAAAAAGTTTAAGGTGATCAACCAAAAAGAAAATATATACCAAAAAATTGGATCTTGATAAGCAACTGATCGGGCATTGGCAAAAATCTAAAGTATTGCTGTTAGGCGGTTCTGCAGGTTCGTTTAAACTCTTATTCAAGCTGGTTAAATTGCTGCCACACGATCTTAATAAAACAGTAATAATTGTTATCCATCGTAAGAAGAACTTTTTTAGTGAAATAGAAAAACTGTTTGCAGAAAACAGCCGTATGTTGTTACGTGAAATAAGCGACAAGGAGCCAATAGCTGATAACGCTATATACATTGCCCCGGCTAATTACCACACGCTGATAGAGAAAGAAGGCTTTTTTAGCCTTGATGTATCTGATGCGGTGTGGTACTCAAAGCCTTCGATAGATGTTACTTTCGAAAGCGCCGCAGATGTATATGGCAGCAATTGTACTGCTATATTGCTTTCGGGGGCTAACCAGGATGGCGCCGAGGGCTTGTTAAAATTACGCGATAGAGGCGCTTTAACAATAGCACAACACCCTAATGATGCAGAAATGGACGAAATGCCCCGTGCCGCTATAAATATTAACGCAGCAGCATATATTTTACACACTAATGAAATTTTTGACTTGATACAACGAAATACTACTTAATCTGACCCCACCCTTGATGACCCCTATCAACATCCTTATTGTCGACGACAGAGAGGAAAACATAATTGCACTTGAAGCATTGTTAAAACGCGATGATATACGCCTGTTAACAACAACTTCACCAAACGATGCCCTTAAAATTGCCTGGGATAACCCTATATCTATAGCATTGGTAGATGTTCAAATGCCCGAAATGGATGGCTTTGAATTGGTAGAGATGCTAAAATCGAATCCCCGCACCAAAGATATCCTTGTGATTTTTGTAACCGCTATATCCAAGGAAAGCAAGTATGCGGTTAAAGGCTTTGGAGCTGGCGCCGTAGATTACCTGTACAAACCATTGGACCCATATATCACATCGGCCAAGGTTGATGCCTTTATACAGCTTGCCCGCAACCGCGACGAGATTTTACAGAAGAACGAAGAACTGCAAAATTATGCGATGGTGGTAAAAAACAGCGCGGATATCATTTGCTCTGTCGATGCAACCAGCCTGCGTATTAAAACCATAAACCCTGCTATCGAAAAAATATTGGGCTATAAACAAAGCGAGGTATTAAATACCAGTATTGTTGATTTGGCAGTGAGTAGCGACCGTGATACCTTCCGTAAAAAATTAGGCGAGATCATTAAGGATAACTTGCACTTTGCCGTTTTTGAGTACCAACTGGATACCTTTGATAAAAGAACCATTTGGGCCGAATGCCGCGCCTCTTATCGCAATAAAACCATATTTTTAAACATAAGCGACAATACGCCGCAAAAAAGTTATCAGCAGCAGCTAATTAAATCAAAAGAAGCAGCCGAGCTTGGCAAAAAAGCCAAAGAGGCATTTTTAGCTAATATGAGCCATGAATTGCGCACCCCGGTTAACGGCATTATAGGCCTGAGTACCATGCTGCGGAAAACAGACATTAATGACCACCAGGCCGGTTTGCTGGATATGCTGGATACATCATCACGTTCGTTATTGGGGGTGATAAACGATGTGCTCGATATATCAAAAATAGAGGCCGGAAAGTTTAGTATTGTACGCTCACCGGGTAACGTACGCGAAATAGTAAAATCGGTTTATGGCTTGCTTAAGTTTAATGCCGACGAAAAGAATATCGAGTTTTTGCTTGATATAGATGATGAGGTGCCCGAAACTTTAATGATAGACTCGTTACGCCTTAACCAGATATTGATGAATTTGCTGAGTAACGCCATTAAATTTACACACCGTGGGTTTGTACAATTAAAGATAGCCTTATTGCAGCGCGATAAAAACAGCGTTAAACTAAAATTTAGTGTGATTGACAGCGGCATAGGCATACCCGAACACCGCTTGTCAAAAATATTTGAGTCGTTTGAGCAGGCCGAGGAAAACACTGCGACTAAATACGGTGGTACCGGGCTGGGCCTGGCCATTGTTAAAAAGCTGGTTGAATTAAAAGGCGGCGAAATGAGTGTTAGCAGCAAAGCAGGCAAGGGTAGCGAGTTTAGTTTTATAAACTGGTTTGAGATAAGCCAGGTGCAGGTTAACAAAACCATAGTGAAGGCAGAAAAAGGCCTTGCAGCGTTTGTTAATGTAAAAGTATTGGTTGCCGAAGACAATATGATAAACCAGTTTATGCTTACCAAAATGCTTAAAGACTGGAACGTAGCGTATGATATGGTTGACACCGGCAAAAAAACATTGGACAAGCTAATGGAGAACGATTACCAGTTGATACTGATGGATACCCACATGCCCGATATGAATGGTTACCAGGCAGCCCGTAGTATACGTATGGATTTTGAGGAACCTAAACGCAGTATCCCTATCATATCCCTATCAGCCGCGGCATTTGAGCAGGAGCACCAGGAAGCTATTTCGGCAGGTATGAATGATGTGTTGGCGAAGCCATTTGAGCCACACCAATTACACGAAAAAATAGAAAAACTTGTAGGCACTAATACCAAGCCTAAAAAGAAAGTTTAGTTTGGCCAACGCCTAATACGCGTGCCTCGTGCTCTAACAGCCATTGCTTGCGCCATAAGCCGCCTGCATAGCCCGTTAAAGTGCCGTTGCTGCCAATAACACGATGGCAGGGAACAATTACCCATAAATTGTTTTTACCATTAGCTGCTGCAATGGCGCGTATAGCCAGCGGGTTATTCATTTGTTGCGATTGCTGCCCGTAGGTAATGGTACTGCCGTAAGGTATTTTCAACAACTCCTCCCAAACCTGCTGCTGAAAACCGGACCCCGGCTGCTTAATAGGCAGATCGAAGGTTTTACGGGTGCCATCAAAATACTCGCCTAATTGCTTAACAGCCTCCTGTAGCAGCGGTGAGGTAAGGGGAGTAGCCTCATGCTCATCATCGCGTATAGATACCTTGCAGATATATTCATCGTCCGCAACAATATGCGCCCAGCCAACAGGTGTTTTATAATAGGCCTCGTGCATGGTTACTCTTTTTCTGATTTGATGAGCGAGTTCAAATATATCTTACTCATTTTACCGGTGATAAAGCTTTTTGGTAAAAAGTTCATCATTACATTACCCAGGCGGTTTAGTGCCCCCGGTACATAATTATATTTACGACTGATAAAGGCGTGTAAACCTTCTTTAGCGGCTTGTTTAACAGGCATCAACCAGCTTTTAAGGGCGGTAAATTTATCGTTAGCGGTCATTTCGGTAGCTATGCCGCCGGGCGCGTAAACGGTGATAGAAAATTTGGGGTTGGTGAGTTCGTAGTGCAGGGCGCTGCCAAAAGCGGTAATAAAAGCCTTGGTTGCCGAGTACGCTGCCTGGTAAGGCACCGGGAAGGTGCCCGCCATGCTTGATACCAGCATCAGGCCGCCTTCGGTTCCGGGTTGTTCAAAGTATTTTACCAGGCCGTTGGCAGTGCGCACAACGCCAATTACATTGGTTTGCAGCAGGCTTTCAAAAGTGGCCCAGGGCAATTGGGTGTGGCGGCCAAAATAGGTGATACCCGCGTTTAATATAGCGCCATACAGGTTGCCACCGGCAATGCTTTCGGCAACAAGGCGGTCGGCATCGGCAATTACAGATAGGTCGGCTACTATAACTTTCACTTGTATACCGGCACCGGCCTCCAGTTCGGTTTTTAGCTGTTCAAGCTTGTCGGCGCGGCGTGCAGTAATAATAAGGTTGGCCTGGTGCTCATAAGCCAGTTGCCGGGCCATTTCCTGCCCAAGGCCCGATGATGCGCCGGTAACTAATACCCACCTGTTTTTTAACTGCAATTGTTTCATGGCGCTAAGTTAATTTCAAATCATCAATTAAATCGAAAATTTAAATATTTGCTTTTTATTTTTAACTTTCTTTGCAGTATGAATTTAATGAGCCAAACCACCGAGCTTTTAAAAAAAGAGATCATCCTGGAATGGCGCTCAAAGTATGCCTTTAATGGTGTGCTGCTTTATATCGTATCTACCGTATTTGTTTGCTATATATCCTTTAACCTAAACCCTGGTTTTAAAGGCAGCGAAGGCTATCCCATAGTATGGAATATTTTGTTTTGGATAATAATGCTGTTTGCATCGGTTAATGCCATAGCCAAAAGCTTTTTGCAGGAGAGTAAAAGCCGCCTGCTTTATTATTATTCTATTGCCCATCCACAGGCCATCATCCTGTCAAAAACCATTTACAACGCCTTATTAATGGGCTTGTTGAGTATACTCGCGCTGCTGGTGTATTCGGTATTTTTTACCAATACGGTAAACGACCTGGTTTTTTACTTTGTGGTAGTGCTATTAGGCAGTACCAGCTTTTCTACCGTGTTCACCATGATATCGGCCATTGCGTCGAAGGCGGGGAATAACGGCACGTTAATGGCCATACTAAGCTTCCCGGTTATTATCCCGGTAATACTGCTGCTTATCAAAGTAAGCAAAGCCGCTATGGATGGCATCGACCGTAGCACAAGCTACGGCAGCATAGGCGTGTTGCTGGCTATAAATGTTATAGTAATAACTACATCGCTTATACTTTTCCCATATCTATGGCGCGATTAAATTGTTACGTGCATTTTCATGTGCTCTTCATAAATATTTGTTTTATTAGCGGCTTAATACCCTCAATAATTAATTAATGCGCCGCTGTTGGTTTATAGTAGTTTTATTATGCTTGCCTGCAATTGTGCTGGCACAAAACGGCGCTATAAGTGGCAAAATAGTTAGCAGCGCATCAAAGGCTGGTGTAGCTAAAGCCAGCGTTTTTTTAAGCAATGCCACCTTTGGCACCGCTACCGATGATGACGGCAACTTTACCCTGCGCAACGTTAAACCCGGCCAGTACGACCTGGTGGTAACCACACTGGGCTTTGAAGAGTATACCCAGCGCGTACTGGTAACCGATAAACCCATCACCGTAAACATAGAGCTTACACCCAAAGTGATGATGATGCGGGGCGTAACCATCATTAGCAATGCCGACTGGAAAAAGAATTACGAGCAGTTTAAAAAGGATTTTATTGGTACTAATGATAATGCCAAAGAGTGTAAGGTGATCAACCCGCGGGTGGTCGATCTGATCTATCATCGTAATACACAATCGCTGGAGGCTTCGGCAGATGAATTTTTGGTGGTAGAGAACCACGCCTTAGGCTATCGTACTAAGTTTTTACTGAATAGCTTTAACAGCAGCAATATTACCCATACGGTACAATACTCGGGTAAGGTGTTGTTTGAGGACCTGCCCGGCAGCGAATCGCAAAAAAAGAAATGGAAGCAAAAGCGAGAAGATACTTACTACGGCTCGCCGCAACAGTTTTACCGCTCGTTATACAAAAACACGCTTACGCAGGATGGTTTTATCATTTACGATTTTACCCGAAACCTAAACCCGCAGCGCTACCCCGAAGAAGTGATACAGCGAAAGCTAAAGCAATTTAGAATGGTGAACCGCGATTCGACGATGTACTGGATAGATCAATCGGGTGTGCCTAAATGGGCTAACGAAATTTTGAGGAAACCGCCGTTAACCGGATATGATATTATACGCCAAACCCCGCAGGAAGGCTTGTTTGCCATCACGTTTCCGCATTATTTATATGTGGTGTACACCAAAAAGCACGAAGAAACCGATTTTAGGGATGTATACCACCCGCTGGATATGGAAAACTTCGAGACAAGTGTTATTACCTTGTATAAACCCTTTTACGCCATATTTGATAAAAATGGAACCGTGGTGGCCCAAAGCCCGCTTTACGAAGGCACGTGGTCAAAATCCAAACTGGCTAACTTGCTGCCAGTAGATTACGAGCCGGGCGATTAGGGAGTTATTATTGGTAATTAAAGCCATCATTGCGAGGTACGAAGCAATCTCCTGATAGAAAGGTGGCTACGCATAGTTCTGAGATCGCTTCGTACCTCGCAATGAAGTTCGTGAGGGTATAAGTAGTTAACCATCTTAATTTTTCAAATTCATCCTTAAAACGCCGCAACAATTATAATTGATGCCATGTGGTGTTATAACATTAGTAATAATAGCGCCATATGCGCAAAGCAAGCTATCTAATTATTACATTTGCCGCATAATTTTTATATGAAATTCATTTATCAAACCTGGTGGAAAGTTATAGCGGTTTTGCTGATCCTCTCCACGTTTGTAACCGGCCTGTTGTTTCGGGTACCCGCCTTGCCGGTATTGCACGAAACTATACGCAACCTATACTTTCACGTGCCTATGTGGATGGGTATGCTGGCCGTGTTTTCCATATCGGTATATTTTAGCATTAAATACCTTAACACAGGTAAAGAGGAGTACGACCTTGCCGCTGTAGAATGTGTAAACACGGGTCTTGTATTTTATACCATGGGTTTAATTACCGGTATGATGTGGGCCAAATATACCTGGGGTGAATTTTGGAGCGGCGACCCTAAGCAAAATAGTGCCGCTATTGCCTTTTTGCTGTATTGCGCCTACCTTGTATTACGTAACTCGATAGATGAGGAGCAAAAGCGTGCTAAAATATCGTCTATCTATAACATTTTTGCCTTCCCAATAATGGTAGTGCTGATTTTTGTGCTACCACGCCTAACCGACTCGTTACACCCGGGTAGCGGCGGTAACCCTGCCTTTGGCAAGTACGATTTGGATAACGGCATGAAACTGGCCTTTTACCCCGCCATGCTGGGCTGGACATTTTTGGCCATTTGGATAGCTACCCTGCGTTACCGTATACGTTTAATCGAAAATAAAAGAAACAACATAAATTAATGAAAAAGTTAATTGTTTTATTGGCCTTTGTAATGAGTTTTGTTAGCGCCTTCGCGCAAACCCAATCGGTTGAAATGGCCGACAGCTTTCGTAGTTCTGGTAAAATTTATGTGGTAATAGCTACCATCGTTATCATATTTATTGGCCTGGCTATTTACCTGTTCAACATCGACCGCAGGTTAAAGAAACTCGAAAAATAAATCAAATCTGTGTTTAAACTGTTTAAACCTATATTTTAAAATTCTTTACATTTTAAACAGATAACAAATTCTAAATAATTGCATTATTGATAAAAAATATATCAAATTTGTGCACTTTTTTAAGAGATTAATTTTTTATCCAATTTAAATTATGAATATCAATAATCCGACTGCTGATCAAAATACTCACTTTTTTGGTGATGTATGTAAAAACTTTGATCATGCGGCGCAATTTACAAAGCATGATGCGGGTTTGTTAGACCAAATAAAATCATGTAACAGCGTTTACCGTTTTCGTTTCCCAATACGCAAAGGCAATGGTTTTGAAGTAATAGATGCATGGCGTGTAGAGCACTCGCATCACCAATCGCCAACAAAGGGCGGTATACGCTACAGCGAAATGGTGAACGAGGATGAGGTGATGGCGCTTGCCGCGTTAATGACCTATAAGTGTGCTATTGTAAACGTACCATTTGGCGGTGCAAAGGGCGGTATTAAAATAAACCCTAAAAACTATACCGTAGGCGAGCTGGAAAACATTACCCGCCGCTATACAGTGGAGCTGATAAAAAAGAACTTTATAGGCCCCAGCATTGATGTGCCTGCCCCTGATTATGGATCGGGCGAGCGCGAGATGAGCTGGATTGCCGATACCTATGCTACCATGAACCCAGGTCAACTGGATGCTTTGGGTGCTGTAACAGGCAAGCCAATTGCCTTACATGGTATAGCAGGCCGCCGCGAGGCTACAGGCCGTGGTGTGGCTATAGCCATACGCGAGTGTGTTGGCGTTGCCGAGGATATGCAGAAATTGGGTTTAACCACCGGTTTATCGGGCAAAAAAATAATTGTACAGGGCTTGGGTAATGTGGGTTATTACTCGGCTAAGTTCCTGTCGGAGTTTGGCGCGGTAATAGTTGGCCTTTGCGAGTTTGAAGGCGCTATTTACAACGAGGATGGATTGGATGTAGAAGCCGTGTTTCAGCACCGCAAAGCAACCGGGTCTATATTAGGCTATGCCGGCGCTAAAAAAGAGTTTAAAAATACTATGGATGGTCTTGAGCAGCCATGCGATATTTTGGTGCCTGCCGCTTTAGAGAACCAGATAACCATACAAAACATAGGCAGCATAAAGGCTAAAATCATAGCCGAAGGCGCTAACGGCCCTACATCACCCGAAGCTGAAGCCGCTTTCTACAAAAATGGCGGTATGATCATCCCGGATATGTATGCCAATGCCGGTGGTGTTACCGTATCGTATTTTGAGTGGTTAAAAAACCTGAGTCACGTTGCCTTTGGCCGCATGAACCGTAGGTTCGAAGAAAACTCTAACCTTAACCTGGTAAACATGGTAGAGGGTATTACCGGTACATCGTTATCGCCAATACAACGCTCAACCATCATCAAAGGCGCATCAGAGCTTGAGCTGGTAAATTCCGGTTTAGAGGATACCATGATACGATCATACCACGAGATAAGGGAGATATACAAAAACAACCCTAAGGTAGAAACCCTGCGTAATGCAGCTATGGTAGGCGCTATTAATAAAATAGCCGTATCGTACATGAACCTTGGCGTTTGGCCATGATCTGTGATTAGCGAACTGAGATTTGTGATTGGTCTCCATATCAATAATAAAAAAGGACGCGATGAGCGTCCTTTTTTGGTAAAGAAAAAGGTTAACATTAAATTTAAGAAAAAATATCTCCTGCATGCCTAAATTCTTATTTCCATTATTGTTAATCTTAATGTTTTCGTGTAAACAAAAAAATACGCATATAATCGCACCTCAAAAACGAATTACGGTAAAGAAAGCTTTGGATAACAAAAACAAAATGGTAAATGACTCTACATTTTGCCAGAGTTCCATTATAGATAATCAGCATTTTATAATTGGTTACACAAGCGGGTATAATGTTTTTGTTATTGGCCCGAAAGGCGACACGATTTATAAAGACTTAGATGGCGTTTCGGGTGTAAAATTCATCGACTTTAACGACGATGGCTTTAAAGATATTTTGATAGATTATTTTACAAATGTGCCGGACATAAATGATCTTTTACTTTACGATAAAAATAAAAGGACCTTTCGAAAGGTAATCGATTTTGATAGCTACCCAGCTTCTCAAAGTATAGTAAACTCAAAATATTATTATTCATACTCCCGCAGAGGATGTGCCGATATGAATTGGGAAAGCGACCTGTTCTACATAACCAATTTTAAAGTAGTCAAAATTGCGAAGTTGGAAGGGTATGAATGCGGAAATGGAGATATTAAAGATGGGATCTATATCTATAGAACTATAAAAGACAAAAAAGTTAAGTTTAAGCAGTTACCTATAGAAACAATAAGAAAATATAAAGATTACAAGTGGGGTTTTATCAAAGACTACTGGAGTCGCAATTATAAATTATTTAAATAAGCCACCATTAAAATGTTTACTTTTTCCATGATTAACTTAATGTCACTACGACAGCGCCTGCTGTAGACACTTTTCTATCGATCATTGCTTTGTCGCTACCGCTCCCCGAAATAACGTGGCGGGGAGCGCAAACCTACCACCAGACCGTCATTGCGATCCGTTGACTAACGGAGTAGCAATCGCCTTATGCTAAGCGTGTATGCAAAGTCCGGAGATTGCTTTGTCGCTATCGCTCCTCGCAATACGATTTAAAGATGTATTTCAACTTGTTATCAATAACAATTCTAAATAACATATATCCCTTGTAATAAACGTTATTAGCTTATCGTTTTGTATTTTTGTAATTCGTATTACCCAATAAATCTGATTAATGAAGAAAAGCTCGATATTAGGTATTATTGTTATTGCAGTAGCAATAGCGGTTATCATCAGTACATATTCAACCTCAAGCACTTATGGTTCTTTTAACGATGCCAAAAAAACAGGTAGCGAATTACACGTGGTTGGCCACTTAAACAAGCAAAAAGCACTGTTTTATGATGCTACAAAGGATGCTAACTACTTCTCTTTTTACATGAAAGACAATAAAGGCGAGGAGTGTAAGGTAATTGTTACCGGCACCAAACCGCAGGATTTTGAACGTTCGGAGCAAATTGTATTAACCGGGAAGATGAAGGGCAACGAGTTTCATGCATCTCATATTTTGTTAAAATGCCCGTCTAAATACACGGATGGCAAACTAAACGTTACAGAAGTAAGCGCTAGAAAAAGCGCGAGTATATAATAGATATTAATGGATATAGCTTACAAAGGCGAACACCTCTTACCGGGGCAGTTGGGCCAGTTTTTTATCGTTCTTGCCTTAGGTTCAGCACTATTCTCGTTCATTTGTTACTTTTTTGCAAGCCGCGAAACAGCCCTTAAAGGCGATAATTCGTGGTTGCACATGGGCCGCATAGGGTACTGGTTAAACACCGTATCAATATTAGGGATGGGTACTTGCCTGTTCTATCTTATTTACAATCACTATTTCGAGTACCATTACGCATGGTCGTACACCTCGCGTTCGTTACCTGTTTACTACATCGTATCGGGTTTTTGGAACGGGCAGGAAGGCGCGTTTTTGCTATGGATGTTTTGGCAGGCCGTATTGGGTAATATACTGATATGGAAGGCCAAATCGTGGGAAAAACCGGTTATGACCACCGTGGCACTATCGCAGGTTATACTGTGCAGCATGATTTTGGGCGTACAAATAGGTGCTGCCCACATAGGCAGCTCGCCGTTTTTACTGTTGCGTAACGCAATGGAAGCCCCCATATTTCAGCGTGCCGACTACCTTGACTTTATAAAGGATGGCCGCGGTATGAACCCATCGCTGCAAAACTACTGGATGATCATTCACCCGCCGGTTTTGTTTTTGGGTATATCCTCTCTGGTTATTCCGTTTGCTTATGCTGTAGCAGGTTTATGGCAAAGGCGTTACCAGGACTGGGTAAAACCAGCTATACCTTATGCTTTATTTGCTTGTATGGTATTGGGCACAGGGGTTATCATGGGTGCTTTTTGGGCATACGAGTCGCTAAACTTTGGCGGTTTTTGGGCCTGGGACCCGGTAGAGAATGCTTCTATTTTTGCATGGCTGGTGCTGGTAGCCGCTGTACACGTGCTTATTGTGTTTAAAAACACAGGCCATTCATACTTTACAGCTACGTTATTAACCTTACTTAGCTTTGTGTTGGTTTGGTATTCATCGTTCCTGGCGCGTAGTGGCGTATTGGGCGATTCATCAGTACACGCCTTTACCGATCTGGGTTTGTTTTGGCAGCTGGTAATAGGGGTAATGGTGTTTTTAGTGATAACCGTTTATCTGTTGGTATCCCGCTGGAAAGAGCTTCCCATCACTAAAAAGGATGAAGAAACCTACTCGCGCGAGTTTTGGATGTTTGTGGGCGCTGTGTTTATGGGCCTGTCATGTTTCCATTTGATAATTGTAACCTCTATACCGGTTTGGAACTTAATGTTCGGTACCAAATTTGCCCCACCTGTTGATCCTGTTAAGCATTATAACGTAATACAGGCATCGTTTGCAGTAGTGGTTACGTTACTTACAGGTTTTACACAATTTTTAAAGTACAAAAAAACCGATGTAACCAGGTTTTTTATCACCACTATAATTTACCTGGTATTTGCCGCTTTAATAACCGCTTTAATAGCATTTGGCACAGGTGTTTATAAATTACACTTTGTGTTTATACTGGTGATGCTTTGCTCGGTATACTCGGTAGTTGCCAATGCTAAAGTTTTGGCCGATGCCATGAAGGGTAAGTTTAAACTGGCCGGTTCGGCCATAGCGCATATAGGTTTTGGCCTGATGCTGGTTGGCGCATTAATATCGGCAGGTACAAAAAGGGTAATATCTGAAAACCTTACCGGCGAGCAGTACAGCGAGGATTTTGCCAAAACAGAGAACCCTAAAGAAAATATACTGCTGTACAAGAACGAGCCGCTTAAAATGGGCGACTACAGCGTTACCTTCACCGGTGATACCATAGAGGGGCTTAACCATTACTTTAACATAAACTATACACGGTTAGATGCAAAGGGCAACAAAACCGAAGAGTTTAACTTAAGGCCAAATGTAATAGTTGCAGGTGATGCAGGCTTATCATCATCGCCCGATACCAAGCACTATTTGTTGCATGACCTGTATACGCATGTAACCATGACCAATATTATCAGTAACGACCCTAAAGCAGCTGAAGAGCAACAACACGGCGCAAATACTGATGATAGTGATTATGATGCCCCTGTAGCGCACCAAATTGCTATTGGCGACACCATACCTTACCGCGATGGTATTATTGTTTTAAAACGGTTAAATAAGAACGCAAAGATCCAGGATATCCCGCTTACGCAGAACGATATAGCTATAGGCGCGCAAATTGAGGTGATAACGCATGGTAAAACCTATAAGGCCGAGCCTGTTTACTTAATTAAGGGTAAAAGCGTGTACGACTTTGGTAAAAAGGTTGAAGATGCCGGCTTAAAGCTAAGCTTTACCAAGATTATACCGGGTAAAACACCAGGCGAAGGAAAGGTAGAGATAACCGTTTATACCCAGCCCGAAAGCAAGAAAAAGTTTATTGTAATGAAAGCCATCGAGTTTCCTTACATCAACTTTTTATGGGCAGGCACCATCATCATGGTTATTGGTTTCTTCATATCTATTTTACGCAGAAATAAGGAATTGAAGACGGTTTAGTGCCCTAAATAAGTCGTTAAATAAAAAAAGCGGTTATCTCTAATAATACGAGATAACCGCTTTTTTATTAATTGATACTTAGCAGGAGAGGTGCTGAAATAAATTCAGCATGACAGGTTTTTAATAATGAGCCCGTCATGCCGAACTTGTTTCGGCACCTCACAGGACATGTAATAGATGCCGGCTACTTAGCAGGTGGGATGCTGAAATAAATTCAGCATGACAGTTGCTAAATCAATCCGTCATGCCGAACTTGTTTCGGCACCTCACAGGACGGTAACGAATATGAATGCCGCCTACTGAGCGTGTGAGGATGCTGAAATAAATTCAGCATGACAGTTGTTAAATCAATCCGTCATGCCGAACTTGTTTCGGCACCTCACAGGACGGTAACGAATATGAATGCCCCCTACTTAGCAGGAGGGATGCTGAAATAAATTCAGCATGACAGTTGTTAAATCAATCCGTCATGCCGAACTTGTTTCGGCACCTCACAGGACGGTAACGAATATGAATGCCCCCTACTTAGCAGGAGGGATGCTGAAATAAATTCAGCATGACAGTTGTTAAATCAATCCGTCATGCCGAACTTGTTTCGGCACCTCACAGGACGGTAACGAATATGAATGCTGCCTACTTAGCAGGTGAGGTGCTGAAATAAATTCAGCATGACAGTTGCTAAATCAATCCGTCATGCCGAACTTGTTTCGGCACCTCATAGGACGGTAACGAATATGAATGCCGGCTACTTAGCAGGTGGGATGCTGAAATAAATTCAGCATGACATGTAGGATATTACAACGCTACTTTCTTTTCTCCACTGTCAACACCTTTAATAAATTTTATTAGTCCTGCCATGTAGGTTTGTTGGTCGTCCCACATGCTCATGTGGCTGCCATTGGCGCAATAAAGATAACTGCCGTTTTGAACTTTGCCGGCTATCATTTTCATGTGCTTGGGGTCCATAGTATCATACTCGCCGCCTATGCTTAGCATGGGTACGCTTAATTTAGGCAGGTCGGGCACGCGGTTCCATTTTTCCAGCTTACCCGATATGCCAAACTCGCTTGGGCCTTGCATGGTTACATATAACGATTGGTTCATTTTAGCAAAAGAGCGGTTTATTGGCTCGGGCCATTTGTCTATCGGGAAACGGCAGATGTGTTTAGCATAAAAATTTGGCATCAGCAATTGCATGTATTCCGGGTTAGCAAAATCGCCTTTAGCCTCAATAGCGCGTATGCGTGCCAATATTTTAGGGTCGAATTGCTTAGCTAACACCTCATCGGCATATTTGCCATAATCGGGGCAGCTCATCATCATGTTTGATATAATAAGGCCTTTTATATGGTCCTGGTATTTAAAGGCATATTCGGCTGCTAAAATACCACCCCACGAGTGGCCCAGTAAGTAAAAGTTGTCCTTATCCAGCTTAAGTGCCTGGCGAACCTGTTCTACTTCTTCTACATAACGGGGCAGACTCCACATTGATGTATCTTTAGGGTTATCAGAGTTACCGCAACCTAATTGGTCGTAATAGATGATCTCGATACCTTCGGCGGGTAAAAAGCTTTCCATACACTCAAAGTATTCGTGCGTGGCACCGGGTCCACCATTTAGCAGCAATAACTTCATTTTGGGGTTGTTGCCTATTTTTTTGGTCCACACGTTAAACTTGCCTTTCGGGGTGTTTATTTGCACCATCGTGATACCACCATTTTTCACTCCGGAGGTAGTATCTTTTAAGTAAGTACCAATAGGTGTTTCACTTAACGAAGCGGAGGCCGGTGCAGGCGACTTGCAGGCGTTTAAAGCCGCGATTGCGCAGATAGATAGACCAAGTAATAATTTTTTCATGCTATGGGTTTGATAGCGTAATATAACGATTATTAATGTTGTTTTTCGTCGATATTATCCTTTAATAATTTCAACTCGGCTATGATAATAAAGCTTACGATGACCAAAAAGCCCCAGGAGCTTATCTTTTGATAATCGACCATAGCCCATGTTTTATGCTGATAGGCGTATTTCCAGGCGCCAAGCTTGGTAGCCACGTTTTCGGCCAGCCAAATAAAAAAGCCGATGAGCAAGAACGATAGTATAACCGGCATACGATAGGTTGTCCGTTGAATATGAAATTCGACAGTTGACTTGCGGAAAAAGAAAATGATAACCAAACCAATAAGGTAGCGCACATCCCAAATAAAATGGTTGGTAAAAAAGTTAAGGTATATCAAAGCGCCGCATATGCGTGCCGCCCAATGCCCCGGCCAGTTAACCAGGTTAAGGTTAAACCGTCGCCAGGCCTGGCACATGTAGCTGGCCACACTGGCATACATAAAGCCGCTGTATAAGGGCACACCTGCAAATTTTGTGTAGGCAAACTCAGGGTAGGCCCACGAGCCTATGTGTACCTTAAAAAGCTCCATCATTAAACCTAATAGGTGGAAGATGCAGATAACCAATACTTCGTCTTTAGTCTCTAATCCACCGTAAAACATGGCTACCTGTATAAACAGGCAGGCAAGCAACATAAAATCGTATCGGGGTATTATCCCAGTAAACAAATGCGACAGGGCCAGCATGCTAAACACCAATACAGGGAATATGCACGACAAGGCTTGCTGAACGGTGAAAATAAAAAAATGACGGAAAAAGGTTTTCAGGGGTCTTCTGGTTTATGACAGATTCAAATATAACAGCTTTTTGTTAAGCTGCGACAGCAGGGTAAACGCATTGAAAAATATTTTTCATTTCACCCCTTTCCGTCCGGCCGGACGGGTGCGGACTTAAAAAAGACTTTTTTAATTGAATTTTTTTTAGTATATTATGGGCTGAGGGGTAACGAAAAAAAACGAAAATATCCCGCATGGTCAACAAAATAAATGAAAAGATTATAGCCAAAAGTGTAAAGGAATAGGCCCATACGCCCTGCAAAGCCAATTTTTATAGTAAAATCATATTCAACAAATACCCTGCTCCCAAAAAAACATATTTTGATGCCTTTGCCCCGCCGCAACAACGCAGTAACCTCATCAAAATAATGGTTAAATTGTATATTGCATTTTAATTATAACCTATGCCGCTTCTGCTGTGGTACTACAAATCATTATGCTAAAAAAATACATTTTAATATGGGCGATAGCGGCCTTTGTGGTATCGCTTATTGTATCGTCATACATCGGTTTGCCAAAGCATATTGCGCCTGCAGGCCCATCTTTAAAGCTAACGCCGATAGACAGGTTCGTGTTTAAATCGTTTGTAGACTGTAATATGTCGGAAGTTTGGGTAGGCGATAAGTTTATGATCTTCCCCGGCAAGTACGGCGAAGACCCGGTTTGGGGGCCATCCAATAACCTTAAATATGCCACAGGCAATACTGTAGATGAGGCCTTTAGCACCGCCGAAAAGGACTTTATTGAGCCAAAATTGCCACCCAATGTGCCACCAGGTAAACCGGGCCTGCATGGGGCCATATGGTTCGAATCGGTTTATCAGGATGCTAAAGACCACAGCGGTAAAACCCTGTATGCACTGTATCATAACGAGAATTACCCCAAGACCTTACCCTACGACCCTAAAACAGGCAAAGGCTATAAAAACGAGAAATGGCCCGAAGGCTTGCGCGGCGATTCGACCGCATCGGCAGTTTGCCGTATAGGTATAATGAAGTCTGTTGATGGTGGTAAAAGCTGGGTAAACCGCGGTATATTTATTGAAGACGAACAGCCGCGGATGATACTAAAACCTAACAATACGGCTATCAACTTTGCAGGTGGTACCGGCGACCCATCGGCGGTTGCCAATGGCAAGTATCTATACTTATTTTATGGCGAGTACGGATATCCCGGTAAGTATAATGAGGCTACTTATAACCCCACAAACGAGTGGAAAGGCCAGTGCATTAGCATAGCGCGTATCTTAATAAGCGATCTGGATCATCCGGAAGGTAAGGCTAAAAGATGGGATGGAAAAGGTTTTAATATACCATACAATGGCGTGGGTAAGCCTGTCGCATCTATACAAATACCTGTAGCCGAAGGTGGTGGGCCAACATCGTCGCCAACGGCTAAATACTACTGGGGGCCATCGGTTAGCTGGAATGTTTATTTAAACTGCTGGGTAATGCTAATGGCCAAAGCCGAAGGCCCTTCATGGAAAGGCAGTAGTATATACGTATCCTTCAACAAAAATAAAGATCTGGGGATTGGTAATAACTCGCAACAATGGAGTAAGCCGAAGTTTTTGGTAGATAAACCGGGACACACATTATGGTACCCATCATTACAACCCATTAATGCTGAGGCGAATCCCAAAAATAAGTATTCGTCGGTTAAGCTGGGCCAACATGCAAGGCTGTTTTATAAAGATAACGACAATGCCAAAAACGACTATGTATCCGAGTACTTAGTGGATTTTGTGAAGTAAGAATCAGCTATTATCTTCTATCTTGTCTCTTGGTTCTTGTCTCTTAAGCTGTTTCTTAATGGTGTTGCTAACATCTGCTTAACTTTTCCACAATCCCTGTAATGCGCAGGCAATAAATTAAATTAGCCGATTATTAATTACAGCAACGCCTTGGCCAAAACCGAAACCAAAGAGACTCCATTAATGCAGCAGTATAATGCTATTAAAACAAAGTATCCGGGTGCTTTGCTGCTGTTTCGTGTAGGCGATTTTTATGAAACCTTTGGCGCGGATGCTATAAAAGCTGCCGGTATTTTAGGCATAACACTAACCCGTCGTGCCAATGGTGCCGCCACACATATCGAACTGGCCGGCTTTCCGCATCATTCGTTGGATACTTATTTACCAAAATTGGTTCGTGCCGGGCAGCGGGTAGCCATATGCGACCAACTGGAAGACCCTAAAACCACTAAAACCATTGTAAAACGTGGCGTAACAGAATTGGTTACGCCCGGTGTGGCCACCAGCGATAACATATTACAGCAAAAAAGTAATAATTACCTGGCATCGCTTTACTTTGAAAAGAATAGCATAGGCATTGCATTAATAGATATATCTACCGGGGAATTTTTAACCGCACAAGGCAATACAGGCTATATAGACAAGCTTTTGCAAGGTTATGCACCAAGCGAGGTAATATTCCCGAAAAGCCGCCAGGGCGACTTTAAAGACACCTACGGCGACCGCTTTTATACTTATACGCTTGATGAATGGCCCTACAGCGGCGACTATGCTACCGAAACTTTGTTAAAGCACTTCGGGGTAAAATCGTTAAAGGGCTTTGGTATAGATAAACTAAATTTAGGCATAGTAGCCGCTGGCGTTGCGCTGCATTACCTTAACGAGACCGAACACCGTAATTTGCAGCATATATCTGCCATAAGCAGGATAGAAGAAGACAGGTACTTATGGCTTGATAGGTTTAGTATCCGTAACCTGGAGTTGGTAGGGTCGGCTAACGAGAATGCGCTGACTCTGGTTGATGTATTGGATCATACTTGTTCGCCAATGGGGGCACGTATGCTGCGCCGGTGGATTGTGATGCCCTTAAAGGAGATCAAGCCTATTAAAGACAGGTTAGGCGTGGTTGAATACTTGATAGCTAATGAAGAACTACGTGAGACCTTGCAAAGCCAGATACGCCAGATAGGTGATCTGGAGAGGCTGATATCGAAAATTGGTTTGCAAAAGGCCAATCCGCGCGAAGTTTGTCAGCTTAAAAAAGCATTAATTGCTATTGATGCTATTAAAAAGCTAACCGAAGCATCAGACAGCGAACCGCTTAAAGCAATAGGCGAACAGTTAAATCCATGTACATCTATCAGCGAAAAAATTGCTCGCGAATTGCACCCCGAGCCACCTGTAATGATGGTAAAGGGATCAGTAATGAACGAGGGTATAAACGAAGAGCTGGACAGGTTACGCAAAATAGCATTTGGTGGTAAAGGGTACTTGTTAGAGATTCAAAAACGCGAGGCTGAAGCAACCGGTATACCATCGCTTAAGGTATCGTTTAACAATGTATTTGGTTATTATTTAGAGGTGACACACAGCCACCGCGATAAGGTGCCTACGGAATGGATACGCAAGCAAACACTGGTAAACGCCGAGCGTTATATCACCCCCGAACTAAAAGAATACGAGGAGCAGATATTAGGCGCGGAGGAAAAGATATTAGTACTGGAAACCAAATTATACAACGACCTGCTTTACGCGCTTGCCGAATATATTAAACCTATACAACTAAACGCTACACTAATAGCCCGCCTGGATGTATTGCTGAACTTTGCAGATATATCTATCAAAAACTATTATGTAAAACCTGATGTGAACGACAGTCGTACGCTGGACATAAAGGGAGGCCGCCACCCGGTGATAGAAAAAAACCTGCCGCTTGGCGAAGAATACATTACTAATGATGTTTTCCTTGATTCAGATTCGCAGCAGATAATTATTATAACAGGGCCAAACATGGCTGGTAAATCGGCTTTGTTAAGGCAAACCGGCCTTATTGTACTTATGGCCCAGATGGGTTGTTTTGTACCTGCTAAGGCAGCTTCGATTGGTTTGGTTGATAAGATATTTACCAGGGTAGGCGCATCGGATAACCTATCGTCGGGCGAATCGACCTTTATGGTGGAGATGAACGAGACGGCCAGTATACTAAACAACCTAAGTGACAGAAGTTTAATATTACTGGATGAAATAGGGCGCGGTACATCTACCTACGATGGTATATCAATAGCCTGGGCCATTGCCGAATACCTGCATAACCACCCTGCAGCCAAAGCCAAAACACTATTTGCAACACATTACCATGAGTTAAATGAGTTAAGTAATTCATTTAATCGCATAAAAAACTATAATGTATCTGTAAAAGAAGTAGGTCAGCAGATCATCTTTTTACGCAAGCTTGTACCTGGCGGCAGCGAGCACAGCTTTGGTATACATGTAGCTAAATTAGCCGGTATGCCGCAAAAGGTGCTTAACCGTGCCAACGAGATACTAAAGAAGTTGGAAAATGAACGTACGGGTGGCGAACATATAAAAGAGAGCATCCGAAAGGTGCAAAAGCAGGCTGTACAAATGCAAATGTTTTCAATAGACGACCCTGTTTTGGTGAAGATACGTGATACGCTGAACAACCTTGATGTAAATACCCTGACACCAGTTGAGGCCTTAATGAAGCTGGACGAGATACAGCGGGTGATAAAAGGGTAGCTTATTTAGGATTTCGATTTTAGAATTTTAAATTAGAGTAGCCTAGTGCTTGCCAATGTTAATATGTTTAAAACATCTTTTATAACACTTTATCATCACCCTATATCTTTATAGCATGATAAACCGCTACCTACGGCTTTGCCTTATCTTATTAGTCATTTTTCTTTCGGCCTGCCATTCTAAAAAGTATACGGTGCGTGGCCCGAATGGTCAGGCAGTAGCTATAAAGCGCCCCTATGAAATAGAGAAACCAAAAAGAGAAATTGCCGAAAAATACGCCGAGATAATGGGCGTGAAGCGTAGTGATATTAAAAACGGAAAGCTTTATAGTTTTATCGACGATTGGTACGGCACACCCTACCGCTTTGGCGGCCTTAATAAGGATGGGGTAGATTGCTCGGGCCTGGTAGTGGCGCTGCAATCAGAAGTGTTTAATACTACGTTACCCCGTACCTGTGCAATGCAGGTAAGTGTGATAAAGCGGAAATATGAAGAAGACCTGAAAGAGGGTGACCTGGTATTCTTTGACTTTGACGGGAAAGAATTTAGCCATGTGGGGGTATACCTGCAAAACGGCTACATAGTACATGCCAGCACGCGTAAGGGCGTTATTATAGTGCGCCTGCACGATAATGGCATCTATCAATATTTTTCGCGTGGCGGCAGCATAATGGATACCACATCCGCCCAAAGCAACTAAACTATTATGATTCGAGTTTAGGTGGTACCGGTTTTTTCTTTATTGCTTTAAATAACTTTGCCAAAAGCGGCCCATTATCTTTCTTTGGATACCATTTTTTTGATAATCGGCCGATGGTTACACCGTATATAACTACCGGTATGATCATGTAATTGTTGGGGACGCCAAAATAACTAAAGATTACAGTGCAGCCGATAACAATGGGTAGCAAAACCATGTTTAATTGCTGTATCTTCCATTTAAAGTCAGTTTCCATTTGGGCCGATCTAAGGCATAGTGTTTCTTTATGTTTTAACAGATATCGGCATAATAATGCTTGTGTTAAAAAACTGGAATAAACAACAATGGTATACACTGTCCATCCCCATGCATACTCGGGTAATTTTTGACTGATGTTGCCCGATATTAACGAAATAGCGAAAGGAAAAAGGGATACGCAAAATAAAAACACCAGATTTAGTTTAACAAGGTTGCTGTCGTAATCCTTCAGAAATTTGAAAATACGCAGATGGGTAGCCCAAAAGCGGGCAACCAAACCAAAAGATATTACATAAGCTAAAAATTTTAAAAGCACTTCTTTAAATGCTTCCCTAACCTGGTCTTCGGCAGCATGACGCATACCCTCCGGGAGCTTAATTTCCAATACCATTATGGTAAGTATAATGGCAAAAACGGCATCAGTGAACAGCACTACCCGTTCTAACTGAAACTCTTTCTTAAATTCTTCCTCTTCTTTTATATCCATAGTTGATATATTATATAATTTTGCAATATGTCAAAACAAGAAAACGATTACTCGTTCTGGACAAAGTACAAGAAATTCGCCGGTACCGAGATAATGCTGTATGTGATAATGATAGTAGGTATTATATTAGGTATCATAATTTTTAGCTGATCACTTTTTTATAAGCGTAACCGTGTAGTTATCAGCATCCTTTACCTTGTCGTAAAAATCAACAAAATCGTGGTATAGGTCTTTATTATATGTGCCATCTATTACCTGTATATGGCGCTTAAATATCAATTTACTACCGTTTAAAATCATGCTGGCTTTAAACGTGCCAAATGGTTTCTCTATAGAAACATCAAGTGGCATCATATCGGTAGCATAACCCTCGGGGATAGTATAAGCTATCTCGTCATCATCAGTATAACCGGAGTTTATATACAATGGTGTGTTTCGGTTACGAATATCCCTAACCGCACCTGATCTGTTTAGCGGGTTTATAGAGAAGTAAAATTTGTTATTATCTATATTTGCAAATCCGCTTGCGTTTAATTTAATATGCTCGGTTGTTTTAGGGTGCAGGCTTTTATCCTGGCTAAGTTCATATTTTTCAATATCAAGATTATTGATGGCAGTATAGGTTTTTTGTAAAGCTTTTACCTGTTCTGTAAACGGTTCGTTAACCATTTCTTCCTGGTTATTGTACTGCTCTCCCTCAAAAGTGGTGGTAATATCACCATTCAGCAAACCACTTTTGTCAATAACAAATGCAGCCTTACGCAATTGCAAATTGGTTTGCGCCGCATATTTTGGTGTATGCATTAGTTTGCCGCCTTGCGGTGTACAGGCTAATATTGTACGGTCGGAGGTAAAATCGCCTAAAAAGCCAAAAGGTATTTTTTGACTGGTGCATTCCAAGAAAGTAGTGTCGTTTTTTAAAGGGAGGCATAAAATTATATGATTACCCTGGCTCATTGTAGCAAAATCGTTCATCAGGCTTACTTTGCGCTCACCCGCTTGTACAACGCAATACCACGAGTCGATATCAACTGCTTTTAATAACGCCTGGGTGTAGTTAACCAACGCTTTACAATCGCCATAACTTAAACGGTCAACATCCGCAGCTAAAAACGGCTGATAACCACCTATGCCTACTTGCACACTTATATAGCGGGTTTTATTTTGCATATATTCATATACTTTTTGCGCCTTTAATTTAGTATCGGCAATGCCGGCGGTTAGTTGCTTCATGTGCTGAATGGTTTCAACAGGTAGTTCCTTTCGTTTTACTAAAAGCTTATCATAGTTCCATTGCCCTAATTGTTTCCAGTTGGTAAAGGTTCCGCTAATGCCCTCGTACTTAAAGCTTTCGGGAGCTATTTTTATCGAGCTGAAAAGTTGATCATTATTAGGGCTATAGGGCTCATACCGTATAGCTTTCAAATTATTTAATTGCCATGTATATGTTTTTAAGCCATTTGCCGCAGCAATTACGCTTTTAACGGGGATATTGATTTCTTTGAACCGTACTTTAAAGTCGGGTTTGCAGGTAAATGTAAACTTGCTTTTTTCTACTGCAAGGTTATAGTTATCAACAGGCTGCCAATCGTCAAAGTTTAGTGTTTGCTTGGTTTTTATCTCGTATTCATACTCTATAGTATATGGATAGGCGCCTATAGAGGGGATAAAATGTTTAACCCGCGTATCTTCAAATAACGAAAAGCTGTTAATAGCCGATTGATCCTGAAAGTCGCGCTCAGAAAATTTACCAACTGGTTTGCCAAACTCATTGTAGGTTTGGCCTTTAACAGATTTTATGATCCGGCTTTTATCATGCCATAAAACAATGCGTGCTATATCATCGCCATTTTTATTAAGTACGGTTATAGCGGTTTTAACATGGTATATGGTGTTATCATCATCATTTACAATAATATCAACCTCGTTATTACGCACAACCGCACTGGCATAGGGTAATAGCTCTTTCGGAATAAGGCTTACATCATAGTTTTGTTGTGCATTTGCAAAGTTATGCAGCAGTAATGTAAATAGGGTTATATATATAAGTTTCATTATTTTTTCCTGATCACTATTTCACTCTTTTCGGCTGCTATCGCTTTGTTATAAAACTCCTTTAGATAGGGGTATTCTTCGGGCATATAAACGGCATTGTTTAACTGCATAACTTTTGAATAATAAAAAACATCTCCCTCTTTTTTAAAGTCATTAAGGTATTGCCCACCTCTGTTAGGCAAGTTAATAGCCACCGTTTGTGGAGCGTTAGTAACTGAATAATTAGCGGGTAAATGCATTGTAAGTATATAACGGGTTTCTGATGGAACGCCCATTATAACAGGAAAGGTGCGTGTAGCTAATTTAAAAGGATTATTAATAAGTCTGTTTAAAATAATTGGATTAAATGCCATGTTGTTATTTAACTTGTCGTACAAATCAATTTCAACCTCGTATTTTTCGGCAAGTGGTTTATCTAAACTATCCAGATTAATAATTTCTGACTTTAGGATATGTGTTTTGATTAATTTTTCATCAAAATCTTCTATGTATTCATCAGTAGTATTAAATTTTTTTATAGCCTTTCTTTTTTCTAAGCCTTCATAGCCATAAGAATAGGTGGTGATTGTACCCTTTAATTTACCCGTGCTTTCCATTGTTAAATCAAGGGTAGTAGTAACGGATTTTTTGTATTTAGGTGTAATATCTATCCATTCTGATGGTTTATCAAGGCTCATTACTCGGCCTTGGTCGTTAAAACAATTTAGAGGTAACATACCAAAAGGCAATAAAGGGTCGGTGGCATCCAACAAGTATGTATCGCTACCAATTGTTGCTTTTGCAATTACATAGTCAAAATCTTCAGTAACTGGGTACACACGGTTTATTATGCCGTTGCCAAGTGTAGATAATAATACGGCTTCGGTGTTTATACCAGCATAATTTAATGCGTTTACTAATGCTAAATTAATATCACCTACGTTTCCGCTATGCTTATCAAAAGCCTTTCGTATGCTTTCCGAATTTATAGACCTAACGTTATCATAACGCATACTTTTTTGAATATAACTGTATACCGCTTTAGCTTTGTCTAAATCGTTGGTCTTGCCTGCAATAAGTGGAGCAATTGAGGCTTTGAAAATGTCTTTTTTTCTTAATTGGGCTCCAAAGTAATCAGATCTTTTAAAGGAATAGTCTACATCTTTCCATTCTTTAGTATACTTAGATTTTGCCCCGGTAAAAGGGTTAGTCCAGTCAGATAGTTGAAAATATATGCCTGATAAATAGGTTTTAGGTGAACCCATATAATCTTCCTCGGTAAAAGCAGGTATGTTACTCATTCCAAATACTATCAATGAGCAATCGGCTTTTGCAGATCCATTTATATAACATTCCTTTTCTACTTCGGTTGTATTTTTTGTTAATTGCAGTTCGCCTCTTATACTTGCGTTATAGTTCCAAAAAGCTGGTATATGAACTTCATACTCTGAATATTTAGAAGGAATATCCGACTGGAAATACCAATTAGGTAATCTCTCCCAATAAGGCGTTGTTAATTTGTAACGATACTCAATAATACAACCTTTACGCATATTAGGCATAGTAAATTTAGCAGTGCTCCAATAATTGTTATTTTTAACAAAAAATACGTTGTGCGGATCTAATTCGGCTGTTTTTACATTGCCATTATCATCTAAGTAAGTTGTTATGCCTTTTATTTCGGTTACAGTTTCGCTTGAATTTCCTTCCTCATGAAATGGAATTTCAACAGTGCCTTTATTAAAGGCTTTTTCATCTAATATCTTAATTTTTATATGAGCTTCAAACGTAATACGGGTGTATCCATCGCTCATTATATTAAATTGGCTTAAACCATGATCATTAATAACAAAGGCATGTGCAGATGTATCCGGGGCGTATTTTTTTAAATTTATTTCTTCCTGGCTCCATGTGCCATATGGGAAATCCTGAGCAAATAAACTGGTTGTACTAAAGGTTAATACCAAAAACAGGAGTATGGCTTTATTCATAAAATCAATAGTGTAATAAGGTTGGCATGAAGTTAAAAAAATATACCGGTATTTTAAATAGCAATCACTGTTGATAATTTTAAGAGTTTTGCCACCTTTGCATCATTGTTGCTCATCTGTAGAAAATGAAATTAAACTTAAAACGCCCGCTTGCTTTTTTTGACCTTGAAACTACCGGTACCAATATTGGGGCCGATAGGATAGTAGAAATATCTATCATAAAGCTAAACCCTGATGGTACCGAGGAGGTTAAAACATGGAAGGTACAGCCAGGAATACCTATCCCGTTGGAATCATCGTTAGTGCATGGTATTTACGATGAGCACGTTAAAGATGAGAAGCGTTTTCATGAGCTTGGTAAAGAAATAGCCGAATTTTTAGATGTGAGCGATTTAGCCGGTTATAACTCTAACAAGTTTGATATACCCATGCTTATGGAGGAGTTTTTACGTGCTGGTATTGATTTTAACCTGGATGAGCGCCATTTTGTAGATGTACAAAACATATTTCACCAAATGGAGCAGCGCACACTGAAGGCTGCCTACCAGTTTTATTGTGATAAGCAAATTATAAACGCCCACTCGGCCGAGGCTGATACCCGCGCTACAATGGAGGTGCTTTTGGCACAAATAGAGCGTTATGAAAATATAGAGTGGGAAGATAAAAAAGGCAACAAAAGTATCCCGGTTGTGGGTGACGTTGAAGCACTGCACAAATTTACAAACCTAAGCCGCCCCGTTGATTTTGCCGGACGAATGGTTTACAACGAGCAGGGCGAAGAATTGATAAACTTTGGTAAGCACAAAGGTAAAAGGGTAGAGGATGTATTAAACGTTGAACCCAGCTACTACTCGTGGATGATGCAGGGCGATTTCCCGCTATATACCAAGCGTAAACTGGAAGAGATATACAAACGCTGGAATGCTAAAAAAGTGGCTGAGAGGCAGCAATCAAGGCCTGTAGCGCAGCAACAAGGCGCCGGCCAGGCACCAGCCGCAAAGCCTGAAAATGCAAAACCGTCGTTTCAAAACAACAGCCCTAAGAGCAGCCCGCAAATAAACAATCAGTACAAAAAGAAAGAAGAACCCGCAAAGCCGGTTGACGACGATATGCTACAGCAACTGGCCATGAAGTTTAAGAAACAGTAGGTTAGGTTAGCTACTCGGTGTTGCGAAGAAACTCGATGTTCCTTTTTAATCCATCGAGTTTTGTACGTTTTACAGCTGAATTTTTAAAAACCTTATTGAATACATCAGTAGTAATATCTTCCCAATCCTGCTTTTTTAGGCCATGAAGGTCGGGGTGTGGTTGAAAGGCCGGTTGATTGTGCAGTACCGAGAACCTATTCCACGGGCAAACATCCTGGCAAATGTCGCAGCCAAACATCCAGTTGTCCATTTTACCTTTAAACTCCTGCGGTATCTCGTTTTTTAGCTCAATGGTGAGGTAGGATATGCACCGGCTGCCATCTACTATGTAAGGGCCAACAATGGCGTCGGTGGGGCAGGCATCAATGCAGCGTGTGCAATCGCCGCAATGGTCGGCGGTGGGTTCTAAATCGTACTGTAGCTCGATATCTACTATCAATTCGGCTAAAAAAAAGAACGATCCTGCCTTTTTACTTATCAGGTTGGTGTTTTTTCCTACCCAGCCCAGGCCGGCTTTTTTTGCCCATGCCTTATCAAGTACCGGGGCCGAATCTACAAATGCTCGGCCACCAACCTCGCCAATTTTTTGGTTTATAATGGCTAATAGTTGCTTTAGTTTATCCTTAATAACAAAATGGTAATCAGTACCATATGCATATTTGGATAGCTTTGGTGCAAATGGATCAAGCTGTGTTTGGTTGGTGTAATAGTTAAGGCCCAATGATATTACCGACTTTGCCCCGTCTACCAACAAACGCGGATCAAGGCGCTTGTCAAAGTGGTTTTCCATGTACTGCATCTCGCCGTGCATACCTTTGTTTAACCATGCTTCAAGGCGGGGGGCTTCTTCTTCTAAAAACCCGGCTTTGGCTATGCCGCAAAACAAAAAGCCCAGGTTTTTGGCCTCGGTTTTTATGAGTTGAGAATATGCCGACAGGTTTTGCTGCATGTGTTTATACTTTGTTCGTCCCGCTGTAAAGTATTCCAGTTTTTTTCACTTCAAGCGTAATTTTTTCCACTTTTTTGCACTTGTGCTGCTTACTAATATAATATTATTTTCGATATAAACAAGATGTATGTTGCAAAAACGAGCTTTAAAGCCAAATTGATGTGGCCATGACAAAGATAATTATTCACTACTGTTTTTTGTGACGGCATTGCCCATACCATTAAAAAATGGTATGGCTTTTGGTACTGTTATGTAAAACTAAATTATGCTACAATTCATAAACAACCTGGAGCCACATGTGGTGGGGATACATGCGATTGGCGAGGTGACGAAGGAAGATATGGAAACCGTTTTAATGCCCCGTATTGATGAACTGATAAAGCGCCAGGGCGAGATTAACTACCTGTTGGTATTAGAAACCGACGTTAAAAACTTTACAGTAGGTGCGTGGTGGAGCGACCTTAAGGTAGGATTGAAAAACTTTACCAAATGGAACAAAATAGCGGTAGTTACCGACCAAAAAAGCGTAGAGTGGTTTTCAGATGCCTTTAGGGTATTTATACCAGGTAAATCAAAAGGATTTACGCTTGATAAACTGGAAGAGGCCGTTAAATGGGTAACCGAAAAAGATGAAGAGACCATAAATAAATAAAAATAACACCTATGGAAAATAAACCCGAAGGATTTGACCGTGCCAATGGCCAAGGTCAGAATCATGACACAGAAGGCAATATTGCCAACGTAAATAACGACACGCTTAAGCAGGATGTAAACGACAAGGATCTGGCTGAGAAAGTACCCACAGTTGTGCCCGAAAGTGAAACACCTGAAGAGGATACCTCAACTGGCGAAAACTCCTCCAACAAAGGGCAGGGGCCTGCCGGAGAAAATTTATAGTAAGCAAAAGCCTTCCCTTAAAACCGGGAAGGCTTCTTAGTTACCGTTGTGGTAAAATAGCGGGTTGGCGTAGGTGGCTTCGCTGAGTATTAAAGTGCCGTCGGTTTTAAATATGCCGGCTTTGCGCAAATCAAACCTTACGCCGTTAGCTTTATCCTTTAAGCCTATTACATCGTACTCCACTATCACCGTCGAATCTTTAACTATCATATTATCTACCAGGTATTTGGCATCCGGTGATACATAAAACTCTAAATGGAATATCTGATCGGCGCCTGACGGGCCTGTGGTAACTCCCTTCCACTCGGCAGTTGATATGCGTGCCTTGGGTGCATATTGTGCCGATAATGATTTTAGCTCGTGCTCGTTCATCAATTTAAAATGCTCGGTAATGAGTGCCTGCGACCGTGTGGCAATATCAGTTGTGGTGGTATCTGCTTTTTTACTTTGGCAAGCCGCGCAAAACAAAACAATAAACAGAATGATAGGGGCAGGGTATCTAAAAATCATGGTTAAATATAAAAAGATAATTAAATAAAATGGCCCTCTTTCGTAATTCAAAGGAGGGCCATTTTATTTATGCTTTGTTGTTTTTTAGAAGCTGTTCCTAACCGAGTTGCCAAAGGTTTTGGTGCTCCAGTAGCCGCTGTCTAAAATGCGCCTAACCGTCATTAACGGATAATCGGGGTCGCGTTTATCAGCCAATTGGAAAGCTATCCTGAACCCTTTATTTTGTATCTCGGGCAGTACAGGCTTTTTCCATATGCCAAAGGGGTATGCAAAGTAGTTTATTTTTTTGCCGGTAATTTCTTCCAGCTTTTTGGTTGGTTTATCTATTTGGGTAACCCAATCGTCAACAGGCCTGTTAGTTATTTTACCATTTTTACCTATTATCTTTAAGTTAGAGTTGTGCGAATATTTATCTACGCGATGGTGGTCCCAGGTATGGCTGCCAATCACGTTGCCATCGTCAGATAGCTTTTTTACCATGTCGGCCGTCATGTAATGCGGGCGGCCAATAGATACGGTCATTACAAAATAAACCGCCTTAAAGCCGTATTTTTTCAATTCAGGCGCAGCAATGGTAAACTGGTCAAGGTCGGTATCATCAAACGTTAGCATGATGGGTTTTTTTGGCAATGGCGCGCCAGTTGTAAGGTAATTGTACAATTGGTCGGGCAGTATGGTGTGGTAACCGCTATCGGCAAGCATTTTTATATGCTCTTTAAAAGCGGCAATTTGTACAATATAATCTTTAGCGTTTTTAGAGTCGGTGGCCTTCCAGTCGCGTATTTGGTGATAGCAAACAATAGGCACCTGTTTACGCGCCATTACAGCTGCCTTATCAATAGGTCCGGTGGATAATTTAGCAACAGGCGAATCGGACGTAGTAGCAACCGAATCGCCCTTTTTTTCCTGGTTAGCGGCTGGTTTTGATTGGCAAGAAACGATGCCCAGGGTGCAAAAGGATAATACTGTAATAAATTGTTTTAACATATTGTGTTTGGATGGATGTATGTATTTAAGGAGGGCTAAAATAGGATTAATTATAGTATATATTAATTAGCGGATAAATTATTGTTGCTGTAATTACAATACAATGCGTTTGCCTTCGGCAACTGATCTTTTAGCGGCATCTAATATCGCCATTACTATCATATTATACTTTAACGACGACCTATCGGTAATACCTAAAAGCCTGTTTTGCATAACAGCTTGCAGGTAGGTTGACGGGTTATCTGATGGTTGTGTTAGCGGTGCCGCTTTAACGGTGGTTGAGCTATCTTTAAGCCTGAACACAACGTTGTCTTTATCCAAAGCATGCAAATAACCTTCATCACCAAAAACTTCCAGATCCTTAATGGAGAATGGCCAGTTCCACGATGCTTCAATAATACCCGTAGCCGTTGGGTATTCAATAATTATGGTTGCGTCATCGTCTACCTTAGGGTAGGTTTGTAGTTTATAATGCCGGGTAACAGCAGTAACGGCAATTGGCTTTTGCCCTTCCATTAACCAGGTCATCAAATCGGCGCCGTAGCAGCCAAAATCCATTATGGCACCACCACCATTCAGGTCGGGGTCGGTTAGCCAGCTAACAAACTCTTTACTGCAGCCTATCTCTTTTGGCCCCTGGTGCCCGTCGTGCACCACCATCTTCCTTATCTGGCCTATGCTATCCTTAGCAGCCACGTTGTATACATGTTCGTATGATGGGTACCAGGTGGTTTCGTAATTGGTAAGCAGTTTTATGTAGTATTTAAGTGCTAAAAACTCCATCCTTTTAGCTTGTGCAAGGGTGGCCGCCAATGGTTTTTCTACCATTACCGATATACCTAAAGGGGCGCAAATTTCTACAATATCAATATGTTTGGCAACCGCGTTGTAACCCAAAACCGCTTGCGGCTTTTTTGCGGTTACCATCTTTTTCAGATCATCAAACAGGATAGAATCGGGCAGGTTATATTGTTTTTGATACCTGTCGCGCAGTTGCTTATCAGGCTCGGCAATACCCACAATAATAACTTTCCCTTCTTTGTAATCGTTAAGGATATTGTGCACATGGTCATGCGATAAACCTGCTACACCCAGCTTTAAAGTGCTTAATTGTACAACGGGCGCTACAGCAACGGTAGCAGCAGCCGGAGCCGCTGTAGCCGGTTTTGCAACAGGTGTAGTTTGCGCAACTAATTTGCCCGAAATCAATAACAGGCATACAATAGCCTTTATATATCTCATTGGTGTGCTATTTCTCGGTTGATAATGAATAAGGAACATCCTGCGGTTTTGTGCCACGTAATTTATTAGGCTGTGCCGACATGTTAAAATTAAGCACGCTACCCTGCAACAGCGCGGTATGGCTTAACCAGTTATAATCGTATGGTTTGCCATTTACTGTTAAAGTATTAACGTATTTATTTGCGGCGCTATTGTTTGGCGCGTTAATTACAACCTGCTTTCCGTTCTCAAGGGTTACGGTAACTTTGCTGAACAGCGGCGCACCTATTACATACTGGTTACTGCCGGGACATACCGGGTAAAAACCCATTGCCGAAAATATATACCAGGCTGATGTTTGGCCGTTATCCTCGTCGCCGCAATAGCCATCAGGTGTAGCTTTGTACAATTTGTTCATTACATCGCGCACATGTAGTTGTGTTTTCCATGGCTGGCCGGCGTAATTATACAGATAGATCATGTGCTGTATAGGCTGGTTGCCATGCGCATACTGGCCCATGCCCGCTATTTGCATTTCTCTAATCTCATGTATCACTTCGCCATAATAGCTATCGTCAAATATTGGCGGTAAGGTCCATATCGAATCCAGTTTGGCTACAAATTTTGGTTTGCCGCCCATCAGATCAATTAAACCCTGTATATCATGAAAAACGCTCCAGGTATAGTGCAGGCTGTTACCCTCGGTAAAGGCATCGCCCCATTTATACGGACTAAAAGGACTTTGAAATTTGCCGTCTTTATTTTTACCACGCATCCAGCCTGTTGATGGGTCGAACAGGTTTTTATAGTTCATGCTGCGTTTTTTATACACATCGGTTTCTGATGCCGGTTTGCCCAAGGCTTTACCTAATTTATATATGCTAAAATCATCAAAGGCATACTCCAGCGTACGTGCGGCGTTCTCGTTTATTTTAACATCGTATGGTACGTAGCCTAAATCGTTATAGTATTGCACACCATCGCGGCCGGTAGCTGCAGGCCCATCGTTATTGGCGCCATGTACCAGTGCTTCGTAAAGCTTATTGATATCATAACCGCGGCCGCCTTTTAGGTAAGCATCGGCCACTACGGATGCGGAGTTGTTACCCACCATTACGTCAGAATAGCCGGGGCTGCTCCACTCGGGCAACCAGCCGCCTTCTTTATAATCGTTTATAAGGCCTTCCTGCATTTCTTTGTTTATAGATGGATAAACCAGGTTAAGGAAGGGGTATAAGGCCCTAAAGGTATCCCAAAATCCTGTGCCGGCAAATTTATAGCCCGGCAGTATCTGTCCGTTTTGGGCACTGTAGTGCATTATTTTACCTTTAGCATCTACCTCGTACATTTTGTTTGGAAAAAACAGCATGCGGTATAAGCATGAGTAAAATGTACGTGTCTGATCTACCGAACCACCCTCAACGGCTAAGCGGCTGAGCGTTTTGTTCCATACCGCTTTGGCTTTTGTTTCGGTGGCATCAAAGCTATCATTGCCTACCTCGCGCTGTAAGCTTACCTCGGCCTGCTCAATACTGATGAAAGATGAGGCTACGCGCAAATGTACACGCTCGCCTTGTTGTGTTTTAAAACCAATAACGGCACTGGCATGCTTAGCCGATAGTTCAAGGCCATCATTTAAAGTGCTGTCGCTGTAAACCTGGGCCAGGGTAATTGGCTTATCTACATAAATAACAAAGTAGTTTTTAAAGTTTTTTAACGGACCTCGCGCGTATTTAGTAGAGTAACCCACTATCTTTTTTTCGCCGGGTATTACCTTAATATACGATCCGCGATCGAACGCATCAATTACAATGTACGAGCTATCTGTTTTTGGATACGTGAATCTAAACTGGGCACTGCGCTCGGTAGGGGTAATCTCGGTTGTAATATCATGGTCGGCCAGGTAAACGCTGTAATAATAAGGTTTAGCCACCTCAGCCTTGTGCGAAAACCAGCTGGCGCGGCCATATTGCGATACCTTTAATTTGCCGGTTATCGGCATTATGGCAAACTGCCCGTAATCGTTCATCCATGGCGATGGCTGGTGGGTTTGTTTAAAGCCGTTTATTTTATAAGCATCGTAGGTGTATTGCCACCCGTCGCCCATTTTACCGGTTTGCGGTGTCCAAAAGTTCATTCCCCAGGGCAGTGCAATGGCCGGGTAGGTATTACCATTACTTAGGTCGTATTTAGATTGCGTGCCCATTAAAGGGTTTATCCATTCCACCGGGTCGGCTATTTTGCCAACCTTTTGTGCAAACGAGTTTAAAGAAAAAGCAAGGGTAATTAATAATAAGAGTTTTTTCATTGGTGTATTTGTAGTAGTGTAGTTTTTAAAACAATGATGGATTGCCGCCTAATTTTATTTTGCCCAAGTGCCTGTAAGCACTTTCGGTAGCTTCGCGGCCGCGGGCGGTACGCATTAAAAAACCTTCCTGTATCAAAAAAGGTTCGTAAACTTCTTCAATTGTACCTTCATCTTCGCCTACGGCAGTAGCAATGGTTTTTAGGCCTACAGGGCCGCCTTTAAACTTATCAATAATGGTAGTGAGTATTTTATTGTCCATCTCGTCCAGGCCGTGTTCATCAACGTTTAATGCGTTAAGGGCATATTGGGCTATAGCGGTATCAATACGGCCATCGCCTTTTATCTGGGCAAAATCGCGTGTGCGGCGCAGCAGTGCGTTGGCTATGCGAGGGGTGCCACGGCTGCGGCGTGCAATTTCATAAGCGCCCTCGTCGCTTATAGGCGTTTTTAATATAGATGCCGAGCGCAGTACAATTGTGGTTAGCAGTTTGGCATCATAATACTCCAGGCGGCTGTTTATACCAAACCTTGCCCTTAAGGGCGCGGTAAGCAGGCCAGACCGTGTGGTAGCGCCTACCAGGGTAAAAGGGTTAAGTGATATTTGCACCGAACGGGCATTTGGGCCGCTCTCCAGCATTATATCTATTTTAAAATCCTCCATTGCCGAGTATAAATACTCTTCAACCAGGGGGCTTAAACGGTGTATTTCATCAATAAAAAGTATGTCGCCTGTTTCCAGGTTGGTTAACAGGCCGGCAAGGTCGCCGGGTTTATCCAAAACAGGGCCCGATGTTATTTTTATGCCAACGCCCATTTCGTTGGCGATGATGTGCGATAGGGTTGTTTTCCCTAAGCCGGGAGGGCCGTGCAGTAGCACATGATCCAGTGCTTCGGCGCGTTGGCGGGCCGCCTGCACAAATACGCGCAGGTTAGCTAAAATTTTATGCTGACCTGTAAAATCTTCAAATGCCTGCGGGCGTAAAACTTTTTCGATGTCCCGTTCGGCAGGAGAGAGGCTTTCGCGTTCCGGATCAAGATTTTCATTCATCAACAGCGAAATTAGTGTTATTTTTTTAAGTGCGGAAGTTTGGCGAAACGAAAGTGCGGGCTACAAATGCAATTAATTTGTTACTATCCTTCGGGGTACTTTCTAAAAATGCTGTTGATCTTCATTTGTATAACCCCAATAAACGCTTCCTTAAAAATACCCGATGACATTTTTGAGGTGCCGGCCGTGCGGTCGGTAAATATAATGGGTATCTCTACCACATTAAAGCCATGCTTAATGGTGGTGTATTTCATCTCTATCTGAAAGGCGTAGCCAACAAATTTTATTTTATTAAGCCGTATAGTCTCCAGCACTTTGCGCTTGTAACACATAAAACCGGCTGTAGAATCCTGTATGTTTATACCCGTTATAAAACGCACGTACACCGATGCAAAGTAGCTCATTAGCACCCTGCTCATAGGCCAGTTAACCACATTAACACCCTTTATATAGCGGGAGCCTACCGCCGCGTCGGCACCGTCGATACAAGCCTGCCTAAGCCTTAAAAGGTCGTCGGGGTTGTGCGAGAAATCGGCATCCATCTCGAAGATGTAGTCGTATTTATGGTCGATAGCCCATTTAAAACCATGTATGTAAGCTGTGCCTAAGCCCTGTTTGCCGCCGCGTTCAACAATAAATAATTTTTCGGAATAATCTTTTTGCAGCGGTTTTACAATGTTTGCTGTGCCATCAGGCGATCCGTCATCTATTACAAGCAGATGAAAATCGTGATTTAAAGAAAATATCTTATGGATCATCCGTTCGATATTCTCTTTTTCGTTATAGGTAGGAATAATAACAATACTATCAGGCACTTATATGCAGTTTGGTTTTTTTAAAGAACGCAGCTAAAATAATTTAATTTTATATGGCTTAAAAATAAAAAGCAGGAAAGTGGTGTGCTTCCCTGCTTATCATATGAATTAGTTTAGCTTAAAGCCTGTTTGTGTCAGAAATAACCTCGTTTTCTATATAAGGGTCGGTAATGTAGTTCCGCTCTTTTAATCGCGGAGAAATAATCATGAACGCAATTATAAACACACCTATAAAGGCTACAAAGAACCATTCGTAATTGGCACCTTTTAAGTTTGTGGCCCACCAGCCGCCACCTTCAATAAGCCCGTTAACAGAGGCTGTTATCAGGTTGCCAAACGATACCACCAGGAACCATATACCGGTCATGGTGCTTTTCATTGATTTTGGCGAATGGGTATAAGCATACTCTAAACCGGTAATAGATACCAAAACTTCGGCTGCTGATAATATCATAAACGCCAGTACCTGCCACCAAATGGATGGCGAACCGCCATGATCAAGACTGGTGTGTATAACGCCAATTACCACAAATGATAAAGCGGTTAACACTAACCCCGTACCAAGCCTGCGCAAGGGTGTTGTTTTTAGTCCCCGTTTATCGAGCCACGGATATATTACATAGTTAAACAGCGGGATAAACAGGAGCAGGAATACGGTGTTAAAGGTTGACAACTGACCAGGATATATGGTGAATTTGGTAAAACCAAGGTTGATGACACGATCCATTTTTTCGGCATACAGCGTCCATTCAGATAAACATTGATCCCAAACAGCCCAAAATGCCAGCGCGAAAAAGAATACCGACATAACCCGGTACACGGCTTTAACACCTTCAACACGCTCAGGGTCGTAACTTTCTTTAGCAACATCAAGTAACGACTGGCCCGGTTGCTTTTTGCCTGAATGGGTTATGGCATACCAGGTTATAAAAACCAGGTTATTACGATTTACGCCCTGCGGAGGCACCTTTACATATTTTTTACGGCCCGAGAAGAAGATGATGGTAGCCAGCGCCATCAATAAGCCGGGGATACCGAACGCCCATTTAGGCCCAAAGTGCTCATAAGTCCATGGGATAGCTACGGTTGAAATCATAGAGCCGGCATTGATACTGAAATAGAACCAGCCGTAAACTTTTGAAAGCAGGTCCTGATTGGTAGCATCAAACTGATCGCCAACGTTAGCAGATACACATGATTTGATACCGCCGGCGCCAATTGCAACCACAAGCAAACCTAATTCAAAACCAGTTAGGCCACCATCAAACGTTGCCAGCATTAAATGCCCGATGCAGTAAATTATAGATACATATAAAATAAGCTTGTATTTGCCGGTAAACCAGTCGGCTATCATGCCGCCTACAAATGGCAAAGCATAGGCCACCATCACAAACAGATGGTGCAGCTTATTAGCATGCGCATTAGCCTGGTCGGTTAACGCAGCATTATCAGTAGGATTAAAAAATTGGTTCACTAAAAACAGCGTGAGTACAGAACGCATTCCATAAAAACTAAAGCGCTCTGCGGCTTCGTTCCCGATAATAAACGGGACACTCTTGGGGAATCTTGATTTTGGCTTTGCCGGAGCGGCTGATGGTATGGTTTCTGACATATAAGTGTGAACTGTTTTTTTGTCTAAAGTACTATAATTAAATTAATCCGAATTTTTATACTGAAATTATTACAATAACTTATAGTAATGCTGGCTTAGGCGGGCATTACCACTTGTTTAATTTTGTGAACTGCCTTTATCAATAAGTGACTGTTTCTTAGGGTCGATATAGGTTGCGTCCCGGTCTTCGGGGATGTTGCGCATATCTAAATTTTCTACATATACCCATTTGCCGTTTTTTAACTGGTAACCATCATAAGTTAAGTCGGGCCCATATGTTTCGGGCTGGTCTTTCATCTTTTTATCGGGCGGTGACAGGTGGTCGAACACAATCAAATGCTGATCCGGCACGTATCTTAACAGCATTGATGCCTGGCGGGTGTACTGGAAAATTACCCTGTTACGGGTTTTGCTGTTCCCGGCAAATACGGGCATGCCTAACACCGGCTTATCATCACGGTTAAAGGATAATGCTTCGATCACTTTTTTGGTAGATTTTACGTTGTTGCCTTTCCAGCCCAGTAATACGTAGTAGGGCTTTGGCGCGTCAACCCTTAATATTTTATAGTACTGTGCACCATACCATTTACGGTTATCGGTTACCGAGTCTTCGGGGTTTTGTAATAGGGGAGAATAATCTTCCAATGGGTACATTAACAGCTTGCCGCCGGTATTCATTTGTATGGTGCCGTAAAAGCGGTAGCTGCCATCCATGTTCATGATGTGCCAGCTAAATACACGAAAACGGTTATCTGGTGCATTAATAATGCTTACGCTTTTTACCGAATCGAAGGGGTAATTAAAGGAGTTAGGCATGCGTAGCGCGCCAACTAATAGCTTTATGAATTTGTAGTTAGCGTTTTTACGCTCCAGGTCGTCGGGGTCGTTAATGAATTTTTTACCTAATGATGCAAGGCTATCCTGGTAGGCGCCAAGGGTTTTTAAATTGTATTCGTCGGCATGCTGTGCAAACGAGGGCACACTATAAACCAACAGACAGAAAAATGCTAAAAGTAAACCCTTCATTAAACGTTTTTGAAAATGTTACGCGGTATCAACGTATTATTTAAGCAGAAATTATAGCCAATTATTTAACCTAAGTTTTCAATAACCATTGCGCTGGCACCACCGCCACCGTTACAGATGCCAGCTGCACCTAATTTACCACTATTTTGCTGTAAAACGTGTATTAGGGTTACAATGATACGGGCACCCGATGCACCCAGCGGATGCCCGATAGCCACTGCGCCACCATTAACATTCACTTTGTTTGCATCCAGTTGCAATAGCTTGTTATTGGCAAGTGCAACTACCGAAAACGCTTCGTTGATCTCGAAGAAATCGATATCTGCTGCTGATAAGCCTGCTTTATGCAAAGCCAGCGGGATAGCCTTAGCGGGTGCTGTAGTAAAATACTCGGGGGCTTGCTGTGCATCAGCAAAGGAAACTATTTTGGCTAAAGGTTTTATGCCCATCGCTTCCGCTTTTTCTTTACTCATTAATATTAAGGCGGCAGCACCATCATTCAGGGTTGATGCATTGGCTGCAGTTACCATTCCATCTTTTTTAAATACCGGTTTAAGCGTAGGTATCTTGTCGAATTTTACGGTGTTGGGTTCCTCGTCATCGGCAAATAAGGTAACCTCACCTTTTTTATCCTTTAATTCAACAGGGGTAATTTCTGCTTTAAATTTGCCATCGGCCTGTGCTTTTTGCGCTCGTTGGTACGATTCTACTGCAAATGCATCCTGTTCTTCACGGGTTACGTTGCAATCTACCGCGCATAGTTCGGCGGCCGATCCCATGTGATAGTCGTTATAAACGTCCCAAAGGCCATCTTTTACAAGGCCATCGGTTATTTGTCCGTTACCTAAGCGGTAACCGTTGCGTGCTTTATCTAAATAATAAGGTACGTTGCTCATGCTTTCCATACCGCCGGCCAATACAATATCGTTATCGCAATTGGCAATGCTTTGTGCAGCCAACATAATGGCTTTCATACCCGATGCGCATACTTTGTTTATGGTAGTTGCAGGTAAGTAGGGTAGGCCGGCAAAAACGGCGGCTTGTGTAGCAGGTGCCTGGCCTAAATTGGCCGATAGCACATTGCCCATATATACTTCCTGTATATCGGTTGTTTTTAGCCCGGCTTTTTCAATAGCCGATTTTATAACAACCGCGCCTAATTGCGTAGCCGATTGTGATGCCAAACTGCCGCCGAAGCTACCGATTGGGGTGCGCGTTGCCGATACAATATATACTTCTTTCATGATGTATGGTGTACTTTATAATGGTGGGGCAAATTTATAAAATTTGCTTAAAGGATAACGCTTTTACAGTAATTTATTATGCATGCATAATAAATTACCTATTCTAACATGCGCTGCCTGTTTATTACACAACGTATCCCTGCAAAAATAATCGCGTCAAAAGCCGGTACATCGGCAGGTTTCCTGTAAATATTTATACTGATCAATGATTGCCCGTTACCATCAAAATCAATTAACTGGTAATTATTACTATCAACTATCACGTAGTACATGGTATTGAATGACGGGTTGTAAAAATCGCCCTCAAAACTATCGTTTAATTTAAAACGGGTTTTATTGCTAAATAATTTCGAATCTGCGTAGCCAAGTATTTTTTCGTCCGTTGTTTTTATAGTAAAATCGCTAAAAGTGGAGCCTGTTGTAATGATACTAACGTTATATGCCTCATAGTTTAACGCTGTGGAGAATATGCCATCCTGATACACCCTGGCATAGCAGTTTTTGTTATCGGTTAATTCGTATTCTTCTTTCCACCAATCTTTTTTAACCAGCCATAACTGATGCCCTTCAAACTGTTCAAAGCTTGTGTAAGTACTCATGCGTTGTAGTTAAACGTCCTTTTTCTTCCTAACCGATTTTTTTCGTGCTCGCAATGCTTCCTGCAGTAAGTATTCTATCTGCCCGTTGGTGCTGCGGAATTCATCGGCACCCCATGCCTCAATCTCTTTAAGCACATCAGGATTTATCCTTAATACAAAAGCTTTTTTTTCTGCCATATATTTAGCTTGCTGCTGCTGCTTGTTCCTGCCGTATTAACATTGCATTTACACCTATCAGCATTAATAAGGGCAGGGGTGGCCTGTCGCTTATCTGCAAAGTTTGATCGAATGTGATGACGTAGGGCTTTTTTATACCGAACGCCTTTTGTTTTATCTGTAGTATGTCGCCATACATCTCGTGCGTTAATACATAAGCCATCGAAAAAAGCTTTTTATAGTTAAAAAACGCCCTAAAGCCATTGTCCATTTGCAGGTCAATATTTCTTTTCCAGGTGGCGGGTATTAAAGTGCCAATGGTTTCATCCTCGCCTTTAACAATCAACGACGATCGTTTGAACAGGCCTTTGCATTTTATAGTCCAGGTGCCTTCAGCAGTTTCAATGGTTGCCCTTCGGCTAAACAAACTTTTACGGTATAGTTTGCCATAGATAAACTGCTCATCCGTAAGTTCGTAATACGGTTTAAACCATTTATGCCTGGTAATAAACAGTTCGTTGGTTTTTAACTGATCGAAATTTCTGAAATCGTTCGTCATCTTAGTGATATAATGTACCTGTGTTTACAATAGGCTGTACGCTATGGTCGCCGCAAAGCACCACCAACAGGTTACTCACCATTGCAGCTTTGCGTTCTTCATCCAATTCGATAATATTCTTTTCTTCCATTTTATTCAGGGCCATTTCTACCATCCCTACCGCACCTTCAACAATAAGCCTGCGGGCTGCTATTATAGCCGATGCTTGCTGGCGTTGTAACATGGCATGCGCAATTTCGGGCGCGTAGGCCAGATGCGATATACGGGCTTCTAATACCTCTATCCCGGCACGGTCTAAACGGTCGTTAAGTTCCTGCTCCAGCATTTGGCTTACCTGCTCGGCACCGCCGCGCAGGGTTATGCTGGCGGTTTCATCCTCAATATGGTCATAAGGGAACGAGTTAGCCAGGTGCCTAACAGCGGCCTCGCTTTGAATGTTCACATATTGCAGGTAGTTTTCTACCGAGAACACGGCTTTGGCGGTATCTTTTATCTGCCAAACAATAACCGCGGCAATTTCAATAGGGTTACCCACACTATCGTTAACTTTTAGTTGCTGGCCGTTAAGGTTAAACGCCTTTAATGATACTTTCTTTTTTACAGTAAAAGGGTTCACCCAGAAAAAGCCGTCCTGCTTAACCGTGCCGGTGTATTTACCAAACAAGGTTAACACTTTACTCTCGTTGGGGTTTACTATGGCCAGCCCCGGTAGTATAAAAACAAAGTTGATAACGCATATTATTGCGCCTATAATGGGCTCTTTGGCCCAAAAACAAAAGGCAGATACGCCGGTAAGCACAAGTACTAAAACAAAGGCCAGGTAGCCTGATGGTGCTGTGATAACTTTTTCGGTATTCATGGTTTTGATTGATTTAAAATGATATCATAAAGATATCAACTTTTTTTTGATAAAAACAAGAAAAAAGTGTTATAACATAAAATGTATTATTTTTGAGTGGATAAACACCGTACATGGCACAACTATCATCCTCCCGGCAAAAGGCATTACTGCGTAAATACGCGCTAAATGTGAAGTATTTTATGATGCTGGCGAGTATCTCGTTAATTGTTTATACACTGCCTAAACAAGCCAAGTTTGGTTACGAGTACGAGAAAGGGCGCATATGGAACCAAAAGGACCTGGTATCGCCGTATAACTTTGCCATACTTAAAACAGATGGCGAGATACTGGCCGATCAAAAGGCAGCACTATCTACCGTAACACCTATTTACCAGTTAAATGATGTTATGGGTAACCAGCAGGTAGATGGCTTTAAAAGCGACCTGGAGATAAAGTGGCATACCGCGGGTATTAACGATAGGTTTAAAAATAAGTATTTGCAAACCGGGGCCGACCTGCTTACTCAGGTATACAACCGAGGTATTTTAAACCCTAACCCTAAATACCAGCAAAACCGGGCCGATTATACCGTAACCATATTAAATAACAATATTGCAAAAGATGTAAACACGGCCGATTTGTTTACCCGCGAGCGCGCAATTGCCTATTGCGATGCGAATATTGCCAAAGTGCCGGGTGTTGATAAAGCTTTTTTACTTGACCTGTTGCAAGACCGCATACAGCCTAATTTAAGCTATGATGCCAAGCTAACCGCAAGGCTGGAGAAAGAGGTGCTCGAAAACCTTTCTATCACACGTGGCATGGTGCAAAAAGGTGAAACCATTGTAGCCAAGGGTTCGGTAATAAACGATGAGGCTTATCAAAAGCTGGCATCTTACAAGAAAGCCTTTGAAGATAACGCCCGTACAAATGGTAACCGTACACTGGTTTTATTAGGGCAATTTTTACTGGTAGGTATCACCATTACCCTATTAATGGTATTCCTGTACCTTTTCCGCAGAGATATTTTTGACGATAACCGCCTGGTAAGTTTAATATTACTGGTAATTACGGCTATGCTGGCCACCCTGTCGCTGGCTATTAAAATACAGTTACCCAACCTATACTATATACCTTATTGTATAGTGCCTATCATTATCCGTATTTTATTTGATACCCGCCTTGCATTAAACATCCACTTGTTGGTAGTATTAATAGCAGGTTTTTTTGTACCCAACAGCTTCGAATTCGCCTTTTTCGAAATCACCGCCGGTATGGTGTCCATTTATAGTATTAAAAATTTAATACGGCGCGAGCAATTTTTAATATCGGCGCTTATCATCACCTTTACTTATTTTGTATCGTTCCTGGGGATATTCCTGATACGCGAAGGGACCTTTACTACCATTGATTGGGTTGATTTTGTACCTTTTGCTGTTAGCGTACTTCTTACCTTATTGGCTTATCCGCTGATATACTTATTTGAAAAGGTTTTTGCCATTACATCAGATATTACCCTTATCGAGCTGACCAATACCAACGCGCCATTATTGCGCGAAATGGCCTTTAGTGCGCCGGGTACTTTCCAGCACTCGTTACAGGTGGCCAACTTGGCCGAAAACGCTATTTATGCCATAGGGGGTAATTCGCTGTTGGTTAGGGCAGGGGCTTTATATCACGATATTGGTAAAATGGAGAACCCCTTGTTCTTTATCGAAAACCAAATCTCGGGCTTTAATCCGCACGATAAGCTCTCATATGAAGAGAGTGCCCAGATCATCATTCGCCACGTAAGCAAGGGTATCGAAATGGCCCGCAAAGCCAACCTGCCCGAGATCGTGATCAACTTTATACGTACCCACCACGGCAATACACGGGTAGATTATTTTTACCAGTCGTTTTTAAAGAATTTCCCCGAAAAGTTCATTAACGAGAACATTTTTAGGTATCCGGGGCCAATTCCTTTCACCAAAGAAACCGGTGTTTTGATGCTTGCCGACTCTATTGAAGCTGCTTCGCGGTCGTTAAAAGAGCCGGATGAAGAGTCGATAGGGATACTGGTTGACAGGATAGTAAAGTACAAGTTAGATCAAAACCAGTTGAATGACAGTAACATAACCTTGAAGGACCTGGAAACTATTAAAGTGATTTTTAAACGAATGCTGATGAGCATTTATCACGTTAGGATAGATTATTAGAAATCTGATTTATTTTTTTGACAGCTTAAGCTAATTACTATATTTGCAGTCCCTGAAAAAAGGGACTGTGAGAACACGGTGAGGTGCCTGAGAGGCCGAAAGGATCAGTTTGCTAAACTGACGTACGGGAAACTGTACCGAGGGTTCGAATCCCTCCCTCACCGCTGATAGTAATGTCAAAAAATACAAAAGTCCTGTAAACAAAAGTTTACAGGACTTTTTTTATTCCAGAATGCAGTGGCGATTTGTTATCGCGCTTTTCCAAATTGCCTTTAATAATCCTTTTCATTTAGACAGTTTGCTTTACAGATGTCGGGAACTTATTTTTCACATTTCATATTAGGCCTGATTTTTGTAATACGAAATTTATGTAATTATAAATTAACATTATTCGTATCAATAATCAACAGCTAATGATTTTTATGAAAAAATTCAAACTTAACCTTAGTCGCAATATCACATTAATTCTTGTTGTATTTACCGTATTAACGTCCTGTTCAAAATCGCTCACGTTCCAAAAGTCAGTGGTTGTACCTTCGGCGGTCGGTTCGGCAAAAGTTGGGAAAGACGACAACGGCAACCGTCAGGTTACCATCAAGGTGGAAAATTTAGTAGACCCGTCTAGATTGACCCCGGCGCGAAAACTTTATATAGTTTGGATGCAAACTAAAAACAATGGCATAATAAGCCTGGGTAAATTGGTGAGTAGCGAGGCTTGGTTTTCTACCGAGCGCAACGCCAAATTTACCTCTGTTCTAAACGACGACCCGGTCAGATTCTTTATCACTGCCGAAAACGATGCCGACGTAACTAACCCAGGCGGCGTAACAGTACTCTCTACAAGCGATTTTTAACACCTCATACCCATCATTTCCGCAACGTTTAGGCCTTGTAACAAAATGGTCATGTCAGTTAAACATTCTTTCTGTTCACTCGTTTTTAATTTGATTGCAAATTGTTCCAATGAAAGTAAGGATAACAGGAAATAAGATAAGATTACGCTTGAAGGAGCCGGAAGTACAGCGGCTTTTTAAGGACGAACCCATAGAAGAGCGCCTGGTGTTTGGCCAAGGTACTGATCAACAGTTGGTATTCAAATTGCAAATAGGTGGCTTGAACCAGTTAAGCATCAGTTATCAACCCGGCGCAATGATCATTAGCATGCCCAAAATGTTTTCGGAGACGCTTGCGATTACAGATAAGGTAGGATATGAAGACAAGATTGATACAGAAAACACAATGCATATACATTTACTAATAGAAAAGGACTTTGAATGCCTGGATGCACCGGAAGAGGCCAATGAAGGTTCCTATCCCAATCCAAAGCAGATTTGTTAACAGTGAAATACTAAGACAGGCCTTTCAGACACCTACAATAAGCGTTTGCGGCGCAGCTTGCTTAACGCGGGTTTGCAGCCAGGCTATCTGCCTTTCTGTGCCTTTTTGCAGCTTTGTACATAAATCTTTCAATTCCTTATCACGTAAGCCATCAGCTGCCTGCCGTATAATAGTCCAGCAGATATCAATTTCAGTTGCCAGTAACCACAGATCATGAAGATCGCGCAACAGCGCGAACGAACCTTTTTCATTATTATCGAACATCACCCTTTCGAGCTTTTCGGCAGTAGTATCGGGCTTGGCCGGGTATAGCTGTAGCTCAGGTTGTATATCCGAAATGTGGGCTTCAGACCAAGAAGCGAGCAGTTGGCAGGTTTGATAAACATCCGGCTCGTCACCATGTTTATCTGCTACCCTGTTAAAGGCTTTCACAGCCTCTTTTTCGGCATCGTAAACCAACTGTAGATAATTACCTAAAAGCATATCAGGCACCCTCCATTTTAAAGTTGTTAGTTATTACTTCTTCCATATGTTTCAAGGCGGCTTGTGCCTCTTCATCATCCTGCGCCACTGCCTTTCTTATTCGCACAGCGGCATATTTAAAATGCGGTTGTTTACTTACAGGATCCCATTCGGTAAGGGTAAGTTCATTAGCGGCCCGGCTACGGCTGTTATTATCCCAGTACCCGTAATGGAAAGGAATAAATATTATACCCGGTTCAATATCACCTACCATAGCCGGCTGGATTACAGAGCCACGGCGGGATGATATCTCTACCATATCTCCGTCTTTGATGCCATACTTGACAGCGTCCTGTGCTGATAGCTGAACATAGGCATCCGGTGCCGCGTTACATAATTCTTTCGATCTACCGGTTTTAGTCCGTGTGTGAAAATGATATACGACCCGGCCGGTGGTTAGCCAAAGGGGATAATCCTGGTCGGGTACCTCATGTGGTAGCTGGTAGTCAACAGCTTTTAAAAACGCCTTCCCTTTCGGATCTATTAGCCGATACTCATCCGGGGTTTGGGCTGCGCCGGTATCCAGGTCGTGTCCATAACTTTCACAATAATCGGCCGCTGTAGGAAAAACGCCGTTGGTGTACAAATGCGGTGTACCATCGGGATATTTTTCATTACAGGGCCATTGTATGCCGCTGCCCCCGGTTAACTTAGCATAACTCATCCCGGTATAGTCGCATGGCCTGCCGCGGGTACATTCCTTCCACGCTTCAAACGCTTCTTCGGGCGTATTCCATTTAATTAAGGGCGCTCCATCCTTATCCTTAAAATCCATCCGGCGGGCGTAGTCGATAAAAATGTCCAAATCAGACCGTGCTTCGCCGGGTGGCTCTACGGCTTTATGGCAAATATGTACCGTACGGTCTACATTGGTAGTGCAACCTGTTTTCTCTCCCCATATTGCTGCGGGTAAAATTACATCGGCCATTTGGGCGGTTTCTGTCATAAAAGCATCTTGTACAATCAGGAACAGCCCATCTCTGGTAAGCAGCTTGCGCATTCGGGCCAGTTCAGGCATGGATACTGCAGGGTTGGTTGCACTCACCCATAGCATTTTGATAGAGCCGGTTTCGGCAAAGCGCATTATTTGCATGGCATGCGTAGGGGGTGACCAATGCGGTATGGTATCCGGCTCTACGTTCCACAATCTTGCGAGTTCATTTATATGTTCTTTGTTTCCCCAGTTGCGAAAACCGGGCAGATCGCCATCGGCGCCTGTTTCGCGGGTATTCTGCGCAGTTGGTTGCCCGTTCATTTGGTAAATTCCACAACCCGGCCTGCCGATCAATCCCCTTATTAGATGAATGTTGTTTACCTGCACGGCGCTAGCCGTAGCCTGCATGGATTGATAGACACCTTGCAGTACCGTAGATACCAGTGTATTGGTTTTGCCCAGTAACATTGCAGCTTCATACAGCAGGTGTTCAGGTACTCCTGAAACTTCTTCTACACGTTGGGGATGCCATGCTGCTACTATATTTTTTAACTCCTCAAAGCCAACCGTATGAGCCGCTATATATCCCGGGTTGATCAGGTTTTCTTTGATCAGGATGTGAAGCAGGCCATTTAAAACAGGAATGTTTGTGCCTAATTTAGGTGCTAAATGCACCGTAGCTTTTTCGGCTGTATAAGTTTTTCTTGGGTCTATCACAATAAGTTTGGGAGGGTTTGGCCCCGCCAGGCGGTCAAGGATACGCATCCAGAGTACCGTATGTTGCGATGCGATGTTATGGCCCACATGCATGATCACATTTGCCGTATCCAGGTCGCTGTACGACCCTGGCTGCCCGTCAGACCCAAAGGACACTTTGAGGGCAGCGGCAGATGTAGCTGTACAAAGCCGGGTATTCCCATCCATATGTGGGGTGCCTAAACCGGCTTTACCAATAACGCCAAGCGTATAGTATTCCTCTAAAAACAATTGCCCGGAAGTGTAAAAGCCAATACCCAAACTGGTGTGTTTATCTATGATCTCTTTGGATTTAGCGACGATCAAATTCATCGCCTCATCCCAACTGGCCTCCTGTAATTCACCATCCCGCCTGATAAGCGGCCGGGTCAACCTGTCTTTGCTGTTATTGGCTATCCAGCCGTGCAGTCCTTTGGGCCCTAAGCGGCCACGATTTACGGCATCTACTGAACGGCCGCGTACACCCACCATTTTACCGTCCTTTACACCAATATCCAATCCGCAGCCAGCCGAACACAACACACAGGCGGCCTGTATCCAATTATCGGGTTCTTCAGTTACCCGCTCGTCTACACGTTCAGGCCATTGCTCATCAAAATAGGGTGTGCGCTCTCCCCAGATATCAGCAATACTATCTCTTGTTTGTTTCATCATGGTAACAATCTGATATATTATATACTTTTTATTTAAACATATGTTTTTCTTAAAGGTTAATTTATTTAATCAATAATAACTATTACAAGCAATATGTCTACTGCTTCATCAATCTCTAAACAACTCAAAGCATTCCCACCGGTTTATTTCGCATTGGTAATGGCTACAGGCATCATTTCAATCGGCTGTCATCTGCTCAAGGCCGAGGTGCCGGCTATGATACTTTTTTGGCTTAATAATGTGAATTACGTTGCATTGCTTACCATATTCATCGGTCGGATGATATGGTACCCGCAACAGGTGATGGCTGATTTATCTGATAGTGCACAGGGTGCGGGCTTCCTTACATTTGTTGCGGGCTCTGGTATGTTAGGCGTTCAATACTGCCTTATAGCTAAGGTGTTTTTACCAGCTATGGTTTTGTGGGTTATAGCATTGGTAGCCTGGGTATACTTTTTATATGGCTTTTTGTTTATCAGGATAACGGGGGCCTACAAGCCCGACCCGGAAAACGGCCTTAACGGAGGGTGGCTGTTAATGGTGGTTTCTACGCAATCCCTTTCTATATTGGGTAGTCAATTGGCCGCCCACCTGCCATTTTCAGCCAATATCACTTTGTTTTTTACCCTATCCGCTTACCTGCTGGGCTTGTTTTTTTATATTATGCTTATTGCGATCATCTTTTTAAGGATGACTTTCGATCCGATGAAGGCGCAGGAATTTATACCACCCTATTGGGTGCTAATGGGTGCAGCAGCTATTACCGCCCTTGGGGGGGCTGTATTTATCCAGTCTGTAAACACATCAGGCGTTTATACTGACTGGATACCTGTAATAAAGGTATTAAGCCTTATGGCCTGGATTATAGCCAGCTGGTGGATACCGCTGTTGGCCATGTTGGAAATTTGGCGACATTTTGCTAAAAAAGTGCCCTTTAAATATCAACCCGCTAACTGGGATACTGTGTTTACTTTAGGTATGTACACAGTTTCTTCTTACCAGTTAGCTAAAGCATTGCAAATTCCATTCCTGGGAATAGTGCCACAATTATTTATTTATGTAGCTGCACTTGCCTGGCTTGTCACTTTTTTATCGATGCTTAAAAGTTGGAGTAAGCATTATTTGATACAATGAACCTTTTGATATCATATAACTTCGATTAAATTTTCCTTCGAGTTTATAGCTAGCAATTAGTTATGTTTAGACAACTACATCTCTTAATGGCACTTTCTGCATTCCTGTAAAACTTTTATATTCAAAATTAGTTTTGTGTAAATGGCGCAGTTTTTTGCTTATCCTCAAGCCTCTGTTTTATTAAATGTACTCGCATCGTCAAATGAGGCAACCGCCGTTTATAGCGGCGACCAAATAATTATCGAATACGCCAACCAGGCAATGCTGGATTTTTGGGGTAAAGATACCAGCATAATAGGGCAGGAGCTTGAAGCAGGCGTACCTGAACTTAAAGGCCAGCCATTTAAGGCCATGTTGCAAAGGGTGTTGCGTACAGGCATTACTAATGAAGGTATCATGCCTGCAGAAACCCGCATTAATGGGGTTTTGCAAACCCGCTATTATGCGTATAGCTATCGTGCGGTCAACTCACAGGATGGCAAATCTACATATGTGCTGCATACCGCTACCGATGTTACATCGCGATTGGAAGGTGAGCGAGCCATACTTGAAGTGCAGAAAAAAGATACAGCCCTAAACCGCGAACAACAATTGAATAAGGAACTGGCATCTGTAAATGAAGAACTTAGTCAAACCCAGGAGGAACTCGCAGCTTTTAATATTGAATTAGAGCACAAGATAAGGCTAAGAACAGCAGACCTGGCCGAAAGCGAATTGGCTTTACAGATGCTGAACGAAGAGCTTTCGTCTATCAATGAGGAATTGTCGGCGACAAACGAAGAGTTGCTGGAAAGCCAGGCACGCTTGCAGCAGTTAGTAACCGACCTTGCCCTAAGCGAACGTATGGTGCGCAGCATAGTAGCCAGCGCGCCTTTTCCCATCGGGGTATATGTAGGCCGCGAAATGCGTATCGAACTTGCCAACCAATCTATTTTAGATGTATGGGGGAAGGGCAATGATGTAATTGGCCAAACCTATCACGATGTACTGCCTGAATTGAAAGGCAGTGGAATTTATGAGCAATTAGACCATGTGTACACCACAGGCAAACCCTTTCATGCGCGCAGCCAACGGGTAGACCTTGTGGTTGACGACCGGCTGCAACCCTTTTACTTTAACTATAGCTTTACGCCTTTATACGACGAGGATGGGCAGATATATGGAGTAATGAACACCGCTGCTGAAGTTACCGATATGGTAACAGCCAGGCTCAAGATAGAGCAAAGCGAACGCAATCTGCAGAATATTATCCTGCAATCTCCCGTGGCTATGTGTATTATGCTTGGCCCCGAACATGTCATCAGTGTAGCAAACCCACTAATGATAGCACTTTGGGGCAAACCTGAGCCACAAGTGATGAACAAGCCCATTTTTAAAGCGCTGCCTGATGCCCGCGGGCAAGGGCTGGAACAGGTGCTTAGCAATGTTTATCATAAAGGCGAAACCTTTCGCGCCAATGAAATGCCGGTAAACCTGTTACGTAACAACGTGCAGGAAACTGTTTACCAAAACTTTGTATATGAGCCTTACAGGGATGCCGATGGTGTTGTGCAGGGCGTTATAGCCATTACCATTGATGTAACCGAGCAGGTGATAGCACGAATGCGCACGGAAGAAAATGAAAAGCGCTTTATGTTTTTACTGAATGCCATGCCGCAACAGGTTTGGACGGCAACAGCTGATGGCTCACTCAATTATGTAAACGATGTAGTAGTTTCAGACTTTGGGCAAACGCCCGAGGCTGTAGTTGGCCAGGGTTGGCAGGCTTTTATTTACCCTGACGACTTGCCCGGTGCTTTAGCAAAATGGCAACGATCCTTACAAAGCAAGCGCGAATACCTTGCCGAATTTAGATTGAGATTCACCGACGGTAATTATTATTGGCACCTGGCACGGGCCTTACCACTCATAGAGGATGGTAAGGTAACTTTCTGGCTCGGAACAAACACCAATATCCATCAGCAAAAAACAAATGAGAATAAGAAGGACGAGTTTATTAGCATTGCCAGCCACGAGCTAAAAACCCCTCTTACCACTATCAAGGCATTTTTCCAGTTAAGCAAGAGGGAAGCAGATATACAGTCGAAACTGCGGCCATTTGTAGATAAAGCCGATAGGCAACTGGATAGGTTGGGACGACTGATAGAGGACCTGCTTGATGTATCAAAGATAAACGCGGGTAAGATGATCTATAATAAAGAAGATTTTAATTTTGATCAATTACTTGCCGATACTGTAGAAAGCATCCAGCAAACTACCAATACGCACCGTATCGAACTGCAAACACATTGCCGTATTACCTATCGCGGCGATCAGCACCGTATCGAGCAGGTGCTCATCAACCTGTTAAATAATGCAATCAAATACTCGCCTGATGCTGATAAGGTTGTTTTGCGCTGTGAACTGGAAAATCAAAATTTGATCATTTCTGTGCAGGATTTTGGGATAGGTATTCCCGAAGAACATTTAAAAGGCTTGTTCGACCGTTTTTACCGTGTAGACAATTCTTCGGCCCGGTTTCAGGGCTTAGGTTTGGGGCTTTTTATATCAAACGAGATAGTTAAACGCCATGGCGGCAGTTTATGGATAGAGAGCCAACCTGATAAAGGATCAACCTTTTATTTTCTGCTACCCCTTAGTGGTAAACTGGAATTTAATGACGTAGCAACCGACCTGAATACTTACTACGAAGGTAGTTATATCAAGATGAATTATGTACCCGAAGGCCACTATATGGATGTAGACTGGCTTGGCTATCAAAACTACGATTCGGTAGTGAAGGGATGCGAAATTATGCTGGACCTAATGAAAAAAAACAATTGCCATTGGGTATTGAATGATAATACCCATGTTAAGGGCAATTGGTCGGAAGCCTCTGACTGGGGAGCCGATGTGTGGTTCCCGGCTATGGCTGAAGCCGGCCTTAAAAAATTCGCCTGGATCTATTCGCCAAGCACGTTTAGCCGCATTGCTGCCAATAAAAGTCTGCCATCAGAATACGACGCTGTACAGGTTGCTTTTTTCGACGATAAAGCGCTGGCCTTAGCATGGTTAAAGGGATAAGGCATAATTTGACCCCAATGCCGCTTATTAAACACCGATAAATCTTTAAAAGATTATACTGCGCTGATATAAAAACGATAGTTTTGAGCCGAAAAACATCTTTCTATCCGCGTATATGCAAATCGAACATCTTTTACCCGCCATAATCTCTAACGATAGTTTACATGCCCGCTGGCTTAATACGCTATCGCTTTTAGAGAACACCGGAGCTCGCAAAATATCTGCAAGCGAGGACACTACGAGCGTTACCGAAATTATTTTAAAGCACGCTGCCGAAGAGCACCGCCATGCATATTATCTAAAAAAACAGATAGCAAAGGTAGCGCCCGGTACTTGCCCTACTTATGCCCCCGAATTTTTGCTTGCACCTACATGGAGCAAATATTACCTTAACGCGCTTGACGTAAAGGTTTGCCGCTATTTAAAACAGGTATTAGGCTTAAAAGGAGCGGAGCTGAAATTTGCCGCCTATTTATTGGTTACTTACGCAATTGAAGTGCGCGCCGACCTGCTTTATCCGGTATATCAGCAATGCCTTGATAATGCCGCAAGCAGGGTGCAGGTAAAATCTATCATACTGGAAGAAGAAGGCCATCTGGAAGAAATGATAGCACAATTAAAAAGCTTTTCGCCCGACTGGCAACAGCGTGCAGACGAGGCTGTAGTTTTTGAAACCTTATTATTTGATAGCTGGGTGAATAGGGTTGCCGGCGAAATAGGCATTCAGCAGCTGGCATAATTGGCTTATTTCAATGGCCGTGTTAAACGAGTGCAGACAAATCCTTATCCGCTCTGTCCCGGAGGCTACTGTGGGGCTTAAAATAGCCCTCACATCAAAGCCTGTTTGTTGCAGGTGTAATGCTGCTGTGCTTGCGGCGGCATTGCTATTAAACAATATACATTGTATCGGCGTATCGCTTGGTAAAAGCGAGTAACCGTTTGCCGGTGTTAGGGTGTGTTTAAATAACCCGATGTTGCTTTTTAGCTTAGTTATTTCTTCAGCCGATCTATACAAAAGTGCATATGTGCTCTTTATGGCCGCTAATTGATGAAAGGGTGCCGCAGTACTGTAAATAAAAGAGCGTGCAAAATTTACCAGGTAATTTTTGAGTAACGCGCTGCCAAGCACTACCGCCCCGTGCGAGCCAAGCGCTTTGCCAAAGGTAACTACCCGGGCAAAAATATGCTGCTCTAAACCAAGGTGTACCGCCAGGCCTTTGGGATAAATGCCTACCGCATGGGCTTCATCTACTATTAATAGGGCGTTATAGCGCTGTGTAAGCTGCAAAATAGCTGCTAATGGTGGTGTATCGCCGTCCATCGAATAAACGCTCTCTACGACGACATAACAAGTGCCTTTAGCCAGCGTAAGTTTAGCCTCAAGGCTGCTAAGATTGTTATGTTTAAATTTTAAACGGGTGGCGTGGCTTAAACGCGCACCATCTATTAAAGATGCATGTATCAGCTCGTCGCATAATATAGTATCTCCTTTTTGTGGTAAGCTTGATAACAGCCCAAGGTTAGCATCGTACCCCGAATTAAACAACAAACCTGCTTCAGCGTTATGGTAAGCCGCCACATTCGTTTCCAAATCTTCGGCATAAGCCGAATTGCCCGATAGCAGCCGCGATCCTGTTGCCCCTGTAAGGTGTTGGGGGTGGCTTTCCAATTCATGGGCAATAGCGCTTTTCAACGCTGCCGACCTGGCGAAACCAAGGTAGTCGTTCGAGCAAAAGTCTACCAGTCCGCTCTCCGCTTTCAATTCGCGGTAATTGCCGGCAAGCTTTCTTGCGTTTAACCTGGCTTGCATAAAATACTCGGGCGTATTCAATTTTTGTTTTTTCGGCTAAATTAAAGTTGAATTTTAATATAATGCGCCTATTTATTTTCTAAATGTTAGTTTTACCATAGGATGAGCCAATATTAATACATCCCTATGCTAACTCGGCATAAAAATAAACCTAAACTAAAAATTCATGAGATCACTATCAGGCTATATGTCGTTTTTACTGATTGTTGGGTTGATGCTATCCTGTAATAGCAACAATAATAAATTAGGATCTGATTATAAAGGCTGGACGAATTATGCCGGTACTAAAGATGGTGCAAGATATTCCGAAAGTGAGGTTATTACTTTAGCTAATGTTAATAAACTAAAAGTTGCCTGGACATATAGTTCCAACGATAAAGACGCCGACAACAGGACCCAAAACCAGTGTAACCCCATAATGGTAAAAGGGGTTTTATATGGTACTACACCCACACTTAAATTGTTTGCCTTAAATGCCGTAACAGGTAAACAGCAATGGTTATTTGACCCCGCAACGGTAGATACCAGTGTTAAACACGACCCATACGCTTTTTACAAAATTAACAGGGGGGTAGTTTATTGGGAGGATGGCGACCAAAAACGTATTTTTTATAATGTTGGAAACAAAGTTTACGGCATAAATGCTGACAACGGCCAACCCGCCATTCAGTTTGGTAACAAGGGGCATATAGATATGACCGAGAATGTTGGCAGGATGGTCCATTCGTTTGTGGCATCAACAACGCCCGGCATAATTTACCGCGATGTATTGATTATGGGTGTTAGGGTTGCCGAAAGCCAGGATGCAGCCCCCGCACCGATACGGGCATACGATGTACACACCGGTAAGTTGCGTTGGAGCTTTAATACCATACCACATCCCGGCGAAAAGGGTTATGATACCTGGGAAGACAAAAACGCCTGGAAAAGCCTTGGAGGCGCCAATAACTGGAGCGGTATGTCGGTAGATGAAAAACGTGGGATAGTATATGTGCCTACCGGGTCGGTTGGTGGCGATTTTTATGGCGGTTATCGTAAAGGCAAAAACCTTTATGCCAACTCCTTAATTGCCTTAGATGCAGCAACCGGCAAATATATATGGCATTTCCAATTTGTACACCACGACCTTTGGGATAGGGACCTGCCGGCAAACCCAAACCTGGTTACGATAAAACACAATGGCAAAACCATCGATGCGGTGGCGCAAATAACCAAACATGGTTACATCTTTATGTTTGACCGTGAAACCGGCGAACCGATATTCCCGATAAAGGAAACACCTGTGCCAACAACAGGCCTTCCAGGCGAGCAACCCTGGCCAACACAACCTATCCCTACGTTGCCCGAGCCCTTTGCGCGTCAAAAATTCGGCCCTGAGGATGTAACGGACATTTCGCCCGAAGTACATAAGGCGATGATGGAGAAGTACCTGAAGGTAAAAAATAGGGTGATGTTTAGTCCGCCAAGTAAAGAGGGTGGGTGGATATTCCCCGGCTTTGATGGGGGAGGCGAATGGGGCGGTGCCGCTGTAGACCAGCAAACCAAAATACTTTACATAAACAGCAGCGAACTACCATGGGCACAGGTGATGATAGATGTGCCGAAGAATGATAATAAAGATCATACGCTTGCAGGCGCAGGGCACGTTTTTTATAACAAATATTGTATATCCTGCCATGGGATAGATCAAAAGGGAAATGACTCAACTATCCCCGGATTAACGGATCTGAACAAAAAATACAACGAAACGCAGGTGCAAACAATTATAAATAACGGCCGTAATATGATGCCGGCCTTTAAAGGTATAGCCGACGAAGAGAAAAAGGCCATTGTAGCGTTTTTATTGAAAACACCCGAAAAAGAAGCTACAGGGCCTGTACGAACCACTAAGCCTTTACCAGCCAAAGCCCAGGGCGGCCTGCCCGACCCGCCATACACTATGGTAGGGTACGATAGGTTTTTAGATAAGGATGGCTACCCGGGAATTAAACCGCCATGGGGTACCTTAAATGCGGTGAACCTTGAAACCGGAAAGCTTTTATGGAAGGTGCCTTTAGGCGAATATGCTGAATTGACCAAAAAGGGAATACCGGTAACCGGTACAGAAACCTATGGAGGCCCTTTAGTAACAAAAGGCGGCCTGGTTTTTATAGCTGCAACCAAAGACGAAAAGATACGCGCCTTTGATAAAAGCACCGGCAAAGTAGTTTGGGAAGCCAAATTGCCAGCCGCCGGTTATGCAACACCTGCATGTTACGAAATAGATGGGAAACAATTTATAGTGATAAGCTGTGGTGGTGGCAAAATAGGCAGCAAGTCTGACGATACTTATGTAGCGTTTTCTTTATAGTTGCAAAAAAATGTTAGCTTTATAGGCATCTTTAAGAGCGACCGCATAAACCGTATCCACCAAACGATGTTTATTACATGAAAAAAAACGATAAAGATCGATCGGAAGTCGTTGCCCCCGAACTTACATATCCTGCTGGCGAAATGCCGTATCAAACTATCGCCCCAATTATTGACAGCACCAACGTTATTTTTACTAACGAGGAAAAGGAGCATTGGGCGGCCGAACTGATCATTGCAAATAAAGAAATGGCTTTTCAAAACGTTGAGAAAGAAAAGCGCGCCGCTGAATTGGTTATCGCTAATAAAGAGCTGGCATTTCAAAATATAGAAAAAGAGAAGCGAGCCCAAGAACTGATTGTAGCCAACGCCGAATTAAAAAAGGCACAAAATGATATCAGGAAACTAAATGAAGAACTGGAGCAAAAGGTGCTTTTACGAACCGCCCAGCTCGAATCTGTAAATAAAGACCTCGAGTCTTTTTCTTATTCGGTATCACACGATTTGCGGGCACCGATACGCGCCATTAATGGGTATACCAAAATATTAAAAGAGGATTACGAAGAAATATTAGATGAAGCTGGTATAAACGTTCTTCAATCCATCATTGATAATTCGAAAAAGATGGGCACCCTTATTGACGACCTGCTTGCATTTTCGAAATTAGGCAGAAAGCAGGTAACCGTCTCTGACATTAATATGGATGAGCTTGTCCAGTCGGTTAAAGACGAGTTGATCAACGAGGTTTCGGATTGTATCCCTGAATTTAAGATAGCACCGTTAATAACCGCCCAGGGGGACAGGTCTTTAATTAAACAAGTATGGATCAACCTGATATCTAACGCTATCAAATACTCCAGATATAAAAACCAAATACTTATTGAGATAGGCGCTTTTGAGAAAGATAAACATGTGGTGTATTATGTGAAGGATTACGGTGCCGGTTTTGATATGCAGTACTATGATAAACTATTTGGCGTGTTTCAGCGGCTGCATTCGCAGGAAGAGTTTGAGGGAACGGGCATTGGGTTGGCCATTGTACAAAAAGTGGTGCATCGCCACTACGGCAAAGTTTGGGCCGAATCAAAATTAAACGAAGGAACAACCTTCTATTTTAGCTTACCTAACAATAACATATAAACTGAATGAATTACGCAAATGTTGACATTTTATTTGCCGAGGATAGTAAGGATGATGCCTTATTAACTATTCGTGCCCTAACCAAAAGTGGTTTTTCTAATAAATTACACCACGTGATTGACGGTGCCGAAGCGCTCGATTTTATTTATTGCCGTGGTAAATACGCTGACCGTAACCCGACCGAGCACCCTAAATTGATTCTGCTTGATGTTAAGATGCCTAAAGTATCCGGTATCGAAGTACTCGAAAAGATCAAATCTGACCCGCTTGTTAAGTCTATCCCGGTAGTAATGCTTACCTCATCAAACGAGGGCCCTGATATTGAAACCTGTTTTGCACTTGGCGCTAACAGCTATATTGTAAAGCCGGTAGACAGTGACAACTTTTTTAAGGCGGTTAAAGAAATAGGTATTTACTGGATGGTGCTTAGCCAGTCGGCGCAATGATATGATAGCTGAAGCAAAGATACTTGTTATTGAAGATAATAAAAGCGATGCCGACCTCCTATGCCGTGAACTAAAAAAATCAGGACTGATTTTCATTGCCGAGGTGGTACAAACCCGTGCAGCTTTCGAAAAAGCATTAGATAATTTTAAGCCTGATATTATCATTTCGGACTATTCGCTACCATCGTTTGATGCAGTTAACGCATTTCGCATCAAACAAAGCAAATATCCGCTTATCCCTTTTATCATCGTATCAGGTATTATTGGCGAAGAGAATGCCGTGGAACTGATAAAGGAAGGGGTAACCGATTATGCCCCAAAAGGCCGGTTATTTACCTTGCCAATAAAAATTGACCGTGCACTTAAAGAGGCAGAAGAGAAAAGAGAGAAAGTAATTACCGATGAAAAGCTGAAAATACAAACGGCCGAACTTATCTCGGCAAACAAAGAACTTGTTGTTCAAAATAAAGAAAATAAAAAGCGTGCTGCCGAACTTTTTATTTTATCTGAAAATTTGCATAAGCAAAAAGAAGAGTTGCGCCTGGCAAACGACTTGCTTGTGGTACAGGAAGTAAAAGTCCAGGCAGTAAATGAAGAACTGATACAACTAAACCATCAACTGGAATTTAGGGTGGCTGATCGTACAAAAGCCCTTAGTGAAAGCGAACACAGGTTTCGTAAAATGATGGAAACTATCCCTCAAATAGCCTGGACGAATACCCTTATCGGAGAATTTGTTTTTTACAACCAACGTTGGTACGATTACACCGGCCTAAGCGTTGAACAAACCAAAGACACCGGCTTTTTACTAATGATCCATCCGGACGAAACGAAGAAAAGTTTGGAATGGTTTGGCATGACCAGGGAAAAAGGCGAGGGAGGCGAATTTCAACTAAGGATAAAAAGAGCCGATGGGTTATTTCGCTGGCACCTGGTGCGCGTTATGCCTATTAAAGATGAGCAAGGTAAAATGCAGCTGTGGGTAGGTACCGCAACCGACATTGAAGAACTTAGGCTATTACAACAGCAAAAGGACGATTTTATAAATATTGCCAGCCACGAACTGAAAACACCGCTGACCAGTTTAAAAGTATCATTGCAGATGCTCGACCGTATGAAGGATAAGCCAGCAGCCAATATGGTGCCAATGATTGTACAGGCAAACAAAAGCCTTGCAAAGGTAAATGTACTGGTTGAAGACCTTTTATATGCCAGCAAACTAAACCAGGGGCAGTTGCATATCGATCCGAGAAAATTTGTGCTTGCAGGGGTTATTATTGATTCTTGCAACTTTATCCGTTCGGAAGGTGTTTATAATATACAAATTGAAGGCGACAAAATATTGGAGGTTTTTGCTGACCCGGTGAGGATAGATCAGATAGTGACCAATTTTGTTACTAATGCCATTAAATACGCTCCGGAATCAAAACTTATCACAATCGATATAAAAAAAATGCCTGGTTTTGTTAAGGTGTCAGTAATAGATAAGGGGCCCGGTATACCCGATGAAAAGCAGCGGTTTTTGTTTGACCGCTATTACAGGGTAGATAACCGGGGTAGCCATTATACAGGCCTGGGCCTGGGGCTTTATATTTGTTCAGAGATCATAAGAGCCCATAATGGCGAAATAGGGGTAACCAGCCAAATAGGAAAAGGTAGCGAATTTTGGTTTACATTACCGTCAGCCTGACAAATCAATAGTTTTTAAGTAAACTGCATCTATTATCCTGACCAAACCATTCACCTACAAACATCTTTCGGAAGGTAAATGGGTTTTGCTTGTATTGCTTTTCTGAATTGTCTGTTAAAGTTGGAAAGGCTATTACAACCGCATTCCAGTCCGATTTGTGAAACACTCTTATGAGTTTCTATTAACAATTTTGACACCTGATTAAGCCTCGCTTCATTTACAAAACCTGTGAAAGATTAAACATATAAAACACAGTGTGTTTAAAAAGGAGACTGACCCAGCTTTAAAGCAAACAGGATGGGAGCGGGGACTGAATAACAGATGAAATTAAGACCAATTGTTTTTTGCCGCGGTATTTTTAACCCAGGCAGCATGCGCCAATGCCATTGGCGCATGCTGTGGTCTGCTAAAGGCTTGCGTTTACCATTATACCGGTAAATTGCCGTTAAAAGCCTTAGATAAAAATGGCAAGGACGCGTTGCTACCTAAAGCCCCCGTTTTTTGTTAGGTAACTATAAAATGGCATTAGCAACGCACACCTTTCCTGGTGGGACAAGTCCACAGGCCAGCGCGAAAAGCAGGCGTTACGATGATGACCATCATGCCGGAATTTGGCCCTTATCCCTACATGGTAAACCTATCAGGCTCGCATGACCCGCTGGTTAATCAATTAAATAGATAGGTGGGTACTTTCCGGAAAGAGTGGCAGCAACGTACTGTTTGTTTAAATTTTTTGATTTTTGTCTATGACAGTCCAGGAATCTGGCAAGTCTTTGTTGAACGACTCGGCTCCAATTTCAGCAAAAAAGGAAAACGTTTTAAAAATAGACCATGTAATGGCAGCGCCAAGCGGCACAAATATCAATAAGTTCATATATATAGGGTTTCCCTTCTTATACGTGACTCATTGATCGAATGTTACGATAATTTTATCTTGCTAATATATATTAGTCCGTTATAATCAGCAAGATTAATTAAAAGATTATCAAACCATTTCTTCTACTTACGGCAATATTAAGTTTTTATACTTAAAACGCTTAAGCAGATTGTTGTAAGGCGAATGCAGAAGGTTGCGCTATCTGATGGTTTGGTTCCCCAGGCCCGAAAGAGGTTATCAGATGGGTGTATTGCTCCAACAGAGTGATATACTTATCTTTCCAATATTCCTCATCAGCAAGTGTGTTTGAAGGTTGATCATTATCTTTTTTGCTACGGATATTTGGTGCAAATTGGTCACTGGTAAAGATGTCAGGAAATTCCTTTGAAAAATCATGTCGCACCAGCAATCCAATTTTATGGATTACATCATATTTCAGGTAAGTGCTTTGAAAGTAATTATAAATGGTTCGTCTGTTAACACCTAAACCATTGGCTAAATCGGTAATGCTGTAACCATTTTTTCTTACTATATATTCAACTGTTTGTCCGTAATGTGTAATCATATGCCTTATATTTTACATATATGACTCAATATTTCAGCCAAATTTTTACTTAACAACCATTAGTTATAAAAGTTCAGAATTTATTCTTTTTAATTAAATCACTTGCCATTTAATTAGATAATCGACTAAAAAAATATCTAGCTTTAATTTAATAGATAATTATTTGTCTTGGATAATAGGCGATAGTTCTGAAAAGTATACAATATATCGTCCGAAGCAAATGGGCTGTCGGCATGATATTGAAAACCCCGGCAAATTGTGATCACTACGCTTAACAGATTCGCTATTCAACAACACTTTTGATAACCTTAATAAAGTGTTTTATATCGAATGGCTTTTTTAGGTAAGCATCATATGGAAAATTACATACACCCACAGCCACCTTAGAATAGGCCGACATTAAAACTACAGGCAGATGCGCCAAATGTTTGGCCTGTTTTATTAAAACACAAATTTGACCACCGGGTAAAAATCCAGGCATAAAAAAATCAGTAAGGATAACATCGGGCGCATGCAGGTTTACTTCTTCGTATATATCATTAGTGCCCGCTATTCCTACAACATCAAAGTTCTCTTTACTTAAAATAAGTTTAACAATTTCTAAAATATCTAAGTCGTCTTCAATAACAAGTATACGTTTCTTCATATGTTTAGTTATTTATTAAATAACAATTACCTACACATTCTGTTTCCAAAAGTGCACAATTTATTGACTAATTTGAGTAATTTAAAGGTTTTGGTTAAAAAAATAAAGCCTAAAGAAAGGCCAACATTCTAAATACTTTAATTTATTGATTATTTATTTTGCCTATTATTAAAGCATTTAATGATTTCCGTACCGAATTATTCAACCTTCTCCTAATTACTGGATGATCAGACTCAGCTTTGGTGATTGGTAACGCTGCCTTAGCCATTGCTGTAATTTAACGGCGTCGTTTTTACCTAATGGCTTTTTAAAGCGGGATAAGGCAATCATTTGCGTATCTGATTTAAGCGAATCAGGGTGGCGTATGGCTATTTTACTTACGCCAAAAGAAGTTACCGTCGGGTATAGCACTTTTAGTTCTGCCAGTACCATACTGTCGGGCATAAGCGCCTTTTTAGGGCTCATCTTAATCGTGTCGGCATTTGGCCGGCTGCCGAATACATCTTCTAAAATACTGGCCTTGATCTGGGAAAGGTCCAACTGTTGTTTGGCGTTCAACCCTTGCCGGATATTCAGTTTCACATTTCGTAACCGATATTTATTCATTTGCTTATGGAGAGAATCAATTACTGGCTTGTCAAGAATGGCACCTATCAGCAGCAGGTCGATTCGTTTGGTACTTTCGGTATACACAAAGGATTTTGATACTACCTGCGTATTATTGAAATGGAACTGCTCTTCGATAAATTTATTGGCATTGTTCTCAAAAATACTTTTGTTAACAATTCGGTAGGCCATAAAAATGCTGGGTATTATAGTGATCACACCAATAATAACTACGTAGCGGGTCACCTTCTTCTCTACGTTCTGATCATCAAATATCTTACGTTGAAGCTTAAGGTAGCGGGCGATGAGGAAAGTAGCGATGGCAATAAATACGCTGTTAATAAAATATAGGTACAGTGCGCCAAGAAAAAATAACCAGTCGCCCATGGCCAGGCCAAAGCCCGCTGTACACAAGGGTGGCATCAAAGCCGTTGCGATGGCAACGCCGGGAATAACATTGTTTTTTTCTTTTCGCGAGGCGGCTACCATGCCTGCCATACCACCGAAGAAAGCGATGAAGACATCCCATATGGATGGTGAGGTACGAGCAAGTAATTCGGATTGTGCCTCGTGTAAGGGTGTAATTGAAAAGTAAATGGTAGAAGTGATGATGGCAATAATGGTAGCCACTAAAAGGTTTTTGCCACCTTTTTTGACCAGGTCAAGGTCATTGATGCCAATACCCAAACCAATACCCATTACCGGCCCCATAATAGGTGATATTAGCATGGCCCCAATGATCACCGCAGTGGAATTGACGTTTAATCCTATAGAAGCAATAAATATCGCAAAAATAAGTGCCCAAAGATTTGCGCCGCGAAAGTCTACATTTCTCCGGATAGAGGAAATGATCTCATTTTCCCCGGCTTTATCCTCCTGAAGGTTAAAACGGTGTGTTAAAAAATATCGGAGCTGCTTAAATAATCTACTCATTCATCAGAATTTAGACCATCCTTTTATTTTAATGATGATTTGCAATCGATCTTTTGTTATAAGAACGAAACAGTTTTATTGTTTGACTCCCACACTGTCGTATGCTTGTCGTGTGTGCTTAACCTTATCGTTTCGAGTCTCTTTTAGGGCGCACATGGCATATGCGCGTTGGTATAGGTGGCCGATTCCTGATTTAAGTAGTGGGGCAATAGCCGGGGATCACCATTTATAAAAGCTTATATCATTATATTTAAGTAAGTTGCAACATACGTTAAATACCCATAATGCTAAACGAATTACAACGCATTTTAAACATCAGATTAGAGTTTGATAATGCTTTAAAACTTAATACATCACTTGCAGCCGCCTATAAACATATTGTTGTGGAAGCGATTAATAGGAGCTCTTTTTTTGAAAAGGAATTACTGATCGCTCAGGAAGCAGCGCTAATAACTGGTAAGATATAAATGGAAACTCAGCTGACTTTTGCATTGGTAAAACAAAAAACCCTGTATATTTAATATACAGGGTTTTGATACTACTTGGTATCGCTTGTTGTCGGGATGGCAGGATTCGAACCTGCGGCCTCCACATCCCAAATGTGGCGCGATACCGGGCTACGCTACATCCCGAAAGGGAACGCAAAGGTAGCTTTTTTAAGCACCGCTGCAAATTTTTTTATAAAGAATTTATAGGGTGGCAGGTAACCAATTCTTTTGCAATAGTTTATAGCTAAATTATTTTTTTTCTTGGGGCAAAACCCGCTTAATTATGCCCGGGTTATTAATTAACCTTAGCTTTTTTTGCCTTGCCTTTAATTTCAAACTCCTCCTGGTGCGAAAAATTGCGCCCTTCGTACTCCCAGTCTAATATCAGTTTCCACCTGCCCGCCGTGCAATTGCTAACCGGCACTTCTAATAAATTATCTGCGGTGCTGGCTACTTGCAGTTGCTGGCATTTAACATTGTTACAGGTTAGTGGTAACAGGCTGGCGCGGCCCTTTACAGGGTGGCTAAAGTTAAACCGGATAGTTTTCATGGCTGTATTTTTTAGGTGAAACTTTATATAGTATAAATTTAGCTATAAATCCATTATATATAACCACATATAAGCATATTAAGTATTTAACTTTTGTTAAATAAATAGGGCAGGCGTGTTAATATTGGTCTTTAACATTATAATCGGCGCTGGTGGTTTTATCAGTTATATTTTTAATTACGTTATCAAGCTCGTGTGCCGATGCCGATAAATATTCCAGCATGGTGCTGCGTTCCTCTGAATTTTCCCTAACATCGTTAGTTAAAGGAATGAGCCCTAATATGCGCGACAGCGGCGCACGCACAACGTGCGATTGTATCCATGATATTTCGCGCAGCTTTTCGTTTTGATCTTCTATCGCTTTAATATATAGTGTGCGCTGTGTAACATCATTAACAACTGCCACTTTAGCTTGCATGCCCTTATACGCTATAGTGTTTGTTGTTACATCAACCTGTATGATGTCGCCATTCTTTTTTTTATGCCTGTAAACGCCTAAATGTGCAAAATTTTCCTTCCTGTTTTTATCAATTACCTCTTCCAGCAGCTCCAGGTCTTCTGCCGGCCTTATGTCTCTCAGCGTCATACTTAAAAAGTCGGTTTGGCTGTAGCCATAGTTTTTAACAGCGGCTTCATTTACATCCAAAAACGCCAGGCTGTACTGGTCAAACAAAAACATGGGCAAGGGGCTTAAGTTAAACAGCTCGCTGTATTTTTTTTTTGACGATTGAAGCATTATTTCAGATAATTTCCGGTCGGTAATGTCTTTAAAATAAACAGATAAGCCCGTGGCAGCCGGGTAGGCACTTATCTCGTACCATTTATTCAGCTGATCATAATAATCTTCAAAATGTGTAGCCTTTTTAGTTTTTATTGCATTATGATACTCGATATAAGATTTGGAATTTATTGTTGTTGGGAATACATCCCATAGGTTTTTGTTCAGTACCTCATTTTTTGTTTTAATTAATACAGACTCTGCTACCTTATTCCAGTAGGTTACCATCCAGTTATTATCTACAGCAAAAAAGGCGTCGCCGATACTTTCTAAAATGGTGTTTCGCTCTTGTAAGGATGCGGTAACGGCTTCGGCCAATTGGGCCTTTTGCAGGGCCTCGTTTTTAATTTCGGTTATATCCCGTTCTATCGAAATATAATGAGTTGTTTTACCCTGTTGGTTTTTTACCGGGCTTACCGAAAAATTTATCCAAAACTCTTCGCCTGTTTTTTTATAATTTACAGTGGTTACTTCGCAATGTTCATTATTACGTATGGCATGGCTTAACCGTTTTAACTCGTTCTCGTCAGATTTTGGACCTTGTAAAATTCTTGGGGTTTCGCCATTTACTTCCTCGAACGAATAATTCGTCATTTTAGTAAAGGCATCGTTAACATACACAATGCGGGGGCCCGGTTCATCTAATGGGTGAGCCTCGGTAATAATAACCGCGTCGTTGGCATGTGTAATAACCGATTCTAATAATTTTAAATGCTGCTCTTCCTGCTTTTTCTTTGTTATGTCGCGTATAAATATAGATAAGCCTTCGCCAGTTGGATATATGCGGTTCTCCTGCCATAAATTTAACGGTTCGTAAAAGTCTTCGTTTGATACATAAACGCGCTCGGTAAACGCTTTTTGAATGGCATTATAGGTAGCCGAGCCTATAGCATCAGGGAAAACATCCCAAATGTACCTGCCGATGAGTGTATCAGGATCTACTCCTAAAATTTTGCCTACCTCCTTGTTTGCATAAGTATAACAAAGGTTTTTGTTAAGCCCTATAAAGCCATCGGTAATACTTTCAAGCAGGTATTCTACCTGTTCGGTTTGTTTTTTTATTTCTAATTCGGCAAGTTTTACTTCGGTGATATCATAAATCACTGAATAGAAACCTTTTACATCGCCATTGGCATCTTTATCGGGCAGGTATTGGGTATGCGTAAATGTTTTTCTGCCGCTTGCCTTAGTAAAAGTGCGTTCGAAACTTTGGCGGCGGCCATGCAAAACATTGGCTATATAAGGCGCATAAGTTTCAAACTCGTTATCGGTCATTAGCGCCTGTTTGTGTATACCCAGCATTTCTTCGGGCCGCATTTCAAACCAATCTAATAATGCTTTATTGGCAAACAAGCAATGCAGGTCTAAGGTCCAATAAGCTATCATCGCCGGTATGTTATCGGTTATCGTGCTGATAAACCGGCTATGCTCCGCTACCTTTTCCTGGTTTAATTTACGCTCGGTAATGTCCGATCGTATGGCGATGTACTCGTACGGTTTACCCTGGTCGTTTAAAAACGGAACAATGGTGGTATCAACCCAGTAATAGCTACCGTCTTTAGCCTTGTTTTTTAATTCGCCTTTCCAGGTTCGGCCATTAGCAATAGTTGTCCAAATGTTTTTTATGAAGTGTTTGTTGTGGTATGACGAGTTGATGATGCGGTGGTCCTGGCCCAAAAGTTCGTTGCGGTCGTATTTCGATATTTTGCAGAAATTATCGTTAACATGCTTAATGATGCCCTTTTGGTCGGTTATGGCCACAATGGCCGATTCGTCGAGCGCGTACTTATAGGCCGATAATTCTTTTACCGATTGTTGCAGCTTTTCTTCGTATATTTTTTGTTGGGTAACATCGTGGTAATTAAATACGATGGCGTTGACGTCTTGTTCATTCAACATATTGGTGAAGCTGCATTCCAGCCAAATATAATGGCCGTTATAATGCTTTGACCGGTAGGTACAATGTATGGCAGCCCCGGGGTTTGCGAGCGACTGCTTTAGGTGCCTGTTAAGCATTTTACGGTCGTCGGGATGGGTAAGGTCTTCCATGGTGGTTTTTAGCCGTTCTTCGTTGCTCCATCCGCTTATCCGTTCTGCAGACCGGCTACGGTATATAACTTTAAAATCCTTACTTAGTAGTGTGATGCCCGCATAGCTGTTTTCGATCAGCTTTCTAAAAAGGGCATCATTATGAAATAAGTGCTGCTCGTCGCCGGGTGAGACAGGCGGAGCTGGTTTGATTTTTTTTTCCATAAAAGATCTGATAAGTATGGAGGAAGTTTGTATCTCGGTTTAGCTTACTGCAATATACACAATCAGTAGTATTAAGTTTCACCTTTTTCGTTTTATTATAAAGCTAATTAACTAATGGTTAGTTAGCCATGGGTAGTATTAATATTTGGTTTTAAACAATTGTTAACTGAAGGAAAAACACAGGCTACTAATAAATTATTTTAAGTAGCGAGCCTCTAAAAAATATTGACATTGGGCGAAAATCACTTGTTTAAGTAGATTTTTATGTTATATTAGTGCAGCTGCACGGTGCAAAAAAATGGAATAATTTATACGTAAGCGTGCAGTTATTTACAAAAATCAACAAAAAATTACAGCTAACATGGAACCAATGGATACTGTTTCGGAAGTGATAGACCACCTCAGGGAAAAAGGGTATACCGTAGATTTTAATTTAAAAGGCGGCTACCTTGAAACCAGCGGCGACTACCTGCAGCTGCATCCCAATGAGTTCGTAATCGACAAACATTACCGCTTTGAAGGCAACTCCGACCCTGAGGATGAGGCTATTGTGTATGCAATCTCATCAGCTAAACATCAAATAAAGGGTGTGTTGGTAAACAGCTACGGCGCCTACAGCGATCCGTTAACCGACGACATGGTTAAAGCGCTTACAGAAAAACACCTTTAGTAGTAACCAAAGGTAGGAATACCTGTAAATATTGCTTTTAACTGCACTAGTTAACATTTTTGATAGTAAATGTTAACTTTTGTTTTATCTGAAAAAGGGCGGAATATATAGTTTTACGGCTAACCAAATAGCCTAAAGTGCTTGCCAAAAACTATACCGATGTATCGCCGCGAATAATGCGCGTAGTAACACCCTTAACACAAGGTGATTGCTTTACTGTGTCATCCAGAGTACATACCGGGTTTGACGGTCCTATACATTATCATGAAGAATATGAGCTTATATTGATACTTAACGCAGCTGGTGCCAGGCGTATAATTGGTAACAGCATCGATATTGTAAAAGGTGCCGAGCTGGTATTTATAGGGCCGAATTTGTACCATGGGTGGGTTAATTATCAATGCCAGTCGGATAGTATACAGGAAGTAATAATCCAGTTTCATAAAGACCTTTTTACCGACGATCTTTTAAACAGAAATGAGTTTTGTCTTATCAAGGCTATGTTTAATAACGCACGCCGAGGAGTGAACTACAGCCAGGAAGCAATAAACGAAGTTGTTGATAAGTGCTTGTTGCTGAGCCAAAAAAGCCAGTTTGACCGGGTTTTAGACTTGTTGTCTGTTCTGCATACCTTATCCAAATCCGAAAAATACACTTTGCTTTCTGATGCCGGTTTTGCTAATGATAGATACACCTACAAAAGCCGCAGGATAGAGAATGTGTATGAATACCTGAAAAATAATTTTGAAAAGGATATTAAGCTAACTGACGTGGCCTACGTAGCTAATATGTCGGTGCCATCATTTTGCCGTTTCTTAAAAAAACGTACCGGTAAAACCTTTGTAGAAACATTGAATGACATAAGGCTCAGCCAGGCGTCGCGTTTGTTAATTGATACCAACCTTAACATAGCCAGGATAGCTTATCTGTGCGGATATAACAACCTGTCAAACTTTAACCGCATATTTAAAAAGAAAAAGTTATATGTCCCCAAAGCATTCAGAGAGATTTACACCTTAAAAAGTAATGTATATAACTTAACGCGCTAATAACAATTATACAAAACCCGCATATTTTGAAGCAATTTACCTATGGTAACAATAACTCCATCTGCATTTTGGCATAACCTGGGTAAATTAATAATGTAACTTTTTTATTAACGATGTTAATAAAAAAGTTACATTATTAATGTTGGTATGACAATTATTATATATTTTTACTAACGGTAATAATCCTCCACTATTACCTACGCCAATTATGATGTTATGAGTTTTAAGGTTTTTTTATGCTTTATACTATCTATTGTGATGCAGCAAACTTTGTTTGCGCAAAACGATATTTATAAGTTTTCTCATTTAGACATAACCAACGGCTTGTCTGATAACCAGGTTAACTGGATATTTAAAGATAAGAAAGGGTTTATGTGGGTAGGTACAACATCGGGCCTTAACCGCTACGATGGTTATAAATTTAAGGTGTTTAAGCACGATATTAAAGATCCTAATTCGTTAACCGAAAACCACGTTCTACGTATTTGTGAAGGCCCCGCAAATAAGTTATGGATATTTACCCATAGCGGTATTAGTGTTTACAACCAGGGCACCGAGAAGTTTTCGAACAATATAAGCGCAGAACTTGCACCCTATAAAATTAAAACCAATCAAATTTTTTCAATAAAAAAGGATAATGATGGTAATTTTTGGTTTGTAACTAACAAAATGGGCTTATATAGTTACAACCCGCGTGATAACACTACAGAATACTATAGCCAATCTTCTGATTCGAACGGCAAACTTCATTCAAACTCCATAATGGATATAGTTGGCGGCCCTAACCATAGCGTATGGTTTGTGTATAATGACGGTGTTATAGATCAATTAAATACGTTTACAAAAAGGATTGTTACAAGGTTTGATGGAATAGCAAAATCCAATGGTTACTCGGTACAGTTTAACAACATCATGATGGATAACAATAATAACCTATGGGTTTATTCTAACGCTGGGCCGTTAGGGGCATATTGTTATAATACAACAACAACAGCGCTACAGCAGTTAAATAAGGCAAATGGCAAACTAAACTCCAATATAATTAATAGCATAGTACAAGCCGATGATAACAAAATATGGATAGGTACAGATCACGGCGGCATCAATATATATGATCCTGCTACAAAAAATGTAACCTATCTGTTAAGTAAAGAGGACGACAATAAATCTTTAAGTGGTAATAGCATTGTATTGTATAAAGACAATACCGGTATTATATGGGCGGGTACATTTAAACAAGGCCTAAATTATTACCATAGTGGTATAATGCAGTTCCCTTTATACAGGCACATCACTACAGATGCTAACAGTTTGCCTTTTACAGATATAAACGGATTTGCCGAAGATATAAAAGGAAATATTTGGATTGGTACTAACGGCGGTGGGCTAATATATTTTAACCGTACCACTAAAACCTACACTCGATACAGGCACGACGCTGCCAACCCCAACAGCCTGTCGAACGATATTATCATAAACCTTTTTATTGATCACGAACATAAATTGTGGATAGGTACTTATTACGGCGGTTTAGACTGCTATGATGGCCAAAAATTCACCCATTATCGCCATAACAATGGTATACCCGGCAGTATAACTGATGACAGGGTTTACAGTATCATGGAAGATTCGGGTAACAACTTATGGGTTGGAACCTTTGCAGGCGGATTAAATATACTCGATCGTAAAACCAACTTGTTTAAGCACCCTAATTATCGCATGAGCTCGGACTATACAGCAATGATATATGAAGATAGGAAACAAAACATTTGGATAGCCCGCGATAAAGGTATTGATGTAATAGAAAATAAAACCAATAAAGTAAGGCATTACGCATCTCAGCCAAATAACGTTAATAGCCTTATAGGTAATGATGTGAATATTGTTACTGAAGACAGCCGTGGATTAATATGGATAGGTACAAAAGATGGCTTAAGCATATTAAATACCCAAACCAATAGATTTTTGAATATAGAGGAGGGCATAAACTTACCCGCCAATAATGTATCTAATATTTTAGAGGACAATACGCACAGGATGTGGGTAAGTACCACAAATGGATTGGCCAACATTCAAGTGAATAAAATTGATGGCAGATATAAGGTCGAGATAATAAATTATAACGAGTTAGATGGTTTGCAGGGCAGGGCCTTTAACCTTAACGGAGCAATTAAATTAAGAAGCGGCGAATTACTATTTGGCGGTATACATGGCTTCAATCTTTTTGACCCGCAAACTGTGGACAGATTTAAGCCATCGCAGCATTTGGTGTTTACAGATTTTCAGTTATTTAATGAAAGTGTAGGAGTAGGGGAAAAAGTAGATGGTAAATTGATACTGGCAAAATCGATATCAGAAACTAAGGAAATTACGTTAGAGCATAACCAAAATGTATTTAATATTGAATTTGCCGCCTGCGATTACTTTAACCCCAATAAAGTTAAGTTTCAATATAAGTTAGATGGATTTGATAAAGACTGGATAACATCGGTAGGGAATAACCGTAAAGCAACATACACCAACCTTGACGGCGGAGATTATACTTTTAAGGTTAGAACACTGGACGCCAGTAACCATAGCGATAATAACATTATAACGCTTAAAATTAAGGTTTTGCCCCCATTCTTTAAATCTACTACAGCGGTTATAAGCTATTTTATATTTGCTTTAAGCTTATTACTATTTATACGCCACAGAGGTATACGCAAATTAAAAATGCAGTTTGAAACCAAGCAAGCAAAGCTGGAGGCAGAGCGTAAAATTGAACAGGAACGCGAAGAGGCCCGTCGCATGCATCAGCTCGATTTGATGAAGATAAAGTTTTTTACAAACGTAAGCCACGAGTTTCGTACACCATTGTCGTTAATATTATCCCCGATTGACGACTTAATAAAGACAACAGAAAAGCCGGCTAATCACCATCATTTAGTCACCATAAAGCGTAATGGTAAACGATTGTTAAACCTGGTTAACCAACTGCTTGATTTTAGGAAGATGGAGTATAATGAGCTTAAACTTGATCTGAAAAAGGGGGATATAGTTCATTTTATCAAGGAAGTATCGGCATCGTTTATGGATGTTGCCAAGCAAAAACATATTCAATTTATAATCGAAAGTGAGATATGTGCTTACATAACCAATTTCGATCATGATAAAATAGAACGTATACTATTTAACCTGTTGTCAAACGCATTTAAATTCACACCATCCGGCGGATACATAAGTGTAATGTTAAGCTTTACGGTAAACGATAGCCTGATTACAGATGGAAAAACCTTAGAAATTAAGGTAATAGATACAGGTATTGGTATTCCGAAAGAAAACCAGGCTAAAGTATTCGATAGATTTTACCAGGATACCCTGCCCGAGAATTTACTAAATCAGGGTAGTGGTATAGGCTTGTCAATCACAAAAGAGTTTGTTAAAATGCAGGGCGGTACAATTGAAATTGAGAGCGAGCCTGATTATGGTAGTTGCTTTACAATAAAATTGCCGGTAGGTGCCCAAATGGATGGTGATGTATTATTAACTGATATTGAAGTAGATGAAGATGACCTGTCGGTTTTGTTTAAAAAGGCGGATACAGTTTTATTACCAGGCAAAAAACAAACTATTTTATTGATCGAGGATAATGATGATTTGAGATTCTATCTGAAAGACAACTTAAAGCAAAATTTTCATATTGTTGAAGCGGTTAACGGTAGAGATGGTTGGCAAAAAGCATTAGCAATACACCCAAAGCTTATTGTAAGCGATATTAGTATGCCCGAGATGAATGGAGTTGAGCTTTGTAAAAAGTTAAAGGAGGATAGCCGTACATCGCATATACCGGTAATACTGCTTACAGCATTAATTACCGAGGAAGATCAATTAGCCGGCTTAGGTAGCGGTGCCAATGATTACATTTTAAAGCCGTTTAACTTCGAAATACTTTTTTCAAAGATCCAAAACCTGTTGCATATGCAACAAACGTTTAAAAATACTTTCCAGAAACAAATAGAGGTACAGGCGCAGGATATTATAGTTGTGTCTGAGGATGAGAAATTTTTGAAAAATGCCTTTGATTATATCGAAAAGAATATCACTAACCTTAATTTTTCTGTAGAGGAACTAAGCAGGCATTTAAACCTAAGCAGGGTGTCGCTTTATAAAAAATTATTAACGCTTACAGGTAAAACACCGGTTGATTGTATTAGAACCGTGCGTTTGAAAAGAGCTGTTCAGCTTTTAGAAAAGAGCAAGCTAAGCATTGCTAATGTTGCTTATGAAGTTGGCTTTAATAACGCAGCTTACTTTGCAAAGGTCTTTCGCGAAGAGTTTGGCATGCTACCGTCTGAGTATATTACCGATTTGAAGAGTAAAGAGAAAGAAAACGAAACGATTTAATACGTTTTGCTTTAGTTAAAACATAAATTGTATACACGTTAACAAAACTGTTATTTGCTTTAATAGCACCTGGTTAAATTCGCAATCATAAGCTTTCCAATCGGTAGTAGATTGAGATCAGTTGGTAATTAATTACAAGCGTTCCGTATATGAGATACGGGGCGCTTTTTTTTCAAAACATCATTTTTATTAAATAAATGTTATTTATACATTTATAAACCCGATCAAACCAAATTATTTAGTTTAAGTACTAACCATTATGAACACTAGAGTAAAATTTGTACTCATTATCACTGCTATTTTATTGAATAATAATATTAAAGCCCAACAAAAGGCTGTAGCCCAAACCCCACCTATGGGGTGGAATAGTTATAATAGTTATGGGTCTGCTGTGCACGAGGATGAGGTAAAAGCAAATGCCGATTACATGGCTAAATACTTAAAAGCTTACGGTTGGCAGTACGTTGTGGTTGATTTTTTATGGTCGTATGATAATCCGCCGGGAAGCAACATAGGTAACCCATTTCAAATGCGTTTGTGGGATGGCTCATATGTGCCATGGTTAACAATGGATAAGTGGGGCAGGTTATTGCCACAGCCCAATAAATTTCCTTCGGCGTACAAGGCTAATGGCTTTAAAGCATTAGGCGATTACATACATAGTAGAGGTTTAAAATTTGGGATACATGTTATGCGTGGCATACCAAGACAGGCAGTTTGGGCTAAAACGCCGGTTAAGGGCACCGATGGCATTACAGCTGATATGATTGCCGATACTAACTCAAAATGCCCGTGGATGAATCATATGTATGGTTTAAATATGCAGAAACCAGGTGCACAAGCATACCTAAATTCGTTGTTGCAGCTTTACGCTTCCTGGGGAGTTGATTTTATTAAAGTAGATGACCTTTCGCGCCCTTATAGCAACGCCGAGGTTGAGGGATATAAAAAGGCAGTAGATAATTGCAAAAGACCAATTGTTTTAAGTTTATCACCGGGAGAAACTCCGGTAAGCCAGGCAGCGCATGCCGCCAAGTATGCCAATATGTGGCGCATGGCCGATGACTTTTGGGATAATTGGAAAGAGGTATTGCACATGTTTGACTATGCTAAAAACTGGGAGGGTGTTGGTGGCCCCGGCCACTGGCCCGATTGCGACATGATACAAATAGGTAAGCTATCTAAACGTGGGCCTGTAGGTGAGGAGCGTTATAGCCGGTTCACTGAAGATGAGCTGTATACGCATATGACGTTTTGGAGCATTTACAAATCGCCGTTAATGCTTGGGGGGAACTTACCCGAAAATCGTGCATTAGAACTTAAGCTATTTACTAATGCCGAAGTGTTGGCAGTAAACCAAAAGGGGGCCAATCCCCGGCAGCTTTATAAAAGGGATGGTGCAATGGTTTGGTATTCGCAGTTACCCGGAACAAAAGCTATTTATGTAGCATTGTTTAATATAGCCGATAAACCACAAATAATATCTGTTGACTTTAACGAAGTAGGTATTAAAGGAAACGTAAGCGTAAGAGACCTCTGGAAGAAGTTGAATATTGGTAAATACCAAAAAAGTTATCAGCACAATATCAATGCACATGGTACCGTTTTACTCAAACTCGAGCCGGTTATTTAATACTTTTTAAACAACGGCCCACCGTTATAGCGAGAATTAACGCATCATTAAAAGCATAGTAAGTGCAATTTAATTGCATTGCTATGATTTTAACCATTAATTAATCTTTCTCATTTATCTATTCTAAATTTATATAAACAGCTGTATATTAGTAGTTTATATATGATTAACATTTGTTATATAAACATTAACATTTGTGGTACTGTATGAATTTATACGGTAATACATTTACGTTGAGAAAATAAGACCCATACTCCAATGGTCTTATTTTTTGAAACCAATTTTAAACTTTAACATAAATGTATGATGAGAAAACTACAAATTAGAAATGTTGTGGTATTAATCGGCTTAACCTTATCGCTCTTTTTGATAGGTACGGCTGCCTATGCCCAAACCAGGCAAATTACTGGTACGGTAACTTCGGCCGATGGGGTAGTCCCCGGAGCCTCTGTTTCCGTAAAGGGGACTACGATAGGCGTGATGACCGATATTAACGGCGCCTTTAGATTATCGGTACCCAATAATGCTACCTTGGTTGTAAGTATTATTGGTTACGCCACGCAAGAGGTTAGCGTGGGTAGTAGTGACACTTACACTGTAAGGTTAACTACAAGCACAAGCGCTTTAAACGAGGTGGTAGTAATTGGTTATGGTACTGCTAAACGACGGGATCTGAACGGTTCTGTAAGTTCTGTTAATGCAGAAACTATTGCAAAATTACCTGTTCCATCTTTAGACCAGGCATTACAGGGCCGTGCGGCCGGTGTTCAGGTTACTGCAAATGACGGTGCCCCGGGCGGTAACACTACAATCCTGATCAGGGGTGTAGGTAGTTTAGCCAGCGGCGGTAACAACCCTTTATATGTAGTTGATGGTTACCCGCTTGATGGTGGTATAAATAACTTTAATCCTAATGATATCGCGTCGATAGATGTATTGAAAGATGCATCAGCAACGGCTATATATGGTATAAGGGGTGCAAATGGTGTTATTATAGTAACCACCAAAAAAGGAAGAAAAGATGGTGTACAGCTTTCTGTAGATGCATACAATTCCTTTCAGATGGAGCCTAAAAAGTATAAGCTATTAAATGCGCAGCAATGGGCCACTTTGGCAAACGAAATTGCAGATGCTGATCCAAACTTCGTTGAATTACCTAACTGGCGCAATCCAAACTCGCTTACCAATGCAGATTGGCAAGACGCCCTTTACAGAACCGGCAAAACACAAAACTATAGCATTGCAATACGTGGTGGTAGTGATAAGGTTCAGTCATCTACATCTATTGGTTATTACGACCAAAAAGGTATCGTGTTGGGATCGTACTTTAAACGCCTTACTTTGGGTTTAAACTTAGATTACCAGGCAACAAAATGGCTTAAATCTACTACAAGTGCTAAATACACTTATCAAACAACTAACAATCCTTATGGTACCGGTGCTTTAGGTAATTTAACACAACTTATACCAACCCTTGATGGTGGTAACGCCGCAACGAGTCAAATAAAAGACGCAAACGGCAACTATGGCTTTTATAACCCAATTAACACGTATACTGCTAAATACAGCAACCCTGTTTATAGCTTAGAAAACAACGAGTACGAAAATATTGGAAACCTTTTCTTAACAAACTCTGCATTAGAAGCTACTCTTTTACCGGGGCTTAAAATTAAAACAAACGCAGGTATCAGGCTTAACACCTACTCAGGTTCTTTCTACCAGCCCGAAGATACCCGTATACAGCAGCAGTATTCGGCAGCGGTACCAACCAACGCTTTATACAGCCAACGCCAAAATAATACATTTGAGTGGCTTTGGGAAAACACGATATCGTACGACAAAACTATCGGCGATCATACCATCAACTTTGTAGGTGGTGTTTCTGAACAAAGCAACACATTTGTAGCCAACGGCGGTAGTGGTATTCCTAAAAATAGCGTTATCCGCGATTTAGCACAGCTTAGCAATTTCCAGTTTGATAATGAAGGTAACGGAAAGTCTGTTTACACCTTAGCATCTCAATTCGCTAGGTTAACTTATAAGTTTATGGATAAATACTCTATAAACGGTACTGTAAGGCGCGATGGTTCATCAAAATTTGATAAAGGCCACCAATACGGTGTATTCCCTGTTGGGGGTGCTACCTGGAGAGCAAAAGAAGAGTCATTCCTGAAAAATGTTAACTGGCTTACCGACTTAAAATTCAGAGGAAGTTATGGTAAAACAGGTAACCAGGGTTCTATTGGCTTGTTCCAATATCAGTCATTGTATTCAACTGGTTTACCGGCTGCCAGCAGCGGCAACTTAGGTTATCCGTTTAATAAGCTATATCAAGGCGGTATTGCACAAACTCAACCAGCTAATGACAAACTTAGGTGGGAAACTGATTACCAAACAGACATAGGTATGGATGCCGCATTTTTAAATGGCGACCTTACCTTAACTGTTGATTTATTTAAAAGATCTTCTAAGGATTTCTTATTAACGCTTGCTGCACCGGCTCAATCAGGATATAACTTCCTGACCCGTAACGTAGGTAGCATGGAAAATAAGGGTATTGAGGTAGCAATAAACTATAACCACAGTACAAAAGACTTCCATTATGGTGTGGGGTTATCTTTGTCTGCTACAAAAAACAAGCTTACAAGCATAACATCAGGTACAAACTTTGTAACCAACTTTGGCGGTTTAGGTTTAACCGGCCCGGGATGGGGTGATAATACCTTTACCAAAACTTATGTTGGCGGTTCGGTTGGCGAGTTTTATGGTTACAAAACTGTAGGCATCTTCCAAACACAGGCACAAATTAATGCATTAAATGCAACTGCTGCGGCTAAACATCCTTCAAACCCATATTACTACCAGGTAGGTACATCGCCGGGCGATCGTTACTTTGCTGATACCAATGGTGATGACCAGGTAACTACAGCAGATCAGGTTAGTTTAGGCAGCCCGTTACCTAAATTTTACGGTGGCTTAAATTTAGATGCATCATATAAATCGTTTGATTTTAATGCTTATTTCTATGGTGTATATGGTAACAAAATATTAAACTATCAGCAAAGCTCGTTACAAAGCTTCCAAAACCGCGGTTTTGTGGGTGTTGAAAACGTTAGTTTAGATTATTACCAAAACCGTTGGACACCATCTAATCCGTCAAATACATATACAAGAGCTACTTATAGTGACGCGCTTATATTAAGCAACGTTCCTTCAAGTACATGGATAGAAAATGGTAGCTTTTTAAAATTGAAAAACGTTACTGTTGGTTATACCCTGCCTAAAACAATAACAGACAAGGTTGCTGTTTCAAAAATAAGGGTATACTTTTCTACCCAAAACCTTTTCACAATTACAAGTTACACCGGGCTTGATCCTGAGATCGGTATACAGGGAAGCAATCCTACACAAAATGGAATTGATAACGGTACCTACCCAGGTTCTAAATTTTACACTGTGGGCTTAAACGTAACTTTTAAATAAGAAGATAAATATTAAGATTATGAAAATGAAGAAAAAAAATATTGCCCTTATAACACTGTTCGCGGCGTTAATGATGCCGTTCGCATGTAAAAAGGACTTTTTGACGCAAACCAATAGGTTTAAATCTACTGCGGATGCAACTTTTCAAAAATCAGGAGATGTTGTTGCGTTAGTAAATAGCATTTATGATGGATACCAAAACAGTGATTTGCTGAAGAAAGCGATATGGTATTACGCTAACTTTCAAACACACGATTTTTACAATTACGGGGCCGATGTAGCCTGGAATAACTATCAGATCAACTCAAGTTTTGGTGCACTTTCGGTATTGTGGAACAATGCTTATGTAGGTATTGCACGTGCAAACTCGGCATTTGATATTATAGAAAAAGCAAAAAAAGAAGGAGTTGTTACATCTGCATTGGCGGACCGCCTTACCGGCGAAGCATACTTTTTACGTGGCATGACTTACTATTACCTTGCAGGTTCATTCGGTGGCGTTCCTTTGGAATTAAAGTCAGCAACCGATGGGTTAACACCTCGTAGCTCACAAGACGAGGTATTTAAGCAAGTAGTTGCCGATATGAAAAAGGCCGAAAGCCTGTTACTATCTAAATCTACTTTAGATCCAAAGGATTTAGGCCGTGCTACAAAAGGTGCTGCATATGCCTATGAAGGCGCAGCGCAAATGTGGTTGAAAGATTATACAGCTGCTTTAGCTGCTTTCAATAATCCTGAATTGACTAACAATTATCATTTATTATCAAATTTTGCCGATGTGCATGAATTTGATCATCAAAACAACGATGAATCAATATTTGAGATTCAGTTTGATGTTCAAGGTTCACAAAGCTGGGATGGCGGCTGGCAAAATGGTGGCGAAGTTGCATGGATAGACGACTTTAGCTGGCCGGAAGAAATATCAGGCTTTGGTTATGATTATGCCAACCCGGGATTATGGTATTCTTACCAGGCTGGTGATAAACGCAGAGCGCTTACGGTTATCGGCCCTGGTGATGAAAACGTGAGCCCTGGTATCATCGCTAAATGGGGTGGTATAAAAGGCTATCCTTCAGTAGTAGGTGGCTTTGCAAGTGGTACAGCTCGTTTCAAGGACGATAACGGAAATATTATAAACACATGCGGGACGCTTACAAGGCCATGGTATGGTGTATCAGATGAATTACGTTCTGGTTACTATAACGCAAAAAAATGGCGCGATCCGCAGCTTACAGGTAGCACAGGTGCACAGGTGATATTTGGATCGCAAAACCAAATATTGATGCGCTATGCCGAAGTATTGTTAAGCAGGGCCGAATGTAAGGTTCGTACAGGTGATGTTGCCGGTGCAATGGCCGACCTGAAAAAGGTTAGAGACAGAGCGTTTGGTGGATCGGCACCTGCTGTTATGAAAGATGGCTTAAGGTACAACGGTACACCGGCTGCCCCAATAACCGACCCATTACAAATGGTATTAAGCGAGTACAGGCACGAACTTACAGCCGAGTATTCTCTGTTCTACAATTTGCGTAGAGCCGGCCCTGGTGTTGCTGCAGCATTTATAAAAGCCAACTATGGTACAGATGCAACTACTACGCCACAGCCTTATCCATATGGCCCAACAGCTGATGGTAAAGCGCATGGTGTTTATCGTACCACTCTACCGGAGGGTCGCGATATATTACCTATTCCGCAGGCTGCAATAGGCTTAAATCCAAACCTTACTCAAAACCCGGCATACGGGAACTAAATAAAGTTTGTCTTTTAAAAAAGGCTTTCTCCAAAAGAGAAAGCCTTTTTTTACTAAATAAAAAATACCCTCAAAATGGATGTAAAGACAAATATTCTACATACATTTTGTGTCAGTAAACCTACCCCTAAATTATATGAAGATCTGTTACAGTATTTGTTGTTTATTGTGTTTGATGTGCTTGTTTGCATGCAAGCAAAAAACAACATTTCAAAAAATATCGTCCTTTCATTCAGGGATTGATTTTGAAAATACAATTACCGAGAATGATTCGATAAACCCGCTCGACGTAGTAAACATTTACAATGGTGGTGGTGTTGGTGTTGGCGATTTTAACAATGATGGCTTACCTGATCTGTATTTCTCAGGTAATATGGTATCAAATAAGCTTTATCTAAACAAAGGGGATTTTAAATTTAAAGACATTACCGAAGAAGCCGGCGTTACAGGGATGGGGCGCTGGGGGCGGGGTGTTAGTGTGGTGGATATTAATAATGATGGGTTAATGGATATATATGTTTGTAATACCATATATCCGGACTCGGCCAGAAGGCGCAACCTGCTTTATATTAACCAGGGTTTGGATAAAGACGGCATTCCGCATTTTAAAAACATGGCCAATGACTACAATTTGCAGGCAGGTATCGAATCTACAATGGCCAGTTTTTTTGATTATGATAATGATGGCGATTTGGATATGTACTTAACGGTAAATAATGCAAGTTCCACTTACAACCCCAATATATTCGGTTCGGCAGTTAGCCGTAACCCGCACATTATTACCGGGAAGCTATTTCGTAATGATTGGGATAGCAAACTAAAGCACCCGGTATTTCATGATGTTACCATTCAGGCGGGGCTTACTATAAGCGGCTTTGGTCACTCTGCTTCAACTGTTGATATGAATGGCGACGGATGGAAAGATATATATGTATCTAACGACTTTATATCCAATAATATACTATACATTAATAACAAGAACGGGACGTTTACCGACCGCTCGAGAGAGTATTTTAAACATACATCGTTAAATTCAATGGGGCAGGATGTGGTCGACATCAATAACGACGGACTTGCTGACGTAGTTGAACTTGACATGAACCCTGAAGATAACTTCAGAAAAAAGATGATGCTTGGCCCTAATAGCTATCAGCTTTTTCAAAATTTCGACATGTTTGGTAACGAATATCAATATGTTCGTAATACACTGCAATTAAATCAGGGTAACAGGCTAATGCAAAACGATAGCATTGGCAGCCCCGTATTTAGCGAAATTGCCTTTTTAAGCGGAGTAGCGCAAACAGACTGGAGCTGGACACCTTTAGTACAGGATTTTAATAACGATGGCTACAGGGACATGATAATTACCAACGGTTTCCCTAAAGATGTATCTGACCGCGATTTTATGACCTACAGGCAGCAAGCCTATGCAGCGGCATCTAAAGAAACCGTGTTAAAACAAATTCCCGAAATTAAGCTGCATAACTATGTGTTCAAAAATAATGGCAACCTAACCTTTCAGGATGTAAGTAACGATTGGGGATTGAGCCAACCGACGTTTTCAAACGGAGCCGTATACGCAGACCTGGATAATGATGGTGCGATGGATATGGTGATAAACAACGTAAATGATAAAGCATTGGTTTACAGAAACACGTCCCGCGACAACGAGAAAACCGTGAACAATGCCCATTTTTTACAGATAAGTTTTAAAGGTGAAAAACAGAATATAAACGGGGTAGGTACGATAGTTAATATCTATTACAACGGTAAACAACAAGTGTATGAAAACACACCATATCGTGGCTATTTGTCAACCGTTCAAAATATAGCTCATTTTGGTTTGGGCGGCACTACCACACTCGATTCGGTAATTATAAAATGGCCCGGCGGTAAAAGCCAAAAAATGTTTAATGTTAAAGCTGATCAGCGACTAAAAGCAGATGTTAAAAATGCAAAAGACGGGTATCAATTATACAAACCAGAAATAGCGTTTAAGGCATTGTTTAAAGAAGTAACCGACTCGTTAGGTATTAACTATAAACACAAGGAATTCGCTTTTGTCGATTTTAATATTCAAAAATTACTACCACACAAATTATCAGAATATAGCCCCGCATTAGCTGCAGGCGATGTTGATAATAACGGCTTGGATGATATTGTTATAGGTGGTAACTCGAATAACCCTGCACAACTATTCTTACAGATGCCAAATGGCAAATTCAAACAAAAAGATATGTTTGCCACCGAGGAAGGTATGGTGAGATATAAAGATGCCGGCCTGTTATTATTTGATGCAAACGGAGATGGTCACCTGGACCTATATGCAGCAAGCGGTGGCTACGAAGCTCCGGCTAATAGCGCCGAATATAAAGATAGGTTTTACATAAACGATGGCAAGGGCAATTTTATACAAGCTACAGGCGCTATACCGGCAAACTTTACAAGTAAAATGTGTGTAAAGGCATGCGATTATAACAAAGATGGCAAACCCGATCTTTTCATATCCGGTAGGGTTGAGCCCTGGAGCTACCCAAAACCTGTATCGAGCATTATTTTGCGAAATGATACCAAAAACGGGCGCGTAAAATTTACCGATGTTACAGCGGAAGTAGCGCCAGCTTTAAAGAACATAGGCCTTGTTTGCGATGCCTTATTTACCGACTTTGATAATGATGGATGGCCCGACCTTATAATGGCTGGCGAATGGATGCCGGTAACTTTCCTGAAGAATGACCATGGAAAATTCACTAATATTACTTCACAAACGGGCGTAAGCAATAAGTTTGGCTGGTGGAATTCAATTGTCGCCGGAGATTTTAGGCACACAGGACGAACCGACTATATTATTGGAAACGTTGGTGAAAATACACTGTTAAAAGGTACAGATAAATATCCTGTTTACATTACCGCCAAAGATTTTGACAAAAGCGGTTACAGTGCTATACCGTCTATTTTTTTAAAGGATAAAAATGGCGACAAAAAGGAGTTTCCGGTGCAGGGAAGGGATGACATGCTAAAGCAGATGATAAGCATGAAAAAGAAGTTTACCAATTACAAATCGTATGCTTTGGCTACCATGGATGATATATTATCGCCTGAACAGAAGAAAGGAGCGTTGCGACTTAAAGCCAATATGATGCAATCGTGCTATTTGCGTAATGACGGTAATAACAAGTTTACGCTTATCCCTTTACCTACAGAAGCACAGGTATCGGTAATTAATGGCATGGAGACAGGCGATTTTGACGGAGACGGTAACCTTGATGTAGTTTTAAATGGAAACGATTATGGTACTGATGTATCTATAGGCCGCTACGACGCCCTAAACGGCTTAATGCTTAAAGGTGATGGCAAGGGTGGTTTTAAACCTTTAGGTATAATGCAAAGCGGTATCTATATCCCTGGGGATGGTAAAGCATTGGTTAAGCTAAGGGACACTAAAGGAAACCTGATATTAGCCGCCAGCCAAAATAAAGATTATATGAAGGTATTTAAGTTGAAAAAGCAAGTTAAAACAGTTCCTGTAGGCCCCTCAATAGCTTATGCATTAATTAAACATCAAAATGGAAAGGTTGATAAACAGGAGTTTTATTATGGGTCGTCTTTTTTATCTCAATCAACAAGGTTTTTAAATATAACTCCCGATGTAGAAAGCATATCGCTTTATGATAATAGCGGAATAAAAAGCAGTATAAAAACACCTTAATATAATTGTATCTTAATAGCACTATAAACACTTAATTATGCTGTATTCATAATACCCCAATACAGTTTCAGCAAAATTTAAAAAATGAATAAAAAAAATTATTATGCGTTAGTTGTTGCCATTGCATCCTTGCCTGGCTTTAATGTGGCCCGGGCGCAGGCTGTAAAAAATCAAGCCAGTGTTGTATCATTATACGATATGTCGGCATTTGCTGCGCCCCCTAAAAACTGGGTGTTGGTGGCAAACGCAACAGCCGATTTGGATAAGGCAAATGAGTTTTCGATTGCTAAAGGTGGTGGGGTATTGGTAAATGTTGTAGATGAGAAAAATCCCGGTCACGATTTGTTTTTTAATCTACAGCATGGCGACATAGACCTTGAAATGGATTATACAATGGCTAAAGGCGCCAACTCGGGAATTTATTTACAGGGGAGGTACGAAATTCAGCTTTTAGATAGTTGGGGTGCAGTAAATCCAAAATCAAGCGATAATGGAGGGATTTATGAACGTTGGGACGATAGTAAACCTGATGGCCAAAAAGGATATGAGGGCCACGCGCCACGCCAAAATGCAAGCCGTGCGCCTGGTTTATGGCAACATATTAAAATTTCTTTTCAGGCCCCACGGTTTAATGATAAAGGAGAAAAAATAGCAAATGCTAAAATACTTTACATTTGGCTAAATGGCGTTTTAATACAGGATAATGTAGAATTATCGGGCCCTACACGTGGGGCTTTTGATAACAAGGAAAGTACTACGGGACCCTTACGTTTGCAGGGCGACCATGGTGCAGTTGCGTTTAGAAACATTAGTTACACTAATTTTGATAAGCCACATCCCGAAATTTCTCAATTAAAATATTCAGTTTACAAAGGAAACTTTGCTGCCGAACCGGATTACAAAACATTAAAAGCCGAAGGAAGCGGTATTACAGCTAACCTTACCTCAAACGAGGTGAAACTGGCTAACGAATTTTTACTGCACTATACCGGCGTTATTCATATTAACGAGGCTGGTGAATATAGTTTCAGGCTGAGTGTGCCCGGCGGTAAAGGCGCTTTAAAAATAGATGGTGTAGCGGCTGTTCCTGCAAGTGAAAATAGGGGAATGGGCAAAATACAATTGCAGGCCGGAGATCACCCCTTTGAATTGTTTTATTCAAAAACAGTAGATTGGGCTAAGGCCGCTTTAGGCTTAACCGTTGCGGGGCCTGGTGTACGCGAATACTTATTAAGCGACGGTAACGTAAGCTCAAACGATGCCGTTGACCCTATACTAATTAATGCCACAGAGAATACCATATTGCGCAGTTTTACCGACTTGCCGGGTGGTACAAGGGTTACGCATGGTGTTAATGTAGGTAGTACGCAACAAGTGCATTATGTATACGATTTAGATAATGGTGTAATACCGCAAGTTTGGCGCGGTGGTTTCTTAGATGCCACCCCAATGTGGCACGAAAGGGGTGATGGTTCATCACGACCTGCCGGCTCTGTTCAGTTTTTAGGTAAGCCGGCACCTGCAATTCAAAAGCTGGTAAGTACCGATGCACCATGGGCAGCAGATACTACAGGTATGGGATATAAACCTAAAGGTTATGTGTTAGATGCTGATGGCAGGCCAACGTTTAGGTATATCACTTACGGTACTTGGGTAAACGATGCCAGCGTGGTAATGGATAACGGACAGGGCATACATCGCGAGGTAACTATTCAAACGCCGTTTACAAACTTGTATATGCGTGTAGTAACTGCCAATAAAATTGTTAGCCTTAAAAATGGCTTGTACGCTATTGATGATCAAGCCTATTATATCCGGTTAGATGATATGGGTGAGGCAAAGCCCATTATTAGGGATGCCGCCCGAGGTACACAGGAATTAATAGTTCCCGTGCAAAAAAAACTAACCTATTCTATCATTTTTTAATTAGCGATCATGAGTTATTTAATAAAGATAATGACGAACAAAGCATTAATGTTTATCTGTTTAATAACAGTTGTGTTATTAAAGCAAACACAGCCCGGCTATGCCCAGGCAGAATCACCAAAAGAGGACGACTTTTTTAAGATAATGAAGGTGCCCGCTCCCGAAGGCACCATATTAGAAGTTGGCGGGCTTTGTACATTGCCAAATGGTACGCTTGCGGTTACAACCCGTCGTGGCGATATCTTTATGGTAGAGAACCCTACCAGTCAGCATCCATTCTTCCGCAAATTTGCATCAGGCTTGCACGAAGTGTTGGGCGCTGCATGGAAAGATGGCGCTTTGTACGTTGTACAGCGCGGCGAGCTAACTAAATTGGTTGATACCAACATGGATGGCAAAGCTGATGTATTTGAAACGATATATGCATGGCCGCTATCGGGCAATTACCATGAGTATAGCTTTGGACCAAAACTGGCGCCTGATGGCTCTTTTTTCGTGACATTAAACCTTGGTTTCCCGCCCGATTGGTGGCACCCAAAAAGCTTTGTGCCTTATCGTGGCTGGGCGCTAAATATTACTGAAGATGGCAAAGTAACCCCATGGGCCGCAGGGATGCGCTCGCCTTGTGGTATAAGTATGATAGATGGTGAATTGTGGTACAGCGATAATCAGGGCGACTGGGTAGGGTCTGGTAGTATTATGCAGGTTAAAAAGGGCGCTTTTATGGGCCACCCTTCAAGCCTGGTTTGGACAGGCTTGCCAAATTCTCCATTAAAATTAACGCAGGAGCAGTTTTTTGCTAATAACAATCCGCGTATCGAGTTTGATAAAAATGGCCAGCCATTTAAACCACAAGACATAGTAAATGAAAAATATAGAACCGAATTTGAGGTAAAAAAAGAAATACCTGAATTACAACTGCCAGCTGTATGGTTGCCACATGGTATATTGGGTATATCTAATTCCGAGATAGTTAAAATACCCGAAGGAGCATTTGGACCTTTTGCCGGCCAACTGTTAGTATGCGACCAGGGACAAAGTATGGTAGACAGGGTTTTCCTTGAAAAGATAAACGGCGAGTACCAGGGTGCTGCCTGGGCTTTTAGAAGCGGTTTCCAGTCAGGGGTTGTTCGTTTAGCATGGTTACCTGACGGGTCTTTGGCTGCGGGCGAGACTAACAGGGGTTGGGGATCGGCAGGAGAGGCCACCATGGGCCTGCAACGCCTTATCTGGAATAATCATATACCATTTGAAATGCGTGCCATACGCGCCATGCCCGACGGTTTTGAGATAGAGTTTACCAAGCCGGTAGATAAAAAAGTGGCTGAAGATATCGCCTCGTATTCTGTAGATAGCTATATATATAAATATCAGGGTGTATACGGCAGCCCGCCTGTAGGTAACCAAAAATGCCCTATTACAGGTGTTAAGGTATCTGAAGATGGTTTAAAAGCCCGTATTGTAGTAAGCAACTTGCGCAGGTATTACATACATACCATTACGTTAAACGGTATACGCGATAAAGAAAATTATTTTAACCTCGTGCACCCAACTGCCTATTACACCTTAAACAATATCCCCGAAGGAGAGAAACTAAAATTTACTGAACTAAGCACTACAAACTCAACTAAAATAGGGGCAGTTAAAACAAGCCCTGTAAAAGGTAGTGCAGCGGCTAAAGCAGCTTTGATAGCTGTAAACAAAGTGCCAACTTACGATGAGGTGAAGCCATTATTGCTAAAAAATACCTGTTTATCTTGCCATAATGCTAATACTAAACAGGTTGGGCCGGCTTTTAAGGATATCGCTAAAAGAAAGTACAGCATTACCCAGATCATCCAATTGATACATAATCCAAAGCCCGAGCATTGGCCTGATTATTCTACGCCTATGCCTCCTATGTCGCAGGTACCAACAGCAGATTGCAGGAAGATCGCACTTTGGATAAATTCATTAGACAAATAATTACATAGCATAAAAAAACATGAAAAAACTGTTTATAGCAACAGCGGTTATACTGGTTTCGGTACTAACATCTAAAGCCCAAAATGCAAAGCCGGAGGATACGGAATTTTGGTCGCCGGTACCCGCTGTTGTTACGCCGGCTAAAACGCCGGGCAATGCTCCATCAGATGCAATTGTTCTATTTGATGGGAAAAACCTCGACGAATGGGTGTTAACTAACGATTCTACATCATCGCATAAATGGAAGGTTGATGACAACATCATCACTGTAGACAAAAAGGCCGGCGACCTTCAAACAAAAAGGAAGTTCACCGATTTTCAGTTACACATAGAATACCGTATTCCTGCCGATATTGCAGGCAGCAGCCAGGCACGCGGTAACAGCGGTATATTTTTAGCGGCCTTGCCTTGGGGGGCGGGTGGTTACGAATTACAGGTATTAGATAATTATAATAACCCTACTTATGTAAATGGCCAGGCCGGTAGTTTATACAAACAGTCGGCACCCTTGGTAAACGCCTGCATGAAACCCGGCGAATGGCAATATTATGATGTGATATGGACTGCGCCACGCTTTAACCAGGACGGTACAGTAAGTACCCCGGCCCGTGCTACCGTTTTACATAATGGTGTATTGGTTCAAAACAATACTGTTTTAAAAGGAGATACGCCCTATATTGGCCAGCCAAGCTATCGTAAGCATGGCCCGGCGCCAATTAAGTTGCAGGCACATGGCGACGATAGCAAACCTATTAGCTACCGTAATATTTGGTTACGTAATTTAAATAATTAGTAATAATAAATAGCGCAGCAACAATAGTTAGGTTAAAATGCTTTAGCTTTACTTGCTTTGGCTGGTTGTATTAACAATAGTACCATAGGGGAGTAAGGGCTTTTAAACCATTAAACTGAATTACGCCAATTTGATGGTTTTATTAACCACCTTTAGCCAGTGCCTTGCCATTAATTCGTGGCCGCCGGGCATAGGGTGTACACCATCCCATATCCAATAATCGGCCGGAGCCTTTGATAGCGCTTTATTAAATTCGTCCTGGAAATCAACAAATATCGCGTCAAATTCTTCTGATAATTTTTTGGCGATGGCCTGGCGTGTAGTTACCACTTCCTTCCATTTATCCCAGTTGTCTTTTACCTTACCCACAGGTAATATAAAAGGTTCGCATATCACCAGCTTAATATTAGGCAACGCTTCTTTGGTTTGTTTTAACAGCGCATGGTAACCACTTTCATAGTTTTCCGGGGTGTAAATAGGGTCGCCCATAATGGCACCTAAAGAATCATTTACACCTATCAGTATGCTTAGTAAATTGGGTTTAATATCAAGCGTATCGGTTTGCCACCTTGCGGTTAGGTCGGGTATTTTGTTTCCGCTAATGCCCCGGTTAAAAAAGTGAAACTTTTTATCAGGATGGTCAAACCATAAACGGCTTGCTATTAAACAAGCATAGCCATGGCCCATTACATGGTTCCAGTCGTTGTCTCGGGTGCGGTTGCCGTCAGTTATCGAGTCGCCCTGAAAAAGTATAACCGCATCATTGCTGATTTTTTCGGCAGATAAATTATCACTTGCCTTAAGTATAGATGGTAACCCGGCAGCTGCACCTACAAGCGCGCTTTGCCTGATAAACGACCGTCGGGAATGTGTTGCCATACTAAATATAATATTGAATTTGCTTGCAATGTACCTGCTAAGATAGTATTTTTATAACTGTATTATAAACATTTATAAACCGTTTAGCTAATGTAATTTAAGGCAAGTAAATAGCGTGGCACACATCGTTGCGCAATATACCCTGCTTATACTTAGCGTAATGTATAACCTATGAAGAAGATATTTTTGTTCCTGTTGAGTTTTACTCCTTTAGTGGCTTTATGTCAGCATCCGTTAAAATTGTGGTACCAGCAACCTGCTAAAAAATGGACACAAGCTTTGCCGGTTGGAAACGGGCGTTTAGGCGCGATGATTTTTGGCAATGTTTCTGATGAACTTATACAGCTAAACGAAGCTACATTATGGTCGGGTGGGCCGGTATCAGCCAGCATGAACCCAAATGCTTACAAATACTTAGCGCAGGTAAGGCAGGCAGTTGCCGATGGTGATTATAAAAAGGCATCAGACCTGAGTAAAAACATGCAGGGCAACTATTCTCAAAGCTACCTGCCTTTAGGCGACCTGAAAATTAAGCAAGACTACGGGTCGGATAACGTAGCTGAATACTATCGCGATCTGAATATCAGCGATGCGGTTGCCACTACAAAGTTTAAAGTAGCAGGGGTTAATTATACCCGCCAAATATTCAGTTCGGCACCAGACCAGGTAATTGTTATACGCCTTACGGCTGATAAACCAGGCAAACTAAATTTAATAATAACAACAACCAGCCAGCTTAAATATACCAAATCGGTAAATAGTGGCAATGTATTAGTGTTGCAAGGTAAAGCACCAACACATGCCAATCCAAGCTACCTGGGCCGTAAAGACCCTATACAGTACGAAGATTCGGTAGCTAAGTGCAAGGGTATGCGGTATGTGTTGTTAACCAAAGCAATTAACAAGGGTGGGAGTATTACTACCGATACAACAGGTATCAATATAAAAAATGCTAACGAGGTTATTTTGTTATTATCTGCCGCGACAAGCTTTAATGGTTACAATAAATGCCCCGAGGCGGATGGTAAAGATGAAATTAAAATAAGCCAAAACTATCTTAAAGCCGCTGCTGCAAAAACTTATCAGCAATTATTAACTGCCCACATAGCCGATTACCAGCATTATTTTAATAGGGTTGATTTGAAACTTAATGGCCTTAAGGCGGATACATCAACTTTACCTACTGATAAGCGTTTATTATCGTACACAAAGGGGAATGAAGATACAGGTTTCGAAAGCCTGTTCTTCCAGTTTGGGCGCTACCTGCTTATTTCAAGTTCGAGGCCCGGCGGGCCGGCAGCAAACCTGCAGGGTATTTGGAATGATAGCGTAAATCCACCCTGGAGTTCGAACTATACCACCAACATTAATGTGCAAATGAATTACTGGCCGGCAGAGGTAACTAACTTGTCAGAAATGCATCAGCCTTTACTGAACCTGATTGATGAATTAGCTGTTAACGGTAAAAATACTGCCAAAGAGTTTTATCATTTAGATGGTTGGGTGGTGCACCATAACAGCGATATATGGGCCATGTCTAATCCTGTTGGTGAAGGCAACGGCGACCCAATGTGGGCCAACTGGGCAATGGGTGCCGATTGGTTATGCCGGCACGAGTGGGATCATTACCTGTTTACAAAAAACAACGAATTTTTAAAGAGTAAGGCATATCCCTTAATGAAAGGGGCGGTCGATTTTACTTTGGGCTGGTTAATAAAAGATAAAGATGGTTTTTGGGTAACCTCTCCATCAGGCTCACCTGAAAATGCTTTTAAAGACGAAAAGGGCGTCCAGGGAACCATTGCAATGGCCAGCACCATGGATATGTCCATTATTCGCGACTTGTTTGATCACTTTATAAAAGCTTCCGAGATTTTAGGCACCGACAAAGTTTTACGTGATACGGTTATAGCCCGCCGGGCGAAGCTTTATCCTTTCCATACAGGTAAAAAAGGTAACCTGGTAGAGTGGTATAAAGACTGGGAAGAAACCGATGTTCACCATCGCCATGTATCACATTTATACGGTCTTTATCCTGCCGAACAGATATCACCTATTACTACGCCTGATTTAGCAATCGCCGCCAAAAAAACGCTCGAACTACGTGGCGATGAAGGCACCGGATGGAGCAAGGCATGGAAAATAAACTTTTGGGCAAGGCTGTTAGATGGTAACCATGCACACAAACTGGTACGCGACCTGCTGCATTTAACCGGCGAGGATGGCACAAACTATGCCAGCGGAGGAGGTTTATATGCCAATTTATTTGATGCGCATCCGCCTTTTCAGATAGATGGAAACTTTGGGGCCACGGCAGGCCTTGCAGAAATGCTTTTGCAAAGCCAAACCAAAGATATATACCTTTTGCCTGCACTGCCTGATGTTTGGGAAACAGGGGAGGTAAAGGGCTTAAAGGCCCGTGGTAATTACGAAGTGAGTATCAGTTGGGGCAATCATAAGTTGGTTAAAGCAACCGTCAAATCCATGGCCGGGGGGGTATGTAGTATTCGCACAAATTCACCGGTAAAGCTTGCCGGTACTAATTCCGCATCTAAACGCGATGGTAATGGTTATGTATTATCCTTTGCCACACAAAAGGGCAGCATTTATCAACTTTTAGCAGGAGAGTAATTTCACATGAAAACGATAATTTGCACCGAACCCGGATTGCTTGACTATGGCTTGGCTGATGAACCTATGCCACAGGAGGGCTATGCTATCATTCGTATTCGGCGTATTGGTGTTTGCGGCACAGATTTGCACGCTTTTGAAGGCACACAGCCTTATTTTTCGTACCCACGCATATTAGGGCACGAACTTTCGGGTGAATTGACTCATACAGGCGGTCAGTATGGTTTTGCTGTTGGTGATGTGGTTACCTTTATACCCTATTATAACTGCGGGCATTGCATAGCTTGCCGCAGCGACAAGCCAAATTGTTGTGTAAACATTCAGGTTTGCGGTGTGCATACCGATGGTGGCATGCGCGAATACCTACAAGTACCATCGCGTTTGCTGGTACACGGCAATGGCTTAAGTATAGATGAGTTAGCTTTAGTAGAGCCCCTTGCTATTGGCGCCCACGGCATCAGGCGTGCTGATGTAAAACCCGGCGAATATGTTTTGGTATTAGGTGCCGGGCCAATAGGCTTAGGTATAATGGAGTTTGCGCGTATTGCCGGGGCTAACGTGATAGCTGTAGATGTTAACCAGCAACGCCTTGATTTTTGCAGAGAGAACCTTAAAGTTGCGCATACCATAAACGCATTACAGGATGATGTAACCACGCGGTTGCAACAAATTACCAACGGCGATATGCCTACCGTAGTAATTGACGCTACCGGCAACCAAAAGGCCATTAATAATGCTTTTTTGTACATGGCTCATGGCGCAAGGTATGTTTTGGTGGGCTTACAAAAAGGAGATATTATGGTAAGTCATCCCGAGTTTCATAAACGCGAGGCGACCTTAATGAGCAGCCGTAACGCTACCCGCGCCGATTTTGAACACGTAATTTTATGCATGAAAAATGGCCTGATAAATCCTAAGACCTATATAACACACCGGGTTGATTTTAGCGCTGTGAAAGATGAGTTTGCAAGCTGGCTTATACCCGAAAGTGGCGTTATAAAGGCCATGATCACGTTAGATTAATTTATAAATAAACATCATGAAAAAGCGATCGCATCCGTATTATTTTACCGCCTGTATTATGTGCATGTTCTTATTATTACTTGGGCATAATTCCGGCGCACAGGGGCCAATACCACCACACCCAATTGAGCTTGGCCCGGATGATAAAGCTGCATTTGCAGCTGCACCCGCTGGTTTTGATGTGTTGAGAGACGACATGCCACATGGTAAAATTGATACGGTACAATACGATTCTAAAACGGTAGGTACCAAACGCCGGATGCTGGTATACACCCCACCCGGGTACTCCTCAAAAAAGAAATACCCGGTGCTGTATCTGTTACATGGCATAGGTGGCGATGAAAAGGAATGGTACAAAAATGCCCCGCCGCAAATAATTTTAGATAACCTTTATGCAGATAAAAAATTGGTGCCTATGATAGTGGTTTTACCAAATGGCCGCGCCGAGGTAAATGATAGGGCAGAGGGCAATGTTTACGCCCATTTTAAAGCATTCGAAAACTTTGAAAATGATTTGCTAAATGACGTGATCCCCTTTGTTGAACACAATTATCCGGTAAAAGCCAAGCGGGAATCAAGGGCATTAGCAGGCTTATCAATGGGCGGCGGGCAATCGCTTAATTTTGGCTTAAATAACTTAGAAACATTTGCCTGGGTTGGTGGTTTTTCTTCCGCACCAAATACTAAGCCGGCAGATAAGTTAGTACCCAACCCGGCCGAAACCTCAAAAAAACTAAAGCTGCTGTGGGTATCGTGCGGCGATAAGGACGGCCTGTTTTTTATAAGTAAAGGTTTGCACCAATACCTGCAAAAAAATAACGTACCCCATATTTGGCATGTCGATTCGGGAGGTCACGGTTTCCCGGTATGGAAAAATGACCTGTACTTGTTTTCGCAGCTGCTTTTTAAATAACGTGGTATTAGGGATAAGCATGAGCTTACCCCGGTATTATTTTCAGTGCATATGCCACCTGTTCGGGGCTGTTGGCCGGCAGCTTTACCTTAAGGCCTTCAGCATCCCTAACCATATCAAGCGTTTGTTGTATCCCGATAAGTTCTACACGGCTTATTTGTTTTGGGTATAGGCCATTGCCCGCCGCCAGGCTTTTAATAGTAATAATGCCATCGGTAGGGGTGCCCAAAGCAATTGCATATAAAATTTCGCCTTTTGTGGTAAAGCGTATATCCTGCGATGTAAATGGTTTACCCTTACCTTCGTTAAAGCCTTGTGCGCTTAAAGGTGCGGCACTTTCTATTGCAGGGCCTTCGCCAAATACTTTCCAGGGGCGTGTAGCGTATATACTCTCTTTATTTAATTGCATCCATGCGGTTATACCTACAACAACGGCTCTCTCCTGTTCGTCAATTGTACCGTCGCCACGCACGGGTACGTTTAGCAATAAATTGCCATTTTTACTCACCACATCTGCCAGCGTATGAATAATGGTTTTAGCACTTTTATAACCCTTACGATCGTATACTCTGCGGTCATAATGCCATTCGCCAATACAGGTATCGGTTTGCCAAACAAAAGGCTCAATTTTATTGCTTTGCCCACGCTCAATATCCCATACCATACATTTTTGCTGCTCTTCATTCAATATTTTGCCATTTAGTACAGCTTCCAGCTTGCCATTATGCCTTTTCATATTTGTATTATATAAGTGGGCGGCTATTTTTAACCCCGCATCGCTTATGGGCCATAGCGGTAATGCGGTATCATCAAAATACAACAGGTCGGGTTCGTATTTATTAATTAATTCAATAGTACGGTTCAAAAACTTATCGCGATAGGCATCGTCAGGTTTAACAGCACCGTTTAACCAGCCCCACTGGTTATGTATCCCATTAGGGTCGGCGCTATTTAAGCTTAACGGATGATTTTGCGCATACAAATCTTGTGGGTCAAGGCCATCCCACCATTTGCCTTTACCATCTGCCTTTGTCAGTTTGCCATCGTAGGGCACCCCGGCTAAAGGCCCGCTTTTATCCGCCAATTGTGCCGATTCGTACCAGCGCCATGCATGCGATGCATGCACACTTACGCCAAAACGTAAACCGTGCTTTTTAGCTGCTTTGGCCCAGCCACCTATCAAATCCTTTTTTGGACCTACTTTGGTCGAGTTCCAGTTTGCCTGATATTTACTATCATATAGGTCCAAATTGTCGTGATGGTTGGCCAACGCGAAAAAGTATTGCGCGCCTGCATTTTTATATAAGCCCACAAGTTCATCAGGGTTCCAGTTCTCTGCTTTCCACTCATTTATAACATCTTTAAACCCAAATTTAGAAGGGTGGCCATATTTTTTTACATGAAAGTTATAGCTGTCAGATCCTTCCTGGTACATTGACCGGGCATACCAATCGCCATGCTCTGGCTGGCATTGCGGGCCCCAGTGTGCCCACATTCCAAACTTGGCATCTCTAAACCAGTCGGGCACATTATATTGCTTTAAAGAGGCCCAATCAGGCTTAAAAACACCATCGGCAATTCTTTCGCCATGTACGTTATTGTTTAAATGTGCTGCCTTTGATATTTTGCTTAACCATAATGCTGCAGCCACGGTCGAGAGACCTTTTATTGCGCTTCTTCTTTTCATAATCTGGTAATTGGTAGGCTTAAGGTAGTACATAATGTTTAAATTCCTTTAATTAATTGTAAAAAATACAGTTAATTAAAGGGTGGTTTTGCTTGCTAAGTTTGTAGCTTTACGTTTAGGGTCGCCAATGCCCTACATCTAAAACACTTATACCTCATGAAAATTTTAAAACACCTGTTACTGATTGGGATTTTTACGATCGCGTTTTCATCACTTTTTGCACAGGATACCCAAATTCAATATCTCTCCGGTACTGATAAAGATCATACGGTTAACTGGGATTTTTTGATAAATACCGGCCAAAAAAGTGGCAGTTGGGGCAAAATTGCAGTACCATCTAACTGGGAGCAGCAAGGGTATGGCTCATATAACTATTATAAAGATGTGCAAAATCCGGAAGAAGCGGGTAACTACAAATACCACTTTACGGTACCAACCGCAAGTTCATCAAAAAATGTTTTTATAGTTTTTGAGGGTAGTATGACAGATACCGAAGTAAAAATTAATGGCCAGCAGGCAGGGCCGGTGCATCAGGGTGGTTTTTACAGGTTTAAGTACGACATTACTAAATTATTGCATTTTGGCGCGGATAATTTATTGGAAGTTAAAGTAAGTAAAAGATCGACCAACGAATCGGTTAATAAGGCCGAGCGCAAAGCTGATTTTTGGTTGTTTGGTGGCATTTACCGCCCCGTATATCTGGAGACTGTGCCTAAGGCTTATATAGACAGAATAGCGTTAGACGCAAAAGCAAATGGAGCATTATCGCTTGAGGTGTTTACCAACGGCATAGCTAACAACAATGTAACTATGCAGGTGCAAAAACTCAACGGCGAGGTTGTTGGCCCGCCGGTTAGCGTAAAGGCAACAACAGGGCAACAAAAAGTGGTATTGCAACAGCAGTTAAAAGGGGTGTTGTTGTGGAACCCCGAAACGCCAAACCTGTATAATTTGATAGTTACTTTGAACGATGCTAAAGGTATGATACATCGTGTTAGACAGCGCTTTGGATTTCGTACGGCCGAATTGCGCTTACAGGATGGATTTTATGTGAATGGAAAAAAGGTAGCTTTTAAAGGTGTTAATCGCCATAGCGAATGGCCTGAATCGGGCAGGGCGCTAAGTAAGCAAATAAGCCTGCTTGATGTAAAGCTGATGAAGGAGATGAATATGAATGCCGTTAGGATGTCGCATTACCCACCTGATCAGCATTTTTTGGATGTATGCGACTCGTTGGGCCTTTTTGTATTGGACGAATTAACCGGCTGGCAAGATAAATACGATACAGAGATAGGTAAAAAGTTGGTAAAAGAATTAGTGGTAAGGGATGTTAACCATCCCTCAATTGTGATATGGGACAATGGCAACGAGGGGGGCTTTAATTACGACCTTGATAACGAATATGCCAAATACGACCCGCAAAACCGCTTGGTGATTCACCCATGGGAAAAATTTAATGGTACTGATACTAAACATTATCCTGATTATAATTACATAGTGAACAGTGTATTATATGGTAAGGAGGTGTTTTTTCCTACAGAGTTTATGCACGGCCTGGAAGATGGCGGGCACGGTGCCGGATTGGATGATTTTTGGAGTATGATGAGCAAGCACCCATATTTTGGCGGAGGTTTCTTATGGTCCTTTCATGATGAAGGGGTAGCGCGTACAGATCGTAACGGGCAAATAGATATACAGGGCAATGCCGCTCCAGATGGCATATTAGGCCCGCACCGCGAAAAGGAAGGCAGCTTTTATACCATTAAAGAAATATGGTCACCGGTGGCTATAGATATGAAGACCATCCCCGAGGCGTTTGACGGTAAATTATTGGTCGAGAATAAATATATCTACACCAATTTAAATAAGTGCACTTTTAAATGGAAGCTGGTATCGTTACCATTGCCCGGAGACGAAAAGCAAATAATAAATGCTGCCGGCACGGCAGCAACCATCAACCTGGAGCCGGGAGCAAAGGGGTACCTCACACTGAATTTACCCCTTAAAATATCCGGTAGCGATGCTTTGTATGTGACCGCATACGATGCGAGTAAAAATGAAATTTTTACCTGGAGCTGGGCACTCAGCCAACCATCAGCAATAGCCCAAAAGGTATCAAAAAGCGACAAAGATTTAGCTGTACTACATGAAAATGATAAAAACTTGTTAGTAAAGCAGGGCAAAATAACGTACTACTTTGATACCACTACAGGTTACTTACAAAAAGTAGTCACCGCAAAAGGCGAGTTAGCGTTATCTGGCGGGCCCGCGCTTGCTGGTGTAAAGCAAAGCCTTAAAACGCTTAAGCATTCTATTGTGGGCGAAGATGTTATCATAGAAGCGGTATACGAAGGCAATTCTTCATTTACGGCCCAATGGGTGTTTAGTCCTGGCAAGCTTGTTAAGCTAAGTTATCAATACAGCCAAAAAGGCGAGTTTGACTTTTCGGGTATTACCTTCAATTTCCCCGAAGACCAAATAACCGGTATGACATGGGAGGGCCGCGGCCCATATCGTGTTTGGAAAAACAGGCTCAAAGGCACCCAATTTGGTGTTTGGCACAACAATTATAACAATACCATAACCGGCGAAAGCTGGAACTTCCCTGAATTTAAAGGTTATTACGACGAGCTTTATTGGGTAACCGTTCAAAACAAGCAAGTGCCATTTACAGTATATACCGGGCAAAAAGGCATTTTTTTACAAATGCTTAAGCCTGCAAAACCTGCTGGGGCTACAAATGAGAACACCAATCCTCCTTTCCCTGATGGTAATATTGGATTTTTAAATACCATTAGTCCAATTGGTACTAAATTTCAATCGGCAGAGAGGCTGGGCCCTCAAAGTCAAAAAAATATGCAGTTAAATTACACCCCGGTAAAAGGCGTTTTATGGTTCGATTTTAATTAGGTCAGTTAAAGGCGTGGTGTTAGGTTAATTTAATAATTAACAATATTTAACTATATATAATACGCGCCCATCCTTTCCGAGCCGGGTTTTTTATTAAATTTGCGTGCTTTAAATGCCTTATAGGCTCTATACATCACTTTATAAATACTATATAGGGTTTAATAGCGTTGGGCTATAATTACATAGATATAAATGAAACACACTTTACAACGATCTTTTCTCCCGGTTTTAATCCTCATAGTATTTGTTACATCATCTTGCCTCAAGGGTACCAAAGTTGATAATGTTGTACCGGTAGTTGTTACTTCGGATGTGGTTATAGATGCCGCCAACAAAATATCATGGAGCGGTGGTACAGTAACTACTGCAGCTGCTATCACAACTTGCGGTATTTGTTACAGCTCTTCGAATAGCAACCCTACAACAGCTGATACAAAAACAGCTGACACCATTACTAATTATACTTATACAAGTAAAATAACGGGCATAACGCCTGGTTCAACCTATTATGTTAGGGCTTATGCTTCAACTGCCGGAACTACCGCGTATGGCGAAACTATAAAGGTTGTTGTACCTGCAGACATATCGGCAACCTATGGCACCGTGAGCACGTTGGCCGGTAGCAGTACAGAAGGTTTTACCGATGGCAGCGGCCCGGCGGCTTTGTTTAATAAGCCCGCGGGTATAACTACTGATGCAGCCGGTAATATTTACATAGCCGATTCTTTTAATAGCGCTATACGTAAAGCGACACCGGCAGGCATTGTAACCACTTATGCCGGTAACGGCCAGGTTGGTTATGTTGATGGCTCGTTAACACAGGCGCAATTTTATGCTGCTTCGAGCCAGGTATTTGATAGTAATGGTAATTTGTTTGTTGCCGATAAAGGTAATAACCTTATACGCAAAATAACCCCGGCCGGGGTTGTAAGCACCTTTGCAGGGAATGGCTCTGCAGGTTATGCAAATGGCACAGGTACAAGCGCTAGTTTTAACACACCTGCCGCAATTGCTATTGACGGAAGTAATAATTTATATGTAGCCGATTATGGTAATAATACTATTCGCAAAATAACATCAGCCGGTGTTGTTACCGCTTATGCGGGTTCGGGTGTTGCGGGTTATATAAATGGCGATGTTTCAACAGCGCAATTTAACAAGCCGAATGGTATTGCTGTTGATGCAGCCGGAAATGTTTATGTAGCAGAACAGGCAAACCACGCTGTACGTAAAATAACCACCGATGGTATTGTTACAACTTATACAGGCGGTGCAAAAAACACAAAATTATTGGGTAGTCCATCTTCGTTAGTTATAAAATCGGGCGTAATGTATATAGCAGATGCAAGTGGTAGGATATTAAGCGTTAATGCCTCTAATATATTACAGGTTTTGGCGGGTAAGTATGCTACAAGTGGTTTTGTTAACGGTAACGGCAGCGTTGCTTTATTTAGCAACCCGCAAGGTATAGCCGTAGGCAACACAGGTATTATATATGTTAGCGACAGCAATAATAACCAGATACGTAAGATAACGCTGTAAATAACTACATAAATTAGCAATGGGCCTTTAGTGTAAGCTAAAGGCCTTTTTTATGCTTTATATTTTGATACCATTAAAATATGCCAAAAATTGAGTAAAATTGGGGGAACTATTGATTAAGCTATCACAATTGAACCCAACAAGTTTTTTTGCTTTATGTAAGCAGCATAAAAAAATACTGTTTTTATTCGCATTACTTATATGCTGCACCGGTGCCATGGCGCAGCAACAAATTTATAGCTACAATCAATATGCCGACAACCTTACGCCAATTAATGCTGCCTATTCGTTATTAGATAAGGCGGGTTCGATAAGTGCTGTTGGGCGTAAACAGTTTGTAGGAATAGAGGGTGCGCCAAGCAGCTTGCTATTTAACGGTAATTTTCCAATAGAATCTGTTGGCGGCGCTGCAGGCGTCTATGTATTGACTGATCAGATTGCCGTAGAGCGTCAATTAGAAGTTAACGCCTTTTTTGCCAAAAGCATACAATTAGCCAGCGATCAATTTCTTGGTGTGTCATTAAACGCGGGTGTGCGTAACTATGTAGGTAATTACTCTACGCTTGATCCTGTAGATCCATCATTTAAAGATGACATCAGGGAAACTAAGCCCAATGTAGGCTTCGGCGTAATGTTTTACAGCGCTAAATATTACATGGGTGTATCAGTGCCCGAGTTAAGTATCCGCAGCCTTGGTACGGCATCTGTACAACAAGCTAACTACTTAAAAAACCACTATTACTTTAATGCTGCTTACCTGGCAGATGCCGGCGACGATATAAAATTTAAACCGGCTACAATGATATCATACGTTAAAGGTTCACCCTTACTGGTAGATGTTTCGGGTACGTTTTATTTAAAAGAGCAGTTGGGTTTAGGGGCAAATTACCGTTCTAATAAAAAGGCAGCCGGCATTATTTCGGTAACTACCGACACTTTTAAAATAGGATATAGCTATCAGTTTGGGGTGTCATCTAACAACTTAGGTGGTATAAATACAGCAATTCACGAGGTAAGCTTAAGCTACCGCTTTGGGGCCACAAGCGAGCGTAAGTTGTTATAAGGCTTCTATATTATTAGCAGCATTCTTATTTCTCAGCATCATATATATCAAAGCAAATGTGCTTACTATGGCTGTTCCGTATAATATATACGGAACCATATTAATTGCATCCTGGTAAAACCAGCCCGAAAATAAAGCACCTAAACCAATACCTGCCTCTAAGGCAATATACATAGTGGCCATTGCTTTACCACGGTGGTCGGGGAGGCTTAGATCCACCGTCCATGCATTTAGCGCCGGCGATAATATACCTGTAGATACACCGTATAGTATACCGCCCAGCATTAGCCCTGCAAAAGTATCGGCGTAACCTATCACCATTAGCGATATAATTAATGATACGAGGCCGGTGTTTATAACATGCACCCTGCCAAATCGGTCCGACGCTTTACCCGCAATAAAGCGTATAACCAGCGATGCAATGGTAAATACCATAAAAAACAAACCCTTATTAACAATTCCCAGGTGCCCGCTCCAGTCGGGGATAAGCGTAAGTATTGCACCGTAGGCTACATACGATAAAAAGGTTACTATGGCAGCGGGTAATACCTCTGTAGCAATGATATCTCTGCGTGATATTTTTAAGCTGGCAAAAGTAAAGCGCTGTTTTACCTTTAGGGTCTCTTTCATGTTCATTAATATCGCTATAGACATTAACGCGAATAGTGATGAAGTATAAAAAAGCGCGTTAAGTGAAAACGCAAGCCTTATAGAACTACCTATTGCCGGCCCAATAGCCAAGCCTGTACTAAAACATAAACCATGAAAGCCTAATGCTTCGCCCCAACGTTCGCGGGGTACTATATCGGCAACGTAAGCTGCGGTAGCAGTGGGTTTAAATCCGGTAGAAAAGCCGTGAAGTAATCTTAAAAAAAGAAAGCCGGCAACTGTACTTAGCACCGGGTATAGAAACCCGCATACAAAACATACAATTGAGCCCACAGCCATTACAGGCACACGGCCAAGGGTATCGGTAAGTCGGCCACTAAAAGGGCGCGATATGCCCGCTGTTAGCGTGAATAAGGCAATAATTAAACCTTTATGTTCGCCACCGCCCAAACTGGTTAAATAGGATGGTAATTCGGGGATCAGCATATTAAAGCTTGCCGAAAATAAAAGCGAACTTAGGCAGACTAAACCAAAATGAAGATTATAAATTGGGTGGACTGGCTTAATCATATATTGGCTGGTAAATATAGCACATAGGCCACAGTTGTGATGTTTTTTTACATCAACTATTAAGTTTTTAGTTTTAAATGCAGTTTATGTTGAATTTTTTTGTTTTTGCTTACCACTATTTGCTCTATTTCTTTTTAATTAATTAGCTTTATAACCATAATGCTATCTGTTACCTATGCCCTTAATTAATAAACTGCCAAATGCCGATGCCGTATTGATAGCATTTATTAAATGTTTTAATCCGTCTATAAGAATTGAGCAAGTAACAAACGAATTAGATATCCATCCCGATTATCCCAATTTGCTGGCTTTAAATGATGTACTTGACAGCCTCGGGATCCATTCGTCTGCGTACCGCATTTCACCCGCAGATATTGCCGCTCTACCTCGCCCCTTCATCGCTCATACTACCCAACGGGGGACTGAGTTTTTATTGGTTCATCAATATAACGATGAACAGGTGATAGTAACCGATCAAAATCAAACGAAATTTATCTTACAAACCAATAGTTTTTTAGACGTGTTTGACGGCGTAGTACTGGTGCCTGATGACGAAACTAAACCCGTTGTTAATATTAAGGCCCGATTTGATCTTAGTGGATTGCGTTACCCACTTGCATACGGTTTATTGCTGCTTGCTTTTGCAGCAATATTGGTATCGTATCCGTTAATATTTACAAGCTGGCAGCTTACATTAATAGGGCTGTGTAAAACCGTGGGTTTGATTGTATCTGTGTTGTTGCTTATACAAGGCATCGATAAAAATAACCCCTTTATACAAACACTTTGTGGCGGTGGCGGCAAAGCCAACTGTAATGCCATATTATCATCAAAGGCGGCAAATGCTTTTAGTTGGTTAAGCTGGAGCGAGGTTGGCTTTTTTTATTTTGCTGGCACCTGGTTAACCTTGCTTTTTACAGGCAGTAATGCAATAGAGGTATTGGCAGTATTGAATATTTTAAGCCTGCCATATACCATTTATTCTATTTATTATCAGGCCAGGGTGGCAAGGCAATGGTGTATAATGTGCTGCGCGGTGCAGGGTTTACTATGGCTCGAGTTTTTTCCGCTGCTTACATTTTTACGGTCTCCCGTGCTTTATCCGAGTACATATGGTTGGTTGGTGCTATTTGCATGTTTTGCTTTATCTATATCACTTTGGCTATTATTGAAACCGCTATTGTTAAAGGCACAACAGTTAAAATCCTTAAAACAACAACTGCGCAGGTTTAAATACAATACCGAAATATTTAACCTGATGCTGAAAGTCCAGCCTAAATATACTAAACCAAATAAGGATTGGAGCATTGTGCTGGGTAACACCGAAGCAGATAATATCATCACAATGGTAAGCAACCCATATTGCGGCCCATGCAGCCAAACGCACAAAGCGCTTGATGAATGGTTGCACGGTAACCCTGGCTTACAGGCTCGTATAATCTTTACAACCGATGACATAGATATTAAAGCCCGGGTTGCTCGTCACCTTATGGCTTTAAATCAATTACAAGATAAAAGTATAGTTAGGCAAGCCTTGCGCGATTGGTATGGTCAAAAGAAAAAAAGTTATGAGGATTGGGCAAATGCCTATCCCGTTCAATTTAATGATAACGATTTTATACTGTTGGATAAACAGAAGGCGTGGTGCCGGTTGGCCGAGGTGAAGTTTACGCCAACGTTATTGATCAATGGTTATCTTTTACCCGATCAATATCAAATAAACGATATAAAATATATGCTTGGTTAAGCCTAATTATAACACGATATTAAAATAACACCTATGTATAAGCTATTTACTTTTTTATTTTTTTGTTTCCCCATAGCCTGTTTTAGCCAAACCAAAGCCGATACGTCAACAAAATCAATCGTTGATAAACTCGAGGCTTACTCAGCAGGTCACCCTGCAGAGAAAGCTTACCTGCATTTTGATAAGCCTTATTATGCCGCGGGTGATACAATTTATTTTAAAGCCTATGTAACCTTGGGTGCGCTGCATGAACTTTCGGCGGCCAGCGGCATACTATATGTAGATTTGATAAACCCTGATAATAGCATAGTTAACCCGCTAAAATTACAGATCAGTAATGGAGTAGCATCCGGCGACTTTGCTTTGCCTGCATCTGCCGTAGCCGGAAACTATCGCATACGAGCATACACTAACTATATGCGCAACGCCGGCGAGGAATATTTTTTTGATAAAACAATACCGATTGGTAGCAAAGCCGCAGCTGTTATAGCTGCAAAACCCAAAAAGAAGGCGGGTGGTAAAGCAATAGAAGTAAAAGCACCGGTTAAAAACTATGATGTACAATTCTTTCCCGAAGGTGGAGCCCTTGTTAATGGTAATTACTCGCGGATAGCATTTAAAGCAGTGGCCGCAAATGGCCTGGGCACTTACGTTAAAGGCACTGTTACCGATGCGCAGGGTGCGGAGGTAGCTACGTTAACATCTTCGCATTTAGGCATGGGTGCTTTTAATTTAGTACCCGAAGCAGACAAAATATACAAAGCCAATATTACATATGCCGATGGTACTACCAGCGTTGAAGCCCTGCCAAAAGCAACAGATGCAGGCTACACGCTTTATTTTAATAATGCCGATGCCGACAATATAAAAGTACGTATTACAGCAGGCGATGGTGCTAATACAGCCCAGCTAAAGTTAGTAGCACAGGTAGGTGGCGTAGTTTATTACGCTGCTAAAAACGAACCTGCCAGTAAGTTTTTTGCTGCTGTAATACCAAAAAGCAAATTTCCCAGTGGTATTGTGCAGTTTACCTTGTTTTCGTCGGCAGGCGAGCCGCTTAATGAAAGGCTGGTATTTGTACAAAACCCTGATGGACTTAAAATGGGAATCAATACGGCTAAAACATATCAAATACGGCAAAAGGTTAAACTTGACGTAAACGCAGCAGACAAAGATGGGAAACCAGTAGTTGGCAATTTTTCTGTAGCGGTAACTGATGAGTCGAAGGTGCCTTTAGATGAAACAAGTGAGAGCACCATTTTGTCGAACCTGTTACTTACGTCTGATTTGAAAGGATATATAGAGAAGCCTAATTACTATTTTACAACTGTAAACGATTCGACAAGGGCCGACCTTGATATGTTAATGCTGACACAGGGCTACAGGCGTTTTGATTGGAAACAGGTTTTAAGTAATACCACGCCGGCCATAGTATACCAGGCCGAAAAATCAATGAAGATAAACGGCACTATTAAAACCTATGGTGGCAAGCCTATACCTAACGCCAAAATTAATTTGTTTACTAAAGCAGGTGGCGGGATATTGGTAGATACATTATCTAATGCAAAAGGCAAGTTTGTTTTTGATGACCTGATGTTTAACGATACAGTTAAATTTGTGGTGCAGGCCAAGTTAAAAAGTAATAAGGAAAACGAAATACTTACTATTGACACCATTGCCCCGCCATTAATAATACCAAAAGCTGCAACTAGCGATTTTAGTACCACTGAGGTGTCTGCCTATCTGGAAAGCAGCGAGCAGTTTCAGCAGGCCCAAATGAAGAATGGGATCAATCCTAAAATAACTCAACTTAACGAGGTGCTGATAAAGGCAAAAAAGGCCTCGCCTTTTGAAAACTCTCAAAATTTGAATGGGGGAGGCCATGCCGATGATTTTATAACCGCCGACAGACTCGAAAAGTTTAACTGTATAAGGATAAGCGATTGTTTATTTGGGGTACTCTCGGGCGTTACATTTAAAATGGGTGTACCATATTCTAATCGTGCAATCCAACCCGGGCCTATGGCCATAGTTGTTGACGGAAATTTTGTTGATGCCGACGTTTTTGGCGATATGCGCCCGGCCGATATTCAAAGCATAGAAGCGTTAACCAGTGTAAGCTTAGCGGCTGTATATGGTTCAAGGGGCTCAAGCGGGGTAATTGTAGTCACTACAAAAAAGGGAAGGTCGTACTCAAGGTTTGAGCGTACTACATCATGGGTGGTTACCTACCGCGCCAACGGTTTTTACAAAGCGCGAGAGTTTTATTCGCCAAAATATGATGTAGCAAAGGCAACTCAGCAAGGCCCTGATCTGAGAAGTACGATATACTGGAAACCAGATGTAATTACCGATAAGGATGGCAAAGCGTCAATTGAGTTTTTTAACGCGGATGGAAAGGGTAATTACCGTGTAGTAATTGAAGGTATTGATGCGGATGGTAATTTAGGCAGGCAGGTGTATAAGTATATTGTGCAATAATCTAAGCTGCATACCTTGTATGAAAAACATCATAGCGTTTATTATCCTGTTGCTTCCAATGAGTTGCCTGGCACAATTTACAGTTTCGGGCCGGGTATTGAACCAGCCGGATACTAAGCCGCTTGCAAATGTGAGTGTATTTATAAGCAATGCTACTATAGGCACTAAAACCGCCGAAGATGGCAGGTTTATACTGCAAAACATTAAGCCTGGTAACTATGAGCTAATTATCTCGGCAATAGGTTATGATATCGAAAAAAAGAATATCGTTATTGAGGGTAACAATATTGTACTCCCTGATATCACTATATTCCCTAAAACAACATCGCTGAATGCTATAACTATTGTAGCTGCAAAAAGCGACCCGGATAGAAAACGCAATCTTGACCTTTTTAAAGACACATTCTTGGGCACTTCGGACTTAGCCAAGGAATGCAAAATATTAAACTCAGAATTGCTTGACCTGAATTACGATGATAAAAGCGGCATACTTACGGCATCGTCTGTTGATTTCCTGATCATAGAAAATAACGCCCTTGGTTACCGTATAAAGTACCTGCTTTCAAATTTTATGCTAAATAACCAGGATGAACGTAGCCGGTCGTTTGCCTATGCAGGGTCGGTTTTATTTGAACAGATGAAAGGTACTGCCGGGCAGCAAAAGGAATGGCAGGCCAGGCGATTGCAGGTGTATGAAGGGTCGCAAATGCACTTTTTGCGTGCCGCCATAAACAACCGTTTAGAGCAGGAAGGTTTTAGGGTATTAATGGTGCCAAACAATATACAAAGGCCGCCGGACACATTGATAAATGAAAAGATTAGGGTATATTCTATATTAAAAAATGACGACAAAAAATATAAAGACTCCTTAGCCTACTGGACAAAAAAAGCGAATTTGCCTAAGGTAACAAACAAAGTTATAGGTTACCCTTTAGGTAAAGACGATATCATAAACGCTACCAATAAACGTGGTTTATTTTCGCTCGGTTGTAGTAATGATGCTTTATATATTACTTATAGCAAAGCGCATAGGTTCTTCCCGGCTACAGTAAATGGCGTATCTGATGCAAGTAATACAGCTAATACATTAGTGCTATTTAATGAACCTTATACCTATTTTGACAGCAATGGAGCTATCCTTAACCCGCTTAGTTTAACCTACGATGGCGTATGGGTGCGTAATCGTTTAGCTGGTCTTTTACCTGTTGATTACGAACCTAAACAAACCAATACTTCAATCACAGATAGCACTCTTGTTAATACCATAATCCACAATTTATCAAGATATAACACGGGCCATTTAAATGAAAAAGTATATTTGCATTTTGATAAACCATACTATACCGCCAGGGATACTATGTACTTTAAAGCCTATGCTACTGTAGGTAGCAGCCATCTGCCTAACCCATTAAACGAGGTGCTGTACGTAGATATAGTGGGGCCAGGTAACAATGTTCAGCAATCTATAAAACTACAACTTTTGGATGGTGTGGCTTGGGGAGACTTTACCCTGCCAGATTCGCTTATACAAGGTAAGTACAGCGTAAGGGCCTATACCAAATTAATGAATGACGAGGATAAAAATGCCGTTTTTAATCAATCGGTAAGCATTGGTTCTGTGCATAACAAATTGATTTCATCTGTTGATAAAACTATAAAGACAGCTAAGCCTGACATACAGTTTTTTCCGGAAGGTGGCAGTTTAACAAATGGAGTTCGGTCAAAAGTGGCATTTAAAGCTGTGGATACAAATGGCTTAAGTATTGGGATAAAGGGTATAATACTTGATAATGATGGCAAACAAATAACCACATTTGAATCAACTCATTCAGGAATGGGCTACTTTTACCTGGAACCTAAAGAGAATAACGCCTACCACGCCAAAGTAGTCTATTTAAACGGGGGCGAGGATGAGGTAAATCTCCCGGTTTCCTCTGTAAGGGGAATCAATTTGGAGGTTAACGGCTTAACAAGGTCATACAGTGTAAAAATAACAGCTAACAAGGCGTTTTTACAGGAAAATAAGAACAAGCTTTATACATTAATAGTATTATCAGCAGACTCTGCACAGAGTTTAACCTGTAAGTTAGATAAATCAGAGATTAGCTTAGATGTTTTAAAAGATGACTTGCATACAGGCATTACTAAGTTTACCCTGTTTGCTTCAACAGGCGAACCTTTATGTGAGCGATTGGTCTTCGTTCAAAATAGTGATCAACTTAAAATCGAGCTCAAAACGTCTAACAGGAACTATGCTCCACGTGGTAAGGTTAGCGTCAATTTAAACGCTGTTGATGCCCGTGGAGCTTTTGCTAAAGCGAATTTTTCCGTGTCAGTAATAGATGAAGATAAGATACATCTAGTTGAAAATAGCGAATCAACGATAGTTAACAACTTGTTGTTTACCTCGGATATTAAAGGATATGTTGAGCAGCCGAATTATTACTTCAGCAATATTAACGACAAAACAGCAGCTGACCTTGATTTAGTGATGCTAACAAATGGTTATAGAAAGTTTGAGTGGAAGGCTATCCTGAACAATAAAGGCATATCAATTGACAATAAACCTGAGATCGGTTTACAAATAACCGGTCATGTTAAAAAGGGAGAAAAGACGGTTAATCTTGCTAAGGTCACTTTATTCACTAAAGATGCCGGGGGATTATTTTACAATACGCTCACCGATATAGATGGCAAATTTGTATTTAATAATTTAGCGTTTAAAGATACAGCCAAATTTGTTGTACGTGCCGTTACCGAAAAAAATGAAGACAATGTTAAAGTAGTATTAGACAAGTATATTGATACAAAAGTTTTTGTTCCTGCAAATAGTAACCCGGTTGCAATTAGTACCGACAGCTTAATAGGGTATACGCAAAGGAGTCAGCGTTTTTTTAATGAGAAGGCCAAATTTGGATTCAACACGGTTAACGAATTAAAAAGTGTAACTGTAAAAGCTAACAGAAATGCCAAAGACGATTTAGTACATTCACAAAACCTTAACGGAGCCGGTAATGCGGATCAGGTAATTGGCCCTAAACAGTTAGCAAAGCTGGACGGATATGCAAGCCTTTTTGATGCTTTGCGGGCTGTAGCTTTGTTTGTTGATTTTAACAATGATGGAAGGCTTGTTTCTAAACGTACTACAAAAAAAGTTGACGGCTCTGCCCCGGACTTAATGGCCATTATCGTAAATGGAACCTATATAGAAGATTTTACCTTTTTAAAAACCATTCAAACATATGATGTAGAGAGTGTGGAAATAATGCTTGGCCCTGCTTATGGGGCAGTGTATGGCAGCAGAGCTTCCGGAGGTGCAATTGTAGTGACCACTAAAGTTGGGCACAAGCAAATTTATAATAATTATTTCCCTAACGTTATTACGTATGCAGCAAATGGGTTTTATAAAGCCCGTGAATTTTACTCACCATTGTACGATAATCCAAAAACTAATACAGCTATTCCAGACTTAAGAAGCACTATTTATTGGAAACCCAATATTATTACCGACGCGAATGGCAATGCTACATTCGAGTACTTTAATGCCGACAGTAAAGGTACTTACCGTATTGTGGTAGAAGGCATAGATATAAATGGTAATTTAGGCAGGCAGGTATATAAGTATACAGTTGGTAATAATTTATAGCTAAACAATACAATTCCTAATAAATGGCATTCCCTCATTATAAACAACCCGACCAAATGGACTGTGGCCCAACGTGTTTACGTATGGTAGCTAAGTTTTACGGGCGCAATTTTAAATTGCAAACTTTAAGGCAACTGTGCGAGATCAATAGGGAAGGGGTATCATTATTAGGCATTAGTGATGCTTCAGAGAAGATCGGCTTTCGTTCGTTGGGAGCAAAGCTTAACCTTCAGGAGTTAAGAGATGCAGAACTGCCTTGTATATTGCATTGGCGGCAAAACCATTTTGTAGTACTTTATAAAATAAACGGAGGTAAATATTACATAGCAGACCCAGCAGATAACCTGATAGTTTTAAGTGAAGCTGAATTTATACGCAATTGGCTGGCTGATACCGACACTGGCGAAGGTATTGCTCTTTTATTAAGCCCAACGCCATCTTTTTATGAGAACGAGGACGAAAAGGGTGTGGCAATAAGCTGGGACTTTTTATTGCATTACCTGGTAATATATCGCAAGTTGGTGATACAATTGCTGTTTGGGTTAGGTATTGGTACGCTATTGCAATTAGTGGTGCCTTTTTTAACACAGTCAATAGTTGATATCGGTATCAATACGCGTAACCTTAACTTTATATATATCGTTATCACTGCCCAGGCACTGTTAATAATAGGCAGGGTAAGCGTGGAGTTTATACGGTCGTGGATATTGCTGCATATTAGTACACGTGTAAACGTATCTATTTTAACAGATTTTTTGATCAAGTTGATGAAACTGCCTATCAGCTTTTTTGATACCAAAATGACCGGGGATATCATGCAGCGTATGAACGATCAGCGCCGTATCGAAAGCTTCCTTACCGGGTCTACATTGAGTACTGCGTTTTCTATGTTTAACCTTATTGTTTTTTCGGTAGTACTAGCATATTATAACACTACTATATTTTTTGTTTACGCCGTTAGCAGTATGTTATACGTTGGCTGGATATTGGCCTTTCAAAGCAGGCGCAGGGCACTTAATTATAAAAGTTTTGAAATAGCATCCAAAAATCAAAGCAGCATTGTACAGCTTGTAAATGGCATGCAGGAAATAAAGCTAAACAACTGCGAACAGCAAAAACGTTGGGAGTGGGAGCACTTACAAGCACGGCTTTTTAAATTTAGTATAAAAGGCTTGGCACTAAATCAGTACCAGCAAGGGGGTTCAACCTTTATTAATGAATCTACTAATTTGCTTATCACTTTTTTAAGCGCTAAAGCGGTTATTGATGGAAATTTGACACTTGGGGCGATGATGGCCGTGCAATATATCATTGGCCAGTTAAATAGCCCTGTGCAACAGTTTTTAGGTTTTATACAAGGCTTTCAGGATGCTAAGATCAGTTTAGAACGTTTAAACGAAATCCACCAGATGACAGATGAAGAACCCGCGGAAAAGGAGTATAATCACACCTTACCTCAAAACCGCAGCATTAGTTTAAGCAATATTATGTTTAGGTATCCTGGTGCTGGTAACGAGCCGGTACTGAGAAATATCAGTTTAGATATTCCGCAAGGTAAAACTACCGCTATTGTAGGCATGAGTGGTAGCGGCAAAACTACTATACTAAAATTGCTATTACGGTTTTATGAACCTGAGAAAGGTGATATTAATGTAGGAGAACAACAACTCAGAAATATAGGGTTTAAAACATGGCGTGCGCATTGTGGCGTAGTTATGCAGGATGGTTTTATATTTTCGGATACTATAGAACATAATATAGCTGTGGGGGATGAATATCCCGATAAAACTAAATTGCAACACGCCATTAAAGTAGCCAACATTGGCGAATTTATAGATAGCCTGCCTTTAGGGTCAAAAACAAAAATAGGGGCCGAGGGTAATGGCATCAGTCAGGGTCAGCGGCAGCGTATGCTGATAGCACGTGCTGTATATAAAAACCCCGATTATATATTTTTTGACGAGGCAACCAATGCCCTTGATGCCAACAATGAATTGGTAATAATGAATAATTTACAGGAGTTTTTTACAGGCCGCACAGTTGTTGTTGTGGCCCACAGGTTAAGTACAGTTAGTAATGCCGATAATATCATAGTGCTTGATAAAGGACATATTACTGAACAGGGCACCCATAAACAGTTAATTGCAAACAAAGGAGATTACTATCGTTTAGTAAAGAACCAGTTAGAACTCGGAAACTGATCATATATTTTATTATAATGCCATCAATTTATACAGATAACAAGCAGAAGATACGCCATACCGACGATATGCAGGATATAATAACAGCAGTACCATCGTGGTTATTACGTTGGGGTATAGCTTTGTTTTTTTGTGTATTAGTGCTAATTGTAAGCATGTCTGCTTTAATACGCTACCCGGATATTATAAAAACACAATTAAAAATTGTATCACCTGATGTAGCAAAGCCTATTGTTCCTAAAGTTTCGGGTAAACTGGTAAAACTATTAGTTAATAATAATGACAATGTAGTGGTTGGACAGCCACTGGCTTATATCGAAAGTACGGCCAATCATTCAAAGGTTTTGCAATTATTAGTTAATTTAAAAAATCTTCAAAAGCAGGCAGTGCTTTCTCAGGAGTTAAGACGGTCGGGTTTTGATATGTATGACGAACTTGGAGAGCTACAAATAGCCTATCAACAATTCTCACAAGCATATATTTCCTATAAAGCGTCTACACAAAATGGCTTTTTAGTAAAAAAGAAATTGTTTTTACAACAGGATATTGCCGATTTAGACAGGCAAACCAAGCAATTACAGCAGGAGAAACAATTGCAGCAACGAGACCTCGCCCTCGCCGAGGATGAATACCGTATGCACAAAAAATTGGAGCAGCAAAAAGTAGAGACCCCTGCTGAGTTGCGGCAACAGGAGAGTAAGTATTTGGCAAAAAAAGCCCCTTTACTACAAACAGATGCCGCATTAATAACTGCAGGTAGTAATTATTTAGCCAAACAAAAAGAAATAATGGAACTTGATAACCAGGTTAATGAAGAAAGGTCTCGGTTTGAGCAAGCATTAAATAGTTTGATAAGCCAGGCCGAGGACTGGAAAAGCAAATATGTTTTAGTAGCCTCGCAACAAGGTAAAGTAACTTTTGCCGGGCTAATACAACAAAATCAGGTTGTTAACCCCGGCCAGGAGGTTTTTTATATTAACGCAGGTAATAACAATTACTTTGGAGAAATGACTATCCCTCAAAATAAGCTTGGTAAGGTAAAGCAAGGGCAGCAGGTATTAATAAAACTCAGGAGTTATCCTTTTGAAGAGTATGGAATGCTTAGAGGTAGCATAAGCGATATTGCTGATGTGCCATATCAGGACAGCGTCTTCATTTCAAAAGTGGCTTTAAGATCAAACAACTCATCAGATATGAAAAAGCCTATTCATTTAAAACAAGGGATGATAGCTGATGCCGAAATTGTTACTGAGGATGCTACTATATTACAAAGGCTAACCCGTAATATAATTAAAGTAATGCATAACAATTAATATGGCTAAAAAAGGGGATAGCTCTGTTATCCTTTTTTAGTTTTCAACGCCTTTGTTTTAATTGCTTTTGTCTCTTTTAACAGGTCATCATAGTTATAACATTTATCAAGCGGCAATGCAGGGTGATATTTAAGAGCAATGCGCATGGCTTTTAAGCCAGATATACCTTGCAGATCTTCTACTTCAAGCATCTCGATTTTTTTGTCAAGGATTTTTTTGGATTGCATAAACTTTACGTAGGTGAGGTACTCGCGTTCTTCATCCTTATTAGAATATACAATAGTGATTTTACCTATAGATGTAATACGCTCACTGGTGTTTTTAATAAAAGCTTTATCGATCCGTTTTTTTACAATTTCAAATCGTGCATTATATGTTCCATCTACATCAAAACGTTTTTCATCCATCCTAAAACGAATAGACATTAGCGTGCTGAACACCAATATCAGCGATGTTACTTCGAGGGGGTAAGGTAATTTTTTCTTTAGATGATGGTGTGCATATTCCATATCGCACAAAACCTGTAGCTGCCATAAGCGCAAGTCATACAAATTATTTATGGTAAAAGCCCGGTTTGGTGCAATAGATGCCCCTATATATAAGTTATGCTCAACGCCGTCTGTTTTAAAACGTTCGTAATAATGCGGAAATATGGCTTGTGCCTTAACCTGCCATTTATCCAGCATTATCGACATCTTATCGTTTATTATGGATACGGTGGTTTCATACATCTTTCGATGCTTATGAAAATCTCCTGTTAACGGTTCGGCATCTTTAAAATACTGGGTAACTGCGGTCTTAAAAGTAGAATCGTCATACTGCTTTAGCAGCGGATGTACCACGCCATCCAGGTAGTTTTGTATGGTTTGTTCTGTGTCGGCCCTCAAAGGGCTAGCTACATCTTTTGCAAACAAGCTAAGCGTTTCTGTTACTTGTTGTATTTCGCTATTTTTTTCTGCCTTTTGTATCTTTTTAATCAACTTTAATAAAGCAGCCACCTGGCTCTGCAAGTCAAGCTGCATACTGTTATTACGGGTTTCCGATGATCCTTTTATATCAATTTGCCCATATAAAGGATAAACATCTTTAAACATTACTTCTTTTAACGCGTACTCTTTATTTTGCTGCTCATACTCAATTGATTTTATTGCCTCACGCTTAAACTTCCAGTATACGCTTGGGTGTATAGTAGTATATTCGTTTTGTATAAGCGCCCTTATGTTATTTTGTGTAGATGTTAGCTGTCTGTCTATTGTATCGGCGATAAATGGCATTACCACATCTAACTGGTTAGCGTTAATGCTGTTTAACTCAGACGGGCGTTTTGATGCCAATTCTATAATCCCCAGTAAATGATCATTCTTTACAACGGGTGATAATATGAAACTCTTTATTTTTTGAGCCTTAAAACGCTGGGCTACTACATTTAGCGGGTCTTTGGCTAGTAGCTTACCCACATCCGAAACCGAGTAGTAAGATTTTCGTTCGACCATCGCTTCTAATGAAACTGAACAAATGGTATCATCGCAAGACTCCTCTATCTTATCAGACAACAGGAAGCTGTTGAATTGCTTGTTGAATGCGGGGATATTAAACTTATTCTCGTCTGCACTGTAAGCTGTAAATCCTATCTGCAAGTCGGGTATCTGGAATATCGACCGGAACACCGACAAAATTTCGTCCTTTATATTAGCTGATTGCTTAGTGCTTAACAAAGTGCCTTTTAAAGCCGAGACCGCATTTTCAATGGTAGCATCATAAAGGCTTACCAGTGCAAATCCCTTCATTATCCAACTCCCCGCCGGAAACATGCGTTTCCATAGTGCAAGGTCATCAAAGTTATCTCTTAACAGGTCAATATCTTCAGGTGTAAGCGCTACAGCCTGCGGAGTTGGCGTTAACTCCATAAAATCGCCATTATATAAAATCCGGTAATGCTTTATAATGCCTTCTTCATCAGGTATATCGTAATATAAAGGCTTCGAGAAATTAAAATGCCTGCCATAAAATTCGCTAAGGATAATACAGCAACTCATAATGTAAAACTGATGGTCACTAAAGTCCCTTATATTGATATCGAAGGACGGGCCCGCGGCCGAAATGATGTTTTTAAAACGCTGTGATTGATTGAACAAGATATCCTGAAAGGGAATGGTAACCGCTTTGATCTCGTTACGCGTAAGGGCATTAGGGAAAAGTTCGGCTAACAGGTTACATATAACATCCTCATTATCTTCTATTTGTTTTACGCTGGTTATACCATCTCTTAACTCGGGAAAGGGTTCTATTTCTTTTAAAACTGATCGAGCCCACTCCGCACGCAAACCGGTTTGGCAGGCAACCACGTTCTCCAAATGTTCTATTAGTAGGTGGAACGATATAACTATCTTGAAAGGATTATCAGAGTATTGCTGTAATTTCATTGATCAGGTTTGCAATATAAATCATTACAAAAGTAACACATCAATTCGATGCGCGTGCACCATGTTTAACTGCTGCGACCATGCAAACACCGTAAATTGCCCGTCTTGTGATGCTACAAGCGCTACGGCATCATGTTGGTCGTTTACAAATTGAGCGGCGGCTAAATGCCTGCTACCACCATTTTGGGCCGGGTGTACTCTTATCGCCTTTCCATCGGCTACAGGTTCGGTAATAATTATCTCTCCAACAGGCGTGCTGTTTTTTGACCGGGCAGCCTTGGCACCAAATGCCAGCAGGTCGTATTTGTCAGTAATAATAGTAGCGCCATCAACCGCTGTAAAGCCGCCAATAAGGTCAATAGCTTGTAACAACGATTCCTGCCACTCTAATTTTTTGCGCTCAGGCTCGCTTAACATTAACAGGTCGGCAATGGCGTTGTAAGGTGGTTTTACCGGGTATTTTACTGGGTTAACTATAGACTCCTGCCATTTTGTTGTGCCTGTAGGTACAATTAAAACCAGGCCACCACGGCCATGTAAACGCATTGATGCAGCCAATTGTACCAGTACGTTAAAAGATTCGCCCATGTAGGATGGCAGGGGCATATTGTTTAGTGAAGTAAGCAAGGCAGGGCAATCGGCCACACCCATAGTTACTTCGTCAAGTACTTTAATATTATCGCCCTGTAAAACAGCTATATTTACAAACTTTCCAAATCCGTCTACACGGCGATGCTTTATCACCAATAGCCCCGGCTCAACTACTTCAAGTACAAAGCAAATAGCGGGTATTGTATGTGTGGTACCCCATATAAAAATGTCATCCCCTTCGGGCCAAACGCCAAGGTGTATACCAGGCTGTTCCACGGCGGGAGCAAGCTTAATAAGATTTTGAGGTGTTAAGCGTAACTTTTGTCCAAGTATTAGGGGTTTTTCTGATTCGGTTGGTTGTAGTAGCGCAAGCGATATAAGCGGCGATTTGCCTTCTTCTCGTCTTAAACTGGCCCAGAATGCAATATCTATTACCGCTTCTATTATTGTACTAACCGGGGCCGAGGCAATGTTATGATCGCGTATTTGTTGCGCTGCCAATTGATGCTTTTTAAAATGCGTTTCAATTGTATGGGCAACCATGCGTGCAGGAAGATAGGTAGGCTCAGATAACATTAACGTTAATTATTATACAATAATACTCAATAACTAAATAGCTGCATCTATCAATATAATTTATGACGTTTAAAGAACTTAAAAAAAGCTATTTTTCAAAATATCTGTCAAACTGTTACTGACCTTGTCATCAGATTGTTGAATTTGATTTTAAGCAGGAATTGATGTGGCATAGCGCCATGCTTTAACGAATTATAAAACAATTAATAAAGCAAATAGGTATGGTTTATTGGCTAACATCACGTATAATCGCTAAAATTAATAATTATATTTATCGCACTGCTGTATTATCGATACATATAGGCAGTATAATGATGGTATTAATAATACATTTTTATCTAAACTACACCTATGAACTATCATAAATTGCTCGAAAAAGTTAACGAGTATACTTTGGCCTATTACAAGATGCACGATGATTCAAGGCTGCATTATCATAATTCAAAGCACACCAAATATGTGGTTGATAAGGCAACACAAATTGCTAATCATTATCAATTAAGCGATGATGACTTTTTTATAGTACTGTCTGCCGCCTGGTTTCATGACCTTGGCTATATGGTCGACCTTCAAAATCACGAAGAGGAAAGCGCGAGCATTGCCGAAAACTTCTTTAAAGACAATAAAGCCAAAGAATCTGAGGTGGCTGCTATTAAGGAATGTATTGTGGCCACAAAAATGCCACAGGCACCGGCAAACTTATTACAGCAAATTATATGTGATGCTGACCTATACCATTTAGGCACAGAAGACTTTTTTGATAAGGATAAACAACTTTTTAAAGAAGTTAGGGTTTTGTATAATCCTGATTTGAGTAAGTTGGACTGGCGCCGCAAAAGCATTAAGTTTTTAGAAGAGCACCATTACCATACAGATTATTGCCGCCTGTTATTAAATAGCGGTAAAACGCAAAATATTACTTTGCTGCAAACTAAAGTAGATACTTCGGTGAATAAAAATGACGAAGAAACCGTTGTTGTTCAACCTGCTTCAGGAAATGATCAGGATATTAAGGCTGAGAAAAAGAAGAAATCGGAGCGCCCCGAAAAAGGTATCGAAACGATGTTCAGGATAAGTTCGAGCAACCATCAAAGGTTAAGCGACATGGCCGATAATAAGGCCCATATCATGATAACGGTCAACTCAATTATTTTATCGGCAATAATTAGTTTGTTGCTGCGCAAGCTAACCGAGTATGAATATCTGTCGATACCTACTTTTATATTTTTGTGTGTGAGTTTGCTGGCCATGACTTTCTCTATACTTGCAACGCGCCCATCTATCCCCGAAGGAACATTTTCAATTGAGGATGTAGATACAAAAAAGGTTAATTTGTTGTTTTTTGGTAATTTCTACCGCATGTCTTTAGAAGATTATAAATACGGTATGGGCAAAATGATGGAAGACCGGGAATTTTTATACGGTAGCTTAATACGCGACGTATACGCCCAGGGTGTTGTTTTGGGAAAAAAATATCGTTTGCTGCGTATAGCGTATAACATTTTTATGTTTGGGCTTATTATCTCGGTATTAGCTTTTATAATTGCATCGGCTACCTACAGACATAAGTAGTATTTATGCATCTACAGTATTTTAATCGTGATATTAGCTGGCTTACCTTTAACGAACGCGTACTTAACGAAGCGGAGAATAAAGAGGTTCCGTTAATTGAGCGCATTAATTTTTTAGCTATCTATTCATCAAATCTTGATGAATTTTACCGTGTGCGTATGCCGGTACTTAGAGCCCTCAAAAAAATAAGCGAAAAGGAAGAAAGCAAGATAAATGCTGACGAGCAAGCAACACTCCTGAACCAGGCCAACGATATCATACTTAAGCAGCAAATAAAGTACGGTAAAATATTAACTACTGAGTTGCTACCGCTGTTAAAAGAAAATAATATTACACTTTTATATAACCAGCCCTTACCTGATAGCATAGCCGGGCAGGTGAGTAATTACTTTCTGTCGGAAGTTTTGGCTTATTTACAACCCGTACAGTTAGACGCCGACAGCAGTTTTTTCCCTGAGAATAATAAGTTGTATTTTATTATACAGCTGATAACTGCCAGTGGTGTTGAAAAGCAAATGCTGCTTAATATTCCATCTGACGAGTTGCCGAGATTTTTATCGGTTAAGCAAGATGCCGAACAGTACATTTTATTTTTAGATGATATTATCCGTTTTAACCTGGATAAGTTATTTGTTGGTTACATAATTAACGGCTGCTATAGTATAAAAGTAACCCGCGATGCAGAACTTGATCTTAAAGATGAATATGCCGGCGACCTGTCTGAACAGATAGAAAAGCAATTAAATAAACGCGATATGGGCTTGGCCACCCGCTTTTTATACTCAGGCGATATGCCGTTGGATGTTCTGCAACTCGCAAGCGCAAACCTGGACCTGCAGAAAGCTACACTGGTAGAGGGAGGCAGGTATCATAATTTAAAAGACTTATCATCATTACCTGTTAATAACCCTGCTTTACAATATGATAAATGGCCGGCTATAAGCCCGCAGCAAATTTTAATAAGCCAACCTCTTGCTGTAACCATTGCGCAGGGAGATATTTTAATAAATACACCTTATCAATCGTATAGCACCATTTTGCGGTTTTTTAATGAAGCCGCTAACAACCCCGATGTAGAAGAAATAAATGTTACACTTTATAGGGTAGCCAGTAACTCACGCATTGTTAATGCCTTAATAAGCGCCGCTAAGAACGGCAAAAAAGTGAGGGTAGTGGTAGAGCTTAAGGCCCGTTTTGATGAAGCCAATAACCTTAAATGGGCTAAAAAAATGAAAAGCGCAGGTGTTGAGATCATTTACAGTGTAACTGCATTAAAGGTGCATGCTAAGATCGCGCTTGTTAAAACGCGCCATGGTAACAGGCTAAGTTACTCGGGCTTGCTTGCTACCGGTAATTTAAACGAAGGCACCGCCCGGTTTTATACCGACCATGTTTTACTTACCACCAATCATGATCTGTTACGCGAGCTTGAATTATTATTTATTTTCTTAGCCAAGCGCGAAAAGCCATCCTCATCTAACCCGATTCAGTTTAACCATATATTGGTAGCACAGTTTAACCTGCAAACAAGGTTTTTAGAGTTGATAGATAGAGAAATAAATTTAGCCAAGCAGGGCCTACCTGCTGTTATAACTATCAAAATGAACAACCTGGAAGAGAAAGTGATGATAAATAAGCTTTACGAGGCATCGCAGGCGGGTGTTAAAATATCGCTTATTATACGTGGTATATGCTGCCTGGTGCCCGGAGTTGTTGGTATGAGCGAAAATATTACCATAAAGCGTATTGTAGACCGTTACCTGGAACATGGCCGCGTATTTATATTCAATAATAACGGCAACCAGGAAGTGTTTTTAGGGTCGGCTGATTGGATGAACCGGAATATATATCATCGTATAGAAGTATGCTTCCCTGTCTATAACGATGCAATTAAACAAGAATTAATAAAGTTGATAGATTATCAATTAAATGATAATGTACAGGCAGTAATGATAGACGAGCATTTTAACCAGGTTAAACCTGTTTTAAAGGGTGAAGCTATACAATCGCAAAAAGCTATTTATCACTATTTAAGCGGTAAATATTCATTATAAATAAACTACCATGAAAAAAACATCTGTGATATTTTGCTTATTGATAGGCATTATTGGCTCATCATGCAGCCAAACAAAAAAGCAATCGGCTAAAAACCCGCCAGGATATGATCTGAATAACCCGGTAAAGTATAACATGCCTGCGGAATTGCTGGAAATATCGGGCATTGCCTTTAACCAGGGTGATAATGCAACTATATATGCCGAGCAGGACGAGGATGGTAACATCTATTCGTTTAAGCCGGGCGATACGCAAGTTAAGCAGGCTAAATTTGGCAAGCATGGCGATTATGAGGATGTAGCAGTAGCTAATAACTACGCCGTTATACTACGAAGCGACGGTACTTTATTTAGTTTCCCTTTAGCGCAGGTTGCAGCGGGCCAAATCACCAGTATAAACGAGCAAAAAAGTTTTTTACCAAAAGGCGAGTACGAAGGCTTGCATGCTGATGTATTTACAGGTAAATTGTATGCTTTATGCAAGCAGTGCCCGGGCGGTAACCATGCTAAAGAGTGTAATGGTTATATTTTAAATTTGGCTGCTGATGGTACTATAACCCAAAGTGGTGAATTTAGTATCGACGTAAAAAAAATAATCGACATTGCGGGTAAAGGCAAAATGAAATTTCATCCATCCGCGTTAGCTAAAAACCCGCTAACAAAGCAATGGTATATTTTATCGTCGGTAAATAAATTACTGGTAGTGGCCGACGAAAACTTTAACGTTCAGCAAGCCTACCCCTTAAATTCCGGCTTTTTACAGCCCGAGGGAATGGCTTTTGATAAACAAGGAAACTTGTATATATCTAATGAGGGCGATACCGCGTCGCCCGGAAACATATCGCTTTTTAAATACGTAAAAAAATAATAAAGGCTTAATCCTAAACCTCTTATCCGATGCTTAAAAGACTTATACCCCTGGCCGCATTATTCACCGGTATATCATCATTAACAGTAGCACAACAATCAACGTCGCCCGAGCCTGTATTTCGCGATAGTGTTGTAGTAAAAGTGCACCCGTCCTATAATAAAGTTAGCGGCACACATAAATGGTTTTTTGGTAAAAACTACCGTAAAGAGTGGGCAACAGCAGTAAAATTGCCTGTTATCAAAATATCCGAAGTTTACGGCGGCCTTACTCCCGAAAAGGAGGGCGGCGGTATGCAGTCAAAATCGTTACGGTTAAAAGATAAAAGCGGCAAAGAGTGGGTGATACGCACAGTAGAGAAAACACCTGATAAGTTATTACCCGAAAATTTACGCGAGACCTTTGTGGTTGACTGGCTGGATGATGCGCTTAGCGGGCAACACCCATTTTCAGCTTTAGTAGTACCGCCCATGGCTAAAGCAGCCGGGGTACCCCACGCCAACCCGGTAATAGGAATAATTGCCGACGATGAAGCATTGGGAGAATACCGAAAGATATTTGCCAACAGAGTGTGCCTGCTTGAAGAGCGTGAGCCGATAGGCGATTCGGATAATACACTTAAGATGCTTGACAACCTGGTAAAAGATAATGATAACCGGTTTGATGGTGAAGCGTTTTTACGCGCACGTATGCTTGATATGCTGCTTGGCGATTGGGACAGACACGAAGACCAGTGGCGGTGGGCGGTTACCAAAAAGGATAAAAGCAAATATTACACAGGAGTGCCGCGAGATCGTGACCAGGTATTTCACCTGGAGCAGGGCCTCTTCCCCGATATTGCTGCGCAGCCATGGATAGACCCCTTATTGGGCGATTTTACAAGGCAGCCATCTATGAAGTATGGTATTTATAAATCGCGCTTTATTAACGCTTACCCCGATTTTCAGATGAGCTACGAGCAATGGATGAAAGTAGTAAATGAATTTGTTGCTGCCGAGACTGATGCCGTACTTGAAGAGGGCTTAAGAAGACTACCTATAGAAACCTATAAAATGGGGCACAAGGAGTTATTTAGCATACTAAAGGCCCGCCGCGATAGTTTGCCAACTGTTATGGCAAACTATTACCGCTTTATTAACGGGGTGGTAGACTTGCGTATTAGCGATAAAAACGAATTAGTTAATATAACCGATGCGCCAAATAATGGCCTTAATATCACCATAAATAAAATTAATAAGGAAGGCGAAGTAAAAGATACTATACTGTCGCATACTTACAATGCCGATATCACAAAGGAGATAAGGCTATTTGCGGGCGGAGGGGACGACCAAATAAAAATTAATACTACCAAATCGCCTATAAGGGTAAGAGTTGTTGGGGGAGAGGGTAAAAAACTGTATGATGTTACAGGGGCTGCAAATAAGGTTAAGGTTTATGATACACCAAATGCAAAATTTACGGGCCAAACAGATCGTGTAAGTAAACATTTATCTGCCGATACCACTAACACGCGCTTCCTTTCTACAAACTTATATAACGTTTGGATGCCTCTTGCAACAGCGGGCTTAAATGCCGATGATGGGTTTTTACTTGGTTTGGGGTTTAAATACACTAAAACGGATGGTTTTAGAAAATTGCCTTATACCAGTGTGCAACAATTAATGCTTACCCATGCCTTTGCAACCGATGCGTTTAGAATACGCTATAACGGCGAATGGATACAAGCTTTAGGCAATGCCGATTTTACATTACAGGGTGTGGTTAATGCCCCTGATAATACGGTGAACTTTTTTGGTTTGGGTAACCAAACACCACTAATTAAAATAGATAATTACCGCCGCTTTTACCGCACAAGGTTTAATACTTACCAGTTAGACCCGGCCGTTCGCTTTCATACCGGTAAAAACGCTACTATAAGTGTTGGTCCGTCATTACAATTTTACCAGTTAAGTTTTGATGATAATAAGGGCCGTTTTATTAATAACTCTTCGCAGATCGGGTCGTATGATAGCTTAACGGTTGATAAGGGAAAAGCGCATGCGGGTGTAGTTATCAACTTAAATAGCAACCAGCGTAATGCAGGCATTTTGCCAACCAAGGGTTATTATATCAATATCAATTTGTCGGCTTACAAAGGCTTAAATGGGTATTCAGAATCATTTGCCCAGCTAAGGCCGGAGGTTACCTTTTATCAAAAAATAAATGCTACAGGCACTATCGTTCTATCTGACAGAATTGGCGGTGGCGTAAGCGTGGGCAAACCGGCTTTTTACCAGTCGATGTTTTTAGGAGGGCAGGGTAATTTATTGGGTTACTTGCAGTATCGTTTTGCAGGTAAACACATGGTATACAACAACCTGCAGGCCCGTATAAAACTGGCCAATATTGCCAGTTATATTGTACCGGGCCAGTTAGGTATAAGCGGATTTTATGATACCGGCCGGGTTTGGATCGAAAATGACAGATCGGATAAATGGCACCAGGGTGTTGGTGGCGGTTTGTACTTTGCGCCAGCAGGTTTAACAATTTTACAGGTATTGGCCGGTCATTCAGAAGAAGGCTGGTACCCCTATGTATCGCTTAACTTTAGAATATAATTATATATATGAAGTATACAGATATAGAGCTTGTAAATAATGAAACAAGCCACAGCTTTGAGATTTTTATAGATGACCACCGGGCGTTTATTGATTATAAACAAAAGGGCGACCATGTTTACCTGATACACACTGAGGTGCCTGTAGAGCTAAGGGGAAGGGGTATAGCCGACGCTTTGGTAGAAAAGACACTCAAGTACCTTGAGCAGCATCAACTTAAATTAATTCCCTTATGCGTGTTTGTTCAGGCCTATTTAAAACGATACCCTGAGTGGGATAAATTGCTTTTGGCCCATTAAAAGCAAAAAAGGTATAGCGTGCACTATACCTTTTTTGTTTTACAAAGAATGTGGTTTATTATTTCTGCATAACCATTACGCCATTCATTAATAGCGTGCTACCGCCATCGGCTACAATGTTGTATACCTTTTGGGTGCCACCAGCTTGTTCGCATTTTATTAAAACGGTGTAAGGTTCATACTTGCCTGTTTGTTCGTTAAGGCATAGTACTTGCTGGCCCTGTGCTATATCACCAATTTTTTGATTACCTTGCTTTGTAAGCATAGGATGGTTTGGTGTAGCCTGTAATACTTTGCTGTTTAACAGCACATTATAGCCGGCTTTTGTAGTTTTAGTTTTTGCAGATACCAATACAAGGCGTGTTAAAGCATAGTTTTTAGCCTCGTGCGTGGTAAGCTCTTTTACTTTAACGGCCGAGGCTATTTTAGTAACCGGGTCTATAGTTATTACGGCATCGCCGCTTTTAACGTCTTTTAATTGCTTTTTAGCGCCGCTTGCCATAGTTACCAACTCCTCGCCGGGGAAACAGATATCATTACCATAGGTAGCCGATTCCTCTTTCATATCCTTGCCACCATTTAAAATCTTATACTGCTGAAAGCTCAACTCCTTTGATAGAATATAAGATAGCTTTAGGATAAAGTTGGTTTCAACCTTATTAATGTCGTCTATATCCTGAAAGTATTGGGCCCAAACTTTGGCATCAGCGGTAAAGTCCGGCACAAGGGCTTTATAAAGCTTTCCTTTTTCATTGGTGTAAAAAACCATCAGGCCAATTTCCTGCATGCCCTCTTTGGCCACCAGTTTGTATAGGTCTATACGTTTTTTTAACCCATCAGCACCGGTAACAAAGTAAGGTTTGCGGCCCTCATAACGGTCAAGCACGTAAGCATTATCAAACTTAACGTAAGTATCTTTGTCTAAATCGGCAATGGTATAGGTTTGAGCTTTTTTGTACTCGTCTATAGTAAGCGGTCGCGGGTTTACCGTTTGGGCTTTGCTTATTAGTATCGATCCTGTTAAAAGTAAAGTAAGTGTTAGTCCTTTGTAGTTCATTCTTTAGTAAATATGCTGTTATGATAATTGTTTAAATGCTTCTGCAAAAGCTTCCATTTCGTCCATGCGGCCAATGCTTACACGGCACCACTCTTTGCCGTTAAATTGCCAGTTACGCACACCTACACTGCGTTTCATCATTTCCATAGTAAACTTTTTGCTATCCATTTTTAGCGGAAACATCACAAAATTAGCAGACGACGGGATGTATTCATACCCTTCTTTTTTTAGTACCGAGTAAAGGTATTCTTTGCTTTCATTTGTCTTTTTAAGCGCTTCTGTTAAAAAGTCTGTCTCGCGGTAGGCGGCAAGTGCTGCGGCTAAGGTTGGCCCGCTAACGTTAAAGCCCTTACTCGAGTATTTTTTTAATGCATCAAGCGTTTGTGGTTGGGCTATTATATATCCTAAACGTAAGCCTGCAAAGCCGTATAGTTTAGAGAAGGTACGCGCAACTATAATATTACTTCCGGTTTTTATTTGGCTGATCATGGTAGTGCCTTGTGGGTCAGGCAGGTAATCAATGTAAGCTTCGTCAACAAAAACCATTGTTTTTTTAGATACACGCTCGCAAAAGGCCTTCAGTTTTGCAGTATCAACAACCGTAGCGGTAGGGTTATTTGGGTTACATACATATACCAAACCGGTATTAGCATCTACTTTAGCCTCCATAGCGTCAAGATCCAGCTTGTAATCGGCTGTAAGGGGTACTTTTACCCATTTACCCTCAAACTCTTCTGCACATGTTGGCAGGTCATCGTAAGATGGGTCGCCAGTTATTACGGTTTTACCGCCTTTTGTATAATACATGGCAGCAGCATGCAACAACGGGGTTGAGCCTGAATCTAAAAGGATGTTTTTTTGCATTATACCCTCATAAGCAGCTATTTTACCACTCAGTTGCGACATTTGCATAAAAGGATATTGGTAGCTTTTGTCTAATGCTTCGGCCATTGCTTTTTTGGCAGCAGGCGATGGACCAAACGGGTTTTCGTTGGCTAAGAGCCTGGCTTTTAAATCGTAAGGGCCGCTTAAAACGGCTTCTTCGTCGGTAATAGCGCGTGGCGATGGTTTAAACACTTTTGTTGGCATTGCCGCCAGCTTACTTATAGTTCCTGAGAAAAATGCCAGTCCCCCGGCCATGAAAGCGCTGGATCTGATCCAGTTTCTGCGGTTAATTGAATTTGCCATTGTGATGCTTTTTTTGATTTAGTTTTTTAGCCTTCTATACTTGAATTTTTTCTTAAAATTTCATGCTTACCTATAATTTATTGCAGCATTTTACACTAACTTTTTGTTACCGGGTAGGCAAACCTTTGGCCGCTTACCCTGGCATGTACTGCCGCTACAGTACTGCGCGCCGACTCAAATGCTCCCGCCATCCAGGCATTTAAATAGGTCATGTGTTCGCCGGCAAAGTAAACCTGCTTATCAGGTTTTAACAGGGCTGGATATTGTGTTTTTCGCGTATCGGTGTTATATACTGCCCATCCACCTAAGTTATATTTTGTTTTATGCCAGCTAACCGAAAACGACCCCTCAAACTCTTTATCGTATTGCGGATGTATCAACCTGCCTTTTTCTAAGGCAAACTTTTCGCGTTCAGCAAAATTTAGGTTACCTATCTTCTGTGCTTTCTCGTTAAAATTGTAATAACCTATCAGGATGCCTTTTTTGCCCAGATAGTCGTACGATGGATAAAATACTTGTGTAAGATCATTATTGGTATGGGTGATGCCGCCGTAGATCTGCTCATCCTCTTCCCAAAACCGCCTTTTAAACTGCAGGCCTATTTTGCCTGTTTGTATATAGCTAATATAGTCAATTGCGCGACTAACATCACCAGAAAAATTATTATTTATATTACTTAATACCGGCAGGGGTAAAGTGCATATACATAGGTCGCCATTTATGCTGTGTTCGCCCGCTGTATCTTTATAAGTCACCTTTATACCTTCAGGTAAATTGATGATGGAAGTAACCTCGGCACCCATTTTTATAGCGGGCGCAACCTTTTTCTCCAGGGCCGACGCTATCTTATCCATACCGCCGATAGCCTGAAACATGGTCATCTGTAATTCGTAGGTGTATTCGGCTACATTATAAAAGTCGGGGTCCATTAAACCCGAACGGATAATATCAGCCAGTTTATGAGCCTCTGCTACTTTTCCCGATCTGTCACCTGCTCCCGGCGATTCGCTGTAACCACGGCGTGCCGATGCTTTATATAGCTTGTCTATATCCAGGCCGCCTTCGGCTTTCAAATACTCTATAATCTTTTCACCATCTTCTTTGGTAAGGGCGGCGTCAAGGCCCCCATGGTCAATGCTTTTAGCCAGCATTTCGGTCATGTAGCCGCGTATGTCGTTGTGTATCTCGCGGGCACGTACCTTTTTGTTCGAAAGCGGGCCTGTGCCTTCGGCAAAGTAATAGGCGCCCTCGTTAACGTTGTTATACACCTGTAAAGGCACACCCAACTCTTTGCAGTAATGCAAAGTAAGCTCGTGGTGGTGCGGTATACGCGATGGGCCGGCATTAAAATACAGGCCATCATCAAATTTTGCTGTTGCGGTTGGTTTATCGGTTTCGGTTTGGGTGCTGCCATTGCGTATGCTCCAGCAACGGCCACCTGCCCTTTGGCGGGCTTCCAGTATGGTGCATTGGTAACCCAGTTTGTTTAACTCGTATGCACAGGTCATACCTGCTAAACCGGCTCCTAAAATTACAATGTGTTTGCCTGTGCCGCTACCTTCTAAATTAAATGCGTGTGCAGGGGCGCTTTTTAACATTCCTAAAGCCAGCATGGCGGGGTAGGTACCTCCGGCCAGCATTGCACCCTTACCTAAAAAATCTCTGCGTGTTATGTTTTTCAACAGTTTGTTAGTTGTATTGCGATATTGATGAGATAAAGATAATTTATTATCTGTTTTATTAAAATAATGTAATGAAAATATTAATAGTGATAAAATCTATGGAATGTATATACATTATTGTTAAAATAAAGAATTGCTTTAAACGCTATTGTAAAATTTTTACTATCTATCCTTTAAATTAGCTTCTGATGCCCACAACAGTTATATTAGGCACAACAAATACCTACGCCATATGACTATCAAGAAACTACTGCTGTTACCTGCTTTGGCTTTAATAAGCTTAAATTCATTTGCCCAAAAATGTGATTGCCAAACCGAGTTTACTTACATAAAAAACTTTATGGAGAAAAATTACGCTGGCTTTAAAGATAAAAAGGCACAAATGGGCGATGCCGCCTATAAAAAGATGACCGATGAATATTTAGCTTATAGTAAAAAGCCTAATGCTAACGAAACCTGCCTGCTGGTAATATCAAGCTACCTTGATAAGTTTAAAGACCACCACGTAAGCATCGGCGTTAAGTTTGATGCCATGAAAACAGATTCGGCGGTAGTGAAGCAAAGGCAGATCATTCAACTAACAGATGCTAAAATAGAAGAGCTGCGTAAATCAAAAACCGAGGAGGGTATTTATATATTCAGGCACGATTCGTCCTACCGAATAGCAGTATATAAAGACTCTACGTTATTGCATGATTATGTGGGCGTTATTATAGATTCCAAACTGCCCGGCTGGAAACGCGGTATGCTAAAGTTTGCCTCAAAAAAAAATGATGAGGGCAATATGAAAGGCATACTGTTTGTGCGTAACCAGCTGCCAAAAGTTGAATACTTTAATTTTTTTGTGAACAATACCCGCATAGGCGGCGATTGGGTGAGGGAGGGTGCTACTTTTCAGCAAGAGAAGTACGACGCTTATGTGCCGGTAGCATCGCGAAAACTGACGGATAAAACGCTATATATTAAAATATCAAACTTTGGTACATCTAACTATAAAAACATCGATTCGGTTTTTAAAGCGAATGATGAGGCTTTAAAAGCAATGCCTTACCTGGTGCTCGATCTGCGTGGCAACGGTGGGGGCGATGATTATTCGTATAGCCCCATATTACCTTATATTTATACTAACCCCATTAAAACCATTGGTGCTGATGTACTATCAACAGCAGCAAATATTGCAGGCTGGAAAAAAGAGTTGGAAGACCCCGATATGGCTGAGGAAACCAAAAACGATATAAAAGGCAAAATAAATAACATGGAAAAAAATGTTGGTAAATTTGTAACCGGTAACGACGATTATACCAACTCGGATATGAAAGTGTTATCCTCGCCTAAAAAAGTAGTTGTTTTGATAGATAAAGGCTGTGCCAGCACCACTGAGCAGTTTTTGTTTGAAGCCATACAAAGCAAAAAGGTTGTATTAATGGGCGAACATACATCCGGTACTTTAGATTATTCGAATGTTCGCGAAGCGCCATTTTCCTGCATGCCTTACATACTACGCTATTCTACCAGTCGTAGTCGCAGGTTAGATGTAGGGCAGGGCATAGACAACATAGGCATAAAACCAAACAAAGCCTTAGATGCTAAAGAAGATTGGCTAAAAGCGGCAATAGCCGAGCTGGAAAAGTAATTAGTTGCTCTGATATACTGGTTGTATGGTAAAGTTTAGAATGCCATAGTCGGCGTATTGTGCCTGCACCACACGTATGGTGTGGCGGCCGTTTAAAGGCATTACAACATCGCGATGGTAATCGGCGTCATAAACTATTTTTGAGGGTTCCCAGTTGTCTATAATTAGCTTATCATCAATATACAGCCTAACTATCTCCGATGCGCTAATGCCTATGCGGTAAATGCCGGTTGGTGCATTAACAGTGGATGCAGATACGGTTGCTATTTTTTCTTTAGCTATACCTTTACCAAAGCCCTGGCCAAAAATAGTGTTGAGGTATTTGCCTGTGGTAGTTTTAACAGGTGTAGTATTTAGCAGTTTGGCAAATTCTGTCGGGTGCTGTATTGGGGAGTTATTGTCATTAAACACAAACCACCTGGTTTCCCAGTTAAGGGACAGGTCAAATTCGCGGTAATGGAAAGTATATGACTGCCCTTTGCCATATTTTTTGCCAAATGGCGATGTAACCGCCTGCCCGGTATATTCCATTTCAACATCAATATCTGTTAACGCGGTGGTGTCTTTTACAAGGGTAATTTGTTCAGATGTTTTACCTGCTATTGCTGAGGGATGAGTTACACCCTTCATCCGGGTTATGCGCCATTTACCGGCCGGGGCTATTACATTTAGTATAAGTGTGCCGGGCGTTTTAGATGGTTCTTTCCATAACACCGGGTAGTTAAAATTATAAGGCCCCCATTCATTCATCATAATATATTTTTTGCCCTGAGGATAGTTTGCCGTCAGCATAGCATTTTTGCCGTTTGACAGCTTTTTTATAGCCGGCATATAAGTGCTATCCATAACGGGGTTTGCCAACTCGCTGTTTTTGTCAGACCTTAAGTCCTTTACAGTACTATCTACCTTATTGGTGTTAATTGCGCCAATTGTATAGTTATTATCAATATCCAGCTGGCTGGTGTGGTTAATGTTAAATACCGTTTTAACATTTTTAAAGCTGTTGTTACCTATGTGGTAATTTACACTGCGGGTGTCGCGGTTTTTAAGGTAACCAATGTCCTTTACCCTTTTAGGGTTCGACCATAGCTCGATACCCATTTTATCGCCGTTAAAGTTGTTTTGATCTATAATGTTGTCCTTGCCATGTTCAATGGCAATGGCTGATAGATTGCCGGCAAAATCGTTATTAGCAATAACGGTATTGTAACTAAAGCCACCCCATATGCCATGCCAGCTATCGTGCAGCTTATTCCCGATGATCTTATTACGGCTAAAGGTTATTTCGACGGCATTGGTGGCCGCGTACGAAAAATCGTTGCCATACACCAGGTTATCGTTACAACCGCCTTCGCCGGTATCCATACTGGTTTGCCCTGCCCATAAAAAGAAACCATCGCCCGAGTGCGTAACCGAATTGTAGGCAAACGCATTATTATTACATTGTTCAAAAACCAATATCCCTGCCGAATCTTGCCCACGGTAATAAACGCCATCACTAAAGCCGCGTATATTCCAATCAATACTATTATTCATGATGCGGTTGCGGCTGCTGCGGTACATACCTATGCCCAAACCTGAATTAAAGGAAAAATTGTTATTATATATCAATGCGTCGTTGCAATTGGTCATCATTAATCCGCATTGGCCATTAGTTACAGTGCTGTTGTGTATATCGGCATTATTGCAATCGCGCAGGTAAATACCGGCTCCAAAGCGCAGCCATTCATCTTTCTCGTTATGGTGGTAGCTTTGCCAATCGGCAAGGTCTTCCCAAAGGCGGTTGCTGTTTAAATGCTGCCTGAAATTGTAGCTGCAATCGGCGTTAATTATTTTTAAGTTGTTTATACCCCTTGCCATTATGCCCACTTTAAAACCCTTTACCACCAGGTTTTTTAAAGTAATGTTTTTGCCGCTTTTTATAATAACGCCCGTGCCTTTAAATAAGTCGGGGTTTTGGTAATCACTGCTGCCTTCAATAACAGCTCCGTTAAAATCAATAGTAATGTTATCGCCCTTAATAACGATGGGAGCAGCGGATAACGAATCTGCTCCATCAAAATGGTAAAGTTGTTTTTTTATGGTGGCAGAATGCGTTAGGGTGATACCCTTATGCAAAACAGTTAGCTTTTGGCTGTAAGATAGCCGCACTATAAATATGAATAAAAATAGAATGATGAGCTTTTTCATTTTAAGATTATAATAGCATATTGAGCCCTTAAAGCTACCGAATGCAACCAAGGATAGAAACATTAGCCGGGAAAAAGTTTATAGGCAAACATATAAGCATGTGTTTTGCCGATAATAAAACGTTTGAATTGTGGCGCAGCTTTATGCCACGGCGAAAGGAGATAGCAGATACTGTGGGTACCAACTTATATTCAATAGAAGTTTACCCGCCCTTGTTCTTTAATGCGTTTAACCCGAAAGCCACATTTGAGAAATGGGCGGCAGTAGAAGTTACAGCCCTTGACAATATCCCCGAAGGTATGGATAGTATTACACTACCCGCGGGTATGTATGCAGTGTTTATACACAAAGGGAGGGCAAGCGATGGCCCAGCAACCTATAGCTATATTTTTAATAACTGGCTGCCACATTCAAACTATGTGCTTGATGACCGGCCGCACTTTGCCGTTATGGGCGATAAATACAAAAACGATGATCCGCTATCGGAAGAAGAATTGTGGATACCTGTGGAAAATAAATAGTACTTTATGTAGTTAACTATAAAGCCCCCGCCAAACATTTTATTTGAATAAACGGTTTAACTGCCTTAAAACATTAAATAAATGAAAGTATTGCTGGTGGAAGACGAACCCGGGCTGGTATCGGTTATAGTACGCGGACTGACCGATGCGGGGATGGAAGTAAGTGTTGCCGCCGATGGCAACACCGGCTTAGAAATGGCCCTTGCACATACCTTTGATATTATTGTACTTGATATTATGCTACCCGGTATAAACGGTATACAGGTATGTAAAGAAATACGTAAGAAGGATGATAGCATAGCTATATTGATGCTTACGGCGCTGTCAAGCACCGAGAATATTGTAACCGGCCTAAACAGCGGCGCCGACGATTATTTGGCCAAGCCCTTTAAATTTGCCGAGCTGGAGGCCCGTATACGCACATTGGTGCGTCGTACTAAGGCTGGTAATACCCCAAAAAGCCTGCTTACCATTGCCGACCTGGAAGTAGATACCTTATCAAAAACGGCCAAACGCGCCAATAAAACCATCGCGCTTACAGCAACCGAATATCATTTATTGGAATATTTTTTAAAGAACCGCAACACGGTGCTATCGCGCATACAGATTTTAGAAAATGTGTGGGATATAGATTTTAACATGGGTACCAATGTGGTTGATGTATATGTTAACTACCTGCGTAAAAAGATTGATAATGGTTATGATGTTAAACTGATACACACAGTGTTTGGCATGGGCTATATTTTAAAGGAACAAATTGCCGATGAAATTACAAACTAAGATAACGCTGCTTTTTGTTGCCATATCTACCGTTGGTTTGTTGTTGCTTAACGCATCCATATTTTACTTTGTATCCGACTTTAGCTTTGAGGATTTTTTTAAACGGTTAGAGGCACGTGTAAACCTTACTGCCGAGATCAGTATCAACCCCGATAAAGAATCGCTTGCTTATAAGCAGGTGAGAATGCAGTACCTGGAAAAGCTGGAGAACGAACAGGAATTTGTTATTAAGTTAGATACTACCCGCAGCCCATCATACCGGCGCATAATAAATTTACCCGATGCCTTTTACCGGCAAATTTTGGAAGATAAAAAGGCCCGATATGTACACAGCAACCACTTTTATGCAGGCTCTTTGTTTAATATCGACGGTAATAAATACATTGTAATTGTTACCGCTACCGACCCTTATGGATTTAAGGAGCTGGAGCAGTTAAAGAAGGTATTGGTAGCAATATTTGTGGTTTTTATAATACTTACTTATGTGGCGGGTAAAATATTCTCGTATTACACTATGCAACCCGTTAGGGGCATAATTAAGAGTGTTAAAAACATTACCGCCAATAACCTGCACTCGCGGTTAAGTGATGTTAAGGGTAAGGATGAGATAGCCGAGCTGGTGCTTACCTTCAATAATATGCTTAACCGCCTGGAGACGGCATTTGAAACCCAAAATAACTTTGTAAGTAATGCATCGCACGAGTTGCGCACACCCTTAACCATTATTACCGGCGAAACCGAACTTTTGCTAAAAAGTAATGAGATAAACGGTAAGGCAAAGGCGGCGATACAAACCATTTTTGCTGAAGCCGAAAAGCTGGCGCAAATATTAGAAAGTTTATTAGGCCTTGCCCAAACCGGGTTTGACGGTAAAAAGCAAAACTGGCAAAAAATACGGGTTGATGAATTGGTGATGGATGTTGCTGATTCGGTAAAAAGGATAGACCCTGATAGTGTTATCAACATTGATTTTTCGGCCTTGCCGGATAATGAAGATTTGATGTATACCGAAGGTAACCTTAACTTGCTGCGCCTTGCAATCAGCAATATTATACTTAATGCCTGCAAATACTCTAATAACAAGCCAGTAAGTGTGCAACTATATGCCGAGGGTGGCCGCATTATCATCAAGGTTACCGACCAGGGTATAGGTATCCCCGAGCAGGATGTATCGCATGTTTTCGAGCCATTCTTCAGGGCATCAAACACAAGCCAGTTTAGCGGGTATGGTATCGGTTTGCCGCTTACGCTAAATATCATACGTCTGCATAAAGGCGCGATAGCCATCCGCTCGCAAGAGCAGGTAGGTACCGAAATGCAAATACTGCTCCCGATAGTATAAATCTAACATAGTTTTAAATTTCTCCTTTGTTGTTCTAATCAGTTTTTAATAAGTAGGATGATACTATTAGTGATAGTGTATGTGTTGTTCATATCTATTTGTAAATCAGTATTTTATTGTAGGTGAAGTATTTTCAGTTTTAATTAAATTCTAATACCTGTCTTAGGTCATTCTAATAAGTGGAGGGTAGTATTGCATAAGTAAATAATTAAACATTAACCTTTAAAAATACTTATGAAAACCATTCTCATCCCAACCGACTACAGCACATCGTCGCTTGATTGTATACATGGCCTATGTAATCAATTCAAAAACGAAGACATTAACCTTGTATTTGTGCATGTGTTTAAACTATCCGACTCTATAACCGACTTGCTGATGCTAAGCAAGCGCAGCCGCGAGTACGAAAAGGTAAGCGATGGATTCCTGGAGCGTTGTAACCTGCTGCGTAAACAGTATACCCAAATTCAGGATATAAAAATTGAGTTTTTGTATGGCAGTACGCTAAGCCTTTTTAAAAACTTTATTGAGGCCAACCAGGCCGATGCAGTGCTAAGTGCCGCCAATTGCAGTTACAGCGCTATACATAAATACAGTATAGACCCTGAGGTGCTGATAAAAAAATGCGGCTTGCCGGTTATAAACACCAGTAAGGTAACACACGCCCGCATCAGGCAGCAGCAAATAGTTGTGGCCTACGAGCAAGAATTAACAGAGGCTTAAACCATCAAAAAATACACTTATGCTTTTAAAAGAAAATATCCCGGTTACCTACATCTTAGGGAAGATAAAGAAGGAAGTTATAATGGTTACGGCCTACTCGGTGTTGATAGCCATTATGTACAACAACTTTCATTTTACCCGTATATCCATACCTATAGCGGTGCCAACTATATTGGGTACCATTATATCGTTATTGCTGGCCTTTAAATCAAACCAGGCGTACGATCGCTGGTGGGAGGCACGTACGCTTTGGGGAGCTATTGTAAACGATTCGCGCACCTTAACAAGGCAACTGCTTACTTTTGTTGATACCCCGTATGCCGAAGATGAACAAAAGGCCTTTTGCGAACGGGTTGCAAAAAGGCAAATCGCGTGGTCGTACAGTCTTAGCAGGCACCTGCGCGGTCAGGACGCATTAACGGGCCTGGACAAGTTTATTAATGCCGATGATATGGAGCATGTAAAAAACTACAGCAACGTTCCAATGGCTTTATTAGAGCTACAGGGGGCCGACTTACGCAGTGCTTACAAGCTGGGTTGGATAACCGAATACCAGCAGGTAGAGATAGACAAAACCTTAACCCGTTTTTCAAATTCAATGGGTGGGTGCGAACGCATCAAGAATACCGTATTCCCGGCTACCTACAGTGTGTACATACACTTTTCGGTATTGCTGTTTATATTGTTGCTGCCGTTTGGTTTAATTGAGTTTTTTGGGGTTGTAGAGGTGCCCTTAGTTATAGCTATTGCTTCCTCATTCTTTTTGATAGAGAACATGGCTATCCACTTACAAGATCCCTTTGAAAACAAACCAACCGATACACCAACAACTACCATATCGCGTACTATTGAGCGCGATATTAAACAAATGCTAAAGGAAAAATACAAACACGAAGAACAGGCCGCAGGCTCGGCCTACAGTAAATCGAAAGTGTTTTATATTCTGTAAGGTTTGTTCATGTAAAAGCCCTTTAGCGTTCGCTAAAGGGCTTTTTTGCGACTGATGTGTTTTGATACGATCAGTCGTTATTTTATATTAGTTAATAGTACTTATTCAAAAAAGGTAACAAAACCGGTTTCTACATCATATATACCGCCTATTATTTTAATACTTCCCTGTTGTTCTAATTCGGCTACTATGGGGCTTTCTTTTCTTATTCTATCAATAGTTAAACCAACATGTATATCGGTAACCTTGTTTACAAATTCGGTATTTGTACCGGTTCTGTTGTCGCTGATGGTTTTTTCACTGCTAATTGCAGGTTGAATTTTGTTGAGCAGTGTAGTTAGGTTACCTAATTCAACATGGTTGCAGGCACCAACTATAGCCCCGCATTTGGTATGGCCCAGCACTACAATAATTTTGGTGCCTACTACTTTGGTGGCAAATTCCATACTGCCTAAAATATCCTCATTTAACACATTACCGGCTATACGTATGCTGAAGATATCGCCAAGCCCCTGGTCAAAAATAAGCTCGGCCGATGTACGGCTGTCAATGCAACTTAGAATAGTAGCAAAAGGAAATTGCCCGGCCGATGTTTCGTTTACCTGCTGCAACAGGTTACGGTTAGCCTTAAGGTTATTAATAAATCGCTGATTGCCTTCTTTTAAAATTTGCAAGGCGGCAGCCGGTGTTAAACTACTTTGGGTTTCTTTTGAATGGGTACGCATAGCTTTAAAATGATGGTTTATAGTGAATAAAAGCTTCCGAAAAGATGAGATACTAAATGGTCGCTATTTATTCTTTGTGGTAAAGAATTAAGTAATTTGTTCCCCCAGCGCCAGCAAAAGCGCCCTGTTTTTCGCTTCGCACTCTTAATCCAATATTAATAGGTTTGTCAGGTATAATGTTGTATAAATTTTTTGATGTCTGTGATTCAGATTCGTCATATGGTTTATTAGATGTAAGCCTGCTATCATTCCAGATAATGTTATCTGTTAAGTTTACCAAATCAATTATAGCATTACTGGCCGAATTGCCTGAATATGGTCTCGCGACAAATACTATCGAATCAAGGCCTGTATAGTTAGCTTTATTAAAATTTGATATAGCTAATCCCGAAACACCTGCAGTACTAGTTGTGTTAGCCGAAAAATCAAGCGGAATACGTATCTCGTTAATTGCGGTATTGTTACAGATATATACCGTTCCGGTTATTTCATTCACATCAAGTATTCCGTTTTTATTAACATCAATACCGGTATTAAAACTGTATCCTCCATAAGTACAATTAGTGCCGGCAGACTCGGATTTTACTGATATTAAATAATTTAAGCCGTTGTTACCGTTACATATGTATGAGGTACTTTGTATTTCTGACTTTTCTAACACACCATTTTTATTGCTATCTGTACCTGAATTTACCTTATAACCGCCATTACTGCAATTTAGCCCGGCAGGTTCGGCAACTAATGCTACTAACGAATTGTTTCCGTTTAAACCACTGCAAATATATTCGGAGTTGACTACCTCATTTGTATCAAGTATATTATTATTGTTAAGGTCGATGCCTGTATTTACTTTGTAACCGCCTGTTGCGCAATTAGGGCCTGCAGGTTCCGGTACAAGCGCAGCGAGCGAATTGTTACCGTTGGCACCATTACATATGTACTTAGTGCTTTGAATTTCCGACTCGCTTAAAATGTCGTCGTTGTTCAGGTCGACCCCGCTTACTATCTTGTAACCACCTGTTGCGCAATTGGCGCCGACGGGCTCATTTATCAGATCTATTAAAGATTTCTTCCCTTCAGGCCCTTGCTTACCACAACCGTATATGGAAAAAATTATTACAATTAGTAGAAGGTATATTGGCTTGAATATATTAACGTACATAAACAAAGATATAAAAACGCATAATACTCAAGCTATCAGTTTAAGTGCTACAGAAAAATAAAATTGTCGAATGACCGAAAAGTCTCAGTGCTTTTGTATGAAGCTTTTTCAAATTACCCAAGCGGAGGACAGATACTATCGTAACATCCGCTGCACAAGGGAACTTTAACAAAAAAGCCTCAAGACTTTCGACTTAAGGCTTTCGTCTTTTGTGACCTGGGAGAGGCTCGAACTCTCGACCCACTGATTAAGAGTCAGTTGCTCTACCGGCTGAGCTACCAAGTCATTTTTTGTTTTACCGGGAGGGCAAAGAAACAAATTATTGTTGAATGTACTAAGGGTGTTTTATCGGCTATAGGTAACCTTTACCTTTCAGCTTTACCTTTCGCCTTATTATGCCATCGCATACATTTCTTCGCGTTGTTTTTGTACTACATCGCTGTTAATGTATTCGTCGTAGGTCATTAGCTTATCAATAACCCCACCAGGCGTAATTTCAATAATACGGTTAGCAACGGTTTCTACCAGCTCATGATCTCGCGAGGTGAATATGATGTTTCCTCTAAAGTCTTTCATGCCATTATTCAACGCCGTTATCGATTCCAAGTCCAGGTGGTTGGTTGGTTCATCTAATATCAGCAGGTTGGCGCTTTGCAGCATCATGCGGCTAAACATACAGCGCATTTTTTCGCCACCGCTTAGTACATTGCTTTTCTTTAATACTTCTTCGCCACTAAAAAGCATACGGCCCAAAAAGCCACGGATAAACTGATCGTCCTTTTCGCCCGGCGAGTATTCGCGCAGCCAGTCTATCAGGTTCATGTCCTTGCCTTTAAAATATTCAGAGTTATCAATAGGTATATCAGCCACATTAATGGTTACACCCCATTTAAAATTGCCTTTGTAATCGGTATCGCGGCCGGTTAAAATATCGTAAAAGGCGGTTGTTGCTAAGCTGTTTTGCGATAGTATGGCTACTTTATCGCCTTTGTTAAGCATAATGTTAACGTTGGCAAATAATACCTCGCCGTTAAGCGATTTACCCAGGTTCTCGGTCTGTAGCACTTGGTCGCCGGCTTCGCGGCCCTGGTTATTAAATATAATGCCCGGGTATTTACGGTTTGATGGTTGTATCTCGTCAAGGTTGATCTTATCCAGCGCTTTTTTACGGCTGGTTGCCTGTTTTGATTTTGACGCGTTGGCGCTAAAGCGGCGTATAAATTCCTGTAGCTCCTTTACACGGTCTTCAGTTTTCTTGTTCTGATCTGATCGTTGTTTCAATGCTAACTGGCTCGATTCGTACCAGAAGGTGTAGTTACCGGTGTAAATGGTCATTTTAGCAAAGTCGATATCTACCACGTGGGTACACACGGTATCTAAAAAGTGCCTGTCGTGCGATACTACCAGTACAATGGCCTCGTACGATGCCAAAAAATCTTCCAGCCAGCTAACGGTGTGTATGTCCAAATCGTTGGTAGGCTCATCCAGTAACAGTATGTCGGGTTTGCCAAACAGGGCCTGCGCTAATAACACACGTACCTTTTGAGTGTTATCCAGATCCTTAACCAGTTTATAATGAAACTCCTCTTTTATACCTAAGTTACTTAGTAGGGTAGCGGCATTGCTTTCGGCATTCCAGCCATCCATTTCGGCAAAAAGGTTTTCCAATTCTCCGGCGCGTTCGCCATCGGCATCGGTAAAATCTTCTTTCAGGTAAATGGCATCCTTTTCCTTCATTACGGCATACATTTCCTTGTGGCCCATCATCACAGTCTCAATAACCGTAAACTCGTCAAAGGCGTAGTGGTTTTGGCTTAAAACCGCCATGCGCTCGCCGGGGGTAAAGCTCACCAAACCGCTGGTAGGGTCTATCTCGCCCGATAATATTTTAAGGAATGTAGATTTACCTGCGCCGTTAGCCCCAATAATACCATAGCAGTTGCCCTGGGTAAACTTTAGGTTAACGTCTTCAAAAAGGGTACGCTTGCCATAGCGTAAGGATAGATTAGATACCGTTATCATGCTGTACTTATATAATGCGCAAAAATACGCTAAAAACTTAATTTATTTACCGGCCATTGCCCTTAACGGGGAATATTTTACCAGAATATTAATATTAGGGGATATCAGATTGTATTTTTTACACTAAGGTAATTTTTTTCGCCTGTAAAATGCGAAATCGGCAAATTGGAATAGTATTTGTTATTTTTTAGTTAACCAATTAAAAAATCTAATACTATGGTACTTATAGCAATAACTTTGGTAATAATTAACGCCCTAATTATGGCGTACGATGTTAAGTTTACTAACGACTACAATGACCAATAATTAATACATTGACTAATAATTAATACATTATTAACTATGTATTAAGCAATGTTGCCAGTCGTTCTGTTTCTTCCTCGGCTAACTTTTTTAAAGGGGCAGAGGCCATCATCTTCATCAACATATTCAATTCGGCATTAATGCTGAACGTTACCTTTGTGTGTGTACCCTCAGGTAATAAAACCCACTTCAGCTCCATCTCAAACGGGGCTTTTTCTGCGGGCACAATCCGTATCATATCGTTTGCTACCCTTTCATCTATTTTTAAAGATAGCTTTGTAATGTTTTGGATATTAAAGCTGGCTTCATCATAGGTTGATGACCAATCGGTAATATTATCGGGCATTAATGCCTTATGGTTGTTCATATCAGCCAAAAAAGCGTATACTTTTTCGGCTGTGTTACTTACGGTAACCGTATGCTCAAAAATACTCATGAAAATTATTATTGCTGGCCCCAGGTATCGGGTTGCTCGCGCCATTGTTTTAAAACATCAACATCGGCCCTTGATATATACTGGTGTTCTTCGGCATACTTTAACATAGCGTTATAGTTTGATAGGGTGAAGAACGGGCATTTAGCTTTTTTAAAGTTTTCGGTAGCAATATCAAACCCATAGCTAAATATGGCGGCAAGGCCTGCTACGGTATAACCAGCATCGCGCAGCGCGTTAACAGCCTGTAAGCTGCTTTTACCGGTAGATATAAGATCCTCAACCACTACTACGCGTTTATCTGTAGATATTTCACCCTCAATTAAGCTGCCGGTGCCGTGCTCTTTTGCTTTTGCACGCACATATATAAAGGGCAGGCCCAATTCCTGGGCAATTAATACACCTTGTGGTATACCCGCGGTGGCTACACCCGCTATGCAACCAACCGAGCCAAATACTTCTGATATGGCCGATGATAGCTGCTGCCTTATATAAGTACGTATGGTAGGGTGCGATAAAGTGATGCGGTTATCACAATAAATTGGCGATTTCCAGCCCGATGCCCATGTAAACGGATTATTAGGTTGTAATTTTATTGCTTTAATTTGCAGCAAAAATTCAGCAACTTGCTGCTCGGTATCACTATTGGTAAACATGGCTCAAAAATACAGAATTTATATTAACGAAAAAGTTATTTTGCTAACAGCATCCCAACCTGCTAATGCTGAGCAATACCAACAGATTGATGATGAGGATTTTGATCTGGAAAACATTTATAACAACATTTTGCAGCATCCGCAGCAATTATATTATGTGCTTTGTACCGACCCCAGGGCAACTATAAAAAAGCTGCAAAGGGTAAACCATTTGGTAGAGGCTGCCGGTGGGCTGGTACAAAACCAGAAGGGCGAATACCTGTTTATTTATCGCAACGGTAAATGGGATTTGCCAAAAGGTAAAATAGAAAAGAAAGAAAAAACCAAGGTTGCCGCCGTGCGCGAAATTGAAGAGGAGTGCGGTATTAAGGTAAAGCTTGGCCAAAAAATATGTAAAACCTACCATACCTATATATGGAAAGGTAAGTTTACCCTTAAAAAAACGCATTGGTTTGCAATGGACTATAAAGGCAACCAAAAGCTGGTGCCGCAGTTAGAAGAGGGTATTACCGATGTGCGCTGGTTTAAAACAAAATATATAAACGATATTTTGGGCAATACTTTCCCGTCGATTATTGATGTGCTGGAAAAATCAGACCTGATTACAAAAAGGGAAGAGCTTCTTTCGGAATAAATTGTGCCACATCGCCGTTGTATCGGATTATCTCGCGCACAATGCTGGAACTGATTGACGAGTATCCGGGTTTGCTTACAATAAATATGCTCTCAATTTCGGGTTCCAAAGCGTGGTTCATTTGTGCTATGGCTTTTTCATACTCAAAATCAGATACGGTGCGTATGCCGCGTATCATATATTCGGCACCAATGCTTTTGCAAAACTCAACGGTTAGGCCTTCGTAAGCAACCACGTGTATTTTGGGTTCGTGCATAAAAACCGCCCTTAACATCTCCTCGCGTTTACCTACCGGTAGCAGGCCTTGTTTGGTGCTGTTTACACCTATGCCTATATAAACCTTATCAAACAAACTTATCGATCGTTTTACAATATCAACGTGTGCTTTGGTAACAGGGTCAAACGATCCGGGAAATAAGGCTATTTTCATGTATATATAGATGACGGCTTATTGCTGTAATCAAAAGTAAGGATAATTATTGCAAAGCAAATGGTCATTTATATGAGGTACGGCAAACAATGCGCTGTGGCCTGTGCGATTCCTTCCCTAGGGAAGGGTAGGAAGGGGTTTAACAAATTTGAAGTTAAGATATTCTTTGGTAAATATAGGGTGTATAAACCCCTCCCTGCACCCTCCCGTTGGGAGGGAATCGCATAGGCCGTTTAAAGGAGATCTGTCATATCGGACAAAGTACGAGGTGAGATCCTGTTCATGATGCAAGCTCGCCGCCTGTCATGTGAACAAGATCCCTCGTCGCTACGCTCGCTCGGGATGACAGGGTGGTTTTTTAGTAAACCACACCAAAAAATGCTAATTATCGTTAAGCAGATCTTGCAGGTTATAATATATCTTTAAACCGGCAGCTTTGGCAAACTCTACATCGCCATCGGCACCTTTTGATGCGCCTTCAATTCTTAAAATGGCGTCGCATTTAGTGATTAAGCGCCTTGCGATAGGGTAGGATATTTCTTCGTAAGCCGCGTCGCCGGGATATTTTGAGCCGGCCTGTTTTAACAGGGGTAATGCAAACCACTCGCCAATAATGGGGATATGCCCGGCCCTAAATAAAGGTAAGGCCATGTCTTCCATGTTTTGCAGGTTACGTGCCATTAGTTCAGGGTCGTCGTTAGTGCCCGACCTGTAAGGGCCTGCAATAAGTACCATTAATGCTTTCTTCATTATATCAGCTTGTTTATTTGCGCGTACTGTAGCAACATTATTGTTTTGGCATCCTTTATCTCGCCGCTTTTAACCATAGCAAGTGCTTGGGTAAAGGGGAGTTCCAATACCTCTACATGCTCGGTTTCTTCGGCAAGGCCGCCGCCTTCGCCTATCTTCATGTCTTTATTGTATTCGGCCACAAAAAAGTATAATATTTCGGTAACCGAGCCCGGTGACATATACGTCTCAAATATCTTTTGCACAGCCGATATTTTATAACCGGTCTCTTCCTCTGTTTCTTTACGGATGCAATCCTCCGGGTTATCCTTATCCAGCAGGCCTGCGCAGGCTTCTATCAGGTAACCGTCGGGGTTACCATTCAAATAAGTAGGCATCCTAAACTGGCGGGTTAAAATTACGGTACCCTGGGCCTTGTTATATAGCAATATTACCGCGCCGTTGCCACGGTCGTATGCCTCGCGGTAATTGGTTTGCCACTCACCGTTGGGGTTTTGCTGCTCGTATTTTACTTTTTTGAGTGTATACCAGTTATCAGACAGGATACTAACCTCTACATTTCTTATTTTATCATTCATTGCCGGCCTCCGGTGCTTTAAAAAACGAAAATGATGAATGCCCATACTTACGCTGCTCAACAAAAGCAGGGTGGTTACTTAGGTTTTGCATGCTTTGATGTTCCACAATAAGCAAGCCGTTGGGTTTAAGCAGGTTTTTGGTAAATACTATTTTTGGTATTTCGGGTATCTTATTCAGGTCGTAGGGTGGGTCGGCAAATACCAGGTCGTATTGTTCGCTTTCCATATCCAGGTATTTAAATACATCGGCCTTAAAAGACTGTATTTGTGTTAAGCCATGCTGGCGCGATGCATCCTTTAAGTAATGCACACAATGTATGCTGCGGTCAACCCCGGTAACGCTTTCGGCTCCGCGCGATGCAAACTCCATAGCAATGTTGCCGGTGCCGCTAAACAGATCGAGCACGGTTATGCCTTCAAACTCTATTTGGTTTTGCAAAATGTTAAACAGTGCCTCTTTGGCAAGGTCGGTAGTGGGGCGTACGGGTAAATTCTTGGGCGGGTTAAGCCTTAGGCCCTTTAGTTTTCCTCCGATGATGCGCATAACGTAAGGGCAGCAAGGGTAAGTACTTTGTGCGATTGTACCTGCTCGGGCAAGGTTAATATAGCCAGTTGGTTTAGGCTTACCTTATTAAAAAATCCGGCCAGGTAGGTAAAGTTACGGTCGGTAGCATTAATATCGCCGCTTATTATAAGCGTAACGTTATGTGGCTGCAGTTTTACCTCGTTTACAGCAAGCGCGGTATAATATGCCAGTTCCTCGTGGTTTTTAAAGGTATACGCGTTGTAAAAGCGCAGGCTTCGGTTATTAAAATAAAGCACTTCAACCTTTTCGTCGCTTAGGTTTAAATATATTTCATCATCATTAGGGCGGCTGTCGGCCACTATGGTAACCCAACCTTTGGCGCTATAGTTAACCGTTTGGTTATCCAAGGTTGTAATAGCCGATGCTATGCTATCGTCAACTTTGTATATGATCACGTTATCATCAGTAAGTTGCTGCCAGTAAACCTTTTCGTGGTGGTTTACATCAAGCAGGCGTGCCACTGCGGCTACCCGGTTTTTATCAAACAAGTTACCCGGCATTAAGGTAAACACTGCCGACGACAGGCCAATAATAACCTGCTTGTAATTGGCTGTTAAAATATCGCGCAGTATTTGCGGGTCGCGCAGTTCCTCAACCGGATAGTTTTCGCCCCAGGCAAGCAATTGCTTTTTAAAAACTATGCCGTAGCTAAACGTATTGGCATCAATTTGTAACAACAAATTGTAACTATTGGCCTGGGTAAGGCTAAGATCATCGCTGGTGTAATTATATCTGTGGTCGCTCATGCAGGTTAACAAAAGTAATATTTTTTGAATTACTTAATTAACATACTTATCAGCATTTTTGCATGTGCCCACATCAGACCATATCACCGCCGCTTTCCCACACGAGCCAACCGCCCAGCAACTGGAGCTGTTTGGCAAGCTGCATACCTTTTTACAAAGCGATAACGGCGACGAATGCTTTATACTAAAGGGTTATGCCGGTACAGGTAAAACGACCGTGCTGGGGGCTTTGGTAAAGGCGCTGCCTAAGTACAATTTTAAATCGGTATTGCTGGCACCTACAGGCCGAGCGGCCAAGGTTATCACCAATTACTCGGGCCGCAAGGCCTTTACCATTCACAAGCGCATTTATCGTAAAAAATCAGCATTAAATGTCGATGAATCTTTTATGATAGCCGATAACCTGAGCGCCAATACGCTTTTTATTATCGACGAGGCATCTATGATATCTGACGAGCTGACCGGCAATAACCGCGAAACGCTGCTGCACGACCTGGTCAAATACGTTTACAATACCAAAAACTGCAAGCTGATGCTGGTTGGCGATACCGCCCAGCTACCACCCGTAGGTGCCGACGACAGCCCCGCGCTGGATGTTAAGCTAATGAAAGACCAGTTTGGTCTGGATGTTTATACTTATGAGCTTACTGATGTATTGCGCCAGCAAAAAGACTCGGGCATATTGTTTAATGTAACCAAAGTACGCGAGATCATTCGCCAGGGTAAAGAGCTGATGCCACAGATCGTGACCAAAGGCTACAAGGATGTTTACCGCATGCGCAGCGATGTTTTGGAGGATGGTTTAAATTATGCCTATAACAAGTACGGGCACGATGGCACCCTGATCATTTGCCGCAGTAATAAAAACGCCAACCTGTATAACCGACAGATACGCGGTCGCATTTTAATGCGCGAGGAAGAGCTAACCGGCGGCGACCAGCTAATGGTGGTGCGTAACAATTACTTTTGGCTGCAAGACCAGGAAGAGGGGAGTACTGGCTTTATAGCCAACGGCGACATAGCTAAAGTGCGCAAGGTGCGCCGGATAGAGGAGATGTATGGCTTTAGGTTTGCAGATGTACAACTCGAGTTTACTGATTATGCCGAAGACCCGGTGCTGGATTGCAAAATACTGCTGGATACGCTATACTCCGAATCGCCCGCATTGCAGTCAATAGATCAGAAACGCTTTTATTTGGAGGTGATGAAGGATTACGACCATATACCAAATAAACGAGCCAAACATAACGAGTTAAAGCTAAACCCATATTACAATGCTTTGCAAGTTAAATTTGCGTACGCTATTACCTGCCACAAGGCACAGGGCGGCCAGTGGGAAGCCGTTTTTGTTGACCAGGGCTACCTAACCGACGAAATGGTGAACACCGATTTTTTACGCTGGTTTTATACCGCCTGTACCCGCGCCACAAATGAGCTGTACCTGGTTAACTTTAATGAAAAGTTTTTTAAGAATTCCCCCGGATTGGCGGACGCTGATTTTTAATTTAAAGCTCCCCGCACTGCAATTTTTCGGCGATCGGAATTTTAGTTTTTTTGTGACTCGTTTTTTGAAATTAAATAACCAACCTGCTGTTTTCACTTTTTTAATTGAAAAATAATTTTATATTAGTGAGTGCAGGGTAGCGAAAAAAGTGAAAAAAATCCCTGTGTAAGCAACAAAAAAGTGGAATAATTAATAGCGGGGTGTGGAAAGTATAAAGCAATAATTAATCTGCCTGCGGTAATACAATTGTAAAGGTGCTGCCCTTGCCTTCCACACTGTCTGCTGTAATTTTACCGCCGTGGCTTTCAACAATTTCCTTAACAATACTTAGCCCTATACCGGTAGACTGCTCGCCCTTTAAACCAGTACGTCCGGCACCCGAAAACCGCTCGAATAGCTTGGTTATCATATCCTTAGGCATACCTAAACCATGGTCTTTTACCTGTATAACAATGTTGTTTTTCTCGCGGTTAAGGTGCACTTCTACCTTGTCGGTCTCCTTAGAGAATTTGAGCGCGTTACTGATAAGGTTATCAATCACCCTAGGGAATTTCTCGTGGTTTATTTGCGCGTAAACAGTCTTTATATTACTGATTAACAGCACGTTGCTATTGCCGCCCTGTTGTATTTTCCAGGTGTTTACAATGCCTTGTAGTAGTTTATTTAACTCGGTTTTTTTGGTGTCGAGGGTGTTGGCGTTCTCGTTACGGGCAGCATCAAGCAAGTCGTCTATAATGGTACGTGCCTTCACACATGATTCCCGCATCATGGTTAGGTTTTCCTGTGTTTCTTCGTCAATATCCTCCAGTTCCATCATCATCGCTAACGACTCAACCGCTGCTATTGGATTGCGTAAATCGTGCGCCACGGTGCCTAAAACCTGGTTTTTAAAGGTATTGGCTTTCTCGATCTCAGCATTCTTCAGCCTGATTTCTACTATTTGCCCGTAGTAGCTGGCTTTATAGGAAAAGAAATACCTTGATGTTAAATAAAAGCCACACAACAATATTGCCGAAATAAGCTGATTATGAGTCATTTCCGTAGGTCCGGACTGTGCATGAAACAGCAACACCGTAAAAAGCGCCTCGATGCCTATTAATAGAATTATCGTTTCGTAATACTCAAATACAAACAGGAAGCTAATGATACTCAGTGCTATAAGGTATAAAGTTAAGGCGTTGCTTGGGTCGGATGTTGATATAAAGCTGCTATACATGCCGCATACAATAATGTATATGGCAAACACAAAAACAAACAAAGCCATAGATGCGCTGGCACGTTTGGTTTTCTTCATTTGCTGCACCAGTAAGTGGCTAAACAAGTAAAAAAAGGGGGTTATTATAATGAAAATCCAGTTGATAAAGTTAAATTCCGGGAAGTTTTGCGCTTTGGTCAAACTCTCGGGGAATACATGATAAAAGATTCGGATAATCAAATTCAGCGTTAAAAATATAAAGCTTGCCGTACGCACACTTGTCAGGTTTTGATAAGTGTAGTAATTACGATAGGCAATCCTGTATTTAGGCGCTAATGATGTGAAAAAGTGAGTATCCAACGTTTAATTATGTAAGGGTAGTCAAAAAATATTAAAAATATTTTTTCATGGTATAAAAGTAGTATAATTCCCATTAGTTGTTAATGATATGGCTTTGTATATAGCTGTTTCTTGACAATTTGTCGGGTAAATTTAATTTTCAATGTCATTTCTTCATAAATCAGGTTGTGGCAACGGTTTTGAGGATGATATTGTACTATGAATTTTAACAATTTTACCATTAAAGCCCAGGAAGCTGTTCAAAAGGCTTCCGAAATTGCAACCGGTAACCAGCAGCAAGCCATTGAGCCAGCGCATATGCTGAAAGGGTTATTATTGGTTGATGAGAACGTTATATCGTACCTGTTAAAAAAACTTAACGTTAACCTTAACAGGTTAAATACTATATTGGATGAGCAAATAGCATCTTTCCCAAAAGTAAGCGGGAGCGACGTTTACCTATCATCGGGTACAAATACTGCTTTGCAAAAAGCGCAATCCTTTCTAAAGGAATTTAAGGACGAATTTGTATCTGTAGAGCATATATTGCTTGGTATTTTAGCTGGCAGCGATAAAACATCGGGCGCATTAAAAGACGCTGGTGTTAACGAAAAAGACCTAAAAAAAGCTATCGTAAGCCTGCGTGGCGATAATAAGGTGACCGACCAAAATGCCGAAGCTACCTACAATGCTTTAAATAAATATGCCCGCAACTTAAACGAGTATGCCGAAAGTGGTAAGCTTGACCCTGTTATAGGCAGGGACGAAGAGATAAGGAGGGTGATACAAATATTATCGCGCCGTACTAAAAACAACCCTATATTGGTTGGTGAGCCGGGTGTAGGTAAAACAGCTATTGCCGAAGGTATTGCTTTTCGAATTATTAAAGGTGATGTGCCCGAAAGCCTGAAAACTAAAACAGTTTACTCGTTAGATATGGGTGCACTTATTGCAGGTGCCAAATATAAAGGTGAATTTGAAGAACGCCTGAAAGCCGTGATAAAAGAGGTTATCCAAAGCGATGGCGAGATAGTTTTATTTATCGACGAGATACACACCCTTGTTGGTGCAGGTGGTGGCGAAGGCGCTATGGATGCCGCAAACATATTAAAACCAGCACTTGCCCGTGGCGAATTACGAGCCATTGGTGCAACTACATTGAATGAATATCAGAAATATGTAGAAAAGGATAAAGCCCTTGAGCGTCGTTTTCAAAAGGTAATGGTTGATGAACCGGATACCGCCGATGCCATATCCATCCTTCGCGGGTTGAAAGAGCGTTATGAGGCCCACCATAAAGTGAGGATAAAAGACGAAGCTATTATAGCATCGGTTGAAATGTCGCAACGCTACATATCAGATAGGTTTTTACCTGACAAGGCGATAGATCTAATGGACGAGGCTGCCTCAAAACTACGTTTAGAGATGGACTCTGTACCAGAGGCGGTTGACGTGTTGGAGCGCAGCATTATGCAGCTTGAAATAGAGCGCGAAGCCATTAAACGCGAAAAAGATGACGCCAAAATAAAAGAGCTAAGCAAAGAGATCGCTGACCTGTCTGCAGAGCGGGACTCGCTTCGTGCTAAATGGAGAGGGGAAAAGGATCTTGTAGATGGCATTAACCAGAAGGTTGAGCAAATAGAAAATTACAAACAGGAAGCCGAACAAGCGGAGCGTGCCGGTGATTACGGAAAAGTAGCCGAATTGCGTTACGGAACTATTGTTGAAGCACAGGCAGAGGTTGAAAAACTAAAAGCTGCGTTGTTAGAAAATCAGCAGGATAGCCGTATGCTGAAGGAGGAAGTTACTGCCGATGATATTGCAGGTGTTGTAAGCCGCTGGACAGGCATACCTGTTAGCAAAATGATACAAAGCGAGCGCGAAAAATTGCTTAATCTGGAAGATGAACTGCATAAACGCGTTGCCGGGCAACAGGAAGCCATAGAGGCCATTAGCGATGCTATACGCCGCAGTCGTGCAGGTTTACAGGATAAACGTAAACCTATAGGTTCATTCATTTTCTTAGGAACCACAGGTGTAGGTAAAACAGAGTTGGCTAAAGCTTTGGCTGAATATCTATTTAATGATGAAAATTCGCTTGTGCGTATAGATATGAGCGAGTACCAGGAACGCCATTCGGTATCAAGGTTAATAGGTGCTCCTCCGGGATATGTAGGCTATGACGAAGGCGGTCAATTAACCGAGGCTGTTAGACGCAAACCCTACAGTGTGGTTTTGCTTGACGAAATAGAGAAAGCGCATCCAGATGTGTTTAACATATTGTTACAGGTGCTTGATGATGGCCACTTGACTGATAATAAGGGCCGTGTAGTGAATTTTAAGAACACTATTATCATCATGACATCTAATATTGGCTCTAACATTATCCAGGAAAACTTCCAGGATATGGAGGATGCAAACAGGGATACCATTACCGCTAAAACAAAAAATGACCTGTTTACCTTGCTGCGTGCTACTATCAGGCCCGAGTTTTTGAACAGGATAGACGAGATTATAATGTTTACTCCGCTTAGCCGCGACGAGATAACTGATATTGTTAAGCTACAGTTTAAACAAGTGCAAAATACCCTTGCCGAAATGGGGGTAAGCATAGAAGCATCTGATGAAGCATTAGACTGGCTGGCACAATTAGGTTACGACCCGCAGTTTGGCGCCAGGCCACTAAAACGTGTGATCCAAAAGAAAATTTTGAACGAATTATCTAAACAAATACTGGCGGGGAAAGTGGATAGAGACAGTAAGATAAAGCTGGATATGTTTGATAATAACTTTGTATTTATGAATACTGGTGATAAACCGGAAACTAAATAAGCGCAATTTTATGTTATGTAAAAAGGCCCCATTGGGGCCTTTTTATTTGTTTTATTTTCGGTAAAGCGGTACATGGTTAATTAAAGGTGGAAGAAGCCTTGGTAATCTCTCATTCTTAATTAGTGACTTATCCATCATGAAATAATGAGAATTTTTACTTTTTACTTTGTATTTACTGCTATCGGCCAAAACAACATATGCTACTTTGGGGTTTAACACTTGATAAACTATATCGCAAAATATAAACTACACTATCATGAAAAATTTTGAAACATTAGTAGATGCTACTAACGACCTTACTAAAAGGGGATATACAGCTAACTTAAGCCTTGAAGGTGATACCATAGACGATAAATCTCAGGATATACATATGGCTGCAGAAGACTTTGAAATAGATGAGTTTTATCGTTTCGAAGGGCAAAGCAATCCGTCAGATATGTCAATTGTCTATGCTATTAGCTCTACTAAGTATAATTTAAAAGGGATTTTGATAAACGCTTTTGGTACTTACGCAGATGACAGTTCGTCGGCTATCGCCGCTAAACTGCATCACCATCAGGTGAGCGATAATCTGCACGGTGCCGACAGGCCGTCTGAATAGATAAGTTGGCATAGGCAGTTAGTTTATTAGGCTGCCTATTGCAAACTTTTTAAAAGCCATTTTCCAACAGATTGAACCGATGGACCACTATTGCAGCAACTAATTTTTCTAATTCTTCGACTATTTAATAGCCTATGCCCTAAGTTAAATAGTTTTTAGCAGTAAAGACCTTTACTGCTCCCTAACTTAGGGTCTGTCTTTAGATGATACTATTTATCTTGTAAGGTAAGGTCAATGCTACATTAAAGTAATTAATAGGCCAAAAGCTCCTCAAATCTTAAATCTCGTACAACCTCAACAAAAATTATACATTTGTCGTCCGTTTAATTATTGATTTACATGGTTAAATTCAACCGATTTACATTGGATAATGGCCTTAGGGCAATTGTTCACGAAGATAATACTACACCGATGGCTGTGCTCAATGTTTTATATGATGTTGGTGCCCGCGACGAAAACCCCGAACAAACCGGCTTTGCGCATTTATTTGAGCATTTAATGTTTGGCGGGTCGGTGAACGTGCCTGATTATGATAGCCCGCTGCAACGTGTTGGTGGCGAAAACAACGCTTTTACCAGTAACGACATTACCAACTATTACATCACCCTGCCTTCCGCTAATTTAGAAACGGCCTTTTGGCTGGAGAGCGACAGGATGCTAAGCCTTGCTTTTAATAAAAAAAGCCTGGAGACGCAGCGTAGCGTGGTGATAGAGGAGTTTAAGCAGCGTTACCTAAACCAGCCCTACGGCGATGTTTGGTTAAAGCTAAGGCCAATGGTTTATAAAAAGCATCCGTATCGGTGGGCAACTATAGGTAAAACCATTAAGCATATCGAAGATGCTAAGATGGAGGATGTAAAAGCCTTTTTTAAAAAGCATTATAACCCGCAAAATGCCATAATGGTGGTGGGAGGCGATGTGAAGCTTGAGCAGGTAAAACAGCTAGCTGAAAAATGGTTTGGGCCAATACCTGCAGGTGAAAAGTATCATCGTAACTTACCGCAAGAGGATGTGCAAAATGAAGAACGCCGCGAGAGTACATCGGCTAAAGTGCCGTTAAACGATGTTTATATCGCATTCCAAATGGAGGGGCGTTTAGATGATAGCTATTACAGTGTCGAGTTGATGTCTGATATCTTGTCCAGAGGAAACTCATCCCGTTTATATAAAAGCCTGGTGAAAGACCAGCCCTTATTTAGCGAAGTGCATGCCTATATTACCGGCAGCCTTGATAAAGGCATGTTTGTACTGGAGGGTAAGCCCCTGGAAGGTATAAGCATTGATAAAGCTGAGGCTGCACTGTGGGAGCAACTGGAAAAGATGAAGGCCGAAGAGGTACCTGATGAAGAGCTAACCAAAGTGAAGAACAAAACCGAGTCAACCTTGGTGTTCTCAGAAATGTCTTTATTGGATAAGGCGATGAACCTGGCATTTTACGAATTGATGGGTGATGCTGAAACCTTTAACCACGAAATTGATAAGTTTTTAGCTGTTACCGCTGCCGAAATAAAAGAGCAGGCCAATAAGTTATTTAGAAAAGAGAATTCATCCACACTGATTTACCTGTCAGAAAAGAATTAAAGATGTTAGATAGAAAGCAAGCGCCTGAATTTAACGGCGTAGAAAATATAAACCTGATAAAACCCGCTAAATCGCAACTGCAAAACGGTTGTAAAATATTCTCGTTTAACTCAGGGGGGCAAGATTTGGTGCGTATTGAGTGGATATTTAGCAATATACGCTTTAACCCCGTAAAACCGCTGTTAAATGTTGCTGCAAACACCATGCTTACCGAGGGCACCGGCACATTAACCGCTGCCCAAATTGCTGATAAAATAGACTTTTATGGCGCTTTTTTACAGGTAGATTATAGCTACGACCAGTCGCAGGTTACCTTATATAGCTTAACCAAACACTTGTATAAAACGCTGCCGGTTATTAAGGATATCTTAACCGATTCGATATTTCCGCAAAAGGAGCTGGATACGTTTGTGCGTAACCAGCAGCAAAAACTACAGGTCAGTTTACAAAAGAACGATTTTGTTGCCCGCCGTAACTTTAACAAGGCACTTTACGGCGACACAATATACGGATTAGGTGCCGAGCCCGGAGATTTTAAAAGTTTAACACAGCAGGATTTGCTTGCGCATTTTAAAGAAATGTACCAGCCGGCAAACTGTACGGTAATAATAGCCGGTAAGGCCGATCCGGAAATATTGGAAGCTGTAACCCAAACATTTGAGGGGGAGTGGGGAGCTAAAGCCTCTTCATTTGATATTACCCAACCCTCGTTAGAACCATCGGCAGAGCGATTTTTGTATACCAACAAGCCGGACGCGTTGCAATCAGCTATACGCATAGGCACCCCGCTTTTTAACCGTACGCACCCCGATTTCCCGGCTATGCAGGTACTTAATACCATTTTAGGCGGTTATTTTGGCTCGCGATTAATGGCCAACATACGCGAGGATAAGGGTTATACCTATGGTATCGGGTCGGGTATGTCTTCTTTTAAGCATACAGGAGCGTTTTTTATCGCATCAGAAGTTGGTGCAGATGTATGTAAAGCCGCCATAACAGAAATTGAAAAAGAAGTAAACCGCTTAAAGGACGAAACTGTACCTGATGAAGAGTTATCACTTGTGCGTAACTACATGTTGGGTTCGCTTTTAGGTAGCCTGGAGAATGTGTTTTCGCATGCCGACAAATTCAAAAACCTGTATTTTTCTGGTCTTGATTATGACTATTACGACCGCTATACCCAAACTGTTAAAACTATTACATCTGTAGATATACAGCAATTGGCTAACAAATACTTCGATTTTGATAGCTTTTATAAAGTTGTAGTAGGGAAGGTTTGATCTGCGAACACGTAAGTTTTGCGATTCCGGGATGTTTGTAAAGCCTGGAATCGCGAAATAAACGCCTATAATCACTCCATTGTCAGGATTGCATAAATCCGAAATCTCAATTCCAAAATCCGAAATAAAAATCTATCTTTGTCCGGCAAATAATAACTCCAAATAATTATTTGCTATGCAGTTAGACCCATCCAAATTTGTCGCCGAAGGATTAACCTATGACGACGTACTATTACTCCCCGCATATTCTGAAGTATTACCGCGCGAGGTTAACACCAGCACGTTTTTAACTAAGAAAATCCGCTTAAACATTCCTATTATTTCTGCCGCTATGGATACCGTAACAGAGGCTGGTTTGGCTATTGCCCTTGCCCAGGCCGGTGGTATAGGTATGCTGCACAAAAATATGACCATACAGGCACAAGCCGACGAAGTACGCAAGGTAAAGCGCTCTGAAAGCGGTATGATACAAGACCCAGTTACATTACTGGAAGATGCGTTATTAGCCGATGCATTTAATATAATGAAGGAAAACAGTATTGGTGGTATACCGGTAATTGATGCTGAGCACAAGCTGAAAGGTATCATCACCAACCGAGATCTGCGTTTTCAAAAGGATATGACGGTGGCGGTGAGGGATGTAATGACCAAGGAGAACCTGGTTGTGGCACCACAGGGTACAACCTTACTGGAGGCTGCTGCTATACTGCAAAGCAATAAGATCGAGAAGCTGCCGGTTGTAAACAAGGATGGTAAACTGGTAGGCTTAATTACCTATAAAGATATTCAGAAAGTAAAAAACTTCCCTAATGCCTGTAAGGATGAGTTTGGGCGCTTACGTGTAGGTGCCGCTGTTGGCGTAGCTGCAGATAACATAGACCGTGTTACTGCGCTGGTTAATGCCGGTGTTGATGTGGTTACGGTTGATACCGCGCATGGCCACTCAAAAGGGGTGATTGATATGGTTAAAGCCGTTAAAAGTCTTTATCCTGATTTACAGGTGATTGCCGGCAATATAGCAACTGCCGATGCTGCCATTGCCCTTGCTGATGCAGGTGCGGATGCCGTTAAAGTAGGTATAGGCCCCGGATCGATATGCACCACCCGTATTATTGCAGGTGTGGGTGTACCCCAGTTATATGCTGTTTATGAGTGTGCTAAGGCCCTTGAAGGCCGTGGTATACCTGTAATAGCCGACGGTGGTATAAAACAAACCGGCGATATGGTAAAAGCTATTGCAGCCGGAGCAAGCTCAATTATGGCCGGATCGTTATTTGCAGGGGTAGAGGAGTCACCAGGCGAAACCATTATATATGAGGGCCGTAAGTTTAAATCATACCGCGGAATGGGTTCTATTGAGGCCATGGCAAAGGGGTCAAAAGACCGCTATTTTCAGGATGAGACTGATGTGGTAACCAAGCTTGTACCCGAGGGTATTGTTGGCCGTGTGCCGTTTAAAGGCAACATGGCCGAAGTGGTGTACCAATATATAGGTGGTTTACGTGCCGGTATGCACTACTGTGGTGCCGCCAGCATCGAAGACCTGCAAAAAGCCAAATTTGTACGTATAACCGCAGCAGGCATGCGCGAAAGCCACCCTCACGATATTACTATAACTAAAGAAGCACCGAATTATACACGTTAGTAGGTAGTTGATCAGGTTGATTGAATAGTTAAATGACTGTCAATCAACCTGATTTTGCTTTAATACATTATAACCATTTACCAATAATATGCGAAGCATCTGTATCTTCTGCGGGGCTAATTATAACGGCGACCCTGCTTTAAAAGAGGCTATTAACCAACTTGCGCAGGTAATGGTGAGCCGTGGTATTGCCTTGGTTTATGGTGGCGGTAAAGTGGGTGTAATGGGCCTTATAGCCGATGCGGTACTTAGCAAAGGCGGGAGAGCAATTGGTGTAATACCAAAATTCCTGATAGATAAGGAGGTGGGCCACAATGGCTTAACCGAATTACATGTAGTAGATAATATGCACCAGCGTAAGCAAATGATGAACGACCTGAGCGATGCCATCATTATGCTGCCCGGAGGTTTAGGTACCTTAGAGGAGTTTTTTGAGGTACTTACCTGGCTGCAATTAGGCCTTCATAACCATCCTGTAGGGGTATTAAATGTAGGCGGCTTTTATGACCTGCTGCTACAGCAATTGGATGTTATGGTACAACAGCGCTACCTTAAGCCCGCCAATCGGGAGCTGGTTCTTACCTCGGCCAACCCAATTGAATTGATCAATTTGATGGATAACATCCAAATTAAGCCTGACGAGGTTTGGTTCCGCGACCGGAATTTGACTTAATTTTAAAGGTCACCTTTTTGCGTTTTAAGTATCAAGCAGTTTTTGCCGAATACGCTTTTTTCAATTCGAATTTATTACTTGTTTATTTTTGTCGACCTATACTTAACGAATTCCATATTTTTCGTTTTAATTCGTTATAATTCGTTTTTTTTCGTTCGGGGTGGTTAACTAATATAACATAATTAACCATATAAACAATAGGTGCCTGCCATATTCCTGATAAATTTTCCTAAAATTACATCACCAATTAACATCGCACCAATGGACATCGACTTTAATAAAAACGAGGATGTTAACAAACAACTTGTTTACGAATTTAACACGCGCCTCAAAAAAATATACCAGGGCGGCGGCGAAAAGGCCGCAGCCAAACAACACGAAAAAGGCAAGCTGCTTGCCCGCGAGCGTATAGCTTACCTGTTAGATAAAGACAAGCCCTGGCTGGAGGTTGGCGCCTTTACCGGCGATGGCATGTATGCCGAACATGGCGGCTGCCCAAGTGGTGGTGTAGTATGTGGTATTGGCTATGTAAGCGGCAGGCAATGCGTAGTGGTGGCTAATGATGCTACCGTTAAGGCCGGTGCCTGGTTCCCGATAACGGCTAAGAAAAACCTGCGCGCCCAGGAGATAGCGATGGAGAACCGCTTACCTATCATCTACCTGGTAGACTCGGCAGGGGTGTACCTGCCCTTGCAAGACGAGATATTTCCCGATAAGGAGCACTTTGGCCGCATCTTTCGTAATAACGCGATGATGAGCAGCTTGGGAATCATACAGATAGCTGCTATTATGGGTTCGTGTGTGGCGGGTGGGGCCTACTTGCCGATAATGAGCGACGAGGCGATGATCGTAGAAGGAACCGGTTCGGTGTTTTTGGCGGGCTCTTACCTCGTAAAATCGGCTATTGGCGAGGATGTGGATAACGAAACACTTGGCGGCGCAACTACACAATGCGAAATATCGGGGGTAACTGATTACAAACACCCTAATGATAAGGCTTGCCTTGATTCTATCCGTAATATTATGGATAAGGTGGGCGATTATAACAAAGCCGGGTTCGACCGTATCAAAGCATCAGCCCCTAAACTAAAACAAGAAGACATATACGGTATACTGCCCGATAACCGCGAAAAGCCCTATGATATGAACGAGATCATCCTGCGCCTGCTGGACGATTCGGAATTTGAGGAATACAAAGCAGGGTTTGGCCAGACCATTATTTGCGGCCTTGGCCGTATTGATGGCTGGGCGGTGGGCATTGTGGCTAACCAGCGCAAGGTGGTTAAATCAAAAAAAGGCGAGATGCAATTTGGTGGGGTTATCTATTCCGACTCGGCCGATAAGGCTACCCGCTTTATCATGAACTGTAACCAGAAGAAGATACCGCTGGTGTTTTTGCAGGATGTTACCGGCTTTATGGTTGGCAGCCGCAGCGAGCATGGTGGCATTATTAAGGATGGCGCTAAGATGGTGAATGCAGTTGCCAATTCGGTGGTGCCAAAGTTTACCATCGTGATAGGCAACTCTTACGGCGCGGGCAATTATGCTATGTGCGGCAAGGCCTACGACCCAAGACTGATATACGCCTGGCCATCTGCCAAGATCGCCGTAATGGGCGGCTCGCAGGCGGCTAAGGTATTGGTGCAAATGCAGTCGGCAGGTTTAAAAGCCAAAGGCGAGGAGGTGGACGAACAAAAGGAAGCCGAACTGCTTAAACAAACCACCGACCGTTATAACACCCAAACCACCCCATATTATGCAGCAGCAAGACTATGGGTAGATGGCATCATCGACCCGCTTGAAACCCGTAAGGTAATATCCATGGGTATTGAGGCGGCTAATCACGCGCCTATTGAGCGGGCGTTTAATGTGGGGGTGATACAAACTTAGGCGTAACCACCACGTCATTGCGAGGTACAAAGCAATCTCACGACTATTTATGACCGCCTGCACAGCGGTTTGTCCTGTGTAGAGATTCCTTCGTGCCTCGCAATGACGCACGGAGTAAATCCACTCCATTTTCTAATCTCCCATACATTTTCTATCTTCCACATATGAAAAATCTGCTGCTGCCATTACTACTGCTACTTGTTACCTATGCTTCGGCGCAAAATGCTGATAAGATACACCAAAGGGCTATACTGGTTGATACGCATAACGATGCCTTGTCTAACGAGTTGATTACAAAACTTGATCTGGGTAAACAGCAAACAGTAGGCAACTTTGATTTGCCTCGTGCTAAACAGGGAGGGCTTGATGTGCAGGTATTCTCCGTTTGGTGCGGCGAGCAGCATGGTAAAAACGATGCTTACGCATTTGCTAACCGCGAGATAGATTCGCTTTACGCGCTTATTAAAAGATACCCGGATAAAATTACACTGGTACGCACAGCGGCCGACTTGCAAAAAACGGTAAAAGAGCAAAAGCTGGCCGCCATGATAGGGGTAGAAGGCGGCCACATGATAGAGGACAGGCTGGATTATATTGATAGCCTTGCCAAACGTGGCATGGCTTACCTTACCCTTACCTGGAACAACAGTACCGATTGGGCAACATCTGCCCGCGATGAAACCTTAAAAGGCGACTCGTTACCCCAAAAGGGCTTAACAGATTTTGGCAAGCAGGTAGTGATCAGGTTAAACCAATTAGGGGTGATGATAGACCTGTCGCACCCCGGCGAAAAAACCTTTGCCGATGTAATGTCAATTACCACTAAGCCGGTTATTGCATCGCATAGCTGTGTTTATGCCTTAAACCCGCACAGGCGCAACTTAAAAGACTACCAGCTAAAGGCCATTGCCCAAAACGGCGGTGTAGTGTTTTTGAATTTTTACAGTGGCTTTATTGATAGTACTTACAACGCCAAAAACGAGGTGTTTTTGGCAAAGCATAAACCGGAACTCGACTCGTTATACAAAATATATAATGACGAGGACCTGGCCAGTATACGCCTGAACACCTTATATAAAGAAGAAGCCGACCTGATGCGCCCGCCCCTAAGCATGCTGATAAAACACATCGACTATATGGTAAAGCTGATAGGCGCTGACCATGTAGGCATCGGCTCGGATTTTGACGGTGCCGAATCGTACCCTTTAGGGCTTGACAGTGTTACCGACTACCCCAAAATAACCGCAGAGCTGTTAAAGATTGGGTACAGCGAAAAGGATATTGATAAAATATTAGGTGGTAATTTTATAAGAGTGCTCAAGGCTAATAAGGGGAAGTAGTATGAAAAGACTTATTGCTTTATTTATTGTTATACTTGTTTGCTTAAATGCCAAATCGCAAACATTAAAGCTTTTTTTAGATACAAATAGAAATGTTATAAATGATTCTACAAAATCCCATTTTTATGCCATAGCGCAAAAGTTAGAAGGAGATTCGGCTTGGGCAGGAAAAATCTATAATAAGCGTGGCGACGCGTTGAGTGTGGGTACTTACAAAGACGATAAATTAAAGATACCACATGGCAAGTTTGTTTTTTATGGATATGACCTTCAATTTAATACTGATTCTTCGTCCCATAAGTTATTTAGGTATTTACATAGTACAGGCTACTATTTAAATGGCGTACGATCGGGGCCATGGATGTATTTTTATAACGATGGAGTTAAAAATTTTATGTATACCTATGAAAATGGAAAGTTTAATGGACTTTATGAGCGATATGGCAGAGAAGGTGAATCTATAGAAAGGGGACAATATATAAACGATTTAAAAGAAGGAGAGTGGTTTATTCAATACGGCAAAACCATTAATGCTATTACTTATAAAAACAATCAAAAGGTTGATCAATTAGACAATAGTTCTCCAGCCGTTAAAAGACTACAGGTTGCTATTTTACACAACATTGTTATCAACGGTGGACCTGACTATGATTTTACAAAATATCTAAATCAAGCTATTAGTTCTCGTATTGCAAACGGTATTGATGGAGTTGTAGTTGTAAATTTTACGGTAGATAAAAAGGGTAAAATAAAACGGCCGAAAATCATTAGGAAGTTAAGTGATCCTGTTGATAAAGCAATTACAGATGCTTTACTTGCCGCCCCAAATTGGAGACCATTTAGACAAGATGGGAGTTATATTAGCCAGGAAATTGTGTATCATGTTATTCTCATTAATTCAAAAATTAAAATCCGTTTAACACATGACGGTCAGATCACAGATCCTTATTATTAACAACCAATCTTTTACTCCACACTGACGCTATTTAGCGGCATATTTATTAAATTCGCATCTTATAAAAATTGTAATGTCACAAGATACTGAACACGTTAAATGTTTGATCATAGGTTCGGGCCCGGCGGGTTACACTGCGGCCATTTACGCTTCGCGTGCCGACCTTAAGCCTGTAATGTATACAGGTATGCTGGCCGGCGGGCAGCTTACACAAACTACTGATGTAGAGAACTTTCCCGGTTATCCTGATGGTATAATGGGCCCCGAGATGATGGAAGATTTTCGCAAACAGGCCGAGCGTTTAGGTACCGATATCCGTTTCGGCTACGTAAGTTCGGTTGATTTTTCGTCGCTGCCGCATAAAGTAGTGGTTGACGAAAACAAAACTATACTGGCAGATACGGTTATCATTTCAACCGGTGCATCGGCAAAATGGCTGGGTTTGGAGTCTGAACAAAAATATAGCGGCTTTGGCGTATCTGCTTGTGCCGTTTGTGATGGTTTCTTTTTTAAGGGCCAGGATGTAGCTATAGTAGGCGCGGGCGATACCGCTGCCGAAGAAGCCACTTATTTAGCCAAGCTTTGCCGCAAAGTGTACATGATCGTTCGCCGCGACGAGTTCCGCGCCTCAAAAGCAATGGTACACCGTGTATTAAACACGGCCAACATAGAGATACTGTATAATACCGAAACCCTTGAAATTATGGGCGACGGCCAAAGCGTAAACGCTGTTAAGGTGTTAAATAACCAAAGCCAGCAGGAGCGTGTTTTAGATGTTACCGGCTTTTTTGTAGCCATTGGGCACAAACCCAATACCGAAATTTTTACCGACTGGATACACATGGATGAGACCGGTTATATAAAAACCAGGCCCGGATCAACAGAAACCAATGTTGAGGGCGTATTTTGCTGCGGCGATGCGCAGGATCATATTTACAGGCAGGCGGTGACCGCTGCAGGCACAGGCTGTATGGCCGCTATAGATGCCGAGCGTTATTTAGCTGCTAAAGAGCATGTTGTAACGGCGTAATTGGTAATTAGAGACTGGAGGCCAGAGGTTAGGGTATGCTAATTTTAACCTGCAATCAGAGACTGGAGATTAAAAAATTTCTAACCTCTAATACCTAACCTCAAACCTCTAACATTACCTAATTAAAATAATTTAAAAAGCTGCTTTCTTGCAAGAAAGCAGCTTTTTTGTTTCTGTTTGTGTAATTTTTAAGTGATTATAGTGCGTTTTTTTTAAAATATGCTAAATTCACCACTTCTAATATTAACCTGATTGTTTTTACTATGTATAATAAGGCCATTGCACTGCTATTTGCATTTGTTATTTGTTCAACACTTATAAAAGCCCAAAACACCGACCCATACGCCGGTATCATTCCGGCACCCGTATCTGTTAAAAAGTTAACCGGTGAGTTTATATTAAGCCAGGAAACCAAAGTACAGGCTGATACACCTAACAATAAGGCTGTTGTATTCTTCTCTTCGTTTTTAGCCGATAATATGGCCTACAACAAGCAGGTAGGCTTACGCAACACCAGCGCAACATCAAACGTAATTTACCTCACCTCAACCGGTACCGAAAATTTACCTGCCGAAGGTTACCGCTTAACCATTACGCCGCAGCAAATTACCGTAGCAGGTAAAGGCGCGGGCCTGTTTTATGGTATACAAACCCTTATACAATTAATGCCTGCCGATAGGGCCGCCACCGCCAAACTGCCTTGTGTGCAGATTGAAGATTACCCACGCTTTGGCTACAGGGGATTGATGCTTGATGTTGGTCGCCACTTTTTTTCGGTAGAGTTTGTAAAACGATACATCGACCTGATGGCTGCTTACAAACTAAATAATTTTCACTGGCATTTAACCGAAGACCAGGGCTGGCGCATCGAGATAAAGAAATATCCTAAGCTAACCCAAATAGCCAGTATGCGCGCCCAAACAGTTATTGGTAACTACCGCGACCGTACGCCGCAGCAATTTGATAATACCCCTTACGGTGGCTTTTACACCCAGGATCAGATACGCGATGTAGTAAAATATGCCGCTGCGCGATACATTAACATAGTGCCCGAAATAGAAATGCCGGGCCACTCGCAGGCTGTACTGGCGGCATACCCCGAACTGAGTTGCGACCCAAGCATGCAATACAAAACGGCCGAGACATGGGGTGTGTTTAATAACATTCTTTGTCCTAACGAAAAAACATTTACCTTTTTACAGGAAGTTTTAACCGAGGTGATGGACTTGTTTCCGAGCAAATACATCCACATAGGCGGCGATGAAGCGCCAAAAGTGGTTTGGAAAAACTCTAAGTTTTGCCAGGATATGATAAAACGCCTAAAACTGAAAGACGAACATGGCCTGCAAAGCTACTTTATACAGCGTATGGAGAAGTTTGTGAACAGCAAAGGCCGCAGCATAATAGGCTGGGACGAGATACTAGAAGGCGGGCTTGCACCAAACGCAACTGTAATGAGTTGGAGAGGCGAAGCCGGTGGTATTGCGGCTGCCCAGCAAAACCACGATGTGGTAATGACCCCAGGAAGCAATGGCTTGTATATTGACCATGGCCAGGGCAAACTAAACCAGGAGCCTTTAAGCATTGGCGGTAACGAGCCTGTATCAAAAATTTACAGTTATAACCCAACACCGGCAGCTTTAACACCCGATCAGCAAAAGCATATATTAGGCGTGCAAGCGAATCTGTGGACGGAATACATACCAACCGAGGCCAAAGTAGAGTTTATGCTGCTACCGCGTATGCTGGCCTTATCAGAGGTGGCATGGTCGCCTTTGGCTAATAAGAATTTTAAAGACTTTAACGAAACCCGCCTGCCTTACCATTATGCCTGGCTGGATAAAAACGGTTACAACTACCACGTACCGCAGGCTATAGGCGCAATTGATACTACCATGATAGGTACGCAATTAACGGTTAACTTAAAAGCACCGGTTAATGGCGCAACCATATTTTATACTATAGATGGCTACACCCCACGCGAAACGGATATGCCATACACTAAACCCATTACGTATAATGTACCAATTGATCAATACCGCGAGTTGCAAACCATTGTAATTACCCCGTCGGGTAAGCGCAGTTCGGTAAGTAAAATGGTGGTTTATAACAAAGCGCCTTTGGCACCTGTAACTTTTAACGGTACAAGCATGGGTATGAAGTATCAGGTATCGGCCGGAAGCTACGTAAACACCACTCAGATTAACCCGGCTGCCGTAATTGATACCGGCATAGCAAAAAGTTTTAGCACGGCTACCAGCGCCTTTAAAAAGGCTTTTGGTAAATATGGTGTGGTGTTTACCGGTTACCTGCGTGTAGATGCTGATGGCAACTACGGCTTCTCTACACAATCAAACAATGGGTCGGTACTGTATGTGGATGATGTACCCGTTGTTGATAATGATGGAAGGCACGGCAGCTTTGAAGAAGGCGGCGCCATACCTTTGCAACGCGGCTATCATCGTATTACTATCAAATATGTTGATGCCATGCCAACCAACAGCAGCCTGCGCGTTTTTATGACCATCCCGGGTAAGCCTAAGGGAGAGTTATCGCCCGATATGATGTACAATTAATTAATGCATTAAAATATATGTATGTTAAAAAGTGTTTACTGTTATCGGCTGCTTGCTTAGTATTGGCAAGCTGTGCCAACGATGATAAAAAGCCGCAGGATATACCGGTTATTAGTAAAAAGCCGGCATTGATGGAGCCTTTTAGATATCATAAAGATATTGAGGTTGCGCCGGGCCAAACTTACGATATAGTAAGCTGGGGCAGAGGGGCTGACACGGTAGGCTCGTTTGCCATACTACATTCCGACTCGGCAGACCGAAAATACACCACAACCACCGGCAACCTGGATGGGCACATTACCGATGTATATAATGCCGATATGGATACAGACGGCAATCCCGAGATATTGATACAATCGGAGGGGAAAGACACTATTAATTACACCAAGATATATGCCTTTGAGTTTAATGATAACCAGGCCAATAAGCTTGATTTTCCGAAACTAACTTCATCGCAAAAAAAGGGTTACCGAGGCGATGATAACTTTTATATAAAGGATGGCAAGCTGATAAGGGAGTTCCCGATATTTGACGGCAACACAAAAACCGCCAAACCAACCGGTGCAAAACGCCAATTGGAATATGGTTTGCGCGGCAACAGCTTTACCGTGCAGCAATTAAGTAAAGATTCGGTTATTGCTGCCGAACCAGTTGTCAAGCAGGAAGTTAAACAAGCCGAACCAAAAAAGAAAAGTACAGCGAGTGCGCCTAAAAAGAAAAAGCGCCGCCACCGCAGATAAGTGCAGCAGGTAATTTGAGCGATATGATACTAACAAACTTTTTAGACAGGCTTAAACAAGAATACTATACATTGGATGGTTTAAGCCAGGAAAACTATTATGCACGCTTATCTGGTTTATTTGTGTTGCTGGAGCTTGATGGCGAACGCCTTAACGTTGAGCAAGACCTGAATATAGATCAACTGTTAGAAAGGTTTGCCAACATTAACGAAGAAGAACTGCGAACTGACCTGTCGGCAAATGAACTGGCGCTTATCAAGCTTAAAGTTAAAGCAGGCTTAGCTATACTAATCAACACTATTGAGGGTTGATTTACTTGAGCAAAACATCGCTTATAACAGGCTTATGGTCTGATAGCTTGTTGTCTGCCGTAAAATAGTTAAGAATATCAAAGCTTTTACCAGTAAAAATAAAATCTATCTGCAAGGGGTAATTGCTGTAATAAGTTTTTAAAAACCCACTCCCTTTTGCTTTGAACGCATTTTGTAGACCACGCCCAATGGTATTTACCGAATAGGAAATAGGGGTGTCATTAAAATCGCCGGTTATTATGACCGGGTAGGGGCATTTATTAATATGCTGTTTAATAACGTCGGCCTGCTGGCTTCTTTTTTTAAACGCGCTTATCAGTTTGTTTTCTATAAATAAGGTTCTGTTAATAGATATCCTGCCTTCAAGGAACTTTGCCTTCTCCTCATCCTGAATTTGTACCGCCGCAAGGTGAACGCTGTATACCCTTACTATTTTACCCTGTATTTTAACATCGACATATATAGCCCTTGTAAAATCACCATTATTAAATAACACAGCCCCTGAATGTATAATAGGGTATTTGCTAAATATGGCATTGCCGGTAGAGTCGGTAGGGGTGATTTTAAATGGTTGAAAATATTTATACTTCGACTGCATTACCCTTCGGATAGAATCAGTTACATCACCATTATTATAAATAACTGAATAGAATTCCTCCATGCTAATAATATCCGGGTTGGTATTTCTCAGGAAGTTATAAATGCCTTTTTGTACAGCCTTTCCATTGTCGTCAAAAATGCCAAACGCACGTACATTAAATTGCATAATGCGTATAACTCCCATAGGCTTTTGTTGGCCTAAACTACTTTTAAAGTGCATACCGCAATAACATATAATATAACTAAAGCCAATGATAACACTTACCAGGGATAGTAATGAGTAAAGTTTAATGGGGCGAATTAGCCAATAAATTATAAAAATCATATTTACCGGCACCAGTATTGGATAGGCAAAACCCAAAACAGCTATTAAGCCGAACTTAGCCGGGTTGGCATATGGAGCAAGGTAGCTCATCAATAAAAATAAAGTGGCTACAATATTTATACAAAGGACTATCTTATCGGTAATAATTAACTTTTTCTTGAATATTGGCAACATTTTCTTTTTTAATATAGTTGATCCATTCCGTCAATACCGAGCCTTCAAAATGATCGGTAAGGTTGCCGTTAGTATCTAAATCGGGGTGCAGCATTATTTCTGTAACTACATTATTTACGTGGGCGTTATTCAAATAATAGCCAACCGTTTCAAACCTGTCCGAGTAGTTAAGATCATTAGCTATTAACTTGTTGTTAATGTATTTGCGATAGGTATATTTAATGTAGCTGTTCTCTTTATATGATTGTGCAAGCCTTAGTTTAAGATTGTGTTTTTTTGCGGCATTAAAAAAAACACCTTGAAATTGCGGCAGTGTGTGTACGTGATTATGGGAATCGAAATGTGTAATGGTAACATTATGGGATAGGGCCTTATTTATCTGAGCATCTATTTCAGCAGTAAAGGCGGTCTTCGCTTCGGCATTTAAAATGCTAAGCACTTTTGTGGTTTTTAAACTGTCCCAGTTACCCTCACTGTCCAGGTATTTTTTTAGTTTAAAGTTGCTAACAGGTTTACCTTCAGTAAAATTAACATGTACACCTACGTTTTGTATGACTGGGTTTTGATGTAAGGTATTTACGGATTCTTCAAATAAAATAGTGTTTGTTAAAAACGATGTACTGTTAATAACACTCAAATCAAAGCACTTTAATATAGCCCGGTTTACAGAAGAACTTAAGCCAAAATCATCTGCAGTGGCAATTACATTTTTATTTAGCAGCATTTATAAATTTAGCTAATTAATAACTATAAACCATCATTCAGCTACCTTACCCAAGGTACTCAACAAATCTCGCCAAATTAGTAGGATAAACAATATTGATTTCTATCTTAAAGAGTTTGTTTATTTTTAATAAAATCTTTGGGTTTAATATTGCGTAAAATGTTAAAAAAATATACGTAAAAATCATCTCATTAACTATAAATTTATAATTATACCTTTTTATTAATCCATACAAATGTTAATAGAAACATTGCATAACTATAAAAAAGTGCAATAAAATGTTAGTATTATTTAATTTAATGAAATTTTAATGCGCATTCTGTCATAAAATATAATCTAAGAGTGATTTTTTTTATTATTTTTGGGACGTAATCTAATTGATTTAATAATATTGATAATGCCTTTAGCAATCGCATTTTTTGAGGTTGTTTTGGCTTAAACACTTAACAAAAACTATTACTTGAGCTCGTTTCACTTTGCTCACAAATATGAATCGTTTCTATTTCAAATGGAATATTTTGTATTTAAATGTCGATATATATTTATCGTGCGCATATCCGTGCTCATGGCTTCATAATTAATGCTATCAAATAATAAACATGAAATTTAAAAACTTACATTTTACATTTTTTATTTTAATACTCATTTCATTTTGTTCATGTACCAGTTATAAAAATGTACCTTATTTTCAGAATCTAAAAAAAGATAGCCTTTTAGTAACGGAAACCATAAACAATTACGCCCCGTTAGCCATTCAACCGGGCGACTTGTTGGGCTTGCACGTAACCAGTTTAAACCCCGAAGCTGATGCGGCTTTTAACTATAATTTGCAGCGCCTAAATGGAAACAATCTGGATCTAAGAAACGCCAATGAAAACGCTGTATTGGGTTTTTTGGTTGATCAGGACGGAAATATAACCCTGCCTTATGTAGGTGCGGTTAAAGTTGCAGGGTTTACTACCTCGCAAATAGCTGCCGATGTTCAATCAAAGCTTACTAAGTATTTAACCAACCCAAATGTTAATGTGCGTATACAAAACTTTAAAATTTCTGTATTAGGAGACGTTGGACGCCCGGGTACTTATGATGTATTTAACGAACGTATAACTTTTACCGAAGCATTAGCCCTTGCTGGTGATTTGAATGTTACCGGTGTACGAAACAATGTATTGCTGGTAAGAGAGGTGAATGGTAAAAGAGAATATTACACTGTAAACTTAACACAGAAAGAGCTATTCAATTCGCCGTATTATTACCTTAGAAATAATGATGTAATATACGTGCAGCCAAACCGCGACAAGGTTTCGTCAAGCGACTCGGCCTATCAAAAAGCTTCATTGGCAATAGCCGCATTATCCATTTTGGCCATACTATTAACTCGATAATATTACTTCGTTTTTATGAGCAAACAGCAAACTCAAATCACTACTCTTGCACTTCCTGCCGGCGGGAATGACCCGTCATCTAACCTGAGTATCTTAATTAAGAAATATTTATATCACTGGCCATTATTTGTTGTAGGTGTAGTATTGGCTTTAACAGCCGCTTATTTTTATTTGAAGCTTGCTAAGCCCGTTTACCCTATTGTAGCTACGCTTGAATTTAAAACGCCAACAGCATCATCAGCTTCATTAACTGTAAATCAAAGTTCGACAGAGCAACAGCTTGATCCTATTGATAAGCCTGTTATTGTCGAAAACGAGATAGAAGTAATGAAATCGAAAAAACTGATCTATCAAGTAGTTGATAATTTGCAGTTGTGGGTTTCATATTATCAAAAAGATGGGCTTAGAAGTGTTGATTTGTATGGCAGAAATCCTGTAAAGTTTCAGTTTGTAAAAAAACATGAAAATGTTGGCCCTGCAGGTCAAGTGATTGATGTTATATTAAACACAAATTCTTTTATACTAAAAAATAAGATAGAAGGTGACAAAACTTATAATTACGGTAGCCCGGTAGCAACTAGCTTTGGTACCTGGAAACTTGATGCAACAGACGACTTGCAAGGCAGTATTGGTAAAGACCTGAAAATAATAGTTCAAGACCCTGATTTGGTAACAGATGGCTACCAGGGTGGGATCAAAGTAGAATTGGAGAATAAGGATGCCCCGTTTGTAAACCTAACATCTACAGATCAGGTGCCTCAACGTGGTAAGGATATACTAAACTCACTTTTGGCTTTGTATCTTCAGTATGCAATGGAGGACAAGAATAAGCTATCTCAAAAAACATTAAAGTTTATTGATTTTAGGCTTGATTCGCTTAAAAAAGAATTAAATTCAATTGAGGCACAGTTTGAGCAATATAAAAGCAGTAACAACATAACTGATATTAATGCGCAAGCGCAAAGTTACAGAGACTTACAATTGGCTAATACCCGCTCGCTTAACGACATTAATTTACAATTAAGTATACTCAACTCGCTTGAAAGATATGCTAATTCTTCTCAAAACTCGCAAAAAATGCCTGCGATAAATGCAAACCTGGGCGATCCAACCTTAGTTGTGTTATACGACCGGTTAACTCAGTTGCATTTAGACAGGCAAAAACTTCTGGCAACAACGCCCGAGGCGAACCCCTTATTTATACCAATTGATAAACAAATAGTTACTTTAAAAAATGATTTTAAAGATAAAATTGGCATTATAAAATCATCATTACTTGCTCAAAAAAAGCAAATAGAAAGCGTAGGTACAGGTGTGCGTTCTGACTTGAAAATGATACCTGGTCAGGATAAAGAATACTCTTCTTTAAAGCGTTTGCAAGAAACCAAAGAGAACGTATATAAATTTTTGTTAGAGAAACACGAGCAGGTTGCTTTGCGTTACGCTTCCTCAATATCCGACTCGGAAATTGTTGATGATGCCCATGCCGGAAAAGTTAAATGGCCAATTGTGCCTTTAGTATATGGGCTTGCTTTTATAATAGGGCTTGGTGCCGCCGCAGGTTTGTTATTTGCAAGAGAAAGCTTTAACGATTTAATTACCAGCCGTAAACAAATTGAAGATGAAACTGAGATCCCTATTTTGGGTGAACTATCTTATCAAACAACAGATAAACAAATTGTTGTAACCGAGGGCAGGAGCAAATTTGCTATTGGAGAACAGTTTAGGGTGCTGCGTACCAATTTATATCACCTACACGGCAATAGCGATAAAGGCCGTGTAACACTGTTTACGTCAAGTGTAAGCGGTGAAGGTAAGAGCTTCGTTAGCTCGAATCTTGCAGTGACCTTGGCGTATGCGGGTCGTAAGTCGATAATTTTGGAGATGGACTTACGTAAACCAAAGGTGTCCATAAGCTTCGGTTTATCACCGGATAACCCTGGTATCAGCGATTATTTAGCAGAATTAACAGACGATGTAAAAAGACTTATCCAGCCATCTGGAATACCAGGACTTGATATTTTAAGTTGCGGCCCAATCCAACCTAACCCATCAGAGTTATTGGAGAAAGACAGGTTAGACCAGTTGATTGAAAAATTGAAAGAGATGTACGACGATGTTGTGATAGATTCACCACCAATACACCTGGTAACAGATGCACTGATCATATCAAGGGTTGCAGATGCATCTTTATACGTGGTTCGTCAGGGGTATACCCATAAGTACGAACTAGAGTTTGTTAACGGCATTAACGAAGCTAATCGTTTCCCTAAATTTACTATCGTATTTAACGGTATCAATAAGGATTCGGGCGGTTACGGCGGCTATGGCTATGGGTATGGTTACGGCGGCTATGGCGGCTATAGTAATTCATACAACTCGTATGCTACAAAAGAAAAAACCACCTTTAGAAGCGTAATGAAAGGTGTTTTGAGTAGGTTTTAATTTAAAGATGTACTAAGTACTCATTTACTATTTTATAACAGTACAATAATGAAGATACTTGTTACAGGTGCGGCTGGTTTTATTGGCTTTCATTTAGTTAAAAAATTAATAGATAATGATACCGAGGTGGTTGGCGTAGATAATATTAACGACTACTACGACCCGCAATTAAAGTTTGCCCGCCTTGCAGAATGTGGGATTGATAAAGAAAGTGTAAACTGGCATTGCGAAGTAATAAGTTCTACGTATAACAACTATCGTTTTATACGGATGAACTTGGAAAGTAAAGGGGAGTTAGTGTCTCTTTGCCATAAAGAAGGCTTTGATATTATAGTGCATTTGGCCGCACAGGCTGGTGTACGATATTCCATCCTCAACCCCGATGCATATGCGCAATCTAACCTGGTAAGCTTTTTAAACATTTTAGAGGTAAGCCGTAATAACAAAATAAAGCACTTGGTTTATGCAAGTTCGTCAAGCGTTTATGGCTTAAATGCTAACATGCCTTTTTCAGTACATGACAATGTAGATCATCCGGTATCTTTATACGCTGCAAGTAAAAAGGCTAACGAGTTAATGGCCCATACCTACAGTCATTTATATAAGATACCAACTAGCGGTTTACGTTTTTTTACGGTTTACGGCCCGTGGGGCCGGCCGGATATGGCCTATTTCTTATTTGCCGATGCCATATTAAACGGTAAGCCGATAAAAGTTTTTAACCATGGTAAAATGAAAAGAGATTTTACCTATGTGGATGATATTGTTACCGGTATTATTAATGTAATGAATAAACCGGCAGAACCGGATGAGAATTGGGATGCTAAAAATCCCGATCCCTCGCGGTCTACCGCGCCCTACAGAATATATAATATCGGCAACAACACGCCGGTAGAGTTAATGGATTTTATAAAACAGATAGAAACCAGCATAGGAAAACAGGCTGTTTTACAATACCAGGATATTGAACCGGGTGATGTAACATCTACCTGGGCAAATGTTGACGACTTGATAAACAATTTTAATTATAAGCCAAATACTACTATCGAAAATGGCTTAAATGAATTTGTGGAATGGTATAAAGGATATTATAGCGCATAAAGCAATGTGCCTTAATGCTTAATGAATTAGTCCCCGATAACTACATTTAACTAATTGGAAACATCTAACAATAAACGTATAGCCAAAAATACCTTTATGCTGTATTTTAGGATGCTGCTTAGTATGGTAGTGTCTTTATATACAGTTAGGGTAGTATTGCGAACGTTAGGAGTTGTAGATTATGGTATATTTAATGTTGTTGGTGGAGTTGTAGAGATGTTTTCGTTTTTAAGTATCACTATGGCATCTGCTACACAAAGATTTTTTTCATTTGAGTTAGGACGTAATGATTTAGTTAAACTTAAACGAACTTTTAGCTTGACGGTAATTATATATGCGTTAATTGCTTTTATTGTTTTGATTATGGCAGAGTCTGTGGGCCTTTGGTTTTTAAACAATAAGATGGTTATACCATTAAATAGAATTGTAGCTGCAAACTGGATATATCAATTTTCAATTCTGTCTTTTATTTTCGCTATGATGACTATCCCTTATGAAGCAATTATTATTGCTAGAGAGAATATGTCATTTTATGCTTATATAAGTATAGCTGAAGTACTACTGAAATTAATAATCGTTTACCTTTTAGTTTTATTTTCTGTTGATAAATTGAAGTTATATGGCTTTTTGGTTTTTACTATTACTGGTATAATTACTTATTTATATCGTTTAGTATGCCGTCGCAATTATGAAGAAAGTCGTTTTCAATATCATTGGGATAAGGAACTGTTTAAAACTTTAATTAATTACTCGGCGTGGAATTTATTTGGAGCAATTACATATGTTGCTAATAACCAGGGAATGAATATTATATTAAATATATTTTTTGGACCAGTTGTAAACGCCGCCCGCGCAATAGCTTTTAGGGTTAGTACATCTATTAATTCATTCTCAACAAATTTCTATACAGCAGTGAATCCACAAATAGTGAAATCTTATGCTTCGGGAAAACGAGAAGATATGATTACACTTGTTTTTAAAAGTTCTAGAATATCATTTTATCTTTTATACATAATAGCCTTACCTATTTTATTAGAGCTGGATGTTTTTTTAAAAATTTGGCTAAAGAATAGTACTGAATATATGGTGGTTTTTACACGTTTGGCAATAGTATTTTCATTAATAAATTCGTTAGAAAACCCATTAACACAAACAGCAAGGGCAACGGGAGATATTAAGAATTATCAGGTTTGGGTAGGTTCGTTTACTTTACTAACCTTGCCAATCTCTTATATATTATTTAAAAAAGGTTTACCCGCAGAAACAACCTTTTATACGTTAATATTGGTATATTCGATAGCGCTCTTTATCAGACTATTAGTGTTACGTAAATTGATTAATTTATCAATCTATAGTTATGTAAAAGAAGTTTTATTCACTGTTATATTTGTCTCTGTTTTGGGTTTAGCTATACCGACATTTATAAAGCTGCTAATTGGTGATGGATTTTTCCAATTTTTTACGGTTGAGATATCAGCTGTATTATGGGGAATCATTGTTATTACAGTTGTGGGCTTAAAGAAAGACGAGCGGCAATCCTTATTCAATTTGGCGAAATCACGTTTCACAAAGTCATTTAATTAAAAAGGTAAAATTTAGGTCTCCTATAATATGGCTTCTAAAAGATATACTGATACATACAATTCTTACGAAGTATTTCAAAACCCATCTTATAAAGCTAATCGTTTTTTTGAGTATACTTTTAAATTTGGATACCTGCTTTTATTTCTGCAATCGTTATATTCATGGTTTACGTGGGATTTGACCCAATTGGTTACATCAATAATTTGTTTAATAATGAGCTGGCCATTTATATGGCAAGTAAGAGCATCATCGTTAAAATTTAATGCAAAGACTATAGTTCCATCTATTCTTTTAATAATTGCATACTTTTTAACGATTGATCTTAATACCGAGCTCAATTTAAACTTCTTTGTCGGAGGGTTCCTTCCAATTTTACCTATAATACTACTTATTCAACTACATGATTCCATTAAAGTGGATTTGTTGAAGTTTATTACTACAACTGTAGCCGTCATTTTATTTTTTTCAATACTTATTTGGATTTTACTTTTATCAGGTATAGACTTACCAAGTTTAGGTAGAGTGTCAAATCCTGCATGGGATGCTTATGTATATGACAACTATTTTTTCTGTTTAAGAAATATCCTATTATATCCTAACAGGTTTTGCGCAATATTTTTAGAACCCGGGCATTTAGGTATGGTAGGGGCATTTCTGCTTTATGCTAATAATTTTCAAATACGTCGGTTGCCTGTATTAATTATTTTAATAGCTATTTTTTTTACCCTTTCATTAGCTGCTTATATCCTAACCATTTTCTCATTTACCTTATACGTTCTTATCTATTCTCGCCAAGTGCTAATATACTTGGTTATCTGGCTTATATTACTAATTAGCGGGTATTACTTTTTTACTACTTATCAGGGAGGGGCAAATGTTATTAATAAAAAGATCATTTCGAGATTGGAATACAATGAATCTAAAGGAGATATTGAAGGGAATAACCGGGTGCAAAAATCGTTTGATAATTATTATTCGTCCTTAATAAATAAGGATGATATTTGGTTTGGTATTGGAGCAAAAAGATATAACGAATTGAAGTTTGGACAGGGTGGTAACGCTGGCTATAAAGTTTACTTAGTTCAAAATGGTATAGCGGGAACGGCTATTGTCTTTTTGTTTTACCTTTCTCTTGTTTTATACAATAGGTCTAAATTAGGCTTAGCGCTGCTTGTTATATATATATTGGCATTTATTCAACGGGCCTATCCGCTTTGGTCATGCGAATTAATTATATTTATTACGGTTCTTCCACCTAAATTGTATGACGAATGAAATCTATAAATGTAGCCTATGTGATGCATTCTTCGACGCTTCAAGAAGGTTCTAATAGATCATTATTAAACATGTTAGATGGATTGATGATGAAAGGAGTGTCGCCATATTTGATTTTACCGGAAAATGAAGATAAAAGTATTTACGACGAAATTAACAAGAGGAAAATTCCTTATATTGTATTAACTTATTTCCTGTCGGTTTGGCCTTATGTTGGTGGTTTAAAAGACTATGTTTTGTTTATTCCCAGGTACATTAAGATACGAATGTGCAATCTTATCGCATTATTAAAAATAATGCGTTATGTAAAACTTAACAAAGTTGATATAATACATTCAAATGTTGGGCCATTGTTAATAGGTTATCAGTGCGCCCGAATACTCAATATCAAGCATGTGTGGCACTTAAGAGAGTATCAAGATTTAGATTTTAATTTTAAAACTCTCTACAGTAAAAAATCCTTTAAAAAAAAACTTCTAGCAGCAAACAATCATGTAATAGCTATTACATTGGGGATTTACAATCATTTTGATTTATCCAAAAACTCAAGGATAATTTATAATGGTATAATGAGGTCAAATGAAGTTTATTTTTCTGAGCATAAAAAAAAATATTTTTTATATGTTGGGCGATTAACAGAAAATAAAGGTGCAAGGGTTTTGGTGGAAGCATTTATAGAATTTACAAAAGATAACAATGAATTTTATTTATATTTTGCTGGACAAGTAACACCTGACTATCAACAAACGCTGATTGATTTAGCTAAAAAGAATGGTATAGAAAATCAAATAAAATTTTTAGGACCTAGGGATGATGTATACGAATTAATGCGTCATGCTTATACTTTAATTGTTCCTTCGTTACACGAAGGATTCGGCCGTATAACGGTTGAAGCTATGTATAATGGATGTTTAGTTATTGGGAATAATTCAGCAGGAACCAATGAGATTTTAGAGAGAGATAAATTAGGGATACTCTATACCGGAACAAAAGGTTTATTACATGCAATTAAAAATGTTGTGAACAATGGCATAGAATTTTATTTTCCGATGATACATATGGCTCAAATTACTGCAGCCAAGCTATATTCTCAGGAAGCAAATTCGACTTCAGTTTATAATTATTACAAAGAAATCATAACACACTAATACCACTCTTGAACATGGAAGTGCAAAAAAAGCTCAGAGCGATATCAATATATTTACCACAATACCATCCGATTGCAGAAAATGATAAATGGTGGGGCCGAGGTTTTACTGAATGGAGAAAGGTTGTTAAAGGAAAAAAAATACATAAAAATCAGTACCAACCACATTTGCCTGCCGATTTAGGTTTTTATGATTTAAGATTGCCTGAAATTAGGCAACAGCAAGCTCAGTTAGCTAAAGAAAATCAAATTTATGGTTTTTGCTATTATCATTATTGGTTTAATGGAAAACTTCTTTTAGAAAGACCACTTCAAGATGTAATAAAGTTAAAAGAGCCAGACTTTCCATTTTGTATTTGTTGGGCTAATGAAAATTGGACAAGGAGATGGGACGGAGAAGAACAAGAGATATTAATAAAACAAGATTACTCGCTTGAAGACGATATTAAACATATGCGATATCTATGCGAAAATATTTTTTGTGACGCCAGATATATCTCGGTCGAATCTAAGCCGGTTTTTATAATTTATTCACCCCAATCTATTCCTGACTTTAATAAAACAATTGACATTTGGAATAAAACTGCTAAAGAATATGGCTTTGATGGACTTTACATTATTGCCTTTGTAAAATGGAACACAAGCACATCATATGCAAATAATATTAATGTAAACGCACTTGCTGAATTCGCACCATTTTTTAACGTTCCTCCAATAAAAAGAACACTTTTAGACAAAGTTTTAGTTAAACTTAAAATACCACTTACAGTCAAACAGAAAAATAATCTTTATAATTATAAGGATATGTTAAAGGCGCCTAAAAAATATTTTGATAAATTATTGTATCCCTGTGTTACGCCAATGTGGGACAATTATGTTAGAAGGAATAGGGGTAAGGCAAGTATATATTTAAATTCTACACCGGATTTGTATAAGCAGATATTACAAAAGCGATGCGATGAATTTAGCCCGGGTAAAAGTGATGAAAACTTTGTTTTTATAAATGCGTGGAACGAATGGGCTGAAGGTAATCATTTAGAACCATGCGAAAAATGGGGTGACGCCTATTTAAAGGCAACAGCAGAGGTCATGAGGCGATTTTAGCTTAATAGCTATCATAATGATGTCAACTAAAAAACTAGCAATTGTAATTCCAGCATATAAAGATACTTATCTTGAGGCTACATTAAATTCTATTTTATCACAAACCGATAACCGTTTTACAGTATTCATAGGTGACGATGCCAGTCCCTTTGATTTATATTCAATCGTGTCGAAGTTTGAAAATAAAATTGATATTAATTATGTAAGGTTTAAAGAGAATTTAGGTGCTAAGAATTTGGTAGCTCATTGGGAGAGATGTATTGATTTATGTAACGAAGATTGGATATGGCTATTCTCAGATGACGATATAATGGATGCAACTTGTGTTGAGTCTTTTTACATTGAAGTTGAGTCTCACCCCGAAGAAGCACTGTTTCATTTTGATGTTGAGATAATTGATAAAAATGGTAAAACAATATCATATCTACCATTTTCAAAACAATTGAATGCTGAAATATTTTTTTGGGGTAAAGTAACCCGACAGTTATCAAGTTTTGTTGTAGAGTATATCTTTAAAAGGACATTATATATTGAAAAGGGGGGGTTTGAAGAGTTTGACCTTGCGTGGGGAAGCGACGATGCTACATGGATAAAGTTTATGGGTAATAAACCAGTATATACTATATTCGGATGTAAGGTTTATTGGCGTTTCAGTAGTTCTAATATCTCCTCAAATAATGGTGACAAGAGTTTTGTAGAGCGCAAGATTAAAGCGAACCTCCAATATTTGTCTTGGATCGATAGATATTTTAAAGACAATGATTTAATAGATATTACAACCAAGTTAGATAAACTACGATGGATGATTGAAAGTATTAAATATACTAATATTGGTTTGGGCAAAAAAATTCAAGTGATGAAGTCAGCCTCTAATGGAATTAATGCCGGCCGATATTACACTTTATTTGGAGCAATTTATTTAATATTATTTACTTTAAAGACATACACAAAGGGTTTTACTTTATTTAAAAAATGATTAACTACAGTATTATAATTTCAACCTATAATAGGGCGAGTTACTTAGAAGATACAATAAAATCGGTTTTGGAAGCTCTTGTTAATAGAGATGATTTCGAACTACTTATTATTGATAATAATTCTACAGATAGTACTAAAACAGTTATTGAATCATTTTTAAAAAATTTAAGTGTACGTTATATAGCTGAATACAATCAGGGGCTATCTCACGCACGTAATCGAGGCATTAAAGAATCAATTGGAGATGTGTTAGTTTTTTTAGATGATGATCTGGAGCTTGATATTAATTACTTTAAAATATTAGATAGCAAATTTCTAACACCAGGTAATGACATAATTGGAGGTAAGGTGTTGCCATATCAAGCAATTATACCTAATTGGTTACCTTCAAAGTATTATTATTTGGCGAGCGTTTTTGATTTAGGCGATGAAGAGAAAGAAGTAGGCGTGGTGATGGGGGCAAATTATGCGATGAGAAGACTGGTTGCGGTTAATATTGGAAAGTATGATATACACCTTGGGCGTAATGGTAAAAAGTTATTAGGTGGTGAAGAGGTAGATTATATGAAAAGGGCCACATTAAAAAATTACAAAATTCTTTATACACCACAATTAATTGTTTATCATAAAATAAATGAAAAGTTAAACCAAAATTACATCTATAATTACGCCTATATGCTAGGTAAGTCTGAAATTATTATTGATGGCCTATACAGTATCAAAAAAGCTAACTTTAAAAAGATAAAGGCAAAATTGATGGTTTTATTTTACCCGCTCATAAATATAATGGTGTTAAATTCAAAAAGTAAAAGCTATCTAAAAATAGCAAATGAGTTTTCTCGGGGATATTTAAATATTAACTAATTTTGGTACTTATGATTATGTCAGTATTCAATAAAATACTTATTATAAATATCGCATGTTTAATATGCCTTAACATACCCTCATTTGCTCAAACAAAAAATGTGAAGGTTGGCGCGTATTATTTTGACGGCTGGACAGGCACTTACCCGTATCATATAACTGATAAGCTAAAAAATACATATAGCGAGCGTAAGCCGATATGGGGATGGATCACGAGTTCGCAAAAAATTGTAGATAAGCAAATACTGGCAGCTTCGCAATCAGGCTTATCTTTTTTTAGCTTCTGTTGGTACAATGATGTAAAAGATACCGCCACACCTTTAAACAACGCTTTATCATATTACTTAAAATCTCCTTATCAAGACAAATTGAAATTTTGTTTAATGATAGCTAACCATAAAGGTAATGAGGTACGCGAACGAGACTGGGATAAACTCACTACCGAATGGATAAAGTTATTTAAATCAAAAAATTATTTAACCGTAAACAATAAACCGTTGATCATATTTTTCACGCCGAAAGGCCTTAATGAGGAATTTGGTTCGTTTATAAACGTTAAACAGGCTTTTGATAAATTTCGGCAAAAGGCAATTGCATGCGGCCTTAAAGGTGTAACAATAGCAGCATGCGTAGGAAGTAACGGTGTAGATATAGCATCGGCTAAGTTATGCGGATACGATGTGTTAACAGGATATAACTACCACTACGCCGGATTCACGGGGTCCGAAAAAGTTGTCCCGATTGAGAAGCTCCAGCAGAATGAAACGAAGGAATGGAATAAGATTTCAGGAAACAAATTACCTTATATACCGGTATCTACACTAAACTGGGATCCAAGGCCATGGGCGGATCAAAACCAATCATATGCAAACTCACCCCGGTACACCGGATTTTCTACAAACTCTGTATATAAGTCGGTAGCTAATATTTGCAAATGGGTAAATACTCATCCTAATAATACGCCTAAAGAACGGATTGCTTTGCTTTATGCTTGGAACGAATATGGGGAAGGTGCCTGGTTAACACCTTCAAAAACAACAGATTTTTTACCTGCAATTAAACAAGCTAACAATCAATAGTGAAATGCTTCGAGTTTTAATGATTGCCAGAAATACTTTAAATTTAAGCCCTGGGGGTGATACAATTCAAATAATTTCTACGGCTAAATATTTACAGAAACTAAATGTAAAAGTAGATATCCATTTAACTGGTGACATAATTGATTATTCGCAATACAACTTAATACACTTCTTCAACATTATTCGCCCTGATGATATTATACCACATATCATACGTTCAAAGTTACCTTTCGTAACGTCAACAATATTTGTTGACTATAGCGAATATGAAATTAGAAATAGAAGTGGTTTGACTAATTTATTTTTGAGACTTTTAAATAAAGATCAAATTGAATATCTTAAAGTGATAGGCAGGTTTTTAAAAAATGGAGATAGAATTAACTCATTATCTTATTTATTAAAAGGGCATAGGGCATCGGTTAGGTATGTGGCCAAACGTTCGGCTATTTTGCTGCCAAATTCTCATAATGAATATAAAAGGTTCACAAATCACTATTGTGTAGATGCGAAATATAAAAAAGTTTTTAATGCAATAGATACTGAAGTGTTTAACGAAACAATTGAGGTAAATGAACAATTCAAAGATTATATCATATGTGTAGGTCGAATTGAAGGTAGAAAGAATCAACTCAATTTGATTAAAGCCGTGTTAAACACCGATTTAAAACTTGCAATAATTGGAAAGCCTTCTCCTAATCACATGTCTTATTATAATGAATGTAAAAGCCTAGCTGAAGGTTCTAATAATGTAGTTATTATTGAACATATCTCACAAATAGAGCTTAGGGCGATTTATAAGGCAGCAAAAGTTCATGTGTTAGCAAGCTGGTTCGAAACTACCGGTCTAAGTTCACTTGAAGCAGCAATTATGGATTGTAATATAGTAATAACTAATAAAGGTGATACTAAAGAATATTTTAAACAATATGCTTTTTATTGTGAGCCAGATAATGTAACTTCAATAAAATCCGCTATAATTAAAGCATATACTACTTCTGTAAATCCAGGTCTGAAAGAGTTAGTTTGCCAGTATACATGGTTAAGAGCAGCCGAACAAACCTTGGAGGCATATAAAGAAATACTTAAAGACTGATGCGAATTGCAATAATAGGAACCCGAGGAATTCCTAACCATTATGGAGGTTTTGAACAATGTGCGGAATATTTAGCATTCGGCCTTGCAAAGCGTGGTTTCCAGGTTGTTGTATATAACTCGCACACACATCCTTATAAAAGTAAAGAATGGAATGGTGTTGAGATTGTACATTGTTATGACCCTGAAAACATGTTGGGTACTGCCGGGCAATTTATTTATGATTTAAACTGTATTTTAGATAGTAGGAAAAGAAATCTCGATATTATCTTACAATTAGGCTACACAAGTAATAGTTTGTGGGGGATGTTATTGCCATCTAAAGCGGTAATAACGACCAATATGGATGGATTAGAGTGGAAACGGACAAAGTATTCCAAACCTGTGAAGTCTTTTTTGCTTTATGCTGAGAAATTGGGCATTAAACACAGCGACCACTTAATCGCCGATTCTCTTGGTATCCAAGAGTACCTATTTGAGAAATATGGTAAAAAATCAACTTTTATCCCTTATGGCGCCCACTTGTTTGAAAATCCGGATTTAAGTGTCTTAGATAATTATCAATTAAAGGTGTTTCAATATAACTTATTAATAGCTCGGCTAGAACCTGAAAATAGTATTGAAACTATCTTAGATGGGGCTGTTTTAGCAGAAAGTAATTTAACCTTTTTAGTTATCGGAAAGCATACAACTACATTTGGCGAATATTTAAAAAAGAAATTTGAACAACATAATAACATAAAGTTCATTGGCGGTATATATGATATAAACCAATTAAATAATCTTCGCTATTTTTCTCAATTGTATTTTCATGGGCATACTGTTGGCGGTACTAATCCATCATTATTAGAAGCAATGGCATCTAATAGTTTGATATGCGCTAATGATAACCCATTCAATAAATATATATTGGGCGATGATGCATTATATTTCACTAACAGTACGGATGTGCGAGATGTAGTAAAAAAGGCGGACAAAACTGATAATAAATCTGCGAGGATGTTATCTAACAATCATCAAAAAATCGAAGAAAAATATAGCTGGAAAAGTATTGTAGATCAATACGAAGAGCATTTTAAAGCAATAGCTAAAAGGAAGTAATCAATTACAACTTTTTCAAATACTCTAATATCACATCAGATATATTTTCTTCTACAAAAGGGTAGGGCACCGGTTTAAATGTGGGTATCTTGTTGATAATATCCTCAAGCTTTTCTCCTTCGTTCCATCCTAATATGTACCCTTTGTTTACAAAAGTGTTCAGGATATCTAATTGATGGTCATCTATATGCTCTTCGTACCTTGCAAGGCGGGCTACTGATATAACCTTCTTATTGCTTTTTAAGCCATGCATAATAGAGCCTTCTCCCGCTTGTACTATAACAAACGATGCATCTTCATATAATCGCTCAAAATCTATTTTATCATAAAAGGGCTTATGTTCAAATAAATCAAAATCACAAGGTGTATTACCAGTTTGTACTATAACCTGTTCGGTTATAATACCATCTTTAACTAATCTTTCTACTTCCTTTAAAAGGCGATAAAATGGCATAGTCCAGGTACCAAAAGCTACAAGTATCATTCGTTATTAAAAAAGGGGTCCAACATAAATAGCTTTTTTGTAAAATTTCTTCATGTCTTCCCACTGTACAAAAAATAAATCGGCAATAGGGTAAATGAGGTTCGCGCTCATGGCTTTCGATTTAATTCTTGAAAAGGAAAGTATAAAGGCAACTTTACATCCAAGTAATTTTCCAATATAGCAAAATGGAACTGCAGTATGGCTGCCGGCTGAGACAATTATATCTGGCCTGTACTTCATTATGATCTTAAAAGAAACGAAAAAATTAATAATCAAATTTTTCCAAAACTTTAAGTCACGGTTCTTTCCGTTACTTCTAACAAACTTATAATCATAACCATTTAATATGGTCTTATTGATCGGAATGTCTTCTGTAACTACTAAACAATCGTGTTCTGCAAAGAGTTTTTTCAATTGTAATACCTCGTTCAAATGCCCGCCTGTTGATGATACAATTAAAATTTTTTTCCTCATTTTATAATCTAAAGATTCATAGTAAAATCTAAACCAATTAAGTTTTTACTATTAATGTGTAATTACGACTTATAAACTAATATAGATTTATCAAGTTAAATTAACCTTTATTAGTATCAAAAGTACTTAAAATATGCGTCTGTTATGCTAATTATTTGAATTTAACTGTAAGTATGTTGTTATATAAATAATTAAAAAAATTCAAATCAGTTAATATTAAAGCCTTATTAATAGGCTTTTTAAATCTTATCCCACCCTAATGTATTGTACCGGCCGTCCCAGGCGTTTATTATGGTAGAATTAAATAACCCAGGTTTTTTAAACCTGCTGCCGGCAATTTTACTTAATCCATTATACAAACTATGCCCCATATTTTGATAATCCATCGCTTCAATCATTTTTAGGGAAGCAGCGGACATCTTTTGTTTCTTATCAGTATCCAATTCAATATATCTAAGTATGGTGTTTGCCATCCCATTAATATCTAACGGGGCAAAGCTATAACCATTAAAGTTTTCCTTTAATAAGCTGCTTATAGCATTTACTTTGTTGCTAAGCAAAATTGGTAAACCCGCTGCCATTGCTTCATTAACTACCAAGCCCCAAGTCTCAGATAAACTAGGTAATATTAGCGCATCTGAATAATAATAATGCTTTGCAATGCCTGCATTATCAACATTGCCTAAAAAGCTTACACTGTTAAGATTAAGGCTTGCATGTATGCTTTGCAAATAATCGTGTTGCTGGCCGCTACCGATAATATTAAGTTGATATCCAGTATTACTTTGTTCAACTATTTTCCATGCCTTAAGTAAGTTGTCTAAGTTTTTTACCGGCACTAATCGTGCAACGCATAGTATGCTTTTATTATTAAGCGGCTTGTTTTCTTTGTAATAAAAAAGGCTATTATCAATACAACTAAGTCCATGAAAATACGTCATAGGCTTGCCCAGCATTTTGTCATAGGCCATATCATAATCCACATCAGGAACCCATAGAGCATCTGATTGTTTCATGATTAAATTCTTAATGGTCTGCACAAAAAAATTTCTTTTAACTTGTATGGGCTTGATATCATCAAACATCACGAATTTTTTTTTGTTCTTTTTGGCCCATTGCATACCAAGGGCACCGGCAAAAAAAACTATTGAGGGGGCAATAACAATATCCGGATTTACTTTATCAAGAAAATCAAAAGTAATATTTTTTATTGTATTTTTTGATAAATCGTTTGAACTGTGATCAGGAAATAAACAATTCCACCAGGCATGTTCATTATTGTATTGGTCAAAATCATAAGCCGTACCCTTACCAAAAAACTCTGCAGCGGTAAATTCTATATTTTTTTCGGCAAAATATTGATGAAGGAATTTTAATCTGCCTTTCCAATAAACTCTGAAATCATTATTTAAGATAGTAATTTTCAATAGATCATTTATTTGAGATGTACATAATCGTGAAATTAGGCTATTATTTGGCTTAAATTATGGCTCGCTATTTAATTCTCTATTTTTAATTTAGTCTTAATGGGAGGCATATCAAGATCGGAAAATTTAACTCTACGTACTTTAGCGTTAAATAAGTTTAGTTGTTTTAAATCAATAAATAAAAATATTAAAAATAAAGGCAGGGTTAATACAGGTTCACCAAAACCAAGTATCAAAAATATCAACAAAAAGTAAATTAGATGTTCTATATTTCTTATATAGTTTAAACAAAATTTTGAATACTTATATAGTACATATATCAATCCAAGAAATCCAAATCGTGCTGCGAAATCAAAGATTCCATTTGATATATCGATGTCGTAAATCTTGTTGGCAATTACCTCGTATTTGTTACTAACACCTAATAACAACTTAAAGCCAAAAGTATCGTAAATAAAAGCCATGCTTGAAAATCTATTTAAAGGAATTTGAGACCTGATATGCCTATAAAAAGGTGCCAGCTTATTTAGGCGGTTTAAATCAGCCATATCTTTCGTATAGGTGTTTGTGATTTTGTCACCTAATACTGGTATATAAATAACAAGAATAACGGAGATCAAAACCAAAAAAATAGCACCGACATTAAGTTTGACCACTTTTATTCGATATCTACAAAACAAAAGAACCAGCAATGAAACGTAATTAGTTGTAGATAATGTTGTTAACATTGCGACAATTAAAATTTTTGCCTTTCTGTCAATTGTAAAATTGTTTAAAAAGAAGTTTAATATCATTGTGATAATAAGGAAACAACCAAAAGCGCCAGGTTCCCATACAAATCCTGCGTTCCTGAATTCAGAACCTCTTAAAAAGGTGAAAATGATAAAATTGGTATAGTCTTCAAAATCGCTTTTTGATTTTAAACCCAAGGCAGAGGAGTATTTGAAAATATAATCACCTAAACCAATTAATTGTAACGCGTAAAAAACAAAAGAAATAATTGTTAAATGCACCACAACTTTAACAACATATGTTGCAAGTTTTTCCTTTAATATTTTACAGAATACAAAACTTAATAAAATATACTTAAAAAGGTATAATGTATCGCTTACAATAAAATCTAAGTCTAATTTATTAATAACAATATCTCTAAAAAAATATAATATAAGATAAGCCAGCGCAAATGTTGAAAATATCCTGACGTCCTTTAAATTTATTAGTTTTTTTACAGCAGCAACAGAACACATAAATAACAAAATCAAAAACCAAATAACATCGTTAGAAGCCAGTATATTGGCATTTGAAGATAGCAGCAGGAAAAGTAAAGTAACTATGTAATATATATTGATTTGTTTAAAAAAATTCATCGTTATTCTGTTGAAAGGATATTTTTAATATTATAAATGCTGTCGAACTTGTTTTAAAGATAAAGTTAAATATTGTCCGGTAGTTACATTTTTATTGAATTGTTTTAGATTGTTTTTGAAAGCTTGATACTCCTTATAAGTTATGTTTAATAACTTATCATCAATATCGTGTAAGCTGCTTATCGTAAATCCAATCCCATTATTTATTACAAAATCAGCCAGGGCAGCTTGTTCCCAAATAATTATGGGCATATTAATAGCAATATACAGCGATAGTTTATGCGGGTTATTCATTTTTAGATATTTGCCATATACCCCGCTACAGGTTTCAATAGAATCGCCATCCCAAATTAATCCAAAATGCGAACCTGCCTCAATAATTGGCATATTTGGATCAAAACTACCGTGGTATTTAGTAGTTATAGTTTGTATGTCTTCTTCAAGGCCCAAACCATACAAGTTTAACAACCAGTTTTTTTTATCGAGTTTGTTTGCCAAATAAATGAAACTGCTTTTTACTCGGTTTAAGTTACCGCAATATATAACATCCCATTTTTGGGGTATACTTTGGGTTTGCAGCGGCTCAATTAAATTTTGTTTGTAGATATCATTAAGCAAATAATCAAAAATACCTAATGGGTATAGTTTTATATTAGGGTCTAAACGATCCGCTAAAAAGCTTTTCATGATTTGGTTGTGTACGATAATAGAATTAAAGCACGACATGTACTTATCTTCTAAGTGCCTTGCGAAATCATATCGTTCCCCTTCAACATCATGTATCAATAAAATAAGGTGGTTTTTTCTAAATCGCATTATCTGCGTTGCTAATATCAAAAAACGCCAGTTAGTTATGGGGTTTTCCATAAAAACAATAGCATTTGATAAACGAAGCGTTTTTAGAATAATAAGCAGGCTATGATAATATCTGGATAATCTGCCTTTAGCGTCAGATATATATACAATAGGTATAAAGCCTTCTTTATCCAGTGTTTTATAAGTATCGGCCTTTGCTTTCGGCCCGGCATCCAAATCTTTTTTTACAGCTTGTTTTATGTAATACCTGCCAGTCACTTTTATTAAAATTTGCTTACAATATCTAAAGCTTCTGCTATCACATGGTGCATATCCATGTATCTGTAGGTGGCTAAGCGACCTAAAAAGGTATAGTTATTTAATTGATGTAGTTCTTGTTGATATAAGGCCAGTTTTTCCATGTCGTCCTTTAATCTTTTAGGATAAAAAGGAACATCTTCTGTTGTAGTTTCCTTGCTATACTCTTTAAAATATACAGTTTTCTCGTGCTGCTCCCACGGCGTAAAGTGTTTATGTTCGTGCACGCGTGTGTAAGGGATATTGGCATCTGCATAGTTAATAACCGCATTGCCCTGGTAATCACCACTAGCCTCGCCCTTTTCAAAAAATACAGTACGATAACTCAGCCGGCCATGTTTGAACCCAAAAAATGAATCTATAGGGCCTGTATAAAAAATATGATCGTAGCCTGCTGTATCAAACGCACTATCGAACTTTGTATTCAATAAAACATCAATACTTGGATGATTAAGCATTTTCTCAAAAATAGCCGTATATCCATCCTTTGGGATACCTTGGAGGGATGTATTATAATAGTTGTCATTATAATTAAAGCGAACCGGCAGGCGCTTTAAAATTGATGCAGGCAGGTCGGTAGGTTCGCACCCCCATTGTTTTTTGGTATAACCATAAAAAAAAGCTTTGTAAAGGTCGTGCCCAATAAATTTTATCGCTTGTTCTTCAAAGTTTTGCGGCTCTTGTATGCTCTTATCGCCAATTCCATCTATAAATTCTTTTGCCTGCTCTGGGTTAAATGTCTTATTAAAAAACTGGTTAATAGTATGCAGGTTAATAGGGAAGGAATATATAGTATTTTGATAGTTTGCCTTAACACGGTTTATGTATGGCATCATTTGGCAAAACTGCTGTATATATTCCCAAACTTCATGATTATCTGTGTTGAAGATATGAGGCCCGTAAGTATGTACCATTACGCCGGTGTCGGCATCCCGTTCGGTATAACAATTGCCGCCTATATGTGTGCGTTCGTCAATTAGGGTTATAGTACAATTTTGTGTGCGGCTTAAACGTTCGGCAATAACCGCCCCCGAAAAACCCGCCCCAATTATTAGGTAGCGTTTAGTGCTCATTTACGTTAACTAAGGTTAATATTACTCAAACTATTTTATCAATTTTGGGATCGAAAAATACCGATCTCCAGGCCGAATTTAATACAACGCTTATAAATTTAAACTTATCACCTTTACGTATGCGCAGGATGTTGTAAATTTTTACAATAAGCGTTTTTATAAGCCATATAGAGTAATAAAATAACCCTTTATTTTGTTTTGCCATAAAAAATTCATTCCGGAAACCATAACTGTGTTTCCACAAATTTGGAACCGTATCGTTATAAAAATCAGGAAAATAATTAACCTTTGTTTTATGTAAAGCAAGGCTATCAAAACAGTACAAGCCTAAATAATTATTATTTGTTATGCGTTTTGTATACTCCTGATCGTCGCCCCAAATAAAAAACTCCTTGTAGGGGAGGCCAACAGCGCGCACCGCTTCGGCATTAATAAGTATCGATACAAAAGACGACATCTCTGCTAACAATAACCCTTTGCTATCATACTTGTTAAATGGGGTGTTTTTATACACTGCGTTTTTTATCACAGGTATATTCATCAAATGCGGGTTGCCATCTGTCCAAATGCACTTACTACCTATAAAACCTACTGGTTCTTCAACAAAAGGCAGTTTTTCTACTAACCTAAGCAATGTATCAGGCTGGCATATGGTATCATCGTCCATTAGCCATATCCAGTCTGCGCTGTTTGCTGTAGCTGCTTTAATACCTGTATAAAATCCTCCGGAACCACCCAGGTTTTGCTGGTGAATAACTGTTATATCGGTTTGAGCATCAAGCCACTGGTGGGTGCCATCATTACTATCGTTGTTTACTACAATAATGGTGGTTGGTAGATACGTTTGTAGCCGTAAAGCCTCAACCGCTTCTTGTAATAGGGCGAGCCTGTTATTTGTAACAATTACAGCAGCTATATTAAGCATATTATCAGCAGTAAAAGTAATTAAAAAAGCTTAATCCTATATATTATTAAGTGCTTACCCATATATATGGCTACTTCCTTTTTAGAGAGGACAGAGTTGATTGAAATAGCAGTTGGATTTTTTTTGGGTGAAAATCTGCTAATGCAAAAATGTTGATGTTTTGTTTAAGCAGGTACACGATAAAAGCGATAGTAATAAAACTTTCGGTTATAATTAAACTAAACCCCGAACCCAGACCACCATATAATGGTACTAATAAAAAGTTTGAACAGATGCTTATTATACAGCCGCAGGTGGTTATCCTAAAAAACGCCTTATCCATTTTTAAGCTTAACATTACGTGCAAGCCATAAACGTTGCTTACACAAATTAAAAACGGAACTAATGATAGTGTGACGAAGATTGGAATACTGGGTTGAAACTTAGCGCCATAAAATAAGCCCAGCACCAGCGGACCCAATGTAACCATACCCACAAATGCTGTTAAGCTAATAAGTGCTACAATGGGCAATACTTTGCGAGCTGCTGCTATACCTTCTTGTTTACTTCTACCAAATGCGGTACTTACATAAGGGAAAAAAGAATTGGATAACGGTAATGTAATAAGGGATTGCGCTATCTGTATAAACCTTAAAGCAGCCGAATAAAACCCTACCTGGGTATTATCTGCCAAACTCCCTAAAATAACAGTGTTAGTGGCTGTGTACAGATATATAACTACCTGCGAGAAAAAAAGTATGCGATCATCCTTTATAATGGTGATGATTTTTTTTAAAGGGATGGCAATAACACGTAAATTATATCTGCGCAAAGCGTATCTGAAAGAGTAAAACCCTATTATTACCTGTGCTGCACCTAATACAAGTGGCTGGTAAACGTAATCTGATTTTTGCTTTACAATAAGTAAAATAGATATAGTGAATATTAGTTTTACTAAAATATTAAATACTGCTACCCGGTGTAATTCCTGCATACCCTGGTAAAGCCAGTTAGTAGTAACTACTGATGATATAAGTATAATGTAGCTATAAGCCATTAATTTCCATTCTGCCTTAAATAATGGAAAAATGGCGAAGCAAGCTAAAAATATGATGAGTGTGAATAGGAAAAATAACAGCTTGCTCCAAAGTACTGTGCTAAAAAGCTCTTCCAAGTAAGCATTGTCATCCTTGTTTTGGGCTACTTTACGGGTTGCAGTAAGGTTAAAGCCATAATCAACAATAAGTACAAAGTAACCTATAACTGCCGCAGCATAATTAATTAGCCCAAACTTATCCGGACCTATTATGCGTACTATTACGGGTATACTAATCATGGGCAGCACATAGTTGGCTACCTCTACCGAAAAAAGGCTTGATATATTTCCTAATAAAACCCTTTTTTCTTTACTCATATATTATATGCTCTTTTAAAAGCCCTAAAGTACTTGTTTAATCATTAAGTTATAATTAGTTTTAGGAGAAAAACGCAACAGATATAGTTTAAAACAATTTGTAGTTTTGTGCTAATATTTATATAAAAAACTAAAAATTAAACTTGAAAGTACTTTGGTTTTCCCTTTCTCCAGGTTTAGGAGATGTACATCTCAATGATAACAATAAAGGCATTGGATGGATAAAAGCACTTCAAAAAAACATACAGGACAGTGTCCAACTATCTATTGTTTTTTACCTTGATACTAATGTAGAGCCCTTTACCTTGGGGACAACCCGGTATTTCCCGGTTAATAGGTATCGCAGCGGCAAAATATTGAAAGCTAAAGAGCGGATGCTTAACGCCATTGAACCGGAAGCAGATCAGCAGGTATTTTTAACTATAATAGAGCAGGTTAAGCCAGATATCATTCATATACACGGTACAGAAAGCCCCTTCGGTCTAATTCAAAAATACACTCAAATTCCAACGGTAGTATCTATACAGGGTATTATTACTGTATACAGGTATAAATACTATTCCAAAATATCTTATTGGGACGTTTTGCGCAATTCGGCATTTAAAAGTTTTTTATATCAGCGCGGTTTTAATAATATATATAAGCGCTTTGCTGGCATGGCACAGCGCGAAAAAGAGATTTTTAAACTATCGGGTCATATTATAGGCCGCACCGATTGGGACAGAAGAGTAACTACAGTGTTGTCGCCCAATGCCATTTATTACCATAACGATGAAGTGCTGCGCGAATCGTTTTATAAACATGCATGGAATAACACATTATCTGGCTGTCTGACACTGTTTACTACCACAGGTGCCGATCTTTATAAAGGGATAGAAACTGTGCTATATTGCGCCGCGCTCCTGGACAAAATAGGCGTTAACTACCAATGGCAGATAGCGGGCCTAAGTAAAAGTGATGAACTTGTACATATTGCCTCGCGATGTATAAAAACTCCAATATCGCCCAATATTAAGTTTTTAGGTGGTTTAAATGAGAAGGCTCTTGCACAATCGCTATTAAATGCACATATTTACATAGCCTGCTCGCATATTGAGAATAGCCCCAACAGTTTATGCGAGGCGCAAATATTAGGCTTACCCTGCATTGCAACTAATGCAGGAGGTACAAATACCTTATTAAAGGATAAAAAGGACGGCCTCCTAATTCAGGATGGTGACCCTTACTCATTGGCAGGCACAATTATAGAACTAAGAGATAATTATGCACAGGCAATTGCATATGGCAAAAGTTCAAGACAAAAAGCGCTTTTAAGGCACAATCCGGCTAAAATAACCGCTGAATTATTAGAAATTTATAAAAAAGTCATACAATCAAATTAAACTCCTGATGAAAAAAAACTACTTGAACTCAATTATAAAATTAAATATTTATAAGGTGTTTTATTCTACCATATTATATCGCTTTGGTTTTGGTTACAGAGTAGGAAAGGCCGTTTGGGATAAAGAGTATGAAAATAACGAATGGGAGTATCTTGCTTCAGAGGATGAAAAAGAACATTACAAAGCTACTATAAACCAGGTTAATAGCTACGGAGGCGCACCTGTGATATTAGACATAGGTTGCGGCCATGGAGTGTTATATAAGTATTTTACCAAGCTATTAAAGCCTGGCTTTGGCTATCTTGGTATTGATATATCAGACGTAGCTATAGAGAAAGCAACAGTAAACCACCCGGAAGCAGCGTTTAAAGTAGTTGATTACGATTTTGAAAAGGTTGAAGGGGAATTTAATATTATTGTTTTTAACGAGGTGCTCAATTATTTCGTTAAGCCTATAAAAACCCTTTTAAAGGCATGTAACGACAATTTGTCCGAAGGGGGTGTTATCATTATATCTATGTATCAGCACGATAATGGAAAGGTAAACCTTATCTGGAAAGATATAGATAAGAACTTTAAGGTGCTAAACTCGGAGGTGGTTACAAATGATAAGGGCTTAAGCTGGACTATTAAAACAATCACACTATAGTTTACAGGTCTCCCTATAAACCATTCCATATTTTTGCGTATAATTCGTTTTTATTCGTTTATTTTCGTTTGAGGTTATTAACTAAGATAACATTATTTGGCATATAAACAAGCGAAAAAAGCGTCAAACGGAATTTTGGATAAGCGTTTCGCGCAAAAAACCGGTGATTGCAACTGCCTTTTTTCGGATATCGTTAATTAGTTGGGGGGGCCGTGCATCTTTGAATCAGGTTATTAAAACTATCATCCGGGGTAGCTTAGGTTTGTTTATCAGCTATCGCTTTTGCAAGCACATTGGGGTTGGCCTTACCGGTAGTAATAAAAGGCAGCAGGCTCAGCTGCAAATAGTGTGTCCACCCGTTCGAGCAATCTTTAAAGCATTGTATTTTTGGTGTCAGGCCTAAATGGCTAAAGGTGAGCCTGGTTTTATCGCCTTCTGTTGCAATGTCGAATACACAGGTAGTGCCGTTCCATTCCTTTTTGTCGTTCAGGAAGCTTAGGTGGCTATCAAGTGTTAGCCATACCACTTTTTGGTTAGGCACCAGTTGGGTTATTTTGTGTTTGGAGTAATGCACATCGGCAAAGCGTACCGCAAACTCGTCGCCCTGGTTTTGTGAGCTGCCGCTAAAATCTTCCGACCACCAGGTTTGTACATTGTTAATGGCGTCAAATACCTGCTCAGGGCTTTGGTCTACCAAAAAAGTGAGGCTGAAATTCTGATCGTTCATGGTATATATGCGTACGTTGATACAACAAATGTATCGCCAATATCATTAATATGTGGGGTGCCAAATAGACATTATGGTGGGTTGATTTAGACATTCATGTTTACGTATCTTTACTACCATGAAGCATATCACCATACTGGCGCCCCTTGGGCAAAACAACTTAAGCAGCATTGTAGGCAGTTATAAAATACTGATGCGGGCCAACCAATACTGGCAGCAAAAAGGCAACCGCAGTTTGTATAACATACAGGTAGCCGGCGTAAGCGACAAGGTGGAATATTACGATGGCCTGTTTGCCGTAAAGCCGCACACCCATATAACCGATATCAAAAAAACTGACCTGCTCCTGATCCCATCACTCAACCATAACTACCAAAGCGCGATAGAAGATAACCAAGAAATGATAGACTGGATAGCCGCGCAGTATAAGAACGGGGCCGAAGTGGCCAGCGTTTGTACAGGGGGCTTTTTGCTGGCTGCTACAGGGCTGCTGGATGGAAAAAGCTGCTCTACACATTGGATAGCTACCGACGACTTTCGTACTATGTTCCCTAAGGTGCAATTGCAGGCCGATAAGCTGATCACCGACGAGAATGGCATCTATACAAATGGCGGTGCTTATTCTTTCTTAAACCTGCTTATTTACCTTATAGAAAAGAAGTTTGACCGCGATACGGCCATTTACTGCGCCAAGGTTTTTCAGATAGAGATGGACCGCCAAAGCCAGAGCGCCTTTATTATATTTAAAGGGCAAAAGCAGCATCACGACGAAATGGTTAAACAAGCGCAAACCTATATCGAAACCAACTTTAGCGATAAGCTATCGGTAGAGCACCTATCGGCCAGGTTTGCCATAGGCCGCCGCAATTTCGACAGGCGTTTTATAAAGGCAACCGGTAATACCCCGGTTGAGTATTTGCAGCGCGTAAAGATAGAGACCGCCAAGCGCGCCTTTGAAAGCAACCGCAAAACCATCAACGAGGTAATGTATGAGGTGGGCTACCAGGATGTAAAAGCCTTTCGCGAGGTGTTCCGCAAAATCACCGGCATGTCGCCGCTGGAGTATAAGAGCAAGTATAATAAAGAGGTGGTAGGGTAGGTGGTGGCTAATTAAGATTACGATAATCTAGTGGGCTATGGCCTACTCGTTTTTTAAATACCCTGGCAAAATGTTGAGGATATTTAAAGCCCAATTCGTAGGCCACCTGGTTAATGCTTTTACTGCCATCAAATACCTTTTCTTTGGCTATATCAATCAGTTTGGCCTGTATATATTCCTGCGCGGTTTTGCCTGTTTCTTTTTTTACAAGGTCGCCAAAGTAGTTAGGCGATAAATTTAAGTTATCGGCACAATAGGCAACGGATGGTAAGCCTATGGTTTGGGGCTTTTCGGATACGAAGTAGTCGTTAAGCAGTTTTTCAAATTTTTCTATTACACCCTGGTAAACATGGTCACGGGTAATGAATTGTCTGTCGTAAAAACGCACGCAGTAGTCTAAAAACAAGCTGATGTTAGATACGATCAACCGTTTACTGTGCTTGTCAACACCACGCTCAAGTTCATAGTCTATTTTCGAAAAACAATCTAAAACAATACTTTTTTCTTTTTCGGATAAATGCAACGCTTCGTTAGATTGGTAACCAAAAAAATTATAATCCTGAATATGCTTACCAAGCGAGCTACCATGTATTAAATCTGCATCAAATGCAAGCACATGTCCTTTGGGTTGGTAATACTCGCCATTACTATTTACACCCGCTACCTGGCCCGGTGCCATAAATACTAAAGTGCCTTCCTGGTAATCATAAGTATTACGGCCGTAAGTAAGGTCGCCGCATATCACATCTTTTAAAAAAACAATATAAAAGCCAAAATACATTTTTGAGCCCTGCCGCGGGGCTGCCTTTGACAGGTCTACCACGCTAATCAATGGGTGTTTGGTTTCGTTGTTATTAAACGCGTTGTATTCGCCGATAGTGTTAAAACGCCTAATGGTATCCATAGCCTGTTGTTTTAGTATTCAAAGCTACTTTAATATTTAATGCTTTATAAATATGATAGTTAAAATCAGTAAAAATGGTATATGTTGCCGTAATATGTATCATTAGTATACCAATTATAGGTACGACCTTTGTAATGTTGAGTGAAAAAGATTATGCAAACAGTAAAATTAAATAACGGTGTAGATATGCCCATATTAGGGTTTGGTGTGTTCCAGGTTACCGACCTGGCCGAGTGTGAGCGGAGTGTTGCAGAAGCTATTGAAACCGGCTATCGCCTGATAGATACGGCGCAATCTTATATGAATGAAGAGGCGGTTGGCAAGGCCATTAAACAATGCGGTGTTCCCCGTGAGGATTTATTTATTACCACAAAACTTTGGATACAATCTAAGGGGTATGAGGGTGCGAAGAAAGCCTTCGAAAAGTCCTTAAAAAAGCTACAGCTTGATTATCTGGACCTGTACCTGATACATCAACCATTTGGCGATGTGTATGGCGAATGGCGGGCAATGGAAGAGCTTTACAAAGAAGGGAGAGTTAAGGCGATAGGTGTAAGTAATTTCCATCCCGATAGATTGATAGACCTAATCATACATAACGAGGTGGTACCGGCTGTTAACCAGGTAGAGACGCATCCATTCCATCAACAATATGCTGCGCAGCAGTTTATGATGGATAATAATGTACAGATAGAATCGTGGGGGCCATTCGCCGAAGGTAAGAATGACCTTTTTAAGAATGAGGTATTAAAGTCCATAGGGGATAAGCACAATAAGTCAATTGCTCAGGTGGTTTTACGTTGGTTAACACAGCGGGGCGTTATAGCCATTCCTAAATCTGTACGCAAGGAACGTATGGCCGAGAACTTGAACAGCCTCGACTTTGAATTAACTGCGCATGATATGGAAGCTATTAAAACACTTGATACCAATGCCAGCAGCTTTTTTGACCACCGCGACCCTAAGATGGTGCGTTGGTTGGGTGAAAGAAAACTAAATAATTAAATATAAACCAAAATTATGAGAATTACCATTATCGCGTTGTTCCTGTGTATTGCAGGTGTACAACTATCCTTTGGCCAGGCCAATTTACCCGGTACCGCCACAACAAGCACAAATAAAGATGAACAGGAACTGCTTGAGCTATCAAAAACCAAATGGCAGTGGATGGCCGACAAAAACGTAGATGCGCTGACCGGCTTATTTGCCGAGAAATGCGTGTTTGTACATATGGGTGGCAGTTGGGGCAAAACCCAGGAACTGAATACCATAAAAGGCGGCTTTATATGGTATAAAAAGGCCGAAGTATACGGTGCATCGGTAAATATTTTTGGTAACACTGCCATCCTGTTAAATGATATTGACCTGTTGGCAGTAGTGGGTAATAACGAAGTAACCCACGCTTTTATGGTAACCGAAGTTTACCTTAAAGAAAACGGCAAATGGAAAATGGGCTCGCTTACTTTTTCGACGCTGCTTAGGCCTGTTAAGATGAATAATCAGAAGTAATAACCTAAATGCTTTATTATGAAAAAGTTATTGTTGTTAATTGTTATTACGCTGCTATGCGCAACATCCTTCGCACAGCATAACCTTGAAAAATTATGGGAGTCGGATTCGGTAACCATAAAAGGGCCGGAGTCGGCACTATTTGATGCAAAGTCAAACTCACTTTATGTTTCCAGTATGGGCTCGGGCGCTGTTGTCAGGCTTGATCTAAAAGGAAAAGTGATCAAGGCTGACTGGGCAACCGGTTTGAAATCTAACAAAGGGTCGGCATTTTTTAACGGGATGTTTTATACAGCCGAAACCTCGGCTGTTGCTGTAATTGATAGTAAGGGTACGGTTATAAAACGTATACCTATTGAGGGTGCAGGAATGCTGAATGACTTGGCGATAGATTCAAAGGGTGTAATTTATGTAAGCGATACACGAACAGGAAAAGTACACCGTATTGAAAATGATAAACCAACTGTTTACCTTGAAAACATCCCCGGAGCAAATGGCTTGTTTATTGCAAATACCGACCTATACGTAGTGGGATCTGCTATTTTCGAAAAAGTGAATGCCAATAAAGAGGTTACCAAAATAGCCGACGGTTTTGAAAATGGGCTTGATGGTATTGTAATGTTATCAGATAGGGAATTTATATTGAGTAATTATACGGGCATTTTATACTATGTTAATGCAGATGGAACAAAACAGGTACTACTTGATAGCCGAGCTAACCGTATAATGGCAAACGATATTAGTTACGATGGCAAAACAAAAACCCTTTACGTTCCCTCTTTTAGTACTAATCGCATCATTGCCTATAATGTTAAATAGTATTTAAATCAACTCCACATGAATAAAATAATTATACCCTTTGCAGCTGGTTTAACCGGTTTGGTTTTACTTGTTAATACAACTTCGCCAACAATAAAAATTAACGACGGTTCGGTTGCTGCCATTACCCATGCAAGCGCTGCTTTACCGCTTGATAAAATAAAAATGCCCGCTGGTTTTTCTATCAGCGTGTATGCCGAGGTTGCAGGCGCACGATCTATGGTAATGTCGCCATCGGGGACGCTTTTTGTTGGCACCCAAAGAGGCGGTAAAGTTTATGCCGTAAAAGATGCCGACGGAGACAATGTAGCAGATAAAAAATGGGAGATTGCCACAGGTATGAACAACCCTAATGGTGTAGCTCTTAAAAACGGCGCGTTATATGTTGCCGAGATAAGCAAGGTTACCAAATTTGTTGATATCGAAAAAAACCTGGCGGCGCCGGGTAAGGGCGAGGTTATCTACGATAAATTCCCTACCGAGTGGGCGCACGGTTGGAAATATATTGCATTTGGCCCTGATGGTAAACTTTATGTACCTGTAGGCGCTCCCTTTAATATTGGTATGCCAGACGACCGCCATGCGGCTATATTTAGAATGAACGACGATGGAACCGGGATTGAGAAATTCGCCAGTGGCGTGCGTAATACCGTTGGTTTTACCTGGAGCCCCACCACAAAAGAGATGTGGTTTACCGATAATGGCCGCGACATGCTTGGCGATGACGTTCCATTTTGTGAATTGAATACTGCACCAAAGGCAGGTATGAACTTTGGATATCCTTACTTTCATAGTGGTACAATTAAGGACCCTGAATTTGGCGGTACGCATCAGGCATCAGAATTTACTGCCCCCGCGCAAAACCTTGGCGCTCACGTAGCACCGCTTGGCCTTAAATTCTATACAGGTGACATGTTCCCCGCGGTATATAAGGATCAGATATTTATTGCGGAACATGGCTCGTGGAACCGCAGTAAGAAAAACGGTTACAGGGTAAGCCTGGTTAAGGTAAAAGATGGTAAAGCCGCCGGATACGAAACATTTGCAAGCGGCTGGATGGATGATACTACCCAAGGAGTTTGGGGCAGGCCGGTAGATGTGCTTGTACTCACTGATGGCTCTATGCTGGTTTCAGATGACATGGCCGGTGTTATTTACAGGATATCTTATAAAAAATAGTAAACCAAAAGTAATGGTGCAGCAATAAAAGCTGCACCATTACTAATTCGGGTTTAAATCCGACATCGCATACTTGCTAATTGTATGTATTGGCTATTCCCTCGCCCCTCAAGCAAAATCTTATATTAATTCCTACCTGATCTATACATCTATTTGTCGCATATTGCCCTTATAATGGCGGTATTGCACCCTTTGCAAGTGTATTGCCTGTTTTATCTTTGGAGTATCAATTAAACCAATACCAACAACATGAGAAAGATAAAGATCATCGAACACATATCGCTGGATGGTGTCATCCAGTCGCCGGGTGGGCGCGAGGAAGACGCACATGACTTTGCTTATGGCGGATGGACGACAGCATTCGGCAGCCCTGCCGCATACGAAGCAGTGTTGGAAGCACATGGCAGCAGTTTCGATCTGTTGCTTGGCCGCCATACCTACGATATTTGGAGCGGCTATTGGCCACACGCGGCAGCCAGCCCTTTATCAAACGGTATTAATGGTGCTACAAAGTACATTGCCACCCACCGGCCCGATAGCCTTAGCTGGGGACCCGTACAGCACCTGGGGACAGATATTGTAGCAGGTATACGCGCCCTAAAATTAACAGATGGCCCCGACCTGATACTTTGGGGCAGCTCGACCCTAACGCCGGTGTTGCTCGAAAACGGACTGGCGGACGAGGTGGTGCTATTTATATACCCCGTGTTACTTGGCCAGGGCAAGCGTTTCTTCCCGGTTGATGGCAACCCCTGCCAACTGGCCTTTACAGGTACCAAAACCACACCAACGGGCGTGTTTATAAATACCTACAAATTTATTGGGCCGCTGCAAAGTTAAGTAACGCCGCCTGGTTTGGGTTATAATGGTAAGGTAAACCAAAAGGTGCTGCCAACGCCGGGCTGGCTTTCGGCCCATATGCGGCCGTTGTGCCGTGTCACTATCTCATGCGACAGGTATAGCCCTATACCCAGGCCGGATATATTAGGGTTGGCGTCATCAACACGGTAAAAACGCGAAAATATTTCGCCCAGTTTACTTGGTTCAATACCAACACCAAAATCCTGTACGCCTATCTTTACCTCATTAGCTTCGGCGGTAAGGTATACCAGTATATTGTTACTACCCGGCGAGTAACGTATGGCGTTGGTAAGCAGGTTAATAATTACCTGCTCTATGCGGTTAGGGTCGCCAATTACCTTTAGTGATGTTATATTGGTATTCAGCTGTATTTGGTACTTGTTGTTGCCGTTTGATAGTAGCTCTATAGCGTCGTCAAGCACCTGCCTTATGTTAAACGTTTCTACAGACAGGGCCAGTTTGCCTGCCTCAATTTTAGATATATCGAGCAAGTCGGACACCAGCGCGCCAAGTTTTTTTACCTGCTGCCTTGTTTTATCCACAAACGAGCGGGCCTTTTCATCAGTTATAATACCACTTAATATTTGCAGATAACCGCTTATGCTGGTTAAAGGGGTTTTTAATTCGTGGCTGGCCAACCCTATAAACTCGTCTTTTTTGTCGTTCAATATTTTTACCTGCTCATACAGTCGTGCCTTTTCTTCCTGGGCATTTAACCGTTCGCTTATATCGCGTATGATCTTAGAGGCACCAATAATATTGCCCGACCAATCGGTAACGGGCGATACGGTTACAGACAGGGCAATATCAACGCCGTTTTTGGTTCGGCGCTTAGTTTCAAAATGGTCTATTTTATTACCACCGGCAATATTGCTGATGATCACCTCTTCTTCGCCTAATCTGTCGGGCGGGATGATAAGCGAAATATGTTTGCCTATTGCTTCAGCTTCGGTATAACCAAACATCCTTTCGGCTGCGGGGTTCCAGCTGGTGATAATACCCTGAAGCGTTTTGCTGATAATGGGATCGTCTGAACTGGCAACAATGGCCGCCAGTATCGATTGCTTTTCGTAGGCGGTATGCCGGTCTCTTATATCGCGGGCTATTTTTGATGCACCTACCACATTACCATTGCTGTCTTTTATAGGTGATACCGATAAAGATATAGGGATAAGGCTACCGTCGCGCGCCACGCGTATGGTTTCAAAACGCTCCACACGTTTGCCCTGGGTTATTTGCCCTATAATGTAAGCCTCTTCATCAATCCGCTCAGGCGGGATGATAATGGATATGTGCTTACCTATAGTTTCACTCTCGCTATATCCAAACATGCGCTCGGCCGCCGGGTTCCAGCTGGTGATAATGCCCTGTAACGTTTTGCTGATTATCGTATCGTCGGATGCGGCAATTATCGCGGCAAGCACCGCTTGCTTTTGCTCGGATAGGCTAAGGCTGTCTGCCAATAATCGCGATTGGTTCAGTCCATCTTTATGCATAAACAAATTAACTATTAATATTCCATTTTGTTGTAAAGTAAAATAAATGTATTAGTAGATAAGATAAGTAAGCTGTAGGTATCAGTTGGTTAAGGCTGTTTTTTATTGGCCGTCATTTTCAAGTTCTATCCAAACGGGTGCATGGTCGCTGGTACCTTGCCAGCCGCGTACATGTTTATCAACCGTAGCGCTTAGCAAGCGGGGGGCAACTTTTTTATTTAACAAAAAGTGGTCTATCCTCATGCCCGCATTGCGGCCATAAGCATTGCGAAAGTAGTCCCAAAATGTATATATCTGTTCGTTTGGATAAAGCTTTCTAATGGCGTCGGTCCAGCCCTGGTCTACCAGGTTTTTATATGCCTCTCGTGTTTCTACCCTAAATAATGCATCATTCAGGTATTTCTCCGGTTTATAGGTATCCATCTCTGTAGGCATCACATTATAGTCACCAATAAGTAATACCGGCAGGTCGCGGTCAACCAGGTCTTTGGCATGTGTGGTCAGCCTGTTAAACCAGCGCAGTTTGTAGTCAAACTTGGGGCCGGGGTAGGGGTTGCCATTAGGCAGGTAAATACAACCTATTACCATGCCATTTATAAAAGCTTCGATATAACGGCTGTGAGTAAATTCATCATCTTCGCCCGGCAGATCTTTTCGCAACTCCTTTATCTCGGTTTTTGAGAGGATGGCAACACCGTTCCAGCTTTTTTGGCCATGCCATATCGCGTTATAGCCGGCATTTGCTATAGCTTCTTGGGGGAATTTGTGGTCTTCGGCTTTTAGTTCCTGCAGGCATACAATATCGGGCTGCGTTTCGTTTAACCAGCGCAGTAGTATTTCTAATCGTCCGTTTATACCGTTAACATTATAGGTGGCAATTTTCATGGGCTAAATATAACAAAGCCCCTTGTAGGGGCTTTTATTTTTAAGGTCGGTACGGCTTATTTTTTACCGTTAAGTTTGCTCTCAACTTTACCGCGTTGATTAGAGCCGGTCGATTTTTTTGCGTCTTCAACCTTTTTGGCGGTTGTGCCTTCTTTCCGTGCTTCGTAATTTAATTCATGTGGTTGTTCCGATATGGAATGCCTCTCCACTTTTGCTCCTCTGGTTGCCATATTTTATTTATTAGTAAATTATTTAACTACAACAGCCAAATTAAAAAAGGGTTTTACTATTGGATTTATGACGATCAATACTGTACCGTAATTTCCTATTCCCTGCTTATGCTGTAAATTACAATAGGTTTAATAAGGTATTGCGCGTCGTCTTTTTGTGCTTGTATTTGTTTAACCACAGCCATACCTGCTGTTACTTTACCAAACGCGGCAAAGCCTTGCCCATCCGGGTTGCGGGCACCACCATAATCTAATGCAGGCTGATCGCCGATGCATATAAAAAATTGACTGGTGGCGCTGTTTGGGCCCATGCGCGCCATAGATAGGGTGCCATCCTGATGTAACAGACCGGTTGTTTTGGTGGTTTCTATTTTTATACTATCCATACTTAGGCTGTCGGGCACATTACCGCCTTGTATTACCTGTATCTTTACCTTCCGTGTGGCTTCGTTAGCAGGGGTGCACACCCTGAAAAAGCTGCTGCCATTGTAAAGTTTCTTATCAACATATTTTAAAAAGTTAGCTACAGTTGCCGGGGCTTTATCAGGGTAAAGCTCAATAGTTATATCGCCTAATGAAGTTTTAATAAGGCAGTGTACAGGCGCTTGCGCAAACGTAAACATTGGTAATACTATGGCTATATATAGGATGATGATTTTTTTCATATAATTAATGGGTATCAGGCAGTAAGTTACTATTTTATTAAGCTTAATTTATTTATTCCTGCTATTTTAGTGCAGCCTATCAATAACAAATCAGCATGGAAAAGCAATTGCAGCCACAGCAGCAAGCAGAGCTAGTAGGTACTTTAAAGGTATAATTTTATAAATTTTGATGATGAACCCGGAAGTTGATTTCTTTTTTACCAAAGCCAAAAAATGGCAGCAGGAGATACTACAGTTGCGCCAAATAACCCTTGATAGCGGCTTGAACGAAGAATTGAAGTGGGGCTGCCCTTGTTATACCCGTAATGGCAATAACATTGTGCTGATACATACTTTTAATGAATATTGCGCGCTGCTGTTTTTTAAAGGCGTTTTGTTAAACGACCCCAGTGGAGTTTTGGTACAACAAACGCCAAATGTACAGGCTGCCCGCCAAATAAGGTTTACCGGTTTAATGGATATAGTAGACAAGGAAGCCGATATAAAAGCCATCATCAGGCAAGCCATTGCGGTAGAAGAGGCTGGCTTAAAAGTAGAGTTGAAAAAAACTACTGAATTTACCGTTCCAGATGAATTTCAGTATCAGTTAGATCATATCCCTGCCTTAAAAGCAGCGTTTGAAGCTTTAACACCTGGCAGACAGCGGGCCTATTTGCTACATTTTGGCGCACCCAAGCAAGCCAAAACCCGCCAGGCACGTGTAGAAAAGTATATGCCGCAAATTATGGATGGAAAAGGCCTGAACGATTAGCAATAAAAAAGCCCGATACTTTTGTATCAGGCTTTTTAAACAGTTAACACTTAATTTGTTCTAATAAGTGCTCCACTGAGCCACGCCTTTAGGGTCGGCCTTTTTTACTTCTTCACTTTTTTCGGCGCTCATTTCTTTGTTAAGTTTTTCGGTAGCTTTTAGTTCTGCATTCATTTCCTTGGGTTGTTTGGTTAAACCCTCGCTTTCGCGTACGTAGGTTACCGGGTTTTCTACATATACAAAGCTTTTACCCATGCCTTTAATTTCGCCTTCATTCCACGGGCCGCGTACTGTTGTACCGTCAGACATGTTGTATGCTTGCTGCAAATAGCGCGGGTCGGCAGCTAAAACAGCAGGAGGGAAGTTTGGCTGTATGCTATCTAAGGCAGCCTCAAACATTTTATAGTGCGTAACCTCCCTTGTCATTAAAAACGATAGTGTTTCCTGTACATAAGGGTCGTCGGTAAATTTCATCAGGTGCTCATATACCAATTTAGCTCTCGATTCTGATGCCAGGTTGCTGCGCAGATCTACCGTTAAATCGCCATTTGAATTAATATAAGATGCACACCATGGTATACCCTGGCTATTGCGCGGTGTCGGCCCGCCACCCGTAATAATAGGGAACTGAGGGTTGGCTGTTAGGGCTGCGTGTATAATATTTTCCTTGGCTTCGGTGCCGTTCATCACCTGCATTATTTCCGAATTGTCTGCAGCGTCTTTCAGTTCGCCGTTTACACCCGTTAAAAGCATTTGTATGGTAGCGCCAACAATTTCCAGGTGACTAAACTCTTCGGTAGCTATGTCCATCAACATATCGTATTTGTCGGGATGGGGCACTTTTGCGCCAAAAGCCTGCGTGAAATATTGCATTGCAGCAGCAAGCTCGCCGTTTTCGCCGCCAAACTGTTCTAATAACAAATTAGCGAAACGCGGATCGGGTTTAGAAACCCTTGCATTAAACTGGAGGTCTTTTACGTGGTGAAACATATTTTTAGTGGTTGGTATATATAAATAATCAATCGTACTAATATATGTTTTAAATTAAAATATTTATTTAAAAAGATAATTTATACTGTTGTAATTAATCATAACGAATACTATAGCTTTTTTTTTTAAAGATTATAGCTGCTGTTATTCATCCATTAAGTGCCTAAGGTAAAGCGATGGGTTGTTTAAAAATGATTTTGTGAGCGAGAAATGTTCGGTATTCTCATATGTAGTTTCATTTACGCCTGTGTCATCAAACTGGTAAATAGCAGCACCGGGGTAGCAAATAAGCATGGGCGAATGGGTAGCTATTAAAAACTGAGCCCTGCCGCTTTTATCAAGTTGGTGTATAACAGCCATAAAGGCCATTATCCGGGCCGGAGAAAGCGCAGCTTCGGGCTCATCAAGTATGTAAATACCGGCTTCGAACTGATTATTGAACAAAGATAAAAACGACTCGCCATGCGACTGCTCATGTAACGACCGGCCGCCATATGCTTTTAATATCCGGTTATCATCCCTGGCTAATTCATCAATATACGAGGCGAAGTTAAAAAAGCTTTCGGCGCGCATAAAAAAGCCCTCGCTAATGCGGCGCGGTGTCCAGGCTAAACTTAAAATTTGTGCCAGTGCCGATTCGTAGCCTTCAAACCGATAGCCGGTATTATGGTTATGATTGCGGTTACCGCCCCTTAGGCTAAAACCACATTGCTCTGCAATACCTTCCAGCAGGGTAGATTTGCCCGAACCGTTCTCGCCCACAAAAAAGGTTACATTCTGTTTCAGGTTTAGGCGCAAGCCATTCTTTAGGCTGGGGATATTTTCCAAATAACCGGCATGCTGTAGCGGTGGGAGGGATATACCGGATAAAAATGGCATGTGATATAGCTTGTTATAACAAAACTACAATTCTTATCGTGTTTTATATAATGTGGTTGTTTTTAACACAAAGTTCACTGAGGAAGCGCAGAGGAACACAGAGGTGTAATTCACTATGTTTTAGCTGCGCTCTTTGTGTCTTCTCAGTGCGCTCTGTGGTTAAATAGGATTTACTAATTAATATAAACTATCAAAGATGGGGAAAAGCTTTAAACAAAAAAGCCCGACACGGGCATATATCGGGCTTTGTACTCAGAGCGGGAATCGAACCCGCACTCCTTTAATGGGAACAGGATTTACCATTTGAGTCACATTTCATCGCTTCTGTTATAAGGTAATGATGGATTTCTGCGTTGATGGATAATCGCAATAATTACTACATGTTGTGCATCCTCATCAATGTAGAAATGTACGGCATACGGAAAAACTTCTGTAAAAGCTGTTCTTACATTTTTATATTTAACTTCATATCCCAATGGATTTTTCTGTAAACGGAAGATGCATTTTTTAACTTCAAGAGCAAAATATTTGTCTAAGCCGACTTTCTGATTTTTATACCACACTTTTGCTTCCTTGATGTCGGTTTTAACAACATCAAGATAATGTATAGTGAAAGCCATTTAATTACTTATCCAATTCATCCAATAATTCCGAAATTGGCCTGATAAGTTGTGGGTTTTTCTCTATAGCATCCAATCGGGCATCTATAAGGTCTTTATGCCATTGTGGAAGTTTAGCATCTAAATGATCTACATCAGGATACTTGATCTTTATCAATTCCCATTCTTCAATAGGTAATTGCACTGCGGTAACCTGCCCTTTTTCGTCAGAAAGATATTGAATGCTCATATAATCAAATTTAACTAATTAATATAAATTATCAAAGAGGGAGGTAGGAAAGGACTTTAAACAAAAAAGCCCGACACGGGCATGTATCGGGCTTTGTACTCAGAGCGGGAATCGAACCCGCACTCCTTTAACGGGAACAGGATTTTAAGTCCTGCGTGTCTACCAGTTCCACCATCTGAGCAGGCGATTAACCTTTTAACAATAAATCCCTTCGGTAAGGAAGGGATTTGAGCGAAAGACGAGATTCGAACTCGCGACCCCGACCTTGGCAAGGTCGTGCTCTACCAACTGAGCTACTTTCGCGTTTGGTATTCCGTTTGGCTGCTAAGGTTGTTACCTCTTTGCCTTGCGGAGTGCAAATATAGGCAGAAAAGCATATTCTGCAAGGAAAAGATCAAACTTTTTTAAACTTTTTTATAAGTCGCTGTTTTTCAAAAGGTCAGCGGTAAGGTCGGTTTCGTATCCGCGGCTTAAAGCGTACTGTTGTAGTTTATAACGGCGTTTATAGGTATCTTTTTCCGGTAGGGTAGCAGCCTTTTTAGCTATTACCTTTTGCAGGGTCAGGCGGTAATCGTCTTCATCGATGGTTAACAATGCCTTTTTTATCAGTACCGGCGATACGTTTTTTAGCTTAAGGCCCATCTTAATTTTAATTTTGCCCCATTGCTTTTGGTTAAATTTGCCTTTGGTGTAGGCTTTGGCAAAGCGTTCTTCGTTTAAAAAGTTATCTTCTATTAACCTGCTTATAATGTTTTCTACAGCTGCCGTCCATAGCCCCCATTCGTATAATTTATTGCGTACTTCCTGCTGCGATCGTTCCTGGTAGGCGCAATAATTTTCGGCTTTGGCTAATGCGGCCTTTTCATCGGTTATTTTTTTTGCTTTGGGGCTATCCATTAAAACCAAAATTCGCTAAAATTCTTCTATTCGTATAAATATAAGCAAATTCGTATCATGCAAAATTCCTACACCGTAAATGATGTAAAGCAGGTTATAAATGCCACAGGCGATGTGGTAAACAACGAAACCATTAGCACCCTGCTTACCGATAGCAGGCGTATTATAAAACCTGCCGGTTCGTTGTTTTTTGCATTAACCGGCCGCCGCGAAGGTGTAGACTTTATTGTTGACGCCTACACAGCAGGGGTACGTAGCTTTGTGGTAAAGCACCGCCCCGATACGGTAATGCCCGATGCTAATTTTTTAGTAGTAGCTGATGTATTGACCGCTTTACAGGCACTTGCTGCACATAGGCGCAGTCAGTATAGTTTGGAGGTAATAGGCATTACAGGCAGCAATGGCAAAACCATTGTTAAAGAGTGGCTGTACCAGTTGCTTTGCCCCGAAAAGAACATTGTACGTAACCCTAAAAGTTATAATTCGCAAATTGGTGTGCCGCTTTCGGTATGGCAAATAAACGAGGCTAACGACCTTGGTATTTTTGAGGCCGGGATATCAACCACAGGTGAAATGGAGCAGCTTGAGGCCATCATACAGCCTACTATAGGGATATTAACACACATGGGCACCGCACACGATGAGGGTTTTGCATCACCAAAAGAAAAATTAGAGGAGAAATTAAAGCTGTTTAAGAACAGCAAGCTACTGGTGTATAATTACGAAACACTGCTTGATTACAAGGATGAATTAAAAACCCGCGAGTGTTTTGTATGGAGCCGTACCTTTAATCAGGCCGACCTGTATGTGTTCAGCGAAACCAGTATATCGGGCAAGTATTACCTGCGCGCCATGTATAAACAGCAGGAGATAGAATGCCTGATACCATTCAGGGATGCGGCATCAGTAGAAAATGCTATTGTTTGCCTGGCCACTATGCTGGCACTGGGTTATAAGCCTGAGGTAGCAGACGACCGTATCGAGCGCTTAATAGCCGTTAGCATGCGCCTTGAGCTTAAAAACGGCATTAATGATTGCTCGGTGATAGATGATTCGTACAATTCGGATATACAATCTCTGGAGATAGCCCTTAACTTTTTAGATCAGCAAAATCAGCATCAAAAGCGCACCCTCATATTATCTGATATCTATCAATCAGGCTTAGGACAGGATAGCCTTTACCGCCAGGTTGCCGAAATGATAAGCAATAAAAAGATAGACCGCTTTATAGGGGTAGGCGCATCTTTACAGGAGCATCAGCAGTATTTTGATGTGCCCGATATGCACTTTTACCCCGATACTGCTACGCTGCTTAAACAATTGGGCAAACTGCATCTAAACCAGGAGACTATACTGATAAAGGGATCGCGTAGCTTTGAGTTTGAAAAAGTAAGCCGTGCATTAGTACAAAAAGCCCACGAAACGGTTTTAGAGATCAACCTGAACAATATGCTGGGTAACTTAAACTATTACAAATCAAAGCTGCATCCTGGTGTTAAGCTTATGGCAATGGTTAAGGCATTCTCGTATGGCAGCGGTACTTTTGAGGTAGCTAATATATTGCAATATAACAAAGTTGATTACCTGGCGGTTGCCTATACCGACGAAGGTATTGCCCTGCGCGAAACCGGTATAACCTTACCGATAATGGTGTTAAACCCAGAGCCGCAGGCATATGATAAGTTGGTAGCTAAAAGGTTAGAGCCATCTATATATAGTTTTACTTTGCTTGATGAATTTGTAAAATATGCCCAAGATGCTGATGTAGTTAACTACCCGGTACACCTTAAAATTGATACCGGCATGCACAGGGTGGGTTTTGAGGAGACCGACATGGATGCCTTATGCGACTTGCTTGAAATTAACCAGTATATACATGTACAAACCGTTTTCTCACACCTGGTAGCCAGCGATTCGGAACAGCATGATCTGTTTACATTGAAGCAAATTGGCCAATTTGAAAAAGCATTTGCAGCCATAGAAGCTGCCCTTGGCTATAAGGTTGTTAAACATATATGTAATACGTCGGCTATAGTGCGCTGGCCAACCGCGCAGTACGATATGGTAAGGTTGGGTATAGGTTTGTATGGTATAGACGCTGCCGTACCGGCCGACGATACAGCATTGAAACCAATAGCTACGTTAAAAACTACGGTATCGCAGGTAAAAAAGGTTTTGGCGAGCGATACCATTGGCTATAACCGCAATGGCAGCCTTAAAACCGATGGAAAAATAGCCACCGTACGTATAGGCTATGCTGACGGCTATTTGCGTGCGTTTGGTAATGGTGTAGGCAAAATGCTGGTAAATGGCACCCTTGTACCTACAGTTGGCAATGTATCAATGGATATGTGTATGCTGGATGTTAGCGCCGCCGAGGTGAAAGAGGGAGATGAGGTAATTGTATTTAACGAGCAACAACGGATAGAAGAGCTGGCCCTGCAAATAGGTACCATACCCTATGAAATATTAACAAACATTTCGCAACGGGTAAAAAGAGTGTACTTTTACGAGTAGATACACTTGGAGTTATGAAAAGGATTTTTAGAGCCTTATTAAATTACTTTGCTAAGGGGCTGTTGATAGTAGTGCCGCTCGGCGCCGCTTTCTTTTTAATATTCTGGGCCGTTTCGCGGGTGGATAGCGCGCTTAACTTGAGCAGCGAGATATGGGTTGATAAAGCAGGTAAACCTGTATATATACCCGGCCTGGGCATATTAAACGTAGTGGTGGTGATACTGATTGCCGGCATACTGGTAACCAACGTAATTACTGATCCCATAAAAAGCTGGTTTAACCGCTGGATAAACCGACTGCCTCTTTTTAAGTTCCTTTATTCATCCATTAAAGACCTTACCGAGGCATTTGTTGGCGAAGAAAAGAAATTCAATGAACCGGTTTTAGTGGAAGTGAACGAATTTGGATTAAAAAAGATCGGTTTCCTGGTACAAAAGGATCTTAATGTTATAAACCTGCCCGGCGAGGTTGCGGTATACTTCCCGTATTCTTACTCGTTTGCGGGGCAGGTGGTTATTATATCGGCCGATAAAGTAAAGCCTATTGACAAAAGCGCCGCAGATGTAATGAAATTTGTAATATCAGGCGGTGTTAGTGGCCTGGAGTAGTTTGCACCAATAACTTTTTTGGTGCTTTCTTTTTAAAGCTCCGATAGGCTAAAATAATACTTACTGCCATTAAAATAGCCCCCATTAAAAATGGCGCGCCGGGGAAATAAACCGAAGCACCGGGTATGGTAAAATGATGAAATAGGGTAGTCATGATCAATGGCCCCACCACATTGGTAACGCTTGAAAGGCTGGTAAGCGCGCCCTGCAGCTCACCTTGTTCGTTAGCGGGTACATGTTCGGATATAAAGCCCTGTAACGCGGTACCGCCTATGCCCCCCAGGCAATAAGGGATCATAAACAAATACATTAACCAGCCGGTATTATTAAAGGCAATGAGTATTAAGCCTATACCATAAAAAGTTATACCCGACATGATATTGCGCTTTAACCCAAATTTTGGTATGGCCCAGCGCACCAGGCCGCCCTGTATACCGGCTATTAATACGCCAATAAATATTCCCAGTAAACTTATACTGTGTAACGACCATTTAAATTTTTCGAGCAGGTAAAAAGGCAGGGTACTTTCAATAGCCTTTTGGCCAATATAAACCAGTGTGTAGGCAGTAATTAAAGTACTTACAGCCCTTGAGTAATGCCTTAAACGCAACAACGACCCAACAGGGTTTGCGCGTTTCCATTCAAATTTTCTGCGGTTTTCTAATGATAATGATTCGGGTAATATAAAGTAACCATATATGGCGTTTAAAAATGCCAAACCGGCGGCAACCATAAAAGGCAGCTTTATATTTAAGGTACCCAAAAAGCCACCCATACCTATGCCCAATATAAACCCGAGTCCTGTAGCCGCGCCAATTAAACCAAAGTTAGCAGCGCGCTTGTCTCCGGTGCTTACATCGGCAATATAGGCAGTGGCAGTTGTTGTGCTTGCACCAGCTATGCCCGCAATAAAACGGCCTACAAAAAGCCATATAATGGTGGGAGCAAAGGCCATAAACAAATAGTCGACCCCGAAACCGAATAAACTCAATAGCAACACCGGCCTGCGCCCAAATCTGTCGCTTAAATTGCCCAATACCGGTGCAAAAACAAACTGCATAGATGCATAGGTAAATGTAAGGTAGCCGCTGTATTGACTGGCCATACTTAAGTCGATATGCCCTAATTGCTCTAATAATTTTGGAAGAATAGGGATGATGATACCTAAACCAAGCACATCAATAAACAGAGTAACAAATATAAATCCTAACGCAGCTTTGCCCTCACCAACAGGTTTATTCATAAAATTACGTGTCCTTAAAGGTATAAAGGTTTAGCGGGGGCATTTGTGTTATTTTTTCTTAAAACTACGTACAGCTAATATAGCGCTTAAAAGCATTAATGCCGAAGCGATAAAATATGGGGCGCCCGGTAAATAAACAGGCGCTTTAGCACTGGTAAAGTAATAAAAGGTATAAGTCATAAACCATGGGCCGAATATCGAGCTTAAACTCATTAAACTGGTTAAACCGCCCTGTAGTTCGCCTTGTTCGTTAGGTGGTACTTCGCTGGTCATTACCCCTTGCAGGGCCGGGCCGGCAATACCGCCCATGGCATACGGCACCATAAAGGCAAACATCATCCAGCTGTGGTTAGCCAGGCCAAATAACAGCATGCCTACGCCGTATAGTACCAAACCTATCCATATACTGCGTTCCTGCCCTAATTTTGGGATGGCAACACGTATTAGCCCGCCTTGTACAGCGGCTATACTTAAACCTATAAAGCCTAACGAGTAACCTACAATATCTTCGGTCCACTTAAACTTTTCCATTGTGTAGAAGGTCCACACGCTTTGTACCGCGTGGCTTGCAAAGTATATAATGAAAAGGCATAGGGCCAGGCCAATAACAGCCGGATACTTTTTTAATTGTAATAATGAGCCCAGCGGATTAGCCCTTTTCCATTCAAATTCGCGGCGGTGAGACTTATCTAATGATTCGGGCAGGATAAAGAAACCATAGGCGGCGTTTAACAAAGCCAGTGCAGCAGCGGCATAAAACGGGTAGTGGGTATCCATTTTTCCTAATATACCGCCTATTACGGGCCCTATGATGAAGCCAAGCCCAAATGCAACACCTATCATCCCGAAGTTTTGCGCTCGTTTTTCGGGTTCGCTTACATCGGCAATGTAAGCCGATGCTGTGGTGAAACTGGCACCGGTAATACCGGCTATTATACGGCCCACAAATAACCAGCCTATACTTGGCGCAAACGCCAGGAATAAATAATCGATTCCAAAACCTAATAACGAAAATAGTAATACCGGCCTGCGGCCATATTTATCGCTAAGGTTGCCTATAATGGGCGAGAACAGGAATTGCATCACCGAATACGCCACCAGCAATAAGCCCGAATAGCGTGATGCCTGGCTAAGGTTGCCATGTATTAGCTTCTCTATTAGCTTTGGAAATACCGGGATAATGATAGCCAAACCAATAATGTCTATCAGCAGGGTAACAAATATAAAGCTTAACGCGGCCTTCTTTTTAGGTTGGTCTAAGGTGTTCATTGGTTTAAATAGCCAGCTAAAATAAGCTTATGCGGCCATATTGCCAAAGCCGGGAGCATATAATATTGTTTGTCAGAAGTTTGGCTTTAATACATACTTGTCGTAAAAACGGAAAATATGCTCGGCTGCTTCTTCGGCGGTATCAACAACGCGGTAAAGGTTAAGGTCATCAGGGCTAATATTATGCTCATGCTCCAGCATTTTTTCTTCTACCCATTTAAACAGGCCGCTCCAATAATCAACGCCTAAAAATACAATAGGGAAACGGGCTATTTTACCGGTTTGTATAAGGGTTATAGCCTCAAAAGATTCATCCATGGTACCAAAACCACCCGGCAGAACGATAAAACCCTGCGAGTATTTCATGAACATTACCTTGCGGATAAAAAAGTAATCAAACTCCAGTATCTTATCCCTGTCGATATATTTATTATGGAATTGCTCAAAGGGCAGCTCGATATTTAAACCTACCGATTTACCCCCGGCTTCGTAAGCACCTTTGTTAGCAGCCTCCATTATACCAGGCCCGCCGCCCGATATTACACCATAACCACGCTCGGTAAGCAGGCGCGCGGTGTTTTCGGCCAGTTTGTAGTATTTGTTATCGTTATGGGTGCGTGCCGACCCAAATATGGATACGCAGGGGCCAATTTTGGCCAACTTCTCAAAGCCGTCAACAAATTCGGCCATTATCTTAAATATTTGCCAGGAGTCGGTTACCTTAATTTCCTGCCAGTTTTTGTTCTCGAATGCTTGTCTTATTTTTTCGTCGCCTGTCATGGTTTTATTTTGATCCGAACTACCGAAAAAGCAGGTAAGGCCCGGAAGATATATCTTAATAATACAATAATGTGCTTTTTAGGTTTGCTGCTATGCTACTTTAGTACTCGCCGCTTTACTGCGCGAACACAGCAACAAGCCGGCAAATGTAATTAATCCGTTCACAATGATAAGCTCGTTGTCGAAAACATAACCACCCAAAAGTGCCTTAGATTCGGTACTTAAGAAGAAACATACAGCCGGGGATATTAAACAGATAAAAGGTACCAGTTTGTCGTTCACCTGCCTGCTGCTCATAAATAAGCCAAAGCTATACAGGCCTAACAATGGCCCGTAAGTATACGATGCTACCTTAAATATAGCCGTTACTACCGCATCGTTATTTAAGGCGTTAAACAGGATGATTGTTAAAAACATCAGCCCCGAAAACGCGATATGCACATAGTGGCGCACATTTACCATCTTTTTACTATTTGTATCGCCGCGTTTGTTAAAGTTTAAAAAATCGACACAAAAAGAGGTCGTTAACGCCGTAAGTGCCGAATCGGTAGTGGCAAAGGTGGCGGCTGTTAAACCAAGCATAAACACCATTGCCGGTATAACGCCCAGGTATTTTAAGGCGATGGTAGGGTATAAGTAGTCGGTTTTCTCAACAGTGATGCCGTAGCGTTGCGCGTATATGTACAACAAGGCACCCACGCTTAAAAAGAAGATGTTAATGATAACAAATACGCCGGTAAAGCTGAACATATTTTTTTGCGCTTCTTTAATGTTTTTCAGGCTTAAGTTTTTCTGCATAAGGTCCTGGTCAAGCCCTGTCATACCAACAGTAATGAACAAACCCCCAAGGAATTGCTTGCCTAAATGGAAGTGGCTGCTCATAAAATCGTCGAGGAAGAATATTTTAGAATAGCTGCTGTTTTTAATGGCTTCGGCCGCTTCAAATACATTATAATTGAGGCTTTTGCATATAAAGTAGATGGATAAGAATACCGACGCTACCAGAAAGAATGTTTGCAGACTATCGGTTATTATAATGGTTTTTAAGCCACCTTTAAACGTATACGACCATATAAGCACCAAACAAATAAGCACTGTTACCGCAAAGGGAACGCCATAGCTATCAAAAATGAATTTTTGCAGTACAATAACCACCAGGTATAGCCTGAACGACGAGCCGATAGTACGACTAAGCAAAAATATGCCTGCTGCTGTTTTATAACTCCAGGTGCCTAATGCCTGCTCTATGTAACTATAAATAGATGTAAGCCTTAGGCGATAATAAAGTGGCAGCAACACCGTAGCGATGATAATAAAACCCGCTGCATTACCTAGTACGAATTGGAAATAGGCAAACTGGTCGCCGCTTGGTGCACCTACCTTGCCTGGTACCGATATAAAGGTAACCCCGCTTAACGCGGTACCTATCATCCCGAAAGCTACCAAATACCATTTAGAGTTGCGGTTGGCCACAAAAAAAGTATCGTTATCTGATGATTTTTTTGAGGTGAGGTACGATATCACCATCAATACCAAAAAGTAACCAATGATGAACGTGAGTAATATTCCGGGTGCCATAATTTATTCAGGTAAAATGGATAGCCCCTAAAGTAGGTGTTTAAGCGGTATCAAGCAAAAATTTAAATATCATAGCTAAAACCTGATTAATAACAATATTTTTGCTGAATGGATAATACCGCCGCTCCCATGAACCGATTGAACAAGCTTTTTACTGCAAAAAATAAAAACCTGTTATCTATATATTTTACGGCCGGGTATCCTGCGCTTAATACTACAATTGATATTGCAGAGGCGCTGGAAAAAGCAGGAGCCGACTTCTTAGAGATCGGTTTCCCATACTCAGACCCGGTTGCCGATGGGCCAACCATTCAGCATAGTTCGCAAACGGCATTAGATAACGGCATGAACTTGAATTTACTGTTTGAGCAATTAAAAGATCTGCGTAGCCGTGTTAGCTTGCCTATTTTATTGATGGGCTATGTAAACCCTATTGTACAATACGGTGTAGAGCGTTTTTGCAAACAAGCCGCCGCGGTAGGGGTAGATGGCATAATAGTACCCGACCTGCCCATGTACGAGTATGAGATGCTATACAGCAACTATTTTGAAGATAACGGATTAAGCAACATATTTTTGGTTACGCCGCAAACATCAGAAGAGCGCATTCGCAAAATTGATGGATTGAGTAACAGCTTTATTTACCTGCTGTCGTCATCATCTATCACCGGTGGCAATTTACAGCTTACTGATAGCATTGAAGGTTATTACACCCGTATAAAAGGGATGCAACTGAAAAATCCAACAATTATCGGTTTTGGCATAGCAGATAACGCATCATTTAGCAAAGCTTGCCAATACGCAAACGGCGCCATTGTGGGTAGCGCTTTTGTTAAACTATTGGCGCAAGATGATTATATGAAGAAAATACCGGGATTTATTGCAGGAGTTAAAGGATAATTACAGATCTATGTCAAGCGAAAGGGTATAACTTCTAATCATTACTTCCGGCTTGATTTGTTTTACGGTGAGTATAAACTCATCCATATTTAATAAAGTAATACGAGGATAAAAATAAACTGACTTTTCTTTGTCTTCAGAAAGATAATTTATTTTCCACATGGTTCTGTAAGTACCGTAATGGGGAGTAACAGCTATTAAATTTATATTTTCAAAAAGTACTTCTTTTTCTGCTTTACTCCCAATATACAAACGATCATTACTATAAGTAACCTTATTGGTATACCAAAAAAGACTATAAAAAGAGTTGGTTATTAAAACAAAGGCTAAAAGAAAAAATACAATAGGTATAATAGGCATAGTTATCCAAGCAACAACAACTATTAATGTAATTACAATTAATATAATTTTGTCTAAAATGAGTTTGCTTGATAGTATTACCTTGGTCATATAAAACTAATATGATAGATTATGGCTTGATTTAAGCTCATTCCAAAATAAATATAATTTTTACAAATATTCTTCCAGCTCGCCTTTACCTTCGCGGATAATTTCGAAATCGCCCGAGGTGCAGTCAACTACTGTAGACGGGATGTTATCACCATAGCCGCCATCTATTACAATATCTACCAGGTCTTCATATTTCTCGTGTATCAGCTCGGGGTCGGTTGAGTATTCGATTATATCATCTTCATCATGTATTGATGTTGATAGGATGGGGTTACCCAAAACCTTTACAATGTCGCGGGCTATGTTATTATCGGGTACGCGTATACCTACCGTTTTTTTATTGCTGCTTAACAGCTTTGGTACCGCGTGGCTGGCATTAAATATAAAGGTAAAGGGCCCAGGCAATGCCTTTTTTAATACCCTGAAAGTGGTGTTATCAATGGGTTTAATATAATCTGATATATGGCTAAGATCATAGCAAATAAAGGAGAAATTAGCTTTGTCGGGCTTTATATTCCTGATCTTGCATATCCGCTCTATTGCTTTTTGATTTGTGATATCGCAGCCCAGCCCATAAACCGTATCGGTAGGGTATATGATAATGCCACCTTTACGCAGCACCTCGGCTACCTGTTCAATAGCTTTTTCGTTGGGGTTTTCGGGATAGATCTTTATCAGCATGTTTATATGACAAATATACCGCTACAAAGTTTAAAACATCTTAAAACCTTGTAATTGTTATAATCCATAAAAAACAAAAGGGTTGCAGAGGTTTAAAGTACATACCCTTTAACCCTCTGCAACCCTTATAACCCTTTGACTTAATTACGCTTGTTTAGCAAACTGTACGTTGATGGTGAGTTTAATATCTTCGCCAACTACTATCGAGCCTGCTTCGGTTACACCGTCCCAAGTTAAACCAAACTCTTTACGGTTAATTTTTCCGGTTACTTCAAAACCAGCTTTAGTGTTACCATAAAAATCGTCGGTCGATCCGCCAAACTCTGCCTTAAGTGTTACCGGTTTGGTAACGTCTTTGATGGTCAGGTCGCCGTTTAATGTATATTCATCATCATCAGTTTTTTTGATAGATGTTGATTTAAAGCTGATTTTTGGATACGTTGCCGCATCAAAAAATTCCGGGCTTTTTAAGTGTTCATCGCGTTGTGCCTGGTTAGTATCAATACTGTTAACATCTAAAGAGAAGCTGATGTCCGAATCTTCGAAGTTGTCGTCAGTTGTGGTTAACTCACCTTCAAACGATTTAAAAAAGCCGCTTACGGTAGATATTACTAAGTGTTTAACTTTAAATTGTACTTCTGAGTGCATTGGGTCTAATACCCATTTTGTTGCTGTTGCCATGGTTTTTATTGTTTTGTTGAGACAAATGTAAATATTATATGTTTAAACATATAATATTGTTATGCAAGTTTACAATCATCAGACAAATTGTGTTTTTATAACCTACCAGGGTAGGGATTTGTTTTAATATTTGATCCACTATTCAAATTTGCAGCAACAAAAAAGGGAGCATTGCTGCTCCCTTGTATTTTTATTTAAATCTCTTATTTAATTATAAGGCTAAAACTTCTTTAACCCTGTCAGCTGCTTCTTTAAGTAATATGGCAGAGTATACTTTAAGTCCAGAGTTATCTATCAAATCTTTAGCTTCTTTGGCATTTGTTCCTTGTAAACGAACGATGATAGGTACAGGTATGTTGCCAATTTCGTGATAAGCATCAATAACACCTTGTGCAACACGGTCGCAACGAACAATACCACCAAAGATATTGATCAGGATAGCTTTAACATTAGGGTCAGACAGGATGATGTTAAAACCAGCCTTAACTGTTTGCGCGTTAGCTGTACCACCAACATCCAAGAAGTTAGCAGGTTCGCCGCCGGCTATTTTAATAATATCCATAGTTGCCATAGCTAAGCCGGCTCCGTTTACCATACAGCCAACGTTACCATCAAGCTTAACATAGTTTAAGTTGCTTTTGCTTGCTTCAACCTCGGTAGGGTCTTCCTCATCAGTGTCGCGTAAAGCGGCATAATCAGGGTGGCGGTACAAAGCGTTATCATCTAAGTTTACTTTAGCATCAACAGCTAAAATTTTGTTGTCGGATGTTTTTAAAACGGGGTTTATCTCAAACTGAGACGAATCGGTTGCATCATACGCTTTGTATAAAGCAGTAATGAATTTAACCATATCCTTAAAGGCATCGCCTGACAGGCCCAGGTTAAAGGCAATTTTACGCGCCTGGAAACCTTGTAAACCTACTTTAGGGTCAATTTCTTCTTTATGTATCAATTCAGGGGTAGAATGCGCTACTTCTTCAATATCCATACCGCCTTCGGTAGAATACATAATGATATTACGGCCTTTAGCACGATCGAGCAATACGCTTACGTAAAACTCTTTTGTTTCGCTTTCGCCGGGGTAGTATACATCCTGTGCAACCAATACCTTTTTAACCAATTTGCCTTCGGGGCCGGTTTGTGGGGTAACTAATTGCATGCCTATAATTTTGCCTGCAATTTCTTTTACTTGTTCAGCATTTTTAGCCAGCTTAACGCCACCGCCTTTACCGCGGCCACCTGCGTGTATCTGTGCTTTTATAACTGTCCAGTCCGACCCATAGTCTTCCTTCATTTTCTGAGCAGCAGCTACAGCCTCTTCGGGTGTATCTGCAACTATGCCTTCCTGTACTCTAACGCCAAAGCTTTTAAGTATTGCTTTGCCCTGATATTCGTGAATATTCATATGTATGTTGAAGAATTTGCGGTAAAGCTACTATTTTGTTTAATAAGTTGTGAGTTGAAAGTGTGGTAAAAGTGATAAGAGTTTTAAAGGTTTTACATTATTTAAATAAATACCATAAGCTAAAACCAAATTACCCATATTACTATTACAACCTTTACAACCAAAAATTTAACTTTGGCAATGCTTAAAGCACAATCAATAAATAAATCATACGGCAAGCTGCATATTTTAAAAGGGGTGAACCTTGAAGTTAACCGCGGCGAAATTGTTACCATAGTAGGGGCATCCGGCGCAGGTAAAAGTTCGTTGCTTAATATTTTGGGCACTTTAGATAATGCCGACTCGGGCCAGTTGTATATTGATGGTGTAGAGGTTAGTAAGCTTAATAATAAAAAGCTGAGCGAGTTTCGTAACCATAAAATTGGCTTTATTTTTCAGTTCCATCATTTATTGGTAGAGTTTAACGCGCTTGAAAATGTTTGTATACCTGCATTTATAGCTGGTGTACCGCGCGCCGAAGCTGAAACAAGGGCAAAAGAGTTACTGGAGATGCTGGGGCTTGGCCATAGGCTTACCCATAAACCAGCCGAACTATCGGGAGGGGAGCAGCAACGTGTGGCTGTAGCAAGGGCATTAATTAATAAGCCGGCACTTATTTTTGCCGACGAGCCATCGGGTAACCTCGATTCGGTAAATGCGTTAGAATTGCACGAACTTTTTGTAAGGTTAAGAAAAGACTTTAACCAAACATTTGTAATAGTAACCCACAACGAGGAATTAGCCGGTATGGCCGACCGTACTATATTGATGAAGGATGGTTTGATAGTAAATAGCTTATAAAACTTGAAAATACTGATAACCGCAGCTACCACCGCATTGGCACACAAGCTAAAAAGCAAGCTAAACAGCCCCGATGTAATTTTAGGCGACTACCTTGAATTACCCGCTTTTATGCTGGAAAAACAAGGAATGCTGCAATTGCCCAACCCGGCGGCAGATAGTTACACGCACTTAATGCTGGCGCTGTGTTTAGATAATGATATAGAAACAGTTTACCTCTTAAATAAAGCAGAGGCGGATGTACTTTTGCTATCAGAACAACTATTTAAAGAGTATAATATTAGCTTAGTTAATGGCACGATTGAAATATAGCGATATAGATGAACGCAAAAAGGCATTTGTATTTGAACTGGATAATGTACTTTACCCCGAAAAAGACTATTACTACCAGGTTTATTACCTGTTTGCTAACTTGTTGGAGTATACCGATCTAAATGACGCTAAAGAGACAACCGACCTGATGGTTAATACGTATAATACTAAAGGCGGCGATGCTGTTTTTGATGAGTTGGTTAATGTTTTAAAGGTTGACGAGAAGTATCGAAAAAATTTAGAGGTGCTATTGTTAACCGCTAAGCTTCCGTTAAAACTGCTATTATACCAAAATATGCTTAGCTTTATGCAAGAGGTGGTCACCGACCGTAAAAAGTTGTTTATTGTTACCAACGGCAACCCGCAGCAACAATTAAATAAGCTAAGGCAAGTAGAGTGGCATGGTTTACAACCTTATTTAGTTTGTTATTTTGCAGACGAAACATCGCCAAAGCCAGAGCCGGACGTACTGCATTTATTGATGCAGCAACATAATTTACAAAGGCGCGACCTGCTGATGATAGAAAACTCGGAAACCGACAGGTTATGTGCAGAAGCTACCGGCATTGATTACATTAATGTAAACGACTTATTGTAAATGCCGGCTATAATAATACAAATAACAAAACCGTTAAGTAACACATATTACACTATATAACATGCGCAAAATATTTTACTCAATCATATTGCTTTCGGCAATAGCTTTTACAGCTTGCAAAAAAGATAAACCTGGTACCGGTACAACCGACCCTACCGAGCCAACAAAGGTAGGTTCGACATTAGACCTGATTAAAGATTCGGTTTACCTATATTCAAAAGAAACGTACTATTGGAACGATGCGTTGCCAAGTTATGCCGACTTTAAACCTCGCTCGTACACCGGTAGTGATGATTTAACAGCCTTACAAAAAGAGGTTGATGCCATATCTCAGTTTAAAATTAATCCGGCTACAGGCAAGCCATACGAATATTCTAATTCAGACCCCGGAACAGCTAAATATTCTTTTATAGATGACGGCTCAGTATCTACCGAATTAGGAGGCACCAACGGCGACTTTGGTTTTGCACCATTTTATAATGATTACACAGACCTACGTGTTAAATATGTTTACCCCGGCTCTCCGGCTGCTGCTAAAGGCTTAAAGAGGGGCTACCAAATAGTGGCTATAAACGGCCGGACAGGATCTGGCTTAACTTACGACGGTGACGGCTCAGGTACAAATTTAAATTTTGTTATTGACGCGCTTTTTAATAGCACCAGTGTAACCATGACCCTTAAAAGGCCCGATGCTACGACCTTTGATGTTACCATAGCCACGGCCAACTACACGGTAAATCCGGTGTTGGCAACCAAGGTTATTGATGCCGGAAACGGGCACAAAATAGGCTACATAGTATTCAACACCTTTACATCAGATGCAAACGCCAAACCTAAACTTGACGCTGCTTTCAGTACGTTTGCTTCAAAGGGTGTTACCGATTTGGTGGTAGATCTTCGTTATAATGGCGGGGGATACGTATCAACAGCAGAGTATTTGAGTAACCTTATAGTTCCATCATCAAAAAACGGATCGTTAATGTACACCACTTATTATACAGACAACCTGCAGAATAACAAGCATCCGTTATTGAGCAAGATATATAATATCGGTCCTGACGATTTCTTACCTGCTAACAACAAGGTAATGTTTCAAAAAGCAGGATCGTTAAATGCGACAAGGGTATTTTTTATAGTAACCAGTAGCACAGCTTCGGCAAGCGAACTTACTATTAATAACATTTTACCACAAATGGATGTGAAGTTAATTGGCAGCACCAGTTACGGTAAACCTGTTGGTTTCTTTGGCCTTGATATTAATAAATATCAGCTATATGTGCCAAACTTTGAAACCAAAAACGCTTTAGATAAAGGTGGCTATTACGCCGGGATGACACCTGGCTCCCCTTCATATCCAGGGCACGAGGATCAGGATGATGTAACCAAAGATTTTGGTGACCCAACTGAAGGCCTACTTGCTGATGCTATAGGTTATGTTAAAACCGGTACTTTTGCAGTAAGCGGGAGAAGAATACAAAGCCTGTCGGGTGCTAAAACATTCTCTGTTGCCGAAAGCAGCCAGGCAGCTATAAAAATGAATGTCAGTAAATTTAACGGCATGATCAAGCTGAAAAAATTAAACAAGAAATAAAATAATATAAATCCACAAAAAAGGCGGTCTCAGATTTTATCAGGGACCGCCTTTTTTATGCTTTATAGATAGCTAATCTGCCAATTGCCTTAAATCCACAGGTACTACGCGCGATATGCCTTGTTCTACCATTGTTACGCCGTAAATAATATCGGTACAGGCTATGGTGCGCTTGTTGTGCGATATGATAATGAACTGCGATTCCTTTGAAAATTTACGTATAATGTTGTTGAATTTATCAATGTTGGTATCATCCAGTGGCGCATCAACCTCATCAAAAATACAGAAAGGAGCGGGCTTTAACAGGTAAAGTGAGAATAGGATAGCCGTGGCTGTCAATGTTTTTTCACCACCCGATAGTTGATTGATGGATAATGGGCGTTTACCCTTTGGCCGGGCAATAATGTCAATTTCAGATTCCAGCGGGTGCTCAGGGTCGCTCAGTGTTAAATCGCACGAGTCCTCCTCGTTAAACAACGACCGGAATACTTTTATAAAGTTTTCGCGAACCATGGTAAAGGCTGCCATAAATTTCTCTTTAGCAGTATCGTCTATCTCCTGTATGGTAGCTAATAAAGATGCTTTAGCTTCGGCAAGGTCCTTTTTTTGTGACTGTATAAATTCGTGGCGCTCGCTCATTTCGTTATAAGCTTCAACGGCCATTGGGTTTATAGCGCCAAAATCGTCTAATTGTCTTTTAAGCTTTTCGGTACGTTCGCGTATGTCATCTTCATTCTCCGTTTCGTTGCTATCAACATCCAGCAAATCGTTAATGTCAACATTAAACTCTACAGAAAGGCGCTCCTTTAACGCATTAAGCTCTAACTTAAGGTTGTTGCGCTGGTCTTTAAGCTCGTTCTCAATAGCTTCTGTATCATCTTTGCGGCGCCTTAATTTAACCACCTCATTCTCACTTTCGGTTATCTTAGCCCGCCATGCATAATATTCCTGCTCGGCCTCGGCGGTGGCCTTTTCCAGGGCATCTTTTTGCTCGTACATTTCCAGCAAGCTTTCGTCACTATCGCCGGTTTGTTGCAGGTTTTCCATTATTTGTGCCTTTACTTTTTCAAGTTCGGCACTATTTTGTTTGATGCGGATATCTAAGTGCTCCAATTGGGTTTCGCGATACTCCAGATCTTTAACCAAACCCGAAACCTTATTCTGTTGCTGATGAAAACGGATATTTTCCTGGTTATAGGTGTTTGATTGTACCGAAACCATTTCATTAAGCTCGTTAAACGCTTGTTGCTTATCCAGCATCAAATCGTTTTGTATTTCCTTTTGGGTTTTAAGTTCGGCTAGTTGCGGGCCAATATTGGCTATTTCTTCAATTATGCCGGCTACTTTATTGGCTATATCTTGCTTACGGTTAAGGCTGTTCTCAATAAACGCCTGATATTGTTCCTGTTTTGTTTTAACAGTTATCAGTTCGGTATTCAGTTGATTTAGCTCAAACTGTTTCTGGCGCACCTCGTTAGCTTTATTTGATGCTTTTAAGGCGGCCAGCCGGCTTTGTAGCTCCTCGGCGTTGGTCTTGTAATTATGAATGCGGTTTTCGGCTTGCTTTATTTCTTTAAGCAGGTTGTCTAAATTTTTTGCCCTGCCAATGCGCTTACCTTCAAACAAACCAACCGAACCGCCGGCCATAGTGTATTTAGATTTGTTGAACTTGCCGCTTTTACCTATTAGCACCACATCATTGTCCAATTTTGATGCATTTATGTCCTGCTTAGTGTTATCGTTAACCAGGTAAACATTCTTCAACAAGTGGTTACAAAGCGGCTTATAACGATCTTCAACCTCAACCACCGATAGGGCGGGGATAGCACCCGCAATTGAGGATTTCTCGTTTGCAGCACTATTAAGCGAGGTGTATTTATCCAATATAAAGAACTGCGCCCTGCCTTTTGCCGAATTGCTTAGCAAGTTTATAGCTGCTATGGCCTCATCGTAAGTGTTTACCACATAGTGGTTCATTAATGGCTCCAGGTAGTTTTCTATAGCTACCCGGTATTCTTCCTTACAAAACAATATATCGCTAAACAGCGTGACTGTTTTGGCCCATCCTGTTGCCTTCTTTAGGAAACGTATAGATTCGGGAAACCCTTCAAGGTTGTCAACAAGGCTTTTAGTTAAATTGTACTCGTTTTGCTTAGCGTCCAATTTACGGCCATCAGCTGCAATACTGTCGTTAACGGTTTTTAATTCTGTTTCTGTTTCAGCTATCTGTTCTTGCAATTTGGTTTCGGCATCAACTGCTAATTCATATTCACCTTTCAAAGTATCAACTCTACTGCCCAACTCGGCAACTACCTTATTGAAGTGCGAAAGTTCCGCCTCTTTATTGGTAGTGTCCTCCATATTACGCTGGCTTTCCTGCTCAAGCGCCTGTTGTTGAATGTTTAGTATGTCGATATCTTTTTCGGCTTTATAAACCTGGTTTTGCAAGCGGCTGTTAACGGCATTTAACTCGTTTAATTGGTTACGGGCATCAGTTTGCTGTAATCTTAATTCATCAACGGCTTCCTTTAATTCGGCAACGCGCAAGGTAATGGTGTGCAGGTTCTCATCTTCCAGCAGCTTTTCTTCTGTAAGGCGCTTTATATTATATTGAACATGCTTAAACTGATTGTTGTCGCGCTCTAGTTCGTCTTTCAACCGTGTTTCTTTATCCTGCTGATTTTTTAATTGCTCGTTCTTAACACGTTTTTCGCTTTCGTAGGCCCGTATTTTGCTGGTAAACTCGTTTGTGGTTTTTTGTTGTGCCGCCAGATTTTTCTCTTTGGTAAGGCTATCCAGCTTTTGCTGTTGTAGTTCAGCCTCAAGCGTGTCTATCTGCGTAGCAAAGCCCGATTTTTCGAGTCGTTGTACCTGTTCTTTCTCTTCAATTTGAGCTAACGACTTGCTAAAGCTGGCTATACGGAATGATGCCAGCGATATACTTAACATTTTATACTGTTCACGTAGCTTGTAATAACGTTCGGTTTTTTTGGCTTGGTTCTCTAAGGTCTTTAAGTTTTTTTCAATTTCAAAAAGCAGGTCCTCTACGCGTTCAAGGTCGGCTTCTGTATCTTTTAATTTATTAAAGGTTTGTTTTTTGCGTAGCTTATATTTAGATATGCCCGATGCTTCTTCAAACAAATTCCTGCGCGAGCCTTCTTTATTGTTAATGATCTCATCTATCATCTTTAGTTCGATGATAGCATAGGAGTCGGCACCAATACCGGTATCTAAAAAAAGATCGGTAATATCTTTTAAACGGCATTGCACATCATTTAAACGGTACTCACTTTCGCCGGTACGGTAAAGCCTGCGCGTTAAGGTAACCTGCGAAAAATCGGTAGGGAGTACGTTTTTGGTATTGTCAAACGTTAATGATACCTCGGCCAGGTTGGCTGCCTTACGGCTTTTAGTACCATTAAAAATGATGTTGTCCATTTTATCTGACCGCAGTGCACGTGTGCTCTGTTCGCCCAAAACCCAGCGGATAGAATCGACCACGTTTGACTTGCCGCAACCATTAGGGCCTACAATTGCCGTAACACCCTCATTAAAATTAATGGTGATCTTATCGCCAAAGCTTTTGAAGCCCTTGATTTCTAACTTGGTAAGTTGCATTAATAGGGTTGCGTGTACTGAAAATTTAAGTTCGGAAAATAAGCAAAAAATATGGAGCACCCAAGCCTAAATCCATTGCAGATTTTTGTATATAATTCGTTTCTTTTTATTTTAATTCGTTTTTTTTCGTTTTAATTCGTTTTAATTACTCGAAATTCGTGATTTGAATAGTTTTAGCCAAAATAACCGTTAATCTGCCAAGATTTGTATCTCGCCGCGCAAATACGTAACCGCTTTGCCGGCCATTATTACCCTGTCGCCTTTTAGCTCGCACCACAGTTCGCCTTTGCGGGCAGATACCTGGTAGGCATGCAGTTTGCTTTTGCCCAGCCTGGCGGCCCAATAAGGTATCAGGTTACAATGTGCCGAGCCGGTTACCGGGTCTTCGGGCACACCGGCTGCAGGGGCAAAAAAACGCGATACAAAATCAACATTTTTACCGGGTGCGGTTACTATGATGCCGAGTGTAGGTATCTTAGCTAAGGCAGAATGATCGGGCACCATATTTAAAATATCTTCTTCGGTTTCGTAAACCAGCATATAATCGCGGCTGCGTAAAACCTCTTTGGGCTTAGCACCGCCTAATGATGCTACCAGCCCCTCGGGCATATCTGCCGCAAATGGCGGCCTTGATGGAAAATCCATCGAATATTTATCGCCATCGCGTTTTACTACAAGCGTTCCAGCTTTCACCGTATCAAAGTAAATGGTATCCTTATCATAACCCAATTGCGTAAACAGTATATGCGCTGTAGCCAATGTAGCATGGCCGCAAAGGTCAATCTCCAATTCGGGCGTAAACCATCGTAACAAGTAGCCATTGGCATTTTTTACAAAAAAAGCAGTTTCAGCCAGGTTGTTCTCTAACGCTATTTTTTGCATAACATCATCGGGTAACCAATCGTTTAGCGGACATATAGCAGCAGGGTTGCCACCAAAAAGCTTATCGGTAAAGGCATCGGCCTGGTAAATTGGGATAGTCATGATACTTAGATTAATTACCGCTAATATAGCCGTAAGTAATTAATTCATCATTATTGGTAATGTGTTTTGTGTGGCCGTCTTTCAGTAAAATTACTTTATCACTCACATCTAAAATATTGCGGTACTGGTGGTCGGTAACAATAATACCCTTGCGTTTAGCACAAGCGCGTATCACCGGTTTAAATTCATCGGCCTGGATAGGAGAGATGTGTGTAAAGGGCTCGTCCAGCAAAATAAAGTCGGCCCGACTGTGAATGATCATCATGGTTTCTAACTGGCGCAATTCACCGCCCGAAAGCTGGGCAATGGTTTTATTAAAGCTGAGTTTATAAATGGACAGTTCGGTAAATTCATCCCAGGTTACAGGGTCAACTATAATACGGGCAAGTTTGCTTATCAATATACCCGATGGCAGGTAATTATGTTGAGGCAGGTAGGCTATACGATTATTAATATATCCTTTATGTATAAATTCGTTGTTAATACTTACATACTTATGTTGTGCTGTAAGCGTGCCAAAAATAATTTTTAACAGTGATGATTTACCGCAACCGTTACGGCCTAATAAGCCGATCACCTCGCCCTGGCTGCAGTTGATAAAAACGCTTTGCAATATTTTGCGGCCGCTAAATTCCAGTTCAACACTATCTACCTTTAGTATGTTCATGCTTTGGTGGCAAGGTAAGCTGTTAATAATATCACATAAATACAAAAGTCTATCAGGTAAGTATAGGCATACATCTTCCGGATGCTGTAACCGGCGTTGCGGTAATACATATAAACATTTTTGGCAGTGTAGCTTTGCAAAAAGGTGGTTGATGCATAGCCCATTAATTTAAAAAAGAAAACAAAGCTGTTTACTTTGGTGCCGTAAAAGGCAATTAAGCCCACACAAATAAGGGTAAATGCCAGGTTCCACAATAAAATGGGTTTGTAAAAATACCAAATAAGTGTACGCAGGTTGCCCATTTATTGTTGTGTGATCAGTCGAACAGTCCCATTTGTTTAGTAGTATTATCTCCGTCCTCTATCCTTATTTTATTTACTAACAGGTGGGCCTGCCTGGTTGGTTCGGGTATACGATAACCGCGAATGCAATTTTTAATCACATCAACGCTTTGCTGCATATCTATATTGTGCCCCGGCGAAATGTATATGGGATTGCAGTTTTTTTTGCTGCGCAGGGCTATGCCAATCAATTCGCCTTTATCATACATCGGGCTTTGGGCAAAGGGTGTGTTTGCAGGTTCTTCATATTTGCCGGTAAGCCTGCTTTTGGCACTGCCTATGGTAGGTACGTTAGTTAATAAGCCAAAATGTGTGGCAATACCTAAGCGCCGTTCATGAGCAATTCCTTGTTCATCAAGCACTAATAAGTCGGGTTTAGTATCTAATTTTTGCCATGCCTCCAGTAATGCCGGTACTTCGCGAAAAGCTAACAAGCCCGATATGTATGGAAACGTGATGGTACAAATAGTTGTTGCGGTGCCAATTATCCTCATATCAGGATAATTAAACAGTACTATACCTGCATACACCACATTTGAGTACTTGTTGAATGAAATATCAGCACCGGCGATAATACTTATTTCCTTATTAAGTGGTTTTATTTGTATTTGCCGCCGCAACTCGTTTTGATAGGCTATGGCTTGGGCTGGGGTAAGGTTTTGATAATCGGATGGCAGCATAAATTTAACAACATAAAAAAGCCCCTGCTTGTTTAAGCAGGGGCTTCAATGCTAACCTTATAGGTTATCCTAAGTATGATTTAAGGATCTTGCTCCTTGATGTATGGCGCAACCTTTGTAATGCCTTGTCTTTTATCTGGCGTACACGTTCGCGGGTTAAATTGAATTTTTCTCCAATTTCTTCCAACGATAACGGGTGATTTGAACCTAAACCAAAGAATAGCACAATTATCTCGCGTTCACGCTCGGTTAGGGTAGAAAGGGAACGTTTGATCTCTTCAGATAATGATTCGTTGATCAATATCGAATCGGTATTAGGTTCCTGGTTTTCTAATACATCTAATAACGTGTTTTCCTCGCCCTGTACAAACGGTGCATCCATAGATACATGGCGGCCACTGTTGCTCAGCGTGTCAGATATTTTATCTACAGTGGTTTCTAATATGTCGGCCAGTTCTTCCGGAGAAGGCTCGCGTTCAAACTCCTGCTCTAATTTAGAGAAGGCCTTACTAATTTTACTTAACGAACCTACCTGGTTCAAAGGCAAACGCACAATACGGCTTTGCTCGGCAATAGCCTGTAATATTGATTGGCGTATCCACCATACAGCGTACGATATGAATTTAAAACCTTTGGTTTCGTCAAAACGTTTAGCCGCTTTAATTAAGCCTAAGTTACCTTCGTTAATAAGGTCGCCAAGGGTTAAGCCCTGATTTTGATATTGTTTAGCAACTGATACCACAAAACGAAGGTTAGTTTTGGTTAAACGCTCTAATGCGGCCTGGTCACCTTCTCTAATTTTCTGTGCTAAGATTACTTCTTCTTCGGCAGTTATTAGGTCAACTTTACCAATCTCGTGAAGATATTTGTCGAGGGACTGCGACTCACGATTGGTAATGGATTGAGTTATTTTGAGTTGTCTCATTTATTTAATTAACCTCGATTCTTAATATTTAGAATTGAACGTGCAAAGGTACAAATTTGTTTCTAAAAATAATATTTAAATACTAATAAACACAGTATTTTACTATTAAATGAAAAATGATTTTTATTAATTGTTAAATAGATAATATTTATTGCTATTCAATAAATAAATTTTGATTTATAATAAACATTAGCTCTATTTGTATCATGTAATAAAATCACTATGAAAAGAATACGGTTGTTACAAATACTGGTTTATGTTGTGTTTGCCCTTTTAGTGCTTAAGGATATTGCCCCTGATGCTTATAGGGGAGCTATAGACGGTTGGAACGATGGATACAGAAGCATGGATGCTACACCTCACCATAGCCGATTATTGAGCCATGTTGCTTTAGACGGGGCTTCGTTTACAGGTAAAAAAGACACGGTATTAAAAGCCGGCACCGATTACAGTGTGCAAAATATAAGCGTTGTCGGCGATGTTAGGCTAAACCCAGATGTGGTAAATACGCCCTGGTGGTTTGATGTGGTGATGGTTGCCTTAGCTATATTTATCCTTATTTTGCTTATCAGAATAGTGCGCAACATTAACAAGGTGTTGGTTATTATATACAAAGGAACCATGTTTAATGAGGCCTGTAGTATTGTACTGCGTGATGTTGGGATAGCGTTAGTATTATATAGCATTGCCAACTACGCGTTTGAGCGGTTAAACTACATCGAGAAAACTTACCTGGTATTGCCGCCGCTTAAAGCAATTGACACATCTACATTTGATTTAGGCGCAGTATTAATGGCCATATTTGTTTTTATTATCGCTGAAGTTTTTAAACAGGGCAGCCGTTTAAAAGAAGAGCAAGACCTAACTATTTAAACTATGCCAATTATCATCAACCTCGACGTAATGATGGCCCGGCGAAAAATGTCGTTAAATGAGTTAAGCGAGCGGGTAGGCATTACGATATCTAACCTGTCTATTTTAAAAACCGGCAAGGCTAAGGCTATCCGTATAGAAACCCTCGAAGCTATTTGTAAAGCATTGGACTGTCAACCCGGAGATATTTTAGAGTATCAATCTTAAACTTTTAAATCCTAAATCCTAAACTCTAAATCCGAAATTCTAAGTTTTAATAGTATTCTCAATGTTAGATTTTTAGAGTTTGGAATTTTAGAATTTGGTGTTTAGATTTTAGTCTCTTAACTATATCTCGTCTAATCTAAATGTTTCCTTAACTCTAATTCCTTTTTCGGTTTGTTGCAGCGTGCAGCATTCATTAATAGGGTCGTGTTCCAGGTATAGGACGTATTCTTTTTCTACCGCTTCGTTCCAGTATAGTTTACGCTCGGTTAGGGTTTTAAGCGGGAACATATCATAGGCCATAACATAGGGCAGGGGTATATGCCCAACAGATGGCAGCAGATCGGCCATATATAATAATTGCTTGCCCTTGTAGGTAATTTGCGGCAGCATCATGGCATCTGTGTGGCCAAAGGCAAAACGGATGCTTATTTCGTCAGTAAATTTCACGCCATCCTCAGCCTCAATAAACTTAAGCTGTCCGCTTTGTTGTATTGGCAGTATATTATCCTTTAAAAACGATGCTTTTTCGCGCTCGTTAGGGTTTACCGCCCAATCCCAATGTTGGGGATTGCTCCAATAGTTGGCATTTTTAAATGCAGGTTGTAGTTTTTCACCATTGCGAATTACAGCGCCGCCAACGTGGTCGAAATGCAGGTGGGTTAAAAACACATCAGTAATATCATCGCGGTGAAAACCCTTTGTAGCTAACGAACTATCTATTGTTGCGTTACCATGCAGGTAATAATGGCTAAAAAACTTATCGTCCTGCTTATTGCCTATACCCGTATCTACTAAAATTAAACGTTTGCCATCTTCTATCAGCAGGCAGCGCATAGCCCATGTACATAGGTTGTTCTCATCGGAGGGATTTGTTTTTTGCCATATAGCTTTGGGCACTACGCCAAACATGGCACCGCCATCTAATTTAAAAAAACCGGTATCAATGGTATGTAATTTCATGCTGATGAATTATGCAGTGAAGTTAATATTTCTTTAATATACTTAAATGGATTTGCTTACTTTGGGTTATATAACACCATTATAATTACCGTGCAGGATATATTAGGAACCGCGTTGTCAGATCATTTTGAAAATGTGCAAAGCAACAAACTTTGGATAAATAACCGCTATGGCCCAAAGGAAGAAATGCCGCTTGATGTATTTTTTAGAGATTACGCCGATATGCCCGAGCTGGAGCAAATAGCTTTGACTAAATGCCATGGTAAAGTGCTTGATATTGGGGCAGGAGCAGGTAGCCATGCTTTAATATTGCAAACGCAGGGCTTTGATGTAACCGCTTTAGATATATCTGCCAAAGCGGTAAATATTATGAAACTGCGTGGCGTTGTTAAAGCCATAGAAGGAGATATATTTACTTACACAGGCCATAAATACGATACCTTATTATTAATGATGAATGGTATTGGTTTATGCGGCACAATTAAACAATTACACTTATTTTTACAGCAAACCAAACATCTCCTGAACCCGGGCGGCCAATTATTATTCGATTCATCCGATATTGCTTATTTGTACGATGGTGATTTACCTGCCGATAACTATTATGGTGAACTATGGTATCAATACACTTATAAAGGCAAAAAAACAGACTGGTTTAAATGGCTTTATATAGATAAGGTAGCGCTAACAAACGTTGCCAGGCAGGGGGGCTGGACGGTGGAGATTTTGTATGATGATAGTATGGACCAATACTTAGCCCGGTTAACGCCGGTAGACTGATTTGTTATATGAGAAGATATTTACAATTATTAGCGCTGTTTATTATTGCATTTAATGCTGCAAGCGCGCAGCAATTGCCAGCCTGGGCTTTCGGGCCATTTGTTAGGCCAGCGGGTGTTAATCCATTAATTAGCCCGGATAGTACCACCCGCTTTTACGACCCAATGCGCAAAAAGCAAATGGATTGGGAATCTAACGACACCTTTAACCCGGCTGCCACCATTAAAAACGGTAAAATATATATCCTATACCGGGCCGAGGATAAGTCAGGGACAGGGATAGGGGGGCGGACGTCGCGTTTGGGACTGGCGGAAAGCAGTACCGGCACATCTGTTAAACGTTCGCCGGTACCTGTGTTGTACCCCGATAACGATAGTCAGAAAGCGTTTGAATGGACAGGCGGTTGCGAGGACCCTCGTGTTGCTATGACAGCGAACGGCACCTACGTGGTTTTTTATACACAATGGAACCATGATATCCCTCGCTTAGGTGTAGCTACTTCAAAAGATCTGAAAAAATGGACCAAGCACGGGCCTATATTTCGTAAAGCTTATCATGGTAAGTTTTTTAATATCGCCAGTAAATCTGCTTCAATCATTACAAAAATAGCTGGTGGTAAACAGGTTATTGCCAAAATAAATGGTAAATACTGGATGTATTGGGGCGAAACAGGTGTGTATGCCGCAACATCTACCGATATGGTAAACTGGCAGCCGCTAATTAATGCCGACAGTACTTTAAAAGCATTGATATCCCCAAGAAAAAATTACTTTGATAGTGACTTAACAGAGTGTGGCCCTCCGGCAATAGTTACACCAAAAGGGATTTTGTTACTGTATAATGGTAAAAACAATATCAATTACGGTGATAAAAACTATACGGGTAATTCGTATTGCGGTGGCCAGGTTATATTTTCGGTTACCGACCCTACAAAACCATTGCACAGGCTTGATAAACCATTTTTTGTGCCAAAAGAGCCTTTTGAAAAAAGCGGCCAATACCCCGCAGGTACTGTTTTTATGGAGGGATTAGTGTTTTTCCATCAACAATGGTTCCTTTATTATGGCTGCGCCGACTCAAGAGTAGCTGTAGCCGTATACAAGCCGCGTAAATAAGCTTGTTTTTTTGTAATTTATTTGCATTAAATAATTAATTATATATATTTACCTTGTATTAAACCTAATTAATACCCCCTAAAGATAAGTGAAAAGGTTTTTTGCTATAATTCTGTTAAGTATGCACCTGTTTAATACAGGTGGCTATACCCTTATCTTTCAATATTTTATCCACCAATCAGAAGATCAAATTGTTAAAAGTATCTACGAAAACAAAGTAGATGCCACACAATTGGTACAAATAAAACTTCCGGTAAAAACCCCGGGTATACAGGATTGGCCCGACTATGAACATGTGCAAGGTCAAATTCAGCTAAAGGATAATTATTATCATTACGTTGGTGTTAAAATGACCAGAGACACCATGTACCTGGTTTGTATTGCCAACCCAACCAAAACACGCTTAGAAAACGCCAACCTTATCGTAGCCAAAAATATGAGCGATGTACCGGTAAGCAAAAAAGGGCAGGAATCCGCCGTTAAAAAAGTTGCTACAGGGTTTGAATGTAATATGCCCGTGGCTGATCATGAATTCCTTTCATTCACAAACTCCGCCTTAAAGAGGGAAAACCCTATATCTATCGGTTTAACAAATCCATACATCGAATCTCCCGGCAAACCGCCAAACCACATCGGTTGATTAATATTATTTAAGAACTTTTATCGCCTTACGTTAACATTTGTATTGATGCTTTTTCATTTTGTCATCAATGCTATGTAATCGCGTATGCTGTGGTATAAATATTATGCATCAACTGCTGATTTTGAGACGATTGGCAGTTGATGCCTGATATAACTTTTTATCCTTTTAATCCTTATTCATGAAACAGATTTTACAAAATACATACAGGTATTGTATGGCAGTTTTGGTTTGCATGGCCCTTTCACAATTTGCCAGCGCCCAAACCGAAACAGATGCCTTAATGATACCCAAAAATTACTTTTGCGCAGCAGGCGTTTACACACACAACAGTTGGGACCATTACTGGGAGGGAACCTTTAGACGCAAAAATTTAAACTTAGGCACAGTTAGCAGTAATGTTTACGCTGTAGGCGGCAACTATGGGTTAAGTAACCGTATCAATTTATTATTTATGGTTCCTTATATAAAAACCAATGCATCGGCAGGTACCCTTAGAGGCCAAAGCGGTGTGCAGGACATTAGCCTTGCCTTTAAATGGATGGCCGTAAAGCAAGAAGTTGGTACAGGTTTATTAAGCGTACATGGTATTTTATCAGGAAGCATCCCATTAAATAAGTACGAGGCTGATTATTTACCGCTTGCCATTGGTATGCAAAGTAAAAGCATAGCACTACGCGGATTGGTGAATTATCAGGAGGGTAGGTTTTTTATTGCCGGTGCAGGCCAATATGTACGTAAAGACAATATCACTATTGACCGCGACTCGTACTACACCACCTCAATGCACTATACCGACCAGGTGGCAATGCCAAATGCGACCAACTTTTTGTTAAGTGCCGGTTACCGCAGTTTAAAATTTAATGCCGAAGGTACCTGGACTAAAGTAACCTCGTTGGGTGGCTTTGATATCACTAAAAACAATATGCCTTTTCCAAGTAACCGAATGAATGCTACTATGGTAGGCGCAATTTTTAAATACAGCTTTCAATCGCTTGAAGGGCTTGAATTTACAGCAGGTGGTAACCACGTAGTAAGCGGCCGCAACGTAGGGCAAAACAACTCGATCTTTGGCGGCGTGTATTATGTATTTGCTGTTAAAAAGGATAAATCAGATAAATAAGAAGACCATGAAAAAACATATACTATATATAACGCTTTTATCTGCAGCTCTTTTTAATACGTCGTGTAAGAAAACGATAGAAGAGCGTAATCAGCTATACAAGCAACTAAACCCTACCAATATTGATGCCGATGCTGGTAACTGGAAAACCATATTAATAGATACGGCTACGCTTACTATAGCTACGCCAGATCCAATTACATCGCCAAACTACGCGGCCGATATTAACGAGATAAAAAGCTACCAGCAAAATCTAACCACCGAGCAAAAGAATATTATTAACTACTGGAGCGCCGGTTCGGTTTTACGTTGGAACGAGATACTACGCGAACTGGTTGCTAAACACAATCTGCCACCGTATCAAAACGATGATGGAAGCTATCCTTTCCCCGATGCTACCAATCCATTAGCTTACCCATTATTTCCTTTCTCAAACCCGCCGTATGCAGCACGTGCCTATGCTTACGTAAGTGCAGCCCAATACGATGCTTTGGTGGCCGCCTGGAAGTTTAAAAAGAAGTTTGGCCGTTTAGCCCCATACAAAAACAACCCATCTGTTAAGGCTTTGGTGCCGCAATCAACATTGCCATCGTACCCAAGCGAAGATGCTGTTGTAGCAGGTGCTACAGCTAAAATGATGGAATTGCTTTTCCCTGGCGATCTGGCTTATATACAGCAAAAAGTAGCCGAAGAAAAGTTATATCGTATAATGGCCGGTGCTAATGTGCGCTCTGATATGGATGCCGGCGAAGCATTAGGTAAACAAGTTGCCACAGTATTTTTAGCACGTGCACGTACCGATAGGGCCGGTAAAGCAATCGGCACACCCGATTACTGGAAAAGCCTTGAAACTACCACCACTGCCAAAGGCTTAACCCCATGGGTTAGTTTGGAGTTACCAAAAAGGCCACCAATGTTGCCATTATTTACAAAGGTTTTGCCATTTTTATTTGATACCCTTACCGTAGTAGCATTGCGCCCGCCTGCACCATATGCAACTGGTTCTCCTGAGTTTAAAAAGGAATCGGACGAGGTTTTACGCATGAGTGAAGACAAAAGCCGCGAGCATGAGCGTATAGTTAACTTTTGGGCCGATGGCGTGGGTACAGTAACCCCTCCGGGTCATTGGAACACTATTGCAGCAGATGAGTTTGTAAAACACAACTACAGCGAAGTGCGTTGGGCACGTAATTTTGCCTTGTTAAATATGGCCGAAATGGACGCCGCCATTGTATGTTGGGATGCTAAGTATTACTACTTTAACCCTCGCCCAACACAAATGGTAATGAATATTAAAACGCTTACTGGTATACCAAACTTTCCGTCGTATACATCAGGTCACTCTAACTTTAGCGGTGCAGCTGCAACGATATTAGGTTATTTGGTTCCCGAAAAAGCAAACGCTTTTATGGATATGGCACACGAGGCAGCAATGTCTAGACTTTACGGAGCCATCCATTACCGCAGCGATTGCGAAGTTGGTTTGCAAACCGGTGTAAAAGTAGGCCAATACGCCATAAACCGTGCGAAAATAGACGGAGCAGGCAACTAAAGAACTGACGAAGATGGCAACGCTTAAAAACGAACAAAAGATATATTACATACTGCGCATAGCAATTGCTATGTGCTTTATTGGCCATGGTGCTTTTGGTATCATAACCAAGCAAATTTGGTGTAATTATTTCGCGGTGTTTGGTATAGGCAAAGAGATGGCTTACACCCTGATGCCCTGGGTTGGTGTATTTGATATAACCATGGGCTTAACTATGTTATTTTTTCCTATACGTGCAGTTGCTTTATGGCTGGTTATCTGGGGTACATTAACGGCTTTTTTGCGGCCGGCATCAGGCGAGCCTTTTGCCGAGTTTATTGAGCGTGCAGGTAATTTTGGTGCCCCGCTTGCGCTGCTTATACTTACCGGCGGTGTGCAAAGCTTCAAACAGCTATTTAAACCAATTGATCCTGACACCGATATTGATGCAACCTCAATAAAAAATGTAACACTTTGCCTAAAATTAGTTGGCTTTATGTTATTAGCAGGCCATGGCTGGTTAAACTTAATAGAGAAAAAAGGATTGCTTAGCCAATATGCATCGCTTGGGTTTACTAACCCAGGCAGGCTGGCACAATTTATTGGTGTATTTGAATTTGCTGCCGCATTTACAGTGCTGATAAGCCCTGTGCGTAATATCCTGTTAGTAGTTATAGTATGGAAAATAGTAAGCGAATTACCTTACCCACACTATGAATTGTTTGAATGGATAGAACGTGGAGGGAGCTACGGTACATTAATAGCGCTTTGGTTTGCACTAAAACAGGTCTCGTCAGGGTTTCCTATACATTTTTTCAACCGGGCACTTAAACATTAATTATTAGCAATTACAAAATCCTGTATTTACAGGTTGCAGCTTAAGGTTGTATCACTTATTAACCTACAACACAATGAAATCATATTTAAAACTCCTTACCGGGGTTGCTTTATATTTATTTATCAATAACACTACCGCAAGCGCGCAAGGTTGCGTTGCTATTAGGGGTAACGGTTCGTTTCTAACAATGGAACATCCTATGCTTGATACTACTGCCGCGTCTGACCAGAGCTGGTATTTTACTTCATCATTCCGTTACTTTAAATCATTCCGCCACTTTAAAGGCAACGAAGAGCAGAAACAACGCCAGGTATTAGGTAACGAGGTTATTAATCACCAAACCACTATCGACCTTGCACTTACCCGTAACTTTGATAAATACTGGTCGGTAACGGTTGGTATACCTTACCTTATTAACGCCCGTTCATCATTGTATGAGCATGGTTTAACCGAAAGGCATAGCACACATTCGCACGGTTTTGGCGATATGCGTATTGTAGCCGACAGATGGATATGGGATAGCCACAAAGCTACAAAAGGTAATATACAGGCTGGTTTAGGTATTAAGTTGCCTACCGGCGATTACAACTACATGGATCATTTTTATAACGTTACCCCATCAGAACGCCCGGTAGATCAATCTATCCAGTTAGGCGACGGCGGTGTAGGTATTATTGCCGAGGTAAACGGCTTTTTAAATATAACTAACAACTTTGGCTTATACACCAACTTATATTATATGGCCAATCCGCGTAATACTAACGGTACACGTACCTATTTAGAGTTATTGAGCCCTACCTTGGCGGAGTCGGATATTATGAGCGTACCCGACCAATACTTAGCCAGGTTAGGTGCAAACTACTCATTCGGTACTACCAAGGCATTTACTATATCTGCCGGTGGCCGTTTAGAGGGTGTGCCCGCTTATGACCTGATTGGTAAAAGCGAGAAATGGCGCCGCCCTGGCTACGTTGTATCAGCAGAACCTTCGTTAAACTATAGCTTTAAGCGCATGAATATATTTGCCAACGTACCAATTGCGGTTGTTCGTAAGCGTACCCAAAGCTATAACGACAAGCAAAATTCAATAAAAACCGGAATTGTAACCTATGGTGATGCTGCCTTTGCAGATTACTCTATCAACTTCGGCATTTCTTTCAAACTTTAGTTAAAAGGGTTATATAAAGCGAAAGTCCCCTGGTTTTACCGGGGGGCTTTTTTTGTTTATGGGTGATGCTAATTTGTTTTTAAATAATAGTTTTACATTATGAATTCAGCTGAACAAAACTTTAAAGAATTGGGTTTAAGCCTGCCACCCGCACCAAAGCCGCTGGGTGTTTATAAACCATGTTTAATTGATGGCAAGTACCTGTATCTATCGGGCCACGGCACAGTAAAAGATGATGGTAGCTTAATAATTGGCCGCATTGGCGAAGATATGACACCCGAAGAGGGTAAGCTTGCGGCAAAGCAGGTAGGTTTAGCTATGCTGGCCACCATTAAAGCTAATTTAGGCAGCCTGGATAGGGTTAAACGCGTTATAAAAGTATTGGGCATGGTTAACTGCAAATCAGATTTTGAGAAACACCCATTTATTATTAACGGCGCAAGCGAATTATTTGCCAGCGTTTGGGGCGAAGACAATGGTATAGGCGTGCGCAGTGCGGTAGGTATGGGCTCGTTACCCGACAATATACCTGTTGAAATTGAAGCTTTATTTGAATTGGTTTAAACCATGGCCAATAACTGGTACAATATTAATAACGTAGCCGAACTGGATACCCCCACATTGGTAGTTTACCCTGATAGGGTAAAACACAATATTGCTTTGGTAAAAACCTTTATAACTGACGTACAGCGTTTACGCCCGCATGTTAAAACACATAAAAGTTCCGAGGTTAGCAAATTAATGCTGCAGGCCGGTATCACCAGGTTTAAATGTGCAACCATTTCCGAAGCCGAAATGTTAGGTATGTGCGATGCCCCTGATGTGCTATTGGCTTACCAACCGGTGGGGCCAAAATTGAAACGGTTTATTAGGCTTATAACAGCCTATAAGGACACTTCTTACTCTTGTGTGGTAGATAATGTTGCTACTGCCCAAACTATCGCCACAGCGGCTTTAAATGCTGATATAACTATACCGGTTTATATCGATCTTAATATTGGTATGAACCGTACAGGTATCATCCCTGCCGACGCCTTACTGTTATATGAGGAATGTATGGCTATGGACGGGATAAAACTATTAGGCTTGCATGCCTATGACGGCCATATACACGATAGTGATTATGTAACCCGGCAAATTAAGAGCGATAATGCTATGGCGCCTGTTATTAAACTTGTTGCCGCTATACAAGCTAATGGCCATGCTAAACCGGTTGTAATTGCAGGCGGTTCCCCAACGTATCCAATATTAGCCGTGCGTAACGATGTAGAATGCAGCCCCGGTACTTTTGTTTATTGGGATAGGGGGTATCAGTTGGCATTCCCTGAGCAGGAATTTCAGACAGCTGCGTTGATCGTTACCCGCGTTATATCCTTACCCGATGAAACTAAGCTTTGTTTAGATGTTGGGCATAAATCGGTATCGGCAGAGAATGAACTAAATAAAAGAATATACTTTTTAAATGCACCCAAACTTAAATTTATAAGCCAAAGCGAAGAACATTTAGTAATAGACGCAGGAGGAGATCATCAATTTAAAGTAGGGGATATTTTATATGGCTTACCTTACCACATTTGCCCTACTATAGCTTTATATGAGCGCGCTATTACTATTGAAAATGAAGACGTTACGGGTGAATGGTTGAATATAGCGCGCGACCGGAAAATAACAATTTAGCAATACACAATGTTTATTATTGATGCCCATTTAGACTTAAGTATGAACGCCCTGGAATGGAACCGCGACCTTACCCGGCCGGTCGCCGAAATAAACCAGCGTGAACTTGGGTTATCTGATAAACCCGACCGTGCCAAGGCAGTTGTATCATTCCCCGAATTGCGTAAAGGCAACATTGGCTTGGTAGTAGCTACACAAATAGGCCGTTATGTTGCACCCGGTAATACTTTACCCGGCTGGCACTCACCGGCGCAGGCCTGGGCACAAACCCAAGGGCAACTGGCTTACTATAATGTCATGGAAGACGCAGGCGAAATGTACCGGGTATACAACCTGGAATCCCTTGAAAAGCATCTGCAAAATTGGTGTAATGGCGAAGACAACGCCAATAAGCCAATAGGCTATATATTAAGTTTAGAAGGTGCAGACTCAATTGTCGACATAAGTTACTTAGACGGGGCATACCAAAATGGTTTGCGTGCAATAGGGCCTGCACATTACGGCCCCGGCAGGTATGCCAATGGCACCGATGCAACAGGCAAAATGGGGCAAAATGGTATCGACTTGTTAAAAGAAATGGAACGGCTTAATATAATATTAGATGCCACCCATTTATGCGATGACGCCTTTTGGCAGGCACTTGATAATTTTGGCGGTAATATTTGGGCAAGCCATAACAATTGCCGCGCATTGGTAAACCACAACCGCCAGTACAGCGATGAGATGATAAAGGCGTTAATTGACCGTGGCGCGGTAATAGGCGCAGCCCTTGATGCCTGGATGATGGTGCCCAATTGGGTAAGAGGAGAGTCAACGCCACGTAAAATGAATTGCAATTTGGATGTTATGGTAAATCATATCGATCATATTTGCCAGATTGCAGGCAATACACAGCACGTAGGTATGGGTACCGATTTAGATGGCGCATTTGGGCGTGAGCAATGCCCCTATGACCTGGAAACCATTGCCGATATGCAAAAGGTACCTGGTCTATTAAAAAAACGTGGCTATACCGAAACGGATATTGAAAATATGATGTATGGTAACTGGCTGCGCTTTTTAAGAAACGCGTGGAAATAAACGAAAGATATGGGCGCAGAGCAGGATAGGTTAAAAACTACAGGTTGGAAAAAATGGGGCCCTTACGTTAGCGACCGCCAGTGGGGAACGGTACGCGAAGATTATAGCGCCAATGGGGATGCCTGGAACTATGTTACTCATGACATGGCCCGTAGTAAAGCCTACCGGTGGGGCGAAGAAGGTATTGCGGGAATTTGCGATATAGGCCAGCATTTATGTTTCGCAATAGCGCTTTGGAATAAAAAGGACCGTATACTTAAAGAGCGCTACTTTGGTTTAAGCAATTCGGAAGGCAACCATGGCGAGGATGTAAAAGAACTGTATTATTACCTGGATAACACGCCAACCCACTCGTATATGAAAATGCTGTACAAATATCCGCAGCAGGCCTTCCCTTACGATCAACTGGTTGCAGAAGCAAAAAAAAGAGGCCGCGACCAGCCCGAATTTGAGATAATTGATACAGGCACTTTTAACAATGACGAATATTTTGATGTTTTTGTAGAATATGCCAAGCAGGGTAAGGATGATATCCTCATAAAAATAACTGTACATAACCGTGGTAATACTGATGCAAGTTTAAATGTGTTGCCAACCCTTTGGTTTCGTAATACATGGGCATGGGGGTACGATAGTGATAAACCTTCGCTTAAAGCTGGCGACAACAAGCATATTAGTATTTACCATAAACAGTTAGGTCAGCTTTTTTTAGCTGCCGAGAAGGAAGCCGAAACATTGTTTTGTGATAATGAAACAAATACCAGGCGCTTTTTTAATACAGGCGATGATAAACAGTTTTATAAGGACGGGATAAATAATTATATCATAAACGGCGACAAGTCAATCAACGCTGATAAAACAGGTACAAAGGCTGCCATTAATTATGATATCACCATACCGGCACAGCAAAGTACAACTATACGGTTAAGGCTATCGCCTAATGCTGATGTTGTATTCGACGATTTTGAGACCATATTTCAATCGCGGCAGCAAGAGGCGGATGAATTTTATAAAGCCATACAACCCAATCAAAATAACGACGAACGTGCTGCCATACAGCGCCAGGCTTATGCCGGAATGTTATGGAACAAGCAGTTCTATTACTATGATATACACCAATGGCTTACAGGCGACCCATCAGAGCCAACACCACCTGCCGAACGCCTGAACGGGCGTAACCATAGCTGGCAACATTTTAACAACCGTGGCGACATTATATCGATGCCCGATAAATGGGAATACCCCTGGTTTGCCGCCTGGGATCTGGCTTTTCATTGCATACCGCTGGCTAATATTGATATGGCCTTTACAAAAAGCCAGCTAACATTACTGATACGCGATTGGTATATGCACCCCAATGGGCAACTACCTGCTTACGAATGGAATTTTGAAGATGCCAACCCGCCAGTACATGCCATGGTTACCTGGAAGGTTTACCTGCAGGATAAAAAGGCAAATGGGGGCAAAGGCGATACTTACTTTTTAGAGCGCATATTTCATAAGTTGATGATCAACTTTACCTGGTGGGTTAACCGTAAAGACGAAGCAGGAAACAACATATTTGAAGGCGGCTTTTTAGGCCTGGATAATATTGGGGTATTTGATCGTAATACCAAGTTCTCAAACGGGGCGCATCTGGAACAAGTGGATGGCACCAGTTGGATGGCAATGTACTCGCTTAACCTGTTGCGTATTGCTGCCGAGCTTGCGGTGACCAATAAAGCATATGCTGATATCGCTTCTAAGTACTTCGAGCATTTTATTTATATATCAGGTGCTATGTCCAGCCTGGGCGAAGGTGGCCGTAGCGGCTTATGGGATGAGGAAGAAAGCTTTTTTTACGACCAGCTACGTTTTGCAGATGGCAGCGCCGAGAAAATGAAAGTGCGCAGTATTGTAGGTTTCATACCCTTATTTGCTACAGAGGTATTAGATGATGCAGATATAGCCAATAACCCCATATTTAGCGACAGGATGGATTGGTTTACCGCCAACCGGCCCGATCTGTCTTCGCTGGTATCGCGCTGGGATGTAAAGAATAGCTCGGGCAAACATTTAATTAGCCTGTTACGTGGCCACCGTATGATAGGCATATTAAAGTACATGCTGGACGAGAATGAATTTTTAAGCCCTTATGGCATACGGTCGGTTTCGAAATACCATTTAAATAACCCGTTTAGTATTAACATGAACGGCTCGCAATTCAGCATAAAATATACCCCTGCCGAAAGTGATATACCCATGTTTGGCGGCAACAGTAACTGGCGTGGCCCAGTTTGGGTGCCTATCAACTACCTTATCATTGAAAGCCTGAATAATTTTTATGAATACTATGGCGACGACCTGCAAGTAGAGTGCCCTACAGGGTCGGGCAATATGATGAATTTAAAAGATGTTGCCAACGAGATATATAGCCGTATATCAAGACTGTTTTTACGCGACGAAAATGGGAAGAGGGCAGCCGACGGCAACAGCGATATAATTCAAACCGACGCGAATTTTAAAGATCATATACAGTTTTACGAATACTTTGATGGCGATAATGGCCGTGGCTTAGGCGCGTCGCACCAAACCGGCTGGACAGGCCTGATAGCCAACTGTCTATATCATTAACAGGCAAATATTAATGTTATTGTGTTTTATTGACACAATAATTTTTTTATTCGCTTTTTTGATTTAGATTTACTTAAACCAAGTAAACTAAATTACCAAAAAAATGAATTTTAACAGGCGCAAGTTTTTGCAAAGTACAGGCACTTTGGTGCTTAGCAGCGCAGTTTTATCGGGTAAAGCTGCATCAATATTAAATATGGCCAAACACCCGGTAGGTGTGCAGTTATTTACCTTTTTTACATCTATAGATAACGATGTAAAAGGCACCTTAAGCCAAATAGCAGCAACCGGCTATAAAGAAATAGAATCGGCATTTAGCAGAAAAGGTGGCTATTATGGAATGAAACCCAAAGAGTTTAAAGCCGTAGTAAACGACCTTGGGATGAAATGGAAATCGCACCATGTATTGGGTGCACCATTTAAATTGCCGGCAGGTGCTAAAATGCCAACCATGCCCGATGGTAAGCCAATGACTATACCTGTAATGGCTAACCTACAAGATAATATGCAGCAACTGGTTGATGAAGCTGCCGAAGGCGGTGTTAAATACCTGGTTTGCGCTAATACGCCAACCGGTAATATGGACGAACTTAAAGCATCTATAGCGGTATTAAATAAAACAGGTGAAGCTGCTACAAAGGCAGGATTAATATTTGCCTATCATAATCATGATATGGAGTTTAAGGCTATGGATGGTAAAGTGCCTTACGACCTGCTGTTATCAGAAACAGACAGCAAACACGTAAAAATGGAACTTGACCTGGCATGGGCAGTTAAAGCCGGCAAAAATCCGGTTGAATTGTTTAAGCAAAATCCGGGTCGTTTCCCGCTATGGCATGTTAAGGATTTGGATGCAGCCAGGGAGATTATATTACCTGTAGGTAGCGGCACCATTGATTTTAAACCAATTTTTGCGGCGGCAAAAACCGCGGGAATGGATAGCTTTTTTGTAGAGCACGATATGCCTAAAGACGCGCTTGCAAGCATACAAAGCAGCTTTGCTTATATAGATAAGAATTTAAACGCTTAAATAAAAATGAATTTGTGCAGGCTATTGCAAATAAGTCTGTACAAATTCATCGTTACTTATAACGCTAACCAACGTGTTAATGATGCCTTTTTCGGGTGTATCATTATCCAGCGAAGAGGAATGATCTTCTAACTCATCAAGGTAGGCAACAGCCTGTTCCTCGCTATCAAATAACAGTATTACATCGCCGTTAATTTCCATATCTGTGCCGTTTGGCAACTTGGGTAAGCCATACTGCTCAAATACATTATGTGATATGTTTGAAGGAAGATCTATCTTTAACATGGTTTTATTTTTTTGCTTGTTCTTTTAAATAACCGTCAAAACGTATCCGCTGGCGGTTTTGGCTTATTACAGCAAGGTCGGTTCGGCCGTTGGTTTGTACGGTAAATAACAACTGTGTGGCATTGCCAACATCCTTTGGTTTAATAACAACATTCCAGCTGCCATTTTTAGCCTGCTGGCTTTTGTAGTCAAAATCGGTTGACGTAAACTTTATACCATTATCGGTACTGCTATTATAACCCGCACCCGAATACACCTCACCAAAATAGGGCAGGTAAGATATTACGCTATCTGCAGTAACCGTTACATCATACGTGGTATTTAAATAACGCAAACCACCATAAGCCGGGTACATGTTATTGGCCTGAAAAGTGAATTTTTTTGAATCGATCATTTGTTTTACATCAGCTGCTAAACTTGCCTTTTTATCGGCTTTACTTTGCTGTGCTGTAGCTGGTTTTATATTGACCGCAATAAGTGCCAAAACAACCATCATCCTTACTAAAGTTTTCATTTTAAACATCTTTTAACTTAATATTTGTTAGACTTTTTACACACCTTTTGGTTTAAACTATATAACCAATTTATAGTAGGATGTATTTATCAAAGCGTTTCCATAAAATATATTAAAATTGTTAAAATAGCTATATATTAAACAACAAAGCCACCCGATTTTAGTTCGGGTGGCTTTACTATTTTTTATGCTGTAAGTTATATAAGGCTAACGCTGCGGTTAACAAACTCTGTCAACTCAGCACCTGTTAATAAACCTTGCGATAGTAAGGCCAAATCAAAAGCTTGTTTAGCTAATTGTGCCTGTACATCTGCATTATCATCCTGCAATATGCGAGTAATTAATTTGTGGTTACCGTTAACTACTACTTTGTAATTGTCGGGCATGTTGCCGTAAAAGCCCATTCCGCCGCCCATGGCAGCCATATCTTTCATACGGCGCATAAACTCGTCCATAGTTACGGTTACAGGTAACTCATCAGGGTTAAGGCTTTCCAGTTCTACTTTGTAAGCAGGCTTATTAATAGCCTTATCAAATATCTCTTTTATTTTTGTCGACTGCTCTTCAGTTAACACATGCTCTGGGGCATCATCTTTTTTGATCAGCTTATCTGCAACATCGGCATCAACGCGCTTTAACGATGTTTTTTCAAGTTTATGCTCAAGGTGACTGATAAAGTGTGTATCAATAGGGGAGTTCATCAACAACACATCGTAACCCTTTTTATTAGCCGACTGTATAAAAGCATCCTGCTTTTGGGGGTCGTTGGTGTAAATATATACCAACTGGCCATCTTTGTCTGTCTGTAAACCTTGTACTTTTTCTTTGTATTCGTCTAAAGTAAAGTTCTCTTTAGCGGTGTTGGTTAACAAAACATAATCTTTGGCTTTATCATAAAATTTGTCTTCGCTCACCATACCGTATTTTATAAACAAGCCAATATCTGTCCATTTTTCTTCAAAGGCTTTACGGTCATTTTTAAACAGGTCGGCCAGTTTATCAGCCACTTTTTTAGTGATGTAGCTGTTTATCTTTTTAACACTGCTATCGGCCTGTAAAAAGCTACGCGATACATTCAATGGGATATCGGGCGAATCTATAACGCCATGTAAAAGCATTAGAAACTCCGGAACGATATCTTTTACCTCATCAGTAATAAATACCTGGCGGGAAAATAATTTGATCTTGTTTTTTTGGAACTCAAAATCGTTTTTCAGCTTAGGGAAATAGAGTACACCGGTAAGGTTAAAAGGATAATCAACATTCAAATGAATCCAAAATAATGGGTCTTCACTGAAAGGGTAAAGTTCTTTGTAAAACTTAAGGTAATCTTCGTCCTTTAACTCATTTGGTGCCTTTGTCCATATAGGGTTAGTATCGTTAATAATGTTATCAACCTCAATATCTGTATGTTTTGCCTTACCTTCTTCATCAACTCCATCTTCAACAGATTCGGTTTTGGTGCCGAACTTGATAGGCACAGGTAAAAATTTGCAATACTTATCTAAAATTTCGCGTAAACGGTGTTCGCTTAAAAACTCTTCCGATTCAGAATTAATATGCAGGGTTATTTCGGTACCACGCTCTTCCAGGCTGCCCTCGCTTATTTCAAACTCGGTGCTGCCATCGCATACCCAGTGCGCGGGTGTAGCGCCATCCTGATAACTTAGGGTTTCAATTTCAACCTTATCCGCCACCATAAATGCCGAGTAAAAGCCCAAACCAAAGCGACCAATAATCTCATTGGCATCTTTAGCTTCCTTAAACTTCTCCATAAACTCGGTAGCGCCTGAAAACGCTATCTGGTTAATGTATTTTTTTATCTCTTCGGCAGTCATACCTATACCGTTATCAGATATGGTAATGGTCTTTTTGTCTGCATCAAAGGCAACCTCAACACGCAGGTCGCCAAGTTCGCCGTTGTAGTTACCAAGCGAGGCAAGGCGTTTTATTTTTTGTGTTGCATCAACGGAGTTAGATACCAACTCGCGCAGAAATATCTCTGTATCAGAGTATAAGAATTTTTTAATGATCGGGAAAATGTTTTCGGTGTGTATCGAAATTGTTCCTTTTTCTTGCATGGTACTATGTTTTTAGAAAATTTTAATGATTTACTAAACCCAAATAACAATGCCCGTTCCAAAGCGAAGTATTTGCCAAATTGGCAGGGAGGGAAGATGTGAAGATTACAAATGTGTAGATGAAAGTTAATTGGCTAAGCTTGTGCTTAGCCAATTAACTGGATATTATTTAGTACCCGCAGGTTTTATAACAGGGGTAGGTTTATTTAATGCAAAACGTTTAGCTACAATAGCCAATTGGTCGTCGGTTAATTTAGATGTTGCTTTTAATATCCCGGTTAAAAAGGCAACTTCGTTATCGGCAGCAGGGCAACCTACGTTTTCGCCGGGTGTGGTTAATGCAGCGCCTGCGGGCCTCATTTGGCTATCGGCCAAAACCGTTCCTTTAGCATCTAAAACCAACCAAAAAGGTAAGCCCGATTTTTCGCCGCCAAATTTGGCCAATACTTCTGTAGAGCCCGGATTCTCCAAATTCTTTTTTTCAGGTTGCTCTAAAACATCTAAATGTGCTATAACATAGTTGGCATCAAATAGCGGCTTAAGGGCAGCATCGTTTATAGATGCGTCCATTTTTTTGCACCAGCCGCACCACGATGCATGGAATATTAATATTACTTTTTTGTTCTCTTTGGCTGCCTGTGCATAAGCCTTGTTTAGCACACTCTCTGACGATGGCAAAGCCGACTGTGCAAATGCACCTACTTTAGCAGCAAGTATAAATACAAACGATAGTAAAATAATTTTTTTCATGGCGATGTTTTGATGAGCTTAAATTACTAATAAGAATCTGCAATTCCAGCCATGGACTAATTATTAGCAAACGTAAGTATAAACGTAGAGCCTTTACCTTCGGTAGATTGTACCTGTATATTACCTTTATGCAATAGCATTATTTGCTTACATAAGCTTAAGCCTATTCCGCTACCTGTTTTACGCGTGCTGAAAAACGGGATAAATATCTTATCCAGCAATTCGTGCGGCATGCCCAAACCGTTGTCTGTTACTTTAACCAGTGTTTTACTATTGCTTTGCACCTCGGCAGATAGGGTGATACGTGCTTCTTCCCGGTCTTTTACCGCCTCAATAGCGTTAACTAACAGGTTTATCATTACCTGGTCAACCAAATTACTATCCAGTTCGATGGCTAAGGCCGGGTCGCGAAGGATAATTTCCAATTCGATGTTTTTCTTCTCTAAAGTAGGGCGCATCAGGCTGGCCAGGTTCTCGAACATGTTACGCACCAACACCTTTGTAGTATCCAGTTTGGTTATTTTGTTAAGGCTTCGGTAGCTTTCGGTAAACTTAAGCAAGCCTTCGCTGCGGCGTTTAATGGTATCTATGCCTAATGAAATATCCTCAAGGTCGGCACTTTGTATGCTGCTGGCTATATCAGGGCTCTCTAAACGGTTTTTTAGTGTATCAGCCAATGACGAGATAGGGGCAACCGAGTTCATTATCTCGTGTGTCATTACGTTTAATAGTTTCGACCATGCCTTTGATTCAGTCTCATCTAAAGCCTCGCTAACGTTTTGAAAAGCGATGAGCTTGTACATCTTTTCATCACTACGCATAATACTCGCGGTAACCAGCATTTTTACCTGCTGCTGTTCGCGGGTAATGCTCATTACCTTTGCATCACCTGGCTTTAAGGTTGTTATATCTTTGTACAGTATTGGTTCGCGTTTTTCTAATGAGTGAATGGTTTTTAAATAAGGGATGCCTATCAGTGTTTTAAAAGCCTCGTTAATCCAGCCCGTTTCGCCGGTTTCCTGCTCGTACGACAAGATACCAGTATCTACCAGTTCAAGTATCTTCTGCAGGTAATGGTATTGTGTTTCGCGTTCGCGGCTTATTAATTTAAAAGTGGTATTAATATCGTTAAAGCCTTTGCGCAGTGGCTTTAATTCGTTAGGTGCCTTGCGCACATCAAAGTGGCGGCTAAAATCGCGGTAGTGTATAGATTCTACAAACTGGTTCACCTCGTCCTGCGCCTTTTTGTTAAAGCGTATAAGGTCTAATACAGAATACACTACCAGGGGTACCGTAATTACGCCGTATAATAGCACACCATTGCCGTTTACCACAATTAACGCGGTGGCGGTAACAGCAAAAAATAATAATATAATACGCAGCACCAGCCGCCATTCGTAACGGTTAAATATCATATTTGCTTAGTCTGCGGTATAAGGCTGTGCGGGTTAGTCCTAATTCTTTAGCTGCCCGTGTAATATTGCCATTGTGCTTTTCAATAACGCGCAGTATGGCGTTTTTTTCCAGCGTGCTTAGCTGGATGTTGTCATCATCAATAATATTTTCGCCGGGTGTTTCCAGTATCGAAAAGATTAGATCGTCGGCCCTTAAAATATGGTCGTCGGCCATAATTACAGCACGCTCTATAGTGTATTGCAGTTCGCGTACATTGCCGGGATAATTGTACATCCTCAATTTTTGTAATGCTGCCGGTTCAAAGTCCATTGTAGGTTTAAGGTATTTACTGGCATACATTTTTGAGAAATGCTTAGCTAGTATCACAATATCTTCGGCGCGTTTGCGCAAGGGCGGCATGTTTATTTCAACCGTGTTAATACGGTATATTAAATCCTTTCTAAAACGGTTCTCGTTAGCCAACTCAGATAAAGGTACATTGGTGGCACATATCAGCCTTATATCTATATCAACCGCCTTGTTTGTGCCTAAGCGGGTAACCTGCCTGTTTTGCAGTACGGTTAGCAGTTTAGCTTGCTGTTGCAGGCTTATATTACCAATCTCGTCTAAAAATAAGGTGCCGCCCTGTGCATCTTCAAAACGGCCGCTGCGGTCTTCACGGGCATCGGTATAAGCACCTTTTTTATGGCCGAATAATTCGCTTTCAAACAAGGTGTCGGTTAACGCGCCAACATCTACCTTTATAAATGGTTTATCGGCCCGTAACGATCGCTCGTGTATGGCTTTTGCCATCAGGTCTTTACCGGTGCCGTTTTCGCCTAATATCAATATATTGGCATCGGTAGGGGCTATTTTATTAACCTTGTGGAATATATCCGACATCACTTCAGATTCACCTAAAATAGAGGTGTCACCCTTTCCATCTTTACCGGATGGTTTGTTAGGTTTGCCGCCACCTTCCTTTTTATCAAGCAGGTCCTTTATGGTATCTATTAGTTTCTCATTATGCCATGGTTTTACCACAAAGTCGTTGGCACCTTCCTTTAACGATCGTACAGCAAGGTCAATATCGCCATACGCGGTTATCATAATAACGCATACGTTAGGCTTCCATTCCTTTATTTTGCGCAACCAGTAAATACCCTCGTTGCCTGTGTTTATTGCACTGTTAAAGTTCATGTCAAGCAATACCAGGTCAACCTGGTTACGTTGCAGCAGCCAATTCAGGTTTTCCGGGTTCTTCTCGGTAATTATTTCCTGTGTTTCTGTTTTTAGCAATAACTTAACAGCCGTAAGTACATCGGGGTCGTCATCTACAATTAAAACGGTTGCTTTTTTAAGTATCATTATATTGTGATTAGTTCTTTGTGGCGTGTATATATACAATATTGTAAATTACTCCTGCAAATTAATAATTGGATGTTAAATATCATACCATTTATACGAATACAGCTATTAAACTGTAAATCAACCATGATTAGCGCCTGGTAACTTTTCAAGGGCTTTTTACACTGTATCATTACCGAACACATGCTGTAACAGAAGCGTACGGTGCAATATGAGGTTTATGCTTTAAAGTGTTGTAATACAGCAATTTAATTTGTGGCATGTGTTTTTGTATCTAAGTACAAATTATTAAATATACCGTGGATAGAGTTATACAAAAAAAGAAATGGAGTACCAAACGGCTAATGACCATAGCCGGAATTACAGGCTTGGTAATTTTAGTTACCGGCGCCGTGTTTTTAAACTCGGGCAAAAGCAAATTAAATGTAGATACTGAGCGTATTACAGTTAGCGATATTAAAAAAGGCCCTTTTCAGGAGTTTATACCTGTTAATGGTGTGGTGATGCCACTTACAACCATCTTCCTTGACGCTATTGAAGGCGGACGGGTTGAAGAGAAATATGTAGAGGATGGTGCAATGCTTAAAAAAGGCGACCCGATTTTAAGGTTATCAAATACCGATCTGGAGCTGAGTTTAGCTAATCAGCAAACCGCAGTGTTCAACGTGTTAACACAAATGCAAATATCGCGCGACCAGGCACAGCAAAACACCATCAGTAAATTAAATTCGATGGCCGATGTGGATAACGCCTTGAAAGAAGCTGAAAGGGTTTATAAACTGGATAAGAAGTTATACGACCAAAAAGCGATAGGATTACAGGAGTATCAATCTGCCGAAAACTTGTACAACTACCAGGTAAGGCGTAAAAGGCTTGCTTCGCAAATATTAAAGCAAGATACCGTATCTACAAGTGCTCAGCTAAAACAATCTACCGAGTCGTATGCCAACATGAAGGGAACGCTTGAGCTGATGAAGAAAAAAGTAGGCGACCTTATTGTAAGGGCACCTATTGACGGGCAGCTTACATCAATGGATGCAGAAATTGGCCAAAGCAAAAACAAAGGCGAGCACCTGGGCCAGTTAGATGCACAAAACGGCTTTAAGGTTAGGGTTGATATTGAAGAGCACTATCTGTCGCGTATATATAACGGCTTAATGGGCGATTTTACCTTCGCCGATAAAACTTACAAACTGGTTATCAAAAAGGTATTTACCTCGGTTGAAAAAACAGGCCGCTTTAACGTAGATATGCAGTTTGTTGGCGCAGTGCCTAAGGGTATACGTAAAGGCCAAACTTTACAGATACGTTTAGCACTAAGCGACGAAACTACAGCTGTATTAGTACCTAAGGGTGGCTTTTATCAGCAAACAGGTGGTAACTGGATATTTAAAGTGAGCGAAGATGGTAAAAAAGCCTACAAGGTTGATATACAGATAGGCAGGCAAAACCCCGACTATTACGAAGTTATAAGCGGTTTAAAACCTGGCGATAAGGTGATCACATCCAGCTATGAAAACTATGGTGACATACAGGAGCTGGTACTAAAAAAATAGCGGTTGTAACCTTATTAAAAAAGATGCGTCTGTTATAAAACCATAAATAGAGAGAATATAAATTATTAAAATATAAATCACAATTAAAACAAAAAGGCTTCTTCTGCACCAGCAGGAGAGGCTGGGGAGGCCAAATGATTAAAATTACAAATCTTGAGAAATTTTACCGCACCGAAGAGGTAGAAACCATTGCGTTAAACAAGCTAACGATGGAAGTTAACACCGGCGAGTTTGTTGCCATAATGGGCCCATCGGGCTGCGGTAAATCAACCTTGCTTAACATCCTTGGCATGTTAGATGATCCGGATGATGGCAGTTATGTATTTAACGGTATCGAGGTAGCTCATTTTAACGAGCGTAAACGTGCCGACCTGCGGAAACACAATATTGGTTTTGTGTTTCAAAGCTTTAACCTTATTGATGAGTTAACCGTTTTTGAAAACGTTGAATTGCCATTAATATACACCGGCGTCCCATCGGCCGAGCGTGTAAAAAGGGTAGAAGAGGTGTTAGACAAAATGCAGATCATGCACCGTCGTAACCACTATCCGCAACAGTTATCGGGTGGTCAGCAACAACGTGTGGCTATTGCCCGCGCGGTTGTTAACAAGCCTAAGCTGATACTTGCGGATGAGCCTACCGGTAACCTGGACAGCAGCAACGGTAACGATGTTATGGAACTGCTTACCGATTTAAACGAACAGGGAACCACCATTATAATGGTTACCCACTCTGAGCATGATGCCCGTTACAGCCACCGTATTATCCGTTTATTGGATGGCCAAACTGTAATGGAAAACATTATGGTATAATACAACTATCGCTGATACAAAATAGTTAATATAATATAGTTAAATGTGCCTCCTGCTACCCTCTCCACCTTAAAAAGTGGAGGGGATTGCTCGAGAATTGCCCCAATATTTGGCCCGACGGCAGCATTAAACTATCATGATTTATGTAAATAACAGTATCATGTTTAAAAACTTCATCAATATAACCTTTAGGAGCCTTACCAAAAATAAGGCTTATAGTTTTTTAAATATTTTTGGTTTAGCAATAGGGATAGCGTGCGCATCCCTTATTTTTTTATGGGTGGAGGATGAGGTAAACTTCGACTCGCACAACGTAAAAAAAGACAGGATATACCTTGCCCGCGAAAACCAGAAGTACGATACCTATGTATTTACTGAAAGCTCGACACCTGGCGTTATGGGGCCTGCTATACAAGCCGAGATACCGGGTATTGCCAATACCTGCCGCACCAATGAGGGTACCGAATCGTTAATGTTCTCTTACGCTGATAAACCTGTACTTGCAGAGGGTAAGTATGTAGAAAAATCCTTCTTTAACATATTTACCTTGCCATTTGTACAGGGTAACGCGGCTACGGCTTTTACGCAGCTACGCTCGGTAGTTATCACCGAAAAAGCCGCCAAAAAGTTCTTTGGCAACAACAAAAATATCATCGGTAAAAATATTAAGGTAGATAACAAGGAAGAGTATACGGTTAGCGGTGTACTAAAAGATCTGCCATCCAACTCAAGTATCCAGTTTGAATGGTTGATGCCTTTCCAGATATATTTTGATAAAAGCCCCTGGCTAAAAAGTTGGGGTAACCAATCGTTAAGCACCTACATCGAACTTAAGCCGGGTGTTAGCCCCGAATCAGTTAATAAACAATTATACAATGTAATTCAAAAACGCGAGCCTTCAGCTTTGGGCCATGTGTTTTTATTTGCCATGAACGACTGGCACCTGTATGATAGCTTTAAGGACGGCCTAAAAACAGGTGGCGGGCAAATAGAGTATGTGCACCTATTTACAGTTATAGCCTGGATAATACTTTTTATCGCCTGTATAAATTTTATGAATTTGGCCACAGCCCGTAGCGAAAAACGCGCCCGAGAAGTTGGTGTACGCAAAGTATTGGGTGCAGGCAAAAAATCGTTGGCCATGCAGTTTATTGGCGAAGCTTTATTTATGGCTTTTATTGCCATGTTTTTTGCAGTAATTATTCTTGCATTAGTATTGCCGGCATTTAATACCCTTGTTCAAAAACAGCTTACGCCTGGTTACGATAATGTATACCACATATTAGGTTTACTACTTATTACTACGCTTTGCGGTTTAGTAGCAGGTAGTTATCCATCATTATATCTTTCTTCATTTAACCCGGTATCGGTACTTAAGGGCATTAAATTAAAAGACAGCGGTGCATCGCTTATCCGTAAAGGTTTAGTGGTAATGCAATTTACCGCATCGGTAGTGCTTATTATCAGTACCGTAATTGTTTACCAGCAAATACAGCATGTAAAAAGCAGGCAGTTGGGTTTTAATAAAAACAATTTAGTTGAAATGAATTTGCAAGGCGACATGGCCAAAAACTATAGCGCTATTAAACAGGAAATGTTAAACACCGGCTATGTTGAGAGTATGGCCTTATCAGACCATGCGATAATTTATGGCGGTAATAATACATCAGGCCTTACCTGGGACGGCAAACCTCAGGGTTCGCAGGTGCTGATATCACAACGATATGTTACGCCTGAATTTTTAGAAACATCGGGCCTTAAACTAATAGATGGCCGTAACCTTACCGTTGCTGATACCAGTTCAAAACCCATTGCTATGCTTATTACCAAAAGCATGCAGGACCTGATGGGCAAAGGCAGCGCTATAGGTAAGCGTGTACATGGCGAAGGGGATACCACATCGGCAGTTGTTGTTGGGGTGGTTAATGATTATGTATACGGCAACATGTACGGCAAGTCTGATCCTGTTATGTTTTTTAGTTCGGCGCCACAGCATACTACTTTGATGTATGTGCGCTTTAAACAACAAAAAGGGGTAGAGGCTTCATTGGCTGCCATACAAAATGTTTTAAAGAAAGATAACCCTGCATATCCTTTTGATTATCGTTTTGTTGACGACCAGTTTAGTCAAATGTTCTCAAGTGAAATGCTGGTAAGCAAACTATCAAGGGTGTTTGCAGCATTAGCCATTATTATATCGTGCCTGGGTTTGTTTGGCCTGGCAGCTTATACTGCCGAACGCCGCATTAAAGAAATTGGCATACGCAAAGTGTTAGGTGCCAGTGTATCGGGCCTGGCAAGTTTGTTATCTAAAGACTTTTTAAAGCTGGTGCTTATATCATGCGTTATTGCGTTCCCAACGGCGTTTGTGCTGATGAAAAACTGGCTGAAAGGCTATCAATATCACATACAGATACAATGGTGGGTGTTTGCTTTGGCTGGTTTTGCGGCTGTGTTTATAGCAGTTGCAACCATTAGCTTCCAAGCTATTAAAGCGGCGTTAGCCAACCCGGTAAAAAGTTTAAAAAACGAATAATATAAACTAATACGATGTTTAAGAATTACATAAAAATAACTTGGCGCAACTTGTTAAAAAACAAGGGCTTCACCAGTATAAACATTGCTGGCTTGGCAGTAGGTATGGCCAGCGCGGCGCTTATTTTGCTTTGGGTGCAAAACGAGGTTAGTTACGATCAGTTTCATGAGAAAAAGGACCGGCTTTACCAGATGTATAACCGCTCGGTTTTTGATGGTAAGCTTTGGTGCTGGGGTACTACACCCAAGCCAATGATGAAAGCCCTTAAACAGGATTATCCGCAGGTTGAACAAACTACGCGTGTTAACAGTTCTAATTTTTTGTTCACGGTAGGCGATAAACATTTAAATATTCAGGGAATAGTTACCGATCCCGATTTTCTGACCATGTTTTCATTCCCGTTACTTAAAGGGAACCCTAAGACAGCAATAAATGACATGAAGAACATAGTCATTACCGAAAAAATGTCGAAGAAGCTTTTCGGCAATGAGGATGCAATGGGCAAAACGGTGAAGCTGGATAGCGTGGATATGTTTACGGTTACAGGTGTAATGAAAGACTTGCCTAACAACACAAGCTTTGATTTTGAATATATTTTGCCTTACTCATACACCGAAAAACTGTATGGTAACGACGAAAAGAATTGGGGCAATAACCAGTTACAAACCTACATTTTACTAAAACAAGGTGTTAACGAAGAATTTTTTGATAAACGAGTTAAAAACATTACCCGCTCGCACTCGGATATAAAGGATATTGATGTTTTTGTACACCCCATAACTAAGTGGCGCTTATATTCAAAATTCGAGAATGGCAAAATAGTTGGCGGAAAGATTGAGACGGTTAGATTGTTTAGCATAATAGCTGCATTTATACTGCTTATAGCCTGTATCAACTTTATGAACCTGAGCACCGCACGCAGCGAGAAAAGGGCGAAAGAGGTGGGTATACGTAAGGTGGTAGGCGCATCAAAAACAAGCCTGATAGCGCAGTTTATGGGTGAATCTATACTTATTGCGTTAATAGCAGGTGTGATAGCCTTGTTTGTTGTGCAGGCAGCTTTGCCGTCTTTTAATGATCTTACCCAAAAGCATTTGTTTTTGCCATTTATTAATCCGGTGTTTTGGCTGATAGTAGTTTCATTTATACTGTTTACGGGCTTAGTGGCGGGCAGTTACCCTGCATTATACCTGTCGGCATTTGCACCTGTAAAGGTTTTAAAAGGCACATTTAAAATGGCTAATGCAGCTATATCGCCGCGTAAAATATTGGTGGTTACGCAATTCACCTTCGCCATTGTGCTTATTATCAGTACCATAATTGTACGAGAGCAACTGGACTACGCACAAAAACGCGATACCGGTTACAAAAAGAATAACCTGGTATATACCACCATGTCGGGTACTATCGACAAGAATTATGCGCTTATACGCAACGAACTATTAAACAGCGGCGCGGCTACAGCCGTAACCAAAACCAGCGCTCCAATTACCCAAGGCTGGAGCGATTCGTGGGATTACAACTGGGCAGGTAAAAACCAAAACGAGAAACTGGACTTTAACGTGTTTAACACCGATGGCAGCTTTACCAAAACAATGGGGCTAAAAATAATACAGGGCCGTGATATAGACCCGGTTAATTACCCTGCCGATTCGCTTTCGATATTATTGAATGAGGCCGCACTTAAAGTAATGGGATTTAAAAACCCAATTGGCCAAATTGTAAGGCGTGGCGATACCAAATTAACTATAGTAGGTATTGTAAAAGATTTTATACTGCAATCGCCATACGAGCCGGTTAAGTCCATGATCATACAGGGCCCAAAATCGTGGTTCAATGTGGTGCATTATAAGCTCAATGATAAAAACACAACGGCTCAAAACCTTAAGCTGGCCGAGGCCGTGTTTAAGAAATTCAATTCCGAATACCCATACGAATACCAATTTGTAGATGAAGAATATAGTAGAAAATTCCAGGATGAGCAGCGTATAGGTGTGTTAGCATCGCTGTTTGCCGGCTTAACTATATTTATTTCGTGCCTTGGTTTATTTGGCCTGGCCACTTATATGGCGCAAAACCGCATTAAAGAAATTGGCGTGCGCAAGGTTTTAGGGGCATCGGTATTTGGCATTACATCAATGCTTTCAAAAGATTTCCTGAAACTGGTAGCTATATCTTTTATTGTGGCTACGCCATTAGCGTGGTATGGTATGCACCAATGGTTACAAGGTTATACCTACAGAGTTGATATACGAATTTGGGTGTTTGCCAGCGCGGCATTCTTAACTACGCTGCTCTCTATCGTAACAGTTAGTTTCCAGGCTGTAAAAGCAGCCTTAACAAACCCCGTGAAGAGTTTGCGCAGTGAATAGTGAATGGAGATAGTGAGTAATACTTACCCGTTTAGGGTTTAGGATTTTAGAGGTTAGCGTTTAGAATTTAGGGTTTAGAATTTAGCATTTAGAATTAGAGTTTACAGTTGGTGTATTAAAATAAATATCATGATAAGGAACTATTTAAAAACGGCTTGGCGAAACATATTAGGTAATAAGTTTTATGCCACCATTAATGTAGCAGGCCTTACCGTGGGCCTTGTTGTAGGCCTGTTTATGCTGCTTTGGGTGCAGGACGAACTGAGCTTTGACAGTAACAACAAAAACGCCAAACATATATACAAGGTGGGCATTGTTGCCGGTACCGGTATCAGTAAACAAATTTTTAATAATATAATTGCTCCGGTAGCAACATTTGCTAAGGCCGAGATACCTGAAGTGAAGGATGGCGTGCGCATTATGAATATTGGCAGCGCCCCTTTTAAATACAAAGACAAAGTGTTTTATGAAGACAACTTTGCCTTTACAGATCCTTCGTACTTTACGGTGTTTGATTTTAACCTGATACAGGGCGATAAACGTAACCCTTTCCCTGACAACAACTCTTTGGTTATTACCCAATCGACCGCTAAAAGGTATTTTGGCAATGAGGACCCCATTGGTAAAGTAGTAATGATGGGGCAAAACGAGCAATGCAAAGTAACCGGAGTAATTGCAGATTATCCTGAAAACTCCAGCTTTAAATACCATGTATTGTTGCCCATGTCTCGCTTCAACTACCTGGCCTATGTAAAAAGGAAGACCAGCTACGACGGTAAAAATGTGGTATCATCTATGGATGCAGACTGGAGCGCCTTCGCGTTTCAAACCTACTTGTTGGTTAAAGGAGAGGTAAACACTACCGTTTTAGAGAAAAAGTTACAAGCCATACACGAGCGCCAAAAGCCTGAAGATGCACCGGTGCCCTACTTAACACAACCCTTGCTAAAAATGCACCTGTACCAGGCAGATGGTACCGATGGCGGTTTCTCTACCGTACGCACATTTGCTATAGTGGCTTTAATGATATTGATCATCGCATGTATTAACTATGTAAACCTTTCAACAGCGCGATCTATGCTGCGTGCCAAAGAGGTAAGCATGCGTAAAATTATAGGAGCAGGCAAATTCCAGTTGTTCATGCAGTTTATGGTAGAGACCGCCTTGCTGTTTGGCATAGCGGCCATATTTGCTTTGCTGCTAATGTTTGTGCTATTACCTTATTACAACCAGTTTTCGGGCAAGCAATTAACGTTTAGCTTAAGCAGCTACAATATTTGGCTAAGCATAGGGCTTACCATGATAGGTACATTAGCCGCATCAAGTATATATCCAGCCTTGCTTTTATCATCTTTTGAACCATTGAAGGCTTTAAAGGGTAAAATAACCGTGGGAATAGGTAACGCGGCATTCCGCAGGGTGTTGGTGGTGCTGCAATTTGCCATATCTATCATACTCATCATCGGTACATTAGTTATCAGCAATCAGCTAAGCTATATACGCCATAAAAATTTGGGGTACGATAAAGAGAACGTGCTGGCATTCACCATGCGCGATGATATGGTTAAACATTTTGATGCTGCAAAAGCCGAGCTTGTAAAATCACCGGCAATAACAGCGGTTACACGCATCAGTCGCGATATAATCACAGGCGGCAGCTCTACCGGTGATAATGATTGGGATGGCAAGCCGGCAAATTCAAATATGTGGTTTAACCAGGTATATGGGGATAAGGATATGCTTGGCTTCTTTAAAATGAAGTTAGTAAGCGGGGCGAACTTTACCGGCGCTGTTGCCGATTCGGCCCACTTTATTATTAACGAAACGGCAGTGCATGAAATGGGTTTAAAAGACCCGATAGGTAAAAGGCTGCGCGTACAAACCATCAACGGAACTATTATTGGTGTTGTGAAAGATTTTCACTTTACTACCATCCATAAAAAAATAGAACCAATAGTGTTTCAGTACAACCCCGACAGATGCTGGAAATTATATATTAAAACTACCGGGCAGGGTGCGCAACAGGCTATAGCTGCCGCGCAAACTGTTTGGAAACAATACAATAACGATGTGCCTTTTACCTACACTTTTTTAGATGAAAGCTATAATAAGCTTTATACTGATGACCAGCGCCAGGGCACTTTATTCAACATGTTTTCGGCTATCGCTATCATCATATCCTGCTTAGGCTTATTTGGCCTTGCCACTTATTCGGCACAAGTTAAAACGCGCGAGATAGGTATACGCAAAGTGCTTGGCGCAAGTGTTGCCAAGATCATCGGCTTGCTGGCTACTGAATTTATGATACTGATAGTACTTGCCATTATAATAGCTGTGCCCGTTGCCTGGTATGCCATGAGTGGCTGGCTGCAGGATTACGCCTACAAAATAAACATCGGCTGGATGGTTTTCCTGATAGCAGGAGGTGGCGCCACTTTTATAGCGCTGGCTACTATCAGCATACAATCTGTTAAGGCGGCATTGGCGAACCCAGTGAAGAGTTTACGGAGTGAGTAATTTAGTCCATCGTCTATAGACCATAGTCGATGGTGATTTATAAATACTATGGACTATCGACAATGGTCTATGGACAAACAATAAAGGGCATGTTTAAAAATTATCTTAAAATAGCGCTGCGCAACCTGCAAAAGCAAAAGCTTTATAGTGCCATCAATATTACAGGGCTGGCAGTTGGCCTGGCGGTTTGTATAATGATAATGTTGTACGTTACCCACGAGATGACGTACGACCGGTTCCATGCCAATGCTAAGCGTATGTATAAACTACAGGCCAGCATAAAAATGGGCGGCAAGACCATGAATATGGATTACATGAGCCTTGCTGCAGGGCCCTTAGTTAAAGAGGCACAGCCTGCCGTGCAGGATTATATGCGCACGCTTAGCTATTTTAAACCGGTAAGTGTAAATAACCCGCTAAGCCCTAATGCTAAGTTTATAGAAAAGAATTTATTATTTGCCGACCCGGGCTTTTTCAACTTTTTCTCGTTTAAACTGCTCTCTGGCGATAGGCAAACCGCGCTGGCAAGTCCTTTTTCGGTTGTTATATCCCAGGATATGGCCAAAAAGTACTTTGGCGACAGCGACCCTATAGGTAAAACTATTACCCTACGTACCGATAGCGCCTATAACTACCAGGTAACCGGGGTGGCCGAAAATAACCCTTCAAATTCATCTATCGAGTATAGTTTTATAGCATCGGTAAGCAGTTTAATGGCTACTAAAGAGGCCAAATTATACACAGGCCAGCAGGAACTTGGCCCGGGTTCGTTCAGCTTGTACCTGTTAACAAAAAACAATGCAGATACCGCAAGGTTAGTTCACGGCTTGCAGGCTATGGTCAGCAAAAAAGAAAAAGCCGAACATGGTTACGAGACCCACTTCAAATTATCGTCTATAACCGACTTACATCTGCACAACAACTTTGGCGATTCCTCTAACATTAAATACCTAAAAATATTCCCGTTGGTTGCCGTGCTGATATTATTGCTGGCGCTGGTTAACTACATGAGTTTAACAACCGCAAGGGCTACACTACGCGCTAAAGAGGTAGGGGTGCGTAAAGTATCGGGTGCCAGCCGTAAAAGCATCGCTGCACAGTTTTATGTCGAGTCGGGCTTGTACAGTTGCCTGGCGTTTGTTTTGGGTTACTTGCTTTGCTATATGTTTAAGCCCTGGTTTTTAAACCTGCTCGATCTTAAGATAGATAATTCGTTTTTATACAGTCCGCTGGTATTAACCTTATTATTTGCTTTACTGTTATTAACAGCCTTAATTGCAGGTATTTATCCATCGGTTATATTGTCGTCGTTTAAACTGGTAATCACGCTAAAGGGTAAAATGAGCAGGCAAACAGGCGGTACTGCCGTACGCAGGGTGTTTACCACCTTGCAATTTGCCATTGCGGTAGGGCTTATCATCTGCGGTATTGTAATTGACCGCCAGTTATACTATATGCGCCATGTAGATACCGGCATGAACCGAGAGAACGTAGTGATGATACCTATTGGTAAAAGCTTTGGCAACAACTATACCGCCTTTAATAAGGATGTTAACGCGCTGGCAGGGGTAACTGATGTGGCTACATCGCACTATGCCATGTTTGGCGGCTACGACATGTATTTTATGGAGGGCAAAACCAAAGATCAAAGTATAGCGCTTTCCGCCTTGTCGGTAGACAGGCACTATCTTACAACCCTCGGCCTTAAATGGAAATATGCACCCTTGCCTAATGCAGATATTGCAGGCGAAAGCAAAGTGGTTTTAAATGAGCAGGCCGTTAAAAAATTTGAACTAACAGGCAACCCGGTAGGCCAATACCTTAAAAACGGCGACCAGCGCATATTGGTAACGGGCGTTGTTAAGGATTTTAACTTTAGTGCGTTAAACAGCCCGATTGAACCCCTTGGTTTATTTGTTGCGGCTGATACTTTAAATGCCTGGAGCCGGGTAGGTGCCAATTTGTTTGCGCGCATAAAACCGCATACCAATTTGCCATCCCTTATCAGCAATATTCAAAGCCTTTATAAGAAATACGATAACGACACCCCATTCAGCTACACCTTTATGGATGATGCCTTTAATAAGCAATACAAGGCCGAGGACAGGCTCGCGTCTATCTTTAGCACATTTACCTACATCACTATTTTACTGGCCACACTGGGCTTGTTTGGCCTTGCAGCGTTCACTATAGAACAACGCACCAAAGAGATTGGCATACGCAAGGTTTTGGGTGCAAGCCTGTCGGCCATTACTACTTTGGTATCAAAAGATTTTTTAAGGCTGGTGGTATTATCGGTTGTCATAGCGTCGCCGGTTGCCTGGTGGGCCATGCATAACTGGTTGCAAAATTTTGCTTACCGTATTACCATATCGTGGTGGGTATTTGCTGCAGCCGCCTTTATAGCACTGCTTACTACTGTATTAACGGTTAGCTATCATGCTATAAAAGCTGCCATTGCTAACCCGATAAATAGTTTGCGAAACGAATAAGCCTCACTTAGGAGGGGCCGATTAAACACTATTAAAACCAATTGTCATGATAAAAAATTATTTTAAGATCGCATGGAGGAACCTTATACGCAATAAGGGCTTCTCTATCACCAATATACTTGGCCTTACCATAGGTATCACCTGTAGTATATACATCTTTTTATGGGTAAAGGACGAAGTGTCGTTTGATAAGTTCCACGCCAACCACCAAAACATTTACCAGGTGATGGCCACAAGGGACTTTAAGAACAACATATTTACCGACCCTAACATGGCTTTCCCTTATGCTAAAGCGTTAGAGGGTGGCAACCCGCAGGTAATACGCACGGTAGTTACTTCACATCAGGAATCGCACCTGGTTGAGGTTGGCAACACCAAGCTTAAAAAAGACCTGTACCAGGTAAGCGACCAGTTTTTTAAAATGTTTAGCTGGAAATTTGTAAAGGGCAACGCGGCTACTGCTTTAGCAGACCCTAAATCAATTGTAATTACCCAATCGGCTGCAAAATCATTTTTTGGCGATAACGACCCGATAAACAAAGTAGTTAAAATTGATAACCAGGAAAATTATAAAATAAGCGCCGTAGTTGCCGATCCTCCCGGCAACTCTACTTTTAAGTTTGATTTTGTTGCACCGTTTGATTACTCGTCTGCATATTTAGTTGGCCGAATGAAAGAGTGGTACAATTCATCACACACGGTGTTTATACAAACCACACCCGATGCCAATATGAAGGCCGTAGACAGGTATGTAGATAAAGTTAAGCATGACCACGCGCCAAACGATAAAATAAGCACCTACTTTACCTTCCCGATGGATAAATGGCATTTATACGCCGAGTTTAAGGATGGTAAAAACATAGGCGGGATGATAGAATATGTAAAGCAATTTAGCGTCATCGCCATCATCATATTATTAATAGCCTGTGTAAACTTTATGAACCTGAGCACCGCCCGCAGCGAAAAACGCGCAAAGGAAGTGGGCATACGCAAAACATTAGGTTCGGATAAAAGGCAACTTATCACACAATTCTTCTTCGAATCTATAATATTGGCACTTATTGCCTTTATACTTTCGGTAGCGACTGTTTATTTGCTGATGCCTTTGTTTAACTCATTAGTTAACAAAAACCTGCACCTGGATACATTCGAGCCCTTTTTCATCCTGATGTCTGTTGGTATTGTAATATTTACCGGCATTGTTGCGGGTAGTTATCCTGCTTTATACCTGTCATCGTTTAACCCGGTTAAAGTGCTTAAGGGCACGTTTGCCGCGGGTAAAAAAGCGGTATGGCCAAGGCGCGTATTAGTTACCGGCCAGTTTGTAATGTCGATATTGCTGATATCGGCAACCATTATTGTTTACCAGCAAATACAGCACATTAAGGATCGTAAAATAGGGTATAACCCCAATAACCTGATAATGGTACCATCATCAGAAGATATTGACAAAAATTACTCGGCCATTAAACAGGAGCTGTTGGGTACAGGCATAATAAGCAGTACCACGCGCACTTCATCGCCTATCACCGAAATATGGTGGAAATCGCCTTCGCCTGATTATGCGGGTAAGCCTGCTGATGCGAGCATTATTTTTTCGGGCATGAATGCCGATGTGGACTTTACCAAAACAATGGGTGTTAAAATATTACAGGGGCGCGATTTTAATAATACCCCCGGCGATTCGTCGGCCATGCTGCTTAACAAGGCTGCTGTAGATGCCATGCACCTTAAAAACCCTATTGGTATGGAAATGCGTTACGGCAAAAAATACACTGTGATAGGGGTAATAGATAATATTGTAATGGATTCGCCATTTACGCCGGTTGACCCGCTGATGGTATACTATAACCCAAATGGATCGGCCATGGTTAGCGTACGCCTAAAAGATGGTGTGGCTCCACAAAAAGCTATAGCATCGTTAGAGGGCATCTTTAAAAAGTATAACCCAAAAAACCTGTTCGAATACCAGTTTGTAGACCAGGAGTTTGGTAAAAAGTTTGCCACTGAAGAACTGATCAGCCATATCACCAATATATTCTCGGGCCTGGCCATATTTATATGCTGTATCGGTTTAGCCGGCCTGGCATCCTTTACTATCGAAAAGCGTTTCCGCGAAATTGGCGTGCGCAAGGTAATGGGCGCGTCGGTACAACAACTGCTGATGCTGATATCAACCGAGTTTTTAATAATGGTGTTAGTAGCTTTTGTAATTGCCGTACCACTCACATGGTGGCTTATGCACAATTGGCTGCAAAAATATACCTACCACATCAGCATAAGCATTTGGATGTTTACCATTGTAGGTGTGTTGATATTACTGCTGACGCTGGTGGTGGTTAGTTTGAATACTTTAAAAGCCGCGCTCGCAAACCCGGTAAAAAGTTTGCGAAGCGAGTAAAAACGCTTTTTTTATGTGCCGTAATTTTTTTATTAGGTAAGCTACAGTGACAAATAAAACGCAAAATCTTTCCGCATGATTAAGAATTATTTAAAAATCGCCCTGCGTAATATGCAAATCCACAAGGCTACCAGCATTATTAATATTGCCGGCCTTTCGGTTGGAATGGCAGCAGCTGTACTCATATTTATTTGGGTGCAAAACGAGTTCAATTTTGATAAGGACGAGAAAGATAGTGCCAGTATTTACCGTATAAAGAGCTACCTGGCCATTGATAAAACAAGTACCTGGGTATGGGAGTCATCGCCCTACAGGTTAGGCGAGGAAGGTAAGAAACAAATACCCGAAATAGAGGATATAACGCGCATATTACCAATGACTTATGCGCCCATGTATTTTAACATTAAAGGCGATTTTTTTCCCGAAAAGAAGTGCGCTTATGTAGATGCGGGGTGGTTTAAAGTATTTAAAAATGAGGTGGTTAGCGGTAATGTTACAGCGTTTAATCAAAACCCGTTCAGCATTATATTTACAGAAAGCAAGGCCAAAAAGTACTTTAAAAACCAGGATGCCGTAGGTAAATTCATCAAAATAGACTCGATAAACTACCAGGTACAAGCCGTGATCAAAGACAGGCCGGCCAACTCCAGCTTTGTGTTTGATGTGCTGATACCCATAGCTGCCCGCCAAAGCAGAGCCAACGAAAAACGTAACGACATGAGCTGGGGCAACTTTAGTTACCTTACATTTTTAAAGTTGCGCGATGGTGCTGATAGTAAGAAGGTTGCGGCTAAATTGAAGGATATCATGCGTAAAAACCGCGATCAGGATAACCTTAAGATCGGCCTTATGCCCTTAACCGGTATACACTTCGAAAATGACCTTCAAAATTCATCTATTACGCATGGCGATAAAAAAGTGACCTATATATTTGTAGTGTTGGGCATTTTATTGCTGTTGATAGCTTGTATAAATTATGTTAACTTAACTACGGCACGTGCCAGTTTACGGGCTAAAGAGGTAAGTATCAAAAAGATAGTAGGTGCAGGCAGAAGCCAGTTGTTTATGCAATTTATAGCCGAATCGGGCCTGGTAAGTTTGCTATCGCTGGTACTTACGGTAATCATAATATCCATCTGCATGCCTGTATTTAACGAATTTACCGAACGTAATTTCAGCCTGTCGCTAAGCTCGGTATACTTGTGGATGATACTGTTAGGTACATTATTTACTGCAGTTATATTAAACAGCATCTACCCGGCGCTGCTATTATCATCCTTTAAACCTATAAATTCTTTTAGGGGGGCAAGCGTATTGCGCATGAAAGACAGCTCGTTACGTAAAGGCCTGGTGGTAATTCAGTTCACGTTTTCTATATTCCTCATCATTGGCGTAATTACCATTTACAGGCAAATGAATTTCATACGATCGCAAAATCCGGGTTATAACCGGGCGCAGGTAATGTCATTCTCGATGCCTTTTAAAGCCTTTTATAAGTATAACGACCAGCAAAGGAGCGCATTAAGTAAAAGTATTAAACAATCTTTGTTACAGGAGTCGGGCATAAACAATGTTTCTGTTATTGGTACGCACTCTATACAAGATAATAGTAGCTTTTCATCGGGTGGTGCCGACTGGGATGGCAAGGCTAAAGGATTTGACCCTGCTATATCTTATTTTAATGTAGACCCCGATTATAACAAAATTGTAAAGCTAAAGATGGTGGCAGGCAGGTGGTTTACGCCCGGCAGCCAGGCCGATGCACATAATGCCATATTAAACGAAACCGCTGTTTTGGAGTTAGGCTTGCATAAACCCTACGTTGGGCAACGTTTTATTTCGCAAGGCGATACCGGGCACGTGATAGGTGTGGTAAAAGACTTTAACTATCAATCATTTCATGCTAAAATAGGGCCTGTTGTGTTAAAAAACCATGAAGATTATGTATCCACCTTCCTTATAGGTGTGGCAGCCGGTAAACAAGCGGAAACCTTAAGCAAGGCAGAAAAGATTTGGGCAAGCAATTTCCCCGGTGAGCCTTTTGAATATACGTTTCTTGATCAGGAGTTTGATAAACTATACCGCAACGATGCCAAAACATCAGGCCTGATGTCAGTTTTTGCTGTAATAGCGGTTATTATATCTTGCTTAGGTCTATTTGGTTTGGCAGCATTTACAGCAGAACAAAGGGGCAAAGAAATAGGCATCCGTAAAGTATTAGGCGCAACGGTGTCGGGCATAGTATCGCTACTATCAAAAGATTTTGTGGTATTGGTGCTGGTAGCCCTTATTATAGCTTCGCCATTGGCCTGGTGGCTAATGAATAAATGGCTGGAAAACTTTGTATACCGCATCAATATATCCTGGTGGATGTTTATTCTGGCGGGTATAATAGCAGTGCTTATAGCCTTTATAACCGTAAGTTTCCAGGCAATTAGAGCTGCTGTTGCTAACCCGGTAAAAAGCTTGAGGTCCGAGTAGTTTTTATCGCTATAGTCTGTAGTCTTAAGTATTATTTAACTTTAGGCTACAGACTTTCGACTTTATACTTAAACCACTGTATCATAACCGAACATGCACTGTTACGCTTGCGTACGTATAATAAAATAGTTTATAATACTAAGTAGCTGATAATAAGTTATTTATTAAATTGGCACTGGATTTAAGTGTTAGTTATAAACAACATTGTTATGATAAAGAACTATTTTAAAATAGCCTGGCGAAACCTGCAAAAGCACAAGGCGTTTTCTTTTATCAATATATTTGGCCTTGCGGTAGGTATAGCAACTTTTTGGCTGATAACATTGTACGTTACCGACGAATGGAGTTTTGACCGTTTTAATACTAAAGCTGATAATATATTTAGAGTAGTACAACATGGCCAGTGGAACGGCGGTAAGTTTGATATTGCTGTTACCTCGCCACCATTTGCCCCAACGCTAAAAGCCGAGTTTCCGCAGGTGCAGGAAGCTGCACGTATTGATGCGGAAGGCGGCGGCAAAATAACCGTTGGTGAAAAGCAAATAAACGAAGGTGGTATGCTGATAACCGATAACAGCATATTTAATATATTTAGCTACCAGTTTTTATATGGCGACGCACAAAATGCCCTCACCAAGCCAAACACAATAGTTTTAACGGCTGATTTAGCCACAACCCTGTTTGGCAACGCAGAAACCGCTTATAATAAAACCATTACTATTGATAACACCCCAACCACGGTTACCGGTGTAATAGCTAATATACCGGTAAACTCGCACTTTAGTTTTAAAGCCTTAAGATCATTCCCTGCGGATTTTACAGCGAATGAAGCGAATTGGGGTAACTCAGGCATATACACCTACCTGCTTTTAAAAAACCACGACGATTATAAAACGATAGAGGCTGCATCAGACAGCTTTTTTAGTAAGCACCTTAAAGCAGGTATGGGTTCCATGAGTTTCAAGATGGAACTGCAGCCGCTTACCGATATCCACTTACGGTCTAACCTAAGCTATGAGTTAGGGTCTAATGGAAATATCACCTACATGTACGTATTTAGCATTACCGCCATTTTGATATTACTTATCGCGGTTATCAACTATGTAAACTTAACCACTGCCCGTTCATCTATCAGGGTAAAAGAAATAGGGGTACGTAAAGTGATCGGATCTGACAGGACGCAGCTAATGTTCATGTTTTTTGCCGAATCGGTGTTACTTACTTTTATTGCAACTGTGCTGGCAGCGGTTATCATTCAGTTTGCATTACCCTACTTTAATAACTTAGCAGGTAAAAACTTAATATTGCTACAGTTTGGCATGGCCAAAACTGTTACAATATTCATTGGCTTCTCGTTTTTCGCGGGCATTTTAAGCGGTGTTTATCCTGCATTATTTTTATCCGGATTTAAAACCATCCCTGCAATGAAGGGACAGTTGGGCAGCCAATTCTCCACTATATTGTTCAGGAAATCGCTGGTGGTATTTCAGTTTGTTATTACTATCGTGATGATAGCCGGGTCGTGTGTTATTTATCAGCAGCTTAGCTTTGTGATGAAAAAAGACTTGGGCTTTAACAAGGCACAAACGCTTACATTTCACTTAAGCCAGGGTGTACGCAGCAAAATAGATGGATTAAAACAACAATTACTGCAAAACCCGAATATAGAAGCAGTAGGTATAGCAGGTAACCCCATAGGCAACAATAATATAGGAGGCGGGGATTTTAATCTTGGCCCCGATGGTAAAGCAACTTCCGAATCGAAGATCGTTCAAAACCTGCAGATAGACGCTGATTTTATACCCACTCTGCAAATAAAGATGGCAGCAGGGCGTAACTTCTTAGTCTCTAACATCAGTGATGTAAAGGATGCTATAATTGTTAACCAAACTTTGGTAAATGAATTGGGTTGGAAAAACCCGGTTGGCAGGGTAGTGCGCACAGGGGTAGACCAACAGGGCAAGGTTATACAACAAACCATAGTAGGTGTTGTGAAGGACTTTAACACCTACTCGTTACAGCATAAAATTGCACCAATGGTGCTAAGCATGCCTGGCCAGGACCGCGATAAAGATAACCTGTATGTGCGCGTAGGTAAAAATAATATACAAGCCTCACTTAACTTTATAAGTAAAGTTTACACCAATTTCGATAATGAAAACAAGGCCGAGTTCCATTTTCTTGATCAGAACTTTGCCGCACAATACCAAACCGAGCAACGCCAGGGTACCATACTGTTGATATTTACCATACTGGCTATTAGTATAGCTTGCTTAGGCTTGTTTGGCCTGGTAACCTTTACTGCCGAACAGCGCGTGAAAGAGATAGGTATTCGCAAAGTATTGGGTGCAAGTGTGGCAAGTATTGTAAGCCTTTTATCAACAGACTTAATGCGATTGGTTATAATAGCTACCATAATTGCATGCCCCATAGCCTGGTACGCTATGAATGTATGGCTGCAGGATTTTGAGTATAAAATAAACATTGCGTGGTGGGTATTTGTGTTGGCCGGCGGCGGTGCCGCTTTAATAGCTTTAATCACTGTAAGCTTTCAATCTATTAAAGCAGCATTAACTAACCCGGTTAAAAGCTTAAGAAGCGAATAAAACTACGATATAATAGGGGTACACAAATACTTGGGTGTACTTAGGTAAATAATTAAATATACATGCAACTAATTCTGCTAAAAGGCAGTCTTATAAAAAACACTAAACCCATTATGAAAAAGTATCTATTCTTATTATTGATCGCTTCGCAAAGCTATGCAGCTTTGGCACAGGAGCGCACACCTTATTTTACCAAATCATTAGCTAATGATGGTATAAAAAATGTATTTGTAAAAACCAGCGGCGGCAGTATTGCTGTTAGCGGTGCCGATGGCCAGCCGGCCCGAATAGAAGTTTATGTAACCGGCAACAACGGCAACAACGACCTAAGCAAAGACGAAATTAAGAAACGTTTAGAAGAAGACTATATTCTGGATATTGACGTGCACGACGGTGAACTGCATGCTACTGCAAAAAACAGGCGCAACGGTATCAACTGGAGAAGATCATTAAGTATCGGCTTTAAAGTTTACGTGAATAAGCAAACCGCAACCAATTTAAATACCAGCGGTGGCAGCATCAGCATAGATAATTTAAATGCCGACCAAAACTTTAGCACCAGCGGTGGCAGCTTAAACGTAAACCGTATTACCGGTGTAATTAAAGGATCGACCAGCGGCGGTAGTGTAAACGTTTCTTATTCTAAAAAGGATATTGAATTAACAACCAGCGGTGGCAGCGTTACAGCACGCAGCTGCGAAGGCAACATCAGGTTAACCACATCAGGCGGCTCGTTAAACCTTAGCGACCTTAAAGGTTATATCAACGCTACTACAAGTGGCGGCAGTATACATGGCAGCAACATCAGCGGCGAGCTAATAACAGGCACATCAGGTGGCAGTGTTGACCTTAACGGCATATCAGGTGCTTTAGATGCCTCAACCAGTGGTGGTAGCATGCATGTAGAAATGCTTGCCCTGGGCAAATATGTAAAATTAGACTCAAGCTCTGGCCATATCGATCTGCAATTACCATCAGATAAGGGCGTTGACCTTGACCTGCGCGGCGACCGTGTTGACCTGGCAACCTCAGGATCGTTTAACGGCACTAAAGAAAAAGATAAAGTGGTGGGTAAACTAAACGGTGGTGGTGTACCGGTTGAGGTACGCGGCGATAGCCGGGTTACAGTAAGCTCAAGGTAATATACATTATATGGGGTGGCAGTAGCCACCCTTTTTTACATTATAACTATTGCTATATGTTTAAGAATTACTTAAAAATTGCCTGGCGCAATATCACCAAGCACAAAGGATTTTCGATGATAAATGTAGGTGGTTTGGCTTTAGGAATGGCCAGTTGCCTGCTTTTGCTGCTTTATGTGAATTACCATTTACATTACGATAAGCAATTCGATAATATCGATAACATATACTTAGTTGAAAACAACCAGCCCGGCGATGGTAAAATTTACACCTTTGCTGCTACACCAAGGTTGGCCGCAGCTACCATTAAAACCGAAGTACCCGATGTGGTACAATCAGTGCGTGTTATTGATTATACCGCCGAAGGTTTACTAAGCTATAAGGACAATAGCTTTAAAAAAGCAGGCTTATTTGCCGATGAGGGTTTCTTCAATATATTCTCGTATCATTTTATAAAGGGCAGTGCTGCAAACGCCTTAAAGCTGCCTAATTCAATTGTAATTACCCAAAAGCTGGCTAAAACCCTATTTGGCAACGAGGACCCAATGAACAAAATAGTTAAGCGCAATAACCAACTGCCCTTAACTGTTACCGGTGTAATTGCTGACTTGCCTGCAAATGCTACATTTCAGTTTGAATTTGTTTTACCATGGGTAATGTTTGAAGATTCAAATGCATGGGCAAAAGATTCGGGATGGGGAAGTAACTTTGCGCGCACAGTTGTGCAGTTAAAAAGCTCGGCCGGCTTGGCAAAAGCCAATAAAATAATGAATACCATGGTAGGCAGGCATAATGATGGTAATAAAAATCAATTGTTTTTGTACCCTTTTGCTAAGCTGCACCTGTACTCTAACTTTGTTGATGGCAAGCCCGCAGGCGGTATGATAGACCAGATACACCTGTTTATTACATTGGCCATTTGTATACTCCTTATCGCCTGTGTTAACTTCATGAACTTGTCTACTGCCAGATCTGAGGAACGCGCAAAAGAAGTGGGCATACGTAAAGCGATAGGCTCCGGCAGGGCTTCACTTATCAGCCAGTTCATCATCGAATCGGTAATATTATCGCTGGTATCAACTATTATAGCTGTTATTATCGTGGTGGTATCCTTGCCTTACTTTAACGATCTGTTGGGCATTAAACTAATTTTACCACTTACCGAAACTTACGCATGGTTAAGTATATTGGGTATCGGTTTGTTTACAGGTATACTTGCAGGCAGTTATCCGGCATTTTATCTATCGGCGTTTGAGCCAATAAAGGTGTTAAAAGGCATGTTTAAAGGCGGGGGCGCTGCATTGCCATTACGTAAAATATTGGTGGTGGTGCAGTTTTCGTGCGCGATATTTTTAATTACCGCCACTATTTGCATTTACTATCAAATAAAATTTGTGCAGGATAAATCAATAGGCTTCGAAAAAAACAACCTGGTTGAGATACCCATAGAGGGCGACTTGCTAAAACAAAGCGCTGTATTGATCAATCAGCTTAAAACCTCGGGGGCAATTACCAATGCAACCATGTTATCGCAAAGTATTACGCAAAGCGGTAGTAACACATGGGGTATAAACTGGCCGGGTAAGCGCGACGATCAGCAAATACTGTTTGATATACTGCATGCAGGCAACGATTTTACTAAAACCGCAGGCGTAAGACTATTACAGGGCCGCGAATTTTCATCAGGTAACCCCGCTGATACTGCCGGCAAAACCGTGATGATAAACGAAACGGCAGCCAAAGTAATGAATGTGAAAAATGTTGTTGGCAGTATAATAAAATGGGGCGATAATAATCCCTTAACCGTTATCGGCGTTTATAAAGATTTTGTTTGGGGCTCGCCGTACGAAAAAACAAGGCCAATGATATCAGAATATACAGGTTCCGGTTCGGTGTTAGTTTTGCGCTTATCACAAGGCCGCAGCATTACCGCCAATGTAGATGCGGTAAACAAGGCCCTAAAAGGAGTGAACCCGTTTTACCCGCCAACAATAAATTTTGTTGATAAAGATTTTGGGCAAAAATTTCAAAATGAAAAGTTATTAGCCACACTGGCAAACTTGTTTGGTTGTTTAGCCATCATTATATCCTGCCTTGGTTTGTTTGGTTTAGCAGCCTACGCGGCCGAGCAGCGTGTTAAAGAAATTGGTGTGCGCAAGGTATTGGGCGCTACGGTATTAAATTTAACCACGTTACTATCAAAAGACTTTTTGAAACTGGTTATCATAGCCATTGTAATAGCCGTGCCTTTATCTATATGGGGCATGAACAATTGGCTGCAAAAATTTGAATACCATATTACCTTAAGCTGGTGGATGGTAACTGCAGCCAGCTTTATTACTATAGCAATTGCCCTGGCAACTGTTAGTTACCAGGCAGTTAAAGCATCATTAGCTAACCCTGTTAAAAGTTTGCGGTCGGAGTGATTTATACTAATAGATAAAATATGATAAGGAACTACTTAAAAATAGCATGGCGTAACATTGTTTCTAATAAGCTTTTTACATCGCTTAATATTGTTGGTCTTGCAATAGGCATGTGTGTTTGTATCACCTTGTTTGCAAGCATTTCGTACGAACTGAGTTTTGACAGGATGTACAAAAACTCAAAAAACATTTATAGAGTAAATACACAAACTACGGCCCAGTACAACTACAAAGTTTGGGCTGAGCTGCCAAATTCTGTTGGCCCTGCAATAGCGCAAAGCATACCCCAGGTTAAAAGTACAGTCCGGCTTATTAAGCATGATTTTGGGGCCAAAGTATCGCTTAAAACCGACGAAAAAAACTTTACTGAAAAGGGCTTATACCTGGCGGATTCAACCGTGTTTGGCTTTTTTGATGTGAGGTTTGTTGAGGGTAATGCACGCACAGCTTTTAGCCAGCCAAAATCAATTGTAATATCACAATCGGCCAAACAAAGGCTTTATGGTAACCAGCCTGCATTTGGAAAGGTCATCTATATCAATAATCGCGATACGCTGCACGTTTCGGGTGTTTACGCAGATTTGCCAGCCAACAGTACCATCGACTGTGATATGATCTATAACATTATGGATTCGTGGATGGGAAAAGATGTTTACTGGAGCAATTCCAGCTATGAAACTTATTGTTTGCTGAAGGACGGCGCAAATGTTGCACAAGTGCAGGCATTGGCTACAGCTTTAATTGATAAGAATGTAAAAAAAGAGGATAAGTTTTTTACTGATTTTATATTGCAGCCATTAGCTGATATCCATCTTTATTCGGCTGATATACGTGAAGGCTATTCGGGCAAAATTGGCAGCATTGGCACAGTAAAAACATTAGCGATCTTATCGCTACTGGTTTTAATAATAGCCTGTATTAATTATATGAATTTGGCTACCGCCCGTTCGCAAAAGCGGGCCAAGGGTGTAGGCGTTAATAAGGTTTTAGGCGCAAACAGCAGGCATTTGCTGGCACTATTTTATACCGAAACCGCCTTACTATCGCTTATTGCAATTGTTATTGGCTATATACTTGCTTTAGCTTTAAGGCCAATGTTCCAAAACATTACAGGTTTCGATTTGAGCACATCGGCGTTTTTAGCACCACCAATTTTGTTGGGCTTGCTGGCAACCTGGATATTTGTAACATTAATAGCCGGTAGCTACCCTGCATTTTCGCTATCAAGTATTTCGCCGCTGGTGTTAATGAACAAACTGAAATTAAAACATTCGTTTGCCGATTTCGTCCGCCGGTCGCTGGTTGTATTTCAGTTCGCATCATCTATTGTGCTAATTATCTCGGTTGTTGTAATACTACAGCAAATGAAATATATCCGCAACCGCGACCTCGGTTATAACCCTAATGGAGTAATAGCGCTTAATATTAAGTCGGCCCAGGATAAACAACAAGTCGCATCATTTATGAATGATCTGCGTGGGGTAACTGGTGTCGAAAGCTTTTCGGCTGTTCAGTCTATTCCGGGTGATGTAGAGAGTGGCAGAAGCGTAAGGAAATTTGCTACCGATAAAGAAGGCATGCCGGTAAAAACATGCCATACCGATGGCTCAATTGTTAAAACTATGCGCCTAAAGTTACTCGCCGGCGCTTCACTCCCTCAAAAAATTGCCGAGGGTGATACCATATGTTACGTGTTACTAAATGAGTCCATTGTAAAATATCTTGGCTTCAAATCACCCCAGGACGCTATTGGCAAATACGTAAACACCGAGATGGCTAATAAATCGATAGTTAGCGGTGTGGTTAAAAACTTCAATTACCAATCGGTAAAAAGCGAGATAGGGGGCTATGTGTATTATGAAATGAATAATGCCCCCGAATCATTAAGAACACTACTTATCCGCTACAACTCCAAAAACCTGCCGGGTTTTATGCAGCTATTACAGAGCACCTTTAATAGTAACATGCCCAGTTCAAGCTTTGACTACGAATTTCTGGATAGTCATATCCAAAATTTGTACACTTCAGAACAGCGTTCAGCTAAAACCGCAACAGTGTTTTCAATATTGGCCATATTTGTTGCATGCCTGGGGTTATTTGGATTAGCTGCTTTTATTGCGGAGCAACGAACAAAAGAAATTGGAATCCGTAAAGTGCTTGGTGCAAGCGTATCGGGTATAACCAGTTTATTAACCGGCGACTTTTTAAAGCTGGTTATAATTTCCATAATAGTTGCTTCGCCGGTAGCCTGGTATCTTATGGATAAATGGTTGATGGCATTTAGTTACCGTATTAATATAAATGCATGGCCTTTTGTATTGGCCAGTATAACAGCTATTGGTTTTGCCCTGCTTACCATTAGTTCGCATGCTATAAAGGCTGCATTGGCTAACCCGGTAAAAAGTTTGCGGTCAGAATAGTATTGAATCTAAAGCCAGAAGCCTATGGTCTTAGGTGTTGAACAACAACTACTTAGATCATAAGCTTTGTATTTGTACTGTATCGTAACCGAACACCCACTGTTACGCATACGAACACACGAACAATTTCGTACTTAATGCATCTTATTGATAATCAACTAATTGAATGTTTGGTATCAAATTTACATACTTGTTATTACTATGATTAAAAATTACCTAACCATCGCATGGAGAAGCCTTACCAAAAACAAGGTATTCTCGTTTATAAACATATTTGGTTTAGCTATTGGTATTACTTGCTGTATGCTTATCAGTGCTTACATATACCAGGAAGTTAACTACGATACTTACGCTGTAAAAGCAAAAAACATATTCAGGGTTGGCCTGCATTTAACCGAAGGTACAGGTGTTACCGATTTTGCCTTAGTAGATGAAGCAGTAGGCCAGGGTATAAAAGATAATATTGCGGGCATAGAAGCATCAACCCGTATTAGTGCTCGTGGAGCGTTGTATGTAAAATTTGGCGACAAAAGTTTCAAAGAAGAGCATTTTGCAGCGGCTGATTCTAACTTTCTGTCGGTATTTTCTTTACCACTCTTACAGGGCGAAGACCGCAGGGCGTTAGTTGAACCGAATAGTGTGGTGATCACCAAAAAATTAGCGCAAAAATATTTTGGTAACACACCCGCCCTGGGCAAGTTGATGGACATACAAGGTGCAAACCCTTTAAAAGTTACCGGTGTGATAGATGAGGTGCCAGATAACTCGCACTTTCATTTTGACGCGTTTATCAGCAAAAGCACTTATCCGGCTAAGCGCGAAACCTGGAGTAATATTAGCTCATATACTTACCTGGTTTTAAAAGATCCAGCTGATGCTAAAAAAATAGAAGCACAATTCCCCCAGTTAGTGCTTAAATATGCCGCGCCCGAAATTCAGAATGACATGGGTGTTTCTTTGGCCGAGGCTCAAAAATCGGTGAATACTTTCCGCTTCTTCTTAATGCCGCTTACTGATATTCACCTGCATTCGGCTACTAAGTTTGAGATGGAAGCCAACGGCGATTTGAGTTACGTGTACATATTTAGCGCACTTGCCGTGTTTATTTTATTATTGGCTTGTATCAATTTTATGAATTTATCAACCGCGAGTTCGGTGAAACGGGCCAAAGAGGTGGGTATACGCAAGGTTATGGGCTCGTTAAAAAGCTCGTTAATATCCCAATTCCTTACCGAGTCGGTTGTGATCACCACATTTGCAATGGCAATAGCGTTGGTATTGGTTTATATCACCTTACCCTATTTTAACAGTGTGGCCGATAAACAGTTCACCATTAACCTGTTTTTAAGCCCCAAAGCCATTATAACCGAATTAATATTAGTGTTGGTGGTGGGTATTGTAGCGGGGATATATCCTGCATTCTTCCTGTCGTCATTTAAGGTTTTAAATGTGTTAAAGGGTAATGCGTCTGCAGGCCCTGCAAACCGCAACTTTTTGCGCAGTGGGTTGGTAGTTTTCCAATTCTTTATTTCTACATCGCTTATTATAGCAACCATGGTGGTATACCGCCAGCTAAACTACATGCAAAACATAAAGCTGGGTTATGATAAAGAGCAGGTTTTGGTTATAAACGATGCATACTCCTTAGGTAATAATATCGATGCCTTTAAGCAACAATTATTACGCGACACAAGGGTTAGTAATGCTACGGTAACCGGCAGTGTACCTGGTAGCCGCAGTATGGATGGCACCCAGATATATGCTAAAGAATTTAACGACAAGCAGGAACATAAAGAGATACATACCAACATTTACCACGTAGAGGATAGTTACATACCTACACTGGGCATAAAAATGGCTGTAGGCCGCAATTTCTCGTCATCCTCACCAGCAGATTCTTCGGCTGTAGTGGTGAACGAAGAACTGGTACGCGAATTAGGCTGGAGCAATACCGACCCGATTGGAAAAACCATTGTACGATCGGGCCAGCGCGAGTTTAGGGTGGTAGGCGTAGTACAAGATTTTCATTACAAATCGGCTAAAGAGAAAATAGCACCATTAATGTTATTACCCGGCCGCAGCAATATGCTAATGGCCGTTAAGGTAAAATCGGCCGATATGCAGGGCTTTTTAAATGATGTTAAGCAACAGTGGGGGGCATATCGTGCTACCGCGCCGTTCAGCTATTCTTTTTTAGATGAACAGTACGCAGCCTTATATACATCAGAGCAGCGTACGGGAAAAATTTTCACCTCGTTTGCTATTATAGCGGTAATTATAGCCAGCCTTGGTTTGTTTGGTTTGGCAGCATACAGCATAAGGCAGCGTGTTAAAGAAATTGGCATCCGCAAGGTTTTGGGCGCGTCATCGGGCACCATAACAGGTATGCTCTCTGCCGAGTTTTTAAAGCTGGTAGCAATAGCCATTGTAGTAGCTATACCGCTTACCTGGTATGCCATGTACAAGTGGCTGCAAGACTTTGCCTACCGGGTAGATATATCGTGGTGGGTATTTGTATTGGCAGCCCTGGTAGCCTTATTTGTGGCCTTTATTACGGTTAGCTTTCAATCGGTTAGGGCAGCATTGGCAAACCCGGTAAAAAGTTTACGAAGCGAGTAACCTGAACCCCATACATGTAGTCAAAGGTATTGATAGTTTATCAATACCTTTTTTAATTACGTGTAAATAGCGTAGGGGTAAACGTATAGTTAGTTGTATTAACAATATAAACCATTATCACCATGTTTAAAAACTACTTTAAAACGGCACTGCGGGGCCTAAAAAAGAATATCGGCTTTACCCTTATCAATGTGTTTGGTTTGGCCTTGGGCCTGTGCGTATGCATGCTTATTGTTTTTTATGTTATTGATGAGGTGGGTTATGATACCTACAACGCAAAAATAGACCGTGTATACCGCGTAAATAACGACGTTAAATTTGGTGGTAATGCCAACTCTTATGCGGTTTCGCCGGCACCTTTGGCTCAATCGCTATTAAATGATTTCCCCGAGATAGAAACTGCCACAAGGTTTAGGGGCTGGGGCAGCTATAAAGTACGCAAGGGCGATCAGAACGTGCAGGAAGATAAAATGATATTTGCCGACCCGCAGTTATTTGATGTATTTACCCTGCAAATAATACAAGGCGACCCCAAAACAGCTTTAAAAGAGCCTAAAACAGTGGTGATAAACGAAACCACAGCCAAAAAGTATTTCAATTCGGTAAATGTTGTGGGTAAAACGCTTACCCTAAACGATACCCTTTTATACAAAGTAACCGCTGTTATTAAAGATATACCCAAGCAATCGCACTTTAATTACGATTTTTTCCTGTCGATGCCGTCGTTGGCCGAGAGTAGGGACATCAGTTGGCTAAGCAATAATTTTAATACTTACATCGTATTAAAACCCGGTGCCGATATTAAAAAGCTGGAAGCAAAAATGCCGGCTGTGGTCGAAAAATATGTTAGTCCGCAATTGCAAACCATGGTACACATGACCTATAAGCAACTTGTAGCGGGCGGCAATTACTTTAAGCTAAATTTTACACCTTTAAAAGATATCCACCTAAAATCAAACCGTGTTGCCGAATTAAGCGGAAACAGCAATATGCAGTACGTTTACATGTTTTCGGCGGTAGCGGTGTTTATCCTTATTATTGCCTGTGTTAATTTCATGAACCTGTCTACAGCGCGTTCATCAAACCGGGCCCGCGAAGTAGGTGTGCGTAAAGTATTAGGCTCGCCACGTAAATACCTTATCTTCCAGTTTCTATCCGAGTCAATTATTGTAACTACGGTTGCTACAATAATAGCCGTTTTAGGCGCATGGATTCTGTTGCCCTTCTTTAACGACACCTCAGGTAAAGAGCTGGCCTTTACGTTAAGTACATTTGTATGGTTAACACCTGCCTTACTGCTAACCATTGTTGTTATTGGTAGCCTGGCAGGCTCGTACCCCGCGTTTTTCCTTTCGTCTTTTCAACCTATTGATGTATTAAAAGGAAAGCTGTCGGCAGGGTTTAAGGGCGGTTGGCTGCGCAGTTCGTTAGTAGTTTTTCAATTTTTTATATCCATCATACTTATCATCGGTACCATGGTGATATATCACCAGCTTCAATATATTCAAAGTAAAGACCTTGGCTATAACCGCGACCACGTGCTGGTAATAAACAATGTTGATGCCCTGGGTAATAACGGCAAAGTATTACGCGAAGAACTAAAACGCCTGCCGGGTGTGTTAAATACCACCATGACCGGCTTTTTACCAACCGGCGGCTGGCGAAACAGCACTACCTTTTTCCAAACACCAACACTTGATACCAAAACGGCGGTATTAACGCAGCTATGGGAAGTTGATGAAGATTATTTAAATACAATGGGTATGAAAATAATTGCCGGACGTAGCTTTTCAAAAGAAATGAAAACCGACTCGTCGGCACTTGTTGTAAACCAGGCCGCGGCCAAAATGCTGGGCTTTAAAGATCCGCTAAATAAAGAAGTATATTACCCTACCGATAACATGGCTAAAAACGTTAAGCGCATGCAAATAGTAGGGGTGATAAAGGATTTTAACTTTAACTCGCTGCGCGAAAACATAACCCCTGTGATATTTATTTTAAGCCATTACAATGGCGGTAATATAGCAGTGCGTTTAAATTCGGCTAACATACCGGCTTTGCTTGCGCAAGTAAAAGATAAGTGGCGTAGTATATCGCCTAACCAGCAGTTAAACTACTCTTTTATGGATCAGGATTTTGATGCCACCTACCGCACCGAACAGCGTATAGGAAAGATATTTGTATCATTCACCACAATGGCCATCCTGATAGCTTGTTTAGGCTTATTTGGCCTTGCTGCGTACGCTGCCGAGCAGCGCACCAAAGAAATTGGTATACGTAAAGTATTAGGCGCAAACATATCGGTGATCGTAGCTATGCTATCTAAAGATTTTTTAAGGCTTGTGTTCATATCTATTGTATTGGCTACACCGCTGGCCTGGTACTTTGGGCATTTGTGGCTGCAAGGCTTTGCTTACCGCGATGGTATAAAATGGTGGATACTGGCTTCAGCAGGGGTTATGGCTATCATCATCGCTTTTGTAACCATCAGTTTTCAATCTATAAAAGCAGCGCTTACCAATCCGGTTAAAAGCTTGAAATCGGAATGATAAGAGGTTTGAGATTAGGGATTAGGAAAAGGTGATTGGTATCCAGTCACCTTTTTTGATTTTAATAAAATTGTTTACACAAATCTCTAATCTCCAACCTCTAACCACTAAGGTGTATCATTACCGAACAATCACTGTTACACATGCGTACACAATTGTTTATGTTAATTCTTTTAATTAATTGCAATTCAGCAAGTTAAATAATTGGTATTGGTTTTAGGTTATATGGCATTATGATAATGAATTACTTTAAAATTGCATGGCGTAATTTGTTTAAAAACAAATTGTACAGCCTCATAAACATAGGTGGTTTGGGCGTTGGCATGGCCGTAAGCTTTATGCTGCTTTTGTATGTGTATAACGAGCTTACTTACGACAGTTTTTATAAAAACAACGATAGAATTTACCAGGTTTTGCGCAGCCAACCGGCTAATGGCGAAATTCAGACAGGTAACAGCATATCGGTACCGGTAGCTGCTGCCATGAAAAAGGATTTCCCCGAGATTGAGCAGGTAAGCCGGGCTACCTGGTTAAACAGCCGCCTTTTTAAATATAACGATAAAGCTTTAAACCTGTCCGCATTTTCGGCAGATCCATCTATATTTGACATTTTTAGTTTTGAATTTGTAAAGGGCAATAAACAAACGGCCTTTACCGATGTATCATCAATAGTATTATCCGAAAGTGGTGCAATGGCATTGTTTGGTAACGATGACCCGATTGGTAAAATTGTAAAAATAGACAATACCCGCAGCGCAAAGGTTACCGCTGTTATAAAAAACCAACCCGAAAACGCTACCCTTAAGTTTCAGGCATTAAGCTCGTGGGATATGCTGGAGGCCGACCAGCCATGGGTTAAAGACCAAAATTGGGGTAATTTCTCTTTCACCACTTATGCAATGGTTAAGCCCGGTGTAAACGTAGCGGCCTTAAACAAAAAATTGGCGGGTTTGGTAGGTAAGTATAACCCTGCTAATAAAGAAAATAAACTGTCTTTATACCAATACTCGCGTCAGCATTTATATTTCGATTTTAAAAATGGCATGCCTACCGGCAGCGGCGCTATACAATACGTACGCCTGTTTATGTTTTTAGCTATTGGCATACTGCTTATTGCCTGTATCAATTTCATGAACCTTTCTACCGCCCGTTCAGAAAATCGATCGCGCGAGGTTGGTGTGCGTAAGGTAGTGGGGGCAAGCCGCTTTTCTATCATACAACAGTTTATGGGCGAATCGTTGTTAATGTCGGCTATATCGTTTGTATTGGCCCTTATATTAACCAGTTGGTTATTGCCCTATTTTAACATTATCATAAATAAACAATTAACCATACCCTATAACTCGGTTTACTTTTGGTTGGCAGGGTTAGGTATAACTATGGTAACGGGCATTGTTGCCGGCAGTTACCCTGCATTGTTCCTGTCGTCGTTTAAGCCTGTTAAAGTATTAAAGGGTATAAACAAAGCCGGTAACGCCACCTTAAGGCCAAGGCAGGCTTTAGTTGTTATACAATTTTCGTTTGCAACATGCCTTATCCTATCAACCATTTTAATATATAAGCAGCTTATATATATCAAAAACCTGCCTGCTGGATACGATAAAAACAGCCTGGTTGAGCTGCCGCTTGATGGCCGTATATATAACGAGTTTGAAAGTTTCCGTAGGGATGCTATAAACACGGGTGCTGTTACCGATGGCGCAAGCACTTCAAACAGCATTACCGGCAGCGGTGGTGCATCGTGGGGTATCAACTGGCCGGGGCAATTACCGGGCGAGGATAAACTACCTATTTCGCAAATGGTGGCCACCTATCATTACATCAGCACGTTTAACCTTAAAATGGCCGAGGGGCGCGATTTTGATATTAGCCGCCCGTCAGATTCAACCGCTATTATGCTAAACCAGGCCGCTGTAAAACTAATGCGCCTGAAAGAACCCCTTGGCGCAAAAATAAAATGGCAGGGTGCCGATCGTACCGTAGTGGGTGTAATTAAAGATTTTATATATGATTCGCCATCTAAACCTATCGAGCCCTTAATAGTGGGTTACATGAAGGGATGGGCGGGTACTATAACCGTTAAGTTAAATAACAAATTATCGGTATCTGATGCATTGGCTAAACTAAATGCGGTTTATAAAAAGTACAACCCCGATTACCCCTTCGATTATAAGTTTGTAGATGAGCAGTACAATAAAAAGTTCCAAACCGAACAGTTATTGGGTACACTGGCAAAATCGTTCACTATACTGGCTATAGTAATATCATGCCTGGGCCTGTTCGCGCTGGCATCATTCTCGGCCGAGCAGCGCCGCAAAGAAATAGGCATCCGCAAGGTACTAGGGGCTACCATAACCAACCTTTGGATGAACCTTTCAAAAGAGTTTGTGGTATTGGTAATAATAGCTTTTGTAATTGGGGCGTCGTTCAGCTGGTATTTCATGAACCAATGGTTCTTTAGTAAATATGTGTACAAAACTGATATTAGCCCCTGGGTATTTTTGGCAACTATAGTAATAAGCTTGCTGGTTACTTTAGCTACGGTAAGCTGGCAGGCCATTAAAGCAGCTTTAACTAACCCTGTAAAAAATCTGAGGAGCGAATAAAATATAAGCTTATAGACGATAGTCCATAGCCCATAGTAAGCACTACTACGGTCTATGGATTTTGTGATGATATACTGTTAACTAAGCACTATAGACTACTAAACAAACACTTAAAAGATGATAAAAAACTACTTTAAAATTGCGCTGCGCGGGTTTCGCAGGCATAAGCTGTTTACATTGATAAACATTGTGGGCCTGTCAATAGGTATCAGCGCCGCGGTGGTTATTTACCTTATCGTTCATTTCGATTTTACCTTCGATCAATCGCATAAAGATGCCAACCTGATTTACCGTGTTACCAGCGATTACTCGTTTGCCGGAGAAGTTAGCCACAATAGCGGTGTAACCATGGCATTAAACGCCGCTGCTAAAACCGAGGCCACCGGCATTGATGTTGTAGCACCATTTTATATTTATGGCGAAACCAATGTTATTATCCCAAATGGTTCGACGGGTGATAAAAAACTAAAAAAGCAGCCTGGTTTAATATTAGCCGACGAAAACTATTTTAAGATAATAGATTACAAATGGATAGTAGGTTCGGCAAAAACAGCTTTTAAAAACCCAAACCAGGTGGTAATTACCACTACAAAAGCTAAACTATACTTCCCTAAGCTAAGCTATGGCGATGTAATTGGCAAAGAGGTGGTGTACGACGACTCCGTAAGAACTACGGTAGCCGGGGTAATAGAACCTTTAAGTTATAATACCGATTTTATCTATCAAGATTTTATATCCTACATAACCGGTACCACCAGCAGCTATTTAAAAGATAATTTCCCTGTTACACAATGGGGTAATACCAATTCGGCAGGGCAATTGTTTATTAAATTGTCGCCGAGGGCATCAGCAGTGGGGGTAGAAAAACAATTGAATGCCTTATTAAAAAAACATAACCCGCCAACCCCCGAAGACAAGGGCAATTACCACGGCTTTCATGTTCAGCCATTAAGCGATATCCACTTCGACCAGGTGTACGGTGGTATGGATGGTGTGCGTACAGCCAATAAAACCACGCTTTACGGCTTATTGGTAATAGCCGCCTTTTTGCTGATACTGGGCTGTATCAATTTTATTAACCTTACTACCGCGCAGGCATCGCAAAGGGCTAAAGAGATAGGTATACGCAAAACCATGGGCAGCAAGCGCAGCCAATTGATATTACAGTTTTTAAGCGAAACATTTTTGATCACGTTGTTCGCGGTTATCATATCAACTGCTTTGGCGCCGGTGGTGCTTAAGTTGTTTGCAGATTTTATCCCCCCGGGTGTATCAGCCAATGTGTTTGGCCAGCCTAACCTTATTGTGTTTTTAATAGTCCTCACTTTTGTAGTAAGTATCCTGTCGGGCTTTTACCCGGCATTGGTGTTATCGGGCTATAAACCGGTTGCGGTGCTTAAAAACCAGGTGACCAATACCAGCAAAACCCGTAATGCCTGGCTGCGCAAATCGTTAACGGTTACACAGTTTGTTATAGCGCAGTTTTTTATAATGGCTACCATACTGGTGAGCAAGCAAATATATTACGCCCTACATAAAGACCTTGGCTTTAAAAAGGATGCCATTGTTAACATATCTACGCCTTACAAAAGCATAGGTACTGGCAAGCAGCAGGTGTTTATGGATGCTATTAAAGCTATCCCTCAAATACAAATGATAAGTGTAGGGGGCGCGCCACCATCGTCGGGTAATACCAATTCAACCACGGTTACCTATAAGGATGGAAAAAAGGAAATTAAAACAGATCTGCAGCAAAAATTCGCCGACGAGAACTACATTAAACTTTACCAGATAAAACTACTGGCTGGCCGTAACTTACGGGCATCTGATACAGTATCGGGCATAGTTATTAATAATAATTATGCTAAGGTATTAGGCTTTAGTAACCCTAACGACGCTATAGGTAAAATGCTTGATTATAACGATAAGAAAAGGGAGATAGTAGGTGTAACGGCCGATTTTTATCAAAGATCGTTACACGCGCCAATTAAGCCTTTGGCTATACTGTTACCTCATAACCGCACCTGGAACAACCGCACTTTCCATATCGCCCTTAAACCGCAAACCGCAGGTGGTACAGAATGGAAAACCGCTATTGCCGGGATTGAAAAAGCATGGAAAAAAATATATCCCGAAGATGATTTTGAGTATCATTTTTATGATGAGGACATTGCTAAGTTTTATACCGCCGAGCAAAACACCTCAAAACTGTTAACATGGGCTACAGGGCTGTCTATCTTTATTAGCTGCCTTGGTTTGTTAGGTTTAGCTATTTATACCACCAGCCAGCGCACTAAAGAGATTGGTGTACGTAAAGTACTGGGTGCATCGGTAGCACAAATTGTTACGCTGCTATCAACAGAACTGATATGGTTGATAGTACTGGCTTTTGTACTGGTAACACCAATAGCCTGGTATGCCATGCACAAATGGATGGAAAACTTTGCCGACCGTACCACCATTAGCTGGTGGGTATTTGCGGTAAGCGGGGCAGGGATGTTACTGGCAGCCTTGTTTACTTTGAGTTTTCAAACGGTTAAAGCGGCCGTTACCAACCCGGTAAAAAGTTTAAGAAGCGAATAGTTAGGTTGACAATTACAACAAAGCATAAAATAGCGATGGGTTAAAAGCTCATCGCTATTTTGGTTTAGTTAATAGATGTTAAAAATTACTATTTAACATTTATAGTACTGATATTGTGGCTATAACCAACACCACATGATAAGAACTTACTTTAAAATAGCCTGGAGGAATATCGCCAACAATAAAATTTCGTCTGTTATAAATATTGGCGGGCTGGCAGTTGGTATGGCTGTAAGTTTTATGCTGCTGTTGTATGTGTACAACGAGTATAGTTTTGATAAGTTTCATGCAAACGGCGACCACCTGTACCAGGTGTTTAAAAACCAGCCAAGCAATGGCGAAATACGCACAAAATGGTTTACACCGCAATTGCTGGCCGGCACACTAAAAAAAGATTATCCCGAAATAGCCAACGCAGCCCGTATAAATGAGCCACAGAATATACTGGTAACCTACAAGGATAAAGGCATAAAGTTTAATACCGTAGCAATTGATGCGGCCATATTCGATATGTTTAGCTTTGAGTTTATCCAGGGCAACAAGCGCGATGCTTTGTCAGACCCTTCATCTATTGTATTAACCGAGTCGAGTGCTAAGGCGGTATTTGGCAATATTAACCCGGTAGGGCAGGTTGTAAAATTTAACAACCAATTCCCGATGAAGGTTAGCGCGGTTGTTAAAGACAATTCAAACTCCAGCCTTAACTATAAGGCCATTATATCATGGGATGCATTTATGACCCAACAGCCATGGCTAAAGGGCGAAAACTGGGACATGTATGCCTATGCCACTTATGTGCTTTTAAAACCCGGTGCATCAGCTACAGTTGTCAACGCAAAAATAAAGAACCTTATAGGCGAGCATTTTCCAAAAGATAAAGACGTTAAACTATTCATTTACCCCTTTGCCGATCTGCACCTGCACAGCGACTTTAAAAATGGCGTTAATGTAGGGGGTAGTATAGATTATGTTCGCCTGTTTTTATTGTTGGCTATCGGCATATTGGTAATCGCCTGTATCAACTTCATGAATTTATCTACGGCGCGTTCAGAAAAGCGGGCACGGGAGGTTGGTATCCGCAAGGCTATCGGCGCACGCCGTATCACGCTTATACAGCAATTCCTTGGCGAATCGTTATTAATGGCCCTGCTGGCCTTTGTCTTGTCGTTAATTATCATCATCGTATTAATGCCGGTATTCAGCAACCTTATAGGTTTGCAGCTAAGTGTGCCTTATGGTAACTGGGTAGCCTGGGCAATAGCTTTATCGGTAACTGTGCTTACCGGGCTTTTCGCGGGCAGCTATCCCGCTTTATTTCTTTCAGCATTTAACCCTATTAAGGTACTAAAAGGCCAGTTTTTAAACAGTAATGCAAGCGTTAAGCCCCGGCAGGTTTTGGTGGTTATACAATTTACATTTGCCACCTGCCTTATCATATCAAGCATTGTTATTTATAAGCAGATAAACTATATTAAAGACAGGCCGGTAGGCTATAATCGCAACGGCTTAATTGAAATGCCTGCCGATGGCGCGATGTACGATAAGTTTGAAAGCTTTAGGCAAGATGCCATTAGTGCCGGTGCCATTGTGGACGGTGCCAGTATTTCGGAGCCAATAACAAACATCACCAGCGCTACATGGCAAAACAAATGGCCGGGCCAATTAGCCGGGGAGGAGAAGACCCCGATAGATTGTATAGGTGTTACCAACCACATGTTAAACACCTACCAGATAAAAGTGATACAAGGCCGCGATTTTGCTACAGACAGGCCATCGGATTCAACCGCGGTGGTACTAAACGAAGCCGCCGTAGCCCTGATGCGGTTAAAGGATCCCATAGGCCAGAAGATAACCTGGATGAATGCAGAACGTACCATAATTGGTGTAGTAAAGAATTTTGTATGGGCATCGCCCTACGAGCCTGTAAAGCCGGCTATAATAGGGTTTGTAAAAGGTTGGTCGGGTAATATGGGGTTAAGGCTAAATCCTGCTAATTCGGTTTCAAAAAACCTGAATATGCTGCAAACCATCTATAAAAAGTACAACCCATACTATCCGTTTGATTATAAGTTTACTGATGAAAGCTTTAGCCAAAAGTTTAAAACCGAGCAGCGCTTGGGTACAATGGCCATACTGTTTACCTTGTTAGCCATCATCATATCGGGCCTTGGGCTTTTTGGGTTAGCTGCCTTCTCGGCCGAGCGGCGTGGTAAAGAAATAAGTATCCGTAAGGTACTGGGTGCCGGTACTGCCGAGCTTTGGTTAAAGCTATCGCAGGAGTTTGTAAAGCTGGTGGTGATATCCTTTATCATTGGCGCTGCAATAAGCTGGTACAGCGTGTATCAGTGGTTAAGTAGCTACAGTTACCATACATCAGTAAACCTTTGGGTATTTGCTTTAACCTTATTGCTTAGTGTGGCAATTTGCCTTGTCGCGGTAAGCTGGCAAGCCGTTAAAGCGGCCCTGGTAAACCCCGTTAAAAATTTAAGAAGCGAGTAGGAACCGGGCTACAACTCATTAAAAAAATGCCCGTTTTAACTAATGCGCTTTTTTAATTGAAATAATATTTTATATTAGTTAGTGCAGGGTAACGAAAAAAAGCGAAAAATTCCCGCTATAAGCAACAAAAAAATGGAATAATTTATAGCGGAAGGAAGAAAGCCTAAACCTATAAATGCTGTAAAGGCAAATTTTAACAATCAGCCATATCTGCGTTAAAATCGCTATTTTCGCACAATGAATTTTTCGTCGAAATTGTTGGAAGATGCCGTTGCTGAGTTTGCGAAATTACCGGGCGTGGGCCAAAAAACCGCCCTGCGTTTAGTATTGCATCTGCTTAACCGCGATAAGGATGAAGTGCAAAAATTCAGTGCAGCCATAAGCAAACTGCGCAACGAGATACAGTTTTGCCAAACCTGCCATAACATATCCGATCAGCGTATTTGCGAGATATGCGCCTCCCTAAAACGCGACCATTCACTGATATGCGTAGTAGAGGACACCCGCGATGTAATGGCCATTGAAAATACCAACCAATATAATGGCGTTTACCACGTATTAGGCGGCCTTATATCGCCCATGGATGGCATTGGCCCTGCCGACCTGCAAGTAGATAGCTTGGTAGAACGGTTAAAAGATACTGCTGTTAAAGAAATTATTTTTGCCCTTAGCGCAACTATGGAGGGCGATACCACCATTTTTTATCTTCATAAAAAATTAAAACAATTTAATATTAATATTTCAACCATTGCACGTGGCATAGCTTTTGGAGGAGAGTTAGAGTATGTGGACGAGATTACTTTAGGACGATCTATCGTAACCCGAATCCCATATGAGAATTCTTTATCCTAATGCCTATGAAACTTTCTGTAATAGTTGTAAATAATAACATGTCTGTACTACTAAGGCAATCACTTAATTCTTTAATTAATGCTTGTAAGGATATAGACTATGAACTACTTGTGGTAGATGATGCATCAACAGATAATTCTGTTACGATGTTACAGAGAGAGTTCCCCGAAACTAAGTTGATCCTAAATAAAGAAACCTTAGGCATGGCTAAATCGCGTAACCTCGCGTTAGAGCAGGCCAAAGGGCAGTATGTTTTACTGGTCAATGCGGATACAATAAGCGGCAAGAAAACTATACAGCATGTAGTAGACTTTATGGACTCTCACCACGGTGCAGGTGGCGTAGGTGTAAGGATGTTAACCCCCCGAGGAAATTATTTGACAGAATCGCGTATTGGTTTTTCAAACGCGTGGGCATCATTGTTGCGCTTAACAGGGTTGGCCAGGTTTTTCCCAAAATCGCGCCTATACAAAAACATGGATGAAAGCAGGGTAGAAGAAGACGAATTTGCAACTACCGAAGTGGATGTTATAAACGGCGCATTTATGCTGTTACGCAGCTCGGTATTAAACCATGTGGGTATGTTTGACGAGCGTTTTATGACTTTTGGAGCGGATATCGATCTTTCGTTCCGTATGCGTATTGCCGGTTACAAAAATTATTACTTCCCACGTACCTATATACTTAACTTTTGCAAGCAGTTAAAGCCTCAATTTACCTGGCACTACATTAAGGATTTTTATGGTGCTATGATTATATTCGCTGCAAAGTATTTGTTCCGCATGCCTGAAATTAAGATACCGGCCATGCAGCAAATGTTTGCCCCGAAATATGAAGTTGAAAGATAAAACAGTAGTAATAACAGGTGCATCATCGGGTATAGGCAAGGCATTAGCCATACAATTTGCCCAACAAGGGGCCAACCTTGTTTTAGCAGCCCGCCAATATGTTACCTTATGTGAAATAGCGCAAGATATTGAGAAACAGCATGATGTTAAAGCCCTGGCTGTGCAATGTGATGTTTCGATAGAAGAAGATTGTGCCCATTTAATTCAACAAGCAACCGCTACCTTTGGTAAAATAGATATTTTGATAAACAACGCCGGGATATCTATGCGGGCCTTGTTTAAAGACACAGATATTAAAGTGCTTAAAAGCCTGATGGATGTAAACTTCTGGGGCACAGTTTACTGCACAAAATACGCTCTGCCCCATATAATCCAGACCAAAGGCAGTATTGTAGGCGTATCATCAATTGCAGGCTATAAAGGGCTACCCGGCCGTAGCGGCTACTCAGCCTCAAAATTTGCCATGAATGGCTTTTTGGATGCGCTTAGGGTAGAGAATTTAAAAACAGGTGTGCATGTAATGGTAGCCTGTCCTGGTTTTACAGCATCAAATATTCGTAATACCGCTTTAGATAAAAACGGCACTCAACAAGGCGAAAGCACGCTGGAAGAAGATAAAATGATGACTGCCGAACAAGTAGCCACCATTATAGTTAAAGGGGTTGAAAATAGGGAGCGCACCCTTATCATGACAGGGCAGGGTAAGTTAACCGTATTTTTAAATAAGTTCTTACCGGCCTTTTTAGATAGCCAGGTTTACAAAGTGTTTTCTAAAGAGAAAAATCCGTTATTGAAGTAAGGCCCACTATTAAACGGCATTAATTAACCGTTGTGTATTGGCTAATTCTGCTCATATCCAATACTATACGTCCATCTTCATCACGGTCAAACGCAGGTATAAATTTGGCACCCCAAACCATATCGTTAAAGGTATAAGAGGTACGCGAATGTACGGTTTGCGAAAAAGTATCATCAAACGCCTTTAATAATACCGAAAATGCCGCTTGCGAATTTTCAAGTTCTTCGGCTGTCATATCAATCAAAGGGCTATTCTCATCAAGGGGGTGTACAATAGTCCAATTTAAAGTAAGCAGGCTAACATTTTTACGTTCAACCTCTAACGGAAAAAAACGCCTGAGCGGTTTACCATCTACTATCTCGTTATACGAAAAAATGATCTCCACCTGCAGGTCTATCAAAACATTGCGGCGTAAGTTGGCCAGTCTAAACATTAAGCCCCGGCCGTTTACCTGGTAGGGTGCAACCAGGATATTATCGCTGTAGATTATCTTGGCTGATGGTTTAGAAAAACGCCCGTATAACAAACCTGTAGCCAGTGCAAAAGCCAATAAACCTATCATAGATTCAAAGGCGGCTACACTGTTAGCTACTACACCACGAGGGCTAATATGCCCATAGCCTACAGTAGATATAGTTTGTGCGGAGAAGAAAAATGCATCTAAAAAGTGGCTACATTCGCCGCTGCCCGATGCGCCATCCAAACTGTCCATACCTATTAGCACATAAATAGTGGCAAACAAAAGATTAGCCAATAAATAGCCGCTTAATACTACAAACCAAAACTTACCCCAGCTCATTTTTATAAGCGTATGGTAATTGTCGGCAGTATTAAAAAGCGAAAGACCTTTTCGCCTAACGTTTACAGACCCATCCTTATTAATAAGCGGCTGGCTTTTAATAACAGGCTGCGGGCCAAAGCCCAGGTCATTTTCGGGATTTATTTTTTGTTGATGTATGGCCATTAGGGGGGCTTTTAACGTATCTGTGTAAAAATATCATTCTGCTTGCTTTTAGTGAAAACTATTTCCATATTTGCTTCCATAATAATATGAAAACAATAAACAACAATTGGTGGTGGCTAAACGAGATATCGTAAGGCAGCCTCATTTTTTGTTTTTTTAGATATTACAGAAGGGTTGCCACATGGCAGCCCTTTTTTTATGCATAATTTATGAAACAGATACTTAACCACTTATTTGAACATAAAACCTTCACCCGCGAGCAATCAAAAGAGATTTTGAAGAACATTGCTTTAGGTAAGTACAACAATTCGCAAATGGCAGCCTTTATGACCGCCTATTGTATGCGCAGCATTACGGTAAACGAACTGGAAGGATTTAGAGACGCCATGCTGGAGCTTTGCCTGCCTATTGATTTAGAAGCAGGCGAACTGATTGACCTTTGCGGTACAGGTGGCGATGGTAAGGATACCTTTAATATATCTACACTGGCATCGTTTGTAGTGGCAGGGGCAGGGTATAAGGTTGCCAAACATGGTAATTATGGTGTATCATCGGGTTGCGGTTCATCTAACGTGATGGAGCATTTGGGTTATGTGTTTACCAATGATACGGATAAACTAAAAAAGAGCGTTGACAAAGCCAATATTTGCTTTTTACATGCGCCGCTGTTTCACCCGGCTATGAAAACTGTGGCACCAATACGCCGCGAATTGGGCGTAAAAACCTTTTTCAATATGCTTGGCCCTCTGGTTAACCCGGCTAAGCCTAACAATCAGTTAGTAGGTGTGTTTAATTTAGAGCTGGCAAGGGTTTATGCTTACCTGTATCAAAAATCGGGTATTAACTATACCATCCTTAATGCTTTAGATGGTTATGACGAAATTTCCCTTACCTGCGATTTTAAAACGTTTAGTGCCGAGGGTGAAAAAATAAACAGTATCGAAGCCTTAGGCTTTAATAAGCTGAATGAAGATGAAATAACCGGCGGGCATACGGTTGGTGATTCGGCTGATATATTTATGAAGGTTTTAAACGACGAAGCTACAAGTGCCCAAAGCAGCGTGGTATTAAGTAATGCCGCAATGGCCATTAAAACCATCAAACCGGATAAAAGCTTTGCCGATTGCTTTTACGAGGCAGAAGAATCGTTAATAAGTAAAAAGGCGTTAAATAGCTTTAAAACATTGATAGTCAACTAACATGAAAATTAAGGTTTGCGGTTTAAAATATGCTGATAATATCGCGGATATAACCGCTTTATCGCCCGATTATATAGGCTTTATTTGCTATGATAGATCGCCACGTTTTATAGATGATTTAGATAAGGGTATTTTGCAAGCAATACCCACAGGCATAACCAAAACCGCGGTTTTTGTAAATGAGGCAGCAGAGACTATTAGCGAATTAATTACCCGATACGGGTTTGATGCGATACAGTTACATGGAACAGAAAGTCCCGATTTTTGCGAGCAGTTTAAAGGGAAAGTAGTGGTTATAAAGGCTTTTGGAGTTGATGAGGCGTTCGCCTTTGAGCAATTAAGACCCTACCTCAACAAAGTGGATTATTTTATGTTCGATACCAAAACGCCGGTGCATGGCGGGTCTGGTAAAACGTTTGATTGGGCCATTTTAACTAAATATAAGTTAAACGTCCCATTCTTTTTATCTGGCGGCTTAAGCGCTGATAATATTGAAGAGGTAAAAAGTATTAATCACCCGATGCTTTACGCACTTGATTTGAACAGCAAGTTTGAAACAGCGCCGGCATTAAAAGATATTGACAAACTAACACAGGCATTTAATACGATTAAAATATATAGCAATGAAATACGGAGTTAATGAACAGGGATACTATGGTGATTTTGGCGGCGCATATATCCCCGAAATGCTATACCCCAATGTGGAGGAATTAAGGCAACAGTACATTAAAATAATAAACGAGGATGATTTTAAAGCTGAGTTTGACCAGTTATTGCGCGATTATGTGGGCCGCCCTTCGCCGCTATACCATGCCAAACGATACTCTGATAAGTATGGTGCCAATATATTTTTTAAACGCGAAGACCTTAACCACACCGGATCGCACAAAATAAACAATGCCATAGGGCAAATATTACTTGCAGAACGCTTAGGCAAGAAACGAATCATAGCCGAAACAGGTGCAGGGCAGCATGGTGTGGCTACCGCCACGGTTTGTGCCCTAAAAGGGATTGAGTGCGTGGTTTACATGGGTGAAATAGACATGGAACGACAAGCCCCTAACGTGGCCCGTATGAAGATGCTTGGCGCAAAGGTCGTTCCGGCTACATCGGGAAGTAAAACGCTTAAGGATGCCACCAATGAGGCCCTGCGCGACTGGATAGGGAACCCTGTTGACACCCACTATATCATCGGATCGGTAGTTGGCCCGTACCCGTATCCCGAAATGGTGGCAAAATTTCAATCGATCATATCCGAAGAAACTAAAAAACAGCTATTGGAGCAAACCGGTAGAGATTTACCAACTTATGTAATGGCATGTGTAGGTGGTGGCAGCAACGCAATGGGTATGTTCTACCATTTTTTAGATGACGAGGATGTGAAGTTAGTAGCCGTAGAAGCCGCAGGCAAAGGTGTAAATAGCGGTCACTCGGCAGCCACCACTTTTTTAGGTAAGGAGGGTGTTTTACACGGCAGTCGCACTATATTGATGCAAACCGCCGATGGCCAGGTAGAAGAACCGTACTCCATTTCAGCCGGGTTAGATTATCCCGGTATAGGCCCGCAACACGCGCACTTGTTTAAAATTAACCGTGCGCAATACGTAAGTATTACCGATGACGAGGCTTTAGATGCGGGCCTGTTATGTTCACAGATGGAAGGTATTATTCCGGCTATTGAGACCGCCCATGCATTGGCTTATTTAGAGAAAATGACCTTTAGTAAAGGCGAAAACGTGGTGATATGCCTTTCGGGTAGGGGAGATAAGGATCTGAGCACTTACATCAAGCATTTCGGATTTTGATTATTTGAGATCAGGGATTAAAGTTGAAGTAATTGCTTTATCAACGGATCCCTGATCTATAATTATACTGTATCATAACCGAACACAGACTGTTACACTTACGAACACATCGTAAGTATTTGGGCTTATTTAAACTATTGACTATTAGCTTATTAACAGTTTGGTATATGTTTTAACCATAGTTGTGTAAATCACAATGCTATGTTTAAAAACTACTTCAAAATAGCCTGGAGAAATATCATCCGTCATAAGGCATATTCTATTATAAATATTTCGGGTTTAAGCGTGGGTATAGCCGCATGCCTGCTCATATTTGTTGTTTTGCAGTTTGAATTGAGTTTTAATACCAATTTTACCAGCTACAAAAACATTTACCATATTATAACCAAACAGATAGGCGAAGATGGTGAAAACTTTAACCCCGGTATATCTGTACCTGCAATTGATGCTTTACGTATCGATTTCCCTCAATATAAATTCGCAGCGATAAATTCCAGCTACGGCAGTCAGATAACCGTTCCCGGTAATAATCCTGCAAATACGTCTGATAATAAAAAATTCACCGAAAATATTGGCGTGTTTTTTATTGAGCCGCAGTTCTTCGATATTTTTAATGCAGAGTGGCTGGATGGTAATAAGGATGCGCTGAAGGAACCCAATATGGTGGTGATAGATAAAAAAACAGCCACCAAATACTTTGGCAACTGGAAAACCGCCATGGGTAAAAACCTTAAAATGGATAATTTTTTATCATTAAAGGTAGCCGGTATAGTTGGAGATTCGCCCGATAACAGCGATTTTCCTTTACGCGTGCTGGTATCTTACATCACCCTGAAACAAAATGGCGATTATTATAATTTTTCGGGCAACTGGCACAGTTTAAGCAGTAATTTTCAGGTATATACACAACTCCCCGAAAATGTAACGGCGGCAAGTTTCGAAAAACAATTAGTAGGCTTTACCAACAAACAAAGCGATCTTAATAAAAAGAAAACAACCCGCGTACACTTGCTGCAACCCCTTAGTATGTTACACTTTGATACGCGTGTAGGTAATACCCTTGGCGACCACCTAACCAGCAAAGCCACTTTAAGTACCCTAACTTTTATAGCTGTATTGATCATCATTATGGCTTCTATCAACTTTATTAACTTATCAACTGCGCAGTCGGTTGGCCGGTCAAAAGAAGTGGGTATACGTAAGGTTTTGGGTAGTACCAGGCAGCAACTTATTATACAGGTAATTGGCGAAACCACCCTTATCATTATAACATCGGTAATATTGGCTATGGCTATTGCCAAGCTGGCATTACCATTCCTTAAAAACATAGCCAGCGTGCCAGATGATATTGCCTTGCTAAACGCAGGTACAATATCATTCCTGTTAATTACAATGGTGATTGTGATTTTATTATCAGGCATTTACCCTGCCTTGGTTATATCAGGTTTTAAACCGGTGATGGCTTTAAAAAATAAAATAACCGCAGCATCAATTGGTGGCATACCATTGCGCAGGGCATTAGTTGTGGCACAGTTTGCCATAGCGCAATTATTAATAATAGGCACCATTGTAGCAGTTAACCAAATGAACTTTGTTAACCAGGCCGATCTGGGCTTTAACAAAAATGCCGTGCTGGTTATACCAGGCTCGTCAGATAGTGTTACGCTAAGTAAAATGCAGGCATTTAAGCAACAGCTTTTACAAAACCCGGAGATCAAATCGGTGAGTTTTAGTTCGGATGCACCATCATCAGAAAACAATTGGGGTACCAACTTCTATTTTAACAATTCTAAAAAAGACCCAACATTTAGCACTTTCCTTAAATATGGCGATGCCGATTATTTTAAAACCTATGGCTTAAAGTTTGCCGCGGGGCAGGGCTACGATCAAAGCGATACCGCCAGGCAGGTTGTAGTGAACGAAACCTTTATCCATAAACTGGGCATACAAAAAGCCGAAGATGCGATTGGTAAAACAGTAAAAACAGGCGGAATGCCTACCTGGGCACCTATAGTAGGAGTGGTTAAAGATTTTAAAACCAATTCGCTGCGCGATGCCGTTAAACCAATTGTAATGATGCCTTACAAAAAAGTTGAATCGCAGGCTGCTATCAAGATCGAAACAAAAAACCTTACCCGCACAGTTGCCGGCATACAAAAGCTATGGGAAACCACCTATCCGGAATATGCTTACAACGGTTTCTTCCTTGATGAAAATATAGCCCAGTTTTATAAACAGGAAAACCAACTGGCTATGGTTTACAAAATATTTGCCGCTATAGCCATTTTTATATCCTGCCTGGGTTTATATGGCCTGGTATCGTTTATGGCTGTACAACGCACCAAAGAGGTGGGTGTGCGCAAAGTATTAGGCGCATCAGTATTCAATATCGTATTACTGTTTTCTAAAGAGTTTATGATACTGATAGCCATATCGTTTGTAATTGCCATGCCAACCGCATGGTACATCATGTCAAACTGGTTGCAAAATTTTGCTTATCGGATAACGCTATCAGCAAGCGTGTTTGTGTTGGCTATATCTGTATCCATCATTATAGCCTGGGTAACCGTGGGTTATAAGGCGGTAAGGGCAGCATTAGTTAATCCGGTAAGAAGTTTACGTTCAGAGTAGAGGGCAATAGATTAGAGATCACGGTTAAAAACTTAAAATAAAAGCATGTTTAAAAATTATTTAAAAACTGCCTGGCGCAGTTTAATTCGCAATAAAAGTTACACCACTATAAACATTATTGGCCTGTCCATTGGTATTGCGGCTTGTCTGCTTATATTTTTGGTGATCAATTTTGAAACGAGCTTTGATAATTATCATACCGATAAAGATCAGATATACCGTGTTTTAACCAAGCGCATTTCACCTGATGGTGTCAAATACCGCATGGGTGTGCCGTTCCCCACAGCCGAAGCCTTACGTTTAGACTATCCCCAATTAAAATATGTAACCAATGTATTTAACGATGACGACAAGCAGTTAAACGTACTTAACGAACATAACGGGCAGTCGAAGAAGTTTAAAGAAAACGACTTGTATTTTGTTGATACGCAATTTTTTAAAGTATTTGATTTTGGGTGGTTAGCCGGCAACAAACAAACTGCTTTAACCGAACCCAACAGCGTAGTGTTAACACAGAAAATAGCCGAAAAATACTTTGGTACCTGGCAAAATGCTATAGGCAAAGTGGTTAAATATGATAACAAGCTTGATTTAAAGGTAACAGGCATATTAAAAAACCTGCCTTTAAATACTGATTTGCCTGTTAACATTGCCATATCATTCAGTACCATGAAAAGTACCGATTTTGCGGGGAGTTTAAAAGACTGGCATAGTACTTTTGGCTCAAACAGTTGCTTTGTGGTATTGCCTAAAAATGTATCAATGGCAAGCTTTGATAAAAATCTTACTGCCTTCATAAAAAAATACCGCCCCGAAAAGGATAACAAAGATAGCCAGTTTTTACAACCGCTTAGTCAAATGCACTTTGATAACAGGGTAGGTGTTTTTAGTGGTCAGGTGTTCAGTAAAGAATTAATAAACGCTTTAAGCCTGATAGGCTTGTTTTTACTGGTTATAGCATGTGTTAATTTTATAAACCTGGCAACCGCGCAGGCGGTTAACCGTTCAAAAGAAGTAGGTATACGCAAGGTGTTAGGTAGCCAGCGTAAACAGTTGATCATTCAGTTCATCAGCGAGACCTTTATTATCACATTATTTGCCATTGTACTTGCAATAGGCATAAGCGAGGCGGGTTTGCCTTACTTAAACAAGTTATTAGAATTACAGTTAAGTGGTAATTTTATAAACAACCCGGTTGTTGTTTTATTTTTAACAGTGGTACTGGTAGCGGTAACCTTTTTATCAGGTTTTTATCCTGCATTGGTACTATCGGGCTTTAACCCTATAACCGCTTTAAAAAACAAAGTTGCAGTAGCCCGTACCAATGGCATTACCTTAAGGCGCAGCCTGGTTGTTTTACAATTTGGCATTGCACAAGTGCTGGTTATTGGCACTATTGTAATTATAAGCCAGCTAAACCACATCAAAAGCACACCATTAGGCTTTAATAAAGATGCAGTTGTTACCATACAGCTGCCAAACGATAGCCTAAGCCGCTTAAATATGGGCAGCCTGCGTAATCAGCTACTGCAAAATCCGAACATTAAAGGTTTTAGTTACAGCTTCGCGTCCCCATCTGATAATACTAACTGGGGCACAGATTTTAAGTATGACGATTCGCCGAAAGAGGTTGATTTCAGGATCAGCTTAAAATGGGCAGATGCTGATTATTTTAAACTGTACGATATGCATTTTGTGGCTGGGCAGGCCTACCAAAAAAGCGATACTGTAAAGGGGTTTGTGGTTAATGAAACACTACTGAAAGAGTTAGGTGTAAAGGATCCTAAAGATGCCATTGGCAAAAACATAAGTATATGGGATGAAAAAAAGGCGCGGATAGTAGGCGTTGTTAAAGATTTTAATACTACATCGCTGCGCGAAAAAATACCCGCCGTAATAATGGCATCATGGAATGATCAATACCTAAAAGCCAACATTAAATTAGGCAGCGGCAATATAAAAGAAACACTTGCCGCAATTGAACAAGCATGGAACAAAACTTTCCCTGAAACGGTATACGAGTACAAATTTTTAGACGAAAAGATAGCCCGCTTCTATCAAAAAGAAGATCAGCTATCACAGCTGTATAAAATATTTGCCGGTATGGCCATATTTATATCCTGCCTGGGCTTATATGGCATGGTTTCGTTTATGGCGGTACAACGCACAAAAGAGGTTGGTATACGTAAAACGCTGGGTGCATCGGTGGCAAACATTGTATACCTGTTCTCTAAAGAGTTTACCCTGCTTATTATAGTCGCTTTTGTTATTGCGGCGCCTATTGCCTGGTATTTTACACAACAGTGGTTGCAGGATTTTACCTATAAAATAAAGCCGGGGGTAGGTATATTCCTGATATCCATCGCATCTTCCATCATAATAGCATGGATAACGGTAGGGTATAAAGCCGTAAGTGCTGCCCTGGTTAACCCCGTAAAAAGTTTAAAAAGTGAATAGTAAGTTGATACAATAGTTAATTAAGTACTAAGCTCTGGGTTTATATGCCCGGAGTTTGGTGTTTGTGATAATTACATCTAAAACCAAATAGCATGATAAAGAATTATTTTAAAATAGCGTGGCGCAATATGTTAAACAACAAAGTTTACAGTGCCATAAATGTTTTGGGCCTTGCCGCAGGTATGGCAGTCGCATTATTAATTGGTTTGTGGGTAAACTATCAGTATGCTTATGACAAATTTTTGCCTAACTATACGCAATCGTATCAGGTTAGGCGCAATTTTAACAGTAATGGCGATACTTTAAACTTTGCCAGCACATCGCTTAAACTGGCTGATGCATTGCGTACCGGCTACCCCGAAATTGAATATGTTGCAGAAAGCGATGGCGGCCGGGAGCATGGTTTGATGGTTGGTAATACCAAGCTGTTTTCTAACGGCGTACAAGCCGGCTCCGATTTCTTAAAAATATTCCGCTACCCGTTTGTACAGGGTAATGCCGATGGTTTAAAAGACCCTTACTCAATAGTTATTACCGAATCGACCGCTAAAGCGTTGTTTGGAAATAAAAACGCCATGAACCAAATGGTAAAAGTGGATAACAAAGACAATTTAAAAGTAACCGGTATTATCAAAGATATACCGGCAAATTCAACCTTAAGTTTTAACTACGTTATCCCCTTTAGTTATTTTGAAACTGCCGACCCGGGGGTTAAGGAGTCGCGTAAAGGAAGTTTTGGCAACAATGGCTTTGTGCTATATGCCAAACTTAAAGATGGTATTAAATACACCCAAATTGCTCCAAAAATTAAAAACATGGAGAAGTATGAAGATAACCTTAATGCTAAAAACTCCGAAGTAGTTATGCAACCTCTGCAAGACTGGCATTTGTATAACACCTACATTAACGGTAAAGCAAGCGGCGGTTTTATTGAGTATGTACACATATTCAGCATCATTGGCATCCTGGTATTGGTAATTGCCTGTATCAACTTTATAAACCTGACCACAGCCCGTTCAGAGAAACGCGCACGCGAAGTTGGGATACGCAAGGCCATAGGTTCGCAACGCAATCAGCTTATTATACAATTTTTGACAGAATCGGTGTTGATCACCTTTATAGCCTTCCTGTTTTCGGTAGGTGTGGTGCAACTGGTTTTACCTTCATTTAATACATTAACGGCCACAAATATTACCATCCCCTATACCAGCACAGTGTTTTGGATAATTACTATTGGTTGTACATTGTTTACCGCCCTATTAGCCGGTAGTCGTCCCGCATTCTACCTGTCATCGTTTAACCCTGTACAGGTATTAAAAGGTACTATACAAACAGCACGCTCGGCAGCGTTGTCGCGCAAGGCATTGGTTGTATTACAGTTTAGCTGCTCTATAGCGCTTATCATTAGTACGGTTATTATTTATCAGCAAATACAGCATGCTAAGGATAGGCCTACCGGCTACAGCACCAGCCGCCTGGTTACTACCATGACCAATGATGATTTGAGTAAAAACGCCGCTGCCTTAAAACAAGATTTGCTGCAAAGCGGAGCAGTAACCTCAATTACCACGGCAACCAGCCCGGCTACGGGTGTTTGGTGGCACAGCGATGTAGAAGCATTCCCGGGTAAAAATGCCGGCGAAACAGTTGAGATGGGTACAATATTAGTTTCAAGCGATTACTTTAAAACCCTTGGCATGCAGCTAAAACAGGGGCATGACTTTATTGGCAACGAAAAAGCCGATAGCACTAATGTAATATTAAACGAATCTGCAGTAAAACGCTTGCGTTTAGCTAACCCGCTTGGGCAAACCATTACCAAATTTGGGAGGCAAATGCACATTATAGGTGTTGTAAAAGATGCGCTGATGGAATCGCCATTCCAGGCGGCCGACCCAACCATGTTCTTTTTTACTGGTGGTAGCAATATTATTTACCGCTTATCACCTAAAGTAAATACCCACGAAGCCATTGAAAAGATAACCAACATATTTAATAAATACAGCCCGGCATACCCTTATACTTACCGCTTTGTCGACGAAGATTATAACCAAAAATTCAACCTGGAGTTATTGGTAGGCAAACTGGCCGGCATTTTTGCGGGTTTGGCCATATTTATAAGCTGCCTTGGCTTATTTGGCCTGGCTGCATACATAGCAGAACAGCGTACTAAAGAGATTGGTGTACGCAAGGTTTTGGGAGCAACGGTAACCCAGGTTTGGGTACTGCTTTCAAAAGACTTTATTGTACTGGTGCTTATTAGTTGTGTTATCGCATCGCCGGTAGCCTTATACTCTTTACAAAGCTGGCTGCTTAAATATTCGTACCGTATTACAATAGGGCCGGGGGTATTTATATTATCGGCCGCGGCAGCAATTGTAATAACACTGCTTACCATCAGTTTTCAGGCTATAAAAGCGGCTTTAGCTAACCCGGTAAGGAGTTTACGAAGCGAGTAACAGCGGCTGTTGAGTAAAAGAATACAACATCAGTTAATAGTAGATATTTAAACATTATAACATGATAAAGAACTATTTTAAAATAGCGTGGCGCAATTTATGGAAGAACAAGGTTTCTTCGGTAATTAACATTGTTGGGCTGGCCGTAGGTATGGCCGCCTGTATGGTTATTTTATTGTTTGTATCGTACGAACGCAGTTTTGATAATTTTCAGCCCGATAACGTTTGGCGGTTAAACGAGGTGCAGAAATTTCCAGGGATGGTATCATCGCAAAAAGTGGGCTTATCCATGTTCCCGATGGGCCCTGCTTTAAAAGCTGAATACCCCGAAGTGCAGGACTTTACCCGTGCCAAATGGGACGATAAATATCAAATGACATTTGGCGAAAAGCGCTTGTTTTTACCGCGTGTTTTAGCGGTTGATTCATCATTTTTTAAAATATTTAACTTTAAAGTTTTAAAAGGTGATGGCCAAAGCGCCGTTGAAAAACCTAATAGCATATTACTTACCGAAGAAACCGCCCAAAAACTATTTGGTAAAGAAGACCCTATAGGTAAAACCATTAATCACTTTGGCGGCGATACGCTAAGTTTTACCGTTACGGGAATATTGGCTAATATCCCTAAAAACTCTCAAATGCAATTTGATGCCCTGTATTCGTTACCGGGCATTAAACAAAAATGGATGGATAGATGGGGAGGCAACTGGCTGAACACCTATTTAAAAATGAAACCGGGAGCCAATATAGAAGCCTTTAATAAAAAAATGCCTGCTTTTCTAAAAAAACACATGAACGGCGACGGATGGAAATATTATGAGGTGTTTTATCTGCCCTATAAAGACATACACGCAAACACTGCAGATATAGGTTTAGATTATATCAACTTCCAAAAATTTGATAAAAATTCAACTAACCTGTTTGCCATAATAGCGCTTATTGTGCTTATTATCGCCTGTATTAACTTCATGAACCTAAGTACGGCACGCTCTGCCGATAGGGCCAAAGAAGTAGGGATACGTAAATCAATTGGTGCAAACCGTTCACAGTTGGCCTTGCAGTTTTTGGGCGAAACTATATTATTATCATTATTGGCCTTGGTGTTGGCGGTTATATTAGTAGAGCTTGCTTTACCTTATGTTAACAGCCTTAGCCAGCGCGAACTAAGCTTGCCTATATTTAATAGCCTGCAGTTTTTGTTTTATATGCTGTTAGGTACTGTGTTAGTGGGCGTGTTATCGGGTATTTATCCTGCTTTATTTTTATCGTCTTTTCAGCCGGTAAAAGTGTTAAAGGGAGCTGTAGACACCGGAAAAAGCAAGGGTATGCTGCGCAATGTGCTGGTAGTGGGTCAGTTTACCAGCGCAGTATTTTTAATGATAGCCACGGTATTTGTGTTAAAGCAACTCGACTTTATGCAAAAGAAAGACCCCGGTTTTACCCGCAACCAGGTAGTTACCATACCGCTTGACCAGATAAGCGGCCGCAACTACGAGTTGTTTAAGCAACAACTATCGGGCAATACATTAATTACCGGCGTTACGGCAGCACAAGACCAATTGGGTAGCCATTTAGATCAGTCGGGCGTTACCTTTCAATATAAAAATAACCCTAAGCGCGATATGGCATCAACACAATTAATAGTTGATCCGGATTACCTTAAAGTGTACAACATTAAATTGGCCGCCGGTAAAAACTTTTCAAACGAAAAGGCGGCAAACGGGCGAGAGTACATCATTAACGAGGAAATGGCCAAAGAGCTGTTAAAGGATTACCCCAAAGAAAAAATGGAATCGTTAATAGGCCAGCGCTTTGGTTACGACTCGCTTGGCGTTATTACAGGCATTGCCAAAAACTTCAATTTTAACTCGCTGCATTACAAGGTAGAGACCATGTTTATTGTAAACCAGAAAGATTGGGGCTACAGAACCGTATCGGTAAAAGTTAAGGCGGGATCATCCAAACCGGCCATTGCCTTTATAAAAGCAACATGGGAAAAACTTAATCCAGATTACCCTTTCGAATACCAATTTTTGGACGACCACTTTGCCGAAGTTTACAGTGCCGATAACCAGGTGAGTAAAATTGTAGGTATACTGGCAGCATTGGCCATTATTATTTCGTGCCTGGGCTTGTTTGGCCTGGCATCCTTCTCGGCAGAGAAACGGGTGAAAGAAATAGGGGTACGCAAGGTTTTAGGTGCGTCGGTACAAAACATAGTGTTGCTGTTATCCGGCCATTTTATAAAGCTGGTACTGCTGTCAAACCTTATTGCCTGGCCGTTGGCCTGGTATGTAATGAACCGCTGGCTGCAGGGATTCGCTTTCCGTATAGCTATTACATGGGGTACGTTTGCATTTGTTGCCCTGTTATCTGTGTTAATAGCACTGCTTACCATTAGCTTCCAATCGGTTAAGGCGGCTATAGCCAACCCTGTAAAAAGTTTACGAAGCGAGTGATTTTAATACTACAGTTTATAATAATACTTATATCATGATAAAAAATTATTTTAAAATAGCACTGCGTAACCTTTGGAGGCACCGCGGCTTTTCGTTTATTAATATTACAGGCTTATCTGTTGGCATAACAGCTTGTTTTTTTATTTTTATGTATGTAGCCTTCGAACTTAGTTATGACAGGTTCCATACCAAGGCCGATCGCATTTATCGTATTGTAACAGATATTAAAACACCGTCGGAAACTATTAATACCGGGGTAACCTCATGGGCTTTTGCGCCGAATTTAAAGTTAGATTTCCCCGAAGTAGAATCTTTTGTACGCATCAGCGGCGGTAGTTTTTTAGTAAGAAAGGGGAACGTAAAGTTTCAGGAAGAACGATCAATTTTTGCTGATTCGACATTCTTTAAAGTATTTGATTTTAAACTATTAAAGGGTAACCCTAATACCGCGCTTAGTGCACAGGCAAGTGTTGTTTTTACCGAAACCGCCGCCAAAAAGTATTTTGGCAATACCGACCCTGTGGGACAAACCATATTAATTACGGGCGACGCTATACCTGCACTGGTAACAGGCGTAATGAAAGATATCCCCGAAAACTCGCAGATAAAAGCCGATATGCTGATATCCATGTCATCGCTTACCCAAAAGTTTAGCAAGGGCATCGAGGAGCAATGGGGCAACTATGGTGCTGTTAGTTACTTACTATTAAAACCGGGTACCGATTGGAAAGTATTGCAATCAAAGTTCCCGGCTTTTATGGAAAAACGTAACGGTACCGAGGCTAAAAAGAGCCAAATGTTTGCTACGCTTTTTTTAGAGCCATTAAAAGATGTTTACCTGCACTCTAAACGGGGCGGGTTAGAAACAGGCAGTATAAGCAATGTTTATGTATTTAGTATTGTAGCGGTATTTATATTGCTGATAGCTTGTATCAACTTTATTAACCTTACCACGGCGCGATCGGTTGAGCGTGCTAAAGAGGTGGGCATACGTAAAGTTGTTGGTGCTGCAAAAGGAGAGTTAGCCGGGCAATTTATGGGCGAAACTGTTGTTTTGTGCCTAATAGCTTTTGTTATAACTGTTATCCTGTCTGTATTGTTATTGCCGGTATTTAACCAATTGTCTGGTAAAACAATTAGTCCGGGTATATTTTCAACTCCTTGGTATGTGCTTAGTTTATTTGGCTTATCAGTTGGTATTGGCTTGCTCGCGGGCATCTATCCGGCAATAGTGCTTTCGTCTTTTAAGCCAGTTTTGGTGTTAAAGGGCCGGTTTTCTACCGGCACCAAGGGCAGCCTTTTACGCAAAAGTTTGGTTGTGGCCCAGTTTAGTATATCTATCGCGCTTATTATAGGTACCATAATTGTATATAATCAAATGGATTTTATGCGCAACCGCGACCTTGGTTTTTCCAAAGATCAAACCCTTGTAATGGATACCAATGGCGACCCGGGTAAAGAGGCCTTTAAACAAAGTGTAAGCTTGTTACCCGGTGTAAAATCAACCACGTTATCATCAAGCGTACCCGGGGGTGGTAATGCCGGTGCATACTCCGAGATCGAAAACAAAAAAGGCGACCTGCAAATTGCCAATCTCGACCTGTATTTTGTCGACTTTGATTACGTTAACCAATTTAAAATTAAAATGGTTGCCGGCAGGCCATTCTCAAAAGATTTCATGTCTACCGATACCTCCCAGGCCATGTTGTTGAATGAGGAAGCGGTTAAAATGTTCGGCTATAGTTCGCCACAGCAGGCTATAGGCAGGCGCTTTAAACAGTGGGGCCGCGAAGGTAAGATTGTTGGGGTGATGAAAGATTTTCACTTCCGCTCGTTACAAGAAAAAATAAAGCCTTTAAGTATGCGCGTTGAGTTACGTAACCTTAACATGGTATCGGTAAAGGTATCGTCGGCTAACTTACCGGCAACCATCGCCGGAGTAGAAGCTAAATGGAAAGAGCTTATACCAAACAGGCCATTCAGTTATTTTTTCCTTGATGAGTTTTTTGATAGACAGTACCGCAGCGAGGAACGCTTTGGTAAACTATTCTTTAACTTTTCTATCCTGGCTATAGCTATATCCTGCTTAGGCTTATTGGGCCTTGCATCTTACAGCACCTATCAGCGCACACGCGAGATCGGTATACGCAAGGTTTTAGGTGCTTCAACCCCGGGTATAGTGAATATGCTATCGGTTGATTTTATGAAATTGGTGGCTATATCCTTTATAATAGCAACACCCGTTGCCTGGTACTTTATGTATAAATGGCTACAGGATTTTGCCTACCGTATAGATATACAGTGGTGGGTGTTTTTGCTGGCCGGTGTTATGGCTATGGTGGTGGCATTAGTCACCATTAGTTTCCAGGCTATAAAGGCGGCACTTAGTAATCCCGTCAAAAGTTTAAGAAGCGAATAAACCTCACGAATAATATAAATAACATGGGCCATTGACTATGGTCTATGTGTTAAAATAGACATCATGATAAAAAATTATTTAAAAACGGCCTGGCGTAACCTGGTTCAAAATAAAACCACCTCTATAATAAGTGTAGCTGGGTTAGCAGTTGGTATTTGCTGTTTTTTACTGCTTACCACTTACCTTATAAACGAGTTACGGTATGACCGCTTTAACGAAAAAGCGGACCGTATAACACGTGTGATTTACAGCTATAAATCGCCAAATTTTGATGAGCCGAGGGTTACTGCGGTAACGCCTACAGCCGCTGTGCCGGTTTTTAAACAGGAATTTTCGGAGATAGAAGATGGTGTGCGCATAGTAGATTATTCGGATATGCGCGGTGGTATTGTACAGTTTAATGATAAGTTATTCCGCGAAAAGAAAATACTAATGGCTGATGATGCCTTTTTCAAGCTGTTTACATTTAAGTTTATAGCAGGCAATGCAGCATCGGCATTAGCTAACTCCACATCAATTGTTATCACCAAAAGTATAGCCAACAAGTATTTTGGTGCTGATGATGCAATGGGTAAGATACTTAAGGTTGACGGAACCAACATGATGGTTGGCGGAGTAATACAGGACGTCCCGGAATATTCGCAGATAAAATTTGATATGATAGGCAATTACGCCAGTATGCCACGCTCGCTTACACGTGCCTGGGATTCTGCTAACGACTATGCCTACTTCCTGCTAAAACCCGGCGCAAATAGGGTAGCGGTGGAGAAAAAAATGAACACTTATTTGGATAACCTGTTTAAAGACAACAGCAGCACAGGCGAAAAGGTATGGTATAACCTGGAGCCTTTAACTAAAGTGCATTTATACTCGGCAGTAAGCGGTTTAACGCCGGCTGGCAACATAAAATATGTATATATACTTGGTTTTGTAGCTATAATATTATTGGTACTGGCTTGTGTAAATTTCCTGAATTTAGTTACAGCCCGCTCGGCAGAACGTGCCAAAGAGATAGGGGTGCGCAAGGTAATGGGTGCCCAGCGCAAGCAATTGTTCTTTCAGTTTATAACCGAGGCGGGTATTATTACGCTGTGTTCTTTACTCATAGGAATATTTTTAGCCTCCATCAGCTTCCAGGGCTTCAGTAACTTTGCTGGCCAGCAAATGGACTTTAATACCTGGAACAGATCGTGGTTAATAGAAGCCATGGTGGCCTTGTTCTTTATCGTTACTTTATTGGCGGGTACGTATCCGTCGTTGTATCTGTCGGCTTTTAAGCCTGTTATTATTTTAAAAACAAAAAGCACCGGCGCTGCGGGTGGCAACCTGTTACGCAAATCGTTAGTCGTATTTCAGTTTGTGGTATCGGTGTTCTTTATCATAGGTACGCTTATAGCCGGCAGTCAGCTGCAATACATGCGCAATTTAAACACCGGGATGGATAGGTCGCAGGTAATGGTATTAGATATTGGCGGCATGGGTTTCGATCAGCTACAGCCCTATAAAAATGCTTTAGCGCAACAACCGGGTGTGTTGGGTGCAACCGCATCATATAACTCGCCGGTTAATGTTAGGGGCGGCTATTCTATAAACAGTGCCGAGGGTAAAACATCCGACTTTAACCTGCCTGTTACCGCTACACCTGTAGAGCGCAGCTTTATTAAAGTAATGGGTATGAAATTAGTGGCCGGCCGCGATTTAGACCTCAGCGATGAAAAGCAGGTTTTAAACCAGGTAGATAGCCTGCGTAAATACAGCTTTATTTTAAATGAAACCGCAGTTGCGGCTATGGGCTGGAAACCTGAGCAGGCAATAGGTAAACATATTGGTTTAAACGGGCGCGTAGGCACCATTAAAGCGGTAGCTAAAGATTTTAACTATTCGTCGTTACATGAAAAGATAGAACCGATGGTAGTATTCCCCGAATATAGCTGGTTTGGAAAACTCCTGGTTAAAACTAACGGTAGAAACACAGCGAATACCATTGCCGCGATAGAAACGCAATGGCATAAATTTTACCCTAACTCGCCTTTTGAGTACCACTTTTTAGATGAAGAGTTTGAAGCTATGTACAAAAACGACCAGCGTACAGGCGATATATTGAAAGCTTTTACAGGTGTAACCATATTTATATCGTGCCTGGGGCTATTTGGGTTGGCTGTATTCTCAACCCGTCAGCGTGTTAAAGAAATTGGCATCCGTAAGGTACTGGGCGCCGGAGTTGGCACTATCGTACGCCTGATATCGTTTGACTTTTTAAAGCTGGTATTTATTGCCATCCTCATATCGTCGCCATTGGCGTGGTATGTAATGCACCAATGGCTGCAGGACTTTGCCTTTAGGATAAATATATCCTGGTGGATATTTGCGCTTGCCGGCTGTATGGCTGCTTTAATAGCCTTTTTAACGGTTGGTTATCAATCGGTAAAAGCGGCATTATCAAATCCGGTAAAAAGTTTACGAAGTGAATAATGAATGGAGGGTAGTGAGTAGTTCTCACGCGCTTAGTCTTTAGAAATTATAATTTAACTATTATGTTTAAAACCAACCTTAAAATAGCCTGGCGCAGTTTGTGGAAACACAAAGCCTATTCGCTTATTAACATTATCGGTTTAAGCACCGGGTTAACTGCCTGCTTAATTGTGGCTACTGTTGTTATTGATGAGTTATCTTATGACCATCAATGGAAAAACGCCGATAACATTTACCGTGTTTTATCTGCAAGCACTAATGTAAAGGGCGAGGAACTGATGCCGGTTACCTTTTCGGGCCTGGGCCCTGCGTTAAAAAAAGATATGCCGGAAGTGCAGGAGTATTGCCGCGTATCTGTAGGCAGCCGCAGGCTTGAACTTGGTAGCTATAAAGAGGGGGTGAAGTTTAAGGTTTTAAGCGCCGAACCTACTGTTTGGAACATGCTTGATTTTAAGATATTGCAGGGTAACCCTAAAAAGTTTGTAAAGGGGTACACCAACCTGGTGATCAGTAAAACCATGCAGGAACAATACTTCCCGAATCAAAGCCCCATAGGTAAAATAATAATGACTGTACCCGAGTTTGGGCAGCCACAAAAATACCTGATAACGGGCGTAGTGGCCGATCTGCAACAAAATACGCATCTGAGAGCGGAACTGATGATTATAGCGGAACCAAGACCAATTGACAATGAGGTGCCAAATGGTAGTGGTTATTATACATTTAATCCACAATACCTTTTGCTTAAACCAGGTATTAATATAGCTGCCTTTACTAAAAAGGTAAATACTTGGTACGTAATGCAATGTAAGGGCAAAAAAGCTGATTACAGTTTCAAATTCCAGCCGATGAAGGATGTGTACTTAAAGTCAGATTTCCCGGCGGTGCAGGATATTCATGGCAGTATACAAAACGTATACATATTTTCGGCAGTAGCAGCCTTGCTGCTCATCATCGCCTGCATCAACTTTGTAAATTTAACCATATCGCGGGTTTTTAGCCGCGCTAAAGAAACAGGCGTACGCAAAGTATTAGGCGCAGGCAAAGGGCAGTTACTGGTTCGTTTTTTATCAGAGTCGGTATTATTTTTTGTTATAGCATTTTTGGTAGCCATAGTGCTTTACCCGCTTTTGCTAAAACCGGTAGAAAGCTATTTGGGCCATGCATTAGTAGCTAACTTATATAATTCGGTATTTTTATTAGTAACCGTGTTAGGCGTATTGTTAGTGAGCATTGCTACCGGTTTATACCCGGCATGGTTCCTGTCGCGCCCGAAGCCGGCGGTAATCTTAAGGGATAAGGTATCAACAGATATACGCCTTAATTTGCTTAAGAAAGGATTGGTGGTTGGGCAGTTTGCTATATCGGTAACAATTATTGTAATCACTATTATTGTTCATAACCAGATAAACTTTATGAGCAGTAAAGACCTTGGCTTTGACAAAAATAACCTCATCAATATTGATTACACCGAATGGGGCAAAACAGGCGATGCCTTTAAACAAGATGTAAAGGCTATTACAGGCGTGCAAAGTGCCAGCATAACCAACTGGTACCCTTCGTCGGGCTCGGGCAATATGTCGCGCCAGGTAAAGGTGGGTGCCGAAAAAATCAACGTTTACTTTATTTGGGGCGATGCCGATTTGCCGGGTGTATTAAAGCTGCAGGTAAAATCAGGTCGGGTATTTGATCCTGCTCAAAAGAGCGACGCCATGAATGCCGACTCGCTAATGGGTGGTAATAGCAAGGAAACCAAGGCACTTAAGGATGTGCAACCCTTATTACTTACCAATTACACCGCCAACCTGCTGGATATGAAGCTAAATACCCGCTCGGCTAAGTTTGAGGGCATCCCGGTAGGTATCATTAAAGATTTTTACAGCGAATCGTTCCATAGCAAAATAAAACCAACTGTTATACAAGCCATCGAAAAGCCAGACTACGGTGCTATGCTGATACGCGTGGTACCGGGCAGCGAAAAGCAGGTGCTGGAAGCTATAAACAAACTATACAAGCAATATTACCCCTCAAAACCATTTGATTATAAATGGGTGAACGAACTGATAGACGAGCAATATAAAGCGGAGTTTAAGTTGCAGCAATTATTTACCTGCTTTAGCCTGCTTATTGTGTTTTTAGCCTGCCTGGGGCTGTTTGGACTGGTAAGCTTTACCGCAGAGCAACGGGTGAAAGAAATTGGCATACGCAAAGTATTAGGTGCCAATGTAGGGGATATAGTTGGTTTAATATCAAAGGACTACCTGTGGCTGGTGCTTATAGCGGTTGTCATCGCATCGCCAATTGCATGGTACGCTATGGATAAATGGTTGCAGGATTTTGCTTACCGCATTAACATACAGTGGTGGGTGTTTGCGCTGGCAGGCATATTGGCTGTTGTAATATCTTTATTCACCATTAGCCTGCAATCGGTAAAAGCGGCTTTAGCTAACCCGGTAAAGAGTTTAAGAAGCGAGTAGTTCTAAGTCTGAAGTCGAAAGTATTAAGTCTTAAGTTATGAATGATTCGTTTTATTCATTACTTAAGACTTTTTGTTCGGGCATATGTATAACTTAAGACTTTTGACTCAACACTCCGGACTTTAAATAACTGTATCATAACCGAACGCACGCTGTACATAAGCGTACAGTTTTTACATTTAAGTTTCTGCATAAATAACTGATAATTAGTCGATTAAAACTTTGGTATATTATTCATACTTTAATGCCAAAATCAATTCACAGATTGCGGTCAATATTTATTAATACAAATAATTAAAATGTTATCACTTCAACATATTTCAAAGTACTACCAGGCCGGCGGAAATAAAAATTTCGTTATTAACGACATCAGCCTTGATGTTGATGAAGGCGAATTTGTATCTATTATGGGCCCATCGGGCTCGGGTAAATCAACATTGCTAAACATTATAGGCATGTTAGATGAGCCATCAGAAGGGTACCACTATTTTGTTAACCAGGCCGTTCACCAGCTTAAAGAGAAACAGCGTTCGGCTTTATATAAGCAATACATTGGTTTCGTTTTTCAGGCTTACCATTTAATTGACGAGCTTACCGTTTACGAAAACATCGAAACCCCGTTAATTTACCAGGACGTAAAAAGTTCTGAACGGAGGGCAATGGTTGCCGATATGCTCGACCGTTTCCAAATTGTAGGAAAAAAGGATCTTTTCCCGGCGCAATTATCTGGTGGGCAGCAGCAATTGGTGGGTATAGCCCGCGCGCTTATTGCCAAACCAAAGCTGTTATTAGCCGATGAGCCTACCGGTAACCTAAACTCAAAACAAGGCGAAGAGATAATGGAGCTTTTCCGCAAGCTGAATAAAGAAGATGGCGTTACTATCATCCAGGTAACACACTCCGAAAAAAACGCCGAGTATGGCTCGCGTATTATTAACCTGCTGGATGGCAAGATAGAATCTTCAAGAAAATTCTGAACTATTACACAAAATGCGATACTTTAAATTTATACTTTTTAGCATAATTATATCATCACCGGTGTTGGCATACAGCCAGGCCGATACCGTAATTACCCTACAACAAGCGGTTGACATTGCCCTTAAAAATAACCTTGATGTTAAACAAAGCGCCTTGCAAATGGAGGTTAGCCATGTAAATTACAACCAGGCTAAAGACAACCTTTTACCTTCAATAAACGGCCAGGTAGACCAAAGCTTTAATCAGGGCCGTGCCTTAGATCAGTCTACCTACAGCTATATCAACCAGTCATTTAAATCGGGTAACTACGGCTTAAGCGGCGACCTTACCTTATTTAGCGGTTTGCAATACCTTAACAAAATAAAACAAACATCATTAGCATACCAGGCCGGTAAGATGGATTATCAGCAGGCAAAAGACCTGGTTACCATAAATGTAATAACCGCTTATTTGCAAGTGTTAGACAACGGCGAATTACTTAACCAGGTACAAAACCAACTGGACGTATCCAAAAAACAGGTAGAGCGGTTAAACATATTAGAAAAGGAAGGTGCTAATAAACTACCATCAGACCTTTACGACCTTAAAGGTACCTACGCTGATAACCAGGTATCGTATGTAAATGCAAAGGCAACGCTGCAAACCTCAAAACTCAACTTATTGCAGATATTAAACATCCCCTTTAACGGCGCCATTAAGTTTGAAGCCATTAGCGGGCAAGACCTTAAAAATGTATCAGAATCGGCCGACCAGGTTTATGCAACTGCGTTGCAGCAACTAGCTTATATTAAAGCCGCTACGTTAAGAAGGCAAAGTGCCGAAAAAGCTGTGGCAGCGGCTAAGGGGTCGTTGTTTCCTACCTTATCATTGTTTAGCGGTTTAAGCACCAACTACTCAAGTGCTGCGCAATTAAATAACCAAAATATCCGCTTTTACGATCAGTTTAAAAATAATTACTATTCGCAAATAGGCCTAAGCCTGCGTATACCTATTTTAAACTACCTGCAAAAACGTAATAGCGTAGCCCTTGCTAAAATAGACTTGCTTAACTACACTTATGTTGAGGATAACAGCAAAATTAAGTTAAGGCAAAATGTTGAGCAGGCCTACCTGAACATGACATCGGCTTATGAGCGATACAGTACACTGCTTGAACAAGTAGCTGCTTATAAAGAATCGTTCAGAACGGCAGAAATACGTTTTAACGCCGGTGTTTTAACCTCTGTAGATTTTGTGGTTGCTAAAAACAACTTAGACAGGGCAAACCTAAACCTTATAAATGCACGCTACGATTGTTACATCTACAGCAAAATATTAGATTATTACCAGGGTAAACTGGCCTTGTAATCATAATAAGTATTAACTTTATCACATTATATCCGGTTGAGTGCTGTAGTACACAACCGGATATTTGTATTTTAGCAGCGTCTAATTTTGATATTTAACCTATTAATAACACAATTTCTCAACTTTATCGTTAACCTTAAAAAAATCACAAATCGTATGAAAAAGTTTCTACTTACATTATCAATATGCCTGGCTGTAACAGCAGTTACCAAAGCCCAGTTAATACCAAAATTTCAGTTTGGTGCTAAGGCAGGTTTAAATTTAACCAGCCTTGCTACTAATACCAGCACTTTTAACAGTAGCAACCGCGCCGGTTACCTTGGTGGGGTATGGGCACGTTTTGGCGCATTAGGCTTCAACTTTCAGCCCGAGCTTTACTTAACAGGCAAAAACGTTAAAATAGACAATGGATCCGGCGATATTACCGATGCTAAATTTACCAGTATTGATGTGCCTTTATTATTTGGCGGCAAGGTTGGCGCATTTGGTTTAGGGGGCAGGTTTTACACCGGTCCTTTAGCATCTTTTGCTATCAATAAAAATCAAACATTTGGTGGCGCCGCTGCCAATGCTGTAAAATTGAATTATAAAGATGCCAACTTTGCCTGGACGGTTGGCGCGGGCGTAGATATTCAAAAACTATCTATTGATTTGCGTTATGAGGCCGGCTTAACCAAACAACAATATTACAATAACAGCCACACCAGGGTTAACCTGTTTAACCTTAGTTTAGCTTATACACTATACTCATTATAAAAAACATATTAAACAAAAAAGGCTCCCTGCAACATAGGGAGCCTTTTTTGTTTAAACTGGTTTTTATTTAAACGCTGGTAAGCGCTGTTATAGTGGCTAAGGTCATAAAGCAGAATACAAGCGCTATCATATTCATGAATGCTATCCCTATCATTTTACTGATTGTACGCCCCGGGCTGCGCTGATAAACGGCTCTTAACGATTTGTATACATACCAGGTACCGTATATAAAGGCAAATATCCCTATCCAGTCGTTTACCTCCTTCCAATCTCCGGGTAGGATAAGACGTAATAACAGCGTAATTGTAAACAGCAGGAAAAAATAGCAATGCAGATGGATAGCGTATATCAAATGCTCTACGTAAAATTTGTTGTTCTTTAAAAAAGCCAGCCTAAGTATTACTGCAAATAGGGGTAGCAATAAAAACATCATTTTTGGTGTATTGTGGTTAAACGACTCGGTAAACATTTCCTTACCATTTTTGCCCTGACTTTTCCACAGGTAAGCTTTCTTTTTTAAATACCTCTTCAAAAAATTATCGCGCTCATTGGCCGGTAGCTTACTTTGTTTTAGTAAATAATCATCGTAGGTATCGCTATCCTTACTATTAACACCAAACATCGACATACCGCCTCCGTCATCATCGCTTTCTTTCTTTTTAACCTTGCTTGTATCAGCCGCTTGTTTGCTGGCTTTAGCGGTATCAGCTTGCGGTACAAAACCCTTTATAGTACCGGCTATAAGCTTTCTTTGAGCTGGTGTCAGGTTCTTATCTTCTGCAAGGTTTTTATCCAGGTCGTTTTTAAAACTATAAGATAAGCCTTTCTCTGTTTTTGGCTTTTTATTTACCTCTATAGGTTCGTGCTTGTTGTTTTGAAAATACAGGAAGAAGAAAACCAAACTGATAAATATGTACATCTTAACCGGGTGCAGGTATTGCATCCTACGGCCGGCTATGTACTCGTTGGTTAGTTGGCCCGGCTTAAATAGTAAAGGTTTTAACGTATGAAAAAACTGGTGATCGAAGTGGAAGTAATCGCTTACGGCATGGTTAACCATATGCCCAAAGCTTTCTTTTATCTGCAGATTTTCCTGCCCGCAGTTATGGCAATATTTGCCTTCTAAAAGCGTACCGCAGTTAAGGCAATCGTCTTCGTGCCGGTAGTGTTTCTTCATCAGTTAATTGTGCGTCCGTTCGGTTTGTTAATATATTTCTAAGATAATAAAAAACCATTGCACGGGTGCAAAATATCAAACTCGTTTAAGCGTGTTCAATGGCATGTTTAAGCGCCGCATTATGCTTGTACCTAAATACAAAAGGGAATATAACGGCTATAACCAGCGCGTAGGCTGCAAAGGTAAGCCATATGCCGTGCCAGTTTTTACTTTGGTCGGGCAAGGTAAAAAACTTATCTATTAACAAACCGCTGGTAAAACTGCCAAATAAAGCGCCAAAGCCGTTTACCATCATCATAAACAAACCCTGCGCGCTGCCGCGTATCTCGGGTGTGGTTTGTGTTTCAACAAATAACGACCCTGATATGTTAAAGAAATCGAAAGCCATACCATATACTATGCACGATAGTACTATCATCCAAAGGCCGTTGGCAGGGTCGCCAAAGGCAAACAAGCCAAAACGCAGCACCCAGGCCAGCATGCTAAACAACATAACGTATTTGATACCAAACTTGCGTAAAAAGAAGGGTATGGCCAGTATAAACAACGTTTCGGATATCTGCGAGATAGACATGATAATAGCCGGATACTTTACGGCAATGGTATCCCTGTAAGTGGGTACATTTTTAAAATCGTGTATAAAAGTATCGCCGTAAGCGTTGGTTAGCTGCAACGCGGCACCCAACAAGAGCGAGAATGCGAAGAAGATGGCAAAGCGCGGTGATTTAAACAACGCGAACGCGTTTAGGCCCAACACATTGGTTAATGATTTATTTGCGGTGCGGCTAAGCAATGGCGGGCATTTGGGTAATGTAAAAGCATATACACCCAATGCAAGCGCTACAGCAGCCGCAATGTAAAACTGGTTAGACGATGTTTCATTATGGGTTAGGCTAACGGTCCACAAGGCCACTATAAAGCCTACAGTGCCCCATGTGCGTATAGGGGGGAAGTGTTTAACCACATCAATACTTTGGCCTTTTAAAGCCGAATAAGCTACTGTAATAGATAGGGATAGGGTAGGCATGTAAAAGGCCATATTTAGCAGCATTACCCAAAAAAAGGTAGTAGGGTTAGTTACCATGGGCAGTATACATAAAACCACTGCACCCAATATGTGCATTATGCCGTAAAGCTTCTCGGCATTTATAAATCTATCGGCTAAAACACCCATAAGGGCAGGCATAAATATGGCCGAGATACCCATGGTAGAAAAGATGGCGCCAAACTGCGCACCCGACCATTGTTTGTTTTGAAACCAGTAAGCCCCGATGGTAAGCAGCCATGCCCCCCATATAAAAAACTGCATAAAATTCATCAGTATTAAGCGGAACTTAATATTCATAGAGGCTGGCGTAATTAAATTAACAATTAAAATATAAAGGCGAAAATTAGCGAAATAATGCGGAAATGGAAAGATATATAGCCCGCTTAATAGTTTTTTGAGTGAAAGTATGTTATTAAACCATACCTTAGTTTAAACCAAAACCCAATTTCATGAACAAATTTTTTACCACATTACTTGTTGTATTGACTTTCTCTGCAACGGTATTTTCGCAAACCAAGGGCACTAATCAATTTGCTGTTCACATTGGCTATAATGCGGCTACAGCAACATCACAGTATGCAACTGCCGATTACCTTGGCGGCTTTAACGCCGGCGTTTACCTCGATCACTATTTTTCTGATAAATGGAGCTTAAAAACAGGCTTAAATTACGACCAAAAAGGTTGGGCCAATGGCTATTATGATGATGTAAGTAGCTTTACTGTAACTGATTACCGGCTGAATTACATCACCATACCCGTAATGGCTAACTGGCATTTTGGCAAAACCAAAAACTGGTATTTAAATTTTGGCCCTTACATAGGCTTTTTATTAGATGCATCAACACGCGAAGGGCAGGATGTAAAAAGCTATTTTAACTCGACAGATGGGGGGCTTGATATAGGTATAGGAGTAAAATTCCCGGTATCTAACACTACAAGGCTTTTTATTGAAGTTAATGGGCAAGCCGGTTTTTCGGATTTAAGCAACGCCACTAACGGCTCAAACGTCAGAAACAGTGTAACAGGCTTTAATATCGGCCTTGCTTTTTAAACCGGTATTTAATAAAACAAAAAAGGAGTTACCCGATGGTAACTCCTTTTTTTATGATGATTTTCTTTTGCTTAACTCGTCCCTTATCTTGGCAGCTTTTTCGTAAGCCTCGTCGGCCAGTGCTTGTTTAAGGCGGGTTTTCAACTCGTCGTCGCTAACACCGTTAAAGCCGGCCATAGGGGTGCTGGTTTTTTCTTCGGGCGTTTCGTTTATATTCTCCAGGTACACAAAATCGTTACCTTCAATCACAATGCCCGCTGTAGACAGGATAAACTCGTAAGTATAAATAGGGCAATCAAACCGTACCGATACGGCAATGGCATCAGATGTGCGGGCATCTATCTCCACCGTTTTTTTACCGTCAAAACATATCAGCTTAGCGTAAAATATGCCATCAACCAGGTTGTATATGATAATTTCCTGTACGCTGATATTAAATGCCTGCCCAAGACTTTTAAAAAGGTCGTGCGTTAAAGGGCGGCTGGGGGTCATCTTCTCTATCTCAATAGCAATAGCCTGCGCCTCAAAGCTGCCAATTATAATGGGCAACCTGCGCCTACCGCTTACTTCGCCCAAAACCAAAGCATACGCGCCGGATTGTGTTTGGCTGTAAGATAGCCCTACAATGTCCAGCTTTATCTTTTTCATGTCGTTCCCCATCACCACAAATATAATTAAGCTGAGGCTTTATATTCCTTAACGGCTGCAATTAATTTTGGCAACACTTCAAAAGCATCGCCAACAATACCATAGTCGGCCACTTTAAAAAACGGCGCTTCGGCATCTTTGTTTATCACAACAATAACTTTTGATGCACTTATGCCCGCCAAATGCTGTATAGCGCCCGATATGCCTATAGCAATGTACAAATTAGGGCTAACGGCTATACCTGTTTGGCCAACGTGCTCGCTATGGGGGCGCCATCCGGCGTCTGACACCGGTTTAGAGCAGGCTGTAGCCGCACCAAGCAAGTTGGCAAGCTCTTCTACCATACCCCAGTTTTCGGGCCCTTTAAGGCCGCGGCCGGCAGATACTACAATCTCGGCATCGGGTAACGATACCTTATCGGTAGAGCGTACAATATCCTTGATCATTTCCTTAAAGTCAGATGCCTTGGCTTCCACGCTAAAATCTTCTACAGGCGCAACACTGCTGCCATCAACTACTTTGTATGAATTTGGAGTCAGGGCTATCACCTTATTGGTTGATGTTAATTCGACCACAGCAAAGGCCTTACCGGAAAACGCTGTTTTTTTAACCGTGAATTTACCATCATTTTGTTCAGGCAGCGAAACGGCACCATCGGCAACACCGGCTTCCAGCTTAACACCCAAACGCGGAGCCAACCCGCGGCCGCTAAACGAGTTTGATAAAACCACAATATCCGCACCCTGCGCCTTAGCAGCTTCGGCAATAACCGATGCATACGCCTGGTTAATGAAATTCTTTAGCTTATCGTTAGTTACATTTAAAACCTTTGCGGCACCATATTTACCCAATGCGGCTAAATCATCATTAGCAACATCGCCTATAGATATGGCTGTAAGCGTAGTGTTATTTTGGTCGGCAATGGCTTTGGCGTATGATACGGCTTCAAAAGTTGATTTTTTGAATTTACCGCCTGCATTTTCCGCGTATATTAAAACTGACATAGTAGAATGATCTTCGTGAAAATTTGATTGAATTATATTACCCTTGCCTGCGTATGCAGCAGGTCTACCAGTTTGGCAGGGTCATCCGCAGGCACTAAGTTCACCTGTCCGCGTGGGGCAGGGGTTTCATAACTGATGATCTCTGAAAAAGTTTTTACTTCAACAGCCTCAACCACCGTAAGGGGCTTTGTACGTGCGCTCATGATACCGCGCATATTGGGTATTTTAGGCTCGGCAACACCCTCGGCACAACCGGCCACAAAAGGGAAGGGGATGGTTAACACCTCTTTACCGCCTTCTATTTCGCGTTCTACAGTGGCATCGGCAGCAGTAGCCTCCAACTTTTTAATGATTGATACCGATGGAATATCCAACAGTTCGCCCAGCATCGCGGCTACCTTCGATCCATTGTAATCGATAGACTCGCGCCCGGTCAAAATAAGGTCGAAAGGGTTGGCTTTAACATATTGTGCTACCTGGTAGGCCACATACCATGCATCGTGCGGTTTGGCGTTAATGCGTATAGCATCGGTAGCACCAATTGCTAATGCTTTGCGTATGGTGGGCTCTGTACCGGCTTCGCCAATGTTTATTACGGTAACACTGCCATTGCCGCCATCGGTTAGTTCAATTGCGCGTGCCAATGCAATTTCATCGTAAGGATTTAAGATAAACTGCACCCCGGTTGTATTAAATTGGGTGTTATTATCAGTAAAAGTTATTTTTGTAGTGGTATCCGGAACATTGCTGATACATACCAGTATTTTCATCATCACAATTGGTTTATATTTTTACAGGTATTGTTAAAGGGCTGCTGCAAATTTAGTTAAAAAAGAGAGAGTTTAAAATGGACACAAGCAGATTAGATAAGCTATTGGCATTTATACAGAACGAACCAAACGATGAGTTTTTAAAATACGCCTTAGCTACAGAGTACCTTAGGCTAAACGACAGCGAAAAGGCCTTAAGCTATTACGAGGACCTGGTGCAGAACCACCCTAACTACACCGGCACCTATTACCATTTAGGCAAGTTGTACGAAGCACTTAACCGCCGCGACGATGCCGAGCGCACCTATGTAACCGGCATGGAATTAACCAAGGCAAAACGGGACATGCATGCCTTTAGCGAACTGCAGGCGGTATACCGCGAGTTGGTGGGTTACGAAGACGAGTACGACGATTAACAGTTGCCATGATGGGCGCAAAATCACCAACCCGCTATCGAATAAAAATGTAGCGGGTCAAAAAAATAGGCTATAAAACTTGTTTATATGCCCGATTTTTTTATCTTGGTGAATGACAGGGAGCGAAAAAAACGAAAAATTTACGCATAGTCAGCAAAAAAAGCGAATGTTGCTAAGCTAAGGGAGCAATAGAATTAAAAGGGTGGCTCGTCGTCAATATCATCCATCCTTGACGGGCGAATGATAAAATTGCTTGGCTTACTCTCAAAATCCTGCGATGGGTTTAGTCCCGCAAAGGCGTTATTGGAGGCCTCAAAGCCATCCATGCCGCCATCCAGATCCTGGAATTTAACGTATTTACCCACAAATTTGAGCCTTACACGGCCGGTTTCGCCGTTACGGTGCTTGGCTATAATAACTTCGCCCACACCCTGTGTAGGGTTGTTATCTTCATCCACATCAAGCCCATAATACTCTGGCCTATAGAGGAATAGCACCATATCAGCATCCTGCTCGATAGAGCCTGATTCACGCAAATCTGAAAGCATTGGCCTTTTTGAGCCGCCTGGCCTGTTCTCAACCGCACGGCTTAACTGCGATAGGGCTATTACAGGCACGTTAAGCTCCTTAGCCACAGACTTTAACGCGCGAGATATGCTACCTATTTCCTGCTCGCGGTTGCCTCCGCCTTTGCTGCCTTCGCTCTTACCATGCATCAATTGCAGGTAATCGATGATGATCAGCTGTATGTCGTGCTGCGACTTTAAACGGCGGCATTTGGCCCTGAATTCGAATATATTAAGGGCAGGGGTGTCGTCAATGATCAATGGGGCCTGCTCTAAGCGGCCTATTTTTGAGTGTATCTGTTGCCATTCCCACTCCTCTAAAGTCCCTTTACGTATCTTCTCTTGTTCAATTTCGGTTTCGCCGGATATTAAACGGTTAACTAACTGAACTGATGACATTTCCAGTGAAAATACAACCACAGGTTTATTAAAATCAACAGCGGCATTACGGGCGCAGGTAAGTACAAAGGCTGTTTTACCCATTGCGGGGCGTGCAGCAATAATAACCAAGTCAGATTTTTGCCAACCTGAGGTCATCCTGTCCAGGTCTGTAAAACCTGATGCTACACCTGTTAAACCGTCTTTTTTGTCTTTAAGGGCCTCAATTTCCTTTAGCGTTTCGTGCATCAGGTCATCCATCTTGCGCGAGTCGCGGCGGAGGTTGTTTTGTGCTATCTCAAACAGGTTTTTTTCGGCCTTATCCAGCATATCCAGTACGTCGCTGGTATCTTCATACGCGCTGTTTATCACCTCGGTAGATATCCTTATCAGCTCGCGCTGAATGAATTTTTGGATGATGATACGGGCGTGATATTCAATATTGGCTGCTGATGCAACACGGTTAGTTAGTTCGGTAATATAGTAGGCACCGCCTATCATTTCCAGCTCGCCTTGCTGGCGCAACTGGGCTGTAACAGTTAAAATATCTACCGGAGAGGTTTTTTCAAACAAAGTATGTATAGCCTGGAATATTTTTTTGTGGCTTTCGACATAAAAAACATCAGGTTTAAGTATATCAATAACAGACGATAGCGCGTCCTTTTCGAGCATTAATGCGCCTAAAACAGCTTCTTCAAGATCTGTAGCTTGTGGAGGCAATTTGCCTAAACCGGCATACGTGGCAGGGTTGGTTATCCTGCTTCTACGGTCGGTAGTGTTCGGCTTGTAATTAGGTGATTCGTTCTCAAAATTCATGACACAACAAAAATATACAAAATATGTTCTTCAAGGCTTGCTAATAGTCCACATAGTGTATCGGGTGATTAACAAAATCATTATCAGCACTATAATTTTTAGGGTAAGTAATTAACATTGTATGTGTATAACGTGTTAATTACTTTATAAGTGATTGATTATTAAATATGTTGATAAATGTTTAGCATTGTTAGGTATTTTAAAAAAACCGATATGGTACTTCAGTACAATAAGGGTTAAATCAGTTAATATAGCTACTTTTGACGAAAATAATTTATTAAAAATGACATATAATTCTAAACCTGTGCGCGAAGGCAACCAAATGGTTTTTGGTATACGGGCCGTTATAGAAGCCATACTGGCAGGTAAAGAAATTGAGGCTTTATACCTACAGCGCGGATTAGGCGGAGGCCTGCTAAACGAACTGAAAGAAGTAATGGCTGAATATCAGATAGCAGGCCAGCAAGTGCCGGTTGAAAAGCTGAACCGTATTACGATGAAAAACCACCAGGGTGCTATTGCTTTTATATCGCCCATTATTTACCAAAAAATAGAAAACATTATACCAGAGGTGTTTGAAAGGGGCGAAGTGCCTTTAATTTTGGTATTGGATAGTATTACCGATGTCCGTAATATGGGTGCTATTGCCCGTACGGCTGAGTGTGCCGGCGTACATGCCATTGTTATCCCGGCAAAGGGCTCAGCCCAGATAAACCCTGATGCTATAAAGACATCTGCCGGGGCTTTGTATAAGATACCGGTTTGCAGGCACGATAATTTTATGCAAACGGTTAAATTTTTACAAGAATCGGGCCTGCAACTGGTTTGTTGTACTGAAAAAACGAACGATTACATCTATACCCCTGATTATACCGCCCCAACAGCTATAATAATGGGTTCTGAAGAGGATGGTATCCGTAATGAGATTATCCGAATATCAGATTACCTGGCCAAAATACCCATGTTCGGCGAAATAGAATCGCTAAATGTATCGGTATCAACAGGGGTTATATTGTACGAGGCGGTAAAGCAAAGGGAGGCGAGTCTTAAGTCTTAAGTTTAAAGTCCCAAGTTCTAGGTCAAACAAAAAAGCGATAAGTAATCTTATCGCTTTTTGTTTTATAGCTTAAAAACTGAATCTAAATATACTTGGTTCCGAACTTGTTTTTAACATCGGCTACTACTTGCTTTATGTTTTGTTCCTGGTCGCGCGGGCATATCAATAGGGAGTTATTTGATTCTACTACAATAAAATCGTGCAAGCCTTGTAATATCACCAGTTTTTCGCCGGGCACATTTACCATACAGTTTGATGAATCGTACATGATCACCTTATCTGACGGGATAACCGCGTTGCCTACATAATCCTTATCAGCTAATTGATAGATAGATGCCCAGGTACCCAGGTCGCTCCAGCCAAATTCTGACGGCAATACATATACATTTGGCGCCTTTTCCATAATACCATAATCGATAGAGATGTTTACACAGCGTTGGTAAGCCTTATGTACATAGGGTTTTTCATCATCTGTATTGTAAAATGGCCTTGCATCGGCAAATATTTCAAACATTTCGGGCAGGTGGTTACCAAACGACTCAACTATTGCTTTTGCCGACCATACAAATATGCCGGCGTTCCACAAAAAGTCGCCGCTTTGTATAAAGGTTTTGGCAATTTCTAATGTAGGCTTTTCGGTAAAGGTCTTAACCTTATGAAACTCATCATTCAGGGTGTTATCGGTGTATTGGATATACCCGTAACCCGTATCGGGCCTTGATGGTTTAATACCAAGGGTTATCAGGCACTTTTCCTCGCTCGCTGTTTTTAACGATTTTTCGATGGCGGTAACAAAGGCCGCTTCGTCTAATATTAAGTGATCTGAGGGTGCTACAACAATTGCAGCATCCGGGTTAAGGCTTTCTATTTTAAAGCAGCCGTAGGCCACGCAAGGGGCCGTGTTACGCATTACCGGCTCAGTAAGTATCTGCTGGTCGGCCATATCAGGTAATTGGTGCTTTACCAGCTTGGTATAATTCTCGTTTGTAACTACATAAATATTCTCTTTAGGGCAAACCTTTAAAAATCTATCGTAGGTATTTTGTATCAGCGTTTTGCCGGTACCCAATATGTCAATAAATTGTTTTGGATGGGATGTTCTGCTAATTGGCCAAAATCGGCTGCCAATTCCGCCCGCCATAATTATGGCATAGTAGTTTTTATTCATGTTTTAGATAAAGAATTTTTATTTGGCAAATACCCTGTAAAAGTGTACAATAGTTTGTAAATTTAGTATTAAATAAAACTAAAGTATCTACGTTATTGGTTTACCACTTCTTTAACCCGATAAATAAACAAATTGTTTTTAATAGAATAATCATTTAAGTATAAAATTTTTAACAATACCTACCGTTTATTTATAAATTTTTGTTATTTTGAAACAATATTTCCAAACGTTATTAAGTAATGATAGAGACTAAAAAGTCGCTTTTTGATAATCTTCAAAATTTTTTCGGGTTCGATAATTTTAAGGGAGAGCAAGAGGCGATCATCACAAATATTTTAGCAGGTAACGATACCTTTGTGATTATGCCCACAGGTGGCGGCAAATCAATGTGTTATCAGTTGCCTGCGTTAATGAGCGAAGGCACAGCAATTGTAATTTCCCCGCTCATCGCACTAATGAAAAATCAGGTCGACCAGTTAAGGGCCTTCGGAGGATCAGATAGTATCGCTCACTTCCTGAATTCATCGTTGACAAAAACAGATATTTTACGTGTTAAGGATGATGTGCTAAGCGGCAAAACTAAACTGCTTTATGTAGCACCCGAATCTTTGACCAAGCAAGAGAATGTTGACTTTTTAAGATTAAACCAGGTATCGTTTGTTGCTGTTGATGAAGCGCACTGTATATCTGAGTGGGGGCATGATTTTAGGCCTGAATACCGAAAAATAAGGCAGGTCATAAGCAACATAGGTGATGATATACCAATTATTGCCTTAACAGCCACAGCAACGCCTAAAGTACAGCAGGATATACAGAAAAACCTGCAAATGAATAATGCAACGGTTTACAAGTCATCATTCAACAGGTCGAATTTATTTTATGAGGTTAGGGCTAAGCGTAATGCCATAAAAGAAATTGTAAAATTTGTAAAACAAAACCAGGGTAAATCGGGCATTATATACTGCCTTAGCCGTAAAAAGGTTGAGGAAGTTGCAGAAGCACTTAATCTTAACGGTGTAAAGGCTTTGCCTTATCACGCGGGTTTAGACCCTAAAGTGCGTGCCGATACACAAGACAAATTCCTGATGGAAGATGTAGATGTGATTGTGGCCACTATTGCCTTTGGTATGGGCATAGATAAGCCGGATGTTCGTTATGTTATCCATCACGATATGCCAAAAAGCATGGAAGGCTACTACCAGGAGACCGGCCGCGCCGGCCGCGATGGTGGCGAAGGTGTATGTGTGGCGTTTTATTCGGGAAAGGATATTGATAAACTGCAAAAGTTTATGAAAGACAAGCCCGTTGCCGAACGGGAAATTGGCACCCAAATACTGAAAGAAGTAATAGACTACGCTGAGTCATCGGTATGCAGGCGTAAACAATTGTTACATTATTTTGGCGAGAACTTTAACGAGGCTGGCTGTAATAACATGTGCGACAATTGCTGCGGCCCTAAACAACATTTTGACGGGGAATTACACCTGCATAAAGCTTTGAGCCTGTTAAAACAGATAGGAGAGAAGTTTGACGATAACCACCTTATCAATATTTTAATGGGTAAGGATGATGCACAGGTGAAAAGCTACGAGCATGATAAGCTGGAGTATTTTGGTTCGGGTATTGCAGATGGCGAAAATCTTTGGAACTCGTTATTAAGGCAAGCGCTGTTAAACAACTTCCTGGCTAAAGATATTGACCAATATGGATTATTACACTTAACCAAAACCGGTAATGCCTTTATTGATAACCCATACAGTATACGCTTTTTGCTGAACCGCGAAATGGGCCCAACAGATGAAGATGAAAGCGAAGACGGCCCTAAACAAGGCGGCGGTGCATTAGATACCGAGTTATTGCAGATGCTGAAAGACCTGCGTAAAAAGCTGGCAAAGCAAAAAGGATTGCCACCATTCGTTATTTTTCAGGATCCTTCGTTAGAGGAGATGTGCACGCATTATCCAATCAATACCGAAGAACTGAAACAGATATCGGGCGTGGGTGCCGGTAAGGCTTTAAAGTTTGGCGCGCCGTTTATTGATCTGATCAAAAAGTATGTGGAAGATAATGATATTGACCGCCCGGTTGATATGGTTATAAAAAGCGCGGCTAATAAATCGGCACTTAAAGTTTTTATTATACAAAACATAGACAGGCACTTAAATTTAGACGATATAGCGGCCTCTAAAGGCCTAACTTACGAAGAGATACTAAAAGAGGTAGAAACAATAGTAAACTCGGGCACAAAGCTTAATTTGAACTATTACATCGACGAGGTAATTGATGAAGATAAGCAGGAAGAAGTTTACGATTACTTTAAAACGGCCGAGATAGACTCGATCGATGATGCCTTATCTGAATTAGGGGCTGATGATTATACCCGCGAAGAAGTACAGTTGATGCGCATTAAATTCCTATCAGAAGTAGGGAATTAAAGTATTAGCAAAAACAAACGATAAAAGCAGATGGCCGAAAGACTTTCTGCTTTTTTATTTAAAGCTTCCAGCTTTATTTGGCTATTATCTTAAACTCTGTTCTGCGATTTTTACTGCGGTTATCTTCAGAAGTGTTGGGGGCAATCGGTTCGGACTTGCCATAGCCTTTATAAACGAGTCTGGACGCATTTATAGCATGCGCGGCTATATAATTATAAACAGCCTTCGCCCGGCTCTCTGATAGCACTAAATTGGCCTGATCGTTCCCTACATCATCTGTATAGCCCGATATTTCGATATGTACTGTAGGATTGATGGTTAAAAATTCTATCAATTTCTGAAGTTCAGTTTTCGATTCGTTTTTCAGCTCATACTTATTACTATCAAAAAAGATATTCTTTAGTATCACTTTGTTACCCACTTCAATAGGTGACAATTGCACCGATAAATTAAAAGCTGTTTTATCTTTTAAGCCGATTAATGAAAAGTTATCAGAGTAAAACAAATAACCTGCCCTTGATATGTTTAAGCCATAATTTTTCCCTGCCGAAAGCGTAGCCAAAAAATCACCTCGATCTTCCGAACTATAATCCTGGTAAACGGCTATATCCTTTTGCAGGTCTATAATTTCTACAGCAGCTTCTAAAGGCTCTTTCGTTTTAACATCAGTTACATTGCCTTTTACATAGGTCACAATATTGGGCCGCAGGTTGGCAGGCAGTTCAAAGGTGTATATATCATATCCGCCAAAGCCTTTGAGGTTATCAGATGAGAAAAAGGCGTAAGAACCATTGGCCGTTAGCGTAAGCCCATTTTCGTCGCCGCTGGAGTTGATGGGATAGCCCAAATTTTCGGGCTTTTGCCAGTTACCGTCCTTACCCAAACGGGTAATAAACAGGTCCTTGTTACCCATTCCCGGCCAGCCGTTGCTGCTAAAGTAAAAGGTGCTATCGTCGGGGTGTATAAACGGCGATTGTTCGTCGTATGCTGTATTCACATTAGGCCCCATGTTTTCCGGTTCACTCCAGCCTTTATCAGACAACGTCGATCGCCATATATCGTATCCGCCGTAACCACCTTTACGGTTGCTAACAAAATATAGCGTACGGCCATCGGCACTTATAGATGGTTGGGCTTCCCAGCCCGGTGTGTTTACAGGAGCGCTAAGGCTAAACGGTTTATCCCAATCATCGCCTTTTTTTTGTGCAATGTAAATATCACATCTGCCTAATCCATCGGGGCGGTTACAGCCGGTAAAAAACAAATATTTACCATCCTGAGATATTGACTGCGCACCCTCGTTAAAGGTAGGTGTGTTAATTATATTACTCAGATATACAGATGTTTGCCAGCTATTATTTAACTTATCACTTTTATAAAAATCCTCGTTATTATTTACCTTGCGTGTAAATATAAGTGTACTTTCATCAGCAGTTGCTACCGGTAAATATTCGTCGTTAACAGTATTTATATTGGCCCCCATATTAACAGGCTTAAATGCTACTGGATGTAACAATGCCTGTATACTAAACTTACAATCGCTTATTAATTTTTGAGCGTAAGCTGTGTTTTGCGCGGTAATGTTAGGGTAAGTGAGATACTTCTCCAGGTGCTCTTGTGCAGGCACATATTGTGCATCTGTTACTTCACTATCGCCAAGCTTTAAATATATAGCCCTGTTATATTCGGGGTTTAAGGCCAGCACTTTACGGAATTGATCAATTGCAGGTTTATATTGCCGCCTTAAACGTAATACATCACCCAACACGGCACGGGCTTCTACAAATTTAGCATCGGCGTTAATAGCTAAGTTCAATTGCTGTATAGCTTCGTCGTACAAATGTTCGTCTAAGCTTCTGTTAGCTAAGGCAAATTGCTTAATAGCTTCACTATCCGTGGTAGAATATTGCCTTTGCTGGGCATATAAACCAAGAGTAATTAAGCACAATAAAATTAATAATGACAAGGCTCGCATTTATAACTGATACGTTGTTGGGTACACTAAGTTACAAATTATTAAGCAGCAGGATTGTTTTAGGGAATGTTTAAATACTTATGTGTTTGTAAGGATATTTCCCATTTTGGATTATTCATTACGTAATCAACAATAAGCGGGGTCATTTCTTTATTTTTCGACCATTCGGGCTGTAGGTACAATTTACAGTTGGGGCCAACCAGTTTTGAATGATGCTCTGCAAATTCAAAATCGGATTTGTTAAATATAATAACCTTTAATTCGTCGGCTTTGTCTGCAACATTTTGCATGGGTGCCTTAAACTTTTTAGGCGAGAGGCATATCCAGTCCCAACTGCCCGAAAGGGGATAAGCACCGGATGTTTCAATAAAGGTTTTTATGCCTTTTTGCTGTAGTTTAGTAGTAAGATAATCTAAATTATATATTAACGGCTCACCACCGGTTACCACAACGGCTTTTGAAGGGAATTGAGAGGCATTATCAGCAATTAAGTCAGCCGATGTTAAGGCATGCAGTTCAGCATCCCAGCTTTCTTTTACATCGCACCAGTGACAGCCCACATCACAGCCGCCAAGGCGTATAAAATATGCGGCCTTGCCGGTATTAAAGCCTTCGCCTTGTATCGTATAAAATTCTTCCATTAAAGGAAGCAATGTGCCATCTTCCGGGACTTGGTGTGCCATATTTAAGCCGCAAAAATACGTTTTTGAGTCGAAAGCGTAAAGCGCAAACGAAAAGCAGCCCCCGATACCGGGTTAAGTTTACAAAGCGATGGGATTTCTAATAGCGTCAACGCACAATTAATTACATATGGCCTTTTATTTATCACAATTTGCACTTAGCTTTATATCGTTTAAAGCATCTGTAAAACACATGAAAAAACTTTACTATCCTGTTATAGTTTTTGCGCTGCTCTGCCTGAGTTCGTGTGTGGATATTGAGGAGCATTACGATTTTAAAGCCAATGGTGCTTGCAATGTAACTTATGGCTTTGACATGAGCAAAGCGGTATCGGTGTTAATGAACCTGATGGCCGATTCTGTTAGAGAGACCCCACAATTTGCGATGGTGAAAGATACCAGCCTTAATTTTTATACCGCCCTGCCGGATAGTATAGCACTTAAGCTAAATGCGGAAGAAACCAAAATGGCGCAGGGGAGTGACCTGGCTGTAAAAATGGATCTGAAAAACAATATCATGAAGGTAAGTATCAGGCACGAGGCTAAGGATGCTGCCGAACTTGAATACTATCTTCAGCATTTAAGCAATATGTCTATGAGTAATCAATTGAACAGTGTTGCTAAAAACAATCAGCTTAGAAGCTTTGATACACAGCAATTAATGACGGGCCAAAGCTACTACAACTACCAGGTTACTCCACATAAATTCGCCCGGATAATAGACAAGGTTAAATTTAATAAGTTCCTTAAAACTGTAGGGGCAAAGTTTGCTATGGCTAAGGCGATGCTTATAGATATGCCCTACAAGGTGGTACTGAACTTTGCTAAACCGGTAAAAAAGGTGAACAACAAAAACGCCATCGTATCTGCCGACCGCCGCCGAGTTACCATAGAAACCAGCATGGATGAGGTAATAAAAAACCCCGCGCTAATGAATTTAGAGGTAGATTTTTGAGTTTGGTTAAAGTGCTATTAATCCCCTATGGCTTTAACTCTTTACAACACCTTAAACTTTATATTATTGATAAACTTCCTTATTCGCGGATGCCAAAGTGTTCTTTAATAAACCAATAATGGTCATTAGTCCAACGCCGCCGGGTACAGGGGTTATATATGATGCTTTGGGTGCTACACCTTCAAAATCAACATCGCCGTAAAGCTTAAAGCCCGATTTAGTTAGGGTAGAGGTTTCGCGGTTCATGCCCACATCAATTACTACAACACCATCTTTAACCATATCGGCAGTGATAAAATTCTTCTTACCTATCGCTACGATCAGTATATCGGCGTCAAGTGTGAATTTTTTAATATCGGGGGTGCGGCTATGGCAAATAGTTACCGTGCAGTTACCGGGTGTGGTATTTCTTGCCATTAAAATGCTCATTGGCGAGCCTACAATATTACTGCGTCCAACAACTACGCAATGTTTACCGGATGTTTCTACACCGTATTCTTTTAGCATTAAAGTGATGCCATATGGCGTAGCAGGGATAAACGATGGCAGATTGCGTTGCATACGGCCCAAATTTACCGGGTGGAAACCGTCTACATCCTTTTTAGGATCTATACGCTCAGTGACTTTTTCAGGGTCGATATGTTTGGGTAGGGGCAATTGCACAATAATACCGTCAATATCCTCGTCAGCATTCAGTTCGGCCACTTTAGCGAGCAATTCTTCTTCAGTAACGGTATCCTCGTAACGCACCAGGCTCGATTTAAAACCCACCGCTTCGCAGTTTTTCATTTTACTGGCTACATAGGTTTCGCTGCCGCCGTCGTGACCCACCAATACAGCTACCAAATGCGGCTTACGGCCGGTACGCGCTAATATCTTAGCAGCCTCTTCAGCTATTTCTACCTTTAATTTTTCCGAAACGTATTTTCCGTCAAGTAATTGCATACTGATTAATCTAATTTCAACACCGCCATAAACGCCGATTGTGGTATCTCTACGTTACCTACCTGGCGCATGCGTTTTTTACCTTTTTTCTGTTTCTCTAACAGTTTACGCTTACGCGATATATCACCACCATAACACTTGGCAGTTACATCTTTACGTAATGCTTTTACTGTTTCGCGGGCGATGATCTTGGCACCAATAGATGCCTGTATAATGATCTCGAATTGCTGGCGGGGCAATAGCTCTTTCAGCTTTTCGCATATCTTTTTACCAAAATCGTATGAGTTACCGCGGAAAATCAATGATGACAAAGCATCCACCGGCTCGGCGTTAAGTTTGATATCTAAACGTACCAGATCACTTTGGCGATACCCTATCTGGTGATAATCAAAAGAGGCATAACCCTTTGATATGGTTTTAAGCTTATCGTAAAAGTCAAACACGATTTCGCCCATCGGCATCTCAAATACCAGCTCCACACGGTCGGACGTTAGGTACGACTGATTTTTAATGAAACCACGTTTTTGAATACAAAGCGACATTACAGGTCCCACAAACTCAGATTTGGTGATGATGGTTGCCTTAATGTAAGGCTCCTCCACAAAGTCTATCTTACTCGGGTCTGGCAAGTCCGACGGGTTATTTACCACTATGGGCTCGCCGCGTGTGGTATAAGCAATGTATGATACGTTGGGCACAGTGGTGATCACCGTCATATCAAACTCGCGCTCCAGGCGCTCCTGAATGATCTCCATGTGCAGCATACCCAGGAAACCGCAACGGAAACCAAAGCCTAACGCTGCAGATGATTCCGGTTCAAAAACCAGTGATGCATCGTTTAGCTGCAGTTTAGCCATCGATTCGCGTAGTTCTTCGTAATCCTCGGTATCTACAGGGTAAATACCCGCAAATACCATCGGTTTCACTTCTTCAAAACCCTGTATACCGGTTTCGCAGGGGCGATTGATAGTGGTAATGGTATCACCAACCTTTACCTCGCGCGATTCTTTGATGCCCGAGATGATATAACCCACATCACCGGTTTTGATCACATCTTTGGGTAGTTGTTTCAGCTTAAGCGTACCAACTTCTTCGGCTATGTATTGCTTTTCGGTTGCGAAGAATTTTACTTTATCGCCTTTGCGTATCTCGCCGTTAACTACCTTAAAATAAGCTACAATACCACGAAACGAGTTATAAACCGAATCAAATATCAATGCTTGTAAAGGTGCTTCAGGGTCGCCAACAGGGGCGGGGACACGCTCTACAATGGCGCGTAATATATCGTGCACGCCCATACCAGTTTTGCCCGATGCGGCTAATATCTCTTCGCGTTTGCAGCCTATCAGCTCTACTATCTGGTCTTTAACCTCCTCGGGCATAGCGCCGGGCAGGTCCATTTTGTTCAGCACAGGGATGATCTCCAGGTCATTCTCTAAGGCCAGGTAAAGGTTTGATATGGTTTGTGCCTGTATACCCTGCGCGGCATCTACTATCAATAAAGCACCCTCGCAGGCAGCTATTGAGCGGGATACCTCATAGCTAAAGTCTACATGGCCGGGGGTATCTATCAGATTAAGGACGTATTTCTGCCCGTCAAGCTCATAGTCCATTTGTATGGCATGGCTCTTTATGGTAATGCCGCGTTCGCGCTCAAGGTCCATATCATCAAGTAGTTGGGCCTGGCTTTCGCGCTGTGTTATGGTATTGGTATATTCTAATAACCTATCGGCAAGGGTACTTTTACCATGGTCGATATGCGCTATTATACAAAAATTACGTATGTGCTTCATTCAGGCGCAAAAATAACTTTTTAGGCGGATAATTTGGCATAGTAAATTGCTTTACAGGGCAAATGCATTAAAAATTATTGAATTGGCGAGCGCCTCTTTTGTTGGATAGGGTATTAACGATGAAAATATGGCTCCGGAGCTCGCAAAGCACTAAACCTTTCCATTTTCCGCTGTAAATTATTCCATTTTTTTGTTGGCTATAGCGGGATATTTTCGTTTTTTTTCGCTACCCCTTGCTTACTAATATAAAATTTAATTTGAAAAAAAAAAGCGTTTTGTGGTTTCCCGGCTTTTTAATTTAAATAATGGGCCAATAAAATTTGATGGCAATTTGAAGGGGGTGAAAGAATGGATTAGCGTTTCACCAAAAATAAAACGAGATTTGATAGGTAAGCAGCCAAACCAAAAACCCAATTTTAATATGAACCTTCAAGATCAAATCGAAGCGTACCTTAACAGCCACCCCGAGCCCAAGCGCAGCGACATGAATGAATTGCATACGCGCATATTACAGGTTTACCCGGATGTAAATTGTGGTATGATGACGGCAAAAATGCCGACAATAAGACTGTTACTAACCCTACCATAGGTTACGGATCGTACACCATTAAATACGCTGATGGCAAGACCCGTGAGTTTTTCCAGATCGGGTTAAGCGCCAACAAAACCGGTATATCCGTTTATGTCCTCGGCATTAAGGATAAGACCTACCTGGCCCAAACCTATGGTAAAGAAATAGGCAAGGCCAGCGTTACCGGGTATTGCATTAAGTTTAATCATTTAAAGGATATAAACATCAGCATACTCCAGGCCGCGATACTATCAGGGGTTAAGGCTACAACTGAAGGTTAGTGCTTAACACAACTATACATCTTTGCTTATTTTGCCTGCACAAACATGGGGGTTTCGGTAACGGTGAGTTTGAGCTTGCCGTTAGCGGTGGGCATATCTTTTTTACTCATTTCCTTGGCGCCGGGCGTTAAGGTGTACACTGTAGCCGATGTTGCCTTACCCAGATCGAGCGTATAAACGGCCTTGCGGTTCTTTTGATCGGGAATGGATAGTACATACATTAACTTGCTATCCAGCTGATACATATCTACAACAGGGTCGGCATTTAGGGTGCCTTTATAGCCGTAATTACCCATTAACTTATTAACCTGTAATATATAATCGCCTGATGGCCGCATTTTTACGCCTTCGGCAAGGCCCGATGTTGCGTATTGCTCGCCGCTGCCGGCGTTAGCATCAAATAACTGGTAAAAAAACACGCGTTTAATGCCATGGCGTATATACATTAACGAGGTACGCAATATCCAATCGGCCTGGGTGATCAGTTCTGTCTTTGTGCCAATAGGAGGGGCATGCTGGTAACTGGCCTGGTTAATATCGTACCCGGTTTCGGTAACCCATACCGGTATATCTTTGGCTACCTTCATAAAATCATCGGCAATTTTTCCCGACTCCGACAGCTCGGGCGCCACGCCGGTAGTAGCCTTGATATGCGAAAGCACACTGCCATTGTTAGAATAAAGGTGATAATTGATCACATCAAAGCATAAGTTAACCTTTCCGTTGGGGCGGTAGCCGCGGTTCTTTTTACACCAGTCGATAACACGCTGTACATATTTGGCATCGGCTGTGGCCAAACCACCCATCACTACCATCATGTTAGGGTCGGCGGTTTTAACACCCGCGTTGTTGCCTAAAGCACCTTTGTGCCCATCGTAAAAAGCAGACAGGTTAGCGGCATATTCTTCGGGTGTTTGGGTGGCTTTGTCGCCTTTCCACCAGCGGTCGGGCTCGTTATTGCATTCAATGTATTTGATCAAACCCATACCTATTTTAACCTGGTTGGGCGTGTCGTTGTTCCAGCGGGGTTTAGTGTTTGCCTTTACCAGCGATGGCGTTACAGCGATATTGTAGCCATAGCGCGCAGCAAACTGAAATGCCGTTTGAGCTTGTACCAGGTATGATTTGGGCAGGCTTTTATTAGCACCGAAATACACAGGTGTGTTTTCGTCATCCCGCTGGTCGGCAGGGTAGCTGTTCATCATCCATTCAGGCAGGTTTTTCATATCGGCCAGCACCAATATGCCGTCTGCTTTGCAGCGGGCGTATATTACATCATAATACCAGCTACCCCTGTTGGTGGGGTTATAGGTGTAATCGCCCTGCGTGTTCTCCAGTTGGTTCCAGTTCATGTAATGCCTTACCGCGCTAAAGCTTTTAATAAGGGTCATATTGGCCTCGTAAATATGGTTACGGTCGTTAGGGGCGGCGGGGTTCTCTAAAAAGTTCCACTCATAGCTATTTACGCCAAACATATTTTTAAGCGGGGTAAGCCCGGCATCGCTTGCTGCTACCTGCCCAATTTTAATGGTGTCTTTAACCTGTGGAGCAATATTTTTTTCGCTGTGACAGCGCGACAGGCCAAGTATGGCAATAAAGGCGGGTATAAATAGCTTTTGGTAAAAAAAAGGGTTCATACGGCGTAAAAGTGGGGGCATTAGCAATGTGTATAACGATACTAATATACACGCTTTTTCTGCTCAAGCAACCAATTTAATGCTTGGGTTGTTGTAATAAACTCAGGCAGTTTTATAATCCAGATCGCTCAGGTCCTTTACCGAGCCAAAACCAATTACATCTTTTATTACTTTGCCATCCGTCATCTCTACCGCTCGTATCAGCTTGTCAGATCCAAACTTATCTTTTATCTCGTGCATGGTTTTAAGCGCGGTTTCCTTCCGGTCCATATCTTCAAACAAGCTGTACAGCATATTGCCATTATTAACAAAGTTGGTAACGGCCACCCGCATTTGGCTTATTTCAGTATTCATTACCGGGCCGGTGCTATTAAGCTGTTCAAATTTGGCAATGCGTATGCGTATCATCCGCATTAAGCTGATGGCATCCTGCACAGGGGTACTTACGGTAAAGGCATCATCCCAGCGGCTGCCATCTACATAACGGGCGGTAAACCCCACCGATTTACAATAAAATTTATGATGCACCATCCGTTTCTCCAGCGTAAGGCAAAGCGTCATAAACAACTGATCTATATAGTTGATGTTTTTACGCTTTTCGGCAGAGATCTGGCGCATGGCCTGCATGCCTTTATAATCGTGGGCGGTTATATTGGTTTCGATAAAATTTAGCCGGTAATGCCAATAAATACCATCTATACTTTTAAAAATGGCCTTTAAGCGTTGTGGTGTGGCGTAACGCATTTGCAGGGGCGTGTTTATACCAGCCCGCTCTAACCTATAAGACATGTTTGACCCAATACCCGGCAAATCGCCAAGTTTTAACTCACCCAAAACCGAATCGATATTTTGCGGCGTTATCATCATTAAGCCATTGCGCTTTTTACCCCTAACAGAGGCCAGCTTGGCCAAAAAGGCATTAGGCGCTATCCCAACCGAACAGGTCAGCCAGTCGCCAACCTTTTTCAGGATATCATCCTTAATACTCATGGCTATTTTCATGGGGTCTACATGGTCGTAGTTACTCAGGTTGATGATAGCTTCGTCTATACTTTTGGGCACAACATCGTTGCAGTACTCGCGTAAAACGTTAATTATTTTGGTATGATACTCACGGTAACGTGCCGGGTTGCTTTCTACCGGCACCAGGTCGGGGCAAAGCGCCATAGCATCGTTTAAACGCATACCCGCCTTTAAACCACGCTCTTTAGCTTCGGTAGATAGTGATATTACACAGCCGTACTTACCGGTATAAACGCAAACACCTACGGGGCGGCCGCGCAGCCAAAAGTTGGCCTGCTGCTCGCAACGCGCAAAGTAACTGTTCATATCTACAAACAGCACACGGGCTTCGGTTTGTACCGCTATTGAGTTTTGATTCACTTAACAAAAATGCTAATTATTTTAGCAAAAGCAAATCTTTTTATAATTAAATAACTTTTATAGCTTGTTTATTTTCATCAATAGCTACAAAGGTAAATGTGCCGGTAATGGCTTTCTCCCTGTCAAACGAGTACATTTCTTCTACAAAAATATCTACTGATATTTTAAGGCTGGTATTGCCAATGTGGGCCACCTTGCCAATAAGCTCTATTATAGTTCCGGCTGCTATCGGCCTTGTAAAGTCAATCCTGTCCGACGATACGGTAACCATTCGTTTGCGGGTAAAACGCGTAGCGGTAATAAAGGCAACCTCGTCCATCATGTGCATGGCAGTGCCGCCAAATAGCGTATCGTAATGATTGGTGGTGTTTGGGAAAACCGCTTTAAATATGCGTGTTTCGGATAATTTTATTCTTTCTTCAATGTCCATAGGTGTTACTTAAAAGCCGTGCAGTTTACCTGCACGGCTAAGGTTTGTTATTATATAAGTTGTTCGGTATAAATTAACCGTGCCTGTTTAGCTGCCTGTACCATGTTGGCAAGCGCGGTTTCGGTTTCGGCCCATTTGCGTGTTTTTAAACCGCAGTCGGGGTTTACCCATATATTGGTTACGGGCAGTTTATCGGCTGCTTTTTTTAACAGATCTACCATCTCTGTTACAGTAGGCACGCGTGGCGAGTGTATATCATAAACACCAGGGCCTATTTCGGCCGGATATTTAAAATCGGCAAAAGCCTCTAGCAGCTCCATTTGCGATCGGGACGTTTCTATCGTGATCACATCGGCATCCATATCGGCTATATGTTTAATTATATCATTAAACTCGCTGTAGCACATGTGGGTGTGTATTTGCGTTACATCCTGCACGCCGCTTGCCGATATACGGAAGGCCTTTACGGCCCAATCCAAGTAGGCAGCCCAGTCTGCCTTGCGCAGGGGCAGGCCCTCGCGTATGGCGGGTTCATCTATCTGTATCATTTGTATGCCTGCTTTTTCTAAGGCTACCACTTCATCCCGAATGGCTAAGGCTATCTGGTTGGTGGTTTCTGACCGTGGCTGATCATCGCGCACGAATGACCATTGCAAAATGGTTACCGGCCCGGTTAACATACCCTTCATCATTTTTTTGGTATTTGCCTGCGCAAAGGCACTCCACCTAACGGTCATATCCTCGGGGCGGCAAATATCACCATAAATAACAGGTGGCTTAACACAACGGCTTCCATAGCTTTGCACCCAACCGTTTTTGGTAAACAAAAAGCCGTCCAGCCGTTCGCCAAAATACTCCACCATATCGTTACGTTCAAACTCGCCGTGCACCAATACATCCAGCCCAATATCTTCCTGCCAGCTAATGGCAGCTATCGTGGCTTTTTCTATTGCTTTATCGTAATCATCCCCGCTAATTTCGTTCTTTTTTAATTTGGCCCTCAGCTGGCGTATATCATCCGTTTGCGGGAACGAGCCAATAGTAGTAGTAGGGAAGAGCGGCAGCTTAAATTTTTGCTGCTGCACTTTTTGCCTGATGTTAAACTCGCTTATACGACTGGCGTCTGCATCAGTAATAGCAGCGACGCGCTGTTTAATGGCCTGCTTATGTATCAGTTTAGACAAGTTACGGCTGGATACGGCCTGCAGATTGGCCTGCATTAAGGCATTATTGCCGTTGATGATCTGATCAAGATCGTTCAGTTCATTTAACTTTTGTTTAGCAAAAGCCATCCAATTTTTTATCTCCGGGTTGATGGTTGTTTCCAGGTCAAGGTCAAAAGGGGTGTGCAATAGCGATGAAGAGGGCGCTATCATTACCCTATCAATGCCAATAACCGCTATGGCCTTTTTTATATGCGCTGTAGCGCGCATGTAATCATTTTTCCAAATGTTGCGGCCATCAACCACCCCTAAAGAAAGCATCAGTTTATCCGGGATAAGCTTTAACACTTCATCCAGTTGTTTTGGCGCCCTTACCAGGTCAATGTGCAGTGCGTTTACCGGTAGGTTTACCGCTAAGCCCGTATTTTGATGCAGGCTTTCAAAATAGGTAGCCAGCAATATTTTCAGGTCGGGGCATTGTTTTCTGATCTCGGCATAGGCGTAGGTGAAGGCCTCTTTTTCTTTAACAGATAGGTCTAACACCAAAAAAGGCTCATCTAACTGCACCCATTCGGCGCCAAGGCTTTTAAGGCGTTTTAATACCTCCACGTATACCGGTACAAGCTTTTTAATAAGGTCAATCTTATTAAAGCCGGCTTCTTTTTCTTTACCCAGCAAAAGGTAGCTCAACGGGCCAATTAATACCGGTTTAGGGGTAACACCTGTTACCTGCTTAGCAAAGTTAAATTCCTCAAACACCTTATCAGAAAACAACCTGAAAGTTTGATCTTTGGTAAACTCGGGTACAATGTAATGGTAGTTGGTATCAAACCACTTGGTCATTTCCATAGCGGTTATGTCCAGCCCATCTTTTTGGTAACCCCTTGCCATGGCAAAGTACAGGTCGGTCTCGGTATTGCCTTTGTTTTTAGCCAATACCGGTGTAAACCGTGGTGGTATAGCCCCAAGCATCAGCGAGGCATCTAACACATGGTCGTAAAAGCTAAAATCGTTACAGGGAATAAGGTCGACACCGGCATCAATTTGGGTTTGCCAGTTTTGTTTACGAATAGTACGTGCGACTGTAAATAATTCGTCGCTGTTAATTTTGCCTGCCCAGTACTGTTCACAGGCTTTTTTGAGTTGACGGTGGGTACCAACACGAGGGTACCCGAGATTGTTTTTGAGCATACGCATAAAACTTGTTTGGTAAAACATTAATTAAATTAATGCTCCTTACGGTTTTCGGTATGCTTTCGGGAATGGGTAATAAAAGGCCAAGCATATACAATAGCATGGGCTACGCATATCCTTTTCCTCTGACTACTGCTTCAAAACGCGAAAGCATTGTCTTAAACAATGGGGCAAGTATCCTGGCTTGTAACATTATTGCCGTCCTTCTCATCTCTTATAAAAAAGACAATGGACATATTGGGTGAAGGCAATAACCTTTGTGTTACTTACAGTTGCGCGACAGCCCGTGATTTACACACGGTTCCTTTTTAATTCCGGGATATAATCCCAAAAACCTCACTGCGAAATAAAGTAAAGAACTGCTGTAAATGTAGGTTTTTTATATGTAAAAGCCATTAAAACAAAATAGCCGCAAAGTTTTGCGGCTATTTTGGCTATTGTTAAATAGTGGTAAGTATTAAAACAGCATTTCGGGCGGCGGGGTAACACCTTTTAAGCGCAGGTAAATGGTAGCCTGCCCGCGGTGATGTGTTTGGTGCTCGAAACCTTTGGCTAATATTAAGCCTTTGGCAACTTTCATGTCCTTGCCAAAGGTGGTTATTTCCTGCATTTGCGCGTCTGTCATACCTTGTATGGCGGCAATGGCATAATCGTAGCTATCTAATACAGCCTTTGTAGTGGCTTCTTTAGTTTGTGCCACAGTTTTCTCTACCGATGTTTGGCCAATGGGGCTTGCTTTACCGCTTGCCGAGCCTACAAAAAAGTAATTAGCGTCCGCAAGGTGTAACATTTGTCCGGCAAATGTGCGCACTTCGGGTGTTGCCTTAAAAGTAAAGCCGTCAGCAGGCATGGCATCAAGGTAAGCTTTGGTGTAGGCTTTGGCGCGTGTCCACTCCGCAACGGTTTGATCTTTTGTTATTTGTGCAAAAACGGTACTGCAGGCAAAAACCGCCAGGGCAGTAAATAGTAATAACTTTTTCATGAGATTTTTAGGTTTATTTTAATAAACTAAGATACATATATACCTGTGGTTTGGTGAATTATATTTATTTAAATACTAAATAACACAACTGATACTATTATAACTCATTAATTAAAATATATGTTAAAATGATAAAATTCTATTAGCCGCCGGGCCTATTAAAAATGTAATTTAGGCCGTTAAACTTATGCCGTTCAGGCTGCCAATTTTTAAACCCTTACCGTTATATGAAACTTAAATTTACTTTAACCGCCCTTTGTATATGCTGCTTTTTGTGGCATGGTTCATTTGCACAAACTGCCGGTAACGCAGGCAAAATGGTATTAAACAACCAGGAGTACCTTGAATATAAAGGAGTAAACGTTATGCTTGCGCACGATTTTTATCCCGAAGGTCACCAGGGCGGGGTTGGGGTTATTCAAAACGGGCAGCGTGTTGCCACCAATGGCGATATTAGGTTAGAGCCCACACCCGGGCAATGGGCGCCTATACCCAAGGTGGGCAAACGCGTAGTTAACAAGGCAACCGGCGAGGTAAGCGTGCGTATGGAATTCCCGAACCAGGAGATCAACCGCAAGGGCTTTAACCCGATAATTTACCCTGATCTGAATTTCGCTTATAACATCAGAGTGTTGCCGGCCGGCAAATCGTTTAAAATCATTGTGGATTTAGATAAACCCCTGCCGGATGAGTGGATAGGGAAGGTTGGTTTTAACTTCGAGCTTTATCCGGGGATATTGTTTGGCAAATCGTACTACATGGATAAGCAGTTTGGCATATTCATGCAGCAATCCAGCGAGGATGTTTATAAAGATAAAGAAGGGGAAACACAAGTTAAACCCATTGCTGCAGGCAAAAAACTAACCATAGCCCCCGAAGTGGCCCTGCAACGCATGACCATTGAAAACGTATCGCCGGGTAATTTGGAGCTGTTAGACGGGCGTGCAAAGCACAATAACGGTTGGTTTGTAGTACGATCGTTAATAGCTAAAGGTGCCACCAAAAACGCCATAGAGTGGCTGGTTACACCAAACGCGGTTGAAGGCTGGCTATCATCGCCGGTGGTGCAGGTATCGCAGGTGGGCTATCACCCGGCGCAGCAAAAAATTGCCGTTATCGAACTGGACAAGAACGATAAAAAACGGCTGCCTGCATCGTTATTACGCATTGATGAAAATGGCGGCTTTGTAACCGCATTAAAGGCTATACCTGCCGAATGGGGTAACTTTTTAAGATACCATTACCTGCAACTGGACTTTACAAAAATAACAGCCCCCGGCATGTATGTGGTGCGTTATGGTAACTACCAAACCGAGCCCTTTCAGATAAATAAGGATGTGTTTAAAAACGATGTGTGGCAGCCTACGCTGGCTTATTTCCTTCCGGCGCAGATGTGCCACATGCGTGTAAACGAAAAATATAGGGTATGGCATGGCCTGTGCCATATGGACGATGCCCGCATGGCACCAATAGACTCGAACCATTTTGATGGTTATATACAAGGACACAGCACGCTTACGCAATACAAGCCCGGTGATAATGTGCCGCTGCTAAACCGTGGTGCGTGGCATGATGCCGGTGATTTTGACCTTAGGGTGGAGTCGCAAGCCGAAACGGTACATGGCTTAACACTGGCCTACGAGGCATTTGATGTAAAGTATGATAACACCACCATCGACCAAAAAAATCATGTGGTAGAGATTCAGCAGCCGGATGGCAAACCTGATATTTTACAGCAGATAGAGCATGGTTTGCTATCCATTACCGGCGGATACCAGGCAATGGGCCGTTTTTACAGGGGAGTTATTGAGCCTACCTTAAGGCAATACACCGTGTTAGGCGATGCGGCTAACATTACCGATAACAAGCCATTTGTAACCAATGCCAAAAATATCGACCCTATATTAAACACCCCGGCGCCGGCAGACGACCGCTGGGTATTTACCGAGAACAACCCAAGGCGTTCCCTGCAAACTGCCGCTGCTTTAGCAGCGGCCAGCCGTGTAATGAAAGGATATAACGACACCCTTGCCACACAATGCCTGCAAATAGCCAAAGAAGTATGGGACAAAACACCCGACCAAAGTGTAGGCGGCAGGGTAGCACTGGCAGTAGAATTACTGGTAACCACCGGCGATAAAATCTACGCCGATTTCCTGATAAAAAACACGGATGGCATTACCCGCAACATTGATAATACCGGCTGGCTGGTTGGCCGTACCATTGGCCTAATTAAGGATAAAGCTTACCAGGATGCCATAACGCAAGCCGTACAAAAACTTTTTACAAAAATAGAGCAGCAGGGTACCAAAACACCTTATGGCGTACCATACGAACCTAATATATGGGGAGCCGGTTGGGGTATACAAAATTTTGGCTACAAACAATACTTTTTATACGCCAATTTCCCATCGATATTTAAGGATACCTATATGCTGCATGCTATTGATTTTATATTGGGTTGCCACCCGGGCTCAAACACCGCTTCATTTGTATCGGGGGTGGGTGCGCGCTCAATGACTACGGCTTATGGCTTTAACCGTGCCGACCGTTCGTACATCCCCGGTGGTATTACATCAGGTACGGCTTTAATAAGGCCCGACTTCCCCGAACTATTAAACTGGCCATACCTTTGGCAGCAGGGAGAATATGTTTTAGGTGGTGGTACATCAGATTACCTGTTTTTGGTATTAGCTGCCGACCATGTACTAAACAAAAGCAAGCATTAAGTATGAGAAGAACGTTCGCCATCATATCCTTTACGGCTTTACTTGTCCTGCCTTTTTTTTCGTTTGCGCAAGGTAATAGCGAAAGGCTAAAAATAGCCGCAGAAATGCAGGAATCAATGGTAAACAAGCTGTTAAAGCAATGGTACCCCTTAGCTGTTGATACGGTATATGGTGGGTTTTTAAGCTCGTTCTCGTACGATTTTAAGCCGGCAGGCAACCAGGATAAAATGATTGTTACCCAGGCAAGGCACGTTTGGAGCAACAGCAAAGCTGCGGAGCTTTTCCCTGCTGTTGGCTACTATAAAGCTGGTGCTAAACAGGGCTTTGAGTTTTTAAAGAACGTGCTATGGGATAAACAATACGGTGGCTTTTATACCTTTACCACCAGGCAGGGGCACCCAAAAAAGGGAAATTTTGCGCCAAAGGAGGCATATGGTAATTCATTTGCTTTGTATGCGCTTGCGGGGTATTACCATGCATCGGGCGATACCAGTGCTTTAAATATGGCTAAACGTACCTTTTGGTGGCTGGAGAAACATAGCCACGACCCTGTTTATAAAGGCTACTATCAGCACATGCAGATGGACGGCACACCAATACTAAGGGATGCCACGGTACCTTCAACCGCTGAAACAGGGTATAAAGATCAAAACTCGTCCATTCACTTATTAGAATCGCTTACCGAATTGTATACCGTTTGGCCGGATAGTTTGGTTAAAGTACGCCTGAATGAATTGTTATTGCTGGTACGCGATAAGATAACAAATGATAAAGGTAACCTTATCCTGTTTTTTAAACCCGACTGGACGCCTGTATCATACCGGGATTCGACAGAAGCAAGTATAAAAAAACACCACAACCTAGATCATGTATCATTTGGGCATAATGTAGAAACTGCTTACCTGATGCTGGAGGCGTCGCATGCCTTAGGTATGAAAAACGATAAGGTTACCTTGCGCGTTGGCAAAAAAATGGTTGATGATGCCTTAGAAAGTGGATGGGATAATAAGGTAGGCGGCTTTTATGATGAGGGTTATTATTTTAAAGGCAGACCCGGCATCACAATTACTGAAGATACCAAAAACTGGTGGGCGCAAGCCGAGGGTTTAAACGCGCTACTGCTGATGGCCAACAAATTCCCCAACGATAAGCACCGGTATTATGACCATTTTAAAACACTTTGGCAATATACACAAACTTACCTGATAGACCAGGAGCACGGCGATTGGTACCAGGGCGGTATTGATAAACAACCCCAATATAAAATGGCTTTAAAAGGTCAAATATGGAAGGGGACTTACCATAACTTTAGGGCATTGATGAATTGCGTAAAGCAGTTAAAAACGGATGAGTGAAAGAAAATAGGGTTTTATTCTTGTCTTAGTTTACGAATTTGCTCTAGCGCGACAACATCGATTTGATCTTTAGGCCTGTTGACTATCTTTTTATTTTCGATAAGCTGATTAATATGCAGAAAGGGGACACTTACATTTTCAATATCTGCAACTGATGCCATTTGCAGGCATTCGTCAAATGTATATCCTTCTAAGCCTTTCATTTCGCTTAAAATATCTAAACGCAGGCCGTTATTTAAGCTAAATTCGGTCCAGCCGGGTATAAATTGCATGTATTCTATCATCGGGTAATCACCCATATCACAACTTAAAAAAGCTTTACGTAGTTGTATTCTGTTCTCTAACGTGTCTTTAAGCCAAATATCTAAATCGCCGGTAAAACGCTGATAGCCATGTAAATTAATAGCATAACCGCCAACCATAATATATGCCACGTTATGGTCTTGAAGTGCTTTCCAGAAACTTAATATTTCCTCATCAAAAACGTCCACCGTTATTTACTTAGATAAGGTTTATGGGTAATGGTAGCTTTATTCATAGTTTGCTGTATTTTGTACAAGCGGGTAGCCATTTCAAAACGTTCTTTATAAGTTCTTTTTAAGCCATCTTTTAATAGCTCAAGTTCTGCCTCGTCAAAACTTTGGTTCTTTTTTTTCATCACGATTTACCCTTTATCAAATTTAGGCAAAAGCAGTGTACTAACAAGTAAAATTTACCTATCTCGATATATCAATCTTTATCTTCCGGCCTTTTATCTTTTCGTTTTTAACCAGTTCCACTGTGCGCTCTATTTGTTTGCGCTTAACTGCAGCGTACGACGAGTAGTCTAATACCTCTATCAATCCAAGGTCTTCTTTAGCTAATTCGCCTTTTTTAAGTAACAGGCCTACAATATCTACCTTGTTTATCTTGTCTTTTTTGCCTGCTGCTATGTACAAGGTTGCCCATGGCGATGGTTGCGGGATAATAGCCTTTTCGGGCAACTCCTCTATTTCTGGCAGTTCGGTTAAGTAAGCTGGTTTTTCGCCGGATGCCAATAGCAGGTAGGAGGTACCTTTTGCGTGCATACGGGCGGTGCGGCCATTGCGGTGCGTAAATGCTTCCAGGTTATGTGGCAGCTGGTAATGTACCACATGCTCAATTTCGGGGATATCTAACCCGCGCGAGGCCAGATCGGTGGTGATTAATATGCGGTGACTGCCATTCCTGAATTTAATTAATGCCCGTTCGCGGTCGTCCTGCTCCATACCACCATGAAATACATCATGAAACAAACCCTTTTCCCAAAGCAGGTCGCTGATACGGTCAACGGCTTCGCGGTGATTACAAAATATAAGTGTTGGCTTATCGCTTATTTTACATATCAGGGCAAAAAGGGCATCTAATCGGTCGGCAGGCTCGCAAATCACCACTTTTTGCTTCAGGTCGGGTGCTGATGCGGCATTGGTTAAATAATCTAGCTTTACCGGTCGGTTTATTTTTGTAAACGATGGTATCTCATCCATCTGCGTGGCCGAGGTAAGCATACGCTTATTAATATTTGGCAAACACCTGATGATGTAAGCCATGTCTTCCTGGAAACCAAACTCCAGCGCCTTATCAAACTCATCTAATATTAGCGTAGCCACGGTTGAGGTATCAAAAGTATCGCGGCGCAGGTGATGCGCAATACGGCCCGGTGTGCCTACCAAAACAGCCGGCGGTTGCGACAGGTTATTCATTTCTATTTTAAGCGGGTGGCCACCATAACAGCAATTTACCTTAAAACCGCTGCCCATTGCCCTAAAAACCTGCTCTATCTGCAAAGCCAGCTCACGGGATGGCACCAGTATCATAACCTGAACGGTGGATATTTTTGCATCAAGCAAACCCAGCAGCGGCAATAAAAAGCCCAGTGTTTTACCCGAGCCTGTAGGCGATAGTAAAATTACATCGGCCTTGGCAGCGGCGCTGATAGCAGCCTCCTGCATAGGGTTTAAGGTACTTATCTTTAAATTTTGAAGTGCTTGCTGTATCATATTATGGGATGGAGAAGCGGCAAAGATAAGGTATTGCTACAGTGTTAAATTATTTATACTTTAATATGTGGAATAGATAACCAATTTGCATCATATGCAATATTAAACAGCCAAGTATGAAACTCTCTGTTTTTCTGCTATTGATAATATTTCCGTTATTATTAAATGCTCAAAAAAAATCCACATCGACAAATAAAGATCAAAAGGAATTTAAAAATCAAGGTGAACAAGAAGATTACTTGACAGAATTGTTCTTTGCAAGAAACTACAAAGAACAATCTTTCAGAAAATTCAATGGTGAAATTATTGTAACGAACATTGATGTTTACCGATACAATAACCAAGTACTAATTTTGAATAATCTTGACTATGCATCAAAGACCATTTTTGAAAAAGGATTATTTTACCCGGAAATAATTACCGGAAAGGTTATTTTAAAATTGAAAACCGAATTAGATTCGCTGACAATGGAAAAACGAGCCCTTTATAATTATATAAACCAAGATACTCTTAATATATCAAGTTTTGAAGAGTTGAAACAATTAAATAAAACACCACAACAAAGGAGATTTAGATTTTGGCTGTTTAGAAAAGGAAGATTAAATCCCACCGTTTGTTTTATTGAATTAACAAACATTAATGCAACAGTTAAAACTGATATATCGGCGTTTATAGCTGGCTCAACCTTGACTTTCCATAAAGAAGGTTGGATTATTATTTAACTAATAAACCGCTGACTATTAAAATCAGCGGTTTATTTGATTACTGATCAGAGCGTTATTCAATAAATTATTCGCCTCTTTTCAATCCGAACTTTTCTATCTTACTGTATAAGTGACTGCGCTGTATATCGATATCGTCGGCAGTTTTTGATACGTTCCAGTTGTTTTTTTCCAGCTTGAATTTGATGTATTCGCGTTCCGCGTAATCTTTATACTCCTGAAAATTAGTAAACTGGTCAAAATCAGTTTGCGGGGCAGCGGCAGCTACCGGTGCAGCAACCGTAGCCGATGGATTGGCAAACGCCCTAACATCGCCATCGGTAATGGTTTTATCACTTAAAATGATCAAACGCTCTACCATGTTGCGCAACTCGCGTATGTTACCCGTCCAAGGCAAGGCTTTTAAGGCATCTAAGGCCGCGTCTGATATCTTTTTAGCCGGCATGCCATATTCGTTGCATATCTCCTCTAAAAAGCTTTGGGTAAGCAGCGCAATATCATCCCGGCGCTCGGTAAGTGGCGGTACATGAATTAATATCACACTTAAGCGGTGGTACAAGTCCATCCTAAAATTACCAGCCTCTATTTCTTTTAAAAGGTCTTTGTTGGTTGCCGCTACTACACGTACATCAACATCTATCTCTTTTTCGCCGCCTACACGGGTAATTTTGTTTTCTTGCAAGGCACGCAGCACCTTCGCCTGTGCCGACTGGCTCATATCGCCTATCTCATCCAGGAAAAGCGTGCCGCCATTGGCACTTTCAAATTTACCTATACGCTGTTTGATGGCCGATGTAAACGAACCCTTTTCGTGACCGAACAATTCGCTTTCTATCAGCTCCGAAGGAATAGCCGCGCAGTTCACCTCGATAATAGGCCCGTTTGAACGATTCGATTTTTCGTGCAGCCATCGGGCCACTAACTCTTTACCGCTACCATTGGCACCGGTAACCAGTACACGCGCATCGGTAGGGCCAACCCGGTCGATAGTTTCTTTTATCCTTAATATGGCTTGCGATTCGCCCAGGATAGGGCGCACCTTAGATACTTTGCGTTTTAATACTTTGGCTTCAACAACCAGGCTTCCCCTGTCAAGAGCGTTGCGTACGGTTATCAACAGGCGGTTAAGATCCGGTGGTTTTGATATAAAGTCAAACGCGCCTTTTTTACTGGCTTCTACAGCGGTTTCTACCGTGCCGTGGCCCGATATCATTATAAAAGGCAGGTCGGGTTTAATAGCTAAACCTTCGGTAAGCACTTCCATGCCGTCCATCCGGTTCATCTTTATGTCGCACAGTACAAGGTCGTAGTCATTTTTGCGTATCAGCTCCAAGCCGTCAACACCATTATCAATATCTTCAACCGTATAATCTTCGTATTCTAAAATCTCGCGCAGGGTGCTGCGGATAGACCGCTCATCGTCAATTATTAAAATTTTTGCCATGTGTTGTTAAAACTCAATATTTAGGTAGAATGTTTGAGCGGCTAATATATAAATTGTATAGTATATAACACACTTTATTTTGATGAGTAGTGAATGGTTGGATATGTTCTAAAGCTCAAAGGCGAAATAAATTAGTAAGTTTGATAGGATGATTAACACATTATGAGAGTTTATATCAAACAGGTTGTTTTGACTGCAATGCTATTACTCGGCGCTGCTATCAGTGAAGGCCAAATACGCTATCCTTATCAGGACTACAATAATATTATCGTTTCTAATAGCTTAGTATATACGTTAACAGATAGCGGAGCACTTGAAACCTTCGATTTGTACAACGATAAGCTTGTCAACACTTACAAACCAAAAAGCAAAATAAAATTCCTTTCGCAAGATCATTTTGGAAACTTAATTATAGCAGATGAACAAAATGTAATTAAACGAAAGAATGGTACTGGTTGGGTCACGTTGATGGTTTATAAAGACAGCGATTTATATAACATTGTTTTTAACAGCCGGAATGAGTGCTTCTTGATAACTAATAAAGGTATAATAGATAATAGCACAGCGAGGATTTTTAAACCAGACCATACGTTTTCTCATTCTGAATGGAGTAATGGAAGGAGAGACGGCTGGGGTTGGGGTAGGTTCGCTTATTACAGCCCCGCTTTCTTGGACAGCAAAGATAACTTATGGGTGGTATCTGACCACGGCGAATGGGGTGCTGACTTATTTACATTTGATACAAAAACTAAAAAATTTATAGATCAAACATGGGTTGCAGCATTCCCGTCATTTGAATTCAATGGCAGTGTTTATGCAGCGAAACATGGTCTTTTCTATTCATTTATTGCTAAGTACGATAAAGCTACAGATAAAGATGGAGCAGATATTTTTAAGGGCCGGGTTATATTTAATACGGATAGCGATAAGACCCTGCCTGTAAAAAAGAGTATACAGGAACGTATTAAGCCAACCTATATTATGAGCTGTATTTATAATAAATATGATGGATATATTTATATAAACTCCACTGAAGGTTTATTACGGCTTGACCCTAAAAAACACAATGAGAAATTTAAAGATCTAACTGTTTTAAAAGCTTCAGAATATCCCTCTCAAATAAAGATCATCAAGGGTGGTAATTTGGTGTTATTGCCGCCTGGTAAGCCTGTCAAACGTCAATAGAGGAATAGCAACCACGCAACTCATTCAACCATTCACAAAAAAAACCCCCTCAAAAGAGGGGATTTTGAACAGCTGCAAACCTGTAAGCCGGGTTTTGTACTCCCGTAAGGGAACTTCTATCATTAATCTGATCCTGCTATTGCTAACAGGCTTTATCAACCTACCCATTCTGACGGCCCCGACAAGCCGGGACACGGAAGCGAGCAGCTCCGCTTTCAGAACCTATTTGGTTTTTCAACTCCTGAGGTTTACCGCGATCCCGGTCGCCCGGAAAAGCCGTGAGCTCTTACCTCACGTTTTCACCCTTACCACTAATAAATTAGTGGCGGTATCATTTCTGTGGCACTTGCTGTCGCCCGCTGCGGGCGCCTTCCCGTTAGGAAGCAGGATGCTCTGTGTTGCCCGGACTTTCCTCCATCCACGTTAAGCGAACAGCGATAGAACGTTTTGCGGCGTAAAGATAGGGATTAGTTAATAGATGATGATGCTGTGTAGAAAATTAAACTCCTGCTTAGCATCCCCTGCGAGAGCCTCCTGAGGTGACACTAATCTTTATTACTTTACCTCATTTAACAATGTTTCAATTTTATTTTGTAGTCGTAACTCCTGGAATCTATAAACAAACCAAAACCATAACAATGTCACTGGAAAAACAACCAAATTAATCCAAAAAGGAATATATTGACTACCGAATAGTTCGGTATAAACTACTACTAACCATATGATTATTACCATATAGAGCTCAATTCTTATCCGCGTTTTCATGGTAACTTCCGTTAACTTACTATCAAGCGGATTAAGAGAAACTTGAGTTTTTATACCATCTACTAACCCTGCGCCACCTTTTATTATTAACGTCCCTATTGAGCTATTTGCAAGACAAGTATATTGAAGATCATCTATTTTCTTTAAGATGTATTTGTCGTCATTACCTGCTTGTAATATTTCTTGAACGATATCTACCGACTTGCCCAGACTGAATGTCTTGGTCAAAACCACCTTATCTAAAAAGCTCATAATATTATTTACATTCTTTCAAATACACATCGGCCTGTTCGGAGGTGATGGTGCCCATATGGTTGCCAAAAGAGTTGCCTATATAGGTAAGCACCTGTGCAACTTCAACAGGGGCAAGGTCAGTAGCAGGCATGGCGCCCTCATAACTTTTGCCATTAACCGTAATAATGGTTTCTTTAATACCATATTTAACCATACAGCCTAGTTGTGCTTTGTTCTTTTTAAGATAAGCGGTATCGGTAAGCGGTGGTATCAGGTTTGATAAACCTTCGCCTTTTGTACCGTGGCAGTTTTGGCACTTTTGCTGGTAAAGCAATACGCCGCTGGTGTAATAGCGTTTAAACTCCAGCTGCTCGTCGCTTTGGCAGGCTATTGCCAATATACCAATCAATAAAGCAATTACACTTATCGCTTTTAGTTTCATTGGGCCATGGTAACATTAGTTTCGGTGCGTAGTATTTTTATGTCATCTATTAATTTGGCAACTTGTTTTTCGTCTGTGCCATCGTAATAACCGCGTATACGTTTTTGTTTGTCAACCAAAACAAACCAGCCCTGGTGTACATAGCCACCTGCAGTACCATTATCCTGCTTAACCGCAACCAGGTAACTTTTTTGGCCAAGTTCGTAGGTTTGCTCTTTATTGCCCTGTAGCAGCCACCAGCTATTGCCCTTAATACCCAGTTTATCGGCGTATTTCTTTAATACGGCAACGCTATCGTGCTTAGGGTCGATAGTGTGCGATATGATCTTAAAATCGCTTACGTTTTTATATTCGTTATAAACCGTAAGCATATTACGGTGCATAATAGGGCAGATGGATGGGCAAGTGGTGAAAAAGAAATCGGCTACATATATATCACCATTCAGGCTTTTATCGCTAATACTATCGCCATATTGGTTTACAAATTTAAATGATGGTATCGTTTGATAAACCGTTTCTGTAACAGGTTTTCCGTTTACAATAGTAGTAGCGGTATCGCGGTTACCAAAAATAGGTAGTTTAGGCGCCTCGGTGTTATTAAATTTACAGGCGCTGTACAAAAGTAGCAGCGCAATTGCCCCGGTTAGTTTTTTCATTTGGCTTTATTTTCTTTTATAAACTTTGCCGAAGATGCTATGGCTTCGTTCAACTCTTTATCAATATCCTGAATTTGCTTTTTTTGATCGGCTAAATATTTCATCACCTGATCGTGCGATTTTCCTGTATTTTCAGCATCAAACTTATGCATCCAATTCTCCATATGCGCGTCGGCAGTATCTAATTGCTTAGTTAGGCCGGTTGCTACCATATTTACATCAGGGGCTTTGTTTTGCTTTAACAACGTATCCAGTTGCATTTTATTGGTAATAACCAATTCGTCTTTAGCCATTACCTGGTCATGAACTTTTATCACTTCATTTAACAGGTCCTGTTCTTGTTTTTTGGTGTCGGTACAGCTAAATAATACAAAGCTTAATACAGCGGCGGCAAATATTTTTTTCATTTTTTAAGGATGGTTATAGGTTATTTAATTGGTGTACATAGTAACTATAATCGGTTACAGGCAACTTGTCGTCATCATTAAGTTTTAAATGCTGGCCGGCTTGTGCCCTTGTGTGGGTGCCATGGTTAATAACATGGGCAATAATATCAGACAACAGCATATTATATTCTACCCCTAACGAATTTTTATAATTGATCGTTTTATCAAAGTCCGCTTCGTTTAATTCGTTCAGGTAGGCAACCCATTCGGCATGGTTAGCGGCTATTACATTGGTTACAGTATGGGCATCCCAATCCGGCCATATAGGGCCTGCTTGTGTAAGTATGCCTTTGCAGCGCTTTAACCATATTTGTTCGGCGCCAAGCAAGTGTGCCATTAATTTGATCGCCTTACCGCTATCATTCTTTTTTACAATAAGTTGGTTAATTTGTGTGTTAGCAAATTCGTTGTAATTAAACAGGCGGATAAAATAGTTTTTCATCGCACCAAAAGTAAGCATCATTGCCTTAATTAAATGGACAGGTACTATAAAATGTATTAATAATTATATAATAACAATTATACATTAAGCTTATATGGAGGAGGTATATTTGATTAACATCAAAATTAATGATACCATGAAACTGATGAGCAAACTATCAAAATTAATGAGCGGTTTTCGCGAGTGGTTATTTTTAAAAAGCATGCGTTCGAGCTTTATACACTAAGTTTTTTAACGCAACGCTTTATTTATACAATTATAATGTACATTTTGGGCTGGCTTAGCTCAATTTAATGGATACTTCTAACTCCGGTCTGCATTTAACAAAACAACTTTTTGGCGATACGTTTGCCTGGGGGGTATCTACGGCCGCGCTGCAGATAGAAGGATCGTGCGATGCCGATGGCAAGGGCCCATCTATATGGGACACCTTTTCGGCCAAAAAAGGAAAGATACTTAACGGCGATACGCCATTAACAGCCTGCGACTTTTATAAAGAATACCAAAGGGATATTGACCTTGTAAAGGAGCTTAATATTCCCAACTTTCGCTTTTCTATCGCCTGGAGCCGTATTTTGCCCGAGGGTACGGGGGAAATTAACCAGGCAGGTATAGATCATTACAACAAGGTTATTGATTATTGCCTTGCGCAGGGCGTAGACCCTTGGTTAACTGTTTATCACTGGGATCTGCCGCAGGCCTTAGAAGACAAAGGCGGCTGGACAAACCGCGAAATTGTTGACTGGTTTAGCAATTACGTAACCATATGCGCCAACAGCTTTGGCGACCGTGTAAAACACTGGATGGTAATGAATGAGCCTGCTGTGTTTACCGGTGCAGGATATTTTTTAGGCATACACGCGCCCGGTCGCACCGGTTTAAGTAATTTTTTACCCGCCATACATCACGTAGTTTTAAGCATAGTTGCGGGCGCACGTATATTGCGCAAGTTGTTACCACAGGCACAAATAGGCAATACATTCTCCTGCTCGCATATTGAGCCATACGGGCAAAGCAAAAGGCATATTAACGCGGCAAAGCGTGCTGATGCCCTTATTAACCGTTTGTTTATTGAGCCGCTTTTAGGCCTTGGCTACCCAACAGAAGAGGTTACGGCATTAAGGGGAATTAAAAAGTTTATACAGCCCGGAGATGAGGCCGATATTAAATTTGATTTTGATTTTATAGGCATACAAAATTATACACGCGAAATTGTAAAGCATTCGTTTTTTACGCCATATATATGGGCCAGCCTTGTAAAAGCCGAAAATAGAAATGTAGAGCTAACAGAAATGAAGTGGGAGGTACACCCGCCTGCCATTTACCATATGCTTAAAAAGTTTAACGCCTACCCGCAAATTAAAAAGCTGATAGTAACTGAAAATGGCGCGGCTTTCCCGGATACAGTTATTGATGGAAAAGTTGATGATACCAAACGTGTAACCTACCTGCAAACACATTTACAACAAGTATTAAAAGCTAAGCAGGAGGGGTGCAGGGTTGACGGCTACTTTGTTTGGACCTTAACCGATAACTTTGAATGGGCGGAGGGTTTTCACCCCCGCTTTGGTTTAATATACGTGGATTTTAAAACGCAGCAACGCATCATAAAAGCGTCAGGCCACTGGTACGCTAACCTGCTGCGGTAGGTTGGCAGGGTTGTTAGCTGTTGATAAGGGCAAACTAATGTAAAAAGTAGTGCCCTGGTTAATTTCGCTATCAAACCATATTTTACCGTTGTGTTTCTCCATTATTTGCCTGCAGATAGACAGGCCCAGCCCGAATGATTTTTCGCCATTGGTACCCGGCCTTTGGGCACTGGTAAACATATTAAATACCTGGTCTCTTAGTTTCTCGGGGATGCCTATACCATGATCTTTAACAACTATAACAACCTGGTTGGTTTGCTGGGTAACTTTTACATTTATAGTTGCGCCGGTTGGGCTAAACTTAATGGCATTACTTATCAGGTTGCTTATCACGCGCCATATTTTTTCGCGGCTAATGTATAATTCTTGCTGCTTATCTAACGTTTCCAGCAGGATCGTTTGGCCTTTTTCGGCGGCTTTAAAACGTAATAGCTCTACACTATTGCTTACCAGCGAATTTATTTCAACCTGCTCAAGGTTAAGGTTAACCGAATTCATGTTGGTTGCCTCTAAAATTTCGTTGATCAGCTCAAGCGAGTTAAACGAGGTTTCCTTTACCAGATTGATCAGTTCTTTTTGCTCATCGGTATACTCGTCATCAGCCATCATGGTTGTTAATGATGCGATGCCACCTATAGGGTTACGTAAATCGTGAGCTACTGTACGTAAAATGCGGTCTTTTTCCTGACTGCTTAGTTTTATTTCGGTTAAGGCATCCTCCAAAACACTGTTCTGCTCATTAATTTGCTGGTTTAATACATTCACAACCTGCACATCCTTTTTTGACCGCCGCCAGTTACGCACCACCAAAAAGATGATAATAAGCGACATTACCGCAAAGAATATACTTACATATAAGTATATCACCTGTAGCTTGTTATTGTTGCTTAGCAGGTCTATTTCGTGTTGTTTCTCGTAATTGGCCAGCTGCTGGTTCACATCTGTTTCCATCAGCAAACTGGATATCTTAGCTATCGAATCTTTTTGTGTGTTGTATAGCTGTATATGGTCTATAGCTTTGCGCAAATCGCCTTTCGTAATGTAGTAATTACCCAGCAAGCGGTTATAATCGGCCTCGGCATCAGGGTTTTTAACCGTATCTAACTGGTTGCGTAAATCGCCCAGTAAGGTAATCAAAGAGTCGCCTTCGTTTTGTTTAAGGTACAATTGCCCCAGTTTAACTTCGGTTAACTCCGCGTCGTGGTTGTCGTAACCCGGTTTAAGGTTAATACTGATGCTCTTTTTAAGCAGTTCGATGGCCGGCAGGTTATTACCTTTTTGTATATAAACTTCGGCCTTGTTACCATAAACAACGCCCAGGGCCATTTCTAAATGCTGTTTACGGTCGGGGAATTTATAGGCATTAGCGTTTATATATTTTAATGCCTTGTCAAAGTATACAATGGCACTGTCATTCTCGTTGTTGTGCCTATAGCTTAAGCCAATATTATCTAAAAGCTCCTGTGTGCGGTAAAATCCCACAAAATCCTTATTGGTTGTAAGGCCCTGGGTAATGTTTTGGTTAAAGCTATCTTTAAAATACTTAGCAGCTAACTTGTAATGGCCTTTTTTGTACATTATCATACCCATGCGGTAAGTATAATCGGCCAGTGCGGCTATATTAACATAGTTTTTACCGGTTAGGTAACCCTGGTAGTACGATTGGTATGCATCTGTAAACTGGTTAAGTTCAAAATACGCATCGCCGCGTGCAAAGTTAGCCTCGGCATAAAGCGATGAATATTGCTTTTTATTGATGCTTTTATTGGCCATGGCCAGCATACTATCGGCATATACAATGCTTTTGTTATAATCGTGCTTAAATTTTTGCCAATACACATAATGCGTGGCGTACGTCCTAAAACGATCGCTAACGGTAGCATTAGGTAGCTTATTTAATGAGGAGTCGAGAAAGTGAAGGCTGTATTCGGGGCTTTTTGAACCCCAATATTTGTCTACTTTAGATAGAATAGGTAAAAACTCGTTTGAATAGTCGCCCTTATCGGTTGTTGTTTTTTGCTGACACGCCGCTAAAACAATTAAAAAAGCATAAAGCCAACAATGCCGCAATATACTTTTGGCGGTGTTATCTTTAATAAGCGTCAATGTTCAGTAGTTAACAGGATAAGCACAAATATAATATTATTGCGCAAATTCGTACTACCTATAGCTATAATTTTTTTCAGTTTTATTTAAACGCGTCCTCGCCGGTCACATCCATACCGGTTATCAGCAAATGAATATCGTGTGTGCCCTCATAAGTAATTACCGATTCCAGGTTCATCATGTGCCTCATTATTGGGTACTCACCGGTTATACCCATCCCTCCAAGCATCTGTCGCGCTTCGCGGGCTATATTAATAGCTATCTCTACGCTGTTGCGTTTTGCCATTGATATTTGGGCGGCTGTTGCACGGTTCTCGTTTTTTAACGTTGCCAAACGCCAAACCAACAGCTGACCTTTGGTTATTTCCGTTATCATTTCGGCAAGTTTTTTTTGCTGTAGCTGAAAACCCGCTATAGGGCGGCCAAATTGTACGCGTTCCTTTGAGTAACGCAGCGCGGTGTCGTAGCAATCCATAGCGGCGCCTAAGGCACCCCATGCAATACCATAACGGGCCTGGTTTAAGCAACCTAACGGCCCTTTTAAACCGGCTACATTAGGCAAAATATTTTCCTTCGGGATCTTTACGTTATCAAAAACCAACTCGCCGGTTGCCGATGCGCGTAACGACCACTTGTTATGTGTTTCGGGAGTGGTAAAACCTTCCATGCCGCGTTCGGCAATCAGGCCGCGTATCTTACCGCTCTCGTCTTTAGCCCAAACAATGGCAATGTCGGCAAACGGGGCGTTTGATATCCACATTTTGGCACCGTTAAGTATATAATGGTCGCCTGCATCTTTAATATTGGTGGTCATACCGCCCGGGTTTGATCCATGGTCGGGTTCTGTTAATCCAAAGCAACCCATCAATTCCCCCGAAGCCAATTTAGGCAGGTATTTCATTTTTTGTTCTTCCGACCCATAAGCATTGATAGGATACATCACCAACGAGCCCTGCACCGATGCCGCCGAACGAATGCCCGAATCGCCACGCTCTATCTCCTGCATAATGATACCATAGGCCATGTAATCTAAACCCGCGCCGCCATATTCAACCGGTATAGTAGGGCCAAAGGCACCTATCTCGGCAAGGCCGCCAATCAGTTGTTTCGGAAACTCAGCCTTTTGGGCGTAGTCTTCAATTATAGGGCTCAATTCCTTCTTCACCCAATCGCGTACCGATGTGCGGATCAGCTTATGTTCTTCGGTTAGCAGTTCGTCTAAAAGGTAATAATCAGGTGCTTCGTAAAGGTCGGTCTTTGCCATAAAATCATCAATTGGTTGGCCAAATATATAGCATTTGGCCTGTAGTTAAACACAGTAAAATCCTTGTTTTTGAATACCACAGGGCACTTTATATCAAAAAGCAGGTTTAAACGGTTTAAAGCTATTTTTTATAAAAAAATAGCTTAATAAATATTTTATAAATTATTAAACCTGCCCTTGTAAATCAAATAAACCACTACTTTTGAAGTATGATAACAGTAGGTTTACAAGGCGCTGAGTTTTTTGCATACCATGGTTTTTACCCCGAAGAGCAATTAACAGGCACTCATTTTTTGGTGGATATACAGGTGGCCTTTGATACAGGTACAAATCTTAGCGACGATAACATTAGCCATACAGTAAACTACGAAACCCTTTATGAGATTGCCGACGCAGAAATGCAGGAACCCAAAAAACTGATCGAAACTGTGGCGCAAGCCATACTAACACGTGTTACCACGGCCTTTACTTTTATACAAACAGCCGAAGTAACCATCCGCAAGCTTAACCCACCGTTTAAAGGGCCTGTTAAATATTCGGTGATCACGCTTAATTACCATAAGTAATAACCATGACCTACAATAAAATTACCGGGGATATATTGGCGGCAATAACCGCTATTGCTGGAGCCGGAGCCGTATTGACCGAGAAAACTGCTATTGAGAACTATAGCCACGATGAAACCGAAGACCTTGTTTACTACCCCGAAGTAGTCGTAAAGCCATCAATTGTTGAGCAAGTGTCGGCATTGATGAAACTTTGCAATGAGCATTTAATACCTGTAACACCACGCGGGGCCGGAACCGGTTTAGCAGGTGGCGCACTGGCCATAAACGGCGGCCTGATGCTATCAATGGAGCGTTTTAATAACATCCTGAATATTGATGAGCAAAACCTGCAGGCTACAGTAGAGCCCGGCGTAATTACCGAAACATTTATTGATGCCGTGGCGCAAAAAGGCCTGCTTTATCCTGTTGACCCGGCAAGTAAAGGCAGTTGCTTTATTGGCGGCAATGTGGCTAATTGCTCCGGCGGCCCAAGGGTTGTTAAATATGGCACCATACGCGAATATATATTGAATTTAGAAGTAGTATTGCCTAACGGCGATGTGATATGGACGGGAGCTAATACACTTAAATATGCATCAGGTTATAACCTTACGCAATTGTTAATAGGCTCGGAGGGTACGCTGGGTATCGTTACCAAAATAGTAACTAAATTAATACCTAAACCAACTTTAGACGCGTTGATGCTGGCATCGTTCCCAACCAACGAGGATGCCTGCGCCGCTGTATCGGCTATTTTTAGGGCAGGTGTAATACCATCGGCGGTTGAGTTTATGGAGCGCCGGGGCATTGAATGGGTAATACAGCACGATGGCATTACCTTCGATCTGAAAGATGGTATCGAAGCATTTTTGTTAATAGAAGTTGACGGCACTAACCAGGATGTAATATTTGCCGATTGCGAGCAGATAAATACCGTTTTAGAGCAGCATAATTGCCAGGATGTATTATTTGCCGATTCATCGGCCCAAAAAGAGGAGATATGGCGCGTTAGGCGCACCATGGCCGTTTCTGTTAAATCAAACTCGGTTTACAAAGAAGAAGACACTGTTGTGCCACGTGCTGCTTTGCCATTACTTATAAAAGGCATTAAAGAGGTAGGGGCTAAGTACGGCTTTTCATCCGTTTGCTATGGCCATGCCGGCGATGGCAACCTGCATGTAAACATTATTAAAGAAAGCATGAGTGATGCCGACTGGAACAGCAAATTAAAAGATGGCATCACCGAAATATTTGAACTAACGGTAAACTTAGGCGGCACCATATCCGGCGAGCATGGCATTGGCCTGGTTCAAAAAGATTTTATGCACCTAAAATATACGCCACTACACTTTGCCATTTGGAAAGGTATAAAAGCGGTATTTGACCCTAACGGTATATTGAATCCAGGAAAGATATTTTAACCGATTTCAAATTTCAGATGTGCAGATATGCAGATGAAAAAATCGACTGACAGGCATCTGCACATCTGAAATTTGCACATCTGCACATCTAATTTGTATTTAATATCAGCCTTGGCTCGTCATATTCAATCATTTTTCGGCGCCCCTCTGCAGGAATAGGCATCGATTTATTGGTATCATAATCGTAGCTGATGCATACTGTTTTACAGGTAGTACATATTTCTTCGCCCTTATCCGTGATTTTTGTAAGCACGTGCATAACATCAAAACTGCTGTTGCCAATCCGTATCACCCTTACGTAGCATAATAATTGGTCGTTAATGGTTACGGGCTTTAAATAATTGATCTCTGACCGGCCTACAATAATGTCTGTTTCCTTCACATCTAAATTGGTAACCTCGCGCCAATAGTTAAAACGAGCCGCTTCAAAATAAGTAAGGTATACTGCATTATTTACGTGGCCAACTGCATCTATATCCGAAAACCGAATGGTGATAGCAGTTTTAAACTTATAATCTGATATTTTTTCAGCCATTTTAAGACTTTTTGTCGGGTAAATTTTAAAAGTAACGACATTATGTCGCTAAAAGTATTTAAAAACGTATTGGTATAAGTGTTGATTATACAGTTTACGAAAATAGTAAAACAAAATTTTAAGGAGACTATAAAAATGACACTGGTAAAATTTAACAACGGACTAAAAAGTAATGCAAGCCCATTCTTTAACGATGTATTCGATTCGATATTGAACGATACATTTTTAAGCGACAAATTGGTAACCCGCGTACCTGCGGTTAACATTGCCGAAAACGATAACGAATTCCATATCGAATTGGCTGTACCGGGCTTAAAAAAGGAAGATTTTAAGATCAACCTTGACAAGAACATTTTAACTATATCAGCCGAAAATAAAAGTGAAGAAACTGCTGAATCTAAAAAATACAGCAAACGCGAGTACAGCTACAGCTCATTTGTAAGGTCATTCACCTTACCTGATAGCGCCGACCATTCAAAAATCGAAGCTGATTATACCGATGGTATATTAAGGTTAACTGTAGCTAAAAGAGAAGAAGCTAAATTTCAATCAAGAGAAATAGCTGTAAAGTAAGCTGAAAGCCCACAGGCAAAAGCAAAAAGCCCCGGTCTGTTTATACGGGGCAACTAAAGATTGTTTTCATAAAAGTTGGTTTAGTTAGAAAGGCCGCCCTATAATGGGGCGGTCTTTTTTTTTGCTCACCCAGCCTTCTCCAAAGGAAAGAACTTGAAAATTTATAAAGCTCCCTCTCCTAACGAGAGGGATGGGGTGAGGCCTAATCCCTCATATTAATATACTGCACGGGCTGGCCAAAATCTTCTTTACGGCACAGGCTGATAACCGCTTGCAGGTCATCTATCTTTTTGGCTTGTACACGCACCTGGTCGTCCATAATAGATGCCTGTACTTTAAGGCCGCTATCCTTTATCTTCTTCACTATCTTTTTGGCCGCTTCTTTATCAATACCTTCTTTTATCTTTATTTCTTTACGTATCATGTTGCCCGATGCGTAATGTTCCTTTCCAAAATCAAGCGCTTTAGCGTCAAGGCCCTGTTTAACCATGCGGCTAATAATTGCGCCTTCAATGGCTTTTACGCGCATGTCGTTTTCGGTAAGTATGTCTATCTGGTTGGTTTTTTTGTCCAGTTCAATGGTGCTTTTAGAGTCGTTGAAATCGTAACGGTTTAAAATCTCTTTTTTGGCAACGTTAATAGCATTATCAAGCGTTTGGCCATCTATTTTGCTTACAATATCAAATGAGGGCATATTTTTTGGTTTTAATAATTAATACAAAGCTAATGTTTGATTTGTATTAGCCACATATATTGGCGCTGTTTATTGTACTTAATATAAAGCACACATTAAAATACCAATAAGTTAATATAAAATTAACAAATAAATAAGCAGTTTTGTAGAGCAGGGCATATATGGATACTAAAAACATTCCTTTAATTAATCGGGAAATAAGCTGGCTATACTTTAACGACAGGGTTTTGCAGGAAGCTGCCGACCCGGCTGTACCCTTAATTGAACGGATAAGGTTCCTGGCCATCTTCTCATCCAACCTTGATGAATTTTACAGGGTAAGGGTAGCCACGCTGTCGCGCCTGGCCAACTTAAACGAGAAAGCAAAAGAAATTTTAGGTTACAACCCCAAAAAAGTACTGGCCCAGATAAAAACCATAGTGGTAAAGCAGGAGCGCAAGTTTAACCACCTGTACGAAGATATTATTGTAAAAGAACTTGCTGAAGAAAAGATATTCCTGCTGAACGATAAACAGCTAAACGTTACCCGTGGCGAATTTGTAAAAAGCTTTTTCAGGGAAAAACTATTATCTACACTGGTACCCATAATGCTGGATGACACCCTGCCGATGCCGGAATTGCGCGACAGGGCCATTTACTTTTTTGTAAAGCTTACCAATGGTAAAAAATCAAGGTTCGCGCTAATAGAGTTTCCGGATAATTTACCCCGCTTTTTGGTACTGCCCGAAACCAACAACCTGAAGTTTATTATCCTGCTTGATGATATCATCAGATATAATTTAGAGGACATCTTCTTTATTTTCGATCATGACAATATCGAAGCTTACTCGTTACAGCTAACACGCGATGCCGAGCTTGACCTGGACAAAGAAGTAAGCGTAAAATTCATTGACGCTTTAGCCAAAAGCCTACAAAAACGGAGCAAGGGTAAGCCAATGCGCCTGTTATACGACGGCGAAATGCCCGAGGAAATGCTGAATTACCTGGTAAAAAAAATGAAACTGGGTAAAGAGAATTTGATACCCGGCAACCGCTACCATAACTTTAAAAACTTTATCGCTTTTCCTAATGTAGGCCGGCCCGACCTTGAATACACCAAAAATCTGCCGCTGGCGGTTGATGGCCTGTCGTTTGGTAAAAGCCTGATGGGGATGATAGCCAAAAAAGACTTCCTTATCAGTACGCCATATCAGTCTTTTGATTATGTAATACACTTTTTACGCGAGGCAGCTATCGACCCTAAGGTTAAAGAAATAAGCATAACCGTATACCGCCTGGCCGAAAACTCAAAGATCATTCACGCGCTTATTAATGCCGCTAAAAATGGCAAGCGGGTATACTGTTTGGTGGAGCTGCGCGCAAGGTTTGATGAATCGAACAATATATACTGGAGCAACAGGCTGGAGGAGGGTGGAGTAAACGTTTTATACGGCATGGATGGTTATAAGGTGCACTCAAAAATATGCCTGGTAACCCGTATGGAAAAAGGCAAGCAGGCTTACTACGCCTGCCTGTCTACCGGTAACTTTAACGAGAAAACGGCTGCTATTTATGCCGACCACACCTTGCTTACCGCAAATAAAAAAATAACCGCCGATTTGGTTAACATATTTAGGGCCCTAAATAAAAACACCTTACCCAAAGGTTTAAAAAACCTTATTGTATCGCCAATAGATTCGCGGCCAAACATATACCAGCTTATTGATAACGAAATAAAGCTGGCTAAAGCAGGTAAAAAGGCCTACATGATATTTAAAATGAACAGCCTTGCCGATGAACAGCTTATAGCAAAATTATACCAGGCAAGTAACGCCGGGGTACGTATAAAGCTGATCGTTCGTGGTATGTGCTGCCTGATACCCGGTGTAAAAGGCTGCAGCGAAAACATTAAGATCATCAGCATTGTAGATAAATACCTTGAGCATTCGCGCGTTCATATTTATGGCAATGGTGGCAACGAACTGATATACCTTACCTCGGCCGATTTTATGACACGTAATATAGATAACCGGGTAGAAGTTGGTTTCCCAATATACGACGAGAGCCTTAAAAAAGAGGTGAGAGATATTATTGATATACAACTGCGCGATAATACAAAGGCCCGCGAAATTACCGGTACAAGTGTAAATAAATACCAAAAAACAAAAGAAGAAACGCTTACACGCGCCCAGATAGACATTTACAACTACCTTAAAAACAAAAATACAATAAATTGAGATACGCTGCCATTGATGTGGGATCGAACGCTGTAAGGCTGCTTATAGCAGATATTATAGAGAACAACGGATCTATATCCTTCAAAAAAAACACGCTGATAAGGGTGCCTGTACGTTTAGGCGATGACGCTTTTTTAAACAAACACATATCCGACAAAAAGGCTACCGATTTGATCAAATCTATGCAGGCCTTTCGTAACCTGATGGATGTTTACAAGGTAAGCGCTTACATGGCATGCGCCACATCGGCCATGCGCGAGGCACTTAACGGGCAGGAAGTTGTTGCACGTATAAAGGATGAGGCCGACATTAACCTCGAGATCATCCATGGCGAAAAGGAAGCTAAAATTATTTATGCCAGCCATGCCGAGATCAATATTGATAAGGGCAAAAACTACCTGTATATTGATGTAGGTGGCGGTAGTACCGAGCTTTCCTTATTCAGCGATGAAGAGTTGGTGGCTTCGCAATCGTTTAACCTGGGCACCATACGTATATTAGATAACCAGGATAAAGAAGAGACCTGGAATGAAATGCGCGATTTTATACGCGAAAATACCCGCTCACATAAAAACATTTGGGGCATAGGTACCGGCGGAAATATTAATAAACTTTACCGCCTATCTAAAGAAAAAGATAACGCCCCTTTAAGTTACGCCAAACTTAAAGATCTGTACAACTACCTTAGCTCGTTTTCGTTAAAAGACCGCATCAACGTTTTAGGGCTTAACCAGGATAGGGCAGATGTTATAATCCCAGCCTGTGAGATCTATTTAACCGTGTTAAAATCGGCCAATATTAAACATATTTATGTGCCTACCGTGGGTATGGTAGACGGTATCATTCAAACACTTATCGAGAAAAATTATTAAATAGAAGGTTAAATTTATTTTAACAAATTGTTTAATAATATAAAAAACACTTATTATATTTGTGATGCCCGCTCAAAGGGCATGTTTTTCATAGGTAGATGTAGGGTCGAGTACGAGTTATTCGACCCTTTTTTATTCTCCTAAAAAGCATTTATAGCCAAACACATAACCGTACATAAAGATTATATACTGCCTGCAAGCAGTTTCTTACGCCTAAACCTGTACTCATGAAATACCTGCTGGTATTTGCACTATTGCTTTGCATTTCGTGTGCAACAGAGCGGCCGTTGTATAAACCGGGCGACAGGGTTTATCATGTGCGCTACTCGCAATACTTTACCATAGATAGTTTACATATGCGGCCCGGCTCGCGGGTTGTGTTTTACTACGCTACCCGTACAGATGGGGTTAAATACAAATGGCTGCCACAACGGTCGATAGAAAAATTCTGGCGTAAAGATTTTAGGTACTAAGCCCATACATTAAATTTATTGGCTTACTTTGTATAATAATTATGACAAAGAAGAAAATTGTAGTAGCCGTTACCGGTGCCAGTGGGGCCATTTATGCCAAACTATTGCTTGATAAATTGCAGCAATTACAAAGCCAGATAGCTGAGGTGGCCATAGTGATGAGCGACAATGCCAAACAGGTTTGGGAGTTTGAACTCGATAATAGCAACCATAGTAACTACCCATTTAAGGTTTATGCCAAAAACGATTTTATGGCGCCATTTGCATCAGGCTCTGCACGGTTTGATACCATGGTTGTTGTACCATGCAGTATGGGTACACTGGGCCGCATAGCATCCGGCGTATCTGACGACCTGATTACCCGCGCTGCCGATGTGATATTAAAAGAACGACGTAAATTGATACTGGTAGCCCGCGATACCCCTTTAAACCTCATCCATATACGCAACATGGCCACCGTTACCGAAGCAGGAGGTATAATATGCCCTGCAGTGCCATCTTACTACAACAAACCTAAGACCATCGAAGATGTAGCCATGACGGTAGTAAACCGCGTGATCGACCTGATAGGGCTGGAGAACCAGAGCTACAGGTGGGAGGGAATGTAATTAAATTATTGAATGACTGATTTATAGAATTATTGATTGATAAAGAAATATCATTAATCTAACATGTTTAGCTATCCTCTTAAAGTAGTTGACATTGTGGTTACATACAAATCAACAACTCATTAATTCCGTAAATCAATAATTGTTATCTTTGCGCCTTGCAAATGAACAAGAAAGTAGCTTTTTATACATTAGGTTGTAAACTGAATTATTCGGAGACATCATCTATTGGCCGCATGTTTAACCAGGCCGGTTTTGATACCGTTGATTTTACAGATAAGCCGAATGTGTATGTTATCAACACCTGTTCGGTTACTGATAATGCTGATAAAAAGTGCAAAAAGATAGTTAAAGAGGCTCTTAAAATATCTCCTGATGCGTTTATTACCATCGTTGGCTGCTATGCGCAATTAAAACCGAAAGAGATCGCCGAAATACCCGGTGTTGACATGGTTTTAGGCGCTGCAGAAAAATTTCAGCTGGTAGATTATATTACCGATTTGACCAAAAACCCAAAGGCTATTGTTTATAACCAGCCGGTGAGCGAGGCCAACCAGTTTGTGCCTTCATATTCGTTTGGCGACCGCACCCGCACATTTTTAAAGGTACAGGACGGCTGCGATTACTCCTGCACATTTTGCACCATCCCGCTTGCGCGTGGCAACAGCCGCAGCGATACCATCGAGAATGTTTTAACCCAGGCCAAAGAAATTGCCGCATCGGGTGTTAAGGAGATCGTATTGACAGGGGTTAACCTTGGCGATTTTGGCATACGCAACGGCCAGCGCGAAGATAAATTCTTTGACCTTGTAAAGGCGCTGGACGAGGTGAAAGGCATTGAACGCATCAGAATATCATCTATCGAGCCAAACCTGCTTAGCGATGAGATAATAGCTTTTGTAGCCACATCAAAACGCTTTGTGCCGCACTTCCATATCCCGTTACAATCAGGGTCTGATAAAATATTAGGATTAATGCGCCGCAGGTACAAACGGGACTTATATACCAACAGGGTAGCAAAAATAAAGCAGCTAATGCCCGATTGTTGCATTGGTGTTGATGTGATAGTAGGTTTCCCCGGCGAAACGCGTGAAGACTTCATAGATACCTACAACTTTTTGAATGACCTGGATATATCTTACCTGCATGTATTCACCTATTCGGAGCGTGAAAATACCCTTGCTACCGAAATGAGCGGTTCGGTACCTGGGTCTACCAGGGCAGACAGGAGCAAGATGCTGCACATACTATCCGACAAAAAACGCCGCGCTTTTTACGAAAGTCAGCTAAATAAAACCGACCAGGTACTATTTGAGGGCGATATTAAAGACGGCTTTATGCATGGCTTTACACGCAACTACGTAAAGGTAAAAGCCAAGTACGACCCTATACTGGTTAACGAACTTAAAACGGTTTATTTAACGGCAATTTCACCGGATGGTGATGTTGAAATAACAGAAAGCGAAGAAATATTAGTGCATTAACTATTATATTCGCCCTTACAAAAACCTAAATATGTTTCCAACCCTTTCTTCGCTGATAGATTACTTAACCGGTGTTAACATTCCCTTGCCCATACAAACATTTGGCTTTTTTGTAGCTATTGCCTTTATGGGTGGATATTGGGCCTTTAGCGAAGAATTTAAGCGTAAAGAAAAATTAGGCTACATACATCCATTTGAAAAAACAGTTGTAGTTGGCGGCCCGGTATCTGTTATAGATTTAGTGGGCAATGGCTTGTTCGGCTTTATATTAGGCTACAAACTGCTCGATTCTGTTTTAAATTACAGCGCACTGATAGACGATCCGCAAAGCTTCCTGTTATCGCTAAAAGGTAATTGGCTGGGTGGTATTTTAGGTGCCGCGGGCTTTGCCTACTGGGCATACGCCGAAAATAAAAAACAGGTTTTACCCAAACCCGAAACACACCGCATTACCGTGCACCCGCACGAATTGATGGGTAGTATTTTACTATGGGCAGCCATATGTGGTTTTGCAGGCGCAAAATTATTTAACGCCTTAGAAAACTGGGGCGAGTTTATGCGCGACCCGGCAGGCATGCTGATAGGCTTTAGCGGCCTAACATTTTACGGGGGGTTAATTTGCGGTGGGGCAGCAGTGCTATACATTGCCTACCAACACGGTATTAAACCCTTTAACATGCTGGATATTGGCGCGCCGGGCATGATGCTGGCTTACGGCCTTGGCCGCATAGGCTGCCAAATGAGCGGCGACGGCGATTGGGGAATACCCAACCTGGCACCAAAACCCGGTTGGTTAAGCTGGGCACCCGATTGGATGTGGAGCTTTAAGTTTCCACATAATGTAAATGGTAATCCTTACGACCAGACGATGGAGCATTTGCCTGATTGTGTTGGCAAGTTTTGTTATGCATTAAAACTACCGGTATATCCCACATCATTCTACGAATCAGTTATTTGTCTGTTATTATTTTTAGTATTGTGGCAGCTTAGGCACAAATTAAAAGTACCGGGCGTATTGTTTGGCATCTACATGATACTGGCCGGTGTAGAGCGTTTCACTGTTGAATTGATACGTGTTAATACAAAATATGTAGTAGCCGGTGTACCATTCACTCAAGCAGAAATGATCTCAGTTATCATGGTAATTGGTGGTGCCGCCTTAATATATACAGGCTATAATCGTTACAAAAAAGCACCGGCTGCAAATGCCTAAAACACTCTGGTATAAGATAACCAAAAGCCAGGTTATACGTTTTTTACTATCGGCGGGATCGGGCTTTTTGGTAGATATTGGCGCATACTATTTGTTCTATCGCGTGGTACTTACGCAAATCACCTATGTAATATTTAATTATACGGTTCGCAATTCCACGCTGTCGTTATTTATATCCTTCTTTTTGGGTGTGCTGGTTAACTTTACCATGACACGCTTATTGGTGTTTGCCGAATCAAAACTGCCGCTGCACAAGCAATTCTTCAGGTTTATATCGGTTGCTATTGTAGGTTTTTTTGCCAATTTGGGTGTATTAAAATTACTGATACAATCTTTTAATATTTATCCGCCGGTGGCACGTATATGCGCGGCATTAAGTTTGTTTGTAGCAAGTTATTTTATACATAAATTCTTTTCGTTCAGTTTATCACTCAGAACACATCATGCAGCTAAACCAGATCATCAGCCAGGTAATTGAGGTATCTAAAGAAGCCGGCCAGTTTATCAGGCAGGAGCGCAAAACCTTCGACCCCGATAAAATAGAATATAAAGGTTTAAACGACCTGGTATCGTATGTAGATAAAACCGCCGAACAAAAAATTGTAGCCGGTTTAGAAAAGATCTTCCCTCAAGCGGGTTTTATTACCGAAGAAAAAACCCAGAACAGGGTAGAAGAGCGCTTTAATTGGGTAATAGACCCCTTAGATGGCACCACTAACTTTATACACGGACTGCCAACGTTTTCGGTTAGCATTGCCTTGCAGGAATACGATGAGCCCGTATTAGGTGTAGTTTACGAAGTTAACCAGGATGAATGCTTTTATGCCCATACCGATGCGCCTGCTTATTTAAACGGCAACGAAATAAAGGTAAGTAACATACCAACCGTAGGCGGCAGTTTGCTGGCAACAGGTTTCCCATATTACGATTTTAGCCTGCAGGCCCGCTATCTGGAACTGTTTGCCCACCTGATGCGCAATTGCCACGGCATCCGCCGCATAGGCTCGGCCGCTGTCGATTTGGCTTACACTGCCTGCGGTCGTTTTGAAGCTTTTTATGAATATAACCTTAACGCCTGGGATATTGCAGCCGGAATTGTTATTGTAAAACAAGCAGAGGGACAGGTGGTCAACTTTACCGGCGGTAACGAAGTGATAAAGAAACGGGAGCTATTAGCTACTAACGGCTTAATAACGCAGGAATTATTGGATTATATCAGCAGTTATTTTAACTAACACTAATTGCACGAATTGATACGAATTTCACTAATCAATGATATAGAAAAAGCCCACTGATAAATCAACGGGCTTCGTATTTTAATTCGATTCAATTAGTGAAATTCGTGGCAGATATTAAAGTGCTTCAGAAACTACCTCGGTAACTTCGGGCACCATGCGTTTAAGCAGGTTTTCGATACCGGCTTTTAACGTTACGGTAGATGAAGGGCAACCACTGCACGAACCGCGAAGCTCGACAGTAACTACACCGGCATCAAACGAGCGGTAGCTAATAGCACCACCATCCTGCTCAACAGCCGGGCGAACGTAATCGTTTAATATTTGCTGTATTTTAATTTCGGTTTCGGTACCTTCAAAATCAACATTTTCGGCTTGTTCAACCGCTTGCACCTTTAATTCCGATTCAACCGCGCCTTTAACAAACTCTTTCAGTATCGGTTGTATGTCTTCCCAATCACTGCCCTCGGTTTTGGTAACTGTAACAAAGTTACTGGCGAAGAAAACACCGTTAACAAACGAAAATTTATATAATTCTTTAGCAAAAGGCGATGCCTCTGCACTTTCTTTAGTGGCAAAATCCACGCTACCGTTTATCAGCAACTTGTTTACAATAAACTTCATTGTTGCCGGGTTCGGTGTGGTTTCGGTATATACGCTGATATTCATCTTTGTAATTTTTGTATCTTATTGAACAAATGTAAGCAGGTTTTTGGTTGTTTGTGTTTGTTATTCTTAGTTTTACTTGACACTGACAGACAAAACCAGTCCAATCCAATTAAATGAAATCTCTTAGGGTGTTCTTTATTACGATTTTTATATTAATAAATGCATCGTGTTATTATAATTCTGCAGAAAGAAATAAAATTAAATTTAAAGACAATGCATCCGATGTTCAAAATGCTTTATTGAAAATGGAAGTGCTAATTAATAAACTTCCAGCCAGTGAATTCAATACCAATTATGAAATCAAAAACGGCGTGATTGAAATTAATGGTGGTCCACGGGAGGGAGACTCTACTTCTTACTATACCAAACAAGGGCTTTCAGTGTTTGAAACTACAGAAAGAAAACAATTTATTTCTTTGGCCAAATATTTAGAAAGAAACTATATTACTGCGGGTTACTTAAATTATAAATCGACTGTCTGTTTCTTTACGTATCGAGACGACCCGGATAATACTTTCGATGATTTAAGAGAAATTGCATTTCTAAAAGACGTTTCAGGAGATGTTATTAAGTCCGAGTGCAAAATCCTTGATAGGAAAGACCAGCTGCTACTTTTGGCACCTGTTGACGCTAAAATCTATAATAATTTTACTTTAGTTGATGACGAAAAAAGCAAATAACTAACTTTCAATCTATACCCCCGTATAATTCTGCGGCGTAATTGCTTTTATCTCTACTTTAACATTATCACTCACATCCAAACCATCCACAAAACCGGCAATGGTTTGCGCGTTAACCTGCGTGTTGGTACGTGTAAGCTCTTTTAATGCTTCGTATGGGTTTGGATACCCCTCGCGGCGTAAGATGGTTTGTATAGCCTCGGCAACCACCGCCCAGTTAGCTTCCAGGCTGGCGTTAATGGCCATTTCGTTCAGCAATAATTTATTTAAACCTTTTATGGTCGATTTAAAAGCGATCAATGTATGCGCTACAGGCACGCCAATGTTGCGTAGTACGGTACTGTCGGTTAAATCGCGCTGTAAGCGGGATATGGGCAGTTTGGCCGCCAAATGCTCAAACAAAGCATTGGCAATACCTAAGTTACCCTCGCTGTTCTCAAAATCTATAGGGTTAACCTTGTGCGGCATGGCTGATGAACCCACTTCGCCGGCTTTTATCTTCTGTTTAAAAAAGTTCATGGATATGTAGGTCCATATATCGCGGTCAAGGTCTATCAATATATTATTAATGCGTTTTAAGGCATCACACTGCGCGGCAAAATTGTCGTAATGCTCTATTTGGGTGGTAAACTGCGAGCGGTGTAAACCTAAGGTGTTATTGATAAAATTATTACCAAAAGCTTTCCAATCTATTTGCGGGTAGGCTACATGGTGGGCATTGAAGTTACCCGTAGCCCCGCCAAACTTAGCCGAGTAAGGTATAGCTTTTAATAAAGCCAACTGGTTTTCTAAACGTTCAACAAATACGTTGATCTCTTTACCTAAACGGGTTGGCGATGCCGGTTGCCCGTGTGTATGTGCAAGCATAGGTATAGCATCCCAATCGGCAGCATACTTTTTTAGCAAGCCAAGCAATTCGTCAAAGGCACCAAAGTAAACCTCGTTAAGTGCCATTTTAAATGAGTAGGGAATGGCAGTATTATTAATATCCTGCGAGGTTAAGCCAAAATGGATAAACTCTTTAAATTCCTCTAATCCTAAATTATCAAATTCCTTTTTAATAAAATACTCAACCGCTTTAACATCGTGGTTGGTAGTTTTCTCAATATCCTTTATGGCGGCGGCATCAGCTTCGGTAAAATTCCGGTAAATGTCGCGTAACTTTTCGCTCTTGGTTTTATCAAAACCTTGTAGTTGCGGTAATGGGTGCTCGCAAAGGGCTATAAAGTATTCTATCTCAATAAATACCCGGTATTTAATAAGGGCGTATTCAGAAAAATAAGCGGCAAGGCTTGAAGTTGCGTTACGGTAACGGCCATCAATAGGGGATATAGCAGAAAGGGAATTTAATTCCATGTAAATGAATTTTTGCAAAGATAACAATATGTAACATTTAAGGGAATGTCCAATATAGTAATGTTCATATGTATATACTTTGTCAGCCAAACGTAATTTGCTTTGGAAACTTTGAAATCTAAAAATGTTTCCATAGTTTTGACCCATAATGTCAAACGGTCAAATAGATAGAATAATAAAAGGCGCACTCGACTTGTTTTTGCAAGCCGGTATAAAAAGCGTTACGATGGATGATATAGCCAGGCATTTAGGCATGAGCAAAAAAACCATCTATCAATTTTTTAGCGATAAAAACGAATTAGTAGTAGCCCTGGTAAAAAGCAGGTTAAAAGAAGACGAAGACCAAATTAATGCCATTATAGAAAGTTCGGCAAATGTGATAGAGGAAATGATTAATATGATGAAATGCTCTGAAGATATTTTTTCGAGGATAAATCCTATTGTATTTCATGATATGCAAAAATATCACCCTGATGCATGGCAGGCGTTTCAGAATTTTAAAGCATCTGTCATGATCAACAAACTGGAAGAACTTTTAAAGAAGGGGATGGATCAGGGTTTTATTCGCGAAGATATAGATGTGAAGATTTTAGCCACTATGCGGGTTAACCAGGTAGAAATGGGCTTCAACACTATGATATTCCCGGTAGCGCAGTTTAATACGTGGCGTGTACAAGTGCAATTGTTAGAGCATTTTAACTACGGTATTTGTACCATAAAAGGCCACAAACTGCTTGACCAGTACAAAAACGTTCACGAACAAATAAATTCATAATAATTATAATACTTGCTGACATAAGGTTGTCAACCAAACCCATTGTTTTGCATAACAATAACATAAATAACCTATCATATATATCAACTAAATGAAACGAATAATAACCCTACTAATGCTAATAACCGGGGCCCTGCGTACGTTTGCGCAGGAACAACCCGCAAGCCAAACGTATAATTTTTCTATTAACGATGCCATTAATTATGCATACACCCATAAAGACTCGGTGGTTAATGCCGGCCTTGATGTTAAAAGTGCTGATTATAAAGTAAAAGAAACCATAGGCCAGGGACTTCCGCAAATCAGCGGCTCGGCTGCTTTTCAGGACTATTTAAAAATACCTACTACTTTATTACCCGGCGAGTTTTTTGGCCAGCCGGCCGGTACTTTTATTCCGGTAAAGTTTGGTGTTAAATACCAGTCTAACTTAGGCGTAAGCGTTAATCAGCTACTTTTCGACCCCAGCTACATAGTTGGCTTGCAGGGCCGTAAAACATACAAGGAGCTTTATAACCGCGCTTACACACGCACCCGTATTGATGTTGGTGTAAATGTTACCAAAGCTTACTACCAGGTATTGGTAAGCAACGAGCAGATAAAGTTGCTGGATGCCAATATAGCGCAGCTAAAACAACAGCTGGATCAAACAGTTGCCCAAAACAAACAAGGCTTTGTAGAAAAAATTGATGTTGACCGTATAACCGTTCAATACAACAACCTGATAACCACCCGCGAAAACACAGTGAGGTTACTGGCACTTAACTATCAGTTGCTGAAATTTCAGATAGGTATGCCAATTGAGTATAACCTAACATTAAAAGATGGCCTTAGCGATGTTGCCCTTACCGATGATGTAGCAAACACACTTACCGATACTACTTTTTACCGTAACCGCATTGAGTATGGTTTGTTAGAAACCAGCCTTAAGCTAAGCAAGTTTGACCTTAAACGCCAAAAAGCACAGTTTTTACCAAAACTATCAGCCAATGCAAGCTATGCGGCATCGTATCAAAACAACAACTTTAGTAATTTATATAGCAACAGCTTCCCGTCAAGCTATATAGGTTTAAGCTTAAACGTGCCTATTTTCAGCGGTTTTCAACGCTCAAACCAGGTTAAGCAGGCGGCAATCACCGTTCAAAAAAACCAAAATAATTTAAGCAGCCTTAAAAATGCTTTAAGTCTGCAAGCCAGCCAGGCAAAAATTGTTTATTTCAACGGCTTGCAATCGCTTAATAACCAAAAGCGCAACCAGGAACTGGCCCGCGAAGTGTTAAGGGTATCAAAGATCAAGTATCAGCAGGGAGTAGGCTCAAGTATAGAGGTTACACAGGCCCAAACAGCACTTGAAGATGCCGATAATAAATATATACAAGGCTTATACGATGCCTTAGTAAGCAAAGTAGACCTGGATAAAGCATACGGAAAAATACAATAAATACACTAAACCCACATATATCAATACAAGATGAAAAAATTAATATACATACCGTTTATACTGTTAATGGCGGCTTGCGCGTCTAAGCCAAAAGACAAAAAAGCCGAGTTAGCCGATCTGCAAAAGCAACAGGCAGAAATTAACGCTAAAATAACCAAACTGCAGGCCGAAGTTGGTAGCAGTGATTCGGGCAAAACCACCGATGTAGCGGTTTACGCCGTTAAAACCGGGGCATTTACCAACTTTGTACAAATACAAGGTAAAATTGATGCGCAGGATAACGTTACCGCTTATCCGCAATCGGCAGGTACCATTACTGCTATATATGCAAAACCCGGCCAGCATGTATCAAAGGGCCAGGTATTGGCACAATTGGATAATAGCGTATTGCAACAAAACATAGCGCAATCGCAGGCGCAGTTAGATCTTGCCCAACAACTGTACAACCGTCAAAAAAATCTTTGGGATCAAAAAATAGGTACCGAGGTGCAATTTTTACAAGCACAAACCAACTTGCAAAGCGCCAAAAAATCGGTAGCAGGTTTACGCCAGCAGGCAAACTTATACCGTATTGTGGCGCCAATATCAGGCACTGTAGATCAAATGGACCTTAAACTGGGCCAGGTAGCACAGCCGGGCACCACTGGTATACGTATTGTTGATGCTGATGTATTAAAGGTAAAAGCCGATGTTCCTGAATCGTACGCAGGCCGTGTTGGTACAGGTAACAAAGTACAAATACTGGTACCTGATGCAAACGACTCACTGGTTACCAATGTAACCTTTGCTGCCAAAGCGATTGACCCTACATCACGTAGCTTTGCGGTAGAGATAAAACTACCTACCCGTAAAACCCTTCGCCCTAATATGACGGCTATTATCAAAATAGCCGATTACTCAAAAACCGACGCGATAGCGATACCGGTAAAAGCGGTACAACGTGCAGAAGATGGCGACTACGTTTACTTAAACCAAAATGGTGTTGCTAAACGTGTTACTGTTAAAGTAGGCGTAACCTATGGCGGCCAGTCTGAAATATTATCGGGTTTAAAAGCCGGCGACCAGCTGATAACAGAGGGTGCTTCGGATATTGAAGACGGTGATAAAGTAAAGGTTTTACAAACTGCTAACTAATATTTTATTAATAAGCTGATCTGTTACAGATGAAAGATATTAAAAAAGAGTTTGGCCCCTCAAGTTGGGCCATAGAAAACAAGACCGCCATATACGTTCTCATATTTTTGATAACGGTATTGGGTTTGATAAGTTACAACAACTTACCAAAAGAGAATTTCCCGGATATAGCCCAGTCAAAGGTGTTTGTCACTACGCAGTTTTTAGGCCAATCGCCGCAGAACGTCGAGAATTTAGTGACCAGGCAGATAGAGAAAAAGCTAAAATCGTTAAAAGGCCTTAAAAAGGTAACATCAAATTCGGTACAAAACGTATCGATCATTACAGCCGAGTTCCAGGCAAATATCGATATTAAGGATGCCAAAATAGATGTTAAGGATGCGGTTGATAAAGCCAAGCAGGATCTGCCTCAAAATGATGCTAATTTAAAGGAATCGACCATTTCAGATATCAACGTTGCCGATTTGCCGATACTTTACATTAACATCTCCGGCGATTATGACCTTAAACGCCTTAAAGAGTATGCTGATATTTTAAAGGACGAGATTGAAAGCTATAAAGAGATATCAAAGGTTGATGAAGTAGGTGCCTTAACGCCCGAAATTCAGATAAACGTTGATATGAATAAAATGGCTGCCGCACAGGTAAGTTTTGGCGACATTATACAAGCAGTTGGTAACGAAAACATCCTGTCATCGGCAGGTAGCGTTAAAACTGATGGCGTACGCCGCAGTATTGATGTGAAACAGGATTTTAAAAATGCCGACGAGGTAGCCGCTATGGTTATACGTAACCCAAAAGGCCAGGCAGTTTACCTGCGCGATATTGCCGAAATTAAAGATTCATTTTTAGAGCAGGAGAGTTATGCGCGTTTAAAAACTAACGACAACCCTAAATTTAAAAATGTAATTACCTTAAACGTAAGTAAAAGGGCGGGTGAGAACCTGATACAGGCATCAGACAAAATAAACGAACTGATAAAGCTAAAGCAGAAAACAGTTTTTCCTAAAGGCTTAAACATTACCGTAACCGGCGATCAGAGTGATAAAACGCGTACAACACTTAATGACCTGATCAACACCATTGTAATTGGTTTCTTGTTAGTTACCATTATCCTGATGTTTTTTATGGGTACCACTAACGCTATATTTGTGGCGCTGTCAGTTCCATTATCATGTTTTATTGCCTTTTTGATTATGCCGGCCATTGGCTTTACGCTCAACATGATCGTATTGTTCTCGTTCCTGCTGGCATTGGGTATTGTGGTAGATGATGCCATTGTGGTAATAGAAAACACCCACCGTATTTTTGCCAACGGTAAAGTACCTATTAAGGAGGCTGCTAAAATGGCTGCCGGCGAGGTATTTTTACCGGTGTTTTCGGGTACCATGACCACCCTTGCACCATTTGTGCCACTGGCCTTTTGGAATAGCTTAATTGGTCACTTTATGTTCTTTTTACCTATAACTTTGATCATCACATTATTGGCGTCGTTGGTGGTGGCGTATATTATGAACCCGGTTTTCGCGGTTGATTTTATGAAACCACACCATAAGGGAGAGCACGACAACCCTAAAATGGATAAAAAAACCACTAAAGTATTGCTTATACTATCGGTATTGGCTGCTTTAAGTTATGCCATGTTTGCCGTAGGTAAATGGACAATGGGCATGGGTAACTTATTAGTACTATTTATTATTCTTTATCTGCTTAACCACTTTGTGTTGTTAAGAACTATTGATAAATTCCAGAACAATGTTTGGCCAAAATTCCAAAACTGGTATGCCAAATGGCTGGAGAGGGCAGTGAAAAGGCCGGTTACCATGTTAGTGGGCACTTTCGGATTATTTATTTTGGCTATAATATTAACTGCCACAATAGGCAAAACACCTGAATTTTTCCCATCGGGCGACCCTAACTTTGCTTATATATACATTACCATGCCAATTGGTACCGACCAGGCTACCACTAACGAGGTAACTAAAAAAGTTGAGCAAAAGGTAGCACAGATTGTTGAGCCTGATAAAGATGTAGTAACCTCTGTAATATCAAACGTAACCAAAGGGGTAAGTGATCCTACAGATGAAGACCAGGGCGATTACCAAAATAAAGGTAAAGTAACTGTTGCCTTTGTTGAATTTGGTAAACGTAACGGTAAGGACACAAAAGCCATACTAAAACGTATACGTGGTGCCGTACAGGGTGTGCCGGGCGCTAAAATAGCTGTTGCACAGGAAGCCTCGGGCCCACCGGTGCAAAAAGATATCAGTATTGAGCTGATAGGTGACAACCTGGATTCGTTGGTTAAAACCGGTAACCGTTTAAAGAACTACCTGGCTAAGCAAAATATAGCCGGTATAGAAAACCTGGTAGCCGACGTGGAAAATGACAAACCCGAATTAGTGTTTGACATTGACCGTGAAAGGGCCAACCGCGAAGGTATATCTACCAAAACCATAAATGATAACCTTCAGGCAGCTGTTTTTGGCGCGCCAGCGGCTAACTTCCGTAATACTAAGGAAGATGATTACAAGATACAGGTAAGGGCGCTGGAATCGCAGCGTGGTAATATTGATGAGTTGCGCAACTTAAAAATAACCTATCGTGATTTGGCTACAGGCGGTGCTATACGCCAGGTACCTATATCTGCATTTACCGATGTACGTTACACCAATACCTACAGCAATATTAAGCGTAAGCAACAGCGCAGGGTGTTAACCTTAGGTTCAAGTGTTATAAAGCCTTACAACCCTAATGATGTTAACAATAATATCACTAAGGCCATTGCCAACTTTAAACATGCTGACGATATCATTATCAGGCAGGGTGGCGGCCAGGAAGACCAACTCGAGGCAGTAACCTTCCTCGGCGGTGCTTTAGCTACATCATTTGGTTTGATATTGATCATCCTGATGATACAGTTTAACTCGGTGGGTAAAACTTTCATTATCATCAGCGAGATATTCTTTAGTATCATTGGAGTATTGCTTGGCGTTAGCATATTTGGTATGACCATGGCCATTGTAATGACCGGTGTAGGTATCATAGCCCTTGCGGGTGTGGTAGTGCGTAACGGTATATTACTGGTAGAGTTTACCGATATGTTAATAGAGCAGGGTACCAGCCTGCACGATGCAGTGGTTGAAGCCGGCCATACACGTATGACACCGGTATTATTAACCGCTACAGCAGCTATATTAGGTTTGATACCATTAGCCGTAGGTTTTAATATCGACTTTGTGGGCATGTTCTCTCACTTTGAACCACACATACACTTTGGTGGCGATAACGTTGCCTTCTGGGGGCCATTGGCGTGGACAATGATCTTCGGACTTGGTTTTGCCACTATTATCACCTTGATATTGGTGCCATGTATGTACATCATCCGTGTAAATATGAAGAACTATTTCTTCGGCGAAAAGAAATTATCTGCAAAAGAGCAACGCCTGATAGAGATAGAACAAGCTAAAGCCTAAAATCAACATCTATATATCCAAAAGGCCTCCGGGGAAACCAGGAGGCCTTTTTTATTTTAATGATTTTTTAAACTGCATGTATTAAAGGTATACCTTGTTTTAGGAATGGTTATTGATACTTGTTTAGTAAATATTCATAAAGATGAAATCATCAGCAACCAACCCATTCACACAAGCCGCCGGCTTAGGCCTTATTGCCGGCATGCGCACGTTTATAGCCCCGGCTGTTATCAGCCATATGTATAGCAGACACCCATCTAAAAAGCTTAGAAAGAGCAAGCTCGACTTTTTACAAACCATCACTACCTCAAAAATATTTAAGGTGCTTGCCGCAGGAGAACTCATTGGCGATAAACTACCAACTGCCCCTAACCGTACTGCTGCACCGGGTTTAATAGGCCGTGCTTTATCTGGTGCCGTGGCGGGTGCTGCGGTTTATAGGGTTGCAGGCAAAAATATGGTGGTTGGCAGCTTGATAGGCAGCGCTGCCGCTGTTGCCTCAACGTTTGGCTGCTTTTTTTTACGTAAGGCATTGGCTAAAACCAAAATAATACCTGATGCTTTAGTAGGTGGTATAGAGGATGCTTTGGCCATAAGTGCAGGCATAGCCATAGCACGCACCGTGTAAAAATTTAACATCTTAACATCATCTTTACACTGGGCCCTATTTGTATTACTGGAAATTTGATAAGTTTGTTAAAAAAGTCAGGAATTATAGAAAAATGAGCTCAGGCGCAGATCAGCAGGATATAAAGCGGGAAAAGATTTTAGAAGCATCGCACCAGCGTTTTTTGCATTATGGTTATTCAAAAACAACCATGAACGAAATAGCAGGCGACCTTTCTATGTCGAAAGCGCTGCTTTATTACTACTTCCCTGATAAAAGCGAGCTATATATTGCTGTAATGCGCAAGCTGGCTAACGACTACCTGCACCTTTTAGAAGCTAAGCTTGATCATTTTACTGACCTGCATGAAGCATTCTTGTTCCAGGTAAATACCCATCACGAATTTATAGTTACCAATTACAACTTCTTCGACTTTTTTAGGCTTAACGAGCAAAACCTGCCCGATACCATATGGAGCATTGTTAACCAAATACGCGATACCGAAATACGCCTGTTAACCAACGCAATACATATTGAAGTTGAAAAAGGTAAAATTAAGCCGGTAGACAATCCCGAAGAAATAGTCGAATTATTTATTGATGCCTTACAAGGCATAAAGGTAGGTACGCTGCCACAAAAGAAAAACAACTACCCCCGCAAGGAACATCTTGACGAAATACACCAAAAGCGCCTGCTGCTGATAGATATTTTTGTTAAAGGCCTACGATAACGAGGTATCTATAACCACATTACCAATCAATAGCTTATGAACAGGGCAGGCATCAGCAATGGTGATGAGTCTTTTGCGTTGTTCGTCCGTTATTTCGCCTGTAAAATGTAGTTTCGTTTCTATAAATACACCGGTGGCCGTTTTAAATAGCTCCAGGTTAACGTTTATAGCGTCAATAGCCCACATTTTACGGTTGATGTACATGCGCAGGGTAATTACCGTGCAACTGCCCAGGCTGGCTAATAATAGCTCAAAAGGGTTCATCGCCTTGTCGGTACCACCTTTGTCTTCAGGTTCATCTGCGTTAACGGTATGCTTGCCGCTGGTGATAACCGTATGGTATTGGTCGCGGCCAATTTTACCGCTGGCCGATGCTATGCTATCTTTGTGGTCTTCCATAAGGTGGTAGCGGCGTTAATTATCCTGGTTCAGGTCAAGCATTGTCCAGTTTTGCGTTTTACCCGCTGCGCCGCCGTTATATTTTAAAGTGATAGTGAAATTAGTTTTCGAGCTTTCGCCGTTATTATCTTGCGACGAGTACTGCGATTTGATAACATAAACTGAGTCAGATTTTTTTGCAAATTTATATTCCGAATCGGAGTACTTTATATTGCCCGAAAGTACGGTAGGGGTGATAAACTCTTTGGCTATAGTGTAAGCCTGGTCACTATCGGGCATACCCGAAAATACAGATGCTGATCCGGTAAGCGCGAATTTTGCCAAAAAAACGGCAAATAACACTACTACGGCCACTAACATCCATGCAACAGCTGATGCAGACTTCTTTTTTTCTGATTTTGCCTTTAAATAATCCTTTTCGGTAGCCATAAATTAGGTAGGTATAAATATAATTCGTTGAAGTTAATAAAAATCATAACATCTCCTATTGCCTTCAAATTTGCGCGGCGCGTTTGTACGCGATGGCAACGTGGTTTCGTAACCTATACTGCCCTCGCTAGTGCCGCTGGTATTGCTGTAATTAAGGCCACCGGCGGGTACATCATGGCTAACGCCCAGGCGCAGCCTTTCGCCGCCCTCTTTATTAATAAACAGGTCGAATACAAAGGAAAGTACCAGCGCTTTTGAGCCACCGGAATTGCGGTACCAAAGGCCGGCATTTATACTGCGGCGTTTATACTGCATACCGGCGCTTACGGCTTGTGCTGTTGACTGCTTATAAAATACAACCGATGGTATAACGTACGAGCGGTCCTCTTCGTCCATATTGTCATCGGTGCTGATGTTTAAACGGTAGCTGGCATGCAGGGTTGTGCGTATGGGTAGTTTTGATGGTGTACCTGTAAACGACTCGTTGGGGCGGTTTATATGCTGTGCCGCGCCACCCAGGTTAAAGTTGCCCGCGGTAAGGTTAACACCTGCGCCACTATCAAAAAAGAATTTGTTGTTAAAAACGGGAAGATCGGCCGAGGTACCCGAACCTGGTACATAGCCCAGTGAGGGGTCTATCTGGTCGCCAAATACAAGCCTGCTAAAATCCACCGAACGGTTAGTAACACCGGCCTGTACACCAAAGGATAACACATAACTATCAGACCCAACACTGTACGAATAAATACCCGCTATATTGTTTTTATACAAGTAAGCCAGGCCCTCGGCGCTGCGGGTAAATATTAAACCCAGCCCGCCGCCAAATTGCGGTACATTATAATCAATAGATGCCGATACGTAGCTTAAAGCGCCGGGTACAGATGTATATTGATTGCGATAAATAAGGTTCATGCGCAGGTCGCCATTAAATTGCCCGTTTAGGGCGGGGTTTAAATAAAGCGGCGAGTTAAAAAACTGCGAATACATATGATCCTGAGCGGATAATTTTAAATACCCGGGTAATAACAACAGCAACATAACGGCGCGCCTTAACATCCTCATCTTAATAAATTAATTACACCGGCGCGTTTGGGCAGGTTGGCATTATAGCTCATTCCTTTCCATTCCGATCCGTTTAAAAATACTGCCGTTGCCTGCCATACATATGCCCCCTGCGGCACAGGCTGGCCCTTAAAAGTACCATCCCAGCTTTCTGCCGGCGAACCGTTACTATCCAGCTTAGTGGTTTCCCATAAAAGTGCACCCCACTTATTAAATACCTGCAAACGGTAACTGCCAATACCTGATCCCTTTGCCATAAATGTGCGCAGCTGTGTACTGCTGCCACCCGGCATAAAGGCATTTGGTACATATAATTGGCCCGGTATACCGGTAATATGTACCGTTTTTGTAATGGTGCTGTCGCAGCCCAGGCGGTCAATTACTTTAAGCCTTACTTTATACCGGCCTGTATCAGCATAAGTGTGTACAGGGTTACGATCAATAGATGCCTTACCATCACCAAAGGTCCAGTCCCAAACAATTGGCGTTCCTACCGTTCTATCTTCAAAAGAGAATGTGTAATTGGGGAGCGAGGTTACCGTATCGGGCTTTACATTAAAGTTAGCACCGGGTGGCGGTGTAACTACAATTATCCGTTGCTTAACAGCAATATCTGCACAGCCCGAAGATGGATCGGTAGCGGTTAACGAAACCGTAAAGGGTGAGCCTGCATAGCGGTATAAATGTTGCGGCGGCGCGTTGGTACCGGTAACAGTATATTGGGTACCGTCGCCAAAATCCCAGGTGTATATAAGCGAACTTGACTGTGCATCGGGCAGGCTTTGCGTTTTATTACTAAATGTTACCAGCAGCTCGCGGCAGCCCCGTACACTATTTATCGTGAACTCGGGCTTTGGCACCGGGTAAACCCTAAATGGCTTACGTTCGGATAATTTTGTTTCGCAACCATAGCCGGTTAGCTGTATGTAAAAGTTACCATAGCCGGGAAATTTATATTCGGTAATGCCTTGTGTAGTGTTTTGCCGGGCTATAAGGTTGTTGTTGGCATCATATATAAAATAATAATAGTTTGCCGCCCCAACAGAAACATTGTTTAGTTGAATTGTCAACGGTTCGCACCCCTCTGTTTTATTAGCTGTAAAATCTACCTGAAAAATGCGCGGGGCCACAGGTATCTGGTAAGAGGTACTCACCGCCGAGCCGCATTCATTTTGGGCTTCCATGTTAAGCACATAGGTTTTACCCACGGGCAGGTTATCAAATGGTATCTGCACATCGCTCTTGTCGGTTTTCACTATGGTATTTACAACTGTATTGCCATCGTAAAGGCGATAGGTATAGCTGTTATTGGTGCCCAGCGTACTATTTTTAACCGTTAAAATATAAGGCGCGCAAATAGATACCGCGCCGGGGACAATAGCCGGAGCAGGGCGAGATAAAACGGTTATATTTTTAAAGGCTTCGCGGGTACCGCAGCTACCGGTTACGGTAAGTTTTACACGGTAAATTTTGTCGCTGCCATCGGTACTGGGGGCAAATATATGTATGGGGTCAGCCTCGGTAGTTGTGCTGCCATCAGCGAAATCCCAGGTGGTAGGATTACCGGCCGAAGGCACAGACTTGTTGGTAAAAACGACCCTTAGCGGCCCGCAGCCTTTAACCGTGCTGGCCGTAAAGTCGGCCGTACAGGTTTGTGCTTTGGCACCGGTTAAAAAACCCAGGCATAATAAAAAAACAAAAAGGGTTTTAGTAAAGCTTTTATCCATCAATTCTATCTTTCGCACAGGGCTTTATACGCATTATAACCGGCCTGGTTACAACCATGGCAAATAAACACGGGGTATACATTATTATCCAAAAAATAAGTAGGAGATGAGTATGGCCGCTACAACTCCGGCAAAATCGGCCAGTAACCCCGCCGGTATAGCGTACCTGGACTTTTTAATACCTACTGAACCGAAATATAGCGCAACTATAAAAAAGGTGGTATCTGCGGATCCGTTGAATACCGAACCTAAACGCCCGGCAAAGCTATCGGGGCCATAAGTTTGCATGGTGTTTATCATCATAGCTTTTGAACCCGACCCGCTTAAAGGTTTCATATAAGCTACTGGCAGGGCATCAACAAAGCGGTTATCAATATGCGCCGCATTCACTACATATTTAACGCCGTTGTTTAAATAATCTAACGCGCCGCTGTTCCTGAAAACGCTAATGGCCACCAGCATGGCTACCAGGTAGGGTATTATTTTGATAGATACATCAAACCCACCCTTGGCACCATCAATAAAGGCTTCAAAAACGTTTATCTTTTTATACATGGCACCCAGTATAAATATTACCGGTATGGCAAAAAGCAGAGTATTGCTTATAACCTTTGATACTGTGGCAATTTGCTCTTTAGCCAGGTAAGCTGTAAACACCCATACCAGCAGGGTAATAAAAGCGGTTAAACCACCCAGCCAGCCAATGATCACCCTATCCCAAAGGTTTATTTTTTGTTTAACGGCAACAGCAAGCAAGCCAACAACGGTTGCCACATAGGTTGCTATTATAATGGGGATAAAGACATCGGCAGGGTCTTTAGCGTGCAGTATAAAACGCTGCGCTATAATGGTAACCGGCAGTAATTGCAAGCCCGAAGTATGCAACACCAAAAACATGATCTGCGCGTTAGATGCGGTTTCTTTATCAGGGTTAAGCTCCTGCAAACTGCCCATGGCTTTAAGGCCGAGCGGGGTAGCAGCATTATCCAGGCCCAATAGGTTGGCCGAAAAGTTCATCATCATTTGCCCATTTGCCGGATGGTTTTTAGGAACTTCGGGAAATAAGCGGCTTAAAAATGGCCCAACAATGCGCGAAAGGAAATTCATAGCACCGGCGCGCTCGCCAATATTCATGATGCCGAGCCACAGTACCATGTTGCCGGCAAGGGGCAGGGCAATATCCATCACCGACGATTTTGATGAATCAAACATACCGTCGACCAGTAACTTAAAGGAATTTACATCGCCCAAAAAGATGAGCTTGGCAAGGGCAATTACAAATGCGATGATAAAAAACGCTATCCAGATGTAGTTAAGGGCCATAGCAATGTTTAAGGCCATGAAGTTAATTTTTTTTGAATAATTATTAACTATTCAGGCTATTTTAGATGTATTTTGTTTGAACTAAACCTGCAACATGAAACAAACTGCCATTCTGTTAAACCTTACGGTTGATGATTTTATAGCAAATGCTGCCGACGTAAACTGGGATAACCATACTGCACCCGGTAAATGGACAAATAAAGAGACATTAGGCCATTTGATAGATAGTGCCCACATTAACTTGCAACGTTTTGTGCGCTGCACTTTTGAAGAAGGTTTTAAACTGATATATCACCAGGACGAATGGGTGAAAGCCCAGCACTACGCCATTGCAAACGCAGCCGAGCTTTTAAAACTATGGGAACTGGTAAACCTGCAGATAGTACGCGTATTAGCTAATTATCCTGCCGACCGCACCCAAATTACCTGCGACAACAATCGCGGGGAACCTATATATAATACAATTGAGTTTATAGCGCAGGACTATGTGGCCCACATGCAGCACCACTTAAAGCAGTTGGTTTAATTATAGGCCGTTATACCCTTATCAGATACTATCTGTATGTCGTACTCGCGCCTTAGGGGGTTGTAGGGGTTACTATCGTTGCTTATGATATATATATTACCCAGGTCTTTTACATTGTAGGCTTTTACATCAACGGTAGTACTCTCTTTATTCACATAGTCGGCAATGGATGTGTAGATGAGATTATACTGCTCCGGCTCGTTGGTTTCTATCTCCATGTATAGTCGCCTGCCGTCGGTACGCATGCTAATGTTTACGTACGTGCCGCCAGGAATGGTAAGGTTATATTTACGGGTATGTTTGGCAATGTCCTTTTTCATCAGCCTAAATCCCTTGGCGTTAAAAAAGGTATCGGCCTTATTAATGTTGTTATGCAAAAGGTAATTCAGGTCATCATAAGATACCAGGTTTTTTTGAGCAAAGAGGGCAGAGGTGGAACAAAAAAACAAGGCGGCTGCTAATAAATATTTCATCAAACTATCAGGAGTTTATCAAATTAAATTTCGCTAAGTAAACTATTTTTTTATATTAGTGAAGCCGCCCGGTGGAATTTAATGCAATCGACTTAAGCCGGACGAACAAAAAGAAGGAATTTTTTGTGCTACTTTAGCAAAATAATACAACATACTTATGCCTACTATAAAACTATCACGCGTAAGCGGCCTATACGGTTTTGAAGCCAGCGACGAGAACGGACACACCGTTAGAATGGACAGCAGCCCCGAGAGCGGCGGCGAGAACTTTGGTGTTCGCCCTATGCAAATGCTTTTAATGGGTTTGGGTGGCTGCTCGGCAATTGATGTTATCGCTATCCTAAAAAAACAGCGCCAGGATGTGGTTGATTATAAGATGGTTATATCAGGCGAGCGCGAGGCAGGCAAAGAGCCTTCATTATGGCAGGATATTACCTTAGAATTTCATCTATACGGCGATATTGACGAAGATAAAGCCAAAAAAGCAGTAGAATTATCCCTAATAAAGTACTGCTCGGTTGCTGCTACCCTATATAAAGCCGAGGCCAACATCACACCAAAAGTGTTTGTACATCCGGTTGAAAAGTAAAAAAGGGTAGGTTCAAACCCATCAAATACTTGTTTCGCACTGTAGCTATAACGGCTGGTTTTTGTATGTTTTTTACAGTTGTGTACTATATTAAGCGCACATTCCTATAAGTTTTATTTGGTATAAAACACATGCGCTTTTTTTGAAACACAGCTAAAGTGTTATCAGAAAGGCCTTTTGGCCAGTCATAACTTTGTTTAGTGTGTTAAATTTGTTACTGGCATCAATGTTGCCTAAGGGGGTTAGTAAGCTATAAATATAGCAGACAATTAAACTTTACAACATGAAACCAAATTTAAAAAAAGCTACAATGCTGCTAACCGGCTTAATGGTTGGTAGCAAATTATTTGCACAAACCGCCGATAGCATTGCTACCAGCGATTACGTTAAACCGTTCTCTCCCGAGAGTTCATTCCGCACATGGTCAATAGGCGTGGGCGCAGGTGTATTAACCCCTTACACCATATTTGGAAGCAACAGCAGACAAGATTTCAGAAAACCTGAATCAAACTTAGGGTACAGTGCCTACATTAAAAAACAAATATTGCCTTCATTCGGCTTAAGCCTTGATTATATGGGCGGTAAATTAGGTGGCACAAACGCCGCAATTGAACCTAATACGATCCCACGCGAGAGCTACGAAACCAAACTAAATTATGCAATTACCTTAAACGCTCAGTTCACCTTAGCTAATATTAACTGGCGCCATCAAAAAGGGTATATTCAACCATATCTTAGCTTGGGTGGTGGTATAATGGGTTATAAGCCGGTTACCACAACAGCAGCAGGCGATGTAGTACCATTTAAAAACGGTGCAACTATTAATGAATTTATAATACCTGTTGGTGCAGGTGTTAAATTTAACATTGCCAGCGGTGTTAATTTAGATCTGGGTTATTCGGTTGCGTTTAGCAATTCAGACAACTTAGATGGTTTTACAGCCGGATCAACCAACGACAGGTTCTCATACGGTCACATAGGCTTAGAATTTGCCTTGGGTAAACGTTCAAAACCACAATTAGCTACACATAACCCGGTGGCATCAATGCGTACAGAATACTTATGGGAAAATGCAAATACTAAAAACCAACTGCAAGCTCAAATTGATGCAGAAAAAGCGGCAAATGCTAAGTTAAGAAGTGACTTAGATGCTACCAATGCCAACCTTAGCAAATTCACCGCTGATAGCGATGGCGATGGCGTACCTGATTTTTACGATAAATGTCCTAATACACCTGCTGGTACTAAAGTTGACGGCTCTGGCTGCCCGCTACCAGTTACCAAAGATGTTAAGGTATACGTAACAGAAGAAGATAAGAAAGTTGTTAGAGAGGCTATTCAAAACCTTGAATTCGACTTTGGTAAATCAACTATCCGTGCTAAATCATACCCAAGCTTAAACAGAGTTGCTAATTTGTTGATCAATAAAAACTTTAGCTTAAAATTAGCCGGCCATACAGATAATGTAGGTTCTGATGCAGCAAATTTAAAACTGTCAAAAGACCGTGCCGAATCAATTAAATCATACCTGGTTAGTCAGGGCGTAAATGCATCACGTGTTGAAGCTACAGGTTATGGTGAAAGCCAGCCAATTGCATCAAATAAAACTGCAAAAGGCCGTCAGGCAAACCGTCGTGTCGAGTTCACTTTATACTAAGAGTTTAAAATAAAACAAAATGCCGCCTAATTTAGGCGGCATTTTTTGTTTATATATAGGCGAAAAACTTATTATTTCTTATATATTTATGTTATTAAATCAGGTAACATAACTTATTAAAAGATAATAATAAATGGCCATAGGCTTTACACCTAAACATACTGAGGATTATTCCCTAGACAATTTAACGGTATATGAGTTTTTAACCATAGCTAACGAATCGGTTAAAGCCCTTGAATGGGAGTTAGTCTATATTAGCAATATTGGATTGATTGCTTATACAAATAAGAGTGTTTTTTCGAGGAACTTTGAAGTTAAGATAAAGATAGTTGATAATATCGCCGATGTAACAAGTTCATCTATAGGGAGTGAAATAATCGACTTTGGCAAAAACAGAAAAAATGTTGCCACTTTCATTTCTGAGTTTAATGAGCTCCGTTCAAGCCTTTTGCCTGAAGAAATTGCTGAAAAATATTTAGAGATAAGTGACCGTATAACGGCACAAGATGAGGATATATTAAAACTACCACCACCTACTACAATTGAAAGCATTAAGGGATTCTTCTCAATATTTAAACCCGTTATAGGCTATTACATCACACCACTCCTAATCAACATCAATATTTTGGTTTTTGCGTTGATGATAATTACCGGCACAAACATTTTACTGCCAGATAACGAAAGCCTATTAAATTGGGGGGCCAATTTTCGCCCTATAACCTTGGAAGGACAATGGTGGCGCCTTATAACAAGTTGCTTTTTACACGCCGGCGCGTTACATCTGGTTTTTAACATGTATGCCTTGTTATATATAGGTTTATTATTAGAACCTCACTTAGGAAAATTAAGATTTTTGTCCGCTTATCTGTTAACTGGAATAATCGCAAGTGTGACAAGTTTAGCTTGGCATGATCTGACCATTAGTGTTGGTGCATCTGGGGCTATTTTTGGTATGTATGGGGTTTTTTTAGCCCTACTTTCGACAAACATTATAGAAAAAGCGACAAGAAAGGCCTTATTAACCAGCATCGGTGTTTTTGTTGTATTTAACCTAATGAACGGTTTAAAAGAAGGGATAGATAATTCTGCACATATTGGTGGGTTATTGAGTGGTTTGATTATAGGCTTTGTGTTTATTCCGGGTTTAAAAAAACCGGATAGTAAGGAATTTAAAATATGGCCCATTGGTGCATTAGCTATATCAGTATCGGTATTAACATTTTTTGTTTTTAAGAAACTGCCAAACGAATTAGGCAAATACGATACTCTTATTAAACAATTTACGGTTAATGAAGAGAAGGCATTAGCCATATTAAATCAAAAAGGCGAGGGTAAAACTAAGCAGCGTGTTGCATACGAATTGAAATATGAAGGCGTGCCTATTTGGAATGAAGAAATTAAGCTTGTTGACGAGGCAGAAAAGCTAAAAATCCCGGACAATTTTCATAAAAGAGACAAAAAATTGAGACAGTATTGCGAATTCCGTATAAAAAGTTACAACCTAATATATAAGGTTCTTGATGAGAATACATATAAATATCAATCTCAAATAGACAGCTGCAACCGCGAAATTACAGCTATCATTGAAAGTTTAAAAAGCGAGTCTCATGAATAATTTTATCCCTCCGAAAAAAAATCGGCAAGGTTACCAAAGTAGCTATCATTCCACCCTTCGGCAATATCATCAAAATCAGCATCGGGTATGTTGGTGTGCCTTAATTCAACTGATGAGCCATGCTTATCGGGATGCAGCTTAATAGTGACGATAGATTCATCGGATTGCCCATCGAAATACCATTGTTGCACGATTTTTTTACCGGGTTCAAACTCAATATTTTTGCCCACAATGCTACCTTCCCAAAGCGAAAATTCCGAACCCGGCTCGGTTGACATTTCGGCAGCTTCGCCGGTCCATAATTCTAAAGTTACCGGATTAGTTAATGCCATGTAAACCTCATCTGGAGTGGCTGGCAGTGTATAATACTTTTTAAGATCTTTCACGGGGCAAATTTAGCAGAATATTTGGTGTTTCTATTTGGTTTCAACAGTACCGATCGGTAATACAACCCTGCCATAAGCCTCGTTCAACACGCCGGCAATACCGGTATAAATAGCCGATAAACCACATATAATTCCCTCATAGCCGGCCAAGTGTTTGATATTTTCGTTCCCTGTAGCATCGCCTGCAACTAATAAAAAGAACAGTACAGTTAAGGATGCAAACACAAACTGCAATGCACGGCTTATTTTTAATGTGCCAAAAAACATGCAAAAAGTGAATACGCCCCATATGCCCAGGTAAGCACACATAGCACCTTCAGATGCTTTTGGCGCCCAACCCAACTTAGGCATTACAATTAACCCAACTAACGATAGCCAGAAAAAACCATAACTTGTAAAGGCAGTAAGCCCGAATGTATTGTTCTTTTTAGCTTCGATAATACCGGCTATTACTTGCGCCAGCCCGCCGTAAAATATACCCATTGCCAATATCATGGCGTTTAACTCAAAAAAGCCGGCGTTATGGATGTTGAGTAGAACGGTGGTCATGCCAAAGGCGCACAAACCTAAAGGTGCAGGGTTGGCAACGCCATCCTTTACAATTACAGGAGTGGTAGGGATCATAATAAGAATTTTTTAAAATTGGTTTATGATGCAATCTAATTTAATTACAATTAATTAGCAATAGTTTTAAACCTAAGGGCTTGCTTTATGTTTAATTTTACAGTTATGCAAAAATTAGTATTGTTACGCCATGGCGAAAGCGTATGGAACCAGGAAAACCGCTTTACCGGCTGGACGGACGTAGACCTATCAGCAACGGGCCTGGAGCAAGCAAAGCAGGCAGGGCAAATACTGGCAAAAAACGGGTATACCTTTGATATTGGCTTTACATCCGTGTTAAAAAGATCCATCAAAACCATGCACTTTGTGTTGGAAGAGTTAAACCATTTATGGATACCAGTACATAAATCATGGCGCTTAAACGAACGGTTTTACGGGGCCTTACAAGGGCTTAATAAAGACGAAACCATAGCCAAATACGGCGAAGAGCAGGTGCATAAGTGGCGACGCGACCCACACGAGCACCCACCGGCAATAACAGAACAAGACGAGCGCTTCCCGGGGCATTACCTGCGTTACAATGACCTTACTTACCGCGAGCTACCGCTAACCGAAAATTTAAGCGAAACAATGACCAGGGCTTTACCTTTTTGGCACGAATCAATAGTGCCCGCCATACGCGAAAACAAAAAAGTAATTATATGCGCGCATGGAAACAGCTTAAGGGCACTTGTACAATACATCGAGAACTTGAGCGACGAGGATGTGTCGAGGTTGGATATACCTACCGGCACACCCTGGGTTTATGAGCTGGATGAACGCTTAAACAGCATTCAGCATTACTATTTAAAGTAAACGGTTATTCGCCTTTTAGGCGATTATAGTCTTGCGCAGTATCAATATCTATATTACCTAAGGGGAAGGGGATGGTTTCAACATCATCTGCATGCAGTTCAAACAGTTTTTTGGCACCATCTTTACCCTTTAAGGCAAGCAGGTAGGGGAAATACTTTTGCTTAAACAAGGCCGGCACACCCACCGCTTCGTAATATGTGCAGGCAACTATCCCTTTATCAGTCGCCGATGCTGTATCTATCAACTGCTTTAATATTTTTTCATCAGCAAATGGCTGGTCGCAAAGCATAAATAAAACAGATGTGATCTGTAAGTATGCGGTTTGTATATGGTCTATAGCCAGGCTTATAGATGATGCCATACCTTCGGGCCAGTTAGGGTTATAGATAATGTTTACATGCTGGTCGGTAATGGTATGCTCAATATTTTCACGATTAGCACCAAGCACTACCAATACATTTTCGGAAACTGAAACAGCATTTTTTATGGCAGCTTGTAACAACGTTTGCCCTTTATAAACCAGGTTTTGCTTAGGCAAACCCATACGGCTTGACGAGCCAGCAGCAAGAATAACGATAGCGTTCATGGTATACTAACTGTTATCGGGCAGTAAATGTTCTATAATTTGTTCGTCTTTACGGGTATGGATCAAAGCTTTATATTTTAACGATGCTCCGTTTCGCCTTTTTAATACAGCTTGTATCTCTGCGATAATTGAGAGCGCTATCTCTTCCGAATTTTCTGAACCAATATCTAAGCCTGCGGGGCCGTAAACATTTTGTAGTTGGTCAGCACTTATATCTGTCCCTTCGTCCCGCAATTCATCCAGCATACGGGTTAAGCGCTTTTTAGGGCCCAAAGCGCCTATGTAAGATAGGTTTAGCGTTAAAAGTTGTTTAAGGATAGCTATATCATAATTGTAGTTATGCGTCATCAGTACAAAAACTGTCCTTTCATCCGTTTTAATTTTTGATAAGGCATCATCGGGCCGTGCAACTATCAACTTGTTGGCCAGCGGAAACCGCTCAGCAACAATATAATTGGCCCTGCCATCAATAAGGGTAATATGCCAGCCCAACGCATGGGCCAGTTGGGTAAGTGGTATAGCATCGTTACCGGCACCGACTATTATTAGCGATACTGTCGGCTGTAATAACTCAATAAAGCAAGTGTATTTATTGGCATACACGTAAGTTTTGGTAACCGAATTGCCATTCTTTAGCACATCTTTAGCATCGGCTAATAAAGCATCCTGTATAGTTGCATCCGGGAAGGTGCCCGTTACCTGTTCATCTTTATTCATTAATGCGCAGGTACCCGGCTGTGCCGATTGTTTGTCATTCAGGTTAAAAATAGTTATCAAAACCACCGGCTCGCGTTTGCCTAAAAACAATTTCAACAAGTTTACAGGGTTATTTTCTACTCCGGGGTTAATAGGCTCAATCAGGATATGAATAATACCGTTACAGCCCAGCCCAACACCCAATTTGGCATCATCATCATCGGTGGTATCATAAGTAACCAGCATTGGCTTTTGCTGCACCATTACTAAACGGGCCTTGCGCAGGGCATCGCCCTCTAAACAGCCCCCGCTTATAGCCCCGGTAAGCTGCCCGTCGTCGGTTATCAGCATACGGGCTCCTGCACGGCGGTATGATGAGCCTTCTACATGCACTACTGTAGCTAATGCGGTTTGTTTGCCCGCTTGCTGTGCTATATCAAATGCCTTTATAATATCTTTTAGTTCCTTCACTTACTATGCTTTATTCAAAAATATGTTTATCCTGCCATTTATTCGACACTAATAGTACATTTAAAAAACATTGTAATCGTTAACTTTACAAAACTTTGGTTAGGCTAACGCTGGCCAATTACATAATTCAGGAAGACTTGCTTTTAGATAATCACGGACGAAAGATAAATTACCTGCGCCTGGCTGTTACCGACAGGTGTAACCTGCGTTGCTTTTATTGCATGCCCGAAGATGGCCTTAACTGGCTATCGCGTAAGGAGCTTATGAGTTACGAAGAAATGATGCAGGCCTGTACGCTACTGGTTAAAATGGGTGTCGAAAAGATACGTATTACCGGTGGCGAGCCTTTTGTGCGTAAAGATATCATGCAACTGCTTACCTCAATTTCGCAGTTAGAGGGACTAAACGAGTTAAGTATTACCACTAATGGTGTTTTAACAGCGCCTTATGTGGCCGATCTTAAAAAAATAGGGGTACGGTCGGTAAACTTAAGTTTAGACACGATGGATGCCAATCGTTTTTTTGCCATAACACGGCGGGATGAGTTTAGCAACGTTATGAAAACCATGGAAGCTTTACTGATGCACGGTATAGAAGTAAAGATAAACGCCGTGGTAATGGATGGAAAAAATACCCAGGATATTATACCACTGGTTCAATTAACCAAAAACTTGCCTGTGAGTGTGCGTTTTATTGAAGAGATGCCATTTAACGGTGATGGACATAGCTACAGCGGCATCAATTGGGATTACGTAAAGATATTTGATGAGATTAGGCAGGTCTTCCCGGAAATTCAAAAAGTTACTGATCCGCAATATTCTACCGCATACAATTATCAAATACCGGGGCATAAGGGTGGCGTGGGCATTATTGCAGCGTATTCGCGTACATTTTGCGGCACCTGCAACCGCATACGCATTACCCCGCAGGGCACTTTAAAAAATTGCTTATACGACGATGGCGTGTTGAATATAAAAGACCTTATACGGGCCGGAACAAGCGATAACAAACTGCAGGACATTTTAACAGAGGCATTTAACAATCGCGAAAAGGACGGTTGGGAAGCCGAACGCAAAAGGCTGGAGAACCCTAACTTTCACGAATCTATGGCAACTATTGGCGGTTAAACTATATATAACATGACAACGGTAGAACAAGCCGAACAGATGATACTTGCCCAGCTTAAAGATTACGGCACCGAAACACTACCGTTTGAGCAAGCTTTGGGCCTGGTACTGGCCGAAGATATACAAGCCGACCGCGACCTGCCGCCTTTTAACCGGGCTACAATGGATGGAATAGCCATAAGCCACAAAGCCATTACAAAAGGCATTACTACCTTTAAAATAAAAGCTACACAAGCCGCCGGCGACGAGCCGCTGCAAATTAATGAAACAGACGAATGTATAGAGATAATGACGGGGGCCGCATTATCGGCTGAGTTAGATACGGTGATAAGGTACGAGGACATTAAAATAGCAAATGGCCATGCTAAATTAATGTTAGTCGATATAAAAAAGGGGCAAAACATTCACCAGCAGGGTAAAGATAAAAAACAAGGTGATATTGTAGCTGCAGCCAACCAGGTTATAACACCTGCCATTATTAGTTTAGCAGCATCAGTGGGGCAGGCCCAAATACTGGTTAAAACATTGCCCAGGGTAGTTATCATTTCTTCGGGCAATGAATTAGTTGATGTGGCCGATACGCCCGCTCAATATCAAATACGCCGCTCAAATAACTACACTATTAAAGCTGTTTTGCAACAACAAGGCTTACAGGCTGATATGCTGCACATACCCGATGACCTGGCAGCAACCAAACAACAAATACAATACTGCTTGCAAAGCTACGATGTGCTATTGCTGAGTGGCGGGGTATCAATGGGTAAGTTTGATTACATACCAAAAGCATTAGAAGACCTGGAAGTAGCCAAACTGTTTTATAAAGTACAACAACGCCCCGGCAAGCCTTTTTGGTTTGGCAGGCATAATAACGGCAGCCTTGTATTTGCCTTTCCGGGCAACCCTGTAGCCACGTTTATGTGCCTTCAGCGCTATTTTTTATCATGGCTTAATGCAACGCTCGGCTTACCACAAAAAGCGCCCGCATACGCTGTATTAGGCAGCAATGTTACTTTTATGCCGCAGCTTAAGTACTTTTTGCAGGTAAAGCTTAACTTTACTAAAGAGGGCTATTTAAACGCGACACCCATAGAAGGTAATGGATCAGGAGATTTTGCCAACTTAGCTGATACCGATGCTTTTATGGAGCTGCCTTTGGAAATTAATGAGTTTAAGGCAGGGGAAGTTTTTAAAGTAATAAGGTTTTAAAATATCGGTGCAATCAAATTATAATCAGTGGAATCGCAAAAATTAACGCATTTAGATAAACAGGATAACCCAGTGATGGTAGATGTATCGGCAAAGCAGGTTACGCACCGCACAGCTACCGCGCAAAGCATTGTTGTATTGCCAGATGAGGTTTTACAGTATATAAGCGGAGGCGAGCTGCAAACCAAAAAGGGAGCGGTTTTCCAAACAGCTATTATTGCAGGCATTATGGCCGCCAAAAAAACAGGCGACCTGATACCGCTTTGCCATCCGTTGGGTATGGATAATTGCCACATAACCATAAAGTTATCAGCGCAAAATGAAGTGGTGATTGAATGTACTGCCAGCATTAGCGCCAAAACAGGTATCGAAATGGAAGCCCTTGTAGGTGCATCAATAGCGGCACTTACGGTGTATGACATGTGCAAGGCCATGAGCCACGATATTGTAATTAAAGAAACCAAACTGATAGCAAAAACAGGAGGGAAGCGTGACTTTAAACGATCATAAAAAACATGCGGCAATAGCCCGCCCCGCGAATGGCAACTTTGGCCGTAATGAGTGGGCATTTGTAGGAGGGCCATGCACGGTAATTAAATTCCTTTCGGACCAGATCATAACCGCATTGTCGCCGCAATATCAATGTGCCTATGCCGATACCTCGCACAATGATGATGTAACTCAGTTACCGGGACGTTTGGCTAACGGCGCAACGTTAGATTATACCGACCAGATAAATTATACGCAACTTAATTACAAGGCAGCATTGGAGCCGTTTAAACAACGCATGCTATTTTCAGAAATAGATTTGGTGTTGGTAAATGGTAATCATCAGCAGGCAAAAGCCCAGGTAGTTATTATAGATACCAACAAGCAGGCATCATTATTAAAACGGGCAGGGCAATTAAGCAATGTGCAAATGATATTGCTGATGGATAATGCCGATGAACCATTTGATTTTATAAAAGAACTTATACCTAACTGGCAGCAATTGCCCATCTACAAAATAAACAGCGATACGGCGCAGATCATCGCATTTTTCACAGCTAAACTGGAGCAGGCCAAACCCAAACTAAATGGGCTGGTATTGGCGGGTGGTAAAAGCGCCCGTATGGGTTTTGATAAGGGAACGGTTAATTGGTACGGCAAAGAGCAACGCTACCACATGGCCGATATGCTAAAAAAGCATTGCAGCGAGGTGTTTATTTCTTGCAGGGATGCGAATCAGCAAAAAGAGATCAACCCGGACTATTTAAGCATAGCCGATACCTTTACCGGTCTAGGTCCATTTGGTGCCATACTATCGGCCTTTCGGGAGCAGCCCGATACTGCCTGGCTGGTAATAGCCTGCGATTTGCCTTTGGTAGATGGCTCCGTAATTGGAAAACTGGTAGATAGCCGCGATACTTCAACCATTGCAACGGCCTACAAAAGTCAGGTAAACGATTTTCCAGAACCTTTAATAACTATTTATGAGCCAAAGGCTTACCCAGCGTTACTTCAATTTTTAGCGCAGGGATATTCATGCCCAAGGAAGGTGCTTATTAATAATAATATTACTCTTTTGCAATCTGCCCCTGAGGATGCACTGGCAAACGTAAACACCCCCGAAGAGCTGGAAAGAATTAAACGCATATTGCATCATAAAATATCCATAACCGATGCACCCTGATCTGTTACGATATAGTTGCCAGATAGCACTCCCGGGCTTCAACGAGGCCGCTCAGCAGCTTTTACAAGGTGCAAAGGTGTTAGTGGTTGGCGCAGGTGGTTTGGGCTGCCCTGCGGCCCAATATTTAGCATCAAGCGGTATAGGCACCATAGGTATAGCCGATTATGATACCGTATCTGTTAGTAACCTGCACAGGCAAATACTATATAACCCCACAGATGTAGGTTTGTACAAAGCAGAGGTAGCCTGCCGGCGTTTACAACAGCAAAACCCTGGTATAAATATAGTACCATTTGTATTAAAGATAACATCGGGTAACGTAATGCAGATTTTGGCTGATTATGATATCGTATTAGATGGCACCGATAATTTTGAAACCCGCTACTTATTAAATGACGCAGCAGTTTTATCAGGCAAGCCTGTTGTATATGGCGCCATATATCAGTTTGAAGGCCAGGTAGCTATATGGAATACTTTAAATCCTGATGGCACACGCTCGCCAAATTACCGCGACCTGTACCCGCACGTTGATGCCACCCAAATACCCAATTGCGCCGAAGGTGGTGTTATACCTACTTTAGCCGGTATTATTGGCTGCATGCAGGCAAACGAGGTAATAAAATACATTACCCATACAGGCGAATTGCTTGCAGGCAAAGTTTTACTATTTGATGCCCTAAGTATGCAAAGCCGGGTAATAAAGATAGGTACAACTACAAATACCAATATTACCGGTTTACAAACCACAACAAGTATCCCCACAATTACAGCAGTTGAATTGCAAAAAGGCCTGGCAGACAATAACCTCCAATTAATTGATGTACGCACCAATGAGGAGCGGGAGGCATACGATATTGGAGGGCTGCATATCCCTATGGACGAATTAGAAGATAGCCTGGATAAATTAAGTGCTGATGAAACCTGGGTTTTATACTGCGCAAGTGGTAAAAGGAGCGGGGAGGCGGTAAAATTGATCTTAGATAAATTACCCGGTCTTAAAGTATTCTCACTTGCCAATGGCCTAAAAAGCTGGGTGGAGCTTAATCGGCTAATAGCTGATAGGTCTTAATGCTAAGGATGTGCCGCCACCCAAACTTCGCCGTCCTCAAACAACTCTTTTTTCCAGATTGGTACGGTTTGTTTTAGGGTATCAATAATGTAGCGGCAGGCATCAAAAGCAGCATCGCGGTGGGCGGCAGATACCGCTATTATCACGGGTACTTCGCCAACTAATAGTGTTCCCGTACGGTGATGAATCAATATCTTTTGCACCGGCCATTTTTCAAAAGCCTGCAGAGCTATTTTGTTCATCTCATTGATTGCCATTTGATTATAGGCTTCAAATTCAAGCTTTAATACAGTCTTACCTTTAGTGGTATTGCGTACCGTCCCAATAAATACATCAATGCCACCACTCTCCGGCGACATGATCCAATCGATACATTCGGCGGCATTTAACGGAATGTCTAATATCTCTATCCGGGTATTAATCATTGGCTATCCTCCGCTAACTGGTGGTATAATAGCAACCTCATCACGGTCGTTAATAATGCTGTCATCTTGCGCGTACTGGTTATTTACAGCCACCATGTACGATGCCAGTTGCCTTAGCCTTGGGTACTTATTTTCAAGTATGTTTTTAAGTGAAGCGGTATCTGCATTAGCGGGCAGATCAACCGATATGGATGACCCACCAAAAATATCTTTCGCAATACCAAAAGCCAGTATATTAATATTCATAGTTTATTAAGACAAATATGCAACATTCTTGTTCAACATACGTAATAGGGGGTTAATTACAAAAATCGCTCAATGCATATACCTGCCTTGAGTTGATCACAAAAAGGCACGATTAAAAGGCATCATTTAATTGTAAATCAATTAATTAATAATATTTATATTACAAGTAAATTTTGTAATTTTATCTCGCATCATCATCTTAATAATTATTAAAAAGTTAGTTCTACTTTGGGAAAAGCTGACAGGGAAAAATGGACATTTCTCGCTGGAGGCCCGTATTTTTCATGCTGTTTGCATCATATCTATGGTGATGCTAAGCATAAACATTCCCATAAACTACATTATTCAGGCGCCTTTACTTTCGCTTTTAATGCTGGGTATATTTACAGTTGTAGGTTTTATTTACTACAACTCACGCATGAACCGGCAGCTTAATTCCAGCATATTTATATTCGGGGTGTTAAGTAACTTCTTCTTTATAGTCAACTATTTTTATAATGGTGGTGTAAACGGGCCAAGTCTGCAGGTATTTATACTTTCTTTTTTCCTGATCATCGCTATAGCACCAAAAAATCAATATTGGTTTTGGATACCGCAAAATATGGTAACTGTGGTTGCACTGTTGTTAATAGATCACAGCCACCCCGAATGGATAAAAAGCGTTTATCCTACTCAAACAGACCGTTTTATTGATTTTGGCTATTCTTACATCGCTATTACCGGTATTATTTGCCTGGTAATTTTATATGTGCGCAATAATTACCAGGAACAGCAAGCCAAGCTTAAGAAAGAAGCCCTTGAGCTTGAAATGGCTAACGAAACAAAAAACAAGTTGTTATCTGTTGTTGCACACGATTTAAGGGCGCCATTAAGCTCGATACAAAGCTATCTTGAAATACTGGCCGAGTACAAGCTGGATGAAGATGAAAAAAAGAGCATAGAGCAGGACCTTTTAGAAAAGACAAAACACACCGGCGATATGCTTTCTAACTTGCTATCGTGGACGATGAACCAGATGGATGGTGTATCTGTTCATTTAAAAAACACTTATCTTAACGATACCTTAAAGGGGATTATCCAGCTACAGCAATCATTAGCACGTGATAAGGGTATTGAGTTGCGAAACAATATAAAAGATACCGTTTGCGTAATGGCTGATGCCAATATGCTGCAGTTGGTTGTACGCAATTTAATAAGCAATGCTATAAAATTCACCCCGCCGGGCGGCGAGATATCGCTTACCACCGAAATACGCGAAGCCGACTGCTTTTTGATCATCAGGGATAATGGTATTGGTATATCGGGCGATAGACGCGACGATATTTTTTCGCTAAAAACAAAATCGACCTATGGCACCAAAAACGAAAAAGGCGCCGGCTTGGGTTTAGTACTGTGTAAAGAATTTACCGAGTTACAACAAGGTAAAATTTGGTTTGAAAGTTTAGCCCGTGAAGGCACCGCATTTTACATTAGCCTAAAACGATGTGGGTTTGTAGAGACAAGCACCGTTATTGATAACCAAAACACTGCTGCTTATCCTACAGGTAAAAAAAGCTACTTTTCCTCGTAAGCTGTAAACAGATCTGTTACCAGCACACCGTTAATTTTCATACCCGATATATTGCATTGGCTTATGCTTACGCCTGACAGATCGCAAATAAGTATTTCGCTGCCATTCAGGTCGCAATTTTCAAACTTTAAGGGGCGCTGTTTGGCATTAGCGTCATAGTGGGGGTGCCCTTTGGGCGGCATACCTATATTGTGGATGTAAGCGCCGCCCAGTTGCGCACTCGCAATTTCAATATCGCTTAGGTTTGCGTCGGTAATTTTAACATTAATAGCTGCAATGTCATTAAATACTGTACCATTTAAGCACGAGGTAGTGATACTTGAATTTTGCAGCATAGCCTCGTTAACATCCAGCTGCCTGGCGGTTCTTTTTATTTCTAATACTTCCATATTGGCTTTTTTTAACAAATATCATAAAAGCACCGGCTTAAGTGTAAGGTGTTATTGCGCCAAATTGCAGGTAGTTTTGCGACTACAAAAATCTATTGGCCCCAGGCTGTAATAACTAAACTACGGTAGCCGCCGTGGTTGCGGTGTTCACACAAGTATATCCCTTGCCAGGTACCCAGGGCCAGGCGTCCGTTGCTTATTGGTATGGTTACTGTGCAACCCAGCATAGCTGCCTTTAAATGCGCCGGCATATCGTCGGGCCCTTCGTCGTCATGTAAATAATCGGGATCTTTCTCGGGCACGGCTTTATTAAAATACATTTCAAAATCCTGCCTTACCGTTGGGTCGGCATTTTCGTTAATGCTGAGCGATGCCGATGTATGCTGAATAAAGACCTGGCAAATACCTGTTTTAATGTCGGCTATTTCGGGTATGGCGTTGATCACATCGCGGGTAATTATATGAAAACCGCGCTTTTTGGGGCTAATGTCTATTTTATGTTGGTAAATATTCATGGTTCTGTTTAACGCATAAAGTTATTTATAATATAAGCATTACTGTATTTGTGAGTATAAATAACTATGTTTAGTTAACTATTGTAAACAACCTTAACTGAGGATATTATATGAAGAGACCCTTACTTTTCGTTGCTGTTTTATTACTATGCTACACTTCCTCAATGGCACAAACCACGCGCCAATTAATTGATTCAGCCCGGGCGTATAAAAGTAAGGATTTCGCAAAAGTTATTTCATTTGCAACTAAAGCATATGATCAATCAATAGCCTCTCGGCAAACCAAGCTTGCCGGCGAAAGTGCGTTTATGCGCGGAGTAGGGAATTACCTGTCTGGTAAGTACGAAGAATCGTTACGATGGTATTTAGAATCGGAACATCAATATCTTACTATAAACGATAATACAGGCCTGGCCGAACTGTATGCAGATATGACCGTATTTTACCTGGGCGTTAAAAAAATAGAAGAGTCTGATGCTATCAGTAAAAAGGCGGTAAAATATGCATTGTTAACCAATGACAAAGAGCGGCTTTCGACAGCCATAAATAACCGCGGTTTGATGTTTTTGGATGGCGGTAAAATAGATAGTGCAGCAACTTATTTTAAAAAAAGCTACACGCTATATAAAGCCATTAACGACAAGGTAGGCATGTCGTACAGTTTAGATTACCTTTCATCAGCCCTGGCCGAGCAAAAGCAATACCAACCAGCCCTAAAAGCGTTGAACGAAAGCATGAAGCTGCGTGCCGGCGTAGGCGATAAAACCGGCGAAGCTATTGCTATAAATAACATAGGCGAACTATATTTAAAGCAAAACAAACCCGCCTCCGCTATCCCTTACTTTAGCGAAGCTATTGTTAAGGCTCAGGCTATAAATTACACCGAACTTGAAATATATTGCTATAGCCAATTAGCACAAACCTATGCCATGTTGGGAAACTACAACCAGGCCTTTAAAGCGCAAAGCAAATACCTGGATCTGAACCAAAAAATGCAGGATAAGCGGCGAATAAAGGATATGGAGGAGCTGCAAACCAAATACGAAACCAATAAAAAAGAGCAGCAAAACAAACTATTAAGTGCACAGTACAAAGAGCAGCAAATTATTTTAAGCCGTAACCGCATAGGTATAATAGCACTCGCCATAACCATACTATTGGTTATCGTACTATTTTACTTATTATACAATAGGTACAGGCTTAACCAGCAAGCGCGTTTTAAGGATGCCATGCTTGAAGAACAGCGGCTACGTGCACAAAGTATAATGGATGCCGAGGAGAACGAGCGCCAGCGCCTTGCCCGTGAGTTGCACGATGGTATAGGCCAATTACTTTGCACCGTGCGCAGGCAGGTGGAGTTTGCCAATGAGGGCGCACCCGACAATACCGGTGATGACGTACTAAAAATGCTTGATGAATCGATAAAAGAAGTGCGCGATCTGAGCCACAGCATGATGCCGCCTTACATCCTTAATAAAAGCTTAAAGGAAGTAATTGAAGAATTTATTGACCGGGTTAACTACACCAATAAATTACAGATACATACCGAATGGGTTAGCGCCGATAAACTTGATATTGATAAAACGGCTACATTAATGCTTTATCGCAGCATTCAGGAGATCGTATCAAACATATTTAAGCATGCTAAAGCCAGCAGCATACATATTGAACTGGTAAACCATGGCGACGAACTAAACCTGATGATAATAGATGATGGTGTAGGTTTTGATAAAGACACAATTCTTAACTCTGGCAAAGGCCTGGGGTTAAAAAACATTCAGTCGCGTATTGCGTATATAGGTGGCAGTTTAAACGTCGATACTATGCCGGGCAGGGGGGTAACCTATATCATAGAATTGCCATTAAATGCCAAACAAAGCGCTTAAACATCAGGTTGCATCTACAGCATATTCTGCTTACAATTGTAACTTACAAAGGTGTTAATGAAGAAATTTTCGGCTATAACCTGTTTCCTATTTGCTTATGTATTATCTGCCAACGCACAATTGCCGCCTGTATTTAGCAAAACAAGGGCAAATCAGTCGCGCGCAGAGGAACTGGTGCGTAAATACCTGCCACCGGTACGCATTTTATGGCGATCGGATAGTAACAGCATACGCAATGCTGAAACACTGCTTAAAGTTGGAAAAGGCCAGGCCGACCTAAGCGGTAAAGACCTGTGTATATTAAAAAACAAAGCAGGCATTTTACTTGATTACGGTAAAGAGCTTCATGGCGGCCTGCAACTGATCACCGATCAATCTAAAGGCGGCAAACCTATCCGCATACGGCTAAGATTTGGCGAATCGGCCGCCGAAGCGATGTCTGATATTGCCGATAACACAAAAAATGCTACTAACGACCATGCCATGCGCGATTACATTGTGGCTGTGCCCTGGTTGGGTAAACTGGAAGTGGGCAATACCGGCTTCCGTTTTGTAAGGATAGATTTGGTGGATGATAATGCCGAACTAAAGCTAAAGGAAGCCAATGCCATTTTTATTTACCGCGATATACCTTACCTGGGCAGCTTTAATTGCAGCGATACCCTATTAAATAAAATTTGGATGACCGGTGCTTACACCGTTCACCTAAATATGCAGGATTACCTTTGGGACGGCATTAAACGCGACAGATTAGTTTGGGTAGGCGATATGCACCCAGAAACATCAACGATAGCGGCGGTGTTTGGCAATAACGATGTGGTAACCAAAAGCCTCGACCTGGCAAAAAACATTACCCCACTGCCCGAGTATATGAACGGTATGGTTTCCTATTCGATGTGGTGGATACTGATACAGCGCGACTGGTACATGCACAACGGGAATCTGGCCTATCTTAAACAGCAAAAAACTTATTTAAATGGCTTACTTAATCACTATTTACAAAAAATAGATAACAACAACAGCGAACAACTAAACGATGGCACGCGCTTTTTAGACTGGCCATCAAGCGAGGACCCTAAAGCTATACACGCAGGTTTACAGGCCATGCTGATAATGACCCTACAGGCAGGCGCCGAATTAAGCCACACCTTGCAGGATGAAGCCATGGTGGCTAAATGCAATGCCGCTATTAAAAAACTAAAGCGTAATGTGCCCGATGCTAATAATTCCAAACAAGCGGCGGCTCTGTTGGCCCTATCCGGCTTGATGCCTGCTAAGGATGCTGATAAACTGTTGTCTGTTGACGGCGTTCACCGTTTCTCCACCTTTTTTGGCTATTACATGTTACAGGCAAAAGCAAAAGCAAACAATTACCAGGGTGGGATAGATGCCATAAGGCAATACTGGGGGCCAATGCTTTATTTGGGTGCAACAACATTTTGGGAAGATTTTGATTTAAACTGGCTGCCCAATGCATCGCGTATTGACGAATTGGTACCGGCGGGTAAAAAAGACATTCATGGCGATTATGGTGCTTATTGCTACAAAGGCTACCGGCATAGCCTTAGCCATGGCTGGGCATCGGGGCCAACACCCTGGCTAACCGAGCACGTTTTAGGGATAAAAGTAGTTAGCGCAGGGTGCCGTGTAATTAAAATAAAGCCCCATCTTGGCGATCTTACTTTTGCCGAGGGTACATACCCAACGCCATATGGTATAGTTAAAATAAAGCATATTAAACAAGCCAACGGCACTATCAAAACCACAGTAAGCGGACCTAAACAAGTGAAGCTTATTATCGGTAGTTAGCAAAACCGGATAAAAAAATCAAAATATTCTTGCATTATTTATATTAATCGTAATATTGCAATATATAAATATGGGACTCACCAAAACAGAAATATTCACCGACGAGCAAAACCAGTTGGCTACCGCTTTAAAGGCCATAGCACACCCTGCACGTATTGCCATATTGCAGCAAATAATAAAAGCCAAAGCTTGTATTTGCGGCGATTTGGTAACAGAGGTAGGCCTGGCACAGGCAACCATATCGCAGCACCTACGCGAGCTTAAATCGGCGGGTATTATTCAAGGCACAATAGAAGGAGTGAGCGTTTGCTACTGCATTAACCCTGTGGTTTGGGACAAATTGGGCAAAACATTAGGCAGTTTTTTTGCCACCGCGGATACAAATAATAACTGCTGTTAAAATTTTTTTAATCACATATATCGCAATATTACGATTACAATATGGAAACATTAAACTGGGAAAGCTTTAAAACCGCATTATTAAATAATACCACACAATACTTGCAGTTTCAGTATGCGGCAGATAAATGGGTAGACGCATCTTACCATATCACCGAAATTAAACAAGCGCCCATCACGTCTGTTGACTGCGGCGGAGTAATGAACAATTGGACAGAAGTTATAGTGCAACTTTGGGAGCCCGTTGATGCAAAGCAAGACAAGCCTATGAAAGTAGAAAAGGCTTTAAGTATCATTAACCTGGTTGAAAAAGCATTGCCTTTAGATAAGGCAGCCATTGTTAAGATAGAATTTGGCAATTCGCAGTTTGATACCAGGCAAATGGTCCCTTCAGCTATCATAAATGAATGCGAGAATTTGATTATTGACCTGCGCCCCGATATTACCCAATGTAAAGCCATTAACCGGGGCGGTAGCTGCGGCACAACCGATACCGGGGAAGAATGCTGCACACCTGCCAAACCAAAATTACAGTTAGTAAACCTTGCAACCACAACCGAGTGCTGTAAACCAGGTTCGGCGTGTTGTTAATTAAAATATAAGTATGCAATTCGAAAAAGCAGACCAACACAAAGCCGAAGTAATTGCGCTGTTAGAGACCCAAAAGCTGCCCGCTGCCGACTTACCCGCCTTGCTTGATAACTTTACAGTTGCCGTTGACCACGATGGATTAAAAGGCGTAATAGGCCTTGAAATTTATGGGAGTTATGGTTTACTACGCTCGCTTGCTGTTGATGAGAAACACCGTGATAAGGGCATAGCTTCGGGCTTACTTCAACAGCTGGAAACTGACGCCGCCCAAAAGGGCTTAAAGGCCATATACCTGCTTACCGAAACCGCACAAAGCTATTTTGAACGCAAAGGTTACGAGCATGTTGCCCGAATGGATATCGCCGAAGCGGTAAAGGCATCATCCGAGTTTAGTCATGTTTGTCCACAATCTGCCATTGCGATGGTAAAATATATCAATTAATGAAAAATGTATTAGTGTTATGCACCGGCAATAGTTGCCGCAGCCAGCTTGCCGAAAGTTATTTACGCCATTTTGCAGGTAATCGGGCCAATATCTACAGCGCCGGTATAGAAACCCATGGCGTTAACCCTAAAGCCATACAAGTAATGGCCGAAGACCACTTGGATATATCGGCACATACCTCAAACCATGTGGATGAGTATTTGGCTATCCCGTTTGATTATGTGATAACCGTGTGCGATAATGCCAACGAGGCTTGTCCGTATTTCCCTGGCAACGTAAAACGCTTTCACTATAACTTCCCCGACCCTGCAAAAGCGAAGGGTACCGATGATGAGGTAATGGATGAGTTTAGAAGGGTAAGGAATATGATAAAAGTTTACGCTCAAGATTTTGTAAAAGAAAACATCAACTAATATGTCGGCAAATACCTGTGCTCCTGTGGCCGAACGTAAAAAACTTGGCTTTTTAGACCGCTATTTAACCCTTTGGATATTCCTGGCAATGGCTATAGGAGTGGGTACCGGATACTTTATTCCCTCTTCATCGGTTTTTATCAATTCTTTTTCAAGCGGTACCACCAATATACCTTTGGCTATAGGGCTTATATTGATGATGTACCCGCCATTGGCCAAGGTAAAATACGAGAAAATGGGAGAGGTGTTTAAAGATACTAAAGTGCTAAGTGCCTCGCTGCTGCTTAATTGGGTGATTGGCCCTATACTGATGTTTGTTTTAGCGATAACGCTACTGCGCAACCACCCCGCCTATATGGTTGGGTTAATATTGATTGGCCTTGCCCGCTGCATAGCGATGGTAGTAGTTTGGAACGAATTGGCCGAAGGCAACCGCGAATACGCCGCAGGCCTGATAGCGTTAAACAGCATTTTCCAGGTGTTGCTTTATAGCGTTTATGCGTATATTTTTATAACCGTATTGCCGCCATTATTTGGTTTAAAAGGCCTTGCTGTTAACATTAGCATCAACCAGATAGCTAAAAGTGTGGGCATATATCTGGGGATTCCATTTGCGGCGGGTATCATCAGCCGTTATACTTTGATCAAGCTAAAAGGCGAGGATTGGTTTCAAAACAAATACGTGCCGTTTATATCGCCTGTAACCTTAATAGCCTTGTTATTTACCATAATAGTAATGTTTAGCTTAAAGGGCAACCTTATAGTACAGATACCTTTTGATGTGATCCGCATAGCCATACCGCTGGTTATTTATTTCGCCATTATGTTTGTATTGAGCTTTTTTACAGGCAAATACTTTGGTGCCGATTATTCGAGGAGCACATCTATTGCCTTTACAGCAACGGGCAATAATTTTGAACTGGCCATAGCGGTGGCCATTGGTGTATTTGGCATTAACTCGGGAGAGGCTTTTGCCGGTGTTATAGGGCCATTGGTTGAGGTGCCAGCACTTATTGCTTTGGTTAACCTGGCGTTTTGGTTCAGGAAAAAGTATTATACTACGCCAGCCCTTTAGGCTCTTTTACCAATTTCTGATCAATATACTGTATAAGCAGCAGGCTTACTATTATAAACACTATTGCCCATTTATATGGTGCCATTTCAAACTTTAAACTCCAGCTTACTTGCTTGTTGGTTTTAATAAGCAAGTAATAAATTGCAGTGCATCCTGCCGTAAAAACAGCAGCAATGATCATAAAAAACTGTATCAAATTATCACGTTGGGCCTTGGCTTGTACCTGCCGGGCAACTTTTGCTGCAAAGTTGGCAGGCAGGGTAAACTCCGGCTCCCTGTTCAATTCGCTAAATAAAAGCTGGTAAGCTTTAAAATCGTTTTTTTGAGCAGCAGGCACATTATTGCCATTTGGCTTATCGCTACCTTCCATCATTCGCTGTAAATCCTCGTCGGTTAGCTCTTTCATATTTGGTCGTTATTAATATCCCTTTGTATTTTATCCTTTAATAATTTGCGTGCCCTTGATAGGTAACTTTTTATGGTCCCCTCGGGCATACCCGTTATTTTTTCAATCTCCAATAAGCTAAACTCGTTTAAATGATACAACGTAATTACTGTACGGTACTGTACCGGCAGTTGCGTAATTAAAGCGTTTATATAAGCCGATGTATCTTTTTTGGTTAACAACAGCTCCGGGGTATCATTTGTAAAATGATAATTATCCAGGTTGTCGTTATTGTCGCTATACTTATCGTTTTTATTCTTTTTTAAATGGTTAACGGCTGTAAGGTAGGCTATACGGGCTATCCAGGTTGATAGTTTAGACTGAAACTGAAAGCCATGCAGGCTTTTGTGCACTTTAATAAAAACCTCCTGGCATATATCCTGCTTATCTTCGGTGTGGCTAACCATACGGTTAACTACGTAAAAAACAAGCTTTTGATATTGTTTTACCAATTGCTCAAAAGACCTTATATTGCCTTTTAATATATTGGAAACAACCTCCCTTTCATTAAACATGCCTAAGTAGTCACGGGTTACTGCATAAAGGTTGCAATAAAAATCTTAATTATTTGCAACCCGCCATACGCAATGCTTGACTAATGGAGTAAATCATTTAAAAAACAACGATCATGAAACACATTATTCCATTTATAGTAATGATAGTATTTGTAATAGCAGTAGCTATTGTTATTATCCACGCATTTAACTTCAAGCTTAAAAAACGCATTATCGAATCGGGTAATATTGATGAGAACGCCTTAAAATTCTTAGACTCCATCTCGGGCGTTAACTCCGAGGCGTTAAAATGGGGCCTAATATTATTATTTGGCGGTATAGGCCTGGTAGTGATAGAGCTGCTGCCTTACTACTCCGAAGATTCGCCATTACCATACGGTATCGAATCGATCTTTTTAGCCATCGGCTTTTTAGCTTATTACCTTTTAGTACGCAAAAAGGCATAAACACCTCTACTTAGCCATCCCTTTAAGTACACATTTTTAAAAGAGCATATGCTACTTAAGGGGATCGCTTTGCCTAAAAAATCACCTGCACCTTAACAATTAACACCACACATCATGAAAACGATCATAAAATTATATTGCCTGCTATTTGTGTTTATATCCGTAGCAGCCAATACCAATACAGCAGTAGCCCAAACTACTTATCAGCTTACAGGTACAGTAGCCGATTCGGTAACCAAACAACCATTAGGCTATATCACCATCAATGTTAAAAGCAGCGATGACATAGCCATTAAGGCAACCCTAAGCAAGCCAAACGGGCAGTTTAGCCTTGATGGCTTAAATGCCGGCAAATACAAATTAGCTATAGTTGCTGTAGGGTATCAGCCCAAATACATGGCGTTTGAATTGACTAACAAATCTCTTCAGTTAGAGGCTATATACCTTGCCGAAAACATAAAGGGTTTAAAAGAAGTAACTATTACCGGCGACAGGCCCATTGTAAAACAACAAGCAGACCGTATAACGTATGACTTGCAGGCCGACCCGGAAAGCAAATCGAGCAATGTATTGAACATGATACGCAAAGTGCCTTTCCTATCACTTGATGCGGACAATAATGTGCTTTTAAAAGGTAACAATAGCTTTAAAGTGCTTATTAATGGCAAACCCAGCTCAATGGCCGATAATAACTTAAAGGCGGTATTGCAAAGCATGCCGGCATCAACCATCAAAAGTATCGAGGTAATAACCAACCCACCCGCAAGGTACGATGCCGAAGGCATGGCCGGTGTTATCAATATCATTACCAACAAAAAAGTGGATAACGGTTTTAAAGGCACACTAAACGCTAATGAGAACCTGCCGGTTGGCGGGCCAGCCCTGGGCACATCGTTTTCGTTAAAACAAGGTAAGTTTGGTGCTACCGGTTATGGGGGTGCAAGTTACAACAAGCAACCCGGCACAGGTTATTTAAATACCCGCGCTACATTTGGGCAAAGCACCAGCAATTTGGTACAAAGCGGTAACGACAAGGCTACGGGCCGTAACGGCTACTTTGGCACCGAACTGAGTTACGAGATAGATTCGCTTAAATTGCTATCGGGCCAGTTTAACATCAGCGGAAACCACGATAATAGGCACAGCGACCAAAGCACTTTAGTAACCGCACCCGCAACTATTTTACAGCAATACAGCTTGCAAAGCTTAAACATAAGCGATGGTAATGGCTTTGACGCCGGCCTAAACTACCAACTGGGATTTAAAGCTGATAAAAGTAAGTTGCTTACCTTATCGTACAGCTACAACAATTATAATAACGACCAATTGAATGATATTAACTTGTTTAATACCATTAATTACAGTGTGCCTAATTACAAGCAGGATAACCATACCGGCAACCGCGAACAAACTTTGCAGGCAGATTATGTACAACAGGTTAAAAAGCTATACATTGAGGGCGGCGTAAAAGCCATACTGCGTAACAACCAAAGTAAGTTTAATTATTTGCAGCAAGATTCGATAACCGGTGCTTATGACATTTATACACCATTTTCTGACGCTTTTAATTATAAACAGGATGTATTTGGGGCCTACAACTCCTACAGGTTAAACCTGGCTACCTGGAGCTTTAGCGGAGGGGTGCGCATGGAGGAAACGGTGGTAAAAGCTAACTTCCTTTCCACAGCATCTATTGTAGATCAAAATTATTTTAATGTAATACCTACCATAGCCATCAACAAAGAATTTAAAGACAGGAGCAGTATTAGTTTTGGCTTTAACCAGCGTATTAAACGCCCAAGCATCAGGCGCTTAAACCCCTTCGTCGATCGCTCGAACCCTAACTTTGAATCGACAGGCAACCCTAACTTGCGCCCTGTTATAAGCAATAACCTGCAGTTGGGGTACAATGGGTCGGGCAAGTTATCGGTTACAACCGCTTTAAGTTATTCGTTCCTAAATAACATTGATCTGCGAATATTTACAGTAGATACCACTACTAACATTACCTACACAACTTATAAAAACACAGGCAAGGCCAGCCGGCTGGGTTTAGATTATAATATGCGTTACCCCATTACTAACAGTTGGAACGTAAGTGTAAATGGGAATATGGAATATTTTGAGATAGAAGGATTAGTAGGCACACAAGTGATACATAACTATTTGCTGGGCGGGTCGGTTTCGGCAGCTACAGGTTACCGTTTTGATAAGGGCTGGATGGTAAATGCCAATGCCAGCTACCTCAGCCGAAGGGTTACTGAGTTGCAGGGAACAGGTAACAGTGCTTTCCGCACATCGGTGAGTGTGAATAAGGATCTTATAAAAAACAAACTGTCAATGTCGGCTTTTGTCAACAACCCTTTTACCAGGTTTCGTGATAATACCACTAATACCAAAGGGCCCGATTTTGTACAGGTGAACACCACATACGAGTATTTCCGCTCGTTTGGGGTAAGCCTTAACTATAATTTTGGCCAGCTAAAAAGCGAGGTTAAAAAAGGAGCAAGGGGTATTAATAATGATGATGTAAGTAACTAAGCAAATATCCGGTTAATTGGGGAGGGAGTGGTTTTGCCACACCTCCTCGGTTTTACTGGATATTTCTTTTATTATGGTATCCAGTTCTTTAGCCGATCGCATAATGTTATTCAAAAGGTCCGGTTTATCAATATCGGTGCTTTTGTAGCATTCAAATAACTCAATAAGTCCCATAATACGTGCCAGCGGTGCCCTTACTACATGCGATTGTATCCAGGCAATATCCTGCAAGCGTTTGTTTTGAAGTTCGATAGCGGCAGTGTGGTTTAATTGCTCAGTGATGTCGTTTGCCAATACCAGCCTTGTACTTTTGCCATTAAACTGTATAAAGGTACTTTGTATGTTTACCAATATAATTTGTCCATTCTTTTTTTTGTGTTTAAATACCCCGGAATTATATGACCCCGGGTGCTGACTTGAAATAATTGCATCATCCAGCTTATCATTTTCTTCATCCGGCCTTATATCCCTTATGGTCATAGACAAAAACTCTTTAAGGGAGTAGCCATAATGGTTTATAGCGGCGCTGTTCACATTCAAAAACTTCAAAGTTTCTTTATCAAAAACCCACATAGGTAAGGGGCTTAGATGAAACAGATCGCTATAGTTTTTTTCAGATAGCTCTAAAACATTTAAATGATCCTCTAATTCGTTATGTAGTTGTTTTAGTTTAGTTTCGGCCAATTTACTTTCGGTAATATCAAGGCAGGCACCAATCATTTTAATAGGGTTTCCCTCATCATCAGTTTTTAACCGCCCCCACGATCTTAAGTAGCGCACTTCGCCATTAGGCCTTATAATGCGCTCTTCAAATACTACGTCCTGCTTGGTTTGCAGCACGTTTTGTATGTGGGTATAAACCATCTGCCGGTCATCGGGGTGCAGCAGTTCCTGGTAGCCTTCAAAAGTTGCCTTAAACGAGGCACGGTTTAGCCCATAAATAGTATATAACGTATCTGACCATTTAACTACATTGTTTACAATATCCCAGCGCCAGTTGCCAAAGTTGGCCAGTTCCTGGCCCTGCTCCATAAGCATGGTGGTTTCTTGTGCTAACTCATAGTTTTGGCGGTTCTCCAATATCACCTTTAAAATGGCTGCCGAGCGCTCTATTACCTGCAACTCTTCTTCGCGTGGTGTTTTTACTTCTTTATAATAAATACCAAAAACAGCTACTACTATACCGCTGGAATTGATGATAGGGCAGGACCAACAAGCCTTTAATCCGTAGGGTAGGGCAAGATCTTTATAATTACCCCAAATTGGGTCGGTAGCTATATCGCTTACAATTACACGTTCTTTTAGCCAGGCAGCGGTTCCGCAGGATCCTACCATGTTACCAATAGCTAAACCCTCTAATATGTTTGTATAGGTTTGCGGTAAACTTGGCGATGCCCAACCATACAGCTTATCGTCTTTTACCCGCAACAGCGAGCAGTTCATCTGCGGGAACAAACGCTCGATACCTTCCAAATAAACCGTTAATATTTTCGCCAGCGGGATTTGCTTTTGGGCATTTAATTCCAGCACCTGTTTCTCCAAACGGTCAAGGTCGGTTAACCTTTTGGTAGATGTTATATCCACCATAAGGCCCCTTAGCAGCTTAGGTTTACCTTTTTCAACAATAACGGTAACAATATCCTTTATCCAAACCAAGTCGCCGTTTGCTTTTATCATGCGGTAATCAAAGGTGTGGTTTCGGCACTCCTGGGTTTGCACATGGCAGTAATTTATAGCCTGCTCGCGGTCTTCGGGATAAATATGATTTTCCCAAAAGTTGGGCACGCTCATCCATTCTTCGGGTGTGTAACCTAAAACACTTTTTACATTATCACTTACAAAATTAAACTCCAGGGTTGCTACATCGGCCTCCCATACAATACCCTCAACCGTTTGTATAAGCGATTGAAACTGGTTGCGCGATTCTTCCTCGTTACGTTTGGTAGCTAAATAAGTGGTTACATCAATAACAGTTCGTATAATGTATTCTATTGCGCCGTTATCATCAAATACAGGGGTATTGATAACATCAAACGATTTATACTCGTAGGTATCAGTGCCGGGAATTTTTAATTCGTATTGCTGGGTAGCATTTTTAAAGGGTTTCTTTTCATCTACCACTTTTTGCAAACCCGGCATGCCAATACCAACATTGTCGGGGAATACTTCAAAATATCCTTTGCCTATTAATTGATCTTTTGTGAAATTGGTGAGGGCCAGGTAAGCATTATTTACTTCGGCGATGGTAAATTTAGGTGCATCCGGTTTTAAAATTAAACCGGGAGATGGTGTAAATTCAAATATCTTGCCGAGAGCGTTATTGTTGATCATTTATTACCTGATGAATACCTGTTAACAAAACCCCGCTAAGTTTATAAAGAATTAGCATCTGTTATACATATTAGCGTATGTACAACTAAAATAAAGATAAGTATTTTTATATATCAAATATTACAAAAAAGTAATTCGTACTTTTAAGTGTAACTTTTAGATACTCAGCTTATTCTAAATAGTATGACACATAAAGAAACTTTTAACATCAACGGCAAAAACCTGATGAACAAGGTAAAGGAAATAATTGCCGAGGGTAATGTTACCCGTATCACCATAGCAGACAGCCATGGCAAAGAGATGCTCACCTTCCCCTTAACTTACGGGGTTGTAGCAGTTGTAGTGGCGCCTATGCTGGCGGCGGTAGGGGCTATAGCGGTTTTTGTTGGCGAATGCAGCGTAATAGTTGAACGCGAAGTTGATGAAAACAGTGATAATACTGTACTATAACAAGTACTTGCAATAGTTAGGCGTATTTATTTATATTTATACGATTTCCCTAATTAGACAAGTGCAGATGGATAATACAGCCGAGAAGGATACTAACACTAACAATCATTCGCAAAAGGTAAATGAACTTAAGCGTTATGCCATTATCAATACTTCAAATTTAGCTATTGAGGCCGCTAATGTCGGCACCTGGTTTTTAGATGTAGAAACCAACGTTTTTATACCATCGCAGCGCATGAAAGAGCTGTACGGTTTCAATAAAGAAGATGAGATAACATACAGTGATTGTATGGCTTGCGTAACCGACAAATACAAAAAGCGCGTACAGCAAGCTACGGATGCCACTCTTGCAAATAAGCAAAATTACGACATAGAATACGCCATTAATTGCCACGAAAGCTCAAAACAGCGATGGATAAAAGCTTTGGGCGCACTCGCGCATGACTCTACCGGCAAAATAATACATTTTTCGGGGGTGCTGATAGATATTACGCAGCAGCGAAAAGCGGAAAAAAATAAATTCAAATTTATTGGCGTAGTAAGCCACGAACTTAAAACACCCCTTACCACCTTAAAAGCCTACGTTCAGATGCTGAACAACTGGGCCAAAAAACAGAAGGATAACTTTACTATGGGCACTTTATCAAAAGTGGAAAAGCAAATAGTAAAAATGACCACCATGATAAACAGTTTCCTGAATATATCACAAGCCGAAACAGGTAAGATACGCCTTAACCTGCAGGAATTTAATATTGCCCAACTGTTAAAGGATGCTATAGATGAGACAAGGATAATTACCATGAGCCATACCATGGATTTTTTGCCCGGCGAGCCTGTAATTGTAAATGCCGATAAAGAAAAAATTGAGCAGGTGATCATTAACCTGTTAAACAACGCCAGCAAATATTCGCCGGCAGGTACGGCTATTGATGTTAACTATAAAAAGGTTAATGATACCGTTGAGGTTTGCATTAAAGACCAGGGGATAGGCATCGAACCACAAAATATAGGCAAGTTGTTTGACCAGTATTTTAGGGTAGAGAATGACGAAACACAAAAAGTGGCTGGCTTTGGTATAGGGCTTTATTTAAGCGCCGAGATCATACACCTTCACCAGGGCCAAATTTGGGTACAAAGCGAATTTGGAGCCGGTTCCTCTTTCTACTTTTCCTTACCCGTCAACGGTTAATTAATCTATCGCTTCGCGCAGCAACAAGGCCCCAACGGTTACATTGGTACGGCTATCTATAATAATAGCGCCGCCGTTCGCCTTGTTTACCTGGTAAGCATCAAATGCTAAAGGCTCGGCTGTTTTTATGATCACTCGGCCAATATCGTTCAACTTGAAATCTCCGTCGTAATCTTTTTCAAGCGTGTTAATGTTTACCTTGTACACTATCTCGCGTATTTTGCAGCGCACGGTTTTGGTATTGTGCTGTATCAAGTAAGTAAGCGAGGTATCCAGCGGGCGGGTATCCATCCAGCACAGGTCGGCTTCAATCGCGCTCGACAATTGCGGCTGGCCGGCACTGTTCACTATAATATCGCCGCGGCTAATGTCTATATTATCCTGCAAATGCACAGTTACTGATGTACCCGCCAATGCCTCTTCCAATTCTTTATCAAACAGTTCTATTTTTGATATGGTAGTACTAAAGCCTGAGGGTAGCACAGTTACCTTATCGTTAACCCTGAAGGCACCGCTTGATACACGCCCGGCATAGCCGCGATAATCGTGCAGGGCCTCTGTTTGGGGCCTTACAACCCATTGTACCGGCAACCTGGCATGTGCCGATGAATCATCTACCTCAACGGCTACGTTTTCTAAGTGGTGCAGCAGGCTATCGCCTTTGTACCAGCTAATGTTTACCGATGGATAAACAATATTATCGCCTTTAAGCGCGCTAACGGGTATATAGGTAATGTTATCGGTTAGGCCCACCTTACCGGCAAGCACCTTATAATCGGCTACAATTTTATTAAAAACGGTTTCGCTGTAATCAACCATATCCATTTTGTTTATGGCTACTACCACCTGCGGTATTTGCAGCAGCGACACCAAAAAGGAGTGGCGGGTAGTTTGTTCGACCACGCCTTTACGGGCATCTATCAAAATTATGGCTAAGCCGGCATTTGAGGCACCTGTAACCATGTTACGGGTATACTGTATATGGCCCGGCGCATCGGCTATAATAAACTTGCGCTTGTCGGTCTCAAAATATTTATAGGCCACATCAATGGTAATGCCCTGCTCGCGCTCGGCTTTAAGGCCGTCGGTTAATATGGCAAGGTCAATAGAGCCATCGTCGTTTTTACGGTTTGATGCATGCAGGGCCTCTAACTGGTCGGCCAGTATGGCTTCGCTATCGTATAGTAACCTGCCTATTAATGTGCTTTTACCGTCGTCTACACTGCCTGCGGTAATAAATTTTAGTATATCCATTACAATTTTGGATTTTAGATGTACGATTTTAGATTTAGTTGCCTTACCCCAACCCTCTCCTTTGGAGAGGGGGCTTAAAGCTTTTTAAAGTCCTCTCCTTTGGAGAGGATTTAGGAGAGGCCTAAAAGTATCCCCCTTTTTTCCTGTCTTCCATGGCGGCTTCGCTTACTTTGTCGTCCATGCGGGCGCCGCGTTCGCTTATTTTTGATGAGGCTATCTCATCTATAATATCATCTATCTCAAACGCGTACGATTCTACCGCCGCGGTACAGGTCATGTCGCCTACGGTACGGAAGCGCACATTTTTACGTTCTACCTTATCCTCGCTATCCATGTTCAGGAAAGGCGATGCGGCCATCAGTTGGCCGTTGCGGGTAATACAATCGCGCTGGTGTGCAAAGTATATGGTAGGCAGTGGGATGTTTTCGCGCCTTATGTAGTTCCATACATCCAGCTCGGTCCAGTTACTTATCGGGAACACGCGCACGTTTTCGCCTTTATGTATCTTACCGTTATAAATATCCCAAAGCTCGGGCCGCTGGCGTTTGGGGTCCCATTGGCCAAACTCATCCCTTACCGAAAATATACGCTCTTTTGCCCTTGCTTTTTCCTCGTCGCGACGTGCGCCGCCTATGCAGGCATCAAACTGGTGTTTGGCAATGGTATCTAACAGGGTAACGGTTTGCAGGGCGTTACGGCTGGCGTTTTTGCCTTTTTGCTCTATCACCTTGCCTTCGTCAATACTATCCTGTACATGGCCCACTATCAGCTTTTCGCCAATGCGGGCTATCATCTCATCGCGGTAGGTAATGGTTTCTTCAAAATTGTGCCCGGTATCAATATGTACTAGGGGGAAGGGGAACTTACCCGGCCTGAAAGCCTTTAGCGCCAAATGTACCAGCGTAATAGAATCCTTACCACCCGAAAACAACAGCGCAGGTTTTTCAAACTGACCCGCTACCTCGCGCAGTATATATATGGCCTCTGCCTCTAATTCATCCAGGTAATCTAACCGGTACTTGCTCATTCTCTTAATATATTTTATTTAGCCCTTCTCCTTCGGAGAGGGGTTGGGGTGAGGCTGCATGCAAACCACACTCTTTTTTAGTCTGATCTTCCCACCACCAGCGGCCAGCCCTAAAATCTTCGCCGGGTTGTACCGCCCTTGTGCAGGGCTGGCAGCCAATGCTGGGGAAACCCCTGTCGTGCAGTGTATTATAGGGTATATTGTGTTGTTTAATATATGCTTTTACATCGTCAAGCGTCCAGCTAAAAATAGGGTGGAACTTTATCAGTTGGTTACTCTCATCCCATTCTACATTGCTCATATCCTCGCGATTGGCCGATTGCTCGGCACGTATGCCGGTTATCCAACACTGGTTACCCGCCAAGGCGCGTTTAAGCGGCTCTATTTTGCGTATGCCGCAACATTGTTTGCGGTTATCCACCGATTCGTAAAAGCTGTTCGGCCCCTTGGTGTTCACCATTTCTTCTAACAGGTGATGCACCGGGTAGTAGGCATGTATGGGTTGCCCATATATTTCCATAGTGCGGTTCCACACGTAATAGGTTTCGGGGAACAGCCTGCCGGTTTCAAGCGTAAATACTTTTATAGGGATGTTATTGGCAAATATCATATGCGATATCACCTGGTCTTCCCAACCAAAGCTGGTCGAAAATACGATCTCGCCCGGAAACAGCTCTGCCAATGCCTGTAAGGCAGCAACAGGATCTTTATCCTGTATTAATTGCGATATATAGGTAGTATCGGCCATTATATCACCTTTAAAATAAAGTTAATTATACTTCTTAAACTTATCAAAATAACAATTACCGCTACCGAAAGCATAATGGCCCGGGCCGATATTTTGTTTGATATACGCGCTGCCACGGGCGATGCCAATGCACTGCCAATTACAAGGCCGGCCACTGCTTCCCAATGTTTGCCATTAAGCATGGTAATAAAGGTTAGAGAACTCATGAGTGCTATAAAAAAGCGTGATAGCTTTACCGTACCTAAGGAAAAACGGGGATGACGGCCACCTGCTATAAGGGTAGATAATACGATAGAGCCCCAGCCACCGCCGCCAACGGCATCAATAAAACCACCGCCCAAACCTAACAGGCGTATGTTTTTTATTTTGGCAGTTGTTCTTTTACGATTAAGGTTAATGGCTTTTGACAAGATAACGATACCTAATATCAGCGTATATACCGATACCACAGGCTTGGTATATTTTTCGTAATGCTCTAATGACGATAGCAGGTAAGCACCTGTAACCGCGCCTATTATGCCCGGTATAAGCAATAGCTTAAACAGTTTCCAGTTTACGTTACCCATGCGGTAGTGCATCCAGCCGGCTATGCCGTTGCTCATTATCTCTGACAAATGCACGCCCATACTTGCCGAAGCAGGAGGGATGCCCATTGAAAGCGAAAAGGTAGTACTGGTTACGCCGTACGACATGCCTATGGCACCATCTATCAGCGCGAAAATAAAGCCTGCCCCTAAAAAGTAGTAAAATAGGGGGTTAATGCCCTCAACAAAGTTTTGGAAGCCCGGCTCCTTTAACCATAAAGCGGTAATGGTAATGGCCAAAAAAGCTATAAATGTAGCCCAAACAAGCAGCTTTAAATTGTTATTACTTGGCGGCGTTTTGCCTGCTGATAAAACGGCTGTTACCCGGTTAAGCTCCTTTACTTTGTGGGTAAAATCGCCCGACAGGCCGTTTCTTATAGCGTTCATTTGTTGCAGGGTGGTGTCCAGTTCGGCAGGTAAGGCTTCGTTTAAAACCTCTTTTAACCTTTTGGCTATGGTTGGCGATTTGCCATTGGTAGATATCCCTATCTTCAGGTCGCCTTTTTGTACGATCGAACCCAGGTAAAAATCGCAAAGCTCCGGTTTGTCAGCAACGTTAATAAGTAACTTACGATCGTGCGCCGATTGGCGTATGTAATTATTTAGTTCGCTATCGTCAGTAGCGGCTATTACCAGGTCAGCACCGTCCAAATCATTATCGGCAAATGCTTTTTCAATTAGTTTTAGTTGCGGGTAGTTGGTGGTCAACAAATCAACCTCCGGTAAAAATGCTTTCGAAATAACGGTAACAGCAGCAGCCGGACTATTTTGCAGTATGGCAGTCAGTTTTTCTAAACCAACATGGCCACCGCCAACCAGTACGGTATGCAGGTTATGCAGCTTTAAAAACACCGGGAACAATTGATTGCCCTGTGCCTTTACCGGCTCGGTATCTGTTATGTTATTCCTGGGCAATAATGTCATAAAATTCCCTTATAGGCTGAAACTTTGGATGCAACGAAACCACTTCGCCAAATACAATTAATGCAGGCGATGTTACCTTATTTTCTTCGGCAACTTCGGCAATGGTATCTGCTACACCAATAACTACCTTTTCGCTAACGGTAGAGCCGCTTTGTATAACAGCAACCGGCAAGCGGCCTTTGCCTTGTGCCGAAAATATTTGTGCTATTTCCGCCAGTTTATGTATACCCATTAATACCACAACAGTTGCGTTGGTTTTGGCGGCCTGGTACAGGTCGGCAGATATCTTTCCATCGCTGGTGGTGCCGGTAACCACCCAAAAGCTTTCGCTTAAGCCACGGTGAGTAACCGGTATGCCCTGTAAGCCCGGCACACCTATTGAGCTTGATATACCCGGTATAACCTGCGCGGGGATGCTGTAATCGGCAGCATGATCCAATTCTTCATATCCACGGCCAAATACAAACGGGTCGCCACCCTTTAAACGTACCACATGGCCATAGTTTAAAGCGTAGTCTATCATCAGCTTGTTAATATTCTCCTGCGAAAAAGAATGATCGCCAGAGCGTTTGCCTACATATACTTTAGTAGCATGTGCGGGTGCAAATTCCAGCAACTCTTCGTTCACCAAAGCATCGTACAATACCACATCGGCGGTTTGCAGGGCCTTAATACCTTTTATAGTTATCAGTTCGGCATCGCCGGGGCCTGCGCCAACCAGCGTAATGCGTGGCTCTTTAATAGTAGTTTTTAGTTGGGTTTGTATCATAATTGTAAAACCGCCTCTCTTTTATCTTTTACTGTTTGTAAAAACGCTGATGCCTGCTGTAAATAAGTAGTAGCAAAGGCCTCAGATGGTTCGTTTTTGTTTATCTGCAATACCAGGTCGTTAAAAGTACCTTCAACGGTAAATTCACCTGTTGTTACGTAGTGGTTATCAAATTCTTTAATTATACCTGTTTGTGTGCTGCTGTTTACGCCTTTATCAAGCAGTAATGCTTTGGCAGCACTTATCATGGTGTTATACGAATGGTAAATGGCATCGGCCCATAAGCCTTTTGCGTAAGCACCGTTTGCCCAACCAAGTTTCTCGTCGCTTTCAAATAAAAGGGTAGCAACAAGGTCTATCACCACGCCGGCGCACTCGCCCACGCCAATAGCGCTCACATAAGTTTCCTGGTGGCCCCAATCAACAAATTCATCATCGGTAAGGGTAGTAAGATCGGCCAGTGGTTTTAACAGGCGGTAAAAATAATCCTTACCCTGCCTGTCATAATAAGCATGGAAGGTCTCATCCTCCTGCGATAGGTTTTTGTAATCATCTAACACGGCCCTTAGTACATGCGTAGCTCTTTTTGAAGGGACTTTTATCACCCGCTCTGCTGCCCGGCCTTCGCCGTTGCCTACGGTGCCGCCACCTAACATTACCTGTACCGATGGCAAAACTTTTGCACCGGCCTTAAGCGAGCTGCCATGAAAACCAATATGCGCCAAACCATGCTGGCCGCAGCTATTCATGCATCCGCTTATTTTTATTTTGATCTCGCGGTTGTAAATAAAGTCTTCGTATTCGTTATATATCACATCCTCCAACACTTTTGCCATGGTCATGCTGTTAGATATGCCCAGGTTACAGGTATCCGTACCGGGGCAGGTAGTAACATCGGCCACACTATCAAAGCCGGGAGTTGCCAGGTCAATAGCGTGCAGCCCCTCATATAAGGCTGGCAGGGCTTCGGCGCGTACAAACTTTAAAAGTAAGCCTTGGTTTTGAGTGATGCGTATCTCGTTGCCTACATAAGGCTCAATGGCGGCAACCAGCTTACGGGCAATAGCCGTTGGAATATCGCCAACCGGAACCTTGATATATACGCCGTAAAAGCCACTTTGCTTTTGCTCAAAAACGTTTGTTAAGCGCCATTGCTCGTAACGCAGCGGATTGCTTAAAGTTACGGCAGGATAGTCGGTTTGTTGCGGCAGGGCGGGTTGTGGCACACTATCGCGATTAATAGGGTAGGTTTTTACCTTAAGCGCGATATGCTCTTCTTTTGCCAGGCGAAGCACTTCGTCTAAACCTATCTTTTGTATCAGGTATTTTAAACGGGCCTTGTTGCGGTTGTTACGCTCGCCATAGCGGTCAAACACGCGTATAATGGCCTCGGTATAGGGTATTAGCTGGTCTTCGGGTAAAAAGTCTTCTACAGGGCTGGCAAGCAGGGGCTGTGCACCAAGGCCGCCGCCTAATAATACTTTAAAACCGCGGTCGCCATTGGCGTTTACCTTTGGTATAAAGCCCAGATCGTGTATATAGGAGAATGCCGTATCATCGTCATTAGCCGAAAAGGATATTTTAAACTTACGGCCCATTTCCTGGCAGATGGGGTTACGCAAAAAGTACTCGAACATGGCCTGTGCGTAAGGCGACACATCAAACGGCTCCTTAGGGTCGATACCCGAAGTAGGCGAGGAGGTAACGTTACGTACGGTATTACCGCAGGCTTCGCGCAAGGTTATGTCGTCCTGCTCTAACTCGGCCCATAGTTGCGGTGTACGGTCGAGGCTAACGTAGTGTATCTGTATATCCTGGCGGGTGGTAAGGTGCAGGTTGCCACTGCCATACTCATCGGCTATATCGGCAATTTTTAATAACTGTTTAAAGGTAACCTTGCCAAAAGGTAGCTTAATACGTACCATTTGTACACCGGGCTGCCTTTGGCCATAAACACCACGTGCAAGGCGCAAGCTGCGGAATTTCTCGTCGTGTATCTTACCCTCACGAAAAGCCCTTATCTTCCTTTCTAGGTCAATAATGTCTTGTTCTACTATCGGGTTCTCCAGTTCGGTCCTGAAGCTTTGCATATGTTGTGGTATTAGTAATAATTTATAAAAAAACCCCTTCTGCTGCGGCTGAAGAGGCGTATATTTTTAATTTACACTGTTACAGCCGCGATTTTCCCTTCTGCATACAGCAGTTCATCAGGTTATAACAATATGTAATATTTATTATGCTCATTTCAATACCCCAAATATATACATACTATAGGGAATTAGTAGAATTTATTTGAAAAAATAGCTTTTTGATCTTAGCGTGACTTTTAAAACGAACATAAAAAGGAGCAAGCCGCCCGATTTAAAAAAGCTGCATTTAGCAAAAATCGCTTTTTTATATGCTATCTTTTTTTTATATTAAGAGAGTACACCAGTGCAAAAAAATGGAAAAATTCCCGCTGTAAGCTGCAAAATAAACGAAAAATTTAGGCGTAACCTGTAAAACAAAAAGCACCGCCTTGGGGGCAGTGCTTTTATATTTTAGTTTGAAAATATTAGGTAGTATAACCCAGTATTTTTAACACTTGCTTACTGTTTTGCTCTTCGCCGAATACCTCAAAGTTGAAGGTCTCATCGCGGTTGCGGCGTATAATAACATGCTTTGGCGATGGCAGCAGGCAGTGGTGTATACCACCATAACCGCTTAAAACTTCCTGATAGGCACCGGTGTTAAAAAAGCCTAAATACTGTACTTTACGCGTTTTTGGCATAAATACACTGTTCATGTGGGCCTCTTGGTTGTAGTAATCCTGACCGTCGCAGGTGATACCGCCAAGGTTAACACGCTCATACTCACTGTCCCAGTTATTTATAGGTAGTAGTATGTACTTTTGGTTAAGTGCCCACACATCAGGCAGGTTGGTGATGAACGAACCATCCAGCATCAGCCACCTTTCACGGTCGTTTTGCTGCTTACGGCCCAATACCTTGTACAATATACCCGAAGCTTCGGCAACAGTGTATTTACCAAATTCGGTAATAATATCCGGTTCCATGGTATCATTTTCAGCGCATATTTCCTTAATACGGCTTACTATCTCATTGATCATGTATTCATAATCAAAGTCAAAAACAAGGGAGTCTTTAAAAGGCATACCGCCACCAATATCAAGAGTATCAAGGGCAGGGTTTATCTTTTTAAACTTGCAGTAAAGGGTAACGTACTTCTCCAGTTCGTTCCAGTAGTATGGCGTATCTGATATACCCGAATTGATAAAGAAGTGCAATAGCTTTACTTGAAAATTAGGGTTCTTTTCTATTTTATTGTGGTAGAAATCAATAATATCCTCCATGCGCACACCCAAACGCGATGTATAAAACTGCGAATCGGGTTGCTCTTCAGCAGCTATACGAATGCCCAGGTTGCAGGGTACATCCATCTCCACTTCGTCGTCGTACAGGTTAAACTCTTCCTTATTATCTAATACCGGGATGATGTTAGTAAACCCATCGTGCAGCATATCAATAATGTACTGCTTGTATTGGAAAGTTTTAAAGCCGTTGCATATTACCGTAATATCCTTGCTAACGGCACCTTTTTTCTCCAGGGCATCAATCATTGGCATATCAAAAGCCGACGATGTTTCCAGGTGGATCTCGTTCTTTAAGGCTTCTTCAACTATATGCTTAAAGTGCGAGCTTTTAGTACAATAGCAATATTTATAGCTACCACGGTAATCATTTTTTATGATAGCCTGCTGAAAAAGCAGTTTGGCCTGCTGTATTTTTTTACTGATAATAGGCAAATAGGTAAAGCGTAGGGGGGTGCCATACGTTTCTATCATCTCCATTAAATTGAGGTCGTTAAAGTATAACTCATCCTCTATTATCTCAAAACCGTCCTGCGGGAAACCTACGCTCAGGTCAAGAAATTCCTGGTAACTCTGCATTTATTAAAATTTTGGCAAAAATGTAATTTTTAAACGGATTATTTACCAAAATGTTGGGGTAATTTATAGTGGTATTGTAATTTGTTTGATGTACACCGCTTAAGGGTTTGGCTACTATGCCGACAATAAGCCATATTGCTGCCGATAACTTTTATTTTTCTAATCCTTCAACTCCAAATGCACCTCTGCTATCATACACCTGGCGCTGCCGCCACCATTGGTTTCAATGGTATTGATATCTGCATAAACAAGCTTTCCATATTGACCAAGGCTGTTTCTTTGATCTTCGGCTAAGGAATTATAAGCATTTTGTGACATCACCACCAGTGTTTCGCCTTTGTTGTTTTTCACCTCCAGCATGTTACCTGCAAAACTGTTCATGTGAGCAAAGCCGATGTCAATTATTTCTTTTTTAGTTGCTGTTAATGATTGTATAACTAATTCTTTTTCAGACAAATTAGTTATACTATCTAAACAAATAACTGCAAAATTACTGCCAATGGCCATTAACACGTTTGTATGATAAATGGCTTGTCCATGCTGGTCAAAAGCATCAAAAGTGATGGCTTTATAACCTGTATACTCGCAAAAAGCCTTTAACACTTCGGCATTGGTGCGGGGCGACAGGCAGGCATAGGCTATTTTGTTCTCCCTGTCCAACACCATGCTGCCTGTGCCTTCTAAAAACTGTTTTTTTGCTTCAAATCTGCTCAAGTCTACCACATGATTAGCTTTAAAACTATCTTCTAATTGCCTAATAATATCTTCCCTGCGTTCTAAACGGCGGTTTTCGGCCTGCATAGGGTAAAGGAATATATCGCCGTTGTTATGAAACGAAACCCAGTTATTCGGAAAGATGGAATCCGGTGTATGCGGGTCGGGCGTATCTTGTATTACGGTTACACTAACACCGTTGCTACGCAAAACCGCTACAAAGCTATCAAACTCCTGCTGTGCTTTTTGCTGCACCAGTTGCTGGTCTTCGTCGCGATTTTGAAAGGCATTGCTCCCGGCCGTTTGCGCGTTAAACCCGAAGTTTACAGGCCTTATCATTAATATATTACTGGTACTTTGGCTCATTAGTTCATTTGTTTAATAGTTCATTGGTGCATAGTTCAAAGCATCCCTACCAATGAACTAAGGAACCAGTGAACGAATGATTACAAAATTGCATCTCGTTGTAGCGGCATGCTCATACAATGAAAACCACCACGGGCACGCGAAAGCTCGGCAGATGGCATTAGAATCAGCGTATCTTTCATGGTCTGCGGGTCAAGCTCGTTGTTTTCAAATTTTTGAAGTAGTTCCTTTACGTGTATTACACTAAAACCGTTTTGCTTGAAGGCACCTACTGTTTTGTCGTTACGGTCGTAGCCCAACACCACACCCTCTTTTAAAGCCAGCAGGTTGCAACTATCTGTCCATTGCTCGCGGGCATCAAACGGAAACTCGTTGTTACCTGAGTATATAAACTTAGTTGGTTCCTGGCTTTGCAGGTCGTTACGGCTTATATCATCCAGCAAGCTCTCTAAGCAATCAAATACCTTTGGCTTTTTGCCATTTTCAAACTGTACAATTTCGGGCTTGTCTTTGTTCTTTTTATCGGCAAACCAGGCTATTGGTTCTTCCTGTTCCTGTGCGGTCTCGGCAATAGCTAATGAGCGCAGCAGCACCCAGGTATTACGTTTTACCTGTGTAAAAACCGTATCAATATGCATGTAATCGCGCTTGTGCGGTATTTTTACTATGGTAACCTTGTTTACCACATTGTTAGCAAACAGTAGTTTAATAGCTTCATTGGCACCGCTAACAGATGTACGCTCGCTACAACCTATTAACAGATGCTCTGGGGCAACCATCATCACGTCGCCACCCTCTAAGGTGGTTTTTTCTTCCTGTGCCTCACCGGGCCTTAAAAAGTGCTGAATGGTATCGGGTATCTCTAAAATATTATCGCGGTAGCCCTCAAACAAAGGGTGATTAAAGAAAATATACCTCACCAGCAGCGTTTCGCGGGCACGGGCCTTTTTGGCCGGCTTGTTAAGCAGCATATGGTTATTAATAGCAATACCAATATCCCGGGAGAATATCATATTCGGTATCGGGGCAAATATCATGGTATCATCGCTTAACGAACCCGATATAAATATTTTAGCTAATTCAACCGGGTCGGTATCTATTAGTTGCAATTGCAGGCGATAATTGCAGCTTTCTATAGCGCATACAGCGGCCACCAGCTTTTTACGTATATCGGTTTGTTGTAAAATATCGCTTAGCAGGGTTTGTATCTCTACAACCTTATCAGAGTTATGAAAACCCGCGTTGTCTGGCTTGAAAAAGGCACGTTTAGTTTTCCGGCTGTCAATTTCACTCAGCTTACCTTTTATTTTTGCGGGGTCTAAAAAGTACATCAGCAGTTTAATGTAGTAATCGTACTCTTTACGGCGCATGGTATCCAAGTGTACAATATCCTCAAAAAGCCAATCCTGTGCCTTTGAGGGCACAACTTTACCTAAACCACTATCGGGACTATGCACCAAAAGCACACGCAAGTTGCCAATTTCGGATGTTACATCTAACTTAAAATCGTTATTTTTTAGAATCATAAAGGGTTATAAGAGTAAACAAAGGTAGCAGTTTAGTCTGTAAAGTGCGAGGATTGGTAAGAGGCCGTTTGCAGCTTTCCCGACTTTCGGACTAAATAACTATTTTTGCGCGATGGATTTTATTATTGAGGCTGTTGTTAAGGCCGTTAAAGATTTATACCAAACCGATATTGCTGCCAAATATGTTAACCTGCAGGAAACCCGCAAAGAATTTGAGGGACAAGTTACCCTGGTTACCTTCCCCTATACTAAAGTATCGCGAAAAGGCCCCGAGCAAACCGGTACCGAAATAGGCGAATACCTTAAAAATATATTACCACAAATAGCTGCTTTTAACGTAGTTAAAGGCTTTTTAAATATTGCTATTACCGATGCTTTTTGGATAGACAAATTGCATACCGAAATATTGGCCGATAACTTTGCTGTTGCTAAGCCTACAGGCAAAAAGGTGATGGTAGAGTATTCATCGCCAAATACCAACAAGCCCCTGCATTTGGGCCATGTGCGTAACAACCTGTTAGGTTATTCGCTATCGCAGATATTAGCTGCAGCGGGCCATGAGGTAAGCATGGTTAATTTGGTGAACGACAGGGGAATACACATTTGTAAATCGATGCTGGCCTGGCAGGAGTTTGGCAATGGCGAAACCCCCGAATCATCGGGCTTAAAAGGCGACCACCTTGCCGGTAAATACTATGTTTGGTTTGATAAAGCCTACAAACAGCAAATACAGGAACTGGTGGAAGAAGGCCAAACCGAAGACGATGCTAAAAAGAACGCGCCCCTAATTAAAAAAGCCCAGCAAATGCTGCTGCAATGGGAAGCCGGAGACGAGGCTGTAATAAACCTTTGGAAAACCATGAATGGTTGGGTATACGCAGGCTTTGCCGAAACCTACAAAACCATGGGTGTAAGCTTCGATAAGTTTTACTACGAAAGCAACACTTACCTGTTGGGTAAAGATATTGTTGAAGAAGGCTTGCAAAAAGGCGTATTCTTTAAAAAAGATGATGGATCTGTATGGATAGACCTTACCGAAGATGGCCTTGACCAGAAGCTGGTGTTACGCGCAGACGGCACATCGGTATATATTACACAGGATTTGGGTACCGCGCAGCTAAAATATAATGATTTTAAGATGGACGAATCCATCTATGTAGTAGGTAACGAGCAGGACTACCACTTTAAAGTATTGTTTTTAATACTGCAAAAACTGGGCAAAAACTGGGCAAAAGGTCTTTATCACTTATCTTACGGTATGGTCGATCTGCCTTCGGGTAAGATGAAATCACGCGAGGGAACGGTGGTTGATGCCGATGACCTGATGGCCGATATGTATAAAACCGCAGCTGATACTACCGAGGCAATGGGTAAGGTAGATGGCTTTACCGAAGAAGAAAAGGCTAAGCTGTACCATACGATTGGCATGGGCGCTTTAAAATACTTTTTATTAAAGGTTGATCCAAAAAAACGCCTGTTGTTTGACCCTAACGAGTCGGTAGATCTTCAGGGACATACAGGGCCATTTATTCAGTATACGCATGCCCGTATCAAATCGGTAATGAGCAGGGCAGGGTATAGCCCGGCAGGCGGCACCAACAATGTGGCCGAATTAGATGCTATTGAACGCGACCTTATTGTTACCTTAACCAAGTTCCCGGCTATTATATTAGAAGCCGCTGAAAGCCATAGCCCCGCGTTAGTGGCCAACTATGTTTACGAACTGGCCAAAACCTATAATAAGTTTTACCACGAGAAACCTATTATACAAGCCGAAGAAGAGCGGTTAAAACAGTTTAGATTGCAACTATCTGCAGCATCAGCAAAAGTGATCAGCAGGGGTATGAGCCTATTAGGTATAGATGTACCGGAGCGCATGTAGTTTGCAGTTATTAGTGGGCAGTTTGCAGAAAAACTACTTTATGTTTTTATACAGACAGTAACACAGGCTCAAAAAAGAAAGTTTTGGATTAATATATATCCAACCTGTTAGACAAGGCACTTAGGCAAATTTATCCGCTACCAAAAGGTCTTTGCTTCCGGCGGTATATTTATAAAAACCGCTGCCCGATTTTACACCCAGATGCCCGGCAGTAACCATATTAACCAGCAAAGGGCAGGGGGCATATTTAGGGTTACCAAAGCCATTGTGCAGTACTTTTAGTATAGCTAGGCAAACATCCAGCCCAATAAAGTCGGCCAATTGCAGTGGGCCCATAGGGTGGGCCATGCCCAGTTTCATAACAGTATCTATCTCGGATACGCCTGCTACACCTTCAAATAGGGTGTAAATGGCCTCGTTTATCATGGGCATTAGTATGCGGTTAGCAACAAAGCCGGGGTAATCGTTCACCTCAACCGGCGATTTACCCAAGGTTTCGGATAAAGCCATAATAGTTTGGGTCACCTCGTCGGTGGTGGCATAGCCGCGTATCACCTCAACCAGTTTCATCACAGGTACGGGGTTCATAAAGTGCATTCCTATCACATTACCCGGGTTGCCGGTAACGGATGCTATTTCGGTAATGGATATTGATGAAGTATTTGAGGCCAGTATAGTATCAGTTTTGCAAACTTCACTAAGTTGTTTAAAGAGGTTCAGCTTAATTTCGCGGTTCTCGGTGGCGGCTTCAACTACCAGGTCGGCAGTGGCGGCACCTTGCTTTATATCCGTATAGGTTTTAATATTATTTAAGGTAGCGGTTTTGGCAGCTTCGTCAATAGTGCCTTTTTTTATCTGGCGGTCAAGGTTTCCGGCTATGGTTTGCAATGCTTTTTGCAATGCATCGTTATTAATATCAACAAGCGATACATTAAAGCCGTTTTGCGCAAAGGTATGGGCAATACCGTTACCCATAGTGCCCGAACCTATAACTGTTATGTTTTTCATTGGGTAAATTTATAATAATCTGAATATTTACTTAAATGTATTTTAACTAACTTGTATACATGAAGTACCTACGCACCGTTTTTATAATGCTATGTTGTCTGATCAATATAAATGCAGCTAATGCACAATTCAGGAACGACATTAGCGGCAAGCCAATACTAACCCAAACCTATACCGACGTAGAAGGCTCGCCCTATTTAAACGACGACTGGCAAACCGGAACGGTAAAATTTGCCAATGGTAAAAGCATTATTGGTGTTAAGCTTAAGTATGACATTGTTGCCGATGAATTATACTTTGCAGATAAAAACGACGAACCGCTGAGCTTTGTAGATACCGTTAAAGAATTTACACTTGCCGGGCCGGATAAGCTGCGCTATTTTCGTAAAGGCTTTGCCGGCATTGCCAAAACCACACCTAATAGTTATTTTGAGGTATTAGCTGATGGCGGCGTGCAGCTGATCAAAAAAACAAGTAAAGTAGTGTTGGAGACACAGGCGTTCAATTCGGCCACTAAAACAAAAAGTTTTCAGGAGGATGTGAGATATTATCTTGTAAACAATGGCAAGGCAGTACAGGTTAAAAACGACAGGAAATCTATACTGGCTGCCTTACCAAATAAACAGGAGCAAATAAAAGGCTATGCTGATGCAGGTAAGCTCAACTTTAAATCTGATACAGACCTGGCTGCAATTATCACTTATTATAACTCACAGTAATTACAGGCTGATGTTGCCGGCTATTTTGGCTACTTCGTTTTTGCTAATGTCAGTCAGCATTGGTATGCGCCCCAAAAGTTTTACAGCGGCGTAAGAGAGGATATAATCCTCAGAATAGCTATCGGTATCACCATTAAATATGATGCCTTTGACGGGTATATTACGCTGTTTTAGGGTATCAATAGATAAGAGCGTGTGGTTTATGCTGCCTAAATAATTTTGCGATACCAATATCACTTCGGCACCCAATTGTTTTATCAGGTCTATCATCAAAAAGTGATTGTTCAACGGCACCATCAGGCCGCCTGCGCCTTCAATAATTAAGTGGTTATCCGTTTGTGGCAGGATGATTTGCCTTTCATCAATACTGATACCATCCAGCGCAGCTGATTTATGGGGCGAGTAGGGTTGGGTTAAAGTATAAGCCTCGGGATGAAAAACCGAAACGCTATTAGTAACCAGGCTTTTTACCTTTTTAGTGTCAGAATCGTCCAGGTCGCCGGATTGGATGGGTTTCCAGTAATCGGCCTTCAGGTGCTCAACCAGTATCGCCGAAACCACGGTTTTGCCTATCCCTGTACCTATACCTGTAACAAATAATGGTTTACCCTGCATAACGTATAATTAAAACAGGCCAAAAATAAGAAAAGCGGCCAATCGCCGCCTTTCTTATTATAATTAATATCAAATTACTTGTTTGATGGGGCACCGCCGCCACCGCCACCACGTTGGGCGCGTCTTTCGTCCATCCATTTTTGGTAGGCAGCTGCCTGGTCGGCAGTTAATACCGCTTTAACTTTGGTATTGGTTGCTTCCATCAACGGGCGAAAAGCCGATCTGTCGCCACCTGCGTTACGCAAACTATCTATTTGCTTGCTTTGTGCCTCGTAAATAGCTGTAATTTTAGCTGTCTGGTCGTCGCTAAGTTTTAATTGGGTTTGAATTTGTTTAGCCCTGTCTGCAGGAGCCATTCTCATACCGCCGCCTTGCGCGCGGCTTACTGCCGATATCCCTATCAGGAACAAGCAGATCATCATCACTTTTTTCATAAATAAATTTTTAGTTTTTAATTGATGTTATGATAAAGATAGCTTGCAATAGTTTAATAGCAACCTTGTAACTTAATTGTTGCTTTGTTGGGGTAGCGGACTAAAATGGATCTTTAAAAGAAAAAGGGCTGTAATGGTATAGGACTTTAAACCTCTTTAACCATTACAACCCTTGTAACTTTTTAAACTTTTAACCTAATTATTTCCCTTTAAGCCGGCTATTGAGCGTTGCATCTGGGCCATCATGGTGGTTAGGCTTTCCATGGTAGGCTCGGGGGTAGGCATAGGCATATGGGTAGATATGTATGCCTTAGCTTTCCATACCTCTAATACATCTTCGGCCATTATTTCGTAGGGTTCGTAAACGGGGTTATCAGATACCAACTTTAATTTTTTATTGTCTTTAAACTTGTTACCGGCACGCTTGTATACAATGCCCTCGCTTTTTGATATGATCACATAAGTTTCGCCGGCTTTAACATCGGCCCAGTTTTCCTGGTATTCGCCTACTATAATAGTACCCGATACCAAAGGCAGCATCGAATCGCCCTTTATCTCGAAAGCGCGGTAGGTGCCCTGCTTAAACATAGGCAGGTATAGTTTTGGCATTTGCGCCACATATTCGGGGTCGGCGTAACCGTTTAAATATCCAGCGCTAGCCTTTAAAGGTACCAGTTCAATGTTCTCGTTATCGTCTTTATCTACCGAAATACTTAGCACTCTTAGGTTTGCAGGGTTGCCTTTTGGCTTCGGCGCCCACTTTTCATCGATGGTTTCGTTGATAAAATCATCTAATGAGATATCAAAAAACAATGCTAATTCTTTTAGTAATTCATATTTAGGCTCGGCACGTTCTTCTTCGTATGCACCTACTAATGAACGTTTTATGCCTACCTGATCAGCAAATTGCTGTTGTGTTAGGCCTTTCTTTTTTCTAAGAAACTTTATATTTTTTGAAATATTTGACATAAATATTTGGAATTGCTAAAATAGTTAGTATTTTTATGCTCATAAAATTAGTAATTATTTTTTAATCAGCAAATTTTTTTATCAAATGAAGAGGTTCGTTTATATTATCACAGACAGAAACAGGAAAAATTTACACGTTGGCATGTGCACAGATCTATTAAAGACCATTAAGTTTTACAGCGAAATGCCCACCTTATTTTTCGACAGCGCACAACAGCTAAACCGTTTAGTATATTTTGAAGAGATAAACACCGAGGCACAGGCAATGGAACGCTTTAAAACAGTTAGTACTTTTACTCGCCCGCAAAAAGAAAAAATGATACGCCCGGTAAATCCTGATTGGGTTGACCTTACTATAGGCCTTAATTTTGAAAATGGGATAAAAACAAGGCCCTACGCTTTTAACGCAAGGCCTTCAATACAACCGGTACGCAGGGCTGTTACTTTTTAATAAATTTTAACGCACCGCTGTTCATGCAAAATCTTTTGCCGCCCCTGTCTGCAGGGCCGTCATCAAATACATGGCCAAGGTGTAAGCCTGTACTTTTTTCAACAACCTCATCGCGGGTCATGCCAAAGCTGTTATCGCGCACTATCTCCACCTTGTTGGGGTCAACTGCTTTAACAAAACTTGGCCAGCCCGTACCACTATCAAATTTATCTTCCGAGCTAAATAACACTTCGCCCGTGGCGGCGCTTACATAAACGCCTTTTTCGTGGTTATTCCAATAAGCGTTTTTATAAGGCGGCTCGGTTCCCTGTTTTACCATTATGTAATACTGGTTATCGGTAAGTGTTTTCTTCCACTCCGCATCAGGCTTGGCCAACCTGCGTTTTTCCTGCTGGCCTTTGGCTGTTTGGCCGTTTGAATTATCGCAGCCAAATGCCGCGCATATGCTTATTATAAGTATTGCTAATATCGATTTTTTCATAATACCTAAATTTACGCAAAGGATAATTGTTTGGATGTCATCCCTAAGTCTGATTATATTATATAACAAAGAAGGCGCTTATTTAAGCGCCTTCTTTGTTAGGTTACCAACCCGGTGCAAAGGTTAAACCAAACACCGGCTTGCGTACGTCTGACCGGTTAAACGGTATGGCGTAATACGGTTCTAATACAAAGTAGCCAAATATATTCACCCTTAATGATATACCTGCGCTTAGTGCGGGTACACGGCTATACTTAGGTGTAAGGGTAGGGTTGCCGTTACCATCTAACACCGGGGCGCCATTATTATCAACCACAGGCACATTGCCTAAAAAGTCGGGGTTTAATTTAGCTTGTATCTTATCGCCATTATTCCAGGCTAACCCGGCATCAAAAAATATATTAAGGTCGCTAAACAGGAATTTTGATTTGATCACCGATAGTTTTTCGGGGCCGGTAAAAGGCAGCCTCATCTCAAAATTGGCTACCGCTATATGGTTACCCGATAGTTGGTCGATAGTGAAGTTATTGGTTGGTGTGCTGTTTGAATTATAAAACGACTGTGCCTCGTAACCCCTTATCAGGAATGGATAGCCAACATACAATGGGTAAAGGCCCTGTGTGTTATTATTGCCAAAACGCCCGTAACCATATAAACGCGCGGCAAATGTTACCGGTGCTACCCGTACGTATTTGCGCAGATCGATAGTTGGAGAGAAGAACTGATAGGTACCAAAGTTGTATTCGGCTTCTAAGCGGTACCTGTAACCATCTAATGGGGCAGCAATACCAAATACCGAATTATCGCCAACCAGGGCCGTATTTAAATGGTAAATAGCGAAGGGCTTAAGATCGTACCCTGTCTCGTTCTTAAACTGATCGCGGGATATTTTGTGTTTACGGTAATCTACCACGCCGCCTATTGCGTTAGTGGTCGAGTCGTATTGGTAATAATAGCTGTAGCGGTCTACACGGTACGAATAACGTGCCGCGCCTGTACCCACTTCAAAACGTGTTGAACGCGACAAAGGGTACGATGTAAACAATTGCACCGCATCCTCAAACGTGCGTATAATGTCGGTATGCTCTTCGTAAACCGGTAGTTGTATAGCGTTTCCTTTATCGTCCTTATAAGGTATAGTAGTAATATTATATCCGTAGGTACCCGATTGATAAGGGATGTGCGATGCCCCCACGCCAAAATTCCAGCGGCCCTGTTGGTTTATATAAACTACCTGGCCCCCAAAATCGTATATCTCGCCGTTTACTGCAGCCCCGGCATATATTTGGTTACGTCCCAAAATATCGCTAAACACGCCCTGTACGCCGCTCGACAGACCTGTACCATATGAGCCTACCGAAGCGCCGATACCATTACTGGCCAAATAATCAAGCTTAAACTTGGGTTTGTAGGGAATAGCCTGTATCGAGTCGACCGGCAGCTTCTTATAAGCCAGGTAATTGTTAAGGTTGGCATTAATAAGGTCGACGCCAACTGAGCGGGTAGGAGGCAGCATTGCCGCCTCAAAGTTGGTGTTACCGGGCTCAATAACAACGGGTTTAAAATCGCTTACATTGGCATTATAGATAGCATATTTTTGCTTACGGTAGTAGGAGTAGACCACATCATTAGTAGCCGACAGGCTAAGCGCGGGCGAAAACTCGGTAATGCCGCAAATACCGGTAAAAAGCTCGGTAAGTTGTTCAACCTTGCCGCTGCTAAACGTATAACGGTACATATTGCGGTAACCATCCCTGTTAGACAGGAAGTAAACCTGCGAACCATCTGACGAATATACGGGGTTAAGGTTGTTGGCGCCGGTAAACACTTTTATATCGATAACCTTACGGGTGGCTAAATCCAGCTCGGCAAGGTTAAAAGTTATCTCTTGCGATAATTTGGTATCATACGTAGCCCTGTCTGTAGAAAATATGATCTTTTTGCCATCGCGCGAAAAGTTAGGCTGATAATCAGAATACTTATCGTTGGTTAACTGGGTAACCTTTTTTGAATCAAAGCTGTACATGTACAGATCGCCCTGACCCTCGGACAAGCCCTGGAAAACGATGTTATTACCATCCGGCGACCACGATAGGTTACTAAACTGCTCGGCTTTACCCATTGATACATCATCCAGTATTCGCCCGTCGGGCACATCAACAACCAGCATGCGGTTACGGCCTTTGCTAAATACGCTAAATGCAAACTTTTTACTATCCGGCGACCACGCGCCGGCAGACTCAATAAAGTTAAACTCATCTATATGCGTGTTAGATATTTTACTGGTGAGCCGTTTAATAACGCGGCCCGTTTTGGCATCAGATAAGTACAGATCGATACTGAATAAACTTTTTGAGGATAAAAAAGCGAGGTATTTACCATCGGGACTAACTGCGGGGGCTACAGTTAAATCACCACCTACCTTCTCGTCAATTAAGCGTTTACCAACAGGGGTTTGTAAAGTATCTTTTAAAAGCGGCTTGTAGGTAGATTCTATTGAGTTTTTCCACAAGCGCGAAAGTGTTTTATCATCATAACCAAAGGTGCGCCTTATGCCATAATCAAGCCCGTAACGCGCCACATTTTTAAAGAAGGGCACAATAATGGTATCGCCATAGGTTGAGCCTAAGTACGACCAAAAAGCCTCGCCATAACGATAAGGGAAGTATTTGTTGCTCTCAGTAAGGTCCCTTACCGAGGGTATATCGTGGTTTAAATAGGCATCCCGCATCCACATGGCGGTATAGGCATCCTTTTTACCTAAGGACAGGTATTCGGCCATACCCTCTATCATCCAAAGGGGCAGGTTGCCTATATTTTCAAAATTCGACGAGTCTTTACCTAACAGTGTGTGGTATTGAAAGGCGTGCACCAATTCGTGCCCCAACACGTGGCGCGTGGTTTGGTTGGTTTCCATCACGGGCATTACCACGCGGTTTTTTAAGCCTTCGGTAATACCACCGGTACCTACACTTATTTCGCCGTCAATAGCCGTGGTTTGCTGAAAATCGGGGTGGTTATTATAAAGAATGATAGGATTTGGCTTGCTAAATGTATCACGGAAAATTTGCTGATGCAACGTATACCACAACTCGCTCTCCTGTGCAAAACGCTTGATCAAACTATCATTTTTCATGTAATAGTAGATCTCGAAGTGGGGGGTTTTAAAAACCTGGAACTTAAGGTTTTTATAGCGCACCTTGTTTTGCCCAAAATACTGAGCCTTAGCCTGCTGGTTAAACAGCGAACCTGCAATAAGGCAAACCAGCACTACGAAATATTTTAGGGGGATATTGATCGTGTAACGTTTATTCATAAGCCTGTTTACAGAATAATTGCTAATTTAATTAAATATAACTTGCCTTAAAATACATATTTATTAAGGCGTTGGTTGCTTGGTATCCGGGTTTTCTTCGGTTGTAGGTGCAGCAGGTGGCACTAAACCTGCCGAATCTAAAGGGATGCTCAGGCTATCGGTGCTGGTAGTGTCTTCGCGTATCTCGGGCGACGGGCACATATACTCCTTAGTAATTTTTACCCATGGTTTTGGGAATGGCCCGTATGTATACCCGGATTTTGGGTCGGCGTAAACCTTTTCCATAAACGCGCCAAATATAGGTAAGGCTGTATGCGAGCCTTCGCCGGTTTCGGATGTGGTAAAGTGTACGCTACGGTCATCGGCACCCACCCAAATACCGGTTACCAGATCCTTGGTTATGCCCATGTACCAGCCATCTACATAATCGCTTGATGTACCTGTTTTACCGCCTATCTGGTTGTTCTTTTTCCATAAGCCGGGGTATTCCCATAAAGCCTGCGAAGTACCGCCCGGTTCTTCCATACCGCCACGGAACATATATAACATTAGCCAGGCTGTTTCTTCGCTTAAAACACGCTCGGCCTTCAAGGTAAACTCCTGTATAACATCACCACGCTGATCGGTAATTTTTGTTACCAGCAGGGGGTCTACCTTTTCGCCTTTATTTAAAAATGTACTGTAAGCACGCACCATTTCGAATACCGATACATCATTAGACCCTAATGATACTGATGGTACGGATTTTAATGGACTTTCGATACCAATTTTGTGCGCATATTCAACTATTTTATCCCAACCCACATGTTCGGTAACCTGCGCGGTGATGGAATTTACCGATTTACCCATAGCCCAACGCAACGACATTTCGCGGTACGAGAAGTGGAAATCGGCATTATTAGGCTGCCAAACATCGGGTTTGCCGTTATCAGTATATTTAATGGTCACCGGTTTATCAGTAAACTTATCGCAAGGGGTAAAGCCATTATCTAAGGCCGTAACATAGGCAAAAGGCTTAAATGTTGAACCTGCCTGGCGTTTGCTTTGGTTAACGTGGTCGTAGTTAAAGTACTTATGGTCGATACCGCCAACCCAAACCTTTATTTTACCGGTTGATGGCTCCATGGTCATCATACCAGTGTTTAGTATTTTGGTGTAATATTTAATAGAATCTACGCTGGAGAAAGTGGTATCCCTGTCGCCCGCCCAGGTAAATACGTTCATTTTCTTTTTACGGGTAAAGTAGGCGTTTATTTGTGTAGTATCGCCGTTATACTTTTTACTCAGCAGCTTATATATAGGCAGCCTTTGCTCGGCTTTTAGCAAAAAGTCTTTTATCTCTACACCTTTCGAATCTCTCCATGGGTTTTTATTACCCCACAAGTTGTTAAAACGCTTTTGCAGCATCTTCATTTTTTGGGCAACCGCTTCCTCGGCATATTGCTGCAGCTTCGAGTCGATAGTGGTATATATCTTCAGCCCGTCCTCGTAAAGGTCATAATCGTTTTGCTTGCACCATTTATCCAGCCATTTTTCAACAGCACGGCGTATGTACGAGTCGCCCTGGCCTGTGTTATCTACATAACTAAGGTCAAGGCCTATGGGCTTTTCAACATTGGCTGCGTAATCGGCTTTATTAAGGTAGCCGTTCTTTTCCATTTGGCTTAACACCACGTTACGGCGTTCAATGGCGCGCTCCGGATATACTTTTGGATTATAGGTTGATGTTGCCTTTAACATACCTATTAAAGTGGCTGCCTCGGCAGGGTTTACGGCATCCGGCGTTTTATTAAAATACCTTAAGGTAGCTGTTTTAATACCAAACGAATTATTACCAAAGGGTACCGTGTTAAGGTACATGGTTAGTATTTGCTGCTTAGTGTAAATATGCTCTATCTTAAAGGCTGTAAGCCACTCTTTAAATTTAAACACCACGGTACCAATTACAGGCACATGGCTTATTAAACCCTGCGATTTACGCTTACGCGTTTGAAACAGGTTTTTAGCCAACTGTTGGGTAATAGTACTACCACCGCGCCTGTCGCCTTTGGCGGTAGATAGCATACTGGTAACAAAGGAGTAGAAATCGACACCATTATGCTTGTAAAAACGTACGTCTTCGGTAGCTACAAGAGCGTTTATAAGGTTAGGGGAGATGCTTTTAAAATCGACAGGAGAGCGGTTCTCTTTATAAAAGCGGCCTATCAGCTTACCATCGGCAGTGTACACTTCTGATGATAACGACATGGTTGGCGTTTTTATATCCCTCATATCCGGCGAGTAGCCAAACAACCACAGAAAGTTTAATTCGATGGCACAGAAGAAGATAATAACAAAGTATATGAATATGGTAAAATATCTCAGGTATTGGTTTCTTATACGTCTGAACATTGGGTAAAGATGTAAAATTAAGTGCCTAAATCATAACCGGGCAGCAAAAATTAAAAACGCAAATATTACAACTAAATTTTAAGGTTAGAAATTAGACATGCGATTTTTTTATTACAGCCATTATTTCCTGTAAATTAAAAACCATACAAACTGACGGGCCGAATGAATTTTTATAAGCAATTACTTTTTTAATTGGAATTAAATTTTATATTAGTGGGTGAGGGGTAACGAAAAAAAGAGAAAAATTCCCGCAAGACCAACAAATAAATGGAATAATTTATAGCTAATAGTGGAATGAATATGGCCACTATATGGTGGAAAGGCACTTTTTGATTTTAAAAGCTGTATTTTAAAAGCCATCATCCCAATCGTCTAAGTTTTAACTTTTTTTCATCAAGTTTTGGTACAATAAACCGGTCAGCAGTATGCACCGAAAGCACCTTTAATTCATCGCCCACATTTAGCTCGCCCTGGCCTTTAAACACCAAATTTTGGCCAAATAGTATCTTGTTCTCCTTACGGCGATACCGGGCCAGCGTCTTTAATGGTTCTTTGCCCTTTATTGCAGTAACCTGGTCTACTGTAGTAAGCACACAGCGGGCGCAAAGCTTAACGCCAAACAGATGTATACCATTCACAATAGCCTCATTAATAACATCTTCACTATAGGCTTCACCACCAGTAAAAACAATATTAGGGCGAAAACGATCCATTGGCAGCTCATGTGCCATACGTTCATTCAGGTCATCTAACGATGCCTGGCCTATCAGCAGTGCGGGGTAAGCATCAGCAAATGATGTAATATTACCCTCCTGCGTATAGCGCAGGTCGGTTTGGCGATGTGTTTCATCAGGCATATATACCAGGCGGCACTTTATTCCCAGCTTTTGGCTAAACCATTGGTCTGCATCGTCGCTAACACGCTGTGCTAGGCAGGTGTCATCCCAAATGGTAACTTCCAGCATTTCTGGCGTTAATAGCCGGTAAGGTATGTGTATAAATGATGCATCGGGCCGGTGGGTAACCCTCAATCCATCAGCTAAAACCTCAGGAATAAACAAAGCCAGTTGTGGGTTTTCGCGTTGCGATAAAAAGCGGTTAGCTTCGTCAATCAGCATCCAGCGGCGGTCGTACTGCAAGCCACGATCGGTTACTTTAGCGCTTGTAAGCGCAATACCACCTAACGATTTTATGGGATAAATTACAAGCTGGCTTATTTGTAGCATTCGGTAAAAATAGGGCTTTGTGAGCTATTTTTTTCAGGGTTAAAAAATGTTTATCGGACAGTTGTTAATTTGTGTATTAATTGATAACATTGTTAACCAATTATTAATCAACTGATTTCTCATATCAGTTTAAACCTAAAAATATGTTTGTAGACTCACCCAACATTAATGGTAAGGCTAAGGCCAATAACACATACGATGCAATAGTAATAGGCTCGGGTATAAGCGGCGGATGGGCTGCAAAAGAACTTACGGAACGCGGACTGAAAACAATTATGCTTGAGCGGGGACCTAACTATGAACATATAAAAGACTATAAAACAGCGCAATATAATCCCTGGGATTTTGAACACCGTGGCAATGTAACCCAACAGCAGCGTAAAGAGCGCCCGGTAATATCGCGTAACTGGGGTGCACAGGAGGCTGTAATAGATGCCTGGACAAACGAGCAGGATGCACCATATGCTGAGGTTAAACCCTTTAACTGGTGGCGATCATACCGCCTGGGTGGCCGCTCTCTTTTATGGGGGCGCCAAAGCTATCGCTGGAGCGACTTGGATTTTGAAGCAAATGATAAGGATGGATGGGCTATTGACTGGCCCATACGCTATAAAGACATTGCACCCTGGTACGAACATGCAGAAAAATTTGCAGGCGTAAGTGGGTCAATAGAAGGTATACCCAACCTCCCTGATGGCCATTTTTTACCGCCTATGGATATGAATTGGGTTGAACGTGATGTAGCAGCGAGCATAAAAAAGAACTTTGGCAGGCACATGATAATTGGGCGTGCAGCCAATTTAACCGCGGCCATACCAGGGCGTACAAAATGCCAGTTTCGCAACAGGTGTTGGGAGGGCTGCCCGTTTGGCGGCTATTTTAGTACACAATCATCTACATTGCCGGCAGCGCTTGCAACAGGTAATTTAACGGTGAGGCCTCAATCAATAGTTACCAAAATACTGTATGATAAAGACACCCAAAAAGCAAAAGGAGTGGAGGTGCTGGATGCCGAAACAAACAAAACCTATGAGTTTTACGCTAAGATAGTTTTTGTAAATGCCTCGGCATTAAACAGTGCATGGGTGTTAATGAATTCGGCTACTGATATCTGGCCCGATGGTTTAGGCAGCAGCAGCGGCGAATTAGGCCATAACATTATGGATCATCATTATAACTTGGGTGCCAGTGGTGTGGTAGAAGGCTATGAGGATAAATATTACTATGGCCGCAGGGCAAATGGTATTTATGTAGTGCGTTTTGCCAATATCGGTAACGATAAGCGCGATTATTTGCGTGGCTTTGGCTACCAGGGCGCAGCCGGCCGGCAGGGTTGGAGTCGCGAAATTGCAGAGATGAATATTGGAGCAGGATACAAGGAAGCTTTGAGCGAGCCGGGCCAGTGGACAATGGGCATAGGTGGCTTTGGCGAACTATTACCTTACCATGAGAACAAGATAACGCTTGATAAAACACGTAAAGATAAATGGGGATTGCCAATATTATCAATGGATGCTGAGATAAAAGAGAATGAGAGAAAAATGCGCCTGGATATTGTACAGGAGGCCAAAGCGATGCTAGAAGCGGCCGGCGTTAAAAAGGTTGAAACGCACGATACAGGACACCATGTGGGTGATGGCATACACGAAATGGGAACCGCGCGTATGGGGCACGATCCTAAAACATCGGTATTAAATAAGCACAACCAGGTTTGGGATGCAAAAAATGTATTTGTAACCGATGGCGCTTGCATGACATCATCGGCATGCCAAAACCCATCGTTAACCTACATGGCTTTAACCGCACGTGCAGCCAATTTTGCAGCAGATGAATTAAAGAAAGGAAATTTATAGTATATTGAACCTCAGTTACTATTGTCCTTTAAAATTTGAATACCCCTAATGAAAAGTATTAAACCGGTACTATTAACCTGTGCATTATTAGTGTGTACATTATTTTGTACGGCTAAGCCAAAAATCCTGGTATTTAGCAAAACAGCCAAATTTCATCATCAATCTATACCCGCAGGTATTACAGCTATAATAAAACTGGGGCAAGAAAATAATTTTGATGTAGATACTACCACCAATGCCGACAATTTTACAACAGACAACCTAAAGCAATATGCGGCTGTTGTTTTTTTAAACACTACCGGCGATGTATTAAACAATACCCAGCAAACTGCTTTTGAAAAGTACATTAAAGCCAATGGCGGTTTTGCCGGCGTGCATGCCGCTACTGATACGGAGTACGACTGGCCATGGTATGGTAAATTGGTTGGCGCTTATTTTAAAAGCCACCCAAGCAAAAACCAATTTGCTAATTTACAAGTAATAGACCGCAGCTTTATAGCTACCAAACATTTACCGGCCATATGGCACAGGCTTGATGAATGGTATAACTTTAAGTGGCTCTCGCCTGATTTGAAAGTGTTGATACGAATTGATGAACATAGCTACTCGGGTGGGCAAAGCGATGGGTTGCATCCTATGAGTTGGTATCATGACTTTGATGGTGGCCGTTCTTTTTATACCGCATTGGGGCATACGGATGAATCGTATACTGACCCGCTTTTTCTACAACATTTATTGGGCGGTATACAATATGCTATTGGCACACGTACAAGTTAAAGAATATATCAGTTTAATTAAAAGGCCCGCTTCAAACATTTAAAGCAGGCCTTTCAATTTAATTTGTGTTACAATTAGTCTAAGCCACCATGTCGGTTTGATTTTACCTGCTCAGGCCATTTGCCCGGCTCGCCTTTTGCATTTACAGGCAAAGTTATCTTCTCGCGGTTAAACTTAGCCGGATCTTCGCTGGCCATATAAACCAGTATTGCTGTTAAAATAGCATTGCTCTTTAAATCATCAAATACTATTTTATCATACGTATCGCGATTGGTATGCCAGGTGTAGTTACCGTACGACCAATTAAGCGACCCTAAAGAGAAACCGGGTGCACCAACGGCCACAAAAGAAGCAAAGTCTGAACCGCCACCACCCGGCGAACCAGGAAAACTTGTTTTAATTTGATGTTTAATGGTATCAGGTACAGCTGTTAACCAACGGTTGATGAAATCGCCGGCATTAACAAAACCTTGTCCGCTAATGTTAACTACGCGGCCTGTACCGTTGTCCTGATTAAACAAAGCTTGCAGGTTAGCAACAATTTCCGGGTGGTCTTCTACAAATGCGCGTGAGCCATTCAACCCTTCTTCTTCGCTACCCCAGTGGCCAACTAAAATAGTACGTTTGGGGTGCGGGTAAACTTTTTTAAGAATACGCATTGCTTCCATCATGGTTAACGATCCTGTACCGTTGTCCGTAGCGCCCGTACCGCCATCCCACGAGTCGAAGTGAGCAGATAGCATCACATACTCTTCAGGCTTCTCTGTACCCTTTATTTCGCCTATTATATTAAAGGTCGGCACAACACCTAATTCCTTTGATTCGGTTTGTATAGTTATCCTTGGTTTATCGCCGCTTTCGGTTAAGCGGTAAAGCATACCATAATCTTCTAAGGCAATATCAACCGTAGGAATTACTTTGGTATAAGCGCCAAATATTTTATCCACCCCAAAACCCTGCGACCAGTTAGAGGTAACTACACCCGCCGCACCCGCTTTTTCAAGTGCAACAGGTAAAGTACGGTTAGTTAGGCCTGTATTAGTTATACGTTTACGCCATGCATCAGTTTGTGCTGTACGTACGGCCTTCATTTTATCAAACGATTCGGTGGTGGCAAATTCTTTCCAATTGTAATCGGGTCTGCCTGTTGGCTGGTACATTGATATCATTACAAACTTACCTTTTACACTGGGTAACCAGGCTTTAAATGCAACCGAATCTGTAAGTTCGGGCAATATCACCAATTCGGCTGTAACAGGCTTTTTCATACCAGGGCTCCATGCCAGTTGCGTACCCTCTAACGATTTTACACGCGGGTAAACCATATCTATATGCGATGCGCCGCGTTCCCATCCGCGCCACTCGCCCCATTTCTCGTAGCGGGCGGTAATACCCCATCCTTTATATTTATCTAAGGCCCATTTGCCTGCTTTTTCCATTTGCGGCGTACCCACCAAACGAGGGCCAACACCATCAAGCAGTTCGTGGGCAAGTTTCTCCAGTTGAGAATTTTCAGTTTCTTCTTTTACTATGTTATCAACAACAGGGCTTTTGGTTTGCGCAAAGCCTGCTGCGTTAGTACAAATGGCTGCTAAAACAAGCAACTTTGCTACGTTTTTTGCATTTATAAAATACGATAGGGTATGGGTGGTTTTCATATAGCTAATGTAACTAAATGCTCGCCTGTATAAAATACCGATTGTAAAATATAGGTTACAAGCGTTTAATTAAAGATAATACCTAACATCAATTACACTTTTTTAAAACTAAACACCATTATGATGCTTTGATATTTAACTAAGCATACAAATACATATATGGCGCAATTAGATATACAGCCTAAAAAGAACAAACCTATTTGGGTATGGGTGGTGTTGATGTTTATAGCACTGGGTTTGTTGTTTTTTTTCCTGAAAGGCTGCAGCAACAGCGATACGCCAATGGCTTTAAAAACCATGGAAAATGATACGGCCAGTGCAGACACCGTTCAAAAAGATACAATAAGCACAAACGTAGCTACTACTCAGCCAGACTGGGATGCTGTGGATTTTGACCTGCCAAGATCAACCTACGATGAAATAACCGATACAGCTATAGTGGTTAAGGGCAACCAAAAATACACCATCTACGGCCTTGGCGAGAATGTGTTATTCGCAAAAAACGAAAGTAAGTTGCAGGGCAGTGCTAACGGGCGCTTACAAATAATTGCAGCATCATTATTAAAAAGATTTAAAAATGCTTCGATAGGCGTATATGGGCATACCGATTCGACAGGTACTGCAACTGAAAATAAAACACTTGGTGATGAACGTGCAACAGCGGTGAAAGAGTGGCTGGTACTTAATGCAGGCATGCCCGCAGATAAAATATCTGTGCACTCTATGGGAGAGATTAAGCCTTTAGCTACAAATGGCACTGAACAGGGCAGGCAGCAAAACCGCAGTGTAGAGATCGTAGCCTTTCCGCAGGAGAAATAACCTAATATATAACGACGATGGCATTACAAAACGACGACGATTGCTTTGAAGAATTAAGTGAAAGCGAATATGAGATAGCTGATGGCCAGCCTGATATTATTGGATGGGACATTAAAGACTCGCACCATAATAAACTGGGCGAGGTGGATGAATTACTTTTTAGCGTAACGCTACGCAAGGTATGCTATATAGTGATGCATATGGAGAATAACGACATAGGCTTAGAGGATGGGCGGGTATTAATACCGATAGGAGTAGCCGAGCTGGATGAGAACGAAGATACTGTGCTTATATCTAATGTTACAAAAGCGCAGTTATTGGCTTTGCCGATATACCAGCCCGGCCGAAATGTTGATAAGGAAACAGAGCAAGAGATACGCAACATATTTACCGACCCTAATGTTGGCGTTACAGCAGGTAAAGATTTTCACGATCATGAACACTTTAGCGAAACCAAATTTTACGGCAAACGCTGGACCAAACCCTTTAGTAATTATAACGAGGACGAGCCGGATATAATACCCTAAGCAACAAAAAATATACCGTGGCAAATTTAAACATAAAAGGCCTGCTTATTGAGCAGGCCTTTTATGTAAAGTATTGTTATGTACGCGGGCGCTTTAAATTATATGCCACCAGGTAATTTAAGCTATCAGCCTCTATAGTTCTTTTGTCCAAATGCTGTTCGCTTTGATTAGACGATTGGTTTAAACGCGATTTAATGGCGTAAAAAACTTGCAATACCGCCTCCGGTAGCATTTTAGTAGCTATGGTAGGGTAATAGGCTTTTTGTAAACGCGTTTTCTCGGCATCAGATACCAGGCCAAACTCCCAAACATCATCAGCTTTAAAGCCATGCTCGCGGGCTATATTATTTAAATCGTACAGGTAAAGTCGTATATGATTTTCTATTGTTTGATCATCCATTACTTTGATTTTTTTGAGGATAAATCGGCCGATGCCGATGATTTGCCGGATTGATACGACGATACTTTTTTGTTTACATTTTCGGCAGGAGCTTTCTTTTTCTCCTTAACCGTCTTTCTGTCTTTACTCATATGATAATGTTAGGCCGCATGAGGATGCTATCCTGAAACGGTTAAAATATATTAGTTAATTATATTCCGTAATATTATTAGAAAAGGCTGTACGGAATGATTTTGTGAAAGGAATTGCTTAAATGTACCGCTATTTATTGGCTATCAGAAACTTTAATCAATAAATCGGATAATAGGGCAATAGCAGCAATGTTAAATATAGCCTAGGCCGCAATACTTTTGAATATTTTAAATATAGATGAACTAAATCTTTTTTCTTTTTTTTTACTAACGGTGTTATGCGTAGTATTCATTTGTTCGCGCATACGCTGTAAAATGGCGTCGGTATTGGGATATTCTTCCAGGCGCTGAGCCCAGTACTCAATAAATAATTGATGCAGATCGTTATAATTTTCGTTTATAGCAAGATAGTTATCAAATTCCTCTATTTCTTTGTTTTCTATATCGCCGTAAAGTTTTTTGGTGAGCAATTCAATAAATCTATCGTCAGTCATTAAAATACAGGTGCTTTTTAATTAAGACAATATATTTCAAAAAACTGCTTACATAGCACGTAAAATTTATTTACTATTACTTATGCAGGAGGGGCTATGCGTAATTATCCTGTATGTTAGGGTCTTTTACATAGCGGTACACAGATAGTAATTCGCTTAGCTTTTTTATCGATCGGAAAAGATGGGTTTGCACCGTACGTGGCGAAATATTCATGATCTCTGCAACTTCCTTGTATTTTAAACCGTTCTCTTTTATCATTCTGAAAACCATACATGCCTGCGGTGGTAACGATGATACCGCTTGCTCCATCAGTAAAAAAAGCTCTTTGTGCTCCAGCTCTTTTTCAGGATCAAACGTATTCATAAATTTATTTTCGTCGGCAGGTTGCAGCTCTACCATTTGTACCTGGGAATGCTTTTTGATATAATTTAACGATTGATTTTTAACCGCAACAAACAAATAGGTATCGGGATTAGCAACATCAGTTAATTTTTTTCGATTTTGCCAGCACTTAACAAACACTTCTGATACGATATCCTCAGCAGCTTCATTATTTTTGGTATAAAACTTACTGAATTTGATAAGCGGGTGATTTAACGCACGAAACAGCGATTCAAATGACTTATAATCATCATTTAAGCAAACCAGTTTCCACAAATCAATAGTATTAGTTTTCAATAATGTAATTTTTAAAAGAATGTATCACTGCTCTTCAACACAAAAAATAGGAACCGGAAGCACCGCTAACCGGCTCCTAAATAATCCACCTAAATCAAAAAATCTTCGGCAACACGCAGTTGCTTATTTATATATACCCCAAGCCTGCATTTACCAAGTGTTTATTGGTATTTACGCGTGGGTTTATGTTTTGTAAATTCTCGGCTATTAATATCAATCCGCCATATAATTGGGCGTTATTACCTAAACCCGACACCAATAGATTTACATAAGTTGTTAGCTTAGGTATGCAATGCTCGTTAATGGCTTGTTGTATGGGCGCCAGCCACAGCTTACCCAATACGCTCCCTTTACCGCTTAAAATTATGCTTTCGGGGTTCATCAAGTGTATTAATATAGCTAAACCCTGGCCAACATTATACGCAGCTTCCGAGATGATCTTTATACAAAACGCATCACCCCGCAGTGCCTCTGCTATAATGTCGTCAGCACTAAACTCGTTATACTTTGACAAGCTGGTAGCATGACCGCTTGCTACGCCTGCGCGTGCTTTATCTTCAATTGCCAATAACGATGCTTCTGTTTCCAGGCAGCCGTATTTACCGCAACTGCATATTTTACCATTTTTAAATAAAGCCAGATGGCTAAATTCACCGGCGTAACCACTATGGCCTCTAAATATCTGGCCATTCATTATCATCCCTAAACCAACGCCCCAGCCAAGGTTTACTACCATCGAATTTTTTAACGCGCTTTTGTCACCAAACATTTGCTCGGCCAATGCTATGGCAGTCGAATCATTATCTATAAAAATGGGTAATCCTGTCTCGGCGGTAAGATACTCTACCAGTGTGCCTTGCGGCGGGGGTAAGAATGAATTATTAGTACCTAATTTAGTATCAACAAAACCGGGCATGGTAACTTCTACAGCCAAAAAGTCGTCGGCATTTACAATGGGGTTAGCCAGGCAGGTTTTTATTATACCGGCAAGCTTTTCGGCTGATGGTTCGTAATCATACAAATTCAGCTTAAATTCTTTTTCGTAAACAATATCATGGTTACTTATATCAATTATAGCAACACGAGTAGTAAATTGATTGGCCGCAACAGATAGTATGTAAACCATTCCGTTTACAATTGAAAAGGTAGCCGGGCGGCGGCCGCCATTAGATATACCTAAACCATCATCTTTTAATATACCATTGGCAACCAACTCGTTAACTATTTTAGTTACAGAGGGCACGCTACGTTTGGTATGGTCACTAAGTTCACCAATGGATAATGCTCCATGAATGATATAGTGCTTTATTAGATTACCGTACAGGTAAATGTTTTTATGAAGAGGCATTAATAGGTTACTAAATATTTTACATATTTAATAAAAATTTTAATAATTAGCAAATACTTCTTAAAAAATTTAATAACTTTTTTGATCGTTTGTATTTTTGACTATTAGTGAAAAACTCTAAATTTTTTAGAAAGCAAATCAAAAATAAAAGTTAAAAGATTTTATTTAAAGTAAAGTACCATTTATTATGACTATCTTGCCCACTTATTAAAAAAAGTTATAATGCAAAAAGAAGGAACAGTAAAGTTTTTCAATACCACTAAAGGTTTTGGATTCATTTCACAGAGTGATAACAGAAGCGATGTTTTTGTACACTCAACTGGCCTCATCGACGAAATTCGTGAAAACGATAGTGTTACGTTTGATGTAGAAGAAGGCAAAAAAGGCCTTACCGCGGTAAATGTAAAAGTAGTTTAATTATCACTATAATATTTAATCGTAAGGCACCTGCTTGAAAAAGCAGGTGCTTTTTTGTTCTAAAGTTCAATTATTCACTAATTCTTATATAAATATGGCTAAATCGCAGGCAACATTCATGAAAAAACAATTGGAAAAAAACCGGCAAAAAAAGAAAGAAGACAAAGCGCTTCGTAAACAAGAGCGTAAAGAAAGCTCGACAGGCGGCGACCTTGATGGTATGCTGGCTTATGTAAACGAATTTGGCGAGATCGTATCTACTCCGCCCGAAAAGAGTTAACGTTACTTAGTTACCCAGGGCTTTATTTATTGCCCTGGCCCAAAATTCTCCAAGCCGGGCAGCACCCTCGCTATTTGGATGCAAATAAAAAATACCTTGCCGGCCTTGTTCGTGTTGCAAGGTTTTGTCAAAATTCTTCCTGAAATACTTAAATGCTCTTGTATCACCCTTAAAAACGTGGCCGGGGTGGTTAAGCCCGTATCTTTTAACCATGTCATCAATTACCGGGAAATAGCTTTGTAACCTTGCCAGTCCTTCGGCCAGGTACATAGCGCCATTATAAGTGTTAGGGCTATACCAAATGGGACGGTTGATCACTATCTTACTGTTAGGATATCTTTTTAATAGCGAATCAACAATCTGGGTTATGTTTTTATCATAATCTGTAACCGACACAGGCGCGCCGTGGGTACCTTTAATTGCACTGTCGTTAGTGCCTAACATAACCGAGAAGAGTAATTGTGCTGTGGTATCGGTATAAAACTCATCTGCCGACCCAATTACCCTTGTAAACAACTCCTCGCCGGGCAGGTAATCTAACGTGGTTTTGCCATTTATACCCCGGTTAGCCTGCTGTACGGTGTCGGCAACGTTATGCTCCTTTAAATAATTTACAGCATATACTGATGGCTGCAGGGCGGGATTGTCCTGGCCCTGGGTAATACTATCGCCTATAAATACAATGTTTAGCTTTTTTAACGCCGGTAACCTAAACGCCCCCAGTATACATATGCTTATTAACAAAAAAATTGCCGTTAATCTTCTGCTGTAATTTTTCATATTGCCCGTGTAGCATTTATTTAGATGGGCAATTTAGTAAATGATATTATTAGTTTATACATGCTTTTAGTTCGGTTTTAGCATCAACAATAAACAAGCGATTAAGAAAGGATTTTATTCGCCCGATAATTGATTTTGTTTTGGCCTGGTTTGTCTGGGGTATAATATCCTGTGGCTTATCGCCTTGCGGCGGGTGGCTGGCTTCCTGCATTTCGTCAAGGATGATTCCCTTTAACTTGGGGTCACGGTTCACAATTTCGTCTAATTCTATCAGGTCTTTAAATGTCGCGCTACCGTCCATTTGTTTCCTTATAAGCACTTCAAAACGCTCTTGTAAAAATGTACGCCGTATCAGTGGTCTCTCATTTTTCATCCTGATCAATATTATTACTAAAATGGTGTCAAATAAAATGCCACTGTTATAAGTATTTGTAAATCAATAATCTGTAATTAATTATATGCTACACATGCACGATGTTGATACACTGTGTGTACGGTTTTGGCTTTTATAACTTGCATAAAGTATAATGATTGACATTAGGCCATAAAACAAGTAGAAGAGAACTAAATGCAATAAAAAAGGATCGTTTGCTTGCGCAAATGATCCTTTTTGTAATTGTTGATTTTTTTAGTGTATGCGGCTAAATACCCTGTCCCAGCGTATACGCTTTAAAAAAGTTTCGCTGCTGTCAATACTCATCCAGGTTATCATGGCTTTACCAACTATATGGTCTTCAGGTACAAAGCCCCAAAAACGGGAGTCTTCGGAATTATGGCGATTATCGCCCATCATCCAGTAATAACCCATTTTAAAGGTATAGGTATCGGCCTTTTTATCATTTATATAAATATCCGCGCCTTTATGCTCTACTTTATTGTGCTCATAAACCTCAATGGCGCGGCCATATAAAGCCATTGTAGAATCATTAAGGGGGATGGTTAATCCTTTTTTAGGCATCAATAAAGGGCCAAAGTTATCCTGGTTCCATTTAAACTTTTCGTTATGAGGGAATACCTGGGCGTCGTAGTCGCCTTTAGAGTCAACAATAGGTTTCACCGCTTTAATATTCGAATATCCTTTAAATTCGGTAAGGCTTGCGGCAGGGATTATCATTTCATAATCAGTGTTATTCAATTGCTGCCTAACCTCAATTTTTAATTGGTGTATCATTTCGGGGTTAAGGTTATTACCATCGGTTGTAACCAAATATGACGTTTGAGCTTTTGGGAAGTTTTCAACCAATTTGCCATTAACATATACACGGGTATCAACAATGCTCATTACATCGCCCGGCGTAGCAATACAACGTTTTATGTAATGTACACGCATATCTACAGGCCTTGCTACCGACTCGGCCGGGTAGTTAAACACTACAGGATCGCCTTGTTTAACGGTACCTAAGCCCGGTAAACGGAAGTAAGGTAGCTGTATAGCATCCCAGTAGGTTTTTATTTGTGTGCCTTGTATGGTCGATTCTAAAAATGGTATCGAAATTGGAGTCATAGGCATACGGGCACCGTATGATAATTTACTTACAAAAAGGTAATCGCCTGTCATTAAACTGCCTTCCATCGAAGCTGATGGGATAGCATAGGCCGAAAACAATAAACCGCGAATGATTGATGAAGCTATTACCGCAAAAAGTATGGCATCGCCCCACTCGCGTAATTTGCTTTTTTTAGTTTTAGTAGCTGTTGCTTTTTTACGCGATAAAAATTTCCAGTTCATAGCTATACGGTTTGGTTTTAATAATCCTTAAATGTTTGACTATACAGGTGCTATTTTGTTACAAGTATGGGTTGATAATATAAAAATTATCGGCTATCATTACATTTTTACCAATTACACCTGCTATGCAACGACGCAATTTTATCAAACTATCGGCCACTGCTTTTGCCGCGACTATATTTAGTAGGATTACCTACGCATCTGCTACGGGTAGCACTCTTATTAATTTGCCCGACGAAGCCTGGGCGCAAGTAGGCGGCCAATGGTTTAAAATGACAGCCGCGGGTGGTTCATTTTTTAATTACAATGATGTAAGGGTACAAATAAAATCTGATGATAAAAGCCAGGCGGTATATATATTATCACCAAAATCGGAGTTGCAGGCCATTAAATTGAAATGGAAATTTCAAACGGGCGCTTACCAAAAAGTATTAGGCGACCATTGGGAGCGCTCATACGGCGACCTGGCATGGAAAACCCCGCAAGCCGACGTTAAGAACCCCTGGTATGTGCTACTATATGATGGTAAGCAAACCGCGGGTTTTGGTGTTAAAACCGGCGCTGCAACCATTTGCTGGTGGGCTGTAGACAATGGCAGTATCGACCTTGTATTAGATACCCACTCGGGAGGCGACGGTGTTAAATTGGGCCTGCGTACTTTGCATGCGGCAGATATCGTTACCACTATAAGCACTGCTAACGAAACCCCATACGCTACTACCACACGCTTTTGTACCCTGATGTGCGATAACCCTCGGCTGCCTAAAAAGCCGGTTTATGGTATTAACGACTGGTATTATGCTTATGGTAACAATTCTCAAAAACTGATAAAAGAACAGGCTACTATAATGGCGGAATTTGTTACCAGCAGCAACCGACCATTTTCGGTAATTGACGATGGATGGGAGCAGGCCGACGATTTTTCGAAACACAACGAAAAGTTTACCGACATGCATAAAATGGCCGATGAACTTAAAGCCCTTGGCATGCGGCCGGGTTTGTGGACAAGACCCTTAATTGCCCGTTTAGATGATAAAAAAAGCCTGCTTGCACCTGTAATAAGCGGCCGTGACGATGCAAAAACGCCGATACTTGACCCAACTATACCTGAGAATATCGCGCGTATAAAGCACAATATGTCGTTATATAAGCAATGGGGCTACGAAATGGTAAAACACGATTATACCACCTGGGATATTTTTGCCAGATGGGGTATGCAAATGAAAGATAGCCTTACCCTGCCGGGCTGGAGCTTTAACGACCGCACAAAAACCAATGCCGAAATAATAGGCCGCATGTACCGGGCTATCAGAGAATCTGCAGGCGATATGTACATTATAGGTTGTAACACTATCAGCCATTTATCGGCAGGCTTGTTTGAGCTTAACCGTATAGGCGACGATACCAGCGGAAAGGAGTGGGCACGTACTAAAAAAATGGGGGTGAATACGCTTGGCTTTAGGCTGCCCCAGCATAATACATTTTACGCTGCCGATGGCGATTGCGTAGGCTTAACCAAAGATGTGCCCTGGGATAAAAACAAGCAATGGCTTCAGTTACTGGCCGAAAGCGGCGCGCCGTTATTTATATCTGCCGATACTAATAACCTTGACGCTGATAAGAAAGCTGCCATTAAACAGGCATTTGCACAGGCGGCCAAAGTGCAGCCGACAGGCGAACCGCTTGACTGGTTAACTAACCAATGGCCCGAAAAATGGAGGCTAAACAACAGGGAAGTTACCTTTAACTGGGATTGACATAATTGCTTATTTTTAATAAATACTGCTTAGCTTTACTTACCAAGTATAACATTTATGGCCAATAAAGCATTAAACGCAGCACAGCTTGCAGCATACCACCGTGATGGTTACCTCGTAGTAAAAAACTTTTGCAACGCAGCAGAAATTGATAAGCTATACAGCACCGCGCTAAACGATGATGCCATGCGCAAAAACGCCTTAGATCTTAACGACCAAAGCGGAAAAAAAACTCGCTTATCGCTGTGGTTTACACCCGGTAATGATGTGTTTGGCTATTTAACCCGCAGCGAGCGCATGATAACGCCTGTGGGCCAACTATTAGGCGAAGATGCGCCGGTTTGCCATTTTCACTCCAAGTTAATGCAGAAAGAACCAAAGGTAGGAGGTGCGTGGGAGTGGCACCAGGATTATGGCTATTGGTACAAAAACCAATTTATGTTTCCAGACCAACTGATGAGTGTGATGGTGGCCTTAACCGATGCAAATAAGCAAAATGGCTGCCTGCAGGTAATTAAAGGCTCGCACAAGTTAGGGCGTGTTAATCATGGTTTTTCGGGTGAGCAGGTGGGGGCCGATATGAGCATGGTGAACAATGCCCTGCAAACCATGGAACTGGTATACTGCGACCTTAATGCCGGTGATGCTTTGTTTTTCCATAGCAACCTGTTGCACCGTTCCGAAGCTAATTTATCAGATCATCCCCGCTGGTCTATCATATCCTGTTACTCGCTGCAGTCTAACCTGGCATACAACGAAACCTCGACCTCGTGGAAAACACCGGTAGATATTGTACCCGACGAAGCCATATTAAACTGGGATGCAGGATCGCTATCAAACAACGATTTCCTGGCCAAAGAAAATGATCCGGCACTGAAAGAAACAGGGTGGGAGAAGTGAAAATTCTGGCCTGCAGGGCAGGTGGCTTTTGTTAAAATAGGTTTTTTGTGATAGAAAGTGGCTTGTTGGCCCGAATTAGCTATAAACTTTGCACTTTCCGCTGTAAATTGTTCCACTTTTTTGTTGGTCATGCGGGGAATTTTCGTTTTTTTTCGCTACCTCAGTCTAACTAATATAAAATTTAATCTCAAAAAAACAAGGTATTTGGCGGTAAGGCGTAAAAATAGTTTTTACGCCTCGCCGGTATCTTATTTATTCCACGGTTATCTCGTCAGCAAAAATATATGATGGGCTGCCCTTGCTTTCGTGCCAGTCGGGTAGCGGGCCGTATTGTTTGGCAATAACTTTTATGTATCGCGCCCGTGTGTTGTCAAGCGGGGCGGTAAACTGCTGTGTTTGCGGCTCCAGCTCCTTCACATCAACCTGAGTGTTCACGGTTGATGCCAGTTTGTAGGTTTTACCATCGTTACTTACCCAAAACTGCACATAGCGCGGGAAAACTATCCATGCACGGCTATCCTGCAAGGCACCCATGCTTACTTGTTTTATGGGTTTAATTTGCCCCATATCTATAATAGCTTCTAAATCGTTACCCTGGTAGCCCTGCCAGTTGCCCAGGCGCCAGTTGGCAGTGCCATGCAAGCCGTTCACCAGCGTTTCGTCGCCTTGTGCCGAGTAATTAGGCAGGTACTTGTTAATAAGGGTAAGTTTGATGTCGCCGCGTATTTTGGTAAAGGTGGCCTCGTCAACAAAGCTGCTTTTGCCATTGTTTACCGCTATGGCTTTAACGGTGGTATTTTCGGATATAATAAGCCGTTGGTTAAACAGGGTAGAGTTTACGGTTGGTGTGCTGCCGTCAAGGGTATAGTATATTTTGGCCAGGCTATCGGCGCATTCTATAGCTATACTTATGGGTTTTTTAAATGTTTTTGTACCTGCCTGTATATAGGGGTTAGGTACTATCAGTTCATCTTTAATGGCCGATGTTGGCTTTTCCAGATCCTGCATAAAGAGCTTGTTGGCCAGCCTGCCGGTAAACACTTCAAAGTCACCACCCTGGGCAATGGTTTCATAATCTATATATAGCTTGTTATATAGCTTTTTATCAAGGTTCATACCTTGCAGGTAATTATTCTCGCGGCTAACGGTTGCACTTGGGTTGCTAATTGTAAACTTTTTACCGTTCTCCATATTAATCACCATTTTCTCGAACTGCGGTATACCTATCTGGTACTGTTGCTGCCCCGGCGCTATGTTATATATCCCCAGCGAGCTCATTACATACCAGGCCGACATTTGACCGCAATCTTCGTTACCCGACAGGCCATCGGGCTTGGCGCTGTATTGTTCGCGCAGTATCTTGTTCACATAATACTGGGTTTTATCGGGCGAATTGGTGAAGTTGTACAAATAGGCAATGTGGTGGCTCGGCTCGTTACCATGCGCGTACTGGCCTACCAAACCGGTAACATCTGCCTGCTCGCGGCCGCTTAGTTTAGCCTCAGTACTAAATAGTTCATCCAGCTTGGCTTCCAGTTTATCTGTGCCGCCTAAACTTTTTGCCAGGCCCTCTACATCCTGTGGTACTAAAAACGAGTATTGCCAGCCATTACCCTCGGTATAATTATTATTAATTTCGGTAGGCTCAAAAGGCGCATACCAGCCGCCATTGTCGCGGGCCTGCATAAAGCCATTTTGGTTGTTGTGTACGTTTTTCCAATATTGGGCACGTTTTATATATTCGGCATAATCCTGTGGTTTATTCAGCATTTTAGCCATTTGGGCTATGCACCAGTCATCATAAGCATAATCTAATGTTTTTGATACCGATTCGTGCTCTACATCGGCATTAACCGCACCGGTTTTACGATAGTTATCTAAGCCAAACTGGTTGCGGTTTACAGCAGCTTTCATCGCGGTAAAAGCTTCCTCAGCGTTAAAATCACGTATTCCTTTGGCATAAGCATCTACAATAACGGGGATGGAGTGGTTGCCCACCATGCAATAGGTTTCGGTACTGGCAAGTGGCCATATAGGTAACAAACCGCCTTGCTCGTAAACGGCCAAAAAAGTTTTTATAAAATCAAGCGTGCGTTTACGGTCTATCAGGTTTAACAACGGGTTTTCGGCGCGGTAGGTGTCCCATAGCGAGAAAGCAGTATAATAATTAAACCCGTTTGCAGTGTGTATCTGCTGGTCTAAACCGCGGTACTGCCCGTCAACATCGTTATAAATATTGGGGGCCAGCATACAGTGGTACAAAGCCGAATAAAATATAACCTGCTTTATTTTAGCCACATCGGGTATCTCCATTTTTTTGGTGCGCGGGGCAGGGGTATTGTAACCATAAGGGTTATAAGTTTGGCCCTGCTGCTGTTGCCGCTGCTGCGATACCGGCGGCGCACCGCCTTCTACCTGAATTTTATTTAATTCGTTGTTCCAGGCAAGTTTGGCAGCCTTTTGTATTTTTTTAAAATCGAAGTCGGGTACCTCGGCATCCAAGTTTTTTAAGGCACCATCGGCACTTACCGATGATATACCCACCTTTGATATCACCTCTCCGGGGTTATCAAACTGAATGTACATTTTTACATTTTTACCCTGTATTTTGGTTTGCCCCGCTTGCAGTTTATCATCTAAAGCAATGCCGTAGCTTTTAAACGGCTTTGAAAACTTGGCGTAAAAATATAAATGCTGATTGGTGGCCCAGTACTTTGACCTGCGGAAGCCGCGTATCTCGTGGTCGTTCACTACCTCTATCCACGAATCTAAAACCTCATCGCGATGCTGCAGATCAATAATAATATTGCCCTGCACACCGCCGGGGTAATCGTATTTATGCACGCCAACACGGGTGGTAGCCGTTAGCTCAACTTCAATATTGTACTTATCAAGGGTGGTTTTATAGTACCCCGGGCTTGCATCCTCATTCTTTTTTTGGAAATGCGAGCGGTATTCGGTGTTTTTTAGTTTGGGTTCGCCGGTGGTAGGCATAAATAGCACGTCGCAATAATCGGGGATGCCCGTACCGCTTAAATGGGTATGCGAAAAGCCATACACCAGCGAGTCGGTATAATGATAACCGGAGCTGCCGTCCCAACCCTCCAGCCGGGTATCGGGGCTTAGCTGCACCATGCCAAAAGGGGCAACCGCGCCGGGGTAGGTGTGCCCATGCCCGCCCGTACCTATAAATGGGTCTACATATTGTGTAAGGTCTTTTTTCTTTTGTGCCGAAGCATTTACAGCGGTAAATAGTGCAGATGCCACTACAACACAACGAAGGAATACGCTCATTTACGAAACTTTAGATTTAGAAACGCAAAATAGCAAGATTAGTATTGATTATGAACTTTTTTAATTAGTCCGAAATAAAGCCTGAAGTTAAATCACAGGCGACTTAAGACTTAAGACTAAACTCATCCGCATCCTTTAAAAAAGGCAAATACCGGCGGGCTTTTTTAACCTCATCGGCAATTATCGAAAACGTGTACACGTCCTCTTCGTCTCGTTTATAATAAACCACATTACCGTTGGGATCAATACAGGTCGAATCGCCTGAATGATAAACTTCATTACCATCGTGCCCAACCCGGTTTACACCTATAACATATGCTTGGTTCTCTACCGCGCGGGCAGGTATAAGGGTGCGCCAGTGCAGCGCGCGCTTTTCGGGCCAGTTGGCAACTATCAATAGCAGGTCGTAATCTTCATTCACATTGCGCAGCCACACCGGGAAACGCAGATCGTAACATATTACCGGGCAAATTTTCCAGCCGTTTAGTTCAACTATTAGTTTTTTGGTGCCTGCGGTATAGGTTTGGTCTTCTTTACCCATGGCAAACAGATGGCGTTTATCGTAACACTCGTAAGTACCATCGGGGCGCATCCATATTAACCGGTTATAAAATTTACCGTTATCGCTAATTATAAGGGTACCAGTAACCACGCACTCAAACTTTTGCGCGGTTTTTTGCATCCATTTCATGGTTTTACCACCCATAGGCTCACCCAGGGCTTCGGCATTCATGGTAAAGCCCGTATTAAACATTTCGGGCAGAATGATGAGGTTAGTTTTCTCGCGGATATTGGATAACCGTAACGAAATATTTTGGAGATTTTTATCAATGTTCTCCCAAAACAAATATCCCTGGTATACAGTAATTTTTAAGTTATCCATAAGTAATGCTTTAGGTGCTATCTATTAATTTATACGCAAATATTCTGTAAGGGTTTAAACTTTTCTTAATCTATCAACGGCTTTATCAAGGGTTTCTTGCCTTTTGGCAAAACAAAAACGTAAAACATGCCTATCAATACCGGTACGGTAAAAGGCAGATACCGGTATAGCAGCTACACCATTTTCCTTAGTTAGGCGTATGGCAAAGTCGGTATCCTTTTCATCGGTTATGCTATCGTAGGTAACCGATTGAAAATACGCGCCTGCACAAGGCAGCAATTTAAACCTGGTCTGTTCTAATCCTTTACGAAAGTAATCACGCTTTTCCTGGAAAAAATCGGGCAAGCTCAAATAAGTGTTTTCATCCTGTAAATATTCGGCAATGGCGTACTGTATGGGCGAGTTAACACTGAATACTAAAAACTGGTGTATTTTCCTAAACTCCTGCATTAAATAGGCAGGGGCAAGGCAGTAGCCCATTTTCCAGCCGGTTGCATGAAAAGTTTTACCAAACGATGCTACAATAAAGCTGCGTTGCTGCAATTCGGGGTAGCGCGCCATGCTTTGGTGTTCCTGTCCGTCAAACACCAGGTGTTCGTACACCTCGTCGCTTAAAATCAGTATATCCTGATTTTTAACCAGTGCGCTTAATTGGTCAATATCTGCCCTGCTTAATATGGTAGCCGTTGGGTTATGCGGCGAGTTAAGAATGATCATTTTTGTTTTACTGTTGATCAGCCTTTTTACCATATCCCAGTCAATGCGGTAGTCGGGCGGCTCCAGTTCTAACGATTTTACAACACCGCCCATTAACTTAATAGCAGGGGCGTAGCAATCATAAGCCGGCTCAAATATGATCACCTCGTCGTTTGGCTGTATTACCGCTGTAATGGCTGTAAACACGGCTTGTGTGCCGCCTGCTGTAACGGTTATTTCGGTTTCGGGGTTATACTTTGCACCGTACAGCCGCTCGGTTTTAGCGGCTATTTGTTCGCGCAAGGCCATAATGCCGCCCATAGGTGCGTATTGGTTATGGCCGTTTTGCATGGCTTTGTTAACCAGCTCTATCAATTTTGGCGAGCAGGAGTAATCAGGGAAACCTTGCGATAAGTTTATAGCACCCGTTTCGGCAGCCAGGGCTGACATGGTGGTGAATATATTGGTGCCCGTTTGGGGTAATTTAGAAATAACAGGTATCATGTAACGCTAAAATAGCCAAAAAATGAATTAGAACATTTTTAAATAACAATTCGGCGTATATAATTACATCTATATTATGAAAAAAGCCGCCGTGTTTACATAAATTTGATACATGAGACTACCCAGCATTCTATCCTTGTTTTTTGTAGCCACAGTGTTGTTATCCTGTTCTCCATCTAAAAAAAACAATGTACCCGTTATTGGCTTTGTTGATGCTTTTGAAGATGCTACTATTGCGCAGGCACGTACAGGCTTTACCGATGCCTTAAAGCAAAATGGCTTTAGCGAAGATCAAAAAAATATTAAAATAGAATACCGCAACGCGCAAGGCGCCATACCAACGCTTACGCAAATAGTAAACTACTTTGTATCGGAGCCGGTTGACCTGCTGGCTACTTCTACCACGCTATCAACCGTGGCAGCTATTCAAAAAACTAAAACAATTCCCATTTTTCAGATGGTATCGCCAACGCCTGAGCGGATGAAGGTAGCCGATGCCAATGGCAAGGGCCCTGCAAACCTGTTTGGCACCATGGAAGAACTTAATTATATTGATACCTCTTTTGCCATTATCCCCAAACTGATAAAGCCAAAGGCAGGCAAGCTTACTATCGGTATGATATTTAATCAATCTGAGCCGCAATCTGTGGACGCGCTGGACAGGATAAAGGGCCTGGCTGCTAAACTGAACGTTACTATTGTAGCGCTGCCGCTTAATTCATCGGCCGATGCGCAATTGGTTACACAGGCCTTATTAGCCAAAAACATCGACGCGTTTTTTGCCAACCCCGATAATACCGTGTTTGCCGCTTTTGAAACCATTTACAAAAGCTGCGAACAAAAGAACATCCCTATATTTACCAGCGAAGCCGGATTGGTGCAGCGCGGTGCCGTAGCTGCCTTTGGTGCCGATATTTACCAATGGGGGTACCAGAGTGGACTGCAAGCCGCGGCCTATCTTAAAACGCATAAAACCGATGACTTAAAGCTGGAGATGGTTAAAATACGCAAGCGTGTTTATAACCCTGCCGCTGCCAGAAAGTATAATATTACAATGCCTGCAGATTTTGAAGCTGTAAAATAAATGGATTTTTACCTAACCGCAATATTACAGGGCCTTTGCTTTGCCGGGATTGCCTTTGGTATTTATATATCCATGAAGATATTTAACATCCCCGATATTACTACCGATGGCAGTTATACGCTTGGTGGGGTAGTTACAGGCAGCATGCTGGTACACCACCAGCCGGGTTATATGATTATGGCGGCTGTATTGGCTACAGGGGCCATAGCGGGCGCGCTAACGGGCATTATACACACCAAACTAAAAATAAACGCTCTGCTGGCCGGAATACTGGTAATGACGGCGCTTTACTCGGTTAACCTAACCATACTGGGGCGATCTAACCTGCCGCTGTTAAGTATGCCTACCTTATTTACATCAATTGAGTTAATAACCAATGTAAACCAAAACTCGCTGCTGATATTATCGGTTTTTGTAGTGGCCGTTACGCTGCTGATAGGTTACCTGCTTAAAACCGATTTTGGTATAGCCATGCGCGCCACAGGCAACAGCGAACCCATGATACGCGCCCTTGGTGTAAATACCGACCGCATGAAGATCATCGGCCTGGCCATTGCAAATGCGCTAACAGCATTAAGCGGCTACCTTATTACCCAGTTACAGGGCTTTGCCGATATTAGCATGGGTATAGGTATTGTTATAGTAGGTTTAGGCTCGGTTATTATTGCCGAAACACTGATTAACTGGCTACAGATCACCTCGGTTTGGTTGAGCCTTATTTTAGTTTTGGGAGGCGCTATCATTTTTCAAATGGTATTGGCCTTTACACTGGCCATTGGCGTTGATGCTAACCTGTTAAAAATGGTGACGGCTATATTTGTTTTATTAGTGGTTGGCCTGCCACGCTTAGCATCACGGAGGGCATAAGCATGATCACCTTAAAAAACATCAGCAAAACGTTTAATACGGGCAAGCCCAACCAGGTAAACGCGCTTAGTAATATTAACCTTGATATTAAAACAGGCGAGTTTGTAGTGATTGTAGGATCAAACGGCTCGGGCAAAACAACGTTGCTTAACCTGATTGCCGGTAATATATTGCCCGATACAGGCAGCTTGACCATTGATGGCAACGATGTTACCCGCCTGCCCGAATACAAACGCAGCGAGTGGATAGCCCGTATTTTTCAAAACCCGTTAACCGGTACTGCCGGCGATCTAAGCATTGTAGATAATTTTAGGTTGGCCGCCTTACGCACAAAACCAAAAGGCCTAACCATTGGTAAAAACGACGCTTTTAAAAAATTAGTAAAAGATAGGATAGCAACCCTTAATATGGGATTGGAAGATAAGATAGAGCAATCCATAGGTACGCTATCCGGCGGGCAGCGGCAGGCACTTACCTTATTGATGAGTGTGATGGATACCTGTAAAATTTTACTGCTTGACGAACCAACCGCCGCCCTTGACCCGCGATCGGCAGAGAATGTTTTAAAGATAGCAGATGCGCTGATAAAAGAATACCAACTGACTGCAATTTTGGTCACCCATAACTTAAAAGATGCAGGCAATTATGGCTCGCACATTATACAAATGGGCGAGGGGCAAATACTCAAAGATATAGCAGGCGACAAAAAAACAGCTCTAAAGCAAAACGAACTGTACGACTGGTTCGGCTAAATATTGGCAAAGAAATTGTATTGTATGCAGCACTATGAAGAACAATACATTTGAAAATATATTTGATGCTTACCAGTTAGTAAGCGGCGCAAAAATAAAGGCCAAAAACCACGATGAAGTTTACGAACTGGGCAGCTACGATGGCAACAAACGCGGCTACACCTTATATGCCTACGAAGATGGTATCAGGTTCGAAGATTTTAGTGTCATCATATCCGAAAACGAATTAATGAACAATTACCTTATTGAAAAGGTAAAGCAGCAAGCTATAGCGGCGTAATAATACACGCTAAGCTGTTAAAATATAAAGGATGCACATTGCCGTGGCATCCCTTATATTTTATTTCACAATAGTCTATTTAGCGGCCCTTGTTTTAGTTACCTCGGTTACTTTTACTGCTGCGGCTTTATTACCAAAGCTGTTGCGTACATAGGTTAACACATCTGCTATCTCCTGGTCTTTTAAAAAGTCGTGGGCGGGCATGGTGTTAGAGTAGTACTCGCCGTTTATCTCTACGTCTTCGCTAAAGCCTTTTAATACAATACCTATCAATCGCTTTTTATCGCCTAAAACATACTCTGTTTTTATCAGCGGTGGGTTCATGCGTTGTACGCCGCCACCATCGGCCTGGTGGCAGGTTAAGCAATACTGCATGTACACCTTTTTACCATTAGCTATTGATGTGGCAAGGCCACCTGCAGCATTAGGTTTAACGCTGACCTTTGCCTTATGCCTGGTTTGCGCTTCGGTACAGGCAGATATACATACCAGCCCTAAAACAACGCCAATTAATTTAAACTTCATTTATTTTTTATAGCTGATCTTGTAAATAGTTCCTTTTGAATCGTCGCTTACATATAACGAGCCATCTGCACCTTGTGCCAATCCGCATGGGCGGCGCTCTGCACGGCCGCTGGCGGTATTTTCAGGCGAGCCTGAGAATCCATCGGCAAATACTTCGTAAGCACCATCAGGTTTGCCATTTTTAAATGGCTGAAAAACCACAAAGTAACCTGCCTGTGGCTCAGGCGCGCGGTTCCACGAACCATGAAAGGCTATAAACGCGCCATTCTTATATTTCTCGGGGAATTGGCTGCCGGTATAAAATAGCAAGCCGTTAGGGGCAAGGTGGCCGGGGTAGGCTGCGGCAGGTTCAATAAATTTGCTGTCGCCTTCTTTTTTGCCGTCGCCGCCATATTCAGGGGCTAACATTTTCTTTTTTTGCTGCTGGTCGTAATAAATATATGGCCAGCCAGCGTTATCACCCTTGTTTAAGGCGTACATACACTCGGCAGGTAAAACAGCCTGTTGTTGTACAGTATACATTTCGGGGAACAGGTCATGCAAGCCATCGCGGCCATGCTGCATCACAAAAAGCTGGTTGTTTTGGGTGTTCCAATCAAGGCCTACCACGTTTCTTAAGCCGGTAGCATAACGTACCCCATCTTTATAAGTTTGGTTAAGCTTATCAGCCTTAAACTGCCAAATACCACCCGCCGAGTCTAATATAGGGCAGCCTTGCTGGCCTAATGATCCCTTTTGACGGTCTTTTATCTGGCACGAATTTGAGTAGGCACCAATGTTTACATATATATTACCGGCATCATCTAAAGCTATTGCTTTAGCTTCGTGCTGGCGGCGGTTTAGCAAGCCTGTAACAATGGTTTCGGGCTGTGCCGGGTTAATTACCTGGTTGTTGGCATCCAGCTTATAACGATACACTTCCTCATTTGATGAGGTGTATAAATAGCCATTTTTAACACGGATACCTGTACCGCGATAAGTACCAAAACCAGCTTTTACCTCGGCTTTACCATTGGTTTCGTGCAGCATTAAAACACTTTTACCGTTTTTTGGGCGCTCCAGCTTAACAAAAATATCGCCTTGTGGGGTTACCGCAATGTGGCGGGCATTTCCAAGGTCGTCAGCAATAATAGCTGCGCTAAAGCCATCAGGAATAGTTAAACCAGCCGATACTATGGTACCTGTTGTTGGTGTAACCTCTGTTGGTGCCGGGGTGCTTTTTACTTTATCGTTTGTGCAGGCGTTAAACACTACAAGCCCTGCAAATGCAAGTGCCGGTAAAATAAATACGTACGATCTGTTTTTCATAGGTGAGATTTTTTGACTATTCAAATTAACTTAATATACAGTAAATAAGGAAATCTGTTTTGTAGAAATATGGTGACACGCCCTTTTGTGCATGATGTTAAACATTATGATGATGCAAATTAAACCATGCCGACCGGCCGCTGTCATAGATACATAAATCAAGCAAATGAAAAAGTCAATTATATTATCAGCAATACTACTAAGCGCACTGGCTTACAAAAAGGCCGACGCGCAGATATCAATTCATGTAGGCTTTAATATACCGGTACGCCATGTATATGTGCCCGCACCACCGCCAGAACCTGTACAGGTTTATGACAACGACGATTTTGATGATAGCGACGACTACTATTATATGCCCGATGTAGAGGCTTACTATAGCGTATCGCGTGGTTGCTACTACTACCAGGATGGTGGCCGCTGGTTGGCAGCAGCTTACCTACCCGGCGCTTACCGCAACTACGACTGGCATACTGCCCGCAGGTTTGAAATAAGAGGTCGTCGCCCATTCATGAATCATGATGTGTATCGTGGCAGGTGGGGTGGTAACCCGTACAGGGGCGATTGGAGCAGACGATACGACAATAACAATTACGCGGGCCGCAACAATGGTGGCAGAGATAATAACTGGAACAGACCGGATAACCGTAACAACGGTTGGAACAGACCGGATAACCGCAACAATGGCAGAGACGACCGCGATAACCGTGGCGGATGGAATAGGCCAAATAATAATAACAACGGTGGAAGAGACCACGGTAGCTGGGGCAGCCAACAACCTAATCAAAACGGCGGCAGAGACCATGGTAGCTGGGGTGGCCAACAACCTAACCAAAACGGCGGCAGAGACCGTGGTAGCTGGGGTGGCCAGCAGCCTAACCAAAACGGTGGTGGCCGCGATAGAGATAGAGGTAACGGCGGCGGACGCCCGTCAAATAATGGCGGCGGGCGCGATAGGGGTAACGGTGGCGGCCAATTGGCCCAAAACAACTACCCGAGGCAGGTAGGTGTTGCCCGCCCACGGTTTTAATATTCTTTCCTCAACATATATAATGATAAGCCCTGCGCCTTTAGCGCGGGGCTTTGCTTTTTAATAGTTGCTGGCTGTGGTTAAAAGCTCAATAGTTTCGCCGCTTAGGCTTAGCTGGGCGGCCTGTTCAAGGTCTTTAAGTTGCCCGGTACTGGTAGCACTGGCAATTGGGGCCGTTATACCCGGCCTTGCCATTACCCAGGCCAAAGCAATACTTGCAGGTGTGGTATTATATTCGGCTGCTGCTTTATCAAGCGCCGCCAGTATTTTGTAGCCGCGGCCATTTAGGTATTTTTTTATACCGCCGCCGCGTTTGCTTTTATTCAGGTCGTCTTCCGACCGGTATTTACCCGTTAAAAAGCCACTGGCCAACGAGTAATAGGTAATTACCCCTAAACCGTTTTCGCGGCAAAGCGACTCATATTGCTTCTCATAATCCTGGCGGTCGTATAAATTATACTCGGGTTGCAGTGTTTCGTAACGGGCCAGGTTATTATCCTTACTCACCTGCAAGGCCTCGCGCAGCCTGGCGGCACTATAGTTTGATGCGCCTATGGCACGCACCTTACCCTGTTTAATTAATTCGGTATAAGTTTCAAGCGTTTCGGCCAGTGGCGTGTTCTTATCGTCATCGTGCGATTGATAAAGATCTATATAGTCGGTTTTAAGGCGTTTTAATGATTCTTCCACCGCTTTTGTGATATAGGCTTTTGATAAGCCCTTTTTATCATCACTCATGGGTTTGCCTACTTTGGTGGCTATAATTACTTTATCACGTTTGCCGCTTTGTTTAAGCCAGTTGCCAATTATAGCTTCCGATTCGCCGCCTGTATTACCCGGCACCCACCTCGAGTATACGTCCGCGGTATCAATAAAATTTAAGCCGGCATCAACAAAGGCATCCAGTAAGGTAAATGATGTTTTCTCGTCGGCTGTCCACCCAAAAACGTTACCACCAAAACAAAATGGTACAACCTGTATGCCCGATTTCCCTAATTCACGTTTTTCCATATTACTTATTAATATTTTATAGCGGGTAATTGCTCTGCCAATTCATCTATCCAGCTCGAAAGATAAGGTTCTGATCCGGCTATTCTTTCCCAATGGCCATGCTCATCCTTAGCAATTACAATTTGCAGGCTATCGTCAAATGATCTGAATTCGTATTGTCCGTTAAATTCGGTTACTATACCATTAACCTGTGTATCGGTTCCGGTAAGTACCGCTTCAAATTGTAGTTCCATAATAAATATTGTTTCTTTTTCAACAACGGGCTTGGCTTTGTGTTTGGCGTAATTGGATATTCATCACTTATAGCTATAACGGCAAACCTTATAGTGTCGTAAGTGTTAAAATAATAACCAATTGACTAAATAATATAATTGATATGAAATATTTCCAGGTATCGCAGGGCGTATGGGGGATGAAATTACTGTTTGTAAACGTGTATATGATTACCAACCGACGTGGCGTTGGCAAAGGATGGGTATTGGTAGATACCGGTTTAAAGGGTTCATCTAAAAAAATAATTGCCATGGCCGAATCTATCTTTGGCCCGGGCAGCCGCCCCTCGGCCATTGTGCTTACCCATGGGCATACCGACCACGCCGGCGGTTTGCCCGAGCTGTTAAAAATTTGGGATGTACCTGTATATGCGCATACAATGGAACTACCGTATTTAACCGGGAAATCGGCTTACCCGCCAGTCGACCCTGAAGTGGGCGGGGGGTTGATGAGCTTAACATCGTGGATGCTGCCTACCAAACCTATTAATGTAAGCCGAAACTTAACTGAAATAGATATGTATGATGGCATACCCGAATTACCTGAATGGAAGGTGATACATACACCCGGCCATACGCCGGGGCATATATCATTATTTTTGCCATTAAACACTACTTTAATAGCCGGCGATGCCTTTACCACCACACCAGCCGAATCGGCTTTAAGTTTGCTTACTTACACAAAAAAAATAAGCGGCCCGCCCAAATATATCACCAGCGACTGGATAGCCGCGGCAAAATCGGTACGTAAGCTGGCGGCCCTGCAGCCACGCATAGCCGCTACAGGCCATGGGCCGGTAATGCGCGGTCGGGAGTTACAAACTGAACTTAGCCTGTTGGCTAACCGCTTTGAAGATATAGCCGTACCTACAAAAGGGAGGTATGTACACCACGCCGCCGTAAGCGACGAAAATGGCGTGCGATACATCCCGTCATACCAAAGCAGCTTAAAATTAAAGGCCGCTATAGCACTTACAGCGGCAGTAGCCGGTTTTTTTATTGCAAGGCAAGCTGGCAAAAGCTGGTCGTGATGGTTTAAAAACCTACATTTACCCTGTGGAAAATATTAACCCCGACCCGCAGGTTTTAATTGATATTGTAAATACGCGTATGCCTTTTGGTAAGTATAAAGGCACCTTAATATGCGATATGCCGGTAAGCTACCTGGAGTGGATGTCGCGCAAGGGGTTTGCGCCGGGTAAACTGGGCATGATGCTAAGCACCGTGTTCGAAATAAAAACCAACGGGGTAGACAAGATATTGCGAATGGTAAAGGAGAAATACGGACGGTATTAATGGTTGCTGCATTAAAGCATCTACCATATATTACCCTTGCATGACCAACCATCCCAGTGTTTTAACCGTAATTGTATAAAATCATATAAAAAAATGAAAAGATCGATATTATACATAGCAGCCTTGTTTATATTTTGCGGTTGCACCAACCAACAACCTGCAAACGCGCAAGGCAACAGCTTTGCTGCCGTACCCAAACCTGCACCCGGCGAAGCAGTGGCAACTTTTGGCGGCGGTTGCTTTTGGAGCATGAGCGAAGCCATGTCTGAATTGAAGGGCGTAAGCAAGGTAGTATCGGGCTATGCAGGCGGTACAACCGCTAACCCAAGTTACGAGCAGGTAGGCAGTTTAACCACCGGCCATGCCGAGGTTACACAAATTTATTACAACCCAAAAGTGATCAGTTTTACTACCATTGCCGAAGCTTTCTTTTTTGCGCACGACCCAACTACGCTAAACCGCCAGGGCCCCGATGTAGGCACCGATTACCGCTCTATTGCCTTTTACCGCAATGATGAAGAAAAAGAAATCCTTGTTAATACGGTTAAAAAAGTAAACGCGTCTAAGCATTATCCAAACCCGATAGTTACACAGGTAGTGCCTTTTAGAGCGTTTTATCCGGCCGAAAAGTACCACCAGGGCTATTACCGTTTAAATATGGATAACCCATATATTACCAGCGTAAGCGTGCCAAAGGTGATGAAGTTTCGTAAAGCGATGAAGGACGACTTAAAACCGGAATTTCAGAAGTAATATTAGCAATATGGTAAGAGCATAAAAAAGCCCCCGGGGAAATTCCTCAGGGGCTTTTATCGTTTTATTTAAGTGTTATACTGTTTGTTTAACGCCTTTGTCAAACAGGTCGCTCAGGCTAACCTCTTCGTCTTGCGGAGGGTAAACTTCTATACCGTGGTCAAATACATCTAAACCACCAGCACCAAGTTCGCCATGCTCTTCAACACGCAGTCTCCATGGGTTTGGCAATTTGTTAATAACGTACATCATTACAAATGATATGGCAAATACAGCCACCGTAATAGTTAAGCTACCTACAAACTGAGCTTCTAATACGCTAAAACCGCCACCGTAGAATAAGCCGGTAACAGGCGCGCTATTATCAGGGCCGGTAGGGCCGGTAGCACCAAATTGGCCCGATGCAAATAAACCTAAAGATAAAGTACCCCATATACCGTTTAAACCGTGTACAGAGAATGCACCAACCGGATCATCAATACGGAACCACTCTATAAGGTAAATACCACCTACTACTATAAAGCCGGCTACACCACCTAAGGCAATTGAGCCAAGCGGGCTAACCCAGTAACAAGGGCAGGTAATAGCAACTAAACCGGCAAGGAAACCATTAACGGTAAAAGCCAGGTCGAATTTGCCTTTTGTTGGGCCCCACCAAAGTGCGGCAAGCATAGCGGTAAAACCACCGGCGCAGGCTGCTAAAGTAGTGTTAGCGGCAACACGGCCAATACCTTGCATATCCATTGCAGATAGCGTACTGCCCGGGTTAAAGCCGTACCAGCCAAACCACAGGATAAAACCGCCCACAGCGGCTATTAATAGGTTATGGCCTGCAGGCAAACCACCTTTTTCTTTATTGTCGCGGGCAAATATGCGCCCCAGGCGCGGGCCTAAAACTATTGCACCAGCCAATGATGCAACACCACCTATAGTATGTACTACGGTTGATCCTGCAAAGTCGCGGAATGGCTGGCCCAATAATTTAGCGAACACACCAGATGTGCCCATAGTAGCTAAGAAACCATCAGGTCCCCAGGCCCAGTGGCCAATAATTGGGTAAATAAACCCTGTTATACCAATACTGTATAAAATATCGCCGCGGAAACTTGTACGGCCTATCATGGCACCAGATACGATGGTTGAGCAGGTATCGGCAAATGCGAACTGGAATATCCAGTGTGCAAGCAATGGAATACCGGTAGCTAAATAAGTCTCAGGTGTATTTTGTAAGAAGAACCAGTTAGTGATTTTGCCATCGGCACCTAAACCACCCCAGCCAATAAAACCGTTACCGTTACCAAACATAAACGCGTAACCTATGGCGTAAAATAAAATACCGCAAAGGCAGGTATCAAAAATACATTCCATTAAAACGTTAACTGTTTCGCGCTTGCGTGCAAAACCAGCTTCGAGCATAACAAAACCCGCCTGCATACCAAATACAAGGAAGGCGGCAACTAAGGTCCAAACGGTGTTTACCGAATTAATTAATGACGTTTCGTGCGCCGTGTAGGTTTCGGCAGCATGAGCCGGGCTGCCAAATAAGTTCGGCATCACCATCATTACAAACACGACCGCAAACAGGCCGATCATTTTTCCCGCGAAAATGGTAGCACCAAGCTGCCATTTTTCCTTTGATAGCTGCCGGAACGAGTCCAGCATGCTGATTTTTGTAGAATTACTCTTCATTCTTTGTTTAATTAAGTGGATTGATATGATAAAAAAGTCTTTTTCTGTTAAAAAATCAGATTGAATTACGCTTCTGACATAATAATTAATAATAAAATCTATAGAATAGCTATGAATTATTAATTTTTTATGAAATTATGAATGAATTTTAATAAAAACAAATTATCTATGAGATAATTACAATAAAAAGTAGATTGTTTTTAATTATTTGTATTATTTATTAACATTTACATTTCAAATAAATCAAAATAGAACATCAGAATTATAAATATTATAATTTAACAATACTTTAATACTAATTTTTTATTCAAATGATAATAAATTCAAATTTTAAACATATTTAAAAATAAAATACATGCTATGCATGCATAAATTATTGTCATTTATTTAAAGTATTCATAAAAAATGCGCTTAATAACCCTTGTATAATATTATTTTAACAAAAAGATGCGTTTTTTATACTATTATCCATTTAATTGTTTCTGCAAGATATTATAGGGTGATAAACGTCCTTTTCAGCCAATTCTTTATTAAAAAAGGCCCGATTAGCTTTCCAAAACCCTTATATTAGCCATTACACAATGCTTTTAACATGAATGAGCTAAAAAGGAGAAACTTTTTAAAAGTATCCGGACTATCAGTTTTACCGGCACTGCTGCCGGGTTTAGGTAACAGCGCTTCGGCGGCCGCACCAAAGGCGGCGGCAGCGCCCGCTGTGGCTACCGCCACGGTATCATTTAACGATGATGGTGTATTTTATCAACCCGCCGAGTATATTGCCAAGCTGCAAGAAATAAACGCCGCAGACCCTATAAAAATGGATTATTACGGCGGTGGTGGCGCAGTGCTTGACCTGTGCATCAAATTTGCCGATTTGACCGGGAAACACGCCGTAGCCTACATGCCATCGGGTACCATGGCTAACCAATTGGCTATATCGGTACTCAGCGGCGATAATACCAAAGTATTTGTGCAGGAAACCAGTCACGTTTACCGCGATGAGGGCGATTCGGCACAATCTATATTTAACAAACGCCTAATGCCATTGGCACCCGGCGAAGCTCATTTTACATTAGAGCAGCTAAAAGCCGGTGTTGATTATGCCAACGAAAGCGAAGTATTTAAAAGCGGCATTGGCGCGGTATCTATAGAAAACCCTGTTCGCCGCTGCGATGGCAAGTTTGTACCGTTAGACGAGATCAAGAAGATATCGGCCTGGTGCCGCGAAAAAGGCTACAAGCTGCACATGGATGGGGCACGGGTGTTTTTGGCAATGGCCTTTAATGGCGTTAGCCTAAAAGATTACGCGCAATACTTTGATACCATTTATATATCGCTATACAAGTACCTGGGCGCTGCCGGCGGTGCCATTTTATGCGGCGACAAAGAAGTGATAGGGCAGATGGAGCACCTAATAAAAATACATGGTGGCACTACTTTTAGCAATTGGAGCAATGCCGCCATGGCCATGCACACACTAAACGGTTTAGAGGACAGGTTAAAGAGGTCGGCCGATAAGGCTAAGGAGTTGTTTGCCGCGCTCAACAAAATTCCGGGCATTAAAATTAGTGCCATACCCAACGGCTCCAATATTTTTGATATGGAACTCACAGGTATTGATGCCAAACTATTTAATAAGGCTTTAGGCGAAAAAGATATTAAACTGAGGGCCGATAAAGGCATTAGTAAAATACGCGTGAACGAAACACTGTTACGGCAAGACAACGCCGCTATAATAATCGCCTTTACCAATGCCGCCAAAGTTGCAAAAGTTTAACAATCGGGTTAATGTGTTTTGAAGATGGTTTAAACGCCAAAAGCGTATTTAGCGTCGCTCCAAAATTCGTCTAATGCTATAATGCGTGGTTTAAAAAAGGATATAAGCGCCGGCCACTGTTGTTGCTGATAAATGCTGATAGGAGCCAGTTGTGTATATATGCGGCTAATGGTTTTACCATACTCGTCGGTGGTGTGTAGCTGCCATTGCCATTCTTCACCTAATAAACTGTTTAATAGCACCTTATAGGTAGCAAACTGCTCAAAATATAATTGCTGCAGTTCCTTATCAGGGTGAGTGATATCAATAGAAACGCTGGCCAGCTTACCATCGGCCTGCAATCTGAAATAGATATGCTTAGCGCCGGTTTTATAGTTAACCCAATTGGTTTTAAGGCCATCGGCAGATAGTACCGGCCCCATGTACTGCCCAAACGCTGTCCAGAATGCCTGTTTAAGCTGCGATGCCTGCTCTTTGCTATACATGGTGCAAAATAGCTTAAAATATTTCGGTAGATAAAATCAGGCTGTTTATTTACATTAGCAATTAAAACCCGTTTACCCGCATGAAATACCTCTTGATTTTTTTACTGCTACCATTGTTTGCTATAAGCCAACCTGCACCAAAACCTTACGGCCCGCTACCTACAAAGGGCCAGCTTAACTGGCAGGAAACAGAAATGTATTGTATAATACACTGGGGGCCGGATACCTATACCAATAAGGAGTGGGGTTATGGAGATGAGGATCCAAAGCTTATAAACCTACAGCAGTTTGATGCCATGCAAATTGTTGGGGCAGCTAAAGCAGGCGGTTTTAAAGGTATTGTAGTAGTAGCCAAACATCACGATGGCTTTTGCTTGTGGCCCACTAAAACAACCGAACATAACATATCAAAAAGCCCCTACAAAAACGGCAAAGGCGATATATTAAAAGAATACCGCCAGGCCTGCGATAAACTGGGCATGAAAATGGGCGTATACTGCTCGCCATGGGACAGGAATAGTCCTTTATATGGGAAGCCCGAGTATGTTACTAAGGTTTACCGCGAGCAACTGAAAGAATTATACAGCAATTACGGCCCGTTGTTTATATCGTGGCACGATGGTGCCAACGGCGGTGATGGCTATTATGGCGGAGCAAAAGAGGTGCGAAAAATAGACCGATCTACCTATTACGGCTGGGACGAAACATGGGGTATAACCCGCAAAATGCAGCTCAATGCCGTAATTTTTGGCGATGTTGGCCCGGATGTTCGCTGGGTAGGTAACGAGAATGGCCGTGCGGGAGAAACCAGCTGGGCCACCTATACCCCACATGCACCCGATGAGGGTAAGAAGCCAGGGAACGGCTATGTAAAGGATTATGAAGGTACCGATGGCCACCGCGATGGTAAATACTGGATGCCTGCTGAATGCGATGTAGCACTAAGGCCGGGATGGTTTTACCATGCAAGGCAGGATGATTCGGTTAAAACACCGCAAGCGCTGCTTAAGTTATTTTATCAAAGTGTTGGCCATGGAGCCTGCCTCGACCTTGGCTTATCTCCCGACAGGAGAGGGGTGCTGAATGATAATGATGTACAATCGTTAAAGGAATTTGGCAACATACTAAAACAAACATTTGCGGTTAACCTGGCTAAAGGCGCAACCTTAGCTGCCAGCAACACCCGCGGCAAAAACAAAGCTAAATACGGTGCCGCCAACCTTTTAGATAATAACCGCTATAGTTATTGGGCTACAGACGATAAAATAACAACCCCTGAATTGATAATTAACCTGCACCAACCAAAAACATTTAATGTGATACGCCTGCGCGAAAACATTAAACTGGGCCAGCGTATTGATGCAGTTAGTGTAGATGCGTTTATTAAAGGCCAATGGCAAGAGGTAGCAAAGGCAACCAGTATTGGTGGCAACCGCCTGATAAAATTAGATGATAAAATTACCACTAACAAAGTACGCTTGCGTATAACCAAAGCGCCAGTAAGTATTGCTTTAAGCGATTTTGGATTATACCTTCAACCTTATCAAATCAATTAAATGAAAAACATAAAATACTTATTGATAACTACTTGTCTATTTTTACTGTTATCACCAAGCGCAGTAAAAGCACAAACGGCAGCCCTTTTTGATCCGCAGGTAAAACCGCAATTGATTGCTAAGCACTTTGCCTTTACAGAAGGCCCTGCGGTTGATAAAAAGGGGAATATATACTTTACCGATCAGCCGAATAATAAAATATGGAAGTATACTACCGATGGCCAGTTATATGTATACCTGGACAGCGCAGGCCGGCCAAACGGGATGTATTTTGACAATAAGGGCAACCTAATAGTTTGCGCGGATGAGCATAACCAATTATGGCAGGTAAAGCGTAAAAACAAAATAAAGGTATTGATGAAAGATTTTGGCGGAAAGCTTTTAAATGGCCCGAATGACCTTTGGGTTGATAAAAAGGGTGGCATTTATTTTACCGACCCATACTACCAGCGCCCATACTGGACACGCACAAAATCTGAATTAGACGGCCAAAAGGTATATTACCTTGCTAATGGCGCTGCACAACCTGTTATAGTTGATGAAACCTTAAAACAACCCAACGGCATTGTGGGTACACCCGATGGTAATTATCTATACGTGGCAGATATACGAGGCAACAAAATATATAAATTTAATATAGATAGCGACGGCACGCTGGACGATAAACAAGAGTTTGCCCCACAAGGTGCTGACGGCATTACGCTGGATGAGAAGGGTAACCTTTACCTTGCAGGAAACGGTATTACTATATATAACCCAAAAGGCGAGAAGATAGGGCATATAGATATCCCCGAACCATGGTCGGCTAATTTGTGTTTTGGTGGTAAAAACCGTGACCTATTGTTTGTGACCGCATCAACAGCCATATATACCATGAAAATGAACGTAAAAGGAGTGGAGTAGTTACATTTTCCGTTGTACCTTTTCCCAAACCGAGCTTTGCTTTTTAGTGAAGTACCTGATTATACCTGCTAAAACGGCATAATTCATTACACAAAAATAGTAGGGTATAAAAAGCACCTTAATGCGTATCTGGCGCTTCTCCATCACCAATCCTAATAAAGCCAACAGGTAAAAAAACACCTGGGCGGCAAACAAAAGCTCATAAAGCAATCCTTTTTCGGCAAAGGCAACTGCAAAATTTGTTATAAAAGCCAGTATTAAAAAAAACGGGGTAACCGTCCATCTAAGCACACGGTGGCTAATGTATTGAAAGGATAACACCGGGAATTTAAAAGGTAATAAAAGGCTTTGTAAACGCAGGATAGATTGTATACCACCCGCGGCTATTCTTATTTTGCGTTTTAACTCTTCAGTTACATTTTCTGATGCTGTTTCTAAGGCGTATGCTTCGGGTTCGTATACAATACGGTAGCCCTGGGCGGCAATCAGCATCGATATCATAAAATCGTCTAAAACGGTATCGGCAGGCACATCCTTATAATGCTCGCGCCTTACACTAAACAATTCACCCGCGGCACCTACTACCGAGTAAAGCTCCGAGTCCCATTTTTTCAATGCCGATTCGTACTTCCAGTAAAAACCCTCGCCGGCAGCGCTGGCATCGGCATTTTCGTCAATTTGCACTCTCTTTTCGCCTGCTATGGCACCAACCGTTTTATCTGCATAATGGCGGCAAATACGGCTGATAGCCTCTGCATTTAAAAAGGTATTGGCATCTGTAAAAACAACTACTTCTGTATCAACAAAAGCCATAGCACGGTGTACTGCCGCTATTTTACCGGCGCGTTCGGGTTTGTGCAATAATTGTATTTGTGGGTATTGGCTTATTATTTCGGCTGTTTTATCTGATGATCCGTCAGTTACAAAAACAAATTTTAGTTTGCCGGCAGGGTAATTTAGCTGCAGGGTATTGGCAACCTTTTGGGCAATAAAATGCTCCTCGTTATAAGCGGCTACTACCAGCGTACAGGTTGGTAGTTCGGTATCGGCAACTATTTGTAATAAAGGCTTACCCTTAATAACCCGCTTTATTTTTATGATGATGTACAGCAAAATGCCGTAGCCTACAAAAGTGTAAAAAACAATAAATAAGCTTATCCAGAGTGTAATTATCATTTAACCTTATTAATTGTGTAACCTAACTCGGTACTGTGTTTATTATGGGTAACATTCCACCAAACCGCCCTAAAAAGGACAGGTATAAAATTGTATTTCTTCTCTTTTATATAGCTGATCACATTACGTGGTACTACAACAAGTATAAAGTAAATGTAAAACACCAAAGCCTTTAAAGCCGGTGCATTGTGCCTGATAAAAAGTATACGGTTGCGGTTCATAAAGTACTCCTTAAACGGACTGTTTTTACCCACCGTCATCGATTCTTTGTGGTAAATAACCGCATCGCCGCGCACCCACGCCTGGTAGCCCGATTTGTTGATTCGTTCGCCCCAATCAACCTCTTCAAAGTAGATAAAAAAGTTATCGGCCATTAAGCCGGCTTTTTCGCAGGTTTCGCGTTTAACCATCATGGCGCCCCCATGGCAATAACCGGTTTGGCCTAACAAGTTATCATACTGCCCTGTATCTTTTTCGTTTTTACCTACGGCCCGATTGCGGCATGTATAGTAATTTACTAAGGTAAAGCCAACGTACTGTATAACTTCGCGATTATAATCATAAACAAGTTTTGGCGATATAATGCCGACTTCAGGATGGGTATCCAGTATGTCTGTGAGCTTTTTAACTAACCCTGGCGAAAACTCTGTATCGTTATTCACCAAAAAATAATAGTCACCCGTAGCTTGTTTAATGCCAATATTGTTACCGCCCGAAAATCCGAGGTTAACATCAGACCGTATAAACTTTACTTTGGGATATTTGGCTATCCAATCCGGAATTGGGTTTACCGTGCTACCGTTATCAACAACAATTATTTCGATGTTATCGTAAGTGTTAGTTTTCTCTATCGATACTAATAGTTCTTCGGTTATTTTATCCTGATTAAAATTAATGGTAACAACTGAAACCCTTTTCATTTACTGGCGATTATTTAAAGCTATAATATTAATAAAAGTAAAGCATTTAACAAGGATTTAAAACCCCGGCGTTTACTAATGATGCTGATACGAGTGCCACCGTAGTTTTGTTGCTGATAATTAGATTTAACGACGAACATATTTACAATTACCACATCTTAAGAAAAATGATACTACAGGCTAATTTTTTTTATTTTAGGGCTTACATAAGTAGTAAATGACATTAAATATTATTTCGCGTAACCGGTCGGCATTGCTATATGGCGCATTGCTTGCTGCTTTGTTTTTTTTAATGAAATGGCTGGAATGGCGCTACATCATATTAGATAATGCATTTGAAATATATGCAGGCGCCATAGCAGTACTTTTTACCTTGTTGGGTATTTGGCTGGCTATAAAACTAACTAAACCTAAAACTATTTTGGTTGAAAAGGAAGTAATTGAAAACAACACCGGGTTTGTATTAAACCAAAGTGAGTTGAATAAACTTGGCCTTAGTAAACGCGAATTGGAAGTATTACAATTAATGGCGCAGGGGCTAAGTAACCACCAAATAGGCGAAAGGTTGTTTGTATCGTTAAACACCATAAAAACCCACTCATCAAAAGTTTTTGAAAAACTGCAGGTGCAGCGGCGTACCCAGGCCATAGAAAAGGCTAAACGCTTAAATTTGATACCATAAAGCATCATACTTTAGTATGAAAGCCTGCGCTAATTTAAAAATCACCCTAAAGTATGACCGTTAAATAAACACTGTTATTGAGTTTTGAGCCATCACTTAAACACATAAAATAATGAAAAGAATTGTATTGGTATTTGGCCTTATAGCCGGGCTTATCGTATCGGCGTGGTTGGTTGGGGGTTTAGCCTTGTGCTATAACAGCGGAAGTTTTGAAGGCAATATGCTGTTGGGCTATGCCTCAATGATAATAGCGTTTGCCTTTGTATTTATAGGCGTTAAAAATTACAGGGATAAGTACAATAATGGTGTAGTAAGTTTTGGTAAGGCTTTTCAAATAGGGCTTTACATTACACTGATCGCGTCATCTATGTATGTAGTGGTATGGCTAATAGATTACTATGTATTCATTCCCGATTTTATGGATAAATACTCGGCGCATATGATCACAAAAATTCAAAGTAGCAGTGCCAGCATCGCAGAAAAAGCAGATAAAATAAGCGGAATAAATAAGATGAAAGAGATGTATAGATCGCCCGCATGGGTGGTTTTAATGACCTATCTCGAAATATTCCCGGTAGGGCTTGTAGTTACCATTATTACAGCTTTAATACTAAAACGTAAAGCTACTAACGGCAATGTTTTAGCTGTTGATTAATTAAGTAATAGCATTAGCTAAAAAAGGCCCATCAATATTGACGGGCCTTTTAGTTTTTTTATTTTACCACCTATCTAACCCTAACAGCTTCCTGCCTAATGGCGATAGCTCGGCAACGGGGTTTTTCTTTTCACGTTCCTGCGGGTCGCCGGGGAAGGCGTAGCCCTGCATGGCTTCGCGGCTTTGCCAGCTATTTATTCGCCAGTTTACCAACTCTTCATTGTCTTGTTGTGCGGGCATCATAGATATGTACTGCGCTATACGCACCTTATTACCACTTGTGTTGGGGCGTATACCATGCGGTTCAAGGCTGTTAAATATCAATAAGTCGCCGGCTTCTAACTTTACCTTTTCAATTTTAAAACCTGTGGTATCGGGTTTATAATGGTCGCGGTCTTTAGGTTGGGTCAACTTCCAGGTATCATAAGTGCGGTATAGCTCAGGTATGCATTGAAACCCGCCCATTGTTTCGTCAGTTTGGTCGGCCAATGCCAGTACGCCCTGCACATTTTGCGGTTTGGTTTCGGGGTCATAATCCCAGTGTATAAAGCCCTTATACTCAAAACCCGGCCTCAACGGAAAGTTTAGGTTAGCCCTGTCAATATTAGCCCATAGCTTTTCTGTACCCCATATATCTGCAAAGGCCTGGTGCACCCTGGGGTGTTGCCTGTTATCCCACATATACTGGTGGTTATATATTTCCACCATGCCGGTATTGTTCAGCTCGGCCATTTGCATTTGGGCATTGGGCTTTTTATACCAGCTTTCAATATCGTTAGGGTCTTTACCTTCGTATTCCCAAAGGTAATCGGCCAACTTTTTTACTTGCTCTTTTGGCACCGCGTTTTTAACGATCACATAACCGTTCTCTATCCAAAATTTCCAATCATCTTCGCTTAATACCTTTAGCGGCTTACCGTTACTGCGGTCGTTAAGTTTTATTTGGCTGGAGGTGGCAGTTGAGGGATTACCCGGAATTACTTTATGTGCCTCGTTGGCTTTCATAGCCGGGGCCATTGTTGGTGTCATGGGTTGCATGCTCATAATTTTATTGGTTTGATACATCAAAGGTAGGGTAGGTTTGAAAGCAGCATATCCTTCGTAATGACCAATATTTGCTCTGCATTGATTTATTATCTACATTTATTAAACCTATAAGTGCAACTGAGAATGAATGAGATACAATTAGAGCGTGTTGAATTTGAACCGGGTAAATCGTTCAAGCTGTTTTCTCCTCGCCTGCGCAATACATTTTTATGGCATTACCATCCGGAATTTGAATTAGTGTATGTGGAAGCTGATGCAGGCATACGGCATGTTGGAGCACATATATCGGGTTATACCCAAAGCGACCTGGTATTTATTGGCGGGAACGTGCCTCACCTAAACTTTGATTACCGCCTGCGAAGTGATTATCATCAAATAGTGATACAACTGCGTACCGACTTTTTAGGCGCAGCGATAGGCACATCGCCCGAGTTTGCAGCAATAAAACAATTATTTAAAAAGGCCGACCTTGGTATTGCCTTTACAGGGCAAACCAAAGCTAATGTGGCGCAAAAACTTAAAACATTAGGTGATTTAAGCGCTTATGAGCAATTAATTGAATTGATAAATATATTTAACCTACTGGCGCACACAAACGAAACAGAAGTGCTAAATAAGGACGAGACGAGTAAAGACTTCATCCTTAAAGACAAAATACGCATGGGTGCTATATACGAGTACATTGATGCCAATTATCACCGTAAACCCGATGTAAATGTTGTGGCCGCCAAGGTTAATTTAACAACTGCCGCTTTTTGCAGGTACTTTAAGCGCCAAACCAATATAACGTTTACCGATTTTGTGAATCAATACCGCATAGAGCGTGCTAAGAACATGCTTATACAGGGTAAAAACATCACCGAAACCTGTTATGCCATCGGTTTTGATAGCCTATCGTATTTTAACAAATTGTTTAATAAGATAGTAGGAGAGAACCCTTCGAATTTTAAAAAGAATTGGATCAATAATGCCCGTTAAGCAAATAGCAGCTTGTTTGGTTTGTAAAAGAAAGCTAAATTGCCAGTGTTAGTTTCGATACAAAACAACTATAATTATGACTAAGCAAATTTGGTTAAACCTGCCGGTAAAAAATGTAAGCCGATCAAAAGAGTTTTTTAGCGAGTTAGGATTTTCGTTCAATACCGAACGCGGGAATACCGAAAACTCTGCCTGCATGATAGTAGGCGAAAAAGGCGTAGTGATAATGTTGTTTGAAGAGAACACCTTTAAAAACTTTACTAATACCGATATCCCTGCTTACGGCACCGAAGTATTGTTTTCTATTGATGCTGAAAGCAGGGATGATGTTGACGCCATGGCGGTGAAAGTTGCCCAAGCCGGCGGCAAAATATTTAGCCAACCGGCAAGCAGCCAGGGATGGATGTACGGGTTTGGCTTCGCCGACCTTGACGGGCACCGTTGGAACGTGTTATATATGGATATGAGCCAAATACCGGCTTAATACTTTACTTACAGTACTAAGCTGCTGCGTCTTCTAAATCTTTTATAATTATTTTGCCCATTTGCATCATCGTTTGCATTACGCGTTGGGCTTTATCAGCATCCTTATGCTGCAACAATTTGCCCAACATACCTGGTGATACCTGCCACGATAAGCCAAACTTATCTTTTAACCAGCCACACTGCGATTCCTGCCCGCCATCGGCTGTAAGATTATCCCAGTAATAATCAATTTCTTCCTGTGTGTTGGCATCAATACTAAACGATATCGATTCATTAAATTTGAACATTGGCCCGGCATTCAGCAACATAAATTGCTGGTCTTCTATTTCAATTTCGGCTACCAGTATCTCTCCGCCAAAACCAGGGGCATCCTTTGGGTAGTAGGTGGTGCTAAGTACTTTTGAGTTTTTAAATACTTTGGTATAAAAATCAATTGCCTCTTTCACATTGTGGTCCAGCCATAAACAGGGTCTTATCTTTTTCATTTTAGGTGTTTTAGGTAAATAATATTGTTTGTTGATTAAAACAAAGCTATTGCAATAAAAGCATAGTTAAAGGGTGTAAAAGAGACGAGTATAAGGGTGAATTGCGACAATGTATGAGCTTTTTAACAAAGCCACTTTGAGCTTTACAACAAAGCTAAGCCTTACCAATCACCGTACCTTTGACTTGACAAAAATTAAAGACATGACAAAAATTTGGTTTATAACAGGAAGTTCCCGCGGATTGGGAAGAAACCTAACAGAGGCAGTATTAGCTAAAGGCGATAAGGTGGCCGCAACAGCCCGAAACATAGAAAGTTTAAATGACCTGGCAGACCAGTACCCTAACAACCTGTTCCAGATAAAGCTTGATGTAACTAATAAAGATGAGGTATACCAGGCGGTTGAAAGTACAATTAAGCATTTTGGCCGTATAGATGTTTTGGTTAACAATGCAGGCTTTGGTATTACCGGCGCGGCAGAAGCTTTTACAGACGAGCAGGTACGCAGCCAACTGGAAACTAACTTATATGCCCCAATTGAAATAACCCGCGCAGTTTTACCTCATATGCGCAAGCAACGCTCGGGCCATATTTTGCAAGTGAGCTCGATGGGTGGCCGTGTAGGCAGTGGCGGTGTAAGTATATACCAGGCGGCAAAGTTTGGCTTAAGCGGCTTTAGCGAAGGATTGGCCATTGAGGTAGCACCCTTAGGCATAAAGGTAATTTGTGTTGAACCCGGAGGCTTCCGTACCGACTGGGCAGGCGACTCGATGACCTATGCACCACATGTAGATGGTTATGAACATACCGTAGATACACGTGTACAAATGTTTAAAACAAAAGCCTTTGTGCCTATGGGCGACCCAAACAAATCAGCTAAAGTGATGATAGATATGATTGATGTACCGCAGCCACCTCTACATTTACTTTTAGGCAGCGAAGCAGTGGCTATAGTAAAACACTCTGAATTAGTTAAAATGGCCGAACTTGAAAAATGGGAAAGCGTAAGCATATCAACAGACCATGACGACGCGGTTAACTTTCTGGAAACCGAGCATGGCAAAAGATACTTAACTTTGAAAAAGTAATTATAAGTTCAACAGGTTGATCCAGTAGATAGTTATATCCACTTGATCAACCTGTTAATTCAATCAACAAATGCAAAAAGGGGAAACACCTAAACCGGAATCGCAGATTGCCTACTCCTGTTACTATACCAGTAGCCGTGGTGGCGAGCAATTTATACCCGAACACGTCTTTAGCTACCAAATATCCGGTACACTCACCGTTAACGATGGTGAGCATACTTATTACTCTAAGGAAGGAGATTTTAGATTAAGCCGGAGAAATCACTTAATGAAATTTAATAAGCAACCACCGGCAGACGGTGCTTTTCAATCGGTATCTATATACCTTGATCAGCAAATGCTGCGCAATTTAAGTATCGAATATGGGTACAAGGCCGAAAAACAGTACGATAACAGGGCAATAATAGATATTGCCCCAAGGCCACTATATAAAAGCTTTATGGAGTCGCTTATTCCTTATTACCAGTCGGGGCAGTCTATGAGTTCCGAATTACAGGCTTTAAAACAACGTGAAGCTATTTTACTGTTAATACAGTCCAATCCCGAATTAAAGCATATTCTTTTCGATTTTAGCGAACCCGGCAAAATTGATCTGGAAGGTTTTATGGAACGGAATTTTCATTTTAATGTACAACTTAAACGATTTGCTTATTTAACGGGCCGCAGCCTGGCTACTTTTAAGCGCGATTTTGAAAAGTTGTTTAATACTACTCCGAGCAGGTGGCTGCTGCACCGCAGATTGCAAGAGGCTTATTATCTTATAAAAGAAAAAGGCAAAGCGCCTTCTGACGTTTACCTTGACCTCGGGTTCGAAGACCTATCGCATTTTTCTTTTGTTTTTAAGAAGGCGTATGGAGTGCCGCCGTCGAGATTATAAATTGCAATTTTTTGTATTAAGTAATCGTTAAAAAAACGTACATTTAATATAACCAAATTATAAAGCCATGAAAAGGCTTTGCTTTTTATTATTACCTGTATTTAGCTTTATATATATCGCTGCAAAAGGGCAGGGGTTACCTGTGCATGTCGATTTTTACCGTAACATATTTATTGTTAATGTAGATAAAAGCGCATTAATTGACATACCACAAACGCCTACAGATAAAGATATTAAGCTGGGGTATGACCAAGTTACCAAAGCCCGCTATCAACCTATAATTGATTCGCTATTAAGCTACAAGAAACAATACCAGTTAAACGACTGGATGTACTATCAACTCATCAGACGTGTTGCGCAGCAGATAAGTCCGAAAGAAACTAATTATAGCAGATATACTTTTTACAAATGGTTTATGCTATCTGCTTCTGGTTATGATGCCAGGCTGGCGCTATCGCATCAAAAGATCATATTTTACGTTTATAATAACGAGGATATAAGGGATATCCCGTTCTTTATAGTAGATGACAGACAATACGTATGCTTAAACTACCATGATTATGCTAAGGCGGACCTGAATGAAGACCCGCCTATACCTGTCAATATAAATGTACCCGCCGCCAAACAGGCGTTTTCCTATAAAGTTACGCTGATCCCTGATTTTAAACCCGAGCACGATATAGAGAAACAGATGTCGTTTGTATACGGGCACAAAACATATCATTTTAGCATAAAACTAAACTCCGACCTGGAAAAGGCATTCAATAACTATCCCGGGGTTAGTTTCGAAACCTATTTCAATATCCCCTTAAGTAAACAAACTTATGGATCGCTTATACCTATGCTCAGAAAAAACTTAAAGGGGATGGATGAAAAGAAAGGCGTTGACTACCTGATGCGCTTTACCCGCTATGCTTTTTTGTATGAGAATGACGATGAAAATTTTGGAAAAGAAAAACGCTTATCGCCACAACAAACCCTTTATGCCAGCTATAGCGATTGTGATGATCGCGCGGCTTTATTCTTTTATCTGGTAAAAGAAATATATAACCTGCCTATGATAGCCCTGCTATACCCAACCCACATAACCATGGCTGTTGAATTTAGCAAACCCATAGGCGACCCTATAATTTATAACGGAAAAACTTATTCAGTATGCGAACCTACACCGCAATTAGAGGATATGCCAATAGGCCAAATATCGGCTAAACTTAAAAACACACCCTACCAAATTGTATATGCCTACCAGCCCGGTGTAAAATAAATTCAGGTAACTTTTATAATACCTTTATAGTAACGTGAAATTATATTTAATTTGAGTCAGTTTATCATTATTAGCTAAATTGTACCATTAGTGCCGCGTTTTATAGTAAAATCTTTATTTTTATTCTCCCTGTTTCTTTTCCATAATTTGGGTTTAATTGCCCAGGTACAAAATAACTTGTGGTATTTTGGTTCTACTGCGGCTGTCAGCTTTGATAGTGGGTCGCCCGTTGCGCTGGGTGATAGTAAAATGACTACTCAAGAAGGTTGTGCCAGTATTGCCAATTCAAGTGGCGGCCTTTTATTTTATACCAATGGTATTACCATCTGGAATAAAAATCACGACATAATGAAAAATGGCGACGGGTTATTTGGCGACTTGTCATCCACACAAAGCGCCATTATAGTTCCCTGCCCTGATAATGATAAGCTGTACTATGTTTTTACCGTTAGCGCATATGGTGGTGGCAATGGTTTAAATTATTCTGTAGTAAACATTACCGGTGATGGTGGCCTGGGCGATGTAACAACAAAAAACACCTTGCTGATGCCAGCAACTACCGAAAAACTTACTGCGGTATTAAACTCAAATGGCAAAGATGTTTGGGTAATAGGCCATAAAGCCGAGTCAAATGTATTTTGTGCCTGGCTGCTAACTGTGAATGGCATCAGCACAACACCGGTTTTATCAACTACAGGCACACCTAATGCGGGCGGGGTACTTAGCAATATAGGAACGCTAAAAGCTTCTCCTAATGGTTCAAAATTAGCTTTAGGGGCAAACGATGAAACTGTGCCGTTTGTTGAACTATTTGATTTCGACATTAGTAATGGCACAATATCCAACCCGCAAAAACTAACCGGTTTTACCAGCGATATACCTTATGGCATAGAATTTTCGCCAAACGGAAAACTGCTTTATATCAGTGAATATAACAGCGAAGCCGATGCTAATATCTACCAGGTTAAACTGCCTGTTACCCCTGGCTTAGTGACTGATAATGGTATTATATTAAGTAAAATTATTGCCGCGGGGTCGCTACAGTTAGGACCTGATGGTAAGATATATTTAAGCCAATATAATGCAGCATTTTTACACGTTATCAACTCACCCAATACCGAAGGCTTAAATTGCAACTTTAAATTAAAGGTGGTTAACTTAAATGCAGGTGCGATTACCGGTGCGACTGCAAGATTAGGTTTGCCACAGCCCAATATTATATCTTTTGATGCACAGCCATTTTCATCAACCGGCCTTTGTGCTTCATCTCCTACAGTTTTTCAATTATTGTCGTCAACTGAATATGAAAGTATTGTTTGGGATTTTGGTGATCCGGCATCGGGTAACAACAATATTACTACGGATAGAAACCCAACGCATCAGTTTGCACAGGGCGGAGATTTTAAAATAAAAATTACACTTACCCTATATGGAATCACAACAAGTTATACCAAAACTGTAAATATATCTCCTAAAATTGTTAATAAGCCGATTATAAACCCTGCAAATCCTGTTTTGTGTGCACCCGGCTCTGTAAACTTGACGGCTACAGGAGCTACCGGCAACGAAAAATATAACTGGTATGATGCCAATAAAAATCTGATAGAACAAAATACCGGCAGTTACCTAACAAAAGAGATAGGCGTTAAAACTTCGTATTACGTTACAATAACCAACGGCGTTTGCGAGGGTGAAATGCAAAAATTAGACGTTGTGATAAATAAGCCATTAGCAACGATCGCTGCCACCAATACTATTATTAACATAGGCGAAACTGTTACACTTACCGCAAATGATGGGGCAGCTTACAACTGGTCGCCTGCTACTTACTTAAGTAATAGGGATGGTAAAGTTACCACCAGTACTCCATTGGAAAACATCACCTATAAACTTATCGTGACCAATGAAAGCGGTTGTACAGCAGAATCCGAGGTGAATATTATTGTAAAATCTACCATCAGCATACCCAATACATTTACCCCTAACGACGATGGTATTAACGACCGCTGGGTGATTAAAAACATTAACTACACACCAAATGTGGTACAAGTGTATAATAGGCTGGGGGCGTTGGTTTATTCTGCCAGAAATTATGATAATAGCTGGGCGGGTACCTATACCGGTAAAAAACTACCGGCCGGGGTATACTATTACCGCATTACTTTAGATAGTAAAGAGGTAAAAAGCGGTTATGTAACTATTATAAGATAATGGTAGTTAATTAAAAAATTGTTTGAGGAGGTTTAACTTGAGAAGCGTAGCCAAACAGTGAGCGTTCTTTGATTATATTAGCTACTTCGGGTGGTACATATTCTTCCCAACCATCGGTGCCTTGTTTTATTAGCTGTAGTACCCTGTCTGTTTCTACCTGCAGGTTCTTTTTATTATAATGCTCAATGTCCTCTATCTTATTGTTGGCCAAAAGGTATTGATACAGATCTATCAAATGGGGCGGGAGCGAGAATTTTGCTGAGTTCCAAATTTCGCCGCCGCGAAGGGTAGGGTATATAAATAATTTTACCTTACGGCTAAACAGCGTAGCAAACGACTCCAGGATACCGCCCGGAAGATCCTGGTAGTGCTCTTCGGTAAAAATGTATTCCAGGTTGGGATAACCCAAAACAACGCCCATTTTTAGCTTGGTTATTTTGGAGAGATATGATACCAATTTATAATACTCGTGAAAATTGGATATTAGCACGGTTTGCCCTAATGAGCATAAAATATCAACACGGTCTAAAAAATCCTTCTCATCTATTTCGGCGGTAAGGTCGGCATCTCTTTCTTTTAACGATTGCAGGGTAAGCTCGGTTATAACAACCACATTGTTTTTATCTACATCGGGTTCGTCCATAAATTGCTCAACACCGGTGTTCAGCATATCTAAATGCACATTTATCAGCGGCCTAAACCGCCCTCTTATTACCACAATATGTTTTTTATACAATACTTCGGATGGTTGCAGGTTTTTACCGTCGGGGCCAAAAACGGCTGCATCGCTAAAGCCATACTTTACCAGGTGCAAACTCATTAAGCGGTTGTCTACAGCACTAAAACCCGGGCCTTCAAACCGTATCATATCTATTTGTATACGGTCCTTAGTGAGGTTATCCATCAACGACAGCAAAAACACTTTGGATGTTTCGTGGTAATAAAAACACGCGTAAATTAGGTTGACGCCTAATATACCTACCGCTTGCTGCTGCAAAACGTTATCGTTATCCAATAATTTAACATGCAATATAACATCGTGCGCTACACCATTGGGCTCCAATTGAAAACGTACACCCATCCAGCCATGGCCTTCGTTGGTTTTATGGTAGTTTAGGGCCGAGAATGTGCCCGAAAAAGCAAAAAATGTAGTATTACCGCCGCGCTGCTCTGCAAGGCGTTCCAATAGCAGGCCGTATTCGTGGTTAAGCATAGATACAAGGCGTTGCTCACTTACATATCTGCGCACTTGTTGAACGCCGTAAATAGCATCAGAAAAGGTCATGTCATAAGCCGACATGGTTTTGGCAATGGTACCTGCCGCAGCGCCTGCCTTAAAAAAGTTGGCGGCTACATCCTGGCCTGCACCAATTTCGGCAAACGAACCGTAGATCTCGGGGTCGAGATTTATGGCGAGTGCCTTTTGCTTGGTAGCAATATCTTTATTATGAACGGTATTCATGCAACTAAAATTACGCTTTTTATTTACCTAACGAAGTACTTTACACAAAAAGTGCTTATATTTTACATAAACAGTAATATTATTGGCTGTTATCAAAAATATTTTCAATATTAAGTTTGCAAAGCTACCTTGCATTAATTAATTCCATCAAACAAATGCAACATCAAGCCATATCATTAAGGCCGTTTATCGGTGCTAAAGATTTTAACCTGTCGCGCAGTTTTTACCGCGACCTAGGTTTTGAAGAAGTAGTGATCAGTCACAATATGTCTGTTTTTAAAACAGGGGCAATGGCATTTTATTTACAAAATGCATATGTAAAAGATTGGATTGATAACACCATGCTGTTTTTAGAAGTTGATGACGTAAACCGGTATTATACCGAACTACTGGCGCTAAACCTGCCGGCTAAATATCCGGGAGCTAAACTTACCCCAATCCGGCAAGAGGAATGGGGACGCGAGTGTTTCCTGCACGACCCATCGGGTATACTTTGGCATTTTGGAGAATTCAATAAATAGTAAAACAGGCACTTAGCATAACAAGCCAATTCTCATATACGCTATTTTTCATTAGCTTTAAACAGTAGTTATTGTGTTTAAAACTTAAGCCATGAAAATTAGATACGTTTGCTGCTTTTTGGTAGCAACATTCGCCAACGCTATTGCCTTTGCGCAGGAAACAAGCATTCCAACAAACATAGATCAGCATTCCTTTGACCCTTCGGCAATGATATGGTTGGGTACCCCGGCTACAAAATGGAACGACGCTATACCGGTCGGCAATGGCCGATTAGGCGGCATGATATTCGGCGGCGTTACACAAGAGCACATACAACTAAACGAAGATACTTATTGGACAGGCGGGCCATACTCCTCTGTTGTAAAGGGTGGCTTTAAATATCTGCCCGAGGTACAAGACCTTGTATTTAAGGGCAAAATGCAGGAAGCGCAAGCCCTGTTTGGCCGCAAATTAATGGGTTACCCTGTCGAGCAGCAAAAATACCAGTCGCTTGCTGATTTGATGTTGTTTTTTAAGCCGATGGACAACGTAAGCGGCTATAAACGCTGGCTGGACCTTGAGGCCGGCGTTGCAGGTGTACAATTTACAAGTAATGGTGTTACTTATAAAAGAGAAATATTTTCGTCGGTACCTAACCAGGTTATCGCCTTAAGGCTAACCGCCAGCAAACCGGGTAGTATAACGTTCAAAGCAAGTTTAAGAGGGGTACGCAACCAGCAACATTCTGATTATGCTACCGATTATTTCCGGATGGATGGCATTGATGATAACGGCCTAATATTAACAGGTAAATCTGCTGATTATTTGGGCGTAGAGGGCAAGCTAAGATACGAGGCCCAATTAAAAGCGATACCCGAAGGCGGCACCATGAAAAGGAACAATGCGGAGTTGGTTATAGATAATGCCGATGCGGTTACCTTGTATTTTACCGCTGCCACCAATTTTGTAAATTACAAGGATGTAAGCGCAGATCAGCATCAGCGGGTAGAAAGTTATTTAAACGGTATAAATGGCAAAACCTATCAAACCATAAAAAGTGATGCCGTAGCAGATTACCAGAAGCTATACAAGCGGGTTAGCCTGCATTTGCCTGCTACCGCAAACGCCTGGCTGCCTACGGATAAACGCCTGGCAAATGCACTTACCGTACCCGACCCGCAATTGGCCGCATTGGCTTACCAGTTTGGCCGCTATGTATTAATTTCTTCCTCGCGGCCGGGCACGCAGCCTGCCAATTTACAGGGGATATGGAACAATGATATGAACCCATGGTGGGACTCGAAATATACCACCAATATTAATACACAAATGAACTACTGGCCGGTAGAATCGGCAAATCTATCCGAGTGTGCGGAGCCACTAATACAATTAATAAGGGATGTAACTGACCAGGGCACGCAGTTAGCTAAAGAAAACTATAATAGCCGCGGCTGGGTTTTACACCAAAATACCGACCTGTGGCGGGTGGCGGCACCGATGGATGGGCCAACCTGGGGCACCTTTACCACGGGCGGCGCATGGCTTTGCGACGAGCTTTGGGAACACTATTTATACACCGGTGATAAACAATACCTAAAAGATATATATCCGGTTATAAAAGGTTCAGTAGATTTTTTTATGGACTTTTTGGTAATGGACCCCAAGGGCAAATGGTTGGTGACCAATCCATCCATGTCGCCGGAGAATTTTACAGGTAACCCCGGCAATGGGCCTTACTTTGACGAAACAACCGGAAGCATGATTCCGGGTACCACTATTTGCGCGGGTTCGTCTATAGATATGCAGATCATCACTAACCTGTTCACCAATTATTTGAATGCAGCAAAGGTTTTAAATAAGGATGCCGATTATGCAAAAAAAGTTTCAGCAGCAAAAAGCAAGTTAAGGCCGCAACTGATTGGGGCAAACGGCGAACTGCAGGAGTGGACGGAAGACTGGCCACAGCTTGAAAAACAACACAGGCATGTTTCGCCACTTTATGGCTTATACCCGGGTAATGTATTTTCTGTTAAAAACACCCCCCAATTTATAGAACCTATAAAGGCGGTTTTAAACCAGCGGGGAGATAACTCTGCCAAAGGGTGGACCAGGGCATGGAAAATAGCGCTATGGGCAAGGTTACGCGATGGCGACAGGGCAAATGCAATATTGAAAGGTTATTTTACAGAGGCATGGCCGCAGCTGTTTACCGGCGGGGGCGGCACTGTAATGCAGGTTGATGGCACACTTGGCGTTACTGCCGCTATAAACGAATTGCTGGTACAATCAAACAACGGCGTTATAGACTTACTGCCGGCTTTGCCGGGTGAATGGACCGAAGGTGAATTTAACGGCGTTTGCACAGCCGGAGCCTTTGAGCTGGATATAAAATGGCAGCAAAGTAAAATTACTGCGGTTAAGGTATTATCAAAGCAAGGGCAGCTATGCCATATCAATACAGGCGGCAAGCCTGTAATAACCTACAACGGTAAAAAAATAAAATACAGTACACAGCAAGACGGAAGCCTGCAATTTGAAACACAAAAGGGAGGCGTTTATGTGCTTACTATGTAAACGATAAAATAATTAGTCTTCAATAGCTTCTATTCCAAGTGCTTTAATGCGTGCAACATTATCTTTCATTTCCTTTAGCTGTTCAGGTGAATGCCCCTGCCAATGGGTAATTTCGCCGATGATCAAAAGAGGATCGCGGGTGCGATAGGATTTGGTTGGGTTGCCCGGGAACTTTTTATCTGTTAAGTTTGGGTCATCCTCGATGGGGCCTGTGGGCTGCACTATATAAATTCTTTCCGGCCCGTCACCTAAAGCAAGTTCAGCTCCCCAAATGGCAGCATCCATTGTTGCGGTCAGGTATACAAACAAGGCCTTTTTCTGCTTCCCGTAGTTAGAAGTAAAGCCCGGCGAAAGTAAGTCGCCGGGCTTTAGCCGGGCCTTTGTACCGTGAAAGAATTGCTGTGTATTTACTTCTTTTTCTGTTTCTATTGGTCTACTCATAGCTGTTTTTCTATTGGTATACCATCAAAAATAGATGATGTAAAACACTTAAAACGTGTTTATTAACTATATTTTTTAAAACGCAATAAGAGATTTGGATCAGCGTTATGTTTACAACGAACCGGGAATTTACTATCAAGAACTATCCTTAGATGCACTGAAATGTTTAGCCACTCTATTTGACGATTGAGGCCGATTTGAATTATCTAACCCGTTTTTGATTGAACTATCAATACATTATCATAAATCTCAAAATGAAAAATTGCGTTACCTATCGAATACAAAATTTTGTTGTATCCAATTCTACGCTTCTTGAAAAGTAATGGGATTTTATGACCAATTTAAGTTATGAATTGAGTTACCAAGTAATGTTTCCTGCATCATCAATCGCTCCAACTTTAGTACATACCCCGTTAATTTGGTTATTGTAAAATTTTGTAATTGACCATTCCTCGACAGTTACGCACTTTATAATGGATGGATTTTTTAGCGCGATATTATAGCCAGCAAACCCACTTGAAATAGCCCCATAGCCTATGCCATCTACATCCAGTAAGGAAAAACAAAAGGCTGCTATTACATTAGTAACGTTATAAAAGCCAGGCTTCTTTGGCATTTTAAATCTTGAATTAAAGAAATCCAATAAATGTGTTGCTGATTCACGAGGAATCGCATCCCAACTCTGTAAGTATTCTTTTGGGCGACTATGTACAAAAGATATATCTTTAAAATCAGGATCAGTGCCGTCTACGAAATTAACTAATCGTAATTCTGATTGGCATTCCCAACAACCAATTGTAATTTGATAGTAACCAGGTCCATAATCTTGAAGTACCTCAAAAGCCGCTGTTTTTTTACTATTTGATCCGTAAAATATAGGGATGCTTAACGGATTTGCTCTGCCTTGTGTAATTTCCGTCAATTTTACTCCAATTAATCTCACGTTATCAGCCTGATTAAATTTATTATCATGTAAGCGTGCGCGGCATGTTGGCCCAGCAAGATGCACCGCTGTAATTGGTAAACCATCACCGCTTTTTATACGAAGAGCATCCTCAAATAAAGTATAAAGTTCTAAAAATGGCAATTCACTGCTTTTTTTCTCAAGCAAGTCTAAGGCAATCAGTATTTGAGCAGGATTTTGTAAATAATCAGGGATTATAATTTCTTCCATATTTAAATATATCAAATACTGATAGCATGAAAAAAATAAATAACAAATAGTGTATGTAAAACTGTATGTATATAAATAAAAAAGGCCGTAAGTACTTGACTTACAGCCTTTACACATTTTCATGTGTACCCAGCGCCGGAGTCGAACCGGCACGGTTTCCCACAGGTGTTTGAGACCAGCGCGTCTACCAATTCCGCCAGCTGGGCATGCTAAGCAAATAGTTTGCTTATAAGCGGGCTGCAAATGTATTTAAACTCTCTTTAATCCGCAACAGATATTTTTGCCTGAAGTAAATATTTGCAATATCATTTAAGCGGCTTTCCTTTGCGGTATCGTCTAATTGCTCATAATCCTGCGTTAATGCGGCCAGTTCTTCGTCTATATCGCTCTCAATGGCAAGCACTTCCGCCGTAATATCGGCCAGTTGCTGGGCGCTTTCAATTTCCATCAGGCGCTCATTAATATCCATCATTTCCATTAAAAAATCTGCCGGTAATTGTGGTTTTGCACCATCATTTAGCAAATTATGGCTTTGTAATATATAGGCCAGGCGCTTATTTGGCTCGCTTAGGGTTTGATAAGCCTTATTATTCAGGGTAGATAGTTCTAATATCTCCTGCTGTTTTTCATCATCCTCGTTGGCAAAAAAATCGGGGTGGTACTGCTTGCTTAAAACATAAAACTGCTTTTTAAGCGCCGCCACATCCGGGTTAAACGTTTCGGGAATGCCGTAAAATTCAAAATAATTCATCAGTGCAAAAATACTAAAATTTGATGGCTGCCTGTTTATAGGCCATACTTAATTAACTTTGTTATGACAGGTTACAGGCCTGCTGCTATTATGCCACAATTTTACGATCAGTTAAACCGGGTGGTGAATATACCGCATCAACCCAAACGGATTATATCAATAGTACCGTCGCAAACCGAGCTATTGTTTTACCTGGAGTTGGATGAGCAAGTGACGGGTGTTACTAATTTTTGCATACACCCGACAACAGGTGTGGCTAATAAAGCCAAAATAGGGGGTACCAAGCAATTAAATATGAATGCTATACATCAACTGAACCCCGACCTGATAATTGCTAATAAAGAAGAAAACGAGCAAAGGCAGGTGGAAGAACTTATGCAGCATTACCCCGTTTGGATAAGTGATATAAACGACCTGCCCACGGCGCTGGATATGATAACTAAAGTAGGGGATATCACCAGTACAAAAGAAAAGGCTGATAAACTTGTTACCCAAATATCCGCGGAGTTTGAGTTATTAAAACCAGCAGAACCAAAATTAAACGTAGCTTACCTTATTTGGCGCAAACCTTATATGGCTGCAGGCAGCGATACTTTTATTAATAGCATGCTGCAATTATGCGGGCTTAAAAACGCTGTTACTGCAAACCGCTACCCGCAGGTTACCTTACAGCAGCTTGCTGATGCCCATTTAGATGTGTTGCTGCTATCGTCAGAACCATATCCATTTGCCCAAAAGCATGTAGATGAATTGCAAAGCCTATTGCCACAAACTAAAATTATATTGGTTGATGGCGAGCTGTTTTCGTGGTATGGGAGCCGGTTATTGCAAGCTCCGGCTTATTTTAATGCCCTAATAAGTAAATTAAAAGCAATGTAATGAGGCAGATAAGTAAAAAGTAAAAATTGAGTTTTAAAGTTTGGCATTTTAAGCTATCTTTGCCAACTCTAAAAAACCAAAACGCGGAAGTGGCGTAATTGGTAGCCGCACCAGACTTAGGATCTGGCGCCGCGAGGCGTGGGGGTTCGAGTCCCTTCTTCCGCACATTAGTTTAAAGCCGTTAACTGCATAAGTTAGCGGCTTTTTTTGTTAACCTAAATAAAGCATTTACCTAACACTGACTTAACAATTAATTCTTTTTAGTAACATTGATTTTTTTATGTGCTAAGGCATTTAAACTAAATTGATGGACACCAAATTCAGACTAAACGAGTATAAAGTACTTTTGTACAGGTTGCTGCTGGCTTACCTGTTTTATTTTATCAGTCGTGTTTTATTTTTTGCCTTTAACACCCATCTTTTAGCCGTAGACGGCATTTGGGCGCTTTTAGAACTTTGCTACTACGGGTTGGCGTTTGATACCACAGCATTGCTGTACATAAATAGCCTGTTTATATTATTAAGCATACTGCCCTTTACCATTAACACCCGGCGCGGTTATCAAAAAGGCATAACCATTTTATACTTTGTTACCAATCTGTTAGCCTACTTTACCAACTTTATAGATATTATTTACTACCGTTTTACGCAGGTACGCACCACCAAAGCCGCTTTAGACCTGCTGGATAACGAGAATAACAAAAAAGTACTTTTTATACACTTTGCGGCCACGTATTGGTATGTGCTGGTCATTTTTATCATCTGTTGTGCCGCCTGGGTATGGCTGTATTTAAAGGTGAAGGTTAAACCCATACCTGCAAAACCAACCGTAGCCTATTTTTCATTTTCGCTGGTAGCATTGTTGGTAACGGTAACTTTGATGATAGGCGGTATACGTGGTGATTTCAGGCACAGCACCCGCCCTATAAACATGGTTGATGCCTATAAACATGTAACTATACCCAACCAGGGCGATATTGTGCTAAACACGCCGTTTGCCATATTCCGCACCCTTAAGGCTAATAACTTTAAGCTGGAAACATTTACCAACGATGCCTATATTAATGCCAACATAAAGCCCGTAAAGCAATACAAAAGCAGCCCCGCCGCTAAACCCAATGTGGTTATTATTATACTGGAGAGCATGGCCCGCGAGTATTGGGGCAGCATGAACCGCGGCGTTAACATACCCGGTTTTAAATCGTACACGCCGTTTTTAGATTCGCTGTCTGATAGCAGCCTTATTTTTACCAATGCTTATGCCAACGGCAGGCAATCCATTCATGCCATGTCGTCGGTTTTGGCGGGTATACCATCGTTTCAAACGGCTTTTACATCATCCCCCTATGCTAAACAGAGGATACAGTCCATCGTTTCGGTATGCGATAGCATGGGTTACCAAACATCCTTTTTCCACGGTGCCGAAAATGGCTCGATGGGTTTTGAAGGGTTTGCCAATGTATTAGGCTTTAAAAACTACTACGGTAAAAACGAATATAATAACGATAAGGATTTTGACGGCGTTTGGGGTATTTGGGACGAGCCATTCTTCCAATTTATGGGTAAAACCCTTGGCAAGCAAAAGCAACCCTTTATGGCTACTTTGTTCAGCCTGTCCTCTCACGATCCTTTTCAGATACCTGCTAAATATGCATCGCGGTTTAAGGGCGGGCCGCTGCCTATTAATAAATGCGTGCAATACTCAGATAATGCCTTGCGGCAGTTTTTTAACTATGCTAAAACACAACCATGGTATAACAACACCATTTTTGTGATAACTGCCGACCATACCAGCCAAACCTATTACCCCGAATACAGCAAACCCATTAACCGCTTTGCGGTACCCATATTGTTTTACAGCGCCAATAAGGCTTATGCACTGAAGGGTGTGCGTACCGATCTGGCATCGCAAATGGATATATACCCTTCGGTAGTTAGCTTAATAGGTTATAACAAACCCATCAGATCGTGGGGGCGAAGCCTGGTAAGTAACTTACCTACCGAAACCCCAAGGGTTATCAATTCACCCGGTACTACTTATCAGTTTATGCAGGGCAACTATATTTATGTATTTGATGGTAAAGACATAAACGGCATTTATATGGCCGATGATAAGGGTTTGCAAAAAAACCTGATAAGCGGCAAACACAACCCAGAAATGCAAAAAGGTATGATGGATTGCAAGGCGTTTATACAAGATTATAACGACAGGATAGTGAACAAAAAGTTAAACCTTTAAATAAACCTTAAAGGTAGTCCCCTGGCCTGATTGGCTTTCTACTTCAATTTTTCCGCCAAATGCTTCTACCTGGTTTTTGGTTATAAACAGGCCCATTCCTTTAGCATCGGGATTGCCATTAAAGGTTTTATACATGCCAAACAGGTCTTCACCGTTCTTTTTCAAATCTATGCCTATACCATTATCTGTTACGGCAAAGCCAAACCTGCCGCCCGGCTCGTTAAAGTATTTTACAATGATTGTTGGCACACTACCCGGCGAACGGTATTTAATAGCATTAGTTAATAAATTCAGTACGATGCTCTCTAAATAAGCGGGATTATAAGTCAACACCACATCAGGAGGAATAAGGATGTCAATTTTAACTTTATACGCTTTTATATCCTTATCTAATAATTCAATTCCCTTTTTAAAATAGGTGTACAGATTAATTTGGGAAGTTTGAATATCCATATTGTTTTGAATAGATACTACTTCATTTAAATTAGCGATAGTATCATTCAACTGCTCCGATACCTTATATAGATGGGCCGACAGCTCATCCTTTTCCTGCTGATTGGTAAGCGGGTCGTTTATTACGTCCATTATCATTTTAAAATTACTGGCATGGGTACGCAGGTTGTGCGATACGATGTACGCAAAGTTAAGCAGGCGGTTATTTTGCCCGCTTACCATGTCCAGCGTTTCTTTTAGTTGCTCTTCTTTCAGCTTTTGATCGGTAATATCGGTATGCGTGCCAATGATACGCGCAGGCTTGTTATCATCATCATACTCCATTACCTTGCCCCGGTCCAATATCCACTTATAGGTATTATCTTTACATAACACCCGGTGCTGGTTACTGTATATATCCGTTTCGCCCCGTATTAGAGCATTTACATCGTCAATATATTTTTGCTTGTCGGCAGGGTGTACACGGCTTGTCCAGTCGCCCATTACACTGCCAAAGTTCTCGTTCTCCATACCGATCATTCGCAAACATTGCTTCGAATGAAATATAGTGCGGTTTTTCAGGTCGAGGTCCCACAAACCGCCGCCGGTACCTTCTGATGCAAAACTCCACCTGCGCTCACTTTCAATAAGTGCTCTTACGGCAGATTTCTGTTCGGTAATATCTTTTATCTGCGATACAAAGTATAAAGGCTTACCCTGGCCATCAAGCACCAGCGATACATTCAATACAATCCAGATGATCTTTCCATCTTTTTTGTAGTACCGCTTTTCCATTTGGTAGGTACTTATTTCGCCCGTTAGTGTTTTATGCAACAGGGTAAGGTCAGCTTCAAGGTCATCAGGGTGGGTTAACTCCTGGAACGATGTGCTCAAAAGGTCTTCCTGTGTATACCCCAGCATTTCGCAAATACTTTTGTTAACCTTTAAAAACCTGCCGGTAGTTGATACCAGCACTATGCCAATAGGCGAATACTCAAACGCGTATCTAAATGTTTCTTCGCTTATTTGCAGACTTTGTTCTATACTCTTTTTATCGGTAACATCAATATGGCAACCAACCATACGGCTTGGCTTATCATTAACCCACTCAATTATTTTTCCCTTAGCATTTATCCATATTATGGTACCATCTTTATGCTTACACCTTATATCAATGTTAAATAACCCACTTGTAGGCTGGCTCAAATACGTTTTTATATACGCATCAATACGCTCCTTGTCTTCCGGCACAATAAGTTTGGTCCAGGTATCGGTGGCGTTTGGTAGCTCGGAGTCGCTGTAGCCAAACAAGGCTTTAATTTTTAGACTTAAAAAAATCCTGTCTTCTTGTATATGCCAATCCCAATAACCGGCAAGTGTTTCTTCAAGAATAACCCTGTAAACGTTCTCCATCAATGAGTAGTAGTTGTAATAATAAGATTACGTAAATTACAACAAATAGTTAAGCCATAAAAGCAAACAATAATTTGGATTAGATATATTTACCCTTACTTAAACTAACCGAATGAAAAAAGCTTTACTATTCATTGCTATATTTTTTCCCGCTATAACTTTCGCTCAAAATGCCGACTCCACCTGGTTTGTAAATAACTACGTTAAAAAGGAAGTAAGCATACCCATGCGCGATGGTGCAAAGCTGTTTACATCCATTTACATGCCTAAAGATAGGTCGGAGAAGCACCCGATACTGATTACGCGCACACCATATTCCTGCGCCCCATATGGCGAAAAATACCGTGCTTACTGGCGCAGCTTTATGTTTGCCTACTTAAAAGAAGGCTATATATTGGTTACACAAGATATACGTGGCCGATGGATGAGCGAAGGCCTGTTTGAAGTAGTGCATCCGTTTAACCCCAACAAAAAAACCAAAAAAGATGTAGACGAGGCCAGCGACACATACGATAGTATTGATTGGATGGTAAAAAACCTGGATAACAATAATGGCAAGGTAGGGGTAACGGGCATTTCTTTCCCGGGTTTTTATGCTACGGAAGCTGCCCTAAGCGGCCATCCGGCATTAAAGGCGGTTAGTCCGCAAGCACCGGTAACCGATAGGTTTATGGGCGATGACGACCACCACAACGGTGTATTGTTCCTGATGGATGCCTTTGATTTTCATGTGGGCTATGGCTTTAGTCAGCCGCGGCCTGCGCCAACCATGCAGCCTGCCAAAACTTATGAAATGCAAGGGCCCGATAACTACGCGGCCTATTTAAAAATGGGCGCTTTGCCAAACTTTACCAAAGTAAGCGGCGACAGCCTTAAGTTTTGGAGCGATATGATGAACCACCCCAACCTGGATGCCTGGTGGAAAGCCCGCGATGCACGCAGCGGTATTAAAAATGTAAAACCTGCCATGCTGATTGTTGGCGGCTTGTTTGATGCCGAAGACGGTTACGGTGCATGGAATACTTACCAGGCATTGGTTAAACAAAGCCCTGCAACTAAAAGCACTTTTGTAATGGGGCCCTGGTACCATGGGCAATGGGCCAGTAAAGACGGCACGCATTTAGGCAATATCAATTTTGGCAGTAACACCGCCAATTGGTATACCGAAAATATCGAGATACCATTTTTCAATTATTATTTAAAAGGTAAAGGCAACATCGACTCGATAAGCAAAGCAACGATGTTTTTTTCGGGCGAGAACCTGTGGCGCGAGTTTAAGCAATGGCCGCCTGCTGATGTTACTGAAACGCCTGTTTATATACAAGATGGTAATAAACTATCATTCAATCAGATACAGAATATAAGAGCGAGTTTTGATACCTACATAAGCGACCCGGCCAAGCCGGTGCCTTATGCCGAAAATGTACACTTTAACCGTACGCGCGAATATATGACCGACGACCAGCGCTTTGCTGCCCGCAGGCCCGATGTTTTAGTTTACGAAACCGACACGCTTGCCAACGACCTCACTTTGGCAGGCCCGGTAGTTGCCGACCTGCTGGTGAGCATATCAAACACAGATGCCGATTTTGTGGTGAAGCTGATAGATGTATTGCCCGATACTTTGGGCCGCAACCCCGTTACCAAATACCCAATGGGTGGTTACCAAATGCTGGTACGCGGCGATATTATGCGCGGCAGGTACCGCAACAGTTTTGAAAAACCAGAGGCATTTGTACCCAACCAAACCGCGCAGGTAAAATTTACCATGCCCGATGTGGCGCACACCTTTAAAAAAGGCCACCGCTTGATGGTACAGATACAAAGCAGCTGGTTCCCCCTGGCCGACCGTAACCCGCAGCAGTTTATTGATATTTACCACGCTAAAGACAGCGACTTTGTAAAAGAAACTATCAACATTTATCACAATCAATCCAAAATAATACTGCCTGTATTGAAGTAGAGAAGGGCGTTGTTTCCCTCAGGGTCCCTTTCAGGAGACCCTGAGGGAACAGATAAATTGCTTCTTCAGTAACATCGTCATCCTGAACTTGTTTCAGGATCTCACAGGACGGTAATTAGCATGCTTTAGACCGTTCTGATGGTGAACTTTGCATATGGGATGCCGATCCGCCAGCCGGCGAACGGCAAGACTGTTTTTTTAGATCCGTGGTCTTTAGCAACAATATTAATAAATCGGGACGAGTGCCTTATTACACTATAGTTACGCAATCATCCGCAATCAAATCTTCACCGCGGTAGCGGCGTATGAGTTGGGCGGTAGCTATTACATCTTTTTGGCAATAGGTGCAAATACGTTCAAGGGCGTTTTCAACCCAGTATACATGGCCAACCTGGCTGCCGTCTATATCATCTTTTGATGTTGGTATATCAAATATGGCAGTAAGCAGGCTTAGCGAAGTGTAATTTTTAAAATCGCCAAATCGCCATAATTCCATAGTATCTAAATGGGGTATTTCCCAGGGTTTTTTACCGGTTATTTGTAAATGCGGCGGAAACTGCACCCGATTGATGAGCATACGTCGGCATATATACGGCAGATCAAATTCCTTACCATTATGGGCGCACAGTATCATGCTTAAAGGCTGGCCGCTCAGCATCCGTGCAAAATCTTCCAGCAGTTGCTTTTCATCATGCCCAGCAAACGATTTTACCCTTAAGCCAGGGCGCTTGCCGTTAGTAAATATACCTACCGATATACATACTATCTTACCAAACTCGGCCCAAATGCCCGCGCGTTCGTAAAACTCTTCGGGTGTTTCGTCTTTGCGCTGGTATTGCGTTTTTTGAGCCCAAAGTTGTTGCAGGTGTTCGGGTACCTGGTCGTGGCTGCTGTATTGCGGCACAGTTTCAATATCTAAAACCATCAGGTTGCTTAGGTCGTATTGTTCAAGCATAGCACTAAGTTAAAAAGGAATTTAGGATAAATTTCATTTTTTGTATATATCTATTCTTAGTAAATTTAAAGCTGATGAATTAATGCAATAAATTACAAAATAATGGAAAGTACGTTTAAACTAACTATCCATATGGTGTCGAGCCTCGATGGAATTATTGCTAAAGAAGATAATAGCGTTTCATGGTTCAATACTCGTGACGAGTATGAGAAAGGCGTTACGCTAACCAATGAAGAGATAGCTGTTTTCCTGAAAACTATTGATTGTTACATCATGGGGTCGCGCACATATGAACATGCGCTTGAACTTTCAAAATCGTATGGCTGGGCTTATGGAGACATCCCTACCATTGTTTTAACGAATAGGGAATTACCGGTTGAAAGAGAAAATATTACGTTTTACTCGGGCGACTTAAATAGTCTGGTGAATGAGCGGTTAAAGCCTGTCTATAAAAATGTTTGGATGGTAGGCGGCCCAATGTTGGCTAATGAACTGGTCAGCTTAAAACTCGCAGACGAAATAAGATTATCAGTAATGCCAATTATATTGGGTAGCGGCACCCTTTTTTTCGAAAAGACCGGAATTGAGCAACTGTTGCACTTAAAAGACGTTACAGCTTACAAAAATGGTGTGGTAGAATTGCACTATGAAATAAAAAAGTAATTCGTTCAACCCAAACTATTTATCCTTATCTAATACTTCAAAATTTATTTGCAGCGTGTTGCCCTGCCCGTCTACCAGGGTAAGTTGATGCATGCCCGGTACGGGATTCAATGCCATCTGATGAAAGGCATCGCTCTCGCCAATGTACTTATCATCAAGGTGCCAGAATATTTTGGCACCGGGCAACCGGTGTGCAGCATTACAAATAACACGCCCGCGTTTGCCGTCGGCTTCAAGCGGTACATATACCTTGGCACCATCTTTTGGGTAAATCAATTCCATAGGGTTAGCTTCGGCTTGGTCGCAACCGGGCGCAAAAGGCGGCAGGGTGTGGTATTGGTAATTTTTCGTTTTGTAATAATACTCTACCGATGGTTGTAGCACAAACCAATTTTTGTTCAGTATCTTATCGGGCGGTACACAATTACCCGTTACCTGGTATTTACCATCGGCCGATAGGTGTACCAGCTTGTGCCATGGGCAGGCGATAGCCTTTAGGCCCGTTTTAGGTACCCATTGCTCAACAATATTATCACAATACTGCCCGGCGCGGTAGCCGCTCTCTTTACATATATTTATCTTAACCATTTCGCCAGTAGGCATATCAAACCACTCGCGGGCCGCAGGCAATAGCCTGAATATCTCGAATAATACCGGCGCAGCGGTATTTATGCCGGTTAACCCCGGCCGGCCCTCGCCATCGGTATTACCCACCCAAACACCAACCACATATTTAGGCGTAATACCAATGGCCCATCCATCCCTAAAACCAAAGCTGGTGCCGGTTTTCCAGGCAATACGCTGGGTCGAGCTAAATTGCTGCCAAAGCATTTCCTCGCCAGGGCGCATTACCTCTTCCATGGCCTGCAACGTATAAAATATCGATCCGGCATCCAGCAGGCCATTTTTATCACTGGCTTTTTCCTTTGGCAGCGATAGCGTATAAACCGGCTGGTGGTAATCATTAGTACTATACTTAGTGGTTTTATTATAATGATTTAGCACCCTTGCCAAATCGGCATAAGCCCCTGTAAGTTCCCACAAGGTATTTTCGCCGCCACCCAATATCAGCGATAGGCCGTAATGGTCGGCAGGCTGTTTCAGGGTGGTAATGCCTATCTTTCTCAGCATATCGTAAAAGCGTTCGTATTTATATTGCTGCAGCATTTTAACCGCCGGTACATTTAACGATCGCGATAAGGCGTTTGATGCCGGTACAGCACCATCGTACCCCAAATCAAAGTTTTCGGGATGGTAGCCGGCTATTTGAGTAGGCACATCAGGTATAAGGCTGTTTGGTAATATTAAACCATCGTGCAGCATGCTGGCATATAGTAGCGGTTTAAGCGTGCTGCCGGGGCTGCGCGGCGCGTTCACCACATCTACATCACTTTCCATTTCGGGGTCTTCACGATGGGCTATATTGCCGCTATAGGCCAGCGTGGCGCCTGTTTCTACATCAAGCACTACGGCTGCAATGTTGTTAATATCGTTAGCCTTTAAAACCTGGTGGTGCTTTTCTATTATATCGGCCACCTGTTGCTGCAGGTTGCTTTTTATAGTGGTTCTTATGCGGGTGATGTCCTGTTTTTTGTTTTGATAATCAGCTTTAAAGCGTTGCAGGAGGTGAGGGGCCATTTGGGGCAAGGGCATGGGCTTTTCGGGCACAGGCTCAAATTCGGCCAGTTTTGCCGTGGTGCTATCTATAATTCCCTGTTTGTATAAACGCCTAAGCAGCAGGTTGCGTTTTTTTAACAGGATAAGCCTGTTTTTACCAGGGTGCACCAGCGATGGCGAATTAGGCAATACGGCCAGCGCGGCCATTTCGCCCCAGGATAGTTTATCGGGGCTGCGGCCAAAATATCGCCACGATGCGGCATCTAAGCCTATCACATTACTGCCAAAAGGGGCGTTGCTGGCATAAAGGGCCAATATTTCGGCCTTGCTGTAACCCAACTCTAAACGCATGGCCATAAATATTTCGCCGATTTTATTGCGGATAGTACGATTATGATGTGTAGCCAAACGTATTACCTGCATGGTGAGTGTACTACCGCCGCTGGTTACTTTTTTTGAGCGGATATTTTGCCTGATGGCCCTGCCAAACGCCAGCGGGTCGAAACCGGGGTGGTGCTCAAAGCGCTTATCTTCAAAGGCAATTATACATTGTTTAAACTTTTGGGGCACATTAGCATTATAAGGGAAGCGCCACTGCCCGTCGGTAGCGATGGATGCGCCTAACAATTGCCCGGCATCATCGTCGATAACAAAGGAAGTGGGGCTGCTAAACAGCGGTTTGGGCAGGCAAAGGGCAAACCATAGCACTAAGGCAAGTAAAATAGCCGTTATAATGATTACTTTTGGCCTTTTTAAGTGCTGTTTTATACCGAATTGCATTAATGGGCTGGCATTTTTAAATACATGATGAAAATAGGTAAATTATCAATAATTATCCCGGCTTATAACGAGGGCAGCACCATTCACCTGGTTTTGAACAAGATAAAAGCTGTTGAGCTGATACATGGCATTGTAAAAGAAATTATAATTGTTGATGATTGCTCGGCAGACGATACACAACAAAGCATTAGCCGCTACCGCGCCGCTAACCCCGATTTAGACATCAGGTACTTTAAACACGAGGTGAACAAAGGCAAAGGTGCCGCCCTGCATACCGGCATTGCACAAGCTACGGGCGAGTACCTCATTATTCAGGATGCTGACCTGGAGTACGACCCTGCCGAATATAACGACCTGCTAAAACCCGTTTGTATCGGCTTTGCCGATGTGGTATACGGATCGAGGTTTATGGGTAGTAACCCGCACCGCATATTGTTTTTTTGGCACACTATAGGCAACCGCTGGTTAACCTTTTTGTGCAACATGGTATCAAACTTAAACCTAACAGATATGGAAACCTGTTATAAGCTGTTTGATACCAAACTGATACAATCTGTAAAGCTTAAAGAACAGCGCTTTGGCTTTGAACCCGAAGTAACCATCAAAATAGCCCGGGTGCCCAAAATACGTATATACGAGGTAGGAATATCCTATTATGGCCGCACCTACGAGGACGGCAAAAAAATAGGGTGGAAGGATGGCGTTAGGGCTATTTACTGCATACTAAAATATGGTTTGTTCAATGGCCGGTAAAGCAGCAGGCATATTTAACTTTAAGCAATTCAGCGTTGACCAAAGCGGCTGCGCCATGAAGATAAATACCGATGGTGTGCTGCTTGGCGCACTAACCGATGCATACGAGCCCAAAACCATATTAGACATAGGCACCGGCACTGGCGTAATTGCCCTGATGCTGGCACAGCGTTTCCCCCATGCCAAAATTAATGCTGTAGAGATAGACGAAACCGCCGCCGCTACAGCCTGTCGGAATTTTGGCAGTTCGGCCTTTGCTGATAGAATGGAGGTTTACCCAATGGCGTTCGAAACCTTTTTTTACAAGTACCCCGATAAGCGGTATGACCTAATCGTATCAAACCCGCCCTTCTTTCTAAACTCGCTCGAATCGCCCGGTGCCGGCAAGAATTTGGCCCGCCACACCAATGATAGCTTTTTTGAAAGGTTGATAAAATATGTTGCCACTCACCTTACCGAAAATGGAAGCTGCGCCATGATATTGCCATTAGAAACTGCCGCCCTGGTAAAGCAATTTTTGCCCGCCAACCAATTGCATTTGCAGGGGGTAATTGAAATTAAATCTTATCAAAATGTTGTTTCTCACCGCGAAATTGTTATATTAGTGAGGCAGGGGGGAACAAAAAAATGGAAAAAGTTATTCGTGATCTACGAAAAAACTAAAATGTATTCAACGGAGTACCAAAAAGCTTTAAAGGATTTCTTTACCATATTCTAAAACATAAATGACCCGCATAGGACTGATATCAGACACCCATAGTTTTTTGGATGAGGCCGTTTTCAAACACTTCGACCAATGCGACGAGATATGGCATGCCGGCGATTTTGGCAACATAGAACTGGCCGATAAACTGGCCGCCTTTAAGCCTTTAAAGGGTGTTTACGGCAATATTGATGGCAAAGAGATAAGGCAGTTACACCCTGAAAATCTGCGTTTTAAGTGCGAAGAGGTAGATGTTTGGATGACCCACATTGGTGGCTACCCCGACAAGTACAGCCCCGCAGTAAAAGCCGAAATATACAGTAACCCGCCCCAACTGTTCATCAGCGGGCATTCGCACATCCTAAAGGTAATTTATGATAAAAAGATAAGCTGTTTACACCTAAACCCCGGTGCTGCCGGTAAGCAGGGCTGGCAAAAGGTACGCACCCTAATGCGCTTTACCATAACTGACGAAAAGATACACGATTTGGAGGTTATCGAGTTGGGCAGTAAGTAGTTATAATAAATTCACTTTGGCCGACTCTACTTCAAAAACAGTATCTATCAGAAGGTCTTTTTGCTTTCCAGCCGCCACGGCAAGCTCGTCGCAACGCTCGTTCTCAGGATGCCCGTTGTGCCCGCGTACCCATACAAATTTAATTTGATGTAACTTACTGATGGCTAAGTACCTAAGCCAAAGGTCTTTGTTCTTCTTATCCTTAAAACCTTTGGCAACCCAGCCATGCACCCATCTTTTTTCGATAGAATCTATCACGTATTTGGAGTCGGAATAGATAGTAACCTGCTGATTAGCAGATTTTATAGCCTCTAAACCTGTGATGACAGCCAGTAGCTCCATACGGTTGTTGGTGGTTTTACGGTACCCTGCAGACAGCTCCTTATAATGCTGCCCCGACCGTAATATAACCCCATAACCACCCGGCCCCGGATTGCCGCTTGATGCGCCGTCTGTGTAAATTTCTATCATTGTGCAAATATAACAAACACTATGGCCGCTAAAAGCAAGAGTTTAATATTGTGCTAAAGCCTTATAATACGCTTAACACCAACAGATTAGCTTACTTTCTTAACTTTAAGCCGCAACGAATTACCTATCACAATAACATCCGAAAAGGCCATTGCAAAAGCGCCTACCATAGGGTTTAAAAAGCCCAAAGCAGCCACAGGTATAGCAATAATATTATAGGCAAATGCCCAAAACAGGTTCTGTTTAATGGTAAGCAGGGTATGCCTGCTAATCTGCAAAAACTTCACAACAGACTGTAAATCAGTATTCAACAATATTACCTTAGCCGATTGCATAGCTATATGACTGGCATCGTTCATAGATACGCCAACATCAGCCTGGGTTAGGGCAGGGGCATCATTTATGCCATCGCCTATCATAATAGTTTTGCCTTTTTTGCGGTACATATCAACTACCGATAGCTTTTCTTCCGGCAGCATTTCGGCGTGCACCTCGGTAATTCCTATTATTTTGGCCACAGCAGCGCAGCGATTAGCCTTGTCACCGCTTAACAGCACGGGTACTATTCCGGCCTTTTTTAGGTCGGCTATAAGCGCTGCAGCATCTGGCTTTATGGTATCATCTATGGCTATTTGTGCTATTAAAGCTTGATTTTTATACAACGAGAGGTTAAAATTGGCATTGTCGTTTTTCTTTGCGGTGCCTAAAAAATAGGTGTTACCGTCTACATCTTCGGCACGCATGCCTAAACCCTTTTCTTCAACTGCGGTGCGTAGTATCAGCTTTTGTTGAGGTAGCTTTTGCAAGCCATTAACCAACGATTTAGCTATAGGATGATTAGACCGCTCCTCAATGGCCGTAATTACACCGCGTATGTATTCAACATCAAATCCAGTCTCGGCTTTTATCTCATTCACACTAAATTTGCCAGTAGTAAGGGTGCCGGTTTTATCAAATAATACATATTTAGTATTGGCAACTGCCTCAATGGTATCGCCCCCCTTTATTAAAACGCCGTTTTTGGCTGCCCTGCCAAGCCCTACCATTACGGCAGTAGGTGTAGCCAAGCCCATTGCACAAGGGCACGATATAACCAACACTGCAATAGCATGCATTAACGAGGCCTGTAACCCCGCATTTGTTGCAAAATAGGTGACCACGAACGTTAATAATGCGATTATGATAACCACAGGAACAAATATAGCAGCTACTTTATCGCCCAATTTTTGTACAGGCGGCTTGGCTGCTTGTGCCTTTTTCATCAGATCTATGATCTGCGAGAGTACACTATTGTTACCTACTTTGGTAGCCATTATTTTAATATTACCCTGCTGTACAATAGTACCACCTATTACAGTATCGTACTTTGTTTTTGATAGCGGCATGCTCTCGCCTGTAATAATAGCCTCATTTACCAGCGCGTCGCCTGATAAAATCTCGCCATCAACTGGTACCTGATCGCCCTCGTTAACTAATAAAACGTCGCCTGCAACCACGTCTTTAGCGCGTACTACTTCAATAGTATCTTTAACAAGCCTGTTTGCATTTACTTGCTGATACTTCATCAGATCTTTTACAGCCGATGTGGTTTGATTTACCGAACGTTTTTCAAACACATTACCCAGCAACACCAGAGTAATAATAGTGGCACAGGTTTCGTAAAACAAGTAATGCTCGCCTAAATTTTGGATAGTACCTATTAAACTATATATAAATGCTGATGACGACCCGACAAATATCAGCACATCCATATTAGGCATGCCATTTTTTATTGAACTATAGGCACTTTTACCAAAATGCAGGCAGCCTACAATAAACACAGGCAAACAAAGGGCAAGCTGCACAAACTGATTGTGCAAAAAATGCCAGTTAAACACCATATGTAGTAATAAAGGTGCTGTAAATGCCGCACAAAAAATGAATTTGTTCTCTACTTTTTCATAAAAAGGGGTGAATTGTGTACTTGCATCGTCTACAACTTTAAAGCCAAGGCTCTCTATATCTTTTATAATTTCGGGTACTACCGTTTCCTGGTCATCGGTACTAAATTTCACCTCTTCGGATGCGAAATTTACCAACACATTATGCAGGCCCTTCTTCTCCAATAACTTATGAATGCTCATTGCGCAATTATTGCAATGCATTCCGGTAACGTTTAACTCAACCAACTGCTCTGCCATAGATACAAATTTACAGGGTAAGCGGCCCAAACAGGTAAGCTTAGTGTAATATTAAAAAAACCTTTGCAAATAGGCCGGAGATTTCTATTTTTGCAATCCCAACACGGTAGATGTAGCTCAGTTGGTTAGAGCATCGGTTTGTGGTACCGAGGGTCGTGGGTTCGAGCCCCATCATTTACCCAATACTTAAAAGCAGTCAATATTGACTGCTTTTTTATTTAAGAGTGTCTCCTGGTATTATCGTAGCTGCAAGTTTGTTTTGTGGCTTTTCAAAGCAAATTCTTGTTAAAATACTTCAATAATCAATCTTTAGGTTTCCTTCAAAATGTTAGCTTTGTTATTTGTTAACTAATTTCTACCTGTCTATAATTTAATGAAGAGAGCTTTACTGTTCAGGTATTCCTTTATATTGATAGGGGTATACCTGTTGTCTTGTCATAATTTATATGCTATACAATCCATAAGGTATCTGGGTATAGAGCAGGGATTATCTAATAATGCCGTTACCAGTATTTATAAAGACAAGCATGGTTTTGTATGGATAGGTACCTACGACGGCTTAAACAAATATGATGGCAGTACGGTGAGGATATACCGGAATATTTGGGGCGATAACCGGTCGTTAAATGATAATCACATTAATAAAATAACAGGTTTTGGCAACGATATTTTTATAGGCACCCAAAAGGGCTTAGTTCAATATTGCTATAATCAATCAAAGTTCAGCCCTGTTTTTTACTACAGCAAAGCAAACAAAAAGCCTCAAAGACTTACGTATAATATTGATGCCCTACAGGCAGGTAAAAACGGCAACATATATATCGGCACCGATTATGAGGGGCTATTTATTTACTCGCAGGCAAATAAATTATGCAGGCGGGTTGCATTAAATGGAGCAAACACCAAATATACCGTACAATCCATAGCTATAGATACTGACGGTAAAATTTGGCTATTTATTCGTAACGTCGGCCTGTGCCTTCTAAATAAGCAGGAAAATACGATCAGGGTTATCAATTCTGAATTGAAGTATGCCAATTGTATATTATTTGATCCTCAAAAAAAGATATGGATAGGTACTGATAATGGGTTGTTTAATTACAACTTATCAACTAACACCCTTGCACGAATTGGCAATAGTACCGGCAAGCTAAACAGCGATAATATTATAGATGTTAAGCTATCAAGATCCGGCGAGATATGGATAGGTACAAATGGTGGTGGGGTAAATGTATTAGATAGCGTACACCATACTACCAAATACATTGTAAGTGGCAAAGAAAATGGCAACAGCCTCCGCAGCGATGCCATCAGTATGTTATATGAGGACGATGAGGCGCGAATTTGGATAGCTACCCTCAGAGGCGGTGTAAACTTTTTAGATAATAATCGTAACCAGTTTAAGTTGGTTACAAACAACCCGTTTAATAGCAACAGTATAGTTAACAACTTTATCTTATCCTTTTGCGAAGATGAAAAGCATAATATTTGGATAGGTACAGATGGTGGCGGACTAAGCTATTGGGACAGGAAAAATAACCAATACCATAGTTATATACATAGCAATGATAAGGCATCGTTGAGAAGTAACTTTGTGGTAAGTGTTATTAATGATCGTCAAAATCAGGTTTGGGTTGCGTTGTTTAACGGTGGTATAGACCGTTTTGACAAGCAGAGTCAAAAATTCATTCATTACGATTGCTTTAACACTTTTACAAAATCTGCAGACAAAAATCTATGGAAACTTTACCTGGATAGCCATAACAATTTATGGGCTGGTGCAACCCGCGGCGGCGCCTTGTATTTATACAATAGGGCAAAGGATAAATTTGAAGTATTTGACGATCAGTTAATAAATATACATGCACTATTTGAAGACCATAACGGCGTTTTGTGGGCGGGAGACTATTTAAGATTAATTAAAATAGACGTTGCCGGGAAAAAACATTTGTATTATAATGTTAAAAACGCGGTACGCTCAATTACAGAAGATACTCAACATAATTTATGGATAGGCACCGAAGGAGGGGGATTGCTCAAGTACGACCCATCGAGGAGGTTACTGCATCGCTATACACAGTTAAACGGTTTGCCAAGCAATTCGTTACTTAACGTACTGGTTGATAATAAAGACAATATATGGGCCAGTACCTATAACGGCCTGACTGAATTTAACAAGCAGACAAAAACTTTCAGCAATTTTTACGCATCAGATGGCCTTCAAAGCAATCAATTTAACTTTAATGCCGCTTTAAAACTACAGTCGGGCGAGCTTGCCTTTGGTGGAATTAACGGTTTCAATATATTCTACCCAGACAGCATTGCTTTACGCGTACATCAGCCTGAGTTGAAGTTTACAGGCTTACATGTTAATAACCGCTCGATAGAAGCAGACACAAGTTATACGGGTAACCAGGCTATTGTCGATTTAAAAAAGATAACGGTGCCGTATGACGAAGCAACGCTGGCTATTGATTACACAGCCCCCGAATACTCTTTCCCTGATAAGCTTAAATATGCATACTACCTTGATGGATGGGATCATGGCTGGAATGAGGTTGGCGCGCTAAAAACAGCTTACTACACCCGCTTAAATGAGGGTAGTTACACACTAAGAGTAAAAGCGACCAATACAGCAGGCAGTTGGGGCGAGCATCAGCTTGCACTACAAATTGTTGTATTACCACCATGGTACCGCACCTGGCTGGCTTACTTTGTTTATGCCTGTTTAATTGCGGCGATATTATATTGGGTTTGGCTATACCGCATTAGGCAAACCAAATTTAAATATGAGCTACAGATAGCTAACTTGCAGGTAGAACGCGAAAAGGAGGTGAATGAAAAGAAATTAGCATTTTTTACCAATGTATCGCATGAATTTCGCACACCGTTAACACTTATTATTAACCCCATAAAAGATTTAATAAGAGATAACAACACAAAAAACAAGGATGAATTAAATACAATATACCGTAATGCGCGCCGTTTATTGGGCCTTGTAGATCATTTGCTATTATTTAGAAAAGCCGAAAGCGAGAATGATTCGCTTAATTTAAGTAATGTCAATCTCTCTGTGCTATGTCACGATGTTTACCTGTGTTTTTTGCAGCAGGCAAAAAACCGCAATATAACCTACCGTTTTGAATCCAATAATCAACAGATCGTGATGTTGCTTGATAGGGAGAAGATGGAAATTGCTATTTTCAATCTTATTTCAAATGCCTTAAAATTCACCTCAGAGGGTGGAGAGATCAGTATTAATTTAAATGAAATAGGTGATCAGATATCATTAACGGTAGTTGATGATGGTTGCGGAATAGCTGCAGATACCGGTGATAAATTATTCGATAAATTTTACCAGATAAAAGATACTAAATCGTTAAAAACGGGCTTTGGTATTGGCTTATACCTGGTTAAAAACTTTATAGAAAGCCATGGTGGCATTGTAAATTATCGCAATAACGATGTAGCAGGTACAACATTTACAATATTGCTACCCTACAAAGTATCATTGGAAAGCTACTTTTCAGATCAGCCTGACAACCAGCACTTAATTAACGAATTAATTAACGAAGATCAAATTCAATCAGCCAGTATAGATGAGGATGCCGGTAACCTGGAATTGCTTATTTCTGAACGGCAATCCGTTTTAATAATTGATGATAACGCAGAAATAAGGACATACATTAAAAAGATTTTTAAGGACAATTATAAAATATATGAGGCCCAAACAGGCGAGAAAGGCCTTGAATTAATAAAAAGACACTTACCAGACGTAGTCATAAGTGATATTACGATGGAGGAAGTTTCCGGGATAGATCTTTGTAGGATGATAAAGCAGGACTCATCCTTAAGCCACATACCGGTAATATTATTAACCGGCGACCCTAACCCCGAAACCAAATTAAAAGGAATTGAAGTAGGCGCTGTTGATTTTGTTAGCAAGCCTTTTGAAAAAGACATGCTTATAGCAAGAGTACAAGGTATTTTACGCGATAGGCGCGAATTGCAAAACTACTTTTACAACGAGGTTACCTTAAAATCGAACACGCGGAATATTTCTGAACATCATAAAGAGTTTCTATACAAATGCATCGCGATTATTGAGAACTACATTATCGATCCAAATTTTGATGTAAAAACTATTGCCGATGACATGGGTATAAGCTACTCCAGTTTATTTAAAAAAATAAAGTCCATCAGTGGTCAATCCGTAAACAGTTTTGTTAGGTTTGTTCGTTTGCGAAAGGCAGCTGAGATGATGATAAATACCAATTGCAACGTTAACGAGGCCGCATTAAACGCCGGGTTTAACGATATAAAATATTTTAGAGAGCACTTTATAAAACTGTTTGGTATAAAACCCTCTGAGTTTATTAAGCAACACAGGTCGGCGTTTAATAAAACTTATTTGGTAGAGCAAGACTTTATTAAGTAGTGTAAAGACACACAAAAGATAGGCTTAGTTTAATTTAACCCCTTAAATTTACGATTTTACCCCGCTTGCATTTTTTAAAAATGCCCTTATTTCGCCTATAACTATTGAGGCGGATACGAGTTACTGCCTTTTTAATTAATAATGGCAAGTAGCATGTATCTTAAAAACACCCGTCTTTCAATTTCAATTATTGGTATCATTTTATTCTTTTGTGTAGGTAGCTATGCCCAAGATGCAGTTAAAGCCACAAAGTTTACACCTGGTAAGTTATGGCTCGACAATAATGGCGTACACATTAATGCCCATGGCGGGGGAATGCTTTTTTACAAGGGCATTTACTATTGGTTTGGCGAACATAAAATTGAGGGAGAGGCCGGTAATCGTGCAATGGTTGGTGTACATTGCTATTCGTCTAAAGATCTTTATAACTGGAAGGATGCCGGTATAGCCTTACCCGTATCAGCAGATAGTACCAGCGATATTGCTAAGGGTTGTATATTGGAACGCCCCAAGGTAGTGTATAATGCTAAAACTAAAAAGTTTGTAATGTGGTTCCATTTAGAACTGCGCGGGCAGGGTTATAACGCTGCTCGTACGGGTTTGGCTGTAAGCGATAAAGTGACAGGGCCATATATGTTTGTGAAGAGCTACAGGCCCAATAAGGGCTTTATGCCTTATTATCCGGCTGGTTCGGGCAAAGAGGATACCATAGATTGCGACAAACCCAAAAACAAAAGCGAAGGTTTCTTTTGTCGCGATTTACCCGGCGGGCAAATGGCCCGTGACATGAATGTATTTGTGGACGATGATGGCAAGGCTTACCATATATTTTCGGCCGAAGAGAATTATACATTAGATATAGCCGAACTTAATGAGGATTATACAGCGCATACAGGCAAGTTCACCCGCGTATATGCAGGTCATCAAACCGAGGCCCCTGCAATATTTAAGCGTAATGGTGTATATTACTTAATAGGTTCGGGTACTACAGGATGGGACCCCAACCCGGCGCGTTGGTTCTCTGCTAAGTCGATCTGGGGCCCGTGGACATATAATGGCAACCCATGTGTGGGCACAAATGCTGATATAACGTTTGGCGGGCAAAGCACATATGTACTACCGATTGCAGGTAAAAAGGATGCGTTTATTTTTATGGCCGATAAATGGTCACCAAAAAATGCTATCGATGGCCAGTATTTATGGTTACCTATCAACTTTAAAGGTAATGATATTGAAATTGGCTGGCAAACTAATTGGAGCTTAGATGTGTTTAATTGATATTTTTACTGACGATTAGTAAGCTTGGCTTAAAAAGCTATTCCCCATAATCTATATTCAATTACTACCTATGCACATTAAATATTTATTAGCGGCAGTTTTAATTTTAGAATTTATACAACCTGTTAAAGCACAAATAAACGATACTACAGGTAATTACAAATTGGTTTGGGCTGATGAATTTAACAGCGAAGGCCCGGTTAACCCAAAAGACTGGACCTTTGAACAAGGTTTTCAGCGAAACCACGAAATACAGTGGTACCAGCAACATAATGCACTTTGCCATAACGGTATACTGGTAATACAAGCCCAAAAAGTGCATTTGCCAAATCCAAATTATAAAGCAGGGAGCGAAGATTGGAAGAATAACCGGCAATTTATTGAATATACATCGTCCAGCTTAAATACCTCGGGCCTTCATAGCTGGCAATACGGCAGGTTTGTAATGCGCGCACGTATAGATACAGATGCCGGCTTATGGCCCGCTTTCTGGACACTTGGTGACAAGGGAGAATGGCCATCAAACGGCGAAATTGACATAATGGAATATTACCAGGGGAGACTTTTGGCAAACATAGCCTGCGGCACAAATACAGCGTTTAAAGCGCAGTGGTTTAGCACACGCAAACCCATTACAGAATTTAACGATGCAAACTGGAGCAAAAAGTTCCATACCTGGCGAATGGACTGGGATGAACAAAGTATCAGTTTGTATGTAGATGACCTGTTGCTAAACAAGGTAGCTTTAAATGACCTTTTTAATAAGGATGGGAGTAACATTAACCCATTTAAACAACCCCACTACATTTTGTTAGACCTTGCCTTAGGCGGCGACAATGGGGGAGACCCGGCAACTACAATATTCCCCAAAAAGTTTGAAATAGATTACGTTCGCGTTTATCAAAAATAAACACATTACCTCTTACGATTAGTTATCGTTTCACGAAAAATTTTACGGAACGCACATTCGACCATCTTTTTTAATAATAACCGTATGATTAACGGTTATTATTAACCCAAAAGCCTTTTTTAGCTATAAAATGCGGTTTTATCCCCTCAAAATTACTGTTTTGCCCCCCTTTTTTAATTAAAAATTACCTTTAATTCGTTTCTACCAATGGCAACTAATCGAAAAATTTTGTTGTCCAAGTTATAACCAAATAAGTAGTATATTTTTTTTAAGGGTGTTTAAGCCCTGTATTTGAATAGTTAGTACAGTAATCTGTTCTGTGTAATTACGCCTTTATTGTGCTTATTACAAGGGCAGTTTTAAAGTGTCTTTAAACCAATTATTATATAATTTTTACCTAACCCAAAAAAACTGAATGAAGAAAACAAAAGAAGAAAATGTAACACCAGGAGAAATCAAAAAGCTTGTATCAAGGAGCTGTAACATTAATTATTAACAAGATTCAATTATGCAATACATTTTACTTAAAAAATCATTCTTGCAGAAAAACTTTAAAGCAGCCCTCATGTTTATGGCGGTTATGTTTTTATTATCCAACATAACCTATGCTGGTAATAAAACGAATTTATTCTTGCTCGATGTAAATAAATCTAAAAAAGATTTAAAAAACACACCTCCAATTAACGTCAAAGGTAAGATCATCGATAAAGTAACCGGCGAAACAATTATTGGTGCTTCAGTTTTAATTAAGGGCACAAGCCAGGGTACAGTTACTGATGTAAACGGTGCTTTTACACTTTCGGTAGAAGAGAACGCGGTATTAGTAATTACTTATATTGGTTACGAAACCATTGAAGTGCCGGTAAATGGACAAAGCAATATTTTGGTAAGGCTGCAAACAAGTGGCAAAAACCTAAACGAGGTTATCGTAGTAGGTTATGGTACCCAAAAGAAAACCTCAACCACTGCCGCAGTATCAACTATTAAAACCAACGAAATTGCTAAAAAACCGGTTGTTAACTTAACCAACAGTTTGGTTGGCCGTGCATCGGGTTTAATAATTACACAAGCTAGCGGCGAGCCTGGTTATGATGGTTCTAACATCCAAATAAGGGGTATCGGTTCTACAGGTGGTAGTTCTCCGTTGCTTATTGTAGATGGTGTGCCACGCGACTTTAGCAGGCTTGACCCGAATACTGTAGAAAACATCTCGATACTAAAAGATGCAGCGGCTGTTGCACCATATGGTGTTGCCGGTGCAAACGGTGTTATTTTGGTTACCACAAAAAGAGGTAAAACCGGCAAACCGGTACTTACTTATAACGGTTATTTTGGTATACAAAACCCTACAAAAGTACCCACATTTATAGGGTCGTACGAATATGCTTTGCTGCGCAACGAAGCCAATGCAAACGACGGGCAGCCAGCTGCATACACTGCAGATGACATACAGAAATTTAAAGATCATTCCGATCCTGATGGCCATGCTGATGGGCATCCGTTGCAGGATATCATCATGAAAAACAGGCCTATAACCTACCATAACGTAACACTATCGGGCGGTACTGATGATATTAAATATTTTGCATCATTAGGATATACCCACCAGGATGGTATGTGGAGCACCACATTTTTAGATAAATATAACGGGTCGTTAAGCTTAACTGCTAAAGCAACAAAAACCACAACAGTGGCTTTGTCTGTTAACAGTTATGTAGAAGATCAGCACTTCCCGTCACAAAGTGCCGGAACAATTATTGGCCAGGCACAACGCCAGGCGCCAACAACACCTGTTTATTACAGCAATGGTCTATGGTCTGGCTACATTGGGCAGTCGTTAATAGGCGAAATATACCATAGCGGTTATCAATTAAACGAAAATACCGCTGTATTATCGCAGTTTTCTATCGACCAAAGATTGCCTATTCAAGGTTTAAGTTTAAAAGGTGTTATTAGTTATGATAACGGCCCAGATCCGTTATTTACAGGCAACATTACCTCTGTACAACGCACCTATACAACCCCTATACCTTTTTATAATGTTGATGTTACCACAAACCCATATACTTATAAAGCGGGCGTACAGGGTAACTCAAAGGCTACCTTTAGCCAAAGCTATAGCCAAAACCATTCATTAACATTGCAGGGTTTATTAACTTACCAACGCAGTTTTGGTAAAAGTGATATTAATGCACTGGCTGTAGTAGAAAGCCGCGATGTTAAATACCAAACGTTTGGGGCAACCAAGTTTAACTATAACTTAGATATTGATGAGTTAAACTATGGTGGCCCGGCAGCAGCTGATGCAACAAACTACGGCTATTCAAACGGCCAAAAGCAAATAGGCTATGTATACAGGGTAGGCTATGCTTACGATAATAAATATTTGCTTGAAGCTGCAGGTAGATATGACGGAAGCTATTTGTTTGCTCCTGGTCAAAGATTTGGTTTCTTCCCTGCATTTTCTGCCGGCTGGCGTTTATCAGAAGAGAAGTTTATCAAGGATAACCTTACCTGGATCGACAACTTAAAAATCAGAGCTTCATGGGGCCAATCAGGTGCTTATCCAAGGTCAGGTGGTTCAATCCTTACTTACCAATACTTAAGCCCATATAATCCTTATGCAAACTCAGCTGTATTAGGGGGTAGTGCAACACAAGGTATTAACGAAGCATTGCAAGGTAACCCTAATATTACCTGGGAAAGAGCCAATAAAACCGACGTAGGTTTTGAAGCTACCTTATGGAAAGGTGCTTTAAGCATTGAAGCCGATTATTTTTATGAAAAAAGGTCGAATATGTTGGTTGGCATTGGTAACACCCTGCCTGGCGAATACGGTATTGGTACCGGTTTGGTAAACGGTGGTATTATGAGTAACCATGGTATAGAGCTAACCCTGCAAAGCGGCCATAGCTTTAATAAAGACCTTAGGTTAGATGTAACAGGTACATTTACTTTTGCCCGTAACAAACTATTACAGGTTTACGAAACCAGTGCAACTGCAAACAACCCTAACAGGCGCCAAACCGGAAGGCCTATAAATACGCCATTTGGCTACCAGGCCCTGGGCTATTTTAAAGCTGCCGATTTTAACGCCGATGGTTCGCTTAAAGCGGGTATACCAGTTCCTTCATTTGGTCCGGTATCGGCAGGTGATATACAATATGCCGACTTAAGCGGCCCTGATGGTAAACCTGATGGTAAAATAGATGCTAATGACCAAACCGTTATCGGGCACCCTAACACGCCTGAAATAATTTACGGTTTAGAGCCACGCCTATCTTACAAAAACTTCGACCTGGACATTTTGATACAAGGGTCGGGTAATAGCAGTATAGGTATCAATAACTATTTTGCATTCCCTTTTAATGCATCAGGTTCGGTATCGCAACTAGTATATGATGATCACTGGACACCTGCAACACCAAATGCTTTATACCCAAGGGTAACAGGTACGCCAACTTCAAATAACACACAGTTTTCTTCGTGGTTTATGCGAAATGATGCCTATATCCGCCTAAAAAGCTTTGAATTAGGGTATACTTTCTCAAACAAGGTTTTACATAATAAAATACAATCAGTTAGGCTATATGTTGCCGGGCAAAACGTAATAAACCTTTTGCCTAATGTGAGAGAAATAATTGATCCTGAAAACAGTGGCAGTAATACTAACTATTACCAGCAGCGTGTATTTTCAGTGGGTCTTAATGCTACATTTTAATGATAATAGATATGAAAGCAATGAAACATATATATAATAAGTACAGATCGTTCTTTTTGCTGGCTTTACTTGTGGCAGGTATAAGTTCATGTAAAAAAGATTCGGCGTTGGATGTACCACCTAAGGGTTTTTTAACTAACGAAAGTACATTCAGTTCGCAAAGTAACGCCGACCTTTTTGTAAATGATATTTACAATCAGTTACCGGATGTTAATAACGACTATCAGCTAACCGAACAGTATGCCGATAACAGCTTTTGCGGTGCCGCCTGGGAAAATGGGCAAGCCACAGTAAGGGCTGGTTCAATAGGGCCAAGCAATGTACCTACCGGCCCTGGTGGCATGTGGGATTGGGAAGGTAACTTTGGGAAAATAAGAAAGTGTAACCTTTTCCTTAAAGAAGCCGCTGCAAACAAAGCTAATTTTACCGACGATTGGTATAAGCAGCGTGTAGCCGAGGTTACATTCATGCGCGCTTATTTCTATTCGTTATTATTTACCGCTTATGGTGGTGTACCTATCATCAAGGAACCATTAGACAACGCATCGGGTGCCGATATTTTTGTTGCCCGCGCTACAATTGATGAAACTGTTGCATTTATTGAGGCTGATTGTGACGCTGCAGCTGCGGTATTACCGGCAAAAGCAACAGAAAGTGGCCGTGCTTCAAAAGGATCTGCTTTGGCGCTAAAAGGCTGGGTTGAGCTGTTTGCTGCAAGTCCGCTGGTTAATACCGGCGGCGATGCATCAAAATGGTCTAAAGCTGCTGCTACCAACAAACAGGTAATGGACCTGGGCACTTACAGCCTTTTCAATGCGTCACCTACTGCTTATGCCGATCAGTTTTTAAGTGCCAACAACTGGAATGTTGAAACCATATTTGCCCGCGGTTATGCTACAGGCCCTGCAAAGGGTAGTCACCGCGAGGGATATTTAGGCCCGGTATATGTAAATGGTGTTCAGCAATCATGGGGTAACTTATCACCTACACAAGGCTTGGTTGATGATTACTCGATGGATAACGGTTTACCTATTACTGACCCTGCATCAGGCTATAATCCTCAAAAGCCATATGAAAAACGCGAGCAACGCTTTTATCAGTCTATCTTATATGATGGTGCATCATGGCAAGGTGATATCTTTAAATCGAGAATTGGTGGAAGCAACCAGATCGATTTAGGTTCATCAAGCGATATTAGTAATACTGGTTACAACGCCCGTAAAACACTGGATGAGTCGATAACAGGGCAAACCAGTATAAACCTTGCGCCAAGCTTTGCAAACTATATCATATTCCGTTATGCCGAGATACTGTTAAGTTATGCAGAAGCGCAGAATGAAGCTGTAGGGCCGGATAATACAGTATATGATGCTGTAAATAAAGTACGTGCCCGTTCATCGTTACCGGCAGTTAAACCGGGACTATCAAAAGACCAAATGCGCGATTACATACACCGCGAACGCCGTATTGAACTGGCATTTGAAGATAAGCGATGGTTTGATATCCGACGCTGGAAAATAACAACCGGAGCAAACGGCGTGTTAACGTCACCGGAATATGGTATGAAGATAGAAGCCGGAGCCGGTGGGGCATTAACCTACACGCCTGTTAAGATATTTACAAATACCTTTTTTGAGCGACAGAACTGGATGCCTATACCACAAGGTGAGATTGATAAAAATCCAAAGTTGAAACAAAACCCGGGTTATTAACCCATTTATTTGATTTAGTAAATTCACACTCCGGGATTAGGCCCGGGTGTGAATTTTTTTATTTTGCTGCAGCCTGAAAGCCGATACTTTTTATGGAAGTTAAATTATATTTTTACTAACTACCTATCAATTTTAAATGAGCATCTTTTATACTTCCCGTTATTGTAGTTGGAGCAAGTTTGCTATAGCCGGTGTGTTAATTGCACAGCTATTTGCGTGTACTAATAAAAAGCCATCAACCGAGGCTGAGCCTGCAAATACATTATTTAAGCTTTTACCCGCAGAACAAACCCATGTAGATTTTGCAAACACTTTAACCGAAGGTTTAAATACCAATGTGTTGATGTACGAATACTTTTACAACGGGGGCGGTGTAGCCATTGGCGATGTAAACGGCGATGGCAAGCAGGACATGTATTTTACCGGGAATATGACCGACAACAAATTGTATGTAAACAAAGGCAACATGCAATTTGAAGACATAACCAATGTTGCAGGGGTAGCCGGCCGGCCGGGTCCCTGGAAAACAGGAGTGACCATGGCCGATGTAAACGGCGATGGCAAGGTTGATATTTATGTTTGCTACTCGGGCAAAATTGGCCCTGATAAACGCAAGAACCAATTATTTATCAACCAGGGTAACGATACCAATGGCGTGCCGGTTTTTAAGGACGAAGCAGCAGACTTTGGCTTAGATTTTCCATCGTTTACCACACAGGCTTACTTTTTTGATTACGACCGCGACGGCGATTTAGATATGCTGATGGTGAACCATAATCCGCAACGCATAAGTAGTTTGGATGATATATCTGTAAGTGCCCTGATGAAACACACCGATCAGGAAGCCGGGATACGCATATTACGAAACGACAATAACCATTTCTCAGATGTTACAGCAGCATCAGGCTTAATAAATACATCACTATCTTACGGTTTAGGTGCCGGTATTGCTGATGTGAATAGCGACGGCTGGCCGGATATTTACATATCTAATGATTACAATGTGCCCGACAGGCTATACATTAATAAAGGCAACGGCAAATTTGTTGATGAGCTGCAAAGCAGTATCGGGCATACTTCATTCTACTCTATGGGAAATGATGTTGCAGATATTAATAACGACCTGAAGCCGGATATCTACACCCTCGATATGTTGCCAGAAGACAACCGCCGGCAAAAATTGCTTTTTGGGGCCGACAATTATGAATCGTTTAACTTAAACCTTAGGGTTGGGTTTTATTATCAATACATGCGCAATATGCTCCATATAAATAATGGGGATGGTACATTTAGCGAGATTGGGCAACTATCGGGCATATCAAATACCGATTGGAGCTGGGCCCCTTTATTTGCCGACTACGATAACGACGGCTGGAAAGACCTGTTTGTAAGTAACGGCTACACCCGCGATTATACTAACATGGATTTTTTAAAATACATGGGCGACAACCTGCGGGATAGAAGGGTGATGCGACAAGACCTGTTAAACATAGTAAACCAAATGCCATCATCTGATGTGCAGAGCTACTTTTTTCACAACAACGGCGACCTCACATTTACCAACACCAGTGCCTTATGGGGTATTAATCAGCCATCAAACAGCAATGGCGCGGCATATGCCGATCTGGATAACGACGGCGATGTTGACCTGGTGGTGAACAACATTAATAAACCGGCTTTTATTTATGAAAACGAGTCAAATAAACAAAGCAAAAATCACTATTTACAGGTAGATCTAAAGGGCAATAAAGGCAATACACAAGGTGTAGGCGCAAAGGTAATTTTATATGCCGGCGATAAAAAACAATATTTAGAGCAGATGCCAACAAGGGGATTTCAATCGAATGTATCGCCGGTTTTGCATTTTGGTTTAGGCGATAAAAAAACGGTTGATTCTTTATTAATAATATGGCAAAGCGGCAAAACAGAAATACGTAAAAATTTACCTGCCGATAAAACCATAGCCATTAACGAGAATGAAGCAAAAGAGAAAGCCATAATAGCTGCTCGCCCTAAGCCACTGTTCACAGAAGTAAAATCACCAATTAATTTTAGAGAGAAGAACAATACCATTAACGATTTTAAACGCCAGCCTCTGCTAACTAACCCGCTATCATTCTCGGGCCCATGTATGGCTAAGGCAGATGTAAACGGCGATGGATTGGAAGATATTTATATTGGTGGCGCAAGTGGGCAGGAGGGAGCACTTTATCTGCAACAAACGAATGGCACTTTTACAGTAAAAATAACACCTGCATTTATAGTAGATAAAGGGTATAACAATGCCGGTGCCGCTTTTTTTGATGCCAATGGCGATAATAAACCTGATCTGTATGTTTGCTCGGGCGGATACGGAAATATCAACCCTGACGACCCAATGCTGCAAGACCGGCTTTATTTAAACGACGGTAAGGGTAACTTTACCAAAGCTATTAACGCATTGCCAAAAATGCTAAGCAGCAAAAGCTGTGTTAAAGCGGCCGATATTAATGGCGATGGCCATCAGGACCTGTTTGTTGGTGGTAGGGTAATACCCGGCCGGTACCCCGAAACACCCGATAGTTACATATTAATAAATGATGGAAAAGGCCATTTTGCCGACGAAACCGCAAAATACAATGCCGCAATAAAAAACATAGGGATGGTTACCGATGCTGCTTGGGCAGATATGAATAACGATAACAAACCCGACCTGATAGTTGCAGGCGAATGGATGCCAATAACCGTTTTTATTAATACTAACGGAAAGCTTATTGATAAAACGGCTGACTATTTTGATAAAAAGTATTCGGGTTGGTGGAATACACTAAAGGTAGCGGACGTAAATAAAGACGGCCATCCGGATATTATTGCCGGTAATTTGGGGCTAAATACACAATGCAGAGTGTCTGATACCGAACCGGCTGAAATGTATTATAAAGACTTTGATGATAATGGCTCGGTCGACCCCATTTTATGCTTTTATATTCAGCATAAAAGTTACCCGTACATTACCAGGGACGAGCTGCTGGACCAAATGAGTATAATGCGTGGCCGTTTCCCTGATTATAAGAGTTATGCCGATATTACCATAGATAAGCTGTTTACAACCGAAGAAATGAAGGGCGCTAAACTGTTAACCGCTAATTATTTATCAACAGCGTGTTTTATAAGTAACGCTAAAGGGAAGCTAAGCCCAACCAATTTACCGTTACAAGCGCAATATACACCTGTGTTTAACATCACCACCTTAGATTATGACCACGATGGGCACGAAGACCTATTGTTATGCGGTAACATTACCCACGAGCGATTGAAATTTGGAAAGTATGATGCCAGCTACGGAGTATTATTAAAAGGCGACGGTAAGGGCCATTATACTTACATCCCCCAATTACAATCGGGCTTTAAAATTACGGGCGATGTACGCAGCGTTGTGCAGGTTAATGATGTTTTGCTATTTGGTATAAACCAAAGCATGGTAAAGGCTTATAAATTAAATTACAAATGATGAAGAAGCTTTTAGTATGCATATTTTTTAGTGTTGCAGTTATTAATGGCTGTAAAACAACACAATCACCTAAGTTAACAAGTAGCGATATCAGCAAGGTTATTGGCCAGATGACAGATGTAATGATACACGATGTTACTAACCCGCCGTTGGCAGCACGTTTTTTTGCTTACAGCTGTTTAGCCGGGTACGAAGTTGTATCGCAAAATGATAAAGCTGTATCTACCATGCATGGTAAGTTAAACGGTTACCCGCCTATGGTTAAACCAAAAACAGTAGCCGGTTACGATTACCGCCTGAGTGCTATTTTAGCCGTATTAAAAACTGCCGAAAAGTTACAGCCATCAGGCAGTACTTTGCTGGCTAAGTACGAAACCAGCTTATTAGATTCGTGCAGAAAGATTGGGTTTGAGCAAAGCGTTATAGATAGCTCGCTAAGTTATGCACAGCAAGTAAGTAAAAAGGTATTGGCCTATGCCAAGGCCGATAAATACAATCGCATAGGCAATTATACACGTTACCAGGAGTCGGCAGGCAACGGCGATTGGAAAGCTACACCGCCAGCATATATGAGCCCTGTAGAGCCTTATTTTAATACCATAAGGCCTATGACGCTTGACTCGGCCTCGCAGTTTTTACCTGCGCCACCAATTCCTTTTTCTACCAGCAAAAATTCAGCGTTTTATAAATTTCTGCAATTAAGTTATACCAAAAGTGGCAACGGCTTAACCAGCCAGGAACGTGACATTGCCAACTTTTGGGACTGTAACCCATTTGCCGTGCAAAACGATGGCCACATGCTCATCGGTTTAAAAAAGATATCGCCGGGTGCGCATTGGATGGGTATTACCGGTTTAGCTTGCGATAAGCAAAAGACAGATTTTTCAAAGGCAATGGAGATACACACTGTTGTTGCTATTGGCTTAATGGATAGTTTTATATGTTGCTGGGATGATAAATATCGCACTAACCGTATACGACCTGAAACTGCGATTCGTAAGTATATAGATCCTACATGGAAACCCTTATTACAAACACCGCCTTTCCCCGAATATATTAGCGGCCACTCGGTAATATCCAAATCATCAGCGGTGATTTTAACGCATTATTTTGGCGATAATTTCCATTACGTAGATGATATCGAGACAAAATACGGAGTGCCAAAAAGGAGTTTTACTTCTTTCAATAACGCCGCGCAGGAAGCAGCCATCTCCAGGTTTTGGGGAGGTATACACTTTATGGATGCAATAGATAATGGTGTTAGCCAGGGCGATAAGGTGGGCCATTGGGTGCTTAATAAAATATATAATAAACCAATGTAGTTAAAGGGCTTATTAGGCAATAATGAATAAAAGCAAACCAGCTGTAGCCAGCCAAAAAAAGCCGTTACCTTATAAAAAGCTAATTATTATAATTGCTGTTTTGATAATTGGTGCGATTGCTGCCTATTTGTTTTTTGATACAAGCAATGCCATTGATAACCGTACTGAGACAGATGCCTACCTGTTACCGGCCTCGCAGAGCGATATCGAAGATGGCGCTGTGTTGTCGCAAAAATATTGTCGGTCCTGCCATTTATTACCCAACCCTCAGCTGTTAAACAAAAACAAGTGGAAAAGCATTTTGCCGCAAATGGGGATACGCCTTGGCATAAAAGCATATTATGGCGAATCGTATACAGAATCAATAAAAAGCAGCGAATTAATTGTTCCGGATAAACCATTACTTACCGATGAACAATGGCAACATATTATTAGCTATTATATGGCTAAAGCGCCAATGTTTTTACCGGCTCAAAAGCGTACAATTCCTATAACCCGCACAATGCCTTTTTTCAATTTAGAGGCGGCTGCTAAATCTTTGTCAGGCGGGCAAGTTTTAGCTACCTACATAAAAATTGATACCAGTGTAAAGCCCACAAGAGTATTTGTTGCCAACGGGCAATCGCACAAGCTATACTTACTAAATAGTAAATTAAAAGTAGTTGATTCAGTAAAAACTACGGGCCCGGTTGTAGATATGTGCTTTACCGCCAACCAAATACTGGTGTGTATGATAGGGAAGGAGTTGGGTGCCAATGATGATAAAGCCGGAAGTGTGGCAAAGCTTAAAATAAGTACTGCTGGTAAAATGAGCATTGATACCACGCCGCTGTTTAAAGACCTGGTTAGGCCTGTTGAAATTATACCTGCAGATATAAACGGCGACCATCAAACAGATTATTTAATATGCGAATTTGGCAATTTGATAGGCGCACTTACATGGATGGAGAATAAGGGCGATGGTACGTTTATAAAACATATTATCAGCAACCTGCCCGGTGCAGTTAAAGCTTACATAGATTATGATAACAATAGTAAGCTGCCTAATATTTGGGTGTTATTTACACAAGGGCAGGAGCGCATATCACATTTATTAAATAATGGCAACGGCACTTTTAAAGAGATACCTATTATGCGGTTCCCGGCTATTTATGGTTCGTCGTTTTTTGAAAGGGTGGATGTGAACCACGATGGTTTAAAAGACATTGTATATACCTGCGGCGACAATGGAAACGCCACATTAGTTTTAAAGCCCTATCATGGTGTATACATATATATCAACAAAGGGAACGACAAGTACGAGCAGCAATTTTTTTATCCGATAAACGGCTGTTATAAAGCAATAGCGCGCGATTTTGATGGCGATGGTAATATTGATATTGCAACGGTAAGTTTATATACAGATGCGCGGCAAACGGAGGAAGGGTTTGTTTACTTTAAAAATAAAGGTGCGCTTAACTTTGAACCACATGCATTACCACTTAACACCCGTTTTGAACGCGCCGTTACCCTTGCCGACGGAGACTTAAACGGCGACGGGAAAAGCGATTTGATAATAGGTAATGCTTATTTTGACTTTGGCCCGTTTGGGTATAATATAAGCGAGCCATTGTTTTACTACTTAAAAAACAAAGCGGGTACTAAATAAATGATCAAATAGGCATCACTGCAATTTTGCCCCCTAAAAAATAATGGTTTGTCCCCCATATTATATTGCCCATAGTTGCAAATTTGGCCGATACACCTATTACATAAACCGGTTTCCATCTATATAAATGTTACTGTTAATTAATCCTATTAATTATATATTGCCACTATTATCTTAATACAATAAGCGTTATGTTAAAATTTTCCTTTACCCTATTTTTTGTTATTTGCCTTTTGGGCCTTGTAAAATACAACACGCATCAAAACCAATATAACGATCAATTAAATACCGATTCTTCACTTGCACATACGCGTAAATTACCATTAGCACCCAGGGGTAACTGGCCCGATGGTTTAACAGTGAGCACATTTTCGGGGCCTGATCTTACGCCCAGCCCTGCCTGCCTTGCTGTTGCTGCCACCGGCGAAGTTTATGTTGGGGTAGATATGATGGGATCGTTGGGTAAAGAGCCCGGAAAAGGCATGATACTTAAGTTGATTGATAAAGATAATGATGGCAAAATGGATAGCCATACCGAATTTGCCCGTGTAGATAACCCACGGGGGATTATAGTAAAAGGCGATCAGGTATTTGTATTGCATACTATCTTTTCGCCCGATACTAAAAAAGCGACTGGCATGAATTTGGTTGTTTTTGAAGATAAAAACCACGATGGCGTAGCCGACGGCCCCGAGAAACCACTGATAGAACATATAAGCAACCCCAATATGCTGGCCGAACGCGGTACCGACCATGCTACAAACGGTATACGAATGGGTATAGATGGCTGGATATATATTGCCGTTGGCGATTTTGGCTTTCATGATGCCATTGACCGCGGCGGTAAAAAGTTAACCATGCTGGGCGGCGGTATTGTAAGGGTAAGGCCCGATGGTACCGAAATGGAAATATTTTCGCACGGTACACGTAATATATATGATGTAGCCATTGACCCATACATGAACATTTTTACCCGCGATAACACAAACGATGGCGGCGGCTGGAACATTCGTTTCTCGCATCACCTGCAATCGGGCGAATATGGTTACCCCTTATTATTCCAGAATTTCACCGACGAGATATTACCTGCGCTGGTAGATGTAGGAGGAGGGTCGGGTACCGGTGCTTTGTTTATGGACGAACCAACCTGGCCCGAAAAATATAACCATGTGCCCATGATGGCTGATTGGGGCCGAAGCGAGTTATACATTCATCGCGTTACACCTGATGGGGCCAGCTTTACCCAAAAACAAGAAGACTTTATTGAATTGCCGCAAATAACCGATCTGGACGTAGATGGTTCAGGCAGATTATATCTTTCGGCATGGGATGGTGCCGGTTATGAAGGGAGCCCGTCTAAGGGATATGTAATACGCGCTGTGCCAACCAACTGGACCTATACAGCCTTCCCTAACGTACAAGCGGCATCTGTAAAAGATCTGGCGGGTATGTTAACATCGGCCAGCGCCGTGGCGCGTTTAAGTGCATCGCAGGAATTGCTTAACCGCCCGGCAGATGAAGCCTCAAAAGCTGCCTGGGCTATTGTAACAGATGCTAAACAACCATTGTATGCACGTGTGGCAGGTTTGTTTACTTATACCCAGATAGCCGGAGAAGGCGGCACAGCCGCATTGGTGCCGTTAACACAAGATAAAGACTTACAGGAATTTGCATTAAAAGCTTTAACCGATAGAAAGGGCCGCTTACAATCGGTACCGACAGAGCCATTTTTAACTGCGTTGAGCAGTCCATCTGCTCGTGTACAAGCAGCCGCCATTATTGGCTTAGGCAGGTTGGGCCGTATAGAGACCGCTAAAGCATTATTACAAACAAAGGTGCCTGCATCATTTGCTGCACCCGCTAAAGGCACCGAGGGGCCGCACGCCACGCCGAATTCGGCTATTATACCTGCTCATTTAGCGGTAAGGGCATTGGTTAGCCTAAATGCGGTTAATGCCTGTGTAAGTGCCATCGGTACCGAAAATTCTACCCTGGCGCTTTGGGCCTTACGCTACATGCACGATACCCGGGCAGTTGACGGCTTAATAGCGGCTTACCCTAAAGCAAAAAGCCCAAAAACAAAAACCCAGATACTAACTACCCTTGCAAGGCTTTATAAAGAGGAAGCACCGTACGACGGATCGTGGTGGTGGAGCACAAGGCCCGACTCGCATGGCCCGTATTACAAAGCCATCACTTGGGAAGCATCACCAAAAATTAAGGCATTTTTAACCGCGCAAAGGGCAAAAGCCACACCAGCCGGCAAGCAGTTTTATGCCGACCTTAATGCCCGCAACCGCATGGAGATAACCGCATTTGGCGCCGAAGAAAAAGTTGCCGCTGTTAAGGAAGCAAAAATAGATCTGGAGAAGATCCGCAGCAAAAAAGGTCAGATAGGCAAATCATCTATCGAGGATATTATGCTAGCCCTTGCCAAAATTAAAGGCGACCCAACAAAAGGTCGCGGCTTGTTTACTCAGCAAGGCTGCGTAGCCTGCCATAGTATTAAACGCGGCGAAAAGCTGAAAGGGCCGTTTATGGGGCAGATAGGATCTATCATGACACGCCAGCAAATTGCCGAATCGATATTAAAGCCAAGTGCATCTATATCGCAGGGATTTGCGACAGTAACAATAACGGCCAAAGGGGGCAAAAGCTATACCGGCTTTGTGGCAGAGGAATCGGCACAAAAAATAGTAATGCGTAATATAGTTGGCGATGTGTTTACCATCAAGGCATCAGATATCGTATCACGTAAAGAATTAAAAACATCAATGATGCCTACCGGCCTGGCCAACGCCTTGTCGTACGATGAGTTTGCATCGCTGGTTACTTTCTTGTCGCAGCAAAAAAATTAAAGATCAATATTAGCAAAAGGCCTTTCAGATAACTGAAAGGCCTTTTTTTGTGGCTTTTTTTTCGCCGTAGTTTCAAGCAGAAAGATTATTATAAATATTTAGGAAAAAGTTGTTTAACTTGTTAATAATCAATTATCCCACCTAAATTACTATTAATGAAAAAAGGCGTTATACTGGCTATCGCTATATTAATTGGAGGCATAACGATAGCAAAGGGGCAAACTCATAAACCTTTGACTATAAAAGAGCAAGCTGCCAAACTAAATACCTTTTTTAAACAACATCCTACAGAAAAAGCTTATTTGCATTTAGACAAGCCCTATTATGCCGCGGGTGATACCATATACTTTAAAGCCTATATTACCAACGGTGAAGAAAATATCCTGTCGCCCTTAAGTGGGGTGTTATATGCCGATATTGTAAACCCGCAAAATAAAATAAGTCAATCTATTAAACTCCAAATTAACAATGGGCTTGCATGGGGAGATTTTGCTTTACCGGATTCGCTTGCGAGTGGCAATTATAGGTTAAGGGCATATACCAAAATAATGCAGGGTTATGGCAACGATCAATTTTTTGATCGTGTTGTACCAATTATGGCCATTATTAAAACCATAAAAAAGCCTATTTCACCAACTAATCATACAACGGAAATGCCCGATCTTCAATTTTTTCCTGAAGGGGGAGATCTGGTAGCAGGGGTACAATCAAATGTAGCTTTTAAGGCTATCGCCTCTAATGGCAAAGGAATAGATGTAAGCGGAATTATTTTAAATGCAAAGGATAGCACTATTACAAAATTTTCCTCTACCCACATGGGTATGGGTAGCGTAAATATTACCCCTGCAAAAGGTGAGCATTATCATGCCAACATAGTATATGCTAACGGTGTAAAGGCAAATGTTAATTTGCCAACTGCAAAAAGTGTTGGAATTGTTGTCTCGGTGGTCAATCAGCCCAATATGCTATCTATAAAATTAACAGCCAATGGTGAATTTTATCAGCAAAATAAACAACGTTTGTTCAACTTGCTTTTTTATTCGGGCGGGAAGCTAACAACTTATATCGATAGTCTAACAAACAGCGAATTAAGATACGATATACGAAAGGATAAATTAGGGGATGGTATAGCACAAATTACACTTACATCTGCAGATGGTGAGCCTTTATGTGAACGTTTGGTTTTTATAAATAACAATAACAGATTAACCATTGATGCGTTAACAGAAAAAGGTGTTTATAATACCCGCGAGAAAATAACAGTTAAGCTGCATGTGCAAGATAAAAACTGGGAACCCGTTTCCGGGAATTTTTCGGTATCAGTGATAGATAAAAGCAAGGTGCTTATTGATGATAACAAACAGGAAACTATCTTAAGCTATCTTTTGCTTACATCGTGCCTGAAAGGGTATATCGAAGACCCCGGATATTATTTTTACAATGACGATGAGAAGAGAAAAAACGATATTGATTTAGTGATGCTTACTCATGGATACCGCCGCTTTAAATGGAAAAACATAATAGATGATGATATACCATTAAATGTAACGGAGCCGGAGAAGGGTTTAAGTATAAGCGGTATTGCAAAATCGTTTTTGGGTAAGGCTATAAATAATGGCACGGTAACCCTGATTCCGATAAACGGAGGTTCGATGATTACCGCTAAAACAGATAAGGGTGGTATTTTTAAATTTGACAACCTGGCATTTTATGATACTACACGGTTTGTGTTAAATGCAATAAACAATAAAGGCAACAACAACACCCAATTAACCTACCAATCTATACCACCTGCACCGGTAACGGACGTTTTACACGATGATAATGGATTGGCCGATACTGCCATTTTACAGGATTATTTGCAAAACAGTAAAAGCAGGCACGAGGATTTTTTAAGATATTACGGCAAGGGGATACAGCTAAAGGAAGTGAAAATTCAAGGGGTTAAAAAACGAGAGTACCGTACTCAAAGTTTAGCGGGGGCCGGGAATGCTGATGATGTAATTGAAATGAAAGACATACGTACCACAGGATCAATGTCTGACGTGCTTACCGGTCGTGTTGGAGGCTTAACTTTTGTAAAGCATCTTGGTTCAGCTATTCCTTATTTAACTATGAATAAAATGCTCGATAGACCAATGTTAGTAGTTATAGATGGCATGGCGCGAAGTAACCGGTCTGACATAGATAACATTAATCCGATTGATGTAGAACGCGTTGAGGTTTTAAAATATGCCAGTACCGCCATTTATGGAGTAGAAGGAGCAGGCGGCGTGTTAATAATAACAACAAAGCAGGGAGTGGGTTTAGACCCTGCCAACGTAATATCGCGCGGCGTGCTGCCACTTAAGATCGTAGGCTTTTATAAAGCGCGCCAATTTTACGCCCCCCGATACGATCAGGAAAACAACAGTTACAAGCATGCCGACCTCCGCAGTACTATTTTTTGGTTACCCCAAATAGCCACTGATGTTAATGGAGATGCATCATTTGATTACTTTAATGCTGATAATAAAGGAACATATCAAATAATAATAGAAGGTATTACAAACGAAGGCATGGCTGGAGCCGCTAAATTTACGTATGAAGTAAAATAAAAATTGTTATCGTTTGCTTATGTAGACATTATTCTTCCTATTCACATCGGGGTATATATGGACCGGGTCGATTGTCACTTTTGCGATATCCGAATTTTTATCAGCTGTAAAAGTGTATTGGGTTTGATACTGCCATATCTCTACCGGAAAAGTATGCTGCTCTTTTGATCCGTCAGTATAAACAATTTCAACATCAAGCGGCATAGCGGCACGCTCCAAATTTGCGATAGTAATTATAGCGTTTCCTTTAGCTGGCTGTTCAACCTTTTCAACCTTTTGATCGACCCTGTAGTTCTCTAAGAACATCGATTTCCAGAACCAACTTAAATCTTCGCCGGATGAGTTATCCATACTTCTGAAAAAGTCCCAGGGAGTGGGGTGCTTGTACGCCCAATCGTTAATGTACTTTTTGAATGCTGCATCAAACCGTTCTGTGTCTAAAATATGATTACGCAGCAAGGCTAATAGATAAGCCGTTTTTTGATATTGAATAGGGTACACCTGGTTACCGGGTATTGCGTCCGGCCGGCTAACAATAGGTAGTAACCTTTCAGAAAACAGCGATATTAAAGGGCTGTCTATCTCGGCATAGCCAATAAACTCTCCTTTGTTAAACTCCTTGGTCATTATATTATCTACAAACAAGTTAAAGCCCTCGTCCATCCAGGCGTATTTGCGCTCGTTGCTGCCAACAACCATCGGGAAAATGGTATGCCCCAGTTCGTGGTTCACCACCGCCCAATACATGTTTCCAGTATCTTTTGCAGCACAAAAAACCATCCCGGGGTACTCCATACCATCAAGGTTTGATGCCACGTTAACAACTTTGTTATAAGGGTATTCGTACCAGTGATCAGAAAAATTTTGCAACGTAAATTTGATGTATTCGGACGAGCTTTTCCAGCTACGGGCTTTGTCAGACTCAATAGGGTATAACGAACTGCCAATTACACTTTTACCTGTATTTAACTTAAAACTCAGCGCTTCCCATATAAAGGATTTTGAGGCGGTCCACGCAAAGTCCCTGGTATTATCCATTTTATATTTCCAGGTGCAGGTAGGGGTAGATGGCCGGGAAGAAAGCTCAGTAACTTCCTTTGCGGTGCGTATAAACACAGGCGTGGTGCTTTCCTTGGCTGTTTCCCATCGTTTTAATTGTATAGGAGTTAAAACCTCGTCGGCATTGATAAGGTCGCCTGAGCCTTCTACAATATAGGAAGATGGAACTGTTATATTAACCCTGTAATCACCGTAATCAAGGTAAAATTCGCCATTGCCTAAATAGGGTAGTGTGTTCCACCCTTCAACATCATCCAATACAGCCATTCGGGGATACCATTGGGCTACAGCGTATATATTGCCATTTTTAGTAGCCAACATATCCGTACGGTTCACTAAAAAATCAGCATTCTTATAATTATTCGGGAACTTATAACTGTATCTAATGCTGAAACTGATCTTGCTACCGCTTTTTAAAGGTTGAGCCAATAGCAATTGCATACGTGTATCATATATATGATAATTTATATCGGCTTTGTTATCTGTTTGTTTAATGTGCTCAATTTGATACCCGCCGTCGGTAGTTTGTTCTGAGCTATTTTTATAAAGAAAAAGACCCGATTGTATACCCTTTGAATCTTTCTTAAACACATTTTGCTCTAACTGAAGCCATAAAACAGGCAATGCTTTAGGGCTATTATTAGTATATGTAATTGTAACTGTGCCATTGATGACATCCCGTTTGTCATCGAGCGCTACATCTATTAGGTAGTCTGCTTGGTTTTGCCAATACGATGGCCCGGGCTCTCCGGTGGCTGTCCGATACTCATTACCCGGAGGTAGTACAGGCAAGGCGCCAAATAAGTCAGCCGGTTTGTATTTCGATTGGCTGTATGAAGAATAAACCGTAAAAACTAATGCAGTGAGCAAAGCAAGTTTGGTTAGTTTTTTAAATGGTAAAAGGATGTACATATATAGTGGCTTAAGTATCCTAAAGATAGATTAAACACATCATTTTAAAGCACAACACACGTGTTATATACAATTAATTAAAAAACAGAGTACTTATACGATGTTTACCACTACAAAGGGTAGGTAGGCAGAGCAGCATTTTGGACCCCGACTTTAGTTTGAAAGTAAAATAGGCAAAACTATATTTTACATTAAACTACCTTATAATTAAAAGTATATTCGCACGTTTAAACTTTTCACATAAAACAAAACTGTTAAAAAATGTGAAATAGCTTTTTTTAACGATAAAACATATTAGTTTCGGCCCAAATTATAATTATAATGAACAAAAAATTACTATTTATCCTTGTTATACCTGCTGTATTTTTATTATCAAATTGCAAAAAAGATAAAGCTACTACTACCGATACCACCACTTATATACTACAAGCATACATAGGCGGTAATTTATGGGCACCCGATACTTTATCTGCATCAATAAATTATACTGCTGCTTCAAATAAAAGAGTGTTTTCTTTTTCGGGCCAAAAAACTCAAAAGAAAATAACCGCATCGGTAACTGATCCTACGCCTTCAAACAGCGACGATTTTACTTTAGGTACCTATAAAGTTGATAGTGCGGCTACCGTTGCTATAAAATATTATGTGCAAACCAAAGATGGCTCTGGTAATTATGTTTTTACCCAATATGGTGCTGTAGAGCCCGGTTCTGGTACAGTTACAATAACAGCTGTTGACACAGATAAAAAGACCATTACAGGTACTTACAGCTTTACATCTCGTAAAATTAATTATGATGGCAGTGGCAATATCATTTCGATTGACGTTGCCAATGTTGCCTCGGGTGCATTTAACGCATTGCCGTATACATTTGCCGCTAAATAATTATCGTTACATTATCGGCTGAATGCCTTTCAATATAAACGCCCGCGCATAATGCCGGGCGTTTTTTGTTTGTAGTATTAGCTTATTTCATAATATTTTTTAGGTTTGAAATATCATGTCAGCTAATCATCTTGTGTTCGTATTTGTATTGATCGTTATCATGTTTGCAAGCTATAAAGCCGGCAAGCTAACTCTTGCGGGTACATTAACCGGTGGCGTGGTAGCTTTGTTTATATTTTTAGGGGCAGGATTTACCGGAATAAGTATGTTAGGTGTTTTTTTTGTACTTAGCACACTTGCCACAAGCTGGAAGAAAAACAGAAAGCAAGCAACAAGCGATAGTGAAAAACGTAATACCGGCCAGGTATTAGCTAATGGTGCAATAGCTGCGTTATTTGGCTTGTTGATGAAACTTGTACCTGATGTTGCACCTTTGTTCGGCCTGCTAATGGCGGCGGCTTTTGCATCGGCAATAGCTGACACACTATCGTCTGAATTGGGTATGGTTTATGGCCGGAGGTTTTATAACATCATCAGTCTTAGACCAGATAAGAAGGGCTATAACGGGGTTATAAGCATAGAAGGTACTTTGATTGGCGTTGTTGGCTCTGCCATAATCGCTATTATTTATGGGCTTGGCTTTGGCTTTGACATAGGTTGCTGGTATATCGTTATAGCAGGCACCATAGGTAATCTAACAGATTCAGCTTTGGGTGCTACATTAGAACGAAAAGATCATTTAAACAATGATGCCGTAAACTTTGCAAATACAGGGGCCGCCGCTTTAAGCTGCTGGTTATTAACCTTATTATAATAAAGTATGGTAATTATTTAATTACTATCTGCGCGGTATTCCGGTTGGTTTGTTTCATCAATACGGTTTTGCCGATGGTTAATTCATCAATAGCTGCATTGGTATAATGCCTTAACGTGATAAGTGTGAGGCCATCATTATATTTTACCTTAAAATCACTTTTTAAAGCTGTCAGTAACTTTCCAAATCGTTCAGCGTTAAAATCTATACAGGTAGTAAAACTTAAGGCTGATGTTTGCATTACATTTACCTTTACGTGGTTTTTTGCAAATTGCTTGAATATTTCGCTTAAATGAATTTCGGAGATAAACGAGTAATCGTTAGCCGATATAGATAACAGCACCTGATTATGTTTAATAATGATCACCGGCTTTTTAAACTCATTTAAAGCACCTTCTTTAATAACAGTCCCCGGCGCACCCGGATCGGTAAAAGGTTTTACCAACAGCGGTATATTTGCGTTTTGAAGCGGCTTTATAGTTTTTGGATGAATTACACTGGCACCATAATAGGTCATTTCTATTGCTTCCTGGTAAGTTAGTTCATCAAATTTAACAGTATCGTTAAATAGTTTAGGGTCTGCGTTAAGTATACCGGGCACATCTTTCCATGTGGTAACAGATTCAGCAGCTAAACAAGCCGCCAATATTGATGCTGTATAATCTGATCCTTCGCGACCTAAGGTAGTGGTAAAATTCTCTGATGTACCACCTAAAAACCCTTGTGTAACTACAATCCCTTTTGTTAACAATGCCGGAATATCTTTTTGAATACTGCTGCGCGTTTTATCCCAGTCTACAGCTCCCTCACGATAGGTATTATCAGTATGTATATATCCACGCACATCTAACCATTTACTGGTGATACCTTCATGATTGAACCATGCATTTACGATACGGGTGGATACTAATTCGCCAACTGATACAATCTGGTCATAAATAAAATCGTAATCATCGTGAGGCTCATCCTCTATCATCCAGTCAATCTCTACAAAAGTATTGGCAACTTCATCAAATACCGTGTGGTTGTCACCAAAAAGCTGGTGTAATATATCGTAGTGATATTGTTTTAGCTCTTCAAATATAGGATGAAGGTCATCTGTACCATTTACATAAGCATCGGCCAGTTTTTCAAGTGCATTTGTGGTTTTGCCCATTGCCGATACTACAACCAGTATTTGATTCTCAGCATACTGTTTAACAACATTACCCAGATTTATAACACCATCCGCATCTTTAATGGATGCGCCTCCGAATTTAAATACCAGCATCTCTTTTTATGTATTGTGCCGCAACCGATCCCGGAAGCATCAGGCTTTTTATTTGTTGATAGGGGATAAATAACTTTGTTTGCCCTGCCGCGTAAGGTTTAATTTCGTACTGATTGTACATAAAAGTAATACCCAGCGGGGTAATTGAATAATTATCATTCAATGTAAATTTGTTATCCTTAAAAAAGTAATCGCGTGCAAGGGATGAGGTATCCTTCAATTTTTCATCTTTTCTGAATATCCGTTCGGCAGTTTTAACAAACTCGTTATAAGTTCCGGGTTTTAAAATATCATCAAGCACAACATTCTTTTTACTGTTTACTCCCCAGTTAATATAACCTGTAAAACTTGCACCGTGTGCGCCTCCCTGAAAAGTATATCCCCCATACTCTACAGCAACCAAGCCAGAATCTTGCTCAATTACTTTAGCGTAGCTATCTAAGGTATAATACATTACCGATTCGGGGTTTTGCTTTTTAAAATCGATATAGGATTTTAAAAAGTGTTTTGCCATGGAATTATATCCCGTATCGGGTTTATTATCAACCGTAAATAAGTTCAGTAACCTGTTTTTTATAGTATCATTTAAAGCCCGTTCGGTTTTAAAAAGAGGGTACTTGATTTTAACAATGCTACAAGTACTATCTGGTTTGTTACCACAATCAGTTGCACGTTCATGTACTACCTGGTAAGTATAAACCAGCGTATCGGTAAATATATCATGCGGGGCCTTTTTAGTAGGGGAGCCCCATTCGCATGCACTTAAGCCGGTTAGCAGCACTGCCAAAAACAACAATCTTATTTTCATACTAATAATTTAATATCTGCTCTTTAGATAAAGATGCGTTTAACCATCCCGCTTCTATTGCAGCATTATATTTTCGGTAAAAGTTAATAGCCGGTTCGTTCCAATCCAGTACTTGCCAAACCATGCCGCTAAAGCCCAATTCGGCGGTTTCCTGTATCAGGCGATCAAATAAAAGTTTGCCAACTCGTTTGCCGCGCCATTCTTCAGTCACAATTAAATCTTCAAGGTATAACCTGCAACCTTTCCATGTTGAATAGCGGATGTAATACAAAGCAAAACCAATTATAACCCCATCATTTTCTGCTACAAATGCTTTCCAAACTGGCTTATTGCCAAAGCCCGCATCTTCAAACTCAGCTATTGTTACGGTTACTTCCTCCGGAGCTTTCTCGTATACAGCAAGTTCGTTTACCAGTTCCAGTAACCGCGTACAGTCTTCCTTTACCGCTATCCTTAAGTTTATATTGTTCATTAGTTATTTTTATAATGCTTGGTTATCCTGGTGCCAAATATATTACTACCCAACCTTACCATATTACTGCCTTGCTCTATCGCTATCTTATAATCAGACGACATACCCATAGATATAGTATCAAATGAGTCTTCTTTTCTGAAAAAGCTTGTTTTAATGCCATCAAAAAAAGTTTTTAGTTCGTAGTACTCGGCTTTTATCTGCCTTTCGGTCGAAGTATTGGTAGCTATACCCATTAGCCCGCGTATGCGCACATTTTTTAGCCCGGCAAACTCGTCGCTTCTTAATAGTTCAATAGCTTCGTCAAAGCCCAAGCCATATTTGGTTTCTTCGTCTGCTATATATATCTGCAAAAGGCAATCGATCACCCTGTTGCTTTTTGCTGCATGTTTGTTTATTTCCTGCAGTAATTTAAGGCTATCTACAGATTGTATCATGCTTACAAATGGCGCGATATACTTTACCTTGTTGGTTTGTAAATGGCCAATTTGGTGCCATTCAATATCTTTTGGCAACTGTTCGTATTTTTCAACCATTTCTTGTACATGGTTTTCGCCAAATAATCGCTGCCCCGCATCGTAAGCCTGCATAATATCTTCTGCCGGTTTAGTTTTAGAAACTGCCAGTAGAGTGACGTTTATTTCACTTGTTTCCTTTTTTAAATTATTGATATTATCTGCAATGCTCATTTATCCGTAAATTTGCTTTTAAAACCGCTAAATTACAGAATGCATAAATATATAATCTTGTTTTTTTCAGTATTGCTTGTTTTAATAGCATGCGATACAGATAAAACCCCTGCTGGAATAATAGCCAAGCCCCAAATGATACGCCTGTTAACTGATATCCATATAGTTGACGGCGAACTTTCTAATATACCGCAAGATAAGGATAGCCTGTACAAATACGGAGCATCTAAATACGGCGTTGTATTCAAAAAATACCATACTAACAGTAGTTTATTTAAAAAAAGCTTTCAATATTACACTACCCAGCCCGAAGTAATAGAGGATATCTACAACCAGGTATCAGACAATATTAAATCTAAAACCGATTCGCTAAATAAGATCGGCACTAAAAAAAGCCCAAAAAATGCTATACCCTAATAACAGTGCAGATAAACTGGGTTTTATCGAGATAAAGGAATTAATTAAGGCGCACTGCCTGAGTGTTATGGGCCAGCAAATGGTTGATAAGATACAGGTAATGGCCAACTATGATCAGATTGCTAAATTTTTGAACCAGGCAAACGAGTTTAAAAACATACTGCAAAATGATGATGCCTTGCCAATTAACCATTTTTATGATATCAAATCCTTAGCTAATAAGGCCCGTATAGAAGGCGCATTTTTATCAGAAGAAGATTTTTTTCAGGTACAGGCATCGTTAACCACCGTATTTGCTGTAATAGCTTATTTTAACGACCGTACGGGAATATATCCGAATTTGGAGGCGCTTTTTGAGCACTTGCCCATAGAAAAAGCCATTTTAAAAAAGATAGATCAGGTTATTGATACAAAAGGTAAAATCAGGCAAAACGCTACCCGTCAATTATCAGATATTACATCGGGAATTGCTAAAGCCGAACAAGAAGCCAGGAAAAAGATAGACCAGATATTCAAAGCTGCATCTGCAAATAACTGGACGGCCGATGGATCATTGACCATACGCGATGGCCGCTTATGTATACCCTTACTTGCTGAAAACAAACGTAAAGTTAAGGGCTTTATTCACGATGAATCAGCATCCGGCCAAACCGTTTATTTAGAACCGGAGGAAGTTTTTTCGCTTAACAACCATATCCGCGATTTGGAGTTTGAACGCCGGCGCGAGATCATCAAAATACTAACGCTTTTAACAGACGATTTGAGGCCTTATGTGCCATTATTATTATCGTACCACAGCTTGCTCACCAAACTTGATTTTGTGCGTGCCAAGGCGCTGTTTGCTATTGATATTGAAGCCGAAATGCCAAAAGTAGTGAACGAGGCAAGGCTTAAGCTATTTAATGCACGCCATCCGCTATTATTCCTCAATTTTAAAAAGGAAAGCAAGACAGTGGTGCCGCTAAATGTACAGATAGATGATAGTACGCGCATTATTGTAGTATCAGGCCCTAATGCGGGTGGTAAATCGGTTTGTATGAAAACGGTTGGTCTGTTACAAATAATGGTTCAGGCCGGGCTATTGATACCTGCCAGCGCCGATAGCGTAACAGGAGTATTTAAACAGCTTTTTGTTGATATTGGCGATGACCAGTCGATTGAAAGCGACCTGAGTACTTACAGCGCACACCTAAGCAAAATGAAGAACTTTGTAGAGAATGCGAACGGCAAAACGTTAATATTGATAGATGAATTTGGTACGGGTACTGATCCTCAATTTGGCGGACCTATTGCCGAAGCCGTGCTTGAAGCCCTAAACCAAAAAAAGGTAAGGGGAATGGTAACTACCCACTACTCAAACCTAAAAATATTTGCAAGCAATATCGAAGGGATAGAAAATGCTTCGATGTTGTTTGACAACCAGCAAATGAGGCCGCTTTACATGCTGGAAGTTGGCAAGCCTGGCAGTTCGTATGCTTTTGAAATAGCCCAAAAAATAGGCCTGCCGCAAAACGTACTTAACCTGGCCCGTAATAAAATAAGTAGCGGACAAAAAAAGGTTGATAGCCTTCTTGTTGACCTTGAACGCGAGAAAAAGGAGATATTTGATACCAAACAAAAGCTGGATAAACAGCAACGCAGGGTTGACGTATTACTTAGCGAGAACGAAAAGCTAAAAAGCTATTTGGATGAAAATAAGAAAGTATTGATAAAAGAAGCTAAGCAGGAAGCTAAAAACATTATCCTAAATGCTAATAAGCTGGTTGAAAACACCATTGCTGAAATAAAAAGCAACAATGCCGATAAAGAAGTAACTAAAGTATTGCGCGATAACTTACAGGCGGAACTTCAAAAAAATACCGTAAAAACCGAGCCTGTTAAACCAGTTGTAAATGCTGATGAAGAGATTAAACCAGGCGACTGGGTAAAACTTACCGACGGCGAAACGACCGGGCAAGTGATTGAATTGATCAAAGACAATGTAGTTATTGCTATGGGCGAGTTACGCACCGTTGTAAAACGTAAGCGTGTACAAAAAGTGGCAAAGGCTGCTGTGCCCAAAGAATTGAGACGAGCAGGTATTAGCCATACCGGCGATATTGCTAACTTTAGCCCCGAAATTGATGTACGTGGCATGCGTACCGAAGATGCATTACACTCTATTGAAAAACTGTTTGATAGGGCGTTAATGATGGGTTTTGGCAACCTTAAAATACTGCACGGCAAGGGCGACGGTATACTGCGTAAAATGATACGACAGTACCTGAAAAAGTATGACCAGGTAGACCGTATGGAAGACGAGCATGCAGATAGAGGCGGCGATGGAATCACCTATGTTTATCTTAAATAAAATTATTAGAAGTTATTATGGGCAAATTACGTTTAGCATTTTTATCAGTAAGTTTAATTGTTGCAATTTCCGGCTGTTCAAAATCAGCTGTAAATGCAGCTACCAAAGTTAATCCCGACATCCTTTTTAACGATCCGCATATCCATTACATGGGGCGCATCGGCATCAGGAAAGATGCAGCCGAATTAACATGGACTGCATCATCAATTGTCATAAACTTTAACGGAACGGGTGCAAAAGCTGTTTTGCAGGACAAAAACGGGAAAGATTTTTTAACAATTGTAGTTGATGATAAAGTGGTTACAACGCTACAACCCGGTACTGATAAACAAGAATATACTTTGGTTGCGGACTTACCATCAGGCGTTCATAAACTTGAAATATTTAAACGTACAGAGTACGACATGGGTATTTTATGGTTTTATGGGCTTTCACTTAACAAAGGTGGTAAGCTATTGTCACCGCCTAACTATGCGCATACAATAGAATATTTTGGCGATTCCATTACCTGTGGGTACGCAATTGAAGACACAACAGGCCAGGATAGGGGTACCTATGAATATGAAAACGGTTATAAAAGCTATGCAAATATTACCGCCCGTTATTTTAATGCAGATTATAACGTTATAGCTAAAAGTGGCATTGGTGTTATGCTTAGTTGGTTCAACTATGTTATGCCTGATATTTACGACAAAGTATATGCACGTGGGGACGCCAAATGGGACTTTACCAAATTTACTCCCGAAGTAGTGGTTATAAATTTATTTCAAAACGACTCGTGGTTGGTTAAAGCACCCGACCAGGAGCAGTTTAAGGCGCATTTTGGCTCAACACCACCAACAGACGAGTTTATTGTAAATAGCTATAAAGCTTTTATATCCAGCATCCGTAGCAAATATCCAAAGGCGAAAATCATATGTGCTCTGGGCAGTATGGATGCTACAAAAGTAGGCTCGCCATGGCCTGGATATGTACAAAAAGCAGTAGCTGGGTTAAATGATAAAGCTATCTACACACACTTTTTCCCTTTCAAAAATACTCCCGGCCACCCGAGTGAAAAAGAGCAAAAAGCAATGGCTAATAACTTGATAGCCTACATTAAGCAAACATTTAGCTGGTAGTGGCTATCCTTAAGTATTGCCGGTAGATAATAATTCTTAATAAGTTTAATATATCTGTTATGACGCATATATATCATTTTTTACAGCCATATGTTTCCGTCTGTTACATAAAATCCTATTTTTGCGTTAAGTATAGATCACGTTAGTATGTGATCGTTATAAATCATACATTTTTATAAAAATTTAAATCATAGTTGTAGATGATTAGTATTACACTTCCTGATGGTTCCGTTCGTCAGTACGACAAAGGGATCACTTCCATGCAGATAGCTATGTCTATCTCCGAAGGTTTAGCACGTAACGTATTAGCGGCCGAAGTAAACGGCGAGGTTTGGGATGCCGCAAGGCCTATTGAAGAAGATTCTTCGGTTAAATTATTAACCTGGAACGATGCAAAGGGTAAATCGACGTATTGGCACTCATCAGCCCACTTATTGGCCGAGGCTTTAGAGGCTTTATATCCTGGTACCAAATTTGGTATAGGTCCGGCTATCGAAACCGGCTTTTATTACGATGTTGACTTTGGCGACCGCGATTTCTCGTCGGACGATTTCAAAAAGATCGAAGACAAGGTGATCGAACTGGCTAAAACCAAAAGCGAATACATACGCAAACCGGTTAGCAAAGCCGATGCAATTGAATATTTTACCGAAAAAGGCGACGAATACAAACTGGATCTGATAAAAGACCTGCCTGATGGTGCCATTACTTTTTACACACAAGGCAACTTTACCGACTTATGCCGCGGCCCGCACATACCCAATACAGGCTTTATAAAGGCCGTTAAGTTAATGAGCGTTGCTGGTGCCTACTGGCGCGGAGACGAGAGCCGTAAGCAGCTTACACGCATCTACGGGGTTACTTTCCCTAAGGCAAGCGAGTTGACAGATTACCTGCACCTAATAGAGGAAGCAAAAAAACGCGATCACCGTAAATTAGGTAAAGAGCTGGAGCTTTTTGCCTTCTCTGAAAAAGTGGGTATGGGTTTACCATTATGGTTACCAAAAGGCACCGCGCTGCGCGAACGCCTAACCAACTTTTTACAAAAAGCCCAGGTAAAATCGGGTTATGAGCAGGTGATAACACCACACATTGGTCATAAAAACCTATATGTAACATCCGGTCACTACGAAAAATATGGTGCGGATTCGTTTCAGCCTATAAAGACACCGCAAGAAGGAGAAGAGTTCTTTCTAAAACCAATGAACTGCCCGCACCACTGCGAGATATACAAAACTAAACCACGTTCGTACAAGGATCTGCCCGTCCGTTTAGCTGAATTTGGCACTGTTTACCGTTACGAGCAAAGTGGCGAGCTGCACGGTTTGACTCGTGTACGTGGCTTTACACAGGATGATGCCCACTTATTTTGCCGCCCCGACCAGGTGAAGGATGAGTTTAAGAAGGTTATTGACCTGGTATTATATGTATTTGGCGCTTTAGGCTTTGAAGATTATACCGCGCAAGTTTCGTTACGCGACCCTAACAACAAAACCAAGTATATAGGTACTGACGAAAATTGGGCATTAGCCGAATCGGCCATTATTGAGGCGGCCGAAGAAAAAGGCCTGCGTACAGTAGTAGAATATGGCGAAGCGGCCTTCTACGGGCCTAAGCTTGATTTTATGGTTAAAGACGCCTTAGGCCGAAAATGGCAATTAGGCACCATACAGGTAGATTATAACCTACCAGAACGCTTCGAATTGGAGTATACCGGCAGCGATAATTTAAAGCATCGCCCTGTAATGATACACCGTGCGCCATTTGGGTCGTTAGAGCGCTTTGTAGCTGTATTAATAGAGCATTGTGCAGGGAATTTCCCGCTTTGGCTATCTCCTGAGCAATTTATAATACTACCCATATCGGAAAAGTATGAAGATTATGCAAAAAAACTTTCAGATGAGTTAAAAGATTCCGATATTTGCGGGCTGATTGACTTCAGGGATGAAAAGATTGGGCGTAAAATACGCGATGCTGAAGTTAAAAAGATCCCTTATATGCTGATTGTGGGTGAAAAAGAGGCCGCCGAAGGGATGGTTTCTGTTCGTAAACATGGCCAGGGCGATTTGGGAAGTATGAGCATTGAAGATTTTAAACAACAAATAATTAAAGAAATAACAGTATAACTTGGCTTTAAACAAACCATTCAACAGAGGACCAAGGCTTCCCTTTAAGAAAAAAGAGGCCGAACATAACATCAACCAGTTCATCAGGGCACAAGAAGTGCGCCTTGTAGGTGATAATGTTGAGCAGGGAGTTTTCTCGTTAAGAGATGCTTTGGCTATAGCTCAGGAACAAGATCTTGACCTGGTTGAGATATCTCCGAATGCTAACCCACCGGTTTGTAAGGTAACTGACTATAACAAGTTTATTTACGAGCAAAAGAAAAAGCTAAAGGAAATAAAAAGCAATGCCAAACAAACTGTAATTAAAGAGATTCGTTTTGGGCCTAATACTGACGACCATGACTTTGACTTTAAATTAAAGCATGCTACCAAGTTTTTAGAGTCGGGCGAGAAGGTGAGGGCCTACGTACACTTTAAAGGCCGTGCAATTGTATACAAAGAACAGGGCGAAATACTGCTGCTGCGCTTTGCACAAGCACTTGAAGATGTTGGTAAAGTAGAGCAATTGCCAAAGCTGGAAGGTAAACGTATGTTTTTAACCGTTGCCCCAAAAGCACTAAAAAAATAATTAATTGTGCTAATGCAGCAATGCAGGTGTACAGATGAAAATAAAACGTTGAGATAACGTAAACATCTAAAACAAATAAATATAGTTATGCCAAAAATGAAAACCAATTCCAGTGCTAAAAAGCGTTTTAAGCTTACTGGAACCGGTAAAATTGCCAGAAAAAACGCATACAAAAGCCACATCTTAACCAAGATGTCAACAAAACGTAAGCGTAACCTTAGTCACACAAGCTTAGTTTCAAAAGCTGACTCGGGTAATGTTAAACGTATGCTTTGTATAGGCAAGTAAGTAATTAATTAATTTTTAAACCAGGTATTAGAGTAACAAAGCTTCCGTAATGGAACACTCACTACCAAAAACAACAAAAAATGCCACGTTCAGTTAACGCAGTCGCGTCGAGAAGACGCCGGAAAAGGATCATGGACCTCGCCAAAGGTTATTGGGGTTCACGCAGCAAGGTGTATACCGTTGCTAAAAATACAGTTGAAAAAGGTTTGCAATATGCTTACCGCGACCGTAAAACCAAGAAAAGAGAATTCAGGGCTTTGTGGATACAACGTATCAACGCAGGTGCCCGTCAGCATGGAATTTCTTACTCTCAGTTAATTGGTAAATTAGCCGCTAAAGAGATCGGTTTGAACCGTAAGGTTTTAGCTGACCTGGCTATGAACCACCCTGATGCTTTTAAAGCCATCATTGACGCTGTGAAATAAGAATATCAGCTTATAAAAAAAGGCCTCCCGATTTGATCAGGAGGCCTTTTTTGTTGATATTACTTTACGTGTTTAACCTTTGTTGACGTAGCTATAAAGCATTCCACTTTTTTACACCCTTAAGCGCAATTTTTTTCATTTTTTTGCAGGTGTGCGCCTAACTAATATAACATTTTATTTGATATAAAAAAGCATAAGTTTTTGCTTTTTGCTAAATTATACGTCCTTCCGGGCCGGGTTGCTGGCCGCGATCAGTGGCGTAGGGCGACTGGCTGTCGTCTCCACCGGCAGGCTGCCCGCTGTTTTCGGGTTGCCCTTCTTCAGTGTTTGCATCCGGGTAAACGGGTGTTATAACGGCCTCTTCAATCACAATTACTTCTTCGTCGCCGGCATCCTGGCCGTCGTTTAGGTCCATGTATTGTTTAAAGTTACGCACATCGCTATCTACCATATTTTTAAATAGAGGGTTTAGTACATGGGCTATACTACCACCAACGCCACCTGCAGGCGGGCGGTAGGAGATAACCACATCCACCAGGGTACCTTCACCATCCGGGCTATCCTGGAAACGTACCTTGCCGGCATTATCGATAAGCGAATCGGGCAGCGAACTCCAGCCGATGAGGTAACCCGGTTCGTCTTTTACAATTTCTGCATCCCAACTTACTTTAGCTACCCCGGTGGGCAGTTTTAACACCCAGTGCGATCGTTTTTCGTCAATCACGTCAACGCTTTCTAAATGCTTCATAAAAAGGGGCAGGTTATCCAGCCTGCGCCAAAAGTCGTACACCTCGTACCGTGGTTTATCTATAACAAAGGATGAGCGGATATTTACATTAACCGGCTCGGTTGAGTTGCGACCCATGCGTGTGTAAAGGTCGCAGTGGCCGGTAATGCCCCGGTTTAACAGGTATCCACCCGCGCCTAGCTTAATAATGCTGGTAAATGGGCTTTTAAACAAGCCTTTGAAGCCCGATAAAGCCAGTTTAATACCTGTTGCTATTGATACCGTACGCTCCGCTTGCGATAGGTTAATAACCGCTTGTTCGTCGGCTGTGCCCCTCCATCTATGTTGTAATGCTGAACTTGTCATAAAATAGTTTTTTAGTTTAACAGCTAAACAAGCAGCGGGTTTTCTTTTAACGGATTTTATTTTCGCGAAGAATAATTAAATTTAAATTTAGTTAAAACTGGCAGGTGCTTTTTGGGGCGCCTTAATTCGTACTGGTAAAGCAACTGCCCAATGTTTTTAAGAAAGGGAAGGCATACGGTGGCGTACTCGTATTTGTTATCGTTGTAAATACCATCTTCGTTTGATTGTACAACGGCTGTTACCATAAACTCTACCTTATTTTTAAAATCTACGATGTAGGCGTTGTCAATGTCGTAACCATACGAATCGCCGGGTTTGTTAAATATCCTGATATCCGGGTTGATAGCCGCTGTGCTATCGGCACCGTAAAACAGGAATTTGCAAAAGGCCGGGTAATATTCGGGGCGGTTATAAGTGGGTTTGCTGCTCTCGGTAGGGAACATGCTTATATAACGGTATATAGAGCGATAATCGGCCGCTGTAAGGTTAAAACGTTGTGCTTTAGTGTAGGCCTCCGGAAAAAGCAGCCGTTTTAAAACCAATTGCTGGTCGGCAATGGTATAAACATTCTTCTCGCTAAAATCAAAGGGGGCGTTTACCAACTTATCATCTTTATCCAAATAGGCTTTACCCTGTATCATATTATCTAACTGCATAGGGTAGGTAGCCGCATCGTATAAGGCGGGTTGGTGGTAAATTAGTTTATCGCCCTTATAAAAGTCAATTGGGTTGGTATGCCCGGCTGCTTCGCCGCCATCGCCAATAGCCAGGCGGCCAATAATGCGGGTATGGTACAAACCATACTTTTTAAGCTTTTGGTTGATCTGTTGCCGACCAACAAACTCGTACAGCCGGTTGTAAGCATCGTTATCGCTTACCAGTAATATCTTCTTTATATAGTTGGCTATTGATGGATAGCCATTGGCCGCAGAGGTATCTGTAGTTACTTTAGTTTGTCCGTTAAAAGCACTGTCTGTTAACATATTAACATCCTTACTTAAACCTTTTAATTTAAGTTCATTCAACTTCTCTAAAGCAAAAATAGCGGTGGGCAGCTTTACCGTACTGGCGGGGTAAAAGTAGTGTTTGGGGTTTAAACGGTAACTGTACGACCGGAAATGCGGCACGTTATTTTTGTCGCGATCTATCTGCGTATATAATATCTGCACCTCGTTTTGGGTAGGATGGTTAAGTATGCCGCTAAACAATTCGGGGTGCGCCTGCAGCATGTTTTTTAGGAGCAGAGTATCGGGTTGTTGGGCAAAAGCGCGATCCGCGAAAAATAAAAGGGCCAGGCTAACTATCAGTTTCATTAAGTTAAATATACAAATGTTTGTTTGTGCTTATTAATACTTGTTGTATGTTTGCAGCGCTTTAGGTTCCCGGCACCGGTTTTTTCGGCGCCTGGATTAAAAGGGAATACAGTGTAAATCTGTAACTGTCCCGCAGCTGTAAGCTCTATTAACCGTAGTCCATTCTACAAAGGTCACTGTCTGTTTAACAACGGATGGGAAGGCCGGACAAAGGGGAGCAAGTCAGAATACCTGCCTCAGCATTATAATTATTCATAGCTTTCGTGGACTGAAGCTTGAATGTGGAATGCTCTTCTTAACAGGTGGCTGCGTTTTTCATTTGGTATTTTCCATGGTGTGCTATGATGCTTTGTTTGCATTATTTTTTACACGAATACCAAATCACAACATGAAAAAAAGTTACTTTAAAACCCTCGCAGGCATCATTTTACTCCCCTTAACTGTTAATACCGCTTTAGCGCAGGATAGTACCCGCACCCTTAACGATGTAGTTATAACCGCTACACGGTCGCCCAAAAAACTGAGGGATATTGGCCGCGTGGTAACCGTTATATCTGCCGAGCAGATCAACCGTTCGCAAGGCAAATCCTTACCTCAATTATTAAACACCGTACCGGGTATTACATTTTCGGGTGTAAACAATGCGCCGGGCATCAGTACATCGGTATATCTGCGTGGTGCGTCAAACGGCAATACGCTTATTTTGGTTGATGGTTTCCCGGTAAACAACGCCTCATCAATTGATGGCAGTTACGACCTGAATGCATTCCCTTTAGACCAAATAGAGCGCATAGAGATACTAAAAGGCAGCGGATCTACCCTATATGGCTCGGATGCAGTGGCAGGAGTTATCAATATCATCACCAAACACGCCAAACAACAGGGGTTAAACGGCTACGCGCAATTTGTGGGCGGCAGTTACAGCACTTTTAAAGAATCGGCAGGGTTGGCAGGCCGCATTAATAAAACAGCCATCGCCCTAAACCTGTCTAATACCGATTCAAGGGGGTTTGCAGCAGCTACCGATACATTGGGCACAAGCAATTTTAAGCGCAACGGCTTTCACCAACGTTCGTTAAGTTTTAATATAGACCAGCAGTTGAGCGATAAATTCACCGTTGGCGGTAATTTACAAACCAGCTACAACTATGGCAGCCTGCCATACGGTGCTTATACCAACGATGTTAACAACGATTACAAAAACACCTTTTTGTATGGTGGCTTAAACGCAAAGTTAATACTGCCTAAAGGCGCTTTAAACTTTAATCTGTCGCAAAACACCGTATGGAACAAGTTTAACAACCAAATACCCGATAACGACTCGACCCACCAGGTAACCAACAACATTGGCCGTATAACCAACGCCGAAGCAGTTTTAAACTACAACCTGGGCAAATATTTTGATATAACCAGCGGTGCATCGTTTAAAAACAGCAATACCAGCCAATACAGTTTGTACGAGTCGGCAGGGTACCATCCGGGCCCGTCGCGCATTGGCGATGATACCGCGCATAATAGCATTGCCAGCGCCTATACTTCTTTATTCTTTAAAAGCGATATATTCCATATGGAGTTGGGTGGCCGTTTTAACCACCACAGCCGTTACGGCGATAATTTTACCTATACCATAAACCCATCGGTTATACTGGCTAAGCAGTTTAAAGTGTTTGGCACCATTGCATCGGCATTTAAAGCCCCATCGCTTTACCAGCTAACATCCGAGTATGGCAACGCCAATTTAAAACCGGAGACCACCACATCATACGAAGCAGGCTTTAACTGGCAGATCATAGATAATGCCCTATCGTTTAACACGGTATTTTACAAACGCAATACTAAAGATGTGATCTACTTTTTCTCCCAATCGGTGCCGCCGTACAGCTCATATTACCAAAATGGCCGTTTTCAAAAAGATAGGGGTTTTGAAAGTGAATTAACTTACCAGGCAAATAACCTTAGCGCATCGGCATGGTTTGCGTATGTAACCGGCAAACAAACAGATGAGAATGGTATACAAACCGAAAACCTGTACCGCAGGCCCAAAACTACCTTTGGTGCTGATGTGAACTACCAGTTTAGCAACCGTTTTGCAGTAAGTGTAAACTATAAATATACCGGTAACCGCCCCGATCAAAATTTTGCTACCTACCCGGCAACCATAGTAACACTTAAACACTATAACCTGGTAGATGTGCATTTACAGTTTAAAGCGCTTAGCCAGCTTACCCTATTTGCCGATGTAAAAAACCTTACCGACGCCAAATACATCGATTGGTTGGGCTACAATACCATGGGCATAAACTTTATGGCCGGGGCCAAGTATAGTTTTAAATAGTTTTAGTAATTTTACCCCAACAGAAAAATTATGTCATTACAAAAGATCAATACCCGTAACATCGTACTTATACTAATGATTTTGGCTGCTGTGGCCATGCGTTTGGTAAGCTACAAGTTTCAGTTTTTAAGCAACTTTACACCGGTAGGGGCAATAGCACTTTTTGGCGGCGCTTATTTTACCGATAAATGGAAAGCTTACCTGGTGCCTTTAGCCGCCTTATTTATCAGCGATATATTTATTAATTACCTGTACACATCAAAGTGGGTGCTTTTTTACAGCGGCACACAATGGGTTTACCTGTGCTTTGCCATCATGGTACTGATAGGTACCTTTATTAAAAAAGTAAACTTTGGCAATGTATTAATAGCATCGTTAGCGGGTGTGTTGGTACACTGGTTACTAATGGATTTGCCATGGTTATACGGCAGCTTATATCCGCATACATTTGCAGGTTACGGCCAATCTTTATTGGCGGCTATTCCGTTTGAGCGCAACATGGTACTGGGCGATATATTGTTTGGCACCTTGCTTTTTGGCGGTTTTGAGCTGGCCAAAAGCAAATACACCATTTTACAAAACCAAAAACAGCTTGCCCTGTAAGGCAGGTTTTATATAAAGCAAAAGCGGTTTGTTAAATAACAAACCGCTTTTTTTATGGGTTGTGAATTTGCAGTATGGACATGAGGAGGCGCGAAGTATCGTGCCTCTACGAGGGAATAATAAATAATTGTTTAATTTGTAGAGACACGATACTTCGTGTCTTATTTACTTTAAACGCACTCAACCATGAAGAACATAGTAATACTCACCGGAGCCGGAATAAGCGCTGAGAGCGGCTTAAAAACCTTTAGAGACAGCGACGGACTGTGGGAGGGGTACGACATACAAGAAGTAGCCACACCCGAAGCCTGGGAGCGTAACCCGGCCCTGGTGCAGGAGTTTTACAACGCCCGCCGTAAATCGGTTTTAGAGGCAAGCCCCAATGCGGCACATTATGCCCTTGCTAAACTGGAGGAGAAATATAAGGTAACCATTATCACCCAAAATATAGACGACCTGCACGAAAGGGCGGGATCAACCAACGTGGTGCATTTACACGGCATCATTACCCGGTCGCAATCAAGCATCAAAGCCAACCTTACTTACCCTATAGATGGATGGGAACTAAAGATGGGGGAGACCTGCGAATTAGGTTCGCAGCTGCGGGCACATGTGGTATGGTTTGGCGAGGCGGTGCCCATGATAGAAACCGCCGCGCGGATATGCACAGGAGCTGAGCTTTTTATTTTAGTGGGCACATCGCTGGCCGTGTACCCAGCCGCCGGGTTAGTGAACTATGTACCCCGGGATGTAACCAAATACATTATTGACCCTAACATACCCACCATACAAAATAACCGCATAGTTGAGATGCCGTACCCCGCCACGATAGGGGTGCCCATGCTGGTAGATGAATTGATGGAAAACAGCAAATAGTTACTTCATAAAAGCTAGGTGCTATTCGACCGGAAATCATTATTTTGTCTGCGACAAGCAGGGGTTAAGCTTACACCAAAAACAGACCTTTTTAGCTATAAAAATGGTGATTTAAGTCGCCAAATAAAATTCTGTTCAGCTTTTATTTATTTCATAACTTATTAATTATCAATATATTAATAAGATTATTTGTAGACTAATGTTTATCAGATTTTTTTAGCCGATTTGGGCGATTAAACCTTTTATACTTAAAGGGCCGCCAAATTTTATTTGGCGGCCTTTTATTAAAATACACAATTGCTTATTTTACAATAAGTTATGTTATTTATATCATCTAATAGTTATACCTAAAATAGGTATCTTTAAAATCCTGGTGCATCGCCTTAAAACGTGCCGAAACCGTCTTTAAAAACTCCTCGTCGAGTATTTCAAAAACGCTGTTTACACCTTCTGTTAAATCCATCTCGGGTATCTTGTAGGTTTGCTCCATGGCACCCTGTTCTATCTTAATGATGAACTTTTGGTTCATGTTTAAAATGGATATTTTAAATTCAGGGTGGGGTAGTTCTGCAATAATTCTCATGGTGTATTTTATTTGATGACCCCTGCTAAAGGATCCGTTCCGTTTAGTGTTCCTACACTTTCCAATATCTTAAACCGAGCGAAAAGTTCCTCGCTATACCAGTCCTCGCTTCTTGTTTTTTTGATCACTTCGGCATGAGTTTTACTCCCGTAGGCAAAAGCCTTCATTTGCTCCATACTTTCCCATATCGAAAAAGTAGCCTGCCGATAAACCGGTGCTTCGCCTATACCAAAAGAGGTAATGTAACCAGGCGCGCCGGTCATCAGGTTAGCTACCTCATCAACATGTGCCCAAAAGTTTTTTAAACGGGTAAAGCGTATAGTAGCGCGGGTAAGTACCGCTACAGGGCCATCGCCAATAGGAGTGTTTGTATTGCCAAAGGGTTCCTTGCCATCCCATTTGCCGTGGCTTTGCAGCGGTTGGCATAAAACCGTCCATTGCTCGGCGCCTAAAGCTTTCCACCATTTGCTTACAAACGATGTTTTGGCAAAGCGGTCGTAAGCTTCGCGGTCTTCCCAGGCAGCCATTAGGCCCCATTGCTGCCAGTCGGGCTGCAAATCGAAAGTACCGTTACGTCCGCTGCCTAATAGCTTCCAAAAGGCACAGCCATCCTGCAGCCACATGGGCAGGCGGTGCAAGGCCATAGCCAGCAGCGCAAATGGCACAAATGCTTTGCGGTAACGTATAATAGTGAGGCTAACGATCATTTACCGCTAAATAAAATATTAAATATGATATTTAGCTTATTTTACTTTCAACAAGGCATCATTACATTTGCTTTATGGCAGAAGACTTACATATCATCGCATCAACAAGTAAAGAAGAGCAGTACAAATCGCTTATCCCGCAAATAGAGGCACTGCTTTACGGCGAAACCGACCTGGTGGCCAACATGGCTAACATTTGCGCTGCCTTAAAAGAGCAGTTTAAATGGTTTTGGGTAGGTTTTTACCTTGTGAAACAAGGCGAATTGGTATTAGGGCCTTTCCAGGGGCCGGTTGCCTGTACACGCATAGGTAAGGGTAAAGGTGTTTGCGGTACCTCATGGGCCAATGCCGAAACTTTGATAGTACCGGATGTGGAGGAATTTCCGGGCCATATAGCCTGCAGTTCCTTATCACGATCAGAAATTGTGCTGCCCTTATATGCCAATGGCGAAGTAGTTGGCGTGCTGGATGTTGATAGCGCCGACCTAAACGAATTTGACGAAACTGATGCCCAATACCTCGCACAGATCGTAAAACTAATAGACTTTAATGCGTAAGATATATTTAATAGCCGGTTTGGGTGCCGATAGTCGCCTTTTTAAGAACATCAACCTGCCCGGCGAGGAAATTGTACTTACCAACTGGCTAATACCCGATCCGGATGATACATTAACCAGCTACGCCACCAAACTTATACAGCAATACCATATACAACCGGGATCGGTGGTAATTGGCGTATCCTTAGGCGGAATGCTAACCGTTGAAATAGCCAAACAGGTAACGTTGGAAAAGGCAATCCTGATATCGAGCATTAAAACAGATAACGAGGCGCCTTTTTACTTTAGGGTATTCCGCAAAGCGCCTATATATAAATTTACACCCAAAGGACTGTTTGCACGCTTAGGGTTTATGATAAAGCCCCTGTTTGGTAAAATGGAACCCGACGACCAGGCCCTGTTTAAGGATATGCTGGAAAAATCGTCGCCGGTGTTTATTAAATGGGCTATGGGTGCCGTATTAGCCTGGCGAAATGCGGTACTGATACCCAATTTATACCATATTGTAGGCGATAAAGATCTGGTATTCCCTATCGAAAACATTAAAAACACTACCACGGTTATTAAAGGCGGCAGCCATATTATGATATTTGATAAAGCCGATGAGATAAACCGCGTGTTGACCGGCATACTAAGCAAATGAAACTACCTGAAAGCTATTACCATAACAACAATGTGGTGGCCGTAAGCCGCAATCTGATAGGTAAATACCTGTTCACTTGTATCGACGGTGAACTTACCGGTGGATATATTGTTGAAACAGAGGCCTACGCAGGGGTTATTGATAAGGCTTCACATTCCTACGGTGGGCGTAATACACCACGCACGCAAACCATGTATATGCAGGGTGGTATATCTTATGTATATTTATGCTACGGTATCCACGAAATGTTTAATATCGTAACATCGGTTGAGGGGCAGCCCCATGCTATTTTAATTAGGGCTATACAACCCACTGATGGGCTGAATACTATGCTAATGCGCCGTAATATGGAGACTATCAAACCAAACATTACAAAAGGACCCGGTTCGGTGGCTAAGGCTTTGGGAATATCGCGCAAAATAAATGCGCTTAGTTTGCAAAGCGATGTGATATGGGTTGAAGACAGGGGACTAAGCTTTAACGACAGCGAAGTAGCAGCGGGACCCCGCATAGGTGTTGCCTATGCAGGCGATGATGCCTTGCTGCCTTACCGCTTTTATGTTAAAGGAAATATTTATGTGAGCAAACCGAACAAATGATTTTATCGTTGGTTAATTAACCTAAATTGTAAACACTATGAGCGATTGGTCGAAAACAGAGAGCCTAAAATATTTCAGGGATAAGATAAAGGAAGTTAAAACAGCCATGCTGACTACTTATAGTCGCGAGAAGGGCTTCAATAGCAGGCCAATGGGCACTGCCGATGTTGATGAACAAGGTAATATTTGGTTCTTTACAGACGAGTACTCGCCTAAAGTGAGCGAAATATCGGTAGAAAACACCGTATCGTTAACCTATTCAGATTCGGATAACCACACCTACCTAAGTATTGTTGCCGAGGCAACTGTGGTAGAAGACAGGGAAAAGATGAAAGAACTTTGGAACCCTTTTGTAAAAGCGTTTTTTCCGAAGGGATTGGATGACCCAAAGCTAACCCTGCTAAAAGTTGAACCCACAGATGTTGAATATTGGGATAGCAGCAGTAGTAGCATGGTAGTATTGTTTAACATGCTTAAAGCGGCCGTAACCGGTAAACAATACGACGAAGGCAAACACGGAAAAATAGATTTATAAAACAAGGGCGGATGTATCATCCGCCTTTTTTGTATTATTGGCTGATGAACTACCAGAACACATTAGAATTTGCGCTTCAGCTGGATGAGCAGGACCCCTTAAAACATCTGAGGGATCAATTTTTATTCCCAAAATATAATGGACAGCAAGCTATATACCTGTGTGGCAATTCGCTGGGCCTGCAACCTAAAGCAGCAAGGCAATATCTGCAAGACCAGTTAAACAACTGGGAAGATGAAGCGGTAGAAGGATGGTTCCGCGGCAAATCGCCGTGGTTAAGCTATCATAAGCAATTAATAGCACCGTTGGCCAGGCTGTTAGGCGCAAAACCAACCGAAGTTACCGTAATGAATTCACTTACAGTAAATCTTCACTTACTAATGGTAAGTTTTTATAAACCAACCAATAAACGTTTTAAAATATTGATGGAAGCAGGTGCTTTCCCCTCAGATCAATACGCTATTGAAAGCCAGGTTAGGTATCATGGCTATACGCAGCAACAGGCCGTTATAGAGGTGTCGCCACGGGTGGGAGAGTTTATATTACGAACCGAAGACATCATACAAAAGATAGCCGAACATGCAGATGAATTGGCCCTGGTGATGTTCAGCGGCATTAATTATTACACAGGGCAATACTTCGACCTGGAAGCTATTGCAAAGGCCGGACATGCGGCTGGTGCCTATGTAGGCTTCGACCTGGCCCACGCGGCGGGAAATGTTGAAGTTAAGCTGCACGACTGGCAAGCCGATTTTGCCTGCTGGTGCTCGTACAAGTACATGAATTCGGGTCCGGGAGGGATAAGCGGCGTATTTGTACACCAAAAGCACTTCACCGATACTACATTAAACCGCTTTGCAGGCTGGTGGGGCTATGAACATAGCAAACGCTTTTTAATGGCTCCAGGCTTTGAACCCGAAGTTGGTGCCGAAGGATGGAATGTGAGCACCGCACCCATAATGCTGATGGCTTTGCACAAGGCAGCTTTAGATGTATTTGAACAAGCCGGCGGCTTACACCCCCTTAGGATTAAAAGTGAAAATTTAACCGGTTACCTGGAATACCTGATTAATGACATTAATGCCCGGCATGGTAAACATATGCTAAGTATTATTACACCCGTTAACGCGAAAGAACGCGGGTGCCAACTATCTGTGGTGTGTAAAAAGAACGCCAGGGATATTTTTGATTACCTGGCCAGCAACGGCGTAATTGGCGACTGGCGCGAACCCGATGTAATTCGCCTTAGCCCCGTGCCGTTATATAATTCATATACCGATGTATTTAAAGCTGCGGAATGCCTTTTTAAAGCCATTACAGCCCTTAACTAATACCAGATGATATACTATAACCCCAAGGAGTGGTTCTCGCTTATATTCAAATTTAATAAGGCCGATACGCTGCGCGAATTGCTGCCGCTGATGCTAACGGTGAGTTTATATGCAGGTGTGGTTACATTTTTGATAATTGATTTTTGGAAAATACCCGAAACCAGTTTATTGCGAAAGGTAATTTATGTGCACCAAACCATTGGTTTTGTGTTCTCGCTGTTGCTGGCGTTCCGCATCAACTCGGCGTACGACCGCTGGTGGGAGGGCCGCAAATTATGGGGGAGCCTTGTAAATAATAGCCGCAACCTGGCCATTAAGTTAAAGCATTTAATAAACACAGAAGAGCAGGCTTATTTCAATTACACCATTCCGCTTTATGCCCGGGTGCTGCGGAATCATCTGCGCGAAATGTATGTACCCGAAACACAAGCATTTATAACTATTGATACCAGCCGCCATGTTCCTAACCAGGTGGCATCGGGTCTTATTAAAAACATTTACCGCTTAAATAAACAGGGGCAGATAAACCCGGAGCAATTAATGAGCATTACCGCCGAAATGACTTCGTTTACAGATATATGCGGTGCCTGCGAGCGTATCAAAAAAACACCTATACCGTATTCGTATAGCGTATTTATTAAAAAGTTCATCTTTACCTACATTATCACCCTGCCTTTTGCCTGGGCGTTTGATCTGAAATATTTTATCATCCCTATTATTGGCTTCATCCTTTTTGTATTTGCCAGTATAGAATTGCTGGCAGAGGAAATAGAAAACCCTTTTGGCGTTGATGCTAACGACCTGCCGCTTGATGAGATATGTAACAATATAGACAAACACATTGGCGAAATATTTTCATAATAACAATGTATGCTTAAAATAGCTTACAACCCCATATACGCCCACCCGCTACCTGAAGGTCATCGTTTCCCGATGCTGAAGTACGAACTGATACCCGAACAACTGTTGCACGAAGGAGTAATTACTGCCGACAATTTATTCTCGCCGCAGCCACTGGATGAGGCAACCATTTTGCTTACACATGATAAAGCCTACTGGGAGCGGTTACGAGATCTTACCTTGCCTGCAAAGGAAGCGCGGCGCATAGGCTTTCCATTATCGGCACAATTGGTTGAGCGCGAGATACGCATTGCCAGGGGCACTATTGACGGATGCCATTTTGCATTTGAACATGGCGTGGCCTTTAATGTGGCCGGCGGCACACACCATGCCGGTAGTAATTGGGGCGAAGGTTTTTGCCTGTTGAATGACCAGGCTATAGCCGCTAATTATTTGTTAAGTAAGAATTTAGCATCATCTATCTTAATTATCGATTTAGATGTGCACCAGGGTAATGGCACAGCGCAAATATTTGAAAAAGAAAACCGGGTGTTCACTTTTTCGATGCATGGCGACAAAAACTTTCCGTTTAGAAAAGAGCACTCTGATCTGGATATCCCACTGGATGACGGGATTGCAGATGATGCTTATTTACAGATTTTGACCGATACCTTGCCGCAATTAATAGACCGGCTACAACCCAATTTTATATTTTATCTGGCTGGGGTGGATGTATTAGCATCAGACAAACTGGGCAAACTTTCGTTATCAAAAGAAGCCTGCAAACAGCGCGACCAGTTTGTATTTGAACAATGCCGTAAAAACAACATACCTGTACAGGTTAGTATGGGCGGCGGATATTCGCCAAACATTAAAGATATTGTAGAGGCACATTGTAATACCTACCGTGTTGCCAACGACTTGTATTTTTAACGTATATCGTCGATAATTACTGCCTGATGGCTTTTGCTGATGACCTGAAAACGCCAGAAAAGCATAATTGAGGCTGACATCAAGCCCGAAACCAGCCCGTACCAAACACCCATTACACCTAAATTTAGATGTATACCCAGCAGATATGCTATGGGCAAACCAATTATCCAATAAGATATAAAGGTGATCACTGTTGGTATATTTACATCGCCCATGCCGCGTAATATCCCTAAGCCAACCACTTGTGTACCATCAAAAAGCTGAAAGAAAGCGGCAACTATAAGTAATTGTTGTGCAATGGCTATTACTTGTTTGTCTGAAGTATATATCCAGGGCAAAATATGGTTAAACAGCGTAAATATAACCGCCGTGCAGCACATAAATGCAATAACAATATGATAGTTTGATATGGCGGATAACCTCAGTTGCCGGTGGTTTCCCGATCCGAAATAATTACCTGAGCGTATGGCTGCAGCCGACGATACGCCACTGGCCATCATATACGTCATGGCGGCAAGGCTTATGGCCACCTGGTGCGCGGCTTGCGGCACGGCCCCTAACGAGCCAATAAATAATGCTGCCCCGCCAAACGCGCCAATTTCAAATACATACTGCAAGGCAACCGGAGCGCCAATTTTTAGTATTTGCAAACTACGCAGGCGGTCAACATTTTTAATAGCGAAATCAGTAAGGTACTTTCTGAAGATAGGGGAGCGAAATACATAAACAGCCATTACTATAGCCATTACACAACGATCAATAAGGGTACTATAGCCCACGCCGCGCACACCCATAGGCTGTATGCCAAATAAACCCTTTACAAATATAATACCCAGACAAATGTTAAGCACATTGCCCCAAATAGATATCAGCATGGCCTGTTTGGTAAAGCCAAGTCCCTCGGCAAATTGTTTAAATGTATTAAATACCAATAAAGGAATAAGCGATAAGCTAAGCAACAATAAAAATGGCCGTGCCTGTTGCACCACTTCGGGCGATTGATGCAGCTTGTCTATCACCAAAATAACACCAAAGTATATAAACACAAATAATACAAGGCCCGTAAGCAGGTTTAAAAACAAACTGTTAGATAATAACCTGCCGCACTCTTTATGATCGTTACGGCCATTATATTGGGCTATAAGTGGTGTAATACCATAGCTGATGCCCATACCGATAACCAATGGCACCATAAACAAACTACCTACTAAGGCTACGGCTGCAAGGGAGGCAGTACCCGCAAAGTGGCCCACAATAACCGAATCTGACATCTGCACGAGGGTATGCCCAAGCTGCGATATCACTACTGGGATAGCCAGCTTAAGGCTATCCTGGTAATACGAACGATATTTGTGGTAAGTGGCTTTCATTACTAAGGGAGGCAAAAGTAATGAATAGCTGAGTGAATTTAGCTGGCTGTGTAAAACTCTTCTTTTTCAGTCGTGTGCACGCGTATAACGCCGGATAATACCAGATTAACCAATATGCGTTGGGCACGGCGGCGGCCTATGTTCAGCATGTCGCAAAATTCCTTAACAGTAATACGCTGAGTAGCTTCCAAATGCTCTAAAAGGGCTTTTTCCTTTGATGTATATTCTATCAACACACCATTATCATCAGCTGATCGTTTTAAAACATCAACAACAATTTTGCTGGCCAATACGCTTTTATCTTTAACACGTATATATACCCACCATTTGCCATCCTCGGCAAGCGAATAGTGTGGTTTTAGGCTACTCTCGGGTATGTTAACCACCAGCACCAACTTATCATCATAATAAACCTCTTCAAATTCGGGCTCGAGTGCAGGGCGGGTAAAAAAATTAGCCGCCTTGGTTATCATATAGCGCTCTTCGTCCTCGGCTTTTACACCTTTAATGGTACCATCATCCAAAACACCTATCAGCAACCGGCCACCAACATTATTAGCGAACGACACCATCGTTTTAGCTATTTTTTCGCAGCTGGTAATGGTTTTTTTAAAATCAAGCGATACGCCTTCACCCTCAAAAATCAGTCTCTTTAAATTCATCTCTCTTAATTAATCCTGTATATAAGGCGTAAAAATCTGCATCCATACTTCGGGATTTGTTACCTCTTTAAACCCAAACTGCTTATATAAACCGTGCGCATCCTGCGTAGCTAACGACCATCGGCGCAAGCCCTGCAGTTCATCATGGTTTATTATACTTTGCATCAGCCACTTCGATAAACCAAAACCACGGTATGCCGGTAGCACAAACACATCGCATAGGTAAGCAAAGGTGGCTTTATCAGTAACTACACGGGCAAAACCGGCCTGTTTACCATCTTTATACACACCAAAGCACATCGAGTTATTGGTAGCTCTAAGCAGCCTGTCTTTAGGTATCCCTTTAGCCCAGTACGATTGCTTATCCAGGTAGTCGTATACAGCTTCAAAATCTATCAGGTTAACGTCGGTACTTATTAAAAATCCCTTTTTTATAAAGGCGGCATCATTCATAAACACAAGCATCTGTTTATAGTTCTGTTTTAAAATTTAAATCGCGTATGTACACCTCGTTTATCAGCGATACGCATATTTCGCCATCGGTATTATAAATATCTAACGGAAAAGCATGTTCATACTTGCCGTATATGCTTAAGGTTTGCCGGGCATGTTCAATATCTGCATCAGTTATTTCAACTTCAAAAAACAGATTGGTTAACCCCGGTTTTAAAAAGTCTATTTTTGCTGATTTAGACCATATTTTAAGTTTGCCGCCTTTTGTATTTAATATTTGGTTAAATAAAACCGGGTAAAATGGGTCGGCCGCTGCAAAAATCGTCCCGCCAAATATGCTTCCGTTCGGGTTTTTATTTAATAAGCTTTTATTTATTTTAACCTTTACACTCCTAAAACCCTTGCCGAAACGCTGTACCCATATCCGCTGAAACAAAAGGGGAGGGTAGAGGCGCATCATCCATTTCAGCATATTTTCTGATACTACCATTAACGTTAAATATCAGAAAAATATTGAGCATGTATGTATAATACCCACATTATTTACAAATACAGCACAAAATTTACATATGCCAATAGTTTGGAACAGACTTTGCAATACTAAGCCGAACATGTATAAGATTTTTATACATCTAACAAATTGAAAACTTTTAAACTTATATCTATGAAAAAGCAAATTTTGAGTTTCGCGTTAGTAGCGACGATCTTCGGTTCATTGGCAATGGGTTGTAGCTCAACAAAGAGCGCCGGAAACGCTTCTGACAGTACAGCTACAGATTCAACAGCTACTACGGTTGCGCCGGCTACTACAACTTCGCCCACTACTACCGATACCACTAAAAGGGACACCACCACAAGAGATACTACCAAAAAGCCATAATGCTTTTGGTTAACGTTAGCCCGGGCTATTATAGTCCGGGCTTTTTTGTGCGTATTTTTAGAACGCTGTTTTTATAACACCACCGTCTGCACGTAATGTTGCCCCATTAGTAGCCGACGACAAAGGGCTGGCAATATAGGTTACCATGCTGGCTATCTCATTAGGCGCTATAAAGCGCTTAATAAGTGACGAACCACGCATATTGGTAAAAAATTCCTTTTCCATTTCTGCATCGGTTAATCCCTGGTCTTTAGCTACGGCTTTTATAAACGCAGTGGCACCTTCGGAAGCAGTTGGACCGGGTAAAACGGTATTAACAGTAACATTTGTACCTGTTGTTAACTCGGCTAAACCGCGGGCAACGGCTATTTGGGCGGTTTTTGTCATGCCGTAATGAATCATTTCTGCAGGTATTTGTATACCTGATTCGCTTGATATAAATATAACACGACCCCAGTTATTGGCCAGCATCTTATCAAAATATGCCCGTGATAACCGTACACCGCTCAAAACATTCACTTCAAAAAATTTAAACCATTCGGCGTCGGTAATTTGTTTGAATTCCTTCGGATCAAAGATCCCTACATTATTTACCAGTATATCAACCTGCGGCAATTGGCTTATCAGATTCTCTACTTGTTGCTTATCCGCAAAATCGGCTATTAAACCTTTAATATTTGCATTGCCAGTTTCGGCAATTATTTTTTGTACCGCAGCGTCAACACGTTTTTGTTCGCGGCCATTAACATATACATTAGCGCCCTCGGCTGCTAACGACCTGGCTATAGCATAACCAATGCCGGCTGTTGAACCAGTAACCAGCGCTGTTTTATTTTTTAATTGCAAATCCATATATCACTAAATTTAATTAGGCAAGTGTAAATAATCTAACTTACAATATATTAAGGTATATAGAAAGATGTTTTGAGATTGACATATCTAACGTATATTCCACACTTAGCATAATCAAAATTAATTCTCATAATTAACATTATGTTAAGTATTAATATAAAATTTAAGCCCGCTATAGTAGCGGGCCTAAATAAATAAATAAATAATTACTCCTTCTGCCTATTAGTTTTTAGGTAATGCATCTAACTGTGCTTTTATTTTAGCGGCGTTAGCATCGTCTTTTGTGCCTTTGTAATAAGTTAATAAGTTACTTAATGCATCTGGCGATTTTGGATTAAGTTCAACCGCCTTTAATAAGTATGGTTTAGCTAATTCAAACTGTACTTTAGCTTTGGCTATTGCGGCTTCATATTCTTTTTGCTTGTTTGCAGGCAATCTGTTAGCTGCATTGTAGCTATCAATTGCAGGTGCTATGATAACATAACCCAGGTTTAAGTTAGCTTCAAAATAGTTAGGATCAATTTCCAGCGCCTTTTTATACATAGCATTTCCTTTTTCAAAGCTATCTGTTCTTTTTGCTAACAATGCTGTTTTTGCAGCAGCATCTTTTGTTTTGTTAGCTTGAGAGCCATATTCGTCAGCTGCTTGCGAGTATACCAAGCCAGCGTAGTAATACAGATCTTTATTTTTGGGATCGTTTGCAATAGCAGCCTGAATTTTATCAAGCACTTCTTTTTGTTTACCACTTTGCAAGCTTATAACAATCTCTTTTTTCCTTAATTCGGCATTTTTAGGATATTTAGCCAAGCCATCGCTTATTGCTTTTAAAGCTGCGGTTGTATCTTTAGTTTCTAAGTATATCGATGATAGATCGCCATATACACCTTCGTTACCGGAGTATTTAGTAGTTACTAATTTGTTATAGTTAGCGATGGCTGCAGGATAATTTTTAGCGTTTAAAGCAGCAAGGCCTGTATATAATATAGCCGTTGTATCTTCGGGCAATACAGTGCGGTAAAAATCGAAGGCTTTGTAGGCATCTTCATACTGTTTGGCCTGGAATGCCTTCACACCTTTTTTAATTTGATATTGGGCTAATATAAGGTATCCATTATCAATCAGCTTTTTAAATTCGCCCTTTGTATCTGCTTCTTTCGCTTTTGTTAAGGCCTCTTGCGCGATAACAAAATTAGGCATTGATGTAGTGGCAACAGTATCGTTTTCGGCTAACGACGCATAAACACCACCTTTTACTGCATAAGTTTGAGGCAGTGTTGCTGTTTTGGTATTTGCAGCGGCTTTGTCGATAGATTCTTTGGCCTTTTGTAAACTTGGCAAAGCCAATGTAGGCTGGCTTTTCAAACTTTCATACTTATCATATTCCGTTTGTGCTGTGTTCAACTCCCCTTTTTGCGCAAAGGCAGTTACTGAAATTAGACCTAAAAGGCCGGCCATAAAAAATTTAATTTTCATTTGTATACAATTTTGATGAAATGATCAATTTACATATAGGTAAATAGCTGATCACGTTTAATTGGTTTATTGTTCTAATTTGTTGTTTACTCTCTCTAAAAGCTCGTTATCGCCAGTTTTTGTGTATGCTAACTGCAATAACTTTAAGCAGTTTTTATCACCAGGCGCCATTTCGCTGGCCTTTTCCAACCACAATATAGCACTTGTGATATTTTTATTATCATTATTAGTAAAAGTGCTCTTTTTAAAATAAAGCACCCCAAGGTTAAAAACAGGCTCGTAAGCTGTACCATTCAATTCAATTGCGCGCAGGTATAATGACTCTGCTTTGTCATAATGGTTTAAATGATCATAGCAATTTGCCGCTATAAAAGTAATATCAGCATTGTTGGGGTTTTTATCTAAAAGCGGGATCACTAATGGCTCTAACGCTTTGTAGTCCCTTCTGTTATTATAAATATTTGCCTCGTCGTGCAGTAATTGCTTATCATTTGGCAAAATACGACGCGCACGTTTTATTACCTGCAAAGCCTTGGTCGTATCACCTATTGACTTATAAATAGATGATGCGGTTTCAATATAATCTGTGCGGGTACTGTCAGTATTTATTAAATTATTGTAATACTTAGCAGCATCCTGCAGGTTACCCAATTTATTATTGGCATACGCTATATAGGCATTAACTGCTTTAAAATCGGGCGCATACTTTTTCGCCTGTTGAAAAGATGCAGCGGCTTTAGCAAAATCGTTGTTTTTACTAAAGGCAAACCCACGGCGTATGTAAGCGTTGGCCAGGCAACGTTTGGCGTAATCCATTTCGGCCTGGTACTTATATATTTTACCTTTCTGGGCAAAATTATCGTAAAGCTGGGTAGTTTGGTCGATAAAATTATCAGGTTGCTGCAGTTTGTTTAACGAGTCGGTATATAGTATACTGGAGTTTATAATAATGCGATAAACATTCTTTTCCAAATCGGCCGAGTCTGACTTGCTCACCACCAGGCTATCAGCAGATTTTTTGGCCTTCGCTAAAAATTGCAGGTCGCCTTTTTGCTTATAAAATGCTAGGTTGTTTACTACAACCTTTAATGCTTCTGACTGGCAAAAAGCAACGGATGTAGTAAACAACGCTAAAATCAATAACCCGATCTTACGTTTTCGCATGTATTATTCTGTTTTGTCGTCATCAGCAGGCTCATCATCTGAGTCACCTTTGTCTATTTCAGTATCCGGATGTATACCTACATTTTTATCGGCACCGGCTTCTATATCAGCATCAGTAGCTTCTGCAATCGCCTTATCAGCTTCCGCTTCTTCTACTATAATTTCATCAAGTTCTTCTTCGTCCTCGTGCTCAATTTTTGCAACCGAAGCAATCTCATCGTTACCTTTAAGCGTTATTAACTTAACACCCTGTGTAGCGCGGCCCATTGTACGCAATTCGCTTATAGCCATGCGTATAATTATACCCGATTTATTGATGATCATCAGATCTTCCTTATCTGTAACACCTTTTATAGCAACAAGGTTTCCGGTTTTTTCAGTAATATTTAAAGTTTTAACACCTTTACCACCACGGTTAGTAACTCTGTAGTCGTCAATATCAGTACGTTTACCGTAGCCTTTTTCAGAAACAACTAACACAGTAGTTTCTTTATCATCAATACTTATCATACCAATAACCTCATCGTTATCGCTATCAAGACTTATTCCGCGCACACCCGTTGCTGTGCGGCCCATTGGCCTAACGGTCGATTCGTTAAAGCGTATGGCACGGCCTGATTGTAAAGCCATCACAATTTCGCTGGTACCGGTTGTTAAGGTTGCTTCTAATAACGAATCGCCTTCGTTAATGTTGATGGCATTGATACCATTAGCCCGCGGGCGAGAATATGCCTCTAAAGATGTCTTTTTGATAACACCTTTACGGGTACACATAATGATGAAATTGTTCTCCAGGTATTCAGTATCCTTAAGCGATTTTAACTTGATATAAGCCTTTATGTTTTCCTCTTTAGGGATATTGATGATATTTTGGATAGCGCGTCCTTTGGAAGTACGCGTACCTTCCGGTATTTCAAATACACGTAACCAGAAACACTGCCCCGCTTCGGTAAAGAAGAGCATATAATTGTGGTTTGATGCGATGAGTAAGTGCTCGATAAAGTCGGCATCGCGGCTGTTACTGCCTAAAGATCCTTTACCCCCCCTGCCCTGTCTGCGGTACTCGGTAAGCGAAGTACGTTTAATGTAACCCTCGCGAGATATGGTAATTACCACATCCTCATCCTCAATAAAGTCTTCGGTTTGCATTTCTGCTGATGAATGCACCATTTCGGTACGGCGCTCATCACCATATTTCTCCTTTATCTCTATTAATTCGTCTTTGATTATTTGCATACGCAAACCTTCATCGGCCAAAATAGATTTTAAGTAGTCGATGGTTTTCATTAATGCAGTGTACTCGTCTTTTATCTTATCACGCTCCAGGCCTGTTAAACGCCTTAAGGTCATATCTAAAATAGCACGTGCCTGAATATCGCTTAGGCCAAACTGGCTCATTAAGCCTTCCCTGGCCTCATCTGGTGTAGACGATGCTCGTATCAACCTTATCACTTCCTCGATATGGTCAAGTGCGATCAGTAAACCTTCTAATATATGCGCGCGCTTTTCTGCTTCTGATAACTCGTACTTAGTGCGGCGGATAACCACCTCGTGCCTGTGCTCAACAAAATGATGAATCAGGTCCTTAAGGTTAAGCAGCATTGGGCGACCATGTACAAGTGCAATATTATTTACACTGAACGATGTTTGCAGCGCGGTGTATTTGTATAAGTTATTTAGTACGATAGCTGCGTTTGCGTCGCGTTTTATCTCGTAAACAACACGTATACCCTCGCGGTTACTTTCATCACGAATGGCAGATATACCTTCAATTTTCTTTTCGTTAACCAACTCGGCAGTACGCTCTATCATCAGCGCTTTGTTTACCTGGTAAGGTACTTCGCTTACAATAATACGTTCACGGTCGTTATTATAGGTTTCAATTTCGGCACGGGCGCGTATTACTACACGGCCACGACCGGTTTCCAGCGCCTGGCGCGGGCCTTCGTAACCATAAATGATACCGCCTGTAGGGAAATCGGGACCTTTAACGTAAGTCATCAGTTCTGATATCTCGATACTGCGGTTATCTATCAATGCTATAGTAGCGTCAACAATCTCTGATAAGTTATGCGGGGCCATATTGGTGGCCATACCTACCGCAATACCGCTTGCACCATTAACCAAAAGGTTAGGGAATTTTGCAGGCAGTACGGTTGGCTCCTGTAACGAATCATCAAAGTTTAACTGAAAATCAATAGTATCCTTATTGATATCAGCCAGCATTTCCTCGGCTATCTTCTCCAGCCTTGCCTCGGTGTAACGCATTGCCGCGGGTTGGTCACCATCAATAGACCCATAGTTACCCTGTCCTTCAACAAATGGATAGCGCAGGCTCCAATCCTGTGCCATACGCACCATAGCGTCATATACTGATGTATCGCCATGCGGGTGATATTTACCCAGCACCTCGCCCACTATACGGGCCGATTTTTTATAGGGTTTGTTATTTGCTAAACCTAAATCGAGCATGCCATACAATACGCGCCTGTGTACTGGTTTTAAACCATCGCGTACATCGGGCAATGCCCTTGAAACAATTACAGACATTGAATAATCAATGTAAGCTGCTCTCATTTCCTCGTCTATATTTATCGAAATAATTCTGTCTTCGTTCTGTGACTCGTTTTCTGTTCCTTCAGCCATTGGTTTTTCTTAGTGGAATATCTTCTCGTAAATGCGTTTAAAAAATATGTTTTTATACGACCTGCGAAGTTAAGAATTTATATGGTTCTGCCCCTATAATTTTGCTAACATTACACCCATTTTCAACGTTTTTTACCTTAAAACGCTATACTGGTTTTATTGTTGCAATCAGCGGGCTATTTCACCTTTTTCCAGTACTCTTTTACTCTGGTTCCGTTAGGTAAAATACCCGTAAATGTAAGTGTATCATTTTTAACCCGGTAGTAGTTATGCAGGGTTATACCGGTAACCTGCGAGGGTTGCAGGCTGTAGGTTTGGGTTTCTAGACAAGTGTCGTTTTTCAATTCATAATCGCCCCGCTCGTAGGTTACAGGCTTGGCATCCGAATCTATAAAAACGGCCTCGTAATGTGCTTCGTCGTATATACGCTGCAATTTATATTGCTGCGATGCGGCTTCTGGTTTCCCGTTATAAACGCCACCGCTGTACTCCCACACTCCTTTAAGGCTCTTTTTAAAGGTGAACGAGCATAACAGTAGTATTGGTACAAGTACAAAAAATATCCTTTTCATAAAAAACAAAAACCTGCCGAAGCATAGTACAATCGTACAACTTCGGCAGGCTAAAAATGTTTGGGTGTTTTACTTCGTAAAATGCTGAATAATTAAGTTCGCTAACTCTACACCAATACGCTCCTGCGCTTCGTTAGTAGCAGCACCAATATGCGGTGTTAATGATATTTTTGGATGACTTAATATATCCTGTCGAGGGGTTGGCTCGTTATCGAACACATCCAGTGCTGCGAACGATACCTGGCCGCTGTTTAAGGCATCCAGCAGGTCGCTTTCGCCTATCAATCCACCACGTGATATATTTACCAGCCCTACTCCTTTTTTAGTTTGTGCCAACTCTGCGGCACCTAAAATAGGTTTATCAATAAATGGTGTGTGCAGGGTAATAAAGTCTGCTTGCTTGATAACATCATCAAGTGTAGTAGTTTTTACTGTTACGTTTACTTTTGTACCGCCGCCTAAAACAATCTCTACCTCAGGGTTAAACGGATATAAGTCGTAAGCTATTACATCCATACCTACGCCAATGGCGATTTTTGCTACTTCGCGGCCAATACGGCCAAAGCCTAAAATACCTAATGTTTTACCACGCAATTCGATACCTTTAGCATAGGCTTTTTTAAGGTCGTTAAACTTTGTAGCACCTTCTACCGGCATTTTGCGGTTACTATCCTGTAAAAAGCGTACGCCCGTAAACAAATGCGCGAAAACCAATTCGGCAACTGATAATGATGATGAAGCCGGGGTGTTATACACACCAATGCCTTTTTCTTTGGCATAATCCACATCAATATTATCAACACCTACACCACCACGGCCAATTAATTTAAGGCCCGGGCATACGTCTATTAAGGCTTTACGCACTTTAGTTGCGCTCCGTACAGTAATGGCATCGTACTCCTGTAAGCGGGTTGGTAATTCGTCCTGTGGGATGTTTTGGGTCTCTACAAAAAAACCGGCATCTTCCAGCATTTTCTTACCTATCGGGTCGATACCATCATTAGCTAATATTTTGATCATTGTCTTTAGAGTTTAGAGGATAGAGATTGGAGATTAGTTATGGCAAGACGTAAGCCTAACCTCTAATCACCAACCTCTAATAACACTTATTTATTTTTTTCAGCAAATTCCTGCATGGCATCTATCAGCACGTAAACGCTGGTGATAGGCAATGCATTGTATATTGATGCGCGGAAACCGCCTACGCTGCGGTGGCCTTTTAAGCCTACTATACCCTTTTCTTCGCAAAGCTTTAAAAATGGTTTTTCGTGCTCAGGGTTTTCGGCAACAAAACAAACGTTCATATGCGAGCGGTCTTCAACAGCTGCTACCGCTTTAAATAACGGGTTACGGTCTATTTCCTCGTAAAGCACGGCAGCTTTGGCATCATTCTCTTTTTCGATAGCTTCTACCCCACCTTTTGCTTTTAGCCAGTTTAGGGTAAGCATAGATACGTAAATGGCAAAGCATGGCGGCGTGTTGTACATCGATCCACCTTCTATTTGCACCTGGTAGTTAAACATAGCCGGTATTTTACGGCCTGTTTTGCCTAAAAGGTCATCTTTAACAATTACCAAAGTAACACCCGCTGGGCCCATATTTTTTTGCGCGCCGGCGTATATTAAGCCAAAATCGGCAACGTTTACTTTGCGGCTGAATATATCTGACGACATATCGCAAACCACTGGTACCGGCGATTTAGGGAACTGGTGCAGCTGTGTACCATAAATGGTATTGTTTGATGTGATATGGAAATAAGCAGCATCTGCAGGTACGGTAAAATCTTTAGGGATGTAGGTAAAGTTGCTTTCTTTTGATGTAGCAACCACCTCAACCTCGCCAAAAAATTTAGCTTCTTTTAATGCTTTGTTTGCCCATACACCTGTTTCAAGGTATGCGGCTTTACCACCATCGGGTAGTAAATTATAGGGGGCTAAAGCAAATTGTGTGCTTGCTCCGCCCTGTAAAAACAATACAGAGTAGCCTTCTGGTACACTGAATAATTCTTTAACCAGCTTAACGGCTTCGTCTAATACTGCTTCAAATTCCGGCGATCGGTGGGATATTTCCAGCAATGAAAGGCCTGTTCCGTTAAAATCGATCACTGCTGCTGCAGCTTGTTTTAAAACTTCGTGGGGTAAGATGCCGGGACCGGCACCGAAATTATGTTTCATATTATGAATAAATTTAATGTTGGACTTTGATTACCAACTTTGTATTTTGAAGTGCCGAAGTTAATAAATTTGACAAAGCTTATAGACTTTATTTGCATTTTTCTGAAAACGCCTTATTGACACAGATAGCGCATTTTTTAGGTGATAATTATCTGAATCGATGATTATTAGGGTCACGAATGTTTAAGCCGGGCAATGGCCGAAAGCGGATCAATCGCCGAAAACACCGAATTACCCGCTACCAATACATTGGCGCCTGCTGCCAGCAGTTTGGCCGCGTTTGTGCTGTCTACTCCCCCATCAACCTCTATTAACAGATTAGGGTTGGTATCAGCCGCTAAAGCTTTTACCTCGCTTAGTTTAATGTACGAATGTTCGATGAACTTTTGCGCGCCAAAACCAGGGTTAACCGACATCACCAATATCATGTCTACATCAGCAATAATATCTTTTAGCAAAGCTACGGGCGTATGCGGGTTAATGGCTACTGATGCCCGGCAACCCAGTTGTTTTATAGCCTGTATAGTGCGGTGCAAATGCGGGCAGGCTTCGTAATGTACGGTAATACTATCGGCACCTGCATCCTTAAAATCCTTTAAATAGCGATCAGGGTCCACTATCATCAGGTGCACATCAAGAGGCTTAAGCGCATGCTTTTTAATAGCTTTTACAACAGGAAAACCAAAGGAGATATTAGGCACAAACATACCGTCCATAATATCCACATGGAACCAGTCGCCCTCGCTTTTATTTACCATTTCAATATCCCTTTGCAGGTTGGCAAAATCGGCAGCTAAAACAGATGGTGCTATCAGGTGATTCATGGTGGTAAATATAGATAGAAATGTTTAGAGTTGTAAAATTGAAGGGCTACGATGTGGTAAAACGCACTACAATAATTTTAATTTTTAGCGATGGATTTTTTTTAACAGGGCTTTTAAATTAAAAATTGCCATTGCAGCGCGTATAGGCCTTTTCCTTTGCACTTTTGGCTATAAATTATTCGTTTATTTTGTTCCCCTTGCGGGAATTTTTCGTTTATTTTCGTCACCCCTCACCAACTAATATAAAATTTAATTCCAAATAAAAAAGTTTTTTTAAAGTCCGCAGCCGTCCACCCCGGACGGGTTGGTGCCTAATCGTAACAGGTGAAAGCGATTTTAATGGGTTGCCACCGGGTTTACCATGTGGTGGCAACTAACATACTATAAGATAGCCAACGCCCATTGATTACCTTAAATCACCATTTCGGGTATATCGCCTTGTACTATCAGCTTGCCGGCTGTAGCTTTAATAATATCTTCTACGCTTACGCCCGGCGCACGCTCTATCAGTTTAAAGCCTTCGCCGTTGGGTAATACATCTATTACAGCCAATTCGGTCACTATTTTTTTAACGCATTTAATGCCCGTTAAAGGCAGGCTGCATTTGGGCAATAGCTTTGATTCACCTGCTTTATTTACGTGCTGCATGGCCACTATAATGTTCTCTGCCGAGGCCACCAGGTCCATAGCGCCGCCCATACCTTTTACCATTTTGCCGGGTATTTTCCAGTTGGCAATATCGCCATCTTCTGATACTTCCATGGCACCCAATATGGTCAGGTTTACCTTTTTGGCCCGTATCATTCCAAAGCTCATGGCCGAGTCAAACACCGCCGAGCCTGCCAGTTTGGTAATGGTTTGCTTACCGGCATTAATGGTGTCGGGGTCTTCCTCGCCCTCAAATGGGAATGGCCCCATACCCAGCAATCCATTTTCGGATTGCAGTACCACATCCATGGTTTCGGGTATGTAATTGGCTACTAAAGTAGGTATACCAATACCCAGGTTTACATAGTAGCCGTCTTTTATCTCTTTGGCGATCCTCTTCGCTATTCCGTCTTTGTCAAGCATAGTATTGAATGAAGCATTATTTATAATAAAGCGTCATTGCGAGGCACGAAGCAATCTCCCGACAAGCAGATCGGATATGCATACGTAGAGATTGCTTCGTACCTCGCAATGACGTGGTGGTTAATTTCGTTTCCGCACAGTACGCTGTTCAATGCGCTTCTCGTAATTTTCTCCCTGGAAAATTCTATGCACATAAATACCGGGTGTGTGTATATTATCAGGATCCAGATCGCCGGGCTCGACTAATTCTTCTACTTCGGCAATGGTAACTTTGCCTGCCATAGCCATTACAGGGTTAAAATTGCGCGCGGTCGACCTGTAAATGAGGTTGCCCATTGTATCGCCCTTCCAGGCTTTTACAATAGCGAAATCGGCATCAAACGCCATTTCCATCAGGTAATCTTTGCCGTTAAAATTCCGAACCTCTTTGCCTATGGCTACCTCGGTACCAATACCTGCGGGGGTAAATATGGCCGGCATACCATAGCCTGCTGCCATACATCGGGTGGCTAAAGTGCCTTGCGGGATCAGTTCTACCTCCAGTTCGCCGCTTAGTAGCTGCCGCTCAAATTCGGCGTTCTCCCCTACGTATGATGATATCATTTTTTTAACCTGGTGCTGGTGCAGCAACAAGCCAATGCCAAAGTCATCAACCCCGGCATTATTTGATATGCAGGTAAGGTTTTTTACACCCTTTTTTACTAAAGCTAAAATACATTTTTCGGGCAGGCCGCACATGCCGAAGCCGCCAAGCATCAGCGTCATGCCGTCTTCAATATCGCGTATGGCCTCATCGGCCCCGCTAACAACTTTGTTCATGGTAAATAATTGGTTAGGCCAAAACTAACAATTTTTTAGCTGATGGTTAATGGCTGATTTCAGGTAGATTAAAATTGAATATTAACCCCTAATTAAAACAATTAACCACAAATAAGACTTTATTACATATATCAATTTTTAACAGAAATGGCACAATATAATGAAGCTGAAAACGACAAGCCAAGGGCTTACCGTGTAGATGACGACGATAATTTAGAAGAAAAGGACCTGCGCCATGTTATGCTATTTGGCAGCGAAGAAAAAACCGGCGATGAGCCTAACATGGAAAGTAAAGGTGCAGGCGGACAAAACTTTGGAAAAGACAGTAAAACGCCTTCCGGCGATGACAAAAACAACCCATCGCAAAACGCGGGTTATAGTAATGAATATTTTAGGCGAACAGAGCCTTTAGAGGAACACCCGGAGTATAATAACTTTAAAGACCCTAACCAATTGGGCCAATCAAACTATACCGAGGCTACCGGAGCGGTGCCAAATGGCCAAAGCGATGAGGAAAATGCGGCACCGGCAAAAGACAGCGAAGAAAACAAGGACGAGCAGCAACTGCAATACCAGGAAGGCACTGCCGACAGGAATCAAGAGGCTAACATCCCCGGCCCTAATGAACTGCCCGACCAGCAAAAGGTTGGCGAATAGTTACACCCACTTTACACCCTTTTTCAACAGAGAAAGGGTTTTTTCTTCTTCGCTGCCAGGGGTTGCGTGGTAATCGTACACCCATTTGGCAGTGGGTGGCAAGCTCATTAATATCGATTCGATACGCCCGTTGGTTTCTAAGCCAAATTTGGTGCCTGCATCATATACAAGGTTAAATTCGGTATAGCGGCTTCGGCGTTGGTATTGCCATTGTTGTTGGTTATCGGTAAAGGGCTTATTGCGGTTACGGTTAACTAACTCGATATAAGTAGGTGCAAACGAACGGCCCACAGCTTTCGAAAACTCAAAAATATCCTCTAACCGCATATCGTCTGAATTGGCCAAACGGTCGTAAAATATGCCGCCAATACCGCGGGTTTCGTTACGGTGCTTTATATAAAAGTAATCGTCGGCCCAGGTTTTAAAGCGATGGTAAAAATCGTGGTTAAACCTGTCGCAAACATCTTTTAACTGCTGATGGAAAAACCGGGCATCTTCGTCTATCACATAGTGTGGTGTAAGGTCTATCCCTCCGCCAAACCAGCGCACAGGTGGCCTATCCTGCCCAAATGACGAGGGCATTTCAAAATACCTGATATTCATGTGAATGATTGGAACCAGGGGGTGATTAGGGTGAATAACTATGGATACGCCCGTCGCAAAAAAATCATCCTGCTCTACATTAAGGGCTTTTTTTATGTTATGTGGTAACTGCCCCTCAACAGCCGAAAAGTTTACGCCGCCTTTTTCAAAAATATCACCATTTTGTATAATGCGGGTACGGCCGCCGCCGCCACCTTCACGCTCCCAAAGCTCCTCTGCAAAAACTGCTTTGCCATCAGTCGCTTCAAGCGCGGCACATATCTCGTCCTGTATTTCTTTATAATCCGCAGCTATTTGTTCCTTGCTAATCATGGGGTAAAATTAGTGAAACTTAATCAGGTTAAAAGGATATGCCTACAATACGTTTAATAGTTGTTATAAAGCATACTTAATTAACTCACTTCCAAATAATCAAGATCTTTACCAAAAGTTTCTTTTAACTGGCTAAGCGATAATAAAGATATTACGGTGAGTATCACCATCATAATATAGCCGCTGGTTACCATCCCGTAATGCACCACAAAGGCGTTAAACGCCATATTGATGGGTATTAAGGAACCACGTACAAAATTAGGTACTGTAGTAGTAACTGTCGACCGTATATTGGTGCCAAACTGCTCGGCTGCTATGGTAACAAAAGTTGCCCAGTAGCCTACCGTACAGCCCATAAAAAAACAGGTCCATACAAACTTATCATGTGTGATGCCGGTTGAACCCAGATAGGTAAACGCACTTACAACAGACAGCGTTAAAAATACTGCCATAGTTAACCGCCTTGATTTGGTGATCTGAGCCAATAGCCCGGCAAAAATATCGCCTATGGCAATGCCTATATAAGTGTATAATACCCCTTCGCCGGCACTTAATGGCTCTTTTGCGCCTAAGGCTTTACCAAACTCCGGCGATAGAGTTACCAACACGCCTACCACATACCAAAGCGGCGCGCCAATTAATATGCAGTACAAATATTTTTTAAACCTGTCGAAACTGCTGAAAAGCATAAAAAAGTTTCCTTTTGATACGCCACTTTGCTGCACGTTTTTAAACATCCCCGATTCGAACGTACCAAGGCGCAACAGCAATAAAATAACCCCTAAACCGCCCCCTACCTTATAGGCAGTTTGCCAGCCATATTTAGCTACCGCGTAGGCCGCGGCAGCACCAAATAAACCTATAACAGCTACTATCATAGTGCCGTAGCCGCGTTTCTCTTTACTTAGGGTTTCGGTTACAAGGGTAATGCCTGCCCCTAACTCGCCGGCAAGGCCTATACCGGCAATAAAACGAATGATGGCATAGCTGTTTACATCATAAACATAGGCATTGGCAAAATTGGCTATAGAGTATAATAATATCGACCCAAATAATACTTTGATGCGGCCCAACTTATCGCCTATTATGCCCCATAATAAGCCGCCCAATAACAAACCAAACATTTGTACATTAATAATAAACTGGCCTTTCAATAGCATATCGGCATCTGCTACGCCAATATCATGCAGGCTTGCTTTACGTACTATCGAGAATACTAAAAGATCGTATATATCAACAAAGTAACCTAAAGAGGCTACTAATACCAGGAAAATAGCGTTACGTGAAATTGTTGACGAAGCAGTAGCAGTCATGATGTGTAAAATAATTGGTAGGCTAAAGTAAATAAAGCATGTATTGTTGCCTAATTTTTATCAATAAAAAAACCCTTGTTTTTCAACAAGGGTTCCGTTATGCTTTAGTGCAGATATTAAACTTTTTTAACGTTTACTGCCTGTAATCCTTTTCTGCCTTCTTCAACTTCGTATTCTACGCTATCGTTATCTTTAATAGCATTTACACCACCTTGTACATCCTTAAAATGCACAAACAGATCTTTACCATCATCGGTAACAATAAACCCATAACCTTTTTGTGTGTTAAACCATTTTACTTTTCCAGTTTTCATAATATTAGTATAATCGTATTAAATATTTTTGTTAAAGATCAGTAAGTAATTCAACTGAATATAAAAAGGTTTAATAATCAATTATAGAATGTACAACTATCTGTTCAAATATATAAAATAATTAATAACCAAATAAAAATTTTTATTTGGCCTAAAAAACCAATTAAAACAGAAGAGCCGGCGTTAAAAACGTCGGCTCTTACTGTATTATATGTTGTTTTTGATTATTGTATTTGTTTTGCAACCGTAATGTTTGCAGTCGGGGTAACTTTCAATAATACTTCTTCGCTGTCTTTTTTCAGGTCAACAAAATATGAAGTGGTATCGTCACCGCCTTCTAATTTAATAACCTCTTGTGCAAAGTAACCTACGTATTTAGCAGCAATTTCGGTTTTAGCTTTTTCTGGTAAAGCTTTAAATTGTACATTTTGAGTTACACCAATAAATTCGCCTTTTAAGTTGTAAAATGCCGACATTTTAACATCGTCAAGTATAAAGGTAACTTTTTGGAATTTGCTGGTAATTTTCCAGGTAGCACCTTCGGCCCTAACAAAATCGTTATTGAATTTTGTGATAGCAGTATATGATGCTTTTTCAGAACCATCTTCGGTTGTTTTGCTACCGTTGAATGCAAATACGTTTGCAGTGAATAATGCAGCAATTGCGGTTGTTATAAATATCTTTTTCATTTTGTCGTTTTTTAAATTTGTTATAACAAAAGTAAGCTACAAGTATAAATATTCAAAATTATAGCTAATTATTATGAATATTTAATAATATACACTCCATTATAATAAAAATTTCAAAAAACAAACAAATACTTAGTGTATTTTTTACAATATCTCAATAAAAAACACATATACTTATTGTAAAAAGTACACTAAGGTAAATTTAACGTTAACAAGGGTGTTGTTTGTGACATTTTTATGACAGATAAGGCTTAAAATCCTTGCATTATTAACCGTTATCGGCAAATCCGGGGTAAAGTGTCATGCCGCCATCTATAAAAATGGTGGTTCCGGTGATATAATCGGCTTCGTCTGATGCCAGCCAGGCAGCCAATTTGCCAATATCACCAGGCTGGCCAATACGGTTATAGGGAATGAGTGTCAGCAACTTATCAAGTGCCTCGGGGGTTTCCCAGGCATCTTTATTTATAGGGGTTTGTATGGCACCCGGCCCAATGCCGGCTACCCGTATTTTATGCGGTGCAAGTTCTTGAGCTATACTTTTCATAAACATGCTGATACCGCCCTTACTGGCCGCGTAATTTACATGCCCGGCCCAGGGTATTACCTCGTGCACGCTGCTCATGCAAATTATCTTACCAGCAGCGCGGCTTACCCCTTCAACTACTCCCCTTTTTATAAACTCTTTGGCAGCCTCGCGCGAGCAAAGGAACTGCCCGGTAAGGTTGATATTGATAACCGTGTTCCATTCATCCAGGGTCATATCAACAAATTTGGCGTCTTTTTGCAGGCCGGCATTGTTTACAAGTATATCAACAGTGCCATAAGTATCAATTATTTTAGCGAACATGGCCTTTACTTCATCCTCCTTGCTCACATCGGCATGAAAGGTAATCGCCTCACCGCCAGCGGCCTTTATCTCCTCTACCACTTTATCTGCCGCGTCGTGATTATGAACATAGTTGACAAGTACCTTAGCCCCCGCTGCACCCATAGCAATAGCTACGCCTTTGCCAATACCGCTATCTGCGCCGGTTATCAGCGCAACTTGTCCTTTAAGTTTTTGTGCATCCATTTTATTAATTTGTTGTGTTATTATTCAATATCAATAAAAGGATATGGTTTTAAGAATATGAAATTTGTTATAGCGCCTTTATATAATCTAAAAACAAGTACAGCGCTTTCCTTTTATCATCTGTTAAGTCAAAATCAAGTTTATGCATCAGGTAATCTTCCAGGTCGAAGTCGGCACGTTGGGGTAGCTGTTTTAAAAGCTCGTGCCTATGCGCAAGGCCAAAGCGTAAGGCCTCGTCAAACTGTTTCATAAAATCGGCCGGGATGGGCTTATTTGCTATCCATGCGGCAAAAACAAAAGGCAGGCCGGTAAACTTTTGCCATTCTTCGGCCAGGTCATATACATACTTGTAGTTTTCCTTTTTACCAAAGGTACGGTCGCCTATTTGTACAAAGGCGGTATTAGCATCTGTAGCGTGCGAATAATCATCCGCGCCTGTGATCAGTTCGGGCTGTATCTTCCAATAATTTTTCAGTAAAACCCTGGCCAAATTGTTTGAGCTGCGCGATTGCGGATCTAACTGCACGGTTTTAACATCGTTAATAGCGCAATTGCTGAATATGAAAACCGAATTTACCGCACCTACGGCACCAATACAATATGCAGATACAATTTCCCATTGCGGCATGCTTAAAGTAGCGGCAACAGGTATTAAACCGATGTCAACAACGTCGTCTATAAGTTTTTGGGCACAATCCGACGGGTTATCAAGGCTCAGCTCTATGTTATCTTGTATAGCCGAATGTTGCAGGCCGTATAAAAAGGGTTTAGTGTTAGTATAGCTAACAGCGGATACTTTTATCTTATTCACTTTATCGTTCAGGAATTTTTTATGTGGCTGGCGTTGTTGAAATCGACAATTTCAAACTTGCTGCCATCGTAAGTAACTTTATAAAGCACCAGGTTTTGATGCGGAAAGGTGTCCATTTGGGTTAAGGGCTGATCGGTTAATATACACAGCAGCAAACGCAGTGCCCTGCCGTGCATACATATCAGCACATTTTTCTCCTCGGGATGGCTCATTATGGTTTCCAATGCCTGTAACTGGCGTGCTTTTACTTCGTTAGGGCTTTCGCCGCCTTCAAATTTCACATCCAGGTTGCCATCAAGCCAGTTGCGCATCAGATCCAAAAAAGCAGCTTTATTTTCGGGTGTGGAGGGTTGGCCTTCGTATATACCCCAGGCTAACTCATCCAGTCCCTCCAATTTCTCGTATGGGATACCCAGATCAATAAACTGTTGTATGCTTTGCTGTGTGCGCTTTAGCTTAGATATGTATATTTTATTGAATGGCACATGCTTGTAAGCGGCGTAAAATTGCTGTGCCTGCCGGCGGCCTTCGTCGTTAAGGTCGGTATCCCGGCCCCTGCCTTGTACTATACCTTGTTTGTTAAGGTCGGTTTGGCCGTGGCGTACTATATATAATGTCTTTTGTATCATTTTGTTATTCGCTCAATTGTTTATTGGTGCAATGTCCACTAACAAGCTAATGAACAAGTAAACCATCAAACTAATTAATTACCGGCAGCTTATAAAAGCGGGGCTTTTCCTCTTCCGGAAATTCGTAGGTATTGTAGTCGGTTACTACATTGTATAATGTGTCGCGCTCTATAGGATGGCGACCTGCATTTTTTATCAGCGTAACCAGTTCCTTAGTGCTCATACCTGGGTGTTGCTCTTCAGCACCTGCCATCGAATATATTTTTGTAGTATCGTCCAGTGTACCATCAATATCATCAACCCCAAAGTTTAAGGATAGCTGTGCAGTGGTACGGCTTATCATGGCCCAATAGGCTTTCACATGGTCAAAGTTGTCCAGATAGATACGTGCGATGGCATAATTACGCAGATCTTCTACCACGGTAGATTCGGGCACATCGCTCATCTGGTTATCCTGGTTGCGAAATTTTAATGGTATAAAGGTTTGAAAACCACCGGTACGGTCCTGCAATTGGCGCAGGCGTTCCATATGGTCAACCCGGTGCCAAAATTTTTCGATATGGCCATAAAGCATGGTAGCATTTGAGCGCATACCCAGTTTATGCCACTCTTCGTGTATGGCCAGCCATTGGTCGGCATTACATTTATCTTTAGCGATCAGCTCGCGCACCTCAGGATGAAATATCTCGGCACCACCACCGGGGATAGACTCCAGGCCTGCATCTTTCATTAGTTGCATGCCTGTGGCGTAATCAATTTTGGCTTTTTTAAATATGTAATGGTACTCAACAGGGGTTAAAGCCTTTACATGTAAATTTGGCCTGTGCTTTTTAATGCGGGTAAATAACTCGCTGTAAAAAGCAACATCGTATTGTGGTAAAACGCCACCTACAATATGTACTTCGGTAACCGGCTGGTCATCATATTTATATACAATGTCCAGCATTTCTTCCATTGTATATTCCCAGCCTTCGCTGCGCTGTTTTATGAGGCGCGAGTACGAGCAAAATTTACAGTCGTAAACACAAAGGTTAGTAGGCTCGATATGAAAGTTACGGTTGAAATAGGTTTTATCCCCGTGCTTTTGTTCGCGTATGTAGTTGGCAAGTACCCCCAGGTAACCTAATTCGGCTTTTTCGTAAAGCATTACGCCTTCGTCAAAAGTGATGCGTTGGTTATGGAGTACCTTCTCGGCAATGTCTTTAAGTTCGGGTAAAAGCTGCGGATTATTCAGCAGTACCTGGAAATTATCTGATACTTCCATTCAAAAAAATATTTACGCAAATGTAGTAAAATGCGGCAGGTTTTATAAGTATCATATTAGCATACCGTGTTTAAACACATAGTATGACAATCTTCTTACAGAATATGAATCCGAGTGCTATTTGCTTACGCCGGTGATGTGCACACCAACAAAACAGTCGTCCATGCAATCTTTTGGGGTGTAGCCCGCAACAGATATGATACCATTATTTTTTGCTTCGAAGTAAACGTCATTTGTAACAGCATCGGCTTTTAACCACACACTTTTTGCTGTAGTGTACACCTCATCTAATGTGTAAAATGGCGCGTTATCATCCGGATGGGAATTTAAATTTGCCGTTGTTTCATGCCATTCGTTTATGGTGATCTTTGAAACTCCATCCTTGTGATAATATAAGTAATCACGCTTTATAATAGCACCGTTGGCTACTGTTATTTTGGTCTCGGAGGTATTACCCGTAAATGAATACCCTGATAAAATAAATGTGTAAGTATTACTATTTGTAGTTTTAAAAGCAGCCCATGCCTGCTGGCTTTCCGCGAAATTTTTAGCAACCACTTCTGTTGCAGAATGAGTAATAACATTGCTGCTTTTATCCTTACTGCATGATGTTATTGCAATCACCGTAAAAATTAGCAATAGTATATTTATACGAAGACTTTTCATAAAATTGGTTTATTAGCAAGTAAAAATAAACTTTTTTGCGGTAATTTGAGCCGTTATGAAAATTGAAACCATTGCCATACACGCCGGTAACCACACCGATGCTGCTACCAAAGCTGTTGTACAACCCATCATCATGGCTACCACTTTTGAGCGCGACGCCGATGGCGGCTTTTCATCCGGCTACCAGTATAGCCGTGCTGCCAACCCTAACCGTAGCTCGCTGGAACAAGTGCTGGCCAAATTAGAAGGCGGCGCCGAAGCCGCGGCGTTTTCATCAGGTAATGCGGCGGGTATGTCGGTTTTTCAAGCTTTAGAGCCGGGCACACACATTATTGCGCCCGATGATATGTACCATGGCCTGCGTAACCAGCTAAAACAACTTTTTGTGGGTATACTGGAGTTTGATTTTATAGATGTAAACAATACAGATGTGCTGGAAACACATATAAAACCCAACACCGGTTTAATATGGATAGAAACGCCCAGCAACCCTTTGTTAAAAATAACCGATATTAAAAAGGTAGTGGCCGTTGCAAAGCAACACGGTATTAAGGTGGTGGTTGATAATACCTTTGCTACCCCTATATGCCAACAGCCATTGGCTTTAGGTGCCGATATGGTAATGCACTCGGCTACCAAATACTTTGGCGGCCACAGCGACCTGATGGGCGGCGCCTTAATTACTGCCGAAAAAAATGAGTTTTGGGGAAAAATACGCAATGTACAAACCATGGGCGGTGCTATCCCCTCGCCTATGGACTGCTATTACCTTACCCGAAGTATTAAAACCCTGCCCTACCGTGTGCACGGCCATGTGCATAACGCGCAATTGCTGGCCGCTTATTTAGAGGGGCATACTAAAGTGGAGCAGGTGATGTACCCCGGATTAAAGTCACACCCGCAATATGACATTGTGCAGCAGCAAATGAGCGCACCGGGGGCTATGTTGTCCTTTACCTTAAAAGGCGGCGAGACCGAAGCAAAACGCGTTATAAACGCCTTAAAGATATTTACACAAGCCACCAGCTTAGGCGGCGTGGAAAGCCTGATAGAGCACCGCGCCTCTGTTGAAGGGCTGGATACAAAAACGCCTTTTAACTTGCTTAGGGTATCTGTAGGCTTAGAGCATATTGATGATTTGATAGCCGATATGGAGCAGGTAATGAGAATAGGATAATTAAAACTTATCTTTTCCATTTTTAAGATTACGCGAGGTGTTTGAAATTATAATTATTCCATAATCTTTGTTTTTTACTCCAAACTCTTTTATGAGTTGCTCTTTGTTAATAATTTGTATTTCCTTAAACAACTCATCATTAATAGAGGCTAGATCGCCTTCGTAATTTTCTTTTAATACTTTTTTGTTAAGAATGTATTGCACATTCGAGTCTTCAATTGGCGAAGGCACCAATTTAGCATATTCGGCTGATTTTGATTTAAAATAGTTCCAGTATCGTTTTTTATCGTAAGCTTTGGTTTCAATGAAGATAACGCCATTCTTAGCCTCAGGCCCACCTACTTTAATAGCATCATTACCTTTGTAGACACGCACCATAGCTATATCTTGTGGGTTATATTTTATCAGATCTGCTTTATATACCTGTATACTATCAACGAAATATAAAGGATCGGCAGGTATAACAGCAATATCAAAATCCTCTCCGTTTTCTTGTTCGTAACATGATGAGATAATGTCTACAGCTATTACTGGCTTATTCATATAATAATCTTCATCAATAGGAAATTGGGGGTGTTTTGATTTGTCTATACTTACGTAAAAAGACAATGTATCATTAGAAAAATTCCAATAATCAGAACATCCTCTTGACCCCCATTTACTTTTAAATTGTGGATATAATTGAAATAAATCTTTCAATAGAAAATTATTCATGTCAATCTTTTTGCCGTCAGGTAGTGTTCCAATAAACTGCTTGTTTAATCTTACTTTACTTATAAAGTCTGATGTTTGGCTTTTTTGAAAAATCATTCCTGGCAGTTTTTCGGAAGCAAAACCATGACCGGCTATAAATCTTGAATCCTGACCATAACAACCCTTTTGCAAATCCATCTCTTCCACATCAGCCTCTTTTATATCAGTAAATTTTTGTTTTAGGTCATCTATGTTTGTTTGACACAAAACAATGCCGTTAATAGAAATTACTGACAAACTCTTCTGTTGTGCATTTGTAATACATGTAAGTGTTAATACTGCTAAAACTGTAATAAAAAGGGATTTCATTTAAGAGAGATATTTATATTAAAAAGATAAATGACAATAAAATTAAAATAATATTTGGAAATTAAATTCCCTTTGCTCTATATTTGAAACATTATTTGGTAGCAACACCAATCGATCAATTCCCTTCAAAAAAGGATTTTGATTTATAAAGAAGCGGCGAGAGATCAGGCTCGAAAACCCGCTGGCAACCCTCCAAGGTGGAGAAGGTGCCAATTCCTGTCCCGGAGAATAGTTAACCGGGGGATATAAATTTTTAATCATGAAAATTACAACTTACTTAGCTCAACAAAACAATCAGTATCCCCTATCTGATAATACCATTGCATACAACCATATTACCGGCTGTATTTGCATGTGTTGCTGCTGTTGATACTGTACACGTTCCCTTTTCTCATTCCCGAAAACACGTGATACCCTCAAAGGATAGTACTATCCTGCTGTAACTGTAACATTTCATTCAAAAAAACCTTTAAATCTACAGAAGATGTCTGCTTTAAAATTCGAAACACTCCAACTACACGCCGGTCAGGAAGTTGACCCAACAACAGGTTCGCGCGCGGTACCTTTGTATCAAACCACCTCATACGTATTTAACAGTGCCGAACATGGTGCAAACCTGTTTGCCTTAAAAGAATTTGGCAATATATATACCCGGTTGATGAACCCCACAACCGATGTTTTTGAAAAACGCATAGCAGCCCTTGAAGGCGGTGTGGCTGCATTAGCTACAGCATCGGGCCAGGCGGCACAATTTATAGCCCTTAACAATATATTACAGGCAGGCGATAATTTTGTAACCTCGCCTTTTTTGTATGGCGGTACTTATAACCAGTTTAAAGTAGCCTTTAAACGCCTGGGCATCGAGGCCCGCTTTGCTGCAGACGATACCGCCGAAAGCATTGAAAAATTAATAGACGACAAGACCAAAGCCATTTACACCGAAAGTATTGGCAACCCTGGTTTTAATATACCCGATTTTGAAAAGTTAAGCGCTTTAGCCAACAAACATGATCTGCCTTTAATAGTAGATAATACATTTGGCGCAGGCGGCTATTTGTTTCGCCCCCTGCAACATGGCGCACATGTGGTGGTAGAATCGACCACCAAGTGGATAAACGGCCACGGCACCAGCATTGGCGGCGCTATAATTGATGGCGGTAATTATAATTGGGGTAACGGCAAGTTCCCACAGTTTACCCAGCCGTCTGAAGGTTATCATGGGTTGGTTTTTGCCGATGTATTTGGCATAGGCGGGCCGTTTGGCAACATACAGTTTATTATACGTGCTAGGGTTGAAGGCCTCCGCGATTTTGGCCCTTCGCAATCGCCGTTTAATTCGTGGTTGAATTTACAGGGATTAGAGACCTTATCCTTGCGTGTGCAACGCCATGTAGACAATGCATTAGAACTGGCCAAATGGTTGGAAAAGCAAGATTTTGTTGAATCGGTTAACTACCCGGGTCTCGAATCGTCGCCGCAACATACACTGGCTAAAAAGTATTTAAAGAATGGCTTTGGCGCGGTATTATCTTTCGAGATAAAGGGCGGTAAAGAAAATGCTACCAAGGTAATTGATAACCTTAATTTGGTTAGTCACCTTGCTAATGTTGGCGATGCCAAAACGTTAATTATACAGCCATCGGCTACCACACACCAGCAGCTATCAGATACCGAGCAATTAGCAGCCGGTGTTACACCAGCATCGTTAAGGGTAGCCGTTGGTATTGAACATATAGATGATATTAAAGCTGATTTTGCACAGGCCTTTGCCAAGGTGCAGGAGTTAGCAGCACAATTAGCATAACAATTTTAGTTTTTTTAGTTTTTTAAGTGGTGTTATAAGGGAGTAGTTGCAGAAACAGCTACTCCCGAAATAACAAAATAACAAAATGAGTATACAAAGTTTTACATATACCGGCACCTTTGAACTGGAGTCGGGCGCAAAATTAAAGGGGCTACAAATAGGCTATAATACTTACGGTACATTAAATAAAAACCGCGACAATGTAGTTTGGGTTTGCCATGCGCTTACCGCTAATTCGGATGTTTTTGATTGGTGGAAAGGGCTTTTTGGTGCCGACGATCATTTTAACCCTGATGAGCATTTTGTAGTTTGCGCTAATGTGTTGGGGTCGCCGTATGGCACCGCCAACCCGTTAACCACCAACCCAATAACCGGGCAACCATACTACCTTGCATTCCCGGAATTTACTATCCGCGACATTGTTAAGGCACACACCCTTTTGGCAGACCATTTAGAGATAGAACATATCGAGATATTACTTGGCGGATCGTTAGGTGGCCAGCAAGCCATTGAGTGGAGCATCAGCCAGCCCGAGCGTATAAAAAACCTGATCTTAATAGCTACTAACGCCCGTCATTCACCCTGGGGAATAGCTTTTAACGAATCGCAACGACTGGCAATAACCGCCGACCGTACTTTTTACGCCGGAGCACCTGATGGTGGCAGCAAAGGCTTAAAAGCCGCACGCAGCATTGCGCTCCTATCCTACCGTGGGTATAAAACTTATGCCATTACGCAACAGGAGGAAGAAGATAACGTAACTGATAACTTCAAAGCATCAACATACCAAAATTACCAGGGAGAAAAGCTTGTAAACCGTTTTAATGCCTACAGTTACTGGTATTTGAGCAAAGCTATGGACTCGCACAATGTAGGCCGCGGCCGCCATGGAGTTGATAAGGCACTAAGCCTGATAAAAGCCCGTACATTGGTTATAGGCATAAAATCTGATGTGTTGTTTCCTATTGAGGAGCAGCAATATTTGTTCAGGCATATACCAAAATCGGCTTTTGCGGAGTTTGATTCATTTTATGGGCACGATGGATTTTTAATTGAAACTGAGGCGTTAACAAAAATAATTACATCGTTTTTTAAAACGGATGTTAAAGGAAAAATAATTGAACTGCAAAAAATTGCTTAATGAGTAAGAAACTAAATATAGGCCTCTTCGGATTTGGAGTTGTTGGCCAGGGATTGTACGATATAATCAAAACCAAAAACCTGAACCTTGAGATAGTAAAGATCGCTATCAAAAATCCGGAAAAAGATCGTTCGTTACCTAAAGAACTATTTACTACCGACCGGGACGAAATACTGAATAATCCCGAAATAAATACTGTTGTAGAGCTTATAAATGATACAGAAGCTGCGTTCGAGATCGTTTCGCGGGCTTTAAGCACGGGTAAAAATGTGGTATCGGCCAGCAAAAAAATGATAGCCACTTACCTGCCGCAGTTGATAGAATTGCAACACAAATATGGCACATCATTACTATACGAGGGGGCAGTATGCGGTAGTATACCTATTATCCGTAATCTGGAAGAGTATTACGATAACGAATTGCTACATTCTATAAGTGGTATCTTTAACGGATCGTCAAACTATATTCTATCAAAAGGCTATTTAGAGGGCTTAGACTACGATACCGCCCTTAAACAAGCACAAGACCTTGGCTTTGCCGAAACCGACCCAACCATGGATGTTGGTGGTTACGATGCCAAATTTAAACTTGTAATTACCGCATCTCACGCTTATGGTGTAGTGGTTAACCCAAAAGATGTGTTAAATATCGGTATACAAAACCTTGCAGCACAAGATTTGCAGTATGCCCGCGAAAAGAAATTAAAGATAAAACTGGTACCTGTAGCCAAAGAGCTTGACGACAGACATGTAGCTATGTTTGTACTGCCTAAATTTGTTAACGAAACCGAGTTTTTATACAACGTAGAGTACGAATACAACGGTGTAACGGTACAGGCAGCCTTTGCCGATCAGCAATTCTTTTTTGGAAAGGGTGCTGGTGGCCACCCTACAGGATCTGCAGTATTATCGGATATTGCCGCGCTGCGCTACAACTACCAGTACGAGTATAAAAAGGCCAAAGAAACAAACGACCTGCAGTTTACCAATAATATTGAGTTAAATATATACCTGCGTTACGAGGATGAAGGCCTGGTAGAAGCATTAGAATTTGAGCACATACACGAACGTTTCTATTCAGGTAGTTACAAATTTGTTATTGGTAAGATCAATTTACAAAAACTGATAGATAACCAGCAACGTATATCAGATAACAAGGCTTTCGTGGCCTTCGCCGACCAGCTAACAGGGGTCAGTTTAGCTACGGCAAAACAACAAGCAGCCGAAGTTTTTTAGTAGATTCTCCCGGTTGAAAAAAACGAAAGGCCCTTTTGGGGCCTTTTGTCATTTGATAGAATCACATTTAATTAACTATATATTTCTGGTTAGGTCCCAATTTTCAAGGTAGTCGGCAATTTTGCGTATAAAGCGGCCGCCCAATGCGCCGTCAACCACACGGTGATCGTACGACAATGACAGGAACATCATATGCCTGATAGCAATGGTATCCCCTTCCGGTGTTTCTAATACAGCTACTTTCTTTTTAATAGCGCCCACAGCCAAAATAGCTACCTGTGGTTGGTTTATAATAGGTGTACCCATAACATTACCAAACGAACCCACATTGGTTATAGTGAAAGTGCCGTCTTTAACATCATCGGGCAATAGTTTATTGATGCGGGCACGATTTGCCAAATCGTTAACAGCTTTAGTTATGCCTAATAAACTTAGCTGATCAGCTCGTTTTATTACTGGTACAATCAGGTTGCCACTTGGCAAAGCAGTAGCCATACTTATATTGATGTCGCGCTTTTTGATGATCTGTGTACCGCTAACAGTGACGTTGATCATCGGGAAATCTTTTATAGCACGTACAACGGCTTCTATAAATATAGGCGTAAAGGTTATCTTCTCTCCTTCACGTTTTTCAAATCCATCTTTCACTTTGTCGCGCCATTGTACAAGGCCCGTAACATCAGCTTCAACAAATGATGTAACGTGCGGAGACGTGTGCTTGCTGTATACCATATGTTCGGCAATAAGCTTACGCATACGGTCCATTTCAATGATCTCATCGCCGCCCGATACAGATGTTACCGGCTTAGGCGTTTCTTTAACAGGTTCTGCTACAGGCGGGGTAACAGGCTGCGGTGCCGGTGGCGTTACAGGTGTATTGTTATGATTTGCAGAAGGCGCGCTTGCCTGCTGTGCAGTGTATGCTGGCTGCGATGCGGTTGGCTGTGTAACCGGAGCAGCTTGAGGCGTTGGTGCCGCAGACGCCATAACCGGCGGCGCAGCGGGTTTTGCTGCAGCTTGCGGAATAGCATATGTTTCTACAGGGGCAGGTTTAGTGCCTCTGCTTTGAAGATAAGTTAACAAATCATCTTTTGTTAAACGGCCTTCGGCGCCTGTACCGGGTATGCGGTCAAGCTCGTCGTTATCTATACCTTCCTGGTGGGCTATATTTTTTACCAATGGCGAATAAAAACGATTTTCGAATTTAACGCCGGTATTTTGTGAGGTATTACTATTATTTGCTAATTGACTGATGCCGGGTATCTGTTCAATTTGAGGAGCCTCTTCTTCTTTAGCCGGTTGTGTTGCTTGTGGCTCGGGAGTTGCTGCAACAGCTTGCGGCACAGGCTCGGCTTTAACTTCGGCAACAGGCGCAGTGGTAGTTTCGTTTGCCGCAGTATCGGTTTCTATTATAGCAATTACCGACCCTACCTGCACCACCTCATCCTCTTTACATAGTTGTTCAACTAACTTTCCTGATACCGGTGACGGGACTTCGGAGTCGACCTTATCAGTAGCTATTTCCATAACTGCCTCATCTGCTTCAATATAATCGCCTGGCTTTTTATTCCATTTAATTATAGTTGCCTCTGCAACACTTTCCCCCATTTTTGGCAGTAACAATTGGTATTTGGCCATAGACAAAACTATACTTAGTGTGTCAAAATTATAAAATTAACACGTCACATTTTGTTTTCTTTTAATAAAGTAATCAACATAAAAAACGCGGCCACAGCGCTTCTTTCGATGTTTTGCGCGCGCTTATTAGCAAATGTGAATTTCTTTACCACAGTTTTATTTGCATTTGCCACAGCTATCCAAACAGTACCTACCGGCTTCTCTGCGCTGCCGCCTCCGGGGCCTGCAATACCTGTTACGGCAACGGCATAGTCAGATTTAAACTGAAGCAATGCTCCTTTAACCATTTGCTTCACGGTTTGTTCGCTAACAGCGCCAAATTCTGTCAGTGTATCATGTTCGACACCTAAAACACTTTCTTTTAGTTGGTTTGAATAAGTTACCGCCCCACCTAAAAACACCTGCGACGAGCCGGCATGTTGCGTGATCAAATGAGCTATATAACCTCCTGTACAGCTTTCTGCTCCAGATAAGGTCAATCCTTTTTCGGCCATTGTATTAAGCACCACCTGCTCAAGAGGCATATCTTCCATAGCAACCACGTTGATGCCTACCCGTTCGACGATGCGGGCTGCAAATTCATCTATCTTAGCTTGCAAAGCAGCCGCCTCATCGCCGTAAGCACTTAAGCGCAAGCGTACCTGGCCCATTTTGGGTAGATAAGCCAGCTTTATGTATGAGGGTAATTCATTTTCAATGTCGGCTATCTTTTCCGCCAGGAAAGACTCGCCCTCGCCTACAGTTAATATGGTTTTATGAATGATAACGGGTAGTTTTAACACGCTTTTCAGCTTAGGTATTACCTCCTCCTCCATCATATATTTCATCTCGAAAGGCACACCCGGCATAGATACATATATTTTGCCACCTTGGTTAAACCACATACCCGGCGCTGTGCCATTATTATTTAAAATAACCTCGCAATTTTCAGGCACCTCAGCTTGCTTGCGGTTAACATCCAGCAAAGGGCGATTATATTTTTTAAAGATGTTCTCTACGTTAGTTAAAGCATCCTGGTTTAATACAAAGCCAACATGAAAATATTCGGCAATCGTCTTTTTGGTAATGTCGTCTTTAGTTGGCCCTAATCCACCTGTTATTAAAATAATATCAGCACGTAGTGCAGCCTCGGCAAGGGCTTTAAGTATGTGTTGCTTATCATCCGATACAGATGATATCTGTTTTACCCTAATACCCTCTTCGTTTAACCTTGCAGCCATCCATGCCGAGTTGGTATCTACAATTTGGCCTATCAGTATCTCGTCGCCTATGGTTATTATTTCTGCAAGCATGTTATCTAAAACTTTGGTTACTTGTATAATCGCTACGTTTGCTCAGTTTCAAATCCTGTAAAATAGTTGATTTTACTTTTAGTGTTACGTTATATGATTTGTAATACCCAAAAGGCAGCCATTGTATAGATAGATCCCAACAGTGTAAGTCGCGATATATGGCGAAAGACGTTGCACTGCTTAAAGCTCTTGCTTTAAGGTCGTAGTTGGCATTATACTGTACTTTCCACTTTTGAGTAAGGCTTACGTCTCCGCTTACCATTATCGTATTACTTGACGAACTGCTCGTAATATTATTAGTATAATTAAAGTTGTAATTTATAGCAATGTTCCATGGTATGTTAAAGTCGATATACGCCCCCGGGTCGCTATTGATCAATGCTAAACGCTGGGCCTGATTGGGTGTCATGGTTTGCAAGCTGCTGCCGGCTGTTACCTGTTTTGGCTTAAATTGCGCCGAATTTAAACTACCGCTCATCGAAAAATTGAATGATGACAGCATCGGGAGTTTTCCATCCTGAAAGGTATAGCGATTGATCCTGTTAACATAATTAAATACCATTCCGTTAGATATAGAATCGCGCACCTGGTTAATATAAGGATCAAAAACAGCACCAAAATTGATATTTACTTTTTGGTTTAATATAGCGGTATGGCCAGTAATGTTTAGGGTAGATAGTTTAAGCGAATCCTGGGCAAAGTTATAAAATGTGGATATGCTTAACCCCTGCAAGATGGGTACGGTTTTATCTAAGCCGGATGTATCTGTACTTTTTGGCTTTACCTTAGCCTCAATAGTGTTATCTAATGAAAAGCCTATACCCGCCTGCTTACCAACTGCGGGGCCCCCATATGGCGAATTGTCAAATATAGAATAGCGTTGGTAAGTATATGGATACGGAACCGAGGCATTACTTACAGCAGTACGGTAGTAACCATAGCTGGGGTCACCATAATCGGGTTTGTAATTAAAACTGATGGTGGGTGTAGTAACGTGTCGTATTTTTTTGATATTCCCTTTTTTAAAGGTCATGATACCATAAAATTTAGTTGACAGGGATGCATTTAAGCTATAATCACCGGCACGTACAAAGCCTGGTACGGTATCGGTAACCGGCACCGACTGGCCGGCAATACTACCCCTTTCGAAACGTTTGCGTATACTTTGTAGATACCAGCGCTCGGTATAATTAACACCCGTACTAAATTGAAAAAATTTTAACAGGTTGGTATTAAACGCCACCGGGATATTGTGCTGTAAGCCATTTTGCAGGCGCTTACTAAATGTACTGCCTTTAAACAGTTCTGATTCGGGTACCTCATTCAATTTGTTTGTACCTACAAGGCTATAGCCTACCGTAATTTTTTGATACCACGCTTGTTCGCCAACCCTGTCTTTAGAATCGAAAGGGCTTAAGGTAGACATGTTGAAACTAAAGGTAGGCAGTTCCAAAGTCACCGTCTTTTTGGTCAGATCCTGGCTGTGGCCTAAACTAACGTTTAAATTAAAAGGTGTACCAGCCCATACACGGCCATATGAAATACTTGACCGCAGGTTATTTTGCGTAAGCGAGTTAAGATTGTAGTTGTTTTGTGCCGGGTTATCCCTGTAAAAACTTGAGGTACCCGCATTTACAGATGCACTAAAGGTTGTACCCGGGTTTGCATTAGGATCTTGCGAGTGCGACCAGGTGACATTAAAATCTTTTCGGTATGGGTCGCCTTGTATACCGTAGTTATGCGCGCCATAACTCAGTGTTAAACTACCACCATATTTATAACGTTTTAAATAACGTGCTGTGCTGGTTAACTCGTACGACCCTTTTGAGTACAGCGTACCCATGGTAGTAACATCTAAATTGTCATTAAGGCCTATATAGTAACCAAAATTTCGCAAAAAGAAGCCCAGTCTCTGGTCTTCACCAAAGGTCGGCAACAACACCCCTGATGAACGTTGGTCAGGTTTAGGGAAAAAGCCAAAGGGTATTGCAAAGGGCAATGGCACACCTTCAATCTCCAGGTATGCAGGGCCAGATATGATCTTGTTTTTTTGCCCGATACCTTTAGTAATAACTATACCAAAGTGCGTATCGGGATATGGAAGATTACAAGTACTAAATATAACATTGCGGTAAGCAACTTCTTCTTTGTTTAGCTGCTTTGCCTGTCCTCCCGATATAAAATTACCTTCCTGCTCTGATGCAGGGTTCCAAATTTTACCTTTTTTTGTTTTATAGTCGTACATCAACGAATCGGATGCAACCGGTTTTTCTTTGCCCGATTTTGATAGTGGCCTGCCTATATACCGTTTAGTACGCGGATCGGTAGCACCACGGGCAAAAATTTTATGGTTTTTTTCATCGACACGTATATATTCCGCATCCAATTGAAATTCCTGGTAAGTAACACGGGCTTTACCATATAAATACGAAACCTTGTTATCGTTATCTACAAAAGACGAATCTTCGGCAGTCGATTTTACTATATCTTCTAATCCCCCTGCTTTTTGTGGAGTGGTGTCGCGTGCGGTAGTAGATGCGGTTGTTGCAGTGCTATTTTTACTGTTAGCGCCCTTTGCAGGCTTTTTAAGCCTTAGCAATTTCCTATCCCTTACAGAATCAAGTTTTATAATAGTATCTTTAACAGTTATATAATGATCCGCTCTTTTTGGAGTGGCCATTACGTTAACCATTAATATAATTGCAAGCAGAAAAAAAAGGCTAACTAATTTCAAAATAGATTATGAATAGTATTTTTGCAGGTACAGTTAACAGCGTTCAAACATAATGAAAAATAAAATATTGAACAGGTTCAAAAAGTTGATTTTCGGTTCGGTGGCATTATTTTTATGCTTATCATTTATTCCATTCACATCTTATTCTGCACAAAAAGATACGGTTGTAAATAACAGTTTTAAGATAAAAACTATCATTGTAGATGCTGGCCACGGCACCCGCCCAAACGGTACCAGATCAGGCTCAAACGGATCGTTTTCTTACGAAAGTAATGTAACGCTGCAAATAGCACTTAAATTACAAAAAGCAATAGAAAATTCTTTACCGCAGGTAAAAGTGGTAATGACCAGGCCAACAGAGGCTGACGTACCTTTTAAAACACGTGCCGATATTGCCAATTCAAACAAAGGAAATTTGTTCATATCTATCCACTGTAACTCGCTGGCCGACAAGCGCCGTACCGAGGTTGTGGGTTATAAAAAGGGCAAAAGGGGTAAAAAAACGCCTATTTATAAAACAGTTTCCGTCCCTGATCGTTCAGGAAAAGGAGTTTTACTTTTGGTATATAGTACACGCCGTATTGGGCCACAACTGGAAGCACTACGTGAGAACGCGGATTTGTACGATGATAAAGATTACAAAGAGCAGTATAACGGTTTTGACCCGGAAGACCCATCCTCGGTTATTTTGATGGAGGCTTTTAAAAATAAATACCGCCGGCAAAGTATCCATTTTGCCAATATGATTGAAAAAGAGTTTACCGATGGTGATGGCCGGGTAAGTGAAGGTGTACGGGAACAGGTGTTATTTGTGCTCGATCATACCGCAATGCCATCTGTATTGGTTGAAACAGGATACATAAACAACCCTGATGATGAAGAATATTTAAATTCAGAAGAAGGGCAAAACCAAATTGTAGCATCAATAGTTAGGGCTATAAACAACTATAAAAAAGAAGTAGAACAATAGCATATACACAAAACATTTACCCTGCATGAAAATATCAAACGAAACAAAAATTGGTGCACTCACGGCCGTATCAATAACCATACTTATATTGGGTTACAGCTTTTTAAAGGGTAATGATGTTTTCTCGGGTTCAAACAAGTTTTATGCTATTTACAGGAGTGTAGAGGGTTTAACGGTATCAAAACCGGTGCTGGTAAATGGCTTCCAAATTGGCCGGGTATCAAAAATGGAACTGGGCCACGATGGGCAAACTACTGTTGAGTTTAAAATTGACCCTAAATACAACATACCCGACAATACCCTTGCCGAACTGCAAAGTACCGACCTTTTAGGTAGCAAAGCTATTGTTTTTGTATTGGGCAACAGCACCAAGTATGCCGAAGACAAAGATACCCTGCGTGCCGATATACAAGGCAGCCTTGCGGAAAGCCTGCAGCCTATACAAAAGAAAGCCGAGGTTTTAATAACTAAGGTAGATTCGGCAATGGCCTCTATCAACAAAATAATGAACCCGGAGTTTCAGCGTAATGTTAGCCGCAGCTTTGCCAGCATAGCTAACTCGTTGCAAACATTAGAAGGTACCACCAAAAAAATCGACGCTATTGTAGGCGCTCAAAGCAGCCATATTAACGGGATCATGGAAAATGCTGAAGTTGTATCGGCTAATTTAAAAACAAGCTCAGGCCGTTTTAACGGCATCTCGGCAAATCTGGACAAATTTAGCGGCGACCTTGCTAACTCAAATATTAGCCAAACCATGGCCAATGCAAATAAAGCGGTAGGCGAATTACAGCAAACTATCGAAAAAATAAACAGCGCCCAAGGCTCGCTTGGTTTATTATTAAACGATGATAAAATGTACAACAACCTAAATAATGCCTCTAATAACCTGAATAATTTATTTATAGATATTAAAGCACACCCAAGCCGTTACGTGCATTTTTCGGTATTTGGCAAAAAAGGCGATTAATTGCTTTATGTACTTAATTAAAAAGCCCGGTGTAATTCTACATCGGGCTTTTTAATGCATATATCGTCAACCTTATTCGCTTATTATAAAAGTTTTACCTTCTATAGCAAGCTCGGTATTAGGGAAAACGCTTTGCGCCTCGTCAAGCAGTTCGTTTAAGGTTTTGTACCTGGCCGAAAAATGCCCGATAATGAGTTTACCGGCATTGGTAATATTAGCTATCTGAGCGGCCTGTAATGCGGTGGTATGGTGGGTTTGGTTAGCCCTGTCTAACATATCATTTAAAAAAGTGGCCTCATGATACAATAGTGTAGCCGAATCTATCTGTTTAAAATATCGTTCGTTGTATAATGTATCAGAACAATAGGCATAAGATTTTGGCGCATCAGAATCTATGGTTAGGGTGTCATTCTTTACTACTCCACCATCTTCGGCTACATAATCATGCCCCTTTTTTAAAGCTGAATAAAAGGATATAGGGATGTTCAACAACTCTACTTTTTCTTTTATGATCTTACGCAAGCGCTTTTTTTGCCTGAACAAAAAACCAGTGCAGGGAATGCGGTGATCCAAAGGTACCGTTTCCACAAAAATATCCTGGTTCTCTAATATCACACCGGTATTATCGGCATCAGTAAAAATAAATTCTAACGGATAATTAAGCGTAGTTTGTGAATACTTCAACTGAAGATCGACAATCTCTTTTAACTGCGGGGGGCCAAATACCTTTAATGTTTTTTTGCGGCCGTTCAGGTGCATTGATGATAGCAGACCAACCAATCCCAAATAATGATCGCCGTGTAAATGACTGATAAATATATGATCTATACGAGCGGCTTTTACATCAAAACGCAGCATTTGCTGTTGCGTACCTTCGGCGCAATCAACTAAATACAGCTTTTCGTTAATGTTTAAAACCTGGGCCGTAGGGTTACGGTTAAAAATGGGGGTTGCAGAGCTGCTGCCCAGTATTGTAACTTCGAATTTCATACCGGGTAAACAGGCTAATTATCTAACTTCTTTCTTCAGCTCTTTTTCTATCTCTTCCATAAAAATAAGGTCGATAGCTTCTTCGCATGAAGGGACAATGGTAAGTACGTTATCTAACTGAGATATGGTGATCAAACGGGAAACAGCCTCGTTTAAACCGGCAAGAATGAACGAACCGGTTGCATTTTTACATAAACGGTGGCCCACCAATAAGCTGCTTAAACCCGATGAATCGGCAAATTTTACCTGCGAAAGATCAAGAATGATGTTTCTTTGTCCCTCGGTATTGATCAGGATCAATTCTGATTTAAGCTGAGGGGTTACCAGTGAATTTAACTTCGATTCGTTAAGCTTTATAAGTATGTATTTTTCGTGCTTATCTACGGTAAATTTCATTTTTGTAAAATTAAACAGCTAAGATATAAAGAATTTATCTTTAAATAAAAATTACAACTTAGCTATTGCATTATTAATTGCCTGCTCTACTCTGTTTACAACATTTTGCAATTCGGGTTTTACAAACTTTTCGCCGGTGATTTGCTCATAAAGTTCGATGTACCGCTCGGATATCGACCTAACAATTCCGGGGCTCATTACGGGCACGGTTTGCCCATCTTTACCCTGAAAACCATTTTCTATCAGCCATTTGCGCACAAACTCTTTCGATAGCTGTTTTTGCGCTTCGCCGCTTGCCTGGCGCTCGGCATAACCTTCGCTGTAAAAATATCGTGACGAGTCTGGCGTATGTATCTCGTCTATCAGGTAAATGGTATCGCCAACCTTACCAAACTCGTATTTAGTATCAACTAAAATTAAACCCTGTTTGGCAGCAATTTCGGTACCGCGTTTAAACAAGGCACGTGTATATTGCTCCAGTTGTATATAGTCTGCTTCAGTCACTATACCTTGCTTCAATATTTCCGCCCGGGATATATCCTCGTCGTGCCCTACCGAAGCTTTTGTGGTTGGTGTAATGATTGGTTCAGGTAAAATATCATTCTCCTTTAGGCCTTCAGGCAACGTTACGCCGCAAACCTGGCGCTTTCCTAAAGCATATTCGCGGGCGGCATGGCCGGCTAAATAACCACGAATAACCATTTCTACTTTAAAAGGTTCGCAAATGCGGCCAATGGTAACGCTTGGGTCGGGTACGCTAAGCACCCAGTTAGGTACAATATCGGCAGTTGCCTGTAAAAATTTAGCGGCTATTTGATTTAATACTTGCCCTTTGTAAGGGATGGGTTCCGGTAAAACCACGTCAAATGCCGATATACGATCGGTAACCACCATGGCCAGGTATTTATCGGCTATGGTGTACACATCGCGTACTTTACCCTTATAATAGTTTGTTTGTCCTTTAAAATTAAAATGTGTTTCTTTTATAGCGTCCATTTGTTAAGTCTTAAGTCGAAAGTATAAAGTCTTAAGTCCTAAACTTAAACTGGCTCAGGACTTAAGACTTCAGACTTTGCACTACTGAATATCTCCGTAAGCTTCCAAAATGCGTTTTACCAGTTTGTGGCGCACAACATCTTCGCCACTCAGGTAAACTATATCAATACCTTTTATATCTGTTAATATGCGCAGGGCAGTGTATAAGCCCGATTGTTGCTTTTTAGGCAGATCTATCTGGGTTACATCGCCTGTTACAATAAACTTGGCCGATGGGCCCATACGCGTTAAAAACATCTTTAACTGCATATCTGTAGCGTTTTGCGCCTCATCTAATATCACAAAGCAATTATCAAGCGTACGGCCGCGCATAAATGCCAATGGGGCAATTTCGATGGTGCGGTTTTCCAGGTAAAGTTTTAGCTTTTCGGCAGGTATCATGTCATCAAGCGCGTCATATAAAGGGCGCAGATACGGATCGATCTTTTCTTTTAGGTCACCAGGTAAAAAACCAAGGTTCTCCCCTGCTTCCACAGCCGGGCGGGTAAGTATGATGCGTTTAATTTCTTTATTTTTTAAAGCCCTTACTGCAAGTGCCACTGCGGTGTAAGTTTTACCCGTACCTGCAGGGCCTATGGCAAACAAAATATCGTTTTTGGAAAGGCTATCTACCATACGGTGCTGGTTTGGCGTGCGCGCCCTTACCATTATGCCGTTAGGGCCAAAAACCAAAACTTCGCCATTGGCAAACTTATCAGGTGCAGCGGGTTCTCCGTTGGCTGCGGGTGCACTTGGCTTCGCGCCTAATATGCGCTCAACATCATTAACATTCAGGCTCGAATACTTCTCGACATGCTGCAACAGGTGGTCAAATTTTTCCTGGAAAACAGATAGTTCGTGCTCGTCGCCCAAAACCTTAATTTCGCTGCCGCGTGCAACCAATTTAAGCTTAGGATAGTGCTTTTTGATGACCTCGAAATGATCATTATTCGGTCCCCATAATACTGCGGGGTTAATTTGTTCCAGAGATAACTTTAGCTCGTTCAATAGGAATTGATTTTTTTCAGTTGCGAATTTTTATGAATTAAAAATTGAATATTTGCACCTTTAAATGCTTTACAAGATTAGCAATAAATATTTATAAAATAAATGGCAATTATAACTTTAACTACTGACCTGGGCGATAAAGATATTTATCAGGCTGCCCTTAAAGGTAGTATTTATAAATTGCTCCCCACAGTAAATATTGTTGATATTACTAACAATGTGGCCGCCTTTAATGTGCAGCAAGCGGCCTTTATTTTAAAGAATAGTTTTTACTACTTTCCGGATGGTACAGTGCACCTTATAGGCATTGATACTGTGTACAATACCTACACCCGTTACCTGGCCATCAAATATAAAAACCACTACTTTGTAGGTGCCGATAATGGCATATTTTCGCTGATGTTTGATGGCGCGCCGGATGAGATTGTGGAAATAAATATTATGCAGGATCTGAAGTTTTTGCACTTCCCGCTGGCAGATATTTTTGTAAAGGCTGCCTGCCATTTGGCACAGGGCGGGGCTTTAAGCCAAATAGGCCTGCCGGTAAGCGATGTTGAAAATAAGATGAACCTGCAGCCGGTTATTGAGAAGAATTTGATAAAGGGCGCGGTGATCTATATCGACTCGTTCCAGAACGTGATAACCAATATAACCAAGGAGTTTTTTAATCGCGTGCAACAGGGCCGCCGCTTTGTGCTGTACTTTAAGCGCAACGAAACTATTACCCACCTAAGCTGGCATTATAACGAGGTGCCCGAAGGCGAAAAGCTATGCCTGTTTGGCATAAGCGACCACCTGGAAATAGCCATTAACAAAGGCAACGCCAGCGGCCTGCTTGGGCTTAATTTAGGCGATAGCGTTATTATTGATTTTGAATAGGCTTTATTGACGATGACTCACACCAAAGTCAATTTTTTATTACATATCCACCCAAACAACAACTAAAGCGTTATTTTTACCCTCTAATAATTACACAGCTACAAATATAAATGGCACGAGGACGATTGAATAGTGGCGCGAAGGCAGAAGCGGAATTACCAAAAGCAAAAATAAACAGGCAAAGTCTTAAAAATGTAGGCAAACTGCTTAGCTATATAAAACCATACCGGGCAAAGTTTATAGCAGGTATGTTTTTTTTATTTATATCCAGCTTAGTGGGCCTCTCCTTCCCTGCCATATTAGGGGCTTTGATAGATGCTGCGCAAGGCACACATAAGTTTAAATTTTTACCACTCAGTATCACAGCTATTGGCCTTGGCGGCTTTGCCTTGCTTTTCGCACAAGCATTTGTATCATTTTTTAGGGTGGTTTGGTTTGTACAGGTGGCCGAAAAATCGTTGGCTGACATCCGCAGGGATACCTATTTTAAGCTAATAACGCTACCTATGAATTTCTTCGCCAACCGCCGGGTTGGTGAACTAAACAGCCGTATCACAGCAGATCTGTCGCAAATACAAGATACATTAACCACCACCTTTGCCGAGTTGATAAGGCAGGTGATCATTATGGTTGGTGGCGTAATATTACTGGCAATAGTATCTGTAAAATTAACTTTAACCGTGCTGGCTATTTTACCATTTATGGTTGCCTTTGCCGTAATATTCGGTCGCTTTATACGCAAGCTATCTAAGCAGGCACAAGATAAACTGGCCGAATCAAACACCATTGTTGAAGAGACCTTACAAGGTATTGCCAACGTAAAAGCCTTTGTAAACGAAGCTTTTGAAGCAGGCCGTTATAATGGCAATTTGCAGGAAGTTGTTAAAATAGCGGTGCGTGGTGCTAAATTCCGCGGCATATTTGCATCATTCATTGTTTTTTGTCTATTCGGTGCTTTTGTGGGCGTAATATGGTATGGCTCGGTAATGGTAAGTCACCACGAAATGAATGTTGGCGACCTGACCAGCTTTATTATGTACACCATATTTGTGGGCGCGGCTATGGGCAGCTTTCCCGACCTGTATGCCAATATCCAAAAGGCAGTTGGCGCTACCGAGCGCGTTTTAGAGATACTGGATGAACACGGCGAAGACATATCTATTAATAATAGCGATAACAGTATAAAACAAAAAATAGCAGGTAACCTATCATTTAACAATGTTGTGTTTGCCTACCCATCGCGCGATGAGATCACCGTGCTAAAGGATATTTCCTTTAGTGCCGACGCCGGGCAACGGGTGGCTATTGTGGGGCCAAGCGGGTCGGGTAAATCAACCATGGCATCGTTAATATTGCAGTTTTACTATCCGCAAAGCGGGAGCATTAAATTCGACGGTCGCGATGCAAGCGAATTTGCCCTTACGGATATACGCAACCAAGTGGCTATAGTACCGCAGGATGTATTGCTTTTTGGCGGTACCATACAGGAGAATATTGCCTACGGTAAGCTGAGCGCTACCAAAGAAGAAATTATACAGGCAGCCAAACGCGCCAATGCCGACCAATTTATTATAGGTTTTCCCGAAGGTTACGATACCATTGTTGGCGAACGTGGCGTAAAACTAAGCGGTGGGCAGCGCCAGCGTATTGCCATTGCAAGGGCTTTACTTAAAAACCCTGCTATATTGATTTTGGATGAGGCTACATCATCATTAGATTCAGAATCTGAACGTTTGGTGCAAGAGGCTTTAGAGGTGTTAATGAAAGGGCGTACATCCATCATTATCGCACACCGTTTATCCACCATACGCGAGGCTGATAAGATAATTGTACTGAAACAAGGTAAAATTATTGAAACCGGCAGCCACCAGGAGTTAATTGCAAACGAGCAGGGCTTGTATCGCTATTTAAGCCAACTGCAATTTGAGACAGCGCAGAGTTAAGTAAGCCGCCATGCCAAATTTATTTCAGCATCTCACGCGCAGGTTGCAAATTGCCTTGCAACAGAGTTGCTGAAACAAGTTCAGCATGACATTTTTTAAAAATACTACATGAAACTAACTATACACGGGGCAGCACGCCAGGTAACCGGCAGCATGCATTTATTGCAAGTTGGCCAATATAAAATACTGGTAGATTGCGGCCTTGATTACGAGAAAGATCATAATATACAGGTAAACGAAGATTTTGGGTTCCGCCCGGAAGAGATCGATGTGGTCATATTAACCCACGCGCATATCGATCATTCAGGCAATTTGCCAACATTGGTACGAATGGGCTTTAACGGCCAGATACTATGTACCCCGCCTACTGCCGACCTTACGGAATTGTTGCTGATGGATTCGGTAAACATATTCCTGCAAAAAGCCAATAAAGGCGGCAGAAACCGCCGTAAACATAAACACAGCAGTGGTGGCCCGCAGCCGCTATACCTGCAAAAACATGTTATGGATACTGTGGAGCGCTTTGTTACTATAGGGTATAACAAACCTTTCCGTATTACTGGTGATATCGAACTTACTTTTGTACCGGCGGGCCACCTGCTTGGCGCCGCAGCAGCAGTATTAAAAGTAACGGAAGACGGTGTAGAAAAATCAATTGCTTTTACCGGCGACCTGGGCCGTAAAAATTACCCGGTACTAAATGACCCTGAACCACTCCCGCAGGTTGATTATATCGTGTCTGAATCTACCTATGGCGGGCGTATGCATACCAAAGACAAAACCGTTCAGGATACTTTGGTAGAGATTATTGAGAAGGTTTGTATTATGGAGCAGGGCCGTTTAATTATCCCTGCCTTCAGCATCGGCCGTACGCAGTCCTTAGTGTTTGCTTTAAATAAGATATTCAGCAGCGGCTTACTACCTAAAGTGGCCGTATTTGTTGATAGCCCTATGGCTAATATAGCAACTGGCTTATACCGCAAGCATCACCACCTGGTTAACCCCGAGGCGCAGGAGTTTTACAACAAGCAGGGCGACGAGTTTGACTTTGACAACCTTACTTATATAGAAAACTTAAAAGACAGCCGCCAGGTATCAAACTATTACGAGCCCTGCATTATTATATCTTCGGCAGGGATGCTGGAGGGCGGCCGTATACAGGACCACCTGTTTTACAACATTCAAAATTACTACTGTACCATCCTTTTTATAGGTTATTGCGCTAAAGGTACGCTTGGTTACCGCCTGTTACGTGGCGACCCCATTGTGCATATCAAAGACCGCGAACTGGCCGTATATGCCACCATTAAACAAACAGATGTTTTAAGCGCACACGGCGACCACGAGGACCTGCTGAACAACATTAAGGTACAGGATAAAAACACCCTTAAAAACGTTTATTTGGTGCATGGAGAGGCTACCAGCATGCAGGCTATGGCCGATGCATTGCAACAGGATAGCTACAAAGTGACCATACCCGAAAAAGGTGTGGCTTATGACTTGTAAAATTTAAAGGTCTTACACATTCCCCCAGCCGTGGGCCAGTACATCGGCTATATGCATGGTTTTAATGGGCAGGTTGTTTTTATCGATATAACCCTGTAAATGCAACAAGCACGATGCATCTGTTGATATGATATACTCGGCACCGGCGGCAAGCGCGTTATCTACTTTTTGCTGTGCCATAGCGGTGGATATGCCATCGAATTTAACGGCAAAGGTGCCGCCAAACCCGCAACAGGTATCACCATCCTTTAAATGCACCAATTCTAACCCCAGTACTTTAGAAAGCAGTTGGCGGGGTTCCTCCTTTATCTTACACTCACGCAAACCTGCGCAACTATCATGATAAACAGCTTTACCTTCTAATTCGGCACCAAAGTAATCAACCTGTAGTATGTTTACTAAAAAGTCGCTTAGTTCGTAAATATTGCTTTGAATGTTGCGGCACTTGTTATGCGATGTGGTATTGGTAAACAGGTCGTTATAGTAATTACGCACCATACCCGTACACGATGCCGACGGCGATACAATAACGCTGTCCTCATGAAAATCATTCAGGAATTTACTGCCCACAGCCTTTGCATCATCCCAAAAACCTGCGTTAAAGGCCGGTTGGCCGCAGCAAGTTTGTTCGGGGTTATAATTAACCACGCAGCCAGCTTTTTCCAGCACTTTTACAGTATTAAAAGCCGTATCCGGAAACAATTGATCTATAAAACAAGGGATAAATAACTCGATAGTCATCAGCACAAATATTATACGGCGCTAAATTCAATATTTTTTCCCAACTTTTTTTCTGTTCTGAGTAAAGAGAATAATAATATCAGGCCCAAAACAAAAAACAGCGCTAAAACCAATGTGGAATTTCGCATGTTGCCGGTTATCTCTTCAATAAACCCAAACGAGAACAAACCACCAACAATGGCCAATTTTTCGGTAACATCATAAAAACTAAAGAACGAGGCGGTGTCTGGTATGTTTTGCGGTAAAAATTTTGAATAGGTAGACCTTGATAGTGACTGTATCCCTCCCATTACTAAGCCTACTACTATTGCCAATATGTAAAATTGAGTAGATGTGCGCGTGAAGTATGCAGCGATACAAACCCCTATCCAAATAAAAACAGTAAATATCAATACCTTAACATTGCCATATTTGTCTGATAGGTTAGACATTAAGGTAGCCCCGCCAATGGCCACAATTTGAATGATAAGGATAATTTTTATTAACGATTCGGTTGGCATACCTAATTCTTTTGCGGCAAAACTGGTAGCTACCAGCATAATGGTTTGTACCCCCATCGAGTAAAAGAAAAACGACGGCAAAAATTTTCGAAGCAATGGCATTGACTTTACTTTTACCCATACTTTGCCTAATTCAATAAATCCACCTTTTATAATATTATGATGATGGGTTTGCGCATTAGGGCTTCCCTTGGGTAATACAGTAAAAGGTATCATAGCAAAGCCTATCCACCATAGGCCTACCAATAAAAATGATAACTGTGATGCTGATGCAGTTGTTAAATGAAATACCTCGGGTTTTAAAATAAACACAAAGCATATAAGCTGCAACAGCACGCTGCCAATATAGCCATAAGTAAAGCCTTTGGCGCTTACACTATCCTGCATATCAAGCGTGGCAATTTCAGGCAGGTAGGAGTTATAAAACACAAAGCCACCGCTATAACCAATAGCCGCCAATGCAAAACAAATAATACCTGTTTCTAAATGCTTAGCATCAAAAAAGAAAAGACAGGCACAAGCAATTGAACCCAATATGGTAAAAAACTGCATAAACACTTTCTTATTACCCCTATAATCGGCAATTGATGACAATATAGGTAACAGCAAGACCATTAATAAATAAGCCGTGGCCAAAGCATAATCAGATAGGGCTGTATTTATAAAACTATGCCCAAAAAAATCGACCCTGTTACCATTAGCCGGGTTCTTTGTAATGGCTACATAATACGCCGGAAAAACAGTAGTGGTTATCACCAGGTTATATGATGAGTTGGCCCAATCGAACATAGCCCATGCACGTATGGTTTTCTTATCATTTTTTGCTTCCATTGCTCTTAAATTTATTTAGGGGGTTAAATAATATGAATTTACGAAAGCGCAAATGTTATAGCGGCATCCGAATGTATCCTTGTAGTATCAAATTGCACAATATCAGTGTCATCAGGCTTTATAAGTAAGGGAATTTCGGTGCAGCCTAATATAATTCCTTCGGCTCCTTGCTGCTTCAACACGTCAATTATTTGCAAATAGCGTTGTTTGGTCTCGGGTTTTATAATGCCTTTACCCAACTCCTCAACAAGGGTTTGATGAATAAAATCCCGGTCGTTTTTATCGGGTGTTATGGCTTGTATACCTGCGGCGTTTAGTTTATTTATAAAAAAATCGCGTTCCATGGTAAAGCGGGTACCTAATAGTCCTACTTTTTTAAGGCCTTGCGAATTGATCACTTTAGCAGTTTCGGCGGCGATGTTTATTAAAGGCAAGCCTACTTTTTGTTCAACCTCGTCAGCAATTAGATGTAGTGTGTTGGCGCAAAGCAAAATACATTCAGCACCGCTGTTTCGCAGGTTTATACCTGCATCAACCATCATTTGAGTTGTTTTTGCCCAATTATCAGTTGCGTGGTTTTGGTTAATATCATCGTAATTAAACGAGTGTAGTATCAGGCGTGCAGCGTTTACACCTCCCAGTTTATCATTAATGCCCTGGTTAATAAAGCGATAATAATCCAAAGTTGATACCCAACTGGTACCACCTAAAAGGCCTAAGGTTTTCATGCTTGTAAAAGTAAAATAATTTACCACTCATCAAACTGCATAAAACTACTTTTGCTTAACAAACGTTAGTTTAATTGTGCAGCTACTTTACGTACCTTAGCAAACAAACATTTATACATGTCTAAAAAACACAAACATAATTCTTCTATTAACCAGGTGCTAACGCAAATGGTGCTCGATATATTTGAACAAAACGGCAATACGCCATTAAATCATAAACAAGTTTCGGCCAAATTAAACGTACGCGACCCCGATGCGCGGGGCGTAATATTGGATATTTTAAAAGATGAAGCCTTTAAAGGTGTATTAAAAGAGATAACACCCGGTAAGTTTCAATTACTTGAACTAAAAACCTTTGTTGAAGGCAAGGTTGACCTAACCAACGACGGATCGGCATTTATTGTAACGGACGACCCAAGTGAAACCGATATTTTTGTTGCTCCGCGTAAACTACGTAATGCGCTAAACGGCGACCGCGTAAAGGTGTATGTATACGCTAAAAGCAAAGGTAAACGCCAGGAAGGCGAAGTAATAGAGATATTACAGCGTGCTAAAATGGAGTTTACGGGTATAGTGAAGCTATCTGAACGTTTTGCATTCTTCATCCCCGACGACCGTAAGATGATGCACGATATCTTTATCCCTATAAGCGACCTTAACGGTGCTAAAAACGGGATAAAAGCGGTATCGGAAATAACCGACTGGCCAGCCGGGGCTAAAAACCCCATAGGGCGTATTAAACACGTGCTGGGCGAGCAAGGCGAGAATGATACCGAAATGAACGCAATACTGGCCGAGTATGGTTTCCCCCTATCCTTCCCAAAAGAAGTCGAGCAGGATGCGGAAGAAATTCCCGCCGATATCACCCAGGAAGAAATTGCCAAACGCCGCGATTTTAGGGATACCTTAACTTTTACTATTGACCCCTTTGATGCCAAGGATTTTGATGATGCACTATCATTTAAAAAGCTGGATAATGGCAATTACGAGGTTGGTGTACACATAGCCGATGTATCGCACTACATCATTCCGGATTCTGCTTTAGACAAAGAGGCTTACGAACGTGGCACATCTGTTTACCTGGTCGACAGGGTAATACCCATGCTACCCGAAAGGTTATCAAACGGCTTATGCTCGCTTCGCCCAAAAGAAGATAAACTATGCTTTGCTGCGGTATTTGAAATGGACGAAGATGCCAACATTATCGATCAATGGTTTGGTAAAACGGTTATTCACTCGGATAGGCGCTTTACATATGAAGAAGTGCAGGATGTTATAGTGACAGAAAACGGCGATTACACAAACGAGATACTAAAACTGAACGCATTAGCTTATAAACTGCGCGATCGTAAGTTTAAGGCGGGTGCCATCAGCTTTGAAACCACCGAGGTGAAATTTAAGCTGGATGATACCGGCAAACCAATAGGTGTTTATGTTAAAGAGCGTAAGGACGCGCATAAATTAATTGAAGATTTTATGTTGCTGGCAAATCGTAAAGTGGCCGAGTATGTAAGCAAAATGGGCAAAGGCAAGCATAAATATACCTTTGTTTACCGCGTGCACGATACCCCAAAACCGGATGCATTAGCCAATTTTGCACAATTTGCTGCGAGGTTTGGTTATAAGATAAATACAAAAAACGATAAGGAGATAGCCAGATCGCTTAATTACCTGATGGAAGATGTAGAAGGTAAAAAAGAACAGAATGTACTTACCCATTTAGCTATACGATCGATGGCTAAAGCGATATACACCACTAAAAGTTCGAGCCATTATGGCTTGGCCTTTGACCATTACACCCACTTTACATCTCCTATAAGGCGTTATCCGGATGTGATGGTGCATAGATTACTGATGCACTATTTAAACGGCGGACAAAGCGCTAATGCAGACCATTATGAGGAATTATGTAAGCATAGCTCACAAATGGAAAAAAAAGCAGCCGATGCAGAACGTTCGTCAGTTAAATACAAACAAGCCGAATACCTTAAAGACCAGGTAGGTAACATATTTACCGGAATCATATCAGGTGTAACAGAATGGGGTATGTACGTAGAGATCATTGAAAATAAATGCGAGGGCATGATACGCTTGCGTGATATAAGCGATGATTTTTATACTTTAGACGAAAAGAATTATGCTATTATCGGCCAGCGTAAAAAGAAGGTTTACCAACTGGGCGATGAGGTGCGTATAAGAGTGAAAAACGTTGATCTGACCAAAAAACAGATAGACTTTTCGTTAGTGCAGGATTAATTACATGAGAAAACTTGAAGACCTGCAATCGCTGATTGCAACATCCGTATCCAAATTACAGTTCCCCGAGTATCCGGCAGAGTTATACGAACCGATAAGTTACATACTGGCACTTGGCGGTAAACGCATGCGCCCGGCATTACTGTTAATGGCCTGCGACCTGTTTAACGGCGATGTTGAAGCTGCCCTGCCCCCTGCACTGGCTATAGAGGTGTTCCATAATTTTACGCTGATGCACGATGATATAATGGATAAAGCGCCCATCCGTCGTGGTAAGGTTACCGTACACGAAAAATGGGATAATAACGTGGCTATCCTATCTGGTGATGTGATGCTGATAGAGGGTTACAAGTTAATGATGCAGGTTCGCGATAATATTTTACGGCAGGTACTTGACATTTTTAACGCCACCGCTGTGGGTGTATGCGAAGGCCAGCAGCTGGATATGACCTTTGAAACCAGCAATGATGTTACCATACCTGAGTATATTAATATGATACGCCTTAAAACCGCCGTTGTATTGGGCGGTGCTTTAAAAATTGGCGCGCTTATAGGCAATGCCGATATAAAGGATGCCGACCTGCTATGCGAATTTGGCGAAAATGTGGGTATCGCTTTTCAGCTACAGGATGATATACTGGACGTATACGGCAACCCCGAAAAGTTTGGCAAACAAGTTGGCGGGGATATTATTTCCAACAAAAAAACTTACCTTTTAATAAAAGCATTAGAACTGGTTAAAGGCGCTGATGCTGAAGAGTTGGCCCGCTGGTTAACATTTCCCAAATTTGACGCGGCAGAAAAAGTTGCGGCGGTAACAGCACTTTACAACAAGGCAAACGTTAGGCAATTTGCCGAAAGCGAGATGCAGGCCTATGCCGAGAAAGCATTTGCGGCGTTAGACCAAATAAACCTGCCTGAAGAAAGCAAACAATACCTACGCGATTTTGCCGATGGGTTATTGGTTAGGGAATACTAAGGCTATATGTATGCATTGCCACGTATAAATGTTACATAGATAAGCTATAGGCATTACGCATACATTTTCTATCTTTAGAGATAATCATTCCCTTATTATAATGAAAAAACTTTTACAAAAAGGTGGTCTGTTGTTGTGCCTTGCTGCATTAACATTTCAGGCCGGTGCCCAAACATCGGGTGGTAAATTAAAGCCCGAACAGGCTATTATGGATGTAAGGCATTACACCCTTAACCTAAACGTCGATTTCGCTCAAAAATCTATTGGCGGCTCTACTATTATTGATGTGATAATGGCCCAGCCAACCAAAGTACTATTACTCGATCTGCTTGATTCGCTGCACGTAAGCTCGGTATTGGTTAACGGGAAAAAAGAGTCGTTCAACCATAAAAACGGCCTGATAAACATCAGCCTGGCTAAAGAAATACCTGCCGGCAAAGCCAGCATTACCGTATTTTATGGCGGCAAGCCACGTATAGCTAAAAGACCACCTTGGGATGATGGATTTACCTGGACACAAGATTCGACCGGCCACCCATGGTTAGCTATAACAGCCGAACAAACCGGCGGAAAGATCTATTTCCCCTCAAAAGACCACCCTTCTGACGAGCCAAACGAAGGCGCGGACCTGTTTATTACCGTCCCTAAAAACCTTGTGGTTGCAGGGCCCGGTGTATTAAAAGGCGTAACTAAAAAAGGCACTACAGCTACGTATCACTGGCAAACCAAGTATAGTATCAACAATTACAGCATACTGTTCAATGTAGGCGATTATACAGTAGTAAAAGGCAGTTACAAGTCGGTAGCCGGTAATATAGTACCTGTAGAGTTCTATGTTTTAAAGGAACATGCCGATAAGGGCCCTCATTTGGTTGAAATGCTTATAAAGGCTTCTCAGCAAAAGGAAAAGTACTTTGGCGAATACCCATGGGCTAAGGAGAAAGTGGGTATTGTAGAAACCCCGCATTTAGGTATGGAACACCAAACCTTAAACGCTTATGGTAACAAATTCCGCTATACCAAGGTTGGCGGGCAGGATTTTGACTGGCTGATGTACCACGAGTTTGGCCATGAATGGTGGGGTAACAAAATCACCGCCCGCGACTGGGCCGACTACTGGATACACGAGGGTATTGACACTTATGCCGATGCTTTGCCTGTGTTAGAACTGGAAGGAAAAGACGCTTATAATAAGCGTTTTAAGCAATCTGCGTATAGGTTTGGTAACAAAATACCTATTGTAATGGGTAAGGATATGGACGAAGCATCCGCTTATAATGGCGACATTTATGGCAAAGGAGGCTACTTTATGCACACCCTTAATTACATTATGGGCGATACCTTGTTTTTTGCTACCATTAAAGGTTTTGCTACCGACCCGCGTTTTACCTACGACCACCAAAACGTAACCGACGATGTTGAGCAGTACTTTAGCAAGGCTTACGGAAAATCCCTTAAACCGTTGTTTGACTTATACTTACGTACCACAAATAAGCTGGATGTTAATGTGCACCAAACCGCACCCGACAAGTATATAGTAAAACTGACCAATATTGATATGCCCCTACCTGTAGATATTACTACCGATGCAGGTACGCAACGGATTATTTTAACGGCGCAACCTACTACCATTAGCAGCAAAACCACCCCTGTTATTGATAACGATGCTTACTACATAAAAAGAGTAACCTTCGAATAACAAAAAAGCGGCTGTCTTTACAGGCAGCCGCTTTTTCTATTCCATACCTTTACTTAAAGCATTCCATTTTTTTCGTTACCATGCGGAGAATTTTCGTTTTTTTTCGTTTTAATTCGTTAGGTGTTGTTTACTAATATAAAATAGTCGGGCAGTAAAACAAGTATTTTGTAATAAAAAAGCCCCGGTCAAAAAATTGACCGGGGCTTTTCAATACTGTGAGTTTCTGCTAAAAATTATTCAGCTGATTCTTTTTTCACTTTAGGTGCTGCTGCCTTTTTTGCTTTTGGAGCTGCTTCTTCTTCAGTAGCTATTTCTGCAACCGGTGCTGCTTCAGCAACCGGTGCTGCAACTTTTTTTGCTTTTGGTTCAGCCTTAGCTTCAACAACAGGTGCAATGTCTTCAGCAACTGGTGCAGTTTCAAAAGGGATAACAGATACGTATGAACGGTTGTCTGCTTTCTTTTTAAATACTACGTTGCCTGCTTTTAATGCAAATAAGGTATGATCTTTACCGATACCTACGTTAAGGCCCGGGTTGTGTTTTGTACCACGCTGACGAACGATGATGTTACCTGCAATAGCTGGCTGACCACCGAAAATTTTGATACCTAAACGTTTGCTATGTGATTCGCGGCCGTTTCTTGAACTACCGGCCCCTTTTTTGTGTGCCATTTCTTAATTTCTTTTTGTGGGATACGAAACCCCCGTGTAAAATTTAATTATAATGTGATACCGGTGATCTCGATCTTGGTAAATTGCTGACGGTGACCGTTTTTCTTTTTGTAACCTTTTCTTCTTTTCTTTTTGAAGATAATTACTTTATCACCTTTTAAATGAGACACGATCTTAGCTGATACTTTAGCGCTTTTTAAATCAGAACCTAATTTAAATTTACCTTCGTTCTCTGCTAACAATACCTGGTCAAATTCAATACTAGCGCCTTCATCTCCCTGTAAACGGTGTACAAAGATCTGCTGGTCTTTTGCAACTTTAAATTGCTGTCCGGCTATACTTACTATTGCGTACATTGTTGATTAATTATTGTTTTAAATTTTGAGGTGCAAATATATGGATTAATAAATTAATATACAATCTATAATCAGCTATTTTTTAGTGCGGGCCTCGGCATCATCCAAAACCCTTTCTATCTCTTTTATTAATCGCTGGTTGGCATCAACCAACTTTTCGTTGCCATTAAAGTTGGCATCAAACATTACCCGCTTGCTTTTACGCTTGTAGTTAAACTCAATTAAATAACGCGGTGTTCTTTGTTTAGCAGCGGTATCGTCGCTCAACTCATTCTTCGGGAAATCCCAAAAACCCAGATCGGCGGCTTTGCGGTGCAGGTACAACATATCGTCTTTAGTCAATCTCAGGTTCATTTTAACTAAGGAATCGCGCCTGTTTACAAACTGGTAATTACCCGTTTTTGAATCGAACTTATTTAACAAGCTATCACCAAGCCCATATTCAAAGCGTATCGATTCCAGCTCGTTAAACTTATACGGCGCGTTTTTTATCATCATGCCATAGTAGTAAAAGCAGTAAAGCAAAAACGGTAAGGTAATACTTACGATAAGGAATATTTTTTTTGAACGAAGCTGACTCATTATTAATTATTGAATTATTGATTTATTGAGTTAATGATTTATTGAATTAGAGAATTATTGATTTATTGAATTAGAGAATTATTGATTTATTGAATTAGAGAACTATTGATTTATTGAATGATAGAGTTATTGAGTGATTGAATTACAGGCTTTTTATTATTTGGGCTTTGTTACGGTTTTGCGCGATGCGGAGGTTATTTTTAATATTTGGTTGGCTTCATCTATCAGCTCGTCAAGCTCAGTTTTTTTAACAATATCAGCTTCAACTAACACTTCCATCCAAAATACCGATTCATCAGCCTCCTCCACAACAATTGAAAGTTTTGAATGAAACTCAGCTTGCGACCTTGCCCTGCATGCTGCCCTGTAATTTGACCCTACGGATGAGGAAGACCGTAATAACTGCCGTCCAATTATCTTAGCTTCTTCTGTTTTAGGCAACGTTCTAAAAAACCGGATATTATCTACAACAAATTTCTTTGTCCTTTTCTTTATCGATTCTGCAAAATCTACTTTGGCGGTATCAGTCATTATTTTTCAATCAATAATTATATATCCATAATTCATATTCAATAACTCATTAACTCACTAATTCAATAATTCACAAAATCAATAATTCAATAATTAATTAATCCCCCAGCTCTCCCTCCCACTTACTCACCACCGCGGTTGCCATAGCATTGCCTAAAACGTTGGTAGCCGAGCGGCCCATATCCAATAAGGGGTCGATACCTATTAACAGGGCCAAACCGGCTTCCGGGATATTAAACAGAGATATGGTACCGGCTATTACCACTAATGATGCGCGTGGCACGCCCGCTATGCCTTTGCTGGTAAGCATTAAAATAAGCAGCATAGACAACTGCTGCTCGAATGAAAGGTGTATACCGTATGATTGTGCCAGAAACAGCGATGCAAAGGTCATGTACATCATCGAGCCATCCAGGTTAAACGAGTAGCCTAAAGGCAGCACAAAGCTTACTATTTTATTGTTGCAGCCAAAGCGCTCCAACTCCAGCAATACTTTTGGGTAGGCTGCCTCGCTGGTTGATGTACTGAACGCTATCAGCATAGCATCCTTAATATTATTAACCAGGTTAAAGGCACGGCCCTTTAATACCGCAAAGCCTGCCAGTACAATTACCAGCCACAGTATCAATAACGAAAAGTAAAATTCGCCTATAAATATAGCATAGGTAGACAGTATGCCTAAACCCTGCTTGGCAATAATTGCTGTTATAGCGCCAAATACCGCTAAGGGAGCCAGTTGCATTACATAGCCGGTTATCTTTAAAATAACATGGGCAATGGCATCCATTGCTTTTATAATAATCTGGCCCTTTTCGCCAATGGCGGCGGTTGCCACACCAAAAAACAACGAGAACACCACTATTTGCAGTATCTCGTTATTGGCCATTGCCTCAATAAAACTTTTAGGGAAAACGTGGCCTATAAAATCGCGCAGCGAAAGTGCTGTTTTTTTAATATCGGTACTCAGGTGGCTATCGGGCAATGGCAGGTGCATGGCTTCGCCGGGTTTAAAAAAGTTAACCAGTACCATACCTAACAATAGCGATATAAGCGTAGCGCTTAAAAACCAAAGCAAGGTTTTACCACCTATGCGGCCAACGGCCTTAATGTCGCCCACTTTAGCAACCCCTACAACCAGCGTGGTAAATACCAGTGGTGCCACTATCATTTTTATAAGCCGCAAAAATATATCGCTTAAAACAGTAAAGCCAACCAGCTTATCCTCGCGCAGGGTATCGCTATCTTTACGCAGTTTTACCTGCCCTGCCCTGGCGGTTTTTAACATTTTAAAAGTAACCGTAGTGGTATCGGCACTGGCCGCTATCTGGCTATCAATAGTTTTGATATTAGCCTCGGCTGCACTAATTTTGGTATTAATGTTGTTAATTACCGTAGCATTGTAAATATAGCCGGCTAATACACCTAATATAAGCGCAATAAAAATGTAAAGGGTTAGTTTGCTTTTTTGCATTTGCTAAAATATGCCGCTAAACTACAAAATTAACTATGTTGCAACGAAATATTAATACATGCCCATGAGCATTACTACCTACGGATTACAGCAAATAAAAAAGGAATTACAGCACTTACCGCAGGAGCAACTGGCCGAACTTTGCCTGCGCCTGGTACGTTATAAAAAAGAAAATAAAGAATTATTGGCCTATCTGCTTTTTGAAGCACATAACGAGCAGGACTTTATTGAAAGCATAAAAGCCGAGGCCGGCTTTATGTTTAGCCAGCTACCCTCGCAAAGTTATTTTACAGCCAAGGGCCTGCGCAAAATTTTAAAGATGCTTACCAAATACACCAAGTTTATAGGCTCGAAACCGGCAGAGATAGAGCTGCTTTTAAACTTTTGCCAAAACTACCTGCAATATGTGGTTAGGCAAACATCGTATAAGCCCATCAGGCTAATATTTACCCGCCAGGTGGAGAAGGTGCGCGCATCAATAGGTAAACTGCACGAGGATTTGCAGTTTGATTACAGCCAGGACTATAATACCCTGCTGGAAGATGCAGATACAAAACTGCCCTGGTTAAATAAAAAAAGTTACCTGTTGTAACATTAAGTGCTTTACTTTGTCAAAAAAACAAAACTATTAACAAGTGGCAGAAAGAGAAGACGCTTTCAGGAAAATTTACGAAGCCAATTCAAAAAAGATATTCCACTTGTGCTATGGCTATACGGGCGACGATGATGCTGCAAACGACCTGTTACAGGAAACCTTTTTAAAAGTTTGGCAAAATCTGCATAAATTTCGTAACCAGGCGTTAATATCAACCTGGATATACCGCATTGCCGTAAATACCTGTTTAACCTACCTTCGATCAGAAAAACGCCAGGCGAAAGACGAATTAACACCGCTTATTGCCGAAAATAAAAAAGAAGAATTTTCGGAAAAAAACGAGCAGGTTGCTTTGTTGTATAAGTGTATATCTAAACTGGAAGAATCAGAAAGAATTATAATAACATTGGTGCTTGACGAAGTACCGTATCCCGAAATTGCAGAGGTTTCGGGGATATCAGAGGGGAATTTGAGAGTGAAGATATATCGCATTAAACAAAAATTGACAGAGTTATACAATCAATATGAAAGACTTTGATCATTTAATGTCGGTTTGGCAGGGACAGCCAACACAGGATCAGCTTTCGGTAGACGATGTGCTGAAACAAGTAAAAAAAGGCATACGCGGCTTAACAACCCGTATGTACTGGAGCATTATTGCTATGGGCATAACTATTGCCTTTGCCTTTATAGTTACCTTTTTTGGCGCGTTTAACTCGTGGGTAACCACGGCAGGTATATTAATTGTATTGGCCACTATGTTAATGTATTTATTGATGATAGTAAGGCAATACCACATACTAAGCAAGCGCGATGCTACCCTAAACCCTACCGAATATTTAGACAGCCTTAAGGAGTATCAAAAAAACCGCACTAAGGTTATAGGCTGGTTTTATTATACCTATATCCTGTTAATTAGCGGCGGCCTATCCCTCTACTTTATCGAGGTGCTGCAAAACGCGTCGGTTTACTTTAAGTTTGCTACCTATGGCTCAACCATTGCATGGATATTGTTTACCACGTTTTATTTAAAGCCAAGGATATTTAAAAACGAAGAAGAAAAATTAAATTTGATGATTGACCGCCTGGTGCGGCTGCAAGATCAATTTGATTAGTGATGACCGCTTTAACACAAATACAACCCATAAACCCTGCAGATGCGCCGCAGCTGCTTACCCTAAGCCGCGATACGTTTTTTGATGCCTTTGCGCATTTAAATAACCCTGATGATATGGAGGCTTATGCCTCAAAGGCTTTTACATTGCCTAAACTACAGCAGGAGCTAAATAACCCCGATTCGTACTTTTACTATGCCCTTTACGACAATGAGGTGGCCGGTTATTTGAAACTTAACCGCAACGCCGCCCAAACGGAGTTTGGCGATACCGATGCACTGGAGGTAGAGCGCATATATGTGCTTAACAAATTTCAGGGCAAACAAATTGGGGGTCACTTGCTTAATTTTGCCATTCAAACTGCTATTAACGCCGGCCTAAAACAAATATGGCTGGGTGTATGGGAAAACAACGCCGGGGCTATACGCTTTTACCAAAAAAATGGCTTTGAGCAGTTTAGCAGCCATAGCTTTATGCTGGGTAACGATAAGCAAACCGATATTTTAATGAAGAGGCCGCTGTAAAAAGCATGTCATCTCGAGCGAGCGCAGCGACGAGAGATCTTGTTCGACTGACAGGCGGCGAAATGCATTACGAACAAGATTAGTTCTCAGGGTCCTCTGCGAGAGACCCTGAGGGGACTTAATATAGAATAATGAAGGCAACTTCTACATTCATCATTTAAAATTCATCATTCGGTATTAACACTCCTTATACTTCTACCCCTTTAAAAACGGGTTAAACGTTCTCGCCCCTATTTCCATCCCGGCGGCGCGGCAAACTGTTTTTTCGCCAAAGCGAAAGTTAATGGTATCCATGGCCTGGTAAAGCCGTATGCGCTCTTCATTATCCTCAAACAGGTTTATTTGGTAGCTGCCGGTGCATAGGTTACTTAGCCTTACACCTATCAGCCTTATGGGCCGGTGTTTGTTCCATGCCTTGTAAAGCAGGTTTTTTATGCCGGGTATTAATATATGCTCTGCAGCGGTTAGGGCTATTTTTTGCTGCTGGGTATGGGTCTCAAAATTGGCATAGCGTATTTTAATGGCCAGGCACGATGCCACCTTGTTTTCGCGCCTTAATTTACCGGCCAGTTCTTCGGTCATACTCACCAAAATATTTTCAAGCGTGCGCATATCCTTTACATCGTTATGAAAGGTATGCTCGGTCGAGATGGATTTACGGTCGCTGTGCGGTACTATCTCGCTGTCGTCTATGCCATTAGCCTTGTTATAAATATAAGTGCCTGCCTTGCCAAATACAGCCTCTAAAAACTTTAGGTTAACCCTTTGCAGGTCGCCAATTTTTTCGATACCGTATTGATAAAGCTTTTGGCAGGTACTTTCGCCAAGTCCGGGTATTTTGCCAATTGGCAGTGGTGCTAAAAACTCTTTTTCTTTACCATGCTGTACATATAGCTGCCCGTTTGGTTTGGCCTGGTTGGTTGCCATTTTAGCTATAGTTTTACCGGACGCCATGCCGAAGGAAATAGGCAGCCCGGTTTCGCGTATCACCGTTTGCCTTAAGTTGCTGGCTATTTGGTATGGGTCGTGAAAACGCTCCATACCCGACAGGTCGATATAGAACTCGTCTACCGATGTTTTCTGATATAGCGGTACCGAACGATGGATGATCTCGGTAACCTCGCGCGAGGCCTCTGAATAACGCCCGTGGGTGCCATGTATCACAATAGCATGCGGACAAAGCTTTAGTGCCTGCCTTGTGGGCATAGCCGAGTGCACGCCATACTTTCGCGCCTCGTAACTGCAGGATGCTACCACGCCCCTATCTGCCGAGCCGCCAATAATAACAGCCTTGCCAATGAGCGAGGGGTCGAACTTTCGCTCAACCGAAACGAAAAACGAATCCAGATCGATGTGGACGATGTACCGCTTTGGAACCATAAAACAAATATGAAATATTTATTTGAAATACTAAAATTATTAGCAATTTTGTGATTAACAAATCGCCTTTTTTATGACCAGCTACGCCGATTATCTCTTTCTCCTCTCGCCGCCTGAACCTATCAAGGAGCTGATAGGCAAGTACAAAAAGGCATCGGTAAAACACATCGGTAATTTTAAAAGTATGGACGCGCCTGCACATATATCTGTACTGCACGCCGAGCGCCAAAAGCCTTTCTTTGCTGATACTACGGTGGTTAAAATGGAGAACGCTATCAACATAATACCGCCCATTTTGCTGCATATTGATGGGTTTAAGTACTTCACTCATTTGCATGCGCAGTACACCATTTACGCGCACATCCGCATTACGCCCGCTGTTGATGCCTGGTTTACGCTGTTAAAAAAGACCCTGGGTATCCGCAAAACATTAGTACCCCAGATTACCGTAGTGCGCAACATTCCCGAAACGCATTTTAACACGCTGTGGCCGCATTTTCATCACAAAAAGCTGGTAGAACCCTTTTTGATAAATGAGCTTACTATTGTAAAACGCGAAACCTTTGGCGGCCTGCCCCAGTGGGAACCTTTTAAAAAATTCCAGTTCAGAGGTACCCGGCCACTTGAATATTTAGACAGCGATGAGACGAAGAGCCAGATAGGTTTGTTTTGATGTGCTATATAAAACAACCTTTCTCAAAATCAGCCGGTTATGCTTTTTTAACATTTTGTTAACCCAAAACGCATCCTTTTTCTATCTTTGCGCCGGGGTAAGTCTTTTACGGCCAGCTCCTCTTGAACTCCCCCAGGGTGGGAACGCAGCAAGGGTAGAGAGTTGAGCGGCGCGATAAAAGTAGCTTACCCTTTTTTGTGCAATCAACTTTTTCAAGGGCATATAATCACATTCTACATTATAATAACATAGTCGCCCCCAAAGTATACCTCAAACTAATTATCTTCGCATCATGCTGGATATACTCATTATAGGTGGCGGCCCCATTGGTTTGGCATGCGGCCTGGCGGCTCAAAAAGCGGGGCTTAGCTTTGTTATTGTCGAGAAAGGCTGTTTGGTAAACTCGCTGTACAATTACCCCTCAACCATGACCTTCTTCTCTACATCCGAAAAGCTGGAGATAGGCGGCGTACCCTTTGTTACCGTGCACAACAAACCCACCCGTAACGATGCCCTGGAGTATTATCGCCGTGTAGCATTATCCAATAACCTACCGCTTAACTTGTTTGAAGAGGTTACCAACGTAAAGCCCATTGATGGAGGTTACAGCATTACTACCACAAAAGTCACTTACCAGGCTAAAAAAGTGATACTATCTACAGGCTTTTATGATATCGCGGTTAATTTGGACATCCCCGGCGAGGAGCTGCCAAAAGTAAAACACTACTACCAGGATCCTCATTACTACACTTCGCAAAAGGTGGTGGTGGTAGGCAGCAGCAACTCTGCAATTGATGTGGCATTAGAAACCTATCGTAAAGGTGCCGAAGTAACCTTAGTAGTGCGCGGGCCCGAAATTAGCAGCCGGGTAAAATATTGGGTACGCCCCGATATTATAAACCGTATAAAAGAAGGAAGTATAAAAGCCTATTTCAGCTCCAGCTTAAAAGCAATATACCAAACCGAGGTGGATATTGAAACCCCCGAAGGCCTGATTACCATTCCCAACGATTTTGTGATGGCCATGACGGGTTATAAACCCAACTTTGAATTTCTAAAAAAGCTGGGCATCATCCTGTCCGAAGATAAATTTATCCCCCAGTACAACCCTGATACTATGGAAACCAACCTGCCCGGCCTTTACCTTGCTGGTGTAGTTTGCGGCGGACTGGATACACACCTTTGGTTCATAGAAAACTCGCGCATACACGCGGATATGATCATCGGCGATATTGTGGCTAAGCGTTAAGCCTTATCTATAAAATCAAACGATCTTATAAATTGCCACGGGCCGCCTATGTATGCCCAAAGGCTTAACCCTGTCGCTGTAATATTAAATGGTTTAAACGTGTTTGACAGGTGTTGTAGCAATTCAGTAGCATTTTCTGCAGAAACTTTGTTTTGTATAGTGATATGCGGCCAAAGCTTATTCTTGTCCTGCGGTATAAGCCATTTCTCCCACTTATGCTGAAGCTGCTTGTGCAGTTGTTGCAAATTATGGCTAACTACCTTGTATGCTACCCCATTGCCAATGCCGGATATACCTGCAACCTGTAAATCAAAGGAGCTAACCACCTGAGTGATATTTTCGATATCACTGTATATGCTATCCTCCCCCGGCGGCAGTTTATGAAAAAGCATTAAATGGGCGTCAATAAAATTACGCTCGGCCGGGAAATGCCTGTTACGTAAATTATTAAAAAATAGCTGCGCCTGGGGGTTTAAGTTAAGCGTTAAAAGCAGTGGTGCTGTTTCTATTTGCAAAATCAATTGATGTTATGAGTGTATTTATTAAGTGTAATGTTTGTACTACGTGGGCAAATTATAATAGTTTTTTCTTGCATAAGTAAAATTTAATGCAATAATTTGCACAAAATTAAAAAGTAAGCATTTTACTGCAATGAATAAACAAAACTTAAACAGGATGGAAACCCCGGCAAACGTTGCCCCGGTTGCCGCTGCTTTAGTTTCTACCGTTTTGTTTTTCCCTCCCAGCCGACGACGGGTTTACAGCCCACGGGTTTGAATTAAATTTTAATTCTGCCTGCAAGAAGCCTTATTAACTTCTTCCACAACCGTCCATTTGATTATTACAGGTTTAAAAGCCTATAGTTTTTTCTATTATAATGACCATACAAGATTTTGATATAACGGTAGCCACTGCACAACATGCAGATTTTGCCCCTATGATTTGCGATGAAATGGCAGAGAGTGCAAAGGCGCGCGGCACCGGTATTGCACAACGCTCGCCAGAGTATGTGGCTAATAAAATGCTGGAAGGCAAAGCGGTTATAGCCCTGCATAAAGATGGCACCTGGGCCGGGTTTTGCTATATCGAGACCTGGAGTCACGGCGATTTTGTAGCCAACTCGGGTTTAATTGTAAACCCGCTATATCGCAAATCGGGGCTTGCAAAGGCCATCAAGCAAAAAATATTCGACCTTTCGCGCAAAAAATATCCGCAAGCCAAAATATTTGGTTTAACCACCGGCCTCGCGGTAATGAAAATAAACTCCGAATTGGGCTACGAACCGGTAACCTATTCGGAGCTTACCCAGGACGAGAACTTTTGGAAAGGCTGCACCAGTTGTGTTAATTACGACATATTGATGAGCAAAGACCGCAAAAACTGCATGTGCACCGCTATGTTGTTTGACCCGGAAGTAGTGCAAAAGCAGTACGAAGAAAAAATGAAGAAAATAACGCACAAGGCAACGCTGCTGGAACGTATTGAGAATGCGATAAAAAAACGCATGGAGAAGATCGTGTTGTTAGGTTAAAGGTAAAAGGCTAAAGGTAAAAAGGTAATGAGAGATTATAAAAAACTTGATATTTGGAAAAAAGCCCATTTGTTTACAAAACAAGTATATCTGGAAATATTGCCTTTAATGCCAGTGGAAGAAAGATTCGCTTTAACCAGCCAGCTTAGGCGCTCAACTTATTCTATTCCATTGAACATTGTGGAAGGATGCGGAAAAAATACTGATAAGGACTTTACCCACTATCTTGATAATGCCTTAGGTTCGGCATTGGAGGTAGAATATACATGTTATTTGATCTTTGACCTGGGATATATCTCTGAAGACAAATACGATTTAGTTAACAAACCTATAAACGAGATCAAAGCGATGCTTATCTCATTCATCAAATTTTTGAGAGATGGAAAATAACCTTTCACCTTTCACCTTTCACCTTTTACCATGAAAAAGAAAGTAGTACTGGCATACAGCGGCGGATTAGACACCTCATTTTGCTGCATTTATTTAACACGCGACCTGGGTTACGAGGTGCACTCGGTAATAGTAAATACCGGCGGTTTTAGCGATGAAGAATTAAAGGGTGTTGAAGAACGCGCTTACCAAATGGGTGTAACCAGCCATCATGTGGTAGATGAGACCAACAACTTTTATGATACTTGCGTACGCTATTTGATATATGGTAACGTATTAAAAAATAACACCTATCCCCTTTCGGTAAGTGCCGAGCGGGTAAGCCAGGCAACCGCTATTGCCAACTACGCTAAAGAAATTGGTGCCGAATTTGTTGCCCATGGCAGTACAGGCGCCGGTAACGACCAGGTGCGTTTTGATATGATATTCAATATCCTGGTGCCCGAGGTAAAAATCATCACCCCCATTCGCGATTTGAAACTGAGCCGCGAAGAAGAAATTGAGTACCTTAAAAAACACGGTGTTGAAATGAACTTCGAAAAAGCGAAGTACTCTATCAACAAAGGCATTTGGGGTACATCTGTAGGTGGTAAAGAAACGCTTACTTCAAATTTGGGCCTGCCCGAAGAAGCCTGGCCTACACAAGTTACCGAATCAACACCCAAAACATTAGAACTGATTTTTGAACAAGGCGAACTGGTGGGTATAGATAACGAAAAATACGATCACCCAACAAAAGCCATACAGGCATTACAGGCTATTGCACAACCCTACGGCATAGGCAGGGACATACACGTAGGCGATACCATCATCGGCATAAAAGGCCGTGTAGGTTTTGAAGCTGCGGCACCAATGGTGATCATTAAAGCACACCATACATTAGAAAAACACGTGCTTACCAAGTGGCAGCTATCATGGAAGGACCAGCTTTCGGCGTTTTATGGTAACTGGCTGCACGAGGGGCAGTTTCATGACCCAATTATGCGTAATATTGAGTCGTTTTTAACCGATACCCAAAAACAGGTGAGCGGTAAGGTGTTTGTGCAACTGCACCCATATCGTTTCCAGGTGGTAGGTATCGAGTCGGATCACGACCTGATGTCGAACAAATTTGGCAGCTACGGCGAAATGAACAACGCCTGGAGCGGCGAAGATGTTAAAGGCTTCAGCAAGATATTTGGCAACCAGGTAATGATATATCATAAAGTAAATACCCCCCAGCCCCCTACAGGGGGAGCTGAATAAGCTTAAAAAAATGGAAAATCTTAATAACCTTCCCGGCAGTTCTACTCCCCCTTTAGGGGGCGGGGGGGCTACGGTTTTTTCGCGGAGCGAATGCCTAAGCCACTATAAATGGGGCGATGACTGCCACGGCTGGAATTTTGTGGATACAGATGCCCTATCTGTTAAGCAAGAATTAATGCCGCCTGATACCGCCGAGCAATTGCACTATCACGAAAAAGCAACCCAACTATTCTTCATACTTAAGGGCCGTGCCGTAATAACTATTGATGGTGTAGAGCGCGACCTGAAACCCGAGCAAGGTATACAGATCGATCCCGGCCAAAAACACTTTATAAGCAACAAAGAGCAAACCGACCTGGAGTTTATTTTATACTCTTATCCCTCTACAAAAAATGACAGAATCAACCTATAAGCATATAAAAGCAGGTATTGTAGGCGGTGCCGGCTATACCGGTGGCGAAATGCTGCGTATACTGCTTAACCACCCCAATGTAGATATCGCTTTTGTACACAGCACCAGTAACGCCGGCAACTTTGTATATGATGTTCATACCGACCTGTTTGGCGATACTGACCTAAAGTTTGCATCGGAGCTGGCTTATAATATTGATGTGCTATTTTTATGCGTTGGGCACGGTGATGCTAAGAAGTTTTTAGATAGTAATAACATACCGGATAATATTAAAGTAATTGACCTGAGCCAGGACTTTAGGCTGAGCCAAAACGCAAAGCTCAAAAACAAAACGTTTGTATACGGTTTGCCCGAGCTGAACCGCGAAGCTATACAAACAGCCCAAAACATTGCAAACCCGGGTTGCTTTGCTACAACCCTGCAATTGGGGTTACTACCTTTAGCCGCAAAAGGCTTGCTCACCAACGAGGTGCATGTAACTGCAACCACAGGCTCGACCGGTGCAGGGCAAAGCTTGTCGCCCACTTCGCATTTTACCTGGAGAAACGATAATTTATCGGTTTATAAAGCTTTTAACCACCAGCATTTAAACGAAATAAACCAGTCGTTAAATCAGCTGCAGGCTGGTTTTGATAAGGCTATCAACTTTGTGCCTTACCGTGGCGATTTTACCCGGGGCATTATTGCATCTATGTACACCGAAAGCGAACTGCACGAATCAGAGGTGCTAAAGCTATACAAGGAGTATTACGCTAATCATCCTTTTACGCATGTAACTAATAAGGATATAGACCTAAAGCAGATAGTTAACACCAATAAATGCTTTATACAGGTTAAAAAACACGGAAATAAAATATTTATAATCAGCATATTAGACAATTTACTTAAAGGCGCTTCCGGCCAGGCTGTTCAAAACATGAACTTGTTGTTTGGCCTTGTTGAGCGCGCAGGATTGCGACTTAAGGCGATTGGTTTTTAAGCCACTCGCCGTAGCAGTAGTAATTAATTAAGTATTTATTTTGTATCCATTTTATAATGAATTTATTCGACGTATATCCCATTAACCCCATCAATATTGTTAAAGGCGCAGGCAGCCTTGTTTATGACGACAAAGGCACCGAATACCTTGACCTGTATGGCGGCCATGCCGTTATTTCTATCGGGCATACCCACCCGCATTATATAAAGCGACTGGAAAACCAGTTGCACCAGATAGGTTTTTACTCTAACTCTATAGAGATACCCATACAACAACAACTGGCCGAAAAACTGGGCCAACTATCCGGCAAAGAAGATTACCAATTATTCCTTTGTAATTCCGGTGCCGAGGCTAATGAGAACGCGCTTAAACTGGCGTCGTTTTATAACGGCAAAAAAAAGGTAATCGCATTTAGCAAGGCTTTTCATGGCCGTACATCTTTGGCTGTTGCCGTAACCGATAACCCTAAGATAGTAGCGCCAATTAACCAAACTGACAATGTAATATTCCTGCCCTGGAATGATGAGGCAGCTTTGGAAGATGCCTTTAAAACTAACGATATATCATCGGTTATTATTGAGGGTATACAGGGTGTTGGCGGTATACAAGTGGCACCTGCCCCGTTCCTGCAAAAAATACGCTCGCTTTGCGATGAATATAATGCCGTTTTTATAGCCGATTCGGTGCAATGCGGATATGGCCGTACCGGTAAATTCTTCTCGCACGATTTTGCAGGCATCGATGCCGATATTTACTCAATGGCTAAAGGCATGGGTAATGGTTTCCCTGTGGGTGGTATCATTATATCGCCAAAAATAAAACCTGCTTATGGTATGCTGGGTACAACTTTTGGCGGCAACCACCTGGCCTGCGCTGCCGGCTTAGCCGTTTTAGAGGTAATTGAACAGGATAACCTGATGCAAAATGCCGCCGAAGTAGGCGAATACTTGATCAACGAATTAAAGAAGTTTAGCAAGATAAAAGAAGTGCGCGGCCGGGGATTAATGATAGGTATTGATTTGCCCGACGAACTTGCCCACGTTAAAAAAGACCTGCTGTTTAAGCACCGCATATTTACCGGCGAAGCCAAGCCAAATGTTGTTAGGCTTTTACCTGCGCTTAATTTAACAAAAGCTTACGCTGATAGGTTTTTAGAAGCTTTTTGCGCAACACTTTACAAGCACTAATTTCCCTTAAAAGCAGTGTGACTTTATATAGGAACCAAATTCTTTACAAAATATAAATACATCTTAAGTCCCTCTCCATTGGAGAGGGACTTAAGGTGAGGCTAATAAACAATCAAGACTAATGAAACTATTTTCTTCTGTAAATGATGTTAAGGATGTTCCGGCACTGGTTGCCCAAGCCCTGCAATTGAAAAAAGATCCTTTCGCTTTTGAGCAATTAGGGAAGAATAAAACATTAAGTCTTGTTTTTTTAAACCCAAGCCTGCGCACCCGCATGAGCACCCAAAAAGCCGCGCTTAATTTGGGTATGAACGTTATTGTACTAAACATTGATAAAGAAGGCTGGGCACTGGAATTGCAGGACGGCGTTATTATGAATGGCACCACGGTTGAACACATCCGCGAAGCTGCCGGCGTAATGGGCGAATATTCGGATATTATTGGAGTTCGTTCGTTCCCCGGCTTAAAAAACCGGAAGGAAGATTACAGCGAAACCATTTTTAACAAATTTGTTGAATTTTGTAAAGTGCCTGTAGTTAGCTTAGAATCGGCCACGCGCCACCCATTGCAAAGCCTTGCCGACCTGGTAACTATCGAAGAACTAAAGACGGTTAGCCGCCCAAAGGTTGTATTAACCTGGGCACCGCATATAAAGCCCCTGCCACAGGCTGTGCCAAATTCTTTTGCCGAATGGATGTGTAGGGCCGATGTTGATTTTACTATAGCCCACCCGGTAGGATACGAGCTTTGTGCCGATTTTACAAATGGTGCAACCATTACCCACAACCAGGATGAAGCCATTAAAGACGCGGATTTTATTTACGTAAAAAACTGGTCGGCTTATGAGCCTTATGGCGTGATTTATCCGGGTAACGAAAGCTGGATGCTTACCAACGATAAGCTTAAAGCAGCACCAAATGCTAAAGTAATGCACTGCCTGCCTGTACGGCGCAATTTAGAGCTGTCTGACGAGATATTAGACGGCGCGCAGTCTGTTGTGATACACCAGGCAGGTAACCGCGTATGGGCCGCCCAGGCTGTGTTAAAACAAATGCTAGAAGCGTTGTAGAAAAAGCAATTGTTATTGGAAATGTTGTAAAGCCTATATAAAAATGAGGAATCTAATTTTTTTCATGCACGCTTCGCTTGACGGTTTTGTAGCCGGGCCAAACGGAGAAATGAACTGGATAACTGTTAATGAAGAGTTGTTTGACTTTGTTGCCACCATGACAGATAAAGCCGATGCAGCACTTTACGGGCGGGTAACCTACGAAATGATGCAAAGCTATTGGCCTACCGCCGGTGACGGACCGGACGCATCAAAACATGATATAGAACATTCGGCATGGTACAAAAAAGTTCCAAAAATTGTTTTGTCAACAACAATGAGCCAGGAGGGCCTGGACAACACTACCGTTGTTAGCAATCAACTTGCCGAAAGCATCAATAAAATAAAAAACCGGGACGGGAAAAATATTTTGATATTTGGAAGTCCACGGGCTTCGCATTCACTGCTAAGCGAGGGGTTAATTGACGAGTTTTGGGTATTTGTAAACCCAGTTTTGCTTGGCCATGGCATACCTTTATTTAAGGATGTGCGCGAAATGACCAAACTGAAATTTATAGCATCTAAAACATTTGCTTGCGGAGTAATAGCATTACATTACGAAACAAAACGAGCTTAACGGGATAATACTTAATTAGCCATGTACACACCTGCATACAACCTTATTGATAATATCCCCGAAGCGGTTGAATTTATGCGCAGGTATAGCTTTGCCACTATTGTTACCGTGGTTGATAATGTACCCACCGCCACCCACCTACCCTTTATAGTAGAGCAGCGCGATAATAAGGTTGTATTGGTATCGCATTTTGCCAAAGCCAACCACCAGGCTAAGGATATTTTTAACTGCAGGCCTTTAGTAATATTTACCGAGCCGCATGCCTATGTTTCGCCCAAACATTACGAAAAGGAACTAAACGTACCCACCTGGAACTACTTAGCTGTACATGCCTATGGCAATGCAACGCCCATTAACAAAGATGAAGAGGTAAAGGAAGTTTTAGAAAAGATGATAGGTTTTTACGAAACCGATTACATGAAGCAGTGGAATAACTTACCACCCGACTTTAAATACGGCCTGATGAAGGGGATTGTAGCCTTTGAGCTGATTGTAGATGACCTGCAAGGCAAAAAGAAATTAAGCCAAAACAAAACGCAGAAAGAGATAGACAATATTATTTCGGCGTTCAAAGCATCCAACGATCAAAATGAGCAGGAAATAGCGGCTTACATGGCAAAGCTGAAAAAGGATTGACGTCCCAGACTATTTCTCCTCTTCCTTAATATTATACGACGCGTTTATTACCTTGTTAAGTGTAAGGCCCTGCACTATGATAGAAAATATCACAATAAAATAACTGGCCGACAAAATTAAGTGCCGGTATGGCGAGGCCGGCAGCGATAGCGCCAGGGCTATAGATATCCCTCCTCTTAAACCGGCCCACGTTAAAATATTTATACTGCTGTAATTTACGTTTAACGACCGGCGCAAGAATGTTAAAGGCAACATAATACTTACCCAGCGCGCGCCAATTATAATAATGATGCTTATACCCCCTGCTACCCAATAATTGCTTATAAAGGGCACATTAACCATTTGCAGGCCTATCATTACAAATAGTACGGTGTTCAGTATTTCGTCTATCAGTATCCAAAACTTTTCTAATGCCTGATGCGAGTGATCTTTATTGTCGGTATTGATGGACCGCCCGCCGGCAAATAGCCCGGCGGTAACTACCGCTAAGGGAATAGAAAGATGCAGGTAAGTAGCAGCCAGGGAATTAAACATTACCAGGGCCAGCGATACCAATACAATGGTTTGAAAATCATATACAGACTTCATTAGTTTAAAAGCTAAATAGCCTGTAACCGCCCCTATGGCTATGCCGCCAAATACCTCTTGTACAAATAACAGTACCGCCTTACCAAAATCGATATTGTTAACGCCTGATTGTGTTATCTCCAGCAAAGTGATGAATAGCACCAGACCTACCCCATCGTTAAAAAGCGATTCGCCGGATATAATGGTTTCTAAATTGGCCGGCAACCTCGATCCTTTGATGATGGCCCCAACCGCCACCGGGTCTGTTGGCGATACCAGCGAGCCAAAAAGCAGGCAATAAATGTAGGGTATCTTAATATGTATAAGGCCGGTTATGTAATAAAATAGGGTCCCAAAAACAGCAGTCGACAGAATTACCCCCAGGGTGCTTAATATTAATACCGGGCGCATTTCCCGTTTTAATTTGCGTATATCTAAATTAAAGGCGTTGGCAAAAAGCAAAAAGCCCAGCATAATATTTAATACCGTTGTAGAAAAATTGATGTGCTTGGCTAAAACGGTAAGGTGGTTGGCTATGCCGGGGTTAAGCCTGTCTATCACTAAAGTAAGCACCGACCCTAAAATGGCCAGCGTTACAATACCTATGGTACCCGGTAGTTTTATAAACCGTGCATTTATATATGAATAAAGCGCGCTTACCATTATTAACAGCGCAATGATCAGGAACATATTCATATATATTGTACAGCTATTATCTGTTAAATGTTAGCGCCTATTATTTGGCAACGGGGTCCATCATCATGGTTTTTGTATCAAAACTATGTACCACCAGCCGGTTGTCGCTATTACGGGTAAAATAGTTTAAAGCCCAGTTTAAAAATACTATAGCCTTGTTACTAAAGCCCGCCAGCGAAAGCAAATGCACAAACATCCACAACAACCATGCAAAAAATCCCTGGAAACGTAATTTATGAATATCGGCTACGGCTTTATTACGGCCAATGGTAGCCATGGTGCCTAAGTCGTTATATTTAAATGGCGTGGTTGGTTTGCCATTTATAATGCAAACTAAATTTTTTGCCAGTTGCTTACCCTGCTGCAACGCTACCTGCGCAACACCGGGGAAGCCCTGGGGGTTATCGGTAGTGGTAACTGCCGATACATCGCCTATGGCAAACACATTGCTAAACCCTTTAACTCGGTTTATCTCGTCGGTTTGTATGCGTGCTCCGCGTGCTATTACTTCTTCTGGCAATCCCTCAGGCGCTTCGCCCCTAACGCCTGCCGCCCAAAGTACATTTTTGGTTTTTATAACGGTGCCATCGTCAATAACTAACAGGTCACCGTCGTAACTTTGTACGTGTACGCTGTTGAAAATGGTGATGCCCATATCGGTTAAAAACTTTTTGGCTTTGGCCGATGCCTGCGGCGACATGGCGGCCAGTAGCTCGGGCTTACCTTCTACCAAAAACACCTTCATATCTTCGTTACATAAGCCGGGATAATCTTTGCATAAAATAAACTCGCGCAGCTCAGCAATAGCGCCCGATAGTTCAACTCCTGTTGGGCCGCCACCAACTACCACAAAAGTAAGCAGGGCATCGCGTTCGGCTTCATCTGTTGTTACCAGGGCTTTTTCTAAATTTTGAATAATAAGGCTGCGTACATTTAAGGCTTCTGCTATGTTTTTCATGGGCAGGGTAAAATGCTCCAGCTCTTTGTTGCCAAAGTAATTGGTGTTGGCACCCGTAGCAATAACCAGGTAATCATATCCATAATTGCCTACATTGGTTATTACCGTATTGGTAGTGGTATCTACCCTTTGCACTTCGGCCAGGTGAAACGTGAAGTTTTTTTGCCTGCTAAATATACGCCTGATAGGAAACCCTATCGAGTCGGCCTCTATGGCGCCTACGGCAACCTGGTATAATAATGGCTGAAAGGTGTGATAGTTATGTTTATCGAGTAATAAAACCTCTACAGGTGCATTTTTTAGCTTTTTGGCTAATTGCACACCGCCAAAGCCACCGCCTATAATAACTACACGTGGTTTTGCCTTTTGTTGTTTATCCATATTTATATGCTGCTGCAAATTAAATAATAACAGCCATTAATTGATTAGAAGTAACAGGATAAACCAAAAATGTGTTTGTGCAGACAGTATTTATTATGAAGCATGTTATTTAGCCAATCGTAAATGAGCTTATCATCATAAAAATGTATCAAATAAAAAAGCGACAGGTTATTCACCCATCGCTTTTATACTGAACTGAACTACTTATTATTAAACTTTTTCGTAGAATTTGTAAAAGTAATCCGGGTTTTTGATGCCGTAATCTTTTATATCGGTGCTGATAGAAACCCAATCATTAAGGGTATATTCTTTAGCCCCGGTTTTTATTTCGTGCACAAATCTAAAGCGCACTTGGTCGCCCGCCTTTATCCCTGTAAATGCAGGTGCGGTTGGCTTAATGTTGAATTTGATCTGGTAACCATTAGCTACCTGTACCACTGCGCTTTTCCATTTACCGTTGGCATATTTTTGCACATTGGTTACTAAACCATCGGCAAAACGTACCTTGTTAACTTCGTACAAAAACGCTTCTTTGGGTATTGGCGGGGTTTGTGTAACTTCTAAAATAACCTTACCGCCATAAGCAAGTTTACCCACCTGTATTATTATAGGTATATCTTTTAGCCACATGGCACCAATTGATTTCAGCTGAATTTCGTCGCCGTTTTTAAATAACCCTTTGAGTGTTTTACTTTGCCCGTTAACGTATTTTAAAATGAAAGTATCGCCACCCTGTGTTAGTTTATAACCCGATAAATGCATTACGCTTGAATTGGTATCAACCGTACCTACAACTTTATAGGTAAGTGTTTGCAGGTTAACCCTTTTTGCCAAAGCATTTTTGTACTTGCTGTCAGCCGAATTAACATAGGTGTTAAAATCGTTATAATCTTTTTGCTGCGCGGCGGTTCGTTTTATTTTTTGACGGTAGGTTTTTACCGTATCCCGCAAAACCGTATCTGTTAGACTTTTTTGCGCTTTGTCATTTTGTATTGATGTTGCGGTCTTGTCTGATGCCTTAGTTTTTAAATTGGCAAATGCCAGGCAGCTTATTACTACAACAGGCAGTATAAGCAGGTAAACTATCTTTTTCATATTTGAGGTTGGTTGGTTAAATAACATACTGATGCGCTTTTTAAGCGGCACCCTGCTAAAGCTGTGGAACAAATAACTTTGGCCCGATACGGCCAGTTTAAACAGCAGCTGTGCATATACACCCTTTTGGTCCTCACCTGCTGCAATACGGTCTACTTCAAACTCGTGGTTTTCCTCTATCGATCGCATGTACAGGTAAGCAAAGGGGTTAAACCACATTACAATTTGTATTAGGCGGGCAATCAGCCTGTCGGCGCTATGCCTCAGTTTTACATGCAGCATCTCGTGGGCGATGATCTGTTTTATCTCATCAGGTTCCAGTGCATCGTCGTTAATAAATATCACGTTCATAAACGAACTGTTACCCAGTTTTGCATCGCATTTTAGCACCTTTACATTCCCTATCTGCATCAGTTTTTTACTGTTAAGCCTGCGCGCAAACGATAGTAGCGTTAAGCCCAAATGCGTTACCGATGCTACAGCTACAAAAGTGTATAGTATAGTTATGGCATACATCCAGTTAAACGCCGGCCGGTTAAGGATACCGGCTTTTAAAACAACCGCATCAGGTTGCACCGCTTGTATTTGCTGTATGTACATTACCGGCTGCATTATAGGCAATGGCATATCCTTATTTAGCGTAAAGCTTAGCGTGGGTATAACAAAGCTAAGCAGCAGCGTTATTAGTAAATACCAGCGGTTAAGCGTAAAAAACGTAAGCCGCCTTAAAAGCAGGAAGTAAAACGAATAGAAGATACCGGTACATGCCGATACCTGCAGCAGGTAAATTAATGCTTTCATTTTTTTGTGTTTTGATCTATCATCGCTTTAATTTTTTCCATGTCATCGGCACTCAGCTTTTGCTCTTTCACCATAAATGATAAAAGACTTTCGGTAGAATTGTCAAAGTAGCCGGTAAACATTTTTTTGAACGACTCTTTACGATACTCGGCCTTGCTGATGGCCGGGAAATACTCGTAGGTTTTGCCGTAGGGCTTGTAAGCCACATACCCCTTCTTTTCCAGCAAGCGCACTACGGATGATATGGTATTGTAGGGCGGCTTGGGGTTGTCGGGCAGGGCCTCTATGATATCTTTTACAAAAGCGGTCTTTAGCTTCCATAAAACCTGCATTACGCGCTCCTCTGTTTTGGTTAACTCTTCCATAAACCAAACATATAACTTATTTTTCAGTTTTACAACTAAATTTACAGTTATATAATGTATTTATCAGTTATATATTATAAATATTTGATAATCAAATATTTAGTTTTATTACATACAAGCAACCAAGCTATTCAAAAAGCTTTTCGGCAAAAAATAACTATAATTGCCATAGTACTTATCTAATATCCGGGCATGCAATCCTTACACATTATAAAAATTGGCGGCAACGTAATTGATAACTCCGAAAACCTTCACCGTTTTTTGAAGGATTTTACCGCGCTGCAAGGTTTTAAGATATTGGTGCATGGCGGTGGCAAAGTAGCCACCCAGGTATCAGAAAGTATGGGTATTGAGGCCCACCTGGTTGATGGCCGCCGCATAACCGATATTGATACCCTGCGTATTGTTACCATGGTGTATGGCGGGCTTATTAACAAAAATATTGTAGCACAGCTACAGCGCTATGGTACAAATGCCATAGGTTTAACCGGTGCCGACGGTAACTTTATCCGTGCCAAAAAACGCCCCGTTAAAACAATAGATTACGGCTTCGCCGGCGACCTGTTCGATGGATCTGTTGATGCGGTTAATATCGGCAAGTTGTTAGAAGCTGGCTTCGCCGCTGTTTTTTGTGCCTTAACACACGATGGCGAAGGACAATTATTAAACACCAATGCCGATACTATAGCATCGGCTTTGGCCGTGGCCTTATCGGGCACTTATGATACCACGCTGGTGTATTGCTTTGAAAAGAAAGGCGTATTGCAGGATATTGACGACGAAGATTCGCTGATAAGAGAGATAAACCCCGAACGTTACGAACAACTTAAAACCGACAAGATCATACATAGCGGCATGCTCCCTAAAATGGATAATGCCTTTACCGCTATATCTTGCGGGGTAAAAGCGGTTATTATAGGACATTCGGACGATCTGGGTCAGTTAAAAAACAAGCAGGGTTTTGGTACACGTTTAAGTAAATAGATAATGGAAACACAACAACATATCGCCATTTTAGGCAGCGGGAATATTGGTTTAGCTTTGGCTAAGGGTTTGGTTAAAGCTGGTATTTTTAAACCGCAGCAAATTACACTTACCCGCCGCAATGTAGCCGCTCTGGCCCAATTGGCCGAACAGGGTTATAATGTTACCGCCGACAATGCCCAGGCGGTTGTTAAAGCAGATATTGTAGTATTGGCTATACTGCCCCAACAATTAAACAAACTGCTCGACGAAATAAAACCTGCCGCTAACCAAAGTAAGCACCTGTTAATATCAGTAGTATCGGGCGTTAGCTGTCAGGATATACGCAACCAGTTAGGTTTAGATGTACAGGTGATACGCGCTATGCCTAACACCGCCATTGCCATTGGCCAAAGTATGACCTGTATTGCTACCGATAACGCATCGGCTGCTAATGTAAGCCTGGTGCTATCGTTATTTGATACCGTGGGTGTAAGCATCCAGATCAACGAAGAACTGATGACATCGGCCACGGCACTTTGCGCTTGTGGTATAGCTTTCTTTTTACGCTCTATCCGCGCTGCATCGCAGGGTGGTACCGAGATAGGTTTTCATGCGCATGATGCCCTTAAAATGGCCGCGCAAACCGCTAAAGGCGCAGCCGACCTGCTTTTGCAATTAGCCTCTCACCCTGAGCAGGAAATTGATAAAGTTACCTCACCAAAAGGCTGCACCATTGCCGGCCTAAACGAAATGGAGCATAACGGCTTTAGCTCGGCCATGATAAAAGGGATAAAGGTATCGGCAGAAAAAGCCGGGGCCTTGTATAAAAGCGAATAGTTTACTTTACTATAAATACTTTTTGCTAATTTTGTTAGCATGAAGCGTTCCGGAAGTGCCGACCTGCCCCTGCATTATGGCTATGTGCCCCTATGGCTTGCCGAGCGTATGGGTAAGCTGGGCCTGGCCGTGGTAGAAAATATTGTGATGGATTACGGCAAAGAAGAAGTTTTACGCCGCCTGAGCGATCCGTTTTGGTTTCAGAGCCTTGGCGCTGTAATGGGTATGGACTGGCATTCATCGGGTATCACAACTTCAGTTATGGGAGCCTTAAAACGAACCGTTAACCCCCGCAGCCGCGATCTGGGTATTTATATTTGCGGCGGTAAAGGCAAATCATCCAAACGCACGCCCGAAGAATTATTGAACGTTTGCAGCGCCACCGGCTTAAATGGTGACAATTTGGTGAAATGCAGTAAGTTAAGCGCGAAGGTAGATAACACGGCTATACAAGATGGTTTTCAGCTATATACCCACAATTTTATTTTAAGCGATACCGGCAAATGGGCCGTTGTGCAGCAAGGCATGAGCGACCGCAGCAGTACTGCACGCCGTTACCATTGGCATTCGGAGCAGTTAAGCTCGTTTGTTGACGATCCGCATACCAGTATTTACGGGCAAAATAATGGCTATATCTTAAATATGGCCGATAAGCAGGCAGACACATCGCGCGATGGCGTGATGCGAATAGCCGCCGAGCAGCCAGACAAAATGCTAAAAGAAATAAGCAAACTGGTTATGCCCAACCATCACGATGTACAGGCAAAAGATGTTGACTTAAAACGCCTGGGCGCTGTATTGTGGCTGGCCCACGAAAATCAACCAAAGGATTTTGAAGATCTTTTATTATTGCAGGGCTTAGGGCCTCGTACCCTACAATCGCTGGCATTGGTAAGCGAGGTGATACATGGTACGCCATCACGGTTTAAAGACCCAGCGCGGTTTTCGTTTGCGCATGGTGGTAAAGACGGGCACCCCTTCCCGGTACCCATTAAGGTTTACGACGAAACCATCAGCACGCTGCAAACCGCCATTCATAAAGCAAAACTGGGTAATTCCGAAAAAACCGAGGCTATTAAACGTTTAACTAACATTGCCCAGGCCGCCGAAAAGGACTTTATCCCCAACACCAATTTTGACCAGGTAATTGAAAAGGAAAGAAACGAAAGCTGGAAATATGGCGGCCGTACTGTTTTTGGCAAAGCTAAACCGCCGGTGCAGCAGCAATTAAAGTTATTTTAAGGCCAGGCATATAGAATTTGCACTCTTTAAGTGCCCTTGCAAAGTAGGCAGGGTTTGTTTAGCAAACTCAGCTAAAGATTTGTTGGTGGTAGTACTTGCCGCAGTAAAAAGCTTTACCGCTTTTTCGTGGTCAATTACCATGCTTTGTATATAATGCTTATCAAACTCGGGGCCTGTAATTTTTTTAAGGCTATCTACCAGCAATTTGTGTGTTGTATCTAAAGAGTCCGGAGCACCTATTGATACTTCGCCTGCCGCCTTTTTTAGTCCGGCAGCAGCGTTGGTATGGTCAGCCACCATCATTTTAGCAAAATCAACGATTTGTGGGTTTTTAGAGTTTGTAATGGCCAGTTTAGAAATTTCAACTTCGGCGTTACCAGATTCGGCAGCAGTTTTAACAAAGGTCAAATTATTATCTGCCTGGGCATGCTGATTAAAGTTTTTGCCTTTCCTGTCTTTACATGCCTGTACCGAAAATAAAAGCACAGCTGCCAAAGCTATATATGTTATATTTTTCATCGTAAAAATTAAGCCTATAATTGATGATACAACAAAGAATAGCTGTAACAGTTTATAATATTTTTACAATGTAATGATTTTAGAGGGATAAGGTGATACTAATAACTTTATTACCGGACAAAACCTTTAAAATTGTTTTAAGGTTACCCCCCACTCATCATTACTATTTGAGTGGCCAGGCACTGGTTTCAAAACAATGCCTTGTTTATTTGGAATAAAATTTTATATTAGTTGGTTTGAGGTAGCAAAAACAAACGAAAAAATTCCCCAATGAGGACAAAAAAGCAAAATGATTTACAGCAAAAAGTGGAAAGGATTAGGCCTATACGCGCTGCGAAGCCACTTTTGGTGATAAAGCCCTCTTAAAAAAGTATTGCAAAAATAAAACAGCCCCCTCCCTACCGTTTCCGACGGGAAGGGGGGCAAGATTATGCCAAATTCCTTCCGGCGTTTACTATGCCGTATACTGTACGTATAACCAGTTTATTGTAAATGCCAATTAGTTCCTCGTCATTAGTATGATTAAGGCATTGCAGGGCATAATGCTGTATAATTACCAATGGCAGCACTATTTTTTCACGTATGGCTATAGAGCGGCGCTCTACCGGGTACTCTTCCATTAGTACCTCGGTGCCGGTAAGTTCAAGCAATAAGTCTTTGGTTAGGTCAAACTCGTTTTTAAGGCCTTGCCAAAACTTGCCAAACTTCTCGTCCTTTTCTAAATAAGCAGTTACCCTAAAGTCTGATTTCGACATCGACATCATGCAGTTATCCAGCATGGTTTTAAAGAAACCCGAATTTTGGTAAAGCTCTTTTACTTCCTGCCAGCTGCCGTTATCCTTCATCTTTTTTAAGGCGGTACCTACCCCATAAAAGCCTGGTATACTTTGCTTTAACTGGCTCCACGATGTTACAAAACTAATGGCGCGCAGGTCCTCAAGTTTTAATTTAGCCGATGCATTGCGTTTGGTTGGCCTGCTGCTGATGTTAATTTGCGAAAGCAGTTTTAGCGGGCTGTATGTCTCCAAATAGTCCACAAACAACGGGTGCTCGCGCAAGGCCAGGAATAGCTTATGGCTTTCTTCGGCCATTTCGGCTATCAGGGCTTTGTGCCTACTATCCAGCAGATCGTTATGGTTAGGGTGCAATGCAGATATGATACCGGCGTTAATCAATTGTTCGGTATTAAACCTCGCGGTTTCAACCGAGCCATATTGCGAGCTTACGGTTTGCCCCTGTATGGTTAACTGTATATGCTCGTTGGCTATCTCGTTACCCATTGATGCGTAAAAACGATGTGTTTTACCACCACCACGTGCCGGCGGGCCGCCCCGGCCATCAAAAAAGGCAAGTGTTATGCCATATTTACGGGCCATAGCGGTTAATTCAACCTTAGCATTGTATATAGACCAATTGGCCATTAAATAGCCGCCATCTTTGGTACTATCGCTAAAGCCAAGCATAATGGTTTGTTTGTTGCCGCGCTTTTTAAGGTGCGCTTTGTAAAATGGATGGGTGTATAACTTCTCCATCACATCGCTGGCATGCTTTAAATCGTTAACGGTTTCAAACAGCGGCATAAAATCAACACTCAGCTTATCTTTTTCCCAACCGCTCCATAAAAACAGGGCTATCAGTTGTAATATATCTGATGCCTGCTGGCAATTACTGATGATAAAACGCTGGCATCCCTTTACCCCATTACTATGCTGAATTTGTTTCATCAGCCTAATGGTATCCAGCGTATCACGGGTTAAGGCATCTGCATTTTCTGGGCATTTAAAATCGGCCTGGTTAAACGGAAGACTCTTTAGCTTGCCGTCCTCTTCCAGGTCCTGGTAGTTTTTAGGTACGCCTGTGTATACTTTTTCGGTGCAATATGTAAATACGCTGCGCAACACGCGGCTATCTTGCCTTATATCAAGCGTAGCGAAATACGACCCAAACAGTTGTACCTTTTGTATCAGGTCGTCTACTATATTCACAAATAGGCTATCGTGGCTGGTAACCAGTGTTTCGCGCATTTCGCGCAGCACGGCTAATAGTTCCGGTTGCAGGTCTTTTGGGTTCTCGGGTTTATTAAAGGCATTTTCGTACAGCAGTTTCTCTAATGTTGCTATGCTATCGGCAAAACCCCTAAAGGTGATACGGCGTTTAAGGTTCCTGAAATCGCGGTAATAGCAACGAAAGATATACTGGCGCAATAATGATGATACCGCACGCGTAGTTTCGGTAGTTACATTGGGGTTACCGTCGCGGTCGCCACCCGGCCAAAAGCCAAGCTCTAAAGCCTGGTCGTTTCCGGCCATATCAAACTCCTCTTCCAGTTTTGATTGTATGCCCGATAAGGCATGGTAAAATATATTCTCTAAAAACCAAACTAAGCTTATTGCCTCATCAACAGGCGTTGGCGAGGTTTTATTAAAGAATGGTGTTTTGCCTAACTGTTGCAATAAACTATCAATGGTGGTAATATCGTTAGTTTTAAGCGCCTCAATCATATCCGTCATGATACCTAACACCGTACCCGGGTAAAATTGGGTGGGGTGAGCGGTAAGCACCAACCGTAACGAAAAATCTTTTAACTGTTTGCTTATATTGGCGCGGGCCTGCTCGCTTATTGATGCTTGCTGAACCATGCTTTGCAGGGTACCTGTATCATCAACCTTACCTACTTTATTAAATGACGAGTCTTCAATAGCATCAAACAACACCACCTGCCTTTCTATATACTGAATAAAGCGGAACAAGCGGTTTATTTGTTCGCGGTGATCTATATCGGGTACGTACTTTTTAAAGAACGACTCGAGTATTTTTGTAGGCGATTCGTTTTTTACAGCCCCTTTATCGCAGTGCGAACTAAAAAAAGGCAATAATATGCCGGTATCCTTTACCTGGTAAAAAGGCAGCGTTTGAAACAAACTGTTATATAGCTCAAAACGTTTTACAACTTCGTGGTTAAAGGTTGATTCTCTTTGACTGAGCCTTTGTGTAGATGGCATAATAAAACAGGTTAGAAAAAATTACTATTATGATAAGGGTATTACGGCGTGAATTTAACTATCTAAAATTAAAATAAGGTAAAAACTATATAATTAATAACAGTAAATACATTTTGATGCAATAATTGTTATTATAAACACTGCCACTTTTTATTTGTTTAAATTTGTAGCATTGAATTTTAGCCCATCGCTTAACCGAATGAACACCCATCAAAGAGAAGTAAAAAGCTTTTTTCATAGTCAGTATTTTTCTGATGGGTTGCGCATATCTGCCGGTATTTTGCTTCCATCGTTGGTGCTGATGCAGTTTGGGCATTTTAGCCTTGGGTTAACACTGTCCTTAGGTGCGCTCTGTATCTGCACTATAGATAGCCCGGGCCCTATTCGCTATAAGCGCAACGGTATGGCTATTGGTAACTTACTGCTGTTGATAGTTGCCCTTATAACCGGCCTTGCCCGTTTAAACCTGTACACCTTAGGGCTCGAGATCACGATATTTTCTTTTCTCTTTTCGATGCTTACCGTTTATGGCAACAGGGCGGCATCTATTGGTACATCATCGTTACTGGTGATGATATTTATGATGGATAAAGAGATACCCCCTGCCGAACTGCCTTTATTTGGTGCAAGCTTATTGGCGGGCGGTTTATGGTACATGGCATTTAGCCTGATGTTTTTTGGCATAAGGCCCTATCGCGCTGCACAGCAAACCCTGGGAGAGAATGTGGCCGATATTGCCCGTTTTTTAAGGTTAAAGGCCGATTTTTATTTACCCAATACCGATATCGACGAAAACTACCGTAAGCTGGTGCTGCAGCAGATACAAGTAAGCAATCACCAGGATGCTGTGCGTGAAATGTTGTTTAAAAGCCGCATGATGACTAAAGAGTCTACCGCGCCAAGCCGCATACTGGTGCTAACCTTTATAGACCTGGTAGACATGTTTGAACAAATAATGGCTACCCACTACGATTATGTACACATACGCGAAAAATTTGAACATACAGGCATACTAACAGAAATAGCAGATTTTTTACATCACGTTGCAGACGACCTTGACAATATTGGATATGCGGTTTTGGCTAACACCCGCCCGCAAAAATTAAGCAACCTTGAATTACGCTTAGAGCAGCTTAAATTAAAAATTGATGCAGTTGGTACTGATGATAAAGAAACCAGCAACCTGGTATTAAAAAAGATATTGGTTAACCTGCGCGACCTTACTAAAAGCGTAGCCAATATTTACAAATACTACCACTCTAAGGCATTAGATGGCTTAATTGAAAATCCTACGGATGTAGAGTACTCTAAATTTGTACCACAACAAGATTATGCTCCGCACATTTTTACAGACAATTTAACGCTTAGCTCGGGTACTTTTAAGCATGCTTTAAGGGTATCGTTGGTATGTTTGGTGGGTTATATCACATCAAAATACGTATCATTGGGCGGGCATAGCTATTGGGTACTGCTTACAATTATCGTTATATTAAAGCCTGGATTTAGCTTGTCAAAACAGCGCAACTACCAAAGGCTTATAGGTACTATTGCAGGCGGTACCATAGGTATATTGATACTCACTTTTATCCCCGATAAAACAGTGCAGTTTTTAATACTGGTAGTGTTAATGATAGGCACCTACAGCTTTTTAAGGCTAAACTACGTAGTAAGCGTTATTTTTATGACCCCATACGTGCTTATTTTGTTCAAATTTTTAGGATTGGGGTCTATCAATGTTTTCCAGGAGAGGGTTGTAGATACACTTATTGGGTCGGGCATTGCGTTTATTGCCAGCTACCTTATATTCCCAACCTGGGAGTTTCAGCAGGTGCAGGAGAGCTTTAAAACAGTTTTAAAGGCAAATATTAATTACCTTAATAAAATAGCCAAGAGCATATCGGGTAAAGAAGTTAGCATCACCGAGTATAAGCTGGCCCGCAAAGATGTATATGTAAATTCGGCCAACTTAAGCGCAGCCTTTGAGCGTATGACGTCTGAGCCTAAGAGCAAGCAGCATAATGTAAAAGATGTGCACAAGTTTGTTGTGCTTAATCATATACTTGCTTCATATACCGCCAATATAGCTTCGGCATTGATACGCAGCGGCCCGCAAACCCCGCATGCCGATACATTAAAATTGGTAAAACGAAGCATCGCCGTATTAAAGGATACCCATATTAAATTAAATGGCGAAGTCATTACGCCGGCTTCCACCAATTCTGAGGCTGTAAAAACCGAGGCGCAAAGTGTTCCGCTAACAGCCGACGATCTGTTAATGAAGGAACAATTAGGCTTTATTAATAAAATCGCTAACGATATTGCTAAGGTTACCGATCACTTTTTAAGATAAAGCTGCCTAACTTATGTTTTAAGCATTTTTTGCTTGTTAAGCAGCATTATCAGTGCTTTATCGGCCCTAACCTTACGTGTATCTTCCTGCTTAGCGGAGCCTACCCAATCGCAATATCCCTGCTTGTACGATTTTGATAGCGTTTCAAAAAAATCATTCGCTTCAGCATTGCCATCAAGCAATATTTGTAATTCGGGTGGTGTGCCTTCTATGTGTTCGCCTTTTTTAAGCATGATGTAAATTATAATCGTTCTGTAGCCAAATTTGCCAATTCGCTCCGCTCCCCTTTTTGCAGGGTGATGTGCGCGTAAAGCGGATGCCCTTTAGCCTTATCGATCAGGTACGATAAGCCGTTACTTTCTGCATCAAGGTAAGGGGTATCAATTTGATATATATCACCTGTAAAAACAAACTTGCTATTTTCGCCGGCGCGCGATATAATGGTCTTCACTTCGTGTGGGGTTAAATTCTGCGCCTCATCTACAATAAAGAATATCTTGCTTAAGGTACGCCCCCTTATAAAGGCCAGCGGCGTAATGGAGATTTTATCGTTTGCCACCAGTTCGTCTAACTTGGCCTGCATTTTTTCGTCTTCGGCAAACTGGTCTTTAATAAATTTAAGGTTATCCCATATCGGTGCCATGTATGGGTCTATCTTTGATTTTACATCGCCGGGCAAAAAGCCTATATCCTTATTACTTAAAGGTACAATTGGGCGGGTAACAAATATCTGGCGGTAAAACTTACGCTGCTCCAGCGCACCCGCCAAAGCCAGTAACGTTTTGCCTGTACCAGCGTTACCTTGTATGGTCACCAATTTAATATCCGGGTGCAGTAAAGCATGTATGGCAAAGGCCTGTTCTAAGTTGCGAGGGTAAATATTTAATACAGGCTGCTCGGTTACTTTCTCTAACTGCCCGCTTTGTGTATTATAAAATGCCGGTGCAGAGCTGTTTTTACTGTTTAAGGAATAAAACTGGTTACCGTCTGTAGGTTTAATGTCTAACCCTTCTATTGATAAGGTATCGTTTTTATTAAGCTTGCTTAATTGTTTTTCGGTTATTTTATTAAGGGTGGTTTTACCGCTGTACAGCTCCTCCAGGTTTTTTACTTTCCCGGTTTCGTAATCTTCGGCATACAGGTTAAGCGATTTTGCTTTAAGCCTTAAACATATATCCTTTGATACCAATATCACCTTACGGTCGGGGTGTTCAAACTGCACACCCAGGGCGGCGTTTAATATACGGTGGTCTATTTTATCTGATCCAAAAACCACCTCGGCATCGGCACTGCTGTTTTTGGCATCCATTATAACCTTAAAACAGCCTTTGCTTTTGCCGTTAAGCGGTATCCACTGGTTAATAAGCCGACTTCGCGACATATCGTCCATTAGTCTTATAAAGCTGCGAGCCTCAAAATTGCGTGTATCATTACCGCTTTTCATGTTATCCAGCTCTTCCAGCACCTGTATGGGTATGGCTACGTCGTGTTCCTGAAAGTTTTCGAATGCGTTATGATCGTAGAGGATAACCGAGGTATCAAGTACAAATATTTTTTTCTTTCCGTCTGTCTTTCCGTTGGCTTCAGTATTCATTAAAGGCTAAATTAATGAATTTTGATGGAGTAAGGTTGAAAAATATTGTATGGATTAGAAAGTTGAGTTGTGCTAACGCGATATTTTACAAACCGCCTAAAAATAGGAAAACGGAAGCCTCTTCTTGCGAAATGACCTCCGTTTTTCCTGCCCTCATTAACAGCCATAGCCGTTTATGAAGCACCAAGTTTTGTGTAAAGTTGACCGACCTGATCTCCTCTTTGTTATTGCGAACATTGTTGGTATCACACCCTCTGCGAATGCTGATGCCCGGTTGTTGGTACGTTTACCGATTTTGTCTGTCTCCTTGCGGAGGTAAGTCCTTCAAATCCGTTCAACATGTGCTGTGATCCTGCTTTCTGCGAAAGCCGGCAGCCATTATCTCTGCGATGTTGATCTCGTTGGCCTCCCGAGGGGAAGTCGACTCTGTCGTTATCCGTGCAACGCCGGTATCTTTATTCTTAGCGAATGCCGATGACCCATTGTTTGCTAACGCCGATTGCTTCAAGGTCATTATTGTTATCTGCCGTTCTCCGTAAAGTTTTGCAGTGTTAATAATACCTCGTTAATCATTTATCGGGATAAACTACTTTCGTATCCTATTCCCTTTAATGACTCAGGCACTTCCCTGATCTTTAGTTCCCCCGAAGGTTCACCCGATTCAGTTTCTGTAATCCTGTAAGGCTGTCAAAGTACGTCGTTCTTGATGATTACAATATAGGGAGATAACATAACCCGTGTCAAGTTTTTTATTTATTTTTTATTAACACGTTTTTAACATTTTGTTATCGACTATCAACACCTTGTTTGAGTTGATTGATAGTATCTTTAATACTTTGGCGGCAGGTTGTAAACATTATAGTTATTCACAAACGTTTCTAAAAACGCGTTATCCGGGCTTACAATAAATGCGCGATTTTCAATAAAATCAAATTTTTTCAGTTAAATGCTTCCAATACCTTTTAGGTATATGGCGCACATGTAACCTGGTGTTTTTACGCGATGGAATATTTACACTTTGAAAATAATTTTTCCATAACGACTGATAGATACCCTCATCCTCGTTAAAAGCGGCTATTACATCGCCCGCTTTATTCATTGTCGAAAAATCTAAGGTGATATATTGGGTGTCGTGCAAATCGTAAAACAACCCGTAGTTACGCTTTATATCGTAAATTATCCATTTTTGGTCGGCATAACGGCTTTTAAAATGGCGTATTAATAGTGGCAGTACATTAAAATCGGGTTGTACGGTAGCATAAAAGGTTTCGTCCTTTAGTTTTTGAAAGCGTACAAAAGCCTCCATCCTATGTTTTTCCCTCCTCACCATACGTACCACGTCCGATACACGCATTACATACCTGTTGCCATAATCTTCTTCAATATTATGTGGTGCGTCAAATGCGTAGCGTATATAACCCATCAGGTTATTTTCCTCGGCCTTAATTTCGGCAAGATGTGCGGCATATAGGCGCTGTACCCCCGTTGCAGATATTTTTTGCCTTAAGCCTTTCAATACTCTAGCAGCCCGCGCTTCGTCGGTTGTTATTTGTAACACATCTTCAAACAAGGCTGTACTTACCCAATCGCATTTTTCTATTATTACATGCTCAAGCTTGCGCTCATAAACTTCGTAAACAGCGGTAAGTAAGCCTTCAAAGGTACCATCATATATTAATCGGGTAGTCATCAGGTTAAAAAAGGTTAAGTTGGGTTGGGGTGTTTTTAAGGTATTTGCTTTGCGATGTGGCCAGTATAAATTGCTTAATGTTATTCCCGGTAAGGTCGCGGCGCTCAAATTCGCTGCTATTGCAAACCACAAAATATTTAGCCCGGTTAAGGGCCACCCCCATCTTTTTAAGCTGATTCCAGTTTAGCCTGCTAAACCTGCGGGCGCTTACAATTTTTTGTGCCGATAACAACCCTATCCCCGGCACCCTGAGTATCATTTGCAAATCGGCCTTGTTGATATCAACCGGAAAAGACTGCATATTACGTATAGCCCAACTCAGCTTCGGATCTATATCCAGATCGAGATGTGGTTGTACATTATCTACAATCTCATTTACCTTAAAACCATAAAAGCGCATTAGCCAGTCGGCCTGGTACAATCGATTTTCGCGCACCATTGGCACGCTGGTATTTAGCGCAGGTAAGCGGCTATCAGCCAATACAGGCACATAGCCCGAATAGTAAACCCGCTTTAAATTAAAGTTTTTATAAAAGTAATTTGCCGATTGCAGCACCTGGCTATCATTTTCGGGCGTGGCTCCAATAATTACCTGTGTGCTTTGGCCGGCGGGGGCAAATATAGGTGCCTTTTTAAACAGCTTTTTTTCTTCGGTATGCTTAATAATGGCATTTTTTAAATACCCCATTGGTTTGATCATATCCTGCTGATTTTTATCAGGAGCCAGTAGTTTTAAACCGGCTTCGGTCGGCATTTCCAGGTTAACACTCAGCCGGTCGGCATATAGGCCGGCTTCATTCATCAACTCATCACTGGCGCCGGGAATAGATTTAAGGTGTATATATCCGTTAAAATTATGCTCAGTACGTAATTTTTTAGCTATACGCACCAGCCGCTCCATCGTATAATCAGCATCCTTAAATATGCCCGAACTTAAGAACAGCCCTTCTATATAGTTACGGCGGTAAAAATTTATGGTCAGGTCAACCACTTCCTGCACCGTAAAAGCGGCGCGCTTTATATCGTTTGTTTTACGCGACACACAGTAAGCGCAATCAAAAATACAATGGTTGGTAAGTAATATTTTTAATAGCGATACGCAGCGGCCATCCTCGGTATAGGAGTGACAAATACCATTACTGGCATTACCTAATCCTTTATTTTCGTTTTTACGCTTACTGCCGCTACTTGCGCACGATACATCATATTTAGCGGCATCTGCCAAAATATTAAGTTTTTCGGTTATTCTATCTGCATCCATATCAAATCAAAAATACTAATAATATTAGCATTTTTGATGCCAGATAAAAATATAACTTACTCTTTTAAAGAATATGCTTGCAGGCGGATTACGTTATCAAATTGTTTATTAATTTTGGTTAACCGCATTATAAAGGCGCATATTAAAATGGACGATCAATCACTTTGCCAGCATTTACAGGCTATAACATCAGTTAAATTAAGCGAAGAGCAGGTTTGCGAAGAATGTATTAAACAGGGTACCGAATGGTTTCACCTGCGTACCTGCCAAACCTGTGGCGTTACCCTTTGCTGCGACCAAAGCGATGAGCAGCATATGACCAAGCATTACCATGCGGTAAAGCATCCTGTAATAGCATCGGCACAGCCCGGCGAACGCTGGCTATGGTGCTACCCGGATGAGCAGTTTGTAGAGTATTAATTATTTCCTGGTCACTTCTACGCTCCAATTGCTGCCGCTGCCAATTTTGTAGGTATCGGCAAAGCTGCCCATGTTAAGCGCGAAAGACAATTGCAGTAAACTGTTTAAATACGACAAGGGCTTTCCCTGGGGTACACTGCCAAAGGTTTCGCTGTAAGGGGCTTCGCCTTCGTATACCATCTTGCTTTTGTTAAATATTTTTAAATGGAGCAAATCGCCGTATTTAGGGCTAAGCTTTTTTACTAACTCATCACTAATATCCGTCCAGATATTGCCATATTGTACATCAAGCACATCAATTGTTCCCTTTAACATACCATTTTCGAATACCGCTTTTTGGTAAGGGATAATTACTACCTGTCGCGGCAACGCAGGGCCAACTTGTTCATAGCTAATTATACCTGCGGCCAGGCGCGCAGCGGTATATACATAAACATCTCGCCCATGAAAGGTATACGATTTGCCGGAACCCTTACGGCGATTAACGGCCTCGTCTATCTGCCTTATCTCGGCTATGCCATAAGTTTCGGCCACATGGGTAAGCGTGCCGTTATCTGGTGTAACAATATATTGCCCGGTATTGGTTTTAAGCACTACCGATTTACGCGATGTGCCTACACCCGGATCGACCACGGAAACAAATACAGTGCCTTTTGGCCAATAATTAATGGTTTGATATAAGCGGTAAGATGCTTCCCAGATATTGTATGCAGGTATCTCATGCGTAAGATCGAACAGTTTCAGCTCGGGCGATACACCCATAGCCACGCCTTTCATTTCTGATACGGCACCATCCTTTAAACCAAAATCGGTTTGCAGCACAACTATCTTATTTTGTGCAACAACACCAAGCGTTAATAAAAAGGAAACTATGAAGCTTAAAGCGTATTTTTTCATTATTTACATTCAACTATTACATGCTGAATATAAAAATTATTCTGAAGCTTCTTCGCCCTTTTCGCCTAATTCTACAATGTCGCCTTCTTTAAACAATATGGCTTGCAGGGTTTTGCGCCACACCGGTTTTTGGCGAAGCAAAAATTCCAGGTCCATACCAAAGTGTTTAAACTCTTCGTGCTGGGCGTTCTGCATAATGGCTTTTGCTTGAGGGTCTTTTTCTACAGATATGCGCTGCTCGTACCAGTTAATGGCTTCGGCTTCTTCGCCTAATGAAACTATCATGCGCGCAAAGGTGCGGGTTTTGTCGCTCAGCTCGTTAGCCGGCTCGTGGTATTGATCAAATGCCATAATATTTCTTTTTTTGAGTATAAAAGAAATACTGTGGCATTTTGTTTTATTAAAAGCAGGGATCTATATCACTTCATTAATACTCATCTCCCTCAGTTCTTTAGGCTCGTTAGGGCGGCCATTTTTAAATGCTTTACGCGGGGTTAAACCAAGTAATTCAAACATAGCCATATCTTCATCAAAAGATGGGTTTGGAGTGGTCAACAGCTTTTCGCCGGCAAATATAGAATTGGCACCTGCCATAAAGCAAAATGCCTGCTCAACAGTGCTCATTTCGGTGCGCCCTGCTGATAATCTTACTACAGTTTTAGGCATAATAATGCGGGTAGTAGCAATCATCCTTACCATATCCCAAACAGAAACGCGCGGCTGATCGGCCAGTGGTGTACCTTTAACAGGCACCAACGCATTAATAGGCACCGATTCCGGATGGGTAGGCAGGTTTGATAATGTTTTCAGCATTGATATACGGTTGGCAACGGTTTCGCCTAAACCAATGATACCGCCACTGCAAACAGATATTTTAGCCTTACGCACATGCTCTAAAGTTTGCAGGCGGTCGTCATAAGTACGGGTGGTGATGATACGCTTATAGTCGTCTTCAGAGGTATCTAAATTATGGTTGTAGGCATAAAGGCCGGCATCGGCTAAACGTTGCGCCTGGCTTTCGGTAAGCATACCTAAGGTGCAGCACACTTCCATATCCATCGCGTTAACAGCCTTTACCATGTCAATCACTTTGTCAAAATCGCGGTTATCGCGCACTTCGCGCCATGCCGCCCCCATACAAAGCCTTGATGCACCGCCATTTTTAGCGCGCTGGGCAACAGCTATCACTTCTTCTTTGGGCATTATGGCATGCACATCAACACCGGTATTGTAGCGTGCCGCTTGCGGACAGTAAGCACAATCCTCGGGGCAGCCACCGGTTTTTATAGAAATAAGCGAGCTTATTTGTACCTCGGCATAATCTTTATTTTCGCGGTGTATAGTTGCCGCCCTGTAAATAAGGTCAAGCAGTGGTGAGTGGTATATTTCGGCAATTTGTTCCTGTGTCCAGTCGTATCTTACTTCGGTCATAAGTATTTAGTTTTGATAGGTCAAAATTATAATAAAAGCTTACTCGCCAACCATAATGGCAGAAAAAATCCAATACAATCTGTAAAGGTTGTAATGATGATGGATGATGCTACTGCAGGGTCTATCCCTACCCTTTTCAGTATCAGCGGTATAGATGCACCTGTTAAACCGGCTACTACTAAATTACCTGTCATGGCTAAAAACAATACAAGGCCCAACATGGGGTTAGCATCGTAAAAATAGGCTACCGCAAACACAATAACACCGTTTGATGCGCCATTTATTAACCCAACTAAAAACTCTTTTAATACGGTGTTATAGGCTTGCCTGTCGCTTAGGTCGCTTAACGATATACGCCTAACGGTTACTGCTAATGCCTGTGTTGCTGTGTTGCCACCCATACCGGCAATTATAGTCATGTAGGCCGATATGATGGCCAGGTTTTTAACTGTAGCATCAAAATTACGAATGATGGATGCCGCCAAAAAAGCGGTAGCCAAGTTAATAACCAGCCATGGTAAACGGCTTTTTACCGCGTCGCGCCAATTACCGCTCAGCTCTTCATCTTCAGATACACCCGATATTTTTAATATATCCTCGGTATTCTCGGCCTCCATTACGTCGATGATATCATCTACCGTAATACGGCCAAGCAATTTCATCTCATCGTTTACAACGGGTATACTGGTAAGGTTATACTGAGAGATAAGACTGGCTACATCTTCCTGGTCAAGTTCTGCTTTTACGTAAACAAAATCCTTTACCACCAGGTCCCGCACGCGGGTATCGGCACGGGCTTTAATAATAGATTTGATAGATACTATCCCCTGCAAAATATCGGCGTCATCTACCACATATATGGTATAAAACTCCTCCATTTCTTCAGATTGGCGGATAATCTCGTCAAGGGCTTCCTTTTTATCAGCGTTTATGTTTACACAAATAAACTCCGAGTTCATTAAGCCGCCGGCGGTATCTTCGTCGTAACTTAGAAGGGCGCGTATGTTGGTGGCATCCTCGTGATCAAGGTCTTCCAGTATCTCGTGCTGCTCATCGGCATCAAGCTGCGAAATAATATCGGTAGCATCGTCATAATCCAGCTCCTCAATAATCTCCGACCGCTTTTCAGGATCAAGACTGATAAGGATATCCTCGGGGTGCGATTCTTCGGTCATTTCCGAGATGATCTCAGAAGCCTTCTCTATAGGCAGCAGGTTAATAATACGCTCTTTTGCGTCCTGAGGCAGTTTTTCAAATAATATAGCTATCTCCGATGCGTGGTATTCGTTCAAAACCAGCTCTAGTTCCGCATCACTATCCTCAAGAGCGGTTTTAATGCGGAGCAGGTCGGTTTTATCTATATCGAAAGATTGCATATGCAGGCAAAATAAGCAATTTTAATGAAAGGTTTGGCTGCAAATCCTTAATCGTGTATTAACCGCTGTAATTATAAGCCACCTTTACGCCAGTTAGCTTATCAAGCTTGTTCATCACCCCTTCTACCTGTGTTTTACGGACGGAAAATTTGATACTGCAATTCAATTCAGCCAACTGTTCTAAAACCTGTAGCTGCTCATCTTTTATAATGCGCATTACGTCGTTCATTTGCGGGTATTCAAACGTAATGGTGTAAACATCGTTAACTGTTTTTTGTATAACAACGGCTTGCTCTAAGGCAGCTTCGGTAGCGGCTTTATAGGCGTTTATTAAACCGGGCACGCCTAATAATGTGCCGCCGAAATAACGCACCACTACCACTAAAATATTGGTAACATCTTTTGATAACAGCGTATTTAGTATTGGCCTGCCGGCAGTGCCCGATGGTTCGCCATCGTCGTTTACACGAAAAACAGAGCGGTCTATCCCCAGCCTTATGGCCCAGCAATGATGATTAGCCTTGGGGTGCTCAGACCGTAATTTTGCCAGTATAGGTTTTATATCGGCATCTGATGTTATTGGATAAGCAAAGCCCAGGAATTTACTGCCCCTGTCGCGAAAGATGCCCTCTGTGTCAGCAGAGATGGTTTTATAAGTATCGTCGAACAGCATTAATATTGCGAAACAGTAATAATTACAATGGCTGCTACAGCAAGGCCAATACCAATTTTATTAAGCAGGCTTAAACGCTCGTTAAACACAAACAGGCCAACCACTGTGCCCAGCGCTATTACACCAATATTCATGGCCGAAAACACCAGCGATGGGCTGGTAGACAAAGCGGTATGCGCCTTTAAATAAAACAATATGTTACCAAAGTTAGCCACACCCAGTATCCAGCCGAACATAATATGCGGCCACGACAAGCGTGTTTGTTTGGTATAAACCCTATATAACAATATTACCAACGCTATAATAAAAGCGATAATGAATGCTATAAATTGCAGCGTAGTAAACGGTATTGCCTTAAACGCTGCCACCTGTTTAAATAGAATATCTATAACACCTAAACCCAAAAATACCAGCAGCAGATACACCCAGGCGTTGCTTAAAATTTTACGGTTGGCAGTTTGTTTTTGCCAGGGTATACAGCATAATATAGCTGCAAAGCCAACAGTAATACCAATCATTTTATAAGTATTGGGTTTATCGCCAAAAAGCAAAAAAGCCGCTGTTAACGATACAAAAAGCGAAAGCCTTTGAGCTACATCGGTACGCACTATACCGGCTACCCTTACCGATGATGCCATTACTAAAAATATAACCGGCAGTAAAATACCTAATGGTAATAGTATAGTTAATGGTGCCTCTTTCAAAGTTTCGATTTGCAGGCTCGGCCTAAAAAAGAACCAGGTAAGTAGTATCGCCATGCTGTAGTTAAAGGTGATGGCCTGCAGTATATCTATACTACAACGCCGCACCAGTTTTAGTAAAACCGACACCACAACACTACAGCAAACACTTAAAAAAACGTATAACATTAGTTTTTAGGTTGATGGTAAACTATATGTAAAGTATCTGCCCCCACAGCAGTTAGTATAGCACCATCAGTATTTATAAATGGTGCCTTAATGCCATCTGTTAAAACAGACGGGGCGGTAAAAATACGTGCTTCGTCCCACAAACCGGCATCAATAAACGAGTTTAGTGTATGTGCCCCGCCCTCAATAATAACCGATTGAATATCCTGCATGTATAACTGGAACAAAATATATTGCGGCACAAAGCGGTCAAAATCCTCCAGGGCAATATACTTTACCTTTCCGTCTATATCCGTTTTAACTTCATTAAATATCAATGTATCAACAGATTGGTTAAATATATTAAAGTTTTTATCTAATTCCAGCCTACGGTCTATCACCACCCGCTTAGGCGACTGCCCTTCGGCATAGCGCACGTTTAGTTGCGGGTTATCTGCTATAACAGTATTCTTACCCACCAATATAGCGTCCTCTTCGGCGCGCCATTGGTGTACCAGTTTGCGGGCTTCGGGGCCGGTTATCCAGTGTTGGCTGCCATCAGCCGGGGCAAAAAAACCGTCGGCAGTTTGGGCCCATTTTAATATTATATAAGGCCTTTGCTTTTGCACACGTGTAAAAAAGCGGCGGTTTAGCCACCGGCATTCTTTTTCTAACACACCGGTCAGCACTTCTACACCTGCTGCCTGCAATTTTTCGATACCCTTGCCATCCACCTGCGGAAACGGGTCGCGGCAGCCCACTACAACTTTTGGTATTTGGTGTTTGATGATCAGATTGGCACAAGGCGGTGTTTTGCCATAATGCGCGCATGGCTCTAACGATACATAAATTGTGGCCGTCTTCAATAATTCGACGTGGTTTGTATGGTTTGCAATCACCATGTTAACGGCATTTACCTCTGCATGGGCTTTACCATATTGCTGGTGATAGCCCTCACCTATTATCTTATCCTCATGAACAATTACAGCACCCACCATCGGGTTAGGGCTTACGTTGCCCGCCCCCATAGCGGCCAGATCAAGGCAGCGCTGCATATATATATCATGTAATGCCATTGTGCAAAAGTAGCTTTTATGTTACTTTGTTGCATGAAAACTATTAAGGATGTATTTCTGTCTTTTCAGCAAGCATTAACCGGTTTGTATGACACCCGTGAAACAGAGGCGATTGCCATGCTGGTACTGGAAGAAATTACAGGGTTATCCCGTGCTAAAATAAAAGCTTTCCCCGAAACGGATATTCCGCCCGGCGAACAGGAAAAGCTGATAAATATACTCGTAGAACTTAAAACCGGCAAACCGGTACAATACATTTTAGGCAGTACCGGGTTTTACGGACTCAATTTTTTAGTGAACCCGGCGGTGCTGATACCAAGGCCCGAGACGGAGGAACTGGTGGAATGGGTTTTATTGAGCCGAAAGTCGAAAGTTGAAAGTCAAAAGTCCTTATCTATCTTAGACATTGGCACGGGCAGCGGTTGTATTGCCATTAGCTTAAAAAAGAATTTGCCAGAAGCCGCTGTGAGTGCTATAGATATTTCTGCTGATGCCCTGCATACGGCAAAGCAAAACTCGGTTATTAATGATGTAGTGGTTGAGTTTATTGAGATAGACATTCTAAACCCAACACCCGACATTCAACATTCGAAATTCGATATTATAGTAAGCAACCCCCCTTATGTTACCCTTGAAGATAAAACCCAAATGCACCAAAACGTAACCGGTTTTGAACCCCATACCGCACTGTTTGTGCCCGAACAGGATCCCCTTATATTTTACAAAGCGATTGCCGATTTCGCACTTAACCACCTCAACCCAAATGGCTTGCTATTTTTCGAGATCAACGAAAATTTTGGTGCAGAAACAGTTGAGTTACTCTCAAATAAAACATTTATTAACATTGAGTTACGTAAAGATATGAGCGGCCGCGACAGGATGATAAAAGCGCAATTGCAATAACCGCTATGTTAATTCCTTGGGTGGAATTCAATTATAGTGCTCTTTAAATACTCCCGGTCTAAATGGGTATAAATTTCGGTGGTGGTAATACTTTCGTGCCCCAGCATTTCCTGCACGGCGCGCAGGTCAGCACCACCCTCAACTAAATGGGTAGCGAATGAATGCCTGAACGTATGCGGGCTGATGGTCTTTTTAAGCCCGGTAAGCTCTGCAAGTTGTTTGATAAGCATAAATATGTATACACGGCTTAACCTGCTGCCACGGCGGTTTAAAAACACGATATCTTCCTCTCCTTTTTTTATTGGGGTGTGTACGCGCACTTGCTCCGTCCAAATTTTTAGCGCTTTAAGAGCTTCGCCGCCAATAGGCACCAACCTTTCCTTACTGCCCTTGCCGGTTACCTTTATAAATTCAATTTCGGGGTAAACGTTTGATAACTTTAGCTCCGTTAACTCAGATACGCGCAGGCCGCAGCCATACAGCACTTCTAAAATAGCCTTGTTACGCGTACCCTCGGGTTTCGATAGGTCTATCGCGGCTATCAGTTTATTAATATCGTTTATACTAAGCGTATCGGGCAGTTTGCGCTGTATCTTGGGGGTTTCCAACAATTCCGACGGGTCGCTGGCTATCAGGTCCTCCATCAGCAGGTATTTATAAAACGCCTTTATACCCGATAAAATACGCGATTGCGACGACGGTATCATCCCTAATTCGTTTATCCATAATATAAAATTACGCAGGTCGGCCAGTTTAAACTTATCGGGCGATGGCTTATCGGGCAGCGAATCCGCATACTGGTACAGCTTCTCCAGATCGCGGCTATAAGCCTCAATAGAGTTAGCTGCAAGCGAGCGCTCCAGTTTAAGATACGTTTTAAAGCCTTTTATTGCCTGTGCCCAGTTCAATTGATTTTAGTTTTGATGTATTATACTTAAGTTTGAACAAATATGAATATACAAATTATAAACGGCCCTAATTTAAACCTCCTTGGCGTTCGTGAGAAATCCATTTACGGTAATTCGGATTTTGAAAGCTACCTGGCCGACCTGCAAAAACATTTCCCAAACATCACCATTAATTACTATCAAAGTAATGTGGAAGGCGAAATTATAAACAAACTGCACGAAATTGGTTTTAGTTACGACGGTATTGTGCTTAATGCCGGCGCCTACACCCATACTTCTATTGCCATTGCCGATGCTATTGCCGCTATTAACACAACCGTAATAGAAGTGCACATATCTAACGTTTACAAACGCGAAGAATTTAGGCATACATCTATGCTGGCGGCCAATTGTAAAGGTGTTATAGCCGGCTTTGGCATGCACTCGTACAGATTAGCTATAGAAAGTTTGTTACTTAAGTAACACAAAATACATTTTTTTGTGTTTGCCCCGTTGAACCCTTAAACCGGTAATACATTTAAATCGTAAGTCCCCTGCAATGAATAAGGTATTTAAAATAACAGCTTTTTTAGTTTTTGCATTTACTTTATTTACCGTTGATGGTATAGCCCAATCAAAAAGAAAGTCGCAATCTGTACGCGATTCGCTGCGCCGGGCAATCCTGCGCCGCGACTCGATGATGCGCACCTTTAAAAAATCAGATACATCCATCAACAACCTGCTGCAAAAGGTTGAATATTACACCGCATCTTTTAACCAGATCAAAACAAGCCTGTCGCGCAATATAGATACGGTGGACATTAGCCAGGCGCTGCCATCTTTTGAACGTCGGGTAAGCCTGATAAAAACACTGATAGATAACGACCGCTCGAGCACTTTACGTTATTTATATGCAATACGCGATATACTAACCCGCAGCGACGACCAGCTGGATATTTACCAGGACCGCCTGGCCGACATCAACTCCAAACTGGTACAAAACCAAAACGAGCTGGCATCAATGGCCAAAGATTCGGTATTAAAGATAGTACCTGCCGATAGCAGCCTGCTTACTACCTTTTTAATACAAAAAATAGCTATTGATAGTAAATATAAAAGGTTGGATGCTGCCAATAAAAAGCTACTGCTAAAAATTGGCCTACTGCAAAACCGTATATCGTCGGTTTACATCTCGTTGCTCGATCTTAAAGACCAGATAGATATAAAGATACGCGAGTTTAGCGTACAGGCGCTTAGTGCCGAAAATAACCCCATTTGGCAAATGGACAATAATGCCGAAAGTACTTTTAGCAGCGCACTTACCAAAACCGTAAACATGAACACCAAGCTGCTTACGTTTTTTATAGGCCGCGACCCGCTTATACATTTCGCCGGGCTACTAGTATTTGTATTATTTTTTAGCTGGATATATGCCAACAGGCGTAAGGTTATCAGGGTAAAAGAGTCGCCGCAGGCGGTGTTTAGCCATGCTAAATATGTATCATTATATCCCATAGCATCTACTATTGTAGTTGCATTTGCCATTGTACCAAATTTTTACGACCATCCGCCCGTAGTAGTGCTCGAATTGTTTTTCTTAGTATTAATAGCAGCTATACTTTACCTGGTTAAAAATACCTGCCCCCGCGGGCTATATAAATATTTGCAACTATTATTTTGGCTTGCCTTAGTATTTAGCCTAAGCAACCTGTTTGTTGAGGTATCAAACACCGATAGGGTTATTGTTTTATTGCTTGAATTACTTACCACCTTTGCCAGCCTGCAATTTTTAAAGCTGGTAAAAAAGCAACCCGAAGAATATTTCTCCCATACACAAACCATATTAAAAGTGTTTATCGGCCTGCAAACTGTAGCTTCGGTACTTAACATATTTGGCCGGGTTACTTTATCAAAAATTATTGGCTTTACGGCTATATATAATTTATGGCTGGCTTTGGGTATGTATTATATGGTACAAATATTAATGCAAAGCTTGTTTTTACAGCTCGAGGCCAATAAAAACAGCAACAGCTTAAGCTCGTTTATTGATTTCAAAATGCTGCAAACTAAGTTCCGCAGTATTTTAACGGTATTGGCAAGTGTGCTATGGCTGGTAATGCTTACCCAAAACCTAAGCGTTGAAGATGCCGTGTTTGATTACCTGCAAAAGTTTTTAACCCAAACCCGTAGCCTCGGCGGCACCAATACACAGTTTACATTTCAAAGCATTATTATATTTATAGCCGTAATATGGTTTTCGTCTATCGCCGCCAAAATAATAAGTTACCTGTATGAAGTGGCAGGCAAAAACGCCAATGACCTTGATGTGCTTAAAAAGAAGAACCGCACATCTACCCTGCTGATAAAGCTGGCCGTATTTGCCATTGGCTTTTTACTGGCTGTTACTGCATCGGGCTTCCCTTTAGATAAGATCACCATTATTATCAGCGCGTTTGGTATAGGTATTGGCTTTGGTTTGCAAAATATTGTAAACAACCTGGTATCCGGTTTAATACTGGCTTTTGAAAAACCTATTCAAATAGGTGATATTATTGAGGTAGACAGCCGATCGGGAACTATTATGGAAATTGGCATACGATCGAGCAAGATCGCTACCAGCGATGGCGCAGAAGTGATTATCCCTAATGGCGACCTGATATCGCACCATGTAATTAACTGGACACTGAGCAACAACAACCGCCGTATCGAACTGATCATTGGCGTAGCATATGGTTCGGATATCGAAAAGGTGAAGAAAATACTATCCGACCTGCTTTGCAACCGCGAGGAAATAATGGACAACCCCGCCCCGCTTATTTTTGTGCACAACTTAAACGAAAGCTCGGTTGATTTTAGGCTATTATTTTGGGCGGCAGATATTACCACATGGCTATCGCTTAAAAGCCATGTATTAACTGATATTTACGCCACTTTTGCCAAAGAAGGTATCGAGATACCATTCCCACAGCGCGACCTTCATTTAAGATTAACGGATAAGCAGAACGATATATTTACCAATAACAAAACGGCTGCCGGCAAACCTGCAGAAATAACCAATACCGATATTACAGATACAGATGTACCTGATGCTAATAATACAGGTCCTGTTGCTCCAGATCAGTAAACTTGGTTTTTTTAGCTACAAAAAAGTCCCATACAATGCTTTTGTTGTAAGTGCCGGTGAGTTTTGTAGTAGTAGTTTTTAACTTTTGACCTTTAACTTTCGACTTTTTAAAAAGCCTTACCACAAAGTTTTGATGCGCGCGGCTAATGGCCCATGCATCTTTACGCTTACCCTCGGCCAAAAAGCGTGCAAGTGCTACCAGGTCCATAAAAAAGCGCAGGCTTATCACAAAAAAGGCGCGCCAGAAAGGCAAATTATTTTTTAGCAATAACAAGTTATTACGAAAGTTTAAATAGGTTTTAAAGGGGTTTTCGGCATTAAGCGTACCGCCCCCCACATGGTATACGGTTGATTGCGGGCAGTACATTACCTTATAGCCCATGTTTTTTAAACGCCAGCACAGGTCTATCTCTTCCATGTGGGCAAAAAAGCTTTCATCAAACCCGCCCGATAAGTCCCAATATTTTTTTTTGATGAACAATGCTGCGCCTGTTGCCCAAAATATTTCGCCCGGCTGGTTATACTGGCCTTTATCTTCTTCTACCTGGTAAAATATACGGCCACGGCAAAACGGGTAACCAAACTTATCTATAAACCCACCAGCGGCCCCTGCATGTTCAAAATGTGTTTTTTGATGGTAGGCCCTTATTTTAGGCGCTGCGGCAGCAATTTGGGTATCGCTCTCCATTAAGTCTATCACCGGCTCTATCCAGTTAGGCTCAACTTCCACGTCCGAGTTTAGCAGAATGTAATAATCGGCATCAACTTGCGCCAGCACACGGTTATAGCCGCCTGTAAAGCCATAATTGGCATTATTTTCAATGATATTTATCTGCGGATAGGTCGCACGCAAAAAAGCTACTGAGCCATCTGTTGAGCCATTATCACCAACCACTACCTGCAAGTTAGTATAAGTAGATGCCAAAACCGATGGCAAAAATTCGCGCAGGTATTTAAGGCCGTTCCAGTTTAAAATTACAATAGCTACTCTGGGTGTAGGGTTCATCTGTTCAAATCCTCCGGCATATATTTCCACCGGCGATGGCTCCACAGCCAGTATTGCGGTTTTTCGTTTATCAATTGCTCCAGGTAACGCACATGGGCTTCGGTTATTTCATGGTCGGCAGTTTGTTTGGGCTGCTCAATTAAAGGCACTAAAGTATAAGTATAATAGCCGCGTTTAACACGGTCTATACGGTAAAATATCACAGCGGCATCTATCAGTTTGGCCAGTTTTTCGATACCTAAAAATACAGCGGTTGGCTGATTTAAAAAATTGGTAAAGTAATTTATCTCGTGCCGGTTGGGTGTTTGGTCGCTCACCAATACGCTAAAGGTAAGGTTGTTCTTTAACGCTATCATGGTGCGCAGCGTTTGCTTCATGGCTACCAATATGGCCCCAAATCTCGACCGCACCTTGTTAAAAAAAGCGTCGAACACATCGTTGCTGAGTGGTTTATAAACGATAATGCGTTTTTCTTCGGTTAACAGGCCAAAGGCCAGCGCGGCCATTTCCCAGTTGCAATAGTGGCCGGCCGCGGCTATAATGCTGCGGCCCTGCTTAAAATAATGCTCCACCAATTCGGGGTTGGTAGGCTTCATGCGCTTGCGTAACGAACGCTCCGAAACGGTGATCATTTTAACGGTCTCTACCATCAAGTCGGCCATATACTGGTAATACTTACGCTCAATTACACTACGTTCGGCGTCAGACTTATCAGGGAAAGAGTTTTTTAAATTTTGCTTTACAACGGGCCGCCTGTACTTTATAATGTAGTACAAAAACAGAAAAATAACATCAGATACGCCGTACAAAATCCAAAACGGCAATAACGATACCAGGTATAAAAAAAATATACCCGTATTTAAAGCCGCTTTTCTTAACATTTTTACCAATTTTGCCACAAACATAAAAAATATATATGATTGAGAACGGTGCTGTTTTGCCTATGTTTTACCTGCCGCCGGTAAACTATTTTACAAATTTGCTTGCCTTTAAGCCCAATATTGTAATTGAAAAGGAGGAACATTTCCCTAAGCAAACCTACCGTAACAGGGCAAACATCTACTCGCCCGATGGTATACTTACCCTTACTGTGCCGGTTGCAAAGGGTTCAAAAAATCATACAAAAACCAAGGATGTTAAAATAACCTACGAATTTAAATGGCAGCGCCTGCATTGGCTAAGCCTGGAGGCCTGCTACCGCCGGTCGGCATATTTTGAGTATTACGAGGATGATTTTGCCCCTTTTTACCAAAAACAGTTTACCTACCTGCTTGATTATAATACCGAACTGTTTGAGCTGTTATTAAAACTGATGAAGATAAAGATGGAGCTGAATTTTACCGAGACCTACGAACCATCGTACCCTAATGTAAGCGACATGCGCAGCAGCTTTAGTACTAAAAACATACCTAATGCCGAACAAAAGCCTTACTTTCAGGTTTTTGAAGACAGGAAGGGCTTTTTAGGCAACCTCAGCATAATAGATCTGTTGTTTAACCAGGGGCCGCATACTTTAAATTATTTGTAATGGCATCATACACCAAGCGTGTTCACTATAAAAACCGTAAGCGTAATATTAATGTAGGCTCTCAACCGGGCTCTATTATTATTCCGCCGGATGCCTTGCCTCCCAAGATAAAAGTGTTTTCGTTTAACCAAAACGATCTGCAGATAAGCGAGGGTAAGGATATGAAAACCATTACCCAGCAATTTAAAACCTGTACCGACCATATACACTGGATAAAAATTAACGGACTGGGCGATGCAAAACTAATTGAAGACATCGGTACCTTTTTAGGCATTAACCAGTTGGTTTTAGAGGATATTGTAAACACCCACCAGCGCCCTAAGTTTGACGAGTACGATGGCTATGTATTTGGTACCAGCCGGGTAATATATTTTAACGAAAACAACGAACTGGTGAACTGCCAGTTTAGTGGCATTGTTAAAGATAACCTGGTAATTAGCTTTGAAGAAAGCCATAACGATTATTTTACCGCTGTTGAAACCAGGCTTGAAGGCGGCAAAGGTGTTATACGCACCGCCGGCCCCGGTTATGTGTTTTACGCGCTTACCGATACTATACTGGATAATTACTTTGTGATACTATCGCAAATTGGCGACCATATAGACCAAACCGAAGATAAGCTGTACCAAAGCGCTGATAAAAGCATCATGTTTGATGCGCAGCAGTTAAAGCGTACGCTTATTATCATCCGCCGTGCCTGCTGGCCCGAGCGCGATAAGATAAATGATATGATACGCAGCGAAAGCGAGCTGATAACCAAAGAAACCAAACTATTTTTACGCGATGCCTACGACCACTGTATACAGGCCATGGATATGGTAGAAAGCTACAAAGAGGTTACCAGCAGTATTATCGACCTGTACCTGAGCATGGTAAGCAACCGCATGAATGAGATAATGAAAGTACTTACCATTATCTCGGTGATATTTATACCGCTAACCTTTATTGCCGGTATATACGGCATGAACTTTAGCCGTCAGGACGATCATGGCCATGTGATAGCAGATAACATGCCCGAGTTGTACGTGCACCATGGTTATATATACGCCCTGATAGGCATGCTTTTGATAGGCGCTATTCAATTAATTGTTTTTTGGAAAAAAGGCTGGTTTAACAAGTTGTAAACTAATCTTGTATGGGCAGGGTAAACCAAAAGGTGCTGCACTCACCCCTCACACTTTCAACGCCAATTTTACCTTCGTGCATTTGTATGATCTCGGCACTAATGTATAATCCCAGGCCCAGGCCCGAAAACTGGTGCCCTAACGAATCTACACGGTAATACCTGTCAAACAAATGCGGCAGCTTTTCTTCACTGATGCCTATTCCAAAATCGCGCACGGCAACTTTGGCGTTATTTCCCTCGCGCGATATGGTAACCTCTATCCGTTTGGACTGCGGCGAATACTTTATTGCATTATTTACAAAATTAACCAGTACCTGGTCAATGCGGCGGTAGTCGGCATCTATCATCAATTCGGCATCGCCCATCAAAATAATATCGTGGCTATCATCCTGGTTCACATGATCGAAACTATCTTTTACTAATTCTGCCAGGTTAAAGCGCGTACGGTTCATGGCCAATTGGCCCTGCTGCAGTTTGGTTACATTCAAAAGATCGTCTAACAGGTGCAACAGTTTTTTAAGGTTGCTATTAGCCTTGCCTACAAACATGCGCATCCTGTCGCTCACCACCTCGGTTTTAACCAGCTTTTGCAGTATCTGCATAGATGCGTTAAGCGATGTAATGGGCGTTTTTAATTCGTGACTGGCAACGCTTATAAACTCATCTTTACGCTTTTCTATCGCAAAGTCATCGGTAATATCCTGTAATATTCCGCTAAAACGGTAGGCGTTCCCTTCATCGTCAAACATAGCTTTCCCTTTGGCCTTAACTGTTTTCCTTTTCTTATTATGTTGGTTAACAATGGTGTAGGTGGCATCATAATTACCGTCCGATCCGCGCTGCATGGCTTTTTGTATGGCTTTGGCCACCCGCTCCCTATCTTCCGGTATCATTACTTCAATGGCACTGCTTAACTCTATTTGGTCATGCAGCGGTAACCCAAACCACTCTTTAAGGCGGTTGTTACCTGTAAAGCGCCCGTTTAGGGGGTTAAGGTCCCATGTGCCCAAATCGGCAGCTTCAATACCAAACTCCAATTCCCGCTTAGCCTCCTCAACAGCCCTGAAAGATTTAACGGTATTGGTAGTTTCATAGCAGATCACCAAAACACCTTCTGGTTTACCGCTTTCGCCTATAACCGGCGCATAGCTAAATGTCCAATAAACATCTTCCAGCCTATCATTCCTAAAAATGGGTATTAACTGGTCCTGGCTCCAGGTAGATTCGCCGCCGCTCATCACCTGATCGATCAGCGGACTAATTACCGGCCAAATTTCCTTCCAGCAATCGGCACCGCGCTGGCCCAATGCTTTGGGGTGTTTGCCATTAATACCCAGGCTGGGCCGGTAGGCATCGTTATAAAATTGTATAAGTTGCGGCCCCCACCATAAAAACATGGGGAATTTTGCGTTTAAGATAATGCTGATGGTAGTAAGTAAACTTTGCGGCCATTGCTCAGGATCGCCTAAAACAGTCGACGACCAATTGAACTTACGGGTTAACTCACCCATTTCGCCGCCCCCTTTTAAAAATTGCTGATAAGGTTTTTCGGGCGTATGATCCATATAAATTACGGGTGATAAGAAAAGGCTTAAATGTATAAATTAAGTTTTTAAACAAGCAGGTTGGGGTTTGGTTTACTTTAATTGAAAATTAGAGAGCACATGATATAAGCCACCTCCCTGTAACTTTTTCATTTCACACCTTAAACCCTTATTAAATTTTAAGATATTTAAGGGGTTAGCACTACCCCACCATGAAAAAAATTCTACTACCTGCCCTGCTACTGCTTGGTTTTTGGAACGCAAATGCACAAAAAGTAAGCAAAAAGCCTTTAGACCATACCGTATACGATGCCTGGCAAAGCATTAATAACGAACACATCAGTAACGATGGTAAATGGATAGTTTACGTGGTAGACCCACAGCAGGGCGATGCCGACCTGGTGATAAGCAAAGCCAATAACACCAACAAATTCACAGTGCCACGGGCCGATACCGTTCGTATAACCAATGATGCTAAATACGCTGTATTCTTGATTCGCCCGTTTTATGAGCAAACCAGACAGGCTAAGATCAAAAAGAAGAAAAAAAATGAAATGCCCAAAGATACCCTGGGCATAGTGGTGCTTGGTAAAAACCAGGTCGAAAAAATACCGGCTGTACAATCTTTTAAAATAGCCGATAAAGCATCGGTACTGGCCTATCTATCGCCTTCGGATACGGTAAAAAAGCCCGAAGCTGCAGATACTTCAAAAAAAGCCATTGCTACCACCATAGCCCCGCCCACCCGCGACGGTGCCGAACTTACACTTAGGCAATTACTCAACGGCAAACAGCGCGTTTTTAAATACGTTACCGATTACCAGTTAACCAAAAACGGAAGGTATTTGGCGATAGCTGTAACCGCTCCAAAAAAATCAAAAGATGTGGTATCGGGCTTGTTTGTATACGATATTGAAAAAGATATCCTTAAAGCCATTAGCACAGGCCGTGGCAACTACCGCAACCTTACATTTGACGATGCGGGCAAGCAACTGGCCTTTACCGCCGAAAAGAACCCCGAAAAAGCGCTGGTGAAACCATTTAAGCTTTACTACTACACCTTAAGTGCAAAAGATACCGCCAGTGTTATTGCGCAGCAGGGCGCTATGGGTATACCGGATAATTGGGCGGTGAGCGGCGACGGCAAGGTTTACTTTAGCAAAAGCGGCAACAACCTGTTTTTTGGCACGGCCCCCATCCCAAAATCGGCCGATACTACCATTGTAGATTTTGAGGTGGCCAAGCTGGATATATGGAACTACAAAGACGATTACCTACAACCTCAACAATTAAAAACCTTACAGCGCGAGTTAAAACGCAACTACCTGGCCGTGATACATACCGATGGCGATATTAAAAAAACGGTGCAATTGGGCGATAAGGCTATACGCGACGTTTTAGTGCCTGATAATAACGACGCGCCATATGTATTAGGCCTGAGTGATACCGGGGCGAGGGTGCAATCGCAATGGGAAGGAGGCAGTAACCCGGAAGCTTATTTGATTAACACCAAAACAGGCGAGCACCTGCGCATTAACGACCGTTTAAAGGCCCAGTACAGCATTTCGCCGGGCGGCGGGTATGTATTATGGTTCGACTCGAAAGATCAAAACTGGCACAGCTATGAGGTGACTACAGGCAAAAAGATAAACCTTACCCAGCAAACCCATGTAAAAATGGGCGATGAAGATAACGATGTGCCCGACGACCCATCGCCATATGGCATTGCCGGCTGGGAACAAAACGACAAAACCGTGCTGATATACGACCGTTACGACATTTGGAGCGTTGACCCGGCTACAGGGCATGCCATCAATTTTACCAATGGTATGGGTCGCAGGTATAAGCTTGTATTCCGCTATAATAATACCGACCCTGAAGAAAAATTTATCCCCACAAAAAAAATGCTTTGGATGATCGTGCAAAACGAGCAAAATAAGCAATGGGGTTATTATAAAAAAGAATTGGGCAACGCTTATGCGCCGAAAAAGGTAGTAATGGCGCCCAATGGCTACAGCAGCCTGCAAAAAGCAAAAAACGCCGATAGCTTTATTTACACCAAATACAGCTATACCCACCCACCCGACTTATATGCATCTGCCGATTTGGTGAACGAAATTAAACTAAGCGCTATTAACCCGCAGCAAGCCGGCTACAACTGGGGCACTGCCGAACTTGTAGCATGGATCACGCCAAAAGGCTACCACGCTAAGGGCATACTATACAAACCCGAAAATTTTGACCCGGCTAAAAAGTATCCGCTCATCGCTTATTTTTACGAGAAACTATCTGACGGTTTGTACAACTACATTCCACCGGCACCTACACCATCCCGTTTGCCTATATCCTACTTTGTAAGTAATGGGTATTTGGTTTTTGCGCCCGATATTAGTTACCAGAGTGGCCATCCCGGCGCCTCGGCAGTTGATTTTGTAAATTCGGGAGTAGAAGCCTTAAAAAAGAACCCCTGGGTAGATGCCGCGCATATTGGTATACAGGGCCAAAGCTGGGGCGGTTACCAGGTGGCCTACCTTATCACCCAAACCAATATGTATGCCGCGGCCTGGGCAGGCGCGCCGGTTGTTAACATGACATCGGCCTATGGCGGTATACGCTGGGAAAGTGGTGTTAACAGGCAGTTTCAGTACGAAAAAACACAAAGCCGCATTGGTGCCACCCTTTGGGAAAAACCAAACTTATATATCGAAAACTCGCCATTGTTTCAATTACCCAAGGTAAAAACGCCGGTGGTAATTATGGCTAACGATGCCGATGGCGCAGTGCCCTGGTACCAGGGTATCGAAATGTTTACCGCATTGCGCAGGCTGGGCAAACCTGTTTGGCTGCTGCAATACAACGATGAGGCCCACAATCTGGTAAAACGCCAAAACCGTAAAGATATATCTATACGCGAACAGCAATTCTTCGATCACTTTTTAAAAGGCGCGCCCATGCCGGTATGGCTGGATAAAGGTGTACCCGCCGTTGACAAGGGTAAAGATTGGGGATTGGGAATGAGCGGGCAGTAGGCAGATAGCGGTGGGCAGTTTGCTGGTCGCTTCGCTCCAGAACGTCTTTGCGAGGAGCGGTAGCGAAAAAGCCATCTCCCGACTGTGCATAAACGACTTAATGGCTCATATGCATATCAGGAAATGGCTTCGTACCTCGCTATGACGCGCGGGATTTACACGCGGACGAGTAAGTATTAGTTAACTACCGAAAACTTATAAATAGTTTGTGTTTTATACGTTTGGCCCGGTTTTAACTCTGTCGACGGGAAGGTAGCCTGGTTTGGCGAATCAGGATAGTGTTGGGTTTCCATAGCAAAGGCTGTGCGGTGCTCGTCTTTTTTACCGCCTTTAAGCGTGTTTTTACCAGCCATAAAATTGCCGGTGTAAAACTGCATAGCAGGTTCTTCGGTAAACACTTCCATTTTAATACCGCTTTTATCGCCAATAACGGTAGCTATTGGTGTGCTAATATCATGCGCGCTTAATACATAGTTATGGTCGTAACCCAAGCCATCCTTAAGCTGTTCGTTCTTGTCGTTTATACGTGCGCCAATTTTGGTTGGTTTGGTAAAATCAAATGGAGTACCGGCTACGGCTTCTACTTTGCCTGTTGGTATTAATGTACTATCAACAGGGGTATAATTGGCAGCGTTTATTTGCACCGAATGATCTAATATAGTACCACTGCCCTGTCCGTTAAGGTTATAGTAAGCATGGTTGGTAAGGTTTAATACGGTAGTTTTATCGGTAGTAGCCTCGTAGCTAATTTTAAGCGAGTTATCATCTGCAAGGTTATAAACCACCTTCACCTTTAAGTTACCAGGGAAACCTTCTTCCATGTCTTTTGACAGGTAGGTAAGCTCCAGTGTGGCGCTGTCAATTTGTTTGGCATCCCAAACCTTAGCGTTAAAACCTTTTTGGCCGCCATGCAGCGTATTAGGCCCGTTGTTTTTAAACAGCATATACTTTTTGCCATCTAAAATAAACATACCCTTAGCAATGCGGTTACCATAACGGCCGATAGTAGCGCCATAATACGATGATTCGGCCTTTTGCACACCTTCCAGGCTATCAAAACCTAAAACTACATCGGTAAGCTTGCCATCCTTATCAGGTACCAACAGGCTCTCTAAACAGCCGCCGTAATTAGTGATAGCAGCTTCGGCACCGTTCTTATTTTTCAATACATATAAATGTGTTTGTTTGCCATCAATAGTTCTTTCAAACGCTGATGCGGCGGGCAGTGCGGCCGTATGGGTGCTGTCTGTCATGGTAGTAGTTTTATTAGCTGATTGATTGCAGGCAGCAGTAAGCATGCTACAGGCAATTGCAATGGCTAAAGATGGTTTTTTAAAAGGTGTTTGCATAATATTTTTATAATTTATGGTAATAATTGGTAGGGCTAATTTATGCTTTTTTGCGATGGTATGGCCATTGGTTTATTTTCTTTAACAGGTATGCCAAAGCTTGGTGTACCGTTCTTGTTCCAGGTAAACTTTTGCATTCGAGGCGAGCGGTAGCCACCGCATCCCTGGCCGGGTTTTGAATTGGCATGATACAGTATCCAGTCCTCGCTCCCGTCCGGCGATTTAAAAAATGAATTATGGCCGGGTGCATACACACCATTAGTAACAGATTTTTTGAACACCGGTTTTGCCGATTTGCTCCACGACCGTGCATCCAGCAGATTGGCATCAGCTGATGCGCTTAGCATGCCTAACGCGTAAAAGTCTGTCCAGCAGCCGCTGGCTGAGTAAATGAGGAACAGCTTACCTTTGTGCTTTAATATCTCGGGACCTTCGTTCACGTTTACATGCGGCGGGTTACCGCTATTGTGCAGGTCGCCGTACTTTTCCCAATCGTACAATGGGCTGGATATTTTAACCCGCTTGCCATCCACTGTCCACGGATTTTTTAATTTGGCTATGTAGATATCCTGTTGCCCGTTTTGGTCGCCTTCCCATCCCGCCCATATCAGGTATAGCTGTCCTTTATGAGCGAAAACAGATCCGTCTATCGCCCATTTATCAGATGGGTCGGCCAGCTTACCTTTAAACACCCATTCGCCTTCCATGGGGTTAGGGTTGGCATTCTCCAGCACATATAAACGGTGATGGTTATTATCGCCGTCATCGGCGGCAAAGTACATGTACCATTTATGGTTAATGTAGTGCAGTTCGGGTGCCCAAAGCTCTTTAGAGTAAAGTGTATTTGCTGGTGGGCGCCAAATGGTTTTCTTTTCTGCCGATCGCAGGTCGGCCAGGTTTTTGGTTTTCCAAATAACCAGGCTATCCTGCAACGAATTGGTGTAGTAGTAAAATCCGTTTTGGTAAATTACCCATGGGTCGGCACCGGATGGTAGCAACGGATTTAAAAAAGTACTTTTTTTATTGGCCTTATTTTTTATATTAGTTTGAGCATGCACTGCAAAAACGAAGAAAAAATTAAATATAGGTAGCGAAAAAAAGAGAAAAATTTTACGCATAAACTCAAAAATTTAAAACATCAGGGCCCAACACCGCGCTATCGCAAATATAGGTTGGCACTATACCGGTTGCAGTTATCCTGTTCTCGGCATCAGCCGGCCTGGTATTGCCCGAAAGCACCAAAACGGTGTCTAAACCAAACTTGTTACCGCCTATTATATCGGTTTGCAGCGTATCGCCTACCATCACTATCTGGCTTTTACTAATGGTACGGTAATTACGTATCAGGTCGTAAGCAAACATAAACATCTGTGAATCAGGCTTGCCGAAACGTATAAACTGCTTACCTACAATATTTTCTATCATTCCGGCAAGGCCGCCAATTGCAATACCCACATCAGTTAACGATACCGGGTAGGCATTATCGGTATTAGCCACAATAGCCGGAATAGTGCGTTTGCGCAGTAAATTAACGGTTTTATTGAGGTCATCGCACCAATCAAAACCTTCGTCATCCATAAAGACAAGGGCGTTCACCTTATCAATATTGGTATTGTTAACATCCTTTATCCGCAGGGTGTGCCTGCCCTCGCTTTCAATGTAATGTGCTGATTCTTCGGTACCTAAGTAGGCTACAATACCATCTTTCACCTTCAGATCAAGGTACTCTTTGGTGAGCATACCCGATGAAATGATCCTGTCGGCCGTTATTGCATGTAAGCCAGCTTTATGGTACGATTGAGCCAGTTGCGCCGGGCTGCGCGAGGCATCGTTGGTAACTATATAATACTCCTTTTTCTGCGATTCCAGGTAAGCAAATGTCCTTTCGATACCCGGTACCAGGCCGCTATGGTTTTTCAAAACGCCAAAAGCATCGAAAAAAATGATCTCGTAACGGTCAATTATCGACTTAAAATCTTCAATGCGTTTCATATATCTATCTTGCTATATTACTGTAAACCAAGCGCTTTAATTATTTTTTCGGCATCAAAATCCCTGTCAACCGATGGCAGGTAAATTTCAAATGCTTCGGCCTGTAGCTTTTTGGCGTACTGCTCGTTAAAAAAATACTTGCCATCCTTTATTACATAGTTAAGTATAAAAAAGCGGTAAGCCTCCTTTAAAAAGCGTATCTCGTCGGCGGTAATCGGGTTAACCTTATGGTATTCCTGTAAAAAGGTTATAAAACGGTCTTCCATCATCGGCCCTATCACGTAGCTAAACACGGTACGGTCGCCTGCATCAGATACCACCCTGCTAAAAAAATAGAAGTCCAACAAGCGGTAACTCATTCTAAACCAGTCATAATCCCAGCGCGAGTATAGCTCCAGATCGGGTGTTACCGAAAAGTTACCGATGTTCCAGTCAATAAATACCGGTATGATCTCGAACGAACTCATGTTATACCTCGACCTGTTTTTCAAAAACTGCTCGCAATGGTACTTTAAAAAATCTACCTGCATAGCCGTACCAAACTTGCGCTCGTTTTTATCTAACTGCCGTTGCAGGTCGTAAATATCTGTCCGTAAGGTTTTTGACGATTTGGGCAATACGTTTTTAACCCTCGAACATGCTTTGTGAAACTTACCCAACTGCGCGCCAAGCTTTCTGATCATATCATCATCAAGCCTTCGCGGCAACCTGTCCATTATGCGGGTTGGGTTGTAAAAAACCACCCAGGCATCTGTTTTTCCTTGTTTATAGCGATAAACGTAAACCCGGTTATTCTTTAATAACGATTTGGATAACAGGTTTTCGAAAGGATAAAGCAGGTTATTTGATAAAGCCTGAATGATGCGGTGATCCTCTTTAAAATGCTCGTATTTACCAAAAAAGGATAGTTTAGCTATGATGATATCTTCATCATCAAACGTAATGCGGTACACATGGTTGGTAGATACCATTGCACTAATATCCTCGATATCCCGTATGGTTTTTGAAGAATCGTATCCCTCCCAGGCACTTTTTATAATTATAGAAGACTCCACAGAATTAAGTTTTTATTGGTGCTGCATAGTTACAAATTAACCTAACAGGGCACAAACTAAATTATTTCAAAGTACCTTTTTAACTCCCAGTCGCTTACACTTTTAGCATATTGGCGGTGTTCCCACAAACGGGTTTGAGTAAAGTGCTGTACAAAGCCATCGCCAAATAACTCTTTGGCTATCATTGACTTTTGCATGGCATTTGCGGCATCAAATAAGTTTGCATGCAGGCTGCCGTTGGCTTTATTTGCGTACCCGTTGCCCACGGTTGGTGCAATATCAAGGCTAAGCTTATTTTTGATACCATATAAACCCGAGGCAAGTGCAGCTGCAATAGCCAGGTAAGGGTTAGTATCCGACCCGGGAATACGGGTTTCTAAACGGGTATATTGCTTTGATGTATTTATCACCCTTAAAGCTGTTGTACGGTTATCTATCCCCCAGGTAATAGTTGTTGGCGCCCATGCCCCTTCTACAAGGCGTTTGTAGCTGTTTATAGTAGGCGCATACATAGGCAGCAAATGCGGCATACAATACAACTGGCCCGCCAAATATTGCTTATGCAGCTCGCTCATTTTATTTACATCGTTATTATCATAAAAAAGATTGTCGTTACCATCTTTACTCCATAAGCTTTGGTGTATATGGCCACTGCATCCGGGTAATTCCTGGTTCCATTTGGCCATAAAGGTGGCCGTAATGCCGTGTTTGGCGGCTATTTCTTTTACCGCAGTTTTAAACAAAACGGCTCTATCCGCAGCTTCCAATGTTTCGCAATGGGTAATAGCGGCTTCATAAACACCGGGGCCGGTTTCGGTATGTAAGCCTTCAATAGGTATATTAAACTGCGTTAATAAATTAAACAGGTCGTAATAAAAATCGCTGTTTTGTGATGTACGCAATATAGAATAGCCAAACATACCGGGCGTTAGCGGTTCCATATTGGCAAAACCTTTTTGCTGCAGGCTTTGTGGTGTTTCTTTAAAATTGAACCATTCAAACTCCTGTGCAAACTCGGCATGATAGCCCATATCTGCACACTGCTTAACAATTCTTTTTAACAAAGTACGTGGGCATGCAGCCAATTCCTTTCCGTTCGGGCCACTATAATCTGCTAAAAAGAAAGGTATATTATCTTGCCATGGTACTGTACGAAACGTCTCAAGATCTATGTAACATAACTTATCAGGATACCCTGAATGCCAGCCTGTTAATTCTACATTATCGTAGGTAGCATCGTTACTATCCCAGCCAAAAACCACATCGCAAAAGCCATAGCCATCTTTCATACCATCCAATAATTTTTTTTGGCTGATAACTTTTCCACGTAATACGCCGTCAATATCGGCAAACGCGAATTTTACCTTATCAATGTTGTTTTCTTTGATATATGCTATAACCTGTTCTTTGTTCATTACCGTGGTATAAAATGCCAATTTAAGCAAGATAAATTATATGCAGGGATATTTATTTATAAATGGGCGCTATATTTAACTAATGAATAACCTATTATTTGTTTACGGCACCCTATTACAAACAGAGAATGAATTTGGCGTTTATCTAAACAAAAATTGTAGCTTTTTAGGCGAAGGTAAAGTAAACGGAACGCTATATGATATTGGTGAATACCCCGGCCTGACAATAAACAACCATAGTGAAACCTTTGTTTACGGCCATATTTACCAAATGAAACACCCTGAAATTGTTTTAAATCGTTTAGACTTTTACGAAGGAGTTGGGCCGACTGAAGAGCAACCTAATTTATACACAAGGCAATTGATTCCCGTTGAAACATCGGATGGCATTGTTAGCGCCTGGACATACATTTATAACCTGCCGGTTATTGGTTACCCAATTATAGCTTCGGGTAATTATATAGAATATTTAAAGCAAAAAAAATCCTCCGGGTAGTTAAACACCGAAGGATTTGCAATGTAAAATAGGTATAGGGTATTAAACTTTAGCAGATTTTACTGTTTTGATAATTACAGCCGCAACTTTGTATGGATCTGCAGCTGAGTTAGGACGACGATCTTCAAGGTAGCCGCTCCAGTTGTGATCAACTGCATAAAGAGGGATACGGATAGAAGCACCACGGTCAGATACACCGTAGCTAAAGTCGGTAATTGACGCGGTTTCGTGTTTACCGGTTAAACGCTGATCGTTATCAGCACCATAAACAGCTATACACTCGGCAACAGCAGGGCGGAAAGACTCGCAGATAGCTTCGAATGTTGCTTTGCTGTTAGCAGTACGCAATGTAGTGTTTGAGAAGTTAGCGTGCATACCACTACCATTCCAGTCTAACTGACCCAATGGTTTGCAATGCCAGTTGATGGCAACACCGTAGCTTTCGCCAATTCTTTCTAATAAATAACGTGCAACCCAAATTTGGTCACCTGCTTCTTTAGCGCCTTTGGCAAATATCTGGAATTCCCACTGGCCTGCAGCAACCTCAGCATTGATACCTTCAACATTTAAACCTGCATCTAAACAAGCGTCTAAGTGTTCTTCAACAATATCGCGGCCGAAAGCGTTGTTAGCGCCTACAGAGCAATAGTATGGGCCTTGCGGGCCTGGGTAACCACCTGCCGGGAAACCAAGAGGTTTGTTTGTTTCAGGATCCCATAAAAAGTACTCCTGCTCAAAACCAAACCAAAAATCGTTATCATCATCTTGTATAAGTGCACGGCCGTTAGACTCGTGTGGTTTACCATCAGCACTTAATACTTCGCACATTACTAAAAATGCTTCTTTTCTTTGTGGGTCTGGTACAACAAAAACTGGTTTTAAGATACAATCTGAAGAACCACCCGGTGCTTGCTCGGTTGAAGAACCATCGAAGCTCCAGTTATCTAAATCTTCTACTTTACCGCTAAACGATTTAACAATTTTTGTTTTGCTACGCAGGCTTTGTGTTGGTTTGTAACCGTCAAGCCAGATGTACTCGAGTTTTGTTGCCATGTTTTAATGAATTTTCTTAAATTTTAAGTTTAAATTATAGTTCTTTATAAGATCGGTTTCAATTTTATAGTGCGAATTTAAAGTATTTTTATAAATTTCATAGTAATGTTAACAAATTTTATAAAAATTTATAAAAATCTCATCTTATCTTTCTAAAATCAATCATTTTGACCTTAAATAATTTTTTATGTTCATTGGTTCTAAAAATTCATATAAAAACTCATATAAATAAAAAGCAGGCATGGTTTTAACTAACCAGCCTGCTTTATTTAAGTTAAAAAATTACTATTTACTTGAAGAGACGCCCCAATAGCAACTATTTCTTATCCTTTTAAGTGTGTTAGCCTCTGTATTAACCTCAATTTTTGTGTTATTAGCAGTATAATCAACAAAATATATTTTAGCAAGGCTGTTATCGTATATAAACGTAGATAACTTTCGTTCAGCCCCTGCTTTATCTATAACATCTACTTTTATAGCACTGGTGGCACCCCGCCTCTTTGCTGTGTCGGCCTTTTCAGATGGCATCCAGTTTACAACGTACTTAATGGTGTTTACCGGTTTTGAAACGATGCTTTGCTTGTAATGCGCATCGTTTTGAATTACCTGTATTAAACATTTAACGCAGGGTTCGGCAACTGTTGCGTTACCATAATTTTTATAGGAGTTGTTTATCACACTATCTTTTTTACCATTAACTACCACGCTGGTTTTATTGATATCTTTTGATACCGGCTTTGGTTTGTTCTGCTTACATGAGGCAAGCAACAGCAATATACCTAAAGCTATAACTGTGAATATTGATCTGATCATAATTAATTTGATTGGTTGATTTATATACAGTTATGCGGTGGTTTTGTGTTAACTGGCTTTAAAACATCATCAAATCAAAAACTTATCACATTACACTACGTTTTATTTACCGATAGGTATTTTATTGCAAAATTTTATTAAAATTGCCTGATTTATTTATTGTACTTTTTACACTATCATAAAAATTGACACAGCGTGGTTAGTGTAAAAATTATATCATAAATACCTTACAACAAGTTTTTAAACCATCTAATAATTTATTTGAATGTATATTTACATTCGATAATATCATGAGTATAGGCAGCAGAGTTTCGGACGCAACAGTTGATGTAGTTTTAGTGGGTGCAGGCATAATGAGTGCCACATTGGGGGTAATGTTAAAGCAATTACAGCCCGACCTAACTATTGAAATATTTGAACGCCTTGATGCTATTGCTGCCGAAAGTTCTGACGCGATGAATAACGCCGGAACCGGCCACTCCGCGTTTTGCGAGTTAAATTATACCCCACAGCGCAGGGATGGCAGTATTGAAATAGACAAAGCCATAAAAATTGCCGAACAATTTGAAATAACAAAAGAATTTTGGGCTTTTTTGGTAGAGCAAAAGTATGTAGATAACCCGCAGAGCTTTATTAATAAAACGCCGCACATGAGCTTTGTGTGGGGGCAAGAAAATGTAGAGTACCTTAAAAAACGCTGCGAAGCATTGGTAAAACACCACTTTTTTAAGGATATGCAATACTCGGAAGACCATACCGAGCTGAAAAAATGGATACCCCTGGTGATGGATGGTCGCGAGGCTGACCAAAAGGTATCGGCCAGTTATATGGATATTGGTACCGATGTGAATTTTGGCACATTAAGCCGCACATTGTTTGACAAGTTAAAGCAAAAACCGGGCGTTAACTTATATTTAAACCACGATGTTGACGATATAAAACGTAATAAAGATGCCAGCTGGCAAATAAAGGTTACCGACCACACTACAGGCAACAAACGCAAGCTGAGTGCCAATTTTGTATTTGTGGGTGCCGGTGGTGGTGCTTTACCCCTGCTGCAAAAATCGGGCATACCGGAGAGTAAAGGCTTTGGCGGTTTCCCGGTGAGCGGGCAATGGCTGGTTTGTAATAACCCGGCTGTAATTGCCAGGCATGATGCCAAGGTGTATGGCAAAGCATCTGTCGGTGCCCCACCCATGAGTGTACCGCACTTAGATACGCGAATGATAGACGGCAAAAAGGAGCTGCTTTTTGGCCCCTATGCCGGCTTTTCTACCCGTTTCCTAAAGAAGGGGTCGTTATTAGATCTTTTTGGCTCTATAAAGCTAAACAACATCCTCCCGTTATTAGCGGTAGGCCGCGATAACTGGGCGTTAACCAAGTACTTGATAAGCCAGGTAATGCAATCGCCCACAGACCGGCTGAATGCATTGAAAGAATACTTTCCGGCGGCGCAGGCAAACGACTGGGAACTTGAAATTGCCGGCCAACGTGTGCAGGTAATTAAAAAAGACGCTAAAAGCACCGGGGTATTGCAATTTGGCACCGAGGTAGTAACCTCTGCCGATGGCAGCATATCAGCCCTATTGGGCGCATCGCCGGGTGCTTCTACATCGGTACCTATAATGGTAGAACTGATAGGCCGTTGCTTTAAGGCACAAACCCAAACTAGCGAGTGGCAGCAAAAATTCAAACAGATGATCCCATCCTACGGACAATCATTAATTAAAGATGAAGCTTTGGCCGATGCTACAAGGGATAGGACAAGTAAGGTGTTGGGATTGGTGTAGAGCTACTGATTATATAATCCATTATAATGATTAGCTGGCCTTGAGCTACCTTGCTGTATTTCTTCAATAGCAAAGTTAATTGGCAAACTATATTGCACCCGAACCGGCATTCCATTAAATATACCGGGCTTCCATAAAGGCATATTTTTAATTACTCTTACAGCTTCTTCATCAGTACCGCTTCCTAAGCCTCTTACTACTTTAACATCATTAATTGAGCCGTCCTTTTCTACTATAAATGTAACTATTACCCGGCCCTGGGTATTGTTATTTACTGCTGTTGATGGATAATGTAGGGTTTTAACCATGTATTTTCCAAAAGCGGCAACACCACCAGGAAATTCGGGGGCTATATCAATTTTAGTAAATACTTTATTCTGAAAATCGTCATAAGCTTTTCCGAATATAGGAAGGTCGTTTTTATAGCCATTTGTCTCCATCAGCTTTCCATTTACAAAAACATTCCACTCGCCTTCCAGTAAACCATTTAACACTTGCCCTTCCTGGTAATCAACAAAGTCGTCTTTAAACTCAATCCATTTGCCGTTACCATTATTTGCCAATACATTGCCTAAAGAATCACGACACTCTTTACGGTAATTTTGTGAGCCTTTGTCAAAACTGGTAATAATATATAGTTTGCCGTTTGGGTAATATTGATTTACATCACCAACCACTACTCCTTTTTTATATGTTTTCTCTAGTTTCTTATTACCATTCGGATAATATTCAGTCATTATACCCTCCGCATCAGGCCAAAACCAATAATCGTTAGTAGCTGTGCGGGCGGTCAACTTTAGTTTTCCATCCATGTAATAATCTTCTACATTAAACATTCCCCCATCGGCTTTAATTATCAGTCTTAAAAATTCAGCATCATTCTGATCGAAAGCTAATGCGTCGCGTCTTTTCATATAATATGCCACGCTATCAGGTTGCTTATGCGCTTTTTTATCAATCATCACGCCTTTTTGCGCATCCACCTCCCCGCAAAACAACATTCCTAAAATTAACAGGGGTAAAATTCTTATCATACTTAGTTTAATCAAAAAGTCCGGGTATGATGGCTCATACCCGGACATAAATATACTATCAATTATTAATTGTTTATAGTTTTACAGTAGCCTCTGTTACTGTTAAGGTAACCGGTACTCCAACAATAATTACTTTTGTGGCAAACGGCACTTTAATGCCTGTATTTATCGTGCGGTAATCGCTATAAATAGTAGGTGCTGCGTTTGGCGCATCGGTTATGCGTTTAACTTTAAAGCCTGTTTTTGAGTCATAGTAGTTTTTCTCCTTAATTCCGTTAGGGTTAGTAACGTTAACCTGGTAGGCCAGTTGCCCTTCAATTACCTGCATGTTGGGTACCAATTCCAGTTTATAACCCGGCTTAGTATAGTCCAGTTCGGCAAATGTTTTATATTTAATAACACTTAGTTTACTATTTTCTTTATCGTACGGTAAGGGCTTGTTCAGTTGGGTTAGTTTAACGCTATCGCCATCTATAACAAGGTCCATCACTACAAAATTATTATATGACGGTGCTAAAATATATACCTTGTTTTTGTTTGGCGATTGGTAAGTAGCTGTTGAAACTATACCTGTACCCTGCACTTCGCCGGTCGATTTTATTACCAGCTCCTTTACGTCCTTTAACTTACCTGCGCCGCCTACAGCGTTTAGGTAATTATCAATAACGTTAATTGCTGTTACACCTTTTGGCACAACCGACCCGCTCAACGAATTATTCTCGGGGTTAACATCCGGTAAACCATGCTCCGGATCTAAGGTTACGTACAATATTTTTGAGGTTGATTTATATGGGAACGTCCATGTACTACCACGTTGCCATATTTCGGCAGGTAGTTTTACCGTACCCGATCTGCCGTTCTCTTCCTGCACAAACGCAGTAACCGGCATCGCCATTTCTTCCAGGTTCTCGATAGTAATTAACGACCCTTTTGCGGCATCGTCTTCCACATAATCAATTGCCTTAACAGATTGGTCAAGCTTCCAGGTGGTCATAAACCACTCGTTCCAAAACCAGCTCAGGTCCTCACCTGCGGCATTATCCATCGAGTGGAAAAAATCAAATGGTGTTGGGTGTTTAAATGCCCAGCGTTTAATATAAGTTTTAAAGGCATAATCAAAACGCTCTTCGCCTAATATCTGCTCACGTAGTATGGTAAGGCCCATGGCGGGTTTTTCATAGGCAGATGTACCTAAGTTACCCGGCTGTATCACATCCGGCGTGTTCATCAATGCATCGGCATCCGGGCCAAAGTGCTGTATGGCATCTTCGTGCATATCTTGTTTAACGTAGTATTCGCCTTTGTTAAACACCTTTGTATCTACCTTATTAATAAAGGTGTTAAAGCCCTCATCCATCCAGGCGTATTTACGCTCGTTACTACCCACTATCATCGGGAACCAGTTGTGGCCAAACTCGTGGTTGGTAACATCCCATAAACCGCCGCCCTGGCTTTGGTAACTGCAAAATACAATACCGGGATACTCCATACCCCCTACTATACCACCTACATTGGTAGCAACGGGATAAGTGTACTCAAACCATTTACCCGAATACAGTTCGATACAATTTTTCACGTATTCGGTAGATCTGCCCCAGGCACCATCTCCTTTGCTCTCTAAGGGGTAAACAGACTGCGCCAATGCTTTTTTACCGTTCGACAAGTTAATGCGTGCGGCATCCCAAACAAACGCTTTTGATGCGGCCCATGCTATATCGCGTGCGTTTTTGCAATAAAAATGCCAGGTAAGGTTTGGCTTTTTAACGTCGGCATTATTGCCTAATACGTCGGTAGAATCTTTTATAAACACCGTTTTATCGCTCGCACGGGCTGCCGCCAAACGTTTTAAAGCTGTAGGTGTAAGTACTTCGGTTGGGTTTAGTAACTCGCCCGAGCCGGTTACAATTAAACTGGCGGGTGCTGTAATGGTATAATCAAAGTTGCCATACTCCAGGTAAAACTCCGATGCGCCTAAATAAGGAATGGTGTTCCAGCCGCTCACATCGTCGTAAACCTCCATACGAGGGTACCATTGGGCAATTTCGTATACCCAACCATTTTTAGTTTTTAACCTGCCCATACGGTCGGTACCGTACTCGGGTATGTCAAATGCGTAATCTATTTTTATTTGCAGTTTAGCACCGTTTGCCCTTAAGGTATCATTAAGCTTTATTTGCATGCGGGTATCAGTAACCAGATAATTTACCTTTTCGGCCTTGCCATTTCTTATTACAGATACTGATTTTAGCTCATCGCCATTAGTAAACGATTTATTAGCGAAACGGCCACCATCAACGGCGCTTGTAGCCTGCGCGCGCGAATCTTCGCGGTAAACATTTTGATCAGTTTGCAGCCATAAAAAGCTCAGTGCATCTGGGCTGTTATTGGTATAGGTAATTAATACACTGCCTGTAATGCGGTGCTTTGCTGTATCAAGCGTAACATCAATTTTGTAGTCGGCACGGTTTTGCCAGTACTTAGCACCCGGGGCACCAGATGCCGAACGAAACTCTGTTCCCTTACCAAAATAGAACAAAGGGTTAAAAACTTTATGCTGATCGTATTTTGGTTCGGGCTTATCAGTGTTTTGCGCCTGCGCGTTGTAGCAGCAAACTGCTAATAGTAATAAAATTGCTTTATTTAATAATTTCATATGGGGGCTTAAATTTGATGGCAATATATTAAAATTATACAAGTGCGATTAGTTAACATTTTATCCTTTTTTCGAACGGGTTTGTCCGGGCCGGACGGCAGCGGACATAAATAAACTTGTTTTATTGAGATTTATTTTTATATTAGTGGGTAACAGGCGGCGAAAATAAACGAAAAAAAACCGCTGTAAGCAACAAAAAAATGGAATAATTTATAGCCAAAAGAGTAAAGGTTTGTGGCTATGCGCGCTGCAAAGCCAATTTTGAATACTAAAACCATATTTAACAAAAGCACCACTCCATTTTTTTATATTTTAATGCGTTTGGCCTGTTGTTACGATAAACCGTTGCATGTTTTTTATATTTTTGCAGCATACCGGTTATACATTATTAACGCCGGTTGTCTTTTTCCCATAAATGGATATATCAGTAGTAGTACCATTATACGATGAGGTTGAATCGTTACCAGAGCTTACCACATGGATAAGCAAGGTGATGAGCGATAATAATTATACTTACGAAATCATACTGGTAGATGATGGCAGTAAAGATGGTTCGTGGGATATGATCCTGAAACTCAAAGAGAGTAACCCCTTTATAAAAGGCTTCAAATTCAGGCGTAACTATGGCAAGTCTGCCGCGCTAAATACCGGCTTTGAAGCTGCTAAAGGCGATGTGGTGATAACAATGGATGCCGACCTGCAGGATAGCCCCGACGAGATACCCGGCCTGTACAATCGCATAACGCAAGACAAATACGACCTGATATCGGGCTGGAAAGCCAAGCGCTACGACCCGCTTACCAAAACCATACCTACAAAATTATTCAACTCGGCCACGCGTAAAATGAGTGGTATACACAACCTGCACGATTTTAACTGCGGCTTAAAAGCCTACCGTAAAACAGTGGTAAAAAACATTGAGGTTTATGGCGAAATGCACCGTTATATACCTGTATTGGCTAAATGGGCAGGCTTTACAAAAATTGGCGAACAGGTTGTAGAACACCGCCCACGTAAGTACGGTAAAACCAAATTCGGCTGGAGCCGTTTTATAAATGGTTTTTTAGACCTGTTATCGATATTTTTTGTGGGTAAGTTCGGCAAACGCCCTATGCATTTTTTTGGTATGATGGGCACGCTTAGCTTTTTAACGGGGATGATATTAGCTATATGGCTAATAGCCGAAAAGCTGTATAACCTGGCGCATCATATAGTTGCAAGGCAGCCGACAGACAACCCTCTGTTTTATTTTGCGTTAGTGGCCATTATACTGGGTTCGCAACTATTTTTAACCGGATTTGTTGCCGAACTGGTTGCCCGCAGTGCACCCGAACGCAATAAATATCAAATTGAAGAGACTGTTTAGATGTGCGGATTACAAATATGCAGATGTGCAAATGAATGGAAATTCACTAAATTATCTGCACATCTAAAATCTGCACACCTGCACATCTAAAATCTGCACATTTAGTACTATGTTTTTTTCTATCATCATACCTTTATACAACCGCCCGCAAGAGATAAGTGAATTATTAGATACGCTTACACGGCAAACCTATAAACAATTTGAGGTATTGGTAATAGAGGATGGTTCTGTTGACAGGGCCGAAGATATTGTAAAAAGCTTTACAGAAAAGCTCGATATTACCTACTACGAAAAAGCCAACGAAGGACAGGGATTTACCCGAAACTTTGGTTTTGAACGCGCCAAAGGGGATTATTTTATTGTATTTGATTCGGACTGCTTAATACCTGATAATTATTTAGAGATAGTAAACAATTCATTAAAAACCAACTGGCTGGATGCCTATGGTGGCCCCGATGGTGCGCATCCTTCATTCACTCCAATACAAAAAGCTATCAGTTATTCCATGACCTCGCCTTTTACAACCGGCGGTATTCGCGGCAGCAAAAAGGCTATAGGGCAGTTTCACCCGCGTAGTTTTAACATGGGTATATCAAGACAGGTTTGGGAACGAGCAGGCGGCTTTATTATCACGCGCCTGGGCGAAGATATTGAATATAGCATACGCATACATAGCCTTGGTTTTAAAATAGGTTTGATAGCCGATGCTCTTGTATACCATAAGCGCCGTACCGATTTTATAAGATTTTATAAGCAACTCCATTTTTTTGGGCGGGCTCGTATAAACATCTACAAATTCTTTCCCGATCAGCTAAAAGCAGTTCACTTTTTCCCTGCTGTATTTACACTGTCCTTATTATTTACCATAGTTGCCAACATTGCTCAATGGCCTATAGCCTTACTGTGTAATGTTTTGCTAACTATTTACTTTTTGTTGATATTTTTTCATTCCTGGATAGCAAACAAATCAGCAAAAATTGCATTTTTGAGCATTATAGCTGCCTTCACACAACTGATGGCCTACGGGTTAGGATTTATGCAGGATTTTTGGAAGCGTGTAGTGTTAAAAAAGATCATAAAAACTTAGTATGTACCACCCCTTTTCTGTAGCAGAGACCATTAAAACTGCCTGGGATATTTTTAAAAAGAACTTTGTAACTATCATTGTCTACTCGGCTATTGCGTTTTTTTTATTATCTGTATTAGGTGTAATTATTACCATTATTGTATCGCCCGAAGAATTTGCAGGCACTATGGTAGTATCGTTCCTGCTTATATTGGTACAAGCCTATACTACACTCGGTTTATACAAACTTATTTTTACAGTTATAGATAGCGAATATTACGATTTCGAATTTTCGCAGGTAATTCCAAAAATGAAAATGATATGGAGCTACCTTGCTGTTGTATTCATTATAGCATTTATTGTAACCAACCTTACTATAATTATTGATAAACTGGAGAATTATCCCAACGTACAATTTGGCGTAGAAATACTGGCCGGAGCAATTGGCTTATACCTTGCTCTACGAGCCATGTTTTTTAACACCTTTATAGTAGACGATGCATCGGGGCCTATAGAATCATTAAAACAAAGCTTTGAGCTAACCAGGGGTTACCTGTTAAAAGTAGTACTAATATTGGGCGTCATAATTTTATTGATCGCTCTGCCGGCTAAACTCGCACAGTATTATCCGGTTATATCTTTAGCTATTGTATTTACCTATCCTTTTGTAAATATCATATTGGCGGTTACCTATCGTAAGTTAATTTACAGCCACAAGGATGTGGATGATGATATTGCCGAAACCAACTAATTATGGGCTTAAAAGCAGTATTAAGCAAAGTATTTGCCTGGTGCGTAAACAGGCAGTTAAACCATATCAGGCAAAACGCAGTTGCATTACAGCAGCAGGTATTCAGCAATTTAATTCATACCGCAAAAAACACAGCCTTTGGTACCGACCACTGTTTTGTCGAAATAAATAACTACGAAGACTTTAAGAAAAGGGTACCCATACGCGACTACGAAGAATTGCGCCCTTATATAGAGCGTATAACACATGGTGAGGTTAATGTACTTTGGCCGGGTAAACCAGCTTATTTAGCCAAAACATCGGGTACTACATCGGGCGTAAAATATATCCCTATCTCAAAAGAAAGCATGCCTGAGCATATTAAGGCAGCTCGTAATGCGCTCTTGAGCTACATACACGAGACCGGTAAATCTGATTTTGTAGATGGCAAAATGATATTTTTGCAAGGCAGCCCCGTATTGGCCGAAAAGGCAGGTGTTTCTACCGGTCGTTTATCGGGTATCGTTGCGCATCATGTACCGGCTTATCTGCAAAAAAACAGGCTTCCATCCTACCAAACCAATTGTATTGAGGACTGGGAAGAAAAAGTAGATGCCATTGTAAAGGAAACGGTTAATGAGGATATGCGCCTGATATCCGGTATACCTCCTTGGTGCCAAATGTATTTTGACAGGCTATCGGCCGTTAAGGGGGGCAAAAAGATAAAGGACATATTCCCTAACTTTAAGCTTTATGTGCATGGCGGCGTTAATTACGAGCCCTACCGCGCCCGTATGGAAGAAAGTATAGGCGCTAAAATAGACAGTATTGAAACCTACCCTGCATCCGAAGGTTTCATTGCTTTTCAGGATTCGCAAACCGATAAAGGTTTACTGTTAATGGTAGATGCCGGTATATTTTACGAATTTATCCCATCAGAAGAGTACTTTAACGATAACCCTACCCGCATTAATTTAAAAGATGTGGAGTTAGATAAAAACTATGCGCTGATACTAAACACCAGCGCAGGTTTATGGGGATACAGCTTAGGCGACACGGTAAAGTTTGTATCAAAAAACCCTTATAAAATTGTGGTTAGCGGCCGCATTAAGCATTATATATCGGCCTTTGGCGAACATGTGATTGGCGAAGAAGTAGAGCATGCACTAATGAGTGTTGCTGAACAAGAAAGTGTAGATGTAATTGAATTTACAGTAGCCCCGCAGGTATCCCCCTCAACGGGCGAACTGCCTTATCATGAGTGGTTTGTTGAATTTGGTAAAGAACCGAAAGATATAAAAGCCTTTGCGCTAAAAGTAGATAAAGCACTGCAGCAAAAAAATATTTACTATTTAGACCTGATAGAGGGTAACATATTGCAACCTTTAATCGTCAGAAGTTTAAAAAAGGATACCTTTATAAACTATATGCGCAGCCAGGGCAAACTTGGCGGTCAAAACAAAGTACCAAGGCTGGCGAATGACCGCAAAATTGCAGACGAGCTAAAACCGTACATTAATTAACACCGGGTTTATATCCGCAGAACGATTATAAAATTAATTGAACACTACTACTAAAAATATTGCCATTTTAGGCTCTACAGGCAGCATAGGCACACAAACGCTGGAAGTTATAAAGGACAATCCGGGCCTGTTTCGTGCTTATATGCTAACTGCCCACTCAAATGCTTACCTGTTAATTGAGCAGGCACTTGAGTTTGTGCCCGAATACGTAATTATTTGCGATGAAAGTAAATCTGGCGAGATAAAATTAGCACTTGCTCATCTACCTATAAAAGTTTTAGGTGGATATGAAGCCATTAAGGAAATGGTAACCCATCCCAATATTGATATTGTTTTAACTGCTATGGTGGGCTTTGCCGGTTTAGAACCTACCATAAATGCCATTAAAGCTGGTAAGGACATAGCCTTGGCTAACAAAGAGACTTTAGTAGTTGCAGGCGAGCTGGTAACAGCCTTAGCTAAGCAGCATGGTGTTAAAATATTACCAGTTGACAGTGAACACTCTGCCATATTTCAGTGCCTTGCAGGAGAGGAAAACAACAAAATAGAAAAGATAATCCTTACCGCATCAGGCGGGCCGTTTCGTGGCAAGGGGCTGGATTATTTAGCAAGCGTAACCCGTGAGCACGCACTTAAGCACCCAAATTGGGTTATGGGTGCCAAAATAACTATTGATTCGGCATCATTAATGAACAAAGGGCTGGAGGTAATAGAAGCCAAATGGCTGTTTGACCTGCAAGCAGATCAAATTGATGTTATTGTTCATCCGCAGTCTATCATACACTCTATGGTTCAGTTTGAGGATGGCTCAATAAAGGCACAAATGGGCTTGCCCGATATGAAACTGCCTATACAATACGCTTTAAGTTACCCTGATCGTGTTAAAAATAATTTTAAACGGTTTGATTTTACGGCTTACCCTAACTTAACATTTGAGAAAGCGGATATAGACACCTTTCGCAACCTGAAACTGGCTTTCGAGGCGTTAAATAAAGGTGGCAATATGCCCTGCATAATTAATGCAGCAAATGAAATAGCAGTTGCTGCATTTTTAAAAAACGAAACCGGTTTTTTAGCCATGAGCGACATAATTGAAGCCTGCATGCAAAAAATAGATTACATCGATAATCCGTCGTTAACCGACTATTTGAATACTGATAAAGAAACACGCATATTTGCGCAAAATTTAATAACAAAAATGCCGTTAAAGGCAGTGCAATCTTAATATATAAATACCTCTGATGGACGTTTTGATAATGGCCGGCCAATTAATACTTGGTCTTTCAATTTTAGTAATACTACACGAATTTGGGCATTTTTTAGCAGCCCGCGCTTTCGGAATAAAAGTAGAGAAGTTTTACCTGTTTTTTGATGCCTGGAACTTCAGCCTTTTTAAATTTAACTATAAAGGTGTTGAATATGGCATTGGCTGGTTGCCATTAGGTGGCTATGTGAAAATTGCCGGTATGATAGATGAGTCGATGGATACCGACCAGCTGGCCGGGCCACCGCAACCCTGGGAGTTTCGTTCAAAACCGGCATGGCAGCGTTTAATTGTAATGTTAGGTGGTATAATTGTTAATATTATAGTTGGTGTTTTTATATTCTGGATATTAACTATCCGCTATGGCGAAACCTACATACCCAATTCTGAAATTAAATATGGCATAGTACCGGGTACCATCGGGCAAAAAATGGGCCTTAAAGCCGGTGATAAAATTTACGCGGTAAACGGTAAACCTATTGTCAGGTTTGAGGACCTTACCAGCCCTAAGATATTATTAGACAAAACTGTATTAAACGTTAAACGTGGGGATAAAGACACATCAGTTAAAGTACCCCCAACTATTCTTAACGACCTGTCTGATTATGGCATAGAAGAATTTATAAGCCGTTTACCTCGTATAAAATTCGCTATTGACACAGTGGCTGCAAAAAGCGGTGCCCAACTGGCCGGTTTGAAAAAAGGCGATAGTATTATTGCAGTTAATGGCAATAAGGTTGTGTTTTTTGATGAGATGCAGGCGCAGTTGCGTAAAAATAAAAACAAGCAAGTGCAGCTTTCAATCAAACGCGACACCACCGTACAACTAATTAATGCTAAGGTAAATAAAGAAGGTGTTTTAGGCTTTAAACCCAAAGCTGATCTGCCAAAAGATACTACTATTAAGTACGGTTTCTTTGGATCGTTACCTGTAGGGGCTGTTAAGGCATGGGGTATGTTTACCGATAATGCCAAAGGCATCAGCAAAATTTTTACCGGTCAGGTTAAGGCGCGTAAGGCTATATCAAGCCCTATAGGCATCGCTGTAATGTTTGGCAGCCATGTAGACTGGATACGTTTTTGGAGCCTTGTAGGCTTTCTTTCAATGGTATTAGCGCTTACTAACCTGTTGCCTATACCAGGGTTAGATGGCGGGCACACGGTATTTTTACTTATCGAGATGGTAAAGGGCAAACCACTAAGCGACAAGTTTTTGGAACGTGCGCAAATAGTAGGCTTTGTTTTATTAATATCGTTAATGGTATTTGCCTTTGGCAACGATATTGTTAAACAGGTAATGAAGAAATAAACTTTAATATTATAGCATAAGAAAGCCGCTGCAATGACAATTGCAGCGGCTTTTTATTTATACAAATACGCTAATTATACGGTAGCCTCTTCTTCAATAATTGGAGCAAATGGCGGGTTCTTTTTAATAATTGCAGCTATGATCAGATCAATAACAGCATATATAATTAAACCTATACCCAAATTCGTTGCTTCGTTTTTTATAGTTGCATTAAACTTGCCATCTAAAGACTTTGTAAACTCGTCTATCTTGTCCTGAGACATACCTGAATTACTTAATTGTTCTGTAAGTTTTGCTGAAAGTGCTTCACTAACTCTTGATGCCAGCGTAGGGTCAATAAAATTGAACAAAATGTAGTTAAAAACAATAGTTAATACCGATATGTATACTGACATAATGAAAAGGCACTTAAAGGCATCTCCAAATGTCCAATAACCACCGGCAGCCTTTCTTACTTCAAGGCCAAAAACAACTAGCAAGGCAATAATTATCACAAACATTAATAATGATACAAAAGTATTTGTGTACTGCATTAAGGGGTTTATTACCCAAAAGATAAGTGTAAACACAATTGATATAGCACCAATTAATAATCCATAACGGAGGGATAATTTGGTAATAATGGAGTTTTTTGTTTCTTCAGACATAATTGATAAGGTTTATTTTTAATTATTATTTAAAGCTAACCAATATTTCTAATACTGCCATATCAAATGGTTTATTTACTGCGTTATCGGCAATCGCCTTGTGCTCTGCATCAGATGGCTCTGTATTTTGAAAAAAGCACATCATTGGGTAAAACAATTCCTTTAATTCCGAATCCTCAGCTATGGTATTAGCCACTTTTTTCATTTCGCTTACCGGGCTTTCAATCAATATTTGGTTGGCAATAACGGGTTCGTAAATACGGTACTCATCCTGAAACTCGTCTTCATCAACCAATAAAAACTCTTTTAAGTAATCTTCCAGTTCAGGGTCAATATCTTCGTCATCGCACTCGTTTAAATACAATAGCAGGTTTAACAACTCGGTCCCCCTGTCAAGCGTTTGTTCTTCAATAGCCTCCCACTCAGGTGTGTCCAGGTAATCGTCTTCCAGTTTTTTAACATCTTCGCTAAAAAAGTTGATCATCAGCATATCAAAAAACACTTCGCGTAGTTCTTCTATCTGCGGGTGTTCGTCAAATACAGCGTCTAATGCATCGGCCTTTCTTAAAAAATCATCGTCGGACGCGAAAACTTTTTCAAACTCGGCAACGAATGCAGTAGCATCAATACCACCATACGTCGAAAAGGCATTTAATGCCCCTTTTAAAGCCGAGCTCACTTTTGGGTCTGTCATGTGTTTAGTTTTTAGCGGTTTGGTTATTATTACAGGTTAACAAAACTTTACCTTTTAAGTTCTGCTCCAAAAATGGAGAATTATAGCTTTTAGAGCGGTTTTCTGCCCTGGTATATTCCCAACTGAAGTCCACATCAAGTAGTACCAGGTTGGCTATTTGCCCTTCGGCAATTACCGGCACCTCTACATTCAATATTTTACGCGGATTTATGGCCAGCTTTTCTATAACCATAGTAACAGGCAGGCCCGCTTTTAAAGCCAAAGAAAATGCTGTTTGCAGGCCTATTATACCATATTCGGCAACCTCAAATTCCACGTCTTTAAACTCAATTTCATGTGGGGTGTGCTGGCTTACAATAGCGTCGATAGTGCCATCTTTTAAACCGACTATAAGTGCGTCTACGTCTTCCTGTGTGCGTAGCGGGGGTTTTACTTTATATAAGCTATCAAAACCTTCCAACGCTTCATCGGTAAGCACCAGGTTGTGCGCGGCCACATCGCAGGTTACTTTAACGCCTTTGCGTTTAGCCTCGCGTATCAGTTCAACCGCATGGGCGGTAGATATAGTTGTAAAATGTATTTCGGAGTTTGAGTCTTCGGCCAGGTATAGGTCTCTGGCTATCATCAATTCTTCGGCAAGTGATGGTATACCCTTCATGCCCAGCATCGTACTCATCACCCCTTCGTTAACTTTTGCCTTGCCAGCTATTGCGATATCTTCGGGGTACGATATTACCTTAGCGCCAAAACCCTGTACATATAGCAGGGCCCGCTCCATTAAACCTGCATCCTGCACGGGGCGGTTACCATCGGTAAAGGCTTTTGCACCGCTTTTAAACATATCGTACATTTCAGCAAGGTCTTTTCCTTCACGCTTATGTGATATGGTTCCAAGTGGATAAATATCTACAAGGTTGTTCTTAGCTCTGTTAAGTAGGTATTCTACTTCGGCTTTTGAGTGTACGGGCGGATAAGTGTTTGGCATTAAGGCTACACCTGTAAAGCCTCCTGCGGCAGCTGCGGCTGTACCTGTTTGCAGGTCTTCTTTTGTTTCTAAACCTAACTCGCCTATGTTGCAGTTAAGATCGAAAAAGCCCGGAGCTATAAATTTCCCCTTTGCATCAATACTTTTAGCATCGTCGGTAATAGATTTTGCAATTTTACTAATGGTGCCATTTTTTATCAGGATGTCTGTTTCCTGTTGATTAAAAGGCGATGCGGGGTCAATAACAGTGGCAGATTTGATAAGCAAATTCATTATCGCTGTTTAAGGTGGGTTTAAGTGATTAAACTGGCTGCGTAAAGCTGCGTTTATTGGTTTTATAAAACCTTATCAGCAAAATTTCGGCAGCCAGAAACATCAGGGTCAAAATTATACAAAGTTTCCATAATTGCAGCCCCCTATTTGCAGTAGCGCTAATTACTGCTGCATTAAATTTATCGCCTGTAGTTACTTTGGTTCTATCCGGCAATATTTTAACAAGCTCATCATTGTTTAGGTAACTCATATCCGATTCGGCCCTGCTATCATTAAAGGCCAATATAGCGGCGGTACTATCTTGTTTTTTAAGTTCGTAAATACCTGTTTGCATTATAGCATCGGGCAAATATAATAAGGTGCTCCCCTCCTGCTGCTTTACATCAGGTATAATATTTTGGCTCCCCTTTACCAACTTTAACAATTGCTTTTCTGTTGATTGCACCGGGCTGGTTTCAATAGGCTCTTTGCTGTCTGTATTATAAAACAAAGGTTGGTTTTGGCCACTTAACAATGCCACCCTTAGCATAGTAGGCACAAATAAGCCATGTACAGGCAGGTTGCTGAAATCTTCATTTAAAGCCACGGCGGATAGATATATTTGCCCGCTGCCGAAATGCTGAAATTGCAAAAACGGCTCGCCGTTTTGCAGGCGCATCAGGAATTCGGCCGGGCGGCCATCAGTACTTAACGCAAAGTATTTTTTTACTATGGGGAGGTCGGGGTTTTGTGGTAAGGATTCGAAAACAGTTTTAAAAACCGGAGACCGGACATTTAATGCCGATACTTTATTAGCAGCTGTCATCAGCTTCGCAGGATATGCAGCCCCCATTGGCTGCAATAGGGCCTTGTACGTGCTTAAGTCAGCATCTACAGCCGGGAATATAACCAACGCGCCCCCTTTGCTTACATAGGTTTTTAACTGTTGAGCTAAACCCGCAGAAATGCTCTTAACATCGCTTAACACAATTAGCGGATATGCCGTTAGGCCGGCATAATCTACATTGCCATCCTGCACATTTTTTAACATGAAAAAAGCATCAGATGCAAAAACCGCATTTAAATATTTATTTTGCTTACCATCATTAATGAGCAATACGGGCAGCTGCCTGCTAACATTAAAGGTAAAGTAAAAGTTATTATCAAAAACTACAGGGTTATCTTGTAACTGTATCTCGCCACGCTGCCATCCGGCTTGCAAACCCGAGAATGATACAGTATCGATCTGTGCTGAACGCCCCATTATGGTATAACTGCCCAACGCTTTTTGCACCCCGTTTACTAAAAGTTTAAGAGGGACTTTTTCTGCGGGTTTATCGGCATAATTATGTAACCTGATCACTAATTTTTCTCCCTCGTCGGGGCGATGCGTAGCGTTCAATAACCATACCGAATCTACTGCCACATTTGGTAACGAAGCTGCTTTTAACTGCACAAGGGTTACCGGAATATTTGGTTTGATATGCTCGCTTTTATCACTCATACTTTGCTGAAAATCGGATATGATATAGCTGTGTTTAGCGTCCCCCGGCTGCATATTAAGCATATTTTGCTGGCGGGCAGTAATTTGTGAAATTTGCCTGCTTTGCGGGCTTATCTTTACCATATCGACCGCATCGTTAAATTCATCCCTGCTTAACAAGCGCTGATGCTTACCTTCAAAATCTTGTGTTAATAACTGAAAGCGGTCGTTTATGTTATATGCGGAGGCTATTTGTTTGGCCTTTTGTTTAGCTTCATCAAGCAAAGTGCCCTCGCGGTTGAGAGTTTGCATTGAGTATGAATTATCAATAAAAACACTTACAACTTGCTTTTTACCGGCGGCAACATCACCAACACCTATGTATGGCCTTGCAAATGCCATTACCAAAAATAGTAGTGCTAAAATACGAGCCGCAAGAATAAGGCGCTCCTTTAAGTTTCGGCGCGAGGCCTGCTGCTCCTGCACCTCTTTTAAAAACTGCACATTGCTAAAATACACCTTTTTATACCGCCTGAAATTGAACAGGTGAATAACTACAGGTATAGCCAGCGTAAGTAATGCAAATAAAAATGTGGGATATATAAAATGCATTAATGTTATACGGGATAGTGTGTTATGCAAATTTGCAAATTAATGTGCAGATATGAGTAAAACAAAGCCCTACAACCAATACAGGCGACCTTTATTAAGACATTTTGATCAGTAATAACTAATTTTGATGCAGTTAACGCTTGTAACTATTGATTATTAATTTGTTACAGTTTAACCTCTCTATTACTTTGTACGACAGTAATTCAACTACATATATTAATATCAACCCTTAAGAAAACAATAATTACAAATATCCCTAAAAAGCGGTTATTATTATTTATTTTTGATGGTATAATTTAGATTTAGTTGCCAAATTGCTTATAGCCATTTGGATATGCAATCACCTTTAAATTCAATTAATAGAAAAAACTTTACATGACCCACAGATACGCTACTATCATCAAAGGTGCAAACCAAATGATCGATTATAGCATCCTAAATTTAAGCATGATAGTATCCTATATTATACAGGATACCACGCATACACTTTGGATAAATAACAGGAATTACATCCTGATAGCGCTGATATGTAACCTTTTTTGGCTGCTTGGTTCAAACATAACCGGCCTTTATCGTAACGTACTAAACCGTGACTCTATAAAAACCTACCGGGTTATTATCAATAATTATTTATTGTTTGTAGGCTTTATATATGTTACCATGATATTGTTGTTAGACACCAGCACCTATCATGTAACACATAAATTCTTTTACTACTCGCTTGGTTTGTTTGGTTTATTGCTGGTTTTATGGAAACTCATCTTCCTGAGCATCCGCCGCATGAACAGGAAATTCCTGATAGATTCAAGGCGGGCTATTGTAATAGGTGGCGGACGATTAGCAAACGAACTGCATACTTACTTCAAATCTGACCGTAGCAACGGTTACGAATTAATTGGCTTTTTTGACGACCAACCCCGCTCTGTTATCGATCAGAATTTATACCTGGGCAATATAGAGGGATGTATCGACTACGTGATTGAAAACAATATTGACGAGATATTTTGCACACTCCCAAGTTCCGAATCATCTACCATTAAACAATTAATGATGGATGCCGATAAAAACCTTATCCGCTTTAAATACATTCCTAATTATTATGATTTTGGTGTAAAACAAATACTATTTCAAAGCTTTGGCCATATTCCGGTGCTATCTGTACGGCCCGAACCTTTAGAGAATATGCTTAACCGCTTAATAAAGCGCCTTTTTGATATTGTATTTTCGCTATTAATTATATGCTTTGTATTTATTTGGTTGTTCCCTATACTGGCTATAATTATTAAGCTGCAATCAAGGGGGCCGGTGTTTTTTGTCCAGCTGCGATCGGGCCGCGATAATGAGGAATTTTTTTGCTACAAATTCAGAAGTATGCGGTTAAATAACGATTCGGACCATAAGCAAGCCACGCGTAATGATGACCGTATAACACCCATAGGCAAGTTTATGCGCAAAACAAGCATAGATGAACTGCCTCAGTTTTTTAATGTGCTAATGGGTAATATGTCGGTTGTTGGCCCACGCCCGCACATGTTAAACCACACTAAACAATACTCTGCATTAATTGATCAGTATTTGGTAAGGCATTTCCTTAAACCAGGTATAACCGGCTGGGCGCAAATACAAGGTTTTAGGGGAGAAACTAAAACCACCAAAGAGATGCTTTCGCGCGTAGAGGCTGATGTTTGGTATTTAGAAAATTGGTCGTTCCTTTTTGATATGAAAATCATATTCCTCACCTTATGGAATGCGGTGCGCGGCGAAAAGAACGCTTATTAAGGCTTTTTAAACTTGTCGTAAACTATAGGTAAAAGTGTTTTTAACCACATCTTAAATATCTCAGCGGGCATATTAATAGGAAAATTTTTCCAACTGTATCGCAAAAAGCTTTTGTACTCTAACCCCTTAGGGCTGTATAAAAACTTTATACGTTGTCTAAGCGTTGCGCCCGTCAGCCATGGGTGGCCATGGTCGTTTTCGCAGCTGCCATAATACCCAGGCGCTACCCAAACCTTTATACCTTGCCTTACTGCGTTTAAAGTATAGTCATAATCAGCAAAGCTATGGATGTATTGATCAGATAATATGCCAATTTTATCTACGGTAGCCTTATCAACCAGCATAATATTAGCATTTCCCATTTCACATTCTTTTAACTCGTTAACGCCGGGTACAACCGGGTTTGCAATAACAGAATATTTGCTAACCAATTTACGCCCCCCGTATGTATGTTCCAAAGTTTCGGGATGTTGAACGCTGCCAACAATTATATTTTCGGGGTTTTTTGATAGCTGGTACGAATCGAGTAGGTTAGCTATGGCGTTATTATACAACTTTACATCATCATTCATTAATAGGTAAAAATCGTAGTGTTCACTTTCTGCTATTACGGTCTTCCATAGCAGGTGCATGCCGCCTGCCCAAAACAACGACCCGGAGCCTTCTATAAGGTGCACACCTGGAAAGTTGGCCTTTACATAGTCCGCTGTGCCATCGGTAGACTGGTCGTCCAGCAAGTAAACGCTTAATGCATACCCATCAGGGATATACTGCCTGGTTAGACTTTCTAAAAATGCGGTGGTTTTATGTAAGCGATTATACGAGCAAGCTAATACAGCTATGTTTTTTATAAGCGTTGATGCCATTAATATTTACAATGTTCAAAATTATGCGAATATACTTACTTAAAAATAAGCGGCAGCAGGCATCACCATTTCCTTTTTAATTGACCAAAAATATTTTGTTTTTGTTGATGATGTTTGCCAGGGTGGTTTTTGTGTTAAAAAATGGCTTTTCAGCACGCAGGGGCTAAAACCTTTGTCCATTTAGCTATAAAATTGTTCTACTTTTTTGTTTGTGTTGCTGTAAATTTTTCGTTTTTTTTCGTTTCCTCACACTTAATAATATAACATTTAATTTCAATAAAAAAAGCGTTTAAATAAACAATGCCTACAGAGTGATATAACCAACCATCGTTGTCAACATAAATTAAGTAATTATTTTTTTATTTTTATTTATACTTAATCTAAATAATAATAACTTTGAGGCGATAAAACCCCTTATGCAATTGAAAAGATTTACGCTACTCCTTTTACTATTCGCGGTTGGTTTAACCAAAGCAAGCGCACAAGTTTTAACCCAGGAAGATTCACTGGCAGCCGGTTTAATATATAAACAACAAGCAACCGTTATATCGGGCTATGGCGAGGCTAAATACAGTATTGATACCAAAAGAAAAAGCGCCGAAGCCAACCTTAAGCGCGTAGTTTTATTCCTGGGCCATAAATTCAGTAATAAGATTTCGTTATTTACCGAGCTTGAGGTAGAAGATGCCCTGGTGTCATCGGCTGGTGAAGGTGTTGCAGGTAAGGGCGGCATATCTATGGAGCAAGCCTTCCTTAAATTTAACCTTAACCCAACCACCTATTTAGTAGCGGGTTTATTTATACCACGTATAGGCTACATCAACGAAAACCACCTGCCTACCACGTTTAATGGTGTCGATCGTCCGTTTTTAGAGGAGCAGATCATCCCATCTACCTGGCGCGAAGTCGGCGTTGGCTTATACGGGCAAATTAAAAATATACCGGGTTTAAATTATAGCCTGGCCCTAACCAACGGTTTAAATTCCGAAGGGTTTAGCAGTGCCGACGGTATTGCAGGCGGCAGGCAATTAGGCCAGGCCAGCAACGGCCTTAACCTTGGCTTAAGCGGGTCATTATTGTACTACATTAGTAATTTCAGGTTACAGGCATCGGGTTATATCGGCGGGTCAACTGCTAAGGAACAACGCGTAGCCGATAGTTTGCAGCTTAATTCGGGGCCGTTTGGCAACCCGGTATCGCTTGGCGAGGTAAATGCGCAATACTCTAATTCGGGCATTACGTTTAGGGCTATAGCTACCGTGGTAAACATTAAAAATGCCGATGCCATTAACCGCGCTTTTGCTAACAACACGCCCGAAACCATGTATGGCGGCTATGCCGAACTGGGTTACGACCTGCTGTTTAACAAATATCACAATGAAAAATCATTCATCGTATTTGGCCGGTACGAATACCTTGACCTGAGCGCCAAAATACCCGATAACGGCTTAAAAAACGATGCTAATAAAAAGCAATATTTTGTGGGTGGTTTTACCTATAAGCCTATACGTGGCATTGCTATTAAAGGCGATTATGTGCGCAGGGTTACCGGCGAATTTAACCAGGCGCTTATTGTAACGCCTTTCCCTCAACAAGTACCCTATTTTAAAAACAACGGCTTTGTTAATTTAGGTATAGCCTATAACTTTTAATACTACTACAATGACCAGCAGAAGAGAATTTATCAGATCGGGGTGCGCGGCATGTTTGTTGGTAGCCTCGGGAGCAACATTGCTTGAAGGCTGCGCCACACCTATGCCGCTTGTTAACGCCACCGGAACAACCGATTTACAGGTGGGTACCGATAGCTTTATTGCAGGTAAAGGCAACATGCTGGTGGTGCGTACCAAACAACTGGAAAACGATATTCTGCTGATCAAAAATGGCGAAACCTATAAAGCGCTTTTATTAAGGTGTACCCACGAAGGTGTGGGCCTTACCCCTACGGCTAACAAAATTTACTGTACATCGCATGGCAGCGTGTTTGACCTGGACGGCAAAGTACAAAAGGAGCCTGCGCTACGCCCCTTGAAAACCTATCCTACCGAAGTAATAAATAATAAAGTTATCATTCATCTAAGCTAATACCCTATGAAAACACCATTCACTAAAGCAATTATATTGGCATTGCCGCTTACCTTTTTAGCGCTGTCATGCAAAAAAAGCGAACCGGCAAATACAGAAACCGATACGCTGAAAGCAGATATATTGGTTAACGTATCTGCAAATGTTTGTACACAATCGTACGAAGACATGTACGCTAAAACGCAGGAGCTGTTAACAGCAGTCACTACTTTAAATGCTACTACCACCGATGCTAACCTAACCATTGCACGAACTAAATGGAAAGATATACGCACCACCTGGGAACAATCTGAAGCATGGTTGTTCGGCCCTGTAGAATCAGATAATATCGACCCGCGTATTGATACCTGGCCGGTTGATTTTAATGCCCTTGATGCTATATTAGCCAATAAGGATGCTTTAACCGATACTTATATTGATGGCCTTGACGATGCCTTAAAAGGCTTCCATCCTATCGAGTATGTTTTGTGGGGTAAAACCGGCAGCAAAACAGCTGCGCAATTTACAGCACGCGAAAAAGAATACTTACTTGCCTTAACCAACAACCTGGTTAAACTGAGCAAAAACGTTAGAGATACCTGGACAAGCGGTGGCTATAAAACCCAACTGGCTACTGCCGGCACCGGATCTACCGAGTTTACTACCCAACAAGCTGCCTATTTACAAATTGTTGATGCCATGGCCGGTATTTGCGGCGAGGTAGCCGATTCAAAAATAAAAGAACCCTTTGATGCGCAAGACCCGAAATTAGAAGAAAGCCCATTCTCAAAAAACTCTATCACCGACTTCACTAATAACATTAACGGCATTTTAGAAATTTACCAGGGTAAGCTAAATGTTGATGGCGCAGGTTTGGAAGACCTTGTACGCAAAAACAACTTATCGCTTGATGCCGAAATTAAAAGTAAACACGCAGCTGCTGTTGCATCACTACAAGCCATAACAAAGCCCTTTGGCGAGGCCATTGTATCTGAACAGCCTAAGGTGCAAAACGCCATGAATAAAATAAACGAGTTGGCTACAGTTTTAAACGACAAGTTAACGCCGTTTGTAAAACAGTACGTAAAATAATACCTGCTATAAAACACATGAGGAAAACTACCCGGGCCATACTTGCTATATTTTCGGCGCTTACAATATTTATTTTTGCCTGCAGAAAAACGGATGGCTTAAACCCTGTACAAAACCCCGACAGCGAATGGCTGAGCGGTGGTACCGAAACGGCTTTTGATGAAGGCAGCGGTGCTTTTTCTCATGCGTTTACATCATTACCCGCAAATTTACTGCGCGTACACGAAATTGGCGACGGGCAATTTGGTGCCACATTTGTATCGGCACCCGCACCGGTTAACCCCGGGCTTGGGCCTATATTTAACAATGTTGCCTGCAGCTCGTGCCACGTGGCCGATGGGCGGGGTAAAGTACCGGGCTTTGGCGAATCGGCTGCTAATATGCTTTTCCGTATAAGTATACCCGGCAAAGGCGAACATGGCAACCCTGTACCGGTGCCTAACTATGGCGACCAGTTGCAAACCCGTGCTTTATTGGGCAAAACCCGCGAAGGCGATGTATTGATCACTTATGATAACCAAACCTATAGCTTTGCCGATGGCACTACCTATCAATTAAGAAAACCTACCTATACCTTTACCGCCCTGTATGCAGCCATGCCGGGTAATGTGCTGTTATCGCCCCGTGTGGCCGCGCCTGTTTTTGGCCTGGGCCTGCTTGGAGCGATAAATGATACCGACATTTTAGCCAAAGCCGACCCTGATGATAAAGACGGCGACGGCATTAGCGGCAAAGCAAACTACGTGTGGGATGTATTAAAACAGCAAAAGGTATTGGGCCGCTTTGGCTGGAAAGCAAACCAGCCTAGCCTGCTGCAACAGGTAGCCGCGGCCTACAACGGCGATATTGGTATTACCTCATCGCTGTTTCCGAAGGAAAGCAGCGACGGACAAACGCAATTTGACAGTGCCCCCGGTTACAAATACGAATTGAGCGACAGTTTGCTACATAGTGTGGAGTTTTATGTGCGCACGTTGGCGGTACCCGTACGCCGTAATGTTACCAATGCCAACATACAGCAGGGCAAAGCATTATTTACGGCTATAGGCTGTGTAAAATGCCATAATGCAGATGTACGCACCGCGGTAAATGTAAGCATGCCGCAACTAAGCAATCAGCTGATACACCCTTATACCGATCTGTTGCTGCACGATATGGGCCCGGGCCTTGCAGATAACCGCCCCGATTTTGATGCCGGTGGAACCGAATGGCGCACCGCGCCGCTTTGGGGTATAGGCCTTACCCAAAAGGTTAACGGGCATACCAACTTTTTACATGACGGCCGCGCGCGCAACCTTATGGAAGCTATATTATGGCATGGCGGCGAAGCGTTAAGCGCCAAAAATAAGGTTGTTGCCCTATCTAAAAACGACCGCGATGCGCTAATAGCATTTTTAGGTTCATTGTAAAGCATATAGCATACATTCCACCGTAGAGGCACGATACTTCGTGTCTCTTTTTAGGTGTGATTTTCGCCCTTGTTGGAGTTGTCTCCAACAAGCCGCCATGCATTCGCCTCGCTTCGTTACTTGTCCTAAAGGTTGTTGGTGACAACACCAACAACGGCGCGAAATTTTCATTTAAACAAATCATTTTTTTCGACTGCTAAAGCCAACGGCAGTTTGTCATTTTTTAATCTGTAAAGTGTAACATAGGAGACATCTTTTGAAGATTTAGCTGGCTTGAACACTGCATATTTAAAAGAATTCTCGTTAGTAGTACGAAAATTGAACTTAATAGTATCCTTTACTATTTGATATGTACCCCAATACTTATCTACACCGAAACAAACGCTATTTATGTAAAACTTAGAATTTGCTTTGAGTTTTAATGTAATAGTGCAATTTGCAGCACCTTCCCTATCGGCTATAAATAAGTCCTTTCCTTCAAGTTTGTCAAAGTTTATAATTCCTAAAGGTCTTATTCCTATCAAGATCATTAACACAATTATAACTCCTGTTTGATATAATCGAATCCGATCTTTAAATCTCCCACGTATCAACCTAAATAATTCACCTAATAGGTATATAATAATTACAACGTAGCACAGTGCCATTAAAAGAGTTGCCGGAATCAATAAAAAGCTCAAAAGCCCTTCCCAATAATAGGCTGTATTGAGCAACAAAAACAATATAATCGTAGCAATTAAAAGTTTGTTTTTTACCATAAGGTATTGTGCTTACCTACTCATCTCGCAAGGTACTGGTAGGGTTGGTTAAGGCTGCTTTGTAGGTTAAATAAAACGTGGTGCTAATGGCTATCATAACCAATATTAATACAGGCACTAAAAATTGCCACCATGTAATGGCCGCCTTAAAGGCATAACCTTGTAACCATTGCTGTATAATTAAAGCCGCGGCAGGGATGGCAAAAACACTCGACAGCACAATAAGCTTTACAACATCTTTGGTAAGCAGGGTTACTATACTTTGAATGGATGCTCCCATTACCTTGCGTACTCCAATTTCTTTGTTTCGTCGGGCAGTTGAGTAGGCTGTCAATCCAAACAGGCCCATACAGGCTATAATTACCGCCAGCGATGAGAACAGGATAAACAGCTGCCCGAATTTTACATCCTGTTGGTACTGCCGTGCATAATAATCGTCTAAAAAGAAATAATCGAAAGATGACTCAGGGAAAAACTCCGCCCATTTTTGTTGCAGGGCCGATAGCATGGCAGGCATTTGCTGCTGCTTTACTTTTACCGAAAGGTATTTAACAGGCACCCAGGTAAGTTTAGGGTCCATAAATAACACTAAAGCGGTATACTTTTGCTGTAACGATTGCTGATGATAATCTTTTATTACCCCTATCACTTCGTTTGGCTCTTTATCTAACGACTCTATCCATATTTTTTTACCTACAGCATCCTTTGCCGATTGAAACCCAAATTGTTTTACCGCCGTTTCGTTTAAAACCACTTTTGTCGAGTCGCCGGGGTTAGCACTATTGTAGCCCCTGCCTGCTACTAGTTGCAGGTTAAACGTTTTCATGTAATCAAAATCAACACGCAGCATTTCGTACGTACGCTCTTCTGCCTTTGATGTGCCGTATCTTCTGTCGGCGGCAAACATGCCTACCTCTTTACCCGGCACCGCACCAGATACAGTTATGGCATCAACTCCATTTATATTGGCGGCTGTACTTTTAAAACCGCTTATTTTTTGCAAGTAACCCGTGGTGCTAGATGGTGCCTTTATTACAATAGTTTGGCTGATATCAACGCCGGTATCCTGGCTGCCCATATAAATAATTTGCCTGTACACGGCCAAAGTACCGGCAATAAGTAACAAGGATGCCGCAAATTGAAAAGCCACCATTCCCTTACGCAGCCACACCCCTCCTTTTGAAAACGCAAACCTGCCCTTAAGCACCTTTATGGGCTTTAAGCGCGCCAATACAGTTGCAGGGTATATACCCGACAACAATATGCTGCCAACAAAAACCAGTGCTACTTTTATAAGCAGCGGTGCATCTATCAATAAATGGTAGGCTTGGCTATCGTTAGCTATTTTTTGCAACAGGTATTGCAGCAACAATACTAACAGTGCGGCAAAGCCTAAAGCTATTATGTTAATAATGAACGACTCTATAAAGAACTGCAAAACCAACTGCGATGAGTGCGCCCCGCTTACCTTGCGTATACCCACCTCGCGCGCCCTGTCTACCGATTTGGTAGTAGCTAAGTTGATATAATTGATACAGGCTATCAGCAATATAACATAGGCCATTATGTTTAAAAAGTTTACCGCGCTGCGGTTACCCTTCGCCTCAATTTCGTAAGGTTTGGCCGTGTTTAAATGAACGTTGGCCGAAGGCACCAATTGAATACCCCATTTTAACTGCTTAAGTGGCGCGGCAGTTTTATACCGCTCGGCCAGGGCCGGAAACTGCGACTCGACAGCGCTTGTGCTTACGCCCGGTTTCAGCTTTAAAAAAGTATAGCTTTCGTGCTGGTACCAAAAATCTTTTTGCCATTGCGGAGTGGTTGCCCATGATACCAGCATATTAAATTGCATGGTAGAGTTAGCGGGAAGGTCCTTAAACACACCGGTAACCATGCAATTATAACTATCGTAAAGCGATGTTAACTGCACCATTTTACCAACAGCGGCATCAATATTACCAAAGTACTTTTTAGCCTCCGATTCGGACATCACCACGGTGTTCACCTCCTTCAACACTGTTAAAGGGTCGCCCTTTAGCAGCGGGTACGAGAAAAATGAAAAGAAGTTGCTATCGGCAAAGCATACATGCTGTTCGCGGTATTTGATGGTATTATACCGTACTACCCTTTCGGAGTTATTCCAATTAATGCGGGCATAAGAGGCTATGCCGGATATGTTATCGTTAATTGCCCTTGCATAGCCATTGGTGCTTGTGGGCCAACTATCGGTAAGTTCGTTACCCCTATAAAACTGGCTCTCTACCCGGTAAATGTTTGCCACATCCTTATGCATCAGGTCGTAACTCCGCTCAAAACGGACGTATGCGCTAATGGCAATAAATGCTGCTATACCCAAACTAAGGCCAACTACATTAATTAAAGTGTAGGCCTTGTTTTTTATGAGGTTACGATAAGTAACCAACAGCATGTTGCGCAGCATATATTTGCGGATTTAAATGTTAAGCTTTAAAACTAAGGATTTTATGCTTAAGCCGACGGCGTAACCGGATTTTTTAAACAAAAAAAAACGGGCAGCTCGCCCGCCCGCTTTTATGAAAAACTAAATTAAACCTAAAAAAAAATTCAAAACTAATTCTTGCCGCTCAGCAAGCCATCAAGTGTAACCGAAGCATAGTAAATGCCACCAATTGTTGGGCCGCCTGCGTATTGTATATAGCGTTTATTAAATATATCTGTCGCACCTATTTTAAAGGTTGCATAGTAAACCGGCACCCTAAAGGTAACCTGCGCGTCAACTGTGTGTATAGCATCTACCGTACCGGTAACCAGCGGGCTCTCCCACAAGAAACTCTCCTGCCATTTGTAAACTACGTTAAAGCCTACATTTTTAACCACCTCGCGGTTACCGAATGAGAAGTTACCCGACCATTTTGGTGTATTAAACCCGGTAACAAAAATGTCCGACTGTTGCTGCGCCTTCAATTTGTTAAAGCTTACGTTGCCCGATACGGTATAGCGTTTATAAAAATTATAGCTTAACCCCGCCGATGAGCCGTAGTTGTGATAAATGTTTTTAGCATTGGTGTACACGCGGTACCTGCTTTGCCCGGCACTAGCAGCGTTTGTCGCGGTGGCTGTCGTTGGGTCGCGGTTAATGTCGAGCATAGCTAATACAGCGGCGTCTGAGCCTACTTTGGCTGCGTTGGGCACAAATACTTGCACCTGGCCTAAAAATCCATCATAGCGGTTAGTATAGGCATCTATATCAAGGAACACTTTGTTATCGGCAAAAATGCCTTTGTAACCTACCTCGTACGATGTAATTTGCTCGGGCCTTGCCTTAGGCAGGTCGGCAACTTTTAATAGCCCCCTGTTAGCTAAGGCAGTTGCATCAGTACCGCTTGCGCTACCCGGCGCAGCTTTAACAGCAGCGTTAAATGCGGTTACTGAAGACTGCGTATAACTGTTATCAAGGTAACCTAAGCCCTCGTTTATAAAATCAAGACTGCCCACGCGTTTTACGCGGCCATTATTTACGTATGATAATGCTTCAAATAATGATGGGAAACGGTAGCCGTTTTGAAAAGTGAACCTAAAGTTGTGTTGTTGATTTGGCGAGTAAACCGCAGCCAAACGAGGTGTAAACTTAGGGTCGAAATATGGGTTGTAATCCCAGCGGATAGACCCGAATAATTTTAACTTTTCGTCGAACAGCGTTTTAGTAACCTGGGTAAAGGCACCATATTTTTTGTAGATAACATCGTCGCCGAAACTGCCATCAGGCAAAGGCGTGTTTCTATCTGCGATGGAGCGGCTAAAATCAACAAAGTTATTACCATCAGGGGTTATGCGGTAAACACGAATATCACCACCAACTAACACATCAACAACCTTTACTTTATTGCTCAGGTCCCATTGTGCCTCACCGTTAAATAAATGGCTTTTTTGTACCAGCGCGGCACCACCGGTTACCGGTGCATTAGGTATAAGGCTCGATTTGATATCCCAGTTATTGATACCGATGATAGTATTACGCAGGTCGGTAAAGGCTTGTGTTCCGGGTTCTACCCTACCTGCATCCGCAGCGGTACGTGCTGCCGCGTTTGCAGCAGCCAAATTAGCCGATGTTAAAGCCCCACCATGCGAAGCCGCGTAAGCATTTAGCGCATTGGTATAACTGGTAGCCCATGCATTATTACTGGCGTGGTTAAGGTCAAGGTTATCTGCAAGGGGTTTTACGTTAAACGATTTCCCTGTATTTTCTATCGACTCGTATGCACGTATCAGGAAATCGGTACCCTTTAACTCCAGCTTATGGTTTTGCACCGAAGCACCATTCAAGGATATTTTATTTCCCCGCTGAAACACTCCGTCCATAGTACCATAGCGGTAGGTATATGATAATTGGGTAGTTGGGGTAATTTTATAGGCCAGTGTACCATCCAGTTTAAAGTTGGTTACTTTAGGGTCTACCAGATCAACTTCGTTGTAACCGGTACGGGCAACGGTTAGGTTAGGCCTTGCTACACCATCAACCACAATACCTTTAATAGATACGGTATTACTGCCTGCAAGAGCATCATCGCCATACTTGTTCCAGCCGTCGTAAGCCGCATTGTTAGCTCCTGTCAACTCAGGGTAAGCGGGGTTAGCCGTTTTTAAATTACCCGGGTTTTGATCACGGCGGGTGTTTGATTGCCAGTCTTTACCGCTTAAGTAGCTGGCATTAATTTTAAACGCGAATTTGTCGTTAAAAGCCTTGGCAAATCTTATCGCGTCTTCGTTTATGGCACTGGGGTCAATACCTATCCCATCCACATGGTTAATACCTGTGCGGTGGTAAAAACTTAATCCCTGGTATTTGAACGGGTCTTTTGTTTGCAGGTTCGAGAGGCCGTTTATAGCATTTGTACCATATAAAGCTGCTGCTGCACCCGGCGTAATTTCGATACTGGCAATATCCAGCTCGGTGGGGCCAATGGCGTTGCCCAGCGGTACACCTAAGGTAGCAGACTGCATATCAACACCATCTACCAGTTGCATAAACCTAAAGTTGTTAGGGCTGTTAAACCCGCGGGTATTAGGTACTTTAAGGGTGATACTGGTAGTGGTCATCTGCACGCCTTTAACGTTCTCCAGCGCGTCGTAAAAACTTGGGCCGGGGGATTGCTTAAGCGCGGTAAGGCTCAGTTTGTCGATAGCAACCGGCGATTTTAGCAATTTTTCTTCCCTGCGCGATGCGGTAACCACCACCTCGTTAATTAACAGGTTTTGTGAGGTAAGCTGAATATTTAATGCGCTATTGGCATTTTTGATATAAAATTCCTGTGGCTGAAAGCCTATTGCGCTAAAAACCAATGTAAAGGGCAATTTAGCAGTAGTAGTTAGCGAAAATTTACCGGTGGTATCGGTAGCGGTGCTGTAATTGGTACCTTTTATAGATACTGTAGTACCTACCAACGGCAAGCCGTGTTCATCGTTTACTTTACCGCTTAACACGTAGGTGCCGTTAAGCTGTGCCAGGCCCACCGTGGGCAAAAGCACCAAAAAAAGCGCAGTAAGTTTTATAAAATTCGTAAAAATTTTCATGTAATAAGGTTGAAAGAAATAAAAAATAAGGTTGATAAGGTATTGTAGCTGTGCGTATTAACAACAACAGCATGCAGTTAGGCACTGCATTTTACACATTTGGACAGAAGAAGATGTAAGCAAATAATACATTGTCTATAGAATAAGTAGACAAAATTATTAAATCTTTAATATCCACCAAATTATTTTTTATTATTTTTCAAAATAATACCCAAAACAGTCGCCCTTTAGCTATAAATCAGTAATATTGACGACTAAACCGATATACATTAATGGCATTTAATTACCGGCGCATTATAATTAAAATAGGTTCGAACGTGATAACGCGGGGTGATGGCTTGCCCGATGCGGAGCGCATAGCCCATTTAGTAAACCAGATAGCCGAGATAAAAAAGCAAGGTAAAGAGGTGATACTGGTATCATCGGGTGCCGTTGCATCAGGCAGGAGTTTAATAAGCGTCACCGATAAATACGATGCGGTTGCTACGCGCCAGTTACTGGCATCTATAGGCCAGGTAAAGCTCATCAACACCTACTCGCACCTGTTCGAGCAATTTGATATACTTTGTTCCCAGGTGTTGGTTACCAAAGAAGATTTTAGGGACAGGCTGCACTATTTAAACATGCGCAACTGCCTCGAATTGTTATTGCAGCACCAGGTAATACCGGTAGTAAACGAAAATGATGTGGTATCGGTAACGGAATTGATGTTTACCGATAATGATGAGCTGGCAGGGTTAATAGCATCTATGCTTAACGCACAGGCATTAATTGTACTAACTAATGTCGACGGCATATATAACGGCGACCCTAAACTGGAAGGCTCTGCCGTTATAAGTGAGGTGGAAGGCGGGGGAATTGATTTTTCGGCGTTCGTTAGCTCGGGGCGTTCGCAGTTTGGGCGTGGCGGCATGATCACTAAATCGACCATAGCCCACAAGGTGGCGCAATTGGGCATAGCAGTACACATTGCCAATGGTACAAAAGAAAACATACTTACGGACGTATTAGCCGATAAAGTGGTACATACCCGTTTTGTGCCCAACAAAAAAGCATCAGGGAAAAAGAAATGGCTGGCGCATTCAGAAAATGCAGCTACAGGCGTTGTACAGGTAAACGAAGGTGCCAAGGCAGCGTTAATATCTAATAAAGCATCAAGCTTATTACCGGTGGGTATTACCTGTATCGTATCCGACTTTAAAAAAGGCGAGATCATTAAGATAGTAGACGAAAACAACAAAACCATAGGTCTGGGCCTTGCCGAATACGGTGCCGAAAAGGCCCGCGAAATGCTGGGCAAAAAAAACCAGCGGGCGCTGGTGCATTATGATTATCTTTATTTACAGGGATAGAAATGACTTACCAATCATATTTTGACAACGCGCTTACAGCAGCCAGAAACCTTAACCTGGCCCCTGCCGCTATAGCTAAAATTTTGCTTGATGTGGCTAAAGCCGCTGTGGAGCAAACTGATTTTTTGCTTGCAGCAAACCAAAAAGACCTTGACCGCATGGACCCTGCCGACCCCAAATACGACAGGTTAAAGCTAACGGCACAGCGCATTGAAGCCATTGCCAATGATATTAAAACGGTAGCAGGTTTGGATAGTCCGCTGGGGAATGTACTCTCAGATAAAACACTGCCCAATGGCCTGCAAATAAAAAAAGTAAGGGTGCCTTTGGGTGTTGTTGGCGTAATATACGAGGCAAGGCCAAATGTAACCTTTGATGTATTTGCGTTGTGCTTTAAAACCGGCAACATCAGCATATTAAAGGGCGGCAGCGATGCTGATGCATCAAACAGGGCCATTATGAGTGTTATACACGGTGTTTTAAGGCAGCATGGTATTGATGTTAACGCCACCACCCTGTTACCTATTGAGCGCGAAGCTACCGAGGCTTTACTAAACGCGGTAGGTTATGTAGATGTGTTGATACCCCGGGGCAGCCAAAGTTTAATCAATTATGTTAGGGTTAACAGTAAAGTACCCGTGATTGAAACCGGTGCAGGCATTGTGCACACCTACTTTGATGAAACCGGCGATTTAGATAAAGCCATTGCTATAATAGATAATGCCAAAACCCGCCGGGTAAGCGTTTGTAACGCGTTGGATTGCCTTATCATCAACAGCAAACGCCTAGGTGACCTGGTGCACATTGCCGAGCCGCTTGCTAAAAAGCAAGTACTTATTTATGCGGATAAGGCGGCCTATGCGGTTTTAGATGGCCTATATCCTGCCGAATTTTTAGAAGAAGCCAAACCCGAACATTTTGGCACCGAGTTTTTAGCCATGAAAATGGCCGTAAAAACGGTTAGCTCATTACTCGAAGCATTACAGCATATTGCTGTAAATAGTTCTAAACACAGCGAGGCCATTATATCTGAAGATGAGGTGAATATCGAAACCTTTTTAAACCGGGTTGATGCCGCTGCTGTGTATGTAAATACCTCAACCGCCTTTACCGACGGTGCCCAGTTTGGCTTAGGTGCCGAAATTGGCATCAGCACCCAAAAACTGCATGCCCGCGGCCCTATGGGTTTAGAAGAACTGACCAGTTATAAATGGATAGTAAAGGGAAATGGACAAATACGAAAATAATGAATAATGAATGCAGAATTCCAATAACGAAGTGTAAATGCACTTCATTATTCATCATTTCTTATTCGGCGTTCGATATTTCACCCCTTCTCATTTTACCCTCCTCTGACCCAAGCCATAAACACCATAAACTGTAAAACCTTATCTTTGCGCTCAATATGAGTAAGCACGGTAGGATATTAGTGGCAATGAGCGGCGGGGTTGATAGTTCTGTAGCGGCAGTAATGCTGCACGAGCAGGGCTATGAGGTCATTGGCCTAACCATGAAAACCTGGGACTATGCCGCAAGCGGCGGCAGCTCAAAAGAAACCGGCTGCTGTAGCTTAGATAGCATAAATGATGCCCGCGCCCTGGCCGTTGGCTATGGCTTTCCGCATTATATACTGGATATACGCAACGAGTTTGGCGATTTTGTAATAGATAACTTTGTTGACGAGTATTTAGCCGGCCGCACCCCTAACCCATGCGTGCTTTGTAACACCCACATTAAATGGGAGGCCCTTTTAAAACGTGCCGATAAACTGGATTGCGAATTTATAGCCACAGGGCATTATGCCAACATCCGCTTACAAGATAGCGGCCGTTATGTGATATCAAAGGGTAAAGACGAGAATAAAGATCAATCATACGTACTTTGGGGTGTATCGCAGGAAAACCTGTCGCGTACTAAATTTCCCCTGGGTAGTTTCTCTAAACCCGAGATCCGCCAGATGGCCGTTGATATGGGCCAGCTGGAATTAGCCGGCAAAAGCGAAAGCTACGAGATATGCTTTGTGCCCGATAACGACTACAGGGCCTTTTTAAGGCATAAGGTTGAAGACCTTGACGAACGTGTTGGCCCGGGCAATTTTGTGCTGACAGATGGCACCGTAGTGGGTAAACACCAGGGCTATCCTTATTATACTATAGGTCAGCGTAAAGGCTTAGGCATTGCATTAGGTAAACCAATGTTTGTAACTAAAATTGAGCCCGCTACCAACACCGTTGTTTTAGGCACGCCCGAAGAATTAGAGCGTAAAGAAGCATGGGTACGTAACCTTAATTTGGTTAAATACGCCAATATTAACGAACCTATTGAAGCCGTAACCAAAATACGCTATAAAGATGCCGGCGCGCAAAGCACCATTGTGCAAATAAGCGACCACATGAAAGTGTCTTTCGACCATGCCGTATCGGGTATTGCACCGGGGCAATCTGCTGTATTTTACGAAGGCAACGACCTGCTGGGCGGCGGATTTTTGATATAAGCCCCCGTTGCAATATGGTAAGGTTATAAGGCTGAAATCTTCCAATTTTCGCTAACCTTCAAATACTAATTTATTTAACGGTACAGTACCAAAACATTACAACTTTAAAACATTGTAACTTTTCAACAGCATAAATAATTTGCGTTTCTTATGCATTTTATGTTTTCTTTGCAAAAAACAAAGCGCTTAATGGCTAAAAATTTACTCATAGTTGAATCACCGGCGAAAGCCAAAACGATCGAAGGTTACCTGGGCAAAGATTTCACCGTAAAATCAAGTTACGGCCATATCCGCGACCTGGTGAAGTCAGAAGACGCCATTGATATAGCTCACAATTTCAACCAAAAATATGAGGTACCTGCAGATAAGAAGCAGATAGTAAGCGAGTTAAAGAAATTAGCGAAAGAAGCAGACATTGTATGGCTCGCATCCGATGAGGACCGCGAGGGAGAAGCCATATCATGGCACTTATTTGAAACATTAGGCTTAAAAGAACCCGATACCCGCCGCATTGTTTTCCACGAGATAACCAAACCGGCCATTATGCGCGCGATAGAAAATCCGCGCAAAATAGATTATAACCTGGTAAATGCACAACAGGCCCGCCGCGTTTTAGACAGGCTGGTAGGTTTTGAACTATCGCCGGTGTTATGGAAAAAAGTTAAACCATCGCTATCAGCGGGGCGTGTACAATCAGTTGCCGTAAGGTTAATAGTCGACCGTGAACGCGAGGTAAATAAATTCCAGTCGGAAGCCGCTTTTAAAGTGGTAGCCATATTCGGCACCGGCAGAAATGCCTTTAAGGCCGAACTGCCCGAGCGTTTTACCAAACAGGAAGATGCCGAAAAGTTTTTGCAGGATTGTGTAAAGGCCATTTTCGATATCAAATCGTTAGAGACCAGGCCTGCCAAGCGTTCGCCGGCTGCACCATTTACTACCTCTACCCTTCAGCAGGAAGCAAGTCGTAAACTGGGCTACTCGGTATCGCGTACCATGCAAGTGGCACAAAAATTATACGAATCGGGTAATATCACCTACATGCGTACAGATTCGGTTAACTTATCTGATACCGCATTACAAGCCGCGGCAAGCGAAATAGTATCGGCCTATGGCGATAAATATCACCAGCAACGCAAGTATAAAACTAAAAGCGCGGGCGCGCAAGAGGCCCACGAAGCTATACGCCCCACTTATTTCAGCAAGCATACCATTGATGGCGACAACTCCGAAAAGCGTTTATATGAGCTGATATGGAAACGTGCAATAGCTTCGCAAATGAGTGAAGCTCAGTTTGAGAAAACTGTTGCAAAGATCGCTATATCAACACGTAAAGAAGAATTGGTTGCCAACGGTGAGGTAATGAAGTTTGATGGCTTTTTAAAGGTATACCTGGAAAGCAGCGACGAAGACGAAGACAACCAAACTGCCGACGGCGAAAACGCCATACTGCCGCCATTAACCAAAGGCCAGGTGTTAGACCTGCAGGAATTAAGCGCTACCGAACGTTTCTCGCGCCCGCCTGCACGTTATACTGAGGCAAGCCTGGTTAAAAAGTTAGAAGAATTAGGTATAGGACGTCCATCAACCTATGCCCCTACCATATCTACCATACAAAACCGCGGTTACGTGGTTAAAGAAGAACGCGAAGGCCGCCAAAGGGCTTTTAGGGTGATGACCTTAAAAGGTGAAAACATCACCAAAGAGACCAAAACTGAAAACACAGGTGCCGAACGTGGCAAATTATTCCCAACGGATATTGGCGCGGTGGTAAACGACTTTTTGGTGCAGCATTTTAAAGGTATTGTTGATTTTAACTTTACTGCCAGTGTTGAAAAGCAATTTGACGAAATAGCGCAGGGCCTACAGGATTGGACCAAAATGATGCGTACTTTTTATGATCCTTTTCATAACGACGTACAAAACACCATCGAGACCGCCAATAAAGCTACCGGCGAGCGTGAATTAGGTGTACACCCGGACAGTGGCAAAAAAATGTCGGTACGTATTGGTCGTTATGGCCCGTTTGTACAGGTAGGCGAAAGCGCTACCGACGAAAACAAAGAAGATAAGCCTTTATACGCCAGCTTGCGCACCGGCCAGAGTATAGAAACCATTACTCTTGAAGAAGCGCTGGAATTGTTTAAACTGCCAAAAGTAGTAGGCGAATACGAAGGCAAAGTTATGAAGGTTGCTATCGGCCGTTTTGGGCCATATATAAGCCACAACAGTGCCTTTATATCGTTACCAAAAGAGATAGACCCGCTTGATGTTACCGAAGCCGAAGCCATTGAACTGATAGAAGCTAAACGTAAAAAAGATGCGGAGCGATTGATAAAGGCCTTTGACGAGGACGAAACTGTAAAAGTTTTAAACGGGCGGTGGGGCCCATATATTGAATTTGGCAAACTAAACGTTAAAATACCAAAGGATAAAGACCCGCTAACCCTAACTTTTGAAGAATGCAAGGCCCTTGCCGATGCCATGCCTAAGGATGCTAAAAAAGGCAGGTTTGGCAAAACCGTAGCAGCCGCAAAACCGGCAGCAACCAAAAAAGCCCCTGCTAAGAAAAAGGCCGTTGCTAAAAAGAAGTAAGTTGGTGGTCCGGTTACCGGCCGGCACTTAAACTAATGCAACTACATGATAAAGGATATCCCTAAAAATATAGTAAAAGACATAGCCATTGCTGTAGCGCTTGAAAGCGAAAATGTCGAAAGCAAGGTATGGTATGTATATCTTATCAACCTTAAAAATGAGCCGCTGGAAAACGTGCTCATCACCTCAAAAGGCTATGGCGAAAAGAATGGCGAGCAGGTAAAAACCTCTATTCTACGCCACTCGTTCCCACTTGTTGGTGCCAACTCTTTTAAGCTGATAGAGCCTATTGATGAGCAAACATTCGGGCTGAATAATGAGTACTGGCTGAGCTATTATATCGGCCGCGAGATATTCGACAAAAAGTTTATATTCCTTCCGGAAAGTATTGTAGATGAAAACTTTATAAAACTGCCGGTAGTGAATAAACCGGGTGTAATGATACTTTAATGGTTTAATGTATGCAACATGTGCATACTGTCTTTTAAATCGTTATAAAGCTTTTTATAAACAGGGAACAACTGTAAATAATGGTCGTGTTTGGCCATATCGGGGTATATGGTAACCTTGTCTTGGGCATCCTTATCTTGTATCGTTTTGTAGTTAATGCCCAGCGCTTCCATAGCCAGGTAAATGGTGCCGATGGCTGATGCATCTTCGCTTTGCATAACTACCAGTTTTTTACCCAGCACATCGGCCAGCAACTGCACCCAAACCGGCGACGATATAAAGCCGCCGCTTATTACCACCTCCTCTACCAGGCTTGACGAATCTTCCACCGCTTTTAAAACATCCCATAAGGCAAAGCATATACCCTCTAAGGCTGCCCTTAAAAAGTGCTGCTGCTGGTGCGAAAAATTAATATTTACAAAAGCCCCTGAACTTTTAGCATCCCATATAGGCGCGCGCTCGGCATACAAATACGGCAAAAACATTAAGCCATTACTACCGGCTGCGACACTGTATATTTCGGCAAAAACCTGTTCATAGGTTTCGGGGGTAACGTTGGTTATTTTCAAAAAGCTTTTTATTAGCCAATCTGCTGCGGCTCCGCCATTATTTACTGCTCCGCCACATATAAATGTTTTAGCATTAAGCAGGTAATTAAAGGTCATGGCCTTATAGTTGTAAATGGGCTTATCGCTGCCCACTCTTACAGCGCCGCTGGTACCAATGGTTAAGGCCGCAATACCGTTGCGCACAGCATTACCACCCAGGTTAGCACAACAGCCATCGCTGGCACCAATCACGAAGGCTGTTTGTGTGGTTATACCCGGCAGCAATGGATTAACAGCAGGCAAAAAGCGTTTATGATCGGTATTAACGGGCGTCGATAATCGTCCGGCATCAATAGCGGCCAATTTACAGGCCGGCAAATACCATTGTAAGGCTACAACATCAAACAGTCCGGTTGCCGATGCTATCGAATAATCTACCTCAAAGCAATTGAACAGCCGGTACCATATATACTCTTTAACAGATATGAATTTATATGCGCTATCAAACAGGTCTTTGCTGTTTACATGCAGCCAAACCAACTTGCACAAAGGCGACATGGCATATATTGCGGTCCCCGTGTGGTGATAAATATCCTCACCTTGTGTAGAATCGCGTATACTTTGTGCAATATCCCCACTACGCGAGTCGGACCACAAAATAGCGTCAGCTAATGGCTCCCCTGCTTCGTTAACAGGCATAATGCTGTGCATAGCAGCACTAAAGCTAACTGCGGCGGGTGCGTTACTAAGCTTTTGGGTTATTTGGTTTAGGCAATAAACAAAGGCATCCCATATCAGGCATGGGTTTTGCACACTGTGGCCGGGCTTAGGGTTAAGTGTTGGATAATGTTTTTGCGCAGTATATAGTACTTTACCGGTAACGTCAACCGCTACCGCTTTTGTGCTGCCTGTGCCTAAATCAATACCAACAAAGTAATTTTGCATTGCTATAACCTTATGATAAGCGTATACGTAAACGAAGCCGAATATATTAGTTTAATAATCCACACCGGCATTATTTGTTAACATTTGGGCTTTAAAACATTATAAAATTAATTCACTAACAAATAAAAAATATACTTTTAAATAAAAAACCTAAATTGATAAACTTATAGTTATCTGTAGGATAACGAGTTAACAAAATGCTATTTGCAAAAACACTGCATAAGCTATGTGATTATTACAGTTTTTTAAATTAAAAGTGTCATATTTATAGCAGACTACGATAATGATCGGCATGAAAAAAACACTTCTTATTGTTGATGATGACTTGAGTATATTAAAACTACTCAACTTTATATTGTCAAAAGATTATGAAATAGTAGTTAAAAATAACGGTGTTGAAGCTTTTGGCTGGCTGGAAGACGGCAATATGCCTACTCTGATCATATCTGATCTGCAGATGCCTTATTTTGATGGACAATCGTTTTTAAAAAATGTAAAAATAAGTGGTTTTTACCGCGATATACCGGTTATTATGCTTTCTGCAGCCCATGACCTTGATGAACAAGTGGCCAATATGCCCTTTAAGATAGATGCTTACATACACAAGCCCTTTAACCCAACAACGCTAAAAACAGCTATTAACCAAGTATTAGAAGTTTATGATGCAGAAAGCAACTGATTGGAACGAAAACTCGGGTAGCCAGGTCAGGATAGCATACGCGGGTTTGGAGTTAAGGGAATTGATAACAGCCGACCTTGCACCACATTTTCGTATAAATTTTAATGATACCCTGGCGGATCTGGATGCCTATTTGGGCGATCAATCCATTCTGTCTATCCCCGATATTATTTTGGTTGAGGTTGATAAAGACGAAAAGTGCTTTGAACTGGTTGAAAAATTAAGGAAGAACTTTTTAATGAACGGTTTGATCATCGTTATGCTGTCAACCCGTGCCGATAAAAAACTGGTACAACGCGCCATGTCCTTAAAAATACATGACCTGTATGCCTATCCATTTTCAACTTCAGATATTCGTGAGCGGTTGAATTTTTTGGTTAGGTTTAAACTTATCCGCCCCCGCTTGCTTGAGTTATCGCAGGAAGTTGATACTACCTACCGTATGCCGGCCGGTAAACGCTTCCTTGATCTGTTTATATCGGGCACTATGCTGTTCTTTTTATGGCCTTTATTTTTAATTATAGCCATAGCGGTGAAGCTCGATTCAAAAGGCCCGGTTTTTTATAAAAGTAAACGCGTAGGTACCGGTTACAAAGTGTTTGATTTTTACAAATTCCGGTCGATGCGTACCGATGCCGATCAACTATTGGCACAAATGGCGGTGACTAACAACCAATATGCTGTTGAAGAAGAAGGAACAACAAAATCGGCCTTTGTTAAAATAAAAAACGATCCACGCGTTACTAAGCTGGGTAATTTCTTGCGTAATTCGAGTTTAGACGAATTGCCGCAGTTATTTAACATTTTAAGAGGCGATATGTCTGTTGTTGGCAACAGGCCCCTACCCGTATACGAAGCAGAAATGCTGACTTCTAACGAATGGTCGATGCGCTTTTTGGGCCCTGCCGGTTTAACAGGCTTGTGGCAAATAAGCAAACGTGGTAAAGAGGATATGAGCGAGAGAGAAAGAAAAAAGCTGGATAATTTTTATGCCCAAAAATATTCGTTTTGGTTGGACGTAAAGATCATTATAGGTACCGTACCTGCTTTATTTCAAAAAGAGAAAGTATAACACATGAACATAACGTTGAAGTTTTTCAGCATTGTATTTTTACTGGGCTGCCTTTTTAACAGCAAATTACACGCCCAGGAAAGTTTTATAGCCGATATTAATTACAACTACCTCGAAAAGCTTATTGCTACCGCAAAGCGTAACTATCCGGAGGTAAAAGCAAGGCAAGCACAGGTTAACTTGGCTAAAAGCGCCTTAAACCAATCAAAAATGATGTGGTTAGATGCGTTTACAGCGTCGTACATTTACAGCCCGCGCCAAACGGTTAACGTGATAACGCCTACTATTTTTAATGGTTACCAGTTAAGCATCTCCTTAAACCTGGGTACGTTGCTGTCAAAACCATTTGCTGTAAAAGGCGCACGCGCATCCTACGAAGTTGCCCAATATCAACAAAGCACCTACAACTTAACTATCGAGGCTAATGTAAAACGCCTTTACTACAGTTTCCTGGCGGCACAGGCCGAATTGCGGGTACGTGCCAATGCAGTTGTTGATGGCGAAACCGCCGTTAAACAACTTAAGTATACTTTTCAAAAAGGCGAAACTACGTTCCAGGTATACAACGAGGCGCTTACCAGCCTTTATAATCAAAACTCGTTTAAAGTGCAGTCTGAATTGGCCATGTTAACAGCGAAAGCTAACCTTGAAGAAATTTTGGGTGTTAAATTGGAAGAGGTTAAATAAAAATGGAGTTAGGGAATTTTTTTAAGTATTTATGGAAACAAAAGCTACTGCTGATCATAATTCCGCTGGTTACTGTTGTTATATCCTATTTTGCCGTTAAAAACCTTGCAGATAAATATGTATCAACCGCGCAGATAGCTACCGGTATAGTCGATCAATCGCGCCATTTGCTGGATGCCGACCCCACAGGTGCTGCCAAAGAGCAATCGGTAGGCCACGAGTTTAGCAACCTTATAGAGATCATGAAACTGAAAAAGATAACCAACCAGGTATCTTACCAGTTAATGATACATGACTTGCAAGACCCTAAACCTTTTAAAGCATATAGCAAGCTATACTTAACCATGAATGCTGCTGCCAAGGCGCATGCTATTCAGGTTTATACCGATAAGTTTAATAAGATGGAACCCTTGTCTTATTACGATCCGGATGAATATGGCCTGAGCCAATTACTGCGCTCAATGGGGTACGATGAGCGTTCGTTAACACAGGGCTTATTTATAAACCGTGATGAAGACAGCGATTTTATTACCGTTTACTACGAATCTAACAACCCACAGCTATCTGCCTTTGTGGTAAATACGTTATGCAGCCAATTTATTAGCTATTACAGCAATACCATAAGGCAAAACGAAACAGACGCGGTAAACTATCTTTCGGGCTTGCTTGACGAGAAACGCAAACTGCTAAATAAGAAAACCGCCGCGTTACAAAAATACAAGATAGACAACGGGGTGTTAAACCTGGAAGAACAGTCGCGATCGATATTTGACCAGATAATGGTTTTTAACGACCGTAAACGCCAGGCCGAAAAAGATGTGGCCTCTTATACAGGTGCCATTAATAACATCGAAAAGAAATTTGACCCGCAGGACCGTAAGTACATGGAGTCGGCGGTAACCAGGTACAACCAGGCTATAGTAAGTACCCAGGATCAGCTGCATAAGCTTACCGATAAATATGTAAGCAGCAATTTTAACCCAAGGTATAAAGCGTCTATCGACTCGTTAACCAGCACGCTTGCCACACAGATCAACCAATCATCTGACAAGTATATCACCAACCCGCTTATAGGTAAAGATGACCTGGTTAAACAAAAACTAACGCTTGAAGTAACCCGCGACGTAGCAAAATACGGCCTGGGTGCTATAAATAACTCTTTAGCCGACCTTAATGCAAAGTTTAACAGGCTTGTACCTTTTGATGCCACGGTGAAAACCTACAATTTTGAAATTGACATTGCCAGCCGCGAATACCTGGATGTATTGGCAAAATTTAATGCTACCAACCTGCAATCGTCAAACTCCATCAAACTAAGGCAAATAGAAACTGCCACACCCGATGCGGCCGAACCTTCAAAGAAAATGCTGCTGATAGCCTTAAGCGGCATTGTGGCATTGGTATTATGTGTAGTTGTGTTGTTCATTAAATTCTTTATGGATGACGCTATTAAAGAACCTGTACAATTGGTTAATGCTACTAAACTGCCATTGCTGGGCTACTTAAATACCATTGGCGGAACCATTGATCTAAAAAAGCTTTGGGATGTTGAACACCGCGAAAGAATGAAGCAATTTAAAGAGCTGATACGCTCTATCAGGTTTGAAATTGACCAGGAACTGCGCGGCGAAAAAGTGTTGGGTATTACCAGTTTAAACAATGGTGATGGTAAAACGGTATTGGCCATAAGCCTGGCCTACTCCTACTCCATGATCAATAAAAAGGTTTTACTTATTGATGGTAACTTTGATAACCCAACCATTACCAACACAGCACAACCAAAAGTTTACCTGGAAAATTATTTTAAAAACAACCCCGATAATTACGAGCCATTTAGCAACACAACCAACGTATTTGGTACACATGGCGGCGACGTTACCCTGCTGGAAGTAAGCGACGAGAAATTCATACGCAGTAAATTTAACGAACTTAAGTTGAAGTATGATATCATCATTATCGAAACGCCGCCTTTATCATCCATGAATAAATCTAAAGAGTGGTTGCTATTCGCCAACAAAATAGTTGCGGTTTTTGAGTCTAATAAATCTATTTTGAAGCTGCAAAAAGAAGATATAAACTATTTAAGAAGCCTGAACAGCAAATTTGCCGGATGGATATTAAATAAAACCACCTTTACTAACGATTAAGGCGGGTTGCCTTTATCATTGCCATATTAGTAAACCTATTAGCTGCTTAAAATGAAAATTATACCAAAGCAAGACGAGGAAGATATTTTTAAAGAGCTAACACCTTTACAACAAAAAACACGCAAGGCATCAATAGCATTTGCTTTTATAGGCGTGTTTGTTTGGGCCATTAAGATATTATTTTTATAACCAGCTTAACAAATGCTGAACAACCAGGTACAAAACGGGGGCATTAAAAGGTTTTTTCGGAGGCAGGATTTTTTTAAAAACATGTCAACGACTAAACTGATATTGTTGCTGCTGCCTGTAGCTTTGGTAATTGGTGTGGTAACCGCATGGTTCGGCATTATTGGTGCGGCTGGTTTATTGGTATTAATTGTAGGTATACCTGCAGTATTGGGCATTATAGCTTATCCTGAATTTGGCATAGTAGTACTTATAATTGTTGCCTTTATGCTCAACTATGTTTCGGAATTTGTACCCCCCGAAACCCCTACCGGTATATTGTTAGACGCCCTTACCTACATGCTCATTTTTGGTTTCCTGTTAAAGCAAAAGTACGAGCGCGATTGGAGCTATTTTAAAAACCCTATTAGTTACTTAATATTAGCCTGGCTGGCCTATAATTTTTTAGAGGCTATTAACCCAATATCGCCATCTATACTGGCATGGGTGTACACCGTGCGTACGGTGGCTTTTATTATGTTGATGTACTTTATTTTTGTGTACAGCATACGCTCGGTTAAGTACATCAGGCTTTTGTTTAAGCTGTGGCTATTCCTGGCGTTTTTAGCAGCCCTGTCCGGTTTTCAGCAAGAAATTATAGGCTTGTTCCCCTTCGAAAAAGAGTGGTATTACTCCGACCCGCTGCGTTTAAGCTTTTTATTTATTAACGGGCATTTGCGTAAGGTAGCCATCTTCCCCGACCCGGTTACCTTTTCGTACAATATGGTGGTAGCATCAGTAATGTGTATATGTTTTATACCATTAAAAATAGCGCCATGGAAAAAAATACTGATGGGCTGTGTAATACCTTTTTACTTGTTAGGTATGCTATTTTCAGGCACCCGGGGAGCCTATGTATTACTGCCTGCCGCATTAGGCATGCTCGTTGTTATCAACTTCAACAAAAAAATATTGGCGTTTGTATTAGGGGCCGGCTTTTTATTGGCAATAGTTATTGTTATGCCTACCTCAAATCCCTTTATAAAACGCTTCCAAACGGCGTTTAACCCAAGTGCCGATGCATCATTTAATGTTCGTGCCGAAAACCAAAAAAAGATACAGCCGTATATACTGTCACACCCGATTGGGGGCGGCCTTGGTTCGGTTGGTATTTGGGGGCGGCGTTTTGCGCCTAACTCGTTCCTGGCTAAATTCCCGCCCGATAGCGGCTATGTGCGTGTAGCTGTCGAAATGGGGTGGATAGGGTTACTATTGTTTTCTACATTAATGTTTGTAATATTATATGTTGGAATTAACAATTATTACCTGATCAAAAATCCGGAGCTTAAAACCTATTGTTTGGCAATGGTTTTAGTGATATTTGTGTTCAATATTGGTAACTATCCGCAGCAGGCGCTGGTACAGTACCCGTCGAATATTTTGTTTTACCTTGCAAGCGCGCTGTTAAATGTAACCTATAGATTAGACAAAGCAGAACAAAAGGCTTTGGCAGAAAAGTCTGAGAAGATGCTAACCACCTGATACAATTTATAATGTCAATACTATCCGTAGTAAAATCTAACCCCCGTCTAAAAAAATTTGTTCACTGGTGCATTGTACAAACCAGCCATTCCGCGCCGCGGCTATGGGTTAAATGGTTTGTAAACCCCTTTTTACATAAACGCGGTAAACGATCGACAATTGGCTGGTACGCCCGTATGGATGTATTCCCTTTTAACCATTTTGCAGTAGGCGCCTATGCGGTTATCGAAGATTTCACCGTGATAAACAACGGTGTTGGCGATGTGATTATAGGCCACCATACAGGTGTAGGTTTAAGTAACATCATCATTGGCCCGGTAACATTGGGTAACTACGTTATGCTGGCGCAGCATATCGTATTGTCTGGCCTTAACCATGGCTATGAAGATATTAATACCCCGCCCCGCTTACAAAAGGTGATAACCAAGCCAATAATTATCGAAGACAATGTTTGGATAGGCGCCAATAGCGTAATTACGGCTGGTGTAACCATCGGCAAGCATGCAGTAATAGGTGCAGGTAGTGTTGTTACCAAAGATATACCACCCTACTCGGTCGCGGTTGGAAACCCGGCGCGCATCATAAAAAAATATAATTTCGATAATAACAACTGGGAAAAGGTTTAGCCGTATAACGTTATATGCCCCTATTAAAAAAACTTGTAAACAAGCATACCATTGCATTAGCCACTAATGCTGCAATGCCGGTTATCGGGATGCTGGTTTTATCGTTAATGGCGCATAACCTGCCAAAAGCCGATTTTGGTAACTACATTTTCTTTTTGATGATCTTCATCCTGGGCGATCTGTTCCGCACAGGTTTCCTGCAAACATCGCTGGTTAAATTTTATTCGGGTGCATACCGCCGCCGTGCCATGAACATGGCGGGCTCCGCATGGGGCGTGGGCTTTATTTTAACCCTTATTATAGTAATGCTTGATCTGTTGATTTATCTGTTTTACAAAAGCAGTAACGCCGATATGGAGATCACCATGAAATGGTTCAGCATTATTTATCTAACTACTCTCCCATCAGCCATAGCTTCGTGGATATTGCAGGCCGAAGAACGTTTCGACCGTTTGCTCATCATACAGCTACTTAACCAGGGCGGCTTTTTACTATTTATACTGGGCTTTATCTTTGCCAAAAACATTACTTTTCAAACCGCTATTTACAGCTACTTTGCCACTAATGTGGTCACCAGCCTTTTTTGCATTTTTAATGGATGGGCTAAAACCCGTACCATAAAGCACCGCAGTATACAATCAATGAAAGACCTGGCCAACTTTGGCAAGTATAGTGTGGGTACCTCTATCAGTGCTTACCTGTTAAGGGGTTCAGATACTTTCATCATCAAATTGATGTTTAAGGCCGAAATGGTGGCTGTGTATTATATACCGCAGCGCTTAATGGAAATTTTTGAGATACCTATGCGCAGCTTTGTATCAACAGCCCTGCCCGAGCTTTCGGCAGCCAAGCAGCGTAACGATGAGGCCGAAGTCGCCACCATTATGAAACGGTATGCCGGTATGCTTACTGTGGCACTTTTACCTGTAGCTATTGGCGCGTTTTTATTAGGCGGCGTGGTAATTAACCTATTATTTGGTTCAAAATACCAGGAGACTGAAGCGGTAAACATCTTTCGCCTATTTATGTGCTATGTGATGCTGATGCCTGTAGACCGTTTTTTTGGGATAACGCTTGATATTATTAACAAGCCCCATCTAAACATGATAAAGGTTTTTTTAATGTTAGCCATAAACATCATTGGCGATTTTGTTGGGATATGGCTATTCCATAGTTTGTATGGCGTAGCCATCGCGTCGTTATTTACCTTTACTACAGGTGCGGTATTTGGGTACATCGCCCTTAAACGGCATTTAAAATTTACCATAACAGATATATTTAGCTTAGGGTTTAAAGAGTTTAAGGAAATTATCAATAACCTGTTAAACAAAAAAAAGGCAGAGGCGTGAGTTTAAAAAACAAGCATATTGTAATTTTTTCGCAAATGCAATTCGACGGGCGTTTGGAATCGACCATCTACACCATGGCTAAGCTGCTGGCAAAAGACAATTACGTTTATTTTGTAGACAGGCCCTACACCTGGAAAGACTACTTTAAATTTAAAGACACCGAATCATTCAGGGTACGTAAGCCGCATTTTTTTTCGGCCGGCAATAGTTTTATTCAAACAGAGCAACCCAATTTCAAGATCATCATTTGCCCACCGGTGCCATCTATTAATGCAATACCCGAAGGCCCGGGCTACCGCTTAGCCGTGAAGTTTAACGAGTGGATGGTAGCAAACCGCCTTAAAAAAGTGATAAAACAATTAGGGATAAATGATTACATCTACATTAACTCCTATAATTTTTCGTACCCTACATTACACCTGCTTTTAAACCCGGCTTTAAGCATATACCATTGTGTAGACCCTATAATTGAAGAATACCAGCTAAAACATGGTGTACACAACGAGGAGATACTGCTAAAAAATGTGGACATGGTGATATGCACCAGCAGCGCATTGCAAAATAAAAAAGCCCTTATCAATAAGCATAGTTATTTTGTAGCAAATGCTGCCAATATAACGCATAGTCAAAAAGCGCTCGACCCTGCCCTGCCCGTAGCCAACATCCTATCGGACATTAAAAAGCCGGTTATAGGTTATATAGGAGCTATTGAACGCCGCATAGATTATGACCTGATAAATAAAGTGATTGCCCTTAACCCCGATAAAAGCTTTGTGTTTGTTGGCCCTGTGGATAAGGACTATATAAAAGATGGTGACTTTGCCGCGCCAAACTTGCACCTGCCCGGCCCGGTACCCTATGATATGCTGCCAGCAATTTTAAAAGGATTCGACGTATGCATTATCCCGTTTAAAAAGGATGAGGTGAGCAACAACATATTTCCGCTAAAGCTATTCGAATACCTTGGCGCGGGTAAGCCTGTTGTATCAACCAATTTTAATGACGACCTTAAGAACTTTACTTTTGATGCCGTACCTTATTGTAGTACTGCGGAGGAGTTTTCGGAGGCGCTTAATGTGGCTTTAGGTAGCAATCAGCCCGAATTAGTGCAGCAGCGTTTAAACATAGCTGCCGATAACACATGGGAGCATCGCATTACTGATATAAAAGAATTAATTACAACCGGATTGGCATCTAAACAAAAGCAACTTGCGTAAAAGGAGTTAAAGCATGGAATTTATAAAACTTATTTTCTCGGTAATCTTCACTCTTGTATTTATTTATATGGGCATATACAGCCTGTATCTGTTCATATTTTCGGTTTTGGGCAGGTTGGTTGTAAAAAAAGCGCCACCTGTAGCAACAGCATACAGCAAGTTTGTAATTTATATATGTGCTTACAAAGAGGATGCGATCATCCTCAATTCTGCCGCGCAGGCACTTACTATTGATTACCCAAAGGATAAATTCCATGTTTGCGTTATTGCCGACTCGATGCAGCCCGAGACTATCGAAAAATTAAGGGAGATGCCGCTCCAGGTGGTCGAAGTGGTATTTGAGAGCAGTACCAAATCAAAGGCCCTGCACAAAGCCATAGCCGCTACACACGACGACTTTGATGCTGCTGTTGTGTTTGATATTGATAATATTGCCGCGCCAGATTATCTGCACCAAATAAACAACTACCTGCACGATGGTAACCGTGTTATACAGGGCCACCGCATTGCCAAAAATACCGAAACGCCGGTTGCCATATTAGATGCCATTAGTGAAGAGGTGAACAACCATATCTTTCGCAAGGCGCAGCAGGTGTTTCACCTGTCGGCAGCTATTATAGGCTCGGGCATGGTACTGGAGTATAAGTTGTTTAAAGACACAATGGCCCAAATAGACGCTGTGGGCGGTTTTGATAAAGAAATGGGATTAGTACTCACCCGCCAAAAAATACACGTGGCATACGCCGATAAAGCCTATATACTGGACGAAAAGGTAAGCAACCCCGAAGTATTTAAAAAGCAGCGCCGCAGGTGGCTATCGGCACAATTTAACCTGTTAAAAACCTATGGCCTAACGGGCTTTACTGAATTGTTTAAAAATGGGAATTTTGATTATTTTAACGAGATATACCAAACCGCTATTCTGCCACGCATACTAATGCTGGGGCTAATGCCATTTATGCTATTAGTATCTTTGCTGCTACCGGGTGTTGGCCCAGGCTGGCAACTATGGCTTGGGGCCACGGTTTGTTGCTACGTTGGTATATTAATTGCAGTACCACCGCAGTTTTTCAATAGTAAACTACTGGGTGCAATGCTAAAAATACCTTTAATTTTCTTTGCCATGCTGGCATTACTGTTTAAATTAAAGGGCGCAAATAAAAAATTTATTCATACACCGCACAACCCTACATCAAACTGATTACGTAGTTACACGTATGGGTACTAAAAACGGGGAATTTATACCCTGTTAATACAAAATTGAATAGCTGCAAGTATTTAATACATAATGAAAGTAATACTAAACAATACAACAGTAGATTATCCTAAAGAAAAACCACTTTACAGCCTGGTTATTGAAAGTGCAAGGCAGTATCCCGATAAAGTGGCTATCCGGTTTCACGACCGCGCTTTGACTTACACCGAGGTGAACGAAACGGCTAACCGTATTGCTAAAGTATTGCTTAAACATGGGGTACAAAAAGGCGACATTATCGGCCTTGCGCTTGACCGCATGCCCGAAATGATCATCGCCCTTCTGGCTATACAAAAATCCGGAGCAGCCTATGTACCGCTCGATCCGGAATACCCGAAAGACCGGATAGAGTTTATGCTGGATGATTCATCGGCAAAAATATTACTTACACAAAAAAAATACGCGGGCCATTACGCGTCTGGCACTATAGAGTTGCTTATTGAAGATGTACTGGAAGAGTCAAAAGCATTACCTGCCGACGAACCGGGCATTAATGTTACCGGGCAGGATTTGGCTTACGTGCTTTATACTTCAGGTTCTACAGGTAAACCAAAGGGTGTGCAAATAGCCCATCATAGTTTGGTTAACCTAATGTACAGCCTGCAAAAAACGCCGGGTATCAGCTCGGCAGATAAGATGCTGGCGACTGCCACTATATCATTCGATATTGCCGGGGTTGATATTTATCTGCCCTTAAGCTGGGGAGCCGAAATAGTATTGGCCGACTCGTTAACCGCAAAGGATGGCCGTGCTTTATTAGATATAATACGTGAGCAAAATATTACCATTTTACAGGCTACCCCCTACACCTGGCGCATGATGCTGGAAGTAGGCTGGGAAGAAAACCTGCCCATAAAAGTATTTTGCGGTGGCGAAGCCATGGCTAAAGACCTTGCCGCGCGCCTACTGCCACGCAGTAAAGAAGTATGGAACATGTATGGCCCTACCGAAACCTGCATATATTCCATTATTAAAAAAGTAACAACCGAAGAAGATATTACTATTGGATGGCCGGTTGACAATACGCAGGTTTATATTTTAGATGAGCAGCGTAACAACCTAACCAATGGCGAAATTGGCGAGATATGGATAGGTGGCGAAGGCATGGCATGGGGTTATTTAAACCGCCCCGACCTGACAGCCGAACGCTTTACCGATAATCCTTTTTCGGATGTGCCCGGCCAAAAACTTTACCGTACCGGCGATTTGGCTAAACTAAAGCCCGATGGCGATGTGGTTTATCTTGGCCGTATAGATCACCAGGTAAAAGTGCGCGGTTACCGTATAGAACTTGGCGAAATTGAATATAACCTGGGCAAACAGGAAGGTATAAAAGAAGCTGTGGTTATTGCACGAGAAGATACACCCGGCATACCGCGGCTTGCCGCATACCTGGTATTAGAATCGGGCGAAACGGGGATACCCGACAAAGCCATACTGGATAAATGGGAACAGGCCCTGCTTGCGGTTTTACCCGAATACATGGTACCCGATGATTATGTACTACTTGCCGAGATACCATCGACCCCTAACGGTAAAATAGACCGTAAGGCCCTGCCTAAACCCGATTACAGCCACATTAACCGCACCGGCGATTATATTGCCCCGCGTACCAGTAACGAAAAACTGGTGGCCGATATTTGGGAACAAACAATGGGTTTAGAAAAGATCAGCATTTTTGATAATTTCTTCCAATTAGGAGGCCGCTCTTTGGTAGCTGTTAAAATAATGGCCCGCTTAGAGCAGGAAACCGGCAAACGCTTACCATTGGCTACCCTGTTTGAATACTCTACAGTAGAAAAGCTTGCGGCAAGGTTAGAAATAGATGCCGAGGCCATTACCTGGGAATCGCTAGTGCCTATTAAGCCACAGGGCAGCAAAATGCCTTTATATATAGTTCATGGCGCAGGCTTAAACGTATTGCTTTTTAACGCACTTGCCATGAATATGGATGACGAGCAACCGGTTTACGGCTTGCAGGCACGCGGCTTAAACGGTATAGACGAGCCTTTGGATGTAATGGAAGAGATAGCGGCCAACTATGTAGAAGAGATTATCAACCACGACCCAGTTGGCCCTTACGCGGTGGCAGGTTACTCCTTAGGCGGATTAATAGCTTATGAGATGGCTAAGCAAATGCTGGCCATGGGCAAGGAAGTTAAAATGCTGGCCATGTTTGATACTTATGCCGACCAAACTAAAAATCTTGACTCAAGGCTTGTAAATATGTTAAAGGACGGCTGGTTTTTAATAAAGCAAGTGGCTTATACCCCGGTATTATTTGCGCAGGACCCTAAAAGAACCATTGAGTACAAAAGCCGCGAAATTAGCCGCCGTATACAAAGAATATTTAAAAAGATATTCCCCGATAAGGTGAAGAAAAAGGAAGGATTTTCGGCTTATACCGATGAAATAAACGAAAAAAGCTTAACAGCACAGCGCAATTATCAGTTAACGCCTGTAGATATAGCAGTTGAGCTGTTCCGTGCTAAAAAGAAAACCTTTTACATGGACGATTTTAAGTATTTAGGTTGGAAACCCTATGCGCTTAAAGGCGTGCATGTGCACGATATCCCCGGCGAACACAATACCATATTTGCTCCACCTAACGACAAGCAATTTGCCGAAGTATTGCAAAAATGTTTAGATAAAGCCGCTAAAAGTTAAGCTATTTTTACTAAGCGGTATTATCTTACACTTGCGGTTTTAGCCACAGGTGCAGTAGCTGCACGCGCGTTTTTATTATCACATTTACCTAACAGTGTATATATAATAATAAATATTACAATAGTAGAAAGGCAACCCCCGCCTAACTTTTTAGCACCCCATGCGGCAATAATAGCTTTGAAAAAGTTATTCATAATTATGTTTTATGCTTAACACCGATATTCAATTATAGTTTGATTGTTGCAGTTTATGCCATAAAGTTTTATAAATTCATGGTATAAATCAACCTCGCCAAAATGAATTACATTTCCAACCTTTTCAGCACAAGAAGAGGGTCTGTTGTTGTAGCTGTATCACTTATTTTAATAGCTTTAACCATTTATTTTGCACGGCAGCATCACCGCCAGGGCCAAAAGCCGGATGCCGCCTTTAGCCGTTATATCGAATCATTTACCAGCGGGGTTATATCAAAAAAAAGCGCTATCCGCATAAAACTTGCGGGAGAATTACAAGTAAGCCACGCGCTTAACGAGGAGATCAACGCAGATGTCTTTGATTTTTCGCCATCCATAAAAGGCAAAGCCTATTGGGCAGATGACCGAACCATTGAGTTTCGCCCTGCCGAAAAGCTGGATCCCGACACCAAATACAATGCGGAATTTAAACTGAGTAAAATAGTAAAGGTTGAAGATGCCTACCAGCGCTTTAAATTTGATTTCCAAACAATAAAACCAAACTTCAGTATAACATTCGCGGGGCTGCAAAGCGCAACCAGCACATCTACCGATAAAATGAAGCTAAACGGCAGTATACTCACCGCCGACGAGGAAGACCAGGCAGCGATTGAAAAGATAATTGATGTTAACTATACTTCGCCGGTTAAAATAAGCTGGCAGCATAACCCCATTTTAAAAACCCACAACTTTACTGTAAACAACCTTACCCGTGGTGCTGCGGCTAACCTGCTATCGGTAAAATGGAATGGCAGTAGTTTAGATATCGATAAAAAAGGTATACAGGATTATGATATACCCGCTAAAGGGGAATTTAAGGTATTAGAGATACGGGCCGTGCAGGATCAGGACCAATATGTGGCCGTGCACTTCTCCGACCCTTTAATGATCGGCCAGGAATTAAATGGCCTTATCACTATCAGCAACACCGCCGAACCGGCCTATACCATTGATGGCAGTATTGTAAAGGTATATGCCCCCGAACGCCTGCAAGGCAACTACACCGTAATGGTTAATGAGGGTGTCGAGAATACCTATCATACCAAAATTAAAAAAGCATATACCGGCAATGTGTTTTTTGAGAACCGTATGCCTGCGGTTACTATACCGGGCAAGGGCGTTATACTGCCCGATTCGGGCAAGTTGTTGATGCCTTTTGAAGCCGTTAACCTTAATGCGGTTGATGTAACCATTATTAAAATATACGAGAACAACATACCCCAGTACTTCCAAAACAACGGCTTTGACGGTGGTTATGAGTTACGCCATGTAGGCAAACCCATATTGCAAAAAACAATTCGTTTGGATGCTGATAAAGCGCTTAACCTGACCAAGAAAAACCGCTTTATGCTGGATGTAGACCAGTTAATGCGTACCGAGCCGGGGGCCATTTACAGGGTGATAATAGGCTTTAGAAAAGAATACTCGCTTTATAACTGTAGCCTGGGCAAGCCGCTTAATAAAGGCGGCGACGATGATGGCGATGAGGATTACAGTGAAGAATACAACGGCGACAATCAAAAAGTAAGCGATGAGGACGATGAATTTTGGACCAGGTATGATAGTTACTACCCCGATGGCTACAACTGGCAGGACCGCGACGACCCATGTACCAACTCGTACTTTAGTAAGCAGCGCTGGGCTACCCGCAATATACTGGCATCAAACATTGGTTTAATTGCCAAACGCGGTAACGATAACACCATGACGGTTGCGGTAACCGATATTTTAAGTGCGGGCCCAATGAGCGGCGTCGACCTGGAACTGTTGGATTACCAAAAGCAGGTAATATTTAAAACCACATCCGACGGCGATGGCATGGCAACCTTCAGCCTTAAACGTAAACCATACTTGCTGGTGGCTAAAAAAGGCAACGAGCGCGGTTACCTTAAACTGGATGATGGTAGCTCGCTGCCGCTTTCGCGCTTTAATGTTGGCGGCGAGCAGGTACAAAACGGCCTTAAAGGCTTTATTTACGGCGAACGCGGCGTATGGCGCCCCGGCGATTCGATATTTGTGACATTTATACTGGAGGATAAGCTAAAAACCCTCCCCGCAGATCACCCGGTTGAGTTTGAATTATATAACCCTAACGGGCAATTATACCGTAAGCTAACCAGCACTACAAGTGTTGATGGCTTTTACAGCTTCCATGTAGCCACGGAGACCTCCTCGCCTACCGGCAACTGGAATGCAAAGGTAAAAGTAGGCGGTGCCGAGTTTGAAAAGAAGATAAAGGTAGAAACCATTATGCCAAACCGCTTAAAGCTAAAACTTGATTTTGGCGGAGCGGCCGAACTTACCAAGGGCAGCGGGGCTAATGGTACGCTTAGCGCGCAGTGGCTGTTTGGCGGTATAGCTCAAAATTTAAAGGCTAAGGTCGATGCATTTTTGTCCTCGCAAAAAACCAGTTTCAAAAACTACGATGATTATATTTTTGACGACCCTACCCTTGCCTTTAACACCCAAACCCAAACCGTTTTTGATGGTAAGTTAAACGAGAATGGTGTAGCTGCCATCAATACCGATATTAACGTTGAAAAACAGGCACCGGGGCAGTTGCGGGCCAATTTTGTAGTAAAGGTATTTGAGCCGGGCGGCAACTTTAGTTTGCAGCAGGCCAGCATGCCCTACAATGTTTACAGCGGTTACGTGGGTATTAAAACCCCAAAAGGAAGCGATCTGAGCGGTATGCTGGTAACCGATAAAACACATGTAATTGAGATAGCCGATGTTGATACCAAAGGTAACGCCTTAGCAGGCACCCGTAATGTACAGGTAGAGTTGTACAAAATTCAATGGCGCTGGTGGTGGGACGAGACGGGCGACCAAATGAGCAACTTTACACAGGACCGTTACAACAAACTCATTAAAACCGAAACGGTGCAGGTGCAAAACGGTAAAGGTAAATGGAACCTGAAAATAAACCAGGCAGATTGGGGCCGCTATCTTATCCGTGTAAAAGATCCGGAAACGGGCCACTCTACCGGTAAGATCATTTATGCTGATTGGCCAAATTGGTCGGAGCGTTTGCAGCAGACTGACCCTACCGAGGCGGCTATGCTATCATTCACGGCTGATAAAACCAATTACAAAGTTGGCGAAGAAGCCACGCTAACCATCCCTACCGGGGGCGATGGCAGGGCACTCATCAGCTTTGAAAATGGCAGTAAAGTTTTAAAAACTGTTTGGATAGACGCCAAAAAAGGCGAAACCCGCTACAGCTTTAAAATTGATGAAACCATGGCGCCCAACGTTTTTGTAAACGTTACATTATTGCAAAAGCACGCGCAAACCGTTAATGACTTGCCTATACGGATGTATGGTGCTATACCACTACAGGTAGATAACCCCGAAACGATATTGAAACCGGTTATCAGCATGCCCGATAAAATACGACCGGAGACACAAACGGCCATAACTGTATCGGAAGCATCTGGCAAGGAAATGACCTATACCATTGCTATTGTGGATGAAGGCCTGCTGGATATTACCAACTATAAAACCCCCGACCCGCATGAAGCATTTTATGCCCGCGAAGCATTAGGTGTAAAAACCTGGGACCTGTTCGATTATGTGATTGGTGCATTTGGCGGTGGTTTAGAGCGTATTTTAAGTATTGGCGGCGACGGCACATCCGGTGTTAATAAGAATGTATCGGTTAATCGCTTTAAGCCGGTGGTGAAGTTTTTAGGGCCTTTTCACCTGGATAAAGGTGAAAGTCAAACCAAAAAATTCACCCTGCCGCAATACATAGGCTCGGTTAAGGCAATGGTTATTGCCGGGCACGATGGTGCTTACGGCCAGGCCGAAAAAGCCGTTGCTGTTAAAAAGCCTTTGATGATACTGGCTACCCTGCCGCGCGTATTAGGTCCGTCGGAACAGGTACAGTTACCGGTAACAATATTTGCAATGGAGAACAATATCAAATCGGTTACAGTGCAGGTACAATCAAACGCATTTAGCAATTTGGGCGGCAATAACATTAAAGTGGTTAAATTTGCAAAGCCGGGCGATCAACTGGTTACATTCGACTTAAGTGTTAAGGATTTTGTAGGCGTAGGTAAGGTGCATATTGTTGCCAAAGCCGGCAGCGAAACCTCGGCTTACGATGTCGAATTGAATGTGCGCAACCCCAACCCGCCGGTTACACGCATACTGGAGAAAGAATTGAAACCGGGCGAAGCATGGAACGTTGAATACAACGCTATAGGTATAAACGGTACCAATAAAGCCACGCTTGAGGTAGCCAGCATTCCGCCTTTAAACATAGCCAAGCGCTTAAATTATTTAATTACTTATCCGCATGGTTGTGTTGAGCAAACTACATCGGCAGGTTTCCCTCAATTGTACCTGGGCCAGTTATTCGACCTTAGCGACAGGCAAAAAGCCGAAGCCGAGCGCAATGTTAAAATGAGCATTAACCGCTTAAACGGCTTTAGGGTACAAGGCGGCGGCTTAAGCTACTGGCCGGGCTATGGTGATGCTGATGAATGGGGCACCAACTATGCAGGCCACTTTATATTAGCGGCACAGGCCAAAGGCTACAGCATACCGGCAGGCTTTGTTGATGATTGGAAACGTTATCAAAAACAAAAGGCTATCAACTGGTCGCCAGACCCGCGCTCAAATATTCATGGCTATTATTACTATACTGATCTGGTACAGGCCTATCGTTTATACTTACTGGCGCTTTCCGGCTCGCCTGAACTGGGTGCCATGAACAGGCTGCGCGAATACCAGTACCTAAGCGTAGAAGCACGCTGGCGCCTGGCTGCTGCTTACAAATTGGCGGGCCAGCCCGAGATAGGTTTACGCATGATAAACGGCTTACCAACCACCATTAAGCCCTACAACAGTATGTATGGCACCTACGGCTCCGACTTACGCGATGAGGCTATGATACTTGAAACCCTAACCCTATTGGGGCAGCAGCAAAAGGCATCGGGTTTATTGCGTACCGTGGCGGCAAGGCTATCGCAGGATAGCTGGTACAGCACGCAAACTACAGCTTATTCGCTTGTTGCTATTGCGCAGTATTGCGGGATAAACAAAGCCGGCGGCAAGCTTAGCTTTAATTACAACGCAGGCGCGGCAAAAGGCAATGTTAATTCCGCATCGTATATGTGGCAGCAGGCAGTGGCGGCTAATGGCGGCAAAGTGTCGCTCAAAAACAGCGGCAGCAATAAATTGTATGTACGTTTGATACAACAGGGCCAGCCATCATCGGGCCAGGATGTAAATACTTATATTAACCCCGATATATTACAAATGCGGATAGGCTATTTTACGCTAAGCGGTAAGCCGGTAGATCCATCTACCCTAAAACAAGGGACTGATTTTGTGGCCCAGGTAAACATTAAAAACCCTGGCAAACGCGGGCGGTATGATAACCTGGCATTAACGCAGATATTCCCATCAGGATGGGAGATACTGAACAGCCGTATGCTGAATAATGACGAGGCCTTTAAATCTTCATTATCCGACTATCGCGATATACGCGACGACCGGGTAAACACTTATTTTAGCTTAGAGGAAGGTAAAGAAGTTACCTACTACGTAATGCTGAACGCGGCCTACGCAGGCAAATACTACCTGTCCGCCGCCTATTGCGAAGCTATGTATAACCATGATATTAACGCCTTAATAAAAGGCCAATGGATTGAGGTAGTGAAGTAGGAATCTATTCGCTGTCATTTCGAACGACAGAGAGAAATCTTGTTCAAACGAAAGGTGGCCGACTTTGCATATCGAACAAGATTTCTCCTCCTTCGTCGTTCGAAATGACATCGTTTATTAGGTTATTACTAAAACACTCAACAAAACAAAAAGGGTGAACTTTAGATAAGTTCACCCTTTTTATTACTGTTAACTATTATTTACTTAGCCGGTGTTATCACAATATTGCGGTAATCTATAGGGCCGTGGTCGCCTTGTATTAGGATTGGGCCAGGTTCACCCTCGGCACTGTTAATAGCACCACCTGTTAGGCCGGGTATCTGTGCCTCGCTAATTACCCTTGTTCCGTTTGCAACAATGGTAATGATACGCCCCACCAACGTAATATCGTATGACTGCCATTCGCCGGGATTTTTAGACATCATTTTGTTTGGTGGTACAAAGCCATATACCGAGCTAAACACGTTGTTTATAGGCTCAGGTACATCTGTATCAATAATTTGTATCTCGTAACGACCGCGCAGGTAAACACCGCTATTGCTTCCTTTTTTATACCTGAATTCTACATGCAATTTAAAATCGTTGAATTTTTTGTCGGTTATCAGGTTAGCACCCGATTGCTTGCTTCTTAAAATACCGTTTTCAACAACCCATTGGTTTTTGCCATCGGTATGCCAGCCTTTGGTATCTTTACCATTAAACAAACGAATAGGTTTACCCCAAACCGGCGGCTTAGTGCGTACCAATGATGGCGCGCGCACTCCCGTAAAGCTATAACTTACGCCATCGGTGTAAACCATGGTACCTTTAAGCATATCGCCGCTCACTTCAAACTCAAAATCCATATTGCTGCTGCCTGCCTCCCATTGCGGTGGGATAGAGAAAGTATACTTACCATCCTTGGGTTTTACTTCAGATATAGGCCTTGCGCTACCAAAGGCGTAGGTAAAGCGCCCTATAAGCGTACTGGTGCCCGATTTTTGTACTTCCAGCCATCCGGGCAGGTTTTTACCTTCTTTGGCAATGGTAAGGTCCCATCTGCCTACCACATCAGGGTCTTTCTCTAAAGGTTTCCCTATTACTTGCTGCGCAAAAGATATGTTAGATGAAAAAATGAGTGCGATAGCAAGTATCTGCAGCCCAAAAAAGCGGACAAAATGTTTAGTGTTTAAAATTGGTGAGATTTTCATGTATTGGTTTATTTAGCCTTAAAAGTACAAAACTAAATAACATTACAAAAAATGAGCTGACTAACTGCCCGGTTACACCTCGTAAAGTTCGAGCGGTAACCCATCGGGGTCGGTAAAAAAGGTAAAGCGCTTGCCTGTAAATTCATCAATGCGGATAGGCTCGGTAACTACCTCCAGCTCGTTTAAATAAAATACCGCCTCGTCTATATCAGCCACCTCAAAAGCTAAGTGGCGCAGGCCGGCGGCTTCAGGTCGCGATGGCCTTGGTGTGGGGTCAGGAAAAGAAAAAAGCTCGATCTGGTATAGTCCGTTAACTTCCAGATCGAGCTTGTATGATTGTCTTGCTTCGCGATAAACTTCGCGTACTATTTTAAAGCCAAGCACTTGTGTATAAAAATATTTAGAACGGTTGTAATCCGAACAGATGATAGCAATATGATGTATCCTGTTCAGTTTAAGCATTACGCGTCGCCTAAAATTACATGCAGTACATTATCGTGTACCATTTTAATATCGGTGATGTTACCAAACAGCTCATCATCAATATTGGTATTGCCAATGCCGTTAACGGTACCTAACAGGCTAAATTCAACCTCACTGGTAGCCATCATCTCTATAAAGCGTTCCTGATCATCAGGGGCAACACTCACTACTACCCTGCCCTGCGCCTCGCCAAACAAAAACGCATCCTTACGTATGCTGCTATCCGTTTCGATATCGAAGCCCAAACCATTAGGCAGGCACGATTCAACCAATGCGATGTATAAACCGCCATCGGCCACATCATGTGCAGACTGTACTACTTTATGCTTAATAAGCTGCTTTATCACCTGGTGCATAGCGTATTCCTTATCCAGATCAAAATAAGGTGCCGGTGCTTTTACTATTTTGTGGTACGATGCCAGGTATTGCGATGAAGCGATATCGTTTTGCGATTCGCCCACCAGGTATATCAGGTCGCCGGGTTGTTTAAAATCAAGCGTCATCAGGTTATCCTGGTCGTCCATTACACCCAGCATACCAATGGTAGGTGTCGGGAATACCGGTCCTTCATCTGATGATTGGTTGTAAAAACTAACGTTACCACCGGTTACCGGAGTTTCAAACTTTAAACAAGCTTCGCCCATTCCCTTTATGGCACCTACAAACTGCCAGTAAACCTCGGGCTTGTAGGGGTTACCGAAGTTTAAACAGTTGGTTATTGCTACCGGTTCGCCGCCTGCACAGGTAATGTTACGGGCAGCTTCGGCAACTGCAATGGCCGTACCTTTTTGCGGGTCGGCATATACATAGCGCGAGTTACAATCGCAGGTTAATACAATAGCTTTGTCGGTTTCTTTAACCGCAACCACCGCTGCATCGCTTGGGCGGTTGGTGGTCATGGTAGCAGTACCTATCATGGAGTCGTACTGGTCGGTAACCCAACGTTTTGATGCAAGGTTGGCATGTGCCACCAAATGCTCGGCCACATCAATTAAGTTTTCGGGCTGGGCAACATCTTCAATTTTAAATTTCTGGTTTTCGGCAAAATAAGCAGGCTCGCGGTATTCGCGTTCGTAAATTGGGGCACCGCCGCCCAATACCAAGTCATCTGCAGGTACATCGGCTACCTTTTCGCCATTCATAAAGTACTCCAGGCGTTGGGTATCGGTTACTTCCCCAATAATAGCGCAATTTAGGTCCCACTTATCAAATACAGCTTCAACAAGCGCTTCTTTACCTTTTTCAACCACAATAAGCATGCGTTCCTGAGATTCGGAAAGCAGTATCTCGTATGGTTTCATGTTCTCCTGGCGCATAGGTACACGATCCAAGTATATTTTCATACCGTGCTCGCCTTTGGCGCTCATTTCTGAGTTTGAGCAGATGATACCTGCCGCACCCATATCCTGCATACCAATAACGGCACCTGTTTTAATTACTTCTAAGGTGGCCTCTAACAACAGTTTCTCCTGGAAAGGGTCACCTACCTGTACTGCCGGCAAATCGTTAACCGAATCTTCGGTAATATCTTTTGATGCGAAAGCCGCGCCATGTATACCATCTTTACCCGTAGCCGACCCAACTATGTATACCGGGTTACCCACACCATAAGAGGTTGCAGACACAGTTTCGCCGGCCTTTACAATACCTGCCGAAAACGCGTTAACCAATGGGTTGATGTTGTAGCACTCGTCAAAGAAAAGCTCGCCGCCTACGGTTGGTATACCAAAGGCATTGCCATAATGACTAATACCTTTAACCACGCCTTTAACCAGCCATTTGGTTTTATCCAGGCTAAGGTCGCCGAAGCGTAACGAATTCATTTGGGCAATAGGGCGTGCACCCATGGTAAATATATCGCGGTTGATACCGCCCACACCCGTAGCAGCGCCCTGGTAAGGCTCCAATGCTGATGGGTGGTTATGTGATTCTATTTTAAATGCGCATCCTACGCCGCCGCCAAGGTCAACCAGTCCGGCATTTTCTTCGCCGGCCTTTGCCAGCATGCGCGGGCCATCCTTAGGCAATGTTTTAAGCCAGGTGATGGAGTTTTTGTATGAGCAGTGCTCGCTCCACATTACCGCGAAGATAGATAGCTCGGTAAAGTTAGGCACGCGGCCCAGTATCTCTTTTATGCGTTCAAATTCTTCGGGTAGTAAGCCAAGATCTTTGGCGGTTTCAACGGTGGTTAATTCCTGCGTCTCCAATGTGTAATTGTTTATGTTGAAAGGATGCGCAAAATTAGCAAAAAAGGCTTAAAGCCGAAAGGAAAAAGCAGAAAGCTTATACACAGCACCTAACAAAAATAGCGACGGTAAAAAACCGTCGCTATTAAATGTATGCGCCTATTTGGCCCCTACTCGCTCAGTTGAAAATTCATAGGGATGGTGTAGCGCACCCTTACCGGCTGGCCGTTTTGCATGCCGGGTTTCCAGGGTTTGGCTAATTTTAGCACACGCAGGGCTTCTTCGTCCATACCGTAGCCGGCTTTGTTTATTACGGTAAGGTCGGATAAGCGGCCATCTTTTTCAATTACAAAGCTGATCAATACCCGGCCGCCCACATTTGCATCCTGTGCCTGTGCCGGAAAGCGCAGGTTACGGCTTAAAAACTTAGCCCATCCGGCAGCGCCGCCATCCGGCTCGGGCATTACCTGCAGGCCTACAGTTGTATGTTCTGAATCATCTACTTTAGGGGCTGTGCCACCGCCGCCACTGGTTACAGGGGTTTCAACAATTGGAGGCACTTTGCCGGTTCCGGTAGTGGTAACAGCACCTACTTCACCTACTATTTTATCAATAACGGGTGGGTCTGTGGTTACCGGCTCGGATGTAACTACCGGCGGTAAGAATGCCGTAGTTTTTACAGGAGGTAATGGTTTTGCGGCAACAGTTTTAACTGGTTGGACTTCCTTTTTTGGAGGTACTACGGTAGGAAGTGAAGGTAGTTCTACTATTACTTCCCTATCATGAGATAATGATATCGGTTGCTTTACTGCATAGTTATACAGCAAGGCGGCCGCAATAATACTGGTAAAGGCAATCCCCATGGCTTTTACCATGGTTTGCCCGTAATGGTTGCGCAGGTCATAAGCACCGTAAGCTTTGTTACGATCGCTGAATACAACGTCGAGCCACTCGGCATTGTACAAATTAAGTTTTGTGTTAAGCATAGCGTTGAAATTTTATTTTCTAATTTAACGCTTTTGCCATATATAATGTTGCATAAATTGCATTTTTACAAAATAATCAATCGTAATTAGCTATTCATACAACTATTATATTGTCAATGCCCTGTTATTGCAAATTATATTTGGAACAGGAAAATTTATTAGAAAGCGTGATCTACCATTTATCGGTTGCAACCTTTTTTACCGGCTCAGCTTTCTTAAAATTCGACACTTTATCCATGTATTCCTTTATTTTATTGGCCGTGCTTATACTAAATGCACCTGCCTGGGCCAGTATGGCGTCGGCCTCTTTTTTGCCGTATTTGGTCTGCAATTTCTCTAAGGGAATATCCAAACCGGCAACAGGTACCATATTGTTAAACCTGTCGCGTACGTAGGGCGTATATAAAAAATCGCTTAGCTTATAGCGGTACTTACCTTCTTTGGTTTCTATAAACAAGGTGTACGATATAGCACCGGTTTCCTTACGTATCATGGATGGGCCGTTGTATACTAAAAATTTACCCTTACCATCTACGCTGTTGGGTGCAAACTTTTTATCGGCGGGTATTAATAGCTTAAAGGCTTTGGTAAATGCGCGGCTACGGTTGTAAAGGGTATCGGCGGTAAAGCCCGGCTTATCAACTACATGGTAATATACATAGTTGTTATTCTCATCAAACTGTAGTGAATCTTTTTGTGCCGAGGCGGTTTGGGCAAACCACATACACAAAAAACCGAGTAATATTTTTTTCATGTTATAAAGATAAGCCATCCGTAAGGATATACGGATGGCTTATAAAAAATCAGATCGTTTAGTTTTAAAACGCTTAGAAAGCGTATACAGCTGCTAATACAAATTGTGAAGCTGTTTTAGTACCTGCTAATTTGCTATCGGTAAAGCCATCAGTTATGGCTTTATTATTATCAAACCTTACCTCTGGGATAAAGGTTAGCGGGCCGCCCTTAATGTTGGCGGTAAAGGTATAAGCCATTACCGAGCTACCTGGTTTAGGGCCAAAGGTTGCATAAGTACCTGTTTTAGTTTTAAAGTACTCGCCTCTTACACCTAAAGTAACATCTTTAGATACCGCTAATTGTGGGTATAAAGCTACGCCTGTAAAACCACCTGTTGCAACCGCATCAGCTGCCGAAAAATCTGCAGCGTTTAAGCCCAATTTAAATGCACTGGTTATTTGGTAGGTTGTGGTCAGGTCAATTTCGGTACCCGATAATTTGCCGCTTAATAAATTGATGTAAGCTGTCCAGCCGGTTACAGGGGCCAGCATTAATTGCGCGCCAAAGGTATTTACCTTGTTTATTGATTTGTAGTAGTTCCACGAATCGTTAAATATACCGGCCATTAAACTTGCCTTGCTGCTAAAAGCGTAAGTAGCTTTAAAGCCGGGGTTTTGGAACGGACCATTGGTGAACAAATATGAAGTTGAGTAGTTAAAGTTACCCACCGGGCTAATCACCTCGTAACCCATAAATGTTGCCATATAACCTGCGGTTAAGTTAAACTGGTCAGTTACATCGTACGATACATATAAGTTTTGAATGTGGTAGCTGTTGCTGGTTTCGTCGTAAGTACCGGCAGCAGTTGGTATAGACTGCGACTGGCCGCGCGGACCGAATGACAACTCGCCTACAAAGGCAGCCTTACCTACTTTTTTCTTTAAAGCAAGGTCTATCATACCGATAGAGACAGAATTTTGATCAGAAGCAAAGCTGGTAGGGAAGTTACTATGTTTAGAGAAGTCGTACTTATAATAAGTATCAACAGAACCCGATATAGCCAAAGGCGGATCGGTTTTAGTGCTATCCTGCGCACTTGCTGCAAACACTGTAGCTACAAAGAAAGATAAAAGTAAAAGTCTTTTTTTCATGATAAGGGATTGTGATTAATGATTTTTGTTAATTGTTGTTAATTTTTATTATTATTTGGTCAGGTATTTAGCAGTATTTACATTAAACGCCTTGTTTTTCATCTGATTTTCATAAAAAAATAAATAATTTTCTATAATAATCAGCATATCTAATCTTAACGGCGTTATAAATAATTAAAATCTATTAAATAGATATAAATTATCAATTTTTTTATGAAATTATGAATGAATTTTAATAAAAACAAATTATTTATGATATAATTTCAATAATTAGCACCTAATTTTTAATTAATTGCATTATTTATTAACATTTATATTCACAATAAATCAAAATAGAAAGTCGATAATTATAAATATTATAATTTATCAATATTATGAGGTAAGTATTTTAGCTTTATGGCAATAAATACGAGTTTTAAACAAATTTTTTATTTAAATACTTGCTATGCATGCATAAAGTATCGGATTTTCATTGAAATTATGGCAAAAACAGACATAATTTACCAGTAAATAATATTATTTTAACAAAATAGCCGCGAATTAACAATCAAACAGGTTTATACCTGTTATTTTAAATGATTTTATAATTTTGGGCTAAACCAATTGTTACCATTATGTCCAATATCCGTTTTCAGGCCTTAAGGGCAGTGCTAAACCGCGAGATACCCGAAGTTAAATTCCCTTCTTCCAAAATATCCGATTATTTCGGTGCAAATGTTTTCGATAAAAAGAAAATGAAGGAATATTTATCGGCCGATGCCTTTGCAAGCATTATAAACTCGATAGATAATGGCGAAACCATCCCCCGCGATATGGCCGACCAGGTGGCATCGTCAATGCGATCATGGGCAATGGGCAAGGGCGCTACACACTACACCCACTGGTTTCAACCTTTAACGGGCACCACCGCCGAAAAGCATGACGCCTTTTTTGAACCCACAAGCGATGGCGGATCGATAGAGCGCTTTAGCGGCGACGCGCTGGCACAGCAGGAGCCTGATGCATCCAGCTTCCCCAGCGGTGGTATACGCAATACTTTTGAGGCCCGCGGTTACACCGCCTGGGATCCATCCTCCCCTGCCTTTATAATGGGCCGAACCTTATGTATACCTACTGTATTTGTATCGTACACCGGCGAAGCGCTGGATTATAAAGTACCTTTATTAAAGGCCCTAAGCGCCCTGGATAAAGCCGCCGTAGATGTTTGTCACTATTTTGATAAAAGCATCGAAAAGGTGAATGCATCATTAGGTATAGAACAGGAGTACTTTTTGGTAGATACCGCCTTGTTTAATGCCCGGCCCGATCTGTATTTAACAGGCCGCACCTTATTTGGCCACATGTCTGCCAAAAACCAGCAGTTAGAAGATCATTACTTTGGATCGATACCAAGCCGTGCCTATGCCTTTATGCAGGATATGGAAACCGAGGCCCTGCAATTAGGTATACCCTTAAAAACCCGCCATAACGAGGTTGCACCATCACAGTTTGAGTGCGCACCCATTTACGAAGAGATAAACTTGGCTATTGACCATAACCAGTTATTAATGGATATTATGGACCGCGTAGCCAAACGCCATAACTTTAAGGTATTGCTGCACGAAAAACCTTATGCAGGCATCAACGGCTCGGGCAAGCACAATAACTGGAGTATGATAACCAATACCGGTAAAAACCTGTTATCGCCGGGCAAAACGCCAAAAAACAATCTAATGTTTTTGACCTTTTTTGTGAATACCATAAGGGCGGTACACGAGCATGCCGATCTATTGCGCGCATCTATAGCATCGGTAAATAATGACCATCGCCTGGGTGCTAACGAGGCCCCTCCTGCTATTATATCTATATTTTTGGGCAGCCAGTTAAACGATGTATTAGACGAGATAGACACATCGCGCCTGAGCAAAAAAATAAAGGAAGAGAACTCGCTATGGCAGGGCATCCCTAAAATAACCAACATATTACGAGACAATACCGACCGTAACCGCACATCGCCTTTTGCCTTTACAGGTAATAAGTTTGAGTTGCGCGCGGTGGGCTCGTCGGCTAACTCGGCCAGCCCTATGACCATATTAAACCTGATAGTGGCCGACCAGCTTAAAAAATTCAAATACGATGTAGATAAGCTGATAAAAAAAGGCGAGAAAAAGGATGTGGCCTTAATGACCATTATTAAAAGGTATATCAAAGAATCGCGCAATATCCGTTTTGAAGGCAATGGCTACAGCGCCGAGTGGGAAAAAGAAGCCGAAGCACGCGGCCTGGCCAACATAAAAACCACACCTAAGGCTTTAGACGCGCTGGTTACCGACAAGGCCGAGCACCTGTTTGCCGAAACCGGGGTATTTACCAAACGCGAAGCGGATGCCCGCCACGAGATACTGTTAGATAGCTTTTATAAAAAATTACAGATAGAGGCACGCGTTATGGGCGAGCTTACCATGAATTTGATAGTACCGGCGGCTATAGCCTATCAATCAAAACTGGTAGAGAACGTGAAAGGACTTAAAGATATTGGGCTTGATAAAAGCACGTACGCCGCGCAGGTTGATATTATTAATAAAATAGCCGAGCATATTAACTTTATAAAAACCAATGTAGAGGAAATGGTGAACGAGCGTAAAAAAGCCAACGCGGTTGAAGATATACGCCAACGCGCTATTGATTACGACGAAAAGGTTAAAACCTATTTTGCCCCAATACGCTACCATGTAGACAAGCTGGAAACGCTGGTTGACGACTCGTTATGGCCGCTGCCTAAGTTTAGGGAATTGTTGTTTATTAGGTAAGATTAATTATGCCGATGAGTTTACTCACCACTGCCCTCTCTCTCCGTTGGCTAACGGAAAGAGAGGGTTTTTTTATTCCCTATCACCAGATAAAGTTTTTTATCAATTTGTTTGCTCTTTAGTTTCAACGCTTATATCCGATGGTAAGCCTCGTTCGCCGTCTTCAACTTCTTCTATATACTGGTGTTTTAAATGGTCATAAAGCGAGTGTTTGTCTATGATAATAGATACCAGACTGGCTATCATCCCAGCCAAAATCAAATGGAATATAACGCTGTGGCGGTCTGTCATTTCCAATACCAAAATAACCGATGTGAATGGCGACCGTGTAACGCCTGTTAAAAACCCAACCATACCGGCCAATATCAATAAATTGGTATTGGCCCCCGAAAGATGGAACCAACCCGAAACCACTGAGCCTACGCTTGCACCGGCAGCAAGGGCCGGTGCAAATATACCGCCTGCCGCACCTGTTGTAAATGATACCAGCGGGCCTGTAATGCGCAGTATAGGCATAAACCAGGTTGAATATTTAAAAGGGCTAAACAGCGTTTGCACCATTAAATCCTTCCCCGAGCCCAACACACCCATATTTATAAAATAAGCCATTCCGGCCATTAAAAAAGCACAGGCACCCACATACATGGCATGCTGATAAGTAAAATTAAATTTAGCCTTCCAGGCAAAAATGAATAGTATTAATTTACCCATAGCACTGCCCAGTAGTCCTGCTATTATGGCAACCAGTACAACCCCGGCAAATATGAAAGGTGATAAACCATCGATTTTAGGGTACCCCAAATAAAGATATGGTCCCAATAATGCCTGCGCCGATAAACCTGCAATAATAACGGACGAAAATATGGCTGTTTTAAAATAGCTAAAGTGGGTTTTTGTAAGCTCTTCAATAGCAAATACAATACCGCCCAGGGGCGTATTAAATGCGGCTGCAAGGCCGGCTGCAGCACCCGTAACTATCATGTTGCGCTTAGCAATTTTGGGCCACCATTTTGGTAGCACATGATATATTATTTTAAATACCGAAGCTGATATTTGTATAGTTGGCCCCTCGCGCCCAATGGCTCCGCCACCTAATGCCATCACCAGGCTCGACATTACTTTTACCAGGATGATTTTAATACTTAAAAATTTATTATTCTTTTGATTGTCTTTTACAGCCGACAGTTGTATAGCAGCCATCACCTGCGGTATACCGCTACCCTTTGAGTAAGGTGCCAACTTTTTAACCATCCACCACGCCAATAAGAAACATACAGGTGTTAAAATAAATAAAAACCATTCGTGGCCGCGAATAATGTACCCTGTTAAATTTTCAGCTGCCAAAAAAAGCTTGGTATATATTACCGCGAATAACCCTGTAATTATTGATGCTATCCAAAATGGAATAGCTATCAAGGCGTTCTTCTTTAAATTTTCGTTCCGAATTCTGTCAAATGATCTTTTTAATTGGGCCCTTAGCCAATAAATAAATTCCATGCGGTGATGTTGATATGCAGCGTACTAAAAGAGAATTAGAGCCCTGCAGTTTGAGATTTGAACAAAGATAATAAACTGTAGTAAAGAAAATAGGTTTAAGCAGTATATTTGCCCATGATTTCTCCGCAAAGATATGATCAACGGGGCGTATCTGCATCAAAAGATGATGTACATAATGCCATTAAAAACATTGATAAGGGTATTTTCCCAAAGGCTTTCTGCAAAATAGTACCGGATATATTAACTAATGACGAGCTGTATTGCAATATTATGCATGCCGATGGCGCAGGTACAAAATCGTCATTAGCATACACCTATTGGAAAGAAACCGGCGACATATCTGTTTGGCGCGGTATAGCACAGGATGCCATTATTATGAACCTCGACGACCTGCTTTGCGTAGGTGCTACCGATAACATATTGCTATCATCAACCATCGGCCGTAACAAAAACCTGATACCCGGTGAAGTAATAGCGGCCATCATTAACGACACCGAAGAGATATTGGCCGAATTAAGGGACGCCGGTATAGGCATCTACTCTACTGGTGGCGAAACTGCCGATGTAGGCGACCTGGTGCGTACCATTATAGTAGATTCGACAGTTACCTGCCGCATGAAACGCGAGGATGTAATATCAAACCACCGCATACAACCCGGCGATGTAATTGTAGGCCTGGCATCATACGGGCAGGCCAGTTACGAAAAAGAGTATAACGGCGGCATGGGCTCAAACGGGTTAACATCTGCCCGCCACGATGTGTTCAACAAAACCATTGCTGCTAAGTATACCGAAAGCTATGACCCCGCCCTTCCGCTGGACCTGGTGTTTTCGGGCAGTAAAAACCTAACCGACCTTATTGACCTTGGCAACGGGCAAACTATAACTGCCGGCAAGCTGGTACTATCGGCAACCCGCACCTACGCCCCTATCATCAAAAAGATGCTGGATGGTTACCGCAGCCAAATACATGGCATGGTGCATTGCAGCGGCGGCGCGCAAACCAAGGTGCTGCACTTTATAGATAACCTGCACGTTATAAAAAACAACCTATTCCCTATCCCGCCGCTATTTAAGCTGATACAGGAAGAGAGTAACACCAGCTGGCAAGAGATGTACAAGGTGTTTAACATGGGCCACCGTATGGAGCTTTATGTTCCGAAAGAAATAGCCCAGGAGCTGATAGAGATTTCAACCGGCTTTGGTGTAGATGCACAAATAATTGGCCTTGTAGAGGCTGCTAATAAAAAGCAGGTAACGGTTACCTCGCCTTACGGAGAGTTTATATACAACTAAAATTACCCACCCTGACTTTTTAGGGACCACTAAAAATACGATCCCCGCGGTAATACTGCCGGGGATTTTTTGTGATATACAAAACAGGTGCTTTTTTATATGGATTATTTTGTTATATTAGTTAGCCGCACACCTGCAAAAAAAATGGAAAAAATCCCTGTGTAAGCAGCAAAATAAACGAAAAATTTATAGCTAAGTCAACAATATAAACGAAGGGTAATACAAACCCTGTAAAACAAAAAGAGCCCCGCAATGCGGGGCTCTTTTTGTTGAGGTATGTACCTTATTAGTTGAATATATAACGTACACCAATTTGACCCTGGAAACGAGAGAACTGGCTAATATCATTTTTAAATGAGTTAGTAACTGGTACCTGGTTAGTAGCATCAAGGTAAGGGAACGAGTAGGTTGGACGACCTGAAATAGGGTCATTACCAACGTATTTCAACACAGTGGTAGCACCGTTGTTAAAGCCGCTATATGATGTTTTGTAAACACCCCATTCGCGGTTAAGCAGGTTACCAACGTTAATAACATCAAAGGTAAACTCCAGTGTATTCTTAACCTTACCAACAGGGATAAAGAAGTCCTGTGCAAAGTGGAAATCAATTCGTTTGTAGGTAGGCAATATAACAGCGTTTCTTTGCGCATATTGGCCACGGTGGCTATTTAAGTAACCATCCTGGTTGATGAAGTTATTCAATTGGCCCCATAACTGGTCAGGTGTACGCAAATCCGAAGGATCATTAGCTACTAAAAGGATGTCACCTTTGGCTTTAGGTATGTACATCAGGTCGTTAGTAGCACCATCGCCGTTAGGGTCGCCGGCGGTGATGTATGATACTGCACCGTTGTTGGCAGCTTCAAACACTAAACCAACTGTACTTGCAGCATTTTTAGCGTATTGTTTACGGTATGATAATGAAGCGATTATCCTGTTTGGTTGTACAAACGAGCTGTTTGATAAGTTATCCAAATTCGGGTTACCGGCTACATAACGTGTGCTCCAGATAGTTGAAGCGGTAGACCCACCGTCGTTAACATCTTTAGATGTTGTGTGGGTGTACGCTACGTTAGCATAAAAGCCATTGCTGAAGCTTTTTTGTAACTGACCTGTAATAAAGTACGAGTAACCTTTGCTTGTGTTACGCATGTAATATAACCCTGTGATACCCGGGTTAGTCGCGCTTTGCGGCGATGCAGTAGAAGGTGTGGTGTTTTTTGAATTGTAACGTATCTGTCCTTCGGTACCAGGCAGCGTAGTGAAGCCATCAGATACTACTAAGTTTTGGTGATAGATAGCGTTAACATCCTTAGTATAAGCACCTTCAATTGTACCTATAATACCCCATGGTAATTTTTGATCGATAGCTAAGTTGGTTCTCCAAATTTTTGGATATTTCAAATTAGGATCGGCAACATCTAACTCGTATGAGGTATTAGCAGCACCTTGAGCAGGGCGGTTTGCATTAACATCAGGGTTAAATACTAATTGGTTGTTTTGTGCCGGCGTATTGTTTACGTTACCTTTTGTAACTGTGTACGAACCAAATAACAAGCCATTGTTTGATGCCTGGTTAGATATCCATACAAACGGTACCGAGCCTGTAAATAAGCCTGTTCCACCGCGTAATTGGGTAGATTGGTCGCCTTTAACATCCCAGTTAAAACCAACGCGTGGTGATAACTGCACCCTATTTTTAGGCAATTTAGAAACATCAACTTGTGTACCACCCTGGAATGTTAAGGCAGCAGCATTAGCATTTGGCGCTAAAGAAGTCGGGAACGCATCATAATCGGCCCTTAAGCCGTAAGTAAGCTTAAAGTTATCAGTAACGCTATATTTATCTTGCGCGTAAACACTGTAAATAGAGGCCTTAATTTTAGCATAAGGGAATGCATTACCTACTGCAGAATAACGCAGCGTGTAGGCAGCAGCAGGTAATCCGTTAAGGAAATCTGAAGCTGAATTGTAAGTATATAAACCGTTATAATCAGGAGCAAAACCGTTGGTATAGCTTTGTATTTGGTTGCTTGTACCTAAAGTTATCTCGTGTTTACCGGCATAAATGGTAAAGTCATCGGCAAATTGCCAAATGTTGGTGCTTAGCAAGTTACCTGCTGTATAAAGCTCAGACCCGAAGCTTGTTGCAGTTGCAGTGGCCGGGGTAATAACTGTGCCATCCGCAGCAGTAACACCATTACCAATATCAACCATCGGGATTGAACTGCTACCTAAAAAGCTACGGAAATCTCTTAAAGCCGAGTAACCAACGGTAAGCTTGTTTGACATAGTATTGCTAACACGTGTAGCTAACTCAACTATACCAATATTAAAGTTGTTGTTAATGGTATAACCTGAGCCAAAGAAAGGTAAGGTTGATGGGCCTGGCGCACGTGTTGTACCAAAACCTACACCACCATTAGTTATACCTGAGTTACTTGCAGGCTGATCTTTAAACGATTTTAAGTAGAAATATTTAGCACTTAAAACGTTGTTCTTATCGATATTCCAATCCAGCTTTGCTGTTATCTTATCACTTGATGTAGTGTAGTTATAACCCTGGTACGGTCCCGGATCGTATCCAAGGCCGATAAGTTTATTCCTGATAGCATCCAATGTGCTTGATTGTACCTGCGAAACGTTAGCACCGCTTGCACCAGCACCGCCTGCTACGTATACCGCTGATGGTGGTTGGCTGATCCTTTCCTGCTCGCCTGATACGAATAAGAATAATTTGTTTTTAATGATCGGGCCGCCTACTGCAATACCATCAGTGTGATAATCAAATGATGTTACGTTCAGGTTGGTTGGGCCTACGTGGTAACCCGTTAATTTAGAGCCGCGTAAAAAATAGTAAGCTGTTCCTTTAACCTGGTTAGTACCCGATTTTACAACTGTATTGATACCAGCGCCTGTAAAGTTACCCTGACGAACGTCGTAAGGAGCAATATCAACCTGTATCTGGTCAATAGCGTCTAACGATATTGGTTGTGAACTGGTTTGGCCACCTAAAGTACCTGATAATCCAAAAGAGTTGTTGAACAAAGCACCATCAACTGTTAAGTTGTTAAAGGTACTTGAACGGCCACCAAAACTTAAACCATTGGCTGAAGGAGTTAATTTTGTAAAATCCTGCAACGAACGGTTAATGGTAGGCAATGTCTCTATCTGGCTGCGGGTAATGGTTTCGCGTGCACCAGTGCGCGACGAGTTAATTACCTTACCTTGTGTACCCGAGATGGTTACCTCTTTTAAAGAGGTGGTATTATCTTCGAGCACAGCAGGTATTCTTTGATCCTGGCCAATTGATAAAGTGATGCCTTCCTGGGTAAAATCTTTATACCCGATAAAAGATACTTTAAAGCTGTAGGGGCCACCAACCCTTAAGTTGGGGATGTTGTAACGGCCATCTGCACGGGTAACAGTTGAGTATACTGTTCCGGTTGGCTGGTGAGTAATAGATACTGTAGCACCGGGTATACCACCTTTGCTATCGGTAACCGTACCGTTAATGGATGCTGTTGTAACACCCTGTGCGTTAACATTTTTATTAGCTAAAAATGTTAAGCCGGTTAATAATAAAAATAGAAGTAAATGCTTCCTCATACGCTGTTTTTTTGTTTGACTTAAGTGAGTTATCGTTTGGTGATTAAAACTTTCGGCAAATATAACCACTATAATTATGTGGTATATTAACTTTGTGTTAATAATAATTATATATTTTTCAACACTTTGCGGTATTTTTAAGCATAAATGAAATTTTGATGAATATTTAATGCAACTTTTGCATTGCAAATGTCATATTTCAAAGCAACTTTTGTGATTTTCAGTTACAAAGATTATCTTTCCGGCCAAAATTCTAAATCATCCCCATTTTTTCATTTCCACTGCTTTTTAGTTAGCTTTGGCATTTCAAAATCAATATATATTATATGGACTACGATTTAATAGTTATAGGTTCAGGCCCGGGCGGCTATGTGGCTGCTATTCGCGCATCACAGTTAGGTTTAAAAACAGCCATTATCGAAAAAGAATCGTTAGGTGGTATTTGCCTTAACTGGGGTTGTATCCCAACTAAAGCTTTACTAAAAAGCGCACAGGTATTTGAATATTTAAACCATGCGTCAGAGTATGGCATAAAAACCAATGGCGGCGAAATTGATTTTGAATCTGTAATAAAAAGGAGCCGTGGCGTTGCCGATGGTATGAGCAAAGGTGTTCAGTTCCTGATGAAAAAGAACAAAATTGATGTTATTATAGGCTACGGGTCTTTAAAAGCTAAAAACACCGTATCCGTAAAAATGGAAGACGGTTCGGCGAAAGACTTTACAGCTAACCATATTATATTGGCAACAGGTGGCCGCTCGCGCGAGTTACCAAGCCTTAAGCAAGACGGTAAAAAGGTTATCGGGTATCGCCAGGCTATGGTATTACCACAACAACCAAAATCAATGGTGGTAGTGGGTTCAGGTGCCATCGGTATCGAGTTTGCTTACTTTTATAATGCCATAGGTACCAAAGTTACCGTGGTTGAGTTTTTAGATAACATTGTGCCGTTAGAGGATGAAGAGATATCAAAAGGTTTGCTACGCATACTTAAAAAACAAGGTATCAATATCATGACCGGCTCGACAGTTGAATCTGTTGACACCAATGGCGAAGGTTGCAGGGTAAATGTTAAAACTGCAAGCGGAAACATAGTTTTAGAAGCCGACGTAGTGTTATCAGCCATTGGTATATCTACTAATATTGAAGGTATAGGCCTTGAAGAAAATGGTGTAAAAACCGATAAAGGCAAAGTTTTGGTTGATGATTTTTACAAAACTAATGTCGAAGGCGTTTATGCAATAGGCGATATTGTTAAAGGCCAGGCATTAGCTCACGTGGCATCTGCCGAAGGCATTATTTGCGTTGAAAAAATAGCAGGTAAAAACCCCGAGCCTTTAGATTACAATAACATACCAGGATGTACTTATTGCTTACCGGAAGTTGCATCGGTTGGTTATACCGAAAAAGCAGCCAAAGAAGCGGGTTATGAAATAAAAGTTGGAAAATTCCCATTCTCAGCATCTGGTAAGGCCAGTGCTGCCGGCGCAAAAGACGGATTTGTAAAGCTAATATTCGATGCTAAATACGGCGAGTTTTTAGGCGCGCACATGCTTGGCCATAATGTTACCGAAATGATAGCCGAAGTAGTTACCGCCCGCAAGCTTGAAGCTACCGGACACGAGATCATCAAATCGGTACACCCACACCCTACCATGAGCGAGGCAGTTATGGAAGCTGCAGCTGATGCTTACGGCGAAGTGATACACTTGTAATATTTAATTACTATACATACAAAAAGCCGCCTGATTTTGGTCAGAGCGGCTTTTTTATTGGCTTAGTCTTGGTGTTATTTCTTCATATACTCTTTATCTAAAAACTCGTAACGGGCCCTTAGTTGGGCGCTTTCCTCTTCTGCTACAGTTTTTGTGTTTAAATTAATGATAGATACCGTGCCGCCTTTAACATTAGCAGACCATTTAGGCACGCCAGAACCATTAGGGTTACCTGTTTTGATAAAGTTAGCAAAATAGGTTTCCATTGTTTCAGACACCTTGTAATCATCTGCCGACCATTGGTATGATTCATTTGTAGCCAGGTTACCCATTGCATATTCAATTTCAAAGGCATGCGGTGCACCATTATACGGCTCGGGCCCTTTAGGCGGGGCAGGTTTTGATGCGTCTGCTTTATTCATACCGCCTGCAAAACCAGGGGTAGCACCTGCCATTTTTGCGGTCATTGGTGGTTTACTTTTAGAAAATATGTAACGATAAACCGGCTTGCCGCTGGTTTGGGCATGAATATCAGTCCATTTCCAGGTGGCGTAAACTATAAAGCGATCACTAGCCAGTTCAGTAGCCGATTTAATGATCTCCGCTTCAGTAGTACCGGGGTATAATTTGGCTACTTCATCAGCTTTAGCCGCATAAAACATTTTTAGCTGTTTCATGTAATTTTCTACAGTTGGGGCATTGCCATACATTACTGCCTGGTAAGGGATTTCGGCCGAATTCCAGCCGGCAAGTAAAGGCACGTGGGCTTGTTCGCCTGCGGCATATGATTCAGCAGGCTTTTTGGTGAAAAAATAGCCATCTACTATAAAACTCATTGATGGGTTACCTGGTTTTGATGCCAGATCTAACAATTGATCGGCAGGAATGGCACGCAAAGCTGCTAAAGTTGTAGCACCCACCTTTTCGCCAAATTTAATCCCATTCTCCTCGCCAACGCTAAGGGTAGCCGGCGCCAACGGAGGGAGCATAGACCCGCTTTCGCCTATTGCGCCATTTATCAGATCTTTAGATAATGGCGATACCATTTGTGCAGATACCGACATAGAACCTGCCGATTCGCCTGCTATGGTTACCCTTTTAGGGTCGCCGCCAAAGGCCGCTATGTTTTGCTGTACCCATTTTAAGGCCGCGGCCTGATCAAGCAGCCCGTAATTGCCAGATGCATGGTGTGGCGATTCTTTGGTTAGCTCCGGGTGCGACATAAAGCCAAATACACCTAAGCGGTAATTCACCGTAAGCGCTATTATACCGCGCTTAGCCATGCTTTCGCCATCATAACGCGCTTCAGATCCGTCCCCTGCTACAAAGCCACCGCCATAAAAATAAACCAGAACCGGCATTTTTTCTTTAGTTGGCTTAGCAGGCACCCAAACATTTAGATAAAGGCAATCCTCACTCATCCCTGCCGACCGAAAACCCATATCGCCAAATACCTTTTTTTGCATGGGGTTATATCCAAATGCATCGCATTTGCGCACACCTGTCCAACTGTTTACAGGTTGCGGTTCTTTCCAGCGCAGTTCACCTATTGGTGGCTGCGCAAAAGGTATCCCCTTAAAGCTATGCACACCCGATTTTTCGGTAACTCCTTCCAGCATACCGTCGCTGATCTTTACCTGCATTTGCGCAAAAACAGCTGTAAAAGCCAACTGCACAAGCATAAACAATGTTAGTTTTTTCATTTATTTAGTTTTATAATTGATTGGTTAAAAAAGGTGGTTATTATTGTATCATTATGTTACAATAATAATTTGTATTATTGGCATTATCAAATATTTGATAAATTAAATGAAAACCATATCCAACATAAACGAAGCGGATCCTGCCGGGCATGGTTTTATACATAACCTGGCTGTTGATGCAGTTATATTTGGTTTTCATGACAACCAATTAAAGGTGCTGCTAATGCAGTACAGCCGGACAGGTTTATACGCGCTGCCTGGCGGCTTTATACGATTAGATGAGAATTTGGATGAAGCGGCAAAACGGGTAGCATCTGAACGTACCGGTTTAACTTCCATTTTTTTAGAACAGTTTCATGTATTTGGCAACCTTGCCCGACACGACCCATCACCATTTATAGCTTTTGCTGAAGGTGATGGCGTGGCCCCTGATCCTGATCATTGGCTTTTTCAGCGATTTATTAGTGTTGGCTATTTTGCTTTAGTTGATTTTACTAAAGTTACCCCTACACCTGATAAGATATTTGACGGTTGTGCATGGTACGAATTAAGTAGTCTACCTGTATTGATACAAGACCATAATCATATCATTCAAAAAGCTTTAGAAGCATTACGCGCCCGGCTTGATGATAAACTGATAGGCTTCAATCTGCTGCCCGATGAGTTTACAATGGGCCAACTGCAGGCCCTTTACGAAACGATATTGGATAAAAAGCTACTTCGGCCTGCCTTTCAGCGTAAAATACTTGGTATGGGCATACTACAGCGCGAAGCTAAAAAATATAGCGGCGGCGCACATAAAGCACCCTACTTGTATAGGTTTATATCAAAATAGTTATTTATATTTATGGCAATGAAACCCACCATCACCATTGAGTATTGCCCCAAATGCAATTGGCTGATGCGTGCCGCCTATATGGCGCAGGAACTGCTAACTACTTTTAACAATGACATATACGGCGTAACACTACAACCAAGTGAAACCGGCGGTAAATACAATATAAGAGTTAATGAAGCGGTAATATTTGACCGCAAAGAACATGGCCGCTTCCCCGAAATAAAGGAGTTAAAACAAATGGTAAGGGATGCCGTTTGCCCCGATAAACGTTTAGGCCATTCAGATAAAAGTATAGGATGATGTTACATTTGAATAGTAAGGTTAACAAAATTCTTTTATGTAGCTTTGCACGTTATTAAAACAGATGCTATCCAAAAAAACTAAATACGCAATAAAGGCATTGGTGGTCATGGGCAAAAACATGGATAAGCCGCCTATGCAGATCTCTAAAATAGCGGAGATAGAAAAGATACCTAAAAAGTTTTTGGAGCAAATTCTGCTGGATTTGCGTAACGCCGGTTTTTTATACAGTAAAAAAGGTGCCGGCGGCGGCTATAGCCTTAACAAGGATCCTAAAGAAATTTTCCTGGTTAGCATTATGCGTATTACCGATGGCCCTATTGCCATGGTACCCTGTGCAAGCTTAAATTTCTATCACCGTTGTGACGAATGTCATCAGGAACATACTTGCGGTATACGTGATGTATTTATTGAGGTGCGTGATGCATCGTTAAAAATATTGTCGGAAACCAGTATAGCCGATATTATAGCACGAGAGAATACGCTTATCAATATCTAATCTACTCCTCGTTAAGTTTCTCGGAGATGTTTTTAATAGCTTTATCTAATTGTGCGGCCGATGTTAAAAGATGGGCTTCTACCTGCGCATAATCCTCTTGTTTGTTTTCACTGTGCTTTAATATGTCTATAATTCCTAAAATATTGGTTAGATGCCTTCTAACCTCGTGTGAATTTATAAAAGCCAACTCTTCTTTTTTAGCAGCGAAAAGCAATTTTTCGTAATGCCGCTTTTGCTTGCCATTACGGTATATCAGGGCAATAGTTACTATTATTAAAGCCGATACAATTACCGTAAAGATCAACCATAGGCGCTCTCGCTCATATATTTCTGCTTTTTGATTATAAGAGCTCTCGGTCTCGTCAATTTTTATTTGCGATGATATATTACCTACCTGCGTAATGCGCGAATTATTCTCCTGCGATTCCTTCAACGCCAATTCATAATTCATTGCAGCAAGCTTGGTGTCACCCCCTTTTTCCGCAATTTGTGCCAGTATTTCATATAAATGATACTTTATTTCGGGATGATTATTATCTGTCGCTACGCTCAATAATCTACTCACTAACACTTGCGCCGAATCTAATTGCCCATTCATGTAATAAGCATCAGAAAGGTGCAGGTCTTCCAATTCGCTAAAAGTGTACCGAGGATTTTGCTTTAATGCAATTATCTGTTTAATTGCCTTTGGGTAATTGTGTTTAAGTAAGCTTAAGTAGTAATCTGTTCTTGCCCTATATGTAGTTATTTTGTACGATACGTTTTCAGGAGAGAGCAGTTTTTTGTGATAAGTAATTAACGAATCGTAATTATGCATCCTGAAATAATTTTCAGACTTATTATAATAAATTACGGTCCGTAACACTTTCTTATTATTTACATCCTTAGCGGTTGTTAATGCCAATGCTTTATCCAAATAATTGATAGATTGCGCATACAAACCCGATTTATAATACAGATCAGATATATTAACATCCAATATTGCCTGCAAATAATTATCCTTTAACGTTAGAGCCTCTTTCTTAGCCATACGATAGCTATAAACCGCACCAATAAAGTTGCCCTCATCGGTTTGTATAAAACCTAAATGGCTTAAAAACTGGTACAAAAGATAGGAGTCTTTTAACTTGGCAGCTATTTGCACGGCCTTTAACATTTTAAGCCCGGCGCTTTTCAAATCCTTTGTTTTATTAAAAGAAAGCCCATCTATAAAGGCTGCAAACGCGTCGCTGTCAGGTAAGTTATACTTAACCAGCAATTGCAAAATTGTATCCGCACCTTTCGCAGACTGTGTAGCCGGTGCATTCTGAAAATAATTTTTTATAAATCTGATCAGTCTTTTTTCCCGCTCTAACTGGTCTTTCTGTTGAATTATATCTATAAGGGTATCACGCTGTATAGGCTGCTGCGCATACAACGAGCCGGTAAACAGGAGTGTAAAAAAAGCGATAAGGGTGCAAAGCTTTTTAAGCATGCGGCGGTTTTTGTATAAATTTACAATAGCTTGCGGTAAAAACAAGCGTTTGTATATCAAAATATTTACAATACGCTACTATGCCTTAAAATGTTACTAGGGCTTAAACAAAAGTGTTGTATAAAGTAATTAAAGGAAACTATAAGTCAAACTTATCCAATAGTTTTAATAAGGTATCAAAATCCTTAGGGTATGGGGCATGTATAGTGATATCATCGTTATTCATCAACTTAAAGGTAACCTCGTATGCATGCAGGGCAAAACGTTTCATAATAGGCAACTCCTCCTGATCTTTGCCTAAATGGTACTTGCGTTTGATCTTAGAAAGAAATACCGATTCGCCCTTATACATATCATCCCCGGCAATTGAAGCCCGCTGAGTGGCTAAATGGATGCGTATTTGGTGCATGCGGCCGGTAACCGGGCGGCACTCTACTAATGTATAATGTTTGTAGTATTTTAAAGACTGGAACCAGGTTTCGGCGCGCTTACCTTCCTGGCGGCTTATAGTAACATTACCTTTGCCAACATTAAGTATAGGCAGGTCAATTAAAAGGTTATCAAATACATGTGTACCATCAATAACAGCATGATATACTTTTTTTACTTTACGTCGTTCAAACTGCATAGATACGGCGCGGTAAGCTTCGGGGTTTTTGGCTATAATAAGCGCCCCTGAAGTCTCTTTATCTAACCGGTGACATATCTGCGCGTCATCGGTATATTGCTTCGCCAGGCGCAGCATATTTACCTCGCCACCTTCACGCTCATCTAACGAGCTAATAAAAGGTGGTTTATTAACTACAATAATATCATCATCTTCAAACAAGATCAGGTCGGCAAACTTGGGAAACTTCATAGCAGGCAAAAATACGCTTAAAAAAACAAAAGCCGGTTAGTTAAACCGGCTTTTGTAAAACAGGTACAAATAAGGTTAAAACCACTTCAATATTTTATTACAAACTTTTTTTTGTTGCTGCTGTTAATACCTAACAATCAACAACATCTATCTAAACATAAAAACATGAGCACAAAAAAGACTCAACCTGAAGAAAAAGGGTTTTTCGAAAAAATAAAGGAAACAATAGAAGAATTTTGGGACGGCACAAAAGATACAGCAGAAGACTTGAAAGACAAAGCAGAAAATAAATTTGATGATCTGAAAGAAAAAGCTGAAGACCAATACGACAGCATCAAAGAGAAAGTAGTTGCGAAAAAAAATACTGCCGCTAAAAAAGCTGTTGTTGCTAAAACAACCGTAGCAAAAAAGGTAACGGCTACCAAAAAGGACGTGGCTAAAAAAGTAGCCGAAACTACTGATAAAGCTAAAAAGGATGTTGCTTATGTAAAAGCCAAAGCAGACACAAAAGCCATGGCTATTACTGAAAAAGCGAAAGCAGACAGCACTGTTGCTAAAAAAGCCGCAACAGCAGTTAAGGCAAAAGCGGCAACAAAAGCTAAAGCTATTGATGCCAAAGCAACAACTAAGGTTAGCGCAGCAAAAAAAGTTGCTGTAGCTAAATAATTAAAATAGAGTGATATGAAAAAAGCGCCTGTGCAAGGCGCTTTTTTGTTTTGTTATGCTTCGAATTTGTATCCTACACCCTTAACGGTAGATACACAATCATCACCAAGTTTTTCCCGCAGTTTACGTACATGTACATCAATTGTACGGTTAGTAACTACTACCGAGTCTTCCCAAATATTTTTTAATATTACCTCGCGGGTGTAAACTTTGCCGGGTTTAGAGGCCAGCAAGTATAATAATTCGAATTCCTTTTTGGCTAAAACTACTTTTACGCCTTTTTTATACACTAAATAAGCCTCACGGTCTATTACTAAGTCGCCTATTTCCAGTTTGTTATCTACCACTTCTTCCGGCGGTGAGTTACGGCGCAAAATTGCGTTTATGCGGCTTACCAAAGCGCGTGGCTTTATCGGCTTAGCTATGTAGTCATCGGCACCAACATTAAAGCCTGCAATTTCTGAATATTCTTCGCTGCGGGCTGTTAAAAAAACCATAAAGGTATTTTTAAACTCGGGCATTGTACGCATAATACGGCAGGCTTCTATACCGTCCATTTTAGGCATCATAATGTCCAGCACAATAAGGTCGGGTTGGGTTCTTTTAGCTTCGGCAACAGCTTCCTGCCCATTACGGGCGCTGTACACCTGGTAACCTTCTTTTTTTAGGTTATACTCTATCAGCTCTAAAATATCCGGTTCGTCGTCAACAATTAATATTTTTTGCTTTGAACTGCTCATGTAACATTTAATTTTGCATAAAAGTATAACCTTAATGCAAGCTTATAGTAAACTATATATTAACAAATTGTTAACTGTTAACATATATTAACCGTTACTTAAGGTTTATTAAACGTTTTATTTAAAAATTGTTCAAGGTCCTGGCCGGTAACATTCTTGGCAACAATAACTCCCTGGGGGTCAATCAAAAAGTTAGATGGTATGGCCTCAATCCGGTAAACACGTTCTGTAGGGCCGTCAAAGCGCTTTAATTCAGATACATGCGTCCAGGTTAAGCCGTCTTTATCAACTGCATTTTTCCAGTCTTTCTTTTCCGTATCAAGCGATACGCCCAATACTTCAAATCCTTTTGAGTGAAAGGCTTTATATTGCTTTACTACGTTAGGGTTTTCTTGCCTGCAAGGCACGCACCACGATGCCCAAAAATCTACCAAGACATATTTACCCTTGTAGTCTGATAGCTTTACCGGCTTTTCCTGAAGGCTTAACATTATAAATTCAGGTGCCTTATGCCCTATTGATACCGGTTTTGCTGCATCCATTTGTTTAACAAAGGTTTGCACAGCGGGGTTATCTTTAAAATCGCCCCTTATCTCGTCTGCATAAGCAACCATTTGCTGCTCGTACTTTTGCTGATCCAACGAGGTAATGGCATAAAACCCTGCTAATGATTTTTTGTTATCAGCCACAAACTTTAAAACCGCTTCGCTGTAATCGCTGATATTTTTTTGGAATTGCGGCATATAAATCTTCAACAAGGAATCAGATTCTTTACCTAAAGCAGCCGATTTTTCGGTATACTCGTCAGATAGCTTACTGTTTTTATCTCCGTAAAAGTTGCTGATCTTGTTAAACTCCTTAATTTTTTCGGATGTTTCTGATCCGCTTACCTCATAGCTATGCGACATATCTGCCACATCTGTTTTGAAATTGATCTCATCCCCGTTTTTGGCAACAAGGTCAAACACGTTACCACCTATGCGTAATTTATATAAGTTGGCAAACGGTGCGTTATGCTTAAATTCAAACTCATTTTTCTCGTTCAGAGTTGTTGAATCAATAACACTTACTTGAGTACTATCTGCCATTAAAAGATAAACCGTTTTTACAGCACCGGGGTGTTGTAGGGCGCCTTTTACAACAAAACTGTCTCCGGATTTGCATGAGGTAGCGAAAAGCGCAGCTAATAATGCAATACACGATAATAAACTGGTTCTCATATACTATTTAGATTCTAATTCTTTTATTAATAATTGGTTGGTCTTTTGCGGGTCTATCTTACCCTTCGAGCTTTTCATTATTTCGCCCATAAACAAGCCTAAAACGCCTTTTTTCCCTTTTTGGTACTCTATCACCTTGTCCGGAAATTTAGCTAACGCGGCCTTAATAAATTCGTCAACTTCGCTTTTATTATCACTGATAAGCAAGTTAAGCTCTTTGGCTAATTCATCCGGGTGCTTATCTGCAGTGGTAACCAATACCGGAAATAACTTTTGTGCAGCAACCGAATTGTTGATCTTACCGTCATCAACCAGCTTTATTAAAGCAGCTAAATTTACAGGTTTAATGCTAATTTCGGCAATACTGATGTTATTATCGTTCATATACGATTTTACCGACCCCATTAACCAGTTAGCAGCGGATTTATAGTTGGTTGTATGTTTAATTACCTCTTCAAAATATGCGGCAAGCTCCCTATCGGCGGTGATTACGCCGACATCATAGTCAGACAGGCCGAGCTCATTTGTATATTTAGCGTGTAGTTGCTTAGGTAAAGCCGGCATATTTTTACGTATAGCCGCAAGCTCAGCATCAGTTATTTGTACAGGCAATAAGTCAGGTTCAGGGAAATAGCGATAGTCGTTAGCCATTTCTTTTGAGCGTAAAACGGATGTTTCGCCTGTATCTGCGTTAAAGTTAAGCGTATTTTGATCGATATGGCCACCGGCTTCTATAACTTCTACCTGCCGTATAAACTCGTGCTCAATAGCACGCTGAACGTTACGTATCGAGTTCAAATTCTTTACTTCGCAGCGGTTGCCGTATTGGATTGCGCCCTTCAACCTTACGGATATATTGGCATCACAGCGCATACTGCCTTCTTCCATATTGCCATCGCAAATGTCTAAATAACGCAGTGTGCGGCGTATTTCGGTTAAAAATTGCCCGGCTTCTTCTGCACTGCGCAAGTCGGGTTCAGATACAATTTCAATCAGGGGTACCCCTGCCCTGTTCAGGTCGATAAGGGAGTATTCATCGTGCTGATCATGGGCGCTTTTGCCGGCATCGTCTTCCATATGTATGTGATGAATGGCAATATCTTTTACTGTACCATCAGCTAAACGAACGGTAACCGCGCCACCAATACAAATAGGTTGCTGATCCTGAGTGGTTTGGAAACCTTTAGGCAGATCGGCGTAGAAGTAGTTTTTGCGCGAAAAAGTATTTTGCAGGTTGATAGAACAGTTACAGGCTAAACCCATTTTTACCGCATACTCTACCATCTTTTTGTTGATGCGGGGTAAGGTACCGGGGTGCCCTAATGATATCACACTAACATTACGGTTAGGTTCGGCGCCAAAAGCCGCTGAATCTGAGGAGAATGCCTTACTTAATGTGGATAATTGCGCGTGAACCTCTAACCCTACTACTAATTCGTACTTATCACTAACGCTGTTTTGTAGAACTGCCATACCATATATTCAGCTGTTTTCAGCCTTGATCAAACCTTTCAAATATAGTGTTATTAGTTATTTATCATAGCTATTTTTTAAAAACCACAGCCTTAGACTATTAATTGCTACTACTCACGGGAGGCAGTGTTTTGTTAAACCTTTTGTAAATATGCCCGTCTGTATAACAGGCATGCAATTTGTATATGCCCACTAAATTTTTAGACGATACCATGAAAAAAATACTCTTAGGGATGCTGGTAAGCGGCTTTATGCTTGCAGCATCTGTTACCCAAACCAAAGCCCAGGTAAACGTTAGCCTTAACATTGGCACCTGGAATCCACCAGCGGAATATGCAGATGTGGATTACTATTATTTACCGGATGTAGATAGTTATTATTACGTACCTACACACCAATATGTGTATTTAAACGGCGGTACGTGGGTTTTTAGGCGCGAATTGCCGCCCCGCTACAGCTCGTACAACATTAGCAATGGCTATAAGGTTGCTGTAAACCGCCCGAGGGCATACCGCTATTATAACTACGACCGTGCGCATTATGGCCGTTACCGGGGCAACTACGACAGGCAAATCATAGTACGCGACCACTATAAAACACGGGTAATAAACCATACACGTGTAGTAAACAGAACACATTATGTGAACAGGCCAAACAGGGTAGTTAACCGCACCCACTATGTAAACAGGCCGGCACACCACAATACCCGTGTAGTTAGCCGTAGCCGTGTGATTAACAGGCCTGCACATGGTAATACACGCGTGGTAAGCCACACCAGAGTAGTTAACCGACCCGGCGGACATGGCGATAACGGCCATAAAGGACGTCATTAAGTTTAAGAATCTTCCCGTTATATATTAACGAAAGAGGCTGTCTTTATTAGACAGCCTCTTTTTTGTAATCCTTATTCTTTATTCCACAGCCCTCTATAAAGTTTTTCACTTTTTTGGTTGCTATGCGGGAGATTTTCTTTTTTTTTCGTTTTAATTCGTTTGGCCTGGTTTACTAAGATAACATTATTTAGCAAAAAAACAAGTAAAACACCACATTTTTGTTTGCCGGTAATTTTTTCGGCAACCCGTTGCGCACCTACAAAAATGTTTTGGCCTTCGCCAAAGCGTTATCCAAACCGCTCACATCGCTACCCCCGGCAGTGGCAAAAAACGGCTGACCGCCCCCGCCACCCTTTACCTCTTTGGCTAACTCTTTTATAATATTGCCGGCATGCAAGCCTTTTTCCTTAACCAGGTTTTCGGCTATCATAACAGTTAGGTTTGGCTTATCGTTAATATTGGCAGCCAGTACCAAAAACAAGTTGGGTACAATATCCTTAAGATTGTAGGCCAGGTTTTTTATGGCGTCGGCGCTGGGCAGTTCAACCTTTTGGGCGATGAAGTTAACTCCATTGATCAATTCGGCCGTTTTAGCCAGTTCATCCTTTAAACCGGATGATTTTTCAAGTACCGACTTCTCTATTTCCTTTTTAAGCTTTGCGTTTTCGTCCAGCAGGGTTTCAATGCTTTTGGCTACGTCTTTAGGGTTTTTAAGCAACTCCTTAACCTGGTTTACCAGTTTGGCCTGCTCGTTTATATACTGCTCGGCAGCGGCGCCGGTAATAGCCTCTATACGGCGCACACCTGCTGCAACGGCACTTTCGGAGGTGATGATAAAGTACCCTATTTGCCCGGTGGCCTTAACGTGGGTACCCCCGCAAAGCTCCTTGCTAAAGTTATCGTCGAAGGTGATTACTCGCACGTACTCGCCATACTTTTCGCCAAACAGGGCGGTAACACCACTGGTGATAGCTTCCTGGTAGGCTACCATGCGTTCCTCTTTTAAAGGGATGTTCTCGCGTACCTTACTGTTCACAATAGCCTCTATCTGTGCCAGTTCATCATCGGTTACCTTGGCGAAGTGCGAAAAATCGAACCTCAGGTAATCCGCGTTTACCAGCGAGCCTTTTTGGTTCACGTGGCTGCCTAAAACCTGTTTCATGGCGGCATGCAGCAAGTGGGTAGCGCTGTGGTTGTTGTTTGTACCGCCACGGCGCTCTGCATCTACAATGGCAGTTAGGGCATCGCCAGGCATTGATGGCAGTTTATCGGTAAAGTGAACGATCAGCCCGTTTTCCTTTTTGGTATCTGTTACCTCAATGATATCGCCGTTAGGAAAAACCAGCTCACCCTTATCGCCTACCTGGCCACCGCTTTCGGCATAAAAAGGTGTTTTATCCAAAACGATCTGGTATTGCTCTTTACCCTTGGCGGTTACCTTGCGGTATTTAATAATGTGGGCAATGGTTTCGGTTTCATCATACCCTGTAAATTCAACGGCCTCGTCCTCATCCTTAACCATGGTCCAATCGCCGGTATCAATGGCGGTAGCAGCACGGGAGCGGTTTTTTTGGGCTTGAAGGGCAATCTCAAAACCGGCAGCATCCACCGTCCAGCCTTCCTCACTTGCCATTAGTTCTGTTAAATCCAAAGGAAATCCATAGGTATCTGACAATTCAAATGCAAATTGTCCTGGAATAATTTTCGGATATTCACCCTCATGGACTTCTTGAGCCAAACCACTAATAAAACTTTCAAATTGAGAGATACCTTTTTGAAGGGTCCGTAAAAAACTAATTTCTTCTTCAAGTACAACTTTTTGAACAAATTCCCTTTGATGGTATAAATTATCAAAAACATTTTTAAACTGCTCAGCCAGTATAGGCACGAGTTGGTTTAAAAATGGCTCCTTAAAATTTAAATATTGATACTGGTATCTAACAGCACGACGTAAAACACGTCGTATTACATAACCTGCCTTATTATTAGATGGAAGTTGACCATCAGCAATAGCAAAACTAATGGCGCGAATATGATCAGATAATACTCGCATAGCCACAGATTGTCCCCAACCTTCTGCGAAGTCTAACATAGCTCCAATTGAAGTTCCTACTGGCTTTGTGATTTCAGGATGATATTTTTTTCCGCTTTTCTCAGCAATGAATTGTATCAGCGGCTGAAAAACGTCACTATCATAATTACTTGTTTTACCCTGCAGCACCCTCACCAATCGCTCAAAGCCCATGCCGGTATCTACATGCTTAGCAGGTAAATCTACAAGTTTACTATAATCAACTGCTTTAATTTGTCTGTGCTTTTTAGGGTCTAATATATCAGGATTGGTTTTTACTTCTTGTTTATATAAGGCTGCGTATTGATCTACATTTGCAAGCAAACCATTAAGTCCACCTTTCTCGTCGTCCCAAATTCGGTTAAACTGCATAAAAACGTTGTTCCAAATCTCTATCACCTGGTCGTGGTCGGCATTTACCCATTCAGAACCGGGCTTTTCAGCACGTTCACTATCCGGGCGACTATCGTAATGCACTTCCGAACATGGTCCGCAAGGGCCGGTTTCGCCCATTTCCCAAAAGTTATCCTTTTTATTGCCGGGCAATATATGCGCCTCGTCTACATACTGTTTCCATAGGTTGTAGGTTTCGGTATCTTTCTCTAAACCTTCTTTTTCGTCACCTTCAAAATAGGTTACATACAGGCGGTCTTTAGGCAGTTTGTACACTTCGGTCAGCAATTCCCAGCTCCAGGCAATGGCTTCCTTTTTAAAGTAGTCGCCAAAGCTCCAGTTACCCAGCATCTCAAACATGGTATGGTGATAGGTATCTATACCAACCTCTTCCAGATCGTTATGCTTACCGCTAACACGCAGGCAGCGTTGTGTATCGGCCACGCGCGGCGCTTTGGCTGGTGCTTCGCCTAAAAACACATCCTTAAATTGGTTCATCCCCGCGTTGGTAAACATAAGGGTGGGGTCGTTTTTTATTACAATAGGCGCGCTGGGCACAATTACGTGTCCCTTTGAAGCAAAAAAATCAAGAAAAGCCTGGCGAATTTCGGTAGCTGTCATAAATATCACTTATATGCAAACAGATTTGCAGTGCAAAAGTGTAAAATTTTTGTGTGGAAATTATACAGAATTATACACTAAATCATACATGTGTTAAGGGCTTATTTAATGATCGTGACTTCCTCAGGGTCACTTTCGGGAAATTATGAGGTGACATAAAGTAAAAAAAATCATGAACCTGAAAGCCCCACGAAGACAAAAAACCCGCGAGGGCAAAAAGCCGCGAAGTATCGCGGCTCTACGTTAAATATCTGATTAATCTTTATTTCCACCCGTAGAGGCACGATACTTCGTGTCTCTATTCCGTCCCCTCAGGGTCTCTCGCAGAGGACCCTGAGGTAGCGAGGCATCCTCAGGGTCCCTTTCAGGAGACCCTGAGGGGACATAATTTCGGTAGCTGTCATAAATATCACTTATATGCAAACAGATTTGCAGTGCAAAAGTGTAAAATTTTTGTGTGGAAATTATACAGAATTATACACTAAATCGTACATGTGTTCCGGGCTTATTTATTGATCGTGGTATCCTAATGGTCATTTTCAGAAAACTATAAGGTGACATAATGTAAAAAATATACAACAAGGCGTCATGCCGTCCGCTGGCTGGCGGATCGGCATCTCACATCCATGTGCGAGATCAGAAAGGTGGACAGCATGGCTATTACCGTCCTGTGAGATCCTGAAACAAGTTCAGGATGACCGTTTTTTTAATTTCCCGTCCCCTCAGGGTCTCTCGCAGAGGACCCTGAGGTAGCGAGGCATCCTCAGGGTCCCTTTCAGGAGACCTGAGGGGACATGAACCGCGAAGATAAAAGCCGCGAAGTATCGCGGCTATACATTAAAAATCCGAAATTGAAAATCCGAAATCCGAAATAAACTTTACATTTGTATATGCCTTACAAAGAACGCGAGATCAGCAAAATGTACTATACCATGGGCGAGGTTTCGGCCATGTTTGATGTTAACCAATCGTTGATACGCTTTTACGAAAAAGAGTTTGATGTATTGCAGCCCAAAAAGAACAAAAAGGGCAACCGCTACTTTACCCCCGAGGATATAGAAAACTTCAAGATCATTTTTCACCTTATTCGCGATAAGGGCTACACCCTGCAAGGCGCTAAAGACCACCTTAAAAACAACATGGGCGAAAGCCGCGACAACCAGCGCGTGATCAATTCGTTAGAAAACATGAAAAAATTCCTGCTGGAAGTTCGGGACCAGTTGTAATCTGCCGCTAATACTCTATTTTTATTTCTCAAAACCTATCACAAGGCGCTGCGGAATATTATATGATCGCTAATCACAAGGGTGAGATCCCCGTTGTTATTTTACTGCTCCCGTTTTTAGCCGGTATTACCTGCGGACTGAGCTATACCCTGCCCCCTTTTGTTTTTTGGATATCAGGCGCAATAGGTATTACATTTATCATTTTAAACTTTGCCTACTCGCGCTTGCCCGTTTTTAAGGTTCGCTGGCTGGGCGGCTTGTTAATGTATATTATATTGTTTTTATTGGGGTGGATATTCACCTATCAGCATAACGAGCTTAACAACAACAAGCATTTTGCAGGTAAACCCGCCCAATACCTTGCCGTTGTTATTAACAGCGAACCCGTTATAAAAAACGACCTTACCCGCTTTACGGCAAGTGTTAAACAGCGCGTTAATAATGGCGTTGCCACCCCCGCAAGCGGCTCGTTGCTCATCACCATAAAGGATGAGCTTGCCCAAAACTTATTTTATGGCGAAGAGCTTTTAATACCTGCCAAATACCAGGCTGCCGACCCGCCCTTTAACCCCGGCGAGTTTAACTACAAGCGGTATTTAGCCAACAAAAACATTTATTACCAAGCCTTTATTTACCCCAAACAATACACGGTTGTAGCAGCTGCAAAAGGCAACCCAGTAATAGCTTATGCATTAAGGCTGCGGCAAAACCTGGTAAAAAAGCTAAAGCTAAACATGCCCGATAGTACCGCGGCAGCGGTAGCATCAACCCTTATACTGGGCTACAAGGCTGATCTGGGTAACGATGTATTGCAATCTTACTCAAAAACGGGTACTATACATATCCTATCCGTATCGGGCGGGCATGTGGCCATTATTTATTTGCTGCTTAGCTGGGCCCTTAGTTTTTTAAGCAACAACAAGCGTGGTAAAACAATTAAGGCTATTGTCATCATCGCCCTTATATGGGCTTATTCCCTGCTATCGGGGTTTTCGCCGGCGGTATGCAGGGCCGCGTTAATGATAAGTTTGGTTATTGGCGGCAAGGCATATAGCCGCTACATCAACTCGCTTAATTTGCTGGCCACATCAGCCTTTTTACTTTTACTGTACGATCCTTTTTTAATTACCGATGTTGGCTTTCAATTATCGTACCTGGCGGTTGCCGGCTTAATAGTATTCCAGCCTATTGTTTATAAATGGTTCACTTTTAAAAATACCATATTGAACAAGCTATGGCTGGCCTGCTCGGTATCAATAGCGGCGCAGGTTATTACCTTCCCGCTAAGCGCGTATTACTTTCACCAGTTCCCGGTTTACTTTTTACTGAGCAACCTTTTCATTATTATACCGGTTAGCTTAATTATGTACAGCGGCCTGCTGCTTTTAGCGCTACCACAAATACCGGCTGTATCAAAGGCATTGGGCTACTTTTTAGATAAGTGCATTATGGTAATGAATAAGGGCTTAAGCGTTATAGAGCATGCACCTTTTGCATCCATCAATAAAATATGGCTAACCCAAGTAGAATACCTATTAATGTCGGTTATCATATTCTTACTGTTTTATTTTATGTTTGATAGAAAAGCATGGCTAATAAAAATAGCGGCCTTTTGCTTGCTGCTTTTCAGCATCAGTATAAGCTATAAACATATTAAGGCAGACAGTACCCGATCCATCACATTTTTAAACCTGCGCAAGCACCGTGGTATTGTATTTAAAAATGGCAACACGGGTGTGGTTGTTACCGATTTAGCCGATACCGACCGCAACTTTACCTATGCTATACAGCCATGTTTGGATAGCAACCGGATAAGTACCTACCGTGTGGTTAATTTTAATGCCCCTGTGCAGCTCCCTTATATGATCAAGCAAAACAACTTTATCAGGTTTTTAAATAAAACTGTTTTGATATTAAACGATGAGGCGCCTATTAAGTCTATTCCGCAAGGTTTTGATATTAACTATTTGTTTATAAGCGACAATACAAGCGGGTATCCTAATGCACTTAATAAAGGTACAGGCGAGGTTATTTTAGATGCGGCCAATTCTGACCAATACATTAAGCAATTGGAGCCTTTGCTTAGAAAACAGCATTTAAATTATAGGATATTAAGGCGTAACAAATCGGTAACGGTGTTATCTAATTAATATCAAATTTAAAAGATTTTAAAAAAACTTGCACAAGAGTTAATAACACACTAAATTGTAATCATTAAACTAAAAACATGAAATTTAAATTATTTACTGTTGCCCTGGGTATTGCCCTTTCTGCAACAGCCATTAGCGCAAGCGCTCAAAAAGCTTATACCGAAGGTGTTGCCACTTACACGCTATCTGCCGCACAGGGAGAAGTGGAGTCGAAGTTAACCTTTAAAGGAGACTCATCTGTTGCCGAAACGCAGCAAGGCCCGGCTAATATTAAGCTGATATCTGACCTTAAAGCCGCTTATTTTGCAATTTTAGTTGATGTGCCTGTTGCATCTATTAAAAAAGCAGTTGTTTTAACCCCTGCCGATATGGAAGAGGCTAAAAAAAGCGAGCCTACTTTTACCTTCACACCTGGTACCGAAACTAAAGTGATCAACGGCTTTAACTGTACAAAGGTTGACGTAAAAGAAACAAAAAGCGGCAAGGCGTATGTTGCATGGGTTACTAAAGATATTACTGCCCCTGTAAACAGCTACACCAGGTTTTATGCTACAGCAGGCGGTTTCCCGGTACAGTTTACCACTATACAACAAGGCCAGGAAGCTAACGTAACCTTAAAATCTATCACCGATGCTAAAGCGCCTAAAGGTGCATTTGCTATCCCCGGCGATTTTGACAGGATATCGTTAGAAGACCTAAAAGCAATGGCTGGCGGCGGTAACTAAGCCATACCGTATTAAAAATACAAAAAGCCCTGTAATTAACATTACAGGGCTTTTTGTTTGTAAAGGGATATGCTAAATTTCGTCCAGCGCCTTTTCTATAGTGTTGTATACATGCTCCAGTTCAGCATCGGTAATGCAATATGGCGGCAATATGTAAATAACGTTACCCAAAGGCCTTAGTATGATACCGGCGGTTAAAAAATAATGGTACAGCTTATCGCGCAGGTTGCTAAAATACGATGTATTGTTGCCCGTTTCCCATTCCATAGCCAATATAGTGCCTGTTTGGCGGGTTGTTCTTATGGAGCTGTGCCCGCCAATTTTGGCAGCAAAAGCCGAATGTTTGGCCACTATCCTATTTATATTTTGCTGTGTTGATGGGTCTATAAACAAGTCCATACTGGCCAGTGCTGCCGCGCATGCTACCGGGTTAGCGGTGTACGAATGGCCATGGAACAGCGTTTTCATCTTATCGTCAGATAAAAAGGCGTCGTAAATGGCCTGCGTGCAGGTGGTTAGGCCCAATGCCATGGTACCGCCTGTAAGGCCTTTAGAAAAGCACATGATATCAGGCTGGGTTTGTACATGGTCGCAAGCGAATGATTTGCCGGTGCGCCCAAACCCGGTGAATACCTCATCGGCAATTAGCAATACGCCTTCGGTTTGGCAATGCGCCATTAAGGCATCCAGGTGCCTGGCTTCGTACATCAGCATACCGGCCGAGCCCTGTACCAGTGGTTCAAATATAAAACATGCGGTATCGGCCTTTATACCTGATATATGCTGTTTAATGGCATCTATGTTTGTATCATCCGGTAAATCAATAAACTCCACCTCGAACAGCAGGCTATCAAACGCGGCGGTAAACGCACTGCGCCCGCTTATAGACATGGCACCAAAAGTATCGCCATGATACGCGTTTTTAAAGGCTATAATTTTAGTACGCTGCTGGCCTTTGTTATGCCAGTACTGCAGGCACATTTTTATAGCCACCTCGGTAGCGGTTGATCCGTTATCGGTATAAAATGCCTTTGCCTGGTTTGGCGGCAGCAGCTTTAGCAGGCGTTCGGCCAGTTCAATAGCCCCGGGGTGTGTAAAGCCGGCGAAAATGGCGTGCTCCAGCTTGTTTAGTTGTTCAGCAACTTTTTGGGCGATGTATGGATGGCTATGCCCGTGTATATTTACCCACCATGAGGATACAGCGTCGATATATTTCTTACCATCCTCGGCAAATAAGCAAGTGCCTTCTCCCCTTACTATAGGTATGGGTGGCTGGGCAGTTTTCATTTGCGTATAGGGGTGCCATATTACTTGCAGGTCGCGTTTAACCAGGTTCATATTGTTTTTATTAATAGTTCAGCAACGTATTGGTCTGTGGGGAATGTGAAGTGATCCACCGTTAAATCAGACAGTTTTACCCAACGGAACGACTGAAGAATGTCTCCTTCGTCGTCAAAATCAAACACTTTTGTTTTGGTGGTGAATTTATGCTCGGTCACGCTTCGCACCAGGTAATAAACACTGATGATCTGCGAATTGTTAAAAGCCGACTTCACATAAAAATCAGTAGTATAAAAATGACTGATGATCTCTACTTGGGTATTGCACTCTTCAATAAATTCGCGCTTCAGGCCGTCTAAAAGCCCTTCGCCAAATTCAAGCCCCCCACCAGGGAATTTTATCATTTTAAAGCCGTATTCCTGCTCATCGCTTATCAATACCTCGTTGGCGTCGTTTATAAGCAGGCCGTAAACCCGTACATTAAAAAAGTTTTTGCCGTTACTCATAGTGCTTTTTATTACGCATTACTTTTTCCATAGTCCAGGGTATCTCTTCGGTTTTGGCCTCGCTGCGTATAGGGCAGTTGGGCATGCTGCAATAGTGGCAGCAGTAGGGCAAGCAAGGGTCGGTATGTATAAACAACTCTGTTTTAATTCCTGCTTCGGTGTTTATTAGCTTTTCTACCAGTTTTACCTCATCGTGCACCCGGTTCAGATCGAAATAATTAGGCAGGGTTAAATGGCAATCTATATGCAATTCGTTACCATACTTTTGCGCGCGCAGGTTGTGTATATCTATCCACTCCTCGTGGCGCTGGTCGCTTAAAACCTTTACCACCTCGTTTACTACTATAAAGTCGGTTTCGTCCATTAAACCGGCAACCGAGCGGCGTATCAATTTATAACCGGTGTATAGTATATATATGCCCACTAAAATAGATAAGGCACTATCCAGCCATAATATTTTGGTAACCTGTATCAGTATTAAACCCACAACCAAACCTGTACTGGTAACGGTATCGGTAAGTAAATGGCGGCCGTCGGCTTCAATGGTGATGGATGGCAATGCTTTGCCCTTGCGTATCATGTAATAGCCCAAAACGCCGTTTATAAGGCCTGTTGTGCCTATTATAACCGCACCTAAAATCAGGTCGTGTATCGCTTCGGGGTTAAATATGCTATAGGCCGATTTAAGGATAATAATTACCCCGGCTATACCTATTAATGCTCCCTCGATAAATACCGAAAAAAACTCCACCTTACCGTGCCCGTAAGGGTGGTTCTCGTCGCGGGGCATTGATGCCAGGTAAATGCTGTAAAATGCAAATGAGCTGGCTACAACGTTTACAATGCTCTCGGCAGCATCGGTTAATACAAAGTTGGAGTTTGTTAAAACATAGGCAGCAAACTTCATCACCATTAAAACGGAACCTGTGATGAGTGATAGCAGAATTATCCTTTTTTGCTCCTTCAAACCAAATTATTTAGAGGGCCAAACTTACAAAAATTCCAACCCGTTATTCTTCTGATGATGATAACAACCCTAAAAATATATAGTTCTGCGGGTGGTAAAATAGTTAAGGCCCTCTGTTGCTTAAATTTATAAAATACTGCAAGGTTAGCAGCAAAGTAATTTTCTATATTTGCCGCAATAACACATAACATATATGAGCGCATTAAGTAACAGGATAAACAACCTGTCAGAATCTCAGACCATTAAAATGGCTAAAATGGGCCGCGAATTGGCTGCAAAAGGTGTAGATGTGATCAGCCTTAGCTTTGGCGAGCCTGATTTTCATACCCCCGAATATGTAAAGGATGCTGCAAAAACAGCCATGGATAAAAACTTTACTTATTATACCCCTGTAGCAGGTTATCCTGATCTGCGCAAAGCTGTGGTAAATAAGCTAAAAACTGAGAATAACCTTGATTACACCGATACGCAAATTGTGGTATCAACCGGTGCCAAGCAAGCTATAGCTAATGCTGTATTATGTTTAGTAAACCCCGGCGAAGAGGTGATTATACCTACCCCATACTGGGTATCCTACTCGGAGGTGGTTAAACTTGCCGAAGGGGTGAGTGTATTTATTGATACTACTGTTGAACAGAACTTTAAAATAACACCAGAGCAACTGGAAGCGGCAATTACGCCTAAAACCAAGCTATTCATGTTCTCGTCACCATGTAACCCTACGGGCAGCGTTTACAGCAAGGCCGAGTTGGAAGGTTTAGCCAAAGTATTTGCAAAACACCCGCATGTATACATTTTAAGTGATGAAATCTACGAGCATATCAACTTTATTGGTGGCCACGAATCTATCGCTCAGTTTGACTATATAAAAGACCGCGTTGTTATTATTAACGGTTTCTCTAAAGCGTTTGCCATGACCGGCTGGCGCATAGGTTATACCGCAAGTAACAGCGAAATTGCTGCAGCCTGTGATAAAATGCAAGGACAAATAACATCGGGCACTTGCTCTATTACCCAAAAAGCGGGCGTAGCTGCCTATAACGGTGGACTGGAAACTGTTCACCAAATGCGCGACCAGTTTTTAAAACGCCGCGATATTGTTTATGCTTTACTTAAAGACATTGAAGGTGTACAAGTAAACCTGCCGGATGGCGCCTTTTACTTCTTCCCTAATGTAACGTCGTTTTTTGGTAAAAGCTATAATGGCAAAACCATAAATGATGCCGATGAATTAAGCATTTACCTGTTAGAAGAAGCACACGTAGCTACCGTAGGCGGCGATTCTTTTGGCGATAAAAAATCTATCCGTATATCGTATGCGGCGGCTGAGGATAAGCTGATAGAAGCTGTACGCCGTATAAAAGAAGCTTTAGGCAAATTAAAGTAAGCGATACACTAACTTTACCAATAAAAAAGGCCTTACGATATTCGTAAGGCCTTTTTTGTGAATGTAGCTTTCTAATTGTTGTTATTACAATGCAAAGCCATAAGCTATACGTAAACCGGCTAAACCATAGTTATAACCCTGGCCGCTAAAGTTTTCGTAACGTGCACCTATATCCCAAGTACGGTTAGCCCAACCAAGGCCCGGAGCAACAATTAATTTAGTATTGCTTGCACCATTAGTTTCGAAACCGGCACCAACTTCTGCACCAAAATATAAGTTTTGCGAGAAGAAGGCTTTTACACCTGCTTTTAAAGGCACTATACCCAAATCATTATAGTTAGCACCTGTGTTACCTATCTCTCTTCCAAACATATTGTAATAACCTGATGTAAGCGTTAAAGCCAAGTTATCAGCAACACCGTATTGTAAACGAGCGGTACCACCTAACTCAAATTTCGAAAAATCATGAGCATTTCCGGTTGGTGCACCTACTTCTAAACCTAAACCAAAGCGGAAAGCGCTTTTAGGGGTAGACTGTGCATTAACATTTGTTCCTAAAAATATAGCTGCTGCTGTAAATGCTGCTGCTACTAATTTTGTCATTGTTTTCATAGTCGTGTTATTTATTAATACAATTTTAATTGTGATAACAGCCCATAAACAAATACTTTGCCATTATGGCCTTTTAGCTATTATAATTAATAGCCCGATAGCTTAAAAAACTTTGTTATACCGCTTTTTTAGGGGCTTACCAGCTGATAATCAGCCGAGTGATTTATCACCTAAACTCAATTGTAAGCGATTGTTAAATTGAAGATTTTAACAATTGTTGATAGCTTTAAAAGTGTACACCTTTTTAAAATAAGTGTTCTATTTAAGATTTTTTGGAGTGTTATGGGTACAAAACATAGGGTTTAAGCAACTGCAAACGGCTATTTTAACAGTGCCATAACATTAAGCTAATAGCAAATCGGGGTAAAATAAAAAAGCCTCCCGGGTACAGGAGGCTCTTACTATATTATATTTCCGGATCCGTTTCGGGGTCGGGCTTGTAATTTTTTTCGAGTTCGGCAAGCTTTTCTTTACCGTAAGCAAACCTGGTAATAATGTAAAACAACACCGGCACAATAAATATAGCCAGCGATGTTGCGGTAAGCATACCGCCAAATACTGTAAAACCTATTGTTTTACGTGCCTCGGCACCTGCGCCCGATGCAAACAACAGTGGTAATACACCTAATATAAAGGCCATCGATGTCATGATGATAGGCCTTAAACGAAGCCTTACAGCTTCTAATGTGGCTTTTTCAAGTTCCATACCCCTATCCACACGTTCTTTGGCAAATTCCACTATCAAAATGGCATTCTTAGCTGCTAAACCTATCAGCGTTATTAAACCAATTTGCGCGTAAACGTTGTTGGTAAGGCCCGGTGCAAACCACAAAAACAATATTGCTCCAAACGCACCCAATGGTACAGCCAATAGTACAGAAAACGGCACCGACCAACTCTCGTACAACGCTGCCAGGAACAGGAACACAAAGCCTATTGATAAGGCAAATATGTATACCGTTTTAGAGCCGGATAACAATTCCTCGCGGCTTAAGCCCGAAAACTCGTAGCCGTAACCTTGCGGCAAGGTTTGTGCGGCTACTTCCTTTAAAGCCGTAATAGCGTCGCCGCTGCTATAGCCGGGATTGGTGCTACCATTTATCTCGGCCGAGCGGAACAGGTTATAATGCGATATTAAAGGGGCGTTCTCAATCAATTTATAACTGGTAAGTGTACTTAAAGGCACCATACTACCCGCCGAGTTGCGCACAAAGTACTGGCCAATGTTATCAATATTAGTACGGTAATTGGTATCGGCCTGGGCCACTACCCTAAAGTTACGGCCATATACGGTAAAATCGTTAATATAGGCGCTACCCATATAAGTTTGCAATGCATTGTTAACATCAGATAGTGCAACACCCAATTTTTTGGCCTTTTCCCTATCAATAGTTAGCTGGTATGCAGGTGTATGCGCCCCAAAGAACGAGAAAGCCCTGGCAATCTCCGGGCGTTTGTTAACCGCTGCCGTAAATGTTTGTAATACCTTTTCAAAATTCTTGATATCGCCACCCGCTTGTTTTTCTTGCAAGATGAATGAGAAACCACCTGTATTACCTAAACCAGGTATAGCTGGCGGCGAAATTACTACCACACTTGCTTCTTTAAAGCGCGCCAGCTTTTTCTGAATAGTAGCGATAACCCCATTTAGCTGATCCTGTTTATCTTTACGGTGCTCCCATGGTTTTAACTGTACAAATATGGTTGCACTGTTAGATTTTGTAGCAAAGTTAACCGCGTTCAATCCACCCAAAGCAGCGTAATGGTTTATAGCAGGTACACTATCTAAAACCGCCATCATTTGGTGCAGCACAGTAACTGTACGCTCTGTTGATGAGCCTTCGGGCAAATCGTAGGTTACATATATACGGCCTTCATCCTCAAGCGGTAAAAAGCCTGATGGTTTTGCCTTAAAGATGAATATAGTACCCACTACAATACATACCAATATAATGATGATGAATTTGGAGTGTTTAATACCTTTATCTACCGCATTACGGTAACGGCCGGTAACCCTGTCAAACCATTGGTTAAACTTGTAGAACAGTTTATTTAAACCGGTAGATTTATCGTCGATCTTATGAGGACGCAGCAATATGGTACATAAAGCAGGTGTAAGCGATAGCGCCACAAATGCCGATATTAATACCGATATAGCGATGGTGATGGCAAACTGCTGATATAAACGACCTACAATGCCCGGTACAAAACCTACCGGTACAAACACCGCCGCCAAAATTAAAGCGATGGCAATTACCGGTGCGGATATATCGCGCATGGCATGCTCGGTAGCCTCTTTTGGCGACATGCCCTTCTCGTCCATATAATGCTGTACAGCCTCTACCACCACAATAGCATCATCTACCACAATACCTATGGCTAATACAAAACCAAATAAGGTAAGCGTATTAATGGTAAAATGCAGCGGAATAAAAAAGATGAAAGTACCTATAATAGATACGGGGATAGCCAGTACGGGTATAAGCGTTGTACGCCAGTTTTGTAAAAACAAAAACACTACCACAATAACCAGCACAAGGGCTATTACTAGTGTTTCGATAACCTCATCTAATGATACCTTTACAACCGTAACCGATTCAAAAGGAACCACAAAGTCAACATCCGTAGGGAATGTTTTCTTCAATTCGTTCATGGTAGCAGTTACATTGTCGGCAGTTTCGATAGCGTTGCTGCCCGGTGCCTGGTATATTAACAGGTATGATGCTCTTTTACCATCAACATACGAATTACCTGCATAGTTAAATTTACCTAACTCAACACGGGCAACATCTTTTAAATGCACTACCGAACCTGTACCCGGTTGTGTTTTTACCACCACGTTCTCAAACTCGGCCTTGGTTGTTAACCTGCCTTTTACCAATACCGTATACTCAAAGGTTTGCCCCTTCATTTGCGGGGTGGCACCAACTGTACCGGCAGCTACCTGGGCGTTTTGCTCTTGCAGGGCCGCGGTTACATCGGCAGCGCTCATATTTAAGGCAGCCAGTTTATCGGGCTTTAACCAAATACGCATACTAAAATCATCAGCACGGGTAAATACGTCACCCACGCCCTTTGTACGCAGCAAGGCATCCTTTATAAATACGTTGGTATAGTTATCGGTGAAGGTTACATCGTGTGTTCCTTTAGGCGAGTACATAGCCACAAGCATTAATATACTTGGGTTACGTTTACGCACTATCATACCCAAACGCTGTACCTCTTGCGGCAAGGTTGGCAAGGCTATACCTACACGGTTTTGCACATCAAGCGCGGCAATATTAATATCTGTACCTACTTCAAAGTTAACCGTCATGCTCATGGCGCCGTTTCCGGTACTGTTACTTTGCAAATAGGTCATGCCGGGGGTACCGTTTACCTGCACTTCTACAGGGGTAGCCACGGTTTGCTCAACCGTTAAGGCATCCGCACCCGTATAGGTACCTGTTACCTGTACAGTTGGCGGTGTAATTTCGGGATACTGCCCGATAGGCAGGCTCAGTATGGATAAAATGCCGACTATAACAATAACCAGCGATATCACTATCGCGGTAACCGGGCGTCGTATAAAAGTATCTGCGATCATTATCTATATTCTGTTTGCTTAAAAAATCGCGGGATATCATCCCGTATTAGCTATTAAGTTTTATAACTCCTTACCGTGTTATTTAGCGGCCGGTGCTGCAGGCGGCGGGCCTAAGGTGATCTTTCCTTTATCGCGCAAACGCTGGAAACCATCCGTTATCACTTTTTCGCCTTCTTTTATTCCGCTTAATACAACAACATCGCTTTGTATACGCGGGCCTAAAGTAACCTTACGCTGCTCGGCAATTGTATCTTGCGATATAAACACAAAAAACTCGCCCATTTGCTCGGTAATGGCTTTATATGGAATCTGCACCCGTTCGCCTGATGCATCGTTTAACACCTGTAAAACACAGCTCATGCCATCTTTTAAAACATCTTTATTGTTGGCAAACTGTATCCTTACCTTAATACTACCTGTACCATTGTTTACACCTCTATCAATAGCGAATACTTTACCGTTTGAAGGATAAGTGCTACCATCTGCTAACTGTAGTTTAAAGGTGGTATCTGTAGTGTTTTTTTGCAGTTTGTAAAAACGATCGATATCCTGCTCGTTTATTACCACATCAACCCCCATAGGGTTACCTGCCGATATGGTATTTAACAATGTAGTACCCGGTGTAACTTGTGCACCCAACTTAACCTGCGATATACCTATGCGGCCTGTAAATGGTGCCCTTATGGTAGCATACGAAAGATCGGTAGCTGCTGATGCAAGTGCCGCTTCGGATACTGCAACCTGCCCCTGGCTGGTGGCATAAGCCGCCGTAGCCTGGTCTACAGTTTGGCGCGCAACCGCATCGTTCTTTAACAACATATTGTAACGGTCAACATCTTTTTGGGCCTTTACTAAATTTGCCTTGGCACTGTTTACGTTAGCTTTTGCCTGCTCATAGGCGGCTACATATTTACGGCGGTCTATCTCATATAATGGAGCGTGCTTTTGTACTACATCGCCCTCTTTAAAAAATATACCAGTAATAAAGCCGGCTACCTGGCTGCGCAGTTCAACAGAATTTAATGCCACTACCTGGCCCTGGTATTTATCATAATAAAGTGCTTCGGCCTTTTTAGCTTCGGTAACATAAACAGGGGTTGGTGGTAATGCTGCCCCGGCACCTTGCTTATCGCTCTTGCTTTTGCAGCCGGCGGTTGTAATTAATGCCATTACGGCAATGCAGTATATATAATTGTATTTCATATTCAATGTTTAATTATTCAACAGGTAAAATGCCTAATGCACGTTGCAAATCAATTTTGCTTGACAGTAACTGGAACAGGGCGTTATAGTAGTTAAGTTCGGCAGTACGCAAGTCGGCTTGCGATACAATTACATCCAGGTAAGTTTTAATACCTTCGCGGTACTGCAGGTTAACCACCTTGTAAACATCTTTTGCCAGTTCAACATTTTCCTTTAACAATACCCAGTTGGTATAATTGCTTTTATAACCGGCCAAAGCCTGTGTGTATTCGGTATTAATTGCATTACGGCTGTTTATCAGGTCAATGTCGGTACGTTCAACCTGCAAACGTGCCTTGCTTAAATTTTGCAAACGCCTGCCGCCCTGAAAAATAGGAAGGGTTAACGATAGGCCTGCATAAGAGGTAGGATAGTTATTATTGTATAGCTTAGAAAAACTATCGTTAAAGTACGACATGTTGTAGGCGCCTATTGCCGATAACGAAGGCAAAAAGCTCCATTTATAATATGATACGTTTAAATTATCAATATTTTTCTGTGTTTCCAGCAATCGGTACTCTATACGGTTGGTGTAGCTAAGGGCCTGGTTGGTATCAATTACCGCGTCGTTTTGTAAACGCGCCGAATCGTACGACAAAACAATTGATCTGTTTGGGTTTAAACCCATCACTTGTTTCAAATAGGCCGATTTGCTTTTTATAGCTTCCTGTGTTTGTTTGTATGATGCCAGGGAATTGTTAAGGGCAATAGTTGCCTGTTTGTAGTCGGTTTTATCCACAACCCCTGCCTGGTAGCGCGAGTAAGCATCCTTTAAACTGCGGCGCAGCCTTACAATGTCTTCCTGTATAATATCTAACTGGCGTTGCGATAGTAAAACGTCATAGAAGGCTTTGCTAACTTCAGATACCAAATCTATCCTATTGCTTTGGCTGTTTTGCTTGTAGTATTGCCTCGAATATTTTGAGGCACGTGATGCCAAAAGCACATCGTTATTATATATAACCTGGCTGGCAGATACGCCCAGGCTTGATGTATTATGTGCAATAGCAAGGTTTTGCGGTGTAGTTCCTGTACCTGTACCTGTTGTGGTACCACCCGCAACTACAGCGGGCCTTTGAAAGTAATGCTGGTACTGGCCGCTGCTACCTACCTGCGGCAACCACGCCGAAAGGCCTATGCGTATATCACGTTCGTTTATTTGCTCGTCAATATACGCTTGTTTTAAACCCGGCTGGTTCTTTAGTGCAAAATCAATACTTTGTTGTAGTGTAACCACTGCAGCAGATGTATCGGCAGGTGTTTGGGCAAATAATAAAACCGGGAAAAATAGTAGTATATTAGAGATGTAAAAGAAATGGTGTTTTTTCATATGAACAATAAAGCAACAAAAAAGCTGATTAAAGGTAACGATATACCTTTAGATGTTGTTAAATTAGTAGTGAGCACGAAGATGATATTATTATAAAAGAATATGAAATTAACCACAGAAATTTTACTTAACTAAGATAATTTGAGGGTTAAATATTGATTTTTTCTGCCTTTTTTTGGCAAATTGAAATTTTGTGGTCGTGATTAAATAAAATTTTAATTAATTTGCCTTATTGAAGTGAATTAACATACTATTAAAATTGTGTGCAAAAATTTTACATTCTGCATGCAAGATATAAGTATATTCATGGTATTTTTACAAAAAATTTAAGTATTGTTAATAAATGGTTAAAAAGTTACACGATAAGATCGCCCAGTTCCAGGTGGCCAATGTACTACGGGAAGCAGGATTATATCCTTATTTCAGGCCTATTGAGTCTGCACAAGACACTGAAGTGATTATCGATAATAAAAGAGTGTTAATGTTTGGCTCTAATTCTTATTTAGGGTTAACTAACCACCCCCTAATTAAAGAAGCTTCGAAAATAGCTATCGACAAATACGGAACAGGCTGTGCCGGTTCGCGTTTTCTGAATGGTACACTTGATATACACATTGAGCTGGAAACCAGGTTGGCTAATTATGTAGGTAAAGAGGCTACCGTTTTGTTTAGTACCGGTTACCAGGTAAACCTGGGTGTATTATCATGCATTACCGGCCGTAATGATTATTTGATACTTGACGAATACGACCACGCTTGTATTATAGATGGCAGCCGCCTGTCTTTCTCAAAAGTTGTTAAGTACGCCCATAACGATATGGACGACCTGCAACGCAAATTAAGCATACTGCCGGAAGAAGCCGTTAAAGTAATTGCCGTTGATGGTATATTTAGCATGGAGGGTGATATTGTAAAATTACCTGAAATTGTAAGGCTTGCCGATATGTATGGCGCTAACATTATGGTTGACGATGCACATAGTTTAGGTGTAATTGGCCATAAAGGCGCGGGTACTGCATCGCACTTTAATTTAACAAACGATGTTGACCTTATAATGGGCACATTTAGTAAATCTTTAGCATCGTTAGGTGGTTTTATTGCTGCCGATGCCGATACTATCGATTATATAAAACATCGCGCACGCTCGTTAATGTTTAGCGCGAGTATGCCTCCGGGCTCGGTAGCCAGCGTTATTGCTGCCTTAGATATTATCGAATCTGAGCCTGAAAGAATAGACAAACTTTGGGATAATACCAATTACGCAATGAAGCTTTTGTTAGAAGAAGGTTTTGACCTTGGCCCAACAGAAAGCCCTATATTGCCTATATATGTACGCGACAACGAAAAAACGTTTGCAGTAACCAAGCATTTGCAATCTGCCGGTGTTTTTGTAAACCCTGTTGTATCGCCTGCAGTACCTTCCGATTCTTCGTTGCTGCGTTTCTCGCTAATGGCTACACACACATTCGATCAAATTGACGAAGCTGTTGAGAAATTATCAAAGGCGTTTAAAGAAGTTGGTGTAAGTTCAATAAAAGAGAAAATATAAACCGATAAAATATCCTGATACCGGTTACCGTATATGTTTAATATTACGGTAATCGGTATTTAAATTTATTAGCCCCATGAAAAAAATTGTTCAGGTGCAATCAAAAAAAGAGCTTGCATCTTTTATTGATTTCCCACACGATCTGTATAAAAACGATCCAAACTACGTTCCCGAACTATTCATCGCTCAAAAGGATCTTTTAACCACTCACCCGTTTCATAAACACTCATCTCTACAAACGTTTTTAGCCTACGATGGCGACAAAATTGTAGGCCGTATCGCTGCCATTTACAACACCAATCATAACCAATTTAACAATGTTAACGATGGTTTTTTTGGCTTTTTTGATTGCATAAACGACCAGGAAACCGCAAACCTTTTGTTCGAGACCGCTATTACCTGGCTAAAACAAAAAGGCGCACAAAGCATTACCGGCCCTGTTAACCCATCAACTAACGAAACCTGCGGTTTGTTAATAAAAGGGTTTGATAAACCACCGGTAGTAATGATGACCTATAACCCCGAGTATTACGTTACCCTACTTGAAAACTTTGGCTTTAAAAAGCAAACAGACTTACTGGCCTGGTATTGGGATGGGGCTAATTACAACGATAAATCGTTACAATTACTGGATAAGCTACAGGATCGTTTAACACGTAACAGCGGCATCACTATCCGTAAAATAAACATGAAAAACTTTAAGCAGGAGGCAGATGCCCTGCGCGACGTTTATAATACTGCTTGGGATAAAAACCTGGGCTTTTTCCCGATGACGAATGAGGAATTTGACTATACTGCCAAAGACCTTAAAATGATACTTGACCCGGACTTTGCGTTGGTTGCCGAGCAAAATGGCAAAATAGTGGGGTTTGGTGTAGCCATACCGGATATTAACCAAATACTGCGTACTATTAAAAAAGGCCGGTTATTGCCTACCGGAATTTTTAAGCTATTGCTAAATAAAAGCAAGGTTAACGGTATACGTATTATGCTTTTAGGGGTTATTGATGGTTACCGTAAAATGGGTATCGAAGCTTGTTTGTATGGCAGCATTATTAAAGAGTACAGGCGCAAAGGTTTAAAGTATGCCGAAGCATCGTGGACGCTTGAAAACAACGAGATGGTAAACCGTGCTATTGAAGCAATAGGCGGCGACCAATACAAAACTTACAGGATATACGCGAAAAGCATATAACTGATAGCATATTGCGCTCCGTAGCTGTTTTAAAGGCATTGTAAACATAGAAAACAGTAAAAAGCAGCAATAAATTGCCTGCTTAAGTTTCATTTGCCTGTAAACTTTGTAAAAATAATAACAGCTGTTGTACAAAAAGTATGTTATTTGCGCCGCCTGCGGGCATCCTACAGCAAAGGATTAAATAGTAGTAGTGAGGGGGATTTAGACAGATGCAGTGCTACATGCTAAAGCACTATATGATTATAGCGCATGGTAAACAAACAGAATAATTGGCATTAGCCCTTATTATATAAACAAAAACCACCATGAGATCGGTGTCAGCTACATGTTAGCTGCTGATGATCTCGCTACTTTTAAAACTGATAGTAATAATGAAGATTAACATTAAACCTGCACAAGGAAAGCTTGGTATACTGATCCCCGGCTTAGGAGCCGTTGCAACAACACTTATAGCCGGTGTTGAAGCTGTTAAAAAAGGTATATCGCAACCTGTTGGTTCACTTACACAAATGGGAAGCATCCGTTTAGGTAAACGAACTGAAAACCGCCACCCAAAAATTAAAGATTTTGTGCCATTGGCAAAATTGGAAGATATTGTTTTTGGTGGATGGGATGTATATGAAGATAACGTATACGAAGCCGCGATGAATGCTAAAGTTTTAGAGGCATCTTTACTTAACGAAGTAAAAGAAGGCCTTGAAGCTATCATTCCGATGAAAGCCGCTTTTGATAAAAACTATGCTAAAAACCTTGACGGCGCCCACGTTAAAACAGGTACACGTTACGAATTGGCACAACAAGTTATGGAAGACATTAAAAACTTCCAGAAAGAAAAAGGCTGCGACCGTGTAGTATTAGTATGGTGCGGATCGACTGAAGTATACTTTGAAGGATCGGAAATCCATGAAACGCTTGCCGCTTTTGAACAAGCTTTAAAAGATGATGATAAGCGTATTGCGCCAAGTATGATATACGCATATGCAGCTTTAAAATTAGGTGTACCCTTCGCTAACGGTGCCCCTAACTTAACAGTTGATATCCCTGCTATGATCGAGTTGGCAAAACTAACGCAAACACCTATTGCAGGTAAAGATTTTAAAACAGGCCAAACATTAATGAAGACTGTTTTAGCACCTGGTTTAGCAGCACGCTCTTTAGGTGTACATGGCTGGTTCTCTACCAATATTTTGGGTAACCGCGATGGTTTGGTACTTGACGACCCAGATAACTTTAAAACTAAAGAGGTATCAAAATTAGGCGTGTTAGAAGATATTTTACGCCCCGAAGATAACCCTGAGTTATACGGAGAAATTTTCCACAAAATACGTATCAACTACTACCCTCCGCATGGCGATAACAAAGAAAGCTGGGATAACATTGACATATTTGGCTGGTTAGGTTATAAAATGCAAATTAAGATCAACTTTCTTTGCCGCGACTCGATATTAGCTGCGCCAATTGCATTAGACCTTGCCTTGTTTAGCGATATGGCTAAACGTGCAAACATGAGTGGTATACAAGAATGGTTATCATTCTACCTTAAATCGCCGCAAACTGCACCGGGCCTGCATGCCGAAAATGATATTTTCAAACAACTAATTAAATTAGAAAACACATTACGTTATTTAATGGGCGAAGACCTGATCACACACTTAGGCCTCGACTATTACGACGATATGTTTGCAAATTCATAAATACTCCCTAAAGGCAGGCTATTACCATAATTGGTAATAGCCTGCCTTTTTTATTTGAGCAGGATTTACTGTAAAATTAGATAATAAAGCCTATTTAACATTATTTTACATTTACTTCAATACTAAGCGCATATTATTTGCGTAAGTAGTAGCATTGTTTACTAATGTGTTTTTACACAATTGTAATTCCTCCTAAACCTTACGGCAAGGTTAATAATAAAGCGCCGGGCATTTAATGGCAACATTTGTAAAGGCACAGGCCTCATCTATTATAGCAACGATATTTGACTTTTTGACCACAATAGTCTGTAAGGAATTTTTTTACCTTTGGTACGTAATTGCAAGCTTAATTGGCACTATTAGCGGTGGCGTAACAAACTTTGCTTTAGGCAGGGTTTGGGTATTTAAAAGCAAAGACGAAACCATACCAAAACAGGTTATAAAATACATGGCGGTTTGGTTAGGCAATTTAGCGCTTACCACAGCAGGGGTATTTTTAGTAACTCATTACATAGGTTTAAGTTACATTATATCAAAGGCTTTAGTTTCAGTTGTAGTTGGTGTCAGTTATAATTACTTTCTCCAAAAAAGGTTTGTATTTGCATAGTATTTAACGTTGAATGAATTTTAAGAATTTTTTAAAGCCCCTATTTTTCTTAATCTTATTATTTATAAGTACCACGTTAGCAGCGCAAACCACTGTAGTAACCGGCACCGTTACCGATGCCGGCAATAAACAACCCCTGCCCTTTGTTACCATAACATTTATAGGCAGCACCATTGGCGTAAATAGCAATAACGATGGTAAATACACCATAAGGTCAGCTCAAAATTATACCCAGTTAAAAGTAACCTATCTTGGTTACAAGGATGCCATATTAACCATTCAACCCGGTAAAGAGCAGGTATTAAATGTAAGGCTATTCCCATCCGCTAAACAACTTGGCGAAGTGGTGGTAAAATCTAAAAAAAATCCACCCTACCATAATAAAGACAACCCCGCTGTTGAGTTGATACGTAGGGTTATAGCAAACAAAGCCAAAAATCGCCCAGAAAGCTACCCGTTTGTTGAATACCGGGAATACGACAAGATGCAGTTTTCGTTAAGTAACCTTTCGGAAAAGGTGCCTCAAAAAAAATTCCTGAGAAAATATAAATTCATTTTTGACAACAGAGATAGCACCAGTTACGCCGGTAAATCTTTACTTCCTATTTACCTGGAAGAGAAGCTGTCGCAGGTCTATTACCGTAAAAACCCCGAGAAACTTAAAGAGGTTGTACTTGGCCAAAAAGGTGTAAACTTTGGGCCTGCTTTTGATAGCGAAGGCATAGGCCAGTACTTTAAACACCTGTATGAAAAGGTAGATATTTATGATAATAGCATATTACTTTTGGGCAAGCAGTTTTTAAGCCCCATAGCTGACGCTGCACCAACCTTTTACAAGTTTTTTATAACAGATACTATCACTACCGATAATAATATAAAGCTGGTACAACTAAGTTTTACACCACGTAATACCAACGATGTACTGTTCGAAGGCGATATATACATCACACTTGATGGCAACTATGCTGTGCAAAAAGCCGGGTTAACCATTAATAAAAACATTAACGTAAACTTTGTACGGTCGATGCATGTTGACCAGGACTTTGAGCAAAACCCTGATGGCCGCTTTCACTTAAGTAAAAGCAATACATTTGCAGATTTTGGCGTAACACAAAAACGCAAGAGCGGCTTATTTGGCGTACGTACCATTACCTATAAAAACTATATTGTAAATAAACCGCACCCCGATACCACCTATTTGCCAAGCGTGGATATTGGAGATGATGCGGTTAAACACCGTAGCGAAAGCTTTTGGCAACAAAACCGTTTAGACACGCTTACAACGGCTGAATCTAAGGTGTATAAAAACATTGATAGCCTTACACATATGCCATCGTTTAGGCGTACGGCCGATATTGTAACGCTTTTATTTGCAGGCTTTAAGGGTTTTGGCAAATTTGAAGTTGGCCCTGCAAGCACATTTTACAGCTTTAACCCGGTAGAGGGTTTCAGGCTTAGGTTAGGCGGCCGAACAACCACGGAATTTAGTAAGCGTGTATTTTTAGAAAGCTATGCAGCTTATGGTTTTAAGGATGACCGATGGAAATACTTTTTAAAAGGCACCTACTCTTTAAACAGTAAAAGCATTTACAAATTCCCGCAAAACTACATCAGCGCAAGTGTACAGCGCGACACTAAAATACCCGGGCAAGAGTTACAATTTATACAGGAAGACAACATTTTATTGTCTTTTAAACGCGGCACCAACGATAAATATTTATATAACGACTTTTACCGTATAGATTATGTGCACGAGTATGAAAACCACTTTTCGTACAAAGCCGGTTTAAGGAAATGGATACAAACCCCCGCGGGTACCCTATTTCCGTTTTTAAATGGCGATAATACAATTATACAGCACCTATCTACAACCGAGGCTACCTTTGGCTTGCGTTATGCACCGCACGAACAATATTACCAGGGTAAGCTATTCCGCACCCCTATTATTAACCAGTACCCTATTTTGTCGTTAGACTTTACAGCCGGATTAAAAAATGTGCTTAATGGCGAATATGGTTATCAAAACGTAAAATTCCGGGGCGAAAAACGCTTTTATATTGCCCCTTTCGGCCACTCGGATATCATATTAGAAGGTAATAAAACGTTTGGGCAATTGCCATACCCGCTACTTAATATACATAGGGCTAACCAAACTTACGCTTACGTAATAGATTCTTACAACTTAATGAACTTTTTAGAGTTTGTGAGCGATAAATCGGTAAGTATCAATATCGACCAGCATTTTGAGGGCTTCTTCTTTAATAAGATCCCTTTGTTTAAACGCCTAAAATGGCGCGAGACAGCTTCTTTCAAGATGTTATATGGTGGTGTAAGCGATGAGAATAATGTATCTATACATCCGTCGTTATATCAATACCCAACAGATGGTGTTGGTAACCCCATTACTTATGCATTGGGTAAAACGCCTTACATTGAGGGAAGTGTGGGCATCGAAAACATTTTTAAGTTTGTGCGGGTTGACTTCGTAAAAAGGTTTACCTACTTGGATCATCCGGATATTGCACAATGGGGCATACGGACCAAGATCAAATTTGATTTTTAATTTAACAGATTTTTAATTTATTTTTATAGTTAAATGGAACAGCAAACATCAGTACGTACCAGCGTTCAACTGGGGATATATAAAATTATTGATCCGTTTGTTAAGGTACTTATAAAACTTGGCCTTACGCCTAACGCGGTTACCTCTATAGGTTTTGTGTTAAACGTGGGGGTTGCAGCTATTTTTATTATTGGCGGCGAAGATGGCGACCGCGCCGACCTAAGCTATATTGGCTGGGCAGGCGGTTTAATTTTATTTGCCGGCTTGTTTGATATGCTCGACGGGCAGGTAGCACGCCTGGGTAACATGAAATCGGTATTTGGCGCTTTGTACGATTCGGTTTTAGACCGTTACAGCGAGCTGATCATGTTTTTAGGTATTTGCTATTACCTGGTATCTCACCACTATTTTTTAAGTTCGATATTTGCATTTATAGCGCTTATAGGCTCAATGATGGTTAGCTATGTAAGGGCCCGTGCCGAAGGTTTGGGTGTTGAAATAAAAGGTGGCTTAATGCAAAGGCCCGAAAGAGTGATCACTATTGGTGTTTTTGCTATTGCTTGCGGTATCTGCTCATCTTATTTACCGGCCAACTACAAATTGTATATACCGGGTATTCGTTTTCACGTATTCGAAACCATGTCGATATTTACATTTCCTATTGCTTTACTTGCCGTATTAACAAATTTAACTGCCTTTAGAAGGCTGATGGATGCTAAAAAAGCGCTATCTGAAAATCAGAATGATTAAGAATTACTTTCAAAGAGCTTCATTTTTGGTTACCGTATTTGTTATCTGCAGCCTAAACTTAATAGCTTCTTCAACACATCAAAATTTTAACAATACCGATTCGTTAAAAAGAAAACGTGTCGCCGAAATGGTGTTCCCGGTACCCGTGGCAAACGATAGCCGGTTATTTTATTTGCAGCGCAACCATAACATTAATACTTTAATGTATGATGTTAATATTGATAAAAGTACGGGCAAACCAGATGCTGAAACGCCTATTAATGTATACTGGATAAGGTATGCCGAAAAAAGCCAAAGGGATGAATTAAGCTACATTCAGCGTAAATTTGCTTACGGTGTGGTTGCGAAACAGTTAAGCGATGATAAGTTTGATATCAGATTTGTGTCATACAAAAAATTTCCGCTTACATTAATGAAGGCGGCCGACGGAAAATATCATATCTTCGCAACTGTAGCGCAAAAGCAACTAATGCTTAACAAAATATTTGTTAAAATTGAAGGTGGTAGTTTTTGGCTGCCAAATATTATTTTTGTAGAGATGAAGGGTACCGATCCTGCAACAGGCAAAGAGATTACAGAACGTTTTAAACCCTGATTAGTTATGGCAAAAAATTTCGTTTCAAATTCACAGGAGTCTGTGAGAATGTTTAAAAGCAATTTTTTAGAAAGCTTATCAAAAGTGCACTACTTTGTGCCTATTATAATTTTTTTACCCGTTATATTGGTTTGCAGCTATTTTGCCTACGATAAGCAAATTGGCGTTATAAACTATATATGGCTGTTTTTTGCAGGTTTATTTGTTTGGACACTTACCGAATACATTATGCACAGGTTTGTTTTCCATTTTGTGCCGAAACAAGGCTGGGCATTACGCCTGCACTTTATATTCCACGGTGTGCATCATGATTACCCAAGCGATGCAAAACGCCTGGTAATGCCACCATCGGCAAGCATCCCTTTGGCTACAGGTTTCTATTTTTTATTTAACTGGTTATTGCCGGTTAATTACATATTTGGGTTCTTCCCGGGTTTTATATTGGGCTATTTGGTATATGATATATCGCACTATGCTATCCATCACTTTAACTTTAAGGGCTCATTCTGGAAAAGCATCAAACAGCATCACATGCTGCACCACTATCAGGATCCAACAAAGGGTTACGGTGTAAGCTCGCCTCTTTGGGATAAAATTTTCAATTCAGATTTCATTAAAAAGCAGAATGGCTAATGCTGTTGGCGATGATATACATATCGATACAAAAACAATAAGTATTGTAACCGGTACATCATTCGCATATTTACTTCTCTCCTACTTCATGGTTGGCTTTAAAACCGATCAACTGGTACTTATAGGCATATTCAACGTACTATTTTATGCTTCGGTAATTACCCGTAAGTTTATTTTAGGCTTTACCATATTTATAGTTTACTGGATAATTTTTGATTATATGAAGGCATTCCCTAATTATAATTACAACCAGGTTGCTATAGGTGGTTTGTACAATGCCGAAAAAAGCCTATTTGGTATTAACGTTAACGGCGTCATTTTGACTCCCAACGAGTATCTGCTGTTAAAGAAGAACACCTTAATAGATATCTTTGCCGGTATATTTTATCTATGCTGGATACCTGTTCCACTGGGCTTTGCAGCCTTTATGTTTTTTAAAAATAAACGGGAATTTTTAAGCTTTTCTTTAACCTTTTTACTGGTAAACCTGTTGGGTTTTGTAGTATATTATACCTACCCTGCTGCACCACCGTGGTATATACAGGTGCATGGGTTCAACTTTGTGCCCCTAACCATGGGTAATACCGCTGGTTTAGCACGGTTCGACAAGTATTTTAACGTTACTATATTTCAATCTATTTACGCGAAAGGCTCTAACGTATTTGCTGCCATGCCCTCCTTGCATTCGGCATACCCGGTTATAGTGTTATACTACGCTATCAGAAACCGCCTGGGCTGGGTTAATGTAATTTTTGCTACGGTTACAGTCGGCATATGGTTTACAGCTGTTTATGCCAGCCACCATTATGTGCTCGATGTGCTTGCAGGCATAATATGTGCTACATTAGGTATTAGTTTATACAATCTATTACTTTCCAGGTGGGGCTTTTTAAAACGTTTCCTCGTTAATTACCAGAAATTTATACAGTAATTTGTTTTTTAAAATCCCTTAACTGTATAGTATTATATACTACTGTTTAGCTTATTTACTTATATTCTTTTTGTTAAGGAATATATTTTGTTCAACTTTGACGCGTATTGGTTTGCTTTTATAGCCAAAATATCATTTGATGGTAAACATACGCTGCAATTTTATCGCTAAATAAAACAGGCATAAAATTTGAATAGTAAATGTATACTATTAGCAATCTGTACTCAGATGAAAAAACTTATTACCCTTATCTCACTTTTTATAGCCGTAGCCAACCTATCTGCTAAAGCGGGCGACCTTGATAGCCTTAAAACAAAATTACAGCTTACCACAAACGATACTTTAAAGGGCAACATTTATAAACAAATTGCTGCCGAATATTTAAAGTACGATACCATAAAGCACCGCGGCGTAAAGCTCTACTACCAGGGCGAAGCGCTGAACTACTCGCTGTTGGCATTAAAAAACTTTAGTTATTACGAAGACACGTTAGGTATGCGTACCTGTTTTGATTATCTGGCTAAAGTGTACCAGTCACAAAAAAAATACAGCCAGGCAAAATGGTTCTTACTACAGTCTAATAAGATATCGCGCGGTTACAAGGATAATTTCAACGTGATAACATCGCTGGTAAGGCTGGCTAGTGTTAAAATGGATAATAAAGATTACAAGCTGGCCATGCGCGATTTGAATGAGGCTTTGATACTATCTACAAAAAATAAACTGCCTAAGCTGGAAGCATTAGTACAACAAAACTTTGCTTTTTTATATAACAGAATGAATGACCCGGAAAACGGCGCTTTAGCTTCAAAACGGTCTGCGGAGATATATGAGAATATTAAAAAGGATGAAGAGTTAAAGTTAATGGCGGCACAAAATCCGCAAGACTCTGCCCAAATCAAAAAGGTTGATTCGGTAGTAAAGAAGAAGGTTTACGCAAAAAAAAGCATCAAAACTAATTCAGCCAAAAAACTGGCGTCATTATAATAATACAATACAACAGCTTTTTTGCTGTTTAAATAAAAGCCTGTATTAAACTACAGGCTTTTTGTTTTGTCTGATGTTTAGCATGAAAAAACACATTTTATTATTGGCCGTAGCCGTTGTAGCGGTATTAAGTTCGTTTAATAACACAAACGAGCCTGGTAGCTATTCCAACTTTAAGCAAAGCTTTTTAAACCTTATAAATAAAACGCGCCAAAAAGGCTGTAACTGCGGCGACCAATGGTTTGCACCCGCCCCTCCTTTAGTTTGGAACGATGAACTGGAAAAAGCCGCACACGGGCATGCTAAGGATATGGCCAGCAAAAAATATTTTAGCCACACCAGTAAAGATGGCCGCAGCATGAGCGACCGTATTGTTTTTGCCGGCTATTACTTTAAGGGATACAAAAGCTTTACTGTTGGTGAGAATATTGCCTGGGGCCAAAACAGCATTGAAGAAGTGATGTCCGGATGGTTTAAAAGCGAGGGCCACTGTCGTAACTTGATGAACCCCGACTTTAAAGAAGTAGGCGTTGCAGAAAAGGATGAATATTGGGTGCAGGATTTTGGCGGGCGCGAATCTTTCAGTCCCGAGCAGCAAAGGCTGATAAAGAGCGGCAAATACAGGCTTATTCAAAAAGAACCTGTTAGCGGGCACTAATTATTCGCTATCTTTCTTAGTTTCCTTTTTTGGCATCGGGCCACGTTTGTATATAACCAGGCCATTTAAAAAATTACGCAGCAACTGGTCTTTACAAGGCATAAAGTTTGGATGATCATCCGCCCTGAAAATAGCGCTCAACTCAGTTTTGGTAGTTCGGAAATTGGCCAGCTCCAGTATTTTAATTATATCATCATCGCGCAGCTGTAATGCTACACGCAATTTTTTCATTACTTCGTTATTACTCATAGCTGTTTATATTTTTTTGAATACTACTATACCGTTATGCCCGCCAAAGCCAAAGGTATTGCTTAAGGCAGCATCCACCTTTTTCTCAATAGCTTCGTTTATCACAATTTTAAGGCCTTTAGGTATCTCCGGATCAATATTTTGTGTGTTGATGGTTGGCGGCACAATACCATCGGTAATGGCTTTTACAGCTATTATAGCTTCAACCGCCCCTGCAGCACCCAGTAAGTGACCGGTTACCGACTTGGTTGCGCTAATATGCAAATTGTCGTTACCGTTAAACACGGCGTGGATTGCTTTTGCCTCGCTTATATCGCCAACAGGTGTTGATGTAGCATGGGCGTTTACAAAAGCTATATCGCTTGCCTTTAATCCTCCGTCTTGTAAGGCCAGTTTCATGCCCTGTATGGCACCTTTACCTTCGGGATGGGTTGCTGTGATGTGGTAGGCATCAGATGTCATGGCGGCGCCTGCAACCTCGCAATAGATATGTGCGCCACGTGCCTTGGCATGTTCGTACTCCTCTAAAACTAAAATACCGGATCCTTCGCCCATTACAAATCCGTCTCTTTCTACATCAAAGGGGCGCGACGCCTTTGTCGGGTCATCGTTACGTGTTGATAGGGCTTTTAATGAATTATAACCACCTATAGATGCTTCGCTGATAGGCGCATCTGAACCGCCCGTGATAATGATCTTAGCTTTGCCAAAACGGATATAATTAAAAGCATCCATAATAGCGGTATTGGCACTTGCGCAGGCCGATGCTGTAGAGAAGTTTAAGCCCATAAAACCAAACTTGATAGAGATAAGGCCCGCGGCCATGTTTACCAAAGTTTTTGGAATAAAGAATGGATTAAAATGCGGCTCGAAGCCGGATGCGGCATACTCCCTGTATTGTTGCTCAAGCGTTTCCATGCCACCTTGTGCGGTGCCAAATATCACCCCTATATCAAAGGGCGACATGTTATTTATGTCAAAGCCCGAATCTTTAATAGCTTGTTCGGCTGCAATTAATGCATATTGCGTATATAGGTCGCTCCTTTTAAGTTCGTTTCTATCTAAATATTGTGTAACGTCAAATCCTTCTATCTGTGTGGCAAAGCGTGTTTTAAACTTCTCGGGGTTAAAACGAGTTATAGGTTTAGCCGGGCTGTTACCTTCAATTATATTATTCCAAAAAGTGACTATGTCATTTCCGGTAGCCGAAACTACCCCCATGCCGGTTACTACAACTCTTTTCATCTATTCGTTCAAGATATTTTATTATTTTCGTGATTTACCGCAAAAGTACTACAGTAAATTTTAATATTTTGTAATATTTTCACCAGCTCATTATCTCCATCACCCTAAGAAATTCCGGCTGAAACGGTGCATTTATGGTAACGGTTGTTTTAGTAACCGGATGAGTGAAACTTAACTCCTCGGCATGTAATAACATGGTTTCCATCTCCCAGGTTTCCTTAAATAATTTATTCTGCTTATTACAACCATGGGTACGGTCGCCAATAATGGGATGGAATATATGGGCGAAATGTTTGCGCAATTGGTGCATACGCCCGGTTTGCGGCACCGCCTGTACCAGCGAGTAACGCGATGTAGGGTGCGAACCATATGCCACCTGTAGTTCAGCATGTTTTAAAGTGGTATATCGCGTTAAGGCATCCTGTAAAGTGCCGTTCTCTTTGCGTAAAGGGTAATTAATTTCTTCTGCATCCGGCGTGTAGCCGCGTACAATAGCCAGGTACTTTTTATTAACCCTGTTTTCCATAAATGCTTGTTGCATGGCAATCTCGGTAGGCTTATCAAACGCAAACAGCAATACGCCCCCTGTTTTCCTATCGATGCGGTGCACCGGGTTAACCTTCTTCCCTACCTGATCGCGTAATATCTGCAAAGCAAATTCTTCCGCATCGGCAGCTATTGATGAACGATGCACCAATAAACCGTGTGGTTTGTTAATGGCAATTAAATTATCATCCTGGTATAGTATATCCAGCATCAACTTAAGGCGAACTGAAATTGACCTGTAAGCTGGTCTAATGAAGTATTAGGCGCTATTACAACAGGCGCAGGATTGATGCAATACACGGCGCTCTCCACATCGCGCGAGGCAACACTTATATGCGTACCGTTGGCATGTTGTTCAAATAGTTGTTGCGCCAACTGCGGGTTGTTGTTATCGCGAGATAAGTGTGACAGCAGCACATGGCTCATGTAAGCAGGTTTATGGTTAATAAACAGCTCTAATGCTTGCTTGTTAGACAAGTGGCCCTTGCCCCCGCGTATGCGTCGTTTTAAATAAAACGGGTACCGGCCGTTTTCCATCATTTCCTCGTCGTAGTTGGCTTCGAGGAATGCGGCATGGCATTGTGCAAAGTGGCGTATCAAATGCTCGCAGGTGGCGCCTATGTCAGTAAAAACGCCTATGCGCGTGCTGCCACAAGTAACCATAAAGCTATGGGGTTCTACAGCATCATGATGCTTAGGAAAGCCTATTACTTCTAAGCCCCCAATTTTAACAGGCAAGTATGATTTTAGCTGATGGCAAAGCTCCCGTGGTACTTCGCCGCAATGGTGTACGGTACCATCAGTTACATAAACCGGCAATTTGTATTTTTTAGCTAATACGGCAAGTCCGCGTATATGGTCGCTATGCTCATGCGATATAAAGATAGCTTTAACCTTTTGTATTGATAAGCCCAGGCGGGCCATACGCTTTTCGGTTTCGCGGCATGATATACCCGCATCAATCAAAATCGCCTCCCGCTCATTTCCAACGTAATAGCAATTGCCATTACTCCCCGAATTTAATGATGCAATAAAAACCTGCATAGCCTACAAAGTAACCATATTTACCTTAGCTTAACAAAAATTAAACAAGCAAATTATTCACATTACTTTTTACAGCAAACTGTTATTAACATATATTAGCCTTACAATTATAATTTGCTAAAAAAGCTATGAAAAGACGTTCATTTGTAAAATCATCGTTAGTGGGCGGCGCTGCCGCTGCTATATTACCGGCTGTAAGTAACGCAGCTAATATCAATGCCAATATGGACCAGGAATATTATGAACTGAGAGCCTACTCGCTAAAAAGCGAAACGCAGCAGGCCCTGGTAGAAGATTATTTAAAAAATGCTGCTATACCTGCTTTAAACCGTTTAGGCGTAAAACATGTAGGCGTTTTTACAGAATTGCAACCAGCCGGGCAAACTAAAATATTTGTATTAACCCCCTACAACAGCCTCGATCATTTTAACAGCGTTAATGATAAACTTGTTAAAGATGCCGCATATATAAGCAAAGGGGCAGCCTATTTAAACGCACCTGCAACTGCCCCGGCTTACGAGCGGATAGAAAGCTCGCTATTAAAAGCGTTTACACATGCACCTAAACTTATTGCGCCCGAACAAAAAACAAGAATTTTTGAATTGCGCCAATACCAAAGCGCAAGTGAAGCTGCAGGCAAAAAGAAGATAGAGATGTTTAACGACCAGGGCGAAATAGACATTTTTAAACGCCTTGGCTTTAACCCGGTATTTTGGGGCGAAACTATCATTGGCCCCTTAAGGCCAAACCTTACCTATATGGTTACCTTTGACGATTTAGATGCGAAAGCCACTCACTGGAAAGCATTTGGCGGCGACCCACAATGGAAAAAGATAAGTGCTGTGCCCGAATATGCAGATGCATTATTGGTAAATAAAATTACATCTACCATGTTACAGCCAGCGTCATATTCGCAAATATAAGGTAGCCTTAAACAGCGTTTACATTATAGATTTGGTAAATTTGCCGCTGAAAGATATACTTTATGCAAGATCAGGAACCTTTTGATGTATTGGTAGCGGGGGTGGTTTATTCTGTTTTCCCTGAAGAGGATAACGTTTATACCATTTTTAAAGCCGGTGTTGAGTTTGGCAAAATAGAGAAGGACACGGATAACGTGTGGCTGAAGCTAAACCCCGAAACAGAAATGCCAATGTTTGATAATGATAAGGAAGTTGACCTTATTGGCCAGGCTATTACTAACTATGTACCCGAGGAAGATGAGGATGAAGACGAGGAGTTTGAATAAACCCCTCGCCTATTTTTTTATGTAGATTGAATATAGCTGTGCAGCTGCTCAATCGTTTCTTTTTGTGAGTGAATAGTTTCGTAAACCACATCGTTAATAGATACTATACCGCATAATTGTTCTTCTTTATCAAACACGGGTAAATAACGGATATTATTTTCGCTCATAATGAGCATACAGGTATCAATAGAAGAATCCGGCGTTATTTTAGGGAAGTTATTGCTCATAATTTCGCCAACGGTGGTATCGTCCGAGTGTTTACCCATCAATATGATTTTACGGGCGTAATCTCTTTCGGTAACCAGGCCAATGTATTTACCATCTTCGGTAACCACTACCGAGCCGATATTTTTTTCGGACATTAACTTTAATACATTTAATACTGTTGTATCGGCAGGTACCGACATTACATTGCTTCCCTTACGCGACAAGATGTGTTTTACGCTTTTCATAAAAATATTTAGGTTGGTTTGGTTCTTAAACTATTAGGTATTGGGTTTCTTATGCTGATGGTCGTTTGTTTCCTTTATCCAATTATCGGCCGAAAAGTTGCCTGATCCTACAATCCAAAATAAAACCAACAGCAAAAAAACTATTATCGACAGCCATAACTCCGTATTGATAAAGGATAGCCCTTTGGTTATATTAACAAAGAATATAGCCCCCAGCAGTATTGGCATTTGAATAACTACCACCATACGGGTAAGCAAGCCTGTTAATATCATCAGGCCGCCTATTACGTGGGCAAATGCTACGCAATGTATCAACACAACCGCCATCAAGCCCTCGCCGCCAAACGTATTATCGCGAAATATCCAGTCTTGCTGTACCGATGTGCTGCTTATAAAAATAACGCCCTTGCTAAAAATGATTATGCCAAGAATAATACGCACTAAATCCAGCCATTTAGGGTGATGAAGATCACCCCAATGTTCTACTTTTTGGACCACATTCATGATGCCCTCCTTTTTTAAAGAAATGTTTACTAATTGGTTATAATGAAGTTACGAATTATTCTAATTGTAAATACAATTAATTTTTACTCTTTTTTGGCATATAACAAATCAAAAAAAGAGACCAAAAGGAAAGTTAAATTTGAATTAAGCCATAACAGATGGAATACATGTTATGCTTTACAGAAAAAGTTAGATATTATCGTAAATACGCTTTCTGTCCCAGGTAACGCCTTCACGTAAGATCTTTGCCGGGCTGCCGCCAATGATGACACTACCCTGCTCAAAAGATTTGGTTACAACACTACGGGTAGCTATAATAGTGTTTTCCTCAATGCTCACACCCTTTAGCACGGTGGTATGCGCCCCTATCCATACATGATCGCCTATATGTATATTTTGCGCATAATTTATTCGTTTCCCACTGTTGATATCAATTATAGAATGAGAGTCACCCGTTCTTAGATCTATATCATAGGCCAACATGCATTCTTTACCTATAACAATCTGCGATTGGGGTTCTGTAACGGCGATATGCACATTTTGAAAGGTACTTTTTTCGCCAATCTCTAATAAACAATTATCATCCTCAACCCATAATACCCCACCTCTTCTAAACTCAATATTGTTAGCGAGTGTCATAATATTATTATCACCCTTTATCGTAAAAGTAACATTGTTAAACCTGCAAAAATCATCAACTGTGATATTGTTATTATTACCGGTTATATTTATTTTACAGTTTACAAAGGTGGCAGACGCAGGGTAATTGATTTTATTACCTTTTCCATTCACATTAGTTTTTAGGCCCCCGCTTAAAGGCTTATTACCCAACAATACCTGCGAAGTAGTATAAAGCCACTTATTTTGCTTTACAAACTTTTTAAACTTCTGCTTAAAACCTCCCGGGGATTGCGTCATGTAATATTGATATCTTTATTTTTCAAGCACAATTACACCACTACCTAAAGGGGCCAAATTTACACGAATATTATTGGCAGCATAAGCTACAGATGCCATGCCAACACTTGTTTTTAATTTCCAATTACCATCAGGTACAGTGAAGGTGTTAGCTGCTGTTTGATTTTCGGTATTTGCTAAAACAATATATAGTTTATCGTCGTCCTGCCAAGCCTGGTATTGAGTGTAAGCAAAGCCAACACGGGTTACAGGCACAATTTTATTTTTTAGTATAACAGGTGTAATATTATTCACTTCTTGCATCATTTTAACAACGTCGGGCCAGCGTTGACTAAAGGCGTCTTCGCTGTATTTTTTATCCGGCCCATAAAACAGCCAGTGGTAAGCATAAAACATTAAACCTTTAGCACCGCTTATAAGCGCTTGGTAAGATAAATTTCGCATCTCATCCAATGTTGGCGGGTGCGAAGGCAGATTTGATTTTTGGAATGTTTTATCAAACATTTGTATCACCTGCCAAACGCCTTTTTTATTTGCGGCGGCTTTTATCGCAGCTCGTGTCCAGTCGCTCTCGCGTTTTAAGCTTGTTGTAGTGTTGCCCTGTATTATATAAGGATCGGTACCAATTATATCAGAGCTATTGGTATACATTGATAAAATAGCTGGTTTGTTATTTATCTGCAATACGGGATGTTCTGTATCCGTCCCTATTATATTTTGATAAACAGATGATATAGATTGCATTTCGCCGGTGCCGTATTCATCATTTATATAATAAGCCAGCAAAGTGGGGTTATTTTTTATACCCTCGATATACTGTGTTGTAAGCGCAGATGTAGAAACACCTATTCTACTGTTATCGGCGCTTCCTTCGTACATGTCGGTAAAACTATATATCACTTTTAGTTTGTGTGCACTGGCCCTGTTCATGTAGTTAACATATGCCGGGCGGCTACCGTATGTGTAGGCTAAAATAGTATTAAAGCCTGCATCCTGAATGCGTTGCAAATTATCGTCGGTTGTTGCCCAGTCACCTTCCTTGGGCCCTTTACCCAGGTAAATACCTAAAGGAAAAAACCTTTTCCCATCTGTTACGGTAAAGCCCTGCTGGTCTATATAAGTATTGGGCATTGCGTTATTTACCTGTATAACAAAGTTTCTTTTTTGAATAAGTATATTATTCAGGTAGGCTTCCAACTGCCATTTATAAGTACCGGGCAACACGTTTACCGGTGTCCAGGTTATTTGGCTTTCATCATTACCATTAACCGTGTTGGTTTGCACAGCGAGTTGATTATTATTTGGGCCTAACAGCGTAGTTTTTACAATAACCGGGTTGCCTGTATTATTATCTACGTTAATTTTCCAGTTCCACTTTTCGTTAGGGCTAATTGTGTTACGATAATTTGGATATTGCAAATTTGCATCAAACTGAGAGGCCGAAGGGTCTTGCGAGGTAGCCGCCATAGGCTTTAAACCTACAAGCGATTGCAATTTAGTAATGGTTTTTAAGCCCGTATTTAATAATCCCGCACCTTCAATTTTTAACGACACATCATCAAACCAAACAGTACCGTACGACTTTATCCTAAAAAACAGACCAAGTAATATCCGCGTACCGGTAGGTGGTACTATGTACGTTCCTTCTATTTGGCGCCAATCAAAAGTACCGGTAAATGTAAAAGGCGCTGCATTATCTATATTCTTCCCCGAAGCATCATAACCTTGTATTATTACCCCCGCACCCTTTGCAGCGTAAAGGTTGCTTGTATTTATATCTTGCCCCTTTACCCAAGCGCTAAAGTGTATAACTTGCCCCGGTACCACCTTAAAGTTTTGTATAATTAACTTGTAGTTGTTAGGGTCGGTATTGTTGTATACCAAACTATTATTGCCGCTATGCGCCTGTGATGAGGTTATGGTGGCAGGCCCTACATTCCATCCTTTGGTGCCGTCTTCGAAACCGGGGTTAACAACAAGATTTGGGCCTAATGCAATATCGCTAATGTCTTGTGCTTTTACATTTGTAATTGCAGCAGGGAGTATCAGCATTAACAGATACAGGTAACACCATTGAGGTTTCATATAGTTTTTTGATAAGGGTAAGATTTATGCAACAACGCTTATTTCTCTAATATTATTACGCCACTACCCAACGGAGCTAAATTTACCCTCACATTATTACCTGCAACCATTAATTTACCTGGTATGCCAACACTCGATTTTAGTTTCCAATTACCAGCCGGTACTGTAAAAATATTTGCAGCGGTTTTTTGCTCAGTATTGGCAAGCATAAGATATAGGTTGTCACCGCTTTTCCATGCCCTATATTGAGTGTATGCAAAACCTGTCCTTTTGATATCAACAATTTGATTTTGTAGAATTATCGGGCTAATATTTTTTACTTCGCGCACTACTTGTACAACATCGGGCCAACGTTTGTTAAAAGCCGCCTCGCTATATTTTTTATCAGGCCCATAAAACAGCCAGTGATAAGCATAAAACATAAGGCCCTTTGAACCAGCTATTAACGATTGAAAAGCAATATTGCGCATTTCGTCGGCTGTTGGTGGATGAGATGCCAGGTTAGACTTTTGGAACTTTTTATCGAACATTTGCACCACTTGCCAAACGCCTTTTTTACTACCGGCTGCTGCTTTAGCAGAGTGTGTCCAATCGGTAACACGTTTTAACGAACCGAAGTTGTTCCCTGTGATCACATAAGGATCTGTACCAATAACATCTGCGGTACGCGCAAATGACGATAATGTGTTAATTTGATTATTTACCTGAAATATAATGTGCTGGGAATCACGGCTACGTATATTTTGAAATGCAGACGACACTAACGCCATTTTATCCATTCCTAATTCATCATTGGTGTACCAGGCTAATAAATTGGGACTGTTTTTTACAATGTCCACGTAGTTACTAACCAACTGATCTGACGATAGTTTAACTTTGGCTGTAGGTGCGGAACCGCTATACATATCTTTTACACTATAGATAACTTTTAGGCCATGCGCCTTTGCCCGGTTCATAAAATCGGCTGCATTGGGGCGATCTCCGTAAGTATAAGCCAATACAGTGTTAAAACCTGCGCTTGACATTTTCTGTAAACTTTCATCAGATGTACCCCAATCTCCTGGCTTAGGGCCTTTACCTGTATAAATACCAATAGGAAAAAAACGATTTCCGTTTACCAGTGTAAATCCATTACGATCAATCGAAGTACCCACTCCGGCTAATTTCTTAGCGGCTGGTTTCTTTTCCTCTACCGGGCGCTTTACCTCGTCGGTTTTTTTAGCTGCCTTTTTATTTGCTATTTTCTTATCAGATGCAGGCGCTGTTGAAGAATCAGTAGCTGCAGCACTGGCCGTATCTTGCCCGTCAGCAGGTGGCAGGTTTTGTTCCGTTTGGTTGGTTGTATCTGTTGCTAAGCTATCGGCAGTTTTGTCGCTTGTTTTAGATTTACAAGCAAACATTAAAACAACCAGTGCAAGAAATACATACTGCGCTCTTTTTTCCATTATTTGATATTTAGTTAAAAGGTAAATAATATTTTATGTACGCGGATCAAACTTTTTTGTTAACGGGTGTAATATTTTAACCACTGATAGCGGCAATAAAGCTCTTAAAACGGGCGAGATAACCGCTAAGTATGCATATAAACCTCCGCCTACTTTGTTAATTCCCCTAATCCCTATTTTACTTTGAGCCCAAACCACGCTTATACCATTTTTTTTGTAATATTGATTTGTAAACCTATAATACAGCAGATACTCAGGAATGTTGGCAAATTTTAGGCCTGCTACAGCTGCCCGTATCCACAAATCGTAGTCTTGCCTGCGTGGTATATTTATATCATACGAGCCAATTCTAAGTATAGCATCTTTTCGATAAGCCACAGATGGGTGTATTATTGGGCAGGCCCAAATAATGTTGTATAGTTTTTTATGGTCAGTTGGGTAAGTACGTTCACCTATCACTTCACCAGTCTCATTTATATCTTTAGCCCAGGTTCCAACAATATCTACCTGCGGGTTTTGCGCTAAAAAATCAATCTGTTTTTTAAATCTATCAGGCAGGGCAATATCATCAGTGTCCATACGTATCACAACATCATACTTACATTGTAGCATACCATAGTTTAATGCAAAACCCAAGCCTTTGTTCTGTTTTAACTGTACACGTACCAAATTTATTTTACTTTGGTAACCCTCTATCACTAAATATAATTCATCAGTTAAAGGCCCGTCTTCAACAAATACAACTTCGGTTGGTAATAAAGTTTGGTTGCAAATACTTTGCAACGCATCTGCAAGATATGCAGGAGAATCTTTATAAAAGCAGGAAATTAAACAGGAAAACATCATATTAAACTTCCAGCCAGTATAAGTTTCGTTTACCGGTATGTACCGAATCAATAAATATCTTAGTGCCATCAAGGCTAAAACGAGGGTGCAAATCACACCTCCACTCACCCGAATATTGCAAACCTTCGTAAAATTCCCCAAGTTTTTCTAAACTGTGTGTGCTCAAGTCAAACACAAACAATTCTTTCATACGCGCTTTATTGGGGTAAGTATCAAAAACCATTTTATTTTTGCAAACCGTTGGGTGTCCATCTCCAAAGTTGTCTATCAAGCCTTTACCAACTACCTCTTTAACACCCGATTCAACATCTACGTTGTAATATTTGTCGCCCAGTAACTTATCACGTAAATATACAACTATGCTTTTGTTATCGATCCAGCAAAAATGGCTAACCATTTCATCGGCAGCAAGTAGCCTAAGATTGCCTCCATTTTTGTCTGCAACAAACAACCTGTCAAAGCGCCTTTTGTTTACATAATATCGATGTAAAAAAATAAATCGTTCACCATCCGGAGATATCATGATATGATTAACCTTATGCAGAGCATTTTCCATATTATGCTCGGTATGATGTTTCTTCAATGCTTGAAGACTAATCAGCAGACTGCTATCGCCCGTAATAAGGTCTATTTTAAACACTCCATCGTTATTCAAATCGGCAATAGCATTGTCTGACATTGCTTTACTGTTACGATACCCATAATCGGGCCTTAAAGCCGTTAGGCGGCTAAAATTCAAAGTAAGTGCATATTCATTAAAATAACAATCGTAAACCGGGCTTGCTATCTTTGTTGTATGTTCGGTATTTAAATCTACTATTATGGAGTGATAATTATCTTCTATATTATAACTATTAAAAATATATGATGATGATGACAACCATTGGGCGCGGGCGCCCTGTTGCCAATTATAGCTAAAGGTTGATGATGTGTGTATTATTTTGTTCTGTTGTATGTCCAGCACCTTAATTTGTATAGGCTTTGATGCATCCGGATAACTATTGGTAGGATGAATTGATTCGTTATATAGCAAATAACGATTATTAGCACTCAAGGGTGATTTATCGTAATAACCAAAAAAGGTTTCACCATCAGATGCAACCTGATTTATAGCTTTATCACTTTTGTAGGTATACTTTTTTTTATATAATAATAAATTAAGTGCCTGATATACCTTTTTAAGGTTTGCTTTTACTTGCGGAAATTTAGATAAAAACTTAGCCAGGTAACGTTCGCCTGGATTATATGCATTTCCCATTAGTTATCCTTTCAACTTTCTCATTAACAATAAAGCCTTTATACCAAAAAAAGAGGCTACGAAACTACCGGCTGCTTTAACACTAAACTTGGTTAATGAACTTTTAAAATAGTATTTCCGCGCTAAAGACAAATTGTTTGCTTTAACCGACTGTGAAGCCAAAAAAAACAATTGTTCTGCTTGTCGTTTGCTTCTTTTATCTGCGGGTAACTTTTCAATATCATCTTTAAATTTATCATTTATAAGCCCTATAGCATCAACATAATTTTTTACATCGCTTGATATCCTCGATAGCGTATTTCTTGAATATATACGTGCTAATGGAGTGCTTAAGCCCGTTATTTTGTGATTTTTTGATATCCGAATCCATAAATCGTACTCCTCGCGGGCGGGTAAATCTTCATCAAACAACAATTCTTTAATAATGCTCGACCGCAATACAACAGTGTTTGTTGTACCTATCTTATTTTCTATAAGTAAATCGTTAAAAATATATCCGCTTACTGTAGGTTGTACTTCGTAGGTAAGATTTTGGTCAACATTTACTAATTGCACACCTGAGTAAACCATACCTGTTTCACTATCATCAAAAATGGGGACTTGCTTTGATAATTTCTCAGGTAGCCATTCATCATCATCATCTAAAAACGCAATTAAGGATCCGGTGGCCGCTTTTATGCCTATATTTCTGGCTTTACCGGCTTTCACTATCTTATCGCTTGTACAAACCGTTATTTTGTTTTTCTTACTTTCAGCCTTTAAAAACTCCGCCGTGCCATCGTCAGAACATACGTCAACAACTATAATTTCCAGGTTTTTATAGGTTTGCTGGTAAACACTATTTAAAGCGTTTTTTAGTAATGGCAAACGATTTTTGGTAGGTATAATTACCGTTACAAGTGGTAAGTTCTCAATTTGCATTTAATTGTACTTGATAAGCAGTTTCAATTTCTTTTGAAATTAAACCGATGTCCATTTTTTTTGCGTTGGCAACGGCGTTTTGTTGTAATTTATTAAAATCGGCATACGTTCCTGTATATATCGATACAAGTATTTCAGCCAATTCTTTTCCGTTATCAAAAAACAAGGTTTGATCAACAATTTCCAACATTTGATTAAAACATGCCGGTAATAAGCCAACTTTAGCTTTGTTTAACATCAGTACCGGCACCCCGGTTTCCTTTGATATACCATAGGTCTCTTTTTGACCATTGTTGGTAACATATTCAGGCTCAAAATCCGATAGAATTATATGTGCCTGTTTAATTGATTCGTCAAAGCTATCATTATTAATATAACCTTCGTTGAATAAAATCTTAAACCCTTCATTATTAAGGACTTTTATTCTATCTATTATTCTGGCACCGTAATCTCCGATAGCTTTGCCCAGTATATCAATCAATAATTTATCTTTAAGATGATGTACGCATAAATTATTTAATAATTTATCATAATCTCTACGATTAGATATGGTACCTGGTACACATATACGTATACGTTCTCCGGGTACATACCTTGGCGATGTATCCTTTAACTCATCAAAGTCGGCATACCTAAACGGTATTAAAAAAACATTGCTACCAGTATAGTTTTGTTGCAGATACCTTTTCATATTACTGCCTGCAACAGCAAAGACATTAAACTTTTGTTTTATTATACGTGTAAAAGTGTATTTCAGAAAGTTTTTTAGCCCTTTAGGCACTGTTGGCTTAAACCAAGAATTACAATCGTGTATAACAATAACTTTGGGTACAGTTACACTAAAAACCGAAAAAGCCATCAATTCTTTAAATGATGTAAGCTCGTCAAATATTACAAAGTCTTGCTGGTTTAAAATGGCAACTTGCCCCGTTTTAATAAATGTAGTTTGAGAAATGATCTCAATTTTGGAAACCAACTTATTAGCAGCATAATCGCTATTTAACTCGGGGCTGATAAAAAGTGTTATTTCGCAATTGAATGCGGCGATACTTTTTAATATGGTATCTAATAAACTATAATGGTTATGTATAGCTATGTATATAGCTACTTTTTTATCCTTTAACACTATCAGACCTTTTATATAACATAAATGTTTGAATCAAAAACACTCCTTTCATAAACGCCGACGAATTAAAGACATCTCCCTTAAATTGGGTGATAAATATTAGTGCCGTGGTAGATATTAAAAGAATTTTTAAAAAGTTATCAGATGTTAAAGCTATGCATGATCTGGCAAAATTATATATATTAAAATAAAACAATGCCGATAGCATTAAGCCACCATAATAGATATATCTTATATAGCCAAGGTCAGATTCTACAGGAGAGTTTATATTACCAAAAACTATTAATCCCTCGCCAAATATTACCTGCCATGTATGGTGCGGAAAATGTATTTGTTTTAAAATAATTATGTTTAAGGTGGCAGATTGTCCCGTCCCCGTTAAAGCCCCAACCGCCCCCATTATGCCTTGTAAAAGCCATATTACCGTTTGCAACTTATCTGGGTTTAAAACAAAATAAAAACCTAAAAGTATTATTAAGCCAACAAATGATATGAACAAACTGGACAATTTTCTGATATACCTAAACTCATTATAATAAAAACTCATTATAAATATTACAATAAATAAAATTGGAATTATTACAATAGATGTGCGCGCATTTAGCACCATTGATATTAAAATAAACGGGTAATATAGCAGATACTTTTTGCCTTTTTCAAGGTAAAATTTTGTGTTTATAGCAAACACAACAGCTTGAAATAGTGGTGTTGTTAAGTAAAAATCTGAGGATATACCGAAACCACGATAAGCTTGATTTAATAATTTGTCTGAGGGTATATCAAAAATATAGGCGAAAGTAAAGTCTTTTAAGGGTGGTATTACTATCATTAATGTTGCAATAACTCCCTGCACTACTCCTATTAAAAGCAGTTTCTTCAAAAAATCTTCTATAGTATAGTTTAACTCATCTTTTAAAATAATTACAAAAAAGGGTATTACGAATACAATATCAATTAACAACCTTATATAGGTAATCAAAAAAACGTTATTGTCTTTCTCATCAGAAAAAATCAGCACTATTACGGCGTAAACAATACAGAAAAAGTAGAAGTATAAAAATGTTAAGAAAATTTTAGAGCGGAATAAGCCAATTAGTTTTGTTATGTTATTACCTATAGAAAAATATAAAAAGCCTATCAAAATACTTAAGTATCCAAAGTTTATTGGCAGATATATAACCCTGGGAGAATAAATATAAAAAAAGAGCAATAAAGACACAGCTGCGCTCAAAAGATATTTATCCAGGTAGTCCTTTGATACTGTTATTTTCATTTATCCTTAAATATAAATTTCCCTGTCCGTTTTAAACTATACAAATTAATCCAAAACGGAGGGTATAAAAAAAACTTGCCAAGTAAATATGCTTTTTTAAAAAAACTATTTGCTTCAATATTGTTAGCTTTTAAAACCTCAATATTTAAAAGTTCATTAACATAAAATATTTTGATATGCTCGAACTTACTGTACTTCTTTAATATTTGCTCAAGCCCCTTACGTCTCTTAACAATATCCGTGGAGGTTCTATCGGCACCATGCTGTACAAAATACAACAGTGGCTGATGTATTTTTGTAAAAATTATATCTTTTTGTTTTATTGCTATTGATATCCATGCATCCCAATCCTGAAAAGAAATAAGGTTTTCGTCGAACAGCTTTTGCTTTATACAAGCTTTTTGTATCGTTACAGAACTTGTTGTACCAATTGAAAACTTACCCTTTAACATTGCTGCTACAATGTCCTTCGCTTCTCTGGCTCCATATACTAACCTATCAGGCTTACTATTATCGTCCCATCGCTCTATATATTCCGAAAAAACCAAATGAGCACAAGAGTCCATATGTACTTTTAAATGCTTTTCCAGTTTTTGAGGTAGCCAAATGTCATCGTCGTCTAAAAAAGCCACATAGCTTCCTTTGGCTTTCTCAATTCCCAAGTTTCTGCAATAGTTGCCGCCTTTATTTGCCGTTGCCTTAATTAATGTAAACCTGCTATCGGCGAGGTTATTCATCATACCCTGGATAACTTCGTTGTCTCCAGGCTCATCATTTATTATAATACATTCAAAATCATTACAGCTTTGTACAATTACACTGTTTATTGCCCTTTGCAATAAACTAGGTCTTTTATATGTAGTGATAATTACTGTAAAAGTTGGCATTGACGTAGGTAAGTACTATAAATTAATTTGCTAAAAACTTTGCTAACCGTAGTTTATAAACGTATAAATACAGGTCCCATTTACTAAAACGCTTATCATACTGATAAATATTTTCTACAGCAGCCCATCGCGGTGGTAAAAGTAACTTTAAACCGGTTTCGTTTCTTTCAAGGAATTTGAATTTTTCACTATCCATTGTTAACAAATCCTTTTGCCCCTGCATTACTCGTTTTAGCTTATCAACTTTTTCAACGTGTGTACGAGGGGCATGATATACTACACAATCAGCAGCAAATGTTTTTTTTATACTGTTGTTTTCACCGGCACGTATACCAAACTCCATGTCACCTCCAGATCTTAAAACAGGATTGAAAGCCCCAATATTGTCAATTACAGTTCGCCTTATAAAGAGATTTCCAGTTACACCAAACCCCAATTCATTAAAATATTTTTGAATTGGAAACGCTGTTAGGTAATCGTGATATGTGGCTATATTAGTTACCAATTCCTTGCGTATTTGCACATCACCGGCAACATAATCATACTCTTGCAAATGATAAAGACCATTTTTAACCCAATTTGTATGAGCAATTATATCTGCATCAATAAAAGCCAAATATTTTATATGATCGCCGGCTTTACTAATAGCTTGGTTTCGCGCGTTATACGATCCCTTATTAGGGCTAATATCTATACAGGTAAGGTTAGCATCCTTGCAATATGCACTTATTGCCTCGTTAGCTCCATCGTTAGCAATTATTACCTCAAATTGATCAAAGGAAACAGACTGATTTTTTAGCGAATTTAAGGTGTCGGTTAGCCCATGCAAATCTTTATATACAGGGATAATTACACAGAGTACTGCTCTGCTATTAGGCTCCATGTCTATAGTTATAAATCAATCGCAATGGTTAATAAACTTTTTAACTAATAATTTGAATGATACTATTTTTCACCAACACAAAAGTTGAACCAATAAAAAACCCAAGAAAAATACATATCAGCATTATTAGTAAAAAATTAGGGCTATCCCAGGTAGGTGCTACTTGCGGTGGCTCAATAACCGAAATAGCCGGTGTTTCGTTAGCTAATTTTAGCCTCAATTGCTCACGTTGCTGTAGCAGCCCGTTGTACACATTAAATTCTAAATTGAGTTGCGCCTGTAGCCTGTCATCTTCAGTTTTAGGTATGTTAAATAACATGTTCCTATTTCTATCCCTAAAAGACGCTAAATTAGTCTGTGCCTCAGTATATCTTTTTTGAGATTTAGCCAACTGTACCTCGGTAAGTTGTAAACTACGCCTCACTTTCTGCGTTTCATAATTGATAACATAAAAGCTAAGTTCGTCTACCATTTGTTTCATAACCTGTGCCGCAACAACCTTATCTTGCAAATCAAAATCCAATTCAACAAGCCCGGTTCTAATGTCAAGGTTATATGTCAGCCTGTTCTTCAACTCATTTACAGCCTTAGAATCAGTTTTCTGAATAAAAAATACTTTGTTAGTAAATAACAGGTCGTTTATGCCTGTATCTACTTTATTGTTTGCTACTTTTTCGGTATTATTCTTAAATAATCCGGTAACTGAGGTGGTTAATTTTGACGGAAGTTTAACTATTGTTTTAAGTATTGGCTGCCTCGAGTAGTTTATAAGGTAGTCGCCCAATAACAAATTCTTGTTAACAGATGGAAAGAAAAACTGCTTTTTTATGAGTTTATTTAAAAATGGCGTACTGTTTAATACCTCTTCATAAAGTGTTGAATTTATACCGTCACTACTGCTTAAATTGTTACCAAGATTAACACCCGCTAAACTCGCTAAACTACTGAGGCCGGCCAAACCCGAACTTTGCGACTCTGATAATAATGTTGCAGAAGAACTATACTCGCGTGGGCTGATAATGTATATAAATATCCCTAAAGCTACAAATACCCCTGTTATTTTATAAATGAGTTTCTTTTTTTGATAAAGGGTTCTTAATAAGCCAATAATGCTTACTTTTTCTTCTTCCATTGCTAACTAATTAATCTGGTTATAATTATAGGTTTTTTTACTATTTCTTTTGCCATACATGCCAATTTTAAAGTTTTTCTGACAGGTGCAAACTTTATTGTCGGCCATGGATATAAATTATTTATATAGTATTTAAATATAACTCTAAATACTATAGGGTTTAACGGTTTATTTAAAAACCACTTATACACCGAAGTATATAAATTCTTTCTGGAGTTAATATTTAAACTATGTATTCTGTTCTGCTCGTGCACACCACGTATAGCAACTGGCTTATCATACTTACCAGGTACAAGCTTCCCGCTGTAAGCCATTCTAAGCCAAAGATCGGTGTCCTGATGCAATCTTAGGGCTGGGTTAAACATACCAGTTTTTTTTAACAACTCCTTTTTAAAGGTTATTCCATCTGTATGAAAGCGGCCTGTACCGGCACTTAAAAGTGACATTAATAAATTTTCGCTTTTAATGTGCCTATCCTCTACTCTTTCCAAGAAGTCATCAACACCTTCTGTCAAAATTCCTTTCCATTGTGCAAACTGCTCTTTTGCTTTCTCGGTATAAAAAAAAACGCCTACAGTTTCGTAAATGCCATCAACACTTTTATCCCTCTCAAAAATATGCTTTGTAATATCAAATCTGTTAGGTAAATAATAATCATCAGCGTCTAAAAACGCTATGTAATCACAACTGGCCATTTGCAAGCCTAAATTCCGTGATGCTCCGGCGCCCCTATTTTCGTTATTTGGATGCCTAAATACCTTTACTTTATCAAATTTTTTTAAAAGTATATCGCATAATTTACCCGAATTGTCAGGAGATGCATCATCAATTAATAATACTTCTTTTACATCTGACAGTTCAACAGCAGACATCACAGCCTTTTCTAAATAGTTTTCTGCATTATAAACAGGAATAATTACCGACACTTTGAACATAAAAATAGTTATTTAATTACTAAGTTTGTTGTGTTATGCCCTTTCCATAAACGGCATGCTGTTATTATACCAACTGTCGATAATTGATTTCTTTTTTTCTTTTACAAAGAGATAATCTGACAAACTTTCAAAAAATAAAGTCTTTCTAAAAAGCAAAGCATTCTTTATAGTCTTCCGGAGTAAATTATTTTGTACCGATCGTATTTTAGCCTTTATATTGGCGTCATTAATATCACAAAGTCTAACTAAAATTTTTCGCTGTCTTTTTTCTTTTGGAGCCCTTCCTTCAGGACCTTTACGGTTATCTCTGTCGTGAACAATTTTTTCACTTGGACAAACGCCTATCTTAAAGCCATGATACAATACACGCTGACTGTAATTCCTGTCCTCACCATAATGAAAAAACAGTTTATCAAACAGCCCAACCTTTTTGATGCATTTGGCTGACATTAACCAAGCTGCGGCATTTATAAACTCGGCTGCATAAACTATTTTTAAGTTATTTGTGTAAATATCAGAGCATAAATTCGGGCACTTGTCTGGTGTTATAAAGGTTGAAAAATTGTAATCTAAGTTTAAATATCCTGCATCTAAATGCATTGGGCTTAAAATGCCAAACTGAGGGTTCTTTTTATGGATATTTATCAAGTTTTGTATAGTATTTACTTCAACCCATGCATCCTGGTTTAATAAAAAAACATAATCAGCACATTCATTAATAGCTATCTCAATCCCTATGTTGTTGGCCCTACCAAAACCCAAATTAGTATCTGCCTGTATATAGGTATATTCTGAAAAATTTGTTTTTATAAATTGAGGGCTACCATCAACAGAGCCATTGTCAACCAAAATAACTTTTAATGGCAATAGACTATTTTGTAAACTGGATAAACAACGTTGTAACCATTGCATGCCATTGTAAACAACAATTACCACATACACTTTGTAACTATTTGTTAATACCATATTATAACTTTATGATGTTTTAACAGAGCCCGTAATTACCGGCGCATATGGTATATAATTACCGGTTACCAACAAACTTTGTTTATTACAGCAGTAAATTTCATTATTATTCTCTTTCAACTTACTTAGTATGTATGGAAACTTGTCGAAAATTGTTGTTCCCTCTACCTGTGCAACACTCCAGTGTGTATTAGTTTCTTTTACCTTTTCAGAGGTATGATCTTTCCACTCTACATCTATATTTTTAAGCGCTTCATCAAAAAAATAAGCGCCATTGTTAAAATCGTTACCTAAGAGTTTAATGGTATAACCAGGGTATAGTACTGTTGCCAAGTTTAAAACAGTGCTTAAACTCCCCCTATAATGAAATAACACTTCATCGACAGATTTTGCCCATTCGCCACCAACCAAATAGGTACTGCATTTGACAAATGTATAGTTGTTTTTGGATGGTGCTAAAAAAAAGAACCGTTGTATAAATGTTTTTTTTTTATCGTATAATATTTTACGTGCAATGGTTTTTAAATTATACCTTATTTTGGCAAACAGGTAAGCTACAACACTTGTGTATAAATCACTTTTTATTTTTTTGTTTAAAAAAAATGTGATGCCTGTCAGGCTATTTTGCCTGCATACCTTAAAAAGATAATTTAAAAACCGTTTGGTGTTTATATGATGATTATCAACATAATAAACTATGTTTGGTTTAATACCTGTTTGCTTGTAGAAAGCCATAAACTTATTCATAGCTATAACACCTTCACAGTTATTAACATAATCTATCTCTTGTTTTGATAATTCATTAATAGACTGGCCACTACCTAATATAATTACTTCCTTATGTTTCATTTGAAAGTATTATCCCGGCAAATTCCCTAAAAGCGCCTTCTCCGCCTTTTGTTTGTAATATATTTATGCCTGCTATAGCTTTTACCAGTGATGTGGCGTTTGCAGGACAAGCGGCAAAACCTACAGCTTCAAGCGCTGCAATACAGTTAATATCATCACCTATGTAGGCTACATCGTTTAATCCAATATTCTCTTTAAAACATATTTCTTTGATAGCCTCTAACTTACCGCCGTCGCGTTTACCCTGGTAAACATAATCTACTTTTAACTTTGCCGCCCGGCGTGTTACTATTTCGGTAGTCTCTGACGTTATAATTCCGGTTTTAAAACCTTTTTCATGTAAAATAGAAAAAGCCATACCATCATGAGTGTTGAATTTTTTCAACTCGTCACCTTTTTCTGAATAATACATTCCGGCATCTGTTAAAACACCATCTACATCAGTTAGTACAATTTTTATATTTTTTACTCTCTCGTTAACAGTGGGTAAAAAGCTATGGTATACCGTAGCTTTAAATAGCCCCTCGGCTATTATCCAGTCATGTGGTTCATCAATTTCTATCTGGGTGTATTCGGGCATCTCGTAAATAGATATCTTGCCAGAGAGCCTATTTTTATCCCGCTGTATATTGCCTATCGTATTTATGTAAAACGCACCGTTTTCGATGTATGTTCCATCAAAATCCTGTCTGCGGGGACGATTTAGATAATCGTAATTCTGCGGAGTGCCGTTTTTGTTCCAAAAAAATCGTTTAATGGGCGCACAGCTTAATAACGAATCGCCTCCTTTGTTTTTAAGCTGGTTTATGGCATCAGAAAAATCCATACTTGTGGTGAAGGGATTGGTAATCTGCGAAAGAATAAATAAATCGTCGGCTTTAAAGTCTTGAGCTTTGTTACCTAAAAACTCCAGCATAACAGATTCGGTACTGGCGGTATCATTCGCATTTTCTTTATTTCGCCGATACACACCTACTTTGCTAAAATTGAAGTCATTAACAATTTGCTCAATTTCATCACAATCCGTTGCCACATGGATATAAGTAACGTCAGGTGCATCATTTAAAGCTTTTAGGTTCCAATAAATTAACGGCTTACCACAAAATGATTTAACATTTTTAAACGGGATTGATTTGCTCCCGCAACGGGCAGGCACTAATGCAACTATTGCCACTTTATTTGATTCTTTTTTAGCTTATTACGTTGTACACTCTCGATATCTAATATTTGTTTTTCTTTATACGTTAATGCTTTATGGACAGCCTTACAATCACGGGCAAGTTTTCTTAATCCATCTGGCTCCAATGATGCGGCGTGGTCTGTTCCTTTCCAGGTACGATCAAGTGTAAAGTGCCTTTCAACCCACTCTGCACCTAATGCAATGGCGGCGGCATCTACTGCTATTCCTAAATGGTGCCCCGAAAACCCAATAGCTTTAACCCTGCCTTCAAACTGCTCTTTTATACGTACTATCTCTAATAATGAAATATCTTCAAATGGTACAGGATAACCTGAGGTGCAACTGTATAAAACCAAATCTTTCGCTCTGCCCTTTGATTCAAAGAATTTTACAATTTGCTCCTCTTCATCTTGCAGCGTCATCCCAAAAGAAACGTGGATTTCACCATTATAGTGATCGCATAAATAACCTAACATCTCTTTATTTAAGTTACATGCCGACGGTATTTTAATTAGTTTAGGATTTAATTCTGTTATTTCTTGTGCCGAAATAATATCCCAAACAGATGTAGAGTATTCTATTCCATATTCTTCACACCAGGCTTTTAACTGGCGGTGATCTTCCAGGCTAAGCTCTAAAAACTCCCTGTGCTCGCCATAGGTACTACCGTATGAATTTTCAGGATTAGGGTGCGGCGTGTTATATTCTTCTTCAGATAATAACGCCTTATTATTTCTTTTTTGAAATTTAGCCACATCAACCTTGCAAAAAAGAGCTGCAGTTGCGATTAAATCTTTAGCTATATTCATATCTCCTTTATGGTTACAACCTATTTCGGCTATAATCTTCGGAGTAGCACTTTGTTCTATACTCATGTTTTATTTTTTAATCTGGAAAAAATATTCTCAATGTTATTTTTTGATGATTGCCATAACTTTTCCTGAGCTTCGGCAATTTGTTTTTTTACAAGAGGATAATTATCGTTAATATAATTAACCTTGTTAATTATTTCTTCTTTTAAATTATTTTCTTTTACTAATTCAATACCCCACTCAGTATGTTGTATATCTTCTAAAAAATACATCATTTTATCATGGGTAGATAAAGTAATAATGGGTACACTTAAACCAAATGGTATCATTTGTGCATGCCCTCGCATTCCTAACACTACCTTATATTGTTTATAAACATCAGCAACCTTGCCAACATGTTGCTTTTCGATATTAACGATGTTAAAGTTAAGCCCTCTTGCTTTAAACCATATTTGCGCTTCCTGATCCGTTGGCACATGCGATATAACATCAATTTGCCATCCTTTATCACTAAAATACTTTAAAGCATCGGCAACATTATAAAGTACTTGCTTTTCTTTGCCTTGAAAACGCATGCTATGTCTGTCAAACGCTATATTAACCGCTATTTTATTTGATTCTGAAATATGTTCGACAGATTCAAAGTATTTATCTAAAAAAGTAGTTGAACAAGGCTGATATATAATTTGTTTTTGCCTTTCAGGGGTATAGTAATCTTTAAGTTTATTTATACTGCCAGTATTTCTAATTCCGAACGAAACGCTTTTATCCATTAATATAGCTATACTTTTCCTAAAGTTCTCATGAAAATCTTCCTGGTTTCTAAACCTGTTATAACCTACAGCAAAAACTGCAATTGGTGTAGTTATTTTTTCCATCAAATCATTAGGGCATGCCCATTGCCAGCCGGATATTTCGTTAGGGTTAGTGTCGCGTAAAAATAGCCCCCCGCCTCCTATAATAATTAAATCGAATTTATTTAATGTTTTTATTAATTCAGGAGTAACTTGATCATGAACGTTAAATAGAGAAAATTGAATGTCTTTTTTAATACTTTTAAATAATAGCCTTACCGATTCAAACAAAACAACATCACCTGTATTACCTGCATTATGAAAACCAATATGCGCTATCTGGATCTTGTTTTTATCAATACGCTGCTTTGAACTTTTTAAGGCAGATTTAATTTTCTTTTTTAAATTTAGCTTTGCTTTGCCTAAAATTTGCCGAAGTGTGGGTTTTTCACCTTTGTTTTTCTTTTCTACGAGTTCCTCAATTCTTGCAGGCCTATCAAAATACTTCGTATAATCGTTGGAAGAAGGATTTTTACGGCATATATAATTTATAAAATTGCCAAAAACTGTTTGTTCAACTATTTCAAATCCATGCTTTATCAAAAAACTTTTCAATGTTAAATTTGAAAACGTATTTATATGTACATCCCAGAAAAAGAAATCGGCGTTAGGCCCGTACATCTTATCGATAGTTGGGCATTCTATAAATAAAATGCCGTTATCGTTTAATAACAAATTAATTTTTGATAAAAATGCGTTAACTTCTTCCACATGTTCTATAACATGAAAGGTTGATATCAAGTCAAATTTATATCCCGGGTCAAATTCCTCTAAAAATGTACTTTCTATATTAATACCATACCTTTCTTTACCCGCTAAGGCAAATACCGGGTCAGGTTCTATACCTGTTACTTCCCAGCCGGCTGCACTCATATATCTTAAAAAACTACCTGCGCCACAGCCAATCTCAACAGTTTTTTTATTTTTTGAAAATACATCTTCACCAATTACAGATTCAAGCAATTTAAACCGCTTGTAAGCTAAGGCCTCTGTTTTTTTAAACTTTGCGTCGTCAGGGGCAAGCGAACCTCTACCCTCTAAAGAAAAAAGTCCTTCTTTATAAAGTTCTACCTTTACTTCTTCTGAAGGTCTTGGTAAAACAAAAACAAAACCACATTCACCGCAAATAAAATTATTTACATCTTTCCCATTCCGGTCTTTTGAATAAAGCACACTCTTTTTTTCCGAATCACAAAGTTCACATTTATAGCTCATAAGTATTTCTATCGTTTTCTGTTAACAAAAACTCCTACTATTAAGATTGGAAAAAGTTCCACTTCAAATCAGATTTTATTATTCCCCCCCGGGTAAGGCTATTAAAAGCCCCGTCGATTTTAGAATTCTCAAGTTCAAACACCAGGCAATCTTCGCGGACGTCGATTGCCCCTATTCCGGGTCTTCCGCAGGCTAAATGAATAGAGTAATTGCCTGTTACTAAATAATCCGGAAGGGCTATTTCTGCCGTATATGTACCTTTTTTCCTTTCGATAAACAACTCCGGATTATTATCGATATCCCAGGTACGCAGCAATAATATGCCATCCTTACTTAACGAAACAGCAATATTTGTACCTTTTATATCTTCCGTTACAACATATGTAATTCTAACTATTAGTTCATCAGTGATATCGAACGTTACATCAGCATCTTTACCTTTTGCATATACACTTGCTTGTTCAAAATAAATAGCTTTATTTTCCTTCGGTTGAAACTTGACGGTGCGTGTTGTAGCGTCGCCATTTACGCGCATATACGATTCAATGATCTCATCTATTTCGCCCACGCTTTTTACACGGCCAGTTTCTAAAAACACTCCTTTACTGCATAGTTTGCGTATAGCAGCCATATTATGACTTACAAACAAAACCGTTCGGCCATGGCCGGATACATCCTGCATTTTACCCAGGCATTTTTTTTGAAACTCCATATCGCCTACGGCTAATACTTCGTCAACAATTAATATTTCAGGTTCAAGATGTGCTGCCACGGCAAATGCCAGCCTTACATACATACCCGACGAATAACGCTTAACAGGGGTATCAATATAACGCTCAACACCGCTAAAATCTACAATTTCGTCAAATTTGCTTTTTATTTCATCCTTGCGCATACCCATAATGGCGCCATTCAAAAACACGTTTTCGCGTCCGCTTAATTCAGGATGAAAACCCGTACCCACCTCTAATAGAGAGGCAATGCGACCTTTTACCTTTATTTGCCCGGTAGTAGGGCTGGTTACCTTTGATAGTATTTTAAGCAGGGTTGATTTGCCTGCACCATTACGTCCAATAATACCTAATGCTTCGCCTTGTTGTATATCAAAGTTGATATCGCGCAATGACCATACATATTCTGATTCGCCTTTTTTTGACCGATCGTTAGTTTCGCCTATCTTTAGGTAGGGATCTTCCATCCCCCTTACGTTATACCACCATCGTTTAAGGTCATGCGAAAGCGTACCTGTACCTGCAGTACCAAGCCTGTATTGTTTTGAAATGTTTTCTACGGATATAACAGTATCTGGCATGTATATTTAAATTGTATCCATAAATGTTCGCTCTGTTTTGTTAAACAGAATGGTTCCTATTGCAAGTGCTACAAAAGCAAATGCTGCACTGTATAATATATATATAGGCTCTACCCCACCAGCACCAGTATGGCCGTATCTGAATGTTTCTACTACTGCAGTCATCGGATTTAACAATAGTATATGTCTAAATAAACCGTGTGTACGAGATAGTGGGTATATAACCGGGGTTGCATACATCAGTAACTGCACAGTAAACTGAACCAGGTATAACAAATCACGATACTTTGTAGTTAGAGCTGAAATAATAATGCCAACTCCTAAGCCTAAAACAGCTGTAATAAGCAATAATACAGGGGCTAATAGTGCATAAGCGTTCATACTAACATTATCGCCTTTAATAATATAGTATGCAATAAGAATTAAAAATAAGGCATAGGTTATACCCATTTTTATCATTCCTGAAATTACAATAGAGATAGGCAACACTAATCGCGGAAAATATACCTTGCCAAATATATTAGCGTTTAAAACAAATGTTTGCCCTGTTTTAAGCATACATTCTGAAAAGTAATTCCAAACAGTTAAACCACCCAGATAAAACAATATGCGGGGTGTACCGCCTGTTGATACGCCTAATAAATAACCAAAAACAATAGAATAAGTAATAACAGTTATTATAGGCTGTATAAAAAACCACAAAGGGCCTAATACAGTTTGCTTATAAGTGGCTATAAAATCCCTTTTTACAAATAAAAATAAAAGGTCCCTGTAACGCCATACTTCGCCTAATTGTAAATCTAAAAGGGCCTTTTTGGGAGTTATTATTTCTGTCCACGACCCTGAAATCAGGTTTTCTTTCTCTGGGTATTTATTTAAATCAGGCTCTAAAGTATTATTCATTTATAAACACATTATGCTTAAAGGTTAACTTATTTCTTTAAAATCGCAACTATTACAGCAGCTATTGTTGTTAAGCCGGTACCTATACTAACCCATTGCTGTGCAGTTAACCCTTGCGTATCTTGCTTGGTCGGAACAAAAATTTCGGCTCCTTGTTTTACACTTGGATATACATTCCAAAAAAGAAATTTATGTGTGCTTTTTACCTTACCATTTGCGTATACAATGTAGGCTCGTTTTTTTAACGCTTTTTCCGAAAAACCGCCACCATTGTCAATATACTCTCTAAAGCTTTTCCCAGATTCAAACACTACCGTTACCGGCGATAACACTTCGCCAGATACGCGCACTGTTTGTAGCTGCTTTGGCACAAATAGTATATCGCCATCTTCAAGAAAAATATCATCTATACCGCCTGGTTTTGCCAAAATAGAGGGTAAATCAATCCCTACAAAATCGTTTTGAAGAGTTTCTTTTACAACCGCCGCACTTAATGTATCATTTGCATCTTTTTGTAATTTTAATAGTGCGTCAAGCTTTTGCTGTTCTATCTCTTTAGCCAATTTTGAACCTGTATCACCACCTGCTCTTTTTAATGATGCACCTTCAGGAAATGCCAGTGCCGTTAATCCTCCGGCTCTTTTAATAACATCTGATATCCTTTCGTTCTTTTTAATTATTGTATAATTACCAGAATATAGTACCTCACCGGTAACACTAATTATTTTTTGTGTTTCGTATCCCGGAGCCGACCTAACGGAAACTATGTCAAAAGGTTGCAGTATAAAACCTGCGTCGGTTTTGCTAAGATCCTTATTCACGTCTCTTGTGAAAACGTCAGCAATTTGTGAGCTCGTTGAATTTGCATCAGCATTTCTTACACGGCGTGCAATTTCAATACGCTGTGGCGTTGCCGACTCCTGAAAACCGCCTGCTTTAATAATTAATTCTTCCAGGCTCATGTTTTCAGAGTAACTGAACTCACCGGGTGTCCTAACCTGCCCATTTATTTGAACTTTGTATTGCTCCTTTAAATCAAATATAGAAGAGATGTTAATATAGTCTTCTCGTTGTAAAGGAATATCAGCAGCTTGCCCACTAACAATTTTGCCTACATCAAATGATACTAACTCTGTATTTAAATCGCTTGTTAAACGGGTTATATATCCCCTGCTTTTAAAAGCGTCCTCTTTTAGGCCGTTGGCTTTTTTTATTAAAGCTTTAAGCGTTAAGCCTGGTTCTAATTCGTACTGGCCCGGCCTATAAACCGCACCGTCAATTGTAACCCGGTTTTCATAACGATCTAATATTACATCTACATAATATTTGTCACCGCTTTGCGGTATATAAGTGGCAAACTGATCGCTTGTGACATCATTTACTTTACGCTCGGTAGGCGTGTTCTTTAATACTTTTATTCGTGCTTTATAGGCATTTTCGGTAAAGTCACCTGCGTATTTTAATAGGGTGGCTAAGCTTTCATTACCTTTCACCTCATATATGGCGGGTCTTTTCACTTCACCTATCATCTCTACCCTTTTTTGATAAGGCGGAACATTTATTATATCCTGGTCGTGCAGGGTTATATTGTTTTTTAAATCTCCGTTTACCAAAAAGTCGTAAACATCTAATGTAGCTATTTTTTTACCCGACCGAATGATCTCAATATTTCTGAAAGATCCATTATCTGTTGGGCCGCCTGATGAGTATAAGGCATTAAAAACGGAGGCCAAGGATGGCAGTGTGTAAGTTCCTGGCCGCGTAACTTCGCCATTAACAATCACTTTAATGCTGCGTATATTACCCAATGCAATATTTAGCTTTACAGTACCATTATTTAAACCCGAATAGGCTGTTGATAGCTTTGATTTTATCTTTTTTGTAGCGCCGTCTATAGTTAAGCCCGCTACAGGTATAACGCCTGCAAAAGGTATAGTAATGGTACCCTCAGGCGTAACAGTTAACTGGTAACTTGCCTCAGAATAACCTGAAATATCAATTAATAACTGGTCTCCTGTACCAATCACATAGTTTAGGGGAGTTGCTAACCTTAAGTTAGGTTCGAATGTTGTACCCGAATTATTAAAAAGATCCTGACCAAATATTTTAGGTTTTAATTCCAATAAAGCATCACTCGCGGTTTTGGTAGTATCTGTTACCGGTGCCGGAGCTGTAGTACCAAAATCTACAGTTCTCGGTGCAGCTGTACCTGTTACAGCAGGAGTTGTAGTAGGCTTTACTGTTTGTGTTTTATTTTGTATTGCAGCAATACGGGCCTGCAGTTTTTGCACTTCCTGGGGTTTCATGCCCCGGGCTGCAGCTAATTGTGCAAGCTGATCCTGAGTCATTCCAGATGCCTGTGCTTGCTGCATGTATCGCATAATTTGTGCATCAGTAAGGTTATCTACTTGTATGGTGCTTAAATCTTGTGTGCTAACACTTTGAGCATGTGACAGTTGGGCAGATACTATACTTCCGAGGAAGAAGAATAGAATGAGTAACTTTTTGATATTCATCAATTGATCAGAATTATAATTTCGCAAAGATAGAATTCTTTATTAACGTACAATTCAACTTAACTTATTAATTAAAATTTATTTATTTCGTATCCGTTTCTTTATTAAGAATTCTATGTGAAAATACGCTTTGCATTAACTCAATTTCAAAACAATTATTGCGTATCAAGTAACGTAAGGTTCTCACAAATAAGTTAAATTATCATCACCTAGCCCTTGCCAAATTTAAGTCAAAAATCTTTCCCCGCATTAGCATTTCCTGACACCCCAAAAATTGTTGTCATGATTAAGGGTATAAATACCCTTGTTTTAAATTACAGGGTTACCTATAATTTTTTGCAGATTTTTGCAGCTCCCTGTATAACTTTTCGTTTTTTTTTGCACTTGCCTGGTCTACTAATATAAAAAAATAAATGATATAAAAAAGTAGTTTCCAGGTAATACAACTAAAACGTCTAAATTTATTCCATGATAAAACAGTTACTTGCTTGTACTCTTTTTGTTTTTGGATGGGCACTGGCCAATGCCCAGGCACCCGCTCAGCAAAAAATATTCACCTCAGATATCGACCATTTTTGGACCGCATTTGACAGTGTGCAAACCACTACCGATACTGCCAAAAAAATGGCCTTTATCCAATCCCTGTATATTGATAAAGGCAGCGTTGGTTTAAAGTCTTTTATGTTGACCCGTAATTACAACGCTAAGGTGTATCTTAACCTGATAAACAAGCTCCCGAAGTTTTGGGCATCGGTAAGGCCAAACACTTTAAAAGTACTCGGCAAATCGGCACAGATAGAAAAAAGCATTAAACTCTTTAAGATGCTTTACCCTGAATTGAAGGATGCCAAAATGTATTTTACCATTGGCGGCTTACGCTCGGGCGGAACTACCACCGGTGACATGGTACTGATAGGCACCGAAATTGCCGCGGCCGATGCCCAAACCGATGTATCCGAGTTTACCAGCAAATGGCTGCCCGGCGTGTTTAAGGTGCAATCGATTGATAATTTGGTGTATCTTAATGTGCACGAATATGTGCATACCCAGCAAATCGGCGAGGGCAATAACCTGTTGGCTATGGCTATTGCTGAGGGATCGTGCGACTTTATAGCCGAGTTGGTAACCAATAAGCCACTGCACCGCGACTACATTACTTATGGCCTGGCTTACGAAGCTACTGTACGGGATGATTTTAAAACGGATATGTTTGGTCGCAGTGCGGCCAATTGGCTGGGTAATGGCAGCAATGCCAAAACAATGGCCGACCTGGGCTATTTTATGGGTTACCAGCTGTGCAAGGCTTATTACAGCCAGGTAAAGGATAAGAAACAAGCCATAAAGGATATTATACAACTAAACTATGCCGACGATAAGGCCGTTGAAGCTTTTTTACAAACGTCTAAATACTACAAAGAGGGTTACGACAAGGAAGCCCTTACCCGGGCTTTAGCGGCTAAGCAGCCTTCCATCACAGGTATAGAACCATTTGCTAACGGCAATACATCGGTAGACAGCAACCTTACCGAAATGCTAATTAACTTCTCTGCCCCTATGGGCCCCGGTGTATCTATTAACTTTGGCAGATTTGGCAAAACCGGCTACCCGGTTACCGAATTCCCTGTGTTTACGGAGGACAAGAAAAACCTTATATTAAAAATAAAGCTGCAACCCGCGCACGAGTACGAATTTGAGATAACGACACGATCATTCGCATCTGCCGATGGGTATCCTTTAGATAAAAGCTATACAGTTTATTTTAAAACCAAGTAGTAAACGAGCAATTGTCATCCCGGAAGTTACCGGGATGACAAAGCAACTATGTGTGTCAGCCTTAGTTCTATACCATCTTCCCTGCTTTCTCCACCAAATTTTTGGTAGCGGTGGTGCCTGCATAATCATCAAGGTATTTGGCATCCTTGGTATACATTTTAAGCAGGCCGCCTTCGTACTCAATACTCACCCAACCCTTAAAGCCCGATTGCTTGATGATCTTAAACATATGCACAAAATCGGTTTCGGTATCGTTGCCATCAGCATCAAAGGTGTGGGTTTTGGCATGCACGCCTTTAGCAAACGGCATCAGCTCGGCTATACCTTTGTATCTGTCATACTCTTCTACACAATGGGTTTTCATATAGCCGGCAATATCATTAGTTTCGGGTTTGGTGCGGTTGATGCAGAAGTTGCCAAAATCGGCCAGTACACCGCAATGTTTGCTGTTTACCTGCTTCATCACCCCGGCAAGCCAAGCGCCGTTGCATGATATACCTACATGGTTCTCTACTATCACATCTACGCCCTGTTTGCTGCCATATTCAATCAAATGGCCCAAGCTATCAACCGCGGCTTTGGCTACGGCTGTGGGGTCGCCATCGCCCTCTACGTTCACCCTTATCATGGGGCAACCCAGGGTGGCGGCGGCGTCTATCCATTTATGGTGGTTATCCACTGCTTTCATGCGTACGGTGTCGTTCAGGTCGCCTAAAACGCCTTCGCCATCTATCATAATGCGCAGGTTATAGGTGCCGGCATCGGCCGACCGCTGTTTTAATTCCTTTAAAAAGGTTTGGTCTTTAGCTTTATCGGCAAAAAACATCGAGCAGTAATCAAGCCCGGTAATACCCAGTTCTTTTGTTTTGGCCGGGAAATCGAGCGGCTTTAGTTGCTGTGTCCAAAACTGGCTGGCAAAGGAGAATTGCGACAAGGCTAACTTAAAAAACAATTCCTTTTTTGCTTCCGCGTATAAAAATTCGGGTAAGGCAGCTGCTAAACCCAGGCCCGCCGCCCCTATAGCGGTTTGCCTGATAAAGCTTCTTCTGTTGGTTTTCATCAATAATTGGTTTATGGTTTTATGCTATCGGTTAGTTTACAGCAATATATAAACTATAATTTATTATTTAGTAAATTTTACTAAATAAGTTTTATAACTACATTATTCCCCGTCAGAATACTATTTTTGAGCATGCATACCGATGCCGATCTTGAAGATTTTATATTAAACGGACATAAGTACTATGTGCCCCATGTAAGTATTGATTGCGCCATATTTGGTTATCACCAGCAGCAGTTAAAGCTGTTATTGATAAAACATGCGGTAATTGACGGCTGGTGCCTACCCGGCGGTTATATTAAGCGCACCGAAAAATTGGTTGAAGCCGCCGCCCGCAACGTAAGGGAACGTACAGGTGTGGATAATCTGTTTTTACAGCAGTTTAAAACCTTTGGCGACCCGGGCCGCGCCAGGTTTGAGGAGTTTGATAACGAAAGGTGGTTTAAAATAACCGGTGTGCGAATAGCAAAAGATAACTGGCTGATAGACCAAACCATATCCGTAGGGTTTTACGCGATAACTGATTTTTCGGAAACGGAACTGAAACTGGATAAGATGGTGACCGCCTGCGACTGGTTTGATATGGACAGCCTGCCCAAACTGGAGTTTGACCATGATGAGATGGTGAAAGAAGCGCTGCATACTATGCGGGTGCAGCTATACCACTACCCTATTGGTTATAACATGCTGCCCGAAAAATTCACTCTTACCGAGATACATGCCTTATACGAAACGCTGCTGGGCAAAAAACTCGACATTAGTAACTTCCCAAAAAAGCTGATGGCACTGGGCCTGCTAAAAAAGCTGGATGAAAAACGCAACATTGGCCCCCACCGCTCGCCGCATTTGTATAGTTTTGATAAGGCAGCTTATGGTAATGCGCTTAAAAACGGTATCGTATTAAGCTAAAAAAAAGAACCCGATACGCCTAAACGTACCGGGGCCCTCATTAAAAAATAAACCAAAACCTAGGTGTTTATGGCACCTATTTTCTTCAATAACTTGCGGTTTTCGCGCTTGTGTATAAACCTGTGCACTATGGCATAAATAACAGGTAATATTAATAAGGTAAGTATGGTAGAAGTTATTAAACCACCTATTACCACTACAGCCAGGGGCTTCTGTGTTTCGGAACCAATACCTGTTGATACCGCTGCCGGCATTAGGCCTATGGCGGCCATCAAAGCGGTCATTACCACGGGGCGCACACGGGATATTACCCCGGTTAATATGGCCTCGTTTAAATGCAGCCCATCCTGCAGGTTTTTACGGAATACCGATATCAGTATCACCCCGTTTTGTATACACACCCCAAACAGGGCTATAAAACCAATACCTGCCGATATACTAAAGTTGATGCCGGTAATATGCAGGGCCAGTATACCCCCTATCAGCGCGAACGGTACATTCATGATAACCAGCGTGGCATCTTTAGCATTGCCAAAGGTTACGTACAATATCAAAAATATCACCAGTAAACATATAGGCACTACGTGGGCCAGTGTGTTTGATGCCCGTATCTGGTTCTCAAACTCGCCGTTCCAAGTAAAGGCGTAACCGCGGTCCAGCTTAACTTTTTGGTTTACCTTTTGCTGCGCTTCGGCAATGGTACTACCCAAATCGCGGCCACGTACCGAGAATTTTACGGCAATGTAGCGTGTATTATTATCCCTGAAGATAAACGCGGGGCCGGTGAGTTCCTTAATGGTAGATATCTCTTTGATAGATATTTTAGACCCGTTTAAAGTAGGCACCATCAGGTTCTCCACCTTCTCCTGCGTGTCGCGGTATTGCTTTTGGTAGCGTACACGTATGTCAAACTTACGTTCGCCCTCGTATAATTGTGTGGCGGCTTTACCACCTATTGCCAGTTCAATAACAGCGTTGGCATCGGCGGTGCTTACGCCATACAGGGCCATTTTACGCTGATCAAGCTCTATCCTAAACTCGGGCTGGCCAAGGTTACGCAGTACACCAAGGTCATCAACACCTTTAATGCCTTTTAAAACATTCATAACCTGGTCGGCCTTTTTATCCAGCTCCTGAAAATCAGGGCCAAATATTTTTACCGCCATGCTGGCGTTTACCCCGGCTACAGCCTCGTCAACGTTATCGCGTATGGGTTGCGAGTAGTTAAATACTATACCCGGTAATTTGCGCAACTGCTGGTCCATCTGGTCTATCAGCTGTTCTTCGCTTAAGCCTTTGCGCCATTCATTTTTCTTTTTCAGGTCTACCTGTATCTGCACATCAAAGAAACCCTTAGGGTCGGTACCATCGTTGGTACGGCCCACCTGTGCCAGCGTTTGCTTCACTTCGGGGAATTTCTCCAGTATCTGCATCATTTTTTGGTTGATGGTTTCGGCCTGGGTAAGCGATACGCTCATCGGCAGTTCGGCCTCTACCCAAAGGGCCCCCTCGTTCAACTCGGGTAAAAATTCGGTACCCAAAAACTTGGCCGAGAAAAACGTGATAGCCATAAAGCTAAAGGCGATGATCAGACTCAGCTTTTGGTTTTTATAGGTAAAGCCAAACATTTTGCGGATACCTTCTTCAAAAAAGATAACTACCGGGTTGTGCTTTTCTTTAACGTTCTTTTTTAACAGTATGCTTGATAATGCCGGCACCAGCGTAAGCGTGAACAGTAAGGCACCCAATAAGGCAAAGCCGAGTGTATACGCCAATGGCGAAAACATTTTACCCTCTACCTTTTGAAAGGCGAAAATGGGTATTAAACAGGTAATGATGATCAGTTTAGAGAAGAAGATAGCCTTACCCATCTCGGCACCTACATTTTTAAACAAGCCCAGCTTAGCCAGCCCGTTAAACTTTTGCATGCCAACTTCTTTGGCGCGGTGGTCAAGGGCTACAAATATCCCCTCTACCATCACCACGGCGCCATCTATGATGATACCGAAGTCAACCGCCCCCATCGATAGTAAGTTGGCTGTCATCCCCTTAATACGCATACATATAAAGGCAAACAGCAGTGCAAGTGGTATGATAATGGCCACCGTAAGCGTAGTACGCCAGTCGGCCATAAAAAGGAACACGATAACGGTTACCAGCACAATACCTTCTAACAAGTTATGTATAACCGTTTCGGTACAAAAATCCATCAAGTTGGTACGGTCGTAAAAGGTATCAATCTTCACATCGCTCGGCAATATGGTCGAGTTTAACTCGGTTACCTTGGCGCGTATGCGGTCAAGTACCTCGGCAGGGTTCTCACCTTTACGCATTACTATAATACCCTCAATAACATCCTTTTGCCGGTCGCGGCTCACCTGCCCTAACCTGGGCAGTCCGCTTTCTTTTATATCGGCCACATTGCGCGCCAGTATAGGCACGTTGTTAACGTTTTTAATAATGATGTTCTCTATCTCGCTGATGTTGTTTATCAAACCTATACCACGCACTACAAAGGCCTGGTCGTTCTTCTCTATTACATCGCCGCCCACGTTAATGTTACTACGGTTAATGGCGTTGTACACATCAAGCGATGTTAAGCCGTATTTTTGCAATAAAGATGGGTTAACACTTACCTCGTAAGTTTTTTCCTCGCCGCCAAAGCTGTTTACATCGGCAACACCCTGTATAGATTTAAACTGACGGTCGAGCACCCAATCCTGTATAGCGGTTAACTCGTGCAGCGATTTGGTTTTGCTTTTTAGCGTATAGCGGTAAATTTCGCCGGTTGGGCCATAAGGCGGCTCTACCTCGGGTTTCACCCCGTCGGGCAGGTCGGCATTACCCAGGCGGCTTAATACCTGCTGGCGGGCAAAGGCGTCGTCTACATCATCATCAAAAATAATGCGAACGTATGAGAGGCCGAATGATGAGGTGGTACGCAGGTTTGCCTTTTTTTGTACCGAGTTTAATACGGTCTCTATAGGTATGGTTATCATCTTCTCCACCTCTTCGGCGCTGCGGCCCGGCCACTGGGCTATAATGATGATCTGTGTGTTGGTAACATCCGGGAAGGTTTCAATTGGCGTATTTAAATAACTCCAAACCCCCAGCACGGCCAGCACCCCGGTTAAAAAGAATACCATTGCCCGGTGCCTGAGCGAAAAGTATATAATATTTTTAATTAGCTTATCCATTTTGTTGTATAAAATAGTAATGTATCAAAGGCTTATTTACAGCCTGTAAATCGTATCTGCGTGTAAAAAGCTTATTCTTCGGTTAATGCGTTGTAAAGCATTAGCTGGCTTTTTGATACCACCTTATCGCCGGGTTTAAGGCCCGATGCGATGTAGGTAACGTCATCAACCGTTTTTATTACGCTTACTTCGTGCACCTGCAAATCGCATTTACTATTGTATACGATCACATAATTTTTGCTGTTATCAAATATCACCGCCGATGCAGGTATAGCTACCGAGCTGGCGTTTTCTTTATTAGTGATGAGCACATTGGTAAACATTTCGGGCTTTAATAGCATATCGTTGTTATTTAGGGCTATACGCACTTTCATCACCTTGTTATCAGGATCAAGCACCGAGCTTATCTCGTCAACGTTACCGTTAAACACCTTATCCGGGTAGGCCAGCGTAGTGATCTTAGCATCGTAGCCTTTTTTTATTTTTGATATGTCGCTTTCAAACACGTTTGCCCATATCCATACATCCTTCATATCAGATATAGTGAACAGGCTGTTGCTGTTATCAGGGCGGATGAAGTTACCGGCCGATATATTTTTCTCCACCACGTAACCGCTGCCGGGTGCCTTAATAACCAGTGTGCCGCTGGCGCTGGTATTGCCACCACCGTTAATGGCTATTTGGTCGCGTACTTTGCTGTTGGCGGCTACCGCTTTGTTATAATTCTCTTTAGCCTCCGTATAGTCGCGCTCGCTGCTTATACCGTTTTTGTACAGGTATTCGGCTTGCTCTAACTGGCGTTTGCTGATAGACAGGTCGGCCTTGGTTGAGGTAAGGTCGGTATAGTTACCGGCAACATCGGCGCTGCGTATTACGGCAAGTGTTTGGCCCTTGCTTACCTTATCGCCTAAGGATACCTTAACCTCCATAACCTGCCCGCTTGCAAACGGGAACACTTTTACCACCTTGTTCTCGTCAAACGATACCTCTCCCGACAACGCAAGCTCGTCTTTCATAGGCGTGGTTTTGGCGGTGTCTATCTTCACCATTTTAGCCAACGAGTCGCTGATGCAAACTTGCTTGCTTTCCATGGTGCCGGTTTTTTCCTGCTGGCAGGATGCCAGGCCCAAAAGGCCCGCTATGCCAATATATAATGCTTTATTTTTCATTTTATGTGCTTGATATTTTATGCTGATGATTAAAGTGGGTTAATAACGGTGCTGCCAACCGCGTAATTCAAGTCGGCTATGGCTTTTTGCAGGTTAACCTGCTGCTGTAATATTTTTAGTTTGGTATCGCGGTACGAGTCGAAAAAGTCGATAAACTCCTGCAGGCCTATCTGCTTTTGCTGAAAGCTTTTCAGCATGCTTTTATACAACTGGTCGTACTTGTTGTAAAAGTCGGTTTCGCTGGTGCCCAGCAGTTGTTTGCTAATGTTGTATTGGTTTACGGCAGCGTACACATCGTTCTTCACCTGCACTTCGCTGTTCTTTAACACAAACTCCTGGCTTTGTGCCGATAGCCTGGCATTTTTGATATTGCCCTGGTTGCGGTTTAAAAATGGCAGCGGCAGGCTTATCTCTAAACCCACATAGTTGCGGGCATAGCTGCTGTTTTGGTCGTAGGTGGCGCCTATGGTAACATCAGGCACGGCCATTGCCTTTTGCAAGGCAAGGCTGTGATTGTTCTGATCTAACAAATAACGATTGGCCAAATAATCGCCACGTGTATTTTTAGCCTGGTCGGCCAATACGGCGGCGTTTAGGGTGGTATCGCTGTTTGTAAACGTTATTATAGGGGCTATAAATTTTGCCGGGTCGGTTACCAGCAATGTCTTTAATTCGCTTTGCAGATCGTTAAGCTGGCCATCAATAGCTACCAGGTCGTTTTGTAAACCAAAGAGCAATGCCTTTAAACGGATTACATCTTTTAACGAGTTATTACCTGCTTTGTACGATTTATCAATAGCATCAACCATATACGTGGCCGAGGCTATCTCGGTAAGGTACACTTTGCGCTGGTCGGCCAAGTTGGCTACCTGTGCAAAATCGAGCAGCAAGTTATAGTGCAGGTTGCGCAACAGATCGTTAAACTGCGCCTGCTGTATCTGCACACCATCGTTGGCAATGGCTATTTGCTTGCCGCGTTTGCCGGCTGTTTTAATTAATTGGCTTAGTTGTACCAGTACCTGCCCGTTGTTGCCGCTATGGTCAAAATATTTGTGGGTGGCATCGGTTATGTTTTGGTCGGTGCTTAAAACGGGATTGTCCCAAAGTTTGGCTTGTTGTACCAAGGCGCCGGCTGCATCAACATTATATTTTTGGGCAAGCAGGCTAAGGTTATTGTCAAGGAAAGTTTTTTCGGCCTCTTTAAAGGTAATTTTAAGGGTATCGGTTTGGGCAAAAGCACCTGTATGCGCCGCTGCAACCAACACCAGAAGTAAAAGCAATATTCGAAATTTGTTAGTCATGAGTACATTAGTATTGATAGCACCAAAACTATTGTACCCGTATTAGAGGCAGATTAGAACGAAATTAGATTTGCATTAGAATTTGAGCGGGTGCCCTATCTCTTTAAAAATTTAACTACAAAGGCACTTCCCCTGCGGCCATCAGATACCACCTCGATAGTACCTTTAAATAGCTCAATGATCTTGCTGGTGATATACAACCCTATACCGCTGCCTGCTATGGCCTTATCCTTATTAGCCCTAAAAAACGGCTGAAATATCTTTTCGACGTTCGTTTTACTAATGCCGGGGCCCTTATCGGTAACGGCTAACATAATATGGTTAGCGGTAGCCTCAAAGCTTAGCGTAACGGGCTGCGGTTCGGAGTATTTAAAGGCGTTATCAATAATGTTATTTAAGGCGATGTACAGCATTTGCTTATTGGCGGGCAGGGTAAGCAGCTGCTCATCTTCGGGCAGGTCGGCTAATTGTATTTTGAGCATGCCGGGGCCTTTTTTGGCTGTCCATTGCTCTTCCAGTTCCCATATCAATTCATCAACCCTCACCGGCGATAGCTTGGCTTGGGTGTAGTTAAGGTCTACCTGTGCCAGTTCCATCAGGCTGGTAATGGTTTCCTGCAGGCGGGCACCATCATGGGCTATTGACGATAGCACACGCTTATATTCTTTCGGATCGCGGCTTTTTTCTAATGCCACATCTACCTCACCCATAATACTGGTGAGTGGGGTGCGCAGCTCGTGCGATGCATTGGCCACAAAGGTTTGCTGCAACTCAAAAGCGTTTTGCAGGTGTGCCAGTAGTTGGTTAAAGTTGTCTATCAGCTCGGCTATCTCATCCTTACTTTTTACCTGGCTTACCCGCAGGTGTAGGTTGCTTGACCGTATGTTTCGTATCTGCGAAATGATCTTATCAACCGGCGATAACGCCTTTTGAGCGAAGACCCGCCCTGCTAAAAACAAACCAGTGCCAAATATTATAAATAGCACAATGGTTATTTTGCCCAGCATAACCAACCGCCGCTCGGAGTTTTCGTCGACTGCCGAGGCCAGTATAACAAAGGTACCCTGGTTGTCTTTATACAGCTTACCCACTACTTTGCGGTCGCCTTCTTCGTATTGTACCGCCCCTTCTTTGCGCACCTGGTTAATGATATCTTTCGACCAGTAAATATTGTGCTTCATTTTAAAGGCCGACATATTGTTACTGTCGTAGATGCGTATCACCTCGTAAGGCAGTTTCTCCAGGTATTTTTGCTGTATTTGCAGCATCGAATCGGCGGCCAATTCATCTGCCTTTAAATATAGCTGCGATGCCAGGTTGGTGCGGTCGGTTAGGCGGTTGTAAAAATCGGCGGTAAAAAACGAGAAAACGGCAATATATACCGCAACCAAAACCAATAGCAGTGCCCCCGAACTAATAAGGGTAAAATATAAGGATAGCCGGGTTTTTATTTTCATAACGCAGTTAGTCCTTAAGAATGTACCCCATGCCTATTACCGTATGAATAAGCTTTTTATCAAACCCTTTTTGAATTTTGTTGCGCAGGTAGTTTACGTATACATCTACCATATTGGTGCCGGTATCGAAATTTATACCCCATACCCGCTCCATAATAAACTCGCGCGATAGTAGCTTGCCCGGGTTTTTAATAAACAGTTCAAGCAAACTGTATTCTTTGGCGGTAAGGCTTATTTGTACCCCTTCGCGTTCGGCTGTTTTGTCCCAGGTGTTTAATTTAAGGCCGCCAAAGCTTAGTATGTGACTATCACCTTCAGCGAGTTTTTTACGGCGCAACAGGGCCTCTATACGGGCCAGCAGTTCGTTAAAGTGGAAGGGCTTTACCAAATAATCGTCGGCACCGGAATGCAGGCCATTCACCTTATCATCTATGGTGCCTAAGGCGCTTAGCATTAACACGGGCACCTGTGGCTGCTGTCTGCGCAATTCGCGGCAAATTTCAATGCCGGTCATATCGGGCAGCATTACATCCAGTATCACCAGGTTATAATCGGTTTGGGCTAATGCGGCTAAGGCATCGGCACCACTCTCAAAAACATCTACCCCGTATTTATGCTCGGTAAGCCCTTTTTTTATAAACGCCGAAACTTTGTCTTCATCCTCAACCAGGCAAATGTTATTCATATACAGCGGGCAAATTTATAAGCCAAATTTACAGATTTACAAGCAATCACTTAAAACTCTTATTTACCACATTGATCAGGTATTCTTTTTTATCATCAGAATACTCCCAAAACATTACGCCCGCCATGTTGTGCTTCATCACGTAATAGCACTTTTGCTTAATGCTCCATTCATCATCGTAGGTAATAAACTGTTTGGTGGTGGCATTAAAAATATAGGGTGCATCGGCATTGCGGTCTCGGTAGTATTTAAATGCTTTGTTCGATAGGATACTGTCCTTAATGTAAGTATAGCCCCCTGCCCGCATGCGGCCGTCGGTTTTAACGCCAAGCGGCGCTTTAATAATGTCGGGTACGCGGTTGCTTCGCCCATAAAAAGCCATTCCCATAACCAGTTTTTCTACCGGTACGCCGGCTTCTACAAAATCGGTTACCGCCCTGTCGGCGTAATTGGCTGTCTCGTATATTTTTGATCCGTACAGGCTGGTATGGTGCACTGCTATGCCCAGGCTATCCTGCGAGTAATCATAGGTCATCAAATTAATATAATCCAGGTAGCGCTGCACTTTATCCATTTCGGTATTGCGCAAAAAGCGTTTAAAGCCCCCTACAGCGGCAGTAAGCAGCATTTTTTTGCCGGTAACACGTTCTACCTCGTCCAATTCGTTGCGCAGCGCCTCAAACATCAGGGTAAAGTTGCGTTTATCTGCCGGGCGAAAAACGTTGCCATCGCCTATATCATTGGGGTACTCCCAGTCAATATCTACCCCATCCAATTGATAAGTACGCACTATATCGGCAGCGCTGGCGGCAAATGCTCTGCGAGCTGTATCAGTAAGTACTGCGTCCGAAAAATTTTTGCTCCACTTCCATCCGCCTATTGATATTAATATCTTCAAGTCGGGATTTACCTTTTTTAACTTACGCAGTATCCTGAAGTTAACCGTATCGGTTTTGCGATGGGTTAAAAAGGCGCGGTTGTTTTGCACATCAACAAAAGCGTAATTAATGTGTGTTAACTTTTCGGCATGCACCATACTGGTATCAATTAAGCCGCGGTAGCCGCCTACGTAGCCAATAATTACGGGTTTAGGGCGCTTGGGTTTAAAAGCCGGCGCGGGCTTTACCATTGCCATTAAAAAGGGGACACAAAGCAGCAGGCCTGCTACGGCAGCGCAGCTTTTTAGTATTGCGGGTTTATTCATTAGTTTATATCAGGTTTAGGTTACTGATCAAATAGTTAGTCGTAAGTGCTTTTTTTCCATTAATCCTACCAGCCATATCAGTATAAAAGCAGTAGCAAACGACCGCAATATACCTACTATGCCTATGGTTAAAAATGCAGGATATTCCACATGAAAAAGCTGCAGTAAATATACCTGAAAGTACGGCATTAAGTAACAGGTAAGTGTGCTGGTACCGGCAGGGCGTATCCAGCTGAACAGGTCTTTTTTGCCGCGCATATCTACCAGGTATACCAATATTTCGAACACCAATATGGCTATGCCCGCGCAAATAAACACCCATGCCGGGGTAGATCGTATTTTAGATATACCCTGTGTATAGGGGCGTATGATAAGCCCGGCAACGATAAGGCCTGCACCTATAGCGGTAAATATGGCCCAAATGCGCTGCGTTTTACCAAGCTCCACCAGCCTTGAATATATTTTTGACACAATTACGCCGCTCATTACCAAAGCTGCCGATGCGCCATCGCTGATAACCCACAGCCTGCCTTTTGAAACAAGTGTATGAAAGATAATATTGATGATGACCAGCACCGCCCAGCAAATAATAAGCGTACTAAGATTGCCTTTCGCCAGGTAATACACCATCGCACATACTAAATAAGCCCAGCCAATGATACCCAATATGCCCCACCAGGATGGCCGCATACCATGCGGAATTTCGTCATCGCCGCCTTTATAAACTACGGCCATGGCCAGCAGCAGTACTACACCTAATGTAATTAAGCTGTAGCGGGTTAGTTTTGCAATTGTAGCGGGATAATCCAGCCAAATTAAAAAGAAGGCTATGGTTATAGTAAGCGCCCAAACCGCTTTAGGAAGTATAGCGGTAGCAGAATAGGTTTCCATATTTACATGAAACAGCCCCATTATAAGCAACGCCGCGGCACGGGTAAGTATATACGTGATGATCTGTTTATTGCTTTCGCCTTTTTTAACGCGGTTATTAATGGCAAAAGGCAAGGATAGCCCCACTATTACCAAAAAGCCGGGGAAAATGATATCGGCAAAGCCCAGCGCATCCTGCCATTTTTTGGCATGGTCTACCCATACAGGCAGTCCCTTTACCTCGCCTACATCATTCACAAAGATCATAAAAAACATGGTGACGGCGCGTAGCACATCAACAGATAACAGGCGTTTAGGTAATTGCTGCATGTATGGTTTTGGTAGCGGGATATAGGGCTATAAGTTAGGTAATTATATTAATATAGATGGCAACGCTATAGCAAAATACCGTTTATTAAATAAATTGTTACATAATAAACCGCAGGCATGGCATCAAGCCCGCTTTTTGTATCTTTAAGGCTTTAGATATTCACTTTTATATAACAGATTTGAAAAATAACCTGATAGTAGCCCTCCTGCTTAGCCTGTTTACATCTGCTACCGCCTTTGCGCAACGCGTTAAACCCGATACTGTAGAAACAGGCATATATGTTACCAGCATACACGATATTAATTTTAAGGACAAGGAATACAGCATTAACCTGTGGCTTTGGCTAAAGTATAAAAACAAAGACTTTGATTTTTTGCACAACCTGGAAGTACCGCAGGCAAAATCGGTTACCACATCGTTCTCCACTATCGATTCGACAGGTGATAAGATATATATGCTGATGAAGCTGCAATGCGTAATGAAGGATTCGTGGGCGATAGACAATTTTCCGTTCGACAGGCAAAAACTGCGTTTTTCTATCGAAAACTCTCAGTTCGATTCAAAATCGCTGGTGTTTGCGGCCGATACGCTTGGCAAGCATTTCGACCCGAGGTTTACGCTACGTGGCTGGCGAATAGATAGTTTAAATATATCAACAGGTATAAAAGCCTACGAAACAGGCTTTGGTGATGTCAGCCTTAAAAAACCACATACCGAATACAGCAATTTTAAGGTACGGTTACAGATAGACCGTGATGCCATGGGCCTGTTTTGGAAGATGTTTTTGGGTATGTATGTTGCTTTCCTGATATCGTATATGTGCTTTTACATCCATACAGATAGTATCGACTCGCGGTTTGGCCTAAGTGTGGGTGCCTTATTTGCGGTGATAGGTAATAAATACATCATCGATTCGGCCCTGCCTGAATCTACCACCTTTACCCTGGTTGACACCCTGCATGGTATAACACTGCTATTTATATTGGCCGTAATTATATGTACCTCCTACTCGCTTAAACTGGTTAAAAAAGACCAGATAGAAAAAGCTAAACGATACGATTTTATATGCGCGCAGGTATTACTATTAGGCTACTTGCTAATGAATGGCTATTTTATTTTTATGGCTACAAGGGTGTAAAAAAGCCCCCGGCAGTAAATATCGGGGGCATAAAATTTATCTAAAAATAATAATCAATATATCGATTTTGGCCTTGATGCAGGTGCTATACCCCAAGTACCCGAGGGTTTACTCCCCATGGTAATAACCAGGTTACCCCCCTTTACAATATCGGCATGTAGCAGGTACGATCTTGTGTATGGTTTATCGTTTAATACCATGCTTTGTATATACATATTACCTGGTATGTTACCTTTAATAGCGATGTGGAATGTTTTACCACCTGCCACTTTTAAAACTGCATCATTTATTACCGGGCTGCCAAAAACATAAGCCCCGTTAGCCGGATTTACCGGGTAAAAACCAAGTGCCGATAACACATACCAGGCCGACATTTGGCCAACATCTTCGTTGCCTATAATGCCGTCTTTATTGGTAGTGTAAAAGTTATCTAACACAAACCTTACCTTTTCAGCGGTTTTGTATGGCTGGCCCGCGTAGGCATACAGGTAGGCAATATGGTGGCTTGGCTCGTTGCCATGCGCATATTGGCCTATTAATCCGGTGATATCGTTCGATGCCTCGTTACCCATATCGCCCTTTACAACAAATAACGAATCGAGCTTTTTGGTAAAGGCTTTTTCGCCGCCTAACAATTGCATTAAGCCTTCTACATCCTGCGGCACCAACCATGTATATTGCCATGCATTACCCTCGGTAAAATCGTCTTTCATGTGGCGCGATACGAAAGGGCTGAATGGTGTACGCCATTTATCGTCGGCAATACGGCCGCGCATAAAATGGGTTTCCCTATCGTAGTAATTAACATAGTTTTTACCACGCTTGCTAAAGTATTCGTAATCGGCTTTTTTACCAAGTTTAAGCGCCATTTGCGCTATGCACCAATCATCTATCGAATATTCTAAACCCGATGCCACGCTCTCTGTTTGCGAATCGGCCGGTATATAACCCAGGGCCTTTACCGACTTTAACCCGCGAAGGTCTTTCATGGCTGTATTTTTAACTGCCTCAAAAGCCAGTTCGGCATCAAAACCTTTATAGCCTTTTAAAAAGGCATCAACTACAACGGGTATGGCACTATTGCCTACCATGCAGTCGGTTTCGTTACCCATAAGGTGCCAAACCGGTAACCTGCCCTGCTGTTTGTATATGGTAAGCATTGAATTGATCAGATCATTTACACGGGTTGGGTGTAAAATGGTCATCAATGGGTTTTGCGAGCGGTAGGTATCCCATAATGACAGGGTGGTAACATTGGTAAAACCCGGGTTATGGTAAATCTTTTTATCGGTGCCCATATAGTCGCCGTTATGATCGTTAAATGCCGATGGCGCTATCATGGTGTGGTATAAAGCGGTGTAAAAGGTGCGCATACGGGCGGGTGTAGCCTTTATGGTTGCTTTACCTAACTCGTTGTTCCATAATTTAGTAGCGTTTCGCCTTACTTTATTAAAATCCCAGGTGTCAGCTTCGGCCTTGATGTTTAGGAGGGCGTTATCCATACTTACCGGCGATATACCTACTTTAATTTTAACTTTTTCGCCTGCAAGCGTGGTAAAACTAACCACACCTTTTACATTACGGCCTTTTAGTGCAGTACCGGTAGCTACAGCCAGGCTATCGTAAACAGCGAATTTGGTAATAAGCTTAGAGAACACTGCCGCAAAATATATCTTTTGATCTACAGCCCAACCCGAAGAATAGCGGTAGCCGGTAATGGTGCTATCGTTTACCTGCTTTATATAGGTTTCTACCGGGTGATCCCAGCCTATGCCCTTTTGCAAGTCGATAATAATATGCGCTTTGTCTGCTTTTGGGAAAGTGTATTGCTGAAAACCCACCCTTGATGTAGCAGTAAGCTCGGCATTAATGTTATAACGTTTTAGCTTAACTGAATAATAGCCAGGTTCCGCAACCTCCTCCTTATGGCTAAAAAGCGAATAATAACCGCTGTTATAATCGTTTAATGTACCGCTTAATACCTTTATATCGCCGGTGGTAGGCATAAATTGTATATCACCTAAATCGCCTATACCTGTGCCGCTTAAATGGGTATGCGCGAAGCCGGCAATGGTCGAATCGGAATAGTTATAGCCCGAGCACCAATCCCAGTCTTTGGCAATAATATTAACCGGGCCCAACTGTACTGCTCCAAAAGGCACATTGGCTCCTAAAAAAACGTGCCCATGCAAGCCTGTACCAATAAACGGATCTACGTATGCTGCCAATCCCTTTTGTTTAGTTGTGGCGTGCTTTTTTGTTTGAGCAGATGTGCCTACACATGCGGCACATATTAAAATTAACAGGTAATATTTAGTGTATTTCATACTTTATCTTTTTAACACCCCGCTTAGTTCTTTAGCCAGTTTGATGGTATATCCTTCGGCTCAGAACCATTTACGCTATACTTTAATTTAAGCGAGTAGCCACCGCCTCCCTCAATAAAATCCAAGGCAATGGGTTGCAAACCCTTTTTTAATGCCACCTGCCCATTTTTTTCGATGGCAGAGTGCAGGCCGTCGTTATTCACTACCTCGCGATTAGCTATTTTAAGGGTACCGCCGTCATCACAAGTTAAATAAAAGCTATATATACCATCTGCAGGTATATCCAAGTAACCGCGATATTTAAGCGCGAAGCTTGGCGCTTCGGCTTCTTTGGGCACTTCTATACTATTTACCTTAAACTCGCCATCGGGTTTGGTATCGGGTATAGCCAGGGTGTTTTTATAAAACTGTGCATATTGTTTAACTACTAAGCCATCACTTACCTGTTTACCCGTTTCGGGTTCGGCAAGGGTTTGCTTTTGATACTGCAGGTCGTATACATCGCCCATTGAGCCATCTGATTTAAACGCCGCCAAACGTATTTGTTGCGACTGGTTAATAATCAACGGCTTGCTTAAAACTACCGATCTGCTGTTTGGCAGGGTGCCATTTGTGGTATACCGTATAGTTAAACCTGGCAAGGGCTTTTTAACTACAAGCGTATCCTGATAGGTGAATACGTTAGATGATAAGAATCCCGACAGATCGGGCAGGCGATAATGCACATTTAAAATATCGAGCCTGTTGTATTGTTGGGTAAGGCGTTGCTGATAAGAAGTGTAATCCTTTTTATGGGTCCATAGTACTTCAGCCAGTGCGGTCATGCGGGGCATGTACATGTAATCGGCACGTTTTTCAGATGGGATATATTCTGTCCAGATGTTTGCTTGGGCACCTATGATGTTGTTAGCCTCGTCATCTGTTAAGCCTTTGGGTATAATATTAAAATCGTACACTGTTGGTACAGAATTTTTATCAGGAATGGCGTCAAAATACAAAGGGTTGCCGGGGGTCATTATCACTTTATTACCGTGTTTAGCTGCCTCTACGGGTGCTTTAGGCACCCATGTGCGCCAGTACATTATTACAGCGGTTTTGCTTATGCCACCCTCTAATACCTCATCCCAGCCTATCAGTTTACGCCCTCGCGAGTAAAAGAATTTCTCCATATTATTAATGAAGTAGCTTTGCAGTTCGGCGGTATTTTTTAAACCCTCTTTTTGCATCAGCGCTTTACACTCGTCAGATTTTGCCCATAACGACTGGTCTACCTCGTCGCCGCCTATGTGCAGATATTTGCTGGGGAAAATGTCCATTATTTCGCTATACACATCCTGCGCAAACTGAAAAGTAGATGGCAGGCAAGGACATATAGGCGTAGAAAACAGTTTACCAAACGCGCTTTTGCCATCGCAGCTTAAATAAGGGTACTCGTTAATAGCAGCCATCATGTGGCCGGGCATATCAATTTCGGGTATGATATCTATCTGTCGGGCAGCGGCATAAGCTACCAGATCTTTTAACTGCGCTTGTGTGTAATAGCCGCCATACAAGGTTTTACCATTTTTGGTGATGATGTGTTGTTTATCAATAATAAAGTCGGGGTTATCAACCGCCTTGTTCATACAAATGGTATCCTGGTTGTTAAATGTACGCCATGCGCCATTCTCGGTTAATTTTGGATATTTCTTTATTTCTACCCGCCAGCCCTGGTCGTCGGTTAAATGCAGGTGAAATTTATTGAACTTATACAAGGCCATTACATTGATAAACTTTTTGAGATAAGCTATCGAGAAAAAGTGCCTTGATACATCTAAATGCATACCACGCCACGCGTATGCCGGTTCGTCGTGTATGGTAGCGGCGGGTATTAACAAGCTTTTCAACGGCTGGTTGCTTTCTAACTCTGCAGTTACAGGCAGTAATTGCCTTATAGTTTGTATCCCCCTAAATATACCGGTAGCCGTTTTAGCCGAAAGGGTTAACTGCGAGGTGGTAATACTTAAGTTATAGCCTTCGTCAGCAGTTATTGTTTCATCGTATTTAAACCTGATAAAATGCCCGGTGGCTGCACCTTTTTTTAATGGCTTGCCAAAGCTGTTTTCAAAAAATTGATTAAGTATAGCGGCTTCTTTTACAAACTTATCACCCGCAGGCAATACAATTACAGTAGCAGGAGTAATTATAAAACTGCCGTTTGCCGGTACCAGCGTTGTTGGGTACGGGATGATGGGGTAACGATTATCTGCTGTTTGAGCAACAACTTGTGTGCCCGCCAATGCTATTAAAAAAAGCGACAGTGTGGCAGCCTTATATAACTTCATTAATGTATAAATTTTTGTTTTTCGGTTGATGGTATTGTTGGGCCAGGGCAAAAGCCCTCACCCAAATGTAAAGTATAATTAACTGTGTTAATTAATATTGTATTTTAAAAGTTGCCGCCTGGTAGGTTTGGCTTTTTTGAATTGATGCAGGTATTTTAACCACCAATTCATCTCCTTTTAATTGCCACTTAAGCGATTGCTTAAAGCCTAACAACGATACTTTTTTAACTTTAGTTATATCGTTCAGTTTTATACTAATTGTATCATCAAATTTAACGGTATCGGCATCGGCCATTAAAAAGGCATATATAGTATTGCTACTTTTTGCTTTTGTATAATAAATATTGCCCGATGAATATGGCGCAACCGACTTTGAACCATAAATACCTTCGCCATTTATTTGCATCCATTTACTAACCTCGCTTAAACGTTGATAAGCTACCGGGTCCCAATCGCCATCGGGCCCTGGGCCAATATTTAATAGCAAATTGCCGCCGCGCGATACCACCTTAACCAATAGCTGTACAATTTGGTGCGCGGTTTTATAATGGTCATTAGGCACATAGCTCCATGAGTCGCCCATAGTTATGCAAGTTTCCCAAGGGTGGTCAAGTGGGGTTTCGGGCACTTGCTGCTCTGGCGTAGTATAATTTTCAAATTTACCCGATACGGTACGGTCAACCACTATAAGGCCCGGCTGCTTAGCCCTGCCCATGGTGGCAATTTTCTCCATATCAATATCCTGGTTAAATTTTATGCCCCGCTGCCAATCAATAGCTGTATCAATAGTGCTTTTGGGGCGCACCCATCCACCATCTAACCAAAGTATATCTACTTTGCCGTAATCGGTCATCAATTCACTTATCTGGTTAAAGGTAAAATCTTTAAACTGCTGCCATTTCTCGGGATATTTTGCAGGGTCATAATTTACATTCCTGTCTTTAGGCGGGAAATATGGCCACCAATAATATTCAGAATGCCAATCGGGTTTAGAGAAATAGGCGCCTATCATAAAATTCTCTTTACGAAAAGCGTTAAAAATCTCTTTCGTTACATTACTACGCGGGTTGGTTGAAAAAGGCGTTTTAGCCGATGTTATTTTATAATCGGTTTGCTTGGTGTCAAACATACTAAAGCCATCGTGGTGCTTGGTGGTAAACACCACATATTTCATACCGGCCAGTTTAGCCGCTGCTACCCATTTTTCGGGATTAAACTTTGTAGGGTTAAAGGTGGTTTGTAAATTTTCGTAGGCTTTTACGTAACCATTGTAGGTTGCACCATAAGGGCCTTTGCGTTGTGTCCAGCCTTCATCTTCCGGGCATATGCTCCAGCTTTCTACTACACCCCACTGGCTGTAAGTTCCCCAATGCATAAAAAGGCCAAATTTAAGATCCTGCCAGTTAGCTAACTTTTGCTTAACCAATGCATCATCAGGCGCCTGGTAATTTTTTGACATCTGGTGTTGCTGTGCATACAAAACAGATAGGTTGAGCGTTAGCAGCAATAAGGCAGTGTATCTTTTCATCATTTTTTAAAACCTTTAATTAGTAAGCTATAGTGTTATCAGATAAGACATTTTTTTAGCCGATTTTGCCTACACAGCATTTTTAATTATTTAAAAATAGCCGCTTAAACATTTGCATATTACATTATAAGTACTATTATTGTTACATATATGTTAATTTTTAACGCCCTTTTTAATTAAGGATACTTTGAGAAACAAAAATGCTAATATCGCTGAATTATGGCACCTAACCTGTAGCCAGGATGATATAAAAGCATTTGAGCAACTTTTTTACGCGCTTAATAAACCGCTTATTAAATTTTGCATGTTATACGTTCATCAAAAAGAGGTGGCCGAAGATATTGTATCAGAATTGTTTACTAAATGCTGGCAAAACCGCCAAAAACTTACCGGTATACTTAACCCCGCCACTTATCTTTATATAGCGGTAAAAAACCAATCTTTAAATTATATAAAAAAATACTCCAACATCCATTTGGTGCAAATTGATGATACCGACGAAGTAGCCTTAGTGAATACATACAATCCCCAAAAAGAACTTGAGAAAAAAGAATTGATATTTAAACTGGATAAAGCAATAGCCGCGCTACCCCAGCAATGCCGCATAGTTTTTAGATTGATAAAAGAAGACGGCATGAAATATAAAGAGGTTGCCGAGGTTTTAGACATATCGCCCAGAACGGTGCAAACACAACTGTTCAGAGCGTTAAAAAAACTTAGCCTTGTGTTAGATGCCGACCAAAAAAGAACCCCAACCTTTAGCGGCAAAATAATTACCGGTATTACTGCAATGTTTTTTACTATACCGTTGTTTTTTTAACAACTTCTATTGGCTTTTAACTTTCTACCCAAAAATCAAGTTCCGCTTTTACTTAAATATTGCAAAAAAGCCTAAAGCCATACTTTAATAGCTGCTTTACTACCGCATTTGCAACAAAATATCCTTATAAGTACTAATTGTTAAAATAATATTTACAAATGGTGTAGGCAATTGTAGTTTTTTAATTGTCCATACCAAGGAAGCAGTAATGCGCCCGCGTGGCTTGTTACAAATTACACCTAACAAAATATTAGCAATTATTAAAAAAATTTGAATGTTGCCTATGTAGAGAAAGATACCAACCCCTCCCCAAAGCATAGTTACCTGGTGGAACTGTGTCTTAAAAAAAACTAAAACTGTTTAAGCAAAATACCGGCATACGGATATTTTGAAATTAACCCCTTTTAAATTAATTAAATATGGAATTTTTTAAACATCCAATGGGTGTAAGAAATAGGCATTGGCTGTCACAATCACTGCCAATACTTAAAACAGCCCTGGCATTTTTGGTAATTGCAAGTTTGCAATCTCCAGCTATAGCGGCTCCTGCAAATAATGCATTTGTAAAATTCAATAAAACAGCGGTGCCAATAACCGGTTTGGTAACAGACGAAAATGGCGAACCACTGGTTGGTGTTAGTGTTTTGGTAAAAGGTACTTCAACCGGTGCACAAACAAACACAAACGGCCAATTCAGTATTGATGCTCCTGCAAATTCAACTTTAGTATTTAGCTACGTAGGTTTTACAACACAAGAAGTTGCTTATACCGGTAAACCGCTAAGGGTTACTTTAGTTAGCAATACCAAACTTAACGAGGTTGTAGTAACAGCCTTGGGTATTAAGAAAGACGAACGTAAATTAGGTTACGCCGTAACCACAGTTAAAGGCGACCTTTTAAACACTGCTAAAGAAACCAACGTTGCTTACTCATTACAAGGCCGTGTTGCTGGTTTAAGTATCAGTGGTACAAACGGTGGTCCTGGTTCATCAGCGCGTATACTATTACGTGGTGTTACCAGTACAACTGCAGGCGGCCCGTTATTTGTAATAAACGGTGTACCTATGGATAACACACAAAGAGGCCAATCTGGCGAGTGGGGCGGTGCCGACTTTGGTGACGGTATCAGCAACATTAACCCTGATGATATTGAGACCATGACCGTATTAAAAGGTCAGTCTGCATCGGCTCTTTACGGTACACGTGCTGTAAACGGTGTTATTTTGATCACTACTAAAGGTGGTAAGAAAAATTCGGGCTTTGGTGTTGAATACAACAGCAACTACCAAATGGATAGAGTGGTAGATAATACCGATTTCCAAACCGAATATGGCCAGGGTTTAAATGGTACTAAACCGCTTACAGCAGCCGGTGCATTAAGTTCTGGTAACTTAGCATGGGGTGCCAAGCTTGATGGCTCACAAGTTATCCAGTTTGATGGTAAAACTTATGCTTACTCAAAAACAAGCGATGATTATACCAAATTTTATAAAGTTGGAAACACCTTTACCAACACAATTTCATTAACCGGTGGTAACGAAACAGGTGCTTTCCGTTTATCATTATCTGACCTGAACAACCACGCTATTACACCTAACAGTGGTTTAAACAGAAAAACCTTCAACTTTAACGGTTCTCAAACAGTAATTAAAAATCTGGATATTAACCTGATAGCTAATTACATTTTAGATAACGCAAAAAACCGCTCGGGCTTAAGCGATGGACCTGGTAACCCTAACAACGTACAGTTCTTAGCACCTAACGAGGCGCAAAGCATCCTTAAACCAGGTGTTGGCCCAACAGGCTTAGAGCAATCATTTACTGATGATATATATGTAACCAACCCGTATTTTGCTGCTTACAATTTTGTAACCAACACCACACGCGAGCGTTTAATATCGTCAATGTCTGCTAAATATAGCTTCACACCATGGGCTTATGCTCAGGGCCGTGTAGGTTACGACAAAATTCACGATGGCCGTTTAGGTATCACCCCTACCGGTACTGCTTATACCGGCAACAACGGTGGCATGTCAACCCAAACTACACAAATCACCGAGTTTAACGCCGACGTTTTATTAGGTGCTAAACACGATCTTGTAAAAGACCTGTTAAACCTTGATGTGTCTGTGGGTGGTAACATCCGTAAAAGTAACTCTTCAGGTACTTACGTTAACGCAAACAACTTCATCATCCCTTATTTCTACGATCTTTCTAACGGAAAAACAAGAGATAGCGGAAACCAAAACGTATCAAGCTTACAAACTAATTCATTGTATTACACTGCTGATTTTGGCATCAAAAACTACTTAGTTTTAAGCACAAGCGGTCGTTACGATGCATATAGCAGTATATCAAGTTCAGTTGGCCGTGGTATATTTACACCATCTGTATCTGGTAGCTTTATATTCTCAGAGCTTACCCACATCAATGGTTTAGACTTTGGTAAATTACGCGTATCATATGCTAACACAAGCAACAGCGCGCCAACTTACGCCAACCAGGTTTACTACAGCGTAGCAAACTCAATTAATGGTACAAGCGCAGGTAGTTTTGATGGAACCTTACCAAACATTTTCTTAAAACCATTTACTTTAAGCGAATTTGAAGTTGGTACATCGTTAAAATTCTTGAATGACCGTGTTGGTTTAGATGTTACTTATTTTACTAAGAAAACTAAAAATGAGATCATCAGAGGTTCACTTGATATCTCAAGCGGTTACACTAATTACTACATCCCAACTGCATCTACTCAAAACAAAGGTTTAGAGGTTGAGTTACACGGCACTCCTTTCAGGACCGCCAACTTCAACTGGACATCTTCTATCAACTTTACTTATGTTCAAAATAAAGTTTTATCAACAGATGCTACCAACTCAAATCTTGGTTTAGGCACCTATCGCCCGTTAAATGCTACAACTGCATTTATTGCAGGCATGGCAGGTCCTCAAATTTTAGCTAATGATTACAAACGCGACGGAAGCGGCAACATCATTTTTGATGCACAAGGCCTTCCCGAAGCTACCGGCCGTATAGCTATGGGTAGTGTTATACCTAAGTTTTATGGTGGTTGGAATAACGATTTCAGCTATAAAAACTTTAACCTGTCTTTCCTGGTTGACTACCGTTTTGGTAACAAGGTATTATCTGCAACCAACTATTACAGCATCTTCCGCGGTTTAAACAAAATGACGCTTGAAGGCCGTGAAACAGGTGTTGTTGGTGTAGGTGTAACAGAAGCCGGCGGTGCAAACACCGTTAACGTTCCTGCTCAAACTTATTACCAAACCTTAGCCCGTACAATATCATCAGTTAACGTTTTAGATGGTAGCTTTATTAAACTACGCCAGGTAACTGTTGGTTATGCATTGCCAAAATCAACTGTCCTGAACTCACCATTTAGCTCAATAACACTTTCATTAGTTGCCAGAAACTTATGGACAATTATGAAACATACTGATAACATTGATCCGGAATCAAACTTTGCTCCAGGTATTAACTATGCAGGTATTGAAGGTACAAGCGTACCTGCTGTTAGAACTTACGGGTTAAATGTAAACTTTAAATTTAAAAAATAACAAAGATGAAAAAACGACTTATATATAGTTGCCTGCTTGTAGGTGCCACCTTTATAGCGGGTTGTACTAAAAACTTTGATCAAATAAACACCGACCCTACCAAGGTAAACGCAGGCATATTTCCGCCAAACTTTTTACTTGCCCAGGCACAGATAAAGTTTTCGAACAGCGGATACGACCAATTGCTTTTTCAAAGCATGTGGGTACAATCCTTATCATCAACTTACGATTACTATGGTAATGGTGATAAATATGTGTACGCCGGTAGCGGACGTGGTTATTTAGAGCGCACATGGAACACTAGTTTTGGTTCGGCTACATTGGTTGATGAGATGAAAAATCTGATCAAAGACAAGGCTGAATACAAAAACCTTGACAATGTTGGTACCATTATGCGAATGATGATATTACAACGTATTACTGATGCATACGGTGACATTCCTTTTTCACAGGAAGGCCAGGCAAAATCAGGTATAGTAACTCCTGTTTTTGATACACAACAAAGTATATATACATCAATGCTTAGCCAGCTTGACGCTGCAACAGCTGCACTTGACCCATCTAAAGATAAACCATCTTCAGATCTGTTTTACGGTGGTGATATTACTAAATGGAAAAAACTGGGTTACTCGTTAATGCTTAAAGCTGCAATGCGCCTTACCAAAGTTGACCCTGCAACTGCCAGGAAATATGCTGAAAAAGCTTATGCTGGTGGTACAATGTCGTCAGTTGATGATAATGCTAAAGTAAAAGCCGACGAAGCTAACGGTAACAGCAATAGCGATGTTAACGCGTTGTTAGTAAAAGACGATTTCAGAGAAGTAAGATGGTCAAATGTATTGATCGGTTACCTGCAATCAACTAACGACCCTCGTGTTAGCGCAGTTGCTGAAATTTCGGCCGGTACAGGTAAAGCTGCTAACGAAACCCAAACAGCCGGTATCAATACCGCCAACCTGCAAGTAGGTATGCCTAACGGTTACGACCTTAAAGGTGGCAGCACTGATATTTCTAAAGCTCCTGGTTACCCTGGTGCTACAGCTGCAGATCCTGCTGTAACAGGCGATGTTGCTGCTCCGGATGGCAAATACTCTCGCCCTCGTTTCGAGGTTTACGATGATCGTAGCCGTATAAACATGCTATTAACTTACGGCGAAAGCGAACTGTTATTAGCTGAGGCTGCTGCCAGAGGTTGGAACACAGGTGTTGCTGCTACACACTACGCAAATGCACTTGCTGCTGATATTCAAACCATCAGCCAGTTTAATGCAGCCGGTACTGTTGCGCCGGGTACAATAGCTACCTATGTTGCTGCGCATCCTTTAGTTGCCGGTACTGCTTTACAGCAAATTAACATGGAGTACTATGTAGTAACTTCAACTACATTCAACTTCAACGAAACTTGGGCTAACTGGAGAAGATCTGGATTCCCTGTTTTAACTCCTGTTAAATACATTGGTCAGTTTACAGATGGTTCTATACCTCGCAGGATCCCGTATCCACTTGGTTTACCTTCAACAAACGCTGCCAATTACAACGAAGCTGTTAAAAGGCTTACAGGTGGTGATGTATTTACTGCCCGTGTATGGTGGGATAAATAATAAACAATACCCCTATTTAAAAAAACAAGGCTATGTATATAGCCTTGTTTTTTTGTTTAAAATAAAAGGCGCCCCTGTAATATAGCAGGCAAAAAACAACTATTTTTATACTATTATCGTAATTGCTAAACAACCCTAATTAAATGCATTATTGCCCGTATACCTTATACCCCACGGTAAAAAAGTGGCTTAAAATCAATGTACTTGCGCTTGGTATAATTTACCTTGGTAAAAACACGGCAATGGCACAACAACCGCTGTTTAACCTGTTACCCGCACAACAAACAAATATCACTTTCAGAAACGACCTTAGCGAAGACGAGAAGCTGAATGTACTATCGTACGAGTACTTGTACAATGGCGGCGGTGTTGCGGTTGGCGATGTTAACAATGATGGGTTACAGGACCTTTTTTTTACCGGCAACATGGCTGGCAACAAGCTTTACCTAAACCTGGGTGGCCTAAAGTTTAAAGATATTACCAATGATGCTAACCGAGGCTTAGCCGGAAGGCCGGGTGCCTGGAAAACCGGTGTTACAATGGCCGATGTAAATGGCGACGGGTTACTTGATATTTACATTTGCTACTCTGGCCTGGGCGATAACGATAAACGCCGTAACGAGCTGTACATTAACAAAGGCCACAATAAATTCGAAGAAAAAGCTAAACAATACGGCTTAGACGACCCCGGATATAGCACACAAACTGTATTTTTTGACTATAATAATGATGGCCGCATGGATATGTTCCTGCTGAACCATAACATTAAAAAAATTAACAATATCGAACTGGCGCAGGTTAAGGGCCAAACCGACGAACTGGCCAGTAATAAACTATTTGAAAACCAGGGCAATCATTTTGTAGATGTATCTAAAAAAGCAGGCATTATACAAAACCCCTTAACTTTTGGTTTGGGCGTGGCCATAGCCGATATAAACAAAGATGGCTTGCCAGATATTTACGTAACTAACGATTACAACGAACCCGATTATATATATATTAACAACGGTAACGGCACATTTACCGAAGAATCGAAAAAAATGCTTCGCCATTTGTCACAATTCTCCATGGGGGTTGATATCGCCGACATTAATAATGATGGCTTGCCCGATATTATGACCCTGGACATGTTGCCGCCCGATAACCGCAGGCAAAAGCTGTTGCAGCTACAGGAAAATTACGAATCGTTTGAGCTGATGCTTAACCAAAACCTATACAAGCAGTTTATGCGCAACATGCTGCAACTAAACAATGGCGATGGCACTTTTAGCGAAATAGGCCAGTTAGCAGGTGTATCTAATACCGATTGGAGCTGGTGCCCCCTTATTGCCGACTTTGATAATGATGGTTATAAGGATATTTTTATAAGCAACGGCTATTTACGCGACTATACCAACAAAGACTTTTTACGCTATTGGGGCGATTATAAAATGAAAAAAGCAATGGATAGGGAGCCCGCTTTATTGATGGACCTGGTGCAAGCTATGCCATCTACCACCCTATCTAACTATATATTTAAAAACAACCACGACCTTACCTTTACCGATAAAAAGCAGGATTGGGGTATTACCCAACCAGGTATATCAAGCGGTGCGGTATACGCCGATCTGGATAATGACGGTGACCTTGACATTGTTACCAACAACATTAACAACCCCGCATCAGTATTTAAAAACATGAGTAGGGAGACGTTAAATACCAACTATTTAGCGGTTAATTTAAGTACAAAAGGCAGCAAACTAATTGCCATAGGTGCCAAGGTATATGTATATGCCGATAATAAGGTACAATACCAGGAAATGAACCCTAACAGGGGGTATTTATCATGCGTTTCAACGGTTTTAAACTTTGGGTTGGGTGAGCAGAAACAAGTTGACTCTGTAAAGGTAGTTTGGCCCGACAATAGTACCCAGTTATTGACCAACGTAAATGCTAACCAGCGATTGGATATTGTTTACAAACCTACAGCTAAGGCAAAACAATTAACCACACCCCCTATAAAAAATCAGCTGTTTAGTAAGGTTGATCCGCTGGTTGATTATAAGCATACAGAAAATGCCATAAACGATTTTAAACGCCAGCCATTAATGCTGTTCATGAGCTCGAAAACAGGGCCTGTAATAGCTAAAGCCGATATAAACAAAGATGGCCTGGAAGATTTTTTTGTATCCGGCGATCAATCCACCCCTGGTAAATTATATATACAAGGCAAGAGTGGCACATATACTACTAAAGAACTTTCAGACCTTAATGCCGAAAATACATCGGCTGCAGCGTTTTTTGATGCTAATGGCGACGGTTACCCCGATCTATATCTGGCAAAAGGCGGTTATGGGCTATTGGAGGCCAATTCGCCGGAACTGCAGGATAAGCTATACTTAAACGATGGTAAAGGCAACTTCGCTTTTTCGAGCACAGCCTTGCGCAAGTTAAATTCAGATAGCAAAGGCTGTGTGCGCCCCTGCGATTACAACAACGATGGCAAAATGGATATTTTCGTCGGGGGGCGTATTATACCCGGCCTTTACCCTGTCACCCCGGATAGCTACCTGTTAACTAATAATGGTGACGGCACTTTTACTAATACCACTGCGCCATTTAACAAGGCCGGTATGGTAACAGATGCGCAATGGTTCGATTTAAATAACGATGGCCGTAAAGACCTTGTGCTTTGTGGCGAATTTATGCCTATACAGGTATACATTAATACTACAAGCGGCTTTATAGACAAAACCGGCGATTACTTTGAGAAACCCCAAAGCGGCTTTTGGAACAGCCTAACTATTGCAGATATAGATGGTGATGGCAAAATGGATATAATTGCAGGCAACCTGGGCAACAACACCCAAATACACGCCAGCGATGCCGAACCTGCCGAATTGTATTATGCCGATTTTGACAACAATGGCTCTATCGATCCATTCTTTAACTTTTACGTGCAAGGCGTTAGCTATCCCTTCATCAGCAGGGACGAGTTGAATGATCAGATATTCCCGATGCGAAAAAAATTCAGGTCGTACAAAGCTTACTGCGATGCTACCATGAAAGATATTTTTACAGCGGATGAATTAGCTAAAGCAGGCAAATTAAGCATTAATACAACGCAAACCACCTGCTTTTTAAACCGCAATGGCAAGTTTGTAAAGGCTGTGCTGCCCTTACAGGCGCAGTTTTCATCGGTATCAAAAATACTTACCGGCGATTTTAACCATGATGGCAAAACCGACCTGCTGCTATTTGGCAACCATGCCGATAACAGGCTTAAGTTGGGCAGCTTTGATGCTAACTATGGCTGCCTTTTAACCGGCGATGGCAAAGGTGGATTTGAGTATAAAACCCAGGGAATAGTGGGCTTATCCGTAGAAGGTGATGTAAAATCGGCTAATGAGATCACTGTAAATAGTATTAAATATTTGATGCTTGGTGTATCTAACCAGGCTATACAATTTTATAAAGAGAACTAATGATCAAAAGGATACTACTTATAGCTTGTTTATTTGCACAGCAATTTGCCTATGCACAACAAAAACACGCCGCATTGCCCAATTATTTGGCTTTAGACAAGGCTATAAATTCTGTTTCGGCAGTAATGATACATGATGTGGTAAACCCACCCGCCGCCGCCCGCTATTACAATTACTTTATGTTGGGGGCATATAACCTGGTAGCATTACATAACAAGGATATGATCCCGCTTAAAAGCTTTATAAAAACCTATGATCAGGATAACACGCTTTCTGTGAGCCCGGCTACCTATGATTACCGTATTGCGGCCGTTTATTGCATATTAGAAACCGGCAAACAAATGCTCCCTTCGGGTTTTATGTTGCAGGATGATGAAGATAAATACATTGAGTTGTTAAAAAAGAACAAGATCAGCGATGAGGTGATTAAACAATCGGTTGCCGCAGCAACAGAAATGAGCGCTAAGGTGATCAATTATTCTAAAGGCGACAACTATAATCGCCTAAGCGGCAAACTGCGCTACACGCCTGTAAAAGGCGGTCAAAACTGGTATCCTACCCCACCTATGTACTTTGAGGCGGTGGAGCCCAACTGGAAAACCATACGGCCCATGATGATAGACTCGTCAAAGCAATTTATACCCGTAAGGCCTACCCCTTTTAGCACAGATACCACCAGCGAATTTTATAAGCAGGCTTACCAGGTATATACCACTTCTAAAAAACCATCAGACGAGCAGATAAATATCGCATCGTTTTGGGATTGTAACCCCTTTGCGGTAACCACATCCGGCCATATGATGATAGGCTTTAAAAAGATTAGCCCGGGTGGCCACTGGATGAATATAGCAGCGCTTGTGGTAAAAAAAGCCAACCTTGGTTTCGATAGATCGGTACAGGTGATGGCCCTGGAGGGAATTACCTTGATGGATGCGTTTATCAGCTGCTGGGACGAAAAGTACCGCAGCAACGGAATACGGCCCGAAACCTATATTAACCGCTATATTGATGTAAAGTGGATACCATTACTGCAAACACCTCCCTTTCCTGAATACCCAAGCGGGCATGCGGTGCTTTCCAACGCGTCGGCGGTGGTATTATCCTATTTATTGGGAGATAACTTTGAATACACCGACGATACCGAGATACCTTACGGCGTTGGGCCACGTAGCTTTAAGTCGTTTTTACAGGCTGCTGAGGAGGCATCGGTTTCGCGGTTTTATGGCGGGATTCACTTTAAAGATGCTATAGAAAATGGCAACAAGCAAGGCCGGGATGTTGGTGCCGACATTGTTAAAAAGTTAAAGGCAGCTAAAGTTCAACCCATCATAACAGGGCAAACGGGCATAAAATAAACTTGACTTTTCCCGGTCTGTTTAATTAAAATGACGTTGCGTGTCAAAAAATGGCTTTGCAGCACGTATAGGCTGTTTCCTTTGCAATATTGGCTATAAATTATTGCGTTTTTTTGTTGGTCATGCGGAGAATTTTCGTTTTTTTTTGTTACCCCTTACCCACTAATATAAAATAATATCCCAATAAAAAAAGTTTTTTTTAAGTCCGCAGGTGTCCACCCGGACAGCCCATTGCCTAAAAGCCGAAACGTGAAACAATTTTGATAGGGTGCCAACCCTACCGAGCCTTACTAAACGGCCCGATCACCCCTCCTATTTATTTTTGCCAACAAGCATCTAAATCTCCTGTTAACACGTAGTTATATGTATAGTAGATTTTATGAAAACAAGGGGTGGTATTTTAGTGGCCTGTTTTTCGCTTACGCTAATTGTTAGCCTTAACTCATTTACCCCAAAAACCACTAAAGGTGTGGCAACCGATGAGGGGCACGTCTTATTCTTAAGATACTGTAACCAGTGCCACATGCAGCCCGATCCGCAAAGTTTAACCAAACAGGTATGGCAAAACCATGTGCTGCCAATTATGGCCAGCCGCATGGGCATTATCTATCCCAATTATGATCCTCTTAGAGGGTTATCGGATGAAGAAAGAACTATAGTTAATAAAAAACATATCATCCCCGATAACCCAACTATCAGCAAAGAGGATTGGGGTAAATTAGAAGCTTACATAGTTGACAGCGCACCCGATAGCCTTGCCTATGATGAAAAGCGACTTACCCGTAACAGTCCGCTTACTTTATTTAAGCGCCAAAATATACAAATAGACGATCAGTCGCCATCATTAATAACGGGGTTAAAATTTAACAGGCAAACCAAAACCCTATGGATAGGCGATTTTAACAAAAAGGTCAGCAATTGGCAATACGATAAAGGAATAACCAAAACTTATACCGTAGCCAGCCCGGCGGTTGATTTCAACTTTTTTAATAATAACACCTATTTAACAGAAATTGGTAAACTATACCCTACCGAGCTAAGTACCGGTGCCTACGCGCAGCTAAACAATACCGGCGAAACACCGCTGCTGACGAATTTACACAGACCGGTACATAGCCTTATTAATGATTTAAATGGCGATGGTATACCCGAAATAGTGGTATGCAATTTTGGCAATAAAACAGGGTCGCTGTCGCTGTTTAAAAAAGCTAATGCCAATGCTAAATACAACGAAGACGTATTGTTACCATTAGCCGGGGCCATTAAATGCTATATAAAAGATATGGATGGCGATGGGAAAAAAGACATTATAACCATGTTTTCGCAGGGTGATGAGAGTGTTTATATACTATACCAAAAAGACAACCTTAAATTTAAAGCTAAAAGGGTTTTGCGTTTCCCGCCCAATTATGGCACCACAGATATGGTTTTAACCGATTACAACCACGACGGCTTAACCGATATTGTTACCGTACATGGCGACAACGCCGATTATTCGAACATATTAAAACCCTACCATGGCATAAGGCTGCAAATTAACCAGGGTAAAGATGTTTTTAAAGAACAATTCTTTTACCCCATATTCGGTGTTACACGCGTATTGGCCGAAGATTTTGATAATGATGGCGATATTGATTTTGCAACCTCGGCCTTCTTCCCCGACTTTGGCAAATTGCTTAACGAATCGTTTATATACCTTGAAAATACCGATAGCAAAACCTACCAGTTTAAGTCCTGCACATTATCCGGCGATCTGCCTGTTAAATCGCTAACAATGATTAAGGCCGATGTTGACGGCGATGGAGACATGGATATTGTGTTAGGCAACTTTGCACAATCGCCCGGAGCTGTTCCTCCATCTTTAGACGAACAATGGCGAAATGCAAAGTATGGCCTTATCCTGTTACAAAACCAACTTTGCAAACCCGGTAAATAAATTATTTAGTACCTATACTGACTTGTGTTTCGGCTACATTCCATCCTTGTATGCTCACCACGGGTTTAACCGCACCTTTTACAGGTGTATATTCTATTGAAACCTTCTTTTCTTCGCCGGGCAAAACAGATACATAGTTATCGCTGTAAAAGGCGGGTAATATGCGCTTTTGCGTAGCAGGATCAACTACCGACAGGCGGTTAAAAAATGCAAGCGGCCCATTATTGCTATTGGTAAGCGTTACTTCAATTTTACCGTTGCCGGCATCAACAGCTTTAACCTTTAACCCGGCTTTATCCATTTTTTGCAAACCCGAGTAGTTACCGTTTTCATCAGCTACCCAATAAATATTTTGGCTTACCAACTTCTTGCTCTCATCTAAAAGCTCAAGCACCACAAAAGCACCTTTATCCTTAGCTACGGCGTCAATATCCTTTTTAATCGATAAATATCTTTTTGTGGTTGTTGCTGTTACATCAACAAAAACTTGTGTAATTAAATGCTCTTTGCCTTCCATATCGTAGGTTTTGGCAACCAGCATCATGTTTGTTTTTGGTTTAAAGGTATTGTTGGCCACCATTACCATACCATCTATAGGGTTATACATAATATGCAGTGGTTCGCTGCCGTTGTGCAAGCCATACAAGCAGGCGTTAGGGTCAAGGTAGTAATCATACATCTGCCCGCGCATAGCAGTCCACGGGTTTTGTGTTTTCCAGATTATGGTGCCGGTGTACCAATCCCACATGTGCGAGCTAAAACCTTCCATCAGCGCGCGGTATTGGTCGTAGTTTACCAGTTGCGCTTTATTGGCAAAATCCTCAACATCTTTAGCTTTGCCATATTTATTTATTGAAGCATCGTACCCTATATATTTATGATAATCCCAAACCGGGTCGGCTTTAGTTTTACCGGTAGTTTCATCAAAAACCGGCACTACCATATTTTGCTGAGGGATGAATCTTTTTAGCGATTCGTAATCACTTACGCCCACCGAGCCTACTTCTGAATTAAATGGGAAAGTACGGTCATTCCAAAAAACGGATAGCGGCTGTATACCATAAGGCCCATCGCCATTGCCTCCCTGCACATTGCGCGACATGTTTTCGGAGTTAGAATATTCTATAAACCAGCGGGTATTATCCAGCTTAGGCATTACCGAATCTTTTAAAGCGATAAGGATATCTTCGGGTGGGGTAATTTCGTTACCGCCGCACCAAATGGCTAATGATGCATAATTACGCACCATTTTAACCTGGTCTTTTATAGATGCTATGTACAATTGATGGTCATCCGGGTACTTGCGGCGGGTCCATTGGTCTTCCAGTTTCATGGGGTCTAACCACCGGCCATTACAATCGCCCGATCCCCACATATCCTGAAAAACAAGCATGCCGTATTTATCGCAGGCTTCGTAAAATTCCGGGCGCTCTATTAATGCGCCACCCCAAACCCTTATTAAATTAAGGTTCATGTCGCGGTGAAATCTTACTTCGGCATTGTAGCGCGCATTTGAAAAGCGCAGCATCTCGTCAGATATGATCCAGTTACCGCCTTTAATAAATATTTTTTGCCCGTTAACGTTTATTTGTCTGCTTTCTGTGCGGGTATTCCACTCTGTTGTTATCTGCCTTACCCCTACGGATACATCTTGCTGGTCTGATATTTTGTCGCCGGCTAAAAATTGCATGTTTAACTTATACAAGTTTTGCGGCCCGTAGCCATTGGGCCACCAAAGTTTAGGGTTTTTCAGGCTGTAATCGTCCAGTTTAACCTCGGTAGTTGAGTTTGGTTTTAGGGTAACGTTTTTAAAAATCTTTTTACCATCAAGCATGTATTGCAACACACCCGCAACCGGTGATGCCGTTGCATTTTGCAACTCGGCCGATACCTGTATCGTAGCTGGCTGTTGCAGCCCCTCGGGTTGGCGAATACCCGGCACCAGCGTAACCACTTGCGGGTTTGTAATACGTACCGCGCCGGTTGTTTGTATAGTTACTTTATCCCATATACCGGTATTTCTGTCGCGCACGGGTTGTATCCAGTCCCATCCCGCGGTATATTGCAGGCCTACGTTTTTGGCTATAGTACCATCGCCACCCTGCCCGCCATTGGGGTTACCTACTACAGTTGGCGGGTAAACAATTACTGCAAGCCGGTTATTACCATTTTTAGCCAGCCAGTTTGTTATATTAAAGGACCGGCGGAAAAACATGCCTGTGCAAAGTTCGGCATTTAGCTTATGCCCGTTTAAAAATACATTATAGCTGTAGTTTACACCCCTAAAGTTGATGTAAACCTGCTTGCCATCCCCAGGGATGGCTTGTTTAAAATTTGTTGTGAACCAATAGGTATAATAATCGCTTCCGGTTTTATAAATATCGGGTATCTGCTCGTTATTCATGCCGTAAAACGGATCGGGAAACTTGTTTTGGGCCACAAGGCTGGTTAACACCGTACCAGGCACTACCGCATCCATCCAGTTTGTGGTGCTAAAGGCACTGTTTGATACCTGGCTGCTGCTTTCCTTTACATTAGCTATAGGCGCGCATTTCCAACCACTATTTAGCTCATAAGTGGTTTGTGCCTGCACTGATGTGCTGATGATTTGGGCGATTGCAGCCAGGATAGAAAAAGACTTGAATATTTTGATAGTAGTTTTGATCATGCTATATGATGTAGATCGTAAAATATATATTTAAATAAAGCGCCCGGCTTTATATGCCCAATGATAACAGGCGGTACCGCCTTAATGACAATTATAGCCAATGTATTGCCTACAGAGCAAACTAAATTCTTTTTTGAATTACATTCTACTACTTTATAATCAATACTTTAAGTTTTATTTTGATTTTAGCTTCAATTGTGTTTAATTAGTATTACCAATTGATAAAATAATAGCTGATTTTCTAAAGATCAGATCTTAAATTAGTCAACGTAAATTATTAACCAATTATAATAGCCAGCCACCGCGCGTTGCTATATATTTTTTTTAAAGGCTTGTAGGTATTTTCATATAAATATTGTCCTTACTATAAAGCAGGAGTATTAACAGAGAGATGGGCAACGACAAATTTATTGAACTGGTTACTAAACATCTTTCCGGTGATATCAGTCAGAATGAAAGTGCGGAACTAAAAAATGCCATTAGCAACAATGTTGATTACAAGCATCAATATGATGCACTGTGTATGTATTGGGATCATAAAGACGATGAATACACTGATGATGCCATCGCCTTCCAAAAAATAAAAGACAAAATAAGCAAGCTGGATGACTCCGATAGCGATGCTGCACTACCTTTTATTAGCCCTGCCCGTTCAACAAAACAACTCTATTTTTGGCGCATAGCTGCCGGCTTATTACTTGTCACCTCGTTCTCGTATTTTATTTACCGCTTTACAAGTAAACAGAATCAGGACCTATCAGCAAATAACTGGCAGCAGCAAACAACCATTAACGGAGCAAAATCGGTGCTTATACTTACCGATGGTACTAAGGTTACCCTAAACTCGCATACTACGCTTAAATACCCTGCTAAGTTTGATGGCGCAACACGGGAGGTAACTTTAACCGGCGAAGCTTATTTTGATGTAAAAAAGGACCATGCACACCCTTTTATTATACATACTGCTAAAATGAACGTAAAGGTTTTAGGTACCGCTTTTAACGTAAAATCGTACCCGAACGAACCTGAAAGCGAAACTACCCTGATAAGGGGCGCTATAGAGGTAACGCTTAACGACAGGCCATCTGACCGTATTATTTTAAAGCCTAACGAAAAGTTAATTGTTAAAAATAGCAGCACTGCAAAACAAAGCGCCAATATAAAACAAGCACCTGCCGGTAGCCTGGCCGATAGCCAATATGTTTTAACTACCCTTACCTATTTGCATCAAAACGATAGTACAGTATCAGAGACCGCCTGGTTAAATAACCGTTTCTTTTTTAATAACGATACTTTTGAAGTGCTGGCCGTAAAAATGGAAAGATGGTATGGCGTAAACATCGAGTTTAAGAACCAAGCTGCAAAGCAATATAGTTTTACAGGTGTTTTTGAAAACGATACCGTTGTACAAGCATTAGAAGCATTAAAACGGATAGAAAAATTCAATTATAAAATATCCAAATCAACGGTTTATATCTATTAGGATCTTCTCTAATAGTCTTTAAACGTCTTTTGATAGCTCAGCGGGCTTTTACCCGTAATATGTTTAAAGTATTTATGGAAGCTGGCAAAATTGTAAAAACCGCTTTCGTAACAAATCTCTTTAACATGCAGCTTATCCTCAATTAACAGCTTACAGGCATGGCCAACCCTTATTTCGTTAATAAAACGCGAATAGGTTTTACGGCTTCGCGATTTAAAGTACTTGCAAAAAGATTTAGGGCTGATATTGGCTACTGCTGCTATCTCATCTAATGTTATCTTATTTTTAAAGTTAGAGATAGAGTAATTATAAATATCCTGTATACGGTTACCTTCAGGCTCCTGAAAATTATGGCTAAAGCCTATAGAAGCCAATTCTGTAACCTGGTTACATTCGCCAATTGCCAGTAGTGCTTCAATAAGTAAGATAATTTTGCGGGTGCCCTCTGCAGACAGTATTTTTTCAATCAGCCCGCCTATTTGCTGATGATTGGCGTCGGTAATTTTAATACCTCGTTTGGCCAATTCCAGCACGTTTTTAATATTAATATTTTCGGGTAAGTTGATGAACGCTTCGCCCCAAAAATGCTGGTCGAAATGTACCACGCTGATGTCGGCAGTTATACCTTCTTCTTTGTTAAAAAAACTTTCATCAAATTTCCAGTAATGCGGCAGGTTAGCGCCTATTAATACAATATCGCCATTAGTAAAAGTGCTGATGTTATCGCCAACAAATTGTTCGCCGTAGCCCTTTTTAAAATAAACCAGCTCTAATTCGGGGTGATAATGCCAACGGTTATTGATATTGGGCATTATATCCCGGCGTGCACTAAAGGAATGTATTACGTTTTGTGATAACTTTAGTAACTGTGGTTTCATTAATAACTAATTACGCTAAAAAATCGGAACTTTTTAAATTTTCTTTAAATCTTTTCCAATATCACTTAATACTATGATAAAAACGTTGAGTTTTAAGCAGCTGCTAATTAGTTTATTTGTATATAAGATATTTTACAAGCGCATAATAACTGTAAATTCGAAATGAGTTTACTGTTTAAGTGACGCTTTTATAAAACAAACCCCATCAATGAAAATACTTTTATACAGTTTACTATCTTTTGTTTTGTTAGCGGGTTATACCAATACGGGCCGGGCACAACAAACACAGGCTTACCTGAATCCGCAATTAAAAGATGGTGAAAGGGTTAAAGATCTTTTAAGTAAACTAACCCTTACCGAAAAAGCATTACTGCTTGGCTACCGAAATAAACCAATTGAACGCTTAAACATACCCGCCTACAACTGGTGGAACGAGGGCCTGCACGGCGTTGCACGCGCGGGCGAAGCAACTGTTTTTCCGCAGGCTATAGCTTTGGCGGCTACTTTTAACCCGGGGCTTGTAAAGCAAATTGGAGATGTGATATCTACAGAGGCGCGTGCAAAGTACAACCTGGCTATCGCAAAAAATAACCATGGCCAATATGTTGGGCTTACTTACTGGTCGCCGAATATTAACATCTTCCGCGACCCGCGCTGGGGCCGAGGGCAGGAAACGTATGGTGAGGACCCCTTTTTAACCAGCCGTATAGGGCTATCGTATGTAGAGGGGATGCAAGGAGATATTTTGGGGCATTATAAAATATCGGCCACAGCCAAGCATTTTGTGGCGCACAGCGGCCCCGAGTATAACCGCGATTATTTTAACGCTGTAGTAAGCGAGCAGGATCTGCGTAATACCTACCTGTACGCCTTTCATAAATTAGTTAAAGGTGGGGTTTCAAGCGTAATGACCGCTTATAACAGCGTTGATGGCATACCAAACTCGGTTAACGGTAACCTGCTGCAAAACATTTTAAGGAAAGAATGGGGCTTTACAGGTTACATAGTTACCGATTGCGGCGCTTTAGACGATGTTTACACCACGCACAAATACATTAAAACCCGTACCGAAGCCGCTGCCGCGGCAATAAAAGCGGGCATTAACCTGGATTGCTCCAGCGTATTAGAAACCGATGTTGTTGAAGCCGTAAAGCAAAAGCTACTTACCGATAAAGATGTAGACGCTGCCTTAACACCTGTGCTGCTTACACAAATTAAGCTCGGCTTTTATGATGACCCTAAGCTTTCCCCCTACTATACTTTCGGGGCCGATAGTATACATAATGCTTATCATACCAACCTTACCAGGGAAGCAGCACAGCAAAGCATGGTACTGCTGGAGAACAAAAACAACCTGTTGCCATTAAAAACAAATCAATATAACAGTATAATGGTTGTTGGCCCCAATGCGGCTTCTTTAGATGCATTAGTAGGCAGTTACCATGGTGTAAGCTCGAACATGGTAAACTTTGTTGAAGGCATTACGTCAGCGGTTGATAAAAGTACCCGCGTTGAGTATGATTTAGGTGCCGGAGAAAATGATACTACCCACTTTGGCGGCACCTGGGCAGCAGGAAACGCAGACATAACTATTGCTGTAATAGGCCTTACACCGGTAAACGAAGGCGAGGCCGGTGATGCATTTCTATCCCCATCTGGCGGTGACAAAAAAACCTTGAGCTTACCCGCAAGCCACATTGCTTTTATGAAAGCTTTACGTAAAGATGTTAAAAATAAGCCTGTTATTGCTGTGGTAACCGCCGGCAGCGATGTTGATATTGCCGCTATTACCCCCTATGCCGATGCGGTGATATTAGCATGGTATCCCGGCGAGCAGGGTGGCAACGCGTTGGCCGACCTTATATTTGGCAAGGTTGCCCCATCGGGCAGGTTGCCTTTAACCTTTTATAACTCAGTAAACGATTTGCCCGCCTTTGATAACTACAGCATGCAAAATCGCACTTACAGGTATTTTAAAGGGAAAGTACAATATCCGTTTGGCTATGGGCTAAATTATACCACGTTTAAATATGAGGCCGGCGGCGCTGTAAATAAAGCGTATAAAGCTAATGAAAGCATTGCTGTAACCTTTAATGTTACCAATACCGGCAAAGCACCAGGTATTGAAACCGCGCAGGCTTATATTGTTTACCCTGATAATAAAAACCTGCCGGCACAAGAGCTAAAGAATTTCAAGAAGGTATCACTAAGCCCCGGCGAAAGCAAAACGGTTGTATTGAATATCCCTGTTAGCGAATTACAAAAATGGGATGCTGTAAAACACAAGTTCAGGTTATATCCCGGCACTTACGCTATAAAAGTTGGAAGCAACTCGGCAGATGAGGCCATTTTACAAAAATTCGTTATTAAATAAACGCTGTAACAAGCATTGTTGGAATAACAAATTATCGGGTTATAAAAAAGCCGGGGACTCCTCCCCGGCTCTAACTAAATCTAACCTGATGAATTCAAATCCCTTAAATCAAAAAAAAATTATAGTAAACTCATCATTATATAGTTAGAACAATTTATTAAGTGATATTGCTTACAAGCATTAAAAAAATAACATAATATAAAACACTAATTTTATATACGCAACCCATATAAAAAGCTATTGTTTAATACCTTATTGATAATGCGATCAAGATTTATATTAATAGTAGTATTTAATATTTTGGCTATTGGTGTAAGCAATGCACAAACAAGGATATCCTTAAATTTAAGATCGGTTGATTTTAAGAAGGCATTAACAGCAATTGAAAAGCAAAGCAATTACCATTTTGTATACAGCGAACGTAAAATACCCGCCGATAAAAAGGTAACCATTACTGTAAAGAACGAGGAAGTACTAAACGTTTTAGATAAAATATTTATAAATACCGGCTTTACTTATAACGAATTAGCCAACAATCTGATCGTTATTGTGCCGATTGGCGACCAGGTGTTTACAGGCCGTATTACAGGCGAGGTAACCGACGAAAACAATGTACCCCTGCCCGCTGCCACTATTCAAATCAAACAAACATCGTACACTACATTAACCGATGCTAACGGCGATTTTATGATAGATGCGCCCGATAGTGCGGTGCTGGTTATTAGCTATATTGGCTACAACACCCAGGAGGTAACCGTAAACGGCAGCTCGAACATTGATATAAAGTTGTCACCTGCCGGCAATGCGTTAACAGAGGTTGTGGTTACGGCCCTCGGGTTAAAAAAGGAAGAAAGAAGACTTGGCTATGCTGTGGCGCAATTAAATGGCAACGAAGTTGCTGAAACTCGCGAAGCTACCTTTATAAACGCTTTAGCAGGTAAGGTAGCCGGCCTAACCGTACAATCGCCGCCTAATGGGGCCGGTGGCTCGTCAAGGGTTATTCTTCGTGGCTATTCTTCATTTTCGGGTTCAAATCAACCACTTTATGTGATTGATGGTATACCCATAAACAGCAGCACAAAAGAAAACACCGACGACAACCTGAAAATATATGGTGGCACCGACCCTGGTGATGGCCTATCGTCTATTAACCCCGATGATATAGAATCGATAAGTATACTTAAGGGTGCTTCGGCAGCGGCTTTGTATGGGGGTAGCGCGCAGGCAGGCGTAATTTTAATCACTACAAAAAAGGCCTTAAAAAGCCCCGGCGTTGGTATAACTTTTAATACTAATACCGCACTGGAAAAAATGGTACCCTACCAAGATCTGCAATACGAATATGGCCGGGGCAACAACGGCGCGCTATATACTGCGGCAGACAATATTAGCAATAGTAATTTTTTAACCGGGTTATCATGGGGGGTGCCATTTGCAGGCCAATCTGCCTTGGGTGCTGATGGTTCCGTTAGCCTTTACAAACCACAAACAGCTAAAGAACGCTTTGACAAGTTTTTTAGAACAGGCTTTAGCACAACAAATACACTTGCTTTTACAAAAACAACCGATAACAATAGCTTCAGGGTATCGGTATCGCAAACAAAAAACAACGCGCCTAATATTGTTACAGGGTACGAACGTTACAATAGCGTATTTAGATTTTTGCAGGATTTTGGTAAAAAACTGCATGCCGATATGAAAGTCGACCTGTCGCGTACCATACGATTAAACGCACCGTTGCTAAGGGGTGATGATCGCGGATCGTTTGCCAAATACTTCATACGATCAGATAACACTACCGATATATCTTTTTTGGATAAAAAAGATATGAATGGTAATTACTTGTACACCTATACTAACCCCTATATTCAAAATCAAAAAGTGCTTAACAACCAAACGCAAAACAGGGGTTTAGCTTCGGCGAATTTGATGTATGATATTACCGATCACTTGCATGCTACGCTAACATCAGGCATTGATTATGTGGTTACCGACGGCTTATTTGTAAATTATCCCAACAATAAAAACGGCAGTGGTGCCATATACAACACCACCATTAAACAACAGCGAAGCGATGTACGGGCGATATTAAATTACGATAGGAATTTTACAAATTTTAGCGTAAGCGCCTTTGCAGGAACCGAATTTCAAAAAGCCACTTTTAACTCCTTATCTCTTATTGGATATGACCTTGCCGACCCTAATTTGATCAATCTTGGTAATGTTACCGTCGGTCAACCTGTCCAGGTGTCTATACCCCGGTCTAAAACAAACTCGCTATTTGCCGAAACACAAATAGGCTATAAAAATTATCTTTTTTTAGAGGTTACTGCCCGTAACGATTGGTACTCGGCTTTAACATCCTCAAAGCCGGGCTTTGTCAATCATATTTTTTATCCATCGGCTAATTTGAGCTTTGTTTTTACTGATGCTATAAAAACAGACCCAGCTATACTTTCTTCAGGTAAGTTAAGGCTTGCGGTTGGCCAAACAGGCAGTAACCCCAATCCCAATCAAACAGATCTTACCTTTAAATTCACACCAACGGTTAACGGTATACCCGGGCAGGAAATTAGCAATGCATCTTTACCCCCTCTATCCTTAAGGCCCGAAACCACCACCGAAACAGAAATTGGAACAGAATTAAAATTGCTTAAAGACCGCCTTTTTATTGACTTTGCCTGGTACAATAAAACATCGAAAAACTTTTTGTTGCCAATTACCCTCCCAATAGCAACGGGCTTCGTTTCAACCTATCAAAATGCCGGGGCCATGACCAATAAGGGTATTGAGTTACTGGTAACCGGCACAGCCTTAAGGGCTGATGACTTCGCCTGGGATATTAGCGTAAATTATGCTAAGAACAAAAATATGGTTACCCAACTTAACAATGCTTTGCAAACTAATGGCGTAGCCTTTTATTACAATATAAAAGCTAAAGCAGGCTATCCGCTTGGGTCTATATTCGGTACGCCCGAACGCAGGGATGCAAATGGGCAACTATTGTATAAAGCCATTAGTGCCGATGGCAGTGGTATAAATAACGCGGTAGTAGTTGATAAAGGCGCTTTAAGTTACGATGCAAACGGCAATGCACTGCGTGCATCAAACGGTTCGCTTTTAGTTAATAACGAGGTTTACCTGGGCAGTGCCAACCCCGACTGGTCTGGCGGAATAACCAATACCTTTAAATACAAAAATTTTAGGCTGAGTGTAGTTATCGACGGGCAATTTGGCGGCAAGGTATACGAGGATGGTGCACGATGGGCATCATTTTTTGGCAATACAAAATGGACCTTACAGGGGCGCGATGGTAAGTATATACCACAGGGGCAGGTAAATATTGGCACCGATGCAGCACCAAATTATGTGAACAACACCTTACCATACAGCCCATACCAGCAATACAACGCTGGTGGTACATTGGCTTATTATACCGATGAAATGTCGGTATTTAGCCGCACGTTTATTAAATTCAGGCAAATTACCTTTTCATATACGCTACCTAAAAAGTTGCTTGGCAACTCGCCTGTTAAAAGCGCTACATTATCGCTCATTGGCCGTAACCTTTTTTACATCCGTAAAGATCTACCCATATTTGACCCTGAAGCGTCTGATAGTATTGGCAATGGTTTTGGATACGATACAGGTGGATTGCCCGTTAGCCGGACTTATGGTTTTAATTTAAATGTTAGTTTTTAATATGGGTACAGTGATGAAAAACTTTAAAAACTGCTTAGCTTTTTTATTAATAGCTTTTTTACAGGTTGCGTGCACTAAAGATTTTGCCAAATACAACCTTAATCCTGATGGGGTCACCACTGCACAACCAGCTTACATGTTATCAGATGCACTGGTAAAAACATCGGCGGTTGATGTAGAAACCCGCACCAATTATTGCCATGCCTTTATGCAATATGGCTATTCTGATTTCTGGTCGGGTACAACCTACTCCTTGTCCGACGGGGTATCAAGCAGGTATTGGAACAACTTCTACATCCCGGTTTTGCAAAATCTGGAATACATTGTGCCTATTTTAAAAAATAAAACAGATATGCCCACCACCTATGCAGCAGCCAGGATATGGCGGGTATTTATCTATCAAAAATTAACTGATATGTATGGCGACATCCCCTATAGCCAGGCAGGCAAGGCATTATCAGCAGGTGTTTTCACCCCTATATACGATAAGCAGCAAGCCATTTATACCGATCTGGTAAAAGAGTTAAGAGCGTCAATAGAGTTACTTAATAATAACCCATCTGTAATAGTGCAGGGCGATCAATTTTACGGCGGTAGCGCTGCGCAATGGAAAAAGCTGGCTTCATCACTATTATTACGCATAGGTATGCGGTTAATTAAAGTAGACCCCGTACAAGCATCCGCTTTAGTTAAAGAAGCCTACAGCGATGGCGTAATGGTTTCAAACATGGATATGCCCGTGTTAAAACACAACACCAGTGTAGCTAACGGCTTTTCATTCAGCCTTGGCGATCAGCACTTTTTCCTGCACCAAACACTGATAGATCAAATGAGAAAAAGCGGCGACCCGCGTTTAAACATTTATGGTGCCGTTTACGATAAAGAGGCTTTTTTAGGGGGCGTGGTCACCTCTACAGATACGGCTAAATTTATTGGTTACAGTTTTAAAGCCAACTCCCCCGCACCAAATACACGTGTAAACTACGTAGTATACCAGCCAAAAGACGCTGTATTCTTTGATTTCCAGTATGCCGAAGTGGAGTTTTTATTAGCGGAAGCCATATTACGTGGCTACATTACAGGTAACGCTAACGACCATTACCAGGCAGGTGTAACAGCGCATATGCAATCGTTTACTTTATTACCCACTGCACCTACTATAAGCAACGCGCAAATAAGCGCGTATTTGGCAAAAAATCCATTGGTTAACCCTGCTAACCCTACTACCGAAGGTTCGATAGAGCGCATTAATACCGAATTTTGGATAGCCGGTTTTATATTTGATGCCGATGAAGTATACGCTAATTGGAGGCGCACAGGCTATCCTAAATTAACACCTAACCCTAATACCATAACCGGCCCAAGCAGTTCGCACGGTGTTATACCACGTAAACTTCCCTACCCCGACGCAGAGTTTACCCTTAATAACACCAATGTAACTCAGGCGCTTACTGCCTACGGCGGATTAAATGATTTTAACCCCAAAGCCAGGGTATGGTGGGATAAATAATTACAAATACCATGAATATTAAAACTATCGCATCAGCCCTATTATCGGTCATTATTATGCTGTTGTGCTATACTTCAAACGCACAAACAAGCGCTATACATAACAATTATACTACTGAGGCTGGGTTGCCCAAGTTAGCTATCGAGCGGAGCATGATCTACTCGCCGGAGCATCAGTGGTTGTATAATCATCATCCCTCTATTATCTGCTTTAAAAATAAGATGGTGGCTATTTGGTCGAACGGGTTAATAGATGAAGACTCGCCGGGCCAGCGCATATTGTTTTCGGTATCAAAAAACTTTACCAACTGGTCCGTACCCGCGGTATTGGCAAGCCCGTCTAAAGTGCGCGATACACTAACCGTGTTAACTGCTGCCGGCCTTTACCAGCATAATGATACATTGGTAGCCTATTATGGCGAATATGAGAAGCACCGCACCAATACCCACCTTTGGGGGCGTTATAGCACCGATGGGGAACATTGGAGCGAGCCGATTGATATGCATTTACCGGTTATCCCTAATCATGGCCCACAGGCTCTTAAAAACGGGCGTTTGGTGATAAGCGTTAACTTTTCATTCCCATATACCGATGACAAAAGCGGGCTTAGCGGTTGGAAAATGAGCAGCTTTTATCCTGATTCGTTATACACCCAGGATAATTCGGCTACCTTTTACAGCCCTGCAAAAAAGCTGGGCCTCCCCCCGCTTTGCGAAGGATCCTTTTACCAAACAGATGACGGCATAATACATATGCTGTTAAGGGTTACCGGCGCCGGCTGGAAAGGCCGCCTTTGGCTTACAGAAAGTAATGACAACGCCAAAACCTGGAGCTTGCCTATACAAACCAACTTTAGCGATAACGACAGTAAATTTCATTTTGGCCGTTTGCCCGATAAACGCTTTTACTATGTTGGCATACCTGATACGCTGCACCATTACGACCGCAACCCGCTGGTATTATCAATTGCTGATGACGGAAAATTCTTTAACCATTCGTACATTATTGCCAACCAAACTTATCAATTAAAAAAAGATGGTTTATGGAAAGGCGGCGAATACGGTTATCCGCACACGATGATAAATAAAGGTTATATGTATGTTATCATTTCCAGAAAAAAAGAGTCGATAGAGGTATTAAGGTTTAAACTAAACCAGTTTTAAATAGGTGATATAGGTCGCCTAAACGACCGTTTTAAGCAATGGGATAACCTTCGTACCAATTAGCTCAATAGATTTCATTAGCTGCGCATGGCTTAGCCCTGCGTTATCCATTTGAAACGTAAACCTGTCTACACCACCCAGTGCTTCGCTATGTCTTATTAGCTTTTCGGCAACTTGCTCCGGTCCGCCAACAACCAACACACCTCTTGGGGCTATCAAGGTATCAAACTGCGCTTTAGTAACCGGCGGCCAGCCACGTTCGCGTCCTAATTTAGTCCACAGTTCGGCGTAGCCGGGATAATATACTGCAATAGCTTCATCGTTGGTAGCACCCACGTAACCCGGCGAATGTAAGCCAACCTTTAACTGCTCTGGTGTAAATCCGGCCCTTCTCCCGGCCTCTCGGTACAGATCAATTAATGGGCGAAACCGATGTGTTTCGCCGCCGATTATGGCTACCATTAACGGTAAGCCCAAAGTGCCGGCCCTTGCAAACGACTCGGGTGTGCCGCCTACCCCCAACCAGATAGGCAACTTTTGCTGCAAAGCCCGTGGGTAAACAGGTTGGTTATTTAATGCCGGGCGAAATTTGCCTTTCCAGGTTATAAATTCTTCGTCGCGTATCTGCAATAACAGATCAAGCTTTTCTTTAAAAAGCTGGTCGTAGTCGTTTAGGTCGAAACCAAAAAGCGGGTAAGCCTCTATGGATGATCCGCGGCCTACCACCATTTCGGCGCGGCCTTTAGATATCAAATCTAATGTTGCAAAATTTTGATATGCCCTTACAGGGTCGGCTGCGCTAAGTACAGTAACCGCACTGGTTAAACGTATCCGCTTGGTTTTAGCAGCGGCGGCGGCAAGAATAATATGCGGAGCCGAATCTAAAAACTCCTTTTTATGATGTTCGCCTATGCCAAAAACATCCAGACCTGCCTCATCTGCAAATTCGATCCTTTCCAGTAATTGTGCCATCGCATCAACGCTGCTTAATGCATTATCTGCTTTGGTACCATACATTGCCGAAGCGAAACTATCTATACCTATTTCCATCACAATTTTCGAGCTTAATATTAAAAAAAGGCAAGATAAGCAATAATAGATGTTTTAACACATATTGGCGATAATTATCATTGGCATGCCCTTGAATGTGCCCTGTAAGCTATCTAAATGTGATCATTTACCTTTACGGATAACACTTATTTCTCCGTTTCTTTCTATATATACCTTTTCTACGCTTTGCAAATCTTCTGTCAGGGCTGATTTTCGAACGCCCTGCATAATATCTTCCTCGCAGACCAATCCTTTATCAAAATTTGATTTAATAAACTTCCCCTGTTCAAATAAAATTATTTTTTCACCCTGCACAAAGCGACCGAACCTGCGGTTATTAGCAGCCAGCCAGGCAAATGCCCGGTGCAGCACTACTATTACCAGGGAACAAATAACTACCGGTACAAACGGAGACGCGCCTACAATAGCACGGCTCATAACAGCCCCAAGCGATATGGTTATAATATTATCAATAGGCGTTTTTATACCAAAGGAACGCCTCCCGGCAATGCGGATAAGTAGGAAGGCTACAAAAAACATAACAACTCCACGGCTGCTCATTTGTAAGGAATTAAGATCTTTTCCTTCACCAAAAATTTCATAAAATAGATCCATAGCAAATTAATTTAATTCATAATTAGCTGCCTTTGCCACAAACCGCTACCGGTTTAGTTAAAGGTACTGCTGCAGGTTTACGACTGCCAATCAATACGACGGCTAACAGTATTGCCATTACAGCTAAAGTTAGTATGGTAGTTTTTATTTTCATTTAGTGTATTAATTGGGCAGCTTGCTGCGCAGTTAACCGCTCCGTTACTTTAAACTGCTTCCCTGCCTGTTCATTATAATTTTTAAAGAAAGCCTCAAGCTGATCAATTATCGCCCGTGGCAATTCTTCGATAGTCTTAATATTTGAAAACAATTGCGATACCTCCGGCACACCGATAAAACGGTCGTTTCTAACTGTGTCGCCGTCACGCTCGGTCTGCTCTGCCTTTAAAGCTCCAATTACCCTGCAATCTACCAGGCAGCCCGGGAACGCAGAAGCCTCGGAGATTACGATAATATCCAACGGGTCGCCGTCTTCGCCCTTGGTTCCAGGAATCATGCCAAAATCAAACGGAAAAGCCATTCCCGCAGGTAATATCTTATTTAATTTAAACCGTTTTTCAGTAGGGTCGTAATCGAATTTTTGGTTTGATCCCTTTGGAGATTCGATCATCGCTGTTACTGTTGTTGATGTATTCATACTTAGTTCCATTTTATAGGTTTTATGACGGCATGCCACCTATTTTTATGCCCCCGTCCTTAAGACTTTGTAGAAGTGCTTCCTGAAGTTTTAACCTGGTATCTTCAAAGCCGTGTGCATTTATCCACACGTTAATTATCAAAGTATAACTATCAGCTTCTAACAACGAAACACCTATACGCCTTTTAGGCGTTTTTAAGCACTGCTCCTCTTTATCTAAGGTTTGCGAAATAACCGCCTTTGCTTGTTGGATATCCACTTCGTTCTTGAATTTATACTGAATATCCAATCTGCGGCTACCCTCGCGGCTAACGTTTATGATCATACTGTTAGATAACATGCTGTTAGGTAGTATTACGGTGCGGTTATCAAATGTTGTTACCGTTGTATAAAAAATTTGTATAGAGGCTACTGTGCCTTCCATGCCCTGAGCCAGAATGTTATCGCCTACTACGAAAGGCTTTAGCAACATAATTAATATACCACTGGCAAAGTTTTGCAACGTACCTGATAATGCCAGGCCGGCGGCTACACCAAATGCTCCAACAAGGGCGGTAAACAATGTCATCTGGATGCCCATTATTTGCATTACGCCCAGCACTAATAATACTCTTAGGGCTACACCAATTAAGCTAAGCAGGAACGGCTTTAATGTAGGGTCCATTTCCTTGCGGTGCATACCCTGGTGCGATCTGTTTAGTACCATCTTTATAAGCCATAAGCCAATAAACAATACTAACATTCCAATCACAAAGCGGGGCCCATAACGTATTAACCAGTCGTATGCCTTATCGTAAAATTTATCAAAATTCATCGTATCAATAATATATTGCTGCTAAAAGGATGAATTCCTGTTGGCCTCTCTATTAACGATTTGAAGTTGGCCAAACAGTTTGGTGAACACCTGGAAACAGCGTGTAAGCAGATCAGAATGAGATAATTTATCTATCATTTTTGTTGCCTGATCCGGCTATAACAACTTGCAGTGTTAAGAAAATGTTTTATAATTAATAATTTTACCTATAAATCAAGAGGTATAGATAATCTTAAGCATTAATGGTAAGTTGTTCCATTTCGCGAGCGTTGGTAATTGCAGCTAAGGCAACATCATTGTTAAAGTAAAACCACCCCTGACTAACATTATTTGCCGACTGAATTGTTTCCACGATATTTTCCATAAACAGCGTGCTGTACCCTGATTTATACAGGTCAGGCACACCATGAAACCTGTAATATACTTGTTGGGTATTCATAATTAAGGTATCGGGTAATTGCGGGTGGCTCATTCCACAAAAAACTATCTGCTTATCTGCAAGCGCCTGGTAAACATCTTCCCGCCACCAGGTTTCGTGCCTAAATTCCAGTACGTTATTAAAAGCAGGATTCAGGTTATCGATGATACGTTGTAACCGTTCCTCACTATAACTAAATCGTGGAGGCAATTGAAATAATACCGGACCCAATTTTTGCTGCAGCCCCTCACTTACAACAGTATAAAAGCTGTTGATCAACTCGTAACTATTATGAAATTGCTTAAAATGCGTTATACCCCTTGGCGCCTTAACAGAAAATAAAAAGTTCTCGGGTGACCTATTATACCAACCTTGCAATGTTGTTAACTCAGGGAAACGATAAAAGGTATTATTTAATTCTACCGTGTTAAAAAATTGGCAATAGTACTCAAACCACTTATTTTGCGCCAGCTTATCGGGGTAAAACCCATTTCGCCAGTGTTTATAATAAAAACCCGAACAACCAATATGCCATTCCATAAACCCTAATCAACTACATAAAGCTGTCTATTACTTGCTCTGTTCAAAATTAATACTGCTAAGGCTGCGAACCGTAGGCCCGGTGAGCACATTACCATGAATATCGTAACGTGCGCCATGGCATGGGCAATCCCAACTTTTTTCTTCTCCGTTCCACTTCACTATGCAACCGGCATGGGTACAAACCGGACTGAGCGCAAAAACCTCGCCTTGCTCGTTCCTGTAGGCCGCTACTTTTTTGCCATCCACCTCAACAACATTCCCGGTGCCGGGCTGCAGGCTTTTTAACGAATCGGATTCGTGTATATGGATACGGTCGGCTACATAACGGTATGCAACGTCGGCATTTTCTTTAACAAATTCAGTGAAACCATCTATAGGTTTAACACGGCCCGGATCAAAAATATCGGTATATGGATTTGGCCTTTTACGCACAAGGTCGCTTAATATTTTACCAGCTATAGTACCCAGCATCATACCGTTGCCGTTATAGCCTGTAGCACAATAAACACCGTCACCAGCTAAAGGCATCACCCCAATATAAGGCAGACCATCTACCGGCACATAATACTGTGACGACCATTTATACACAACTGATGACACATCATAATACTCCCTTATATATTTTTCCAATTCGGCAAAGGCATTTTCAGGGCTGTCATGGCCAGTCTTATGGTCGTTACCGCCAACTAATAGCAATTGCTCGCCATTAATAGTATGCGATCTTACATAATGATACGGCTCCTGTACATCATAGATCAAAGCCTGCGGGTAGTTGTCGTTATTTAATTTAACGGCTATAACATAGCTACGATAAGGCGCACACTCAAAATTAAACAGGTTAATATTTGGCGGTAAATGGGTAGCATATATTACTGTTTTAGCACTAATGCTTACAGTATCGGTTTCAATAATATGTATGTCGTTTTTCTTTTGGGCACTTTCTACCAATGTGTTTTCAAGTATAAGCCCACCAGCTTCCAGGTATGCTTTTTTTAAGCCTTGCAAATACTTTAAAGGATGAAATTGTGCCTGACCATCAAAAACCAGGGCTTTTAAATATTTAACAGGGGTAGGCACTTTTTCTGTATACTCTACACTAACGCCAACTTTGATTGCACCATTGTAAATCTTGTCCAACTCTTTTACCTCGTCTTCATTTTCTGCATATACATAGCCGGGCTTGCCCTCAAAATCGCAATCAATTTTATAAGTATCTACGTTAGTTTTTATCAGCTTAAACCCATCATTAATGGCATCTGCAAAAAGCTGTGCACCCTTTTCGCCAAACGCGCTTTCGGCTTCAAGGTATGTAGTATCTGCAAAAGTATTAATGTGGGCGCTTGTGCCGCCGGTAGTGCCAAAACCAATAGTATGCGCATCGGCTACTATGGTTTGCTTTCCACCTTTTTGTAATAACAGCGCGGCTGTGATGCCGGTTATTCCACCGCCGACAATAAGGGCATCGTAAACCACATTATTTGATGGAGGTGTTATTGAAGTACTATCAATTATATCATTTTGCCAGGGGCTTACATGAGCACCGTCCCGGGCAATTATCGCTTCAGTTTTATTTGCCATATCCATACTACAAAGTTTAATACAACTCTGTTTTATACTATTTTACATATTTATAAACAAATAAATTTCTCTAAAGTTAATTATAGTAATATAATAATAAAAAATACCTATGAACGAAGAAAACAAAATTAGCCGCCGCCAGGTAGTAGCTGGCTTGGGTGCCACCCTGGCTGCGGCGGCTGTATCGCCGGCTTTTGCGGCACCGCCGCTAACCGCTAATGCAAGTAACGAGGCTGCAAAAATTGAGGACCCAAAAGCTAAATACCCTAAACCGCCCTTTAAGAGCCAGCCACAACCATGGCCGGGTTTACAAAGCAAAATGGACCCTGTGCCCGACTGCGGTGAAAGCAGTTATAAAGGTTCGGGCAGGTTAGCGGGTCGTAAAGCATTGATCACCGGTGGCGACTCGGGCATGGGCAGGGCTGCTGCTATAGCCTACGCACGCGAAGGGGCGGATGTTGCTATTAACTATTACCCTACCGAAGAAGCCGACGCACGTGAAGTGATCGCACTGATTCAAAAAGAGGGAAGAAAAGCTATTGCCATACCTGGTGATTTGCGTAGCGAAGATTTTTGTAAACAGTTGGTTCAAAAAGCAATTAGTGGTTTGGGCGGGCTGGATATTATTGTAAGTAATGCAGCACGCCAACAGTCAATAAACTCGATACTGGATGTAACAAACGAAGAGTTTGATTCCACAATGAAGACAAATATTTACGCTCCGTTTTGGATCATTAAAGAAGCGTTGCCACATCTCCCGCCAGGATCAGCCATTATAGGCACCACATCCGAACAAGCCTACGACCCTTCACCGGATTTGTATGCCTATGCGCAAACCAAAGCCGCCACCATGAATTATGTAAAATCGCTTGCTAAACAATTAGGCCCTAAAGGCATTCGGGTTAATGGCGTTGCCCCCGGCCCTATCTGGACAGCTTTACAAGTAAGCGGCGGTGCGCAACCTGATAAGCAGCAGATGTTTGGCAGCTGGACAATGTTTGGCAGGCCCGGCCAACCAGCCGAATTAGCATCGATATATGTGCAATTAGCCGCAGCAGATGCAAGTTTTGCTACTGGCCAGGTTTATGGTTCTTCCGGTGGTGTGGGTCAACCTTAATATACATTCAATGAAAAAAGCAATCATTATTATTTTATTGGCGTTAAGCGGCATTGCCGTAAAAGCGCAAATTCCGCAACCCGACCCTGATACTACGGCTAAACACTTTTTGATAGTTGTCAGCATAGGTAATTTACAAGAGACAAATGCAGGCCAGCTTGCGGCGCAAAAAGCAATGCGTGCCGATGTTAAGGCCTTCGGTAAAATGATGGTCAGCGATCATCAACAGTCCGAAGGTAAATTATTGCAATTGGCAAAATCCAGGGGGTACGACCTACCGGCTGCAGCTACAGGCGGAATTCAGCCCGACCCTATGTTAAAAAATGCTAAGGATGAGTTTGACCGGCTATATGTACATGCAATGGTAGTTAGCCATAGAAACACTGTACAAACCTTTGAGAATTACGCGGTAACGGGAAAAGACCTAGCCGTTAAAGCTTTTGCACAGCAAACGCTTCCGGCATTAAAACATCATTTGCAGGAGATCGAAAAAATTGATGAACAGGTAAAGGATAAGGCTAAATAACTATTTACGGTGGGGTTTGGCCCCACCGTAAATTAATACACTAATAAAAGTTATTTAACTAACTGTCCATAATGTCGGATTTTCCCGTAAATGGCTTAAAAATTCTATTACCTGCTCTACTTCGTCACCACTTAATTGATTTTTTTCGTTCGGTGTATAACTAAATAATCTATCGGGTAATTCAAAGGTAATATATCCAAAATAGTTTGGGTCTTTGATAACTTCAAGGTGCAAGCTACTTTCTTTACTACGTGCCAATAAGGGGTTACCGGTTTCAGTATCCCTAAATATGCTGTAGGTACGGGTTACTATCGGATGGCCATCCACATGAGCCAGCGTATCGGGAATGATCATCAATGAAAGCGTGGGCTTCATGTTATAATAAATAGGTGACATAACTTAACATTTTAATTACTCATTCAATTTTTATTTCATTTAGTGTGAAAATGGCTTTAAACCAATTACAACACCCTCTTTAATATCTAACAACTACGTTTCGGCAAATCTATTATCGTAACATATTAACATCATAATTAAATATATTAATTAAAACAACAAAAAACTTAAACTGTTCTTCTGTAATAGTTAAATATTATGATCAACGAAAACAACCCACTAAATATGCAAGGTGATATAAATGAACAACAAGATCAATTGGGAGGAACTACCAATTTGTCTTTAGATGAGTTGAAGCAAGGAAACGATAATAACACAGAGGATAACCCCGACGAAATAACGAATCAGGATGACCTGCATGAGATACAGGCAGGTGATGACTTAAATGAACCGGATGCTGAAGGCATTTACTCAAATTCAAACCCTGAGCCTACTAATCAAACGCCGGAAACGGACGAAGGACAAAACGCGGATTTTTAATAATGAGCGATCCAAGTAAAAGGTTAAATCATGAAGCTGGGGAAAGACATTCAAAAGATCTTGAGCTTGAAGTATGAACCCGATAGCATGATTGAGCGCAAAATGGGGCGGTATGATATTGCATTTAAAACTGATGATGCCGGAAGGCCAATACTCTTGTTCGTTGGGCAAGCAGATGAAAACGGGAAAATTAAAGGTGAACGCTTTGCCCGGCGCTTAGTTATAGGCGTTAATGGGGAAATTATTAAGGATCATTGGGATAATAAAGGGAAAACAAATAAATAAACGCATTGATGATAAAAGTACTCATAGCGGATGATCATCCTGTGGTACGTTGCGGCCTTAGGCAGTTGCTGGAGCAAGACTTTGTGGTTATGGGCGAAGCAGCTAATGGTCGTGAAGCACTCGATTTACTGATAAATGGCCTTGATGTGAACGTAGTACTTGCCGATGTAAGTATGCCGGTTATGGATGGCTTGCAACTGGCACAGGCCGTACAGGAAAATTTTGATAATTTACCGTTGGTATTATTAACAATGCGCGACGAAGAAAGCATAGTTCAACAAGCGTTTGATAACGGCGTTATTACCTTCCTGTTTAAAACCGCCGATACCCAGGAGCTTATATTCGCTTTAAAACAGGCAGCTTTAGGCAAGCCATATATATGTTCGGAACTGGCCGACCGTATGATCAAGCGTTCAGGAACATTAGCTAAGTTACGTCAATCCGCCAGGGAAATAACAACAGATATTGATTTTTCCAAACGCGAATTAGAGGTGTTAGAATTGATTGCAGATGGCTATACAAATGAGCAAGCGGCTGATAAATTATTTACAAGCCGCCGGACAGTAGAAGGTCACCGCCAGGCAATGCTTGATAAAACCGGTTGCCGAAACTCCCTGGCGTTGGTTAGGTTTGCCATGCGCAACGGGCTGCTTACCTAACGCAAATCACACTAAATCTATTTACAAAACCAATGCTATATATGTGGCAGATTATGCCTTGGTATTTGGTATTTACCACCATTTGATAGCAGATGAACATTTAAATCGCTAATTGCTATAGTTTTGTTTAAGCCAAAATCCACAATATTAGAATCGGTTATCTTAAACCCTTCTATCACAACTACAACGCCACTGCCAATCACCTCTGCATCCACACCATTTTTTACAATAATAGCTGTATTTTCTTCAATTCCAATTCCAATACAGGTAGGGTTTGTAGCAACAACCTGTGCCATACGCACAAAGCGCCCCCTATCTACAAAATGCGTATCAATGCATACATCTTTTAAAAACTCCAGCCCCGTGGTCAATCTCACCTCTCCGGCTATTTGTTGAACCTGTTTGTTACCTGCAAATATCATCGGTGTAGAAAACGCCATAGCGCCGGCGCTGGTCCCACCTAATATCAACCCATCGTAAATGTAACGCTCCTTTAAATTTAACAGCAATTTGGTACCGCCATAAATAGATGTTAATTTTAATTGATCGCCTCCTGAAAAATAAACCGCATCCGCCCTCATTATACGATTGCTTAGGTCATCACCCAAGGCATCTGCACGCCTATCATGATGGATATGGCCAATTTGCTTTACACCTAAAGCCTTAAAAGCCTGGTCATACTCATTAAAAGATTCCACTCCTTCAGCGCTGGCAGTTGTTATCACTTCGATAGTTGCATCTTCATTTTTTATCAACTTTGTAAATGCATCTAATATCTCTTTATTATGGTGCGTTTGCTGTATATTATCTTGGGGCCCACCTCCTTTATCTTCATGTCCACCAACAATTACCAAAACACCATTAGGCACTATGTATTTGTCATTTCTGTTTATCCCAGTAGTCATGATAAAATTTTATTATTTGTTTGAAGCATAACCAAAAGCCCTATAGCTATAGCTCCGGTCAATAGCCCAAAAAGTGGCAACATACTGCCCGATGGTATACTTACTACGCCGCTGTCATCGGTAAGCGCGGGCTCATTCGCATATCGTCCGTGTTTAGGTCGGGCCTGTTTATCAAAATTTTCAACAAGCTGCTCTAATCCTGTTTGTAAAGGATCGCCATACATAGGTGGGCCATGGCCAGTAGCAGCCTTGCGTGGTGACAGATCTTTCAGGCGTATCACGGATATTTTTGCCGCATCCCAATCGTAAGTAAAATATTTTGGCGGGCCGCTTAAAACCGGCAAGGCATTTAAGGTAGCTATGGCCGATTCCTGCCGGGTGGTCACAAAGGCATCAGCTGCTATCAGCAACCGGTCAGATACCCTGAAAAAAGCAACCTGCCCGGGCGCATGGCCGGGTACTGGCACAGCTTTCCATTCATCTAAAAAAGGTATGCTGCCATCGTCTGGCAACGGTTGTACATGCGTGCTTATATCTATTGGTTGTTTAGGATACAGGAATGAAAACAAACTCATTAATCCGCCGCCCACAATTGGATCGGGCGGTGGATAAGCCGATTTCCCCGTCAAATAAGGTAATTCCATGCGATGGGCAAACACTTTCACATCCCAATGTTTAAGTAATGCAGGCAGTGTCCCTCTGTGGTCAAAATGTGCGTGGGTTAGCAGGATTGCAGCTGGCGGAGCGCCATCAAATAAGTCTTTAGCCATACGTAATATCCGCCCTTCGCTACCAAATAACCCGGTATCAATAAGCACCCAATGGTTATTGGATGTTACCATGTAAATGTTAACAAAAAGGATCTTCATCCCCCATACACCGGGTGCTACTTTAAAATATCGGTGTTTATGTTTCATAACTAAATAATTATGTATGTGTACAACACTTTGCGTGGTATACACATCAATTTAAAACAACAAACTCTATGGCTGGTTTATGGGGTAAATACGCCATTTAGAGATAAAACACTTACTACCTGGTGGTATATACCTGTTTTACAGATTGCCTAACCCAATAGGTATAAACTTATGTTGTATTTGAAAACAGCTATGAAAAAAATATGAAATTCACCTGGCCGACTGGCAGCGCATTCTTTTTGGGCAAACCCCGCCTATATTTTTACTTGAGGTATTCATTAGGACGCTTATTATATATGTATTCCTGCTATTTGTATTACGCTGGCTTGGCAAACGCATGAGCGGCCAGCTTACCATTCTGGAAATGGCCGTAATGCTTACACTTGGGGCAATTGTTTCGGTTGCTATGCAGGTGCCCGACCGTGGCATTACGCTCAGCATGTTTGTATTATTCTGCACAATCGCTTTTCAGCGTGGGCTTAGCTGGTTAGGCGTAAAAAGCGCGGGCATAGAAGAACTAACACAAGGCCGGATAAGTACACTGGTTAAGGATGGTGTACTGGACCTGAAAGAGATGGGCCGTTGCCGTATCTCGCGCCAGCAATTGTTTGCCGAGCTGCGCAGCAGCGGAATTTATAATCTTGGGGATGTACGCCGGGTTTATTTAGAGGCCTGCGGTGTTTTTACTACCGTTAAAATGCACACACCTGCCCCAGGGCTGCCAACACTGCCTCCGGGCGACAATGAAGCACTATCATTATTAAACTACACCGGCAACATAGCATGTACAAATTGCGGAAATGCTGTTGCTAATGAACCATCTGTAAAAACATGCCCCCGTTGTGGGGCCAATAGGTGGACAACTGCAGTAACTAATTCATAATTTATTCTAATTATAGTAAATATATGCAAGCACAGGATATACATATTACCGACTGGATGCGCATCCTTGTAGGCGAGGTACCGACCACCTTTTATATCGAATTGCTGATAAGAGCCATTTTTGTATATCTCGTACTAATGGTATCTATGCGTAGCATGGGTAAGCGCATGTCTTCGCAACTTAGCCGTAACGAGCTTGCCGCGTTAGTTTCTTTGGCTGCAACGGTAGGTATACCGATGATGGCACCTGATAGAGGAATTATGCCGGCTGTAGTTATAGCATTTGTGCTGATCGCTACAGAGCGCATCATAGCCAAAAGAGCCTTTCAAAACGAAAACTTCGAAAATTATTCACAGGGTAAAGTAGGCGCTTTGGTTAGTGATGGAGTTATAAATATGAAAGAGTTAAAACGCGTAAGCCTATCGCATGAGCGTGTATTGGCACAAATGCGATCTGAGGGCTTATTACAGTTAGGTGAGGTTTCCCGCTTTTATATGGAAGCCAGCGGATCGTTTACACTGATGCGTAACCCAAAGCAAACACCCGGCTTATCCATACTCCCTCCCTGGGATGACCCATTGCGCGATTGTTTTGTGGAGCATCCGGAAAAAAAGGTGTGTATGCAATGCGGCTTTCCGCAAAAAGGTAATGGGCACCCCTATCATAACTGCCCTAATTGCGGTAACGAAAAATGGGTTACTGCTGTAGAAGAAGTTAATAACAGCTAACAGCTACGCTATGAAAAAAATAACTATCGCTTTACTAATGCTGGCACTGGCCGGCTGCCAAACATCAGACCAGGAGATTAGGGCTGATATAGCTATAAAGGCACAGCAAGACCTTAACTTTGCCGGTTTACATTATACCGTAAGTAATGGCATCGCTAATTTTACGGGCAATTGCCCATCAGAAAAAGCCTTTAAAAAAATACAGCAAACCATCAAAAATATTCATGTTTTAAAGGCCGTAAACTATAATGTAAATATTGCGCCTGTTAAATTAGACACCTTAACACCCATAAAATTGCAGGTTGATAGTTTGCTGGCACAATACCCCCAGGTAATAGCCAAAGTAGATACGGCAAGTATTACTTTAAAAGGTACAATTACAGCCTTAAATAAAGCAAAACTGATAAAAGCATTGTCATTAACACACTACAGCGCAGTAAACGATAGTCTTACTGTCCGTTAACTTTAATAATACATCGCATGGCATTAGTAACACACCATATCATTGTAATAGGCTCTTCGGCAGGTGGCTGGGAGACCTTACCCCCCATTCTGGAGAACATCCCCGAAAACTTGCCTGCGGCTATATTCATCGTTCAACATTTTCCGAGTGATACAATGGGTACAGCCTTTTTAAATCACCTGTCTAAAACGAGTATATTGCCCTGTGCTTTCGCAATTGACAGGGAACCTATTCATCCCGGCAGGGTATACCTTGCACCGCCCGATCATCACCTGATGATAAACAAAGACTTTGTATTGATTACGAAAGGTCCACGGGAAAACAGCTTCCGCCCTTCTATTGATACGCTATTCCGGTCGGCAGCAGCTTATCATGGCTCTGCTGTTATCGGGGTATTGCTATCCGGCTTGCGCGATGATGGTGTAGAGGGTTTATCTACAGTATCCCGCAGCGGTGGTATTACTGTTGTACAAGACCCCTATAACGCCCCCTTCCCTGACATGCCGCAGAACGCACTCAACCGTATGCCGATAGATTATACCGCGCGCACTATAGAAATGGGCCTGATACTTTCCGGTCTTGTTTATCAACCCTCTAAATCACAAGACGGCATTCCGGAGGACGTACTAAATGAAGCATTTTTAGCCGAACGTGTACTAACTGCATTAGATGCTGTGGAGGAGCGGGCTAACGGCGGAACCGGTTATACCTGCCCGGCTTGCGGGGGCGTGCTTTGGGATGTAAAGCATACAGACCAGGTACACAGTTACAGATGCCACGCCGGGCACGCTTATACGGCAGACACACTACTGCATTTAAAATCGCAAGAAGTGGAGGAAACCATGTGGGCGGCTTTGCGAATGATGGAAGAACAAAAGCGTATGTTGCAAAGGTTTCCACGGTTGCCGGGCGAACATTCATCTGTAGAAAGACGACTTGGAGAAAATCAAAAGTATATTGATATGTTGCGCAACATCTTACTAAACGGCGGCAATTTTTCTAATCACGCCGACAATACTGCTGATGTAATTTAGCCTGATTAAACTTTGGTTAGTAAATACTCCAAAACACGTATTTGACACCTTTTAATCGGGTATTTGTCGCGAAACTGCACATTGCGCGGGTTTGTTAAATGAAGATAACAAATCATCAAACTATGGAAAATCAAGGAAAATATGCGCTGATTACAGGCGCCACCAGCGGAATTGGCTATGAATTGGCCATGCTTTTTGCAAAAGATAAATACAACCTTATTATTGTTGCCCGTGACCAGGCCGAACTGCAAACCTGTGCAGACACGCTTAGCCAGGAAGGCGTTGCTGTGTTGCCAATAGCCTGCGACCTGTCTGATATGGAGGCCGCAAAATCTTTATGTTACGATGTACAAAACCGGGGCATAGATGTAGATGTATTGGTGAACGATGCAGGCCAGGGCCTATACGGCTTGTTTAAAGACACCGATTTGGAGCGCGAATTAAGCATGATACATTTAAACATTTGCGCAACGGTAATTTTAACCAAACATTTTGTAAAGAGTATGGTGGCGCGTAATGAGGGGAAAATACTTAACCTTGCATCGATAGCCAGCCGCACACCCGGGCCATGGCAGTCGGTATACCACGGTACCAAAGCATTTGTACTATCTTTTAGCGAAGGTATACGCGAAGAATTGAAAGAAAATCATATTACGGTAACCGCCCTGCTGCCGGGCCCAACAGATACCGACTTTTTCAATAAATCAGACATGCAGGATAGCAAAGTAGTTCAGGACAAATCTTCAATGTCTGACCCTGCAAAAGTGGCTAAGGATGGCTATGAGGCATTGATGAATGGCGACGACCAGGTGGTATCTGGTTTTAAAAATAAAATGATCACACTGATGTCCTCTATCACGCCAGACCGTAACGTAGCCGGTATGATGGCCAGTATGCAAGAACCGGTGGATAAGCAACATCACGAATAACCCTAAAACTAACTTGCTGTAGTTAGTTATCCCTATTTGCAATACAACAAAACCCGGGTCAGTATCCCGGGTTTTGTTGTAAGCGGCCACCACTAAGGTCAATTTGCTGTTGTGGAATGGGGAACAGCTTACGATTTGGGTTCCATGTTTTGCCATGCGCAGCAAAAGCCGCGGCTGCCCTGCCAGGTCTCACAGCATCCTGCCGTACCAGGTCAAAAAAGCGATCTTGCTCCATAGCTAATTCAACACGCCGTTCATGCCATATTTGTGGCAATGTAATACTGCCCAGTGCAGATAACTTAGCCCTTGCGCGTATTTGGTTAACATCGCTAAGCGCCACCCCGGTTTGGCCATTTTGCAAGGCTGCTTCGGCATGAATAAGTAATACTTCGGCATATCTTATCACAGGCACATGTTTTGGCAACCGGTCGAAATTACCACAGTTAGTTTCTGCCGTCCGGCTGTAATAAGCTTTATAATTATATCGCGGGTTTTGTACCGAATCTTGACTGGGCACACGGAAACCATCAAACAAAACCGTTCCTGCAGAATTTTTGCCATTGGTTGGGTTTATAAAAATGATAGTAGCATTCTTGCGAATGTCGCCGGGCTCGTATTCATTCACTAAGTTTTGGCCGAACTGACAATTATATATAATTTAGCCTATCTTGTACCATCAATGATATCCGGAGAAGAACAACAGCTATCAGCCTTTTTAACAGGTAAAACCGAGCATACTTTAATGCTGTACAACTATTTTATTGCACAGTTTAAATTGATAGGCGATATTACGGTAGAGCCTACAAAAACCATGATAGGGATATCAAACAGTCATAAACGCATTGCCTGGATAACACAATTGGGCAAAAGCTTTATTCATGTGGTGTTCCCATTTAAACAGGAATATGCCGATAACCTTTGTTTTCAAAAAGTGGCGCAGGTGCCGGGCCAAAACCAATACAACCATCATTTTAGGATGTTAAGTTTGGATGATGTGAATGATGAGGTGCTTGGCTTTATGCGTATGGCTTATTTGGGTGCTTAGCGCAGGCTATCTCCCTACGTGCTCTATTATTACAGTTGGCTGGCGTTCGCCCTGGTCAATACGTACCAATTTTCCATCTACAAAATAGTAATACATATAAGTTACAGGCTGCCCGGGCATAGCAGTATCGGGTATGCGGTAAACGGTGCGCTCGGCCGAAGCTTCTACCAAATTGGCGGTCCATTTATTTTGCGATTTAAATTGGGTTTCGTTCATCCCTATAGTGTAGGATGGCAATTTGCAGCCCGAAAAAATAACGACGGATAAAAGGATAAGGAATAGTAACTTTTTCATGATGTTTAGGTATAAGATTTATACCTGTATGACGGGGCGGAATAAGGAAGGTTTATTGATTATAAAATAAATATTGTTGTTATGGAATAAAGCATTCTTTGATAGAAAAGCAGGTGTTAAGCATGTCGAAGATTGCCACGTCGCTGTCGCTCCTCGCAATGACACTTTATTATTATACTACGCTTCTTCCTTAAAATAAACCTTATAATAATTCATGGCCTTGCCATCGTCAAAACCTTTCTCTATCAGGTCCTTATTACCGTGTATGTAAATGTGGAAGTTTTTATCCAGCTTTAATACGCTTTTATATACCCGTGCCTGCTTTTTAACGGCGTTTTCAGATATCTCAAAAGTATCGGCAATGGGGCTGTCAAATTCGGTTTCGTACTGGCTTTTAAAGTTTTTAAACGAGGTAATGGCTTCCGGGTTACTGATCACTTCTTCGGCAAATTCATCCAGGTCGAAGGTTTCCTTTTCCTTAAAATACTTCATGCTGCGGTTAAGCAGGTCTATCTTATCGGCCTTGCTCATTTCAAACTCATCGTCGAGCTTTTGGGTTACAAAGTTTTTGTAAATGCCCAGTGTGTTACTGGTTTGGTTAAAGCTATCGTTGCGTATTTTTAATTGTAAAAATTCATCTTTCCAGTATACCGCCGCATCCTGCCCGCCGGTGGCTTTATCAATCACCACCACTTTGTAGCCGTTCTCCTTTTCGATGTTGAAAATGAGCACGCCTTTATCCAGCTTATTAATGTTGATGGCTTCCTGCTCATAATCAACCGCGAAACCGCCATTATCGGGGTACACCTTCAAATAAGTTTCCTTGTTTTCAGATTTAAATATGCCGATGGCATCCAGCGGGTTGCCCTCTATTTGTACTTTGTTAAAGTATACTACATATAGTTCGCCGCCCTTTATATTGGGGTGGGTGCTTACTTTATACAAGTGTTTAGCTATTTGCTCTGATGCTTCGTGAAACTTAGCCTTATCATCAAATACCTGCGTGGCAAAGTGATGCAATTCGTTAAGGGCAAGGTCGCCGCTGCTGTGCATCAGGTGATATATCTCGCTCACTTTTTCAAACGGTTTTAAAAAGTACTGCATCAGCAGCGTAGGGATAATGTCGTCCTTTAGCTCCAAAGGTTGGCCCGACAGCGCGTACATTTCGCCCTGCGATTGGTTGCCCACATGATGTACTGAAATTGTATCTAAAGCCGCCTCAAAAAAAGTTACCATAATGCCACGAAGTTAGTAAATGTGATGAGGTGATGGTACCATGTACCCATAATTTTCAAAAAGTGGTATTTAAGGCCCGTTTTGCGAAAAAAATGGAATTATTTGCAAAAAAAAGAAAAGCCCTGTATATAAGGGTGAAATTAAAGCGAAAAATAACGAAGAATATGGAATGGTAATTTGGATAAAGCAGATAATAAAACTGCAAAAATATGACCTAAACATTCCCCCCAAATAGCGACTTTTGTACTAATGACACAAACTGAAGATACCATTGTAGCCCTGGCTACCCCTAACGGTGTTGGCGCTATAGGGGTTATCCGCCTATCAGGCCCTGATGCTATTACTATTGCCCAAAAAACCTTTAAAGGTAAGGATCTTACCAAACAGCCCTCGCACACACTACATTATGGCAGTATAGTTGATGGAGAGCTTGTTTTAGATGAGGTAGTGGTATCGTTATTTGTGGCCCCGCGGTCATACACCCGCGAAAATGTGGTAGAGATATCCTGTCACGGCTCTAATTATATTATTGAGTCTATCATTAAACTGATTATAAAAAATGGCGCACGGGCTGCCAAAGCAGGTGAATTTACCCTGCGTGCGTTCCTCAATGGCCAATTAGACCTCTCACAAGCTGAGGCCGTAGCCGATTTGATAGCCTCCAATTCTAAGGCATCGCAACAGGTTGCCTTGCAGCAGTTACGTGGCGGTTTTAGCAATCAGTTACAGCAACTCCGCGACCAACTGGTGCAGTTTGCTTCGCTTATAGAGCTGGAACTTGACTTTGCCGAAGAAGACGTTGAATTTGCCAACCGCGATCAGTTAAAAAAGCTTACACATGATATTACAAGGGTTATAGGTAGTCTAATACAGTCGTTTGAATTAGGTAACGCTATAAAAAATGGCGTAAATACAGTAATAGCAGGCAGACCTAATGCAGGTAAATCAACACTGTTAAATGCCTTGTTAAATGAGGAACGTGCTATTGTAAGCCATATACCCGGCACCACGCGCGATACCATAGAGGAGGTACTGAACATAAAAGGCATCAACTTTAGGCTAATAGATACTGCGGGTATACGCGAAGCCACCGATGCTATCGAGCAAATAGGGGTGCAGCGTACCATGGAGAAGATCAACCAGTCTGCATTGCTTTTATACGTTTTTGATGCCCTGGAAATATCTATAGCTGACCTTAATAACGATTTGGAAAGCCTGCAGCGCCCCGGTGTTACCATGCTGATTATAGCTAATAAAGCGGATCTATTGACCGATGAGCAATTAACCGCTTTGCCACATACCGAAAAAGCCATTATTATATCTGCCAAAGAAAAACGCCATATTGATGAACTGAAGCATAAAATATATTCGGCAGCAGTAAAAGATCAATTAACAGGCCACGAAACACTGGTGACCAATATCAGGCACTTAGAAGCACTTCAAAAAACCGAAGAGGCGTTGATAAGGGTCCTTAACGGTATTGATACCGTAACATCCGATTTTTTGTCAATGGATATAAAACAAGCCCTGCACTACCTCGGCGAAATAACAGGTGCCGTTACCACAGACGACTTGCTGGAAAATATATTTAGTAAGTTTTGTATCGGTAAATAAACACTTAACCTTTGTTTGCTAATATTGGCTTTTTATAGCGTTGAAGCCACTTTTTTAATCTTTGATGGTTTTTGTTTGCAGTTGAACACCAAATTTTTGTAACGTTTTTGTAACGGGCAACCAAAATCGCCACAAATCGCCACAAAAGTAGGTATCCATCAGTGGACAAAAAATGTTGTTCGGTATATCCTTTTTGAGGTTTCTTTACGCTTAATGAATGGGGACATTCAAGAAATAAAAATCGTAAAGAATTATGTCCATTAGCATCAGAGAAAGAAAATTAGAAAACGGCAGATCACGGCTTATCCTCGACTCATATATAGATGGTAAGAGGAAAACTGAAAAATTGGAGTTGTTTATTTTTAATAAACCTTCTACCAGGGAAGAGCGTGAAGCTAATAAAACATCGAAACAGTTAGCGGAAGCTATCAGAGCCACAAGGTTGATAGAATACCAAAATGGGAAGTATGGTTTTACCGATACTTACAAGAAGCAAGGTAGCTTTCTTGATTATTTTAAGCAACAAACCGATAAAAGGCGGTCAAGTACGGGAAGTTATGGTAATTGGCAAAGCACCTATCAGGTATTACTAAAATTTGCTGATGGTAAAGGTCTGACTTTTGAGGAAGCTGACACTAATTTTCTCGAAAAATTTAAAAAATATTTATTGGAGGCGAGGTTAACCAAAAGTAACACACGTTTGGCTCGTAACTCTGCGCTATCATATTTTAATAAAGTGAAAGCAGCCCTTAACCAAGCTTTTGATGATAAAATTATCAACGATAAAATCGCCCAACGGGTAAAAGGCATAAAAGAAGAAGATACCCACCGTGAGTACTTAACTGTTGAAGAACTTAAAAAGCTGATATATACCGAGTGTGACGTTGAAGTGTTGAAGCAAGCATTTTTATTTAGTTGTACTACTGGGTTGCGCTGGTCGGACGTAAATAACTTAAAGTGGGCAAACGTAGAATATTCAGAAGCCTTACAATGCTCACAGCTAAGGTTTGTTCAGAAAAAGACCAAAGCCGCTGAAGTATTACCTGTAAACTCCCAAGCACTCACATTTATGGGTGAGCGGGGAGCGGATGATGAAAAGGTATTTAAGGGTTTACGATACAGCGCATGGTATAATTTAAAGTTGCAGCAGTGGGTAATGCGGGCAGGGATCAATAAAAACATCACTTTTCATTGTTCTCGCCATACCTATGCAACACTGATGCTTACTCATGATGTGAGCATTTACACAGTAATGAATTTACTGGGACACCGCCACGTAAAAACAACTCAGATTTATGCAAAGGTGGTAGATACACGAAAAGTTGAGGCCGTTAATCAATTACCAATATTTACTATATGATGTATGCGGACGATACAGCTTGTGCAAAGAAAATTAATACTCAATTTCAGAGATTACGCCAGCATCATTCCAAAATGGATAAACACTTAAACGGTTTAACTTATGCTGTTATTTCCGAAAATGAGATTAACGACTGGTTATGTGGTGTAGATCATAAGTCGCCAGTGTTACTACTTAATACATCTATATATAATTGGGAAAACCCCAACTGGGGATTTATAAATAGAGGCTTACAACGAGAAATAGACTACAATTTATTAACCGCCAATGAGGGTTACATTGAGTATATTAAAAACACTTTTGCCAACCAATGGGATTTTGTTAAGCAATTTGATTTGTCAATCTCGCTTTACGTCAACGATAACGAAAAAGCAATTTCAATTTATAATAAATTGCATAAGCCTCCTGAAAAGTTCACCAAGGACGAATTTAGAACTGCAATCGAGATAGACCTAATTAGCATTTTTGAGTGCGCCGAAACTTTGTATTTAAAATATGATAAGGCATATAATCGCTATTTTACCAAAAGTGAATTTTTACCAAAACATACAACAAATCCCGATTATATTCAGCTTGGTTATGACGATAATAGTGCAACAGCATTGTCAATAATATTTGATGATTTAACAACTGCTAAACTAATTAAATGTACCCCTGATGAGTTTGCAGCTCACTTTGATCCCTTTGCCCATAAAGCCCCCGATCCAATTAAATGGCATGGTACAATTATGCAACTATTGACGTTGTTTTTAGGACATAGTTTAAAAAGGGACGCTTATGGGCCAAGTGGCTATTATAAGATGAAATTGAATAAAGAACTGGATTATGAAGAAATTCTGAAACATTTTAAATTGGAAGACAAAACAACTGGTGGAACTTTAAATTCCAATTATTTAAATTCCCTTGATAGGGCCACTATTTATAAATCTAAACCAATTAAAATTTTAATTATCGAATTGAATAAGCTGTTAAATCGTTAACTATTTTGTTCACGGTTGGTTAACGGTGTTGATTGCTCGGCGTAATGACATGTATTAATATTGTATTATCAAATCGGGGGGGCGCCACCCTTTAAAAATTTGATAATCAATTAAATGAATGAATTAGTTTTAACTCGTGAGGACTACAAAGGCTGCTCCTCGCCAACAAGCAAACGCTCACGGTCAGTGAGTTTAGTGATTACTCAGGATTAAGTAAATCCGCTATTTATAAGTTAACCTCCCAGCGTAAAATTGCTTTTAGCTGCCCAAACGGTAAGGTGATATTTATAAGCCGTAAGGATGCAGATGCCTACCTTCAAAGTAACCGTAGACCCACTACTGACGAAATTAAACAGGTTGCAGTTAACTACGTTACCCTTAACCCTAACCATAGGAGGCAGGCGTAATGGAAACATTGGAAACCATGTATCATCTGATCCGTATCTCGGGTGATGGTAACGCAGGCAAATATCGTTTCTCGCATAGATCGGGAAAATTAACTAAGCTGGACTCCATAATTAATGCGGAGACGGTTGCTTATATAACGCTTAGTAAGCCGCATGGCAAAAATGGGTTTTATAGTAACCACATTCTAAAAGTTGGTAACGGCGACACATCTGCTGACCGTTTCCGACTTATAATAACCTGCTTAAAGAAAGTTGGAAGTGGAACAGGAAGAACTGATTTGTTTCGAGATAATAGCATAGTGACATTTGACGGTGAAAGTGTAACGATTTTCATGCACAGGTTGGCTTGCCCCACATCATTACCGTCAAAAGCTGGCACATCGGATGAAACTAAATTATACATTGGAGATGACAAAGACTATCCATATAGAAGATACCTCCGTAATGATAAAGACATTTTATCTGAAATGAAATTGCTTACTCTTGACGCAACAAGGCTATAATGATTTAAAGGCTGGCGGATGAGCCAGCCTTTAAAATTTCCAATTTATAATAACCACCTTAATTTATTCCCGAAAACGACCATCATGTACGACGATATAACTTTTAAATTATTAATAACCAACCAACAATACGCTGGATTAAATAAAACCTTACGATCATTAAATAATGTAATTACCAGAGAATATCAAAACACTGGTATTATTACAATTCAAACTACTTATCAAGATTGTTTTTTTAGTTTAAGTCCTAAATACCTAACCGTAGCAGCAAAATTACCGAAGCTATTATATGGTACAAACCAAGTGAACTTCACTTTACGTGAGGCAAAACTGGCAATATCAAAAATTCAAGAAATCCTATGCATTAATATTGGGGGTGCTAGGGTGTCAAGAGTTGACCTCGCTTATAATTTGGTAATGGATCAGCCGGTAGAAAATTATTTTAAATTTCTTTGTAATAAAGACGGGATGAAGCGGTGGACTGCCTCAAACGAGTCATTATACTTCAAAAGTAAAAGCGGCACGGAACTTAATTTTTATAACAAAACCGCTCATTTGAAGGACACAGCACAAGAAATATTGGCAGAGAATATCGATGCAAATTTATTGCGGTACGAGTATCGTGTAAAATCTGGATTGGCTAAAATTGTCGATTATCATACCGTAACTGTCGATGACTTAATGGATGATAAGTTTTATAAATTGATGCGTGAGTTATGGTATGATGCATATAAAACTATTGATAAACTGTCGTACACACCAGCTGCTACCCGTATCAGAAGCGTTCCTGAATTGAAAAATTATCTAATGTTAGACAGCATTGACAGATCAGGTGCGCCTGCCACCTATGACTTGATTAATAGCCTTTCATTTCAAGTTTCTGCCCGTGTCAAGTATAATATGCGAAAGATGTTGAAATCACTTATTTCAAATCCGGCCATAAATGATGCAAATGATGCGGTTGCTGAACTGGATAGTAAAATGTTAAACGTTTTTCAGTATGCAGCTTAACCTTTTGCACATGTTGGCACATTTAAAACGGCTCTAACAAGTTGGATAGTTAAATGATGGAAAGCTGCTGAAAGGCGGCTTTCATAGCGTATAGGCGGGGAAAATGCGTATAATGTGTTTATTATTGCTATCGCTATTACTTTTCGTATGCAAGTCTCAATTCAGATGCTTCTGATATTGACGATAACCGAAAATTTCTGTCAGCATTCCTTAAATGACAGTAAGCTCTTACATATTTAATTAAATTTTTTCCAGCCCCCCGATCATCATCACCAAGTATAAAACTATATTTGCTGATTGTACGCTTTGTAACATGCCCTAATCGGTCTTCATATTTGATTACTATATAATTCTTCTTAGATCTTGTGAGCGCTTTTTTAACAAGGCTTTCTACAGTAACAGATAGCCTTAAACTTTTTGTCCCTTTTTGAACTTTGGGTTTGAATACTGGCGCTATACTTTTTATAGGGTTATTTATAACTTTTATTGTTGATAGCTGATTAAACGATAAAGTAGTGTTTTGTTGAGTTAAAAAATTGAAACAGTTAAAATGGTATTCACCACTTCTATTGGAAATTTGGGTTGGTTTAACTATAGTTGCCTCAAGATTTAGGCATTTATGGTCTGCAATTGCTTTGCTGATCAAAATTAGTAGTTTACTTGGCGGACTTGGTATAAGTGTTAGTGCATTCGTAGCTATTAAACATTCTGAAAATTTTTCACCTACAGCATCAAACCATTTACATTTTGCAATTTTGCTCGGATAGATTTTTTTAGGTTTTATTTCTGGGGCGGTTTTCTTGTCTTTAGTTGGGTCAAAATCTTTAACATCTATGACAGTCATCACGGGGCTTACAAACGATAACAATCCAGTTACTAAGCTTGAATTTTTGATATTGCCAGTTTGGTTTGTCTCGGTATTCAGGAAACTTCTGCGCTTGCCTAATTCTAAAGGTAATGTAGATAAAGAAACAAGGTTACCAATTTCAATATCGATAGGCTCCTCGCTATCATTAACCTTTATTTTTTTCAAGTCACTTTCAGAAAAGTAACTTTCGTTAAAATTATTTTTTTTGGTTGAAAACCATAAACACTTAAACTTGTCAGTTTTGTCTTTTTCTGAAACGATTACTGAATGATCGATAATTTCAACAACAACCATCAATGGAGGTAGCATTAAATATTCGCCACTAATGAGCACATCCGTTGTTTCTGAACTGAATGGGTGAGTGTTTAACGTAACAACGTCCCCTATAGAGAATTTAGGCATTCAACAAAATTAATATATTATTATATATATTTGGAGGGGGCTTCGGAACAGATAAGATAGGCACTTGGTATAGGCCGTAATTACTTTATGCGATATAGTGCATAATGGATGAATATTGCCATAATCGGGCTTGTATACAGTGACGGTGTCAATCACCTGTCGTTGATTATAAGTATCTGGTTGAACCATCAGCACTAAGCTGAGAAGTTGTAAACCAGCGGTTACGCAATAGACAAATTTAGTAATAATACGCATTATAGTCAATAGTGTTTCCATTGTTGTTATAGTAGTTAAGTTATTTACTTTATTATTCGAAAATATAGCGTGACTCAAGAAATTGGGTAACGGCCTTTTGTGTTATGCGATATATAGTCTGATACGCTCAAGAAATCCGAGGCCCCTTTTTAAATGAAACCTAAACGTAAATCCACATGGCTTAAAAATCGAGGTTATTTGCATTTAACCAATCAGATCGATGTTAACACTCAGCGCGGTGAGATATTGGGTAAAGTGAGAGATAAGGATTTTGTTATTAAACACGCCTTTTTACCATTAATACACACAAACATTAAAGTCCGTCGGTACAAGGTCGTAGATGATGCTGGCACGCGCGCACACTCGTATAAAGGCAAAACAAGTGCAAAATTGCGTCCACTGCATTATGCAACTCACATCGATTCCATGATATTCGGGTATTATGGTGAAATCCTCCAAAACGCCTATTTAAAAGAATTAGATAAAATCGACCATTTAAGCAAATGTGTTACAGCTTACAGGCGTATAGAAGACCCAGCAAAAAAGAACACCTATAAAAGCACCATCCATTTTGCCCACGAAGTATTTGAGGAAATAAAGAAGCGAGCTGAAACCAAGTGCTGGGTCTTGAAATTTGATATCGAGAAATTTTTTAGCTCAATGAATCATACTCTTTTGAAGCAAGCCTGGGCAAATTTAATTGGTGAACTAACACTGCCCGAAGACCATTACAAAGTATTTAAGGCGGCAACTAAATTTTCTTACATCTTAAAGGACGACCTTCGGTTGAAATCAAATTCAAAGGGCCGTCGACTGGGATTTGACGAGCGACAATTGGCTGATAACAGGAAGCACAACGTTAATTCATTTTTTAAAAACCCGGTCAAGTTTAGAGAGGCTGTTAATAACGGGAGATTTAGAATTTATAAAAACGAATTCAGGAATAAACAAAACAAAATGATGGGTATACCTCAGGGGCTACCTATAAGTGCAACATTAGCCAATTTATATTTGTTAGAGTTTGATAAAGCTGTATTGGATAAAGTGGTAGTAAATCTTTCAGGTTATTATCGCCGTTATAGCGATGATATAATCGTTATCTGCGATGAAGAAAACAAGGATGATATAATTGATTTTATAGGCACGACTCTTGAATTAAGCAAGGTAGAATTGAGTAAAGAAAAGACGGAACAGCATTGCTTTTTCCCAATTTTACAAACCGATGGTTCAAGTAAACCCGTGAGCCATCTTTTAAAGGGAAAAGAGTTGTTAATAAATAGACCATTAACATATTTAGGATTTGAATTTTATGGCTATAGAACTTTGATTAAGTCTGCAAATCTTTCAAAATTTTATAGAAGAATGATTGTAGCTGTAAAAAGCAGGTCAAGTCGCGCCAGATTGGCTGTTGATAAATATCCAAGTGCATCATCAGCACTATTTAAAAGACGATTATATAGGCTTTACACAAACATAAACCTTGATAAAAAAAGGGTTGATAAGCGATACAAGCGGTTAGTTCCGAACAAATTTGGTTATTACATATTAAAAACGGAACGAGTGGAAGATAAATTTAATAGCAACTATTTTACCTACGGTAAGCGGGCTTCTCTAATTATGAATGAGCCAGCGATAGAACGACAAGTGAGGAGGCATCGTGCGGTATTTAATGAAGCGATTTATTTACATCATGAACTTAAAAAAATGTGATTTTAATAAACAGTTAGTTAGTGTCAGCATCAAGAACTTGAATATTTACGTATCAAATAAATGCGTTCATCCAACTGCTAATAACTCGTTTCATGTTTTCGGGTAGACTTTTTTGAACCTCACCGATATTAAAATCAAAAACAAAAAACTCACTGTTTAAAGGATCCAAAATTCCTTCTTTAGCTAAATCTTTTTCTTTAAGAATTAACAAAGGAAGTCCTTGTTGATAAGCCATACCAGATTCTATTTGTATCCACGCAGTTGAAGTATACCTGTGAATAAGTTCCGATTTCTTTGAGGAGTGTTCGTATTCATATCCAATATATGAGTGATAACGCTCCATACCAATTATGATTGCAGCGTTACATCTACTGACCAATTCTTTAATTGGCTGCAGCGGGCTTTTATGACTCCAACTTTGTTTGCCTAAATTAATGGGATTGAGATCATGAGCCTTTAAATGCTCTTCTAATAATTCAAGAAATCTTTCCTGATGACGATTGTACGGTGTGGGATGAGAAATGAATATATCAATCGCCATAATTATAATAAATTAGTCGTTCAGTTAATGGATTAAAGTGTATTAAACTTAAGTGACGTTTAAGAGCGTAAGCTACAACATCACCTGTTCCTCCCAATCCTTTCGCTTTATGTCCATCCCAAATTGCTATTAATAGATTGCAATTCTCTACAACTGCTTTTCCTGCCGCAAAAAAAGCCATCTCTGAGGGTTCAGAAAAGTCTAAGACTAACTTTTCAGATGCGCGGTTAAATAAATACTTAAAGTTCGAAAAATCAGTATCATTGGTGAATGTTCCCTCATAACCAGAGCATGGGATAATTGCTTTTAAGGAGATTTTTTTTTCGACAATAATATTCGCAAACAACTGATCACTACCTGCAGCTAAATTTGAAATGCCAAGTGTTACTGGTAATGCATCCAATAATTTTAGCATTTCTAATTTTATCCAAACCACGTTGTATTGACTCAAGTTTTGATGTCCGGTTATTCCAACAATCATATTAGCGATTTTTGCCTTCGGTCATGCATTGGTCAATTTGGTTAGCAATTGCTGCCCATGTCCATGGCATCACTCTACTTCTTGACAACTCAATTGGTAGAACAGAAATAACGCCTGCCCCATCAACATAGACTCCGAAAACTGGCACATTATTTCTCTCGGCCATCTTAATTTCCTTATTGACTCCAGTAGCAGACCCCATAAACCTCCCTACCAGCACAATGAGTAGATGACATCGCTTAATTTTATCTTCTAAAAGTGTTTCCCATAAATGCTCAGGTAAAGCATTTTTTGACGACCAATCTTCAATATTGAAAGGTGTCCGTGAATTAATTGATTGACCTACAAAATATTTACGACTTCCTTCATCGTGGTCAAAATCAAAACTGATAAATGCTCTTGGATTTGCCATGTTATAATTTTCCTTCCTTTGCTAATTGCCAATAATATTTTCCTAATGGTGTTAATATACATGATTTGCTATTCATAGCTGCATAGTACATATGTTCAGCATCAACAGGATGCAATAAGCTGCCCCTGTTTAATTTTTGTAAATCTTCGAAAATCTTTTCGTTGTCATGGCCTCGAGGTTCTGCATCTGGTTCAAACGAAGGATCTAACTGGTAGAAGTCGTCTGGATTGCTGAAATATACCCGTAGTTTGCGCAATGTGTTAAGTGGGATAATAGGCTTACAGCGTCGTAACGGAACCATCTTAGATAAATTACATTTGAAAATTGGTCTTTGGTCCCAAGGCCCTAATAGTTTATCAGCATATCCATATATTGAAGATACAGAAACCAAGCCTGTTGTATCCGCTGCGCCACCATCTAAAGCGTTGCAAACCATAGTAGTAAAAACACTGCCATCTAAACCAGCTAAGGAAACTTGCGTTTCGTGGCTTGAAGTTAAAATAGAAACGCCTTCTCGCATATAAGACATTTTGTCCAAAAAAGAAGGGTTACCAAGAACACCACTGAAGCAACAATCTAAAATTATTACAACTTCAGTGGCAGGTGAATCATTTGCCGTTTTAAGCAAAAAATCTAAATCCACTCCAGATGTTGCCGCGGTAGCGTCTTGAGTAACAAGACAAGCATTACCATACTTGTCTTTTTCAGAGCCATGCCCTGAAAAGTAAAAAAGCGCGACCTCTGTTTTGTTCTCGAACAACTCCACAATCGCTTCCTTTAAAGTCAAAATATCAATTAACTCCTCAGAGGATAATAGTTTTTTACAAGTAAAGTTAAGGGTTTCGTCAAAATCTCTTGAGAGCAACATGGATAATTTTTCAGCATCTCTGATGCATCCATTCAATGCTCCGAAACTGTAATCGTCGATACCAATAAGTAACGCTTTCCTCATAGACTGTCTATATTAAAGTCCCTTTCAAACAATTTGTTGCTTCTCATCCAATCGTCAAAGATTATGTAGTTAGTCCCGTTTTCAACTACCCAAAGTTTATCTTGGTTTTGGCTGTTTTGAGCGCGTTTTATGTATGGATATAGTAAAAGAAACTCTCTCCTTTCAAAAGTGCGTTTTGTGTTGTAGTTGCTTACGACTGGTGCTAACGCGCAAAGTTGGGTATGTCCGTCTACGTATCCCAATTCCCAAGGCATCCATTTTGACAGATCTGCATTTTCTGATATTGCTAATATGAGAGATTTTGAAGATTGCAGCCGTTGCTGTATAGTTTTGGCTGTTTGTTTCGTAACATTATTCCGATCTAAATGCGGATCAACAATCCAATCTACGTAAACCGAAAATCCATAGCTGGTGAGTTCAATATACAGTCCTTTAACAGCTTGTTTATCTAAAAAGCTGTGGGATAAAAAAATATCAAATGATGTTTTTTGTTTGCTTTCGGACATCATCCGCGTACTTTCATTAAGCGGTTGATTTTGGACCAAATTTCTGAGATAATTTTCGTTAAATAGCGCCATTCAGTTGAAGGTTTAAGGTTAATCAAATATATTATTTTTAGATAGTTCTCAATACAATAATAAACATGACGTTTTATAATACGGGGTTGCTCTTAAGTAGTATTCTCTTCCCTACAACGCTATCAAAATAACCCCTTGCTACTTTATCTTTAAGTAATCCGATATCTAAAATGCCATCGTTTTTGACTATCCCTTTTTCATATATGCTCATTTTATTATGAGGTGAAATATTGTAGTGGTAAATAATGCGATTGATTACAAATGCGTACTGGTAATTTCCATTAATTCGTATTTTCCGGGGTTGGTATAAACCTTGTTCAGGTCTTGTCTTTCCGGTATCAACATGTAGTAATATAACTTCAAATTCTTCTTCCTTGCCCGGCTCATTTTCAAGTATCATCTTTCGTAACCGTTCAGCATAAGGCCCTAAGTTTACATCTTTAAAAAACGGCTGTCGGGATATGTGCGCGCGCCAAAGTATGGATAGCAAGAAGAGTTTAATTTTGGAATAATCCAAATTATGAAAACGAACCGCAGGAAGGATTTCACCACCTCCAAGTAATTGTGTTTGGATTTTACTTCTTGACCTTTCACTGCCCCTAAAATAAAGACAATTACTTGCGTAGGTTTCCAGTTTAGATAGTAAGCTACTGTCACAATCACTACATAAAATATCCTTATCATAGAACCCTGAATGTGTATAATGGTATTCATCAAAATTACTAAGATTGATATTAACTAAACGGTTATCAGCACCAAATAGATCTTTGTAAAGAAAGTTTGGAATTATGTGTGACTTCTTTAAAAGCCTCTTTTCCTGCAAACACAATTGACATAGCATAATTTAGTATTTGAATGTAAAGCTATGTAGGAATGCTAAAAATATTATCATTTTTATTTAAAAGTTTTAAACGTTGGATTGTTGAAAAAACTATGACCTTTCCCTAAAAAAAAATGGAGAATACAATGTTAGAGATTGGATGTGACGGCGGCAGCATCAAAGTAAGCAGCAAATCGATGAACGGAATCTTTATTTATCAGCTATCCAGTTACGAAATATTTGATTGCTCAAAAGCAAAATACCTAACGTTCGTTTCTTTGGACGATACATGGTCATTTTTAAAAAATCGTTACAAAGGATGGTATCAACTATATCTTATTCAGATATGTACGCAAATGGCTGAGTTAGTTAAGAAGGATTACATTTTGGCCGATGATAAAAATGAATATACGATAAATAGCTGGCTTGAACAGTTAACAGGTAGAGGCTTGCGTTTTTAATTAAATCTACCGTGTTTTAAACGGCTCTAATTGATTGTTTTTATAAATAAAGTATCTTAGCATCAAATTAAAAATTAAAGGTATGTAAGCGTTTTAAAATTGATATTAAAAATATAGCGTTCAGCTTTTGAAGTTCTTGTTTTAGAAATCGGGAAAATTTTTAACACCACAAGAGCAGATAAGTTCAACGCCCATGCAATAAGCGTGGGTGCTGACTTGTTTGTTGTGGTGTGGGCTTTCCCGAGCCTCTAAGACACAAACTATGTTAGCCCTGCGCTTATTGTGTTTTATAACATTTATGTATCTGACCTTTGAACTTTTAAAATAACCTTAAACTTATTATATGACAACCACTTACAACTTCATCACAACAAGAAAACCTACATTATTAACTCTCATTTTCGTGTTCTTTTTTATTAACAGCTGGTGTCAGGCTCCAACAATCGGACAGAGCGCAGGCCAGGTAAAATCTTTGGTAGATTACGAAGTGAGCAGCTATTACAGAGCGCAAGGTTACCATCAAGTCCGAATGGATAACCACGCTTATTATAAAAATGGTCAGATCAGCGAAGTGGTTGTCTGCAAGGAAAATGTGCCGATGATCGATTTACAAAAGGCAGGCAATTTTTGCACACATTACATGATGAACAAAGGTCGGCTCTTTTACATTGCAATCCAGTATTCGAATATATCAATTGAGGAACTTGAAGCTGTGATGCGAAAAAGTAGTACACAGGTCGGTAAATATTACTTCGGTGATGACAACCAAACGTACAGTAAGGTTTATCTTTCACAAACGGGACAGGCCACTAAAGAAATCCACGATATTGGCCTTGAACCATTGCCTTTAACAGTTAAAAACCAATTGACAACTATCAAGACAAAAAAAGAAGAGTACGACAATAGTCAACCCTTTGATGTTTCAAACGCCGAGAACTACGATAGTTTCCAGCAACAAAGTCAAAAAGTATTTTATACACGGTTGGAGGGCATGACCTTTAAAAAAATCGTTAATGTAAACTACGTAACCAAGGTCGATCCTACAATAAAAGCTGTGCTTGCTTATTATGCAGCAATCAGTTACACGGATGGTTTAATTAAGCATTTGAATTTGGGTAAAATGTGTTCAACTCAATTGCTGCAATACGTTACCAAGTACTTTAATAATGACAAACAAATAGTAACAGATATTTCACAATGCGACTCTCGTTCAGCTGGTGACGAATTTTCTTTAAACAGATTAGAGTTATCGCAACGGGACAGCATTATCAGCGTAAGTTTTGCGATGACCTACTTTAAAGATGGCCATTCACAAGATGATGTTATTAGTACGGATAGGTTCAAAATCAACCCGAACCATACTTTATCGATAATTAAGCTTGCTTCAAAAGAGTCCATGCAGAAAAGGAGCGAAGCCGTGAATAACAAGATATATGATGTCCAAGAAACCGATCAGGGAACCTACAACCGTTTTAAATACGATCTAAAGAACGAACTGTTGCGCGTGCTTGTAAATGGAAGTTATAGATATCCATCCTTTGAGGAATTAGCAAATAGATCAAACAGGTCAAATTTCGTTCCCTCGTGGAGTTTATCAAATAACTATAACATCAAATGGACAATACTTGATAATAGTCGTGAGGGCAGATTGGTAGGTAATACTTGGGTTGCAGGTAGTACGGGCAGTAAATTGGTTCAGGAAAACAGCCTCAATTCAGGGAATGACTACGAATATGATTTGATTAAATCGTGCAGGTTAAGTGTTCCTTCGCTTCAAATTGATGGGGTAGAGATAAAGGAACGAACTGTTACAGTAAAAAACGTTGCTTTTGATTTTACGAGAGGGATAACAGTAGTGAAAGTTAAAAAAGGTAACATTGAATTTGTTAAATACGCTCCGTCAGGTACCGCTGCAGAAAAGATAAAAGCAAAATTAGCTCGTTCAGATAACGGTAATTACTTGGTGAAGTACGAATACGGAAACGTGATGGGTGATTATTACGAAAATATCAATTACGAAAAGCTGAAAAATAATGGCAGTTTCATGGGCACAGCAGGGGCAATCGGATTAGGGTTATTGAAATTGTAATCTCAAATCAAACATTAATCAAACTTACCACATGAAACGATATTTAATAGCGCTGCTACTTTTTGTAAACTTTAATTGCTTTGGTCAGTTAAAAACATATCTGTCCAGTTACCAAATAAGTGAGTCTGATGCTTCCGTTGGTACAGTACCTTACAAAGTTATTATTGATGAAGGTAAATTAGATAAAGCCTACAACGGTTATGTAAAGTTGATTGATGTGCAACAAAATTCAACACTATTAACACTTAAGACTAAGTATTTAAAAACAACAAATGATGAAGATGGAACTACCTACTGGTTTAAATTATATGGTAACCCTAAATTTAACGTAGTTAAAGAGTGTTTGTGGGCTAAACCGCAAAATATAAAGGGGAACATTTACAGATCGATCATAATATTTTCTAACTATGATGATAACGGTACGAGAATTAATGACTTGGGCTTCCTAAGTAATGTCACTTCAGATAAGAGGCGAAATGATGCGGTAGAAACAAATAACGCACCTTCAACGGTAGTAACAGGTACAATATATCAGGTAGTGGCTCAAAAGGCGTATTTCTATGATTTAACAGAGCATGGTGCCTCCAGGCGAAACGGGTATTTAGTGAAAGGGGAACCAATAACCGCTCTTAAAGAAAAGGACGGTCTTGTTTATTGCGAATTTACAAACGTAACGACTAAAAAAACATCCAAAGGGTGGATTTCAAAAGACTGCTTAGATAAGCCGAATTCAATTATCCCACCTGTAAACACCGATAACTCGGCGTATACAGTTTTATTAAAATATGATGGTCGATATACGCAGGAAGTAAATTTCTTTAAACAGCCGATTGTGGTTACCGAATTAAAGAAAATGATGGGAAACAACTACTCAAAGTTCGTAAGTACCTTCCTTTCATCATGTGCAGGTGTACAAATTAAAATTAGGAACAAGGTTTTAATGGTGGATACATTTATACCTCATGCAGGGCCGAACAACAGGGTTTTATTTTTTATAGATGCTATAAACCATCAAAGTTTCCTTTATTGGAATGACAGCGATGGTAAGAATAACTTTTTTGGTAAGGCCCCTGTTTCAAATATAATGAAGCATTGTATGGAGCAGCAATTGCAAACGAACCCACAGTATGGCGTTGACGCCGACAGGTCTATAATGAAAATCGTATTAGAAAAAGCTACTTTATAAAAACAACTACCTTGTTGTACATAGCATAAAATCAATATAACCGATTTTAGCCATTGCTAACTGGATATAACACTCTAATTATCCCATTAATTAAATCGGAGCGAACATTTGGGGTAAAGGTCGAAGATACTTTTAAATGAGACAACGGAACAAGTCATATATTAAGAAATAACTATTCATTTATCCGATGATTGCACTTGTTTTCAGCACTTTGGTATCGTTCAGGTGGCTATACAATACTAACTCGCTGATAATGTGCAGGTGGGGATAATCTGTATCGGAAAATAATGCCACATTTATATCATTAGTCTATCTTTTTAAATCTGCTCTACATAGCTTATAATAAATTTGGCTAATTGTTCCTGCTCTATAACGGTCAAAACTTCACCATCATAAATCCAGTATCCTTCCATATCAAATAATATTCTGCCAAGATAATCAGGCTCTTTATCATAGGCTGTATATAATAGATAACATAAAGCTGCGTCCCTACTATCGAGGTCTAAAATGATACGTATCACTTCATCAGGGCCGTTTTTACGTTTCACCCAAGCTCTTGCATCATTAATCAAATAAGTGTTATTCATCATCGCAAAACAAAAGTGGAAATTATTTTGTAATTATCTACATAAAATACTAAAAATATTAGCATAGATTTGTGATCAGATTTTGTTCAAATGAGTGATGCGAAAAGAGAATTGATTGACCGGTTGCAAAAAGATATTTTGCAATGGGAGGGTTATAGGCCGCCCTCTCTTGGCAGTTGGCAATCATTTGGATTAGGATCGATTGAAGCCAATTTCCCCAATAGCACATTTCCTACAGGTACAGTTCATGAATTAGTTTGCAATACCGCCGAACAGGCTACCGCCTGCATTGGCTTCGTAAGTGGTTTGTTGTCAATATTAATGCAAAATGGCGGAATATGTTTATGGATCAGTCTATCGGGTAATGTGTACCCTACAGCTTTAAAATCATTTGGAATTAAACCCGACCGGGTAATTTTTGTACGATTAAATAAAGATAAAGACGTGTTATGGGTGATGGAGGAGGCTTTAAAATGCGCCGGGTTAACTGCAGTTATAGGTGAACTGACGAAAATTGATTTTAAGCAATCCCGACGCTTGCAATTGGCGGTAGAACAAAGCCGGGTAACAGGTTTTATTTTGCGAAACCAGCCTAATAAAATGAGTTCAACAGCCTGTGCTGCTCGTTGGCAGATAAAACCCTTGCCAAGCGAACCTATAGATGGGTTGCCGGGTTTAGGATTCCCTCGTTGGCAAATTGAGTTGTTACGGGTACGTAATGGCAGACAAGGCAGTTGGATAATTGAGTGGTCAGATGGCAAATTTAAACCCATTGAGGACTATTTATTGGAGCAACAAATACAAGATGTAGGATGAGCCATGCAAAAACGTTATATGTCAATATGGTTTCGTCATTTAATGACAGACTGGCTAACCCTACGGAAGCCGGAACTAAAGGATGTGCCTTTTGTTTTTGTTGCTCCTGAGCGTAACCGGATGGTTATTACTGCTGCTAATCTAGCAGCCGAAGCCCAAGGTATTCACCGGGGTATGGCCGCTGCCGATGCTAAAGCTATAACCATCAATTTACAGGTGCTTGATGATTTGCATGGCAAGGAAGCTAAACTGTTAACGCAATTAGGACTATGGTGCATCAGGTATACACCAGTTGTCGCTATCGATTTACCTAATGGCTTGATACTGGATATTTCGGGCTGCACGCATTTATGGGGCGGAGAGCGGGGATATTTGAAAGAGATTGTAAACAAGCTACGGGCATCAGGATATAATGCAAGAGCCGCTATAGCCGATACTATAGGTACAGCCTGGGCTATTGCTCGCTATGGCAAAGCAACGCCTATTATTGAAAGCGGTGCGCATATACAGGCGTTGATTAACTTACCTCCGGTTGCTTTACGGTTAGATATAACTGTATTACAAAAGATGCAAAAACTGGGGTTTAGTACTGTTAAAAGTTTTACGCAAATACCACGAACTGTTTTACGCAGACGATTTGGCGAAGCATTTTTATTGCGGCTGGCACAGGCTTTTGGTATGCAAGACGAACAAATTGTTCCGCTTGTATCGCCTGTGCCTTATACCGAACGATTATCTTGTTTAGAGCCTGTTAGAACAGCTAAGGCTATTGAAATTGCCATTGAAAAATTACTGGAAGGCTTATGTACTCGCCTACAATCCGAAGGTCAGGGCATTCGTAAAGCAATTTTAAAATGTTACCGTATTGACGGTAAAATGGTTCAAGTGGATATAAGCACAAACAAGGGCTCACATAGTGTTTCGCATCTATTTAATCTTTTTGAATTGCAGATCAATAAAATAGAACCTGCTTTAGGTATAGAGTTATTTTTGTTAGAGGCATCAAAAGTAGAAGATGTTTATCATATACAAGAGAAGATATGGGCTGCAGAACCTGGTTTGCAGGATGCTAATTTAACAGAGTTATTAGATAAGATAGGCGGTAAAATTGGCACCAATAATATACACCGTTATTTACCTGCAGAACATTATTGGCCGGAACGTTCTGTAAAACAAGCCACATCTTTAGACGAAATGCCGGCAACAAAATGGCGAACAGACAGGCCACGCCCAGTACGTTTACTAAAATACCCCGAGCCTGTAGAAGTTATGGCATTATTACCCGATTACCCACCCAAAGTGTTTACTTATAAAGGTAAACGGCATAGCATTCAAAAAGCAGATGGCCCCGAACGCATAGAACGCGAATGGTGGGACGATAAAGGAGAACATCGGGATTATTACGCGGTAGAAGATAGCGAAGGGCAGCGTTATTGGTTGTTTAGATTGGGGCATTATGACGCTTCACCAAAATGGTACTTACACGGTTTTTTTGCCTAAGCCTTATGAGATATGCCGAATTACAAACTACTTCAAACTTTACCTTTTTACGTGGTGGCTCCCATCCCGAGGAATTAGTAGAACAAGCCGCCACATATGGATATGATGCCATTGCAATCGTTGACCGAAATAGCCTTGCAGGAATTGTTCGTGCTCATATTGCAGCTAAAAAACTGGGTATTAAATTTATACCCGCCTGCAGGTTAGATCTTTTAGATGGGCCAAGCTTACTTGCTTATCCGATTGATCGGGCTGCATACGGCAGACTATCGGCGTTACTTACTGTTGGTAATTTAAGGGCCGAAAAGGGTGAGTGCCATCTATATAAATCAGATGTTTATGCATATAAGGAAGGCATCCTATTTATTATCATACCACCGGATGAATTAAATTCAAGGTTTGATTATAATGATGATTTCAAAAAAGATATAAAAGAATATTCGGCGCAATTAGGACAGTCGTTATACGTAGCCGCAACCCGTACTTACAGCGGTGATGATGCTAAAAGGTTAGCTCGCCTGTCAAAATTAGGTATACCAATTGTTGCCACAGGAGATATACATTATCATGATGCAGCCCGGCGAGAATTGCAAGATATTTTAACCTGCATACGTGAGAAATGCACAATTCATACAGCAGGTTTTAGGCTGCATGCTAATGCCGAAAGATTTATTAAACCGATAGATGAATTACACCGACTGTTTAGGCAGTATCCTGAAGCTATTGTAAACGCCTTATCTATCGCTAATACTTGTGTATTTTCATTAGACACATTAAAATATATTGAGCCTGAAGAAAAGATAATTGATGGCTTAACACCACAGCAACGACTAACTAAATATACCTGGGCTGGTGCAAATGAACGGTATCCGGAGGGTGTATCCGCAAAGGTTGCCGATCAGATAAAATTTGAGTTAGCCTTTATAGAAAAACGAAAGTTGGCACCCTATTTCCTCCGGGTTTACAAATACACTCAAAAGGCTGAAGAATTAGGTATTCTGCATCAGGGGCGTGGCTCAGCTGCTAACTCTACGGTTTGCTATTGTTTATCTATTACAGCGGTCGATCCTATGAAGTCCCGACTGTTATTTTCCCGCTTTATGTCTGACGCACGAGAAGAGTGGCCTGATATAGATGTTGATTTTGAGCATGAACGAAGGGAAGAGATCATTCAGTATATATATGAAGATTACGGGCGCGAACATGCAGCTATAGTTGCTACAGTAACACAGGAACGACACCGGGGAGCAATACGTGATGCTGGTAAAGCGATGGGGTTATCAGAAGATACTATCAAACGTGTTGGAGCTACCATATGGGATTTCAGCGAAGAGGGTTTTGATGAAAAACGGTTACGTGAGCAAGGGCTGAATCCACAAGATCCGCTTATTTATAAAGTGCTGGAGTTAACTACGCAACTAATGGGTTTCCCCCGCCAATTAGGCCAGCATACAGGAGGGTTTGTAATTACAGATAATAAGCTATCAGACCTTTGCCCAATAATAAACGCACGGATGGAAAACCGTACGCAACTGGAGTGGAACAAAGATGATTTGGAGGCTTTAAGCATTTTAAAAGTAGATGTCCTGGGCTTAGGTATGCTCACTATGATACGCAAGGCATTTGATTTAGTACAACAACACTATGGTAAAAAACTCACTTTAGCTAATGTACCACAGGATGACCACAAGGTTTATGATATGATTTGCCATGCTGATACTATAGGTGTATTTCAGATTGAAAGCCGGGCGCAAATGTCTATGTTGCCACGCCTTAAACCAAAAGAGTTTTATGATCTGGTGATAGAAGTAGCTATTGTTCGCCCCGGGCCCATACAGGGGGATATGGTACATCCATACTTACGCAGGCGAAATGGTGAAGAACCCGTTGAATACCCATCCCAAGAATTAAAGGAAATATTAGGGCGTACATTAGGAGTACCCTTATTTCAGGAACAAGCGATGGAGATTGCTATTGTTGCTGCTGGTTTTACACCTGCTGAAGCAGACGAATTACGGCGAAGTATGGCCAGCTTTAAGGCCAATGGTAAATTAGGTTTATACGAAAAAAAGATGGTTGATGGTATGGTAGCCAGAGGGTATGAAGAAGGTTTTTCGAGACGTGTATTTAAGCAATTGCAGGGCTTTGAAGGTTATGGATTTCCCGAAAGTCACGCTGCTTCTTTCGCATTATTGGTATATATATCATCATGGCTTAAATATTATTATCCTGATGTATTCTGCGTGGCTTTGCTAAATAGCCAGCCTATGGGTTTTTATCAACCTGCACAAATAGTACGGGATGCTATAGACCACCAGGTTAAGGTAGTACCGGTAGATGTAAATCATTCTTTTTGGGATAATACGTTAGAAAAAAAGGAAGGCGATTACTATGTAGTAAGGCTAGGCTTTAGGCAGGTTAAAGGTTTGCGTGAGGATGATATACAATTATTAGTAGCCGCACGTAAGCAACTGTATATTCACATTAATCAATTACGCAGTGCAGGTGTTCCCGAAGCTGCTTTAGAAAAATTAGCTGATGCAGATGCTTTCCGCTCATTAGGTGCAGACCGCCGTAAAGCTTTATGGGAAGTATCAGCTTTAGGCGATAGGCCAATGGCGCTTTTTGAAGGTACACCATCCGAAAGTGTAAAAGAAGTGCAAATACAATTGCCTTTAATGACGGAGGGCGAGCATGTAGTACAGGATTATTCTTCAATGGGTTTATCACTAAAAAATCATCCGGTTGCTTTAGTAAGAGAAAAACTCACCTTACTGCACAATACAAAAATTGCCGACCTTAAAAAGATAAAAAATGGTGACCCTGTAAAAGTAACTGGTTTAATCACCGTTCGCCAACGCCCGGGAACTGCTAAAGGGGTGTTATTTATGACCCTTGAAGATGAGACAGGTGCTGCCAACATTGTTGTTTGGGAAAGGCTATTTGATAAATACCGTAAAGAGATCATCCAGTCACGTTTATTTATGGTGGAAGGCAAGTTACAAATAGAAGGAGAAGTGATCCATGTAGTTGCTAATCGCTGTTTTAATTTAAATAACATGCTGCGTGGTTTATCAACAGTAAATTATAATGATTTGCCATTAATAACTTTATCACGAGCAGATGAAACCACAAAACCGCATCATGGTGGTAATAAAGGCGACCAACAGGCAAATAAGCAAGAGCAGGTTTTTTATAAAGGAAGGAACTTTAGATAATGTTTGGTATAATCACATGGTCTCATTAATTCCGAATATTTAAATCAATTTATAGAATCAACATTGCTTTTATTTCGCATATCTAATTTTAGGAATTGAAATAAGCCAGTTAGTATATTTCCTATTTGGGTGGAATTGGTGGTTCGATGGGTCACCCTACAGCTAAATATTCACCCAATAAAATCGGGCAAAATGCCTTCCATACCCCAGCGTTGTTCTATACCTAAGCCAAACAGGGCAAAATCATATTTTACCGGGTCGTTAGGGTCAAGTTGCTTAAGGTTTTCGGTTAACTCTACTGCGGTTTGCCAGTCGGTTTGTTTGCGGGTTATTAGTTTTAAATGGCGGGCCACACGGTCTACATGCAGGTCGCAGGGGCATATCAGGTCGGCAGGTGATAGCTTTTTCCATATACCAAAATCTACACCCATATCATCTTTACGCACCATCCAGCGTAAAAACATATTCAACCTTTTACAGGTCGATTTTTGCGAGGGCGAGGACACATGCTTTTTCGTGCGATTAGGAAAATCGGCCAAAGAGATAAAATAGGCGCGAAAGTAGTTTAGGGCCCCCTCCGCCCCCTGAAGGGGGAACTTTTGATTAGCAACAAGTCTATCCGGCTCCCCCTTTAGGGGGTTGGGGGGCCCGGCATGGGGCACAAACGCATCTTCCAGGCTCTCGAACCGCTGGTAATGCTGCCTGAAGAAGCTAATGAAGTATAGTGTATCGATATCGTTAAAAGTGCGGTGCTTAAAGTATAATAACTTTTTTAGGTCCACCTCCTGGTGGTTGATGATAAAATCATAAGGTGCGCCATCCATCAGGCTGATGAGCTCCTTACACTTATTAATGATGGTAACCCTTTGCCCCCAGGCCAGTGTAGCAGCCCAAAAACCCATTATCTCGATGTCCTGCTTTTTGGTAAACAAATGCGGTATGCTTACCGGGTCGTTAGCGATAAACTCCGGGCGGTTGTATTGCGCTACTTTTTGGTCGAGGAAGTGCTTTAAGGCGTGCCCCCCAGCCCCCTGAAGGGGAAGCTTATCGAAATTGGCTTTTGCCATGTTAGTAAATATCGCCGGTTCCTATATTTATCATGAAAACAATCTCCTTAAAAGTCTCTGCTATTATATCAATGACATTTAAATATTCTTTCGACTTCCCAAATGCATCTTTCGAAGTAACAATAACTCCAGATTGAATAGGTCTACTACCAATATCAATCTGATGATCCTTATAAATACCTGATGATTCTTTAATAAAACCTATAGCATTACATCGGATTAACCAGTCGCTAAAGCCAATAAAAGATTTGTTATCAGCCTTATTATGCTCCTCAATTATTCTATTTAGCGGCCAAAACGAAAAGTTATTTTCTTGCATATCCCAATCTTCAAAGCCATTTGCAGCCAAATAAAATTCTTTAAAATCAGATGGAAATTTGAAACCTAAAATGGATTCAGTTTCTTTAATATCGCTGACAGTAGCGGGAGGGTTTAATTTAACGTCCTCCAACTTTCATTTCGAAATAACTTCCTGAATCCAATTTTCCATAACTGTTGTCCCCCTTCAGGGGGTTAGGGGGCTTACGCCAGCGCTTGTTTCAAGTCCTCCAATAGGTCCTCAATATCCTCTACCCCTACGCTTAGGCGCAGCAGGTTATCTACTACACCGGCCTTTTCCCTGGCTTCTTTTGGTATCGAGCCGTGGGTCATGCTTACAGGGTGGTTAATCAATGATTCTACACCTCCTAATGATTCGGCCAGCGAGAATACCTTAAATGAACCGGCTATGCGGTAAGTTTCCTGCAGGTCGGCGTCTTTAAGTACAATAGATATCATGCCTCCAAAATCGCGCATCTGATTTTTAGCGACCTCGTGATTTGGCGAATCAGGGAAACCAGGCCAGTAAATCTTGTCAACCCTTGGGTGGTCTTTCAAAAACTCGGCAACGGCGCGGCCGTTCTCGCAATGCGCTTTCATGCGCAGGTGCAGGGTTTTAATACCACGCAGTACCAAAAAGCTATCCATTGGGCCGGGTGTGGCCCCACAGGCATTATAAATAAACCATAGTTGCTTGTATAGTTCCTCGTCATTAAGCATTAGGGCACCCATCACTACATCGCTGTGGCCACCAATGTATTTAGTAACCGAGTGCATTACAATATCGGCACCAAAATCAATAGGGTTTTGCAGGTAGGGCGATGCAAAGGTATTGTCGACCACAAACAATAGGTTTTTTGCTTTCGCAATTTTACCCACCGCCTCAATATCCACCACTTGCATGGTTGGGTTAGTCGGCGTTTCTATCCATACCAAACGCGTATTATCGTTGGTGTATTGGTTAATGATATCAGGGTTGCTCAGGTCCAAAAAATGGAACTTTATGCCGTAGTTAGCGTATATTTTAGTGAATATACGATACGATCCACCGTAAAGGTCGTTACCGGTTATTACTTCATCGCCAGGCTTTAATAACTTCATAACCGCATCGGTTGCACCCATACCGCTCGAAAATGCCAGTCCGTACTTTGCGTTCTCTAAAGCCGCCAAACAATCTTCCAGCGCCTTACGGGTGGGGTTAGTACCGCGAGAGTATTCATACCCCTTATTATCGCCCGGCGATTTTTGCCAGTAGGTTGATGTTTGGTATATAGGCGTCATGATAGCGCCGGTTGTTGGATCGGGCTCCTGCCCTGCGTGTATTGCTTTTGTTCCGAATTTCATGGGATGGTGTTGTAATGTTGTAACGTTTGAATGTTGTAACGTTGCTTTGTTGATTTTTAACATTTCAACTTTACAACATTACAACCTTCTAACCAATTAGTACGCCCTTGCAAATAGCACCCTTTGGCTTGATGGTTTGCCGGTAAGGATACACTTGCCTTCTTCTTGTTTATTGTTCAAAGGTATACAACGTATTGTAGCCTTAGTTTCATCTTTTATTTTTTGTTCGGTTTCGGCAGTGCCATCCCAATGTGCCGACAGGAAGCCCGGCTCTTCGTCTAACAGGCGTTTAAATTCCTCGTAGGTATCTACCTCGGTAGTGTTCTCGGTACGGAAAGCTGCCGCCTTGTTATAAATATTTGCCTGTATCTCATCAAGCAGTGCCAATATGTGCGCTGCAAGGCCATCCTGGTTTACGGTTTCTTTGGTTTTGGTATCGCGGCGGGCAAGTTCAACCGTGCCGTTTTGCATATCGCGGCTGCCAATGGCAACACGCAATGGTACGCCTTTCAGTTCGTACTCGGCAAATTTTGCACCCGGGCGGTGGGTATCGCGGTTATCAAATTTTACCGATACCCCCTGCGCTGTTAATTCCTTTTTAAGCGAATTAACGTAGGTTGTAATATTAGCCAACTCTTCATCGTGCTTATAAATAGGCACCACCACTACTTGTATAGGCGCCAGCTTTGGCGGTAATACCAAACCCGCATCGTCAGAGTGGGCCATAATTAAAGCGCCTATTAAACGGGTTGATACCCCCCATGAGGTTGCCCAAACAAAATCCTGCTTATTATCCCTTGTAGTAAATTTCACATCGAAGGCCTTAGCAAAGTTTTGCCCTAAAAAGTGTGATGTGCCGGCTTGTAATGCCTTCCCATCCTGCATCAAAGCCTCAATGCAATAAGTATCTAAAGCACCTGCAAAGCGTTCATTTGGTGTTTTGCGGCCCTTAACAACAGGCAGCGCCATCCAGTTCTCGGCAAATTCGGCGTAAATATCCAGCATTTGCTCAGTTTCGGCTATCGCTTCATCAGCTGTAGCATGGGCGGTATGGCCCTCTTGCCATAAAAATTCGCTGGTGCGTAAAAACAATCGGGTGCGCATTTCCCAGCGCATTACGTTGGCCCACTGGTTTACCAAAATAGGCAAATCGCGGTAGCTTTGTATCCATCCTTTATAGGTATTCCATATAATAGTTTCGGATGTTGGGCGTATAATTAACTCTTCTTCCAATTTTGCATCCTCATCCACAATAATATTACCATCACCATCGTTTTTGAGGCGGTAATGTGTAACAACGGCACATTCCTTAGCGAAGCCTTCAACGTGGCTGGCTTCTTTTGAGAAGAAAGATTTTGGTATAAGCAGCGGAAAATAGGCATTAACATGCCCGGTATCTTTAAACATTTTATCAAGCGTAGCCTGTATTTTTTCCCATATCGAGTAGCCATACGGCTTAATGATCATGCACCCCCTGACAGGCGAATATTCGGCCATATCAGATTTAATTATTAAGTCGTTAAACCATTGCGAATAATCTTCGTCTTTACTAATAACACCTTTGCTCATATTGATTGTTTGGTATATAAATTGACTTTATAATTAATATGTAATAGGCCACAAATTTATAAATTTATACGTTTATTTGACCTTGAACTTTTACTCCTTCACAAAAATGAAAAGGAATCTTATTAAAGGAATGATTTTGATCGGCGCGGTGGCGCTGAGTTCCTGCTCCGTTAACCGAACTGTATCATCAAATAAGAACAGCGACGACGTATATTACTCAAAGGCTACAGCTGCCGAAGAGCCTGAATACGTTGCTCAGCAACCTGCATACCGACAGGACCAGGCAGATGACCAATACAGCGACGACGATGATTATTACTACTATGATGATTATGCAACACGCATTAACCGTTTTAGCTACTACTCCCCTTTCTCGTACTACGATGACTACTACGCTTATAGCCCATACAACTATAACGGCTTTAGTGTTGGCATAGGCTTAGGTTGGGGCGGCTATGGCTACGGCTACTCGCCTTACAACGCCTTTGGTTATGGCGGTTGGGGCGGTTATGGTTACGGATATGGCTATGGCTACTCACCTTTCGGTTATGGCTATGGTTATTCGCCATACTCTTACTGGGGTACAGGCTTAGGTTACGGCGGAGGCTACTGGGGTGTTTACTCGGCCTATAACCGTGGCAATGCAAGGCCCAACAGAGGCTATGGCAGCCCGGGCTCAGCATTTAGCGGCAACCGCCCGCGCACAGGATATACCGGTGCTAATGGTGTAGGTTATTATCCGGGCAGACCAAACCGTGGCGGCAACGGCGTTGCCAGACCAGGCAGCCCTGATTACGGGACCCGCCCAACACGCGGTGTGAGGGTTGACAGGACACCATCTGAACGTACACGTACTTACGAACCAAGCATAGAACGAAGTGCTCCATCTAACAACAACTCGGGCGGTGGCTCAAGAGGTGGCGGTGGCAGCTCGGGCGGCGGAGGTGGTGGCGGCGGCAGACCAGTGAGACCATAATTTTAACATCAACCTATCATTCTTCTATAACAATGAAACTAAAATATATACTAAGCGTAATTGCTATAGTAGCAATTACTAAAAATAGCTTTGCCCAATATTCTCAGGATGCTATCCGTTTTTCGAGCGGGCAAACAGGGTCAACCTCCCGTATAAAAGCGGTTGGTAATGCCGGTACCGCCATCGGTGGCGATCTGAGCTCGGTAAGCGGTAACCCCGCGGGTTTGGGCTTTTTCACCCACTCTGAGTTGAGCATTACCCCCGAGTATAACGGCTCGAAGGTAAACACCACCTACCTGGGGCAGGTTACAGCCGATAAACGCAATAGCGGTAACTTAAACAATGCTGCTGTGGTAATTTATAACCAACTATCAAAGCCACGCGGGGCGGACAGAACGAAAGGCTGGTTAAGTGTTAACTATGGCGCAGGCTACAGCCGCACCAACGACTTTTACGAAAACATACACTACACAGGTAATAATAACACCAATTCTATTAACGATTATTATGCCGCCCAGGCTAATGCTTATGGTGTACCCGATGGCTCTTTGGCATCTTGGGCATATGGCCACAACCTGATAGATCTTTACGGTTCGCCTGCTACCTACCGTAGTAATGCCTTTACCGGTACTGCGCAGGAAGCATTTGTAACCCGCACAGGCGGACAAAGTGCATTTGACTTTGCTTTTGGTGCCAACTATAGTAATAAATTATACATTGGTTTAGGTGTAAGCTTCACCGATATACGCTACGATTCGTTCAATACTTTTTATGAAGATGGGTCGGCATCGGTGCTTGAAGGCACGCCTGCAACGCCTGTTAACCGCGATTACAGCTCATCTTTCAGGCAGGAACAGGTTACCAGGGGTAGTGGCTTTAACGCCCGCCTGGGGCTTATTTACAAGCCTGTTGAGGCTGTACGTTTAGGGTTTAACTTTACCTCGCCTACGTTTTACAACATCGACGACTCGTATAGCGAAGGTTTAAACACTACCTTAAGCAACGGAAGCAGCTATAACGATGGCCCTGCAAACTATACCTTAAATTATAATTTACGTACGCCTTTAAAATTAGCGGGTGGTGCAGCAGTGTTTATTAAACAATTTGGCTTTATTACCGGCGATGTTGAGTATGTTGACTACAGCAGCGCACACCTAAGCCCTAATGTTGATTACGACAGCACTAACGACAATGCAGCCATAGGTAGTTTATATAAATCGGCCATCAACGCGCACATAGGTGCCGAGGCACGCATAACCAACGCCTTTTTATTACGCGGCGGTTACGGCATACAAGGTAACTATCGCGAAAGCAACGGAAGCGATATAAAAACTGTTAGTGGTGGTGTAGGCCTGCGCTTTGGCAGCTACTATGTTGATGCTACCTATACGCATGCCACAGGTTCGCAAACCATATACCCTTATGAATTGGCTACCGCAAGCCCTGCAGCTTACCTAAGCAAAACACAAAACAATGGCTTTTTAACTTTGGGGTACAAGTTTTAATTTACAATAAACGGTTTGCATTTTGCAGCAAAAGAAAAAGGCGATGAGTTCTCTCATCGCCTTTTTCTTTTAAATCCTATATTCCTTAATCTTCGTTCACAAACGAGCGCAGCATCCAGGTGTTTTTTTCTTTAAACTGCATAAAGCGGTTTACCATATCATTAGTGCCATCATCGCCGGCATCAGCGGTGATGTCTAATATCTGGCGTTCCATTTCTATCAGGGCAGCCATATCCTCAATTAAGGCTTTCACCATGGCAGTATCTTGTAAGCCAATGGTATTTATTTCTTTTAGAGTCGATTTGGTGATGTAATCGTTAAAAGTACTGTATGGAGGCTTACCCAGTGTAAGTATACGCTCGGCAAGTTCATCTATAGTGGTTAAAGCAGCGGTATACAATTCTTCAAACTTTACGTGCAGAGTAAAAAAGCTTTTGCCCTTTACATTCCAGTGGCATCCGCGCAGTTTTTGATAATGTATATGATAATTAGCCAGCAGGTCGTTAAGATGGTCAACAACCGGTTTTACTTTACCTTCTTCTAAACTTATTTCTTCAGCGTTCATGATGTGTAATTTGTTTTTGTGATAACAGTATTTGGTAATACATTGTTCATCAAAAATAAGGTGTTTTAATATTAATAGCCATATTTGCAGCAATAATGACACTATTACAACCTTTTATAGCCCAAACCTTCGCAAATACCATTTGGCGGCTGGAAATTGATGCGCTAACCGGCATAATGGTTTTGGAGTTGCGTAACCAGCCCGAAAAACAAGTAAGTTTTGCCACCATCAGCCTAAAAAGTGCTGATGTTTATATACAAAACTACACCACACCCGAGCGCTGGCTTACCGGCGTTGAAGCCATATACAATGGCGTAATGTTACTGCACCATTATAAAACCGAAAGCGGCCCTGAGCATAAAGCAATTGTTGCGGTTGATGCCGTTACAGCAACACAGTTTTGGAGCAATTACAGCCTGGCATTTGACCACATGAGTGTTAACGGCCCCGTGGTTTACAATACTACTATGCTGCCTAAAAAATTAGTACTTGCAGATATACGTACCGGCGAAGTTAAAAGGCCTTATGATAGTGTTGCGGATAAACCTTTGCCCAATAATATAGTCGTACCTGAAATGGTTGCCGCAAACCAATTACCTGCGGCCAGCCTGCCTACCGATGCCTATGGAAATATAGTGCATTACCTTAACCACAATAAGTACATAATTGTATCTTTGCACACCTTTAAAAACGGGTTGCTGCAACAACATCTGTTTATAATGGATGATACCGGAATTGTTTATCAGAATTTAATAAATCAGGATATACAAAAATTACAGCCCGAGGCGTTTGTATTACATAAAAACGCACTGATATATATTAAAAACAAGGTCGAACTTAAAGTTTTGAACCTATAAACTACTGAATAATAATTTATTATGAAATTAAAATTCGTACTGTTAATCTTTAGCCTCATTACCCTTTCAGTTTCTGTATTTGCTAACGCGATGCCCGATTCGGTAGGTATTGAGAACCTAAACGGTAAAAAAGTTATTTTGCATAAACTGGACCCAAAAGATAATTACTACTCCATAGGCAGGCGCTATGGTGTAAAACCTAAAGCCATACAAGATTTTAACAACAATGCCAGCCTGCAAATTGGGCACATTATAAAAGTACCAACCGATCGTTCTATTGTTGAAACCGTGCCCACTGCACCTGCCCCTGTTGCGACTGTTACTAAGCCGGCCGAGCAACCGCAGGCCAAACCAGCCACACAACAACCGGTAACACAAGCTGTTGTTACACAACAGCCGGTAAAAACTACTATAGCTAAACCACAATCGGCAGATACTACCGTAACCACCCAGGATTATAAAGTAGCCGCTGGCGAAACATTATATTCGATAGCCCGGCGTTTTAACACTACAGTTGGCACATTAACTACAATTAATAAATTAAACTCAACAGGTTTATCGCCCGGCCAGGTGCTAAAGGTACCTAACGGGGCCACACCGCCACCACCACCGCCTGTAGTGGATGCGCGTGTTGATACCATGAAACGCGACTCGACCTATGTTGCGGCAGACAGCCTGGCCAATCATCGCCCTGGCACCAATAAATATGGCTTGTTCGAAAAAAATGAAAAAGGCGCAGCTACCTGGATAGATGACACCAGCCTTGACCCAAATAAAAAATTAATACTGCACCGCACCGCGCCAATTGGTACGGTAATGCGTATTACTAACCCCATGAATAACCGCACTACATTTGCCAAAGTTGTTGGCCGTTTTACCGATAATGAATCGACAAAGGATGTTATTATTGTGATGACCAAAAATGTAGCCGAGGCATTAGGCGCGCTTGATAAACGTTTTCATGTAAACATAAGCTACGGTACACCTAATGAATAGACCTTATGTGGTTGGTATTGCCGGTGGGAGCGGATCGGGCAAGACCTTTTTTTTGAAACGATTTTTAGATCATTTTAGCCCGGACGAGGTTTGCCTGGTATCTCAGGATGATTACTATTTTCCGGTAGCGCATAACATGACCAAAGAAGAGAACAAGGAGTATAACTTTGATCTGCCCTCAACTATAGATCATGACCACTTTGAGCAGGACATAAATAAACTGCTTAGCTACCAATCGTTCACCAAAACCGAATATACTTTTAACAATCCCAGTATTGTCCCAAAAATACTGGAGATAAAACCCGCGCCCATTATTATAGTAGAAGGCTTGTTTATTTTGCACTTTAAAAAAATATCTGACGAATTGGACATGAAAATTTTTATTGATGCCGATGAAGTTATAGCCTTGCAGCGCCGACTTAAACGCGACCTGGCAGAACGTGGTTACTCTCACGATGATGCATACTATAAATGGGTAAACCATGTTGTACCGGCTTATAAAGAGTATTTACTGCCTTATAAAAACCAGTGCGATAAAGTAATAGTGAACAACAGCCATGTTGCCGACGATATTGTTGCAGTAACCGAAGAAATTTCAAGAGAATTAAGAGAGAAGGTATTAAGCTAGCTAAGGATTAGCTAAACAACTTTAATCGCAGTTAAGCAACAAGTCGTAATACTTTTTCATTAAAACAGTATCGTAGTTTACTAATGAATTATAGGCTTCGTTAACCAGTTCGGTTAAAATAGAAGAGCCAAGTTGGCCTGCCCCATTTGGGATGGAATCGTAATAAGCTATTAATTCTTTTACCCGTATAATTTCGTACAATAGCTGCTGTATAAGGTCGGTTTGTTCTCCAGCCGGTATACCTTGAGAATTATTGAGAAAATCTAAAGGATCATTAGTACTAAAAGTCATCTGTTTCAAAAGGATCAGCCTTACATTTCCCCGTTATAACTATAATTAACAAACATAAACCACCAGGGGTTTGTTTTGTTTTAATTTTTTTTAAATTTTATTTAAAATAGCAAAACCCTCTTTTTAGAGGGTTTTGCTATTTTATTATACTGTTATTATTCGGCTGGTTTGTTTTGCTCAGGGCGTGGCAATAAAACTTTGCGCGAAAGCTTTAATTTACCTTGCTTATCAACATCAAGCAATTTAACACGCACTTCGTCGCCAACGTTAAATATACCATCCATGGTCTCAATTCTGCGGTGATCAATTTCTGATATGTGCAGTAAGCCATCTTTACCCGGCATAATTTCAACAAAAGCACCAAACGGCATTATCGATTTTACTTTACCCTCGTATATTTCGCCAACTTCCGGTTTAGAAGCAATAGCACGTATACGGCTTAAAGCGGCATCAATAGCTGCCTTGTTATCGGCAAATACCTGTACAATGCCCTGGTTGTCTTTTTCTTCGATAGAAATGGTTGCGCCAGTTTCGCGTTGCATTTCCTGAATAATTTTACCACCGGGCCCTATTACGGCACCAATAAACTCTTTGTCAATTTTTATCATCACAATGCGCGGGGCATGTGGTTTGTAATCTTCGCGTGGTGCGGTAATGGTTTTAGCCATTTCGCCCAGTATGTGTAAACGGCCTTCTTTTGCCTGGTCTAACGCGTTGGTCAACACCTCGTACGATAAGCCATTTATTTTAAGGTCCATTTGCACAGCAACTATACCATTTTTGGTACCGGTTACTTTAAAGTCCATATCGCCCAGGTGATCTTCATCGCCTAATATATCCGAAAGGATAGCATATTTGGTACCCATTTCGTTGGTGATCAAACCCATCGCGATACCAGATACCGGGTTGGTGATTTTGATACCGGCATCCATCAAAGCCAATGTACCGGCACAAACCGTAGCCATTGACGATGAACCGTTTGATTCAAGGATATCAGATACTATACGTATGGTGTACGGGTTTTGGTCTTCGGCAGGTAATACGCGTTTTAACGAGCGCATTGCTAAGTTACCATGGCCAATTTCGCGACGGCCTGCACCCCTGTTAGGGCGAACCTCACCGGTTGAAAAGCCAGGGAAATTGTAGTGTAACAGGAATTTTTGGTAGCCGTTAATAAAAGCACCATCAATCATCTGCTCATCATCCTTAGCACCTAAGGTAACCGTAGTTAATGATTGGGTTTCGCCACGTGTAAATACTGCCGAACCGTGTGCGGATGGCAAATAACCTATCTCGCTCCATATAGGGCGTATTTGTTTAGTAGTACGGCCATCTAAACGTTTGCCTTCGTCTAATACAAGGTTACGTATAGCATCGTACTCTACATCGTGATAATATTTTTTGGCAAGGCCTTTAGTAATATCATCAATTTCGCCTAAGGTAGCAATGTAAGCATCCCTAACTTCTTTGAATTTAGCAGAGCGCTCGTCTTTTGCCGATGCTGAAGACGCAATATCATATACTTGCTGGTAAGTAGCTTCGTAGATGGCTTTTTTAAGGTCTTCGTTGCTATGCTCGTGGCTGTAAACACGTTTTTGTGTTTTACCAACTTCAACAGTTAATTCCTTTTGAATTAAGCATTGAATTTTAATAGCGTTATGTGCAAATTTAATAGCTTCAACTAACTCGGCTTCTGCAATTTCAGCAGCTTCGCCTTCAACCATGTTTATATCATGCTCGCTACCGGCAACAATAAACTCTAATGTTGCGTTTTGCAATTGGCTTAAGGTTGGGTTAATAACCAATTCGCCGTTAACTTTTGCTACACGTACTTCAGATATAGGACCGTTAAAAGGGATATCAGATACAGATAAAGCTGCAGATGCTGCCAAACCGGCAAGGCAATCAGGCATAATATCTTTGTCTGCAGATATTAAAGAGATCATTACTTGTGTATCAGCATGATAATCTTCCGGGAACATTGGGCGTAATGCACGGTCAACCAAACGAGAGATTAAAACCTCATAGTCTGACAAACGTGCCTCGCGGCGTAAAAAACCACCTGGTATACGACCAGTGGCAGCGTATTTTTCTTGGTAGTCTACAGAAAGAGGTAAAAAATCAACCCCTTCTTTTGCTTCCGGTGATGATACTACAGTAGCTAATAACATGGTATCACCCATTTTAATTACTACCGAGCCATCGGCTTGTTTGGCCAGTTTACCGGTTTCGATCTCAATGGTGCGGCCGTCACCTAAATCAATAACCTTTTTAATTACATTTAAACTCATCTTGTTTTGTTTGTGTTGCGCTTTTCATCTTTCGGAGCGCAGCGGTTTTTATGTGTGTGTATATTTGTTTCAAAAGTAAAAAAGCCATCCAAATATGAGGACGGCTTTTTATAAAAAAATAAGAAAAGTTATTTGATAATATCCCTAAGCTGTAAAGCTTTGATGATAGCACGATATCTTTCAATGTCTTTTTTAAACAGGTAAGCCAGCAATCCGCGGCGTTTACCTACTAATTTTTGCAGAGATAACTGGGTTGAAAAATCGTGTTTGTTTTTTTTCAGGTGACCGGTTAAATGTGCGATACGTGTAGTAAATAACGCTACCTGTGCTTCGGTTGAACCGGTATCGGTTGCGCTTTTACCGTGTTTTGCAAAGATCTCTGCCTTTGCTTCTTTACTTAAATACATTACGTGAATAATACTAAAGCGTGAATAATTTGATTAATTGTGGCGCAAAGATACGGTTAGCCTTGCATATATGCAAGAGTTGATTAGGTTATATTAAGTTGAGTAGTGAGTGGTTAATTAAGTGAAAGGTTAATTGATAAAATAATCAATAATCACCTAATCAACCACTCAACAATACCTACTTCCCTATCCAACTCTTGTAAATATCCGCCTGCAGCGCATCCATATTGGCCATAGGGGTTATTTTATAATTTTTCTCGCGTTTTTCGGTAAGGGTTATGGTCACATCCTTTTTAACGCCGTCCTTTTCCAAACCAAGGGTTATGGTATTGCCTGCTTTGCTGGTTTCGTAAGTTTTGTAAAGTACATCTCTGCTTGCAGGCGCACCGTTAATAGTTAAAATTTTGGTACGGCCGCGCACTCCAGCATCCCATGCCGGCGATTGGTAATCTACCGTGTTAATACGTAATGTGTCTTTTTGCTGCCTTACATTCAATCCATCCCAAACGGTAGAGGTAACTATAGTGTTGGTATCAATATTAAGTCCGCCATAGGCAAAGTATTTAGGGTAGTTTGGTGGCTTAACGGTTGATGCATACTCAAACAGCTCGGGCATTGGTGTGCCGGCCATCTTTTCGCATTCGCTCCTGAATTCTTCCTCGGTAAAGCCGCGTTTTAGCTGCTTGTAATATTTATAGTAAAGCAGGCGCATCACATCATCTAACGATTTTTTGTTTTTTGTGGCGTGGCGTATGTTAAAATCAAGCATTAAACCCAGTATAGGGCCTTTATCATAATATGATATGGTTTTGTTAAAGTCTTCGTTAACACGCCCATTTGGCCCATCACCCCAGGTATAATAGCTGGCTTGCGTTGCCGATTGATACAGGTGCCCCGGTTTGTTTTCGTAATTGCGCAGGTTGGTCTGCAAATCGCCAAACATGTCCTCGGGCGACATAATACCGGCCCTACGTGTGATGAGGTATTCGTAGTAAACCGTAAAGCCTTCGCTCACCCAAAGCATATTGGTATGATTCTCTTTCGAATAATCAAAGGGACCGAGCTCTACAGGCCTTATGCGTTTAACATTATAATGATGAAAGTATTCGTGCGCTATAAAGTTGTAAAGTTTTTTACGGGCATCCGGCGTATTAAAGCCCTCGCCACCGCTAAAACTTAACGACGATGAGTTTAAATGCTCGATACCGCCGCCACCTGCACCAATTGATAAAAAAGCATAATGGGTATAAGGGATATCGCCAATAATTCCGCTGCCTGTTTCTACTATCTTTTTAAGGTCATCCATAAAACCCTGCCTGTCAAATGCGGGCAGTTTGTAGCCAATAAAATCGTGTGGTTTGTTCTGCACCTTAAATGGTGGCAATACTTCCAGTTCGCCCATTAAAAACGGACTATCGTACAACACATCAAAATCATCAGCCTTATATACATGGTATTTACCGGGTATGGTATCTAAACCTGTAGCAACTAATTTGCTCCATTTACTGTAGGGTGTCATTTGTATGGTAACCGGGTGGCGCAACTCCTCATCCAAATACATAAATAAACCGCCGGGGGTAATGTAGCCACGGGTTTCATCTAAATAAACATTACCGACAAAGGGTACTACAGCTTTAACATCGTAAGCTATTTTAACCGGCCCGCCGCTGGTATTATAAACCCGCCAAACGCTTTTTGATGGGTTCTCGTACTTTAGGGCTGTACCCTTACTATCGGTTACGGTAAAATTTTGTACAGCGCCCGCAAAATCTATCAGTTGGTAATAACCGGGTGTCCATACACACATTTTAAAATCGAGCGTTTTGCCCGGTGCGGTGCTGGTAAGCTCTACATGGTAAAGATGATCGGCGGCTTTTTCCATACTTACGCTGTATTGCATATTTACCGGCTTTTGCTGGGCAAAAGCGGTGGCATTTATAAGCAAACAAACCAGCAGCAGGAGTTTTTTTAACGTGTTCATTGCGATTATGGGTTTGGTCGAAGATAAGCAAAACAGGAATATATTGTATTACTGACAGGTAACAGATTTGCGATTAGTATCAATAAACTCAATTAGTTTTTAAACGTTTAAAACTTTTACAACCTTTACAACCATGAATACTCCTACCCAATACTCCACCTTTGAAACTGAACTACGTGTAAGGCCTGACGACATAGATATGTTCCAGCATGTCCACAACAGCAAATATTTTGATTATGTGCTGGCCGCCCGTTACGACCAAATGGAGCGCTGTTATGGCATGGCTATGGAAAAATTTATGGAGCGCGGTTTTGGCTGGGTAGTGCGCACTGCACATGTAGATTATAAGCGCGCATTAGCAATGGGCGATTACTTTATAGTAAAAACAGGTATTGAAACCATTAACGATAAAGGTTGCAGGGTAGCTTTTACCCTAACCAACAAAGCTACCAACAAAGTATGCTGCGACGGCTATTTTGATTACGTAATGATTGATATGGCTACCGGCAAAGGTGCCAAAGTGCCCGATGATGTGATTGAACATTACCAGATATGACTATAATGGAAAAATATAATGTTTTTGATGCAGGAAATCATTTAAGACCCCATTTAAAAAAAGCTGATTTTGATGCGCTTCACGACTGGGAATTAGGATGGGCGCTATTAGAACCTTTAAATATTGCCGAATCAGATGATCATGAGAAAGAACTTGCAACAAGATTATCACCTGGACAAAAGGCACTTTACTTTTTTTGGTATTTAGATGGCGCTGTAACAAATGGTGGTTTTGTCCAATTTTATTTCAACAATTACCGCCGCTATTTAAATGTTATTAAAGAGGGCCTGATTTTAGTAGGAGATCAAAAACTTATTGAGCTTATTAATAAAGCAGATGATGAATACATAACTAACGATGATTTATTTAGCAGGCAGATTTCAATTAATAATCCAACTCCACTTTATGAATTAATTAGTTTTGAAGCATTGGATAATAAATATTATGATATACATGATAACACAATGCTTTTAATTGAACGGTATGCAAGGGCTAATCCTGGGGAATTTGTGACTTTAATACCAACCTAAGTGAAGAAATTATTATCAGCTCTTTTTTATCTTTTCCCTTTGTTCGTATCTGCCCAAAAATGGGATGCGAAATGGATAGCGTCTTCTGCCGGTAAGGATAGTAGCAACACCTGGCTGGTTTTTCGTAAAGGTGTAAATATTAAAAGTGTACCTGCCCATGCCTTTGCCAACATAGCTGCCGATAGCAAATACTGGTTATATATAAACGGTAAAACAGTAATTTTTGAAGGGGGCCTTAAACGCGGGCCAACGCCAAATGATACTTATTACGATACTGTAGATATTGCCAAATACTTAAAGCCGGGTAAAAATACAATAGCTGTACTACTTTGGTATTTTGGCAAGGATGGCTTTTCGCATAAAAGCAGTGGCAAAGCAGGTTTATTGTTTGATTGCCATGCAAACGACATACATATAACAAGCGATAAAACATGGCAATGTACTTTGCTTAAAGCCTATCAAATTGCCGGCCTGCCCCTGCCTAATTACCGCCTTTCCGAATCAAATATATTGTATGATGCACGTGCCGGCATAGGCAATTGGCGAAGCAGTATTTACAAAGGCAAAATGCCAAACGCTGTTGAATTAGGCAGCGCAGGCGTTTCGCCGTGGAATAAACTGGTGTTGCGCCCTATTCCATTGTTTAAAAATTATGGGCTAAAAAACTATACCAATATTCGCATATCCTCATCAGCTACTGCCGATACGGTTATAGCTCAAATGCCCTATAATGCTCAAATAACACCCTATTTAAAGGTTGATGCCGCCGCTGGTCAAAAAATAGTCATTTGCACAGATAATTACTTGTTTAACGATGGCGGCGAACCTAACCTACGTGGCGAATATATAACCAAAACTGGTCGTCAGGAATATGAAAGTTTGGGTTGGCTAAATGGCCAAAAGGTTTATTACATTATACCTAAAGGAGTAAAAGTACTCGCCCTTAAATACCGCGAAACGGGTTATGACACCGAATTAGCAGGGAGCTTTAACAGCAGCGATGCATTTTTTAATAAGCTATGGCAAAAATCGCAGCGTACGCTTTATATCACCATGCGCGATTGCTACATGGATTGCCCCGACCGCGAACGCGCGCAATGGACAGGTGATGCCACCAACGAATCGGGCGAAGGGTTTTATGCCTTATCGGTATCCAGCCATGCCCTAACCAAAAAATGGTTGCACGAGCTGATTAACTGGCAAAGGCCCGATAGCAGTTTATATGCCCCTGTACCCTCGGGTAGTTGGGACCGCGAACTGCCCGACCAGGTAGCAGCAAGTATTGGTGTATATGGCCTTTGGAATTATTACCTGCATACCGGCGATAAACAAACCATAGCCGACCTATACGACGGCACAAAACGCTATCTGGATAGCTGGAAAATTAACGACCAGGGCACCATTATTTTCCGCAAAGTGGGTTGGACGTGGGGCGACTGGGGCGATAACCGCGACCTGCTAGTATTGTTTAATTGCTGGTATTACATGGCCGCAAAAGGGATGCATAACATGGCTATTGAGTTAGGTAAAACAGACGATGCTGCCAAATATGCTGCAATAATGGACAGATTTAAGCCGGCGTTTAATAACCAATTTTGGAACGGCACAGCCTACCGCGATTCGGCCTATATGGATAAAACAGATGACCGTGCGCAAGCCCTTGCTGTAGTGGCAGGCCTGGCAGATAAGGATAAATTCCCTGCATTGTTAAACGTTTTTAAAACAGAAGAACATGCCAGCCCCTACATGGAAAAATATGTATTTGAGGCGATGTTTCAAATGGGTTACGAGGCGGATGCTTTAGCACGGCATAAAAAACGTTTTGGCCCTATGGTAAATAATCCAAATTTTACCACCTTGTTTGAAGGCTGGGGAATTGGCAAAGAGGGCTTTGGCGGTGGTACAGTAAACCACGCGTGGAGTGGCGGTGGCTTAACTATATTATCGCAATACCTGTGCGGTATCAGCCCTTTAACACCGGGGTATAAAACTTTTCAAATTATACCGCAGCCAGGCGATATTACCCGGGCTGAGGCTACTATAGCCTCGGTAGCGGGTAAAATAAAAAGCAGCTTTATAGCGGGCAATAGTATTTTTACACTAAATGCCGAAGTGCCGACGGGCACTACAGCTACAATAGGCATACCCAATAAAGGATACCATAATATTACACTAAATGGTATATTGATATGGAAGGATGGGGCTTACATTCCGTCAAAAATAACAAAAGCCTGCACAAGTGCAGGCCCTGGCCATATTATGTTTTGTGTAGATGCAGGTAATTGGTTATTCAAAGCCGGTTAAATTAAAATGCTGTAGCAGTCGCCACTGTTTTCCAATCTTCCATATCTTTTTTCACCATATCTATTTTTTGATAGGCCAGGTCGTAGGCATCTTGCCCTAAAAATAAATGCAGCGGCGCTGTTGGCGCTTCGGCCGCCTCAATAATTACAGCTACGCCTTTTTCTGGGTCGCCCTGCTGGGTGCCATTTATATCATTCTGGTGGGCCGCTTGTATAGCACGCACATCCTTATAATCCTGAATCTCGTTTTCAGGAACAGCCAATGCATCAGGATTAAGGAAGTTGGTACGGAAATATCCGGGCGAAACAACGGTAGCTTTTATACCAAAAGCTGCTGCTTCGGCAGCTAAAGATTCCGTAAAACCATCTACCGCAAATTTGGTGGCGCAATAGATACCGAAGCCGGGGAAATTACCTGTAAAGCCGCCAATAGATGATATATTAAATATATGCCCCGATTTTTGTGCACGCAGATGAGGCATTACCGCCCTTATTACATTTAACGACCCGAATACATTTACATTAAAGTTCTCGCGAGCTTCGCTGTCACTTAATTCTTCAAGGCTACCCAGTATACCATAGCCGGCATTGTTTACCACTACATCTATTTTGCCAAAGCGGGCAATGGCTTGATAAATGGCTTCGGCTACACTACCTTCGTCTTTAATATTTACAGCAAGCGGTAAAAAATTATCTGCTGCGCCTATGGCGTTATTAAGGTCGGTAACGTTACGTGATGTTGCTGCTACCTGGTAGCCTTTTTTTAATAGTTGTTTTACTAAGGTCAATCCCAGGCCTTTTGAGGCACCGGTAACAAACCATACTTTTTGTGTGTTCATTTTATTTGTTTTTGTAAGGTTAATATTAGTTATGCGCTGTAACTCATTGATCGGGTTATAGCTTCATTTACTTTAATTTCTTTTTCCAGGCGGGCTAATTTGGCCATGGCCCTGTCATAGGCATCATCGCCTAGTAAAAGGTAAAGGGGTGGGTTTTCCTGATAAGCTACATCTATAATAGCTGCAGCAGCTTTTTCGGGGTCTCCGGCCTGTCTGCCGTCCATTTGCAGGTAACGGTTATGCGATGCACTTACTGCGCTGTATCCGGTTATGGTGCCGGCAGCAATGGTAAGCGATTCTGGTGTCAAAAAACTGGTACGGAATGCGCCTGGGGCCACAACGGTAACCTTAACACCAAACTCTTTTACGTCTTCGGCCAACACCTCTGTTAACCCTACTATTGAAAATTTTGTAGCTGCATATACTGCCCAACCAATGCCAGGGGCTATACCGGCTATAGAAGAAATATTAATGATATGGCCCGATTGCTGTTTACGCATATAAGGCATTACATTACGTATAACGTTTAAGGTGCCAAATACATTAATATCAAAATTATCCCGCGTTTCGCGGTCGGTAAGTTCTTCAATACTGCCGCCAATGCCATAACCGGCATTATTAATAACTACATCTATACGGCCAAAGGCTTTTTTAGTGGAATGCAGGGCACAGCCTACGCTATCTTCATCAGCCAGGTCAACTTCAAGGGGTAAAAAGTTGTCGGATATATTATTAACAGCGTTTTTAAGCGATTTAAGGTTTCTGGATGTTGCAGCAACACGCTCGCCTGCTGCCAGTAATTGTTTTACCAGGCTAAGCCCGAAACCTTTTGAGGCACCTGTAATAAACCACGTTTTTTTGCTTTCCATATGTCTGTTGTTTTTGATAAAACAAAGGTATGGCTGCAAAGGCCCGTAGCATTACATCATTCAAACCAATACTTACAAAATTCAAACAATTCTGAAAGAGGACGGCGTAGTACTGGTTTGCTTTTTAAAAAAGTTGTTAAAATGGGCAGGCTCTTCAAAGCCCAGGCTATAGCTTATTTCGGCAACGTTCCAGTTGGTATGCCTTAGTAATACCTTGGCTTCGCTGGTGAGGCGTTCAAAAATGTGGGCTGTAGTAGTTTTGCCTGTGGTTTGGCGTATGGCCCTATTAAGGTGGTTTACATGTACCGATAACTGATCGGCAAAATCTTTAGCCGAGCGCAGGCTAAAGCGCTGTGACGGCGACTCGATAGGGAACTGACGCTCCAGCAACTCGGTAAATATGGCCGTAATGCGCGAATTGGCATCAGGGTGCTGGTATAAATTCTCGGTAGGTTGTATTTTTAAGGCGTAGTGTATCAGTTCGGTAACATAGTTACGTATCAGGTCGTACTTAAACCTGTATTCCGAATTGATTTCCTGAAGCATTTTATCAAATACACCGTCAACATAAGTATCCTGCTGCGCATTAAGCACATACGATGGTTTACCGCCGGGCATAAACATAGGCAGGTCGTGTATATTATTGCGCAGCATCTCTGTAAAAAAAGATTCCTTGAAAATGCAAAAGTACCCGCTGTGGTTATCGTCTAAATGCTCGATGGTATAGGGTACGTTGGGGTTAAAAAACAGCAAGGTAGGGCCATCGGTCTCCAAACTCTTATCTGCATAATGGATAATGTTTTTACCGCGGGTTAAGCTTATTTTGTAAAAATCCCGACGGGTATACTTCACCGGTTTGGCACCGGGCCAGTAACAGTCTTCCAGCCTGAAAACATTAAAGTGACCTACGTCCTGGCTCAAATTTTCGGGTAGCCAGTTTAGTTTGTATTTATAAAAATCTTCAAGTGTTTCTGTAACTGCCATGGCACAAAGTTACACAATTCAAACCAAAAGTTACAAATGCGTATCTTTTCCTTTCCACTTTCAGCTGTAAATTATTCCTTTTTTTTGTTCCGCATAGCGGGATATTTTCGTTTTTTTCGCTGCCCGGCACTCACTAATATAAAATTTAATCGCAATAAAAAAAGCTTTTTCTTTAGTCCGCTGCCGTCCGCCCGGACGGGCCGGTGCCTAACCGTAAAATGCAAATGTGTTTGCCTTGAAAATTAAGATCCAAAATCCCGCAGGTTTTACATCCCTCCTTCTATCAGCTTTCCATAAAACTCCATTAGGTTCAATCCCCTGGCACGTACCTGTTGCGGTATAAGGCTGGCGGCCGATTGGCCCGGTGTGGTATTGATCTCGATAAAATAAAACTCCTGCGTACCTTCCAGTAAAATAAAATCTACCCTAACCATGCCCCGGCAATTTAAGCGCTGGTAAACCTGGGTAACTATTTGGGCTATCTCGTGGTTCTTTTCTTCAGGCAGATCGGCGGGGGTAACCTCTTCTGATACGCCTGCAGTGTATTTGGCTTCGTAATCAAAAAACTCTTTGGTGGTAAATATTTCGGTTGCCGGCAGTACGGTTATCTTACCATCCAGGCGGGCAATGCCTATACTAAACTCGCGGCCTTTTATAAATTCCTCTATCAGTATCTGGCTGTCTTCATGAAAAGCTTTTTCAATTGCTTCCTGCAAGCCTGCTACATTTTGCACCTTGCTCATGCCCACACTGCTGCCCCCGTTATTTGGCTTAATAAACAGCGGGAACTTTAAATTAGCGGCTATGGTTGCCGTATCGTGCACATCGTGATTATGTAATTGTATAGAGCGGGCGGTATGTAAGCCATGTATGCCGTTAACAATGGCTTTGGTGTAGGCCTTATTCATAGTAATGGCCGATGTGGTGGCATCGCAAGTGTTGTAGGGTATGCCCATCATATCAAAATACCCCTGCAACTTACCATCCTCGCCGGGTGTACCATGTACAGTAATAAACGCGAAATCAAACTTTATTTTTTCGCCATTAAGCGTTAAGCTAAAATCATTTTTATCAACGGCTATGGTTTCGTTGCCGCCTTCGTAAACCCATGCGTCGCGGTTTATCAATATGGTAAAAACCTTGTATTTGGCGGTATCTAAATTGGCGGCTATATTTTTAGCGCTGTTGATAGATACTTCATATTCGCCGGAAAATCCACCGGCTAAAAGGGCTACGTTTATCATTTTCATGGTGGTTTTATTACAAAATCCGGATGCTTTATTGCTAATTACTTCCGAGTGCCCTAAAGTATCTTTTATTTGAAAAATAAGCTAATCCAAATGTATATTACTTGCAAAACGCGGCCCTGAATCCAAAATTGAAAATCCGAAATCCGAAATTATTAGCTATGTTTGAACTTAAATTCCGTACAGATACACATGAGTAATTTTTGGGCATATTTAAAATCCAAATACTTCCGCAATACTATATTAATGGTTACAGCAACCATTATTGCTGTAGTAATGATCGCTTTTTTTAGTTTAAATTATTATACCCGCCATGGTTCGGGCATACCTGTACCAAAACTTAAGGGACTTAATGTTGACAGGGCAATGGAATTGTTGAAAGACCAGGGCTTTAATGTAAAAATAGACAGCGTTTACGTACCCGACCAAACACCAGGCACCATAGTAGAGCAAGACCCTGATGCCGGTACAAATGTTAAGGAAGGCCGTACCATATACTTAACCATGGTTACCCAGTTAGCACCAAATGTATCGTTACCGGATCTGATAACAGAGCAAAGTATTTTCCGCGAAGCGGTAGCTACCCTATCTAACTATGGTTTAAAAGTGGGTGATACTACTTACCGATCGGACATTGCGCGCGACCGTGTATTGGAAGTGCGCTACAACGGGCAAATTATTAAGCCGGGCACCAAAATACCAAAAGGCTCAAGGCTGGACCTTGTTTTGGGTAACGGCGAGGGTGCCAGCGAGGTTGATGTACCAGAACTGATCAACCTTGACCTGGATGCGGCTAAGTTTGCCATTAAGGGTGCCGGTTTAACAATTGGTACCATAACTTACGAAGGCAATATAACCGACTCGACCAATGTAGTGGTGGTGTCGCAATCGCCCATGCGGTCCGACTCGTTAAGCAAAACCAGCATAGGCACCCGCATTAATTTAACGGTATCACAAGGCAAGGCAACAAATGAACCAAATTAATGCAGCCGAATTGCAGCAACGCATACAAAACGGCGAAAAGCTAAACCTGCTGGATGTAAGGGAAGTTATTGAATACCATACGTTTAATATAGGCGGCTTAAACATACCCCTGCCCAAACTAAAAGAAAGCATAACAAGCATTACTTACAACAAAACCGACGAGATCATCGTTATTTGCAGGGCAGGCATACGCAGCCTTACATCGCTCGACATTTTAACACAAAGCGGTTATAAAAACGTTGTGAACCTTAAAGGTGGTTTAATGGCCCTGCAAAAAGTAAACAGTAAATTTTAAAACATCCTCTCTTAATAGATATATGGCAACTAACCAAAAGTCATCAGGCGGCGTATTCAAAAAATTCATCATCGCGCTGGTGGTTATTATTGTGGTATCGCTGGCGGCAACAGGCGTATTTTATTACCTGCGTTTTTTTGGGCCAAACGTTACCGATAAGCAGGAATACCTTTACATACGCACCGGTTGGGGCTATAACGATGTATATAAAACCATAAAAGAGCAAGGCATTGTAAACGATACCACAACATTTGCCTGGGCAGCCAGCAACATGAAGTATGTGAAGATAAAGCCCGGTAAATACCGCCTTAAGGCAGGCATGAGCAACCGTAGCTTAATAAACATGCTAAAGGCAGGCAACCAGGAACCGGTTACGGTGTCTTTTCATAACCTGCGCCTAAAAGAGCAATTTGCAGGTTTTATATCAAAAAAACTGGAGCCGGATTCAGTGGCTTTTTTGCGCCTGTTAGATTCGGCACAGTTTGCTGCGCAATATGGCTTTACAACCGATAATATTTACACCGTATTTATTCCCAACTCCTATCAAGTTTACTGGAACACTACACCCGAAAAGTTTTTTAAACGGATGTACGATAACTACCAAGCATTTTGGACGCCTGAGCGCAAACAAAAAGCAGCAGCATTAAACCTAAACGAACAACAGGTATCAGTTTTAGCATCCATTGTTGATGCCGAGGCTTTACATGATGATGAAATGCCTATAATTGCCGGCTTATACCTTAACCGCCTGCAAAAGGGCATGAAACTACAGGCCGACCCTACAGTTATCTTCGCGATGAATGATTTTACCATTAAACGGGTGCTAAACCGTTACCTGGCAAAAGATTCGCCTTATAATACTTATCTGTATAAAGGTTTGCCACCGGGGCCGGTAATGATGCCATCGGTAAATGCCATTAACGCGGTATTAGATCATAAAAAGACCGACTACATATATATGTGCGCCAAGGAAGATTTTTCGGGTTACCACAATTTTGCTACTAACGAGGCCGATCATAAAATAAACGCCCGTAAATTTCAGCAAGCCCTTAACGAAAGGAACATTAAACGCTAATGTTTGAGAACGCTACTAAAATAAGGGTACGCTACGGCGAAACCGACCAGATGGGCTATATGTACTACGGAAACTACGCCGAGTTTTTTGAAGTTGGCCGTGTAGAGATGCTGCGCAGCCTTGGCCTTACCTACAGCGGCATGGAAGCCAGCGGCGTAATGATGCCTGTTTTAGAGATGTACAGCAAATACCTTAAGCCAGCCCGTTATGATGAGGAAATAACCGTAAATGTTATTATGGCCAAAATGCCCGGCGTTAAGATCCACTTTAAGTACGAGCTATTTAACGAAAAGCAGGAACTGATACATATTGGCGAAACGCTATTAGCCTTTATTAACATGAACACCAACCGCCCATGCTTGCCCCCGCAGGATTTTATTGATAAACTAAAGCCATTTTTTGAGTAATTTTAGCCATAATGAAATGGTTGCACCGTTTTTTACTGCATTTTAGATTTTACCAATACCTTACCGATTGGGCAAAAACCGTGTACATCCCTGGGTTTAGGCCGCTGCCCCTTTACACCGTAATTGTGTTTTTTGTTGAAGAGATACAAAAAACATCGTTAACCAATCGCGCGGCTGCATTGGCTTATAACTTTATGCTGGCCCTGTTCCCGGCCACCATATTTATATTTACCATGATACCTTATATACCGGTTAAGCACTTTCAATCGGAGTTGCTTAAGCTGCTCGCCCTTATATTACCTACCGATGCTTATAGGGCGTTTGAATCTAACCTGGTAGATATCATTGTTACCAAAAATGGCAAATTGCTTTCATTGGGTTTTATAACGGCTTTATATTTTGCTACCAATGGTGTAAGTAACCTAATGCAGGCATTTAACAAATCATCCTTAATATTAGAAACCCGCACGTGGCTTAAGCGCCGTATCATAGCCCTTGCGCTTACTGTAGTTATCAGTATCGCGCTGCTTATCGCCATTGTTATTATGATAGCCGGCCAATCGGTTATACATTATCTGCAACGCACACTTGATAGCGAAGCCCATTTTTGGTTTTACCTGATAGCCCTGTCGCGCTGGCTTATTATACTGGTTATATTTTTTGTGAGCATATGCATACTATACAGGTATGGGCCATCCAATAAACGTAAATGGAAGTTTATTAACCCCGGCTCGATACTGGCCACATCGCTGGCTATTTTAACATCAATAGGGTTTACCTACTACACTAATAACTTTTCGTCGTACAATAAGGTTTACGGCACTTTGGGCACCTTAATAGTGGTGATGGTATGGCTATACTTAAACTCGTTAATATTACTTATCGGGTTTGAATTAAATGCCAGTGTCGATCTTTCTAAGCGCACCATACGCATATCTAAACCCAGGTTTAACACCTTCCGCACACCTAAAACTGACAACACTGTCAAATAAGCGGTTGATTAACAGTTGCTTAATACTATTTTAAAAAAAGTGATATCTAAGTTTGGCAATTCGGCCCGGATTTGTACTTTTGTCCCCGGAGAGCTGGCAGAGTGGTCGATTGCGGCAGTCTTGAAAACTGTTGACTGTAACAGGTCCTGGGGTTCGAATCCCTAGCTCTCCGCTGAAAAGAGTACTAAATAACACTAAAAGCCTGCAAATCAACCATTTGCAGGCTTTTTTGTTTTCATTACGAAGCTGTTTTATACGCTAAATCGCCTATAAAACGTGAGTGTGGAGGTGAGTAAATCCGGCAAGGCAGTTTACTCACCAGAAATGGGTTAACGAATTGATTAACAGCGAGTTCAAAAAATGAACATCTTGTTTGAAATAGAGCGTAAACCTAATTTTGTTTCACCTTTTAATGTTTCAAATCATGAAAACATCTTTCAGCCTGCTTTTTTATCTAAAAAAGCCCAAAAACTATGTAGAAGGACCTGTTCCTATCTATATACGCATCACCATTAACGGCCAGCGCGCCGAAACTACCGTTTCCCGGGAATGTGAACCTAATGCCTGGCACGCAGCCGCGGGACGGATGAAGGGCACTAAGGAATCCGTCAGATCACTTAATGCTTACCTGGAAAACCTCCGTTCAAAAATAAATGACGCTCATGCGCAGCTAACGAGGAACGATGCAGTTGTCACCGCCGAGATCCTTAAAAACAAATTCCTGGGAAAAGAGGACCGTCCAAAAATGATCTTAGAGGTATTTGCAGAACATAATCAGCGATTTGGCATGCTGGTCGGCAAAGAAGTCGCAAAAGGCACACTCGATCGATATGAAGCTTCTTACAGGCACACGGAAAGATACATTCGTTCAAAATACAGGACCACAGATCTTGACATCAGAAAGATCGATCATGAATTTATCATGGGTTATGATTTCTGGCTAAGGACAGAACGTAATTGCAATAACAATTCCACGGTAAAGTATATCAAAAACTTTAAGAAGATCATCCTGCTCTGCCTGGATAACGGCTGGATCGACCGAAACCCATTTATAAAATACAAGGGGAAAGTCAAAGTGGTCGACAGACAATGTTTACAAGCCGACGAAATCGAGCGTATCCATCTTAAGGAATTTGCTGCCGCCAGATTGAATACCATAAAGGATATCTTTCTTTTCAGTTGTTATACCGGCCTGGCCTATGTTGATATCAGTAACCTGAGCCGGGCAGATCTTGTCGACCGGTTTGACGGGGAAACCTGGATCAATATCAACAGGCAAAAGACAGATATCCCCACGCGTGTTCCGCTACTCCCGCAGGCTTTGGATATTTTAGCCAAATATAAGGACCATCCGGTATGCTGTAATAGCGGTAAAGCCTTCCCTGTTCCTTCTAACCAAAAAATGAATAGCTATCTCAAGGAGATAGCTGACATCTGCGGGATCAATATTCCCCTGACCTTCCACATCGCCAGGCATACCTTCGCCACAACGGTGACCTTAGCAAACGGTGTGCCCATAGAAAGTGTGTCGGTAATGCTCGGCCATACCAATATTAAAACGACCCAGCAATATGCCAAGATCCTGAACATAAAGCTGAGCATGGACATGCAACTACTGAAAAACAAACTGTCAAACGGCCAAAAACAATTATCAGCAGACCAATAAGAACCTTATTCCAAAGCACAACACAATGAAAGAAGAAATAACGATCACTATACCTGATGAAATAGTTATGAATAAGATATATTATATCAGGGGTTATAAGGTCATGCTGGATAAAGACCTGGCAGAACTTTATAATGTCGAGACAAGAAACCTCAATAAGGCAGTTAACCGCAACCTGAAAAGGTTCCCTTCTGACTTTATGTTCCAGTTAACACCGGAAGAATTTAAAAACTTGATGTTCCAGAATGGAACATCAAGTTGGGGCGGTAACCGTAAAGCGCCAAACGTATTTACGGAACAGGGCGTATCCATGCTTTCCGGTATCCTCCACAGCGACAGGGCGATCTCGGTAAATATTCAGATCATGCGCATATTCACCAGGATAAGGGAAATGTTATTGGACAATACAGAATTAAGGCTGGAGATCGAAAAGATAAAAAGCAAACTGGACAACCAGGACAAGAACATGGAATTGGTCTTTCGATACCTTGATGAGTTGTTGGAGCAAAAAAATATCCCGGCTCAGAGACAAGGGATCGGCTATAAACCGGAGCGCTTTTGAATACACCATTATAAAAACCCCTTGTCCGACTCGGATAAAGTCGGATGAAAACAGAACCTGCGTCCGGTAATTTTGATCTCAATCAAATCGAAATTAAATGGCAACAGTTGAAATTTTAACAAGGGAAGATCTGCAGCAGTTCAGGGAACAACTACTGGAAGACATCCAAAATATACTTTCCATCCGCCCTACCCAGGTAAAAAAATGGCTCAAAAGTGCGGAGGTCAGAAAGATGTTAAACATATCGCCGAGCACCTTACAAAGCCTCCGGATAAACGGCATTTTAAATTTTACCCGTATAGGCAGCATCATGTATTATAAAAATGATGATATAACCAAATTGTTGGAGGGTAAAGACTAGCATGATATACGTTATCGACCATCTCCTGTCATTCTTTGCCCGGGCGGAAAAAGATCGGCGGCTATTACCGAGCCATATCAGCTTGTTTACGGCCGTATTAATGACAGTCCCGGCGAATAAATTAACCCTGCCTGTTAAAGTGATCCGAAAAGACCTGATGCGACTGGCACATATCAACTCGATCGCGACCTATCACAAGTGCATTAAAGAATTGGTCAATTACGGGTATATAGCATACACCCCTTCCTTTAACTATTACCAGGGCTGCCTGATCAGCTTAAAATGATCAATCATTTTCATTTCCTGGTTTAGGTTCCGAATTTACGCTGAATTACTTGTTTCACCATCTATCTCAAGTCACCATGCGTTATCCGCTTGCACCAGATGTGCTGTTACCGATGCCGACTGTCAGGCACGGGTTAAATCACACTTTCACAGGGCCCGGACCGCCGGCTGATCGGCGACGATGGGGACGGCTGGAGCGCCGGCGCCATCTTTAATTTTGAAGGGGGCTGCTATGCGAAATGTACCGGTCTTACCAGCAAGGACGATTCGCAGATATAGAATGCCATAACGGATTTTGCTGATGCAATAGCATTCAATTTATTTAAATAAAAATTGGTAAACAGCGTTTTAGAGCGGACAAAATAATCATCCCTGTTCGCTACAGGAATTCGATGGCGGTGACCTGGAGCCGGCTTGATTTTGTATCTTCGCGCGTTTAACCAAATGAAAATGACCCTTTGCGAATTTGAATTGCTTAATGACGAAGAAAAGGCATTCGTAGCGATGCAGGGTGATTTTTTGGACGTACGCATTGAGGGACAGTACAAGGTCGCTTTGTACAGCCACCCGGGCTTTTACACGGAGGTCTTTTACGATGGTCTGTCAAACGCTGTTGTGCGTTGCAGGGGGTTTACATCATCCCGTGAACTGGCGGCCTATATCCGTCTCAGCTGATCACTCCGTGAATATCGCCATTGGGTCAAATCCGAGGTTGATCACCAATTGCCGGTGACTGACGATACGTCGAGGTAACAGGGCCCGCTTTTCAGCCGGCAGGTTAGGCATCCAATAGCATAATAGCTCGTCATTATACCTGATGATCTTATAATAATGGGTGGGCACGGTGACCGTGATGCCGTTCTTCGTATAGGTCTGCTGACTGCCATACGTTCCGCACCAGATACGGACGCTATCAGTTTGGTCAGTCAATTTACGGCATAATTCCTCCGTTGCGATCTCCGTCCCGATATTCTGGCCCTGGAATTCCATTCCGGCATTAAACGTATATGTATCAGAAAGAATAGCCGCATCCGCGCACCAGGCTAACAATACCCAGGCCTGGCAGTGCCCTTTGGCGATCATGTCAGGCGACCGGCTATTGGCCTCCCGGTACACTTTTGTCTCATCCGGCTGGCCATAGGCGGGATGCCAGGCCGCGTAAATGCCGGTCCGTGGAATGCGGGCCAATTCCTGCGCCAACCGATGTGCCCGCGTATAAATGTAAAACGTCACCAGCGGCATATGCCGGTCCGTATCGGCGACCGATCGGTAATAGGGATTGACCCATAATTTGCAGGAAGGGCAGAAGTCGGATCGCTGTGTCGGGTATCGCTGGTAAAGCGCCTTGACGTAGGCGGCATCGACGGTTTGTGCGCCGAGCCCGGTCCAGCCGATCAGGAAAAACAACAGCAAATAAATTCGTTTCATCGGGACGGCTAAGGTGGCTAAATATAACAAAAAGTCTCCAGACACCCGCAACAGGCGCTTCCTGATAGCTGCGAGAAAAAACCGGGTACCCGGTATAATTGCCTGCATTCTGACCATTAAATAACAAAACAGCTATCGTTGACCGCATGGGAACGGCTGCTGTACAATGCCGGGATAATGACAAATAAAATCCGTCAAACTGACATTACTTAGTGTATTGAAAATTATTTTAATGCAATACAAAAACATACTTAATATATTGATTTATAACCGTTTAATCATGGTGTAAATACTACAATATGTAATTTTTTATCAAAAATCGCTTGGAACTTAGTGTATCAAAACAATACTTTTGCAGCAACCAATTACAGACTTATAGCTTCATGAACAACCAAATTAACAAAGCCCCTGACCTGGGATACCTGGACCTGTCGGGGGCTGCCGCCATTCACTACCAGCTTGGACCCGCGCAATTAATAGAGGCCTCGATCCGCCGGAAAGAGGGCCAGCTCACCGACACGGGCGCGCTGGCCATTGATACCGGGGAATTTACCGGGCGGTCACCCAAGGACCGCTTTATCGTCGATGACCATATCAGCCATGACGCCGTTCACTGGGGACCGGTGAATTTTAAGTTTGACGGCGCGCACTTCCATAACTTGTGGAGGAAAATGACCGGCTATTTAGCGGGCAAGGAGATCTTTGTCCGGGACGCCGCCGCCTGTGAAGAGGAGAAATACAGGATCCGGCTGCGGGTGATCACCGAAACGGCCTACCAGAACCTTTTCGTTCATTCCCTGCTCATCCGGCCTGAAGCAGCCGAACCGGAACGAACACCCGAATGGACCATCATTGCCGCGCCGGGATTCAGGGCTGACCCTGAAAAGGACGGGACAAGGCAAAAGAACTTTACGATCATCAGCTTCAGTAAAAAGATGATCCTCATCGGCGGTACCGGTTACACCGGGGAGATCAAAAAGGCGGTTTTCACGATCCTCAACTTCCTGTTGCCGCATGAACACCGGGTACTGCCGATGCACTGCGCGGCAAATACAGGGCGGGGCGGTGACACCGCCTTGTTCTTCGGTCTGTCCGGCACGGGTAAAACAACGCTTTCTTCGGACCCGGACCGCCGGCTGATCGGCGACGATGAGCACGGCTGGAGCGACAGCGCCATCTTTAATTTTGAAGGGGGCTGTTACGCGAAATGTTCGGGGCTCACGGTCACCGACGAACCGCAGATCTATAATGCCATACATTACGGGGCTTTACTCGAAAATATCAATTTTCTGCCGGGTACGCGCAGCGTCAACTACCAGGATATTGCAAAAACAGAGAACACACGTGTCGCCTATCCGCTGTCCTTCGTCAGTGCCGGGGCAGCACCATTGATCGGTGACACCCCCAAGCATATTTTTTTCCTGACGGCGGACGCGTTCGGCGTATTGCCGCCGATCGCCAGGTTAAGCACCGACCAGGCGATGTATTATTTTCTTTCAGGTTACACGGCGAAGATCGCCGGAACGGAGAACGGGATAACCGAGCCGGTATTGACCTTTTCCGCCTGTTACGGTGAGGCCTTCCTGCCGCTCAGCCCCGTGATCTATGCCAAATTGCTGGGTGAAAAGATCAAAAGCAATGCGGTCAGTGTATGGATGGTGAATACCGGCTGGACCGGCGGCGCTTACGGCACCGGCCGGCGCATCAGCCTCAGCCATACCCGCGCGCTGATCCGTGCCGCGCTGAACGGCACACTGGATGAGGCCGAATACCATGCCCACCCCCACTTCGGGCTCCGGATGCCGCGGACCTGCCCGGCGGTACCGCCGGATATCCTTGACCCGAGAAATACATGGAAGGACAAGGACGCCTATGAAGATGCCGCGGTGAAACTCGCGGCGGCATTCACCGCTAATTTCCGGAGATACCTTAGTGCTGAAACCACCTATCTGCTCAACGCCGCCCCGCTTTGTATGCTGGCCGTATAACAAACCGATCATGTCAAAAGTCGTTACACTGGGACAATTCATTATTGAAAAACAGGCGGATTTTCCCTACGCCAAGGGAGAACTATCCAGGCTATTGCGGGATATAGCCATCGCCGCCAAGATCGTCAACAGAGAGGTCAATAAAGCTGGCCTTATGGACATCCTCGGGCAGGCCGGCAGCACCAATATCCAGGGAGAATCTCAGCAAAAGCTGGATATATTCGCGAATGAGCAATTTATCGCGGCGCTGAGAAGCGGCGGAGAATGCTGCATCGTCGCCTCAGAGGAAAATGAGGACATCATTGTTATAGACCCTAAAGAAAGGAAAGCGGGAAAATACGTGGTGGCCATTGATCCGCTGGATGGTTCTTCCAATATTGACGTTAACGTACCGGTCGGCAGCATCTTTTCCATTTACCGGAAACATGACCAGGAATGCAGGCCGCAGTTAGGGGATGTGATGCAAAAAGGAACAGAGCAGGTAGCGGCCGGGTATATCATTTACGGATCATCAACCATGCTGGTCTATACCACCGGCAAGGGGGTAAACGGATTTACGCTTGACCCGTCCATCGGTGAATTTTGCTTATCCCACCCGGAAATGAAAATACCAGAGAACGGGTTTATCTATTCCATTAACGAGGGGAACTATATGCATTTTCCAAAAGGCGTCAAACAGTATATCAAATATTGCCAGGAAGAGGATATTCATTCCAAACGGCCCTATACATCCCGTTATATCGGTTCCATGGTTGCAGACATACACCGTAACCTGATCAAAGGCGGGATATTTATTTATCCGCATACTGCGGCGACCCCAGCGGGAAAACTGAGGCTGGTCTACGAATGTAACCCCATGGCATTCATCATTGAACAGGCAGGGGGCCGCGCGTCGAATGGCAGGGAACGGATACTGGAACTGGGCGTTACTGAACTTCACCAGCGCACCCCTGTGTTTATCGGTTCCAAAAATATGGTAATACAGGCAGAACGTTTTCTAAAGGAGGCCATCGACCTGACCTATATCTATGATGAGAACAACGGGTATGCCTTTATTAATGATTAGGTTCGGGCGAATAGAACAGCCTATGGCAAAAAAGATCCGGCACATCCAGCGATTTCGATAAAATAGCGCCCCGTGTTTTACACCACACGACATACAACCGTAAAACACGGGGCGAAACGGGGCTGCGGTGCGCCGCAGCCCGCCGGGCTTTTTACATTTCTGACCGCCTGATTGATTTAAGCGGGTTCGTAAATGGCGATATCGACTGCCAATGAGCCCAAATAGCTTTCGATCATTTTTTTGACCTTTAGCCATTCCCGCAACCTAATGCCGGCATAGCTAAAGAATGAATTCGGTTTTCCATCAGATAGGAAGCAAGCATGACCAGTCCTTTTTCAATATATTCGTATTTGGAGGGATTTTTCCAATCCTGCTTAGTCGGAAAATTAATGACCAGTGTTTCGCCATATAGCAGATTCGTATCCCTGACAGCCAGTAATTGCCCTGTGCTGAACTGGCCTCCGAGGCAGGCTTCCTTATATTTTTTATAATTATGGCCAAAGGCAATTTTGAATTGCAGGGCAATACCTTTGCCCATCACGCCGACCGTATTCACCGTGTTGACCAAAGCCTCGGCAGGGTCTTCAAGCAAATTTCCTTTTTTATAAGTGATCTTTTTGCGGATAATAAAGTCAGGTGATTTTCAGCGGCTGCATACGGAACTCTTTCAGGTTCAGAAAAAAGCCACGGTTAAAAAGCATGCCCTCCCGGAACAACTGCCATAATAGGGATGCCCCGCAATTAGCCAAAGCGGAATTGATGAATAAGTCCTGTTTGGTCAGGGCTTCAGCAAGTGAACAACTTGGGGTATTATCAGATTGCTCCGAAGCCAGCAACAAATCTTTAAACTCCCCGGTCACCAAAGGCAGGCTATCTACCGTTTTGTACATTGCGGAAGCAGGTTGTGTGATTTTTTCCAAAGTGGACAGCACGACCTGCCCCCCGTCCCTGTTGTTGCCGAAATCCATCCAGTATTTCGCCCTGCCACGGCCGTGGTGCTGCTTGCGTACCGACCGTAATACATCTGCTATCTCGAACCTTGCCTGTACCGTATCGACACAGGAAATCGTGATAACGGCGGTTGCTTCATCCATGCGGGAAAGCATATCGCTGCTATAACGTTCTGTTTCCGCTTTCCAGTTCGTTCCGAAAAAACGGTTGATACGGTTGATAAGCGCTACGGATTTAAATAAGCCCAGTTCGGCGGTGGTAAAAAGCTGCCTGCCGAGGTTGGCAGCATCAACCTTATCATCGTCAAATACCCGCACGAACAGCCCTGCATGCCCCAATGCGATGAGGGCATGGTTCATCCTTGCCAAAGCGGTGAGTACCTGCCCGCCCGTGCCGCCTGCACCGATAAGGTTTACAGTTACGGGGTTGTAAGGCTGTAACAATTCGTTCTCTGCGAAATGCACGGCAGGCTTTGCTCCGTTTGTTTTTTGCTTTTTCATCCGATAAGTTGTTTTAGTGTCGACCTTGTTTTTATAAGTTCCGCCTGCGGGAATTCGCAGCCTGTTTTGCGCAGCTTTTCCCAAAGCAGCTTCGTGTCCGTTTTGGTGCTGCTGTTGCCGTTGATGGAATGGCTGAAATAGCTGCTAAAGAAATACTGTTCCCATTCCTGCATAAAATCCTCCAGGCAGCTTGTGCACGCGATTTGAATGCTGACCGTCCCCATGCAAACGTTACCGTTTGCATAAATATTAAAGAACGGCGCATGGCAAAGGGTGGTAGATTCGCAGGGCCTGGCTTTACCTTTAACGGCATAGACCGATAGTTTCGAGCCGTCCGCTTTCCATACCAATGCAGGGATTTTTGCATTACCCGAGGGTATGCCGAGCGCATCGGTAAAGAACAGCGTAACTTCCCGCGGCGGCGTGTGCCAAACCGCAAACCCGTTCACCTGCTGGTCGACATACAATACTTTTTGCGGAAGTAAGCCACGGCTTTTTAGGAAGCCGCCTTTTACGTCCTGCGCCGATTGCAGCACTTCGGACAGGGCAATCATTTCTTTGACCGATAGGGGGTGCGCATTAACAGGCTGCCCATTCCTGCCGATATCATAGCTTTCCACATATATTTCGGGCTGTATATCCTCCTGCCGCTGCATGGCTTCCGTTCGCTGCTGCCCGTAAATCAGCAGGGCTTTTACAGGGGCTAAGCCTATATTAAATTGCTCTGTAATATTTTTCATGTCTTTATTCTTTTGGTTCAACGGCACTGTTCTGATGGTCGTATCGGACTAAAATATCTTTCAGCATTTCTATCAGCCCGAAAAGCTTTTTGGCAAAGTCGAGTTCATTTTCCTTTTTTTCGGGCATTTTATCAAATGTGTAAATAACGGCAGGTTCATCTATGACCGGGGTCTCATTAAAGTGGTCGCTAATCATGCTGTCCAGTTCATCAGCGAAGCAATCCCTTGCGCTCCAGTAAAACCCCGTGTACATATCCGCACTAATGCGGTCGTCTTCGTCAGGATAAATCATATACGGCCTGGTACAATCGCTTATGGAAAGCTTGGGAAACTTTTGATAAAGGGCTAAAAATTCGACCCCTAAAAATTCCAGTTCCAGTTCCGCTTCGTCCCTGTGCTGAAATGCCGTGACCACTTTTTCCATACGGAGCAACAATTCCGGGTCGCTGATTTGGCGCAAAATCTTTGCGCCTGCCTGAAACATTTCGTACAGCGTATCTTCCTGTAGCTTGTGAAATTCCATTTCTTCGGCGTTATCTTCATCTAATTCGCCATCCGTCACCCAGTTGTACAGGCTATCATACTGGCTATTGATGTAAGTCCCGTTCTCGCTGTAAAATGGAATGCCTGCGATTTGGTACAGGTAAGCGAATATGACCGACAACAATTCGGTGATGCGCTGATGTTCCTGTGACTGCGACCATTCCCAGTACGCCCTGACAGGGATATAGAACAGGTCATAGCCCATTCCGTAGGTCTCTGCCACTGCCAACACGCAGGATTTGCCTTTATCCTGCACGACCATACAAGAGAGGTTCTTATCCTTCAACCCCAATTCCCTGTCCGCTTCCTGCCATGCCTCATAGATATTCCGGGGAAAACCTGTCCCCGTAGAAACGGGAACAGGCAGGTCATAATAAGCACAAAGATTGCCCAATGAAGCAAAGAACTCCCGCTGCATCTGCTGCGGGTTACCGCAGTAGCCCCAAACAGGCTTAAAGCTATGGTTCAGAAAACCATTTCGGTGAGGTTTAGGGGTGCGCTTTTGAGGGGGTTTTGCCTGACCTCGTCCGCATCGGGCAAGCGGTTTAAGACCTGTGCCAGTTTGCCGAATGATTGCTGTGTTTTCCATTGTGCTGATTGCTGATTAATTTTAACAATACGGTTCGTTTTCCTTTTCATCCTTTTGTTCCCATTGTGCTTTCAAAGCGGTATTGGACCTCGTCGTCCTTTATTTCGGGGCCGGTTATCTTGGCGTTGGTCAGGATGGCGTACATACCTGAATAAAAGTGCTGCACATCGGCGGGGGTGAATTCTACGCCGGGGTCGGCAAGGCGGATTTCCTGCCCGTTCTCTCTGTGCAGGAACACCCTTTTCAATTGATTGATTATCATGGTTTCTATCATTTAGTATTAATCTTCCTGTTGTAAACGCTCTAATACCTGCTGACGCTTGCGGAGTTCCGCACCTTTGGCGTCCAGTTCCGCAGCTTTATCGGGATATTCGGCAGCGTCAGGCAACTGGCTGATGGCTTCTTTATATTTCATTTGCCCGTTCAATTCCTTTACCTGCTGCATGACCTCCTCATAGCGTTTTTTCTTTTCCGCTTTGGCTTCCTTGTCATCGGCAGCGACAGTAAAGAGGTTAGTGTTTTCTTCGGGATTATCTTCACCCGCTGCATCATCCGCACCGTTTGTTGCTGCCTTGTCCTTTTCAGGTTTAGCGGTTTTTTTGGCTTTTTCCAAAGCCGCCTGGTAGCTTTCGAGGTTGGCGATAAAAGCGGTAGTTTGTTTTACAGGTTCTTTTATCCCGCTGAAAAACTGCTCGTCCAGTTCCGTTGCCGTTCCCTTGAATAACAAGGGTGGCAGTTGGTTAGTACCGGTGATTTTCGGGTCGTTGGGCGACATCAGTAAAGACACGGTAAGGTTACCGTTTACCGCTGAATTGATGTTTAAGTGCAGGTTGCCATTGATTTGCATGCCCGCTAAAAGTTCAAAAAAATTCGTTTTCATATTAGCTGATTTATGGGTGAAAAAATAGTTCGACGGCTGTTGTAAATTTCGGGTCGGTGTGTTTGCACTGTTCCACATAGGTGGTGAGGCAATGCACGAGAAAGCACGCGCCGTAGCCATCGAAAAGCTGGTCGGCAAACAGGCTGCTGCTGCGTTCGATGTTGCGACCATACTTCAATATTTTGAGGTGGGCATCTTTGGAGAGTTCCACCCACAAACCGAAGCTGATTAGCGGGTTGTTCCAAACGGCCTGTACCTCTTCGGTATGGTTTACGATGTACACGCACATTTCCGAAGTATATTCCAAAAATGGCGGTATCTCCTGCAAGAGCAGGGCGTGCAGCAGCCTTGCTTTCTGCACGTTATTTAATGCGGTTAATGGTTGCATCATTTTCAAGTTATAGGGGGATTGCTCCCCCTTTTTTTATTTAATCATGTTCAATGCATCTGCGCCGGCACGGGCAAAATCCCTGCACAGGTCGAAAGCGACCTGTCCCCTTGTTTTCGCCGTTCCGTCCATGATCGATTTAAATTTGGCTTCACCGTCCTTAAACTTCCTGACGTTCTGATAATAGCCGGTTATGGCATTATATGCACCGAACAGCGTCCCTGCGGTCGTTTCCATTTGCTGCGTGGCGTTACCCATCGCATATTCAAAGGCGTTATCGACAATGTTGGTGTAGGTCGTCGATAGCCTGTCGTCCAACCCGAGTTCGAGATTGGTCAGTACTTCCTTATTTGGCGCCATCGCCACTTGTATCAGCTTCTTTACCTCTTTATCGGTAATGCGCACGTTTGACCAGTGATTAAAAAGTTCTTCCAAATCAACCGACAGGCTGCCTGCGATACCCATAAGGGTGTGCGCCTGTTTCAGGCGGTCGTTGGCAGAGGCGGTGTGCCGTATCTTAATAGCATTACTATGGTTGCGCATTGCAGCGTTGAGCGTATTATTGCATACGATACGAACAGGTGTAAATGCGGCGGTGATGCTGCCGAAGCCATCGTGTGAAGTCGTCAGGAACAGGTATTGCTCAATTAAATCCTGGCTGCCGACCTTAATATAGCCGGGCAGCTTTGCGGTGATGAAAATCCGCTCACCATTCCCCAATGCGCCTGCGGTCTCGTATAAAATACCCTCGCCGCCGCCGACAATGGCATCGAAAAATTCAAATGCGTTTGCATTCTGCACCACCTCATAATCTTTACCCACTACCCCTAACACCTGCTCTGTGTCGGTGCGTATGGTAGCGAAGTAATCAGGTACGCTAATGCCGGGTATCAGCAAATCGGTTTCCGGGTCGCCCGTATTGTTTTCCGTGTCGTAAGTAAACAAAGGGCGTTTTTCCACAAAATAGTCCAGCCCTGCGTAACGTATCGCCTCTGCGCTTGTGGGGTATTGTTCTACGATTTGACCCAATCCGTGCCACGCTTTTTCTTTCACACTGAAAAAACTGTGTTGCTGATTAGCTTCATTATAATTGATGTGATGTGTCATGATATTTTTTTTAGAGATTAATTTATTGAATACTGTAAATTGAATTGCCTGCCTCTTAAAAAGGCAGGTCGTCGTTATCCGCTCCTTTTTTCTCATCGTTGTAAACCGTCTCGCTTTTAGCCGATTTGCCGTCCTGTCTTTCGAGGCCCGTAGCAGAGGCTCCGCCTAAGAATTTGACGTTCGACACGTTGAGCGTTACGGTGCTTTGTGCTTCACCGTCCTTGTTAATCCACGCCCTTGAACCGATGCGGCCAAATAATTCGACGAGTAAGCCTTTTTTCAGGTATTCAGCGATAGCGGCATTTATCCAGTAAGCGCAATCCACGTAGGTGGTTACCCTTACTGTATCCCCGTTCGAGCGGTAGCTGTCATTGATGGCGATATTGAAATTCACCACTTTTTTGTCCCCTTTGACCGTGCTTACTTTAGCGTCTGCGGTCAATCTTCCTGTTAACTGTTCCATTTCATTTTTTTTTAATGATTAATAAATTTTGTTCGCTTCCCTTTTTTGCCGCCTGCCCCTTAAAGCTGTTTTCAAAAGAAAAAACGGAAAAAAAGAAAGCAAAGACAGGCTGCCCGCTTAACGCCAAAAGGAAACGGAATAAGTGCCGCAGGCTGGGGCGGTGGAGTGAAACGGAACCGGCACATTATGCCGTAGTCTTTTGGTTGCCATGCGCGGTCTTTATGCAGCGGGCAAGACCTTAGCTGCCTTTTTATCCGTTTCCGGCGAAAACAGCAGCAGGCCGTAACCCGTCCCCTGTTATTTGAATTTCAGTAGCAGCCTAATTACCTCACAGTTGAATGGACCATGCAAATGCAGGAATGCAGGCGCGCGCAGTTTCCCCCTGGCGAAACGCGGGGGAACAAGGCGCCGGAACGATGCTTTTGCGGGAGTAAAGCGGAGGGACGGTGATCTTGAGCACGCGAAAGTTCGGCAGCCCGGGGTCCTTGTGGTACCCGTTAGTGATAGCAGCGGCATCCCCGGGACGGGATCCAGCGAATAGCACGGGGCGAAGCCAACGGCGAGAACAGGATGACCTCGCCTGAACTGATCAGCCCAGTTATTTGTGTTAAGAGCGAACGGGGAAATCGAAGCCGTATTTAACCAGGTACCTATTGATCATAACGGGTAAATCCAATCTCCTTATCCTTTCAAAATCCTGAGGTGGCTAATTCATGAGCCCGGAAGACAAATGATTAAAAAACCAATCATCATTCAAACCGTTTAATAGCTAAGCGATCATTTAGAGATAACGAAGGTTTACCCCTGCAAAGCTGCTTACTTTCGCTGAAGAGCGGCAGTGACAGCGGCAAATCAATAACCGCCCGAACAACATTATAATCAATTCAACCATGGAGACGAAAGAAACGATCGTATGGGTCAGCGCCCTTTCCGGCATGGCAGGCGTGCTGATCTCCCAACTGATGACCGGCCTGTTTGGCTACATTAGCGACCGGCGTAAACAAAACCATGAACGGCAGGCCCTGTACCGGGGTAAAATGGTGGAGACCGGCGAGAACTTTTACTTCATGAGCGGTGAACTGATGGCGATGATCAAAAAGAACATCGCCTACTGGAAGAACCGGTTGGATCACCGGAGCGAGGGATCGCTTGCTTTTATGAAACTGGAGATGGAACGTCTTGATGCTTACCAGTCCCGCCTGCAGCAGGAAAACTGGAAATATAACCTTGTCGGCATTTACTATGATATCCCCTACGACTTCGCGGCGATGCTGGAGGACAACAGGCGTTCCCATGAATTATACCTGGAGGTACTCGATCTTTCCGAACTCTTCAGAAGCACCCTACCCCAGGAAAGGGAGGACCTTTTGGCGGATTATGATAAGACGCTTGCGGAACTCTGCAGCCATTACCAGCGGATCTATGACCGTATGCAAGGGAACATGGCTGCCGTCAGCGCCGCTCTCCGCGGAGACTTCCGCCCTAGTCCATGACCAAAATTGGCGCTTGGACCGATGTCCCCAGTCCGGCATTGAGTTGCTTTATGAAATAGATACAGGCGTCAGGCACGAATCTTTCATCATTCTGGTGCATGAAAAACCAGAGTGACCGCAGCCCCTGGTCAGCCCAAATTTTTATTCTTTCTACCCATTCATCCATCCGTTTATAGTCACTATCGACCAGGTTATTACCAACGAACCGGATGAAAGCATCTGTAGTCGTCAGGTCCATGTGTACACAATCCCTGCGGCCGGAAGTATCAGCGATCACCGTACCCATATTCAGGGAAGATAATAGCTGAAGGAAGTCTTTGCGATAGTTTTTATCGGCGTACCAGTCCTTGTGCCGTACCTCTACGCTGACGCTGATCGCCGGGTCGAGGGCTTCGAGATAAGCTTTTAAATTCGGGAAACTTTTCGGGGAGAAGTTGTCACCAAGCTGCAACAGCAAAGGACCCAAATGATCGCCAAAACCTTTCAAACTTTGGTAAAATGATGTTGTTTGCTCCCCCGCATTTGCCAAACGCCTGATATGGGTGATCTGCTGCGGGAACTTGGGGCAAAATTTAAACGAGGGTGAGGTTTCGACCTGCGCGGTCCACTGGCTGATCTCATCTGCGCTATAAAACCTGTAGAATGTCGGGCCAAACTCGACTGCATTGAAATTTTGGCTGTAAATACCCAGGAATTTATTATCCGGCAATTGTTTCGGATAGATCCGGCCTCTCCAGGTTTTTTCACCCCATTTTGATGCCCCTACAAAGACACTCAGGCCGCCGCCGGTTCTTTTCTCCTTCAATGTTTCAATAGTTGTTTTCGTATCCGCGGGTAAGCTGAAATCAACATTTTCTAACGGATCATTAACGTGGCCAAATTGCATGTAAGCAAAATAAGAAGTTATTTGGTGAACTGTTGCATGAAAAGTTCAAAAGCGGAAAATGGTAAAGACTTTCATTCACTAAGAAAAGTATATTTTTCGCTCGAATGCGGAAATCAGGTCTAAAATCGCGGGGTAACCTTTCATATTTTTGTTTCATCATAGAAATAATTGGGGTATATTGTAAAGTTTTAGGTTGGGCGTCGGACAAATTTTGTTGACGAAATTCATGTCTGATGGCTAAAAACTTTTATCCTGTTTCACCAAATTCGACCTTAGTTATCCACCCAAACCGATATCAGTTGAGAAAGAACAAAGACCTGGTTCAAGTAACAATCATCCTCATGCTTATTTTTACCTCATGTTATTGGGATCGGAAGTCTCAGGTACTTGCTGTGAGAAATATGACTATCGATACAGTGTTCGTAGTGAAAACGCTATCCGCTAAAATGACAGACAGTATATTGTTTAATGCTGATTACGATGTTGACTATTTTATGCCAAGAACCGATAATCTAATTTACGTACCAAAGATCGCCCATGAAAAAGGAGAAAAATCAAATCACCTGTACGTATACTTCTTTAAAGCAATGGCTGTGCGGGAAGGTATCAAAAGTCAAAAAATGAAAGGGCTTTTTAATCATTCATTTATAAAATTCGTGCAAATAAATCTTGAAAAAATAAAGAATCCAGTGGATACCATTGTTTTAAAATAAAATATATCGTTTTGAGATACATTATACAAATCCTAATAGTACCACTATCATGAAATTTCAAAAGGTTATTACCTGCCAGGTTGCAATGCAATTAGCGGAGGTTGAAGAGAAAATTACTGACTACTTAAAAAAGAATAAATATCGCATCACCGATAGAGCTGCTGATTATATCATATTCACAGAAGATGAGTTCAGCGATGGAAACAATTCCGGGTCGGATTATGTTACAAGACCAGGAGAGGGTAAATTTGAATTTCATTCGGTTACGGATACTGAGACAATTCTTAAATTAATTTATCTTACTTCAATTACCTATCCCGTTTCCATAATGATAGGAATATCAGTTTACGGTATATATACAGAATTACTTACCCCTATCCTCTTATCACCTATCTTTACCATTCCGATTATAGTAAGAGTATTGTTGATAAAAGGCAATGTGTTCAGGGAAGTTTTGAATGTATGATGTTATTGATGGTGTTTCAAATAGATTAAATAAGCAAAGTAACAATTAGCTGAACAACTTTACCAAATTGGAAAATCACAATCCCTCATTCACTTTCACCTTAGCATATGCAGCGCATACCGTGAATTGCGAGGTAATCATGCAAGCCGATGCCTACGACATTCTGTTCGACGGCCGCTGGATGGCGAGTATTGCCCATACGGAAGAATGGACATGGATGCAAGCCTCCGGGGTCATATTGCCGGATGCTATCATTGAGGAGATCGGCTCCAGGGTAGAGAGTGAATACAAATAAACCTGACGAATAAAGCGTACAATTATGCCTGAGATACCTGATTTAAATATATTCAGAAAGAACCTTGCTAAAAAGCTAATCGGGAGAATCCTGAGCAAAATCAACGTGATCATCACCCGAAGACTCAAGGATCCCGAAACCGCCATAATGGAAGCGCTGGAAGGCCAGCTTTTGACCGGTATAGAGCGTACTGGCAAGGAGCTGCACTTTATTTTTCAAAACGGCCATGTGTTAAGTATTCACCTGATGCTGCACGGCACCATGTACTGGTATGAAAATATAAATGAGAACCGTTTCACGATAGCGGAATTGCTGTTTGCTGACGGTATCGGTCTGGCCGTGACCGACTGGCAAAAAGCGGTAATTTTAACGCTCGACCCCGATCCTGCGACGATTCCCGATGCGATGGATATGCCCTCCGGTTACCTGGAGACGGCTTTAATAAAAAATTCCCGCCCTGTCAAAACCGTATTGACTGACGGAAAAACTGTCAGGGGGATCGGGAACGCGTATGTGGATGAGATCCTTTACGAAGCGAAAATATCACCTTTTTCAAAAGCCAATAAAATACCGAAAGATAAGATCGCCGTGCTTACCAGGGCAATTGAAACGGTTCTTATCCATGCAGAAAATCATATTAAGCAGCATTTCCCTGATACGATCACAGAAAAAGAAAGGGATTTTCTGCAGGTGCACCGCCCGAAACAGACCGTAACGCTGGCCGGTGAAACTATACTTAAAGCCGATATCGATAAACGCAAAACCTATTACACAGCAGACCAGGTATTATATGAATAATCGTGAATCTGCATAACTCTAAAAGTAAAAAAAACAGTTCAGTAAAGCTCAATACTTCCTTTAACACGGATATTTGAATTACCATGTATGTTTAAGGGATAATGGCTTGAGTATTCAACATAACTATAATCGACATATTTGACTATTCTTTCGTTTTTGCTATTCCAAAAGTTCTTGTCATAACTAAAGGACATAACAGGTAGATAGATTATCCCCTTAAAACCATAGGTAACCTTTCCGTGATCTTGTAAACAAGAACAAAATTCACCATTAATAGGCGTTGCATAAACGCTCACGACTATCTGCTCTCTCTTCCGTGTCCACTTCTTTCTAAAGCCTTGAATCTTAATTCTGTCAGTCCGGATTATTGAAAGTAGATTTTTAACTTGAGACTTATAATTGTCGTCAAAATCAAAATTTGTCGCCGTGGAAGACGTAAATATATCTACCATGCCTTTTGTTTTGCATCTTTCCAAGATATCTTTTGAATATTCTTCAGTATACAGCGGAAAAACCTCAAAAGCATTTTTTTTTGCTACAGAGTCTTGAAGCGTTATCCAATAGTAATACTCTTTGAGTTTGGCGTCTTTATGCGCTACTTCAAAAGTGAAAACTACATATTTTTTAACCAGATTTGTGTCTGGTTGTGCTTTTACCACGTGGCAGGTAAATAATACTAACAGTATTATTAATTTAATTTTTTTATTGAACATGAGCTTTATTCCATATTTCGTCAACTTCTGAACCGATAAGTGTACCAGGCGGATAATCCATTAACCCGTTTGTGGATCGAGGAAAGTTATCGCCCAGTTGAAAGGTGTGTCCTATTTCGTGCGCCAATCCTATTTCTGGTGCGCGTGATGAAAGTGCCGTATAAATTCCATTACTTAAACCTTGATCACCTCCAGCGGATCTTGTGGTAACTACAGCCGCCAGCGCTATTACTGTATTTCCACTATAGTCTTTCTCACCTGTACTTAATCCATTATCCGTCGCAATCTTCCTTATATCAGATATTGATCCTCCGTCAGTGTTTGATGTCTCTAAACCAATGACATTGAATTTGAATTTAACCGTTTCTCCGGCTGAATTTTTAGCCCCCTTTCCGTCGCTTCCAACCTTTTGCTCAGCTCGCAGACGGTTGCGTTCCTCTCCACCGTCTTTAGCCGGCTCGAAGAGTTTGTATAAACAAGCAGTTTAAAGTACGCTGGTTACTGCATCAAGTACCAAATTGCATACATCAATCCGGAACTTATCAATTCTTATAAGTGCCAACCCCTCTTGCTTAAGCAGTTCCATTTTCATGAGGTCTTTTTCTCCTAAGATGAGCGATTTTAAATTACCCTCGTCAATATCTCCGGCCTCATACAGTTGTGTCCATTCCTGTATTTTCCCTTCCAAGCCATTTATAATCGCGTGTCCATCCTGTATCGCATCATTGAGGTGGTCGGACAGGTTCTTCTTAGCCAGGTCAACGACACTGTTCTTAAGAGAGTTCAAGAGGGCTGGTATATCTATTGGCATAATTGTGTGTTATAAGCGTATTTTTGCCGCTTCCAGGGCAATGATCTTGTCGAAACCTTCGCGTACCTGTTGCTGCTTAATGGGTATATATTTTACTTTCAATATGCGTTTGGCTTTCCATTCCTTAATAAAGCCGCCAAATGAATTGCCACTGGTGTCGCTCAGGGTTTGCCATTGTTCTGTCGTTTGGGTGTTTTTTGGCCGGTGCAGCTCGTACTCCACCATTTTATTGATGCTGAGCATAACGGCCTTTGCCTCCGACTCGTGCAGGGAATAGTCTTCGGTTGCTTCGCCCATAACGCTTAACGCCTCCACCTTCAAGGAAGTTGTCTGCGTATATGAGTATTGGTCAAAGGGGGATATGAGCGGGGTACATCCTGCTATGAGCAGTAATCCAACTACTATCCGCATAAATACCGTTTTATTCTTTTGCATGTTCAACTAATATAACCAGTTTTAATAACAAATTCGGCATGCCCTGTAACCAAGCTTGATAGCTTGCTTTTTTGTCACCTTGCTAATTTCGTGCGTGCAGCGTGAAAGGCCTCTGCATTCGTAAGAATGATACGCATACGCCGAACTGCTATTGCAGATCAGCACGTATTCAACTTTGGGCTTTGCACGCTGTGCCTGGGAGGGAATAATTCCGCCTGTTACTGATACAAGCAGCAGCAGTATAAACAATACTTTTTTCATGAAGGGTATAGGTTGGTACTGCAAGATACAGATTTCCCATACTATCAACACTACCTATGCAAACTGAAAATAAATTGATACTTTAGTTCACCAAACTCGAGATCAATCACAATTAGTACACGCCATGAGCAAGGTTCTTTATACTGTAGCAGTAGATACCAATGGCATGCTGATAAAGGCCAATGATGCAGAAAAGGCTATCCCATACTTTTGCCCTGTTTGCAAGTCTGAACTGATACTCCGAAAAAGTGGCAGTACACTAAAAGGAGCCAAACGTCCGCATTTTGCGCACCGCACACTAACGCCAAACTGTACTCCCGAAACTGCCTTGCATTACTGTTTTAAGATGCTCCTTGCGGATAAATTGCAACAACACATAGTCGACCAACAATCACTAACGATTGCCTGGCATTGCAACTATTGTGATGAACCTCATTCGGGGAACCTATTAAAGAAAATCACCGGCCTAAAGGTTGAACATAATTTGGTCGTATGCCAACCGGATATAGCGTTGTTTGATAAAGAAAACAAGGTGTTTGCTGTAATAGAAGTCGTAGTTAGTCATAAACCTGAACAATCCGCTTTGGACTATTACAAACGCAATAACATCATTATGATTCAAATCAATTTGTCATCAGATATCGATATAGATAATATAGACAGCAAAATAGCGAACCCAAATCGTATCACGACCTGCGTTAACCCCCCGTGTACGGTATGTGGGTATGCCAAGCAAAAGACTCTTTTGGGGATCTATTCAGGGCAATGCTCGTATTGCAACTCTCCCATGAAAGTTGCGAGAATTAACCGGCCAACACATAGTGGAATATCAAGGGAGCCGGGAACATTTACTCCTAATGAGTTAGCAATTGCTAAAGAAAACGGGGTAGTTATAAATTTCAATACCGCGGCATACACAAAGACCAAATTTCTAAACAACCAGTGTGGTGCCTGTGGCGAGTTTACCTGGGGAACGAAAATGCACTTTGATTTTATCGCATTGCCTTATGACTATGTGGAAATTGTAACGGGTCACCACTGCAATCATTGTTATGAGGTTTCTAATGGATTTAACGACCCCAATATAGAAAAACTGCTATGAAGATTATTCTAGAAATAGACTATGGCGATAAATCCTATAAACAGGTTGAATCCCTTTTAGGCGAGATTTTAGATGAATTTATGGTGTTATTTCCATTAGGGCCAAGGCTAGGTCATAAGGACATCTTGGTTGTTTTATCCGACATTGATGGACCAATTGCATATTCCAGGAAGTTGCCTGTTAAATATGAGATTGGGATAACTCCTACAGAATATTATCCTCTTCAGATAACATACCAATTTGCACATGAATTGTGTCACGTGTTCATTGATCCAAGATTGACCAATTGGTTGATAGAATCATTTTGTGAATGCATGTCACTGGTAGCCTTAGAGAAGTTAGCCATAACTCGACAATCTAATAACCCTGATTGGGCCGAGAAATACTTTCAATACATCAACACAACAAAAAAGAGGCACCTAAAATCCTTAGGCTTAACAGAAAATCAAATAGAAACTAATAACTATTCCAGTTACAATAAATCCTTAACAACCCCTTATAACAGGGGAGTAAACTTTATCAATGCATGGAAGATTTTTAATTTATATAAGGTAACACCGACAGTACTTAATTTGGTTTCATATTTACATTATAGTAAGAATATAGAGACACTTGGAGAAAACGTGTTCATAGAAGAAATTCATCCCAATCTTAGCAAATTTGAGAACAATATACCCTATGAACTCTTACAAATCTGGGCTGACTTAAAAGAGAATATTATTTAATACATAGTGCTGCCTTTAATATGGAATTACTAAAAATCAAATTCAAAGTTATTACTAAGCTAAACCTTCTGCTCCTTTTACTTTTTCTTTCGGCAACTGCAAGTCGTCCCACAATCAAAGCAGTCGGTCGTATTGATGTTGGCGGGGAATTACATCATCAACCCGCGATCCGTGACAGTTGTACCGTGGACACCAAATGATGCACCCAGCCGTTGGTAATCCCAACCATTGCAATTGCGAAGCTGTAGTATCTTTCCCTTTATACTCTGTGTTTCGTGATCAAAAGGATAATTGCCAAGAAAGTCAATAATTACCGGGTGGAGTGTATCTGCGGTTGGCTTCTATTATTTTCCCAGTTTGTTATGCAGTCGGTTGATCCACCAATAATCATGGCAACATCTGCTGCATCCGGTGGGTACAACCCGCTTCTTTCTAATTTGGTGACAAATGTAGCAATGCAGGGTGGAAGATCCTTTTATGCTAGTTTTTTTATTATCTTGGGGTATCGAAGAAAACTGCACGCAACAGTGTCTATTCATTACTTAATTAAATTCCAATGATCTTAACTACCACCACCTTCGACCTGAGCCGTGCTGACGGGTCAAAGCTTTACATAGCGATAGAGCCGGTGTACTATGATGACGAAGGTCAATCGCGCCATGCTGCTGTTTATCGGTTACGAGCGACCCGGCGTGAAGACATTGCCGGTGAATCTAGCGCGGACAACCCGGGGAATACTACGGAGATCGGCACGTTCGCCCATAAAGAAGGGGACCCGCATGAATGGGCCTATATCGGCGATTTCCTGACCGAAGATGAACAGGACCAGGTGGCCATGCACATCCAAAGCCACGGGGCTGGCCTGACCGCTGAACAGAACGATAGTTTTTACGTGCAGGCCTATTCCAATGGCGGTATGAATAGTTTTGAAGTTACGACTGTTGGAAGAAATTTCACCGTTTACTATGACGGCAGAATCATTGCAGAACTGCAGCGTGATGACGAATGGCAGCAAGTTTCCGGGCAGCCTTTAGCGGATGATGTATTCGTATCCATCAAGCAGGCGATCGATGCCAAATTTTATTCAGGAGGTCAGTAGTTCGCAGGTATAGGGCAAGTCGTAGAAAACCTGAAGTATTTTTCAAAGCACTTGCATTTACTAATTTAATTAGTAATATTTGTTGTATGGATGACCCAAAGCTATTTGATATTGACCTTAATGGACAGGCCGCCCGGGTCTCTGCCCATAAGATCAGGTCCGCCAGGGTATTCCATATCGCTTTTACCGTCGGCCGCCCTGCGCTTAATATTACGATCGCTGAAAACGCGGATGGCATCAAATTCTGGACCTCTGTCCCGGAGGGCCGCCAGGAAGAAGCGGAACTTGCAGGCAAGGTTATCGCTTCGTATATTCGTAACTACCGGAGGAATCAGTTATGTGTTACTACAACGGACAAAAAATCACCCGTGCCGAGTTTATTCGGTTAAAGGGCATCGAGAAAGCCATGAGGAATTACAATTTTCTGAATGTTGGTGTTCACAACGGTTTCAATTATGCGCCCTGCGCGATATTAGTGGCTTCAGCGGATGGTAAAGATTTCGATATCGTACAGGCGGAATGGGGCTATGTTCCTGGGTTTGTGAAAACACGTTCAGAAGCCAATATCTTCCGTGCAAAATACACCACCCTGAATTTTAAATCTGAAAACCTTTTTTCTAAAGAAGACGGCAAAAGTTCCATGTGGTCTTCCGCGGCGAAGAACCGTCGTTGCCTGGTGCTTTCGACAGGTATTGTTGAAAGCCGTCACATACCAAAAATCGGGAAGAAAGGTCAGCAGCTAAAAGAGACCATCAAATACCCGTATTATATAACTGTAAAAGGCCGGGAATATTTTTTCATGCCAGGCCTGTATAATGAATGGTTGGACCCGGAGACAAGTCAGTTTGTAAACACGGTCGCAATAGGCATTACCGAAGCGAATTCCCTGATGCGCCAGATCCACAATTCTAAATTGCGGATGCCTACCATTTTAACAGAAGACCTGGCTTTTGAATGGCTGCTGGAAAAGCCCGATAAGGATCGTTTAAGCATCATCGCCAGGACACAGATACCGTCCCGACTGCTCGAATTTTGTACGGTTGACCCGGATTACCGGACAGCCGGAGAAGTAAGACCACGTGATTTCCAGGACTTATCTCGGATAGATACTACTTACCTGGACTTTACCGAGGAACTGCCATTCAACCACTGGCCGGATGATTTAGAATCCGTATTAGCCGGTGCGGAAAGAGGTACCGGGACCATGATTGAAAGTACCGCAAGAACCAATTACCCGCCAGGCATGAACCTGCAAGGCGACCTTTTTAAATAATTGTAAGGCGGAGATTTAAACAATTGAATATAATACGCTTTAATAAGTATTACAGATCGCCATTGATGTCTATTTGAAATTCCTGCCCTTGTGCAGGTAATTGGCTGATTCCTGATCGAGTGATTTGAGCGGTTTATCCATCGGAATGAAGGGAGCGGCTTTTTCGTCTGCTCTGGATAATGTCAGGACCGGCTGTTTTTCATTACGGATCGTTGTAAGATCGCCTAATAATTTGGTGATATCAAAGATCCGCCTTACGATAATATGCGTCACCTCTGTACGTTCCACTACACCTTCCACCATCAGTAAACGCGCATGTAATATCTCCTTTCGGTACTTGTCGAACAATTTTGGGAACACGACCAGGTTTGTGGTGCCGGTCTCGTCTTCCAGCGTAATAAAGCAAACGCCTTTCGCGGTACCGGGCCGCTGCCGGATCAGGATCAGTCCGGCAGTTTTTATGATCGTCTTATTTTCCGTTGCATTCGCATACCTGGCCGTTCTGATGTGCAACAATTCCAATGTGTGCCGGATAAAGCTGAGCGGATGGCCTTTAATCGATAATCCGGTGGTCGCATAGTCTTGTACCACGTGTTCGGATAAGCGCAGTTCGGGCAAATTAGCCTCGGGTTCGTAGACACTTTCCGATGGCTGCCCCTGCATCAGCTCAACGGGCCGGTCATGCAAAGCGGCCACTTCCCAGAGTGCGCGCCGGCGGTCCAGGTCCATCGAGCGGAAAGCGTCAGCGTTAGCGAGCCGTTCCATGGTGGCCACGCTTACACCGGCGTCACAGATCTCGTGTGGCGCCGCGTAAGGCCTGGTTCGGCCAGCGATCAATTTCTCCATCTCCTCCTGACGGATGCCACCGATCTCCCTGAAACCTAACCGCAAAGCAAAATATTGCCCCTGCTTCGCTTCCAGCGTATTATCCCATTGTGAGCGGTTGACGTCGATGGGCAACATTTTTACGCCATGCTCGCGCGCATTCCGGACGATCTGTGCAGGCTGGTAAAAACCCATGGGCTGGCTGTTCAGCAATGCGGCGGCAAACACTTCCGGGTAGTAGAATTTCAGCCAGCAGGACACATAAACCAATAAAGCAAAGCTGGCGGCGTGGCTTTCGGGGAACCCATAGCTGCCGAAACCTTCGAGCTGCTTAAAGATGCGGCGCGCATATTCTTCCGTATAGCCGCGCGAGGTCATCCCGTTGATCAGCTTTTGCTCGAATTTACTGACCAAACCATTAAATTTAAAGGTGGCCATCGTTCGGCGGAGCAGATCTGCCTCCCCCGGGGTAAACCCTGCGGCTACGATAGCCAGTTCCATCGCTTGTTCCTGGAAAAGCGGCACGCCAAGCGTACGTTCAAGGATTGAACGGATCTCTTCAGATGGATAGTCGACCGCTTCCTCCCCGTTCCTGCGCCTGATATACGGGTGTACCATATCACCTTGTATCGGCCCGGGACGGACAATCGCCACTTCAATGACCAGGTCGTAGAAACAGGTCGGTTTCATGCGTGGCAGCATGGACATCTGCGCGCGGCTTTCGATCTGGAATACGCCAAGCGTATCGGCGGCAGTGATCATTTCGTAAACTTTGGGATCGTCCTGCGGGATATTAGCCAGTGTTAAGGTGATCCCGTAATGACTTTGCACCAGGTCAAATGCCTTTCTTATGCAGGTCAGCATCCCCAGCGCCAGGATATCCACTTTCATAAAACCGAGCGTATCAATATCATCCTTGTTCCATTCGATGTTCGTACGGTTCTCCATGCGGGCGTGGAAGATCGGACAAAGGTCGCTCAGCTTGCCGTCGGTGATCACAAAGCCGCCGGTATGCTGCCCCAGCTGGCGCGGGAAGCCGATCAGCAGGGAAGTGAGTTCGATCACCTTCAGCAGGTGCGGGTCTTTGTGATTAAGCCCTAAAGCACCGACCTGCTCCGCTGTAATCTCTTCGTCAGAAAGCTCCCCATAGGCATCAGATAATTGTTTGACCACATCCACCGATAATCCCATCGCACGACCAACATCATTGACCGCGCCTTTATAATGCAGCATAAATACCGTGGGCAGGATTGCGGCGCGGTCACGGCCAAAGCGGTTATACACATACTGGATCACTTCCTCGCGCCGCTCATGCTCGAAATCCACATCGATATCGGGCGGTTCATTTCGTTCTTTTGACAGGAAACGGGCGAAGAGCAGATTGGATTTGTCCGGCGCCACTGAGGTAATGCCCAATACAAAACAGACAGCGGAGTTTGCTGCCGAACCACGTCCCTGGCAAAGGATGTGCTGATCGCGTGCCCACCGCACATAATCTTCTACGGTCAAAAAATAATCAGGGACATCCAGTTCAGCGATGATCTCCAACTCATCTTCGATCGCCTTTTTCACTTTTTGGGGTATATTATCACCGTAAAAGCGGTTCCCGCCTTTCCATGCCAGGAATTCCAGTTGCTGCATCGGCGTCCGGCCTTCCGGCGTCAGTTCGCTTGGGTATTTATACTTCAGGGATCTCAGGTCGAACCGGCAGGCATCTGCGATCTTCCGGGTGTTTTGGATCGCTTCGGAGTAATTCCGAAACAGGCGGTCCATCTCCCCTTTTTCCTTCAGATGACGTTCAGCGTTTTGGTGTAGCCTGTAACCCGCATTAAAAATGGTGCACTTTTCCCGTATACAGGTCAGGACGTCCTGTAACTCCCTTCTGGACACGTGGTGATAATGAACGTCATTTGTCGCCACAAGCGGAACATTCAACTCGGCAAGAAGAAAAAGGCGCTTGGCATCGTCGCCGGTGTAATATCTGGTTGCTGCCATATACAGATCAGGCAGGTTTTTCTGGTAATCGGCAACATGTTGTTTAAATACCAGCTCGAATTCGAAATCCTGGGTGAGCTTATCGGGCGGCACGATGACAAAGCAGCTGCCTTCTGCATACTGATAAACATCTTTTTTACTGATGTAGCATTTTTCCTTTTCCGCGCGGAGGTTGCCGAGCGTGAGCAAGGCGGAGAGGCGGCCATACGCTTCCTTATCAGTTGGGTATGCCAGTAAGCTGGGCCCGTCGAGCAGGTCAAGACGCACGCCCGGTATCAGCCGGATCTCCCGGTACTTCGCGACCTGGTACGCGCGCACCACACCGGCAAAAGTATTCCGGTCTGTAATGCCGACCGCATCATAGCCCAGGTCGGCGGCCCGGTCGACCAGTTCTTCCGGGTGGCTGCCGCCGCGCCGGAAGCTAAAATTGCTTGTGACCTGTAATTCGACGTAACTCATGCGAAAAACCCGTGTAAGTACCAGTGCTGGTTGTTTTCGGCATCATAGTGCCCGGACCGGAAAAGCCAGTAACGGCGCCCGGCTTCATCTTCAGCGATATAGTAATCGCGGTGTTCACCGGGTTCGAGCCACCATTCCCGCTCGATCCGCTCCGGACCGTCGGCACCTACGATGACATGCCGCTCCCCTCTCCAGATGAATAATTTTGGCGGGTAGTCGGGGGTCAGCGCCATTGCTTCTACACGTTCCGGCTGATCGAGCAGCTGCATCGGGCGCGGCTTATCTGTGCGCCACCCGGTTTCGGGTACTTTTTTTATAGCGGTATCAGGTTTCGGCGTGCGCTCCGGCCAGTAGTGCTCGCCCGGCAGGTAACGATGGATATGGGTGTTACCGATGCGTCCGGCAAGGCGGTCAAGTAATTCGGCGACTTCCTCGCTTTCCGCACCGCCCGTTGAAGACCAAAGCTCACTTTGCTTATCGCTGACAGGCTCCGTCTTTAACGCGTCAAGGACGAATAACTCTATGCCCATGCCCGGCGCAATGGTATCAAGTTTAATAAAGAACAGCTTAAAGATATGCTGGACACGATTGCTGGGATGGTTCGTGCCGATGGTGATATTGCCGTTTTTACCATCAACCCGGTACCAGGTCAGGGTAGCGGAACGAAGGCCAAGCCCTTCGCTGCAGAGCCGTTTACATAATCTTTCCAACAGGTCGTTCAGCGCAATTTCAATTGCCGGCCTTGTTTTGATGGGTTCCATGGATTCCAGCCTTTCACTGTAGGGCACCGGTTCTTTAAGCGGGAACAGGTATTCGGCTTCCTGCCCAAGCGCCTGGTGTAAGCGCAAGACCATGTTCTTACCAAAACGCCTCCTTAATACCGAATCCGGCATATAGATAAAACTGCTGACCTCGTGTAGCCCGAGGTTCCTCAGCTTCAGCAACAGGTCCGTTGGTAACCGGAGCGCGGAGGGTGGCAAGGGCATCAATGCAGTACGGTGCGCCGCCGGGGCCACGATGAGGCCGGAAGCCGCGCAGCGGGCCACGCCCCATGCCGCGCCGATCGTATCGGCAATTGCCGGGCGAACATCATACCCTATGGTTCTTAAGCGGGAGACGATCTCGCGCAGGTAAGCTTCTTCACCGCCCTTAAGGTGTGTACAGCCGGTTATATCCAGCAGCAGCCCGTCGGGCGGGTCAAGCTGTACCAGCGGCGTATACCGCAGGAACCATTCGGCCAGGCCGGTCAGTAGTTTGATATTTCTGCCGGGCTTGCCGTCAAATACCTGCAGGCCCGGGGCGATCACCCGTGCATCGGCGACGGTCATTCCTTCCGTAACACCGTAATTTTCCGCTTCATCGGTCAGCGCCGTGATCAGCATCCGCCCATGGTCCGGCCCGGCAATGACATAAGCCTTCCCTTTCAGCCCGGGATGGCGTATCGCCTTTTGGTCTGTGAGCAAATGCCGGAACCATATGGATGCATAGCGTTTAGGCATAAAGGCGGGCTGCTTTTGTGATTGGAGATGCGATCATCACCCGGAAATCCTGTCTTTTCCATTCTACGGTCCAGCTTCCAGGCTTGCCGTTCCGCACCTTAAGCAATTCTACCTGCCAGCGTGGGTAACCAACGCCAGGCATGCCCGGCCTGAGCTGGCTGCGCACAGGACGGATCTGCCAGCGGGCGACGCAGGCCGTCGTATTGGCTTTTTTGACATCCTTTCGCAGTATGAACCCCGTCGTATGGCTTTTTTCTACAGCCAGTTGCAAACGCTGGGATGCTGTAAAGCTAAGTTCCTTCGTCTCGCAGATCACCGTGGCGACACCTTCACATTTTAAGGCCTCCTCGGTTACCCAAAGCACATCTTTTTGAAGCGGCACATCCACGAAGATTACCCTGTCCGGGTCAACGCCGAATAGTTTCATTGCCGGCGGGTAGATACGGCGGGTATAGCTGATCCAAAGACAGGCCCCGCCCAGTTTCAATATTTTTTGTACGAGGCCGGTGATAAAGGCACCGGTAGCCGCCGTATCTTCCGGGCTTTGGCTAATGAATTCGTGTATCGCACCGGTCGGAAAAACGCTATCAGGAAAAGCGTGTGCGATCGGCCCAAGCCCAAGATCGTGATTCATCCCCTGCTGCCCTGGCCGGAAGCCTTCCCATTGGAGCATATCCTGCCGGAGTTGACTAATGATTTGTTCTTTAGTTGTTTGCATGATACAAGGCTTAATGAAGTGAAGATAGAGGATCAGTATTCAACGCGTAATGACTGCGACGACAATCAACACTTACAGTGATGACCACCTGCAGCGAGCCATATCCCTCAAAGCATTCACCGTATGGTTGCATGGTTTTAAGAACATCCGTCCTATCTGTCGAAATGGTCTCCTCCCGGTCAGCTTTAGCGATGGTACCGGACATTAAACGATGCTTCACGGCCAAGTTATCGGGCTTTTTAAATCGCATATTGACAAGAAGATCCTGCAAGGGGATCGCTAAATTTATTCGCATCATAACGCTAAAATTTGGGACTATAAAGTTATGCTAATATTTTTAGCATTTTGTCTAACTATTTTATATTTTTTTTCGAAAGGGTTTTACCGTCGATCATTCCGCTACGCCATTGATGGCCAGCAGGAGGAATCTGCCTGTCAGAGATAACAAACGAACGACCATTAACCTGTTTTGCTTGTGCGTGCAACGATGTTCCGCCTCACCTACCAGCCGCAAAAAATATTGACCGGGAACCTCTTAGAATTTTCGGTGTAAATTGATTAATCGGTTGCCGAAGGGAACATTTCTGCTGCCAATTCCGTAATCGTACGAATAATCTTCCAAACCTATGGATAACCTTAAATTCTCAGCACATCTATTGCTCCGAATGCCGGCAATGCCGGTAACTGCCTACGAAAAGCCCCTGCAAGCATTTCTTGACGAACCCTATTTCCTTTCCGCGGTTTATCTTGCAAGTCCCGGATTTTTTTCGCGCCTTAAGAAAGCAGGGTTTTCGGAGCAGGGCTTGAGCCCGAAGGAAAGAGCCAGCTTAAAGAAATATATTAACCGTATTTGTTTCAGGCCCACTCCCTTCGGCCTTTTCTCTTCCGTATCCCTGATCCGCTGGGAACAAAAACCCAAACAGCCGCTTTTGAACGACGGCGAACTTCGGATCCATATCAGCGCTGACGAAGAATTTACCGCTGCCCTCCACACCGTCGTTTCCGGGCGTTTGCGCTACGGAGACAGCCTCCTGCGGCCTAACGATACACTTTACCGGGTGCTCAACGAGTATCGCTTTATCCGGACGGATCTGGGTGAAAACGGGAAATCGAGGCAATACCTATTGGAATCTATCGCTTATTCCAGGTTTTTAAAAGACCTGATGACATTTTGCCGAAATGGGAAAAGAATCATAGACATCATCAGCAGGATCTGCCGACTTACCGGATGCACGACCGCTGATGCGCAGGAGTATGTCAGTTTCCTGACAGATTCCCAATTACTGGTGAGTGATCTTCGGCAAAACATCACCGGCCAACCCTATCTTGAAAGGTTAGTGCCGGCACTATCAAACGATCCTGCCGGGCATTCTTTCAGCGCAAATCTGTCCCGGATCACCTTAAAGATGGCATTGCCGCAAACACTTCCGGGCTATTTTGAAGGGCTTACTAAAGAACTGAAGCAAATCCTGCCGGATGACCGTGAACACGAGGAGGGCAGCCTATTGAACGTTTTGCTCTGCAATCCACTGCCACATGGGATGATCGACCAAAAATACCAGTCGGCGCTTACCGATGGGATCACCGCCCTGGGTATACTTTGTCCGCAGCAAATGGCGCCCGCTATGGCACAATTTATCAAAGATTTCACCACCTATTTTGAGGGCCAGCGTGTCCCGCTGCTGAAGGCCTTGGACCCCGAGGCGGGGATCGGTTACGGACCACCTGAAAAAGTACCCGGCAACCAACTTCTGGAAACGCTTCATATCCTTCAAAAAGACCAGGCCGCGCCATCGATCACCTGGTCGGCTGCACACAGCTACCTGCTCCAATGCTGGCACAGCGCGAAAGAGAAAGCACGTCCGGTTATCCGGCTCCAGGAAAAAGAGCTCATAAAGTTGGCCCAGGAAACCGCTAAGTCCCCTCCGACCGGCATGTCCGTGCTTTTCAGGGTAACCGCAAATAAAGTGTACATCGAGAGCGCCGGCGGAACCAACACTGCCGCCCTGATAGGCCGTTTTACGGTCACGGACCCTGCCCTGCAACAAGCTGCTGTCGACTTGGCATTAGAACAGGAGAGGCTCAACCCGCATATCATTTTCGCCGAGATCCTGCACCTTAGCGATCCGCATACGGATAACGTTAACCGCAGAGCGCCGGTTTGGTCCTGGGAACTTCCGCTGACGGCAAACTCGCTACTTCAGAACAGCAAACAGCTCGAACTTTCAGACCTCTATCTCGAGGTGGAAAATGGCCGGGTCATCATCACGTCGGATAAGCATGGCAAGGTTGTTTTGCCCATGCTTTCGTCCGCTTATAATCATGCATTGAATAAACTGCCGTTATTCCGGTTTCTTGCTGATATCCCCGGTCAATATGGCCAGTCTGTCTTTACCATCGATCTCCGCCACTATTACCCGGGACTTTCGTTTTACCCGCGGATAGAATATAAGGACACCATTCTTCATGCGGCGACCTGGGTACTGAACGAACAGCAACTCCTGCCATTACAAAGCGCCACCGCTGAACATTTTATCGCCGGCTTCCATTCCCTTGCGGAAAGCCTTCATCTTTGCAGTACCTTTTCGCTAACAGAGGGTGACCAGCAGCTTGTTTTTGATATGGAAAAAAGCGATGATCTTCTTTTTCTCGCCTCCTGTATCCAGCAGAAGAAAGAGATCGTACTGAAAGAATATTTTACCGCAGCGGACGGAAACGAACAGGTAACTGACCATAAAGGAAGCGCCTATGCGGCGCAGTTCAATGCTTTTCTTTATCCGTCAAAGCCAATGCCATTATATGCCGGTTCCGGCACCAATAGTTCTCGCGTAAAATCAGGGCCGCGCCATTTCCTGCCCGGGTCCGGGTGGCTTTACCTGAAATTATATACGCCGAAAACCGGTACAGACAGGCTTTTGATCCGGTTGCTCCCCTTGCTCCGGCGAAAATATGCAACAGGCCGGATCAGGAAATGGTTCTTTATCAGGTATGACGACCACGCCCCGCATATCCGCATCCGGCTGGACGTCGACCCTGCAGCTATCGCCCAGCTACTGAGTGCTTTTAAATCGTTGCTCGAAAATAGCCTCAACGAACACGTGATACGCGAGTACCAGGTTGACGTGTACAGCAGGGAACTAGAGAGATACGGCGCCGTACCTATGCCGCTGGCCGAGGAGCATTTTTGGGCAAGCAGCGAACTGGTCATACAATATGTAAAGAAAGCAGCAAACGGGGAAAGTTTACCGCCCTTCCATTTCGCTTTGGTTACCGTCCTTGACCTGATCGCCGCGTTTATCAGTGCGCCTGATGAGCAGATCCGTTTTAGCTTCCAAAGCTACGCACGTTTCGCATCGGAATTTAATAACGACGGACTAAAGGTCGACCTGGACAGGCAGTACCGCAAACTTTTTACCGGAATGCCTGTAAATATGAATGCACCAGTTATCTACAGAGCCGCCGGCCTCATGGCAAACGCCAAAAGATTCCAAAAATCAGCTGCCCTACTCAGCCGATCCGTTGCTGAAAACGGCAATGATTTCCATACTTTGCTGGAAAGCATTATTCATATGCACCTGAACAGGTTATTTCGTGATGATGCAAGGAAACAGGAAATGGTGGTCTATTATTTCCTGTTCAAATTCCTGCAAGGTGAAAAGGGAAAGCAAAAATTGCGATCCGGGGACCCGAAACCGTGATCAGGAGGCGCGATCTGTTTTAATGAGGTGCTCATCCATCATCTCTAAAAACCTTTGTTTATAGTTATCGCCTAAAACGAGCGCCTCACCGCCTTCCAGGCGGATTTGTCCCCGTTCGATGACCTTCACAAAATTGATATTGACAATATACGAACGGTGGATCCTGGTAAAGGTTGCTGTTGGCAGGTGGTGTTCGATCTCTTTCATGCTCACATAGGTCTTGCTTACCGTAAGAAGACAGCGGTATCCTCCATCAATCCGTAAGGGATGTCAATGATTTTCCTTTTTCTCCAGGTAATCCATCAATGCCTGAATAGTGATATCCTTTTGAGACATCTCCTGCTGGACCCCATAGGCTTTGACCCGCTTCTTAAGGCTCTTGGGTATCCAGTTGTTGAAGCGCGCGGCTTCCGCCTCCGGTGCAGGTGGCGGCTTGACCTCCGTCACCTGCTGTACGGGAGCGATCCATGTGTCGTTCCTGATCTTATCAGCCAGCGACCCCAGCTTTTTCTTATAGTCATCCATCATTGATAGCTTAAGATTATTTGCAGCGAATGACATATGTAGCCATGAGCATCGGAATCACCCAAATGAATAATGATACATTGCAACATTTACAGCTCCATACAAATACATAATTGAACAAACCGACATTTCCTTAAATGCAGATTTATTCAAATGAACACTCCTACAAATTTTCATCGATACATTTATTCACTCATCAGATCAACGACCTCCACTGCCAGTGCGGTAATTTCGCTGATCGCTTTTTGGTCGGGGCATTTCATGATGCCTGCCGTCATCGATGACCGCGCCAGGCTCACCCGGTCGAAGATCCTGGAATTTAAGACAGGTGTGTCCAGGGTAGTCAACAGCGCCACAACCTCTGCAGTAATACCTGACCGCGGCTTCAGCATATTGAGCACGATGCCGGCCATCAGTCTGTGGTTATTGGCTTGCGCGTATTTGACCAATGCCAGCGTGGACCGGATGGCCATCACATCAAAGAATCCCGCCTTTGTGGGGATGAGGACGTAATCCGAATAGGCGAACAGTTCATTAAGCCGGTTGGACAGGTAAGGAGGAGTATCCACGATAACCAGGTCATAAGCCAAATCAGGGATGTCAGTAATGTGCTCGGCGGATAGGATATCCAGTTCCGGAAAATCGTCTTTAAGCCTGACGATACTGCCCTGGGGATCAGCGTCGATCAATACGACTCTCAGCTGATCTTTAAAACAAAGTGCGAGGTTCAACGCAAGCGTACTTTTGCCTACGCCTCCTTTTTGATGTGCCAATGTGATGATCTTTGCCATGTCTTGAATAATTATGCAAATGCATTAGTATACAAATGCAGAAGTGAATATTTATTCAGCAAAGTTCATTAAGGAGGCCCAGTAAATAATCCGAGCAAGTCCGACTCGGAGTAACATATTTTTATTCGCAAAACTTTATGAACGGGAGCTCGCAACGAATTTGGATGAATTGTTTCAAGTCTTCCCGGAAACGGCTCTATATCTATCGCTATGCGCTTTATTTTAACAACCAACAGCTAATTTGTGACCAGTTTTAGGGTTTCAAAGTTCTTTGACCCAATTACAATTCAGTGGTAGCGATTTACATGAATAATATTAATTAAATTCTTTTCCTAAGTTTGGTCTATGCAAAGCATCCCGGTCAGACACCTGCAAGCCAGCCAAAAGGAGCCGAATCTTTCCGATGCATTCAGTATTCGGAATATCGAAAAAATGTTGGAGGGCCAGGATATGGTGCAGCACCTTCACCGGCATGATTTCTACTATCTGCTTGCTTTGACCAACGGGGCCGGCACCCACAATATCGATTTCACACCCTACAATGTTGCAGATTATACAGTATTCTTCATGCGGCCTGGACAGGTACACGAACTCGTGCTCAAATCGGGTAGTGCCGGCTACCTAATGCAATTCGATACGGACTTTTATTTCCCAAAAGATAAAATGTCCGGCCAGTTGTTACGTAAAGCCAGTATCGTTAACCATTACCAATTACAGGGAGGCAGTTTTAAAAAGCTATGTAGTATATTTAATTTTATGGAACAGGAGTTCATTGAAAGGAATGAGCGTTATGAAGATGTGATTAAAGCAAACCTAGGAATTATTTTTATCGAGCTATTGCGCCGGCAAGACGTGCTGCCGACTAAAAAGGCGGGCCTATACACCCAGGAGCGATTGGAAAGATTTTTAGAACTTTTAGAACATCATGTCTTCACCCATAAACAGGTCGCTCAATACGCCGAGATGCTGAATCTTTCTGTTTACCAGTTGAACGCCATCGCAAAGGCTACACTTGGCAAAACCTGTTCTGAGGTCATTAATGAACAAATTGTTCTGGAAGCGAAACGGTGTTTGCTTGCAACGTCGAACCAAATTAACCAGACCGCGTATCGCCTGGGCTATGAGGATGTTTCCTATTTTATCCGATTCTTTAAAAAGCAAACCGGTTTTTCACCTGAAGCTTTCCGCAATAACTTTAGATAAGGCCTATTGAACTGGCTTTTTGTCCTATAAGTCAGTTGATTGCGCCTGTAGCTTTGCGGGCATGAAGAAATTAATCATAGTACTCGTCGGCCTGCTGGCGGCCTCAACAGCCAATGCCCAGCGTTACGAACGTCAAATTGATTCCCTGATCGAAAAGGCGATCCATCTCAACCGGTTTAACGGCTCGGTTTTGGTCTGTAAAAATGGCCGGATCGTTTATGAAAAGGCATTCGGTTACCAGGATGCGGCCAAAAAAATACCGAACACTTTAGGTACAATTTACCAAATAGGCTCCACCACAAAGGAATTTACAGCCGGCGTTATTCTAAGACTTGTTGAACAACATAAACTCTCAATAGATGACAACCTAAAAAAGTACTTTCCGGATTTCAAACGTGGAAAGGAGATCACCGTCAAACATCTGCTGACACATACTTCCGGCATTTATGAAATTTTGCGGGACACGAACGCTGTTAACGGGAGCACCAAACCCCGATCTAAAGAAAAGATGCTGGCGTTTTTTAAAGATAAGCCTCTGGATTTTTCTCCCGGCACGCGATATGCTTATTGTAACTCAGGCTATATGCTTTTGGGCTTAATTATTGAAAAAGTAACAGGCCTGCCCTATGAACAGGCAGTGCGAAAACTTATCCTAAAACCGCTGGGGATGGCCCATACTGGCTTTGACTTTGTGCATGTAAAAAACGACCATAAAGCAATCGGCTATGCCAAATATACGGAAAAAATTAAAGAGCCATCAGGGATATGGGATTCGACAGCCACCTATTCCGCAGGCTCATTGTACAGCACGGTCGGTGATCTTTACCGCTGGCACCGGGGCGTTTTAAACCACAAGGTTTACAGTGCCGAGAGTTTACAAAAAGCTACTACCCCGTATTTGGCTGGTTATGGATTAGGGTGCTGGATCGATACGATCTATGCCAAAAAGGTAGTATCGCACGGAGGCAACATTTTAGGATTCACAAGCTACTATGGCCGTATTCAGCAAGAAGATGTTTGCATAATTATCCTGAACAATATCTTCAATCACCAGATCGAGACCATTGGGCAATCCATCCTTGCTATTCTGTATAATCAGCCTTATCATTACTTTGATGAGATCACACTGACTTCCGAAGAAGCTGAAGCATATACAGGCACTTATGAGATCAATTCAAATGATCAGGCAGTTATCAGCCGCGATGGCAATCGTTTATATATCCGCCGCGATGACCAGGCACCGGCTGAGATCTTTGCTTATCAAAAGAATGTGTTTTTCCGGAAGGACGATGACATCCGCATTTCCTTTAAAGACAACAGGATTACTATTATCGAAGGTTTAAGTACCAGGCGCGGTGATAAACTGAATTTGAGATAAGTCCTACACAAGCAATTTTTCGTCCTATCCGGCGGTAGCAGCCGCCGGTAACTTTGTATTTACCAAATCATTAATACAATGACCACAAAAATTAAGCTGATCGCCGCGCTCAAAATATGGCTAGTGATCTATCCGTCCATTACACTATTCCTTCATTTATTCGGACAGACCATGGCCATTTTACCCCTATACCAGCGCACCTTACTGCTTACTGTGGTATTAGTACCCTGGATCGTATTTGCCGGTTTACCTTTCGTTAACTGGATCACATCTAAATTTAAAAACATATGATACGGATATTTGATGTGATTATTGTTGGCGGTAGCTATTCAGGCATGGCAGCTGCTATGGCTTTGGGCCGTGCACGGAGGCATGTCCTGATTATCGACAGTGGTAAACCTTGTAATGCGCAGACACCACAATCTCATAACTTTTTAAGCAGGGATGGGGCAACACCGACTGAAATAGCTGCTATCGCGAGGCAACAAGTTTTAAGGTACCCAACAATCAACTTTTTTGAAGGCATTGCGATTAAGGGCATAAAAACCGCGAACGGCTTTGAGATACAGGTGGCTTCGGGTGAAACATTTGTAGCCTGTAAGCTGGTATTCGCAACGGGTATTCATGACTTATTGCCTGCAGTACCGGGAATGGCCGAATGCTGGGGGATATCGGTATTACATTGTCCTTTTTGCCATGGCTATGAAGTTAAAGATGCCAAGACCGGGATTCTCGGGAACGGTGACGCGGCGTTAAGTCTGGCATCACTGATCACGAATTGGACCGATGACCTGACGATGTTTACCAATGGACCATCATACCTGACAACTGAACAAAATACCAAATTGCGCAGCCACAAGATCAACGTGATAGAAAAGGAAATTGCGCGACTGGAACAGTATGCTGGCAATCTCAAAGAAATAGTTTTTAAAGATGGTACCTTAACCCCTTTAAAGGCAGCTTACGTTCGCAGTGATTTCAGGCAAGCATGCCAGTTACCTGAAATGATGGGGTGCAAATTTACGGAGGACGGTTATATCCAGGTAGACACTTTTCATCAATCTTCAGTACCCGGAGTTTTCGCCTGCGGTGACAACATCAATAAAATACGCACAGTGGCTAACGCGGTTGCCGCCGGAACGACAACGGGCATGAATATCAGTAAGACTTTAATTACAGCAGAATTTTAAACTATAACATATTATGAAAATCATTATTGTTGGTGCAACAGGCACCATGGGGCAGCATTTGAGTGCTGCATTAGAAAAAGAACACGAAGTGATCAGGATTTCTTCAAAAGACGGCGATATCCAGGCGGATATTACTTCAACTGAATCTATTGAAAAAATGTACAAGCGGATTGGCGCATTCGATGCCCTTATTTGTACAGCAGGCCCGACTTATGTTGGCCCGTGGTCAAAAATGGGCGATGCGGAATTCTGGAAAGGTGTGGAAGGCAAGATGATGGGCCAGATCAATTTAGTGCTTATAGGACAACATTATATCAACCCGAAAGGTTCGTTTACCTTGATCACCGGTGCCTTGAATGAAGAGCCGCAAAAGAACTTCGCCAATGCGTCAGCGGCCAACGGTGCAGTAGAAGGTTTTGTACGGGCTGCCGCTATTGAACTGGAGAACGGCATTCGCATCAACGCGGTCAGCCCGACAGTTATCGAGGATTCACCCCAATATTTCCCTTATTTCCCAGGTGAAATTCCGACCACGATGAGGGAGCTGGAATTCGCTTTCCGAAAAAGTGTATTCGGCGCGCATACCGGGCAGGTGATCAAAACATGGTAACAACTGCGGATATGTCCTATACAACTTAGTTATCGTCCTAACTATCAGCATGCTGGACATGCGACCTTTGAAGAAATAATTAAAATGATGAAAAATTTACTTAAAGGGTTGCTGTTTAGCATGATGCTTTTCGGCAATCAGATCTACGCTCAAGATACGATTAAAACACCTAAAACTTATTTAGACCCTTTGCTTAACCTAATCAGCACGAACCTGAATTATGGCGATGCAAACAGCAAATTGAGCGATTATAAAAATTCTATTCTGGGTGCCCAACTCGGTGCCTCCTTCCAGGCGGGTATTACCCCGGCATTCTCATTAGTATCGGAATTGTATTTCACCGGCAAGGGCGGCAAACTGAAAGAAAGTAACCCCTTAACGATCCGGGCTTCAACAATTCGCCTATATGCTTTCGAATTGCCTGTACTTGCCCGGTTTTGTTTCAGTGAGTTCCACTTAAACGCGGGGCCATCCATCGCCTATAACTTTTACGGCACACGGAATATCAATGATAAAACCGGCGGCCTTACTTTTGATTCATCTGCAAACGGCTTTGAACGATTTGAAGCCGGTTTACAGGCAGGCGGCGGCTATACTTTCCACACGAAAACAAAAAGGATCACACTTGACCTCCGGTATAACTATGGCTTAACTAATATTTCAAATGGCCAGGAAATGTATAACCGCAGCTTTATCGTCAGTATTCACGTTTCGAAAGCCTGGAAAAGGAATCCTTTCGCATCACACAAAAATAATTAAGACAAAATATTATTATGAAAAAACCCCTATTCCTGTTGTTTGCCACGATGATTATAAGCCTCGCAACTCATGCGCAAAGTAACGATCAGCACCGTTTAAAAGGTTCATGGTCCGGTAAACTGGTTATTCCAAATGGGCCGACGCTAACGATCATAATCAATTTCAAAGATAAAACTGATGCCTCAACCTTTGATGTTCCTGAGCAATTAAGTAAAGACGGCTTTATAGATTCTGTTTGGACAGTAAAGGATAGCGTGTTTGCTGACCTGAGCACCAGACTAGGAAAAGGTTCCATGTATAAAGGTGTTTTGAGTCCCGGAGATTCGTTGATTCGCGGCAACTGGATACAAGGCGCTTTATTCCCTTTGACTTTAAAACCGACCGACGACGTATTTACGCTAAAAAGCAGGATGAATCCCAAATTTGAGGGGTATAAAATACTTAAACTAATTGCAAGTACCCCCACAAAGGACCAGCAGAACACAGGTACCTGCTGGAGCCATGCCACAACATCTTTCATAGAAACAGAAGCAATACGGATTGGGAAGAAGCCTGTCGTGCTTTCTCCGATGTTCTACGTGATACCAACCCTGATGGAGAAAGCTGAGCGCTACGTAAGGATGCAGGGCAATATTGCTTTCAACGAAGGCGACCTCACTTTCAGCGCTTTAAAAGCTTACAAAACCTATGGCGCAATCCCGGAGGTGGTGTACTCCGGTAAAATCGACAGCCGCTCGATCCATGAGCACCTCAAGATGGAACTTGCTATAAAAGATAAGTTAAAGCGTTTTATAGATGAAGGCCGCGGGGTAATGACACCGGAGGGATACAGGAATGCAGTTTCAGCAATTATCTATAAAACAATGGCCAAGGCGCCTGCTGCTTTCGACTACAAGGGAAAGTCCTACACAGCGAAATCTTTTGCCAAAGAAAATATAGGCATTGATCCTGAGGATTATGTAGAGGTGACTTCCTATACGCATCACCCTTTTTATAAAAAATTCCCTTTGGAAATCGGATCGAACTGGAATGGCAATGCCTATTTAAACGTGCCGCTAAACGACTTTACGGCCATCATCGATCATGCACTTTTGAATAACTATTCAGTTTGCTGGGATGGGGATATTCACGAAGGCTATCAAGACGGTTTTTGCAGGCTGGCTAAAGACGAAAAGATAACGCAGCAGGCCAGACAAACCGCTTTTGACAATTATACCACGCAGGATGATCACAACATGCACATCATCGGGATGGCGGAAGACAAAGAGGGAAAGAAGTTCTATATCGCAAAAAATTCATCCGCAGGTTCAGATTGTGGAGGCTATGTGTATATGTCTAAAGATTATCTGCTTTTGAAAACGATCTCCGTTATGGTGCACAAAGATGCGTTTCCAAAAGAAATGGTGGCTAAGCTTAAACCAGTTCGTTGAAAACATCAAAAACTATATTTATGAAAACAATAGATAACGCTAGTATCGCGATTTCAGAAACGGATACCTTTTCAATCAATCCGCATGGTAAAACCGCGCTGGCGGCTGGCATCTGCTACCTGCTTACCTTCATATCTATCCCGACCATTGTCCTTTACAGTCCGATACATCATCAAAATTATTCAGGCGCTGATACGGCTGTATTGGTCGGTGGTATTCTGGAGATCATCGTAGCGCTGGCGGGCATGGGTACCGCTATTGCTTTATACCCGGTGCTAAAAATGCAGCATGAGGGGCTGGCACTTGGCTTCATCGCCTCACGCACGCTGGAAGCAGGCACAATTTTCGTCGGGGTCGCGTTCCTTTTCGCCGCGGTTAGCTTGCGGCATACTGAAACCCTGGTTGTTTTATATGACCGGATGTTCCTGATCGGGCAGAGTTTGATATCGGCGATCAATGCAGTGCTGCTGGGTTTTTTAATATATCGATCCCGCCTTGTCCCGCGCGTATTGCCCATACTCGGTTTTGTAGGCGCCGCGCTGCTGCTAATTTCATGGGCGGCTATCCTATTTGGGTTTATGGGAAGACTGTCGCCCGTGGCTGGTATGATGGGGCTGCCCATTGCCACCTGGGAATTTTCTCTTGGGCTATACCTCATTATCAAAGGGTTTAAAAACGGCAAGCAATGAGAAAACTATTGACCCATCCGATTAGCCGGATAATGCTCGGCCTTTTGGCCTGTTTATTCGCATTTATATTTGTCCAAAACATAGCCAGCAAGGTGCTTGAACTTTTAGGCACAGGCAGGGTATCCCGAAACCTATTCAAAGGCATATCCGCCTCTTTAGCGGTAATTTATACCTATAGTTTATTCTTCAAATGGCTGGAAAAACGAAAGGTCACCGAGATCTCTGCACGCAACTTACCCCGAAATGTTGGTCTGGGCTTAATGATCGGCATGGTCATTCAATCGTTTACTATTTTCGTTATATACCTCAATAGTGGGTTTCACGTCATTGGCATCAATTCGGTAACCAGTGTGATTATACCGTTGACGGTGGCATTTACAAGCGCAATCTTTGAAGAGATCCTGATCCGCGGCATACTTTTTAGGATCCTGGAAGAAAGGCTCGGAAGCTATATCGCTTTAATGATATCAGCAATCATTTTTGGTGCCTTGCACTTTTTTAATCCGGCGGCTACATTTGTGTCAGCTACTTGCGTTGCTCTCGAAGCCGGGCTCTTGTTAGGCACGGCTTACATGTATTCCCGCAGCCTCTGGTTGCCGATAAGTATACATTTTGCCTGGAACTTCGTGCAGTCGGGCATCTTTGGCGCAATTACCTCGGGCAATGAATATACCGGCAGTTTACTCGTCACAAAGATTACGGGACCGGAGTTCATTACCGGTGGAAATTTCGGGCCTGAAGGTAGCATTCAAGCGACCATCTTCTGCCTGATCGCCGCAATACTCCTGATGCATTTTAATATCAAGAACAACCAGCTAATACCTTATGCCAAATTCAATGAAAGAGCATGAATTTGGCCGTTAAAACCCGATTGGTGAACTTGCTATGGATCGGTGTGTTTTTCCTGTTGCTTGCCGCCATCACATTACCCCTCATCTTGCTTTCCGCCGAATACCACTTTAAGATCAGTATGCCCTGGCAGGCACTGATCACGGTTGTAACCACCGTTCTCATCCAACTGATGCGTAAGGAGCCGGTGCATCTGGTCACAGGGCGCATAAACTGGCGCTGGCTGAAACTTCATATGACCGGGCTGCTAATTGGCGCGGCACTAATGTTAATACCGGCATTTTTTTTATTCGCGGGAGGCTGGGTTCACTGGAAATCAGCACCCTGTGAATTATCATCCATATTGGAAGTGACCCTGATATATCTTAGCGTGGCGATTGCTGAGGAAACACTCTTTCGGGGGTTTATCTTTCAACGGCTGCTCACGAGTATCGGTGAATGGCCGGGCCAAATACTTATCGGTGGGTATTTCCTGTTGATCCACCTTGATAATCCAGGCATGACTGGTGCCACAAAAGCGTTTGCAGGTATTAATATTTTCTTTGCTTCGCTGATGTTCGGCCTGGCGGTGATCCGTTTTAAAAGCCTTGCCGTGGCAATCGGCATACATCTTATGGCAAATTGGGTACAGGGACCTTTGCTGGGCTTTTCCGTAAGCGGCAAAGCCGGTTCCAGCATTTTGATTCCTGTCTTTTCCACAGGTCCGGTTTGGCTTACGGGGGGTAATTTTGGCCTTGAAGCAAGCCTGCCGGGACTGACTTGTGTAATCCTGTTTATTATTTTTCTTTACAGATTAAAACCCAGTGAAAAGAAATTACCGTAAAAATACTGCATCAGCTGCTGTCAGAAAGTTTGTAAGAATTTTTGAGATACCTTCACATTCCAATTGCCGGAGCATTGAATGCATACGATTATGTATTTAATGTTTTAAATGAAAAAATATTATTCTGGTACCTCAGATAAAAAATCAATCAGGATTCCATTGAAGACTTGAGGTTGATCAATCAAGGGCAGATGTCCGGCATTATCAATTAAACGTAATTGGGCATTTGGAATTAATTTAGCTGCTTCCTCCCCATATATAAAACTGAATAACCTATCTTGTTTCCCCCAAATGATAAGTGTTTCATTTCTTATTTGTCGTAATGATTCTTCGGGTATTTTTGACACTGCAGAGCCCCTACCTTGCCGGAATACATTTTTTCCTCCCGGGTCCTTAACGACGGCAACCGAATATCTGCTATGGTTCGGATCCCGATTTTCAGGATCGTGCAGAATATAATTTGAATTAAAGCGATTAGCTGCTGCTGATGGTAAATTATTCATCCAGATCAATCCGACAAAAGGCCAGAAAGAAACCTGCGCACCCAAACCCGCTGAGTCAACTAAGACAAGTCTTTTAACTTTCTTTGGGTAGTCAATGGCGAACTGGAGTGCTATTGCCCCTCCCTGGGAAAGTCCTATTATATGAGCCGCTGGGACGTCCAGTTGAGTAAGAAACCCGTTAAGCCACCTTGAGAAATAAGGGCGGTCATAAGACGCATCCGGTTTGTCCGACTCTCCGTATCCGACGACGTCAGGCGCAATCACACGAAACTTTTTAGCAATAGAAGCGATTGAAGGATACCAGGTAACCGCACCGGCTCCGGCACCATGCAGACAAATGACGGCATCACCAGCCCCGGCGGATAGATAAGCTGTTTTTACAGAATCAATGGTAACCTCACATTGCTCAACGCCGCATCCCATTTTATCTATCAGGGCCTTTCTATAAGCGTTCTTGTTTTTCAATTTTTATATAATTTTATTTATTAAGTACAAAACTCGCATCAAGAATAGATATTAATCAAGTATTTGGCTGACTGCGCTTATTCAGTCGCCGATTTCCCATTAGGCTTACCATACCGGATAAGGATTATCGCCAGGATGACAATCAATAGGCTTCCAACCTGCATAGGCGAAACATTTTCACCATACCATATTCCCCAAGCCAGAGAAATAAACGGTATCCCGTAACTGGCAGTGGCCGCAAATATCGAAGTTGTGCGTCTGGAGAGCTCATAAAATATGATCCATGCAAAAGCAGTACCCAAAATGCCTAGTGTCCCGGCAGCAATACATCCGCGGAAATAACTTCGGCCTGAAAGCGGCGAAGAAAAAAAAACCGACATACCTAACATAATGATGCTGGGAATGGCAACGGAAAACAGTGAAAAAGCGACAATTGCCAAGGAACTCAGTACTTTCAGTTGCCTGGCTATCAAGGTAATATTCACCGCGTAACATATGACTGCCATTACGATAAAACCACAGCCGAGTATTTGACTTTCTCCTGAACTTTTGCTGCTAAGAAAAAGAAGCAGTACGCCAATAAAACCGAGGATGATACCAACCACCTGGTATTTAAATATCCGGACGTTGAAAAAAAACCCACTGATCAAAATGGTAAATACCGGCGTCAGTGAGTTTAAGGTTCCTGCTAGCGTGCTGTCTATCTTTGTTTCTGCATAACAAAACAGCAGTGCAGGCACTAAAGTACCGACAATGCCGGAAAGAATGATGTAGCCCGTCAAATTTGCAGGAACACATTTCCACTGTCTATAAACGACTGGCAGTAAAACCGCTGCGGCTGTAATGATGCGTATCGCTGCAACCTGAAGTACAGTAAACAGCCGCGCCCCGTGACTGTCAAAAAGGGCGATCTTCATTAAGATAAATGAACTCCCCCAGATCAGAAAAATCAGGCAGAAAAGTGTCCAGTTAATAATATTTTTATTTTCAGCAGGCAACATACGTGGGCTAGCGGTGGTGTCAGGTAAAGTACAATAACGGCAGAGGCAAGTATTGCAGGGATTAATTGCCTAATTATAGTCAAGCATCTGTTTGACTATGAGCTGGAAAGGACTACCAAAAAGCTCACTGATACGTTTCAGACATGTTTCTATGGGATACTGCCCTTTCAGATCATAATTTACCTGCACTGCAGTTCCAAACCGGGCTACGGCGGCTTCTTCAGGAGGAGTCAGCAAATGGATCTCATCAACTTTGGAGGGGTCATTGTCGCCTGTACTGAGTATAGTAAGGCCGTATTTTGTTTGAACAGGAAGGCCGTCCGCAGTATACCCTTTGATAACTTTCGGAAATGAACGGCCATAAGTATCAAGTATGCTTACGAAAGCAAACTCATTCAGTCCGTTCTGAAGAAAAATTCCGAGTTTTCGGTTCTGGCTGCTAACCGGTTTAAGGGTGGCATTAAATTCGTCATCAAACTTTATGGCGATGCTCTGATGAGAAGTTAATATCTCCGGGTGAGGATAGTTGATTATGGCCGCAGCAGCCTGCATAGTTTCGCGGCCGAACATATCATTTATCACAGTAAGGCTCCCTTCCACCGCGTTTGAAACTCCCGCGGTGCTGTAAAGATTTCCACTATGCGCAACGTTAACCCCCTGGATCCACTGAGGTTTGCTGAAATACGAACTAACCATTGCAAAATCAGATGCATGACAGGTAATAGGTTTGCCATCGAACAATCCAGTTGCTGCGGCAGTTGATGCGCCGTCACATACGGCCAGAATCCTTGCGCTGCCGGTATAGTGATCCCTGATGAAAGAAACAACTGCCGGATCCTGCTTGTCATTACGCTTTGATAATGCGGGAATTACGATTACAGAGGCGGTTATTCCCAGGGAATCCACTTGCTTAAACGTAAGCTGGGGGCAGTACATAAAGGTCCTTTTTGATCAGTACAGGTGTATTTTCCTTTGAAACGATAAACACATTCATCCTTCCTGTTGAACTGAAGATGTAGAAAGGGGCAAGCATATCGAACATCTCTGTTGATCTGGGGTCTGCAATGATCAGTGCCGTCGGCTTGAACCGATGATAAGCCGGAAGTTTCGACGTATCATCTTTAACCATGGTGTTAGCCGGCTGGGCGGCGGCCTGGTGTGTGCCGGTAAAAATGAGCAGGGCGGCTGCTATATAGCAAGTCATTATTGCTGCTGTTCCTGAGTTATTTAACAATTTCATTTTGACTATAAATTATGAGTCAAATGTCCACCTTTTGACAGCCTTGAAAATGACAATCCCCCGTCAGATAAGGACGAAAAAGCATCCTCGACGGGAATCATTTTTTTAAAATCCGCTGTAACTGTCTCGCCGTTTTGAATCCGCATTTTGCAGCTATATATTCCATCGTGTAGTCCGGGTTATTCAGCATCGTACTGGCAAACTCCTTGCGAAGTGCCGTATGATACTCCAGAATTGTAGAACCGGTTTTTTCCTTAAACACCCTGCTCAGATTGCGGGGGCTCATATTCACCAGTGCCGCAAGCGTATCAATGTTATTTTCTTCTGAAAGGTTATCGATCAGGTAATCCTGGACTTCGTGTACCTGCGGGTTGATATGATTACGGTAATCAAGGTAAATGCTCTGCTGACGGTGCTTGCCGCTTCTCCTGTGGTAGACGACGAGGCCGCGCGCAACTTTATGTGTAAACAGCGGACCTTTAAGATCTTCTAGAATGGCGAGCGAAAGGTCTATCCCGGCGCTGATGCCGGCACTGGTATAAACATTATTGCTCTTTACAAACAGGATCTCACCAAGTACCCTTGCAGTCGGAAACTCTTTCTGCAGCGTTTCCACTCGTCTCCAATGCGTTGTACATTCCGTATTATGCAGCAGACCTGCACGGCCAAGAGCAAAGGCACCGTTGCATACTGAACAAACGGTTATTCTTTTATCAGAGCAGGCTTTAAGCCAGTTGAAAAAATGGCGTTCTCCATTGAAGGATATGCTGCTGACATAGTCAAAATCCATTCCGGGGACAAATATAAAATCGCCTTCCTTTAATGCGGCTTCTGAAAAATGAGTAATTTTACCGAACCCGAGTCCTGAGCTTGATACAGGATCAGCACCGAAAGTAAAATACTCAAGATCAATTTCGAAGCCGTAAAACCTGGCTTCTGTAAAAACCTGAACCGGACCGGCCAGGTCTAATATTTCGACATTCGGCGGTATGATAAAAGCGATTTTTCTCATGGTTGAAATTAAGATTATTTCACAAAATTAAGCTGATCACATCCAAAAACACAGACAAACACCTGTCGTAAACAGACAGGTGTTTTTTAATTCCGAAATACGGACAAGCAGTTAGTAATTCATCGTGATACCAGCGCCAAGACCCATATCACTGTCATAATGAGAAGAGATGCCAAAATATTTTGTAACGACATATTTAAGGCCTGCCATGTATTCTTTGTCCGTATTGACCATGAAATTAAACCGGAGCCTTTTTGAAACCGGCACATCTTCCCTCGCAAGCTGCAGTCTGATCTTTCCGTACGTGTCGAATCTTACATCACCTTTGACCAGTAACGGAAGTGTATATTCTATACCCGCACAAAACGCGCTGCGCCGGTCCACATCGCTGATTTGTCCAAATAAATTTTTTTCGTGTTTATCACCTCTGCGGTAGCGGAAATCCCAGCCTACGTAGGGCAGCAGCCACTGCATTTGTCCCAGATATTTTCCAAAGTGGCTTTCTGTTTCATAACCATCTTTATTGTTCAGTCCTATGCGCCATTCCGTTTGAAACTGATAGCGGGTATTTGCAAGCATTACTTCACCGTCGCTGCCTGTACTTTCCAATCCTACTTTAGACATCAGGTAGAATTTGCGGTCATCCGCATATATTTTACGGATTGCCGCTGCCGGATCAGGGATTTCAGGGTTTGCCGGGCTGTTCTCATAGCTGAAAATACGGCCCATTCCTGCCATCATATGATAAAGAATGTGGCAATGGAAGAACCAGTCGCCGCTCTCAGTCGCCGCAAATTCCAGTGTATCTGTTTCCATCGGCATGATATCGGTAACCGTCTTCAGCGGTGAACGGTCACCCTGTCCGTTGATCAGCCGGAAAAAATGGCCGTGCAAGTGCATGGGGTGCCGCATCATAGTCCCATTATACATAATAATCCGAATGTTCTCACCTTTTCTGATCAGGATCTTATCGGTTTCCGATACAGTCTTGTTATTGACCGACCACACATACCTGTTCATATTTCCTGTTAGGTTAAAGTGAAACTCCCTTACCGGAACGGCGGGAAGTCTTGTATCTTCAGTCGCCCGGAGCATGCTGTAATTCAGGGTTGTTATCTGCCGGCTGGTGTCAGCGGTCTCGGGATACATTACGGTATTCATATCCATTTGCTGAAGGCTCATACTCATGCCCATATCGTTCATATCGCCGTTCATCTTCATCATATCGTTCATCATCTTCATTCCCTCAAAATATTTTAGCTTTCCAAGCAGCCGGGCACTAACCTTTGGTCCGCTGCCGAGCCACAGTGAAGTGGATTTCGTACGGTCTTCGGCAGTAGCCAGAAACTCATAACTTTTACTATCCGGAATGGTTACAATGACATCATAGGTTTCGGATACACCTACGATCAGCCGGTCAACGTCTACCGGCTCAACATCCTTGCCGTCATTGGCCACAACGGTTATTTTACTGCCTGAGTACTGCAGCCAGAAATATGTAGAGGAACTACCATTAATCACCCGGAGCCTGACCTTATCACCGGATTTAAATTCCGGCGCAGATGCAGACGGTTTTCCGTTACTAAAGAAATGGTCATAATAAACATCGCTGACATCCATGGCAGCCATTCTTTTCCATTCATTAATGAGTTTAGTCTTAAAATGGCCGCTGCGAACAGCTTCAGCATAGCTTTGAGTACTGCCTTTACGTATTCCGTACCAGTCTGTAGCATTATGCAGGGATCTTTCCACCTGATCGGGATGCTCATCTGTCCAGTCACTGAGCAATAGCGTAAATTCCTTTGTCAGCGGTTCTTTCCTTTTGTGAATGACGATGGCACCATACATCCCACTTTGCTGCTGGTTCATCGTGTGAGAGTGATACCAGTAAGTGCCATTTTGCACGATCGGAAAAGTATAGTAATGCGTTTCGCCCATCAGAATCGGTGCAGTGGTCAGGTAAGAAACGCCGTCATACCGGTTTGGCAGTATCAGGCCGTGCCAGTGGATAGAAGTTTCCATCATCATCTGGTTATGGACATATATCTCAGCTGTATCTCCTTCTGTAAAGGTTAATGTCGGTGCAGGAATACTTCCATTGATCGCTACTGCCGGCCTTTTCTTTCCGGTATAATTTACCGTTGTATCGGTTATATACAGGTGATAGATCACGCGATTACCGACTTTCTGATAAAACGGCAGATGGCGTTCCGGTATCTGCATATTCATAACCATGCTTCCAGCCTCCGGCATCTGCTTTTCACCCGCTGAAGTTTGCTCTTTTGATGGTGATGGCTGCATGTTATTGCCATGCATGTTCATGCCGCCTTCCTGGCTAAAGGCAAGTGCCGGTAATAAAAGCCAGATTAAGAAAGAGAAGATAGTTTTCATCAGAATATGATTTTTTAGGGATTGATCGTTTCGGAGACTTTTCCGCAGGTGAGCATAGCGGTACCGTAATAAGGATTTTTTATCGCCGGATCAGCTGACAGCCAGTAACTTTTTTTCATCGGGCAGTATACACGATAGATTGGTTTGTCAGAAAGCGGCAGAGATTTGGCAAGGCTGTAGATGTCAGCGGATAAAGCAGCGAAACCTGCGCGCTGCCTGTTCAGGTCTTTTGTCAGGCCTACCGACTGGGCATCGGAGATAAGCCTGCTTACTATTATTTTAACACCTGCAGTTTTATCAGCCTGTGAAGTCTTTACTTCAAGATCTGCGGCTAATCCGGCAAGTACCGATGCTTTTTCTTCAGCTAGGCTGTTGTCGGACCTGACCAGTGCATTTTTTACCTCATAATATGCGTTGAGCAACTGAACCGTGCTAACGCCTGCTTTTTGCGCTTTTGCCTGGAACGAAGTAATAAGAATAATTGCTATAAGAGTTTGTAAAGTTTTCATAAAATCAATGGGTTAAAAGTAAATGGATTGAAAGCCATGGCGAGGACATAAAAACGTCAGATACAGACATCGTCATGACCGGTCTTTACATCAGAAAAAGCATTAAAGCGCTCATGGTGATCATTAGTGCATCCTCAAATATTGTCAGGGTACTCATTGGCAGGTTAAACACGGAACCGAGACAGGCACATTTAATTGCATGCTTGTTTAAAACACTTTTCAAAACGCCGGCGACGCTTACGGACAAGACCACAAGGCTGACCCAGTTTGATAAGACCGGAAGAAAATTAACGGCGAAGGTAATGCCAAGCAGCAATTCCAAAACAGCATACAAATAACCCCAGACCGGAAACTTCCGTGCTAAAAGATCATACATGCGGTAACTGTCTGCAAAGCCTCTCAGATCAAGGAGCTTAAAAAAAGAAAATGTGAGAAAGAATCCGGACATAAAGATCCGCATAGCCTTCAGCAGCTTAAAATGTTCCTGTTCAACAGAGAGCAGGACTGAAATAGCAGTTATATAAATAAAAATGAGGATGACCGGTTTATAGGTTTCAAACCAGCTTCTGCCGGCGGCCTCGTCCATTACCGAAATTGGCTGTGGTATATTTTCGTTGATTTCGTACCTCGGGTAATCACGGAATGCTGCTTTCAAGGTGTCGATGGAAACATGCGCAGTCATCGTTATGTGGGCCGTACCGGCTGGAAGGTCAATTTCCACCCCTTTGATGCCTGGAATGGCGTGCAGGATCTTTTCTACTTTGCCCTGACAGCCCTTACAGGTCATGCCGGAAATTTTATAAGTGTGTGTCATGATTCATTTTTTTTTATGACACAAAAATACCGGTGAGCCGGCCACCGGTATTTATACAATTCAGGGTAGTATTTATATCCTATTGCTGATCAGATCTGGTCAAGCGATTTGCGCAGATGGGTATGCTGATTTCTAAACTGGCTTGGCGTAAGTCCGGTAACTTTCTTGAACTGGGCGGATAAGTGCGCCACACTACTGTAGTTCAGTTTAAAGGAAATTTCGTTTAGGTTCATTTCCTTGTATGCCAGGAGTTCTTTCACTTTCTCTATTTTCTGTAGAATGACATACTGTTCTATAGTAATGCCTTCAGTTTCTGAAAAAAGCTTACTGAGTACCGAATATTCCCTGTGCAGCAAATCTGCAAGAACTTCGGAAAACAGGAATTTTTCATCCTCGCGGTAATGCACATGTTCAATGATGACAGATTTAATTTTATCGATTTGCTGCTTCAGGCTGTCATCAAGCAGCTCAAAACCCAGCTGTCTCAGTGCCGCGTCCAGCATATTAAACCGGGAGCTGTCTAAAGGTTCCTTCAGCAATACTTCGCCTAAACGAATGTAAACAGGGTCTGCCTGAATTTCATTCAGAATTTGTCCAACTGCATTGATGCAGCGGAGGCAAACCATATTTTTGATATAAAGGTTCATGGGTCAAATTTACAAAGATGAAACGGTCTTTTCCGCCCTGTAGTGAAGAATCACCAGGTAAATTCCCATTGTAAAATCTATCGTTAAGCAGAACAAGTCATAATGCGGCGGCATTAAGCCGGTATTGGGAAAAAGGTCAAACAACAGGTCCCAGATACCGTGTAGAAAATATCCCGAAGCAAGGATAAGCATGCTTCTCTGAGCACCATAGCAGGCAATCAGAAGGAAAATAACAGATTGAACCGTACAAATTGCCAGTAAAAGCGTATCGCTCCAGTTAAAACCCACATACAGGTATCCAATACCTGAAAGCACCAGGGCATAAACCAGCGACGTGCTGAACTGCTTCAGCAGATTAATGGTTAAAATGGCTGCAAGGCCGGTGACCATTCCTATAATAATTGCGTTCATGATATGTACAGCGAATAAGTTAATTTATACGTTTAAAAACCTCTGTCCTGCCGAATAGGGAAAGTCCTATATAACCGCGGATCTTCAGATAATCTCCGTTAAGTTTCATTTTGCAGTCATAGGTTTTACCGCTTTCCGGATCATATACTTTCCCCTGAGTATAACCTTCATCTTCATAAATAAAATTGCGTAACAGGTCGATCCCTAACACCTGCCTTGACCTTAAAGACGGATCAGGATTTTCAGTATCCTGCCTCGGGCTTGCAACCCAGATGGATTTACCAAAATAATGGCTACCTGTTTTGTAGATTTCTATTTTGGCATCTTTCTTTGGGGACCAGTATATCCCCAGGATTTTGTCAGCTGCCGCCTGGTAGGTCTGTGCGAACACCGTGCTGCTGCAGGTTATGGACAGCAAAAAAAATAAATTAAATTTTAATGTTTTCATGCTATTTAATTAGTAATTAAGTTCACTTCTGGCAAAAACCTTGCGAAATGCAAAGTGATAAATAACTGTATTACCGCCTGTTACGGGAAATGCATTGATGAATATCCAGCCATCGCGTCCCATAAAGTTCAGCGCATCAATGATGGTGTTGAACTTGCGCACATTGCCGGAATAGTTTTTCAGGCGGGTATCACGCCAGTAGCTTTTTTCTTCGCCAAAATCAATGTCAATGCTGACCTTATTGCTCAGAAATTTAGGTGTCGCTATAATCTGGCAGTATTGTTCAACTTTTGTGCTGTCGCTCTGTGCAAAAGAGGTTTTTGCGCCGATCAGTAAAAAGGCGATCATAATAATTTTTTTCATGATGTTATTCTGAGTTTGATTAATTATAGTCAAGGGTAAGCTTAACAGCGTTGTGGAACTTGGGTCCATAGACTTCTTTTATCCGCTTAAGGCATACTTCGATAGGGTAACTGCCTTTAAAATCATAGCGGATGATTTCAGCGCCTGCCGGTACTACGCCGTTTAAATCAGAGGCAGTGCCAATAATATGAATTTCATCAAGTTTGGTTTCGGACCTACCGCCTGTATGAACGAGTGTCAGGCCGTATTTTGTAGTAACCGTACTGTCGGACGTGGTTATAGCTGAAAACGAGCGCGGAAAAGTCCTTGCATAAGTATCGAGAACGCTTGCCATTTCGAATTCGTTAATTCCGTCGTCTATCACCAGGCCTATCTTTCTGTTTTTGCGAAAGATGACTTTATTAATGATGGTAAGATAATTGCCGAATTTAAGCGGGATGCTTTTGTGTGAAACACTTATACCGCTGTGAGGATAACTGATGCTGTCCGCAACCGCTTTCATGGTATTTTCACCGATCATATCCCTGATTATAGTCAACGCTCCTTCCACAGCATTGGATACTCCTGCAGTGCTGTACAGATTGGCGGTATGACTCACGTTCATATTTTGAACCCAAACCGGCTTTTTAAAATGATCCTTCATATGGTTGATATCGGACGCATGGCAGGTAATCGGCAGGCCGTCATAAAAACCTGTTGCTGCCGCCGTGGATGCACCGTCACACACGGAAAGCATACGGGTTGAATCTGTGAAATGGGCTTTGATAAAGGACATGACAACAGGATCCTGCTTCTCGTCCCGGGCTGAAGTTGCCGGTAATACAATTACATCCGCCGGTATTTTTAAGGAATCTATTTCCGCAAAAGTAAATTGGGGAAGAACAAAAAGATCTTTTTTTATACGGATCGGTAATTTTTCTTTTGCAACGATGAAAACATTCAACTTTCCTGTTAGATTAAACAAGGTGTAGGGTGCAAGCATGTCGAACATCTCAGTCACCTTATTATCTGCCACGATAATGACTGTTTTTCTGGAGCCGTCGTAGGAGGCAGGTCTTCTTTCAAATTTGTTGTCGCCGCTATATGGCGTGTACTGGGCAAAAGACAGCAATGGCTGTAGCAGTACAAATAAAATCCCACCTACCGCTAGTATGGCTGGTAGGGTGATCATCAGAATCTTTTTTAATTTTTTCATTGTGCTATAAATTATATTCACAAAAGTGCGCTCATTCTCGCCATCATTAGCGACAAGCACATGTCGGATACGGACAGAAACATTCTGCTTTTTCGCGAAGTATTCTTAGTTTTACTACAGCCTGAACTATTTTGCTACAGAGCTACCGGGGGGAAATCGATTGATCTTATTGATAATGATTGTTTGAAGCAGTTTAACTACAGCCTGAAAGCTGTCTTTGAGGAAGGCCGAAATATAATGTAGCATTTCCTTCAAGAAGGCTTTCCGGAAAACCGAATACAGCTTGGGCAGCTTTTGAGTTAACTGGCTGTCTTTTGACGTTGACCGCAAAGGCAAAGGTCAGGTCTAGACATGTATCATTTTAAGCGAAGGCCGGTGAGTGGGTGATGCGGGTTTGTGCAGCCAAATTAGTCTTTAACGGCTGGAAGTATATATTTGGTTAAAATAACGTATGGATTACTGTCCGCCTTATTATAATTTCCACCTGTAGTGATTAACAGCAAGTTAAGCGACCTGCAGACGAATATTGACTGTCCGCCGTTTCCCTTTGCTTCAGCGATATCGATCATGCGGTTGTTTAAGGAATAAGAAGATGTCCAGAACTGGAAACCATAACCACCGGCAGGGATGCCAAACCTACTGAGATCCGGACGCTTAACAGATGAGCTAAATGATTCCTTTACCCAAGCTGAGTCTAATATTTGTCTGCCCTTCCAGTTTCCGCTATCAAGATAAAGCATGCCAAACTTCAGCATGTCTCTTGACGTAAGCCGGAGTCCTGAGGCAGCTGCCGGAATATGTCTGAACGTTAGATTTGCCCATTCATATCGATCAATGCCGAGCGGCTTAAATAGGAACTTGTCCGCATATTTATCTATCGTCATCCCGCTTGTCCGGTAGATGATCTCTGCGAGCAGCTGAGTGTTGCCCGCGCTGTAATTCCATTCCGTTCCCGGAATGGCCGTAATGTCTCTGTGAAGAATGTATTTGACCGGGTTAAAAGATATATCCATCTGCGTCTCACTGTTAAAGAAACTGCCGTAACTCCCGATTTCCCTCCACTTCAAACCTGATGTCATTGTCAGCAGCTGTCTTACTGTTATCGTTCTCATAAGGCTGTCCTTTATTTCCGGAAAGTATCTTCCAATGGAGTCATCAATGCATTTTATGAGCTGCTGTTTCAACGCAATACCTACACAAGCAGGTACTACGCTTTTGGAAATGCTGCGGCAGTCGTGAAGTTGGTCCGCACTATGATCAATAAGCCCCAGTTTCTTTCCATGCTTCTGATCTTTCCCTGCAAAGTATTGTTCATATATGAGTTTGTCATTCTTAAAAATAAGCATACTGTGTACGTTTGAAATACTGTCGTTTAAAATGAGGCGGGTTACACGCCTTATAGCGGAAGAATCTATCCCCACATCAGCAGCATTTCCTGTGTAGAGGCTGTCAAAATTATACTGCGGTGCCGTGTAATGGTATTGAGTTGAACTTTTTGACGACTGGCCGCATGCTTGGATACCTGTAAAAAGCAAAGAAAGTAAGGTTGGAAAGATCAGTGAATTTTTCATAAAACGCATTAATTCTGCAAAAATGCTGCTAAAACCACCTACTGATGAGACAGGCAAGTGTCAGATGCAGACAAAACACATCTTCTGAAAATCAACGATACAATGAAGAATAGTTATTATGTTGACCTGTTTACTAGAGGTGATGCTAACTGTCCACAATAATCAGATCATAACCTAGGTTAGGGATGTCACCGATCTTTTCAGGTGCGAGGATATCCAGTTCCGGGAGATCCTCTTTACGATGATAAATACTGCCCTGCAGATCCGAATCGATTTAACCTAACCTTAGAAAGATTGATCCAGAAATCATATTTTAAAACAATACTTCAAAATCAGATATTGATTTATTGAGTTAAATTTTGAAAAACAAAAAAGTTTCATTGTTTCTAGAAACGAGTACTTGGCCATTGATATACAATATTATTAAGTTCATTACCATCGGTAAATAATACAATATTTGCGTTCATTTTAAGAGATTTTAGAAATGCTTCCTTTCAGCTCTTGCCGTGAGTTTAAAACTCGTGGCAGATATGGTGTAACCTTCAACTTACATTTTTGGAGCAACAGCCATTACGATTTAAACTTAATCCGAATGTCGCTTTACTGGATGAGGTTACTTAAAAAAGATTTGTATATTTGTTGAGGTTTGCAATTAACCCTAAAAACTGGTGAGTAGCTGGTGAGTCAATTATCAGCTTCCTATTAAAATACTGTTATTCAGCGGAATAAGCGTTAGGTTCGAATCCCTAGCTCTCCGCTGATAACCTATCAAACAATTCAAAAACGCCTTAAATGCATCATTTAAGGCGTTTTTTGTTTTAAGACCTACCCAAAATATTCAATAAATCGCATTCTTCTGGTGACCTATTGGTGACCTGTAACGCATCTAGACCATCAGGTCACCAGAAAGCTTATAAAGTGCTATAAATCAAGATGTTCAGTATTTAAACATCTTGATTTATAGCTTAGGAAGTAACTAATTTTATCCACTTTAAAGCGACCTATTATGAACAAATCTTTTTCTCTGCTCTTTTACGTAAAGAGTTCGAAGATCAGTGCCGACGGCACCGCCCCTATTTATTTACGCATCACCATTGATGGACAACGCATCGAAATCTCCTCTAAACGGCAGGTCATTCCATCCAAATGGAGTACCGCCGCACAAAAATTAACCGGCTCAGGTGAGCATACCCGTTCGCTTAATGATTACCTGAAAACATTGGAGCACCAGGTTTATGAGGCGCATCAGTCGATGATAAACAAAAAAATGCCGCTAACTGCGACCAACCTTAAGAGCGTATTGCTTGGCAAAGAAAATGTCTTACGGGAAAAAATGCTCGTGCCCATATTCGAACAGCACAATGCCGAAGTAAAGGCGCTGCTCGGTAAAGAATTTTCAAAAGGCACCTATGACCGATACCAGACCAGCTTAAAGCATACCAAAGATTTCCTGATGTGGAAATATAAACTAAGCGATATCGCCATTATCAGCATAGATCATGAATTCGTTATGGCTTATGATTTCTACCTGCGGTCAGAACGAAATTGCAATAATAACTCGACCGTCAAGTACTTGAAGAACTTCAAAAAGATCATTTTGATCTGTTTGGCGAACGGCTGGCTGGATAAAGACCCCTTCAGCAAATACAAACCAAAAGTAAAAGAAGTCAAAAGAGATTTCCTGAATGCGGAAGAACTGGCCCGTATGGCCGGTAAGCAGCTGGTTAGCGACCGCATAGCGCAGGTGCGCGACATCTTTCTGTTCAGCTGTTACACCGGCCTTGCCTATGCGGATGTTAAAAAACTCAGGCGTTCAGAGATCGTTATAGGTGTTGACGGCAAAGAATGGATTTCCACTAGCAGGCAGAAAACAGATACTGCGTCTAATATTCCCCTACTCCCTCCGGCCATCCAGTTGATGAATAGATACAAAGATCATCCGCAATGTTCAAATGACGGTTTACTCCTACCTGTACTGAGCAATCAAAAAATGAACAGCTACCTCAAAGAAATAGCCGATGCCTGTGGAATAACTAAGGAGCTTACCTATCATATCGCAAGACACACTTTCGCAACAACGGTTACCCTCGCTAACGGCGTATCGATCGAAAGCGTATCCAAAATGCTCGGGCATACCAATATCAAAACCACGCAACATTATGCCAAGATATTAGATATGAAAGTCAGCCAGGATATGGCCAGCCTCACCCAAAAATTAGCGTCAATATAAAAACAATCACAACATGAAAAACCATCAACAAACCATAGACGAGCACTTAACGACTAAGATCTATTTCCTCAGAGGCCAGAACGTGATGCTGGACAGTGACCTTGCCGAGCTTTACGGAATAGAAACCAAAGTACTTAATCAAGCCGTCAACCGGAATATCGACAGATTCCCTTCGGATTTTATGTTTCAATTGTCGGATGAAGAATGGTCAAACTTGAGGTCACAAATTGTGACCTCAAGTTCAGGCGGCAGAAGATACGCACCGAAAGTATTTACCGAACATGGCGTACTAATGCTTTCCAGTGTCCTTAACAGCCCCAAAGCCATACAGGTCAATATACAGATCGTTAGAATATTCAGCCGCTTACGCCATTTCATCAACAGCAATACTGAAATACAACTGGAAATAGAACAGATCAAAAAAGAGTTAAACAGCCAGGGAAAAAACATAGCGGTAGTTTTTGATTACCTCGATGAACTGGCCAGGTGGCTTCCTAAGAAAGAACATGAACCAAGAAAACGTTTGGGTTATAAGCCTGATGACCTTTAGGACGTAAAAGTTTGCTATATGCGCGCAATGCTCCATTGCAATGCGTAAACAACTAAAAGCGGCAAGCAGCAAAATTGTCAAGGCCGGGCCACCGTTGAAAGGCGGACCAAACGGCCCGCTTTGTGTAGCCTTTACAATTTTGCTGCGGTGCTAATTTTGTAGCAGCAGTGCATTGGAGATTTAAGATTACCTGCTGTTGTTAGGGCAGCGAACATCAGCCAACCGGACCGAGGCTGGCAGCGTAATGAAACCCGGAGCCAAGCGCGTGGTGGAATGAAGCCTGCCTGCCGCAGGTGCTGACGGCAAAATCAGGATTCGTCTGCTTTCCGGTGGTATGGGCGTCCATTAACATTTTTTACCATCTATCACCTTTAAACAGATCAGCTTTGCTTTTGCGATCAACAATTCGACCTTATATTGCGCTGAGATCACCAGATCGGCTTCTGGGTTAAACGCCTCTTTATACCTTGCTTCCCCGTATGCAGCAGAGAGCAACGAAAATACTTTTGACTTATCCGAGTCCTGCGGATCAAATATCTCCATCAGCTCATCTGTAAAAAGCAGCGTCAGTTTTAACAACCTTGTCAAACTATGTACCGATTGCCGGTAACCGAATATCACTTTGATCAAACCGATCAAGGTGCATTCTGCTGCCTGGTGTAACATGAATATCCCCAGCTGGTAGTTCTTCTTTTCAATATAATAAACTGCTCCGCCGAAAAAATCATATCCAAGTTTGCCCCATCTTTCCCATTGGGCTAACACAGCTGAGTATTCTTCTTTGTCTGTTACGGCCAGAGGTTCCGGCAATTTAACGCCATCACCTTTGTAAAGGCAGATGCCTTTCTCCAAAGACGCCTTCCAGAAACGCCCTCCTTTCTTTAAACCCTTAACCGCACTTTGCATCTTGTGCACGATCGCATAAACAGCGACCAGGCGACGGCAATTGTCCTCTATCTTATTGACGATAGAATGCTCCGGCATTTTCTCTGCATCGTCTACCAAAATGAGCAGATAAAAAGTAAATGGATCTTGGTAAGAACCCAAATAATTGATCATCCGCACTGACGGCATTTCTTTCCGGATCAAAGCGACCACTTCATCCAGGCCCATTTGCTCCGCAGGTGAAATCTTTGGCGCAAAAGGTTTGATCCCTCCATCCCGCGCTACACTGTCAGCCAAACCAGCCTTTAGACTATCTATATTCTCCTCATTTTTTGCAATTTCACCATAAGGTGATTTGATTTGCATTTCGTTTCTTTCAACTTCATGTTTCGGCTCCGGTTCCCCTGTAAATTTCGGACAATCTGATTCGGCCTGTAGGATCATCCAGGCGGCGGAGCCAAGCCTTTGCATGTTCGCGTAAACCGCCTCGATCTCTCCCGCGGTCATACTTTCATCTATAGGGTTCTTATAAAGCGCAGCATGCAGCCATTCTTTCAGGTAAACACGGTATTGGGCAAGGCTATACTTCCGGAATATCTTTTTCAGCGCCCGGTAAGGATTGCTCAGTTCCTTTGCAGATAAATTGTTCGGAAAGTAAGACCACTCCTTTCGGGCCGTTTCTAAGGCTTCCGCAGATAATAGTGCCGTATTACGTAACCAATATTGGGAACACGCCGCAAAAAGCAGGTAACAGGCCTCCAACAGCCTCAAATGTTCATCACTGATAAATAGTAAGTTACCCGGTCCGTGAGGGTGCCGGTAATGCTTATGGGAGATCACGTAGCTACGCCACTCTATTAATTCCCTGCTCCGATCTTCCGGCAGGGTACCGTCGAAATAGTTCGATACCACTCCAAACGGGTGCTGTACCTCCTCAAAACTCAGGAATTTCGGGTACTCATCCCATGGAAATAATTTGTCACCATACATAAGAAATCCATTTTGTTCCGGTTTCCATTAACCGGTAAAACAAAAGACGGATGATGTGCAGCGGTACCGAACCCAAACCATGAGTAAAATACTCATATGCCCGGGTATTTTACCCATTTTGATAATTGTTGTTAACTTGCATTTTATTATCCTTGTCTCAGACAAATAATTATATTTGATACCATGGAAACAGCCAACCCTAATAAACAACACATCGGCAGAAAGATCAGTAAGATCAGAGAACTGAGAGGCATCAAGCAAGAAGCATTTGCGACTGAACTGGGCTTAAGCCAACAAACCGTTTCGCGCTTAGAGCAAAGTGAAGAAATCGAAGACGATCTATTGGAAAAAATCGCCGTTGTTCTTGGTGTCACTCCAGAAGGACTCAAGAATTTTAGTGAAGAAGCAGTTTTTAATATTATTTCAAATACTTTCCATAATTCCAGCAGTGACAGTTCGACCTTAATTGCCAGTTCATTAAACTATCAACCTACATTTAATACTATCGAAAAGATAGTAGATCTTTATGAACGCCTATTAGCAAGCGAACGTGAAAAAAACGAGCTTCTTAGGAATAAGTAGTCGAGATGGCTATTTACTACGTAAGGAACTTATCTTCACTCCTCCTTTTATGAAGTAAAGCGGTATCATCCGATTAACAAAAATTACGATGCCAGTGATCCAATACAATAATTTCTTGCCCATCATTGAGTAGCTGTTTATAATCCTAAGCCTCCGCTATTTCTACGCCGCTTTTTCTTTCTTGTTCTTTTCAACCCGTCCGGCACAGGTGCATTGTAATCGCCGTCATCATTGAACAGTGTTTTTAACAGGCCTTGACCATGCTCGGCGTTCTTATTTAGATTTAACACCGCTTCAAACTTCATTTGCTCTTTAACATCCTGCTTTTGTTCATAAGAACCATGTTTAAGGGTATTGGCATATCTGAATGATTCTTCGATCCCCCGTTCATAACCAAACATTGTGTCAAACAAGCTTTCTGCCGCATGCTTAAAAGCAACTCTGTCAAATTGCCCTACTTTCTCACTGTGTGCCGCATTGGCCCCTTTAGAGTTATTCAAAGGGCTCAACTTGATACTATTACTGGCATCCTTACGGCTGACAATAACTTGCATATGCAGTTGTTCACCCGGTTTTATGTCACCTTTCCTGGCCAAATCTTTCCGAACCTCCAGGTCTTTGAAGGTATAATACCGGTGATATTCCAGCTTTCCGAAATAAATAAGGTCTTTATTCCCGTTCACGCCTTTGCGTTTAAAGTTTTTAGCGTAAACATCCATCACCGCGTTTGCATATGCCTTTAAATATGCCTTTGTTTGCTCCTCGCCGAAACGCCCTTTCAAAAAAAGCAATTCTTTACTGCTGGGGCTCATATTCACCAGGAAGAACTTGGCATCTTCTTTTGAAAGCTTCGCTACGTTGCCATCAATACATCGCCGCACATCATATGGCTGGATGCTATCACTGGTATGGTTAAACCAATATTCCGGCGTTCGAAGGTTGTTATGTTGCCCTTCTGGAATCCGGTTCTCTTTTTCAAGGTAAGCGACCAATTGGCTACTGCTGCCTTTATTGTTGCCTGTTTCGCTTTTGGTAATATTCACATGCATGATCGCTGTACCTGGTTGCCTTCAAAGATTATTTACCTGTTGTCTTACATTTTGAATAAGGGCGTCCTTATCAGTCTGTTTGGTCATCATACCCATTTGCTCCCTGGCACTGATATAGTATTCCAGTATTGCTGAAACCTTTTCCTTTAATTTCTTCCTCTCCAGTTGTGCCTGATCCGCTCTTTTTAAGTATTCGAGTATCCGGCCAGTACTCACCGACTGGTTCTGACAGGTGTCACGGAGATCTTCATTATGGGTAATAATCTCGCTTTGGAAATACTGCAAAATTTTTGCGAGTCCGGCCAATAAGTGTTCCACATCTTTTTTGATCGGGATAAGCAGTTCCTGCTCCTGCGTCCGGATAAAAGCTACGATATTATCGGTCTTTTTATTCAAAGCGTTCTTTAAGAGCTCATCACTCAGATCTCTTGGGTCTTTCTTGTTCTTATAAAAATAGTCCGTCATATGGATAAAGCAGCCTAGCTTAGTTAGGCCGCATTTATTAGCGACCGCCTGCAATCTCTCATCTGTCTTTACCGGGAACCGGATCGTTTTGATATTCTCATCTTTTGCCATTGTTATCCATTATTATTGACGCTTATTTGCCATCCAGCGGGCCAGCATACCCGGCTGCCCGCCTTCGGGTGATACGAGGGCTGGTAGCGGATATAACCAAACTCATGTAGATCCTTAATGCATTTGTGGTAAGTAGCGATCGACGCGATCCGGCTATAAGCCATCACCGACCTCCTGGTGATCGCAAAAGAGCTGGCATAACCACAACGCTGCCAGTGGACAAACAAGCCCGTGAACATGCTAATATGCGAAGCATTCAGCCGCTCATCTCTACTGCTGAGCCGAAGCAGCCGGCCATAGCCTGCAAGTTGGTGCGTAGTCAGATTGGCATTCATTGCATCCCTCCTTCCAGCAGCTTGTGGATATCCTCCATCTTATAATACATCGTACTGCCCACGCGGGTAAAACGCAGCGTACCATTGACCCGCAGATTCTGCAATGTTCCCGGAGAGATCTTCAACAGCTTCCTGACCTCATTGCTTTTTAACCATTTTTTGGACTGGCCAGTAACATCAAAGGGCACGATCTTCTTGATCTCTTCTAAAAGTTCTGTTTTGAATTCTTTCAGGTCATCTCTTGTGATCAGCTCTACATTCATCATTCCTCCTTTTTTTAATTAGGACAAAGCTGAGTAACCTGAACAGGTTAAATTCACCACTTGAAAAAGGTGGGGATATTTTTATTTGGAGCCTGCCGATGTTACAAAAGGTTACTGGTATACCTTTGAGTATACTATTTTCTACTATTTCGGTATTGGGCGGGGGGTAAGTATACTCATCGTATACGCAAATCTGCGTTGCCCCGCAGGGCAAGCGGAAAAAGTCGGGCTTGCCCGACTTCCGCTTGCTCCCCCCGCTTTCGCGGAAGGACGCAGCTTGAGCAACAGCATTTTGAACTTACCCCGGACGAACAGGTTTCTTTAAAAGGCTATATGCATTCGGGAGTCGAAAGCAGTATAGTAAAAGGTATCCTGAACAGGCCGAAGATTAAAGGGATGGATGCCACTTCCAATATCTATAAATTCGCCGGATTATATCTGGCTGATAGCGCAGGCTTAAAAACGGCGATGGATCTAAAGTTCAAACAGAGTGACCTGAAGCAAAAGTATTTTATCGCCAGGTTGGACCCTAGGTATGAAGAAGTGCTGGCGGCCGAACTTAAAACCCACTCTTCAGAACCGATTTTAACTGCATTAAGCAGATCACTGGCGTTGACATACTGGAAGAAAAAGACTTGAATGAGGCAATCCTGCAACCATCAAAAATGGATGCCGATGTCCAGTTACAGATCCTTTTGGAGGATTTCTTGCAAGAGCTGGTATTTAAGCCATTCGATAGGAGAAGTCTCAAGTTTATTATTGTTTCTTAAAGCTGGATCATCTGCAAATAAAATCACAAGTTCAGCTATTAAAATAGAAAAATGCTTGTTGATTTCTTTTAAAAGTCCGAAGTCAACGTCTTTATCAGCGACTAATCGAAACTCATGAACGATCTTATTACGGCAAGAGTAAATCGCTGCTCCCACAGAAGATGTATCCTTATAATCTGATGCAAAATGTTTTAAAAAATGTTTTAAAGCGATTACCAAATCAGTTGTAGAACTTAATCCTTTTTGTAAATAATCTTCAAAAAGACGTGTTATCCGGTAGTCCATATTGGCAATTGACTCAATCCTTTTTTTTATTTCATGGGGCGCTAAAGTTCGCTCCTTAGCAGCAGAGAATAATTTTAGGATTTCAAAATCATAAACTTTATCAATCAATAATTCAATTACTTGAAACAATAAATAGAATTGAACTAAAGGATGGTTTTGCTTTTTTAGGTAAGTTCTAAATAATTCCTTAGCAAATTTATCATGTTCAAGCTGGTCGGATATCTTTTGAATAACGATATTAGTTATGATCGGAGGCTCAATTAAATTCTCGATTGCGGAGTCGAAGTCTCCTTGTAGTGGGCAAAAATAATACCCATAGATGTAAAAAGACTGGAGATAATTATCAATTTCAAACTCTGGAATATCCTTTACAGTTGCGTTACTTATCGTAAAGATTACCATTTCTGCCGGATAAATATTCTCAAGTGTCAGAATTCCATCCGGTTTTATATCTTCTACATAAACAACTGTTTCCTCGAAAAGGTGACCTCGCAATAGTTTTTCAAATGTTACAAAGCTATATCTTAAAAAATGCTCGTTGTTTGCCTCATTGTGCTCAGTTGAAATTAGCGCTTGGATTGTAAATATCCACCCAATACGCTTCGGCTTGTCTTTGTTGCTTTTTTTGAGATTAACCTGGAAAATGTTATTTTCTTTGTTAAATATAGAACTGCTAAAACCTATGCAATTGAAGTCTTGTATTTTGTAACCATCATAATAAGGCAACGGAAAATTTACCGTGTAGTTAATTAGTTGGTCTTCAGATGATTCTAATAAAAAATAACTTCCATCTTCGTCTTGAAAAAATTGAACTCTGTCCAACAGCAATTCTCTTTTACTCTGTCTGGAACGTAGTTTTAACATGACTAGTTATTCTGCCTGTAACGTTTAAAGGCACTTTCTATAGATTTGTCAATTGATAGATAAGAATCTCCTTCTGGATTAAAAAGTTCTCTGAAAAAATAATAGAAATATTCACGTTGCGCATTTCCAATTTTTGCAGCATTTACTTTCAGATCGTCTAATTTTGATAATAAATAATAGATCACACTACCTGCGTTATAATCAAAGTTGATTCGTTCAATGTCTGTTTTTACCTTTGTGAAATCAGATAATTCGCGATCTTTTAAAAATGCTATACCAGCTCCTAGGCCTGTCATAATTTGAGATTTGCTGAAGATTGATAACGCATCCCGCCCAAATGGGGCTGAATTTAAAACATATTCAGACTCCCCATCTCTGTATTGCCATCCTTCTAATAAAAACATCATACGGCTAAGAAACGAATGAAATAATTCCAAATACCCCTTGAATATGTCGGCACCTTGGTTTTCTTTTGAAAGTTTTTCCAAGCTTTTGATATTTTCCAGAACATCACCGCGATCAAAAGTAAGGTAGTCACGCATTAAATAAGATGTTAACCCTTCAATAACATCCTTAAATGAGTACCGCCCGAACCCTTTTGAGCCAGAGTCAATTTCTCGAATCAGTCGAATGCCATTGGTAGGTTGCTTTAAATAGTCCGAATAAAGGATTTCAATTTGGTGTCGAATGGACATGGGCGTTTGCCCAGTGTTTAGTGTCAACATCCTATATAAAATGCCAATTTTATTTATTCCAAAATAGATTTCTACCCTAATTTTATAGTTTAAATATTTATTAAGTGCCAGAGGATCATTTTCTTTTTGTAGTTCATCGTTTGCATCAATAATATTATTTGTGCGTTGAAGACCATCTAAAATAAGTGCTTCTTTAATGTTATTTTCTATGTAATTTTTATAAATAGTTTTTTCATTTTCCGAATTCCTTTCTGTTAATGGATCATTATTTAAAGCGAGTACAATAGGGGGTATTATGCAACCTTGCTTCAAATCATCTCTTAATAAACTATAAACAGTTCCGGAGGATTTAACAGTTTTACGCTGAAAAGGATTGTTATTGATCATGGAATCAGCACTTTTTAAATACTCCTCAATTGTGAACTCGGCGAGTACATTTGCGGCATTAATTCTATGGTCGACAAGTACTGATATAATGTCCATAACTAAATGAATACTTAGGTGTTTGCTACATTTCAAATAACCTCCAGCAAGTTTACGAAAATATACTATATAAAAGTAGTGACTAATGGTTACCACCTTAAAGACTCCACATATAGTTCAACTTTCAATTATAGACTATAATTTAAAGAATTGGCAATACAGGAGATGCTTACTTGAGTGAATTTGCAATATCGAAATTTAAGTAATTTACTATTGAATTTAGTGTACATTAGGCGTGGCAACGCTTATCAAATAATATTATTTATCTTATCAACCTTGATCACCGCCATTGAATGTTGAATAAAAAACTTCTGTCAGAAAGAGATATTTGCACCAAGTACATTACACCAGCCATCCTCTCTGCGGGTTGGAATGTTGACTTGCAAATGCGTGAAGAGGTGTCATTTACCGATGGCCGTATTTACGTTAAAGGCAAATTAACCGCACGTGGCGAGCGTAAACAGGCAGACTACATCCTATACTACAAGACCAATATCCCAATTGCGATAATTGAGGCAAAAGACAATAATCATAACGTCGGCGACGGAATACAACAAGCGATCAAGTATGGCAAGATCCTGGATGTCCCTTTTATTTTCAGCAGCAATGGTGACGGGTTTTTGTTTCATGACAGAACTCTGCTCAGTGGTCAGGCCGAAAGTGATCTGCAAATGGATGAGTTCCCTTCACCCGAACGACTCTGGGCGTGGTACCAGACTTATAAGGGTATTGAAACCACCAGGGCCTCGAAGATCGTCAGCCAAGATTATTATACCGATGTTTCGGGCAGAAGCCCGCGGTATTACCAGCAAATTGCGATAAACAGAACAATTGAAGCCATAGCCAGAGGCCAAAACCGATTGCTTTTGGTGATGGCTACAGGAACAGGTAAGACTTACACCGCTTTTCAGATCATCCACCGCTTATGGAAAAGCGGGGCCAAAAAGCGGATTCTTTTTCTTGCGGACAGGAATTCACTGCTGGATCAGACAAAGGTCGGTGATTTTCGCCATTTCGGCGATAAAATGACCATTGTTAAAAAGCGGCAGGTCGATAAGTCCTTCGAAATTTACCTGGCGCTTTACCAGGGTATCTCCGGTAATGAAGAAGAGAAAAATGTATATAAACAGTTCTCGACGGGCTTTTTTGACCTGATCATTATTGACGAGTGTCACCGGGGTAGCGCTAACGAAGACAGTGCCTGGCGGGAAATATTGACCTATTTTAAAACATCAGCACATATAGGCTTAACGGCTACGCCAAAAGAAACCTCTGAAACCTCCAATATCGAATATTTCGGTGAACCGGTTTATACCTATTCGCTCAAACAAGGTATAGCCGATGGCTTCCTTGCGCCATATCGCGTCGTACGGATTGGATTGGATATCGACCTTGAAGGCTGGCGGCCACCGAAAGGCTTCCTGGATAAGTTTGGTAACGAAGTCGAGGACAGGATCTACAACCGCTCAGATTTTGAAAAGAATATTGTTGTAGAAGAGCGTCGTAAACTTGTTGCCGGAAAGATAACCGAGTTCTTGAAAGGAACTGACCGTTATTCCAAATCAATCGTATTCTGTATCGACATAGAGCATGCATCGGGCATGCGGTCTGAACTTTCCAGGCAAAATTCCGACCTGGTAGCTCAGAATGACAAGTATGTCATGCAAATTACCGGGGATAACGACGAGGGCAAAAGGGAATTGAGCAATTTTATCAATCCCGAAGAAAGGTATCCCGTCATAGCAACCACATCCAAACTCATGACCACCGGTGTTGATGCGCAGACTTGTAAGGTCATTGTTCTGGACAGCAATATTCAGTCGATGACGGAGTTTAAACAAATTATTGGTCGGGGGACTCGGATTAATGAAGATTTTGGCAAATTGTATTTTACGATTCTCGATTTTAGAAATGTTTCTGATAAGTTTGCCGATCCTGATTTTGACGGTGATCCGGTAATGGTAAAAGTAGTTAATGAAAACGTAAGTATTGAGACGATTGAGCAGGAGGAGGAAGCAGATCCAGCCCCGGTTATCGATGAACTTTCGGGCGAGGAATTAGATATGGGACAATCAGTTTTAATGGCGCCGTCTGTTCCTTACTATACAAAAAAGGAAAAGCGGGAAAAGATCTTTATCAATGGCATAGATGTTTCCGTTTTGATACAAAGGGAAATGTATTTTGATCATGATGGTAAACCCATCACAGTTAGTCTGAAAGAGTACTCGCGTGATAAGATAAAAAATCAATATAAAACCCTGGAGGAATTTTTGGGCACCTGGAATGATGCGGAACGAAAATCTGTTTTAGTGAAGGAGCTGGAAGAGCAGGGACTTTTAGTGGAGGAGTTAAAGGAAGCTGTAGATCGGGAACTTGACATATTTGATTTGATCTGCCATACCGCTTTTGATGCCCCGCCGCTGACCCGCAAGGAAAGGGCTAACAATGTTAAGAAAAGAGACTATTTTAATAAATACGGCGACCAGGCCAGGAATGTGTTAAATGCATTACTGGATAAATATGCAGACGAGGGACTGGAAAATATTGAAACCACACAAATCCTTTCGCTTGATCCATTGAGCAGTTTGGGAACGCCATTTGAAATTATCGGCTTTTTTGGCAGTAAGGATAGTTACTTGAAAGCCATTAAAGATTTGCAAAACCAATTATATACTAATACAGCTTAATTAGCATGTCTACACTATCAAGTTCTATAAAAGCTATACAAGATATTATGCGTAAAGACGCCGGCGTTGACGGCGATGCGCAACGTATATCGCAACTGGTATGGCTCTTGTTTCTAAAAATATTTGACGAAAAGGAAAGTGAATGGGAAATAACTAAAGATGGTTATAAATCACCGATACCCGACGATTTACGCTGGCGTACCTGGGCGGCGAAAGATGAAGGCATGACGGGTGACGATCTCCTGGACTTTGTAAATAACTCATTATTTCCACGCCTTAAAAATCTCACCATTAAGAATAAAGACGATGGGGGGATTATGGTGCGGAATGTCTTTGAGGATAGTTACAATTACATGAAAAGCGGCACATTGCTGCGCCAGGTCATCAATAAGATCAACTCCGGTATTCATTTCTCAACGCAGGTAGACCGGCATTCATTCAACGATATCTACGAGCAGATTTTAAAGGACCTGCAAAGTGCCGGAAACGCCGGCGAGTTTTATACCCCCAGGGCCGTAACACAGTTTGTGGTGGAAATGGTTAACCCTCAACTTGGTGAAAGGGTAATCGATCCCGCTTGTGGTACAGCCGGTTTTCTTGTCAATGCCGTAGAATATATCAAGGCAAATAGTAAGGTGAAAACCGTTGAAGATAACGTCCTCCTCCAAAAATCAATAACAGGAGTTGAGAAAAAGCCATTGCCCCATATGTTGGCAACAACGAATTTAATATTACATGGCATTGAAATCCCATCTATTCAACATGATAATTTATTAGGCAAGTCTTGGTCAGAATGGACTAATAAAAATCGTTATGACGTGGTAGTAACCAATCCTCCTTTTGGAGGTATGGAGGAAGACGGAGTAGAAAATAATTTTCCGGTCGGTTTTCGTACCCGGGAAACTGCTAATCTATTTATGGCACTTATTATTCATATGATGAAAGATGGCGGCAGAGCTGGAGTAGTATTGCCGGATGGGTTCTTATTCGGCGAAGGTGTGTCTACCAGGATAAAAGAAAATTTACTTGAAAAATGTAATCTGCATACGATAGTTCGTTTGCCGAATGGTGTTTTTGCACCCTATACGAGTATAAAAACGAACCTGCTGTTTTTTGATAAGGGAAAGCCAACAAAGGATATATGGTACTACGAACATCCATATCCTGAAGGAATTAAAAATTACAAAAAAACAAGACCTATTAGTATTGAAGAGTTTGATGTAGAAAAAACTTGGTGGCAAAAAAGGGAGACTACTTCTCGCTCTTGGACGATCAGTGCTGAAGAAATCAAACAAAGAAATTATAATTTGGATGTTAAAAATCCCAATACAAAGCCGCAAGAGCAGAGTTTTAATAGCAAGGACCTTATAGAAAGTTTGCTAATTTCAAATGAGTCATCGAAATTACTACTACAAAGAATAAAGAACAAGTTAAACGTATAGCTGTGGCTGATTTAACATCAATATATAGAAATAAAAGATTTAGGGACATAGCGATTCAAGCTTGCGTTAATGGTATTTTGGCAGCAACAGAACTATACCCCATTTTTTTTTCCCAAGGTAAGTTAACTGACTTTATCGATATTCAAGGGGGAACACAACCACCCAAAAGTCAATTTGTTTTTGGAGAAAAGGAGGGGTATGAAAGATTCCTTCAAATACGTGACTTCTCTTCTGAGTCTACTGTCACATATATTCCAAAAGACAAAAAAAATAAAACATGTAATTCAAACGATGTCCTTTTAGGCAGATACGGCGCTTCCGTAGGTAAAGTTCTAACAGGAAAAGCGGGGGCATATAATGTCGCGTGCGCCAAAGTGATAATACTCGATGAAGACATTCTTGATCAGAACTTTTTATTTTATTTTCTTCACGCATCAATTATACAAGATACTATTAAAAATATCTCAAGAAGCGCGCAAGGTGGTTTTAACAAAGGTGATTTGGATAGAATAAAAATATCTATTCCTCACAAAGAATGGCAATTGAAGCTTTGCAAAATATTAGAGTCAATTGATCACATTTTATTAAATGAATTGGAATACAATTTTGAAGAAACAGATTCGGATTTTATCAATTATTTGAATTCAATGTTTCAAAAGAGCTTAGAAATCAATAATGAAGTTCAGGAATTACTAATTCAATGTAAAAATCAACAAGATCAAATAAAAAGCTTGAAAGAGGCAATACTACAAGATGGCGTTGAAGGTAATTTACATACTCAAGTTTTAGTAAATGAAACAGGAGAACAATTGCTAGCTCGTATTAAAAAATCAAATATAGACCGTCCCTCAAAAGGTAAAAAATCTCAAAATGGTCCAATTTCCGATTTTGAAGAACCGTTCAAACTACCAAAAAGTTGGGCGTGGTGCAATTTAAGTGAAATTGCAGATGTTGTGAGCGGTATTACTTTAGGTAAAACTTATAGAGGGGAGCTAATTAAAACACCGTACTTAAGGGTAGCGAATGTACAACGAAGATATATTGATATATCTGATGTGAAGGAATTAGAGGTTACTGCTAAAGAGATTGATAAATATCGCTTGCATTATGGAGACCTTTTAATGATTGAAGGCGGCGATTGGGACAAGGTTGGTCGTTGTGCTATTTGGAACGAAAAATTATCGCCAATTATTCATCAAAATCATATTTATTGCATTAGGTCACGAGGGGGAATATTAAATGCATATTTGGAGATATATTTAAACAGTCCAATTACCAGGCGATATTTTGAAAGTTGTTCTAAACAAACCACAAATCTAGCGTCCATAAATAAAACGCAATTGCTCAATACACTTATTGCATTACCTTCTCTGGATGAACAGCAGTTAATTGTTAATAGTGTTAACGAAATAATTTCCCTTTGTGATGATTTAGAGTCCAATACAAATATGAGTGTTGATAACATAGAAATTTTGATACAATCTGTTATAAAACAATCATTTAAAGAAAATAACAAAATTGATAATGCTGCTATTGCCATTAAAACCTTTACCAGCGAGGAAAATATTTTGCTTCTTGCTTCTGAAATTATTTGGCAATTAAATCGAAAACCAACATTTGGACACATAAAACTTCAAAAACTCATTTTTCTTTGCGAACGAATTAGAAAAATGAATTTACCGGTCAACTTTTTACGACAAGCCATGGGGCCTTACGATCCTAAGTTGCAAAGGTACCTGGATGTAGAGCTTGAGAAAAAAGCTTGGTTCAAGTATGATGAGACACAAACACTGAAGTACCAGCCTTTGGTCAATGCAGGTAGCCATAAGCTAGCATTTAAAGCGCAATTTGGTGACCAGGTGGAATCCATCTATCATCTTATTCAGCTATTTGAAAACACCAATTCAGCCAGTATTGAAATTGTAGCAACGCTTTTTGCATGCTGGGAGGAAATGATATTGAAAAATCAATTGGTTAACGATACCGCCTTACTCAGCAAGTTTTACGACTGGTCAGAATTTAAACGCAATTATTCGGCTGAGCAGGTGAAAAGCGCGCTCCGCTGGATGGAAAGTAACGGAATTGTGCCGCAACAATTAGCAATACAAAATTAACCATTATGGCCATCCCTGATTATCAAACTTTAATGTTGCCGCTACTCCAGTTCCTGGCTGACGACAAACCGCATAAAACCAAGGATACAATTGAAGCGCTGGCGGTTTCGCTGCACTTAAGTGACAACGAACGTCAGGAGCTATTAAGTGGCGGTCAGCCAGTTTTTAGTAACAGAGTAGGCTGGGCACGGACTTACCTGAAGAAAGCAGGTCTAATATCCTCGCCATCGCGGGGCATATTAATTATAAGTGAACGGGGGAGACTAGCTCTGGCCGAAAAGCCGGTTAAAATTGACAACGGCTTTTTAAAACAATTCCCAGAATTCCTGGAGTTTCAGAATTATAAAAGTGAAGAGGTTAAATCTTTAGCGGTGGAGGGTTTCAGTGACATTGATGAAAATACGCCCGAGGAAAATATCGATATAGCTTATCAGAAGACCCGGCAGTCTTTAGCGCAGGAATTGATCGATACAGTACGCAGTTTGTCTCCCGCATTTTTTGAGCGGCTTGTTGTTGAACTGTTAGTAAAAATGGGCTATGGTGGTTCTATCAAGGATGCTGGACAGGCGGTGGGTAAAACTGGGGATGAAGGAATTGATGGTACTATCAAAGAAGATAAGCTTGGCCTTGATATAATTTATATACAGGCAAAACGATGGCAAAAGGCGAATGTAGTCGGTCGGCCTGAATTGCACAAGTTTGTTGGTGCATTGGCTGGACAGGGTGCAAAAAAAGGAATATTTATCACCACCTCTTCATTTACCAAGGAAGCGCTAGCCTACTCGCCCAAGAATGAAACCAAAATTGTATTAATCGACGGAGAGCAACTGGCTCAGTTGATGATCGATTATAATCTTGGAGTATCTACACAAAGAACCTATGAAATCAAACGAATAGACAGCGATTACTTTGACGAAGGATAACACATTAAATCATTTCAGAAAATTGCGCCTAGAATCGCAATGTTTTAATAAAGTATTTTATTAAATATTAAGCATAATTCCCTTTGCACCAAAGGTTTACAATTAAGCCATGTTTCGGTAAGACCGAAACAGCTGCCGGGATACCCAGACCCGATATTCTTCACTTCGTTCAGCACATTAAAACACGGAGATATCTCACGGTGCCGATTGAAAAATCGGGATTGCATTATATAGTTATTTTCAAAATGGTCAAACCTGACCAATAATCGGTAGTGACACCCCAACAAGGCACTATAAAATAAACTTCCTGTATTCAAATTTTGGTCTTCTAATAGGAGCTTATGACATATTTGTATAACAACTGGCACCGAGAATTAATTTCACGAAACCGCGAAGCAAGTTGCACCGCTGATAAATGTGTAATTTTTCTACCTTTCACGGGCATATAGGTGAAAAGCTAAACTATATAACTCAAAAACTCTTGACCGGTTCTAAATTAATCTTTACATTTATAGTAATACATTAAGTAGCATAATTAAGGTCAATTAGTGGCCATTGGTGAGCACCCGGTGAGCAGGGTTAAAAACCAGAATATTGATATTGATAGTGAACCGGTTACGTTATTTTTCACGTTCCCTCCGGGCCTCCCTTGTAGGCAAACCATTCTTGCGCATCATCGTAAAATGATTAAATCATTTATGTCTTCTGGTCGCTTTTCTATTGGTGACCTATTAGATACCTAATTTTCGAAGCCCCATTTTCAATTTGGGAATCAACTTGTTAGGATGAAGTACAAGTCCCTCCCGCTCCGGTATACCTTCAATTGGTCTTTATGCTTAATAAAGATTTACCAGGTCCTTGTATAAATCATGCTCTTATATCAAAAACTTATCAAACTCACCAGGCAATACCATTAATGGCACCTTACTTTTGACAGCAAGCTTTTGAGTAAAGCTGTTACTAAAAAGATTATTACGGCGATGCACCATAATCAACAGATCTATTTGCCCGTTCTCTGTTAGCCAATTCAGACCATTCTTTACACTATCACTTTGCAGGGCACGATAATAAATATGAGGATAATCTACTTTACAAGTAACATCACTTAAAAATGCATCTATTTGTTTCTGATCCTGTCCGGGTAGTTGCAGAACGTGGCTTATAAGAATTTCCGCGTTAAAATACCTGGCAAAGTTGGCAAGGGAATGCAGGACGTCAATATCGGTCTCACTTAGATCAGTAGCGAACGCTATTTTTTTAATCGGCGAATAAATATGATTTTTAGGTATCAATAAGAGCGGGAAATCAGCTTTTCTAATCAGGTCGCGACTGTTGCTTCCAAGAACAAATCGTGAAAACATATTAGCGCCTGACATCCCCATTACTACCAGATTGATATGATCATCGCTAACCAGGTTCCTGACATAATCCGTAACGTTCCCCATTCCTGTTGAATGGTGGATGTGGGGTTGAAAACTGCCTTTTTCTTCCATCGGCTCATTCTCTAAAACGCCTGCCAAATAATTGAGTTCGGCACCCGATCCATCTTTTAAATGTTCGAGATCTTCCAGAGGCCAAGCCACCTGAGATGCAAAAACAGACTCTGCAGGTACTTTTATTGCATTACAAAGTTTAATATTCGCCTTTACTTTCCGGGCGATGTTCACTGCATATTTGGCAGCGTTATTAGCTGCCGGCGAAAAATCTGACGGTACAAGTATCGTTTTCATCTTATTGATTGTTTTATTCTACAAATTTGAAGCAATAATTTGTCAGAAATAATGATCAGTGTCATATCTTCTTTTTTTATTACCGGTAAGCATTAGTTTTGGCTTATTTTCAGCGTTTCATCACCTTTTTTATACAAAAGGATATCGAGACTATTATCCAGACCGTATACGTCATTATAAACAATAAGCTGGCCGTCTACAACCTCGCAGGTTAGGTAGGTTACAGCAATAGGCGTTGGCTTTTTCAAAAAGAAATCCTTTTTAACTCCATTATCTATCGCTTTTTCCATTGCGGGTATATTTTTTTGAGCATCATCACTGGTCAGTAAAAGTCCCGCAAGCTTAACAGCGTTTTGCACCCTGATACATCCATTGCTAAGGGCCCGGTTTTTCTCAAAAAAGAAACCTTGTTCAGGCGTGTCATTTAAATGGATATCATAAATATTGGCAAACCTGAAAACTACCCGGCCAAGGGCATTATCACATCCGGCTGATTTTGTTGCGTAATAACGCTGTGGCGACTGTTTGATTTTCAGCAGGTAGGTTTTATTCGGGCTGATCAGCATCCCGTTTTTGTTATAAATAGCAAAATGATTATTGGCCAAGTAGGCGTTATCCTTAATTGCTTTGGGCAGCAACTCATTTACGAAGGTTTTTTGCGGCACTTTTAAATCTGGCGAGGTTGTAAAGTATTTTATGGCGCTGCTTAACGTTGGCGTAGAGTTACCGGGCTTACCTACTACTACCCTAAAAGTATCTATTGCACCTTTATGGTAGAAATTAAGTTTGTAAGATGGAACATTAATCTGAATATAATTGTCGGTATCCAGCGCAGCCCACCTTAACCGTTCCATATTAAGCGCCATCTTCCGTACATCGGCCTCGGGGAACTCATAACAATCGCCCAGTTGTGCTCCGGCCACCATATGCATGCGGCTCTGAAGGTTCTGGTACAACTTATTTTGTGGCTGTGCACTAATAACAGTAAGCATGAAATCTTTATTAAGCATCGCTTTATTGATGAGGTTTATGGCATCAAATGCTAACATGCCTTTATCAATCTTTGATGCCGGGTACCGTGGGTTGTATTTACCAAAGTGCAGGTTATTAGCGAAGGATAACATCGCATCTGTGAGCATAATTTCGAAGCGCGCCTGCTGGCTGACCGGCACCTGGGAAGGACGCTCTAAAATATCATGCAGTTTACTGTATAACAGTTCGTTTGGGTGATAATCAGCATGGTTTAGGCCGAATTGTAAAACGCAATCTATCATGAGCATTGCGGCCCATGTTTGCCCGGCATCTGTCTCTTTAACGATCCAGTTTTGGTCAAACTGCCGTTGCTGATAAAACCGCTTTACCGATAGTGGGAAATTTAAAGGCAGCCTTTCTTTGCCAAGTTGACGTGCTATCTCAGCAGAAAGATCCTTTTGGCAGGTTTTAGTTGTAAACTGCCTCTCAGCCGCTTTACCGGTAAATACAGCAAGCATTAAAGTTAAAAGGAACAGGCTTACCAACAATAAGGTATTGGCTTTATAACTAAACCCCTGGTAATCATCTATGTTAATCTGCTTTTTCATAACTGTATTATTTATAATATAAAGGTCTGATATGCAGGGCCGTTAAATAATGACTCCGGTCACCTAATAAGCTGACCTGACACACCGGGAAACAAAAAGGCGCACATAAATTTTATGGCGCCTTCACATTTGATTATAATTATATAGGGGTCTTCTATCCAACGGGATTTTTACTTTCTTTCATAATATGCTCGATCGCTGAAAACAAATCCTTTTTTATTTCTCTAAATTCGTGCGTTAGGTTGGTGATAAGGTATTCAAGTTGTACCTGCTTACCTTGTATGCTATCAATATTTTCGGGGATAAAGTCTTCAGCCATCAATTCCAGTTGCTGCAATTGTTCTGTCAGCATCTTGCAAGTGGCCTGCTCATCTTCTTTTAACAGGCTGATTTTATCTACTAAACCTTACAAAGCTTCTATCCCTGAGATCTCTCCAATGGGAATAAAATATTCTTTGATAAGTTTATCAAAAAAAACGGATTCGATCTTGAAAAATTCAAGGTCAGATGCCCAGTGTTCGGCCAGTACGTAATACTGCAGCGAACGTGCCAATAGTGCGTTTAAAGTTTCCATATATATTGGTTTTATTTATGCTCAAATAGCCAGCTAAATGGCTTGTATTTGCGTTTTGGCTTAAGTCCAAATTGTTTAATGCTTTTCTCCCTGATCAATTCTGTGGCTTCTGCTATATCATCGGTAACCAAGTAAAACTTCTCATCGTCTACTCCTATAGTTCCGTCACGTTTCATCACAGCTATATGGTCTATCAATTCCTTATGATATTCTTTTCCAAAAATGATGATCGGGAAGTCTTTTATTTTATGGGTTTGAATAAGTGTAAGCGCTTCAAAATATTCATCAAGCGTACCGTACCCACCGGGCATTACTACAAAGGCAAATGAGTATTTCACTAAAAGTACTTTTCTTAGAAAAAAGTGGCTCATGTATATCCATTTGTCCAGGTATGGGTTTGGCTTTTGCTCAACAGGCAGTTGGATATTGCAGCCTACAGAATAGCCCCCAGCGTCTTTTGCACCGCGGTTGGCTGCTTCCATCAGGCCGGGCCCACCACCTGTTATAATGGTAAAACCAAGTTTTGCAAAGGCTGTAGCAGCGTCGCGGGTAAGTTTGTAGTATGGGTGATCTTCTTTAAAGCGAGCTGAGCCAAAAAAAGTAATGCAGGGTCCTACAAAATGTAACCCGCGCAGCCCGCGTATAAGATCTACCATGGTTTGTATGGTAAACTTCAACTCCTTTAACCGGGAGTGCGGACCGTCCAAAAATTGTATTTCGGTAGTGATAGCCATTGTGCTTGTTTTAATGGTTGTAAAGGTTGGTAATGCAATTTTGCTAGCGGATGACCTACATCACATTTAAAAATGAGTTATGCCATGCTGTAGTTAAAAAAGTGATGCAGGTCACTTTTTGATATGAACGATATTACATTTTTAAAGCAACAGGGTCATGATATTTGCGGATGTTAGTTGTAAAGGGGTAACTTAGTTTTATGGAAAACGCAGCGCTACTTAAAGCCATCATTCAAAATGCTATTGATGGGATCATCACCATAGATGAAAGAGGATTGATAGAAACGATCAACCCGGCTGCATGCGCGTTATTCAACTATACGCCGGAGGAAGTTATAAGCAAAAACGTTTCGTTTTTAATGCCCCCACCGGATCGCAACCAGCACGACGAGTATATAAGGCGTTACCAACACACCGGCGTGCCTCACATTATTGGTATAGGGCGCGAAGTTACCGGTTTGCGTAAGGACAAAACTACGTTCCCATTTCGATTGGGAGTAAGCGAGGTCGCCTACTCCGGCCGAAAAATATACGCGGGCTTTATTCATGACCTGAGCAAACAAAAAGAAGCAGAGGAACAACTAAAAGATTATGCAGCACATTTAGAAGACCTGATCGAGGAGCGCACCCAATCGTTAAAAGAAACGGTGATGGCCTTGCAGAACGCCAAGGAGGAAGTAAGCCTTTCGCTGGAAAAAGAAAAAGAGCTGGGCCAATTAAAAAGCCGCTTCGTATCCATGGCATCGCACGAATTCCGCACGCCGTTAAGCGCCATACAACTTTCAGCCTCGCTTGTTGATAAATATGCCCAAGCTTTTAGCAGCGACAATATAACCAAACATGTAGCGAAGATAAAAAATGCCGTGGGTAACCTCACAACCATCCTAAATGATTTCCTTTCACTCGAGAAGCTGGAGGCTGGTAAGGTGGAGCCAACCTTTTCGGAATTTGACCTCGTTAAATTATCCGAAGAGATAACAGAGGAGATGCAGATGGTAGCTAAGCAAAACCAGCATATCATTTACCAGCATACCGGTAAGGAAAGCATGGTCAAGCTGGATCAAAACCTGCTGAAGAATTGCGTATTTAATTTAATAGCCAATGCCATCAAATACTCGGGCGAAAACACATTCATCGAATTTAACACCGAAATAGATGAGGACGGATGTACTGTGATTATTAAAGATAACGGTATCGGAATCCCTGAGAAAGATCAGAAACATCTTTTCGAACCCTTTTTCAGGGCGCATAATACGGGCAATATCCCGGGCACAGGGCTGGGGCTAAATATTGTTGCCCGCTATACCCATTTAATGAACGGCAACATTCAATTTAACAGCATTGTTAACCAGGGCACATCATTTACCATTTCATTCAAAAAGGCATGAGCAAGCAAGTTTTGATCATTGAAGATAATACCGACATTAGGGAAAATATTGTCGAGATATTGGAACTGGCTGATTTTACCGTATACCAGGCAAACAATGGTAAAACCGGTGTCGACCTGGCTAATAAGCATAAACCCGATATTATTCTCTGCGACATTATGATGCCTGACCTGGACGGTTATGGCGTATTGTATATGCTGAACAAAAACCCCGAAACAGCAACCATACCTTTTATATTTTTAACCGCCAAAGCTGAACGCGTTGATCTGCGGAAAGGCATGGAAATGGGCGCCGACGATTACCTGACCAAACCTTTTGACGATATTGAACTACTTAGTGCGATTGAAACCCGATTAAAAAAGAAAGAGATTCAGGAAAATTTCTATAGCAACCCGCTTGAAAGGTTGAACAACCTGCTATCAAAAAAGAATGGATTGGCCGAACTGAAAAGAATTGTAGCTGAGCGTAAGAGCAGGCAGTTTAAGAAGAACCAGGTTATTTATTACGATGGCGATAAAGGCAACGGGCTGTATATTATATTGAGCGGCAAAATCAAAACCATGAAACTTGCCGAGGATGGCCGGGAACTGATGACCGGCATTTATGCGACCGATGATTACCTGGGTGTAAACGCCATGTTAGCCAACGAACCATATGCCGACACCGCCACCGCGCTGGAAGACGCACAGCTTTGCCTGATACCAAAAGAGCAACTTGACGAACTGATCAATCAATATCCGGATGTGGCACGCGAGTTTATCAGCATACTGGCCAACGATGTTAGGGATAAAGAAGAGCAATTGCTCCATCTGGCCTATAATTCCGTACGTAAACGTATGGCCGAATCATTATTACGTCTTTACAAGCAAAACGGCGCGATTGAGGGATTTAAGATTAGCAGGGAAGACCTCGCAGCCATGACAGGAATGGCCACCGAAACCGTGAGCCGCACATTAACAGATTTTAAGGATGAAGGCCTGATAGAAAAAAAAGGCAGCCTCATCACCATAATCGATGAAAAACGGATCGCTAAGATGAAAAACTGACGAACGTCACTTTCGGAGCTGACCACGCTCAACTATAGCATTACCCATTTGCCATAATTTTGAAAAAATAATTATTGCGGATGAAAGTAGTAGCGTATAGTATAAAACCGTTTGAGAAGAAATTTCTTTCAAAAGCCAATCAAAAAAAGCACGAAATAACCCTGATATCAAACCCGCTAAGTATAGAGACAACTCTATATGCAGAAGGCAAGGATGCGGTTATAGTTTTTACAAACGATGATGTTTCTGCAGGTGTAATTGAAAGATTAGCCGACCTTGGGGTAAAATACATCGCTACTCGCTGTGCCGGTACAGACCATATTGACAGGGACGCCGCCAGCCTCCGCGGTATAAAAGTAGCCAATGTACCCTATTATTCGCCTGAAGCCATTGCCGAGCATGCCGTTGCATTGGCCTTTGCCCTAAACCGCAACCTGATAAAAGCCGACGACCATAGCCACCATTTTAACTTCACTAATAACGGCTTAATGGGTTTTAACTTTTCAGGAAAAACCATTGGCATTATTGGCCTTGGCAATACAGGCCTGGCAACCGCGGCTATTTTTAACGGATTGGGTTGCAGGGTAATTGGCTATGACCTGAATTTCCCTGATCACACCAGTGCTATAGATCAGGTTACCCTTCCTTATTTGTATGCCAACTCAGATGTTATTTCGCTGCATGTGCCTCTAAATGAAGGAACCAGGCATATCATCAATGAATTTACTTTAGCGCAAATGAAAAACGGCGTAATGCTGATCAATACATCGCGCGGAGCGCTCATTAAAACTACAGATGTTATACAGGCTATTTATGCCGGTAAGGTTGGCTATTTAGGGTTAGATGTATATGAGTTTGAAAAGGGCCTGTTCTTTGAAGAGCACAAAAAGGGTACAATAGAAGATCCATTGCTCAAAGAACTGATGCAGTTTGATCATGTAATCATAACCCCGCACCAAGCCTATTTAACTCGCGAAGCCTTGCAAGGCATAGCCGACCAAACTATAAAAAACCTGGACCTGTGGCAGCAAAACAAATGCGTTGGCAAAGCCTGCGCCTGTGCCAAAAGCTGCCAGGTACCAGCGACAGCAAATCATATTTAACTTCGTTATGGATAAGCATCTCACCGAAAAGTACAACGTAGCAGCGCCGCGTTATACCAGCTATCCCACGATGCCTTACTGGGATACTGATAATTTTAGCAACCAGCAATGGCTGCGCTCCGTAAAGGCCTCCTTTTATGAAACAAACGTTGAGGATGGGATAAGTCTCTATATACATTTACCTTTTTGTGAAAGTCTTTGTACGTATTGCGGTTGTAACACCCGCATCACAAAAAACCATCATGTAGAGGAACCCTATATCCATGCTGTTTTGAAAGAATGGCAGATGTACAAGGCTATTATGGAAGATGTACCCGTGATAAGAGAGCTTCATTTGGGGGGCGGCACGCCTACTTTTTTTAGTCCGTATAACCTGCAAAAGTTGATAGCAGGCTTGTTAGATTGGGTAAACATCCACCCTAAAGCCGAATTTAGCTTTGAAGCGCATCCCGGCAACACAACCGAAGCACATTTACAAACGTTGTTTGATCTTGGTTTCAGGCGGTTAAGCCTGGGGATACAGGATTTTGATCCGGCCGTGCAGTTGATCATCAACCGCTACCAAACATTAGAACAGGTGCGTAACGTAACCTACATAGCCCGAAAAATTGGATACACTTCCATAAATTACGACTTAATTTACGGACTGCCTTTGCAAACCACTGATAGCCTGGTAAAAACCATGCACCTAGTGAGCGAATTGGTGCCTGACAGGATAGCTTTTTATAGCTACGCCCACGTGCCCTGGATAAAGCCGGGCCAGCGCAAGTTTACAGAAGCGGATCTGCCGGATGCGCCTACAAAAGCAAAACTTTATGAAATTGGCCGAAGCCTTCTGAAAGACTATGGCTATATAGAAATAGGCATGGACCATTTTGCCCTGCCTGAAGACGAATTAGTGACTGCAGGTTTAGAGGGAACCTTGCATCGTAACTTTATGGGTTATACCCATCAGCATACCCAATTAATGATCGGTCTTGGTGTATCGGCAATTAGCGATAGCTGGTACGGTTTTGCTCAAAATCAGAAAAAACTGGAAGACTATATTAATGATATTGAACTGGAAGAATTCCCTGTTTTTAAGGGGCATATTTTAACGAACGATGACCTTATTATTCGTAAACATGTACTTCAAATTATGTGCACCGGCCAAACTACATGGAACCACCATATTGAATCCTGTGAGGCTTTATTTGCAGGTATTGAACGCCTGGAACCGCTGGCACGGGATGGTATGATCGAACTGTTCTCCTGGGGACTTAAAGTCACTGAAACCGGCAAACGCTTTCTGCGGAATATTTGTATGGCGCTCGATGCCAGGTTGTGGAGCGATAAACCAACTACTCAGCTATTTAGCATGGCTATCTAATAAATAAAAAAGGCTACCCAATTGAGTAGCCTTTTACTTTTGATGTATTTAAACTTACTCACTTGCTATCTGCAGCACTACCCTGCCGGTGACATCTCCCTTACGCATATCATCAAAAATTTTATTAATATTTTCTAATTTGGCGGTGTGAATGTCCGCTTTTACCTTTCCCTCTACTGCAAAAGCAATCGCTTCCTGCATGTCTTTTCGAGTGCCTACTATGGAACCGCGAACGGTATAGCGGTTAAGCACGGTGTCGAATATAGGAAGATCAAAACTGCCCTTTGGTAAACCATTTAAAGCGATGGTGCCTTTGCGGCGCAACATGCCTATCCCCTGCTCAAAAGCAATTGGCGATACCGCAGTAACCAGTACACCATGCATACCACCGGTTGCTTTCTTCAAAACCGCGCCCGGGTTTTCATTTAGGGCATTCACAGTAAGCTCTGCACCCAATTGTTTGGCCAGCGCCAGTTTATCGTCAGCAATATCGACCGCGGCAACGTGCATACCCATTGCTTTGGCATATTGCACAGCCAGGTGGCCTAAACCACCAACACCTGATATGGCCACCCATTCGCCGGGTTTTACTTCTGTTTCTTTCAACCCCTTGTAAACAGTTACACCCGCACAGATGATAGGTGCCATTTCAGCAAAGTTTATTCCCTTAGGGAAATGGGCAACGTAACGTGAATCGGCCACTACATACTCAGCGAAACCGCCGTTAACGCTGTAGCCGCCGTTCTTTTGTTCTTCGCAAAGGGTTTCCCATCCGGTTATACAGAACTCGCAGCAGCCACAGGCGCTGTAAAGCCAGGGCGCGCCAACTATATCGCCAACGGCGACATTTTTTACGCCCGTGCCCAAAGCCACAACATAGCCAATAGCTTCGTGCCCCGGTATTAGTGGCAATTGCGGTTTTACAGGCCAGTCGCCATTTGCGGCATGCAGGTCGGTATGGCAAACGCCACAAGCCACCACTTTTACCAGGATCTGGCTATCGCCCGGGGTTGGCACCGGTACATCTTCTATTATAAGCGGCTGCCCAAATTCATGGATAACAGCGGCTTTCATTGTTTTTGGTATCATAAATTAAAAAGTAAATACAAGGATCATTAATAAATGTGCAAGGATACTGAAGGCAAAAAAGCCAAGCATTACGCGAATACCTGCGCCGCCCATACCTGCTATGATATTTGAAAAGAAAAGGCCTAAAGTTACCGCCAGCACAGCAAGCGGCGCATCAAAATAATAAAGCAAAACAGCCGGAACTGGTAGGAACAATACGCCCTGGGCTATTAAGGATACCATAAACCAAAGGGTACGGTTAGGGGCTTGCTTATCGGCCCAGGTTGTTATTTTGGTTAATAGGTTGTTATTGGTTAAAGAAACTTCGCTCCACTGAGCTGCTGTGTTTGTTAAAGTTGCCATAATGATGTTTTTTATTATGACAAAAGTGGCCTATTACACACTTATAATGAATGATGCCGAAACACCAAAAAGGTGACGCTGATCACATTCTGTAAGAGAGATTAATGGCACACCTCAACGCCCACTTCTTTAACGACTGGGCTTAAATAAGGAATGTTCAAACCCCAACCACGCAAAATAAACCAAAAGCCGAGGCATACCATCAGGTAAGGCATTATCCCATTTATCCGACGGCGTATTAATGGGCTTAGAAAGCCGAAACTAAGCGTAGCGATAAACATAAGTGGGAAAGTGCCCATCCCAAACCAAAACATAAATTGCGCGGCACCCGCAGGCGATGTAGTGTTTAAGGCGCCAAAAAGCGCAACATAAACAAAACCACATGGCAGAAAGCCGTTAAGCATGCCAAGGGCCAGATGGCCGGCTTTACGCTTAACAGCCAAATTGATCAATTTATAAAACCATGGGAAGTAAACATCATAACTTATCTTATTTTTAAACTTAATAAGCCTAACGATGCCAAGAACTACAATAAACATACCACTCAGTATGCTAATGATTTGTTGCATGCCTGAGAGCCAGAATAGCTTACCCAAATAGCCCAAAAGCAAGCCCAAACACGAGTAGGTAATCACCCGCCCAAGGTTATACAACAACTTATCAGTAACTAGTGACCACGCATGCTTTCTATTAGATGGGATGCTGAAAGCCAACGGCCCGCACATCCCAACACAATGCACGCTGCCAAAAAGGCCTATTAAAAATGCAACCTGATTATTTCCCATCGATATATAAATCCTGTTGATATAAATAACCCTTATCACTGCTCTTCCAGTCTATCCGTATGCTCCAACGCCCGGGCGCTAACCTATTTAAGGGTATACGTGCCTGAGTGCCTCCATTTGTATTTAAAGGAAACATCAGGTCTTTACTTTTACCCAAGGGGGTAATCAGCTTTACTTCCCCAACAGCAGGTTGTTTAAATTCAATAGAAATCTCGCCATTTACCTGCTTTATTACCGGCTGTGCATCGTCTGTTGCCACCTGTTTTTCTTTTGCATAGTCCTGATTAAAATTCAAACCCTTCTCGTAATATTGATGATCATAATCATCAGCGGGCATGCTGAACATATAACAACTCATGCTGACTATGAACCCTATAAAAAGCAGCATCACTATAACTAATCCTTTTCCCCAGTTCATATCGTTAATTGTTTATTGGCCCTATAAATGACGTGCTTTCGGTTTCGAGCACTTTATTACCGTTTAATAATTGCAATTTGACAGTTGTTTTTGGCGAATGAATAAAAGCAGCGGGCACCATGACAAAAAACACAACTTTTACCGACCCACCCTTTGCAATAGCCCCCGGCGACTGGATGTATTTTATTTTAATGGCCGGGTCAGTTGCTTTAATGCTTACCAATTTTGTTTCGTTCGATTTATTAATGATCTCGGCGTTATAAATATTGCTGATGTACCCGCCGGGCTGTTCCTGGTAAAGCATGCCTGCGCTACGCATGATAGTGATATCCATATCGCTGCGGCTAAATATAAAATAACTTAATACTCCTATCAGTAATACCATAATCGCACTGTAACCGGCCATCCGCCAGGTAAAAGATGGTTTTTGGTTATTCGTTATCATATTCTCCGAATAGTAACCAATCAGGTTTAAAGGCTTGTTTATCTTGTCCATTACATGGTTACATGCATCTATACAAGCCGTACAGTTAATACATTCTAACTGGGTTCCCTTTCTGATATCTATCCCCGTAGGACAAACGGCCACACACAGGTCGCAATCCACGCAATCACCTTTCAAAATTTGGTCCGCATCTTTTTTCAGCTTACCGCGTGGCTCGCCCCTCACGTCGTCATAAGCAACTACAACGGTATCCTTATCTATCAAAACACCCTGTAAACGGCCGTATGGGCATATCACGGTGCAAACCAACTCGCGTACCTGGCTGTATACCACGTAAAAAACCGCCGTAAATACCCAGATACTAATAAAGCCCACAACATGGGCGGTAACCGGTTGGGTAATGATCTTTATTAAATTTTCGCTTCCGATAACATAGGCCAGGAAGGTGTTGGCGATAAGGAAAGACAGCAAGATAAATATAAAGTGCTTAGCCATCTTTTTTACAATCTTTTCGTTTGTCCATTCGCCCGCATCCAGTATACGACGTTTGTTGGCGTCGCCTTCTATCCAGATCTCTATTTTTCGGAAAACCAGTTCCATAAAAATGGTTTGCGGGCAGATCCATCCACAAAATATCCGCCCGAAAGCAATGGTAAAAAGTGTAACGAAAACGACAAAAACAAGGGTGGCTATCACAAACAGGAAGATATCCTGAGGCCAGAAAACCTGCCCTAATATGACAAACTTGCGTTCGATAACGTTGAGCAGCAAAAACGGCTGCCCGCCTATCCTTAAAAATGGCCCTGCGAAAAAGAAAAGCAGGTACACATAGCTAATCGCCGATCGCCAATGATACAGCTTTCCTTTCCGCAAAGCAGGATACAGCCACCGTCTCTTCTCTTCCACCACTCCACCTATCACTGTATCTATCATAATTAATTAGATGCTAATTTTTCGCCGGGTGCTTTGTCGCCCTGGGGTTCTTTAGCACCCGCCGGATGCGTGCCCTGTATGGATAAAATATAGTTAGACACACTGGCAATTTGCTTTGGTGATAGCTGCTTCTCCCACGTTGGCATCCCTTTGGCAAGCACCCCGTATTTGATGGTTTTAAAAATATCGTTGATCTTATTACCATGCAGCCAATACTCATCCGTTAGGTTAGGGCCAACAACACCCTGGGCATTGTCGCCATGACAAGGCGCGCAGGTTTGTTTGAATACCGTTTTACCTTCGGCTAATAAAGCGGGATCAGTCGTCAGCTTAACCGTATTTTCATCTACCTGGTTAGCAGCTTTGCTCAGGTAGATCTTTTTAGCCACCTCGGCTTGGGCCATTTCCGTTTTATACTCGGCATCCTGTAGCTGGCCAATATCAAACACGTGGTAAACCAATAAATACCCTACCGCGAAAATGATGGTGGAGTAAAATAGCACCATAAACCAAGCCGGCGTTGGGTTATTCAATTCCTGTATACCATCATATTCGTGTTCCATGATCAGGCTCTTTTCTTCTGATAATGGCTTTAAGGATAACAGTTTGTTCCAAACCTCGCCTTTGGGCTTTTTCTCTTTTTTTACCGGCTGTAGTTCCTCTTCAATCTGCTGATTGGTAAACCCCTGCGATTTTAAGATCACACGGGTAAGCACTCTAAAGGTGCGCAACAAAACCAGCATAACGCCTAAAAACAACAGCAGCATGGTTACAATGGCACCATAGCCAATGTAGTTCTTAATATCGTCCGGCACCATGCTGTCGCTCTGCGCAAAGCTTTGCTGCGTTGCAAATACGATTGTTGTGATTATAAAAAGCCGCCTCTTCATTGTAAAATATTTTTTGATGGATCGATCTCGTTATCGCTCAGCGGAAGTTCGCTCATGTGGTCTACATGATTTTGGCCTAACCGCAATAAAATAATAGTGACTACGATAAAAAATACAAGGAATATACCCAGTGAGCTAAGCAGGTAAACCTGGTGCCCGTTTATGTTCTCGGTGAATTGTTTAAACATGGTTTTTATTATTTATTAGCGGTTTTGTTTGCTTTAATATCAGTACCTAACCTTTGCAGGTAAGCTATAATGGCGATGATCTCTTTATCGTTTTTCACTTTTATTTTATCCTTGGCAAGATTGTCTGCAATTCCTTGCGCCTGCTTGTTCAAGTCGGCATTGGCTTTGTTTTCATATCCCGGGGCGTAAGGCACACCCAGCGTACGCATGGCGCTTATTTTAGTCCGTGTAGTGGTCGTATCTAACGTTTGGGTTAGCAGCCAGTCATAATTTGGCATGATACTTCCGGGCGACATCAGCCTTGGGTCCATCATGTGGTTATAATGCCAGGCATTGCCGTATTTTTGCCCTTCACGCGCCAGGTCCGGCCCGGTACGTTTGGATCCCCAAAGGAAGGGGTGATCGTACACAAACTCACCGGCCTTACTGTATTCCCCATAACGCTCCGTCTCTGACCGGAAGGGCCTTACTGTTTGCGAGTGGCAGTTTGAACAGCCTTCGCGGATATAGATATCCCGCCCCTGCAGTTCGAGCGGGGTGTAAGGCTTTACACTGGCAATGGTGGGCACGTTTGAGGAGATGGTCATGGTTGGCATCAGTTCTATCACCGTACCTATCAGGATCACGATCAGCGCCGCAACCATTAGTTGGATGGGCCTGCGTTCGAGCTTACGGTGCCATCCGCTTTCTGTGGCAGCATTCACCGGCTCTAACGGCATAGATTCGGCGGCTTCGTTGGCTACCAGCTTACCCTGCAGCATAGTGCGGGCAAGGTTATAAGCCATCACAATTACACCCAGCAAGTAAAATGTTCCGCCTATAGAGCGCATAACATGCATTGGAATTATGCGCAGCGTGGTTTCCAAAAAGTTGGGATACTTTAGCATCCCTTCAGGGGTGAATTCTTTAAGCATCAATCCCTGGGTAAAACCTGCCCAGTACATCGGTATTGCATAAAACAATATGCCCATCGTACCTATCCAAAAGTGGAAGGCAGCCATCTTGTTTGAGTAAAGCTGTGTTTTATAAATACGTGGTATTACCCAGTATAAAATGGCAAAAGTTAAAAAACCGTTCCAGCCGAGGGCGCCAACGTGTACGTGTGCCACTATCCAATCGGTAAAGTGGGCAAGGCCATTTACCTGTTTAAGAGATAGCATTGGGCCTTCAAAGGTGGCCATGCCGTAGGCGGTTAAGCCAACCACCATAAATTTCAGTACCACATCATCGCGAACTTTGTCCCATGCACCGCGCAGGGTTAACAATCCGTTGATCATACCGCCCCAGCTCGGCGCTATCAGCATAATCGAAAACACAATACCTAACGATTGTGCCCAGCTTGGCAACGTGGTGTATAGCAAATGATGCGGACCAGCCCATATATAAATAAATATCAGCGCCCAAAAATGCAGGATACTCAGTTTATATGAATAAATAGGCCGGTTAGCCATCTTGGGTAAAAAGTAATACATCATACCCAGGTAGGGAGTAGTCAGGAAAAACGCAACCGCATTATGCCCATACCACCATTGTACCAGCGCATCCTGTACGCCGGCATAAACCATATAGCTTTTAAATGCCGATACCGGCAACTCGAAAGAATTTACAATATGCAGTACAGCAATGGTTACAAACGTGGCTATGTAAAACCAAATGGCCACATATAAATGCCGCTCGCGGCGTTTAAAAATGGTGCCAAACATATTGACACCAAAAACCACCCATATTAGGGTAATGGCAATATCAATGGGCCATTCCAGCTCGGCATACTCGTGCGAGGTTGTAAACCCTAAAGGCAGGGTGATAACAGCCGATAAGATGATCAGCTGCCAGCCCCAAAAATGTACGTTGCTTAAAAAGTTGCTGAACATGCGTGCTTTTAAAAGCCGCTGCAAGGAATAGTAAACGCCCATGAATATGGCGTTGCCAACAAACGCGAAGATCACGGCGTTGGTGTGCAGGGGGCGAATACGGCCAAAGGTGGTGTACTGGTTGCCCATATTCATAGTGGGCTTAAATAATTGAATAGCGGCAATAAGGCCAACTGTCATTCCGATAATACCCCATATAATGGTGGCAATACCAAAATTCCGCACTATCTTATTATCATAGTAAAATTTTTCGGGCTGCATATAGTATCTGTTAATTATGTTGTAAAACTATCTTACGCGGGGCAGGCTAAGAATGATGCGGGTTTTGAGAAAATATGATGACCATCACTTTTTATCCTGCAGATCTGCATCGTCATCCAGCAAAATGCGTACAGAAGGTGTGTACAAGTCATCGTTCTGGCCGCTACGCTGCGCCCAAAAAAATGCCATTAAAAATGCGAAAGCTAATAGCACGCTGCATCCTATTAAAAAGTAAATAATATTCATGCCAGGCCCCTCTTTTTGGCTGCTAAATGGGTAGCAATGGTGGTAAAAAAAATGATGGTTGCCGTGCTTAAAGGCATCAGTATGGCTGCGGTAAGCGGCGACAAGTTACCGGTTACCGCATAGCTTAACCCAATTACATTATACGTAACTGAGATGAGGAATGAGCAATGAATAATAGTTACGGTATTTTTTGCAAACTTTAAAAAAGCCGGAAGTTTGTTAAACGAGCGCCCATCCAATATGGCATCGCAACCCGGAGAAAAATTGTTTACGTTATCGGTTACGGCGATACCCAGATCGCTCTGCTTTAGAGCTCCGGCATCATTAAGGCCATCACCTATCATCATCACTTTGTTTTTTAGTTGCTGAAGCAATTGTATAAAGTCCAGTTTATTTTGTGGCGACTGCCTGAATTTCATGTTGTCGGCGCTTTTAAACACAGGCAATAGCGCCTCCCTTTCATGATCGCTATCACCGGAGATAAGGAAGGTGTTACAGGCACCCAACTCATCAGCCATTTCCTTTAATCCTTTACGATAGTTTTGCCTGAAAGAGAAATAGCCCAGGTAAACCCCATTTATCATCAGGTACACGCTTGTTAAGCCATTATCGTTTTCATGACCAAAAATGTATTGTGTGCTGCCTGCTTTAACTTCGTAACTTTCTATCTGCGCGGTGATTCCTTTCCCCGGTATTTCTTTGTATTGGCTTGCTGGTAATTTCTTCACCTGACCCAGGTATTGACATATCATGCGCGATAAAGGGTGCGTTGAGTTTACACAGGCACTATAAATCAATTGTTGTTGAAGAGGCGTTAAATGCCCGGACAGGTTGATATTATTATCTGTTGCCGTGGTGATGGTGCCGGTTTTATCAAAAACAATGGCATTTATCTTTGCCAGCTGCTCAACTACGGCGGTATTTTTCAGATAAAACAGGTTTTTATCAAAAATGCTCAGCGCTTCCGACATTGTGAATGGTGTGCTTAAAGCCAGCGCGCACGGGCATGCCACTATAAGCACAGCAGTAAAGGCCCCCAATCCACGGCTTAAGCTGTTTGGCATCCAAAATATCAGCGAGCCAAACGCTATGATCATTAACGCAATAGTAAAATATTTGCTAACCCTTTCATTAAACGTTTGCATCCGGTTATCCTGTTGGCGCGTAAAAGCTTCGTTATTCCAAAGCTGGGTAAGGTAGCTTTGCGAAACAGGCTTAACTACTTCCAGCTCGATGGCCTCACTGGTCTGCCGGCCGCCAGCATAAACGATCTCGCCAAGTGTTTTATTTATTGGTACCGATTCGCCCGTAACAAAACTAAAATCGATCAGCGCCTCCCCATTCAGCAAGATAGCGTCGGCAGGGATGATCTCGTTATGCCGCAGCGCTATCCGCTGACCGACTTTGAGGTCGGCAAGCGGAACCGGTTTCTCAGCACCATCAATGATCACCTGTACTGCAACCGGGAAAAACGAACGGTAATCGCGCTCGAATGAGATATGATGGTAGGTTTTGCGTTGTACAAACTTACCTACCAACAGGAAAAACACCAACCCGCAAAGCGTATCGGCAAAGCCGGCACCTGCTTTACTGACAATTTCGACTACAGTTCGGATAAATAATACGGCTATCCCCAGGGCCAGGGGAAAATCTATATTTAAAACCTTGTTCTTTACATTTTGCCATGCAGAGACGAAGTATTCCTTGCCGCTGTAAAAAACTACCGGCAACGAAAACAGCACATTCAGCCAGCCGAAAAAGTGCTTAAACGATTGCTCAAAGGATGAAAGCCCCAGATATTCAGGAAAACTGAGCAGCATTACGTTACCAAAGCAGAAACCGGCAACCGCTATACGCTGTACAAGGTTATCTTTATCAATCGCGTTTTGTTTCTTAATAACATCCTGCAGGCTTATTAATGGTTCATAGCCAATATCAAAAAGCAGCTCTACCAATTGTTTTAAGCTTAACCGTTTAGTATCATACCTAATGCTTAGCTGCTTTTTAAGAAAATCTATGCGGCTATAAAGTATTCCAGGGTTGAAATTGTTCAGCTTTTCCAGTAGCCAGATGCAGGAACTACAGTGGATGTGAGGAATATAAAGCGTAACCATCGTTAGGTTCTCGTCGGTATAATCAACCAATTCCTTGACGATGCCCGGCTCATCCAGGTAATCAAAACGCTTATCTGTACGGGTGCGTGTTAAACCCGGATGATCGTTAAAGTTATAATAGCTACACAGGTTATTGGCAGATAGTATATTGTAAACACTTTGGCATCCCTGGCAGCAGAAGGTTTTTTCCTCCACAATATATATGGTGCTTAAACACTCGTCGCCGCAGTGGTAGCAGGTAGTTTGCTCAGTAAAAATACTTTCGGTCATTTGTCGATATTAATACTTCAAAACTCCTTGCTTTTACGCTTATAAATAGTGATGATGATTGGAGTAAAATGTGATACTTATCAGTTTTATACGCGCAGTATCATTTTACTTTTGGCCCATGAGCCATACATTCCATATCCCCGTCTTAGGTTTGGGTTTTTCTATTGATACGCCGCTTAAGGTGGCACGCTACGGAATCGCATCAGTTATGTCTGTTGTTGATGATGAATTGATAGAGCGCATGCGCGAATACCATTGCTATGAAAACGAAGAGGCATTTATACCAATAAAAAAGATGGAGGGTGACTACCGTGCAAAGCGGATCACCTCCTATTTAAACCTAGTGAAAAAACTGGTTGACCGACAATTTGAAAGCCTAAAACAACAACCATTTGCAGATGGATCTGACCTTTGCCGTTATTTTGAACTGCTGCCCGAAGCTTCGCAGCTAAAACAAGGCTACGATTTGATGCAGGAATTTCCTGATGGGGAACGAAAGCGATTATTCCAATCCATTCTGCGCAATAAAATAACCAAGGGGGCCATCGATGTAAATATTATGGCCAAGGTGGATAAGATGAACTTTAACACCGACGGTGACTATACCGGCGACGAAAACACGGACGCTTTGGCTGCTTTAAGAGGCTTCGCAATGAGTGACCTACAATCGTCCGTTATCTTATCGGCAGGCATGAACCCCAAGCTATATAGCTACCTCGAAAACTTTCCTGATTTTTTCCCTTATGACAACGAGCGGTTAAAAAAAACGGTTATCCTTAAAGTGAGCGATTTTCGTTCGGCCTTTATACAGGCTAAGTTTTTGGCTAAAAAAGGGCTTTGGGTATCCGAGTTCAGGATAGAGTCGGGCCTTAACTGCGGTGGGCACGCGTTTGCTACAGAAGGTTTTTTGCTTGGGCCAATTTTGGAAGAGTTTAAGACGCGCAGAAACGAAATGCTTGATGAGCTATATGGGTTATACAGCAGCGCCCTGATCCAAAAAGGGATGTTTACCACCAAGGCGCCTGTTCAAAAGATAAGTGTGCAGGGTGGTATTGGCACGGCCGATGAGAACGCTTTTTTAAGAGAGTACTACCATGTAGATGCTACCGGTTGGGGCAGCCCCTTCCTGCTGGTACCCGAAGCAACCAATGTAGATGACGAGACATTGGTTAAATTAACCGGTGCTACCGAAAGCGATTACTATTTAAGCAACTCATCACCGCTTGGTATTTTATTCAACAATTTCAAACCCAGTTCTTCCGAACAGCAAAGGATCAGCCGTATTGAAAACGACCGCCCGGGTAGCCCCTGTACCAAAAAATTTCTGTGCAGCAATACCGAGTTTACCGATCAGCCTATTTGTACAGCATCAAGAGAATATCAAAATCTTAAAATAAAGCAACTTGATTATTTAGGTTTACCCGAAGCCGAGCACCAGGCCGCATTCAACACTATAACCGAAAAAATTTGCTTGTGCGAAGGACTTTGTTCATCGGTTTATTTAAAGTACGGTATTGCCAAACCTAAGGAGAATACTGCTGTGGCCATTTGTCCCGGACCAAACCTGGCTTATTTTAGAAGAACATTTTCTTTGGATGAAATGGTAGGCCATATTTATGGCAAGTTGGACATTCTGAAAAATGCAGCGCGGCCACATATGTTCATTAAAGAACTTGAACTTTATATGGATTACCTGCGAAAAGACATACAGCAAAATCTGCTTAATTTAACAGATAAAAAGCGAAATCAACTGACGAAATTTATAAATCAGTTGTTAAATGGAATTGGTTATTACAAAACGCTTTTTAACGAAATACAATTACTGCCCGATAATGCAAAAGAACAATTACAGGCCTTTGAAGAGCTATTGCTAAAACAGGCTTACTTGAATAGATAATTCAAGATTGGCTTGTAAATTTAGTTAACTTAAATTTGGCTTATTTAAATGAAATTACCGATATTTACGTCATAAGCATCAGCGAAAATTGAACTATTTTTTGGGTGACCTATTCGGTGACCTGAGAAGTTTTATGATATGTAAAGCATTGATTTAGAGGATATAAGTAATCGCCTTTGTTCCCTAGCTCTCCGCCTTCGCCCGCCGAAGCGGGCTACGGCGGACAAAGTCCGCCAGTGGGTCGCGAAGGAGGGTTGATCGATAAGATCAAATAAAAAATATAGATCCAATTAAATGTAATGTTTAGTTGGATTTTATATTTTAGAGAGATGTGGTTTTATGTTTACATCCTCAAACTTAGTAATGGCAAGCATTACGCAGGTTGTACAGTAAATCTTAAGGAACAATTTTCGAGACATTCCAAAGGATACGTACCGGCAACTAAAAACTATCTCCCGCTCAAATTAGTGTGGTGCTGTCCTTTTCCTGATCGATATAAAGCTTATGAATTTGAGCGATATCTTAAATCCGGCTCAGGGAGGGCGTTTGCAGCAAAACATTTATACGGGAGAGCTACTTATACGGAGAGGTGTCAGAGTGATCGAATGTGCCTGATTCGAAATCAGGTGTACTGTTAAAGGTACCGGGGGTTTGAATCCCTCCCTCTCCGCCTTCGCCCGCCGTAGCGGGCTACGGCGGACAAAATCCGCCAGTAGGTCGCGAAGGTGGGTTGATCGATAAGATCAAATAAAATATAGATCCAATTAAATGTAACATTTAGTTGGATTTTATATTTTAGAGGGATGTCAGCAACAGCCTATTCAAATCCAGGTTTAAGTATTAGTTGTGCGAACGTTTTATAGCGATATCTTTCTTATCGTATTTCTTATATCAGTAACAAATAAAAATTTCTCAGTATTTGCCAGGGCAATATTTGCGGCTGCAACGTCTGCTTTTAATCCAATTCCATCGCGGCCATCAGCCTGGCTCAATGGCCCGGCAATGGTTATTATCGTATTTTGGTAAATCTTTTTAATAGAATGGCTGTCTGCAAGGTATATGGCAGAACCATCTTTTGTTACTGCAATACCGCTAATAAACAGAAAATTGGTACCTGGAAACAATCTGGTTATTTTACCGTCTTGAGTAACTTTAAATAATTTGGTAGCTGTGCTAACATATTTAACTCCATTAGGGCCAATTCCAATACCTCTTAATGTTTCGTACTGATCAAGATAGTCCGAGAAGTTGACGACATTCCGTTGAATGGTTACACCCTTGATTTTGCCCAGGCTGTTATCGTTTACAAACCACATGGTGCCGTTACTATCCCTCTCGATATCTAAGTTTGAATCTGCATTCCCAATACGACTGTAAATATCAATCCCTTTGTCCTTGTTATAAATTCTAATGCCGTAAGCTGTAGAAACGATATAAAGCGTACCATCGGCACCAACTCCTACTGCTTCAGGATTTAGCCCACCCCCGGTTTGGGTGTTGTAAGACAGCGGTGCAGTATAAACCTTACTATCAATGCTGATCTTTCTTATTGCATTATTAAAAAAGTCGGCAACAAATAAACTTCCGTCGCCGCTTACTGTAATACCATGCGGCTTCCAAAATTTTGCTTGTAGCGAAGGGCCGTTTACAAGGTGTGGCACAGTACTCGTTTGCTCAAATGTTCCGGCAATAGTGCGCACAGTGTAGGGCGCTAGCGTAGCATCGGCAGTAACTGAAAGACTATTTGTTACTTCTTCTTTGTCTTTGAGGATAGGTTTTGCATCCTTTTGACACGAAATAACACAAAGGCTAAAAATTATTAGCATGCTAATTTGATCTTTTTTCATGTTTAGTAATTGATTTCTCACTAAGTTATCAATAAAGGGTAAGAGGAATCTTCACATTGTAAGTTGTATACCAAATTGTAAATAATAGGTTTATACATGCATGTTTACACAACATTTTTACCATCCTTTACACCCTTTTTTAGTAGATCGGTTAATTATTTTGTTATAGTAATTCCTGATGGAAGAGTAGATATACCCTTGCCTACCCCTATTACTCCAAATTTTAAGAGCCTGCGGGTGTAATTAATTAGCATTGGTTTACAATACTTTAGGTATATTTACAGCACGAATATGATATGGTATTTCGTATAGCCCCGATTGTTTAATATGACGGATTTAAAGGCCTATATTGATAACGGCAACCTGGAGCAATATTGCTTCGAACTGTTTCAGCAAAGCCCCGGTAACGAGGTAGAACAACTGCGTTCGGCCCATCCCGAAATAAAACAAGAGCTGGACCAGATAGAACTAACTATTGAACAACTGGCCAAAGGCTACGAAATTGCACCCAATGCCGGTTTAAAAAGTAAAATATTTGCCACCCTTGGCTTTGCTGATGATAGCATTGATATTAACCATCTGCCACCAACCAACAAATACGCCAATTATTTAAGCTGGTTAAAAGCCGTAGAACACCTTATCCCTGCCCAGCCTTATGATGATTTTTTTATGGAAGTATTACGCCATGATGAAAACATTGCCCAAATGCTGGTGGTTACCCGTTTAAATGTACCCGAAGAAACACACGATGTAGTTGCCGAAAGCTTTTTTATTTTAGAAGGTACCTGCACCTGCACCGTTGGCAATGAATTATTCACCCTTAATGCCGGCGATTACTTAGATATTCCGCTGCATACCAATCACGATATCAGGATAGATTCGCCTTATGTAGTTGCTATACTGCAACATAAGTTTAAATAGGCGTCTGCTGCCAGTTTATACACAGCAATTACTTTTGCAGCACATATCCCTTCATTGCCCTGCGGGTTTTAAAGCCCAGGCGCTCGTAAACCTTAATTGCTCCCTGGTTACCTGCCAGCACATGTAAAAACGGAATGCCTGCCACTGCCATTATTCGCCTTACCTGTTCGCGCAGCAAAATGCTGGCATAGCCCTTACCCAAATGATTGGGATGAGTGCATACCGCACTTACTTCAACATAAGGCGATGGTTGCTGGCGCTGCCCGGCCATTGCCACTAATTCTCCATCGGCAAAAATGCCGGTGTAGTTGCCAAAATCAATAGTACGTTGCAAAAACGGGCCGGGATTGGTTAGCTGGGTTAAGGCTATCATGGCAGGTATGTGCTGTTCTTCCAAATCAACCAATCCCTCACCTATTGTAGTTAGTCTCTCTCCTTCGTATACCATTTGCAGCAAGTCCATTTCGCGCATTAATTTCCAGGATACCGGTATCACTACTTCTTCGGGAGTGAATATTACGCGCACACTCCCTGCGGGACATATTTGGTCAAGCTCGGCAAAGTCTTCTGCTGTATTTTCTTTTAAACCTGCAAAGGGTGCAACATCTGTTGTGTAGTATACAGCCCTGTCATTGCCATTGGCAAAGCGGGCATTGGCGGTAACAAGGGCGTTGTATATGGGGTTATCTAATACGTGTTTCATCAGTAAACAATATTAGCGAAATTACGCGGTAGTAAAATTGATTGCTTATATTTACTCCTTATACATAGCATAATGGATCAAAAGAATTTATCAATCAGGAACATAAGCGTTGTCTTTTTTTTGTCGACAATACTAATACTGTCTAACAGACAGTTATTTGCACAGCAAAAAGATTACCCCATACAACCCGTTGCTTTTACCAGCGTGCATGTGAATGATAAATTTTGGGAACCCAAAATGGAGGTAAATGCTAATGTAACTATCCCCTATGTACTGGCCCAATGCAAAAAAAATGGCCGTATGGATAATTTTTTGCGTGCCGCAAAAAAACTGGATGGCGATAAATTAAGCGAATTCCCCTTTGATGATACTGATGTATACAAGGCCATAGAAGGTGCATCTTACTCGATGCAAAATAAAAAGAACCCTACGCTTGACAAGTATATTGATACACTTATCAGCATTATTGGGGCAGCGCAGGAGCCTGATGGCTACCTGTATACCTTCCGCACCGTAAACGCCAAAAAACCGCACGAATGGATAGGCAGCAAACGCTGGGAAAAAGAAGAAGACCTAAGCCACGAGCTTTACGATTGCGGGCACTTATACGAAGCTGCTGTGGCCCACTATCAGGCTACCGGCAAGCGCAGCCTGCTAAACATCGCCATAAAGAATGCCGACCTGCTGGTTAAAACCTTTGGCCCCGGTAAAATTGAAGAGTACCCAGGCCACCAGATAGTAGAGATAGGCTTATCAAAAATGTACAGGGTTACCGGCAAAAAAGCCTATTTAGACCTGGCCAAGTTTTTCCTTGACGTACGCGGCCCAAAAGGCGACCCGTATAACCAGGCCGATAAAAAAGTAATAGACCAGCACCAGGCCGAAGGCCATGCGGTGAGAGCAGCCTATATGTATACCGGCATGGCCGATATTGCGGCGCTTACCGGCGACAATAAATATCTGGCCGCTATTGATGATATTTGGGGAGATGTAGTTACCAAAAAACTATACATCACAGGTGGTATTGGTGCCACAGGTGCCGGCGAAGCTTTTGGCGATGCCTACCAGTTACCCAACATGTCGGCCTATGCCGAAACTTGTGCGGCTATAGGTAATGTTTATTGGAACAACCGCATGTTTCTGTTACACGGCGATTCAAAATATATCGACGTTTTAGAGCGCACACTTTACAATGGCCTATTGTCGGGCGTATCGTTAACCGGCGACAGGTTTTTTTACCCTAACCCACTGGCATCAATGTTTCAGCACCAGCGCAGCGCGTGGATAAGCTGTGCCTGCTGCATCAGTAACATGACACGCTTCTTACCTTCGCTTCCGGGTTATGTATATGCCAAAAACAACAACGATCTGTACATTAACCTGTTTATGAGCAATTCCAGCAATATTAAACTAAGCTCGGGCGAGGTTAACATTGTACAACAAACAGATTACCCCTGGAAAGGCAAGGTAGATATAACCGTTAACCCGCAAAAGGCCGCGCAATTTACTTTAAGGGTGCGCATACCCGGCTGGGCCAAACAACAACCGGTGCCCGGCGATTTGTATTCGTTTATGGATAATAAGGTATTGCCGGTAACCATTACCATTAACGGGCAGGTACAATCATTCACTAACCAAAAGGGCTATGCTGTATTAAACCGAAAATGGAAAAAAGGCGATAGAGTTACCCTTTTGCTGCCCATGGAAACCGAAAAGGTATTAGCCAACCAACAGGTAAAAGACGATCGTGGCCGCTTTGCTTTTCAGCGCGGGCCCATTGTTTATTGCCTGGAAGGGCCGGACAATAAAGACAGCCTGGTGCAAAACATTATGATAGATAAGAACGCCATAGCCAGCGAAAACTACCATGCCGATATGTTAAACGGCGTAGATGTGTTAACCGCCGAAGGCAAAAGCACCAGGAGGCAATTAAACAGCGATAACCTGTTAGAAACCGATCAGCAGGTAAGGGCCATCCCCTATTATGCCTGGGCCAACCGCGGCCCCAGCGAAATGACCGTTTGGATACCCTATGAGGCATCGGCGGCAAGGCCAAAACCTGCACCAACTATTGCCAGCACCAGCAAGGTAAGTTCGTCTTTAAAAAGTGTGCGCATGTTTAATGCCATCAAAGACCAATACGAACCCGCCGACTCAAAAGATACCAACTACCCATACATGCACTGGTGGCCAAAAAACAACACCAAGGAGTTTGTACAATACGATTTTGACAAGGAACACACCATCAGCCAATCGCAGGTTTACTGGTACGATGATGGCCCATGGGGCGGTTGCCGTATACCTGTGGCTTACCAACTTTTTTACAAAAAGGATGGCGAATGGGTACCTGTAAAAAACACTAGCCCTTATGATATTAGTAAGGATAGCTTTAACAAAGTAACCTTTGAGCCGGTAACTACCACTGCCATCAAAATGGAAATACAATTACCTGTAGATAACTCGACAGGTATACATGAGTGGGCAGTTAAATAATTTTTGTATAAGGCACAAAGCTGTTAGTTTTGTTACCGGCACTAACAAACCTGTAACATGAACGGATATAAAAGCGTAAACGGCATTAACATGTATTACGAGATACATGGCGAAGGCATGCCCCTGGTACTGATACATGGCGGCGGTTCTACTATTACCACCTCGTTTGGGCGCATACTACCTGCATTGGCAAAAAATCGGCAGGTTATTGGTGTCGAGCTGGCAGGCAATGGCCACTCGTCTGACCGTGAAGCACCGTTTACTTTTACGCAGGATGCTGACGACGTTGCTGAGCTGCTCTATCAATTAGGTATTAAACAAGCCGATTTTTTGGGCTTTAGCAATGGCGGGCAAACCATTATCGAAATTGCCAAACGCCACCCGCATTTACTGCGTAAGCTGATCATTGCATCGGCTTTTTATAAACGTGATGGCACCTTCCCTATGTTTTGGGATTTTATGAAAAATGCCAACATAAAAGATATGCCGCAGTTGTATAAAGATACCTACCTAAGCATCACTAATAACCCGGCGGCTTTACAAAACATGCACGATAAATCGCTTAGCCGCATGCAAAATTTTAAAGATTGGGACGATAGCGATATTAGTTCCATCAGTGTACCAACACTTATCATCAGTGGGGATTCGGACGTTGGCACGGCAGAACATGCCGTAAAAATGAAAAACTTGCTACCCAATGGCAAACTGGCCATATTCCCGGGCGGGCATGGCGATTATATGGGCGAAATATTATCCGCTAAAAAAGACAGCCGTGTACCCGAGCTTACCGCTACATTGATAGAAGAATTTTTAGACGAATAATACTACGCCGATTCTTCATCCTTACGGCCAAAGCTATATACCAGATATACCAGTGATGGTAGTATAAACAACGACCCTACCAGTAAAGCTATACCCAGTGAATTGATGGTTTTATTAGGGGCGGCATGATCTAACAGCGAAAGATGCGACCCATCCTTTAACAAGATGATATTAGGATAATGCGCGTAAGTTACTGCTATCAGCATAGCCATCACCATAAAGCCCGTAACAAAGCGTATGCTAATGTATTTGGTACGCCAAACCAGCACCCATAACACAATCATCCCGGTTACTGATAAACAAACCGCTATAATACTAATGGTGTTGCCAAATAGCCAGGTTAATAGCGGGATATTCTCCTTAAACGACGATACCACTATTGCACCAATGCAAAGCATCATGGCACCAAACATAATTTTAGCCCGGTAAATGTAGATATTGCCGGGGGTATCATCTTTCTCTTCTCCTGCCAGGTAAATGGCGGCTAAAAACCCGCAAAGAAACACCGTAAAGAAACCAACTGCAAAGGTAAACCAGTTAAGCCAATCGAAAATATAGGTGTCTAAAAAACTGTTGCCGCCTGTATTTATACGCCCTGATACCGCTGTTGCGCTAATGATGCCCAAAAACAATGGTGTTACAAAGCTGCTGTATACATATACTTTGTTATAAAGCTTTTGCATACTATCCTTAACAGCATCGTAATTCCTGAAGGTAAAGGCCGTACCTCTTGCTATAATGCCCAGCAACATTATAACCAGAGGTATGTGCAGGTAAACCGATGCTATAGTATATATCTGCGGGAAACCCACAAACAAAATAACAATGGCAATTATCAGCCACATGTGGTTAGCTTCCCAAATTGGCCCAATGGCATGGTGAGCGGCTTTGCGCACATCGGCCTTTTTAACCTCGGGGGTAAATAGTTCTAAAATACCGGCGCCAAAATCAGCGCCGCCCATTAGCACATATATTAGTAACGAAACCCATAAAAAGGCAATAACAACGTATATCATCATGGTATTACTTGTTGGTAGTATCGTAAATTTGGGGCACCATTTGTATCTGGCGTTTTAGCAAAAATATTACCGCTATTGATAGGGTAACGTATACTGCCGTAAATAAATAAAACGAATAGGCAATGCCGGGCATTGGCGTAACAGCATCGGCAGTGCGCATAATGCCATTAATTATCCAGGGTTGGCGGCCTACCTCGGTTACCACCCAGCCAGCCTCAACAGCTATAAACCCTAATGGTGTAGCAACAACAAATATTTTCAAAAACCAGCTTTTTAACAGCCATTCGCGCTTGCGCCAGGCAGCGTAAATGTACAACACGCTTAAACCTAACATAAACATACCCAGCGCTACCATTAACTGAAATGAATAATGTGTAACCGCAATTGGCGGCCGGTCGTTTAGTGGTATCTTATCCAGCCCCGTTACTACCGAGTCTGTGCTGCCTTTGGTCATGTAGCTAAGTACGCCCGGTAGTTTTATAGCATAGTTTACTTTTTCGTTTTTTACATCGGGCACACCGCCGATAATAAGCGGTACATTCTTTTCCGTTTTAAAGTGCGCCTCCATGGCAGCCAGTTTGGCGGGTTGGGTTTTACCCACAAATTTGGCCGATATATCGCCGCTTAAGGGTTGCAAAATGGCTGCTATAACCGCAAACAGGGCGGCTATCTTAAACGCGCCTCTATGAAAATCCACATTCTTTTTACGGATGATCATGATAGCGTGTATCCCTGCTACCGCGAAGCCCGTTGCGGCGAATGAAGCTATCGTCATGTGCAGGGCTTGTGAAAACCATGCACGGTTAAACATGGCGGCCATCGGGTCTATATTCAGGTATTTACCATTTACATAGTCAAACCCTGCGGGGCTGTTCATCCAGCTGTTGGCGGCAACCACCAGTATACCCGATAATATACCGCTGATACCCACCACCAAACCGGTAAACCAATGAAACCAGCGGTTAAAGCGTGTCCAGCCGTATAAAAAGAAGCCTAACGCTATTGCCTCTATAAAGAAAGCAGTCCCTTCTAATGAAAACGGCATCCCGAATATCGGCCCGGCTTCTTTCATAAATCCCGGCCACAACAAACCCAGCTCAAATGACAATACAGTACCCGACACAGCACCGGTAGCAAAAAATATAGCAACCCCTTTGCTCCAGGCCTTAGCTATGTTGCGGTAATTTTGGTTACCTGTTCGCAACCACTTAAAATGCGCCACTGCCATAAAAAACGGCATTACCATACCTATACACGAAAATATAATGTGGAAACCTAAAGAGAGCGCCATTTGGGAGCGGGCGGCTAAAAAATCATCCATAGCTTGTATTAGAAAAGTACTGTAAAATTACGCTTTATGCGCCGTATTTGGCACTTGCTTAGCACACGATAAAGCCGTATTTTGGGCTTTCTTTAATTCAGAAACGGTCTAAACTAATTTAATGCGTCGCTATGTCTAACATCAACCTTATAATTGAAGAGCGCCCACGCAACATTGGCAACTTTATAGTTGGCCGTTTACTGCCTTTTAAAGACAAAAGAATGGTAGGCCCATTTATTTTTATAGACCATATGGGGCCATCAGCAATGCCGCCCGGCCAAAACCTGGATATTGGCCCCCACCCGCATATCGGCCTGTCAACCCTCACCTATCTATTTGAAGGTAGTGTACGGCATCGCGATAGTTTAGGCACCGAAGTAGTGATAGAACCCGGCCAGGTAAACTGGATGACCGCCGGTAAAGGCATTGTACACTCGGAAAGGACACCCGACTACCTGCGGAATGTTGAAAAGAAAATTCATGGCCTGCAAATATGGGTAGCCCTGCCCAAACACCTCGAGCAAATGGAACCTACTTTTTACCATGCATCGGCCGATGACCTGCCGCAATGGGAAAAAGACGGCGTAAGCTATAAGCTGATAGCAGGTACTATAGCTGGCCAAACATCGCCGGTACCTGTGTACAGCAAATTGTATTACCTGGAGCTTAAAAGCACCGAGCGTACCGTGGTAAATATAGGAGCAGAACTTTATGGTGAGTGCGGCTTATATATACTGGAAGGCAGTATAGAAAATGAAGGTACCACCTTTGAACCAAAAGAGCTATTGGTGGCAAAGGATAGCCAGCTATGCCAATTTACCATGAACCCGAATACTACTATATACTTTTTTGGCGGCGAGCCTTTTGCCGAAGACAGGCACATTTACTGGAATTTTGTAGCATCAGACCATGCACTTATAGACAGGGCCAAACAAATGTGGCAGGATAAACAGTTTCCGGCTGTTTTTGACGAAACCGACCTTATTCCGCTGCCTCCCGAAAACCTGCATCTTAAAGCACGAATTTAATATCAATACATATAAAAGACCATCTACCTTATGGCCATTACAACATTAAAAAATATCAGTTATAAAGTAAGCAGCTTACTCATATTGATCACTATTTGCCTGCATGCCCTGGGCCAGTCAGACCGGGCACCCTCTTATCCGCTAATTACACACAACCCTTATTTTAGTATATGGACCAGCGCGGATAACCTAAACGAATGGACCACCAGCCACTGGACCGGCAGGTACCAATCTATGTTGGGCGTTATTAAGGTAGATAACCACTTTTACCGTTTTATGGGCCGGGTACAACCCCGTCTTAAGGCTATATTACCAGCCGGCGACGAGCTGGCCTACACCTGTAAATACACCGAAACCGCACCGGCCGATGGTTGGGAACAACAAGATTTTGCAGCTACCGAATGGAAAACCGGAATTGGTGCTTTTGGTGATGAACGTGCAAAAGTGGGTACCAAATGGACGGGTAAGGATATCTGGATAAGAAGAACCTTTGACGTAAAACGAATGCCTAAAGGGCGTTTCCTGTTAAAAGTATACCATGATGACGATGCCGAAATTTACCTGAACGGTAAATTGATAACCAAAGTGGCCGGAGCCAACAACGGGTTTGAAACATTTGAAATAAGCGACGAAATAAAGGCCGGATTAAAAAGCACAAACAACCTTTTAGCCATACACTGTTTAAACACAGGCGGCGGGTCATGGATCGATGCGGGGTTGGCAGAAGAGTTTCCGGACAAGGTAGATGACAGTATGGGCCTGGCTATACAAAAACAAGTTAAAATTACCGCTACCCAAACCATTTATAAATTTGATTGTGGCGGGATAAACCTACAGGTAACTTTTACTTCGCCGCTTATTTTAAGCAACCTGCATTTATTATCCCAGCCTGTATCGTACATCAGTTACAAGGTTGCCAGTAACGATGGCAATACACACAATGTATCGGTGTTAACAAGTGTGTCATCAGATATTGCGGTAAACGAACCTACCCAAAAGGTGCGCACTGCCTATCACGAAAAGGGTGGCTTAAAAATATTAAAGGCAGGCACCAAAGAACAACCTATACTACAAAAGAAAGGCGATGACCTAAGGATAGATTGGGGGCACCTTTACTTTGCAGCCCCTGCCGAAGCAAATACAAAGCTTTATGTAACCACCGGGGCCAACGCCGAAACATCGTTCATAAAAGCCGAATCTACACCAAGGGCGATAAATGGTCACGACCTGATGCTGAATTCGGTAGTGCCTTTTGGTACTGTAGGTGCCGCACCGGTTAATAAGTTTTTGCTGTTAGGCTATGATGATATTTATTCGGTACAATACTTTGGCACCAACTTAAAACCTTACTGGCGCACCAAACCCGGCGCTACTATTATAGGCGCTATGTCAAACGCAGCCAAACACTACACTAAAATTATGGCTGCATGCAATAAAACCGATAACGAGGTTTATACAGATGCTTTAAAAGCAGGCGGCGAGGCATACGCCAAACTATGCAACCTGGCCTACAGGCAAAGTATCGCAGCACACCAGTTGGTAAAAAGCCCGCAGGGCGAATTGCTTTTTTTATCAAAAGAAAACTTTAGTAACGGATCTATCAACACGGTTGATGTTACTTATCCATCGGCTCCTTTATATTTATTATACAACCCCGAACTGCTTAAAGGCATGCTTAGCGGTATTTTTTACTACAGCGAAAGCGGTAAGTGGGGCAAGCCTTTTGCAGCGCACGATCTGGGCACCTACCCTATTGCCAACGGGCAAACCTACGGCGAGGATATGCCGGTTGAGGAATGTGGTAATATGATCATTCTTACCGCGGCTATCACATCAATGGAGAACGATACCAAGTACGCCAAAAAGCATTGGAAAGTGTTAACCCAATGGACGGAATACCTGGCCAAAGTAGGTTTCGACCCCGAGAACCAGCTGTGTACCGATGATTTTGCCGGGCACCTGGCACATAACATCAACCTGTCGGTAAAAGCTATTGTAGCCATTGGCGCTTACTCAAAAATGGCAACCATGCTGGGTTATACCGATGTTGCGCTTAAATACAAGAAAATAGCTGCCGACATGGCCTTAAACTGGCAGGATAAAGCCTATGCAGGCGATCATTACGCTTTGGTATTTGACAATAAAGACACCTGGAGCCAAAAGTATAATATGGTATGGGATAAAGTGCTTGATCTGGGCCTGTTCCCTCAAAAGGTATATGATACCGAAATTAAATATTACCTGACAAAGCAACAAAGCTTTGGCCTGCCATTGGATAGCCGTAAAACTTACACAAAATCTGACTGGATATTATGGACAGCTACCATGACCAGTAATGATGCTGACTTTAAAGCCTTAGTTGGGCCGGTGTATAAATATGCTATAAAAACCCCCAACCGTGTACCATTAAGCGATTGGCACGAAACCACTACCGGCCAAATGGTAGGCTTTCAGGCGCGTAGTGTAGTGGGGGGATATTTTATGAAAGTGTTGGCTACAAAGATCAAGAACAATCAAAGCATATCTTTCCAACCGGTACCAAAAATGTACGGCGACTCGGATTTTGCACCGGCTAAAGCAACATCGGGCTTAAAGATACATTACGCCAGTTCGGACAATACAGTGGCAACTATATTGCATGGTAAGATACATATCGTATCGGCAGGTAAGGTTACCATTACGGCATCGCAAACCGGCAATGGCAGCTATTATGGCGCCGAACCTGTATCAAAAGAAATTACCATAGCCAAAGCACCACTTATTATAAAAGCCGACAATAAAACCAAGGGCTTTAATCAGCCCTTACCTGTATTAACTGCAACAATTACAGGCTTTGTAAATGGAGATGACACAAGCGACTTAGCTGCACAACCCCAATTAACAACTACAGCTACAGCATCGTCTGACAAGGGGGCATATCCTATTACTGTTAGTAACGCCGCGAGTAATAACTATACCATTACCTATATAAATGGTAAGCTTAATGTATCATTCATCCTTATATCTGGTAATAAAGATCAAATAACAACTATTCAAAAGCCTCAGCAGTCGCCTTTACCCGCTGTGCGTAAATCCTTATCCCCAAATGGCGATGGAATAAACGACATGTTGCTTATTAATAATATTAACAATTATCCCGATAATGCATTTACCCTGGTAGACGCCGGCGGCAACAGTGTTTACAATGTAAAAGGCTATGATAACAATACGCGTGCTTTCAATGGCCGCTCGAACCAAAACGGCGTTTTACAAAAACCCGGTACTTACTACTACTTATTAGAATATAAGGTGAAAGACGAGTTTAAACGTTTAACCGGTTTTTTCCTGATCAAATAGCAACAGCATATTTAATATTTAACAAAGGCCCTGCATCACACTGGGCCTTTTTGTTTTAGGGCTCAGCGCTTTTAAATTTTAACGCTTGATTGATAATAAGTTAACGCTAAAACCCGGGCATTTGATTACCTTTGCAGCAAACGCCCTATTTATTAATTATCTTTTTGATTAAGCCGTTACTATAATATGCATAAAAAAATATCTTTTGTGTTTTTTTTATTTCTTGTAATAAACTATTTAATACCCAATATTGGTGTAGCACAAGTTACAAGCCCTGTAACCAATACCAATGTAATTAAAGCAAGTGCTACTACCACAACTGCATTACCGGCACCAAAAATAGCCTATCCTGCGGGCACTAAAACTTACACTGCCGAAACCGCTATACCTGCCCTATCGGTAACCAATACTGGTGGGGCTATACCTAACGCGTTTTATGGCAAAACAACCGTATTTGCAGGCGAAGGCGGCCAGGGTGTTACAGATGGATCGGGCAAGACGGCGAAATTTGGCTTTGCGATGGGTTATGCCATCACCAAAGGTAATTACATCTACGTTGCCGATTCGTATTACAATAACATCAGGATGATAAGCCCGTCGGGCTACGTAAGTACCGTTGCGGGGAGCGGCCAACGGGGCTATGCAGATGGCACAGGCAAAAAAGCAATTTTCGCTAATCCATCAGATGTAGTGGTTGATGCCGCCGGTAATTTGTTTGTTAGCGATCAAAGTAACTTTAGGATAAGGAAGATAACCCGCGATGGTGTGGTAACTACTTTTGCAGGCAGCGGTAAAAGCGCATCGGTTGATGGCAAAGTGACAGCTGCAAGCTTTTTAAGCCCCACCAATATGGCAATAGATAGCAAAGGCACATTATACGTAGCAGACCAGTATAATGGCGCTAAAGTGCGTAAAATAACCACCGCCGGTGTAGTTACTACCCTTGCATCCGGATTTGATGTGATTAGGGATATAGCTACAGACAAAGCAGGCAACGTTATCATAATAGGCTATACTTATGCAAGTGTACCGCACGAGTATATTATTAAGATAAGCCCCACTGGTGTGCAAGGCTATCTTATTGCCTTTAACGGGGCCACCTACCTTACACTGGATGCCAACGACAATATATTTGTACAGGCCTACGGTAAACTAACAAAAATATCAAACAACGCCACTGTATTAACCCCTATACCAAGCCCGCCGTTATTAGGGGCCGGCCTTTGTATCGATTCTAATGGTATGATATTTACCGGTAATGGCGTTGCTCAAATATCAAAAATATCGCCTTTGGGCTATACTGTAAGCCCTGCGCTGCCTCCCGGTTTAATTATTGACGGTACGGGTAACATAAGCGGCACACCGGCAACAAGCCGCCCGGCAGCTAAGTATGTAGTAACCGCTTACAATAGTAGCGGCAATAGCAGTTATACCCTTAATATAGCTGTAAAAGGCGCTATACAAGCCCCAGCTATCAGTTATGCAAGCACTGTGTTAACCTATACCGTAAAAAGGGCCATTGCCCCGTTAAAACCTGTTAACAGCGGCGGGGCAGTGCCTATGGGTACGTATGGCAAGGTGACATCGTTTGCGGGGCCAAGCGATGGCAGCCATGGCACAAACGATGGAAAAGGCACCGACGCCCAATTTTTTAACCCAATGGGCTTAGCTACCGATTATGAAGGTAACGTATATGTGGCCGACCAGGAAAATAACCGCATCCGAAAAATAAATACAGAAGGGGTGGTAAGGACAATAGCAGGCAATGGCAGTTACAACGGCGCAGATGGTACAGGCGCGGCGGCCAGCTTTTACCACCCATCGGCTTTAGCGGTTGATGATATGGGCAACATCTTTGTATCAGACCAGGGCGCTAATAAGATACGCAAAATAACACCTACAGGTGTAGTAACCACCTTTGCAGGGGGCACTTATAATACCGCACCAACAGGCAACGGAACCAATGTTACCATTATACAGCCAAATGGCATGGCTATAGATTGGCAAAACAACCTGTATTTTACCAGTAATAACCGCGTAAGTAAAATAACGCCAAACGCCGATGTAACACTATTTGCCGGAGGCTATGATTGGGGAAGTGCAGACGGTACGGGCAGCGGGGCCAAGTTTTTATATCCTTTTGGGGTAGCTGTTGATAGCAAACGCAATGTATATGTAGCCGACCAACATAACCACCTGATAAGGAAGATATCACCAACAGGCGTTGTAACCACGCTGGCAGGTAGCGGTACCGAAGGTTTTGCCAACGGTACAGGCAAAGCGGCTAAGTTTAGAAACCCCTACGCCTTAACAGTAGATGGCACAGGCAATGTATATGTAGCCGATTATGATAATAACCAAATACGCTCTATCACCCCCGATGGTGTTGTAAAAACATTAGCAGGCAATTTAACTGCCGGCCGTTGGAACGAGACGGGTGATAAAGCCAACTTTAACCATCCATCCGGCGTTGTGTTAGATGGCAAAGGCAACCTGTACGAAGCTGATTTTTATAATAACGAGATACGCAAAATAGATGTTACCGGTTATACCATTAGCCCCGCCCTACCCGCGGGTTTAGTATTCGATGGCAAAACGGGTATAATTAGCGGTACGCCTACTGTTGCCAATGCAGCAACGTTATACACAATAGTAGGTTATAACGGCGCCGGCAGCAGCCTTACCAAAATAAAAGTGGCTGTAGTACAACCGGCAGGGACTGTACACAGTGTACCTGTACAGCAAAGCCTTGCTGCGGCAAGCCCTGCAAAAACCGATACAAGCCCCCTTTCGCTACAACAAAGCCTGTCGCCAAACGGCGATGGCATTAACGACGCGCTTGTTATTGAAGGGATAGAAAAATTCCCTGATAATAAATTAACCATACTAAACGCCAACGGCACTAAAATTTTTGAAACCGTTAAGTACGACAACCTTAATAAAGTTTACAAAGGCCAATCTAATACAAACGGTGCCAAACAACAAGCCGGAACATATTACTACCAGTTAGATTATAAAGACGGTAGCGAGCTAAAGCATAAAACAGGGTATATTGTTATTAAATATTAGTGATAACATCTTTGCATAATATTTAATAACTTTATAATACCCCTGATAACTATTTGATTTGCCTAAACCAATTTATGAATAAAACTTTTACCTATAAATTTTTACTGTTTATAGCTATTGGTATGCTGTTCTGCATACCAATAGTGTTGGCCCAGGTACCTAAAATAAGCTACGGTAGTGCTAAAACCTTTATTGCAAACCTACCTATTAGCCCGGTAACCCCAACTAATAGCGGTGGTGCTACATCGTATGGAACACTTACCAATGTTAAAACTTTTTCTTATGGGGGTAATATCACGGGGCTTGCAGTAGATTCGGCAAAAAACTTTTACTTAATTGATGCTTATGCTCATACAATCAAAAAAGTAGATGCTAAAACAGGCATAACTACCGATTTTGCAACTAACCTATTATCAAACTATATAACTGCTGATAAAAAAGGCAATATTTATTCTATTTATGGTTTTAATGGCTATGTAACAAAAATTGCTACAGGTACAGGTCGGGTATCCCAAATAGGCACAGGTTTAAGTACAGTTACCAATATTGCTGTTGATGGTTCAGGCAGTGTATTTTTATCTGACAATTTTAATACAATTAAAAAAATATCAGCTATCGATGGCGCTACTACAACCATTGCCTCTAACTTTGATAGCATTAATGGTATTGCGGTAGATGCCGAGGGTAATATATATGTAGTTGAGTACGGAAAATTATTTATAAAGAAGATTTCTGCTATTGATCATAGTATTTCATTAATACCTGTAAATTTCCAATTTCAACAAGGTATTACCTCTGATGCGGCCGGAAATCTTTATCTGTACGACCCATATAAATACGCTTTAAAAAGAGTATCAGCAGTCGATCATTCTATATCAACGGCAGCATCACAAGTGTTTCCAAGCTATGGCGGTATGCAAACAGATATGGATGGTAACTTATATATCGCTTTTAATTCGTTTGCTATACAAAAAATCACACTAAATTGTTATACTATAAAGCCAACTCTGCCAAATGGGTTAAATTTTGATGTTAGCACTGGTACTGTTAGCGGCACCCCAAGAGTTAAAACTGCCGCAACAAATTACGTTGTTATAGCTTACAACAGTAGCGGTTCCGGCTCGGCAAATTTAAATATCGGTATAAACAATGCCAGCCTTGCAGACCTTACTGTAAGCAATGCAACCTTGTACCCTGCCTTTACAACTGATAAAAGGGTTTATACCGATACGGTCAAATATGAAGTATCATCTCTTAAACTTACACCATCAAGTAACGACAGTACGGCTATTATAAAGGTAAATAGTAAAGTAATTACATCTGGCAAAATGACAGACATTCCTTTAGTTATAGGTCAAAACATAATAAACATATTAGTAACCGATGCCGCTAAAACTACCAGCCTTAGTTACAAATTGACAATATCCCGCGAAGCCCCCTCTGATGCCAGCCTAAAAAACCTAACTCTTAGTAAGGGGTTGCTATCCCCCGTGTTTTCAAAAAACACTACGTCTTATTTAACTTTGCTTAGCAGCACAACAGGATCTATCAAAGTAACACCCGCCACAACAGATCCTTTGGCTACGATTAAAGTAAATGGGGCAACAATAAAAACAGGAACGGCATCGGCAAGTATAGCATTGGTTGACGGACCAAATGCAATAAATATTGTCGTTATCGCGCAAAACGGGGAAAAGTCGATTTACAAATTAACAGTTGTGCGGGCAACGGCCGCACCTGCAATAAGCTATAGCGACCCAATAAAAAGATACGCTGTGGGCACCCCTATTACACCTATAAAACCAATAAACACGGGCGGCAGTGTACCTGCCATTATGTATGGCGATTTACAACCCTATGCAACTGGCCTTAGTACCCCTACAGATATTGCTGCTGATGCGTTTGGTAATATTTATGTTGAAAACGCCCAAAGTTCCTTGATACAAAAAGTCAGCGCTCCAGACGGCAGCATCACCAATTTGGCGTCCGAAAAAAAATACCAATCTGGGCTTATAACAACCGATCCGCTTGGCAACGCTTATTCAATACAACTGGCCAGCGGCGATGGCACCATTACCTGTGTAGCCGCGGCCAATAATGCAATTACGTATATAAAAACCGGTTTAAAAGCGCCCAGTGCCATAGCTGCCGATGGCGCAGGAAATGTATATGTTTCTGACAATATAAAGGGCGAACTCGAAAAAATATCCCTTACCAATGGTTCAATGAAATCAATTGGTAAGTTCTCTTGGATAACAGCTTTAACATCCGATCCTTCAGGCAACTTGTATATCATAGCATCTGCAGGCAATACAGTATATGAGTTAAAAAAGCTTGACGTCAAGACCAATAAAATATCTTTGATTGCTGACAATTTAACTTGGCCTAATAACATTACTGTAGATGCTTTAGGTAATATATTTGTAACACAATCTGCCAATAATGTAATTAAAAAAATCACCTCTGCTGGTGTAGTCAATCTTTTTGCTGTAACTAGTAGTTTTTTAAGTGGCATCACCACCGATAGAAAAGGCAACTTATACATAACCGACGGCCAAACCGGAATTAGAAAAGCAAGTACAAACGGCTATAGCATAAGCCCTGCATTACCACAGGGTTTATACTTCCACAGCCCTAGCGGTACTATAAGTGGCACACCTTTAGAAGGCGGCACAGCAACTTATACCATTACAGCCTATAATAACGGCGGCAGTAGCTCTACTAAATTAACTATGGCTATTGCGCTCCCCCCAAAGCCTGTCTTAAGCTATACGGGCCCTAATACTTTTACTGTAACCGAAACTATAGATAACCTTATACCTACTGCCCAAAATATAGCCGAGCCAGGTTATAGTGCCACACCTAAAATTTTCGCTACCGGTTTTAACACCCCAAGGGCACTTACTATGGATGCATCGGGTAACATGTATATAAGCGATTCGGGCACCTCTTTAAATATAAAAAAAGTGGCCCTCGGCCAAACTAAAGCTGTTGTTTGGGCTACAGGGTTACCCACCCTATCAGCAGACCCCATTGCTGTAGATGCTGCCGGTAATGTTTACATGACTGACATTACGAATAAAACCGCCCTGCTAAAATATCATTCGGGCACAGTAAAGCCGGATACTGTGGCAAAAAACTTCAAGTATCCTAATGGAGTAGCAATTGATGGCGTAGGTAATTTATATGTATTTGATGCCGGTATTTATGGAGTAGTTAAAGTGGCTAAAAATGGCACTAAAACCAATCTAAATATAAATGTATATGATATTGTTGGTACAGTAGATGCAGCAGGCAATTTATACGTAGCAAACCCTAATGATCACTATGTAGCCAAAATAGCTGCAGGAAGTACAACTAAAACCATGTTAACAACTACTATTGTTAGGCCTGGTAATATGACAGTAGATGCTTCCGGCAACCTATTTGTTTTAGATTTGGCTAACGCAGCAATACTAAAAATAGCACAAGGCAAAAAGCCTGTTACTGTTGTAAGCGGCCTTATTAACCCAACAAATATTTTTGTTGATAAAGAAGACAACCTTTATGTAACCAGGGCATATGACGGAACTGTTGTAAAGTACACACTTTCGGGCGGGTATTACATAACACCAGCATTGCCGCCAGGCATCACTATTAATAACCAAACAGGCGTTATTGGAGGTAAACCAACCACGATAAGTCCGGCAAAAAACTATACCGTTACCGCTTACAATAGTGGTGGCAATGTAAAGGCAACGGTGAGTATCAAAGTGGCTTCTGATACAAGGCTGTCGGCATTGGTTTTGGATGCCGGAAACTTAAAACCAGCTTTTGATTATAGAATCACCAATTACACATTGCAAATTGGCAATTCTGTTTCTGGCATTACTATAACACCAACGGCATGGGCCAAAACCAGCACCATAAAGGTAAACGGAATTGCTGTAGTATCGGGCAAGCCGTCGGCAATTATACCTTTAACTGTGGGCAACAACACTATTAATACGATTGTTACCGGTACCGATGGCACTACTAAAACCTATACTGTAAATATTAAAAAAGACGCCGGAAGCAACGCAAATTTGGCATCATTAACATTTAGCCAGGTTAAACTTAACCCCTTATTTGACACAGATATAATAAATTATTCCTCATCTGTAGCAGACTATATTAAAACAACAACTATCACCTATACACCAAGCGATTCGTCTTCTGTCGTTACTATAAATGGAACTCTTTATAAAGGCAACACATGCAATTTCTTGTTAGTGCCAGGATTTAATACAATTACTATTTTAGTTACATCAAAAGATGCGAAAACTAAAAAAGCATACACGGTTAAGCTAACTAAACCAAAGTTGATTCAAACTATTAAATTTATAACCAATGCAATAAACTATGGCCATGCAGATTTTATAGCAGCAACTACATCGTCGGGCTTGCCTTTAACATTTCACAGTTCTGATGAGCATATAGCAACCATAGTAAACGGCAAATTACATATCGTATCAGCAGGATTAATACATCTTTCGGTACAGCAAACAGGTAATGCTGTATATGCACCATCTATTGTTAAAACAACCATATTTACTATAAACAAGGCCACGCTTACCATAAAAGCTGATAATAAAACCAAAAAAGCAGGCGATGAGAACCCGATATTAACCACTACTATTACCGGCTTTGTTAATAACGATGATAAAACCAAGCTGGTAACCCAGCCCAAATTAACCACCACTGCCACAGCCTCGTCTGAGCCGGGTGTATATCCTATAACCGTAAGCGGCGCAGTAAGTACTAATTATGCGTTTAATTATGTTACCGGCGAATTAACAGTATCTGCTGCGTCGAATATCACCGCATCTAAAACGTTAATAGTAAGCAAAGCCATGTCGCCCAATGGTGATGGCGTTAACGATGTGTTAAATATTGAAGGTATAGGTAACTATCCTGATAACCGGGTTAACATTATGGATGTAAATGGTAATACTGTTTATAATGTTGTGGGATATAATAACCAAAACAGAGTGTTTGACGGACATTCTACCAAAAACCGGGCAATGCAAAAACCCGGCACTTATTATTATGTGCTGGAATATAAAGACGGAAACAACGAGGCGAAACAGTTAACAGGTTTTTTCCTTATTAAATACTAACAAAAAGGCCTCCCCATTCGGGAGGCCTTTTTGTTAAAACCTAAAATAGCTTTTGGCATTGTAGTAGCAAATATCCTGTATTACTTTGCCGGTCCATTCGGGGTCGTTGGGGAGTTCGCCGTTCTCAATATCTTGCGCAAACAGGTTGCAAAGTAGCCGCCTAAAGTACTCGTGCCGCGGGAACGACAAGAAGCTTCGCGAATCGGTAAGCATGCCTACAAAGCGACTTAAAAGCCCCATGTTCGACAGGGCATTGATCTGCCGGGTCATGCCATCCTTTTGATCTAAAAACCACCACGCCGACCCATACTGTATTTTACCGGCTACCGAACCATCGTTAAAATTGCCTATCATCGAGGCTATCACTTCGTTATCGGCCGGGTTTAGGTTGTAAATAATGGTTTTGGCCAGGCGGTCATCCGCATCAAGCTTATTTAAAAATTTAGACAATGCCCTTGCCTGGCTAAAATCGCCAATAGAATCGAAACCGGTATCGGGGCCTAACTTGCTTAAAAGGCGCGTATTGTTATTGCGCAGCGCACCCAGGTGAAATTGCTGCACCCAGCCCTTCTCACTGTTCCACGTAGCAAACTGAAAAAGCATAGCCGATTTAAACTTTAGTAACTCATTCCGCAATAGCGGCTTACCCTCCCTTATCTTTATAAAAATGGCCTTTATCTCTTCGTCGGTATAATCTTCCGCATAAATATGCTCCAGGCCGTGGTCAGATACCGTACAGCCGTTAGCCGCAAAAAAAGTATGCCGTCTTTTTAAAGCGTTAAGGTAGGCGTCGTAGCTTTCTATACTGCTGTCGTTTAACTCCTCTAATTTGTTTATGTACAGGTTAAGCGCGGTTACATCATCAGCGTTCATGGCCTTATCGGGCCTGAAAGCCGGCAGCACTTTTAAACCCGTGGCGCTCTTTTTTATCTGATCGTGATGCTCCAGGCTATCCAGCGGGTCGTCTGTAGTACAAATGGTTTCTACATTCATTTTTTTGATAAGGCCCCGCACCGAAAACTCTGGCCGCTGCAATTGTGCCGAGCAATCTTCATAAATAAATGGCCCTGTACCCTCGTTAAGGCGGTCTTTTATGCCAAAATATCGCCTAAGCTCCAGGTGTGTCCAATGGTAAAGGGGGTTACGCAGCGTGTAAGGCACGGTTAGCGCCCATTGCTCAAACTTTTCTTCATCGCTTTTGCCACCGGTAATATAGCTTTCGTTTATACCATTGGCGCGCATGGCCCGCCATTTGTAATGGTCGCCGTATAACCATGCCTGGGTAATATTGGCAAAATTAATATTACCGGCAATTTGCTCGGGCGGCAGGTGGCAGTGGTAATCTATAATAGGCAGGTCTTCAGCAAAATCGTAATAAAGGCGTGCAGCCGTGGCCGATCCCAACAAAAAGTCGTCATCCAAAAAATTCTTCATCGTGCCGTTGGTTTAAACCGGGTTAGTTTTATTTGATGATTAGCTTATTTACATCATCCAGTAAAAAGCAATAGCTAAACTGCTCCATACCTGTTTTAGGGTAATAGGCCTGTGCTTTGGGCGCGGCCAGCAATATTAGTTTTGCCTGTGGTGCTTGCAACTTAGTTTCGCGGATAAGCCTTACACCTATACCTTGCTTTTGGTATGCCTCGTCTACCGCCAAGTCTGACAGGTAGGTGCAAAAGGCAAAATCGCTTAACGAGCGGGCAATACCTACCAGTTTACCATTGTGGCGGGCGGTAACAATTAAATTAGCGTTTTGGCACATTTCCTTAATGCGCTCGGGATTGTTAACCGGGCGGCGCTCGGCAAGGGTGCTGCGGCTTAACACGTCAATAAATTCATCGGCATTAAGCGAAAATTCGCGTTTGTACTCAATTTCCGGCGTTGGCATTTTAATATTACTTTTTTTAGATGGTTATAATGTAGGGCAGCTAAATATAAAAATTTATAATTGATTGCAATGCCTGCATTGACAGCAATAAAAAGGGGTATAAAAAGCAAACGCTTAAGCTTGCTTTTTATACCCCTGCTTTGGTTATTAAGTATTATTATTTGATAAGTACGTAACCTGTTTTATGCTTAACAATACCCTTTTGCTTATACGCTAAAGTGTAAAAATAAGTACCCGATGCCAGCAATTTGCGGGTAAGGTTAGAGTGCCCGTCAAATACTTTACTGTTGTTATCGTAACCGTCTAATTCAAATACCTTATCGCCATTGCGGTTTACCAGCATCAATTTATTTTGCGGGTAATTTTGTATGTTGGCTATGGTTAATACATCGTTTATGCCATCGCCATTTGGCGAAAGTGCCCCGCTTACCTTAGGATCAATTGATTGGTCTAAGACATTGTCAATCGGTTTACTAAGAGATAGAGGCTTAATTGATGACTCATCATTCATATCTGCCGACTCTATTGTTAATATGCTTGGTTCATATATAAAATCGTAATTATCTGCCTCTCCACCGCTTGCTGTTATAGTGTATTGACCCGCAGGGGAATGTAGTAGAGCATCAGTAGTTGCAACAGGGGCGGTGATAAAAACAAATTCACTCTCGTCATTTACAAAACCTGAATACGATATAAAAAATACTGGGTTTTGCTGATCTGGCATCCTTTTCGCATTGAACGTTTTAGCCGTAATAGTTGCTTTATTCACCGTTAGTAATTGGCTTGCCACTGCACCGGTTGCATTATCATCACCGGTTGCAGTTACTGTAATAGTAGTAGTACCCGCGCCTACAACATGTATAATACCATCGGCTACAGTAGCTACGTTTTCGTTGCTGCTCCTAAGCACCATTGGTAAACCCGAATCATTATTAACCTCCGGCGAAAAATCTGCATCGCCGTATGTTTTGGCAGGTATCTCGGCAAAAGTGATATTGGTTACCGCTTTATCTTTATCGCCGCCTATCCTGCGTATACGGTTGTTGCTGTAATCGTCAACCAATATATGGCCAAAATTATCCACCAATATATCGGTAATAAAGTTAATACCTGCTTCTGTTGCATAGCCGCCATCGCCGCTGTATTCACCATAGCCCAGGCCGCTTACAGTGCTTATCATACCTGTTTCGTGGTCTATTTTACGTATAACACTCACAGGCTGATCGGTTATGTAAATATTGTTTTCAGCATCTATGGCTATACCCATTGGGCCGCGCAATGCCGCGCTTGTTGCCAGGCCGCCATCACCGCTGTAATCATACTTGCCAGTACCTGCAATTCGCGATATGGTATTAGTCTCTGCGTTCAGCTTTAATACTTTTGCTCCGTCTTCGTCGGCAATAATGATATTGTTGTTATGGTCAATTACAAACCTTTCTACATAGCTTAACTTGTATTGCAAGGCGTTTGTACCATCTGCTGTGCTATTACCACCACCTGCTATAGTGGTAATTAACTTCGTTTCAGCGTCTACCTTGCGTATAAGGGCGTTATTCGAGTCTGAAAAGTACAGCGCTCCCGCCAAATCGAACGCTAAACCTGTCGGACCTGATATTGTCGCCACGTCGGCGCTTGTACCATCTGCCGAAAGGCCGCCTACGCCTGTACCTACAACGGTTGTTACCACTTGAGTTTCGCTGTCTATCCTACGTATGCGGTTATTATTATTATCGCTTACATAAAGATTGCCGTTAATATCAAAGGCTAAAGCAGTAAGGCCCAAATTAAATTTAGCGCCTGTTGCCGGGCCGCCGTCGCCATCAAAACCGCTTTCGCCGGTACCTGCTACGGTGCTTATTTTTTTAGTGATGTAATCTATCTTACGTATTTGATTATTGTCGGTAGTAAAATAAATATTACCACTTTCGTCTTTAGCCATAGCGTATGGGGAACTTATATCCGCAGCTATTGCCGCACCGCCATCTCCCGATGTACCTTTGGTACCTGTACCTGCTATGGTGTATATACGGGCAGTATCGGCAGACGAGTTGGTGGTTGTTATACTAACATTTGTTACACTGGTACCACCCGCGTTGTATGCAGTAACTGTGTAGTAATTATTAGTTACCGATGTTGGCGTACCCGATATAACACCTGTATAATAATTAAAGCTTAAACCTGCAGATAGTGAAGGCTGTATGCTAAGGCCCGACTGTGCGATCTTGCGCACGGTAGTGCTTTTATCTAACACATAAACGTTACCGTTGTAGTTGGTAACAGCCATTGGGCCATTAAATGCCGCGCTTGTTGCTACACCACTACCTGTTTCGGCAGTGCCGTTGCCGGCGTAAGTACTTGCCTGCCCACCGGAAGTGATCATCCGTATACGGTTGTTGGCCGAATCAGCTACAAAAACATTATAGTTGGCGTCAACAGTTATACCTACCGGTTTATTAAACCGTGCCCCGCCGCTAAGCCCATCAACATAGCCCGCCTGATTTTTTGACCCGGCAAACGTGCCCACAGCATTAACTACTGTTATTTTACGGATAACGTTATCGCTCCCTGCCGTAAAGATGTTACCCAACGGGTCAACAGCAATTGCAGTTACTACTTTAATATCATTACTGGTTACGCGGGTTGATACGGAGCCTGCGCCGGATGTAGAAAACTGCCTTATACTACCCACTACCGGGTCAACAATATACAGCGAGCTGCTGTTATCAATAGTAATTATTCTCGGGCTGGCAAAAGTAGCCGCCGATACCGGCCCATCTGAACTGTTTACTGCTGTACCATTACCGGCCAGTGTGGTCACCACGCCATTAGATGTAATTTTACGTATACGGTTGTTTTTTGTATCGGCCACATAAACGTTTCCACTCAAATCTACCGCAATACCTGTAGGGGCGTTAAATAGCGCCGAATTACCTGAACCGTCGGCAAAACCAGCCTCGCCTGTTGCCGAGCCCGCAAACGTACTTACAAAGCCGTTACGGTCTACCTTACGAATGCAATTATTCAGTTGGTCGGCTACAAAAACATTACCGCTACGGTCTGCCGCTGCCTTACCGTTTGCATAGTTAAATATGGCCAGGTTGCCCGCTCCATCGTTTTTACCTTTGGCACCGGTACCGGCAAATATGCTTGCCACATTTTGAAACGAATTATCGCCGTTAAAGGCCTGGCCGGTAATAGTTGGCACTATACCCGATGCGCTTTCGCCTTCTTTAACCGTATAGCTGCTTTCCGGGTAAGATATACCGGGTGCGGCTATGTTATTGATCTTTAGGCTTAAAGTAGCAGTACCGTAAGCATCAGCACCAAAGCCTGTAACTTTAAATAAAGCGCCGCCCGTGGTGGCCTGCGGTGTACCGCTAACCGCCCCCGTAGCCGAATTAAATACCAAACCGGCAGGCAGTTTTGGTAATATGATAAAACCGCCCGCGTTAACAGCGCGAATGGTTTGCTTTAGCCCGTCGGCTATGTACATGTTACCTAAAACATCAAAAACTACATCTACAGGAGTATCAAGAGTAGCTATATTAAGCGTACCATCTGTTGAGCCTATTGCACCTGTGCCCACTACAGTGGTTACCACACCTGCCGGGGTTATACGGCGTATGGCGTGTGCACCTAAATCGGTAAAGTAAATATCGCCGTACTTATCAATGTCCATACCGCCCTGGCTAATAGTAATCTTTGCGGCAACACCGGTACCGTCTGTAGTGCCGTTTGTGCCATCGCCAACAAAGTTTTTAATTATTCCATCCGGCTGAATCTTTTGAATAACGTAATCGTATCCTGATGTGTAAAAATTGCCTGCCTTATCAACAACAAGGTTTTCGGTATTGCTTAAAAGGGCGTCGGTAAAATACGTGGTTACGACGCCTGCCTTAGTTATTCTTCTGATGATACCAACACCTGTGTTGTAATTATGATCAAGCGTAAACAGGTTGCCCGAAGCGTCAATGGTTAAATCGGTAGTGTAAAAAAAGCTTGCCGCGCTGCCGGTACCATCTGTTGTACCCTGTACACCGCTGCCTGCTAAGGTAGTTACCACACCCGCAGGGGTTATTTTTTTGATCTTATAGTGTTCGTAGTCTGATACGTACAGGTTGCCGTCGTTATCGGTAACCATGCCATATATAAAGCCAATACTGGCAGCTGTGCCTGTAGCGTTAATGTCGCCGTCTGTACCATTGCCTACAAAATTGGTTACCACACCTGCCGATGTCATTTTACGTATGCGGTAGTTACCCTGGTCGGCTATATACATGTTACCGTTTTTATCAACCGCCATCATGTTTTGATATTGAAAGTTAAAACTGGCTGCTGTACCTGTTCCGTTGGCAGAACCTGCGCTACCCGTACCGGCTATAGTGGTTACTGTTTTGGCAACAGCCGGTATAGTGGCTACGGTTACCGTTGGCGCCGCAATTGTACCCGGCGTGCCTAAAGTAAACACGCCCTGCGCACCATAAGTAATTACCGGCACCAGAATAGGGTTGGTAATTGTCATGGTGCCTTTGGTATAGGTAATGCTATAGTTTGTGGCTAAGGCCCCACTTACTGTAATATCATATATGCCGGCCGGCGATGAAGATGTAAAGCTATAAGTAGCTTTTGGCTTTTGCGATAGATCATCGGCATTATCATCATTCCTGAACCCATCATAATTAAAGGCGATGGTGGGTATAGTGCTACCTTTTACAATAGTTAAACTACCTACCGATATATTTAACGGTGCCTTAGTTACAGTATAGGCACCCGCTACATATTTAAATGTATAGTTTGATGATGATGCATCAAAAGGTGTATAAGGATAAGTACCTACCGGCGATGTGGCATTTATAGGCACTGTAATTTTTGCCGCGCCAATATTTTCCCTTGTTTCGCCGTTAACAAAACCCGTGTACGTAATGGTTGGGAACGGTGTTAAATTTGCACCATATACATTGGTGGCATTACCACCGGTAACGGTAATAAGCGCCTTGTTTATAACTAAGGTTTGGATCAATGTTTTATCGCCGCTTTTTGCCGTTATGTTTACGGTTCCGGCATGGCTTACGTGTATCTTCTTAGCCTCGGTTATAGAAGCGACATCGGGGTTGCTTGATGAATAAGTGATAGGCGAGCCACTGGTTGCTCCAGGCAAAAAATCGGCAACGCCATAGGTTACCGGCGGGATATCAGGAAACGCGAACGGCAGTGCCTTTACCGTTAATACACCCGCCGTATAAGTAATGGTATAGTCGGTATCAAACGCGTCGCTTGCTGTTATCGGATAAGTACCTACCGCTGATGTGGTGGTAGCGGTAGTTTTTATGTTTGGCTGTGTAGTAAGGCTGTTGTCGCCGTTTACAAATCCCGTGTAGGTTACGGTTAATGCAGGGTTTGCAGCGCCTACTGTTTTTGATTTATCGTCAGCATCAATTACCAGCTTGGCAGGCGTTATTGATAATAAACCGGCTTTATAAATAAAGCTGTAATCTTCATCAGAAGCACCTGTGGCAGTGATCAGATACCCGGTGTTTACATGCGATGATGTTGTCGCCGTAGTAGAAAGGGTCGGCCTTTTGGTTAGCACATCCTGGTTATCGCCATTAACAAACCCGGTGTAAATTGCAGTTAACACAGGGTTTGCGGTGCCGTAAACTTTTGTTTTGTTATCGGCGGTAACGGTTAAAAAAGCAGGGGTTATAGTAAATTTACCATTAACATAGGTAATTAAATAATCAGGATCGGCTGCGCCGCTTGGGGCAATAAAGTAACTGCCTACCACATGCGATGCCGCTGTTACGTTGGTAAAAAGTTTAGGCTTTGTAGCTATATCTTTATCACCGTTTACAAAACCATTGTATGTTACCGTTAAAGCCGGTAATGCCGCGCCATAAACCTTTGTTTTACCATCGGCAGTTATGGTTAAGTTAGCCGGGGTTACCGCAATTACACCTTGTTTATAGGTAATGTTATAGTTAGCAGCTACAGCGCCGCTTATACTAATGGGCGCACTGGTTATTACATGCGAGGTGGCGGTTATTGTTGTGCTTAATTTGGGCAGCGTGGTAAGGTCGTTTTTATCATCGCCATTTACAAAACCAAAATAGGTGGCGGTAAGCACAGGCATTGGCGCGCCATATATTTTTGTTTTGTTATCGGCAATTATGCTTAGCGCCGCTTTGTTAATTGTTAACGTACGGGCTACCGCTGGCGCAGGTTTAAAGGTGGTATTACCTGCCTGTGTAGCTGTAATGGTTACAGTACCCGCCTTAATAATATGCACTTTACCGCTTACAATGGTAGCTATAGCCGTATTGCTGCTGGTATAACTAACTGCTAGTTTGGATGACGCCGTAGCACCCAATAAAAAATCGGCATTGCCATATGTTTTTGCAGCCGGTGCGGCAAAAGTAATGGTTTGCGATTGGGTAGGTGCAAAAGCAGGCGCTGTATTTTTGCCTTTAACGGCAAATGATGCAGGTGCTAAACAAAAAACGGCAATTACGCTAAGCACGGTGGTACGTGCAAATTGCTTTTTACGCCCGGCAAATAGCAAAAATGCAGCATGGCCAATAAAACCAAAAGGGTAAAGTTTTTCCATCGGAAAATTTGAGTTTAATAATTAGTTTAAATTAATCAGGGGCAGTTGGGAAACAGTATAAATATAAATCTAATATTTATATCAGCTATGCTTATTAAAAATAATCAGCGAAAATATTACGCCACTATCGTTAATAAATAATTTTGTAACAAGCAGTGAATCAGTTAACTCAGAATTAAGCTATTTTAAACAGACGAGGAGTGAAATGCAGATCTACAGATATTTAATACTTAAATAGCTTACTACACTTTAGTAAAATGTACTATTATCTGTAATATAATATTAGCGTATACACCGGCCAATATATCATCCATCATAACACCTGTACCCGCCGGAAGGGCTTCCATTTTGCGGATATACAGGGGTTTTACAATATCAAAAAACCTGAACAGCACGAGCCCAGCCAGCAAATAATACAGGTTACCTGTGGGGATAAAAAGCATAGTAACCAGCATACCGGCAACCTCGTCTATCACCACACGATAGCTATCTTTACCCCATGCGGCCTCTACCTGGTTGCCAACGTAAATACCTAACAGGGTAATTATTATGGTTATAATGGGCAAATACAGCGGGTTTTGCATACCGGGTAACAGCCAAAGCAAATATAAACCCAGGCAGGTAACTATGGCGGCCAACGTGCCCCCACCCTTTATGTAACCAATACCAAAAATGGATGCGATGAGTTTATTCATGATGATTGATTGCCGTATTAGCTTTTAGACTTGTGCTTTTTAGGGAAATTAAATAACAAGGATGTTAATACCGGGATAATAAATACGGCTACGGTAAATACCGATACGGCCATATCTGTTTTTTCACTATCCAATAAATTAGCAAATGGCGTACCCTCGTAAAAGTGGGTATATAACGATGCGCTTAATTTGAAGCCCAGCACGCCTATCACCACAAAAGCAACCCCTTCTAAAAAGGTAAACTTCTCCATCAGCTTTACAAAGGCCTGGGCTACAAAACGCATAGCCAGTATACCTATAAATACACCGGTGTAAATTAAAAATATATGATCGGTAAAGGCAACGGCGGCAAATACGTTATCTATCGAAAAGGCAAGGTCCATCAGCTCTACCAGGGCTACTGTTGCCCAAAAAGTACCTATGGTGCCTACTGTCCACTGGTAAAATTTGCTTTTCTTTTTATCTACCTGTTCACCCTCGTGCGCATTGTTATTTTTAGCCTTTATTACAAAGTAGTTAATAGCCAGGTACATCAGGTAAAAACCGCCCAAGGGTTTTAACCACCATATTTTTACCAGCCACGATGCCAGCAACAGGCACACCCCACGCAGCACATAAGCGCCTATGATGCCATACCGCAGCGCGCGCTTGCGCTCTTTGGGCGGCAGATCGAGCACCATAGTAGCCAGCACGGCAGCATTATCTACCGATAAAAGGCTCTCTATCACTATCAAATTCAGTATGATAAGTAAACCGGCCTTAATATCGTCGCCCAGCAGGGTGTGTAAAATATCCATTGCCCCTAATGTATGCCTTTTTAAGAAAATATAAGTAATTAACCTGTAGCCGGTTTATTTGACACCCAATTTGACACCGTGTCATTTCGACCGCAGGGAGAAATCTTGTTCGAATGACAGGTTGCGGGCTTTGCATGATGAACAGGATTTCTCCTCCTCTGTCGTTCGAAATGACAACCTATTTTACACCTTGTCATTTCGACCATAGGGAGAAATCTTGTTCGAGTGACAGGTGGTGAACTTTGCATATCAAACAGGATTTCTCCTATTCCGTCGTTCGAAATGACATGCTAAAACCAACTGCCAATCAACTACTGCACACTTATTGCCACCCTGTAACTTTGTATTGCCCTAATGATGGATTGTACAATTTGCTGCTGCCCTGCTTCGGAGTTTAAAAAATCTTCCTCTTCGGGGTTGTTGATAAAGCCTGTTTCTATTAAAACGGCGGGCATGGCGCTATTAGCCAATACGTAAAGCCCCTGCTCTCTTACGCCTAATGTTTCGCGGCCGTCTGTTTCGGTAAATTCCCGGTTAAGGTGTTCGCCAAACAGGATGCTTTGCTTACGGTACTTTTGGGTAAAGGCGTTCAGTATGATCACGTTCGACGGGTCGGCATCGTCATAGGCCTCGTAGTTTTCTTTATAGTCTTTTTCCTGAAAGATAGACGCGTTCTCGCGCATGGCCTCCAATTGCTCTTTCACCCTGTGCAAACCATACACCAGCAGCATAACCCCGCTTTGCTTGTGCGCCCGGTAGGCATTACCCTCGGCAGATGAGTTACAATGTATAGATATGAACAGGTTGCCCTTATTTTGATTAGCAATAGCCGACCGGCGGTTTAACTCTATAAAGGTATCGTCGGTACGGGTCATTACCGTGCTTACGTCCTTTATCTGGCTTTGTATAGCTGCCTGTAGTTTTTGGGCTATGGCAAGGGTTACATTCTTTTCGGCAGAGTATGCGCCGTGCGCGCCACCATCCTTGCCGCCATGCCCTGCATCTATAATGATGTTTTTAATGGTGAAGCCGGGGTTTTTAACCGTATCAACCGCCGGCGTAAACGAGCACAGTAAACAATATAGTGAAAGGGTGCAGCTTAAAAATAACAGCTTAAAATATTTTGGATCCATTTATATATTAACGAAAATTCTTGAAACGTAATTTTGCCCGATATGATATATCATCCTGCTAATTTTTATAGACTGATTTAATTAATAATAGATTAATTATGTTATATTAGTTAGTACCCTACCAAGCAATTTCGCGTAATTTTTATGCGGGCGAAAACAAAAAAACGCAAAAAAATGGAAAAATTTATAGCGGGGTGTGTAATGTACCTATAGCTAAACAAAAAGCAATTTAGTTGCATTTAAACTTTGGCTGCCGTCGCCTTTTTATTACATTTTGGGCATATACCCCTTGCATATATAGTAAAACCATCAGCTTTAAAGCCTTGCGGCATAGTTAAATGAGGCATGCTTAAATCGTTAAGGCAGTAAACGTTTTCACAAGCCGTACAGTTAAAATGCAGGTGCTCGTCGTGGTGGTGGTTAGCCTCGCAGTCGGCCTGGCAAATGGCATAATTGGCCGTACCATTTAGGTCAAACACCTTATGGATGATGCCCTTTTCTTCAAACACATTTAGTATACGGTACAGGGTAACCCGGTCAATATCGTGCATCAGGCTCTCCAGGTCGGGTTGCGATGTGGCGGTATTTTTTGAGTACATCATAGATAACACCCTTAAGCGTGGTGGTGTTTTTTTAAGCTGATGCTTATCCAGCAGGTCCTCAAAGTGGTAATTATGCTTGCTATGTGCCATTTTTGTTTAATCAGTTTAATGTGTATGCCCGTCGTGCGAGTGCTTTACGTGAAAAAAACTATCGCCTGCCCGGCAGGTACCTGCATATTTATAATTGATAAAGTGTGCAGTGGCTATCATTAATCCGCCTGCAGGCACCACAATGGCCTCTATCCAGCCGGTAATGAATAAGTGGCCTATAATAATGGTCAAAAATCCCGCTATCAGCATGGCTAAAGGTAATACCTTATGGTGTACCCTAAAATACGAGGTAACTATTGATGATAAACCTACCACCAGCGCCAGTATGATCATTATCCACTCTACCCACGGGTTAGCTAAAAACTCTAACCCCAAAAGCGGCAAACTGGTGAAAAAAATGGGCACAGCGGCACAATGTATAGCACACAGGGTTGATGCTGTCATGCCTATGCTATCCCACTTAACGGCTTTTTTAGAAGGTATCATAGTGCAAATATACAAGTAAATGCAACATTGTTACATTTAAAACCATCATGGGAATGTCTTATTAAAAATTGGGCATCATCACCCGCTAAGTTTTACATTTTATTGTATTTTTAGCCACCAACTATCATACTAAAAATACAATCTCACACCAATGACCAAAACCAAAGTAGCCATACTTGGCGCAGGCTATATATCCGATATTCACCTCGAATCGTACCACCGCTTTGTACCCGAGGTAGAGGTAGTGGCCGTATATGCCCGTAATATTGATAAGGCAAAGGCATTTGCCGATAAATACCATATTTCCCAGTGGTTCAGCGATGTAGACCAGCTTTTGGCCCAAACCGACTGCGAGGTAATAGATATTTGTGTACCTAACTACCTGCACGCCAGCACCTGTATAAAAGCCGCCAATGCCAAAAAACACATTATTATTGAAAAACCACTGGCCGTTACCTTAGAGGAAGCCGACGAAATGATAGCCGTATGCAAGCAAAACAATGTTAAGCTGATGTACGCCGAGGAGCTGTGCTTTGCGCCTAAATACGAGCGTGCGCGCCAGTTAGTTAAAGAGGGTGCCGTAGGCGATGTGTATATGTTAAAACAGGCCGAAAAGCACTCAGGGCCGCATACAGACTGGTTTTACGACATTAACCTGGCCGGCGGTGGGGTAATTATGGATATGGGTTGTCATGCCCTCGGCTGGTTCCGCTGGATGCTGGATCATGCTAAGGTAAAGGACGTTTACGCCACCATGAGTACCGTTTTACACCAGGGGCGCACCCAAGGCGAAGACAATGCGGTGGTGATAGTAGAGTTTGAGAACGGTGTTACCTGCGTTGCCGAAAGCAGCTGGGCCAAACACGGCGGTATGGACGACCGATGCGAGATATACGGTACCGGTGGAGTAGTATACGCCGACCTTTTTCAAGGTAATTCGGCGCTTACTTATAGTCGCGACGGCTATGGCTACGCCATGGAAAAAGCCGATACTTCTGCAGGATGGAGCTTCACCATATTCGAGGAAGCCTTTAACCAGGGCTATCCGCATGAGCTTAAGCACTTTATAGAGTGCGTTCGCGAAAACAAAACCCCGCTGGTAACCGGCGAGGACGGCCGTGCGGTGCTCGAAATCATATACGCAGCTTACGCATCGGCAGGTGCCGGCAAAAAGATAGCCCTGCCCTACAGCGCCAAAGTTGCTAAACCTGTCGACTTATGGCTTAACACTAAACAAATCAGTTAAATGAAAATATCTATACATCAAACTTACGACGAGATGTCGGCAGCGGCAGCTCAAATGGTGATCGACCAGGTAGCCAAAAAACCCGATTCGGTACTGTGCTTTCCTTCGGGCGACTCGCCTACCGGAATGCTGAATTACCTAGTGCAATACGCCAATGAAGGTAAAACAGACCTTAGCCAATGCTTTTTTATTGGCCTGGATGAATGGGTTGGTATGGATGAAAACGACGTTGGCAGCTGTAAATACTATTTAAAAACACATTTTTTTGGCAAGCTTAACACTTTACCAAAAAACATCACCCTGTTTGATGCCAAAGCGGCCGACCTTGATGCGGAATGCGAAAAGATGAATGCCTTTATAAGCAGCAAAGGCGGTTTAGATATGATGATAGTAGGCATAGGCATGAACGGCCATTTAGGCCTTAACGAGCCGGGAACGCCATTTAACCTTTATGCCCACCGCTCGGAGTTAGACCCTATAACCGTACAGGTAGGCCAAAAATACTTTACCACAGAAACTAAACTAACCGAAGGTATTACGCTTGGTTTAAAACACCTAACAGAAGCAAAAACAGCGGTTTTAATAGCATCGGGGCCTAAAAAAGCGCCGATTATAGCCGAAAGCCTGCAAGGTAGTGTTACAACCGAAGTGCCTGCGTCTATACTACAAACCATCCCGGGGGCTATCATCCTGTTAGATAAAGACGCCGCCTCGGAGTTGGAGCATGCTTCATAATGCAATATGACAGACCAGCTTAAGCAAATACAGAAGTGCCTGCAAAATGCAGATAGCCTGTTGGCTACCAAAAAAGTAGCTGCCGGCTTTGATGGTTTTATAGATGCCATTGTTAAGGTGGTTAACTATAAAACGGATAAAGGTGCTGTTTTCTTTAAAACCATAGCTGAATTTGGCAATTACATAACTGCCAAAAGCGGCTCGGGGTTTAGTTTAGAGAGCGAGGAGTTGATGCAAAAGCTGGGTGGTAATATGCCCATTATGGCCAATGCGATGGCACAAATGGGCAGCAAGGTTAATTGTGTAGGCGCTTTTGGTGTACCCGGCATTGCCCCTGCCTTTGCAGATATGCACCCCTGTTGTACATTGTATAGCTTCACCAACCCGGGTTTTACCAATGCTATTGAGTTTGCCGACGGTAAAATAATGCTGGCCCAAATGACCGACCTGAATAAAGCTGACTGGGGCACCATTACAAGCAGCATTGGGTTAAATATGTTAAAGGATATATTTACGGGTACCGACCTGGTTTGCCTGGTAAACTGGAGCGAGTTGGATCACTCCAATAACATTTGGCAGGGGCTTTTAAATGATATATTCAGCAATAACCCCTATCCACCCAAACAATTCTTTTTCGACCTGTCCGATTGCTCTAAACGTAGCAAAGACACTATTTTATCAGCTATTAAACTATTACAGCAGTTTAGCAAATACGGCCATGTTACATTAAGCCTTAACCGCAACGAGGCGAATATCCTTTATAAATACCTAATAAACCAAGCCGCGTCTGATGATTTACCAACTATAGGCAACCAACTATATGTTGATTTAGGCTTAAATGCGCTTATTATTCATTCCTCCCAAACCTCACTGGCGTGGGATGCAAATGGTATTTACAGTCACCAACCTGCTTTTATTAGCGACCCCAAAATATCTACAGGTGCAGGCGACAACTTTAACGCGGGATATTGTATAGCACAAATGCTAGGGCTTAATACGCTGCAGTCGTTAATACTGGCTAATACAACAGCAAATTGTTACATAAAAAGCGGCCAAAGCCCCGATATTACAACCCTTTCGGTTTACATTTCCGAATTAATAGTTGCATCTTTATAACACCAATTATTAAACTTCATGTCATTAAATACTACTGATAATTCGGGCAATACAGCCCCGAATACTTTTGATGCTATTGTAATAGGTTCGGGTATCAGCGGCGGCTGGGCTGCCAAAGAATTGTGCGAACAAGGCCTAAAAACACTTGTTTTAGAGCGTGGCCGGGATGTTGAACATATTAAAGACTACCCAACTGCCACTACACCGCCATGGGGCTTTAAATATCGTGCACGCATGAGCGAGGCGTTTTACAAAGAAAACCCGCTGATTACCAAAGCCGCCGGGTTTGGCGACGATTGCGATCACTTTTTTATAAAAGATAAAGACCACCCCTACGTGCAGGAGAAGCCTTTTGACTGGATACGTGGTTACCAGGTGGGCGGCAAATCGTTAACATGGGGGCGTGCCACCCAACGCTGGAGCGAGTTTGAATTTACCGCGCCAAAGCGTTTTGGTTATGGTATAGAATGGCCCATAGGCTATCAGGATGTGGCCCCATGGTACTCGCACGTAGAGAAATTCATAGGCATATGCGGCAATAAAGACGGCCTTGAGGCCATGCCCGACGGCGAATTTTTACCACCGTTTGAGATGAACGCCCCTTTAGTTCACCTTAAAGAATCGCTTCAAAAAAATTATACCGACAGGCATTTGGTACACGCACGCTGGGCCCACTTAACCGAACCAAAGCAGATACATTTAGATCAGGGCCGGGGCAAGTGCCAGGCACGTAATATGTGTATGCGCGGTTGTCCGTTTGGCGGCTACTTTAGTTCGGTAAGCTCTACCCTGCCATGGGCTAAAAAAACCGGTAATTTAACCATCAGGCCGCATTCGGTAGTACACTCGGTTATTTATGATGAAAAACTGGGCAAAGCCAGCGGCGTTAGGGTGATAGATGCCAATACTAAAGAAGTAATTGAGTATCACGCTAAAGTGATATTCATGAATGCGTCGGCGCTTAATACTAACCTGATACTGCTTAACTCAAAATCAAAACGTTTCCCAAACGGCCTGGGTAACGATAGCGGTATATTAGGTAAATACATCGCGTTCCATAACTACAGGGCATCTATAACGGCTACGCACGATGGCTTTTTAGATAAATACTATTATGGCCGCAACCCTACCGATTTAATATTGGTAAATTACCGCAACCTGCACAAGCAGGATACCGACTTTTTTGGTGGTTATACCACTTTTGTTAATGCCTATCGCGACCAGCACCCTGCCGAAACTGAAGAAGGGCAAGTGGGTGCCGAATACAAAGACAACCTAAGCGAACCGGGCGGCTGGCATGTTTTTATGTACCTGCAAGGCGAAACCGTACCTGTAGAAAGCAACCATGTGCGCCTTAGCGATACTGAGAAAGACCAATGGGGTATACCGCTACTGGTTACATCGGTAGAGTATCATGATAATGATGAGCGGATGATCAAAGATTTTTTAACACAAAGCGCTGATATGCTGGAGAAGGCAGGTTGTAAAAACATCAAACCGTACAACAATAAACAGTCGCCGGGGTTAGATATACATGAAATGGGTGGTGTACGCATGGGTAAAGATCCCAAAACATCAATGTTAAACGAATGGAACCAACTGCACCATTGTAAAAACGTATTTGTAACTGATGGCGCCTGTATGACCAGCACCGGCAACCAAAGCCCATCTATATTATACATGGCGCTTACAGCAAGGGCTGCTACTTATGCGGTTAATGAGATAAAAAAAGGTAATTTGTAATATATCACCAAAAAAATGAAAAAACTAAGTCTGATACTGTTTGCCGGCATAGCTTTAAGTAGCTGTGATTCGGCAAAAACAAAAAGCACCGCAACAGATATTGATACCGTTGCCATTGCTAAAGATACCGTTGCCGAAGGATTTACCCCCCTATTTGATGGCAAAACCACTAATGGCTGGCATACTTACGGCAAAACCACCATAGGCAAAGCCTGGAAAATGGAAAATGGTGTATTACACTTAGATGCATCGCATAAAGGCGATTGGCAAACTGCCGATGGCGGCGATATTGTAACAAATGACGAATACGAAAACTTTGACCTGAAGGTGGAGTGGAAAATATCAAGGGCAGGGAATAGCGGCATTTTGTTTTATGTAAAGGAAGACCCTAAATACCAGTATTGCTGGTGGACAGGCCCCGAAACCCAGGTTGCCGACAATAAAGAGAATGAGGATGGCAAACTCATCAAACACCGCGCAGGAGACCTTTACGATTTGATGTCGATTTCAAAAGATGTAGTAAAACCGGCCGGCGAATGGAATAAAACAGAAGTGATTGCCAATAATGGCAAGCTGGAAATATTGGTTAACAACGAGCATGTATTATCAACCACCTTATGGGATGATAATTGGAAAAAACTGGTAGCCGGTAGCAAATTTAAAGAGTGGCCAGACTTTGGGACCTTTAAAAAAGGCCGTATAGCGCTTCAGGATCACGGTGCCGATGTTTGGTTCAGGAATGTGGAGATAAAAAAGTTATAGCATAAATGCTTAAACAAACAAAAAAGGAGGATCGTTATCCTCCTTTTTTGTTTGTGCCCTGTCAACAATTTTCGATATTAGCGCAGCATGAAAAACAACTACCCTAACCGACTTATATATAACTTGCTTTTTAGTTTAACAATACTCTTTACATCAAGCGGCTTTGCGACTAATAATGCAAAGCCTGTTAACTTACGTACCGAATATTTAGAGAACCCCTTAGGGCTGGATGTAACACACCCTCGCTTAACATGGATGCTGGCTGATGATAGGCAAGGCGCCAAACAAACCGCTTACCAGCTAATTGTGGGAACCGATTCGGCCGAAGTTAGCAGTGGTAAGGGTAACAGCTGGTATACTAATAAAATACTATCGGCTAATGCATTGGCAGTTTACCAGGGCAAGCCGCTGCAGGCCTATACTAAATACTTTTGGCAGGTTGTTGTTTGGGATAAAGATAGCAAAAAGGCATCAGTATCGGGCGTTAGCAGCTTTGAAATGGGTGTAATGAAAATGACCAACTGGAAAGGTATGTGGATAAGCGACGAGGAGAACTACAATGTTAAGCCTGCCCCCTATTTCCGCACTACATTTGGCACCGGCAAAAAAGTAAAGTCGGCGCGGGCATACATTGCAGCTGCCGGGCTTTATGAATTATACATTAATGGCGAAAAAATAGGCAACCACCGTTTAGACCCTATGTACACCCGTTTTGACAGGCGCACCTTATATGTAACTTACGATGTTACCGCTAATATAGCCGCGGGTAAAAATGCCATTGGGGTATTGCTTGGCAATGGCTGGTATAACCACCAATCAACCGCAGTTTGGGATTTTCACTTGGCATCGTGGCGTAACCGCCCTACTTTTTGTTTAGATCTGAGAATAACCTATGAAGATGGCACCTTTGAAACCATTAGCAGCAGCGAGCATTGGAAAACCAGCTTTAGCCCGGTGGTAATGAATAATATTTATACTGCCGAACATTACGACGCCCGCCTGGAGCAACCGGGATGGAATACGATCAACTTCGACGACAAAAAATGGAAGCCTGCCTTCAACCGTCCAACGCCATCGCAACACATAGTGGCGCAAGCCATGCACCCCATTCGTAATGTAGAAACCATACCCGCAAAGGCAGTAAATAAATTTGATGATAAAGATTATGTATTCGACTTGGGCCGTAATATATCAGGCGTAAGCAAAATAACTGTCACCGGTAAAGAAGGCACCATCATTCGCCTGAAACACGGCGAGCGGCTTTATAAAGATGGCCATGTGGACCTGTCGAATATCGATCTGCACTATCGCCCTACCGATGATAAAGACCCTTTCCAGGTGGATATATTTATATTGAGTGGCAATGGCGAAGAAACCTTTATGCCGAAGTTTAATTACAAGGGCTTCCAATATGTAGAGGTAACCAGTAGCGAGCCGATATCGTTATCTGCCGCAAGCCTTACCGGTTACTTTATGCATAGCGACGTACCGCCAATTGGGCAGCTGAGCACCTCAAATACAACCATAAACAAAATATGGTACGCCACCAATAACTCGTACCTCAGCAACCTTTTTGGCTACCCGACGGATTGCCCGCAACGCGAAAAAAATGGTTGGACCGGCGATGCACACATAGCCGCCGAAACCGGCTTATACAACTTTGATGGCATCACCATATACGAAAAATGGATGGCCGACCACCGCGACGAGCAGCAGCCAAATGGTACATTACCGTCCATTATTCCTACCGCGGGCTGGGGCTACGAATGGGGTAACGGGCCCGACTGGACAAGCACCATTGCACTTATTCCATGGAATGTTTACCTGTTTTATGGCGACACCAGGATACTGGAAGACAATTACGAGAATATAACCCGTTACGTAAACCATATTAACGACCTATACCCTACAGGCTTAACCACATGGGGCCTGGGTGACTGGGTACCTGTAAAGTCGGTTTCTCCGGTCGAGGTAACCTCTACCGCGTATTATTTTGCGGATGTTACCATAGCTGCCAAAGTGGCTAAAATATTGGGTAAAACAGCCGATGCTGCTAAATACACCGCACTGGCAGCCAAAATTAAAAATGCCTTTAATGACAAATATCTGAACGAGCAAACAGGCAATTACAACAAGGGCCTGCAAACCGAGTTGGCTGTACCTTTATATTGGGGATTAGTGCCTGATGCCTTTAAAGCAAAAATTTCAAAACGATTAGCGGAGCGTGTTGAGGCAGATAACTTTCACCTTGATGTGGGAATTTTAGGCGGCAAGGCCATTTTAGGTGCCTTAAGCGATAATGGCTACCCCGATGTTGCTTACAAAATAGCCTCGCAGGAAACCTACCCATCATGGGGCTGGTGGATGGTAAACGGAGCCACTACCTTATATGAAAATTGGAAGATAGATGCCAAGTCCGACATCTCGATGAACCACATTATGTTTGGTAATATCGGCGCTTGGTTGTACAGCGGTGTAGGCGGCATTAAGCCTGATGAGCAGCACCCGGGCTTTAAAAACGTATTGTTGCAACCCAACTTTGTAAGCGGCTTAAACGAGTACAATTCAACACACAAAGGGCCGTTTGGCAATATCGTATCAAACTGGAAACGCGAAGGCAATGCAGTAGCATATACCGTTGTAATACCGGCTAATACTACCGCTGATATACACTTTCCGGTAATTGGCAATCAAAAAGCCTATTTAAACGGCAAGGCAGTACCAAACATATATCATATTGCTGCCGGCAGTTATCAGTTTGTAATAAAGTAGGGCCACGGCTGATTTGTTAATTTAGTGCAATGCTTTACATTAAAAACAGGGCGTTAATTTTTAGTTGGTAACTTTACAATAATGAGCGATCAACCACAAATATTAGCTTTAAATGATATCAAATTGTTGGTTGATACCTTTTACCGGCGCATCCAAACCGACGATTTGCTCGGCCCGATATTTGAACAGCGCATACAAGGTAAATGGCCCATACATCTTGAGAAAATGTATCGTTTTTGGCAAACCGTTTTATTAGGCGATCACACGTACTTCGGCAGCCCCTTTCCGCCGCATGCGCAGTTACCGGTAGACCATACACACTTTGATAGATGGATGAACTTATTTAACCAAACTATCGACGAGCTATTTACCGGAGATAAGGCAGATGAAGCTAAATGGCGGGCAGCTAAAATGGCCGAAATGTTTCAGCATAAAATAGCTTACATTAAAACCCACCCCTTAAATATTTTGTAATTAGTGCAACCAGCCTAGCTAATTATTTACCTTGTAATTGTAATTTAACAGCTTACCCACTACTACGCTATTTACCAGTTTCCATTCTTTCAATTCGGGCAAAAACGCGGGCAGCTCAAGTCCTGATCTTTCAGCGGCTTTGGTGTAAAACTCAGCTTTTGTAGGATGCTGTGGCGAGCACGCATTCAGCAATAATCCAAAATTATCATTTGTTATTACTGCTTCGGTTATACCTATACAATCATCCAAATGAATAAGGTTTACCGGTGCCATGCCATTAGGTATATCCTTTTTACCGGCAAAGAATCTTCCCGGGTCGCGACCGGGGCCAATTAGCCCCCCAAAGCGCATAATGGTGGTTTTAAAACTTGTTTGCTGTTTGAAAAGCTGCTCGGCTTCCAAAAGCACTTCGCCGCCGGGCGTATTAGGTTGGGGCTCGGTTTCTTCTGTTACTTCCTGGTTTAAGTCGGCATATACCCCTGTAGAACTAATAAGGATAACTTTCCTGATGCTGCTTATATTTATCGCATTTACAACTTTCTTCAATTTAGGCACATACTCTGCTCCCCGGCCCGACCTGCTTTTAGGGGGGATGGCAATTACTAAAATATCCGCTTTAAAAAAATCAGGGTTGGGTTGGCTATCATCAGACAGATCTATCAAAAATGGTTGAATGCCTTCGTTTGCCAGTAAATCAAGCTTATCCGTAGATGTTGTCGAACCTTTGACCACATTCCCCTTTACTACCAGCGATTTTGCCAGCGCCAAGCCATACCATCCGCAACCTAAAATACTAATTGTCATTATGGCGAAGATAAGCAACGGTTATAAAGGTTGGAGATGTTGTAATGGTTAAAAATTTAACAAACTTCAATCTCCCCCTTTAGGGGGCTGGGGGATTACTATATTTGTTCCTATGGATACCATACCCGTTTTATCTGATACCGAACTGCGTGTATTGGGCTCGCTGATGGAAAAAAGCAAAACCACACCCGATTATTACCCTATGACCCTTAACGGCCTCACCGCCGCCTGCAACCAAAAAACCGCGCGCAAGCCGGTGGTAGATTATGATGAGAACACCGTTATGCTGGCGCTGGATACCTTAAAACGCAAAGGGTTAATATCTACCGCTACAGGTGGCAGCAGCCGGGCAATAAAGTATAAGCATAACTTTGGTATCGTATTCCCGGTAGTGCCGGCAGAAGTGGCTGTAATATGCCTGCTGATATTGCGTGGACCACAAACGCCCGGCGAGATCAATACCAACTCGGGCCGATTATATGAGTTTGACGACCTGGATGAAGTGAATACCATGCTGGAAAAACTGGCCGGTGGCGATATGCCTTATATACTGCAATTACCCAAACGCCCGGGGCAAAAAGAGGTGCGTTACCGCCATTTGTTAGGTGGCACCATCATAGAAGATGACAGCACCGACGAACCAAGTCGCCGCGCATCAACATCCGAACTGGAAGAACGCCTAAGCAAAGTGGAAATCGAATTAGCTGAATTGAAAGAAGCTTTTGATAAACTGATGAAGGAGCTGACATAATCCTTAATTCCTTCCCCAGGTAGGGGTGCGGTTGATTTACGTACTGGCATGAAAGGGTTGAACATTATACATGACGCCCTAAACCCCTACCTCCTCTTTCCCCATGAAAGGAATCGCACATGTCCAACTCTTTCTTACGGCTTTTAACCGTTATACTGTTCGTCCGTTACATGCTCCATCCAATCAACCGGCGAACCGTTTAGTTTTTCCTGTATGGCAATATGGCTCATGGCGGTTGTGGCGGTCGCGCCATGCCAGTGTTTTTCGTTTGGTGCAAAATACACTACATCGCCTTGTTTAATATCTTGCCTTGCATCACCTTCGCGCTGTACCCAGCCTGCGCCTACGGTCACTATCAGTGTTTGCCCGAACGGGTGGGTGTGCCAGGCTGTGCGTGCGCCGGGTTCAAAAGTAACCAGCGCCATTGCCACGCGCGATGGTTCGGGCGGGTTAACTAATGGGTCTATGCGTACTGTTCCGGTAAAATATTCGGCGGGGCCTTTGCCCGATGGCTGCGAGCCATTACGTATTATTTCCATAGTTAATCTACAATTGGCGAGTGTTTAAGTTTTTCAATATTCCCTCCCACGGGGAGGGGTGTGGTTGGCATGTGTAGTGACAGGGAGGGGTTATACGCTACGCAATAGACAGCACTTCGTTAAACCCCTACCCCCTCCATCCCCAGGAAGGAATCGCACTTGCCAACGCTTTGAAGTTTAAAAACTATCCATGATAATCCGGCTCGTCCTTTATCATTTTACGCTCGATACGCCTATCGGGTATAAACCATATACAAGCTACTACAATGTATAGTGCAAAGCCTATCCAAGCGTGTATAAAAGAAACAACTATTGCTGTACCATATATACCTATTGATACCATTCCTTTATTATCGTTCCCAAAGGCATGTGCCAGCAAAGAATTTTCGCCGTGGTGGCGTATGAGCTGTTTAGCTAATATTGTATAGGCTATGGCATTCATAATAAGCACTATGCCATAGCATACAACGGGCCATTGTGCAAAATGGTTCTCGCCCATCCAAGCGGTTACAAAAGGCACCAGCGAGAGCCAGAAAAGCAAATGCATATTGGCCCACATTACGGCACCGTTAATAGACTTTGCCGCGTGAAACATGTGGTGGTGATTGTTCCAGTAGATACCTACATAAACAAAACTGAGCACATAGCTTACAAATACAGGCAGCAGGTGCTGCAAGGCTTCCAAACTGGCATCATGTGGTACCTTTAACTCTAGTACCATTATGGTGATGATGATAGCTATTACCCCGTCGCTAAATGCTTCTATACGTCCTTTACCCATTATTTAGCCTGTTTAATTAAATATGCCGCAATATCGTTAGCAGCCTTATCATTTTCAAATGTAGCAGGCAAGCGCCCGTTGGTATATTCGTTATATAACCATGGGTCGCCAATGGCCATTACCATGCCTTTGCCATATTTTGCTATCGCGATGATGGTTGCGCCTGCCTTATTAACCAAAGCAGTTTTTGCATTGCCGCTTAAGGTAATTGAGCAAACATCCTTCATAAAAATCTTTTGTGCCGATGCAAATACGGCATTGCCGGTAGTAACTACCGCGCCATCCTCAAAGTGCATATCATCAACCACATGGTTTTGCATATCGTTGTTAAAATGCATACCAAACTTTGCGGCCAATTTATTAAAATGAGGCAGCTCTACATTGGCGCTGTCGTTAGCCATTAGCAGCAATACACCACCCTGCTTTACCCAGGCGGCAATTTCGGTTACATCAGCCTGGTTAATATATTTTGGATCGGGGCTTTCCTTTTTAGTATCAGGGTCAACTATAATGTATATGCCCGTACCCTTTAACTTATCGGCCGTGGGTGCCACATCCAGCGCGCTTAATACCGCACCCTTATTTTTAAAGGCATCGCCAAAAACCGAAAAACCTGTATTGCTTTTATCTTCCCATAAATAATGGAAACGCTCGGGCTGGTCGGCAGTGTTTTTGCGCGCCTCGTGATTAAAATAATAATCGAGCGTAACCACCACCTGTGCATTTGCAGTAAAGCTATAAACAGTAGCTAAAATAATGGTGATGCCAAAGCGCTTCATATTATACCCCGCTAAATACCGAAAACCCACCATCCACACATATCATAGAGCCGGTTACAAATGCCGAGGCATCGCTCAACAGCCATACCAATGCGCCCTTTAACTCATCGGGGTGGCCAAAGCGTTTAAACGGGGTGTTCCTTATCACTGCTTCGCCACGCGGGGTGTAGCCGCCTTCGGGCTTGGTTAAAAGGTTGCGGTTTTGCTCGGTCAGGAAAAAGCCCGGCGCCAATGCATTCATGCGTATCGCATCGCCATAGCGGTTAGCAAGTTCTACAGCAAACCACTGGGTATAACAATCAACCGCCGCCTTGCCCATATTATACCCAAGCACCTTGGTTACCGCGCTTTTAGAGTTCATGGATGATATGTTTACAATACTGCCCTTGCCTGTTTTGGCAATAGCTTCTCCAAATATTTGGGTAGGTATCAATGTGCCCCAAAGGTTAAGGTCAGCCACTTTTTTCATGCCCTCCAGCTTAATGCTAAAAACGTCCTCTTCGGGTTGTAAAACGCCATCGGGCATGTTACCACCGGCAGCATTCACCAGGCCATCCAAACGGCCATAAGTATCTAATACCTGCTTTTTAGCAGCCTGCAGCTCGGCTTCGTTCATTACATCGGCTACTAAAGCTAATGCTTTGCCGCCATTTTTGTTTATCGCGTTAGCGCGTTCTTCGGCAACTTGCTGGTTACGGCCCAAAATACCTACGGTACCCCCGGCTTCAACAATGCCATTTACAAAGGCGTTCCCTAATATACCTGTACCGCCGGTTACTACTATTACCTTACCTGCTAATGAATATGAATTTTCTGCTGTCATAACTCTTTACCTAATGTCGTTGATGCTCAGGGCATCCATGTCTGTGTAATCTAAATTTTCGCCGGCCATACCCCATATAAAGCTGTAGCTGGCCGTACCACTGCCCGAGTGTATGCTCCATGGGGGCGATACAATGGCATCGTAGTTATCTAACAAAACATGCCTTGTTTCCTGCCCCTCGCCCATGTAATGAAATATTTTTTGCCCTGCAGGCAGGTCGAAATAAAAATAAGCCTCCATGCGCCTGTCGTGGGTATGCGGTGGCATGGTGTTCCATACGCTGCCTTCATGCAAAATGGTAAGGCCCATTACCAGTTGGCAACTTTTTATACCTTCTAAATGTATGTATTTGTTAATGGTGCGCAGGTTGGCTGTGCTTGCATTGCCTGTGGTTACCTTTACTGCATCTGCATGTGTCATTAACGTTGTTGGGTAAACAGCGTGCGCAGGTGCCGATAGTATATAAAACACAGCGGGGTTCGCCGTGTCAGTACTCATAAAGCTAACCTCTTTAACACCTTTGCCAATATATAGGCAGTCCAACTTATTTACCGGATATACTTGTCCGTCAACAGTTATTTCGCCATTGCCGGCAACGTTTATAATACCCATTTCACGCCGCTCTAAAAAGTAATCGGCACGCAGGCTGGGGTAATTGCCCAATTGTACTTTTTTATCAACGGGGTTTGCCGCGCCAACTATCATCCTGTCGTAATGGGTATACGTAAGGCTAAGCTGATTAGGCACTACCTGTTTATCAATTAAAAATCGCTCGCGTATTTGGGCGGTTTGGTAATTTTTAAAATCGTCGGGGTGTACACTATGTAATACTCTCAAGGCAAAATGTTTATATTTATAGTTAATTAAACGGCGCTTTACCGGCGCGGCCAATTAATAATCTAAACTATGAAACATTTATCAGCATACAAAAGCCTGTGCTTAGTAATTGTGTTTTTAATAATGAACAACCTAACAAATGCACAAACTTCCCCAACCGTATGGACCCAAAAAACAGCCGAAAAATGGTTAAAAGAGGGTGTTTGGCTAAATGGTTTAAAGCTGAGCGTAAGGCAACCGCTTAATGTATTGGAGTTTGCCAAACAGTACCACGCCAACAAAGCGGTATGGGATAAAGCCATAGATTTTTTACGCGATCGCAACCTTGAACAAATAGCCCCCGGCAAATATGTGATAGACGGAGACAATGCTTACGCCATGATAACCGAAGCGCCCGGTAAGTTAGCGGATACCGCCAAATGGGAAGACCACCAAACTTATATAGACATACACTATGTGATAAAGGGCAAAGAGTTGATAGGTGTTGAGGCTATAGACAAAGCCACTATTGTTAAACCCTATGATGCTGTGAAAGATTTAGCTATATACGATGCCAAGGGAAAATATTACACTGCTACCCCCGGTGGCTTTTATATATTTTTCCCTCCAGATGTGCACCGCCCCAACATACGCATGGGTACAAGCGAAGCCATTATAAAAAAGCTGGTGATAAAGATAAAGGTAGCAAGCCCTAATTAGCCGGGTATGCCTCGTACCTTTTCATGGCCTCGATAAAGTAATAATCGGCGTAACTTAGCGATACATCCACCTCGGAGTTACCCGGTAAACTACCTACGCTGTGCTGCAATAAAAACCCGCCATTAGCACCCTTGGCGCTGAGGTAAACAGGTGAGGATAATGACCTTAAAATTGATTGAGCCGTATAAAAGTAATCCTGTGCGTTTTTAAGGCTGTTATAGCCGCTAAGTTCTAATAATGCCGAAGCCATTATGGCGCCTGCCGAGGCATCGCGTAAAGCATTAGGGATATTTGGCGCATTGAAGTCCCAGTAAGGTATCTTATCCTCGGGAAGGTTTGCGTTATCCAGAAGAAACCTGGCGATGTGATTTGCCTGATCCAGGTATTTTTTATCCTTTGTTTCGCGGTACATTACGGTAAAGCCATACAGGCCCCAAGCCTGCCCCCTTGCCCATGCCGACTCGTTAGCGTAGCCCTGAGCTGTTTTCTTTTCTTGCACAGCGCCAGTTTCGGGATTGTAATTAACTACGTGATACGAGCTGTAATCAGGCCGATAGTGATTAAGCATAGTTGTATTGGCATGGGTTACTGCTATTTTATAATAACTACTGTCGCCGGTTACTTTGGTGGCCCAAAACAGTAGTTCAAGATTCATCATATTATCAATGATCACCAAAAAATCGGAGGGCTTTGAATCCCACGATTTTATACAGCCCACTTTTGGATTAAAGCGGGTAGATAATGATTTGGCACTGTTGAGTAATATTTGTTTATACTCCGGCTTTGGGTCGAGCCTGTAGGCATTTCCAAAGCTGCAATACATCATAAATCCCAAATCGTGGGTGCCTGTGTTAAATTGTTCTTTAGCCAGGCTACCCATTATGCGGTTGGCTTCGGCCAGCAGGGTTGCATCGTGCGAGCGTTCGTATAAATACAATAAAGTGCCCGGATAAAAGCCACTGCACCACCAACCCGAGTTACTGGTTTCGAACCTGTTTTTTTGCGGATAGTAGGCCTTGGGGAATTGATCAGCCTGCAGGTGGGTGCCCATCACTTTGTACTGATCATCTGCAAAGGCAAAATTTTGCTTTACAATAGCACTAAGCGTAGTATCTGTTCTTAACCTCGGCTGTTGCGTAGCGCCGCGCTGGCACGCTGTTACCATTAAAAAAACTACGCTAATTAACAGGTTGCTAAATTTCATCTTTTTATAATTTTTGACGGTATAAACTATCTACCGAAATATCAAATACATCTTTTAACGCCTTTTTGGCGGCGTAATAGCCGCACATGCCATGTACACCGCCCCCCGGCGGTGTAGATGCCGAGCAAATATAAATTCCTTTTGCAGATGTTTTGTATGGCGAGTACCGCAGCGCGGGCCGGGTAAACAATTGGCCAATATCTATTACGCCGCCGTTTATATCACCGCCGATATAATTGGGGTTATACTCTTCCATCTGTACCGAATCCATTACATGCCGGGCCAATATCGTTTCGCGGAAACCGGGTGCAAATCGCTCTACCTGCTTTTCGATGGCATCAGTCATGTTTTGGGTAGAGCCATTTGGCACATGGCAATATGCCCATACAGTATGTTTGCCTGCCGGTGCACGGGTAGCATCATATAAACTTTGCTGTGCCAGTAATACATATGGCTTATCGGGATGCTTTCCATCCCAGGTTTGTTGTTCAGCTACTTTAATTTCGTTTAGCGTATTGCCTATATGTACAGTACCTGCTTTTTTAGCATTAGGCGCCGTAAAGGGAATGGCGGCATCTAAGGCCCAGTCTATTTTATAAACGCCCATCCCATATCGATAACGTTCCAGTTGCCACTTGTACAGCGATGAGAATTTATGACCTGCAATTTGCAGCAAATTACGCGGCGACAGGTCAAACAGCACAGCATGTGCCGATGGTAGCTGATCTAATGATCTGATATAGGTATCTGTTTCTATTTTGCCGCCTATTGCTATAAAATGCGCTGCCAGTGCATTGGCAATGCTTTTTGAGCCGCCTTTTGGTATTGGCCAGCCTGCTAAATGCCCGGCAGCCATCAGCACCAGCGCAATAGCCGATGTAGCTACGTTGGTTATGGGTTGCATGGCGTGTGCAGCCATACCGGCAAGCAATGCTTTTGCCGGCTCGGTTTTAAAGCGTTTGGCTAAAAAAGTAACAGGCGTTATAGCTTTTAAACCAAAGTTGGCTAATGCAAGCGGATGTTTAGGAATATGCAGGGGACCTAACACATCAGCATCTATCTGCGGCCAATCGTTCACTACCGATTGCATAAGGGTGTGATAGGCGTACCCATCATCGCCTAACGAGGCCGCGGTATCTTTAATGCTTTGTTTTAATATAGCTGCCGTTCCGCCATCCATAGGGTGCGCGGCTGCAAATTCGGGTTGCAAATAGGTAAGGCCATGTGCAGCCAATGGCAATGTTTTAAAAAATGGCGAAGCCAAAGCCAAAGGATGTATGGCCGAACAAATATCGTGTGTAAAGCCTGGCAAGGTTAGCTCTGCGGAACGCAGCCCGCCGCCTATCTCGCTCTTAGCCTCCAGCAATAGCACAGAAAGGCCATTTTGCTGCATTAATATAGCTGCCGCCAAGCCGTTTGGGCCCGAACCAACTACAATTGCATCAAAATCGCGCTTTTCACGCTTCATAATTTGTATTAAAAATCTGAGTAAGCTGCCGGGTGCAAAAATATAATATCAGCATGCGATACATTGTTTTGGTACTCGGGCTTACCCGATAACTCTTTCCAGTACGCATCGGCAGAGAAAGCTTCCCAATGTTTGTCCCGGTCAGCTTTGTTATTAAACGTGGTCATATACATCAGGTTTGGCATATGGCTACCGGCAATTACGCTGGCATAAAATACCGCGTTAAAGCCAAGGCGTTTAAACAGGCCAACCTCGTCACCATCGTTAAACATTTTTACTTTGTTATAGTAGTACTTTTCGGTAGCGCTTTCGTAGCTGCGCAGTTCGTAAATACGCTCGGCTTTATCAGCAGTTAAATTGGGTACGGCGGGGGCAAGCATCTCGCGAAATGCTGATAAAACAATAGTTTCTACCCTTGTATATGGTGGGGTTTTAAAGTTAGCATCAATATAAGCCTTATTAGCATCGGTTGCTGTGGCATTATATAATTTAAGGTCAAGGTCGTTCAGATCTTTTAACGATTTAAAAGGAACAAATACATAAATACGTTTTGCCGTATCTGTTTCTATCGATTTAAATACGCCCACATTTTTAATACCCATTTTATGTAAAGCAGGCACATAGGCATCTTTCAAATAAGTGTCTAAAACATCCTCTTGTGCTTTGTCTTTAAGGTGATATACCTTTATTTGGTAATAATAACCTTCGGCAGCCTTAACATTGTAGGCAGATAACAAAAACACAAGCAGCAGGCCCAGCCCGGCTAAGCGAAATAACTTTTTATTAAATAGCATGATAATTTAAGATAATGATTGTGGTAAAGTTATTCAACTTTACCTTATAAACAATGATTTATTGACCTGGTTTTTTATTAGTCGACCATTTTACAAGGGCATCCATAATCTCCTGTAATTTTAAAGGTTTGCTCAGGTAATCGTTCATGCCGGCTTCAAGGCATTGTTCGCGGTCTTCGGCAAGGGCATTGGCTGTCATGGCTATAATAACCGGCTGATGGTCCATGTTTTGCCGTATAAAGCGGGTTGCCTCCAACCCGTCCATTTCGGGCATTTGCACATCCATTAAAATAATATCGTACCTTTTATTTACCAGCGCGTTCAATGTTTCGTGGCCATTTTCGGCAACATCGGGCTTGTAGCCCATTTTGTTTAAAATGTACATGGCCAGTTTTTGGTTTATAGCGTTATCTTCGGCTATTAAAATGTTAACCGGGTACTGTAGGGCAAAGTCTTCCGAGAATGGGGTTTTAGTGGCCTCAACTTCCTTTTTAACTTCTACATTCAGTTTTAGCTGCTGTATGATATGCTGATATAACACCTGGTGCTTGGTCGGTTTTGACAATGTTGCATCAAACAGGTGCGCATGCCGTTTACTATTCTCGTTACCCATTGATGTAAGCAGTATAACAGGCAGCGATGGTTTACTTGTTTTTATTTGTTTAGTTAAGGTAACGCCATCCATTTCGGGCATGTTCATATCAGTTATAACCAGGTCGATACTTTTATTTTCATTTAATATTGCCAAAGCTTCGGCACCCGAGGCAGCCATTACCGGCACAAAGCTCCACTGCTTTAACTGCTCTTCTAAAATATCGCGGTTGGTATTGTTATCATCAATAACCAATATTTGTTTGTTTTGTACTTCGGCAACGTTTAAGTGTACATAATTGCGCTGCGTCTTTTTACCCGGATCAGCCATAATAGTGAACGAAAAAGTTGTACCACTACCCACCTGGCTTTTAACCGAGATATCGCCCCCCATTAAGGCTACCAGTTTTTCGCTAATAGCCAGGCCCAGGCCTGTACCGCCATATTTGCGCGTAGTGCTCGAATCAACCTGCGAGAACGCTTTAAACAACTTGTTTAATTTATTTGGCGGTATACCAATACCCGTGTCGCGTATCTCAAATAACAACTCGAACCGGTTATTATGATTACTTTTTAGCTTCACACATATAAACACCTCGCCCCTGGCGGTAAATTTAACCGCGTTGCCTACCAGGTTAATCAGAATCTGCCTTAACCTGAACGCATCTGCTATTATCTGCGATGGCACATCATGTTCAACCTGGTACACCAGGTCCAGGTTGGAGCGGGCGGCTTTTTCGGCAAATACATCCAGTACGGCTTCAATACACTCACGCAGGTCAAAGTCCTGCTCGTCCAGCTCCATATTACCCGACTCTATCTTTGAGAAATCAAGAATGTCATTAATTACGTTTAACAGTGTATCTCCGCAGGTTTTAATAGTTTCGGTATATTCCTTTTGCTCGAAATTCAGTTGAGTGTTCGACAGCAGCGTGGCCATACCCATCACTCCATTCATTGGTGTGCGTATCTCATGGCTCATGGTAGCCAGAAAAATACTTTTAGCCTTATTGGCCTTTTCGGCCTCTTCGCGCGCTTTTTCGGCCTCTTCACGTAACACACGCTCGCCTTTTGTCATCTCAGCAAGGCGCTCTGTACGGTCTTCTACCTGTTTCTCTAAGATAGATTTTTGTGCCTTTATGGATCTAACCCTTATCCGGAAAACGATGTATATCACCATTACTACAAGTAAAAATACAAGCAGTTTAAACCACCAAGTTAACCAAAAGGGTGGTTTGGTGATTATTTGCAAGCTGGTTGTAACCGGCGACCATAAACCCGCCGTATTTTGGTATTTAAGCTTGAAGTAATAAGTACCGGCAGGCAAATTAGTGTAAGTAGCAGTATGCCTTGCGCCAATGTAGTTCCACTCTTTGTCAAAACCTTCTAATATGTAGGCGTACTTCTTTTTATCGGCGGAGGTGTAATCTAAGGCTGCAAACTCCAATGATATAACCGACTGCTTATAATCGAGCGTTATAGACTGTGTATTGGCGATATCCTTTTTTAAGGGCGACGGGTCGGCATCATCTTTAGCCGGATTGGCATTTTTATTAAATAGTTGGAACGCGGTAATTACCAGCGGCGAAAAACCTTCGGGTTTTAAAACCTGGGCCGGTGAAAACGAATTAAAGCCGTTTACCCCCCCAAAATATAACTTGCCCGATTTGCCCTTGTAGGCAGAATGCGATTTAAACTCGTCCTCCTGCAAACCATCCTCTACCGTATAATTTTTAAACACCCGTTTAGCCGGATCGAAAGAGGAAAGGCCGCTATTGGTGCTTATCCATAGTTTACCGCCGTCATCCTCACGCGCAGCGTATATAATATCGCTTGGTAAACCATCTTTTTTGGTAAACACCGTAAAATGTCTGGTATTTGGGTTAAAAAGATTTAGGCCGGTAAAAGTGCTTACCCAAAGATTACCTTTTTTGTCCTCAAAAATATCGGACACATTATCGTTGCTAAGACTGTTACTTTTATCGTTGTGATTAAAGTGTTCAAAGGTATTGGTTGCTCTGTTTAGCAGGTTCAGTCCACCATCAAATGTACCTACCCACAACCTGCCCTTAGTATCTTCAAGTAACGAGTATACTTTGTCGCTGCTTAAACTTTTAGGGTCGTTATCATCATGTTTATAATTGATAAAAGCTTTTATAGCTGGGTTATAATGGCTAAGCCCGTAATTATAGGTACCTATCCAGGTAGTGCCGTCGTTTGAGTTTACAAGCGCGTAAATATTATCGCCGGGTAAGCTGTTGGGATTTTTAGGGTTATTTTTAAAATTGTTAAAAACGCCTGTTTTAGGGTTAAATATGCTTAAGCCATCGGCCCAAGTGCCCAGCCAAAAAAGGCCCTGCTTATCCTGATTGATAGTTAATACATAATTACCGGCTATACTATTTTTGCCTTTTTGTTGGGTATAATGGGTAACACTGCCATCCTTATAGTTAAACTTATTTAGCCCGCCGCCATCGGTTCCCGCCCAAACGTTTTTATCCGGGTCTTCGTAAACCGATAATACAAAATCGTTTGATAAACTATTGCTTAACGAGTTGTGCCTGTAATGTGTAAAGCTTTTGGTACTTCGTTTAAACAGGTTTATACCACCGCTAAAAGCGCCCAGCCACATATTACCTTGCTTGTCTTTTAAAATGGCGTATATGGTATTGCCAATGATGCTGTTCTTATCTATGTCGTCGTGCTTATAGGTACTTATACTGCCTGTTTCGGGGTTAAGTATGCATAAGCCGCCATTTTCGCCGCCTATCCAAAGGTTGCCATTCTCATCCATATTAAGGGCGTATATGGTAGTACCCGATATGGTGTTTTTTACATTATCCTGGTGCTGGTAACGGGTAAACAGGCCGCTTTTTAAATCGAGCATGTTTAAGCCATCTTTTAATGTGCCTATCCAAAGCCGCTGTTTTTTATCTTCAAAAATAGAGCTGACGTTATTGCCGGATATACTTGCCGGGTTTGCGGCATTGTACATATAAGTGGTAAAAGTGCCCGTTTGCCTGTTAAAAAGGTTTAAGCCCCCGCCTGTTGTACCCACCCATACATTTTGCTTTGTATCAATAAATACAGTGCTAACCGTATTATTGCTAATAGTGCCCGGTTTATTATCGCTATGCTTATAGTGGGTAAACTTGTCAGTTTTAACATCTAAAAAGTCCAGCCCGTTTTGCGTTGCTATCCAAATGTTCCCTATTTCGTCAACCGCTACTTTGTTTAATATATTAGCTGATATGGTGTTGGGGTTTTTATCGTCGTGATAATAACGTTTAAACCGGCCTTTATCACGCTCAAACTTATTTAAACCGATAATTGTAGCCACCCATATATTGCCCTGCTTATCTTCGGCAATATCGGCCACCATGCTACTGCTTAATGATGCTGTATCCTTTGCATCATACTTATAATACAAAAAGTTGTAACCGTCATAGCGGTTTAAGCCATCGCGGGTACCTACCCATATAAAGCCCTTGCTATCCTGTATAATGCAGCCTACGTTTATTTGCGACAAGCCTTCCTTTTTACCTAAATGCTCAAACTTTAAACTTTGATTTTGGCCAAAACAAGCCAAAATACAAAACATCAAAAAAACTGATAGTAAATGTTTACGCATTCAACAAAGGTTTACAATAGATTAATACAGGGTTTATGGTGGCTTACAATTGCTTTATACGCAATGCATTATAATTAGTTCAAATTATATAAAAAAGGGGGTAATTCAAAAACATATCGCATAAAAAAGCCCCCCGAAAATCGGGAGGCTTTATTTTAATAATTAAAGTTTTTTACAACTCGCGTACCCAAATATTACGGAAGCTAAGCGGCTCGCTTTTGTCGCCGTGTGCTTGTAATTTTATTGGGGCGGGGCCATGTGCTGCCCTGTAACCAGGCGCACCAATATATTGGGTTGGGCCCAGCAGTTCAATGTTGTTTTCAACCAGTACACCGTTAAATATAACGGTTACACGTGCCGGCGTTTTAACTTTGTCGCCATCAAATGTTGGGGCAGTCCATATTACATCGTATGTATTCCAAACGCCCGGTGGCTTGGTTGGGTTGGCAAGGGGTATAAACTGTTTGTAAATACTGCCTGCCATACCGTTAACGTATGTTTTGTTATTGTACGAATCTAATACCTGTAACTCGTAACCCAGATCGCCTTTACCTAACGATGCTAAAAATACACCGCTATTACCACGCGCCTGGCCTGTTCCAGTAATGTTTGCAGGTACTTTCCACTCGATGTGTAACTGGTAGTTACCAAATGATTTTTTGGTTTCGATGTTACCGTAAGCTTTATTTACAGTAAGGATGTCATCTTTAACATCCCATTCAGCTGCATCGCCGCTGGCTACATCTACCCATTGGTCAAGGTTTTTACCGTCAAACAATACAATAGCATCAGATGGTGCATCGCTGTTTGTTTTACCCGGCGTAACTACTTTAGGCACGGGCTCCCACTTCTCGGTATCTTCGGGTTTAGCATTTTGCGCGTTTGCCATAAAAAAACTACCTGATAGCAATGCGGTGAATATAAATTTATATTTCATGTTTAAAATTGGTTGGTGTGCTGTTTATATATGCAACGAGTTTTTAAGGTACTTGCTGCTTTTGGCTATACTTTTATAAGGATCGATATTGGTAAAGTTTTCCTGCTCAACAATATAATGCTGTATGCCCGCTACGCGTGCCTTGCTTAATATGTTGGCAAAATTAATGGTGCCGTTGCCTATTTCGGTATTCAGCTCATTGTTGCCTTTGTCCATATCCTTAATGTGCACCATAGCAAAACGGCCGGGGTGTTTTTCAAATATCTTAACCGGATCGTGGCCTGCGCGTACCACCCAGTAAATGTCCATTTCCATGCTTACTAAGCGCGGGTCGGTATGGTCAAGTATGGTATCGTAAAAGGTAGTGCCTTCGGTTTCTTTCCACTCAAAATTATGATTGTGGTAGCCCAGCTTTAAACCGTGTGTTTTGCATATTTCGGCAGCTTTGTTCAGTTTATCGGCAATGGTCCTGAAATCGGCAGCGGTTTGTATAAACTTATGATCTAATGATGGTACTACAATATAGGTTTGGCCGGTAGCCAGGGCAGCTTCAATATAGCTATCAAACTCGTCCATTTTGCCGCTACCAAAAAACTCGTCAAGCCCGTAGTGGCCGCTTGGTGTTTTAAGGCCGTTAGCCTTTAGCAATGCACTAAATTCTTTGGCGCTTAGTCCCCAAAAGCCGTTTTGTTTTGAGTAACCAAAGGTTTCTACCTCGCTGTAACCAGCTTTGGCTACTTTGGCAATTACGCCTTTAACATCTTTAGGTAATTCGTCGCGCAAGCTATATAGTTGCAGGCCAACGCCGTTTTTAGTTTGGGCCGATAATAAACCCGGTGCAAGCACCATTCCGGCAGATACAAGGCCCGCCTGTGCTAAAAAAGTTCTTCTGCTTGTCATTTATTTTTTTGGTTTGATAACGCTTTATAGACGTTATTTAGATGTAATAGTTTAAACGTCGCAAATTTGAATTGCTTTGCGCAACGACCCGATCTTATCTTTTTGTTTAGGCACAAATTCCTGGCCTACATAGCCTTTGTAACCCGTTGCCACAATAGCCCTCATTACCGCGGGATAAAACAGCTCTTGTGTGTCGTCAATTTCGTTACGGCCTGGTATACCGCCTGTATGGTAGTGGGCAATATACTGGTGATGGTCGGTAATGTTGCGGATGATATCGCCCTCCATAATTTGCATATGGTAAATATCAAACAACAGCTTAAAGTTTTCCGAATCCAGCCTTTTGGCCAAGTCTGCACCCCATGCGCTGTGGTCGCACATATAGTCTTTATGGTCAATTTTGCTATTCAGCAGTTCCATTGTTAACACTACTTTATGTTTTTCGGCTAAGGCTAAAAGCGGTTTTAAACCTTCTATACAGTTTTTTAACCCGGTTTCATCGTCCATACCGCGGCGGCTGCCACTAAAGCATATCAGGTTGGTATAACCTGCTGCTGCAACCAGCGGTATCATATCGCTGTATTGCTTTATAAGGGTGCTGTGGTATTTTTTATCGTTAAAACCCTCGTTAAGCCCTATTTCGGCACCATTGCAAATAGGCGACCATAGGTCGTACTTTTTAAGAATTGGCCAATCTTTAGGGCCGCAAAGGTCAATACCTTTAATGCCTATCTCTTTGGCAGCAATACAAAACTCTTCCATAGGAATGTCGCCGTAGCACCAATGAGATACCGAGTGGTTAATGTTCCCTTTTAATTTTCCATCCATTTCAACTTCGTTTTCTGCGGATGTGGTAAATGATGACAGCATACCTGCCGCGCCAATGGCTGCGGTGCCTGCCAGCATATTTTTTATTGCCGATCTTCTGTTTGTTGCCATAATTATACCTCTAATCTTCCTTTAGGTTCTTCGATATCTAAACCGGTTTTATTTTGAATTTGGTTAGTGTCTTTAAAAAAGATAACAAATACCAGGAACACTAAGGCAGCTATACCTGCAGGTATCAGCCAAATGGTTGTCCAGTTATGGGCGGTTGCCGATATTTTGTATTTATCAACTATAGGGCCCGATATGTACGAGCCTATTAGCATACCCACGCCATAAGTGGCTAATGTGATAAAACCCTGCGCGGCGCTTTTAAAGCGTTCGCCGGCCAGGTTATCGGTGTAAATTTGGCCCGTCACAAAGAAGAAATCGTAACATATGCCGTGCATAACTATACCTGCTATCAGCATCCAGTAATTTGAACCGGTATCGCCATAAGCAAAGAAGATATAGCGTAATACCCAGGCTAGCATACCAACAGCCAGCATTTTTTTAACGCCAAGGCGTACAAAAAACAAAGGCATAAGGGCCATAAACACCAGCTCGGATATTTGCCCCATTGATTGCTTACCCGCGGCGGCTTTCATACCTACCTCGTTTAAAAAAGGGTTAGTAAAGTTGTAGTAAAACGCCAGCGGTATACAAATTGCCACCGATGCCAAAAAGAACGTCAAATACGACTTATTTTTTAATAAACCTATCGAATCTAAACCCATAATATCGCTCATGGTGGTTTTTTGACCTTTTTTAGCCGGAGGCGTTGATGGCAGCGTAAAGCTTAACACACCCAATATTAACGAGGCGATAGAGGCCATTTTAAACGTTAATACCAGTGAATTACTTTGCTCCCAACCTAACCAACCAATGGTTAAACCTGCAATTATCCAGCCTGCTGTGCCAAATACACGAATAGGCGGGAACTCCTTACTTGGGTTAGCCATTTGCTTAAACGACACCGAGTTTACCAATGCCAGAGTAGGCATGTAAACGATCATGTAAGCTAAAATGATAGGGAAAAATCCATCAAAATTTGGTATAGTGGTGATGTAGTACAACAACGCCGCACCTGTTAAATGTAAAATACCCAAAACCTTTTGGGCCGAAAAAAACCTATCGGCAATAAGGCCAATAATAAAAGGTGCTATAATAGCCCCCCACGATTGTGTGGCATAGGCACTACCATTTTGAACGCCCGTTGCGCCCAATGTTTTGCCCAGGTACGTGCCCATTGTTACAAACCATGCGCCCCAGATAAAAAACTCCAGGAACATCATAGTAGATAACTTAACGCGTGTTGTTACGGTCATAATTGGTTTATTTAGTAATTGGTTATAGGTTTATTTTACTGATAAAATATACTTCACCATTTCTTTGGCGTCGTCTAATTTCAGGTCGGGGTGTGGTGTCATGGCTATGTTGCCCCAGTTACCGCTACCGCCTGATATTATTTTTTTAGCCAGTTTTTCTTCGTCGGCCGATGTGTATTTTTTAGCTACATCTGCAAACGCAGGCCCTATTACCTTTTCGTGCTCTTTGTGGCAGGTGGCGCAATCGCTGCCTGCTATTAAACTTGCACCTTTGTTTGATGGTGTGCCAGATGCCTTATCGGTACCTATATTGTTTACGGCGGTATCTTGTGCCGCGTCTGAATTATGTGCTACAGCAGACTGGTCGGTTGCTTTTGCACTATCTGCTTCTGATTGGTCTGACTCACCTGGTTTAGGGCCCCCACATGCTGCCAATGCTACACTTATGCCCAATACGATAAAAAACTTTTTCATGATGTACTAATTTTTATATTCCTAATTTATATTCCTATTAATGATTTATTAAACGCTTCGTCGCTGCCTGAGGCCGCGAAATCGTCAAAGGCACGCTCAGTTACCCTGATGATATGATCTTTTATAAACTGGGCGCCTTCGCGTGCACCATCTTCCGGGTGTTTAAGCGCGCATTCCCATTCTAATACTGCCCAGCCCTTGTAATCGTACTGGGTTAGTTTGCTAAATATCGATTTAAAATCTACCTGCCCATCGCCTAACGAACGGAAACGGCCCGCGCGATCTATCCAGTTTTGGTAGCCACCATAAACACCCTGCCTGCCGGTAGGGTTAAATTCGGCATCCTTTACGTGGAACATCTTTATGCGCTCGTGGTAAATATCAATGTACTCCAGGTAATCCATTGCCTGTAATACAAAATGCGACGGATCGTAAAGTAAACAAGCGCGTTTGTGGTTGTTTACCTTATCTAAAAACATCTCGTAGGTTACGCCGTCGTGCAGGTCTTCGCCCGGGTGTATCTCATAACAAAGGTCTATCCCATTCTCGTCGAACACGTTAAGTATAGGCTCCCAGCGTTTACCCAGTTCGGTAAATGCGGTTTCAACCAACCCGGCGGGGCGCTGCGGCCACGGGTAAACCATATGCCATATCAGCGCGCCACTAAAAGTTACGTGCGCATTTAAGCCTAAATTTTGCGATGCTTTTGCAGCATACTTTAATTGCTGTACCGCCCATTTGGTTCTTTCGGCAGGGTTGCCATGCAGTTCTTTTGGGGCAAAAGCATCAAATAGGCTGTCATAGGCCGGGTTTACGGCTACTAATTGCCCTTGCAGGTGTGTAGATAGCTCGGTTATTTCTAAACCGGCGGCATTTACTATACCTTTTATTTCGTCGGCATAGGTTTTGCTTTCGGCAGCTTTTTGCAAGTCGATAAACCGGGCATCGTTTGTTGGCAGCTGAACACCTTTGTAACCCAAATCACTTGCCCATTTGCAAATAGATTCGAGGCTGTTAAACGGTGCCTCATCGCCAATAAACTGTGCTAAAAATATAGCAGGTCCTTTAATGGTAGTCATTGTGTTATACTTTATAATCGGTCCACTTTTCGTTACTCTGGTGCGAAGCCACAACATTATCAATAAATGCCATGCCCCTAACCCCATCATCTATTCCCGGGAAATCCAGCCACTCGGGCTGCGGTGTAACACCTTCTATCTTAGCGCTTAATGATAAAGCGAAATTGCGGTATAAGTTGCCAAATGCCTCCAGGTAACCCTCGGGGTGGCCGCCCGGTGTACGGCAGTTATGCGTAGCATAGCTTGACAGGCGACCTGCATAGCCACTCCCCGCGCGTAAAATTTCGGCAGGTTTATCCAGCCATCTTACTATAAGGGTATTTGGTTCCTGCTGTGCCCACTCTAAGCTGCCGTTTTCGCAGTATACACGTATTTTTAGGGCATTCTCTTCGCCCGCTGCAATTTGCGATGCTATTAAAGTGCCGGTAGCATTATCTTCAAAACGTAATAGTATAGCACCATCATCATCCAGCATACGGCCCTCAACCACTATGTTTAACGATGCGCAAAGCTGGGTAATTTTTAAGCCGGTGATGTATTCTGATAAATGAGCAGCATGCGTGCCAATATCGCCCATACAACCGCTTTTCCCCGATTTTTTTGGATCGGTACGCCATGCAGCCTGTGCATTGCCTTCGCGCTCGGATAGTTTGCTTAACCAGCCTTGTATATATTCGGCATATACTTTACGTACTTTACCCAAAGCGCCGCTTTTTATTAATTGCTTAGCCTCTTTTACCATTGGGTAGCCCGAATAGGTATGTGTAAGCAACAACATTAAGCCGGTTTCTTCTACCTTTTGCTTTAGCTGTTTAGCTTCATCAAGGGTAAAGGTTACGGGTTTTTCTATTACAACGTTGTAGCCATTCTCTAAAGCCTGCATTGCCGGGGCAAAGTGGGCAAAGTTTGGGGTTACTATGGTTACAAAATCCATCCGTTTATCAGCCGGCTGTGACGCCTCGGCCTTAAACATTTCATCATAGGTGTTGTAAATGCGGTTTGGTTCAAGAAACAGCATTTTGCCGCTTTCCTGCGCTACATCGGGGTGCATGCTTAAGGCGCCGCAAACCAATTCAATCTGGCCGTCCATGTTAGCTGCAATACGGTGAATAGCCCCTATAAAGGCATCTTTACCGCCGCCTATCATGCCCATGCGCAATTTTCTTTTGCTCATAAATTTTAGATATAATACATTTTAACACCCCCGCTGCAAATTAAGCCGGGAGATTTTAAAAGTATAAAAATTAGGTTAAAAAATAAAGCCCTCTTTGCTAAGCAAAGAGGGTTTTACAAGATTTAGGACAATGCCCAGGCTTTGTCGCCCTTTTTGTATGGGTAATTGCCATCGTACTTACCGGGTACCGGCAAATAACGCAATGCCTTGGTGGCCCCAACTTCGGATGTGAAGTAGCCTAACAAAGTTAGTTGCTTCATCATTGTAAAGTAGTGGTTAGGGTCTTCGGGCTTTTTGGTTTTATTGAATTCCTTTTGCTCTTTATCCAGTTCGGTAAGCAATTCGGTACGTTGTTTGGCATCAGCCTCTAAAAAAGTTTTGTTAAACTTCTTTTTGCTGGCTTCATCCAATTCGCTAACGCCCTTTTTAAATATTTTTTGGTCATCGGCTGTGTAGCAATCGCGTACCATTACTGCCATAAAACCACCTACATTGGCTGCCTTAGCGCCGGGTGTTGATGTTTCGGGAAGTATGGTTTCGCCCACCTCGTTTAAAAAAGCGGTGGTATCTTTTGCAAACAGGTCGTCGGTATTAACCGAGCTGCCCGATTTACAGCTTGATATAAAAAGCTCGGCTCCTATCACCGTACCCCCTAATATCAAACCAACTCTGCTTATCGCATCTCTTCTATTCATTTTATTGTGATTATTGAATTTTAGAATGTTAATTATTTGATCAATGGGTTAAATTAAGCCTTTAACTCAAACCCTTTAGTGTATTCGCGTTTTATGTACTGGTTAACATCGTCAAAGTTGGTTACCTTCATTGCCGAGTTATCCCAAAGCAATTTAATTGTACCGCCTTTTAATTCGTGGCCGCGTACTGCAAGGTTAGCCATCAGCAATGCTTCGGTAAGCGGGCCAGCTTTGTCAAAAGACGAGCTTAGCTCAGTTTTACCATAGCCAGCCAAACAACCTTCAACCCATTGCGCGTAGTGGCCATTTGCGCCACCCGGCACACGGCTATACTTTTGTGGAGCTTTTGCACTTGCGGTAAGATCTTTTGGTAGTAATGTAGCAGCATCAGAATAGGTGCTGGCATACATTTTTCCTTTTGTACCTATAAACAATGTTCCGTTACCTTCTTCGCCGCCCCATTTTTCGCTTGCGCCTAATTCGGATGGTCTTTCGGGCTGTATGCCACCGTCCATCCAGTGCAGGGTAACATCGCCTTTTGTTTTATCGGTTTTAGGGAAAGTTAAAGTAATGTGGCTTGACGGAGGGCAGCTTTCAGGGAAGTGGCCTTGTTTAAATTCATCGACATAAACACTACCCACACTGGCCTGTACATCTTTAGCATATTGTATGCCCAGTACCCTAAACGGAGCTTCTACCAGGTGGCAGCCCATATCGCCTAAGGCACCGGTACCGTAATCCCACCATCCGCGCCAGTTAAACGGCACTAATTTATCTACATAATCTTTATAAGGCGCGGTACCTAACCACAGGTTCCAATCCAGCTCTTTTGGCACTTCGGCCTTAGTGGTTGGCCATTGTATGCCTTGTGGCCATACGGGGCGGTTTGTCCAGCAGTAAACGGTATGTACATCGCCAATCAAATCGGCATCATACCATTCAGACATTAAGCGTGTGCCATCATTTGATGCACCCTGGTTACCCATTTGAGTTACCACTTTATATTTTTTAGCGGCATCGGTCAATAAACGCGCTTCCCAGATATCGTGCGTTAACGGTTTTTGCACATAAACGTGCTTGCCCAGTTGCATAGCATGATAAGCTATTAAAGCGTGGTTATGATCGGGGGTTGAAACAGATACGGCATCAAAATTCTTGTGCTCTTTATCATACATTTCGCGCCAGTCTTTATAATACTTGGCTTTAGGGAACGATGCCCTTGATTTTGCAGCGCGGCGGTCGTCAACATCGCAAAGGAACGCGATGTTTGCCTTGCCACTTTTTGCAAAATTGGCAATATCGCTTTCGCCTTTACCACCTGCACCTACACCAGCTACATTAAGCATATCGCTTGGCGCGGTATAACCTGTGCCGCCCAATACAAAGCGCGGAACGATCATGATACCTGCCGCAGCTAACGAACTTTTCTTTATAAAATCCCGCCTTGAGGAATTTTCTACAGTAGATTCTTTCTTTTCAGTCATGGTTTTTACCGGTTAAATGTTTCCTTTTTTAAGTTCGCTTACAGCAAAATCTGCAGCGCGGGCAGTTAACGCCATATAGGTTAATGATGGGTTTTGGCAAGCTGCCGAAGCCATTGCGGCACCATCGGTAACAAATACGTTTTTAGCATCCCAAACCTGGTTGTTACCATTTAATACCGACGATTTTGGATCGCGGCCCATGCGGGCTGTACCCATTTCGTGAATACCACGGCCCAATACAGGGTCGGTTGTGTAGGTTTGTACATCCTTAACACCGGCATTCTCTAATATCTCTTTAGCGTCGTTCATCATATCGATGCGCATTTTACGCTCGTTTTCTTTACACTCGGCATCGATAGCTAAGATAGGCAGGCCCCATTTATCTTTCTTGTTCTTATCAAGATAAACACGGTTTTCGTGATATGGCAATGTTTCGCCAAAGCCACCCATGCCCATTGACCATGCTCCCGGTTCAGATAGTGCATCTTTAAAGGCACCGCCGATGTTCATTTCGGCAATGTCCCTGCTCCACCCCGAGCGGCTTGCGCCACCCTGGTAACCAAAGCCACGTATGTAATCGCGTTTTTCGCCATTAAGGTTTCTAAAGCGTGGTATGTATATACCGTTGGCACGGCGGCCATAGTAATATTTATCTTCGTAACCTTCTACACGGCCACCTGCACCAACACCTAAGTGGTGATCCATTAAGTTATGACCTAATTGACCGCTGCTGCTGCCTAAGCCACCTTCCCAAACATCAGTAGCCGAATTTAATAATACCCATGCGCTGTTTATGGCCGAGGCATTAACAAACACTATTTTGGCGTAAAACTCGTATGTTTTGTTGGTTTCGGCATCCAATACCTCAACGCCTTTAGCCTTTTTAGTATCCTTATCATATAATATGCGGGTTACTATTGACCATGGGCGAACGGTTAAATTACCAGTTGCCATTGCAGCCGGTAATGTAGCCGATTGCGTACTGAAGTAAGCGCCAAACGGACAGCCCAACCAGCATTTGTTACGATACTGGCAGTTTGTGCGGTTGTTATGCGGTACAGTAATATTAGCCGTACGGCCAATGATCATGTGGCGTTGTTCTTTATAATACTCTTTAACACGTTTTGCTACGTCTTTTTCTACCACGTTCATATCCATCGGTGGCATAAAATCACCATCCGGAAGGATAGGCACGCCATCGCGGTTACCGGATATACCGGCAAATTTTTCGGCATAGCTATACCATTTTTCAAGGTCTTTATAACGTATAGGCCAGTCGGTACCAATACCATCTTTTAAGTTAGCCTCAAAATCGGTATCGTGCCAGCGGTACGATTGCCTGCCCCACATTAACGAGCGGCCACCTACATGGTACCCTCTAAACCAGTCAAAGCGTTTTATTTCGGTATATGGGCTTTCTTTTTCGTTAACCCAGTAATCAAGGTTAGTTTCATTTAAAGGATAATCGCGTTTTAAAACGGGGTAATCCTCTATCATTTGTTGCGTACGGCCACCACGGTGAGGGAATTCCCACGGTGCCTTGTTTGCATTTACATAATCCTTGATGTGCTCGATATTTTTGCCGCGCTCTAACATAATGGTTTTCAGGCCCTTCTCGGTTAGTTCTTTGGCAGCCCAGCCGCCCGAGATACCTGAACCAATGACGATGGCGTCATAAGTGTTTGTAGACATAACAGTATGGTATTAAGATAAATTTGTTTAGTAATTGGTTACTTCGCCTAATGTATGAATAAAAATTATTTTCCAAATATATTTTCATTGTGTTTTATTAACACAATGCCGGTATATCCCCCCTACCCCCTAAAGGGGGCTTTTTATTCCCCCTTTAGGGGGTTAGGGGGCCAACTATATATTACCCTTTTTCATTTCGCTAACCGCGTGGTCTACCGATCGGGCGGTCATGGCCATATAGGTAAGCGATGGATTTTGGCAGGAAGTAGATGTCATGCTGGCCCCATCAGTAACGTAAACGTTTTTGCAGGCATGCAAACGGTTCCACTTATCTAACATTGATGTTTTAGGGTCGTTACCCATGCGCACACCACCCATTTCGTGAATATCCAGCCCCGGTGCGCGATGATCGCTTTCGGCCCTGATATTTTTGAAACCGGCAGAGGTGAACATCTCTGTCATTTGCTCAATATAATCCTTCTTCATTTTTTCGTCGTTATCATCATAATCGACGGATATTTTTAGCAGAGGTACCCCCCATTGGTCTTTTTGCGATTTATCGAGGGTTACGTAATTGCTTTCTTTGGGTATGGTTTCGCCCATCATGTGCGACCCTACTCCCCAGTTGCCCAGTTCTTTTTTGGCTAGGTTGTCTTTAAGCGTTTGGCCTATGCCATCGGAGTTATCTGTACCGCGGCGATAGGCGCTAAAACCTGCGGCATAACCGCGTAAAAAGTTGGTCTCCTGCTTATACACATTGCGGAAACGTGGTATATAGCCACCACCTGCCGGGTTGCGCCCGTCAGTTGTCCATTCTTTAAAGCCATCATATTCCGCACTGATGTGTGCCGAATAGTTATGGAACGCTACATACTTGCCCAAAACGCCACTATCGTTACCCAAACCATTAGGGAAACGGTTTGAGGTTGAATTTAACAACACCAGGTTGGTATTTAATGCTGCCGCGTTAACAAATATCACATCGGCAAAGTATTCTATAGCTTGTTTGGTATTGGTATCAATAATACGAACCCCTGTGGCCTTGCCTAATTTCTCGTCGTATATGATCGACTCAACCACCGAGAATGGCCTCAAGGTACACAAACCCGATTTTAACGCCCACGGAATGGTAGATGAGTTAGCACTGAAATAACCACCAAAGGGGCAGCCGCGCTGGCAAAGGTTACGTTCCTGGCATTGGCCCCTGCCCTGCTCTAAATGTATAGGGTTGGGCTTTGACAAATGCGCGCAACGGGCACTTATTACATGCCTGTTTTGATAACTTTTTTTAACGTGCTTACTAAAATAGTCTTCCACAGCGTTTAGCGGGAAAGCCGGCAGAAACTCTCCATCGGGCAGTTCGGCAATACCATCGCGGTTGCCGGATATGCCTGCAAATTTTTCTACATAGCTATACCAGGGCGCAAGATCGCTGTATCGGATGGGCCAATCTACCGCGAAACCATCCCGGGCAGGGCCTTCAAAGTCAAAATCGCTCCAGCGCTGGGTTTGTCTCGCCCATAATAACGATTTACCGCCTACCTGGTAGCCGCGTATCCAGTCAAAGGGTTTTTCCTGTACATAGGGGTGCTCTTTGTCCTTTACAAAAAAGTGCGCCGCATCTTCGCCAAAGGCATAGCAACGGTTAACTATTGGGTTAGCTTCCTGTACTTCGGTTGGTATTACGCCATGGTGCGGAAACTCCCAGGGGTATAGGTTGGTGGTTGGGTAATCTTTAAGGTGTTTAACATCGCGGCCGCGCTCAAGCACAAGGGTTTTAAGGCCCTTGCCCGTTAATTCTTTGGCTGCCCAACCGCCGCTCATCCCCGAACCTATAACGATAGCATCGAATGTTCTGCTTTTAACGCTATCTATATTTAAATTAGCCATATATTAAACTGCCTGCTTTTTTACCGGGAACCAGGCATTATACCTGCCGGGTACCAATTCATAAACTACCTGTTTGGTCATAAAATACTGCGATGTGGTATAGCCAAACACCGTAAGCCCCTTAACCATATTATAAAACACTGCAGATTTTGCAGGTTCATCCTTTTTACCGTTTTCGGGTTTGGGTTTTTCCATACTGCTTATAAATGCGGTACGCTCCTGCTGGCTGCAATCGTTAAACGAGTGGCCGTATTGCTTTTTAACCGCGTCGTCAAACTCGTCAAGGCCGGCTAAAAAGGTTTCCTGCTGTTGCTTTGTGTTGCAATCATCAAGCATTTTAAAAATAAACAGGTTAATGCCCAGCTCTTTAGCGCCGGGTGTATTTGTTTTTGGCAGTATGGTTTCCGCAACGTTGCTTACCAGGTTTTCCTGGTCGGCATTAATTTTAAGGTGCTTTAACTGCACAACAGGTTTACCCTTATCATTATTTAAGCACGACGGTAAAACCGCCGCGCTTGCTAATACTAAGGCCATGTTACGGATGGCTATACGCCTATTCATGGTGGTATTCAATTTTATAAAGAAATGTTAGTGTATAAATAACACGGTTTATGAAAACGAAAGGTAAGTTTTATGAATTAATATCCCCACTTTTTCATGGTTTGTAAATCAATTTTTACACAATCTATCGGATCCATCCCCTGGTACGATTCCTGCTCGATGATCAAATGCACCGTTCCTGATTTTTTGGCTGCCTTTAAAACATCCTTTACAGGTAACACACCTTTACCAATAATGGTACTTTCGTAGCCGGTTCCTTCGGTATTGGTGGCGCTTTTTATCTCATCCTTAACGTGCATCAATTCAAAACGGCCCGGGTATTTTTCAATCAGCGATTGTGCCGAATTCTCTCTGCCGTACATGTTACCAATATCCAATTGCTGGGCAACTAAGTTAGGATCGGTATTTTGCAGGATGTAATCAAACAGGCGCATATCGCCTACCATGGTGGTAAATTCAAAATCGTGGTTGTGGTAGCCAAACTTCATGTTCGATTTTTTACACAGCTCGCCGCTTTTGTTAAAAATATCCATCTGGCGTTTCAGGGCGTCCTTATCGTGGCGCACGCTGTCATCCAGCCATGGGCTTATCACATATTTTTGGCCCAATACGGCCGCGTCTTCTACGGTGTATTTCCATACATCGGTAAAGTCGTTTTTGGCGGCATCCCAGTGCTGGGTGGTCATTACGGTGTGGCCGCTTGGCATTTGCAAGCTTAGGTCATCTAATATCTTTTTAAACTCGGTTGCGCTGTAGCCATAAAACTTACGGTTAATGTAGTTGGCATGCTCTACCCTGCTGTAACCCATATCGGCTATTTTTTTAAGCGTACCCATTGGGTCGGCTTTCATGGCATCGCGCACCGAGTATAACTGTATACCCACGCGCTGTATTTTTGCCGCCGCGAAAACACTATCGGGCAGTAAAGCAGCGGCGGTTACAGCTACTGCACTGTTTTTTAAAAAGCTTCTTCGTGATGAATTCATTTTATTTTGAGATTTAGTTTTTTGCTGTTGGAAATATAGGAAATAATAGGTCGGAATTACTTACAAATGCCAGATGTTTACTATCTGGCGCCCACGATGGGGTATTAATGGTACCCTGCCCGCCGTATAAATAAGCCACCACTTTTGACGGCCCGCCCTCAATTGGCATTACCCTAAGGTATACATGCTTATAAAAAGGGTGATCGCCGGGGGCCACTTCGTTTTTAAGGAAGGTGATATACACTATCCATTTACCATCGGGCGATATGTGCGGAAACCAGTTATTAAAATCATCGTTGGTGATTTGGGTTTGCTCGGTGCCATCGGCTTTCATGCGCCAAACCTGCATTAAGCCCGACCGTACCGAATTAAAGTAAATGTACTTGCCATCGGGCGTGTATTCGGGTCCATCATCTAAACCGGGTGTGGTAGTCAAGCGTTCTTCAGGCCCGCCTGCTGCAGGTATGCGGTAAACATCATACTCTTTATTACGCTCGCCGCAAAATACCAGGTATTTACCATCGGGCGACCAGCCATGCATATACGATGCGCCTTTACCGGTTTGTGTAACCTTGCGGGCCTCACCGCCGGCTGAGGGCACTACATAACCTATTGAAGGGCCGCCATCGCCGCTGCTAATGGTTAGCCATTTACCATCAAAAGATAGTACATGGTCGTTATTATTATTTTTGGCGGGGTTGGTATTTAAAACGGTGGGCGTATTGGTAGCCAGGTTGTATTTATATAACGAGCCTTCGCTATTATATATAAGCGCTTTGCCATCTACCATCCAGTTTGGTGCCTGTAACGATTTTGGCGACTGGTAAATAATACGGCTGCTTTGGTTATCTACGTCCAGCACCTCAATACTGCTGCCTAAGTATTGTTTATACGGAACAAGGGTTGCACCTGCCGGCTGCACTATACGCGTATTGCTGAATACTGCCTGCTCAGACACTTCGGGGTTATGCGAGCAAACAAATATGCCCACGTATACTTCGTCGCCCAGGTCAAGATCTATTTTTTCTTCAGGGCCAAATACATCGCCCTGGCGCGCCGCGGCCATAGTATAGGTATTGCCTCTTCTTTCCAGCTGCACTACGCCTGCACCGGTAAGTGCCATTTTTTGCTCCTTTGTGCTGTCATTTGCCGCTTTACGGTATTGCAACGATGTAAGGCCATCGCCATGAACCACAGCATTAACATGGGCCGAATTACCATCTAACGATTTACGTACCATTAAACCAAACTTGCGGTGAGCCTCGGTTCCTTTACCTACAAATGTGGCGTTGGTGCGTAGTATAAAATCGCCTTTTATCTTTTTCCAAACAAAGTGGAACTCATCCTTAGTAAACCATATATTGGTGCCAGACCCGGTTACTGTGTATTGCTGTATTTTGGCATCATAAACGGCGCTACCCTTATGTTTAACAGGGCCAACATCGGTGTTGCCGTCAAATATACCGACCGTTTGCGCGTAACTGCTTTGCGCGCACAATAACATTACCAGCAAGCCGGTAAATAAGCTTGTAAACTTTTTCAAGATGAGATTTTTTAGGTTTATGAATAATTGGACTACTAAGTTAGCTATTCATTTATAAAAATCATAGGTTAAAAATTGCTTTTAAACAAAAAAGGAGATGCAAATGCATCTCCTTTTTTACTTTCCCTGCCATTGCAGGTAATATAGTATCAGGTTTGGTTAAACTTGCTCAACAGCATAAATCTGCTTGCCGGTAACCGGGCAAAAAACCAATTCGGCTTGTGGCTTGGCTGCAGGTTTAACATAGTCTTTTAAAAACTGCTGTTTCGAGTCTTTATACTGGCTTACGGCACCTATAAGGCTCATAAATTTAATGTAGTAAAAAGCGGTATCTATTTGGTGGGCCTTAAAACCCGAGCGCGCGCTTTTTGGAAAAAGGTGATGGTTATTGTGCCATTCGCCGGCCACATAACCTGGCCAAAGCTGGTTTACCGACATATCCTTACGGTTATAGTCGATACCTTCGCGGCGCTTATCCTCGCCCTTACCGTGCCCCTCGTAATTAAAGGTACGCACACCTACTGCCCATATACCGGCCGCACCAAAAATGGCACAAGCCAAAGGCAAACCGCCTAATAAAAAGAATACGGTGAACCAAAACGCCCAGTTAGCAATTACGCCCACTATGGTGTGGAAAGGGTTAGCTACCGAACCATATTTTTGATACTGCGCATAGGTATTTGCGGTTACACCGGTATGCTTCATTAAAGCAAGGCAGCGGTTATAATCCTTTTCGTCCATATTACGGTTAATTGGCTGGTGGTTTGCATCAGCTAAAAAGCAATATAAAAACCCGCCCTGTGCGTTGTATGGGTCGCCCGGTTGGTCAGACAAAGCATGGTGCACGTGATGCGATATAGCATATATCTCTTCGGGGATGATCTTTAGGGTAAGATTTTGAGTAAAAAACCTCCAAAAGTTGTTCTTGAATTTATAAGCGCCATGGGTGCAGTACCTGTGGTACCAAATGGTGCCATGTGTACCCATCACCATCATGCTGTATACAAACGCGATGATAAGGCCCTTAATTGAAAAATATTTGAATATAAATAGTAGCAGAAATGGCGTTAAGCAAACAACCATAAACCAGGCTAAAAACGAAAGCCAGTTTTTTTTGTCGGCGAAAACGTTAATTCTTGATACAAATTCTTCGAGGATACGACCGGGAGAAGGTTTTGATAGGTCGCCATTTTCATCTTTCCACCCATAGGATGGTTTTTCAAGCACATCGTGTATAAATGCCATTAGTAACGGAAGATTAGTTTATATAATTGGGGTTGTATCTTTTGATAACGGATGAAAGATATGTATAAATAACAGATAATCGTTAAATAAATTAATAAATAATTAAATTGTCAGCTAAATGTCTGGTTTATTGCAACATTTGTATGACAATCCACCTATCATTTAAACTTCGGCAGGTTATGTACGTCATTAGGCAAACAAAGCCCCATCCATGATAAAGTACGTGCTATTCACCCTCCTTAGTTTTTTATTTATACAAAATACTTTTGCCCAACAGCCACGTGCCGTAAGCGGTACCGTTGTTGATAGCCTTGGTTTTGTACCCGCCGTAACTGTAAAACTGATATCTGACAAAGACAGCCTCATCGTATCCAGCGATGTAAAGGGTGGGTTTTACTTTGCAGCTGTTAAGGCAAAAAACTTTAAAATTACCATAAGCGGTTTAGGCTACCAGCAGGTTACCCGCAAGTATGCCATGGATAACGATACCAAGCCAATTGTTTTAGACCCTATAAAGCTTAAACTGCAAATAAACCTGTTAAACACAGTTAACATTACCGCTATTAGCGCCAACCCCATTACTATTAAAGAAGATACCGTTGAATACAAGGCCAGTGCCTATAAAGTGCGCGATGGATCGCCTGTTGAAGACCTGCTTAAAAAGCTGCCGGGCGTATCGGTAGATAAGGATGGCAATGTTACCGCCCATGGTAAACAGGTAACCAAGGTGCGGGTAAACGGCAAAAATTACTTTACCGGCGATGTGCAAACCGCAACGCAAAACCTGCCGGCCGATATTGTAGAAAACATACAGGTAATTGATGATTACGGCGACCAGGCCAACCTAACCGGCATTAAAACCGGCGACCCCGAAAAGATATTGAACATTACCATACAAAAAGGCAAGCGCACCGGCCAATTTGGCCAGGCAACCGTTGGGGCCGGTAACGACGACCGTTACCTGGCACGCCTGTCGGCCAATACTTTTAAAGAAGACAGGCAGATATCCCTTATCGGCACTATTAATAACACCAACACCAACTCGTTTAACCTTGGCGGCGGCGGTGGTGGCGGGGGTCGCGCAGGCCGGGGAGGCGGCGGCGGTGCAGCAGCCGGTGGTGGCCTTAGCACCGCCAACGGCATTACCACCAACCGGTCGTTAGGTTTTAACTATAGGGATGAGTGGGGTAAAAAAATTACGGCTTATGGCAGCTATAGCCTTGCCGATAAAGACAAATACACCACCAGCACATCGTTGCAACAAAACCTTTTTCAAAATGGGGCCATCATTAATAACGATAACAGCATAGGCCGCAACAACAGCGTTAACCACCGGTTAGATTTTAATATAGAATACCGCATAGATACCGCCAACTATTTAAAGATAAACCCAAACTTTTCTTACAGCACATCAAAGGATAACACTACCGATGATTTTAGTAATACCCGCAACAGCACCCTAATTACCGGCAACGAACTGGCTTTAACCAATACCACATCGCCCAGCGGGGGCATTAGCTTGCTGTTTAATCATAAATTCAACAAGAAGGGGCGTAATTTTAGCATTAATACAGGCCTTAATTATTCAAAAAACACCCAGGACCTTAACGACCAATACACCACGCAGCAGGATAGCATTATAACGCCGCTGTTTCAGCAGATCAACACCAACAACAATTCGTCAAGGGCCAATATCAGTTTGTCGTACACCGAGCCTGTGGGCAAATCAACCTACCTGGAGGCTAACTATGCCTACAACTATACCAATACAAATAATAACCGTTACAACTACCGTGTAGACCCAACAACCGGGGCGCAAGTGTATGTAGACTCGTTAAGTACGCTTTATAATTACCAATTCATCACCAATCGCTTTGGTTTAAACCTGCGCGGGGTTAATGTAAAATATAATTACACGCTGGGTATGGCCGTGCAGCCTGCCGAATTGAATGGCGAATCGCATAATTTCAGCACATCTACCCATACTTTTAACTACATACCTACGGCGCGGTTTAACTACATATTTAAAAAGAACCACACACTTGCTTTAAATTACACAGGCAGCAATAACCAGCCAGGCTTTACCCAATTACAATTGCAGCCAGATTTTAGCAACCCGCAAAACCGCATTTATGGTAACCCCAACCTAAAGCCCGAATTTAGCAACAACATTGCTCTGCGCTACAACCAGTTTGATATTGCCAGCGGTAACTCACTGTTCACCAACTTAGCATATAATACCACGCTTAATAAAATTGTTACCAATACATCGCCGGTAAGTAATAACAACGGCAGCGCTAATAACACCGTGCAGGAAACGCGCTATATTAACACCAACGGCTTTTATTCGCTTAGCGGCAACTATGCCTTCTCAAAACCATTTGCCAACCGCAAGTATACCGTAACCCTTAACGGCGGGGCAAATTTTAACAACAACATATCGTTTATTGAGGATGAACGCAACGAGGGCAAAAACTGGGTTTGGAACCAGGGTGCCAAACTAAGGGTAGATATTGACAGCCTAATGGATACCGAAATAAGCGCCAACTACAGCATTAATACCACCAAATACAGCTTGCCATCGTCTATAAACACCGATGCAAAAACCTGGACATTAGGGTTTGACGGGCGAAACTACTTTTTTAACAACCTGATATTGGGCTATAACTTAACCCAAACCTTTAATAATGGCTTTAGCAGTACGGTTAAAGCCAACCCCACCCTGCTAAGCACTTATGTTGAGTACCAGTTTTTGAAAAAGAACATAGCGTCGCTGCGTTTTCAGGCGTTTGACCTGTTTAACCAAAACACCGGCGTATCGCGCGTGGTAAGCGGCAACCAGATCATAGATACACGCACCAATCGTTTGGGCAGATATTTTATGCTTACATTTACCTTACGGTTGCAAAAGTTTGCCGGCAGGCAAGGCGGCGGCCGCAATGGCGGTGGCGGTAAACGCTTTGGCGGCGGCCGTAGCAATAACCAATAAGCTTAAAGGTAAAATGATAACAGAGAAGTTTTACACCTCAAAAAAAGGGATATTTATATACATGCCCATTACCTTGCTGCTGGTGATGGATGCGGTTTATATATATAATAAACAATATACCGCGGCCGCGCTAAGCCTGGCTATTGTAGGCGTTGTACTGTTCCCTATTTTACTGAACACCAATTACACCATTACTACCGATGCTACCTTACGTATAAAATGCGGCCTGTTTTTAAACCTGTTGATACCTATTGCGTCTATTAAAAAAATTGTACCTACTAAAACTATTTTAAGTTCGCCGGCATTATCGTTAGACAGGATAGAGATATTTTACAATCAGTACGATTCGGTAATCATCTCGCCCGAAAACAAAGAGGATTTTATCATTCAGCTGCAACATATCAACCCGGCCATACATTACGAGCAATAAATCGATAACTAACACATCTCTACCAATACTACAATGCTAAAACGTTGTTTGCTCTTTTTTACAGCGATACTACTTATAAACAATTGCTTTGCGCAAGAAACTGTTCAAAAGAAGAACAAGTTAACAGATTCGGTTACCGAGGTTTTCCAGGTATTAAAAAGCAATAAGGCCATACGGCAGGGCTTATACCAGGCTTTATTTAAAAAGAAGATAACCGTAGCAAGCGGCGATTACAAAAATGATAAGCGCGCCGGCTTGTGGCAGTTTTACGATACCAAAGGCACGGTTATACAAACCTATAACTACGATACCCAAAAACTGTATTTTGAAGCACCGGAAGATACCACATCGGCATTACGGTACTTTATTGATAAAAACCTTGAACCAACCGATAAGGTAACCAAGCCCATTAAAATAGGCGGGCGCTATTACGGTTACATCCCCTACCTGCAGCTTTTTAAACTACCCGATTATTTGAACGAGCTAAACAGGCAGGCATTAATAAAGGCAGTTGTTGAATTATTGATAAGCCCCTATGGCCGCCTTGCCGATTACAAGGTGCATCTGTTTAGTCCTGAGGGCGAGGAACTACAGATTGTGAACATGAACATCGACCTGCCCAACCCTGCCGACAAGATATTTACCCCCACTACCCTAAATGGTGAGGCCGTATCATCGCGCATTATGATACGCTGCTTTGTTACCGATGCCGGCCATTTAGATTTTGACCATTGATAAATTGCGTTCTGATTTTCGGTTTTAAACTTTTTTTTATGCCGGATAATGTTATATTAGTTACATCACCCCAAACGAATTAAAACGAAAAAAAACGAAAAATCCCCGCATGACAGCGAAAAAAGTGAAAAACTTTATACAGGGATGTGGAATAGAAAACGAGTGATAAAAAAAGAGGCTATCCAATTTTGGACAGCCTCTTTTTTTTGTAAAATCATCTAATTAATGGGCGTGGTGACCATCAGGGCCATGTGCATGGCCATGTGACAGTTCCTCAGGCGTTGCCGGGCGAACGTTTAATATTTCGCCTTTAAAATGCAGTTCCTGGCCTGCCATAGGGTGGTTCATGTCCACAATAACCGAGTCTTCGGTAACTGATACAACCTGCCCCTGGAAACGGTTGCCATTGTTATCCTGCAAAGGTAAAACCTCGCCAATTTGCGGCAGATCAGTACCTTTAAACATCTCTATCGGCAAATTAGCTACAGCTTCTTCGTCAATTTCGCCGTAACCTTCTGCGGCAGATATGCGGAAATCGTAAGTATCGCCTGTTGAAAGGGTACTTAAATTTTCTTCAAAACGGGGAATCATCTGGCCTGCGCCAAACAAAAAGGTAAGTGGTTGCTCCTGGGTTGCACTTTCAACCAGGCTTTCAACGCCATCCTGTGTAGTGTACAAATCATAAGTTAATGACACTACATGTTGTGGTTCAATTTTCATTCTATCAATTTATAGTATAAGCAATTAGTTATTTATTTGTTTTAGGGCGCCTTCTAAATCATATGAGGGCAGCCCGCATGTTTTATCGCGGCATACAAAAACGCGGGTAGCTTTTTCAAACTTGCCTGTCAGCAAAGGTAACGTTCCTTTTTTACCGCCCAACATAATTTTGTTAGGGATGTAATGCTGCTCTAAGGCTACTCGCATCTCTTCGGCGTTGTCGCCGGTTATAGCCACTTCGTAAGTACCAAAAACCTCGTCAAGCAGCAGCATTGTCCAGTTAGCGTATGCTGTGCTGTATTTGGCAAGGTGTGGTACAATGTTGCGCAATAGTTGTGCCGATACTTCCAGATACCCTTCATTATCAAACAATAAACCTAATTTTTTAAGATTGCGCGCCATAACTGAGTTTGAAGCAGGTATAACCCCATCCATAATCTCTGATTTGCGGGCGATCAATTGCTCATCGTTATCAGCGGTGTAATAAAATATGCCACCTTCTGGGTTATAATAATGAGCCAGAGCGTAATCCGTTAGCTTTTGGGCCAGTATTGTCCAGTCTTCATTAAAGGTAACCTCGTATAATGCAATCAAGGCATCTATAACATTAGCATAGTCATCCAAAAATGTAGCTACATCGCTTTTACCTTCCTTTTTATATACACGCGAAAGCTTAGCGCCTGATAGCAGATTATTCACTATAAAATCAGCGTTTTTTAATGCTAATTCCAAATACGCGGATTGGTTAAATGCCCGGTAAGCCTCGCAAAGGCCTTTTAGCATCAGGCCGTTCCATGATGCCAGTATTTTATTATCCAGCCCCGGCCTAATTCGCTTGCTACGAGCATCTAATACCTTTTGGCGAGACGAATTTATACCGCTAACTAATTCATTAACAGTTAAACCCAGTTTTTCGGCAAGGTCTTCATCACTCTCTCGGCGAAAGAAAACGTTGGAGTGCTCCTCTTCCCAATTACCATCATCGGTAACGTGATAGTAAATATTAAATAGGTCAGCATCTTCTCCTAATATCTCGTCAATCTCAGCCTTGGTAAATATGTAAAATTTGCCTTCCTTTCCCTCACTATCGGCATCTAAAGCCGAGTAAAAACCACCATCAGGCGATGTTAATTCCCTGCTTACAAAGGTGATTATTTCATCTGCAATGGTTTTATATAGAGGGTCTGCTTGCCAGGTATAGGCTTCGGCGTACAGGCTAAGTAGCTGCCCATTGTCATACAGCATCTTTTCAAAATGGGGCACATGCCAAACGCAATCTACCGCGTAGCGGGCAAAACCACCGCCAATATGGTCGTATATACCCCCGAAGGCCATTTTACGCAGGGTAAGTTTTACATTATCGGCTATTCCCTTATCTTTCATCAGGTGTGCATAGCGCATTAAAAATAGCGAGTTATTTGGCATCGGGAATTTTGGGGCACCGCCAAAGCCACCCTCCTCCGGGTCGATGTATCGACGCCAGGTATTCATTATCACCTCCAGATCGGCTTTGGTATACTCGGGCTGCTCTTTAACAAAAGCCACCGACTCGTATTGATTTATGCCTTCGGTTAGCCTTACGGCATACTCTTCGGCTTCCTGTGGTTTTGTTTTATAAAAATCGGCCAGGTTAAACAGCAGGCTTGTCCAATCGTTTTTTCGGAAATAGGTACCGCCATAAATAGGCCGCTGGTCGGGCAGGCAAATGCAATTTAATGGCCAGCCGCCCCTGCCACTCATTAATTGCACAGCACTCATGTATATCTGGTCAACATCCGGGCGTTCTTCTCGGTCAACCTTTATACAAACAAAATATTCGTTCATAACACCCGCTACAGCCTCGTCTTCAAAGCTTTCGTGCTCCATTACATGACACCAGTGGCAAGCCGAGTACCCTATACTTACCAGTATCAACTTGTTCTCATCTTTAGCTTTTTGCAACGCCTCGGTGCCCCAGGGGTACCAGTTAACCGGGTTATTGGCATGCTGTAATAAATATGGCGAGGTAGAGTTGGCAAGACGGTTCATGCGGGTAGATTTGTATATATACAGAATTGGCTAAATTGTTAATTGTTTTACGGATGTGCAAACTATTTAACTTTAATAAATGCATTATCGCTTCGCCTTTCGTGCTAAAAAATTTAATTTCGCAGTACAAGAAAAGAGGAAAAGGATTTGGATTATTTACAAGGGTTAAACCCCGAACAAAAAGCCGCTGTACAACAAATAAAAGGCCCGGTTATGATCATAGCCGGTGCTGGTTCGGGCAAAACACGTGTTATTACTTACAGGGTTGCGCACCTTATTCGCAGTGGTGTAGATTCGTTTAACATACTGGTACTTACGTTTACCAATAAGGCAGCCCGCGAAATGCGCGAGCGTATCAATCATATTTGCGGCCCTGAGGCAAAAAACATTTGGATGGGTACCTTCCACTCGGTATTTGCAAAATTGCTGCGGGTTGAGGCTGATAAAATTGGCTACCCCAACAACTTTACTATTTATGATACCGACGATAGTAAAAGCGTACTGCGTGCCATTTTAAAAGAAATGCAGCTTGATGATAAGCTGTACAGCGTAAACTTTGTACTAAACCGCATATCTGCCGCAAAAAACAACCTGGTATCGTGGATGGAGTACCAACAAAATGAGCAGATACAAGCAGATGATTTTAGCAGCGGCCGTGGTATGTTGGGCAAAATATACGAAACCTATGTACAGCGCTGTTATCGCGCAGGAGCAATGGATTTTGATGATCTGCTGTTTAAAACCAACGAGCTTTTAAAAAACAATGCCGATGTACTGAACAAATACCAGCACAAGTTTAAATACCTGATGGTTGATGAGTACCAGGATACCAACTTTTCGCAATACCTTATTGTAAAGCGCCTTGCAGCCGTAAACGAAAACATTTGCGTGGTGGGTGATGACGCGCAAAGTATTTATGCTTTTCGTGGGGCCAACATTCAAAATATACTAAACTTTGAGAAGGATTACCCGGATCTTAAAATATTTAAGCTGGAACAAAATTACCGGTCGACACAAAACATTGTTAATGTAGCCAACAGCATTATATCAAATAATAAAGAGCAGCTTAAAAAGAATGTCTTTTCGGAAAAAGAAGCCGGCGATAAAATAAAAATAATGCGCGCCTTTAGTGATAACGAAGAAGGTAAGCTTGTGGCCGATGCCATTATGCAACAGCGCAGTACTAATGGACTAAAATGGCACGACTTTGCCATACTTTACCGCACCAATGCCCAATCCCGATCGATGGAGGAGGCTTTGCGTAAAAATGGTATCCCGTATAAAATCTACGGGGGCCTATCATTTTACCAGCGTAAAGAGATCAAAGACCTTATAGCATACTTCAGGCTTACGTTTAACCCGAACGACGAAGAAGCGCTAAAACGCGTTATTAACTACCCAAAGCGTGGAATTGGCGATACAACTGTTGACAGGATAATTGTTGCGGCTGATAAAAATAACATCACCCCATTTGAGGTTATCCTGGAATCGCACAGGTATATTGAGAAAACACCACCATCATTAAGCGCGTTTGCTGCCATGATACAAAGCTTTCAGGTGATCACAAAAAACCTGAGCGCTTATGAGTCGGCTTTGCATATTGCGCAGCATTCGGGCTTGTTAAAAGACCTATATGAAGATAAATCTGTAGAAGGGTTAAACCGCTACGAAAACATTCAGGAGCTATTAAACGGTATAAAAGAATTTAGCGAACGGGAGGATATCGAGGAAAAAGGCCTCGACATTTTTATGCAGGATATAGCTTTGCTAACCAATGACGACAAGGACAAAGATCCTAATGCCGACACCGTATCGTTAATGACCATACACTCTTCAAAAGGGCTCGAATTTCCACAAGTGCATGTAGTTGGACTTGAAGAAAACCTGTTTCCCTCGCAAATGTCGCTTAATTCGCGCAGCGATCTGGAAGAGGAACGCCGCTTGTTTTATGTGGCCGTTACCCGCGCCGAGTATAAGCTGACCATTAGCTATGCTACATCTCGTTTTAAATTTGGCACACTCATCAGCTGCGAACCCAGCCGCTTTTTAGATGAAATAGACGCCAAATACCTCGAGCTTGACTTTACCGCCAAGCCTGTGACCGCTTCAAGCAGTTCGTTTGATGATGAACGCAACGCATGGACCCGGAAAAGCGACACCTACTCGAAACCAAAGGCAGCTACTGCTCCGCCTGTTAAAACAACCTCTATACTTGCTAAGGCACATGTGCCGTCAGCGGGATTTAAGGTGTCTGATACATCAAACCTGCAGGTTGGTATGGAAGTAGAGCACGAACGCTTTGGTTTTGGCAAAGTAATAAGCCTTGAAGGCAATAAACCCGATATAAAGGCCACCATCTTTTTTAAAGAAATAGGACAAAAACAACTGCTGCTTAAATTTGCTAAACTGAGTATAATCCCCACTAATTAGTACATATAATACCCGTTAATTGTAGAACAAATTCCACGCTTTTTTATTTACATGTGTTTAACTATATGTTAACACAGCTAAATAGGGCCATATTAGGTTATGGCATTTGTTTTGGTTATTAGTTAATACCCTTTTCCCCTAATTAATTAATAATGTATATTATGAGTGATACAATTAAAAAGAAATCAAACAAATCAGCAGGCAAAAATATCCGTACCCTGCGCCACGAGCATGGCTGGAGCCAGGAGGATGTTGCTAATCGTTTAGGTATATCTATACCTGCGTTTTCGAAAATTGAAACCGGTGTTACCGATATCAATTTATCAAGGTTAGAACAGATCGCTAATATTTTTGAGGTAAGTGTGGTAAACCTTTTATCGCTTGAATATACCGAAGAGCCAAGCAATCAAGATTTGAGCTTAAATATTATTCAAAAGAAACTTTTAGATAGAGAAACAGAAATAACTAACCTGCAACGTAAAGTAATATTGCTTTACGAAGAATTGTTGAGCAAAAGCAGTATCGCTATTTAATAGTGTTCAATTTACAACACACGTAGAGTTTTCAGGCCTTTGTTGTAATAGTTTAAAGTTATACTTTCATTTAAGATAATTAAACTGCAATTAAATTATTTTAAATGAAATGTTTTTTGAGTAACAAAATGATTATTTTTTTACTTCCACAAATTTTTGGAGTTATTATTGTGTGTATGCATAGTATCATCTTATACTACTGCTATGTCAAATTACATGATATCAATTTCAAATACCGAAATGCTTAAAGCCGGCATTATTCACGACCCGGGTAGCAAGCTAAAAGTTAAGGCATTTGATATTTTAACATCAGGTTTTATACCCAGGAAAGGCGAAGTGCAATTTTTTGTGACCGCCGGCAACGAAACACTTGCATTTGAAACACGGGGCTACAGAAGGCACAGGCAGCTGCTTATTTTACAGATGATATCAAGATATTGTATATACCTGGGTTTGACAGAAGCACAGATACACAGCACCTGGCCAAGCTTCAGAAAAACGGCTTAAAAAACGCTCTTTCCGGAATCGTTTAACATTTCGCTCATTTCTATTATCTTCTGATCGATATCGGAAACGCATTTATCCATCATATTAATACATTCCTTTTCATCAACCAAGCCCTCTTTTTCAAGATTCATTAACCCCCTGAGGGTTGCTATCGGGCCACGTATTTGATGGGACAAATAGGATGAATAATCAGAAAGCTTTTTATTTTTAGTTTGGAGGTCTTTTGTACGTTCGTCAATAATTTCTTCGAGATGATGGTTAATGCGATCGAGATTGTCTTTCTGTCGCGATACTTCGCCATTCAACTCTGTTAGTTGTACGTTGGTTTTGGCTTTACGTTTAACATTGCTTATCAACAACACAATTACCACAAGCAATAAGCCCGATACCACTGTTGCCGCCCAAAACTTTATCCTGTCGTTTTGCTGCCTTTGTATGGTTAGCTCATTTTCCCGCTGTACGGCAGCTTGTTTAAACTGCTCCTGCAACATACTTATCTGGGTAGACTCGTTTGATATGTGAATACTGCTATCTTGCCTAAATATAAGTTGAAGGTAGTACAAAGCCCGTTCGTAATTTTTGCGCTTAGATTCTAACTGGTAAACTGTATAATTATAATCGGTAGTAAGTTTATCATCCTTTAACAACGTGGCATACGACTGACCCTCCTGCACAATTCTTTCAGCATCGTTAAATTTGCCTTGGGCTATATAAAGCGCAGCAAGGGTTAAGTTGGTACTGGCCACAATCTTATTCAGGTCGCCCTCTTTACCCGCTTTATTAGCAGCAACAAGTAACTGCTCGGCAATATCGTATTGATGCAGGTTGTAGTAAATAACCCCCCTATTTTGAAGACACTGTACCAGGTTGGTAGAATCTTTTATTTTAGAGAATATAACATTGCTTTTATCGTACCATATTAACGCCTGGTTAAAACTTTTTTTTCGGTAATAAACGTTACCGATATTCATGTACAACGAAGCGGTAACTTTAGGATCAGAAATTTGACGGGCAATTGACAGCGCATTTTTTAAATAATCTAATGCCTTGTCATTATTGTTATCCAGGTAAAGGTTACCAATATTATTATAAACTTTGGCCTGGCTACGTAGGTCATTTATCTTTTTAAAATAATCAAGAGCTTTTAAGTAGTCGCCAATAGCAGCGCCGGCCTGGTTAAGATAATATTTACCAACCCCCATTACACGGTAAGCCTCGCCTATCCCCCTGTTATATTGTAGCTTTTCGGCCATGTCAAGGGCTTTTTGTGCAACTTCAACAGTTTGCTCTGGATTTGTAAAACGGTTATTAAAGGCCTGGCTGTTTAAATTGTTAACCTCGGTAGTATCCGCGGCAGAAACATCGATGTACCCTTTTGCGTATACAGAACAACCGAATAGTAATAAAATAAAAAGGGGGTAAAATTTATTCATCAGGGCTCTATACGTTGATTTGTGCTGAAAGTTATAAAATTTATAATAAAATGAACAGAGAGTATAAAATTAGGAAAAAAGCTAAAGAAAATTTATTTTTAATTATTGCGTGAAAATTAAAAAACATATTTATATTTGCATTGTTAATATACTGATTGTTAATAAGTTATGTGCTTGTTAATATATTATTGTTTTTAACAAAACGAATATCATTTACCGTGTGATTTACAAACTATCAGTTATAATTTTACTATAACAACATTTTAACACCACAGGTTATTTGATGCAATTTAATTTATATTAAATACAATATTAAAATTATATGAAAAAATTATTCCTGTTAGTTGTAATTGTAGCAGGTTCGTTACAAGCATGCGTTAAACAAAACAATGTAAAAGTAATGGGCGTAATACTTAAAAGCAATATATGGATAAGAAAAGATATCGGTGTAGCCGATTAAAGTTCATCCTTGCAAAACATAACAATAGATCAAAAACAAAAATTAAATATAAAAAAATGAAAAAGACCGTCATCGCAGCAGCATTATTTTTAGTAACAGGCATTTTAGCTTCATGCAAAAAAGAGGCGACAACAAAACCTACTGCTACTATTGAACATAATACAGTATCTACTAAAAAAGATATTGGCACTGCCGACTGATCTTTTCAATATAATTAACCAACAGACTTAAAACATTTAAAAAATAAAATCATGAAAAAAGTAATCACCGCCGCATTAGTAATATTAACCACTGGTATTTTATCAGCTAACACAATTGTAGCTAAACGCGATACTGCTACTACAACTACTCAACAACCTACTACCAAAAAGGATATTGGTACCGCTGACACTAAAAAAGACATAGGTACTGCCGACACTAAAAAAGACATTGGCACCGCCGACTAATTAATAATAGTATAACCATAACAAATCATTAAAAACATTCAAAATATAACCATCATGAAAAAAGTAATCATAGCAGCAGCATTAGTTTTAACTACAGGCTTATTATCAGCTAACAACCACAATACAAAACGCGATACTACTTCAACATCTACAACAAAAAAAGATATTGGTACTGCTGACACTAAAAAAGACATTGGTACTGCCGACACTAAAAAAGACATAGGCACCGCTGATACTAAAAAAGATATAGGTACTGCCGACTAATTAATAATAATACATACCAACAACAGATCATTAAAACATTTTAAAATATAAGCATCATGAAAAAAGTAATCATAGCAGCAGCATTAGTTTTAACTACAGGCATATTATCAGCTAACAACCACAATACAAAACGCGATACTACTTCAACATCTACAACAAAAAAAGATATCGGTACCGCTGATACTAAAAAAGACATTGGTACTGCCGACACTAAAAAAGACATAGGCACCGCTGATACTAAAAAAGATATAGGTACTGCCGACTAATTAATAATAATACATACCAACAACAGATCATTAAAACATTTAAAATATAAACATCATGAAAAAAGTAATCATAGCAGCAGCATTAGTTTTAACTACAGGCATATTATCAGCAAATACAAACACCACAAAACGCGATACTACTTCGACATCTACAACTAAAAAAGATATTGGTACTGCTGACACTAAAAAAGACATAGGCACTGCCGACACTAAAAAAGATATTGGTACCGCTGATACTAAAAAAGACATTGGTACTGCCGACTAATTATCAATTACACCTAAACGAATATTAAAACAGAATCATGAAAAAGATCATCATCATAGCCGCTATAGTATTAACATCAGCCGTTACCGCATTTTCGTTAACCAGGACAGAAAGCAAAGCCGAGCAAGCTAAAATTAAATCAGAAACTTCAAACTTTGGTGTTAAGGATTCGTCAACCCCAAAATCTGATATTGCCACTGCCGACTAATTAATGCCAATAAAAAAGCCTTACACGAATATTGATTCATGTAAAGCTTAACTGTTCTTAAAGAGTTTTATTAGTACTATATGATTGCTAAATGCCTTAAGGCTATTTGCAATTATCAAGCTTATATACTAAGGTATAACCAGCTTTAGTATTTAACTGTTCGCGGCCATTGGCTTTATTATAAACTGATGGCTTTTGCTCCAACTGCTGTGCCGATAATTTAAAGGCAACTGCAAGTGTATCAGTCATCCCCTCTTGCATAAAGCTCCATACCGCTTTAATATCATTACCCTTCATAGTTCCCAATAAGGTGCCCTTACGGCTATCTTTCTCTTTAGGCATCCAATTCATCTCCCCGCTTACCTTACCCGCATTTATTACTAAATGTACCTTTGTTGTATCCTGGTTATTTGTGCCCTCTGTCCGCATAAAGCAATACTCCATATTTTGGGCAGGCGTATTTAAACTGGTTGCAAGCGCCGTGTCGGTACCGGCAGTATCCCCGTTTACTGAGTCGGCCGGAGTGTTTTTATGACTGTTACCCGCGCATGATGCCAAAGCAAGGGCGCATATAATTACGTATTGTTTCATTTAATTTTTTCTATTGATACACATCAACTACAATTATATAAGTAAAAAGTTCGGCAGCTAAATTAGTAGCTCGTTTTTCGAATAAAAATAAAGCCTTTCAAAACAATATGCTGCTAAAAACCTTTTTAGCTTAACTAATATGTTTACAACCTGCAAAATGTGGGTAAATACACGTATTTAGCAATAAATTTGTTAATTATAACGTTAAAATGGGCGTGGTATTAATTTGTTAGTTAAGTATAAATACATATATTGCCACCCATAATACAACCAATTATTGTTCTACTTTTATAAACAATAAAGTAGTATAAAACAAAACGCAATTAATTCAGTTACAAACTAAAAAACTAAAACTTCGCATTATGGCAGATCAAAAATCAGGTGGCATAACCGCCTATTCAGTTAAAACAAAAACTAAAAATGTACCGATGATCGATCCGGTTATCGACATTAAGTCTGGCAGGTATATTGCAACCGGCAAAGACAGTGAAGGCAACAAAATGGCAGCTATAATGGGCAAAGCTACTGCAGAAGAGCATATTAAAAATGGCAACGCCAAAAAAGGTTCTGGCTGGTAAATAATATTTTCTTAAAAAGCCGGTTAGCGTATGCTAACCGGCTTTTTTTTGCTTTAAATTTTCTTGGCCCAGTTGCCATAGGGGTTTAGTGATAGACTTGCATTTGTATACCTGCTATCGTTACTTACCTCCGCTCCCACCCAATCCGGCTTTTCAAAATAATCGTCTTCCTTTTCAAGTTCTATTTCGGCTATAATTAGGCCTGCATTTTCTCCGTCGAAAACATCAACCTCCCATAACTTACCGCCAAATTGTATATTATACCTGGTTTTTGATATAACTGATGTAGCAAACTCTTTTAATATATCATTACCCTCATTTACCGGTATAGTGTATTCAAATTCGCTTCGGCTAATGCCTTTAGTTGCGCCTTTTAAAGTGATGTAAGCTGCGCTATCAGTAACGCGTATACGCACGGTCCGCCTTTCTTCGCTTAAAATATAGCCCTGTTTATATAGGTTTCCATTAGGTTTATTAACTACGGTCCATCTTGTTTTATCCACTAAAAATTTCCGTTCAATTTCTGTTGCCATGTATTAAAGGTGTTACTTTTTGCTATTAGGCCAAAGGTATGTTCAAACTTGTACAATAAACGCCTATGCTAAAAGTTAATGATATGTTAAAACTTTAACCTTTCAACATGCTGTACGGCTAAATGTTTATATTAGCCACTGTTACATTTAAGTACTTATGAACCTGAAACGATTTACACTAACATTGCTGTTAGTTACCAATTTAACCGTTGCCGCATTTGCTCAAAAAGACACTATTGGTTTAAATAGTATTATTACTAAAACAACACGGTTTATTACTAATTACCCCATCGAAAAAGTTTATCTGCATTTAGATAAACCTTTTTATGCGGCCGGCGATAGTATTTGGTTTAAGGCTTATGTAACTATTGATAAACACCAGCCAACGGTATTAAGTACCATTGTATATGTTGATATAACCAATTCGCAAGACTCTATAATGCGTTTAATAAAGCTACCTGTTGTAAATGGTGTAGCGTCGGGATGCATACCGCTAACTACAGATTATAAACAAGGTAATTATCATTTACGTGCTTACACCGGCTGGATGCGCAACTTCGACCCGGATTACATGTACAATAAAACAATATCAATAGGTAATGCTATTGAAACTGCCATACAAGCCGACGCTTTTTTTAATACAACAGCCAATACAGGCAAAGTTAAGGTAGATGCCCGTATTAATTACAAAGACGTTGATGACCTTGCTCTGCCTAATAAAAAGGTGAGCTGGGTAGTTAAAAACGCTACCAGCGACGAAATTAGCAAGGGCAAAGGTACTACCGATGCTAATGGCAACTTAATGATAAGCTTTACCGGCACTAATGCCAGCACCTTGCAAAACTGCCAGTTAGTGGCAGTAATTGAAATGGGTAACCGCAGAGAGATCACTAATACGTTTCCGCTTAAAACATCCATTATACTTAAGGATGTCCAGTTTTTCCCTGAAGGGGGTGAGCTTACCGTTGGTGTACGGTCTAAAGTAGCTTTTAAGGCCGTTACTACAACCGGCATGGGTATTAATGTAAAAGGAACAGTCACGGATAATACCGGGGCCGTGGTTGCCAATCTTTCATCAGAACATTTGGGAATGGGTGTATTTGCATTTATGCCCGAAGAAGGTAAAAGCTACAAAGCCAACATTACATTTGCAGATGGAACACAGGCCAGTTACGATCTGCCGCGAGCCCAGCTATCAGGCATCAACCTGTCCGTTTTTAACAACGACCCGGTAAACCTTAATATCAGGCTATCGGCAAACGAGACCTTTTTCAAGATCAATCAAAACAAAAGCTACTATATTATTGCGCAAAATGGCGGTGCCATATATTTTGCCGCACAAACCACGCTGCAAAGCCAAATTTACAGCGCAGGTATTCCTAAAAGTAAATTCCCTACAGGGCTGGTGCAGCTTACCTTATTTTCTGACCGGGGCATCCCTTTAAGCGAGCGGGTAGTTTTTATACAGCATAACGATATGCTTGACCTTACCATGGCTGCCGATAAAAAAATATACAGTACCCGCCAAAAAGTAAAAATAACCGTCTCGGCAAAAAACAAGGCGTTGCCGGTTGCAGGTAGTTTCTCGGTTTCGGTTATTGATGAATCAAAGGTTCCTTTTAATGAAAACGCCGAAACAACTATATTAACCAACCTGCTGCTTACATCCGAGGTAAAGGGATATATTGAAGAGCCCAACTATTATTTCATCAGCAAAGACGAAAACGCAGCGGCAAACCTTGATATTTTAATGCTTACTCAAGGTTATCGCCGTATATCGTACAATAACATTCGTAACGACAGGTTCCCTCAGGTAATTGTTTTGCCTGAGCAGCAAGGGCTGGAGGTAACCGGCATGCTACGTAACAATACCGGTTTACCTATAGCCAAAGGTAGTTTACGTATGCAAATACCATCAAAAAACTTTTATGCCGAAACCATTTCGGATATGACCGGCAATTTCAAGTTCTCAAAGTTGGCTTTCCCTGATTCGTCGCAGGTTACTATTAGCGCAAGGGGTAACTATAACAGTAAAAATTTAATGATATCTGTAAACGGCGAAACATATACCCCGCCTACACACAACCCCAACGCACTTGATGCGGTAGCCAACATTGATAGTTTATACAAGCCCTACATGCTTAACAGTAAAAAGCGATACGACAACCTGCATATTTTAAAAGAAGTAACTATAAAATCAACCTCAGCTGTGAAAAAAGCAAGCCATGATGATTACCCGGGCTTTGCCGGGTTACCAATGCAGGCCGACCAAACAATAACCGGCGAAAGGGTAAAAGATTGTAATGATCTTAGGCAGTGCCTGCCATCCTTACTCCTTGGACTAACCGCAGATGAAACTAACGTGTACTTTGCAGCCAATTACACTAAGCCGGACAAAAAACCTATACAAATATTTTTAAACGGTAAACCTATAGACTATAGTTACCTAAGCACACAAAACCCTAAAATGGTTGAGACAATAGAAGTATTTAAAAAAGATGGCTTTAGCGGTGCTAACAAAACATACGATAGCGACGGTTTGATATTTATCAATATGAAAAAGATTGTTTCGACAAAGATATCACTGGCCGAATTTCAGGAAATGTTGCCAAAAGGCAACCTGCTTAACTTTACTGCGCAAGGCTATACCGTATCTAAAGAGTTTTATTCACCAAAATACGATGTACCAAAGCCGGGACTTGCATTTGGCGGCGACTTAAGAAGCACTATTTTTTGGAGCCCAAAAGTAATAACCGACAAAACAACCGGCACAACATCATTTGAATACTATAACGCCGATGGCCGTGGTAGCTACCGTGCAACTATAGAAGGTTTTGACGCGGATGGTAACCTGGGCCGTTACATATTGCGATATACCGTTAAATAGCACTATTGTTCGGTTATATTGGGCCAATAATTAATTTGCATTGCGGCAATATTATTCCGTAGCTTTAATAAACCTAAAACTTAAAGCATTATGGATCTATCACTTGTAAACTGGCCGGCTGTTATAGTAGCAGCTCTGTCCGCTTTTATCATCGGCGGTATCTGGTATTCGCATACCCTTTTTGGCAAAGCATGGATGGCCGACAGCAACCTAACTACGGAAGCTATCAAAGCGGGCAACAAAGGTAAGATATTTGGTTTCACAGCATTCTTCTCGTTATTAATGGCTGTTAACCTGGCTATGTTCTTAGCCGAACCCAAAACGGATGTAACCTGGGGAGCAACCGCTGGTTTCCTTGCCGGTATATGGACGTTTAGCGCCATTGCTATCCATAGTTTATTTGAACTAAAAAGCTGGCGGCTGATATTTATTAATGGCGGATACAGTATTGTATCATTAACTTTAATGGGTGCCATAATAGGTCTATGGCGATAACAGGCTATTGCTTTTCCAGCTGCTTATAACCAAGAATTATGACACTTTTATGTTTGGCCGTGCCGAACAATGTGCCTTGCTTTGGCGTTAACTTTATTTGATAATTATTAAAAACTATCAGCATGAGTAACGAAACTGCAACATCGCAAAAAACATTTAATATAGGCGGCGAATTAACCGTAAACCGTTTAGGTTATGGTGCAATGCGCATTACAGGTAAAGGCATTTGGGGCCCACCAAAAAATCACGACGAAGCCATTAAAGTATTAAAGCGTGCTATAGAATTAGGCGTAAATTTTATAGATACGGCCGATAGCTATGGCCCGCATATATCTGAAGAGCTGATCGCTGAAGCGCTGTACCCATACCCTGCCGACCTTGTAATTGGTACAAAAGGCGGCCTACTGCGCACCGGCCCCGATCAGTGGCCCATTAATTCGAGCCCGGCACATTTAAAAGAGGCTTTGGAGGGTAGTTTAAAACGCCTTAAGCTGGATGCCATTGAACTATATCAACTGCACCGCATTGACCCTAATGTACCTGCCGAAGAAAGCTTTGAATTTTTAAAGCAATCACAAATTGACGGTAAAATAAGGCACATTGGCCTATCTGAAGTAGATATAGAAGATATAAAAAAGGCGCAGGACTTTTTTGAGGTGGTATCGGTACAAAATATGTATAGTGTTGATAACCGCAAATGGGAAGGTGTTTTAAACTATTGCGAGGATAACGATATTGCCTTTATACCATGGTTCCCGCTTAATGCAGGGAATGTGGCCAGTCAGGAGATCTTGAAAAGCGTTGCCGAAAAACATGGAGTAACAGTTCACCAGGTAGCGTTAAGCTGGTTGTTAAATCACTCGCCTAATATATTACTCATTCCGGGTACCTCAAGTGTTGAGCATTTAGAAGAAAATATGAAAACAGCCAACGTAACACTGGATGCTGATGATATTGATAAACTTGACAGCATATCGCCACCGGTTGGTTAATAACTGCAACAAAAAAGGATACCAGATAAACGGTATCCTTTTTTGTTATGCGTATTTTTACAGGGATGAAAAGTAAAGAAGAAATACTATACAGCTATTATACCGAAGCAAAAGACGGCCTGCCCGAAATATCTGCCGACGACCTGTTAAAAGCATTAGATGAATATGCAAGCCAAAGTTTTAATGCCGCCAGGGAGATAAATAATACCGAACCAGTATTTGCCACCTACACCGATTATTTAGCAAAACTGGAAGCTAATAAGCCCGGTCAATCAGATAAAATACGTTTAATTGCAGATAACGTAGTATCGCAGTTTTTACCAACCGACCCTGCAATTAAAGAGTTTTCATTCGATTTTAAAACAGATGGCGTTAATTATACCGCTTGCTATACCAAAAACCAACAGGGATATTGGGAATATATATCCTTTAAATAATTTTGCGTACTGCAATATTTTTTAATTTTGACTTTTAACTTTTGAGTTAAACGGTAGCTACCTTAAACGGTTTAACATCTACCGTTTCCCATATACCTTGTGTAATATAGGGTTCGCTTTTTTTCCATGCTTCAAGGCCCTCTTCGCTTTCAAACTGCAGCACCATTACCGATCCTATCATTTTACCTTCATCGTTTAACAAAGCGCCACCTAAAACATAATTACCACTTTCTTTAAGCGCCTTTGCACCATCTAAATGATGGGGGCGTATACTCATTCGGCGGTCTAAGGCACCTTCGTCGGTGTAGTCGTAGCCTGTTACAATATATTGATTCATGAGGGTTACAATAAGTTATTTCAGTTTTAACAAATAAATGCAAGTTCTGTTTAGCAAGCAAACTTTTTGCTAAAATATCCGTAGCTATAAATTAATAACTGTAATTTTTACAATAATAACTGTAAGTTTTACATATTTGCTTTGTAACTGAGAATAACACCTATGAGCGCACAACTGCACCAAAGTTTTTTTGATTTATATAAAAAAGAAGCCACCCAAGCGTACTTCTCGCCGGGAAGGGTAAATCTTATTGGCGAGCATATTGATTACAATGGAGGGCTTGTAATGCCCTGTGCAATAACATTTGGCACCTACCTACTGGTGGCACCTAACAACGATAATGTATTCAGATTTAAAAGCTTAAACTTTAAGGATGAGGCCGAAGTATTGCTGCAAGGCAATCATGTTAAAATAGATGAACTTTGGTACAATTACCCTGTAGGAATTATCAACTTTTTTTTAAAGAATGGTAAAAGTTTACAGGGGCTTGATATGCTTTTTTATGGTGATATACCTATTGGTTCGGGTTTGTCTTCATCGGCCTCTATAGAGGTAGTTACTGCTTTTGCCTTAAACCAAATATCCGATTCGGGTTATAGTAAGCTGGAACTGGTAAAGCTATCGCAAAATGTAGAGAACAAGTTTATTGGCGTTAGTTGCGGTATTATGGATCAATTTGCCGTAGCCTTTGGCGAAACTAACAAAGCCCTGATGCTGAATTGCGACACACTGGATTACGAAGCGGTTAACAGCAACCTGGGCGATCATGTGTTGGCTATTATTAATACCAATAAACCGCGTAAGCTTTCCGAATCTAAATATAACGAGCGTGTGCAGGAATGCCAAACTGCCCTTACTGCCTTAAAGCAGGAATTAAACATTAATCACCTGTGCGATATAGATACCGCTACGTTTGAAGAACATAAACACTTAATTACCGATACCACCGTACAAAAACGAGCCCTGCATGTAGTAGAAGAGAACGACCGGGTAAAACTGGCTGCCAAAGCTTTAAGCGATAATAACCTAACAGCGTTTGGCCGGCTGATGTATGCATCCCATGACTCATTACGGTATCTGTACGAGGTAAGCGGTAAAGAGTTGGATACTGTGGTTGAATACGCCAAAACAGATACAGCGGTGACAGGTGCCCGCATGACTGGTGCCGGCTTTGGTGGCTGTGCAATAGCCTTGGTGCAAAAAGATGCCTTTGATCAATTTAGCAAACAGCTAACCGCTTATTATACCGATAAAATTGGTTATGCGCCATCGGTTTATAGTTCGTTAATTGGTAATGGGGTTGGCGAGCTGTTTGACGCGGTAAAATTGTAATTTTGCCCCATGCGCAAATTAAAACTCGACGAACTTAACCGTGCAACTGTAGATGAATTTAAAGCACAGGACAAACTGCCTGTAGCCGTTGTGCTTGATAATGTGCGCAGCATGCACAACATAGGCTCCATATTCCGTACTTCGGATGGTTTTGCTGTTGAACAGGTTTGCCTTTGTGGTATTACCGCCCAACCCCCACATCGCGAAATAGAAAAAACAGCCTTAGGCGCCACACAAGCCGTAAGCTGGGCCTACTTTGAAACCCCATTACAGGCCGTTGAAGCCTTACGCGCCAATGGCTACCAAATAATTGCCATTGAGCAAGCCGAAAACAGCATTATGCTAAACACTTTTACTCCTGTCGCGGGCAATAAGTACGCTTTAATATTTGGCAACGAGGTTAACGGTGTAAGCGACGAGGTAATGGAGCAGATAGATACCTGTATCGAAATCCCGCAGTTTGGCACCAAGCATTCCTTTAACATTGTGGTTTCGGCAGGTATTGTTTTGTGGGATTTTTATTCAAAAATTATAAAATAACTGTAGGGTTTGCTTATCTTGATTGCCTTGATTAAACCTACATGCAACACTTTCACAATTCAAACCGGCCGTTAACTTCCCGGTTGCTATTCCTGGCGCTAAAAGTTTTTATTTGTTTAACTCCTCTTTTATTCAGTTCCAATTTATTCGCCCAAACAGAAAGCGAAGATGACGAGGAGGAGGAGGAAATTTCAGTCAATTGGGAAGTGTTTACCAATGATACGGCAGCCTTTTCTGTTAAATTACCTGGTAACCCAATAACCCGCCAGCAAAGCATGATAAATCCAAAAACAAATAGCCCCTATTTGTTAAAAATGTATCTGGTTACGGATACAAATAATATGATAAATTACCTGATAAGGTATAACGACTTCCCGGCGGGGATGTATCTTGCGGATAAACAAAAAACTTTTGACGCAGTGGAGCAGGATTTTAAAGCAAAAAATGCTCAAATAAAAAGCTCTTATCCTATTGTTAAGGATGGTTTTGAAGGCAGAGAAATAAGATTCTCCATTCAAAATTATAACTGTATTGCGCGGCTTATTTTACGCGGCAACCGTATCTATTTCCTATTAAAACAAAATTTGAACACGGGCGAAGAAGTTAATGACGATGACGAATTTTTCTCGTCATTTACATTACTCCCTTACAAAACAGCACCCTTGGTTGCCTACGAAAGTAAAGAAGGTGATTTTAAAGCAAAAGTGTTTGAAAAGATGGTGGAATTATCTGCTACCACGCACGAATACAATTCATACCTTATAGCCGATAAAAGTATTTTTTCAACCAATCCTTATAGTGGCGGCCTTTATGCCATAGACCACGCTACCATTAGCAAGTATTATAGAATAAACAACCCTGATAGCCTTTTTAAAAACATTTATACCGGATTTAGAAAATACACGGACACGTTGATAAAAAACGATACTATACGCATTAACGGTTATCGAGGTGTGGATTTCGTATTGAAAAAAAAGGCGTCGGAAGATAAAAGCAGATATCGTGTGCTATGGAATAATGGCGATGTGATCTTTAATTATGCATACCTTTCAAGCGACGAAATATACACTAATGCTAACAACGAGTTTTATAATGGCATCACATGGCTTAAAAGCGGCAAACCAATAGATCTTACTTCATCAAAAGCCAAACTTATAACCGACGACTTAAGGAACAGTGATACCACCACATACAACTACGCTCATGGAGCACTATCTTATTATCATTTTGATAAACAAGAACTACCATATATCTATAATGCTTTAGCCGAAACTTATAAAGACGATACACTTTACACTGGCACACGTCACAAATTGCTTACCGTGTTGGAAAAGGTAAACGACGACAAAACTATCAATGAGCTGGTTAACCTTTATAAAAAAACCGATGTTGAATTGCTGAAAACAAAGGCACTTGCCGCCATCCCGGCGGTTGATTGGAAACAAGGATTAGATATATACCTCAATTTATTACTTACAGAACCAAAGGTATTTAAAGAGTATAGCAATGAAGTATTTAGCCCCTTATACGATTCGTTAAGCTATGCAGCAATTAATTACGATAAGATATTAGCGTTATTTAAATATCCGGAATACAAAAAAAACATCTTAAGATTAACAAGATCGATATTGGGTGATGAAAGAATACCGAACAGAATTCAACTTATAAAAAGTCGTTTTAGAAAGATTACAGAGTTTGCAAATAGCGATTTGGCGATTTACCTTAAAAAAGATTCCTCCAACTTAATGATATCTGAAATTTATAGCTACCTGCAAATAATGAACAGCATAAAAGCGGAGCCACTTACAGATGCATTTACTGCCAAAATTATAGCCAAAGATACCTATGATGGCGAAATAGCCGATGCAGTGATTACACGGCTTAATAATAATTTGCCGGTTAATCAATTAGTACTAAACAAAGCTTTAGATAACATAAGTAATAGATATGCGGTATTAGAAGCATTAAGTCAAAACGGCAAATTACTCAAAGCTAATCCTAAATTTATTACGCCAATAGAACTTGGAAAGACATTTCTTTATAAATATGTAGTTGATGATGAAGAGTATACTCCCGATAAAATAACGCTAATAGGTACAATTGTAAACCAAAATAAACTTTACTACGCCTACAAATTTATAGTTCCTGATGATGGGGACAATAAGGAATATATTGGTATTGCCGGGCCACTCAAAAAAGTAGGTCAACCCAATTTCAACAATCAGAATGCATACACACAATGGGAAGAAAAAGGGAGTAACTGGCAGGAACAGGCAAAAAAAATGATTGCTAAATTAGCAGAGATTAACAGCCCCAAAAGCAGCCAATAAACCATGACCCCTCTCGCCAAAAAACTGCTTATTAAACCCGGCCAGCGTTGGCTGATGCTACATGCGCCTGAAAGTTTTTTGGCTTCTTTGGAGCCTTTGCCCAATGGAGTGAGTTTTTCTTACCATACCGTAGGCAGTTTTAATGGGGTTCTCCTATTTGTTAAAAACAGCAAGGAATTTGCCCTCGGGTTAACTGAATTAAAATCAATTTTAACCGACGATACGATTTTTTGGGTTATCTATCCCAAACAAAACAAAGGCATAGAAACCGACCTGAATATGATGAGCGGATGGGAACAATCAAAAGCACATGGTCTGCGCCCGGTAGCAGCAGTGGCCGTTAACGACGTGTGGACCACTCTCCGATTCCGTCCCGAAAAGTTGGTTAAGCACTCCGATAGCAGTGTAGAATCTATTAAAAAGCAAAATGATTATTCCGCATACATTAATCCTGAAAAGAAACAGGTAACCCTACCTGATGATGTAGCTGCAGCCTTAAGCACTGCCCCAACTGCCATGGCAGCTTACCAAAGCCTCGCATGGTCGAACCGTAAAGAATATATTGTTTGGATACTGGATGCCAAACAGGAAAAGACCCGAACAGACAGAATGGCGAAGATGGTAGATAAGCTATTGGCTGGTAAGAAGAACCCTTCTGAAAAATAAAATCGTTTAAATTTAAAAAACTCATGTAAAAATTTGCTTTATTCATTTTATACTCTACATTTGTAGAGTATAATTTATAAATGTAGAGCAATATGAAACTTTCTAAAAAGGAAGAAGAACTAATGGAGTACTTGTGGTCGCTTAAAAAAGCATTCATGAAAGACCTGCTGGATATCTACCCCGAACCAAAACCCGCTACCACCACTATAGCTACCCTGCTTAAACGTATGGCCGATAAAGGATTTGTAAATTACACCACCTTTGGTAACTCAAGGGAATACTATCCATTAATTGCTAAAGCCGACTACTTCTCGACTCATGTAAACGGCCTTATTAAAAACTTTTTCAATAATTCAGCTTCGCAGTTTGCCTCTTTCTTTACCCGCGAAACCAATTTATCTGCATCGGAGTTGGAGGATTTTAAAAAAATTATAGACCTGGAAATTCAAAAAAAGAAAAAATGACAGTATACCTCATCAAATCGGGCATTTGCTTGCTGCTTTTACTGGCTGCCTACCTTCTGCTGCTCGAGAAAGAGAAAATGCTCCGTTTTAACAGGTTTTTCTTGCTGGCAAGCCTGGTATTAAGTTTAACAATACCTGTATTTACTATTCAATTACCAGCTGTTAAATTACCAATGGCGCGGATAGCACCTGTACAATATATCTTAGATAATGATATATCTGCTACAGTAACTACCCACCATCATATACCCACCAATAATATTACTATACCAGGCGATGTGCTACCATTATCCTTTTACCTGCTTATAACCTATGCAATTATTGTCTGTATTCTGTTTATCCGCTTTATCAGAAATCTATTGGTTATTTATGCTTCTATCCAAAACAATACACAGGTAACCAGTTATAACGCCACTATTGTGCTTGTACCTGGTGATATCATTCCATATAGTTTTTCAAAATACATCTTCGTTAGCAAAAATGCCTATGAAAACAGCGCAATCGAAAATGAACTTTTATTGCATGAGCTAACACACGTTAACCAAAAGCACACACTCGATATCCTTTTCATCGAAATGCTAAAAGTTATATTTTGGTTTAACCCTGTATTTATACTTTACAAGCGGGCCATACAGCTTAACCACGAGTTTTTGGCAGATGAAGGTGTTTAGATGCCCAAACTAATTTAAAGGGCTATCAGCACCTGCTGCTGTCAAAAGCATGCATTTGTCCCCATCTATCGCTAACCAGTAACTTCAATTATTCTATAACTAAAAAAAGATTGATCATGATGAACCAAACTACTTCTAAATTTAGGGCGATGCTAAAGGGACTTGCATTGTTACCAGTATTATTTATACTTGTATTTTTTGTATGCGCTAAAGCCACTGCTCAGCAGAAACAGCCTGTAGAAACTATTACAGATACAGTAAAAGCCAAAAAGCTTTATAAGAGCCCATATATTACCCTAAGAGATAAACATGGCAAAACGGCATTTTATAGAACTGTTAAAGACCTTACACCCGAAGAAAAGAAAAAGATAAAGTTCCCTGCACCGGGTAGCTTTTATAAACCCGATAAAATATCGCCAAATGCAAAGCAGCTAAACTCATGGGCAACCAAATCGATATATGGTGTATGGCTCGATGGTAAAAGGGTTAAAAATGAGGCGTTATCTAATTACAGTAATACCGATTTTGTTTACTACACCAGCAGTCCCTTAACCAAACAAGCTATTAATTATGGTAAAGAATACTTTCAGATAGAGTTGTACACCGCAGCTGGTTATGATAAAACCTTTGTCACATGGAAAGACAGAAAGGCTGCCTATGTCACAATCACCGATACAAATGATAAGACTAAATAGCTTAGTTTACATAATTAGGTATGCCTACAAACAAACAAAGCGCCTTATGGGCGCTTTGTTTGTTATATAAGATTTAGGGGTTGCTTAATAAAATACCTGCTCAAACTGGTTAACAGCATCTTTGCTTTCCAGGTTTGAGTGGCCCATCAAAAACTCATCTACCTTGCGGGCAGCCTCGCGGCCTTCAGATATTGCCCATACCACTAACGATTGCCCGCGGCGCATATCGCCGGCTGCAAACACTTTACCTACATTAGTACGGTATATACCCTCTTTGGCTTTAACGTTCTTGCGTTCGTCAAGGCTTACGTGCAATTGTTGTAAAGCACCTTCAAACTGCGGGTTTAAAAAGCCCATAGCTAAAAATACGCGCTGGCAAGGTATCTCGCGTTCCGAACCTTCTACCTCGTTAAATTTAATTGGGCGGCCCATTACATCTAATTCCCAGCTTACATCGGTTACCTTTAAAGCTCTTAGGTTGCCATTTTCGTCGCCTAAAAACTCTTTGGTATTAATACCCCATGAACGCTCAACACCTTCCTCGTGCGAGCTGGTGGTTTTAAGCACCATTGGGTAGGTTGGCCATGGCATATGTGGCGTGCGCTGCTCAGGCGGCTGCATCATCACTTCAAATTGCTTAACCGAACGTGCACCCTGGCGGTTTGATGTACCTACGCAATCGCTGCCGGTATCGCCGCCGCCTATTACCACTACATCTTTATCAGTAGCAACAATTTCCTCTGCCTCAACGGCTATATTGCTAACACGTTTGTTTTGCTGTTTTAAAAAGTCCATTGCAAAATGCACACCTTTTAACTCTCTGCCGGGGATAGGCAAATCGCGCGGAATGGTTGAACCACCCGCCAAAACCACTGCATCATGGTTGCGTACTATCTCGTCGGCACCAATGGTTTTGCCAACTTCAACGTTGCATTTAAATACAACGCCGTCTTCTTCCATTACCTGTATGCGGCGGTCTATCACCCATTTTTCCAATTTAAAATCGGGTATACCGTAACGCAGCAAGCCACCGGGGCGGTCATCACGTTCAAATACGGTAACCGTGTGGCCTGCCTTACTTAATTGCGCAGCAGCAGCCAAACCCGCAGGCCCCGATCCTACAACAGCAACTTTTTTGCCCGATTTAATTAGCGGTGCAACAGGCTTAACCATATTTTTTGAGTAAGCTATCTCGATGATGTGCTTCTCTATTTCTTCTATCGCAACTGCGGGTTTATTTATACCCAATACACAAGCCGACTCGCACGGAGCAGGGCATATACGGCCTGTAAACTCCGGGAAGTTATTGGTTGATGAAAGTATTTCGTATGCTTCTTCCCAATTTTTACGGTAAACAGCATCGTTAAACTCGGGTATAATGTTGCCCAGCGGGCATCCTGAATGACAAAAAGGTATTCCACAATTCATACAGCGGGCCGATTGCTGGTTTAGCTTCTCGTCCGAATACAAACTAACAAACTCATTATAGTTTTTAACCCTTTCGGCAACAGGTGTTTTTTGAGGGAGCTCCCTGTTAAATTCCTGAAATCCTGTAACTTTTCCCATAATATTTATTAGCTAACAGTTTGATATTGTTGTTTTTCCAATACCCTTTTATACTCTTTAGGGTATACTTTAATAAATTGACTTGAAACCTTGTTCCAGTTTTTAAGAATGGCTGATGCCACCTTACTACCTGTTAGGTTAATATGTTTTTTAAGTAAGGCGATTATTTGTTCCTCATCCTGTATCGATAGCGGGTCAAGGTCTACCATTTCTTTATTACAGTTATCGGCAAAAGTGTTGTTTGGGTTGTATATCCATGCTAAACCACCGCTCATGCCTGCTGCAAAGTTTCGACCTGTTTCTCCTAATATTAAGGCGCGGCCACCGGTCATGTATTCGCAACCATGGTCGCCAATACCTTCAACAACCGTTGTAGCACCCGAGTTACGCACAGCAAAACGTTCGCCCGCCATACCGCGAATAAATAACTCGCCCGATGTTGCACCGTAAAGTGCTACGTTACCTATAATAATGTTATCCTCGGGTTTAAAGGTTGCATTTGCAGCCGGATAAATAGCCAGTTGCGCGCCGGATAAGCCTTTACCTACGTAGTCATTAGCTTCGCCTTCCAGTTCAAACGAAATACCCTTTGTGGTGAAAGCACCAAAGCTTTGCCCTGCCGAACCTTTAAATTTATAATTGATGGTATTGTCAGGCAAACCTGCCGATCCATAAATTTTTGATATTTCGTTTGACAGTAACGTACCTATGGTGCGGTCAACATTCTTCACATCAAAGGTTGCAAATACAGGGGTCTTATCTTCAAGCGCTGCCTTTGCATTTCTAAGCAGTTCCCAATCTAATATGGCATCCATACCGTGGTCTTGGTTTTCGCTATTGTAAAGCGTTTGACCTTTGTTAATAGTAACTGGGTGCAATATACCGCTCAGGTCTATCTTCTTAGCTTTCCAGCTTTGCAGGTTATCTTTTACTTTAAGGAACTGCACACGACCAACCATCTCGTTAACCGTACGGAAACCTAACTCGGCCATTATCTCGCGCATCTCCTCGGCCATAAAGCGGAATAAATTCACTACGTGATCCGGCTTACCGCTAAACAATTTCCTTAATTCAGGGTCTTGCGTGGCCACACCCACAGGACAAGTATTTAAATGGCATTTACGCATCATAATACAGCCACCGGCAACAAGGGCAGCAGTAGCCACACCCCATTCTTCGGCACCCATTAGGGTTGCAATAGCTAAATCGCGGCCTGTTTTTAACTGGCCATCTGTTTGTAATACTACGCGGCTGCGTAATTGGTTACGTACCAATGTTTGGTGTGCTTCGGCGAGGCCAAGTTCCCATGGTAAACCCGCATGTTTTATCGAGCTTATTGGCGATGCACCGGTACCACCATCGTAACCGGCAACTAAAATAACATCGGCATGTGCCTTTGCTACACCGGCGGCTATAGTACCTACCCCTGCTTTTGATACCAACTTAACATTGATACGGGCAGCGCGGTTGGCATTCTTTAAATCAAAAATAAGTTGAGCCAAATCCTCAATAGAATAAATATCATGGTGCGGCGGCGGCGATATCAAGCCTACGCCAGGTGTTGAGTGGCGTGTACGTGCTATCCAGTCGTCAACCTTATGGCCCGGCAATTGCCCGCCCTCACCAGGTTTAGCTCCTTGTGCCATTTTTATCTGCAGCTCATCGGCATTGGTCAGGTAGTTTGATGTTACCCCGAAACGCGCCGATGCAACTTGCTTTATAGCCGAACGCATCGAGTCGCCATTTGGCATTTTCTCGTAACGCAGTTCATCTTCACCGCCTTCGCCGGTATTGCTTTTTCCACCGATGCGGTTCATGGCTATAGCCATTGTGCTATGTGCCTCGTGCGATATCGAACCAAACGACATGGCACCTGTAGCAAAACGCTTCATGATGTTTTCTGCCGGTTCAACCTCATCTAAGCTGATAGATTCGCGGTGATGGGCAAAATCAAGCAAACCACGTATGGTAAAATGCTTGTCGGTTTGCTCGTTAATTACCGCTGCATAGTTTTTATAAACGCTATAGCTGTTGCTGCGTGTTGCGTGTTGCAATAAGTGTACTGTAGTTGGATTAAATAAGTGCGCCTCGCCCCTGCGTTTCCATTGGTAAATACCACCTTCGGGCAGTAAGTGCGGGCCCGATTTTGAGCCGCCAAAACCAATTTTATGCTTACAAAGTGACTCGCGGGCTATTTCATCAAGCCCTAAACCGCCTATGCGGGTTACAGCACCAGAGAAATAACGATCAACCACTTCTTTGTTCAATCCTAATATTTCAAAAACCTGCGAGCCGTGGTATGATTGCAATGTTGATATACCCATTTTAGAGAATATCTTCAGCAAGCCATCGTTTATCGACTTTACATAATTTTTGTACAAGTACTTAATATCAATGTCAGTTTCTAACTGCCCGTTGTTTTTCAAAGTCTCGATGGTAGACAGTGCCAGGTATGGGTTGATAGCAGTTGCGCCAAATGCCAGTAAAGTAGCAAAGTGGTGTACTTCCCATGCGTCGCCGGTTTCGGCAACTATACCTACTGCACCACGACGGCCTTTCTTTATTAAATGGTGATGCACCGCCGAAACAGCCAACAACATAGGTATTGGCGCATGTTCAGAGTCGATAGCGCGGTCGCTTAATATTAATACCTCAAAGCCGTCATCAACCGAGTCTTCGGCATAGCGGCAAAGCCTTGCTATACCTTTTTCCAGCGACCCCGGGTTACCATCGGCATTGTAATAGGTTTGCAGCGTTTTGGCATGAAACAAGCCGGTATCAATACTGCGCAGTTTTTCTAACTGGTGGTTTTTAAGTATAGGATGATCAAGCACTACGCAATGGCAATGCATTTTATCCTCATCGAGCAGGTTACCGTTGTTACCTATAAAGGTAGCAAGGCTCATTACCAAACGCTCGCGTATAGGGTCTATCGGCGGGTTGGTTACCTGGGCAAAAAACTGCTTAAAGTAACTTGACAGGTGCTGTGGCTTGTCAGACAATATGGCCAAAGGCACATCAGTACCCATTGATCCTATTGGCTCTTTACCATCCAATGCCATTGGCTTAATAATGGTATCAATATCCTCGCGGCTGTAACCAAACACCTGCTGATAACGAAAAACCGAATCGGCGGTAAGGCTGGCAAATGCCAAACGTGGTTCGGCCAGTTCACCTAAACGTATCTTATAATTCTCTAACCAGCGGCCATATGGCTGCTGCGAGCTTACTTGTTTCTTAATTTCTTCGTCTGTTATGATACGGCCCTTCTCGGTGTCGATCAATAACATTTTACCGGGCTGTAAACGGCCTTTTCTAACAACGGTGCTTTCGTCAATAGTTAAGGTCCCGGCTTCAGATGCAGCAATTACACGGCCATCGTTGGTAATTACATAGCGCAGCGGGCGCAGGCCATTTCTATCTAAAAGGGCACCCACCAGCTTACCGTCAGTAAAGGTAATGGCTGCAGGGCCATCCCATGGCTCCATCAAAGTAGCGTGATACTCGTAAAACGCCTTTTTAAGCGGGTCCATTTGTTCATTGCCATCCCATGCCTCGGGTACCAGCATCATCATTACGTGTGGTAACGAGCGGCCTGTATGCAGCAATATTTCGATAATGTTATCCAAACAAGCCGAATCGGATTGGTTGTTATCTATAACAGGTAATAGCATTTCCATTTCTTCGCCTGTGAAGTACGATGAAACATAAGATTTTAAACCCGAGTAAAACCAGTTTAGGTTACCCGTAAGTGTATTTATCTCGCCATTATGCGCCATTAAGCGGAATGGCTGAGCCAATTTCCATGATGGGAAGGTATTGGTTGAGAAACGCGAATGTATCATAGCAAAGCCCGATGCCATGCGCGGATCTGTAAGGTCATTAAAGTATTTACGCAGCTGGTAAGTAGTAACCTGCCCTTTATAAACTATGGTTTTGCATGATAGCGAGGTAAAGTAAAAATACTCCGCTGCTGCAGGTAAGGTTTCGGTAATAGTTTTGTTGATGTAACGGCGCAGCACATATAGTTTACGCTCAAAATCCTCAGCATTGGTAATATGGTGCGGCCTTGATATAAAAAGCTGCTCGCAGTCAGGTTCGGCCTGGCGGGCTGTTTCGCCAATAGCCCCGGAGTCTACTGTAAGCTTACGGTAACCCAGCATGTGCAGTCCAAGTTTTTCTATAGCTGCTGCAATAACCTTGCGGCTTGCCTTTTTTAAAGCTGGCTCTTTAGGGAAAAATATCATACCCACCCCGTACTCGCCGGGCTCGGGTAGGCTTATCTCTAAATTAGAGCATTCTTCCATTAAAAATTCATGCGGAAGTTGTATTAATATACCTGCACCATCACCTGTCTCGGGGTCGCAGCCGCAAGCGCCGCGGTGCTCCATATTTTCCAGCATGGTTAATGCATCGTCAATTATATGGTTAGATTTATGACCATTAATATTGGTTATAAATCCTGTTCCGCAGGAGTCGTGCTCAAATTCGGGCCTGTAAAGGCCTTGCTGGTTACAATCAGTCTGATCCATATTCTCATCCGTTTATTTAGGACACGGGTAATAACGAAATTACTAAAATTTCGATATTTTTATAATCTAATCATATATTTTTTAAAAATCATTAAAACTACGTGGTTTTTTTATGATATAATTATTAAGTCGACAAAAAACGTCTGCTTTATATGCGAACTTTATAATTTTATATATATAATTGATATGCACACATAGTAAATACCGCTATTAGCTTACTTTTGCCGAAATTTGAGTTTTACCTTATAATATATGACTGAAAAGATCAAAGCTGTTTTCCTTGACCGGGATGGTGTGTTAAACCGCGAAATGGGCGATTATGTATGCAAATTAGAGGATTTCCATATACTGGATAATTTTGCAGCGCTTAAAGAGTTGCAAGACCGCGGCTACATGCTTTTAGTAGCAACTAACCAGGGTGGTTTAGCAAAAGGCTGGTATACCGAAAATGAATTAAGCAAAATGCACCAGCACTTAAAAGAGGTATACCAACAACACGGTGTAGAGATAACAGATTTTTTTTACTGCCCCCACCACCCCAACTTTACAGGCGACTGCGATTGCCGCAAACCAAAACCAGGCTTACTATTACAAGGCATCGAAAAATATAATGTAGACCCTGCCCTATCTTATTTTATTGGCGACCGCGAGCGGGACGTTGAAGCAGGCACTGCTGCCGGGGTAAAAGGTATATTAATAAATAGCGACCAGCCTATAAGCACCGTGCTTGATCTGATAGATTAGCTATAGATCATCATATTTAAACGCTTATTTTTAGGTATTTAATTCTAAAATTTAAACAATCTGCTCTATTTATCCTTTATAAGCCTGAATGGTATCAACAAAAAACATAAGAAACTACGATACGCTGCTGTTTGCAGCATTAGGGTTTTATGCTATATACCTGTTCACCAGCTATAGCGGTATTGGCATATCGCCCGATTCGATAATGTATACCAGTGCGGCTCGCAGTTTTGTAGCACAAGGCACTTTACATACGTTTAACCATATCCCTATTGTTGATTTCCCGGTATTTTACCCTGTTTTTTTAGGCGTTATATCTTTAATTAGCCATACGGACCCGGTTGTTTTCGGCCCAATACTTAACGAAATACTGTTCTCTAGCCTTATATTCACCAGCGGATGGATCATGTCGCGCTTCGTGCCTTCATCGCGGGTGTATAAATGGTTAATGCTGGCAGCAATTTTACTTAGCCCGGCTTTGTTGCAGGTATATTCTTATTTGTGGTCAGAGACTTTGTTTATACTCGAGGTATTGTTCTTCCTGATCGCCTTTCGCGAATATTTGTTAAAGCATACTATTAAAACGTTGATTATAGCGGCAGCTATTGCTGCTGTAGCCTGCGTTACGCGCTACGCGGCGGTTACCATTGTGGGCACGGGCGGTTTGTTATTACTGCTTGACAGGGTTTTGCCGCTTAAAAAGAAGATCGCCCACATTATTATATATGGCCTGGTTTGTATATCGCTATTGGTAACCAATTTGGTTGTTAACGCAACCATTACCGGCACTGTAACCGGCCCACGCGAGCCATCCATAACTCCATTCTTAAAAAATCTATATTATTTTGGTACCGTATTTTGCGATTGGATGGGCCTTACGCCCGATCAATATTATTTAGCTACGCCATTGGCCAGTATTATATTGCTTGGCTTTATAGCCGCGCTCGCTTATAATTATTACCGCAGGCACCTGGATAGTTTTGAGAACCTGGCTATTACCTTTGCACTGGTATACGGGTTGTTTATTGTGCTATCATCCACCTTTTCGCGCTACGAGCGTATCAACCACCGTTTATTATCGCCTATGTACATACCCGCTCTGTGGGGTTATACAAGTTGGGGGCTACTCCTGCTAAAACGCATAGCGGCTAAGCAAACCCGGACGATTGTGGCCGCAATTTTCACCCTGTTGATGCTTGGCTTTTTAACCAAGGTATTTTTGATTGATAAGCACCGCTACACCGACCAGATAGCCGACGAATATGGCAACCCGGGATATACAGATAACAGCTGGATGGAATCGGAATTCGCGGCTTATTTAAAACAGATGGATAAAAAGATGTTTGACCCGAAGGTTATCATTTACTCTGATGCGCACGAAGCTGTTTATTTCTTCTCGGGCCTATCATCCTATCTGGTGCCGCACAAATTCTTTAAAAAGGACGTAGCCAAGTTTTATACCCAAAAACATTACTACTTAATTTGGTTTAACAACCTGGAAAACCCCGAGCTGGTAAATATTAAGGATATTGAAAAGCAGAACCCATTAAAGCTGATCAAAAAATTCCCCGAGGGGGCTATTTATGAGTATGATGCAAGCCAGCCACCGGTTAAATAGTGTATATAAATCAAAATTAAATTTTATTGTAAGTATAAAATAAGGTGTAAAAGACAATTTAATTTTGATTTAATAAACAACTCTATATATTTGCAGCACTTATCTATAGTACTACTATAAAAAATGGGACAGTTTAAACTACATCATCTTCATCTGCATCACCACCCGGTGATGAATAGATAATGTATGTTTCTACGCGAAATAACAACCCCCGTTTTTTTTTACTTATAGTATTACCTTTAAATCAAACTTGTGAAAACATTAAAAATAGCGATCCAAAAATCGGGTCGGCTCAACGAAAAGTCCGTTGAATTATTAAAAAATTGCGGCCTTAATTTCGAAAATTACAAAAGCTCGCTTATCTCCCCGGTATCAAACTTTCCTTTAGAAATTCTTTTTTTGCGCGATGATGATATCCCCGAATACGTACAGGATGGCATTGCCGACCTGGGCATAGTTGGCGAAAACGTGATACAGGAAACTGAGGTCGAAGTAAGCTACCTGCAAAAGCTTGGTTTTGGTAAATGCTCGCTAAAAATTGCGGTGCCTAATAACAACAGCATCGAAAATCTGCAACAGCTAAACGGCAAATCTATAGCTACCACCTACCCTATTATTTTGGGCAAATACCTAAAACAACAAGGTATAACGTCGGATATCCGCACCATTTCAGGCTCGGTTGAAATTTCGCCCGGCCTGGGTTTAAGCGATGCCATTTGCGACTTGGTATCAACCGGCGGCACATTAAAAAGTAACGGCCTGGTACCTTTTGCCGATGTAATGGCCAGCGAGGCCGTATTAATTGGCGGCATAGGTAGCGAGAATAATGATTTGGTGCAAGAATTGATACAGCGTATACAATCGGTACTGCGTGCCAAAGAAACCAAGTATGTGGTACTTAACGTAGAGCGTAAAAATCTGGATGCCGTAACCGCACTATTGCCGGGTGTTAAAAGCCCATCGGTAGTGCCATTGGCCGAGGGCGATTGGGTAGCTGTACACACCGTTATACCCGAGCGCGATTTTTGGGACCGTATAAGCCTGCTTAAACAAGCCGGCGCACAAGGCATTGTAGTAATGCCGATAGAGAAGATAATATTATAAGCCTCACATAAATCCTCTCCAAAAGAGAGGATTTTAAGAGGTTTTTCATAAAAGCTCCCTCTCCTTTGGAGAGGGATGGGGTAAGGCACATATGGAAACATTCAATTATTCTGATTTAACAACTGCAGATATTCAAAAGCTGGTACAGCGCAATGTTGACCCGGCGAATGAGATACGCACTTTGGTTGAGGACGTAATAGAAAACGTAAGGCAACATGGCGATAGGGCTTTGATTGATTACGCCCATAAGTTTGATAAGGTAGAATTAACCAAACTTTACCTTGACCGTACCGAACTGCAGGAAATTGCACAAGCTGTTACCGAAGACCAGCAGGAAGCTTTGCAAACCGCTTATGCCAATATTTATAAGTTTCATAAAGCGCAAATAAGGCCCGAGGATAAGGTAGAAACCATGCCCGGCGTAACTTGCTGGCGCGAATTAAGGGCGATAGAAAGGGTTGGCCTCTATATTCCCGGCGGAACGGCGGTTTTACCATCAACATTTTTAATGCTGGGCATACCCGCGCGTATTGCTGGTTGCGGCGAAATTGTAGTATGCTCTCCACCGCAAAAAAATGGAAAGGTAAATGCCTTTATTGCTTATGTAGCTTTAATGCTGGGTATTGATAAAGTTTATTTGGCAGGTGGCTCGCAAGCGGTTGCCGCAATGGCCTACGGTACCGAAACCATCACCAAAGTTGATAAGATATTTGGCCCGGGCAACCAGTTTGTTACCAAGGCTAAAACCATTATACAAAGTACTACTACCACCGCTATTGATATGCCAGCCGGCCCATCTGAAGTATTGGTAATTGCCGATAAAACGGCCAAACCTACCTACGTCGCAGCAGACTTACTGGCACAAGCCGAACATGGTATAGATAGCCAGTCGATACTGGTGTGTACATCGCAAAGTATTGCCGACGCCGCGATAGCCGAGGTAGAGAAACAACTATCCGTTTTACCACGTGCCGAAATTGCCAAACAGGCTATCGATAATTCGTACATCATCATCACCAAAAATTTGGATGAAGCTATGGAGTTTAGTAACCAGTATGCACCCGAGCACCTGATACTTGCTACAGAAAGCTGGCAACAGCTTACGCCAAAGATTATCAACGCCGGTTCGGTATTCCTGGGTAATTTAACACCCGAAAGTGCCGGCGATTATGCGTCAGGCACTAACCATACACTGCCAACCAGCAGTTATGCAAAAGCATATTCGGGCGTATCAGTAGATTCTTTTGTGAAAAAGATCACGTTTCAGTACTTAACTGAAGAGGGCATACAAAACATAGGCCCATCGGTAGAGATACTGGCCGAAATGGAAGGCTTGCACGCGCACAGGAATGCAGTGAGTGTGAGGATGAACAGACAAAATTAACCCTGTGTCATTGCGAGGAGTGTAGCGACGCGGCAAACTCGTCGCTGATGCATGAACGCTAATTGCAGGCGAGGAGATTGCCACGCTGACGCTCGCAATGACATAGTTTAAATAGCATACGATAACATGTTTGATATAAACACCCTTTTACGCACTAACATTAAAAACCTAACGCCCTACTCTTCCGCACGGGATGAGTATACCGGCGAGGCCAGCGTTTTTTTGGATGCAAATGAGAATGCATTTGGTTCGCCGCTTAGTACGGCTTATAACCGCTACCCCGACCCAATGCAGTATAAAGTTAAAATGCGCCTGAGCGAAATTAAAGGCGTACCCGCCCGTAACATATTTGTCGGTAACGGCAGCGACGAGGCTATTGATATCCTTTTCCGCAGTTTTTGTAACCCCGGTATTGATAACGTTATAATTGTGCCGCCTACCTACGGCATGTACCAGGTATCGGCCAATATAAACGATGTAGAGGCACGCAAAGTACTGCTGACAGATGATTACCAGCTAAACCTGGAAGGCATTGCAGAGGCCATAGATGAGCGTACCAAGCTTATATTTATCTGCTCGCCCAATAACCCTACCGGCAACTCAATTAACCGCGATGATATTGAAACCCTGCTGGCCAACTTTAACGGCATTGTAGTAATAGATGAGGCCTATATCAATTTTAGTCGCCAAAAAACATATATACAGGAATTAACCGAATATGCCAACCTGGTAGTTATGCAAACCCTCAGCAAAGCATGGGGCCTTGCGGGCCTGCGTGTAGGGATGGCCTTTGCCAGCGAAGAGATCATAGAGGTGATGAACAAGGTAAAACCACCCTATAATGTTAACGAGGCATCGCAGCAACTGGCTTTAGAGGCGCTAAACAATGTAACACAGGTAAACACCTGGATAAAGGAGACTTTAGCAGAGCGCGATAAATTGGTGCTTACCTTAAAAGACTTTGCCTTTGTACTGGATATTTACCCTTCGGATGCTAATTTTATACTGGTAAAAACCACCGATGCAAAAGGCATTTACAATTATCTGGTGCAAAATGGCATCATCATTCGCAACCGAAATAATGTTGAACTTTGCGAGGGTTGCCTGCGCATTACCATTGGTACACCCGATGAAAACAAAATATTGACCGACACTTTACAGCAATACAAATGAGCCAGCTGCAAAAAATATTATTTATAGACCGCGACGGTACCCTTATCAACGAAACACCCGATGAGCAGATAGACTCGTTCGCTAAACTAACGTTTTACCCTGGTGCATTGCAATACCTGCCTAAAATTGTCGCCGAGCTGGATTATGAACTGGTAATGGTAACCAATCAGGATGGTTTGGGCACATCGGTTTATCCCGAAGATACCTTTTGGCCGGTGCATAACTTCATCATCAAAACATTCGAGAATGAGGGTGTAAACTTTACCGATCAGGCGATTGACCGCACATTTGCTAAAGACAACGCCCCTACCCGCAAACCATCAACCGGTTTGCTTACCAAGTACCTTGATGCTACTAAATACGATCTGAAAAACTCCTTTACCATTGGCGATCGTAAGAATGATGTATTGCTGGCGAAAAACTTAGGTGCTAAGGCCATCTGGATAAACAACCACTCTAACTTAGGTGGCAACGAGTTTAACGAGAATGACCATATTGCCGATACCATAGCCCTTGAAACAACTGTGTGGAAAGAAATATACGAATTTTTAAAATTAGGTGAGCGTGTAGTTGAACACCGCCGCACTACCAAAGAAACCGATATATATATAAAACTAAACCTTGATGGAACAGGTGAAGCCAAAGTATCAACCGGTCTGCACTTTTTTGACCACATGTTGGATCAGATAGCCCGCCATGGCGGTATCAACCTTACTGTTGAGGCTAAAGGCGACTTGCATATTGACGAGCACCATACCATTGAAGATACAGGCATTGCTTTAGGCGAGGTTTTTGCTACTGCATTAGGCAATAAAATGGGTATAGAACGTTATGGCTTTTGCCTGCCTATGGACGATTGCCTGGCACAGGCGGCTATTGATTTTGGCGGCCGCAACTGGATAGTTTGGGAAGCTGATTTTAAACGCGAAAAAGTGGGCGATGTGCCTACCGAAATGTTTTATCACTTCTTTAAATCATTCAGCGACGCCTCAAAATGCAACCTGAATATTAAGGCAGAGGGACAAAACGAACATCATAAAATAGAAGCTATATTTAAAGCCTTTGCCAAAGCCATAAAAATGGCCGTAAAGCGCGATGTAAATAAAATGGTTTTACCCTCTACTAAAGGGTTACTGTAGTAGCAGGCTTAAGTAGCAGTGGCAGTTAAAATGCTGCCACTACTACTGCCACTCTAAACTAAAAAAATGATAGGTATAATACGATACGGAGCCGGGAACATATTCTCGTTAACTGCAGCTTTAGACAGGTTGGGTATTGCCTATGGCATGGTACATACCGAGGCCGATTTTGACCAGTACGACCGCTATATTATACCGGGTGTTGGCCATGCAGGCGCCGCTATGCACAAGTTAGAGCAAAGCGGCATGGTTGATAAGATAAAAGCGCTTAAAAAACCAACCCTGGGTATTTGCGTTGGCATGCAAATGTTAACCAGTTGGAGCGAAGAAGGTGATGCTGATATGCTAAATCTATTCCCCGTAAAAACGCTTAAGTTTAAAAAAACTGCTTCGTTTAAAGTGCCACATACGGGCTGGAATCAAGTATATTTTGAAAAAGAAAACCCTCTTTTTGAAAATATTTCAACCGGATCACACTTTTACTTTGTACATTCATACTTTATTGAGTTTGACCCAACATATACTTTGTCATCAACCAGTTATATAAATAAATTTTCGGCATCAATTTGGCAGGGTAATTTCTACGGTGTACAGTTTCACCCCGAGAAGTCTGGCGTACATGGCGAAACATTGTTAAAAAACTTTTCAAAAATTTAAAAAATGTACATAATTCCTGCAATAGATATTCTGAATAAAAAGGTAGTAAGGCTGCGCGAGGGTGATTACAAGCAGGTAACAGAATATGATGTTACACTTGAAGAAATGATAGAAAGGTACCAAAGCAACGGTACCAATTTTATACATATCATAGACCTTAACGGCGCTAAAAACGATTTTAGCAACCAGCAATACCTGTTTGATGTGATACGCAAAACCGATATGCAGGTACAGTATGGTGGCGGCATACGCAGTATTGATAAGGTAAAAGAATTGATCGATGCCGGTGTACACCGCGTTATTGTAGGTACCCAGGCCTTAACCAACCCTACATTTTTAGATGAGCTAAGCAAAGAGATTTGCGGTAAAGAAAAATGCAGCGACCAGGTGGTTATTGCAATTGATGTGCTCGACGAAGTGATCAAATACTCGGGTTGGATGGAAAGCTCGCCTATTAAACTGATGGATTATGTTGACAAGTGCCTTGCGCTTGGTTTCTTCCGTTTTTTATGTACCGATATTAATAAAGATGGCAAACTGGGCGGTGCCGGTGTAGAGCTTTACGAAAAACTGCTCGACCATTCACCGTTTATCAAACTGATCGCATCGGGTGGTGTAAGCTCAATGGCCGATATTGAAGAGTTGAGTAAAATTAAGGTGGAAGCCTGCGTAGTAGGCAAGGCCATTTACGAAAACCATATCAGCATAGAAGATGTAAAAAACTGGAATTTAGAAAGTCTAATGTCCATTTAAATCCGATGCCCCCCAGCCCCCTGAAGGGGGAGTTTTTGAAGTGCAACCATTGATTATATGAGCAAAAAACTATTTCTTGGTGCGGCTGCTCAAATTTTCAAAAATGCTAAAGCGTTAAGAAATAACATGACCCTTGCCGAAACAATTCTATGGGGAAATATAAAAGGAAACCAATTAGGCACAAAGTTTAGAAGGCAACATCCGTTAGGGATTTACATTGCTGATTTTTATTCTCATCAATGTAAGTTAATAATAGAATTAGATGGGGGTATACATTACTTACCCGATGTAGCAGCAAATGATCTAATAAGGCAAGCTCATCTTGAAGCTGATGGCTATAAAATTTTACGATTTACAAATCAGGAAGTATTTAATCAACTAGAAAAAAAGTATTGTCAACCATTAAACAAAACCTTAGCTCCCCCTTTAGGGGGCCGGGGGGCCTCGCTAAACGAATAATCCCCTGCCTTGACGTTAAAGACGGCCGCACTGTAAAAGGTGTAAACTTTGTTGACCTGCGCGATGCCGGCGACCCGGTTGAACTGGCCTGGAACTACTCGCAGCAAGGTGCCGACGAATTGGTTTTTTTAGATATTACCGCTACGGTAGAACGCCGCAAAACCATGGTTGAATTGGTTAAAGCAGTGGCAAGGCAAATAAACATTCCTTTTACTATTGGTGGTGGCATTAACGAAATTGCCGATGCCGATGCGTTGCTAAATGCCGGTGCCGATAAAATATCTATCAATTCAGCCGCGGTACGCAACCCGGGTTTAATTGATGAACTGGCCAAAGCATTTGGGGTACAATTTGTAATAGTAGCGGTCGACACCCGTGTAATGGGCAATAAAAACATTGTACATTTAAACGGTGGCCGCTTACCAACCGAAAAAGAAACAAAAGACTGGATATTGGAAGCGGAAAGCCGTGGCGCAGGCGAAATACTGCTTACCTCTATGGATCATGACGGTACTAAGGGTGGCTTTGATAATGGCTTGCTAAAAAATATAAATGATGCCGTAAACATCCCGGTAATAGCTTCAGGCGGGGCCGGGTCGGTACAGCATTTTGTAGATGTATTTGAAAAAACTAATGTAGACGCCGCTTTGGCAGCTTCGGTATTCCACTACGGTGAAATACTGATACCCGACTTAAAAACGGTTTTAAAACAAAATAATATTGAGGTAAGAGAAGTGTAAGCTCCTATCTCCAAGCGTCATTGCGAGGCACGAAGCAATCTCCCGATCGGCATATCCTATATGCATAGTTCTGAGATTGCTTCGTTCCTCGCAATGACGTATCGTAAAAAGTAAATATAATGAATATCGATTTTAACAAAACAGACGGCTTAGTACCGGTGATCATACAAGACGAGCAAACTCTTGAAGTGCTGATGCTGGGTTATATGAACCGGGAGGCTTACGATAAAACCTTGCAGGAAAACATTGTCACGTTTTTTTCCCGTTCAAAAAACCGTTTGTGGACAAAGGGCGAAACCAGCCAAAACTACCTGCATGTTAAGAGTATTGATATTGATTGCGATAACGATACCCTGCTTATAAAAGTAAAAGCCGACGGCCCTACCTGCCATACAGGGTCGCGCAGCTGCTTTAATACAGCCTATAACCAAAACTTTATACTACAGTTAGAGAATATTATTGCCGACAGGTATGCTAACCCGCAGGAAGGATCGTATATCAATAAACTGCGCCAAAAAGGTCTCAATAAAATAGCCCAGAAAGTGGGCGAAGAAGGTGTTGAAACCGTTATTGCTGCACTAGCAGAAACTGAGACCGACCTGATCAACGAATCGTCTGACCTGGTGTTTCACCTGCTGGTATTGTTAAAAGAAAAGGGCTTAAATTTGGAGCGTATAGCTAAAAATTTAGAGGAAAGACATAAATAAGTCCATAGTCGATAGTCAATGGTCCATAGTAATTGGATTTGCAACTATGGTCTATGGTCTATCGACCATTGACTAAAATGATCACTGTAGAAAAAACAGCAGAACTTACCGGCCACGGCAACCCTATATTTACTTTGGAAATGTCGCAAAAGCCGGGTATATTGTTTACCGGCGGTAACGATAAGGGTTTGGTAGAGTGGAGCCTGAATACCAACGCCTTTATTAAGGTGATGTTCCCGGTGCCGGCTTCTATTTACGCTATCCATTGCCCGCTTGGTTATCCCCTGTTATTTGCAGGCTTGCGCAGCGGCGAGGTGCTGGTGTTTAATTTTATCGAGCAAAAAATAACACATCGCTTAAGGCACCATATCAAGCCCGTTTTTGATATTAAATCATCGCCAAAAAAGGATGAATTATTGGTAGCCAATGAAGATGGCACCGTATCCGTTTGGAGCCTAAAAACGCTCGAATTATTGCATACCATACAGGTAGCAGATGATACTGTGCGTTGCATCACCATAAACCCGGCTGAAGACCGTGTTGCTTTTGGCTGCCGCGATAACCGCATCATTATTTACGACCTTGACGATTACAGTGTTATTAAAGCCCTGATTGGCCACACCATGTCTGTTTTCGCCTTGCAGTACGCTCCAAATGGCGACTACCTGGTTTCGGGTGCACGTGATGCCCAGGTGAAGATATGGGACAATAAAACCTACAACCTTATACAAAATATACCCGCACATTTGTTTGCTGTTAACCACATTGCTTTTCACCCTAACCGACCCTATTTTGCCACCGCCAGTATGGATAAAAGCATAAAAATATGGGATGCCGAAGATTTTAAGCTGCGTAAGATCATCAGCCGCGAAAAGGGCCATGCCAGCCATGCCTTATCTATAAACAAATTGGCCTGGAACGGCGATCAGCTATTATCCGTAAGTGATGATAAAAAGGTAATAATTTGGGATATGGCCTTTTAAATATAGCGTTTGATCACCTTAAGCCCGTGCGTATAACGTTTAAGCTCTTCCGAGTATATGCCCTGGTTCTCTATCGTATCAATTTTTACCTTGCCCGATGCATGTATAATTTCGCCGCTATTAAGCAAAATACCTACGTGGGTAATGCGCCCTTCGGCATTTTCAAAAAACGCCATATCGCCCAACTTCGCCTGCGAAAGTGTTTCAACCGGCTTGCCTTCTTCGGCTTGCTGCCAGGCATCCCGCTTTATATTAATGCCGTAAAGCCTAAAAACAGCCTGTGTAAAGCCCGAGCAATCAATACCAAAGTGTGTACGGCCACCCCATTGGTAGGGTGCGTTTAAAAACGATTTTGCAATATTGCCAATATTATCTGCCTGGCCCATATCGCCAATTATTTCAAACTTTTGGTTGCCAATATAGCTGGTGGTACCTTCTAAAAAAGCCAGTGAACTGCCTACACATAAAAAAATGATAGAGTTATCTACTATTTTCCAGGCTTGTGTAATTGGGCGGTAAGTTAAAGGCGGTGGGGTTTGTAAAAGGCGCTTGTAGGCCACATGCCCCAGCATAATAAACTGCAAACGGTCTATCCAGCCGGTATAGCTATCAATAGATGTAATTATTTTCACCCATTTTTCTTTCCATTCTACAATTTCAAAAGCTTCACCAAATAGCACCTGCGATACCTGTTCGCTACGGTCGCTGGGCTCGGCCCTTAAAGGTATCACCGCAAGATTACAAATTCCGTATTCCATATAGTTTTAATAGACAAGCATTATACGCTAATGGCCGATTAAAGTTACATCAAATAAAAAGGGGAAAGTATTATAAATACCCTCCCCTTTATATAAAATTAATTTATATAATTACTCGTTCATGTGCAGCCAATCTTTTTTGGCCAGCAGTTCTTCTTCTGTTTCGCGTACATCCTCATCGTCTACACAACAGTCAACCGGGCAAACAGCCGCACACTGTGGTTCGTCATGAAAACCAACACACTCGGTACATTTGTCGGGTACTATGTAATAGATATCGTCAGACAAAGCAGCCTGTGCTTCTTCGGCATTAAGGGTGTTACCGTCTCCAAAATCAATTAGCCCCTTTAAGCCCGTACCGTCAGAAAAACGCCAGGAAGCACCTGCATCATAAATAGCATTATTCGGGCACTCTGGTTCGCAGGCCCCGCAGTTTATGCATTCATCGGTGATTATAATCGCCATATTGTTTAAATATTCTTAATTCTCAATTAACTTTGCTCAACTTGCAAAGTATGCAAATATAACAAAAAAAGGCTTTAAGGGTTTAGCTGCATAACATATATATGTCAAAAATTTATAATATCAATACGGTAAACACATTCGCCGCCTTAGGTGATCAGCTGGCGGCACCCAATGCGCAGCTATTAGATATCATTGAGAACGAGCGCCAATACAACGCATGGTTTACACCCGAAAGCGTTTTAAACGCCGTTAAAGCCACCGGCCAAATGTTAAACAGCACCGATCTGGAAAAATGGCTAAGCAACTACCCCGAGCCAAAAAATAGTGGCAAAAAGGTAGGCCTGGTATTGGCGGGCAACATCCCGTTGGTGGGTTTTCATGATGTACTTTGTGTATTGGCCAGCGGTAACCACGCCTTAATTAAAGCATCATCGCAAGATGCACGGCTGATTAAATATGTGCTTAACAAGTTGGTGAAAATAGAACCTGCCTACACCGATAGATTTAGCTTTGTAGAGCGCCTGGAAGGTTTTGACGCCATTATTGCAACCGGCAGCAACAATACATCGCGCTATTTTGAGTATTATTTTGGCAATGTGCCCAACATTATCCGCAAAAACCGTAATAGCATAGCCCTGCTCACCGGTAACGAAACCGCCGAAGAGTTAGCCGCACTCGGTCACGATATTTTTGATTACTTTGGTTTGGGCTGCCGTAATGTATCTAAATTACTAGTACCCCAAGGTTATGTTTTCAACTTCTTTTTTGAATCGATAGAGCATTTTGCCCCTATCATCCATCACCATAAATACAACAACAATTACGATTACAACAAATCTATATACCTGGTAAACCGCGATGAGCATTTAGACAATGGCTTTTTGCTGCTTAAGCACGATACTCGCCTAACATCGCCCCTGGCATGCTTATTTTACGAGAATTATGATAGCCTTGCATCAGCACAAATACAATTAGAAGAACAAAGCGAACAGTTGCAGTGCATAGTAACCAATGCTCCGCTGCAAACCAGAAACCAGGTAGTAACTTTTGGCCAAAGCCAGCATCCGCAATTGTGGGATTATGCCGATGGTATTGATACGATGGATTTTTTGTCAAATCTTTAAAATTACAATACCTTTGGGGATATCAGTCTATGGACTATAGACCATGGACCATGGACAGAGAAATGTATATAATAAAAGTAAAAGGCGTTGCCAAAATACCCGACTATGTACAGTTAAGGGACGATAAATTTACGCTGCTGGCATATTTTAGGGTAGACAGGCCCGAAAAATCGTTGGATAAAGTTGGCCTTGCCGATAAGTATGAATACATAATGGGCGTTATAAAAGACCTGCCCTTTGGTAAAATATTAAAATTAGAGCTTTAAAAATAAGATGATCGGAAACTCTATTATAAAATTGAATGGTGTTGATATTTTCCAGCAAAAGCACCTGGTACTGTCAAATGTAAACCTGCATATTGATAAAGGCGATTTTGTGTGGCTTATAGGCCAAACCGGATCGGGCAAAAGCAGCTTGCTAAAAGTTATTTACGGCGATCTGCATGTTTCAAGCGGTACCGGCCATGCCTGCGGCTACGAGCTAAGCAAACTGGCCACTAAGGATGTACCCTACCTGCGCCGTAAGCTAGGCATTGTTTTCCAGGATTTTCAGTTACTAACCGATAGGTCTGTTGAGCAAAACCTGCATTTTGTTTTACGCGCCACCGGCTGGACAGATAAGGCACAAATAGCCAACCGCATATTGGATGTGCTCGAAAAGGTAGGCTTGCGCTCTAAATTAAAAAAAATGCCCCATGAGCTATCAGGCGGCGAGCAGCAACGGGTGGTTATAGCGCGCGCGCTGTTAAACAACCCCGAGATAATACTGGCCGATGAGCCTACCGGCAACCTTGACCCTGATACATCCGAAGAGATAGTGATGCTGCTTAAACAAATAAGCCAATCGGGTACGGCGGTATTAATTGCCACACACGATTATCACATCATCCGCACCTTCCCGTCGCGCATTATTAAGTGCGAGAATGGTAAAGTATTAGAGGATGTGCAGATAGCATAGTTCAGTTGGCAGTACGTCTTTTTAATAGCAGCGGCGGTTGCAGTAGCAGCCTGCCAATCCCTATTATCAACACTTTTTAAAGGCTGCCAGTGCTACTGCAATTGCCACTATTGAGCTCCACATTTCAAATTCTGCCACTGCCAGTGCTACTGCAACTAACATTTTGCCACTATTTACATAAAACCCATAATCATGCTGACACCTTGTCGGGTTTGGTGCTATGGCAAGGTACTTGATTAGCACTATGAGCTATGAATTTTAATGACATGTTAAAGAAAAAAAAGAAGGATAATTCAGAAACACCTGAAAACGCTGCGGAAATGAACAATGATAACGGACAGGTTGACGGGCAGGAAACTGCTACGCAGACTGACAACGTTGAAGAAGAAATAACTTCGCCCGAGGAAGTGTTTAAACAGGAACTATCCCTGGCCAACGATAAATATTTAAGGCTTTATGCCGAGTTTGACAACTTTAGGCGCCGTACTATTAAAGAACGTGAAGAAGCCCGCAAAACAGAAGGTAAAGATGTTATTGTAGCTTTATTGCCGGTATTAGATGATTTTGAGCGCGCTTTAAAGGCAATGGAAACCGCTACAGATGTAGCCCCTGTTAAACAAGGCATCGAGCTGATACAAACAAAATTAAAAAATGCACTGGCACAAAAAGGTTTAAAAGAGATGGTATCAATAGGTACCCCTTTTGATGCCGACCTGCACGAAGCCATTACCAATATACCTGCACCTACCGATGATTTAAAAGGTAAAGTGATAGACGAGATGGAAAAAGGCTACGAGCTCAACGAAAAAGTGATTCGCTTTGCAAAAGTGATTGTAGGAGCGTAATTTGATTTCGAATGTCGGATTTTCAATTTCGAATTGAAAATCAGGCTTAAATAACAGGTAGTACACTAAATCCGAAATCGAACATTCGAAATTCGAAATAAATAAAAATATGGCTAAGAGAGATTACTACGATGTGCTGGGGATTAGCAAAGGTGCTGATGCCGATGAAATAAAAAAAGCATACCGTAAAATGGCTATTAAATATCACCCTGATAAAAACGAAGGTGATAAAGCAGCCGAAGAAAAATTTAAAGAAGCTGCCGAAGCTTACGAAGTACTAAGCTCGCCCGAAAAACGCCAGCGTTACGATCAGTTTGGCCATGCGGCTAATGCATCATCGCCTAATGGTGGTGGTTACGGCGGCGGCAGCATGAACATGGACGACATATTTAGCCAGTTTGGTGATATTTTTGGCGGCGGCAGCCCGTTCGAAGGCTTTTTTGGCGGCGGTGGCGGCAGGCAGGGCGGCGGCAGGCGTGTAGCCCGCGGCAGCAACCTGCGCATTAAAGTAAGGCTATCATTAGAAGAGATTGCCAACGGTGCCGAAAAGAAGATAAAGGTAAATAAACAAATACTTTGTAAAACCTGCGACGGTACCGGCGCAAAAGATAAATCATCGTTCCAAACGTGTAAAACATGCGGTGGCGCTGGTTCGGTGCGCAGGGTTACCAATACTATTTTGGGCCAGATGCAAACTACCAGCACCTGCCCTACCTGTAACGGCGAAGGCTCTATCATTACTTCAAAATGTAATGTGTGCCACGGCGAGGGTGTAACACGCGGCGAAGAAACCATTACCATTAACGTACCTGCAGGTGTAAGCGAAGGAATGCAGCTAAGCATGAGCGGCAAAGGTAACGCTGCCCCGCGCGGCGGTGTACCCGGCGACCTGATCATACTGATTGAAGAGATACCGCACGAAACCTTAAAACGCGATGGCAACAACGTGATATTTGACCTGCATGTAAACTTTGTTGATGCAGCTTTAGGTACCAGTGTTGAAGTACCAACTATTGATGGCAAGGCCAAAATTAAAATTGAGCCGGGCACGCAAGGCGGTAAAATACTGCGTTTAAAAGGCAAGGGTGTACCCGAAGTAAACTCGTACCACCGCGGCGACCAACTGATACACATCAACATTTGGACGCCAAAGGCCCTAAGCCGCGAAGAACGCGAGATATTAGAGAAACTGCAAAGCTCGCCCAACTTTAAACCCAACCCGGGCAAAAACGAAAAAAGCTTTTTTGAACGGATGAAGGAATACTTTGAGTAGAGGCGAAAGTTAAACGCTTTTAAAGCCCGGCATCTTTTGATGGCGGGCTTTTTTGTTATATACCATTATTCCTAAAACGAATATTTTGTAACAATACATCGCCGGCAATATCTAAATTAGCATACAAACTAAACACTGATATGCTAAGCATTCGAAACATTGTTAAACAATACGCCGGACACCGTGCGTTAGACGATGTGAGCCTTGAGGTTGAAAGCGGTAAAATATTTGGCCTGCTTGGGCCAAATGGCGCCGGCAAAACCTCGCTCATCCGTATCATCAACCAAATTACAGCACCCGACTCGGGCGAAGTTTATTTTAACGGCGAAAAGCTGAACCAATCGCACATCGACCGCATGGGCTACCTGCCCGAAGAGCGCGGCCTGTATAAAAAGATGGAAATCGGCGAGCAAATGATATACCTGGCCCGCCTTAAAGGCTTAACCCGTGCCGATGCCACCGCCAAATTAAAGGTGTGGTTTAAAAAGCTGGACATGGAAACCTGGTGGAACAAAAAGATAGAAGAACTATCAAAGGGAATGTCGCAAAAGGCGCAGTTTGTGGCTACCGTGCTGCACGAGCCCGACCTGATCATCCTTGATGAACCCTTTAGCGGATTTGATCCCGTAAACGCCGATTTGATAAAAGACGAGATACTGGAGCTTAACCGCAACGGTGCTACCATCCTGTTTAGTACCCACCGTATGGAATCTGTTGAGGAGCTATGCGATTCTATCGCCCTGATACATAAATCGCACAAGATTTTAGATGGCCGTGTAAAAACAATTCGCAACTCGTATAAAAACGATACCTACCTGGTGGAGTATACCGGCGAGCATCTAAATTTTGATGGTAACCAGCCCTTTGATTTGCTTAGCGACACCGCCGGCGAAGATAATAGCCATACCATTAAACTAAAGCTTAATAATACGTCGGCTAATGATGTGCTGCAATACCTGCTGCCCAAAACAAAAATTAATATGCTGCAGGAAGTTATACCGAGCATGAACGAGATATTCATCGAAAAAGTAAACCAAAAAGCATAACCCTATGAAAAAAGTATTACTTATTATTCAGCGCGAGTACGTTACCCGTGTACGGAAGAAGGCTTTTATTGTGATGATATTTGTGGTGCCTTTCCTTATCATAGGCATGTCGGCGCTTATTGGCCTGGTTGCTAAAAATAACCAGGAGCTAAGCACCGAGCAGGTGGTGAATGTAATTGACGAAAGCAATGTTTTTGCGCCAAAACTAAAAAGTGGCAATCACATTAAATTCGAGCAAAAAGGCCAATCGTTAGCGGCTGCCAAAGCAGCTTTAAAAGATAACGAGGACCTATCGGTTTTGCTTATCCCTAAAGATTATACCAAAACTCCGGTGCAGCTATTCTCTAAAAAGAAACCATCATTTAAGCTGAGCGAAGAAGTAGAAAAGCAGATGAACACCATATCGTCTGCCAAAAGCTTGATAGATCATCATATTGACACGGCATTTTTAAATACCATCAACAAAAGCAAGATCTCTATCACAGCTATGGAAGTGACCGAAACCGGCGCTAAAGATGCCAACGTAGGTGCTACCATGGGCGTTGGCGTTGCCTGTGCCATATTTATTTACCTGGCCCTGTTTATATATGGCGCACAGGTAATGCGCGGCGTTATCGAAGAAAAAACAAGCCGTATTATCGAGGTGGTGATATCATCGGTAAAACCATTTCAGCTAATGCTGGGTAAAATTATTGGCGTAGGCTTAGTGGGCTTAACCCAGTTTGGTGCCTGGATAATTCTTTCGGTTATCTCTTCAAAAATTGTTGGTCACGCTTTTTCCGGGCCGGGCAGTTCAATGGTGGGGATTATTGCCGTATTGTCTACCATACCATTTGGCTACATATTAGCTTGTTTCCTGTTTTATTTTTTAACCGGCTACCTGTTATACAGTGCCCTGTTTGCGGCGGTAGGTTCGGCGGTTGATAGCGAGACCGAGACACAGCAATTTATGTTCCCGATAACCTTACCCTTACTGTTTACTTATTTATTATCTGTATCAGTATTGTTCCAGGCACCCGATAGTCCGCTGGCTGTATGGTTATCTATAATTCCGTTAACGGCTCCAGTAGCCATGATGGTGCGCATACCTTTTGGCGGCGTGGCCCCATGGCAGCTGGCCTTGTCTATGAGTTTAATGGTAGTGGGCTTTTTATTTACCACTTACGTGGCCGCACGCATTTACCGGGTAGGTATTTTAATGTACGGTAAAAAAGCAAGCTATAAAGAACTTGTAAAATGGTTTTTTTATAAAGAGTAAACCCTTAACCTTTTCATAAATGCATCCTCTTAAGCGAAAGTTTAAGGGGATTTTTTATTTTTGGGCCTCATCCCAACCCTTCTCCAAAGGAGAAGGGCTAAATAAAAGTCCTCTCCTTTGGAGAGGATTTAGGTGAGGCTAAACTCTTTACTTAATAATGCCCGCAAACAACAACCAACGCGCCGCCGTAATGGATCTCGGCACCAATACCTTTCATTTATTGATAGCCGAGGGAACAGGCGACGATTTTCATGAAGTATTTCACCTTACCGAAGCAGTTAAACTGGGCGAAGGCGGTATCAATAAAGGCATTATACAGCCTGCGGCTTTTGCACGGGGCATTGCGGCCATGCAGCGTTTCCGCGACCATATGCTGGATCATAAAGTGCAAAAAGTAAAAGCCATTGCTACATCGGCTGTACGCAACGCGGCAAACGGACAGGATTTTATTGACCAGGTGAAAGAGCAGGCAGGTATACAAATAGAACTTATCACCGGCGAGCAGGAAGCCGCCTACATATATAAGGGCATACAGGCCAGCGGAGTTTTAGGGGATGCTAACAGCCTGATAATGGATATAGGCGGCGGCAGTGTAGAGTTTATTATTGGCAATGAAGATGATATAGTTTGGAAACAAAGTTTTGAGATAGGCGCTGCCCGATTAATGGACATGTTCCATAAAACCGATCCGATACCAGTGCAATCCATCAAAGAAATGACCCGGTACCTGGATGGTAAACTCACCGACCTGTTTAAAGCAGTATCGCAATACCGCCTGTCTACCCTTATTGGTTCATCCGGCGCGTTTGAAAGCTTTGCCGAAGTGATAGAACTGGAGAAAGGTAAACCCTTTAACCTAAGCCAAACCCGCATTTACGAATTTGATACCGATGACCTGCTGGACCTGATAGAACGACTAGTACGATCCACCCATGCCAAACGCGCCGCCACCAAAGGCATTATACCGGTACGGGTAGATATGATTGTAGTAGCCAGCCTAATTACCATTTACATGATGCAAAAACTGGGGCTTACGGATGTAACATTGTGCACATGGTCATTAAAAGAGGGTGCGATGGTAGAGCTGTTGGGTTAAAAAAGGCGTTTAAAGCTGTACCACAACCGTTTGTAAAAAGGTGCTTTTTTAACTGTCATTACAGTAATAGCGCCTCCCAACATAACTGTATGGCGTTCTGCTAAAACAAAATTATACTGTTTGGTAAACTGATTGATGGGCATCTCTTCCCTCTCATAGCCCAAGTAGCTAACTTCCAGTATAGCGGCATCCACAGGTACTTTTAATTTAAAGGTACCATTTGCTAATGTTTGTGTCCAAAAATTCCAGCCATGTACTTTTACAATTGCACCCACAACAGGCGTAGTATCACCTATAATTGAAACCTTTCCTTTTAACTCCATCCTACTAAGCGTGCGCACCTGATTGGTATCGGGTTTAACAGCAGGGTTTACCGTTTGCTCAATTGGATGACTTTGTTTCGCCTCTGCTTTCATAAAAGGCAATAATCCTGTTAGCGATGCCGCCAAAGCCAGCTTCTTCCACGAAAAACGCGATGTGGCTTGCTCTGCAAGGGTATTATTAATACTATTTAACTGATAAGTTTCAAACCTGCCGCATACATTTTGAGCTTTGGACAGGTGGCTGATGATCTCGGCATTGCTCATTACTGTAAAATCGGTAACGGTTTTGCTGCATTGGGCGCAATGCCGGCCTTTGTTAACCGGGGTCATATTTTGCCAAAGCTGGTGGCAGGGCTGCGGGATACCGACGTGTTTAATAGTTTGCATAATGTTTAGTTTATTACAAGATGCAATGCAGGCACAAATTCCATAAGCACTTAAAAATTTGTATCATTTTAAAAGCAAAACGCATTTTACGGCCATCCTTTGTATATTGCTACCGCTTATCATAACCCCCACATGAAAAAACAATTCTTAGGTACTACCCTATTGGTTTTAACTGCCTTGTTTGCACAGGCCCAACGCTCAAACGATACCATAGCAAGCAACTACCAGCCATCGGTACTATTCTCGCCCATAGGCTATACCGAAAAAGGCAACGAGTTTCACTCACCTAACGGCGACCCGGGACCGAAATACTGGCAAAACCGGGTAGACTACCAGCTAAACGTAGCCTTAGATACCGTTAGCAAAACCATTAGTGGTTCTGCCGGCATCAGCTATACCAATAACAGCCCCGATGCGCTGCAATACCTATGGCTGCAGCTGGACCAAAACACCTACAAGCACGGCGCGCGCAGCAATTTTGTTACGGCCTTTGCCCCTAATCAGCATACTACGGGCTATAATATCGAATCGGTTAGCGTAGTGCAAAATGGCAAAAGTACGCCGGTAGCCTACGTAGTTACCGATACCCGCATGCAGGTGCGCATGTCAACGGCGGTTTCGCCAAAGGGCGGCAAGGTAAATTTGCTTATCAAATACCACTACACCATTCCCGGTAATTTTGGCGGCCGTACCGATTATGTAGATACCAAAAACGGCAAGATATACGAGATAGCCCAGTTTTTTCCACGGATGTGCGTATACGATGATAGCCGCGGCTGGGATACCGCGCCTTTTTTGGGCAGCGGAGAATTTTACTTAGAGTATGGCGATATCGACTATAAAGTAACCGCCCCCTGGGACGTGATTGTAGCCGGCCCAGGCGACTTATTAAACCCCGCCGAAGTATTGACCGCCAAGCAAATTACCCGCCTTACAGCGGCCCGCAACAGCGATAAAACGATTATAATACGCAGCGCCGACGAGATCAATTCCGCCGCATCGCGCCCGGTTAATAAAGGCACTTTAACCTGGCATTACAAAATGCTTAATACGCGCGATGTAGCCTTCGGCGCGTCAAAAGCTTATATATGGGATGCCGCGCGGGTTAACCTGCCCGGCGGTAAAAAAAGTTTAGCCATGTCGGTTTACCCTATCGAAAGTGCGGGCAATGATGCCTGGGGCCGTGCTACCGAATATTTAAAAGGATCGATAGAATACTTTTCCGAAAAATGGTTTGTATACCCATACCCCACCGCCATTAACGAGGCCGGTATAGCTGGCGGTATGGAGTACCCCGGCATTGTGTTTGACGGCATCACCGATAAGGGCAAGGAGTTGTACTGGGTAACCGCGCATGAGATTGGCCACAACTGGTTCCCGATGATAGTGGGTAGCGATGAGCGCCGCTTTGCCTGGATGGACGAGGGCTTTAATACCTTTATTGATGTGTACGCATCAGACAACTTTAACAATGGCGAGTATGCCCCCAAACGCGATGGCGAATACGCCGAGCATGGCGGTAATCCGGCCGACGAGATCATCCCGTTTATTACGGATGCAGGCTCGCCAAGCATTATGACCGCACCGGATGCCATCCCCGAGAAATACCGCCACCCGCTTACTTATTTTAAACCGGCCTTTGGCTTGGTTTTGCTGCGCGAACAGGTGCTGGGTAAGGATAGGTTTGATTATGCCTTTAAAAACTATATAGATAAATGGGCCTACAAACACCCGCAGCCCGATGACTTTTTCCGGTCGATGGAAAATGGTGCCGGCGAGGATTTGAACTGGTTTTGGCGCGGCTGGTTTTATAACAACTTTAAACTGGATATAGCATTAATTGATGCCAAAGAGGTTAACAACAAAAAAGGGCTGCGTGTAACCATCGCCAATAAAGAATTGTTTGCCATGCCGTTTACCGTTGAGTTAACGTTTAAAGACGGCAGCAAGCAGCGCACCTATTTCCCTGTAGAAACGTGGCTACAGCAAAAGGTAGCCAACTTTACCATACCCACCACACAGGAAGTGGAAAGCGTTACGATTGACCCCGACAATGCCCTACCCGATGTAAACAGGAAGAATAACAGTAAGAAATTATAATAAACCAAAAGCGCCGCAAATTGCGGCGCTTTTGGTTTATACGGTAAATTTTTCGCAACCCTTTAAAAATGCATCATCGGCGTCGGCACCAATACCCGGTGCATCGCTGATGCTGAGCTTATACCCGTCATAGGTAACGCCGCCTACTACAGGGTCAACCAAATGGCCCAGCATACAGGTATCCATATCGTAAAATTTGATATTGGGGCTGGCATATACAAAGTGCAGCTTGCTGCTTAGGGCAATGCGGCTTTCCAGCATTCCGCCCATCATACAGGCAACGCCACGTTCGGCACAGGTATCATGTATCTTAATGGCCTCGTTAATCCCCCCGGCCTTAGCCATTTTAATATTCACATAATGGCATGATTGGCTCTCTATCTGCATACGGGCATCGTGGTGGTTATATACGCTTTCGTCGGCCATTATCTTTACCGGCGATAGCTTCATCAGCGCAGGCAGGCGATCGTTATACCAGGTGCGCATAGGTTGTTCGCAAAACTCTATATCATACGGGGCAAGGGCTTGCAGGGCAAATACTGCCTCCTCGTAGCTCCAGCCCTGGTTAGCATCAATGCGGATGTTAATTTCGGGGCCAACCGCTTCGCGTACCTGTTTAATGCGTTCAACATCCGTTTGCGCGCCCTTACCCAGCTTTACCTTCAATATATGCGCACCCGATGCTTTAAACTCCATAGCTTTTTGGGCCATAGCTTCGGGCGTGGCAATACCAATAGTAATATCACTCTCTACTACCCTGCGTGCGCCGCCTAAGTATTGATATAAAGGTATGCCGGCATGTTTGGCAGCTATATCGTACAGGGCCATATCAAAGGCACTTTTAATGGTAGTGTTACCTGCTGCCGCGGCATGTAGCTGGCGCATGCGGGCTTCAATATCCAAAGCATTTTGCCCTATCCACAACCCTGCAAAATAGCGGGCCATCACCAGGCAGGTGTCCTGCGTTTCGCCAACTATCATGGGGAAGGCCGAGCACTCGCCTACCCCGTAAAACCCGGCATCGGTATGCACCCTGATAAATACGTTTTGGGCATTGTCCATAACACCGGTGGCAATGGTAAACGGCACCATAGAAATGCTGAAACGATAGACATCAATCGAGGTAATAACAGGGAAATTATTTGACATTGTAAAATATTTTTAGTACATTATGGTTTCCGCGACGAACAAAAAAGTGAAAAAAATCACGCATGACCTGCAAAAAAAACGAAAAATTTATAGGTAACACCGCAAAATACTATAATATAAACGCGGGGTCAACAAAATTTGCAGTTTAACACAATTACTGTATATTTGTGTACTGCAATACACTTCATTTTAGTGCTCCGGTTCCTGCTTTTTCAAAGCCCCAATGAACTGATCATGTACTAAAAAAATTGATTCAATTTTATTAAAATACTGATATACATGGCATTAACAAATCTGCCTGGTCCGTTTGATTATAACTCAACCAGGAGTAAACTTTTACTAAGCGAGTATGGCCGCAACGTGCAAAACATGGTTAAATACATTGTTGCACTGCCTACCAAAGAAGAACGCAACAAATACGCCCTGGTGGTGATAGACCTGATGGGTTTCCTTAATCCGCACTTGCGCGATGTTGCCGATTTTAAGCATAAACTGTGGGATCACCTGCATATTATATCTGATTTTCAGTTAGATGTAGATTCCCCCTACCCTAAACCAAGTCCTGAGGCAATACACTTAAAACCCGAGCCTCTTAAATACCCTCATCAGCGTATTAAGTACAAACACTATGGCAAAACCATCGAAATGATGATAGAAAAAGCCAAAAGCATCGAGGAGCCAGAGCGCAAACGCCATATGGTTCAGGCAGTTGCGAATTTCATGAAGATGGCCTACGTGCAATGGAACAAAGACTCGGTAGCCGACGAAACAATCCTATCCGACCTGCTGCACCTATCAAACGGTGAGCTTAAGCTGGAAGAGAACATCAACCTTAACCGGGTTGAGTTCCGTCCTAACAACTTTGGCAGTCAAAACAATAACAATAACCGTGGCGGCCGCAGCAACAATAACCAAAACAACCGTGGCGGCGGTGGCGGTGGTGGCCGTACCAATAACAATAACCCGCGTAACAACAACAATCAAAACAACCGCAACCGTAATACAGGGGGTGCTAAAAAGTACTAATTAGTTCATTGTCAATACGTCGTAGTTCATGGGTAATAATGACTATGCTTTATTTGCAATATTTTATAATCTTTGTTGTATCATATGGCGCTATCGGCCATCAATTATGAACCATCAACCATGAAAAACGCATTTGAGATACAGGGTGGTAAAAAGCTAAAAGGCGAAATTATCCCCCAGGGTGCAAAAAACGAGGCCCTGCAAATTATATCGGCGGTTTTATTAACCGACCAAAAAATGACTATCAGCAACATCCCTGATATACAGGATGTTAATAAGCTGATTGAACTACTTGGCGATATGGGTGTTATCGTTGACCGCATCAGCCGTGATACCTGCACTTTTGAAGCCAGGGAAATAGATCAGGACTTTTTTAATTCAGAAGCATTTAAAACCAAGGGTGGCGGTTTACGCGGCTCTATTATGATATTAGGCCCGCTATTGGCGCGTTTTGGAAAAGCATCAATACCTAAGCCCGGTGGCGATAAAATAGGCCGCAGAAGGCTGGATACACACTTTTTAGGCTTCGAAAAGTTAGGAGCCCGCTTTGATTTTAACCCCGAAAACGGCTTTTATAATGTAGATGCATCAAACCTGCAGGGTACTTATATCCTTTTGGATGAGGCATCGGTTACCGGTACCGCAAACATTGTAATGGCTGCCGTACTGGCAAAAGGTACCACTACCATTTATAATGCCGCCTGCGAGCCTTATTTGCAGCAATTATGCAAAATGCTTAATCGCATGGGTGCCAAAATAAGCGGTATTGCATCAAATTTATTAACCATAGAAGGCGTTACAGAGCTGGGTGGCACAGAACACCGTATGCTGCCGGATATGATCGAGATAGGCTCGTTTATTGGTCTTGCTGCCATGACTGGTTCTGAGATCACGATTAAAGACGTTAAATACAAAGAGTTAGGTATGATACCCGACGTTTTTAAACGCCTGGGCATACAAATGGAACTGCGCGGTGATGATATTTACATCCCATCGCAGGACCATTATGAGATAGATACCTTTATAGACGGATCGCTACTAACGGTAGCTGATTCGCCGTGGCCGGGTTTTACACCCGACCTGCTGAGCATTGTTTTAGTAGTTGCCACACAAGCAAAAGGGTCGGTATTGATACATCAGAAAATGTTTGAGAGCCGCCTGTTTTTTGTTGATAAACTACTGGATATGGGTGCCAACATCATCCTTTGCGACCCGCACCGTGCTACCGTTATAGGCTTGGATAAACAAGTACAATTACGCGGTATATCCATGACATCGCCTGATATACGTGCAGGGGTATCGCTGTTAATAGCAGCCTTATCCGCGCAAGGTAAATCAACTATTTACAACATAGAGCAAATAGAGCGTGGCTATCAAAATATAGATGAACGCCTGAAGGCCTTAGGTGCAGATATTGTAAGAATTTAATGTTTAGCCTAAAGCAGTACTTATAATGCTGCTTTAGGCTTTTATGCTTTAACTTTTTTTTATAGTTTTATACTTTAAGCATCCTGCTAAAAATAAACCTAACATCTATCAATGTCTTATAAAAACAGACGATCATCGTATTCTACGTTTATACTGATCTTTGTTGTATTAAAGGTTGCCTTAAATCTGTTTGCTATCAGCAATTTCGGGTTCCATCGCGATGAGTTCTTGCATTTAGTATTGGCCGATCATTTAGATTGGGGGTATAAGGAAGTACCGCCGTTTATAGCTTTACTGGCAAAAATCACCATTACACTTTTTGGCAATTCGGTGTTTGCAGCGCGCATATTTACAACCCTTGCCAGCGGTATTATTATATGGTTAACCGGCCAAATCACAGCTGAACTTGGCGGGCGCAGGTTTGCTATAACTGTTGCTTGTTTGGCCATGATACTATCGCCGGCCTTTGCGGCAAGCGGCTACCTTTTTCAACCGGTTGTGTTCGATCAGCTATGGTGGGTACTAACGGTGTGGCTATTTGTTAAGTACCTGAATACCGCTTCGGTACAATACTTGTATTGGCTGGGTGTGGCTGTTGGTTTAGGTATGCTTACCAAATACAGCATGGCTTTCTTTACCTTCTCACTTATCATCGGTATTTTAATAAGCAAAGAGCGCAAATTATTGTTTAACAGGCATGTTATCTATTCGGCGCTTATAGCTGTTTTAATTTTTTTACCCAATATTATCTGGCAGTTTGCGCACCACCTTCCTTTTATTACCCACATGAAAGAGCTAAGGGAAACCCAGCTGGATTATGTAAAACCAATGGATTTTGGCCTGCAGCAGCTAATGGTACATGGGCCATCGCTTATAATATGGCTTATAGGTTTCTTTTTCCTGCTGTTCTCCTTCCGCCTGCGCAGGTTTAGGTATCTGGCAATTGCCTATATCCTCATTTTCTTGTTCCTGCTTGAAATGAATGGCAAAAACTATTACCTGTTTGGCGCCTACCCAATGTTGTTTGCAGCCGGTGGTTTTGCATTTGAGCGCATGATCAAACGGTCGTACTATGTATTGCGGGTTGCAGTTATATTGCTTTTTATTGCCCCTAACCTGTTAATGCTGCCTTTGGTACTGCCTGTTTTACCTTTACAAAAAACGGTCGGTCTTTTTAAAAAGAACCAAAGAGATGCACCTTTTCTTAGCTTTTTAACTAAGTGGGAGGACCAGAAACAGCACCCGCTTACTCAGGATTATGCCGATATGCTGGGATGGGAGGAAATGGCACAAAAAGCTGCAAATGCCTACCACAGCCTTAGCCCTGAACAGCAAAAGCAGACCCAGATATTTGCCGATAACTATGGGGAAGCCGGTGCTTTACACCACTTCCATAAAAAGTATAACATGCCCGATGTGATCAGCCTAAACAGCAGCTTTGCACTTTGGGCACCCGACAATTTAAACGCGCGTTACATTATTTATGTAGATGACGATGATAACGTTACCGCCAGACTGAGCCCATTATTAGAAAGCTACCGTAAAACCGGCGAAGTTTTAAACCCTTTGGCAAGAGAGAAAGGTACCAGTATATATATACTTGTTAACCCATCCCCTAAGCTTAACGAGGTGTATAAGGCGGAATTAGCTAAGAAAAGACTACAATAATTGTTGCTTTTAAAAGCTACTAAAACTTTTTGCGGATTGTAGCCTTATCTGTTCAGAAAAAATTAACTATCATGCGCGGACTTAAAACTATCTTGTTCCTTACCATATCTAACACCTTTATGACCTTTGCCTGGTACGGACACTTAAAATTTAAAGAATACGAATGGGGTAAAAACCTTGGTCTTATATCTATCATACTCATCAGTTGGGGGTTGGCCTTTTTTGAATATGTTTTCCAGGTGCCGGCTAACCGAGCGGGCTTTAAAGAAGATGGGGGACCTTTTACACTTGTTCAGCTAAAAACGATACAAGAAGCTATTACACTTACCGTATTTATGATATTTACCCTGGTGTTTTTTAAAACCGAAAAACTGGGCTGGAACCACCTGGTAGGCTTTGGGCTGATATGCCTTGCGGTGTTTGTGATATTTAAAAAGTGGTGATGAATAGATGTGCAGATTTTAAACTGTCCGAAACCAACGTTGCTTCATATGTACAAGAAAATCCTTTTTATCGACTGGATAGTTTGACGAAGAACCTATTACTGCATCTATACCACATTTAGGACATAAGGCTGTCTCGCCTCGTGGGTCATCTTCGTCAACCCATTCTACGATTTCCAGTGGACTAAAAACGGCCAAACAATGGAAACACCCACAAATCTCACTTTTTAACATCTTTGTTTTGTGAAAAATCGAATATTTGTGAGCTTTGTCCAAATAATCATTATCGTAAACTGCCATATATTGTTTTAACAAAAGATTCACCGTAGAGACGCGAAATATCGCATCTCTACGGGTTATTTGTAGTTTGGTACCTGTACTACTATGCCGATATGGCATTAATGATATCGTACTGCGTAATAATCTCTATTTTGCCGTTATCATCCTCAACCAGTACCGCGATGTTATCTTTGTTGATCATGCCTGATATTTTATCGATAGAGGTATTTAGATCAATAAAAGGGAATGGCGCGGTTGAAATGCTTTTAACCGGCTGCGATTTAATACCGGGGTTTTCCATGAGCGAATCCAATATATCACTCTCGGTGATTTTGCCTATCACCATACCCTTTTGGGTAACCGGTATTTGGCTGATGTTAAGCGATTTGATGGTATTGATAGCTTCCAGTACGGTTTTTTCGCAATCTATAGTTACAATTTCTGATGACTCTTTTTTACCGATGATATGGCGGGCGGTCATCTTTTCTTCTTTAATAAAGCCGCGGTCGCGCAACCAGTCGTCATTATACATTTTACCTAAGTAGCGTGTGCCATGGTCAGGGAATATCACCACAACTACATCGCCTTCTTTAAACATATCCTTCATTTGCAATACGCCTGCAATAGCCGAACCGGTTGAGTTACCTGCAAAAATGCCTTCCTTACGGGCTATTTCGCGGGTCATTAAAGCAGCGTCTTTATCGCTAACTTTTTCAAAATGGTCTATCAGGCTAAAATCAACGTTTTGTGGTAAAAAGTCTTCGCCTATACCTTCGGTAATGTATGGGTATATCTCGTTCTTGTCAAACTCGCCGGTCTCTTTATACTTTTTAAATACCGAGCCGTAAGTATCAATACCTAATACTTTAATATTGGGGTTTTGCTCCTTTAAATAGCGTGCAGTACCCGATATAGTACCACCTGTACCTACCCCTACCACCAGATGGGTTATTTTACCTTCGGTTTGCTCCCATATCTCGGGTCCGGTTTGCTCGTAATGCGCCTGCGAATTGCTCAGGTTATCGTACTGATTTGGTTTCCATGAGTTAGGAACTTCCCGCTCTAAACGTGATGAAACCGAGTAATACGACCGCGGGTCTTCGGGATCAACATTGGTGGGGCAAACAATAACCTCGGCACCAAAGGCACGCAGGGCATCAAATTTTTCTTTTGATTGCTTATCGGTACTGGTAAAAATACATTTGTAACCTTTTATAACTGCCGCAATGGCCAGTCCCATACCGGTATTACCCGATGTACCTTCTATAATAGTACCGCCTGGTTTAAGCTTACCGCTTATTTCGGCATCCTCTATCATTTTAAGGGCCATGCGGTCCTTTATGGAGTTACCAGGGTTAGTGGTTTCTATTTTTGCTAACACCGTTGCGGGGATGTCCTTTACTATCTTATTTAACTTTACCATGGGCGTATTGCCTATAGTTTCCAGTATATTATTGTGCCACATAGTTTATATTCTACTAATCCTATATACAAAACAGGATTGGGTCAAAATTAGCAATTATTCTGTCGAAACCTGAATTATTAGCATTTAAGAATTGTCAGAATTTGTTTTGGATTTACAGGGTTTAAACAAGCGTTAAAACTTCAAGTGCTTAACCGTTAACCCGCCATTTATTAGTTGCTTTAACGATTCGATACCCACGCGCAGATGCGTTTCCACATATTGCTCTGTAACGGTCGAGTCGCTTTCGGCCGTCTTTACCCCCTCAGGTATCATGGGCTGGTCAGATACCAGCAACAAGGCGCCCGTTGGTATTTTATTGGCGAAGCCTGTAGTAAATATGGTGGCCGTCTCCATATCAATGGCCATGGCACGCAAATCTTTCAGGTATTTTTTAAAAACTTTATCATGCTCCCAAACACGGCGGTTGGTAGTATAGCAGGTTCCGGTCCAATAATCGCGTGAGTGATCGCGTATAGTGGTAGAGATGGCCTTTTGAAGCGCAAACGAGGGCAATGCAGGCACTTCGGCAGGCAGGTAATCGTTTGATGTACCCTCGCCCCTGATAGCCGCTATGGGCAGGATAAGGTCGCCTACGTTGTTCTTCTTTTTAAGCCCGCCACACTTGCCTAAAAATATAACTGCTTCGGGGTGTATGGCGGTTAGCAAGTCCATCACTGTTGCTGCAACCGAGCTGCCCATGCCAAAATTAATTATAGTGATACCATCGGCGGTTACACTTTGCATTGGCTTATCTAAACCCATTATGGGAGCATCGTTATGCCAGGCAGAAAACAGCTGCAGGTATTTAGAAAAATTAGTTAATATAATGTATTTACCAAATGCATCAAGGGGGCGGCCGGTGTAGCGCGGCAACCAGTTGGCAACAATGGCCTCTTTTGTTTTTAACCCCGATTTTACGGGTGATTGTACTTCTTTTGGTTTCTTTCCTTCGTTCAGGCTGTCGTCTTTCTTTATATCTAATGCTTCGTTCATAATCTATTTATTTAAAAAGCTGCTTATACAACAAACCCCGGCGTTGCACCAGGGTCTGCGTTTATTATTCCAAATATAGCTTTCGCCTGTATGGTTTGTGTTAAGCCACTTTTAACTTTTTAAGGTCCGATTTTTCGAATTTCTCCATCGCGTAATCAAGCGTTACATTTAATCGCTTCACGTCCTTTTTTGATGGGAACTCAAACATCGCGTCTATCATGATGGCTTCGCAAATAGAGCGCAGGCCACGTGCGCCTAACTTAAACTCCATTGCTTTGTCAACAATAAAATCCAAAACCTCGATATCAAACTCGAGCTTAACGCCTTCGTATTCAAACAGCTTTTTATATTGTTTAAGCAACGAGTTTTTAGGCTCGGTAAGTATATTGTGCAAAGCTTCCCTGTCTAAAGGGTTCAGGTAAGTTAGCACCGGTAAACGGCCAATCAGTTCAGGTATTAACCCAAACGACTTCAGATCCTGCGGGGTAATGTACTTGTAAAGGTTCTTCAGGTCTACATCGCCGTCATCACGCTTTAATTTATAACCTACCGTTTGTGTACGCAGCCTGTTGGCTATTTTCCTGTCAATGCCATCAAAAGCACCGCCGCAAATAAATAAAATATTGCTGGTGTTAACCGTTATCATTTTTTGGTCCGGGTGTTTACGGCCACCTTGTGGTGGTACATTAACCATGGTACCTTCCAGTATTTTTAACAAAGCTTGTTGCACACCTTCGCCGCTTACATCGCGGGTGATGGATGCGTTATCGCTTTTACGGGCAATTTTATCTACCTCATCAATATATACAATACCGCGTTCGGCAGTGTTTACATCATAATCTGCAGATTGCAAAAGGCGGGTAAGTATACTTTCCACATCCTCGCCTACGTAACCGGCCTCGGTTAATACGGTAGCATCGCAAATACAAAACGGAACGTTTAATACTTTGGCAAGTGTTTTAGCCAGCAAAGTTTTACCCGTACCGGTTTCACCGACCATTATAATGTTCGATTTTTCTATCTCTACCTCATCTTTATCAACACGCTGGTTTAAGCGCTTGTAATGATTGTATACTGCTACAGACAATACCTTTTTTGCATCATCCTGGCCAATAATGTATTGGTCAAGGTGGCCTTTAATCTCTGCCGGCTTTAACATAGCAGGGGCACTTGGCGACGCTTTTACCTTACGTACTTTAAGCTCTTCGGCAAGTATCTCATTAGCCTGATTTACACATTTATCACAAATGTGCGCGTCAAGCCCTGCTATCAGCATCAGGGAGTCCTGCTTACCTGCGCCGCAAAATGAGCACCTGATCTCCTTGCTGTTCTTGTTCATCTGCTTAGTATTTAATCAAAAATAATCAATTGCTTATATATAACAAAGTAGTATACGGTTAAAACTACTTTGTGCAACAACAGATTATATGGTTTTATTTCCTCTTAAAATCTCGTCAACCATACCAAATTCTTTTGCTTCTTCAGCAATCATCCAATGGTCGCGGTCTGATGCATCCCAAACTTTTTGGTAATCAGTTCCGCTATGGTCGGCAATTATCTGGTACAATTCTTTTTTCAGTTTAGTAATCTCGTGATACGTGATCTCGATATCCGATTGCTGGCCCTGTGCACCGCCCGATGGCTGGTGTATCATTACCCTTGCATGTGGTAAAGCCGCGCGCTTACCTTTTGTACCGGCTACTAACAATACGGCCCCCATTGATGCTGCCATACCTGTACATATAGTAGCTACATCGTTTGATATAAACTGCATGGTATCGTATATACCTAAACCGGCATAAACTGAACCACCCGGCGAGTTGATATATATCTGGATATCGCGTTTGCTATCTGCCGACTGCAAGAACAGCAATTGAGCTTGAATAATGTTTGCGATATTTTCATAAATGGCATCGCCCAGGAAAATAATGCGGTCCATCATTAAACGCGAAAATACGTCCATCTGGGCCACATTCATCTGGCGCTCTTCTATGATATAGGGGGTCATACCGGTTGGCAGTTTTGCCCTGTCAACACCGGCTATAAATTTATCTACATATATACTGTTTATGCGGTGATGCTTAACAGCATATTTACGGAATTCGTTCTTATCAATATTACTACTCATGATATGTGTTTTATATAATGTATGCTTTTAGGTAACTGCGATAAATATAGTTTTTAGTTGAATAGTTTTTACACTATTAAGTTTGTTTAAAGTAAAAATTAATTGGTCACCGGTAGGGTAAAAAAACGCATATAACACAAAAGCATTTGCGGTAGGCAAATGCTTTTGGTAAAGTTATGATTATATAAAAGCCTTACTTATTCCGGTAGTTTGTTAAACTCGGTAAATAGTATTTCTTTTTTATCAAGCGTAACAACACTTTTAATGTAGTCAAAAACCTTCATGGCTTTTACTTCTTCAAAAATCTTGTTCGCGTTCTCTTTGTTTTGCAGGTATTGTACTGTGTACTGTGCCAATTGCTCCTCTGGTAGCGCTTGCTGGCTGTACATCCTGAATTGCTGATCTAAGCTTGCTTTTGCATAAGAGAAAACTTCATCGTATTTAATTTCGATGTTGTTATCCTTAATTATTTTGTTTGCAATAAGCGTCCATTTAAGGTTTTTAGCAAAATCGTTATAACCACCTTCCAGTTCTTCCTGTGATAATTGTTCGTTGGTTGCCTTTAACCAGCGTTTTAAAAATTCGTCAGGTAAATTAAAATTAACCTTGTTGATACTGTAGTTGTAGATGTCATTCTGCAGCCTGCGCTCGCTATCCTGTTTCATCATCCCTTCAATCTCTTCGGTAATTTTAGCACGGAAACCGGCTTCGTCAGTAACTACCCCTTCACCAAATAATTTATCAAAGAACTCCTGGTTTAAATCGCTTTCTTCTAAACGGTTAACATTTTTTACCGTTAACTTAAAATTCGATTTTAAATCAGCTGCTGTTTCTTCGTCTACTTTTAATAAACCGGCAACCTTAGCCGCGTCGTTATCAAAAGCTTTCTGAATGTCAAGCGTTACTTCGTCTCCCTTTTTTAAACCTATTAAAGATTTTTTTATTTTCTCGTCCTTAATATTTTCTAAACGTACCGAAGTTGTATTGCTAATGCCATCCTCAAAAACAGAACCATCCGGAGAAAGCTGAGTTAATTCGGCGTAAAGCACATCATCTTCTGCCGATACGTCAGGATTTGACATTTTGCCATAGCTACGGCGAATATTTTTGATACGCGATGCCAGTGTTTCGTCATCGGCTTTAATATCGTATTGGGTAAGCTTATCTTTTGATGTGTACTCCAATTTAAAGTCAGGGGCTAAACCAATTTCGTAGTTAAACTCAAAATCGTCGGCAAAATCCCAGTTGTATTCTTTTTTATCGTCATCCAGTTTAGGCAATGGCTGGCCTAATACTTCCAGTTTTTCTTCATCAAGGTATTTGTTTAATGTATCAGACAGCATGTTGTTGATCTCATCGACCAGGATGCTTTTACCGTACATTTTTTTGATATGTGCAACCGGAACCATACCCGGGCGAAAGCCTGGCATTTTTGCTTTTTTAGCATGTTCTTTCATTGCTTTTTCAACCCTTGGCTGGTAATCTGAAGGGTTAATGTTGATTTTTACAACTGTATTCAGGTCGTCAATTCTTTCCTGTGATATATTCATCTTTTACCTTGTATTTATTTCTTTAAAATAGGGCCGCACGTGTTGTGCACGTGCGGCTTTTAGAGGCGCAAAAGTACGAATATTTTTGAACTTTTTTACAGAAGAAAGGCTATCAATTTTTTATGACGTCCTGCTTATCAACATTAATCTATCTTGGTTATTGATGAAGCGCCTGATTGATCGTTACTAACGTTTGATGGGTTACCGCGGTACTGAATATCTGATGCGCCACTGGTATGCACGCTTAATGTGTTTAGCACATTTATTTTGCAATGGCTTGCACCCGATGTTTCTATATTATATTTGCCAACAACAAAATCAAGGGCCTGTATATCGCCGCTGCCGCTTAAATCAATATTATGTGATGCTGCCTGGCCTTTTAAATGTAACTCGGTTGATCCGCTTCCGCTGGTGGTTACATTTGCAGCGTTTAGCTCCATGGTGATTTTTGTTGAGCCCGAAAGGTCGAAGTGGAAATCGCCGGTATTGATACGGCCTTGTGAGGTTAAATCAACGGCACCCGATGCGTCAACTTCGTTTAAGTTACGCACCCCAATAACAAGCGTAATTTCGCCGCTGCTGCAAATGTTTCTGCGTGTTTTAATACGCAGCTTACCACCCGTTACCGATGTTTCAATATATTTCATCAGGTTATCATCGGCATGCACCGCGATTGTTTGCGAGCTATCCTGTACAACGGTTACTTTAAAGCCGCCGGATATATCTACGCTGTTAAAGTCGCTAAGCTTACGGTTTTCGGTTACCTGGTTGCCCGATCCGCGTTTACACCTGAAACGCTGGCAAGATGATAGCGAACAAACTGAAGCGAAGGTTACTAATATAAATAGGGTTGTGTATAGCTTTTTCATGGTTATTTAATGGTTTTTGTTTGATTAGACAACGTAATTGCTTTTGAAGTTACATTAAAATAAAAAAAGCCGCCAATGTTTTTTCGGCAGCTTTTACAGGCAGATGGTGATAAGTATAATTATAGGCCGGCTAATTCGATGTTTTTTGCTTTATTACCTATTTGAGTTTTTGTAATGTTTACAGCTGTAAAGTCGTTTTGTGTAACATTAGCAGCTTGTGCATATTGTAAGCTGTATTCGTTTACACTACCTGTTAAGGCTACTTTAGCGTTATCGTTTACAGTAATGTTTGCTTTGTAAGCTTCTAAGTTTAAAACTGCAGTCGAGTTATTATAAAGGTTTACATCCAAATCAATTTTTGATAAGTTACCAAATGATTTTACTTCGGCATTATCATAAGCAGATATAGCGCGCAAATCGGCAGCTGTTACCCAAACCACTAATTTTTGTGCTTTGTATGATGATATACGTAATACACCGTTTTGGCTTTGTACCAAAGCACTTTCAGAATAATACTTGTTGTAAACCTTAACCTGGTCGGCAGTACCGTCAGATACATAAAGCTCAACGTTTCCGTGTATCTCTATTTTATTGATGTGGCTAACGTTGGTTAAAACGGTTACATCTTCGTTAGAATTATTTTCACTTGCGTAAGTGTTTTTGCTGGCAACCACTGCTAAAACTATTAAAGCTACGATGGTTAAAAATTTTGTTTTCATGATATATTATTTTGATTATGAATACTTTATGTTATGTTGTTTTTAAATACATCTATAAGACGACCCACACGTAGAAACGTTACAGCTAAATAGTGTATTTTAGACACAAAGGGGTATTATATCGGTGAACGCAGGAGATCAATCGGTGAATACGGATGTGAGTTAAAAGCCTAAAGCAGTAAGCCAAAAGTTATAAGCTAAAGCGATAGATCGCTATTGGAATAAGTGCAGGTAAAAAAACTAAAAGGAAAAGCAGACATAGTCTATAAACAAAAAAAGCCACCGAGTTTAGCGGTGGCCTTTAGATATATGTTGAACTTTTGCAAAAGTAATGCTTACAGGATAGCTAACTCGGTAGTTGGCTTTGTAATGTTGGTTAAGTTATTGTTTGCTTTTTCGGCAACAAGGTTGGTCTGGTTAACAGTTGCAGACTGGTCGTGATTCAGGCTATAATCGTTAATGGTACCGCTAATGTCGGCCGTTGCACGGTCGTTTACCGTTACGTTTGCTTTGTAGGCATCAACGTTTAATTGCGCCGATGCGGTGTTATAAAGGTTTACATCTAAATCGATCTTAGATAGTTTACCGAATGATTTTACAGATGCATTATCGTAAGCTGATATCGAGCGCAGATCGGCAGCGGTAACCCACACTACTAATTTTTTTGCTGTGTATGATGATATACGCAGTACACCATTTTGGTTTTGCACCAGCGCGCTTTCTGAATAGTACTTGTTGTAAACTTTAACCTGGTCGGTAGTACCGTCAGATACATATAGTTCCACATTACCGCGGATCTCGATTTTGCTGATGTTGCTAACATTAGTTAAAGTAGTGCTTACTTCTTCGTTGTTATTGTTAGTTACTGATGCATATGTTGAACTTACTGTTCCTAATGCTAAAGTGAAGATGGTTGCTATGGTTAAAAATTTCGTTTTCATTTTATTGCTTTTTAATATTTTGATTGTCAATTGCTTAATGTTTTCTTGTTATTAAATACACCAATATGACGCCCTCACTTTAAAAACGTTACAGCCAATAACCGTCAAATAGACGTACACCCTATTAATGTCGGTGAACGGCGAATTATGGTCGGTGAAAACGACGGGGAAAATTGAAACGCAGTAGGTAAATATGCTTGAGTAAGTAGCAAAAGCGATAAAACAACGGTTATTTAAAGATAATAATGTTCGCCATCCGTCTTTATTTTGCCTGCATCCAGCAGTAAACGGATGGTTTCTATCTTCTCTTTTTCGGTACCTTGTTTAAGCGAGCCCATCAATTCGTTAAGGCTGCGGTTGGTGGTGCTTAGCAAGTGCACAATATCGCTGGTAATATCATCAAATATCTCCTCGTGGCGCTTTTGGCGGCGCTCTTCAAGGCAAACATCGCATACGCCGCATCTGGTGGCGTTGGGCTCATCAAAATAAGCCAATAACATTTGGCTACGGCAACGGTGGTGCTGGGCATAGGCAAACACCGCCTCTATTTTTTGGCGATAGGTTTCTTTACGCTGCTCTATATACGCCTTATTAATATATAAGTTATTAGCATGCCTTCGTGCTTTTAACCAGGTAATTTGTGGTTTATCGGTTTGTGGTAAATAGCTAAGCAGGTTAAAATCCTGCAGTTGCTTTAAACCGTCAATTACCTGTTGGGTGTTCATGCCGGTGCGCCTGGCCATATCAAACTCCTTTACCCGCACATAATTTTCAAACGACCCGCCATACGAGCGCAGCAGGGTTTTAATAAATGGATCCCACCCCGGGTTTTGTATCTGAAAGTTGTATAATTCCTCGTTCAGCACCTCAAACCTGAACCGCGATGGTAAAAACACACTCTCGTTAAACGCCAGGTAATCATCCTGCTCTAAAAACTTTAACGCATTAATGGTTTTAATAGCATCCAGTTGAAACCGGCTGCAAAACTCACCCAGGTCAAGGTCAAAGCTCAAGCCCTCGCCTGCATCATAGGCCAATTGGCAATAATTAGCAAGGTGATGATATATCTGCTTTATTTCCTGCACCGAAGGGAAGCTCAGCAGGAACCGTTTTTCTTGCTTTAAGCGGTCGCTGTGGTTATATAGTAATATAGCATACCCCTTTTGCTCGTCGCGGCCGGCACGCCCGGCTTCCTGGTAATAGGCTTCCAGGCTATCGGGGATATCTTTATGTATTACAAAGCGCACATCGGGCTTATCTATACCCATACCAAAGGCGTTGGTAGCTACAATAATGCGGGTTTGGTTATTCTTCCAGGCATTTTGCTTTTCCGATCGCTCGTCGCTGCTTAAACGGGCATTATAGTAATCGGCCTTTATGCCGTTCTGGTTATATAGCTGTGCCACTTCAAAGGTTTCTTTACGGGTGCGCACATATACAATCCCGCTGCCTTTTATGCCCTGTGCAATATCTATTAACTTACGGCTTTTGTCCTCGGTGTTTTGCACCACATAGCTAATGTTACGGCGGGCGAAGCTTTGCTGATAAACTATACCATTATTAAATAGCAACTTATCCTGTATATCATCTCTTACTTCGGCGGTAGCGGTGGCCGTAAGCGCTAATACAGGTACATCAGGGTGCAGTTGGCGCAGATCGGCTATGTGCAGGTATGCCGGCCTAAAATCGTAACCCCATTGCGATATACAATGCGCCTCGTCTACCGCAAAAAGGTTCACGTTCATGTACTTGATACGCTCGCGCACCAAATCAGACAATAAACGCTCGGGCGACAGGTATAAAAACTTCACCGGGCCGTAAACGCAGTTATCTAAAGCGATATCTACCTCGCGCTTGCCCATACCCGACACAATAGACATAGCCTGGATACCTTTTGCCTTCAGGTTTTCTACCTGGTCTTTCATCAAAGCGATAAGGGGCGATACCACTATGCATATCCCCTCTTTTGCCAGCGCAGGCACCTGGAAACATACCGATTTACCGCCACCGGTAGGCAGTAAAGCCAGCGTATCCTTGCCGTCCAATACCGAATTGATGATCTCGGCCTGCATAGGGCGAAAGTCGTCATGGTTCCAATATTGCTTAAGTATTTCGCGTGGCGTCATTTATTATTTACAAACAAAGCCCACTGTTTAGCGGGCTTTATATTATTTACGATGGTTATACTGTTCTTATTTTTTAACATACTCCCTATCGGTAGCACCAACATATATCTGGCGTGGGCGCCCAATAGGTTCTTTGTTGGTTTTCATTTCTTTCCATTGTGCTATCCATCCCGGTAAACGGCCTAAAGCAAATAAAACGGTAAACATATCTGTAGGGAAACCCAGCGCAGTATATATAATACCCGAATAAAAATCAACGTTAGGGTATAGCTTGCGTTCAACAAAGTAAGGGTCGCTTAGGGCAACGCCTTCCAGTTTTTTGGCTATATCCAGTGTTTCGTCTTTAATATTCAGTTTTTCTAATATATCATCGCAGGCCTTTTTAATGATCTTGGCGCGCGGATCGAAATTTTTGTAAACACGGTGACCAAAACCCATCAGGCGGAACGGGTCGTTCTTGTCTTTAGCCTTAGCTATCCATTTATCAACGTCGCCACCATCCTCTTTTATACGTTGCAGCATTTCTACCACGGCCTGGTTTGCGCCGCCATGCAGCGGGCCCCAAAGTGCCGATATACCTGCAGATATTGAAGCATATAAATTAGCATCAGACGAGCCTACGATGCGCACGGTTGATGTTGAGCAGTTTTGCTCGTGATCGGCGTGCAGTATAAGCAGCTTGTTCATGGCGCTTACAACAACCTTATCTATTTCTACATCTTCGGTGCGCTGGCCAAAGGTCATTTGCATAAAGTTGGTTACATAATCCAGCTTATTTTGCGGGTATATAACCGGGTGGCCTAACGATTTTTTGTATATCCACGATACGATGGTGCTCATTTTGGCTATCAATTTAATGATCTCCAAATTCACCTCTTCGGCGCTAAGGCCGGGTTTTAATGATGCAGGGTTAAATGCCGCTAATGCACCAATTAACGATGATAGTTGCCCCATAGGATGCGAGCCTGACGGGAAACCATCAAAAAACTTCTTCATATCCTCGTGCACCAGTGTATGATGGCTTATTTCAACTTCAAAAGCTTCCAACTGTTCGGCAGTTGGCAGTTCGCCATAAATTAAAAGGTAGGCAACTTCAATAAAAGTGGAGTTTTCGGCCAGTTGCTCTATCGAGTAACCGCGGTATTTTAGAATACCTTTTTCGCCATCTAAAAAAGTAATAGCACTTTTTGTGGCACCGGTGTTTTTGTAACCAATATCAAGTGTAACATAGCCGGTTAGGTCGCGTAGCTTCGAAATATCAATCCCCTTCTCACCTTCTGTACCTTCAATAACCGGAAGTTCAAAAGTTTTATCACCAATTTTTAATTGTGCAGTTTCAGACATAGAAAAAATAGTATTTGCAACAAATGTAAATAAATCTGCGTATTAAAAGCCTTTAAGATATATTTACCTTTTGTAAAATTGTTATTAACTAAGATATATTTGCGCATGTTTGTTTGGCGCAAATACTAAAAAAATATAGCCCCCCTTTATGTCGGTTAAAGACAAGAGCTTGTTATTGGTTGAAAATGACATTACAATTTACAGGCTTATACTCCTGGGCTTGTTAATTGCCAGTCCGTCGCTTCACTATTTATGCTATAACAATACTTATGACCCTTTGTGGCTAAGGGGTATTAACTGGTGCTTTTGTCTGGCCGCTTTAAGCTTATCGTTTACAACCTATAAAGCTATTTTTAAGGGTTTTGTATACGCAACCGTATGCTCATATATGGTTATTAATAACGGTTTATTATTAAGTATTAATAATTTTGAGCATACCTATCTTTTTGCATCCATTACAATATTTATTGCGCTTACCTTATTTTGTAAAACACCAAGGCAGTTTGCCGCAATAACCCTGTTAAATATTGCTACGGTAGTAACAGCCTATTACATGGCAAGTTTCCCGGCCATGTCGGTAGTTATGCTGGTAGTGTTACTAATGGTTTTTAAGTTAATTGCCTTTGTGTCTTTTTGGGTAGGCATGAGTTATCAAAAGCAGTTTAAAAAAGCGGTAGAAAAGGTTGTAGCCCTGAATAAAACCCTTTTATTTAATGATGAAATACTACGCGAAAGCCAGCAACAACTGCATGCGCTTATCAGCTCGGTTAACGATACCATTTTTGAAATAGACGAAAACAAGGTTTGCCTTAATGTATGGTTCGGCAATCAATCGCCTGATTATTTAACCCCTGCAAAGTTTATTGGCAAAACCTTAGAAGATGTTGTTGGAGATGAAAAAGCAAAGCCCTTTAACGAGGCTTATGACCATGTAATAACAACTAAGCAAACTGCCGTAGTAGAATTCCCTTCGTTGTTTGACCAACCCACCTGGTTTACCGCCAAAATAACACCTGTATTAGATACTAATGGCAATTATACCAAACGTGTATCTGTTGCCGTAACCGATATTACCGAACAAAAAAAGCGCGCCGATACGCTAAAAGAAAATGAAAAGCTGCTGATGCAGGCACAGGATATTGCTAAAACAGGTAACTGGTGGTACGATAGCGCAACTAAAGAGAACTTTTGGTCGGACAATCTATTTAAGATACTTGAGATTGATACTATACCCGATGGATTAAGCAAACAAGAATATTATATAAGCAGGGTACACCCGGATGACCTTGAAAGTATGGCTGCCTACTTTAAGGCTATTAACACTACTACCCAAACCAGTGTTGAGCATAAATTTATTACCCCTAAGGGGAATATAAAATATCTGAAATTATTGCGCGGCGACCTGCACAGAGATAATGATGGAAATTTAAAACGCGTTGTAGGCATAATACAGGATGTTACTGATAGCAAACTTGCCGAAAAAGCCGTTAAGATAAGCCGTGCCGAGCTATTAGAGGCGCAAACTATAGCCAAAATTGGTAACTGGAAATGGGATGCCAGGCAAAACATCCTCTCCTGGTCAGACGAGGTAAATTCTATTTACGAAGTAGAGGGTATAGATGCCGTTTCGCGCTTTGGCAAACTGCTTTTAAAATACATCCACCCTGATGACAAATACATAGCCCGGCACTTGTTTAACAACAGCAATACCACCGGCACATCATACGAGTACCGCATTATCACTCCAAAAGGCAACATTAAATACATTAGTGTTATTGCGGGGAAGCAAATGTACCGCGAAGATGGTACCGTACGCAAAATAATAGGTACCCTGCAAGATATTACCCAACGCAAGCAAGCCGAAATTGACTATAAACGCACAGAAAACAAGTACCGGCTGGTACTGGAAACCATTAAACTTGCAGCTGTTTCGTTAGATGCTGATGGCAATGTTATTTTTTGTAACAGGTACCTGGCCAATTTGCTTGGCTACACCCAAACCGAAATTTTGGGCATGAACTGGATGGATAACTTTGTTACAGCCGAACACCACGAAATTTTAACAGGCTGGTTTAAACAAAATACCATACACGCCCATTACATTAACCCCATTATTTGCCGCGATGGCGAATTGCGTACTATAAGCTGGCAAAACACGGTTAGCTACGACGAAAACGGGCACATTAAAGAAACCACCAGCATTGGCGAGGATATAACATTACAGCAAAAGGCAAGGCAAGAGCTGATATCAGCAAAGGAACGTGCCGAGCGTTCTTCTCATTTTAAATCGGAATTCTTGTCTATCATGAGTCATGAGATTCGTACCCCTATGAACGCGGTAATAGGCACCACTAATCTGCTATTAGACGAAAACCCCAAGCCCGAGCAACTGGAATACTTGAGCACCCTTAAGTTTAGCGGCGAAAATTTACTGGCTATAATTAATGATATATTAGACTACAATAAGATAGAGGCAGGCAAGCTGCAGTTAGGCCATTCGCCATTTAACATACACCAGCTGGTACAAAACATAAGGCAATCGTTTTATGCTAAAACCCTTGAGAAGAACCTGGATATTGAATTACATATTGACGACACCATTCCCGACTTTTTAATTGGCGACCAAGTGCGCCTCGGCCAGATCATTATTAACCTGGTGAACAATGCTATTAAATTCACCCATAAAGGTAAGGTTAGCATCAGTTTAACTCAGGAAGAGCTTAGCTCCGGCAGTGTAAGCATTAAATTTGCAATAGCCGATACAGGTATTGGCATAGCGGCCGAAAACCTGGCCGTAATTTTTGATCCGTTTATGCAGGAGCCGCATGCTGCTACACATAACTATGGCGGCACAGGCTTGGGCCTTGCTATTACCAAACGCCTTATTGAGTTACATAAAAGTAGTATACATGTAATAAGCGATTTGGGTAAGGGTACAAAGTTTAGCTTTACTATTCACTTTGATACCGCGTTGCCGGTTGTGGCTACACCTGCCGAAAGCAAGCCTGCCGTGGTATTGCCGCTAAACTTACATGGCATGCACATTTTGGTGGTTGACGATAATAAAATGAACTTGCTTATAGCATCAAAGTTTCTTAAAAAGTGGCAGGCTAATGTTGATGAGGCGGTTAACGGGCAAATAGCTGTTGATATGGTGAACAGCAAAGCCTACGATATGATTATAATGGACCTGCAAATGCCTGTGATGGATGGCTTTGAGGCAACCGCTATTATTAAACGCGCGCATCCGCATATACCGGTGATTGCCTTTACTGCTGATGCTATGCCCGAAACCCATAGCAAAGCTTATACAGCCGGCATGTGCGATTATTTGACCAAGCCTTTTGTGCCCGAAGAATTATTTGAAAAGGTATCTAAACACCGCAAAAACATTGTTACCCAAAACCTGCCCGAATAGTTAGTTGGTGCGTATAGCCTCAACCGGGTCAAGCCGCGATGCAAAGTAGGCCGGTACAATACCTGCTATTATGCCTATTACAACAGATATACTTAAACCCATAACTATATTTTTGATGTCAAGCACTATTTGTATGTCTATAGCGGCTTTAACGGCAAATGTTACCAGGTATACCACACCAAGGCCTATCAATCCGCCCATTAAGCATAAAGCGATAGATTCTACAAGGAATTGTAATAATATAAAGTAGTTTTTTGCTCCAAGCGACTTTTGTATACCAATAATGTTTGTACGTTCCTTTACTGATACGAACATGATATTGGCTATACCAAACCCACCAACCAGTACCGAAAACCCACCAATTATTAATCCTGCAAGGTTTACCACGGTAAATAAGGAATCTAACTGATTGGTTAATATAGTTGATTTATTAAGCGAGAAATTATCCTCGGCTCCCGGGCGTATGCTGCGTATCGATCGCATTAGTCCTCGTACTTCGCTCTCCACTTCAACATCCGATAAATTATCTAAGCCACGTACCACTATTTGCGGGTTATACTTTTCATTCTCAATATCAATAACGTTTTTAGCAAAGTTTAAAGGCAACAGTATTTCGTTATCGCTGGTAATCCCCAGCATATCTTTACCCTCTTTGGTGAACACGCCAATAATAGAAACCTTACGGCCCATAATTTTTATTTGCTTGCCCACGGCATTCCCATCCGGAAATAGGTTTGACGCTATATCGGCACCAATAATGGCTACCGGCGCACCCGTGCGCGATTCTATATCCGTAAAGTAACGCCCGTCCTGAAAATCAAAGTTCCATGTTTTATCATGATCGTGCGATACGGCGTCTATCTGGGCGCCATCCACAGTATTACTTTGGTACTTAACCGTGCGGTTATCAATGCTGATTTCATATGATAGGGCCTTAGCCGTTTGGCTGCGGCGCTGTAGCTGGTCAAAATCTCTTATTTTAGGCACCGGGCGTTGCAGGTATTTCCACCACGGGAAGTTATCCTCGCCCACCCATGGCCACTTCTGTATGTATATACTATTACTGCCCAGTTTATTAACGCTTTTTTGCAGGTTGTTACGCAAGGTATCAACCGCCGAAAATACCGCTATAATGGTAAAAATACCAATGGTTACACCTAATAACGAAAGCAGTGTGCGCAGCTTGTTTTGCCTTAACGCATCATATGCAAACAGGAAGCTTTCGCGGATAAGTTTTAGTAATATCATATCAATTATTGATTTGAGCGGGCCTAATAGTGGTTTGGTTTTTGTAATATTTAAAAACCATAACGGTTAGACCACTATTAGCCACTTAAGTTACAGTATTTTTTTATTTAATATAACAGGGCCAAATATGTGCAATACAAAAAAATGCGGGGAAAATAATAAAAAGTCCGTACATTTGCGCCCTGAAAATTCATATATATAAGCATGAAATTATCCCAATTTAAATTCAATTTACCCGAATCATTAATTGCTCATTCACCGTCAGACATACGCGACGAGTCTCGTTTAATGGTTTTACACCGCGACTCGGGTAAAATTGAGCATAAAATATTTAAGGATATACTGGATTATTTTGACGACAAGGATGTAATGATCCTGAACAATACAAAAGTGTTCCCGGCACGCATGTATGGCAATAAAGAAAAAACGGGTGCCACCATTGAAGTGTTTTTGCTGCGCGAATTAAACAAAGAACTACGCCTTTGGGATGTATTGGTTGACCCTGCACGTAAAATACGTGTTGGTAACAAACTATACTTTGGCGATGACGACCTGTTAATTGCCGAAGTGGTAGATAACACTACATCGCGTGGCCGTACCATCCGCTTTTTGTTTGACGGTACCGATGAAGAATTTAGACGTAACGTAGAAATATTAGGCGAAACACCACTGCCAAAATACATTAAACGCAAAGCAACTGCCGAAGATAAAGAACGCTACCAAACCATATTTGCCAAGCACGAAGGCGCTGTTGCAGCCCCTACTGCCGGATTGCACTTTAGCCGCGAGCTAATGAAACGCCTTGAACTAAAAGGCGTTGAATTTGCTGAAGTTACCCTGCACGTTGGTTTAGGCACCTTCCGCCCGGTTGAGGTGGAGGATCTGACCAAGCACAAAATGGATTCGGAGCAATTTATTATCGAAGAAAGACAAGCCAATATTGTAAATAAAGCTATCGAAAGAAAAAGCCGTATTTGCGCCGTTGGTACTACATCTATGCGTGCGGTTGAATCGGCTGTATCTGCCGGTAAAACTTTAAAGGCCGCTAACGATTGGACCAGCAAGTTCATTTTCCCTCCTTATGATTTTAGCATAGCTAACAGCATGGTTACTAACTTCCACACTCCCGAATCGACACTGTTGATGATGGTGAGCGCATTTGGTGGTTACGAGCATGTAATGAACGCATACGAAGTTGCTGTAAAAGAGAAATACCGCTTTTATAGCTACGGCGACGCGATGCTGATCATCTAATTGATTAGAAGTTAGAGATAAGAGGATAGTTTAAACTATCCAACATTATATTAGAGATATGGGTAAAACTCATATCTCTTTTTTATTTTAGATTTGTTTATGATATTACAAATCCAAATGCCCTTTACAAATAAAAATGCCTAACATCCATCCTCCAACCTCTAATCTCTTAAAAACGTACGCCATTATAGTAGCCGGTGGTTCGGGTAGTCGCATGCAGTCGGCATTGCCCAAGCAGTTTATGTTGCTTTGCGGTACGCCGGTGTTAATGCATACGCTATCGGCATTTAAAAACAGCGCTTCATCACCGTATATCATACTGGTGCTGCATGCCTCGTACCACCAGCTTTGGAAGCAGCTTTGCACTGAACACAACTTTACCATAGCCCATACTTTAATATCGGGTGGCGAAACGCGTTTCCATTCTGTAAAAAATGCAATTGACCAGATTACCGATAAAGATGTGCTAATTGCTGTACACGATGCCGTAAGGCCGATGGTTACAGCCACTATTATTGATGAGGCATATCAATGTGCCGCGCAACACGGAAGTGCCGTAGCGGCCGTTAAAAGCCGCGATTCGGTTAGGCAAGTAAGCGAGGATACTTCAGTAAGTCTTAACCGAGAGGGCATATACCTGGTGCAAACCCCGCAAACATTTCAGTCGGCCCTATTAATAAACGCTTATAAACAGCCTTATAACCAACATTTTACTGATGATGCCTCGGTAGTTGAGCAATCGGGCGTTAAAATAACGCTGATAGAGAGCAGCTATAGTAATATTAAAATAACCTTCCCCGATGATATTATTATTGCCGAAGCGCTTATTAACAAAAAAGGCCTTTAGCTTAAGCTAAAGGCCTTTTTGAGTTAAAAATATTTTATCAGGCTCTCCTGATAACACCTAATAACAAGGCGATAATAGCTATCACCAGCAAAACGTGAATGATATTACCAGCATGGTTAAAGAAAAACCCGAATACCCAGGCTATTACCAGGATAACTGCGATGATGTATAGTAAACTTCTCATGATACTGTGTTTTTGTTTGTTAAAGTTTTAGTTGTGTTTCTGATTGTCATACTAAAATCATTCCAAAAAGGTGTTACGCTAAAAAAGCCTGCGCTTTTAGCACAGGCTTTTTATAAGTGTATAGTATATAATATTATTTTGTAGCTAAAAGCAAATAATATTGCTTACCTGCATCAGGCTCTCCTAATAACACCTAATAGTAAAGCGATAATGGCTATTACTAATAAAACGTGGATAATGTTACCAGAACCGGCGTAGAAAAATCCGAATGCCCATCCTATTACAAGGATAACTGCGATAATGTACAATAAGCTTCTCATGTTGTAAATGTTTTTGTTAAAGTTTTTAGTTGAATGTGTTAACCCTTGTACTAAAATCATTCCAAAAAAATATTAAAGTATTTCGCCATGTAAAAATTTATTTTATATTAGTAAAAGCTACCCGGCGAAATAAAACCAATAAAAACAAAAAATAACGAAAAAAACGCAAAATCTTATAGGGGACAGAACAAAGAAGCCCGCAAGGTATCTTGCGGGCTTTTCAATTTTTTATTGCGAAGTTTAATATTCGTCTTCGTTAAAAAAGAAGTCGTCTTTGGTAGGGTAATCCGGCCAAATCTCCTCTATATTTTCGTAAGGTTCACCATCATCTTCAAGTGCTTGCAGGTTCTCAATAACCTCTACAGGCGCTCCAGAGCGTATAGCGTAATCTATTAATTCGTCCTTTGTTGCCGGCCATGGTGCATCTTCCAGGTGCGATGCTAATTCAAGTGTCCAATACATGTTTTTATATTAATTGGTAAATATACTTTTTCGCAAAAGTATAATATTTTTAAATTGATTATTATTATTTTTTTGTAATTTTTTTATAAACGTGGTATCCACTCATTTTCAGGTACCTTATCATCGTGTGCTACCTTACGTGCTAAAGTGAACAAGTAATCGCTCAATCTGTTCAGATAAATATTCACTTTTTCGTCAACCTTGCTTTCTTCGGCCAGGTGAACACTCAAACGTTCGGCCCTGCGGCATACACAACGTGCTATATGGCAGTAAGATACAGTATTACTACCACCCGGCAAAATAAAATGCTTCAGTTCTGGTAAGGTTTCGTTCATGCGGTCCATCTCACTTTCCAGCAGTTCAATATCCTCTGTATGCAGGTCAGGTATCACCATTCGCGATTTTTCAGGATCTGCCGCCAGCGAGGAACCTATAGTAAACAGTCTGTCTTGTATCTGCTTTAATATATCTTTATCATAATCAGCCAACTGCTGGTCCCTTATAAGGCCAATATAGCTATTTAGCTCATCTACGGTACCGTAACTCTCAATACGTAAATGATGCTTGGGCACGCGGGTACCCCCTATTAACGAGGTATAGCCGTTATCGCCTGTTTTGGTGTATATCTTCATAATCAAACATGAATTTCACGAATGTATGAAAAACACCAATTTCACGAAATTAATACTGGCTGCTAATTCGCTAATTTTACAAACCACAGCAACTTAAATGCTGTTATTGCCGTTAGTTAGGTGTATACGGCATATCATTTGTAAAAATTGTTTTAATTAGTAAAAATTGTGCCTCAAAAATACATAGCACTTCGCATCATGAAACTTATCCTATCCTCAGCAAAGCTGGCTTTTATTAGTATAATCACAATATCGTTACTTAGCTTTAGCTGCGGTGGTAATAGCAGTAAGGGTGACACAAAAGCTGCAGCACCCAAATCAACACCATCATTCAGTACTTTTATAAGCGAGCAACAATTTAACGCGCTTTTTCCCGAACGTGATAAATTTTATACTTACCAAGCCTTTATAAAAGCGGTTGACAACCTGGCCAAAATAAAGGTTAAGGTTACACGCAGGGCGGTGTCGGTATACCAATTCATCCGTACCGATAAAAGCACCGGAAAAGACTCGATAGTGCGCCAGGATGGCGATTGGAACGAAGCCTGGGCAAAAGTAAAACCCGACAGCACCTACAACGTTGACTATGGTAGCTTTTGCACCGAAAGCGATGCTACAGTTAATAAACGAGAATTAGCTGCCTTTTTTGCACAAATAGCCCACGAAACCCGTCATGGCCGCAATGAAAGCTACACCGATGGCCTAATGCTTATACATGAAGATAACACCGGCCTTAATTACATAAGTGATAGCGACGAATATCCGCCTGTAAAAGGGCAAAAATATTATGGCCGCGGACCAATGCAAATAAGCTATAATGGCAATTACGGCTATGCATCCGATTGTATATTTGGCAACAGGCATGTACTGCTTGACAACCCTGCACTGGTAGAAAACGACCCGGTGGTGGCTTTTAAAACAGCTATTTATTTTTGGATGACCCCCGAAACACATAAACCATCGGCGCACGATGTAATGATCGGAAAGTGGCAGCCAAGTGCCGCCGACAAAGCTAAAGGCCGCCTGCCAGGCTTTGGGATGACCATTAATATTGTGAATGGCGAACTGGAATGCAACAAAGGCGATGACAACTACAGCATGAAAGACCGTATAGGCTTTTACCAATTCTTTTTAACCAAACTGGGCATAACCGACCCTAATTGTGCCTGCAGCTGCGGCAAAATGGAACCTTATAAATATTGATTAATTTAGGATTTATTGATAGTTTTAACAAACACTAACTTTTTTAATGAAACGATCAATTATTACTGCCATTTTCGTAACGCAATGCTTTCTTTCTTTTTCACAATCTGATGCAAGTAAATTTAAGAATGAAGCATTAAAAAATTCTCTATTTTCAAATAAAGAGTTTAAAGAAAAGTTTTCACAGTACGATTTTTCTCACATATTCACCGCTACCAACAATTCTTATGTGTATGGCTTTATTGGGAATAATTTCCAACGCATCAGGATAAAATTGATATCCATACAGAAAGATTCATTACTGGCTGATACTTACAATGTTTATGGAAAATCGAAGGTTAATGGAAATATAGACGAGTTTAAAGGCACAATTAAAATTTCAAATATAAGGTCAGTAAAACAAATGTATTATGGAGTTGATGATGAGTACAAAAACAAAGGTATTAAAGGAATATATGTTATTGTTGGCGATTATGTTTTAAGAGAAAATAACATACAAGAACATACGGGAATATTTAAAGGCAGTTTTAAATCCGGATTCTACTTGAATAAAAAGCATAAGGTTTGCTACGATGATTTACATTCTTATGCGGATGGTTATTCAAACAATGAATTTGTTGGGCAATGGATATGTTACAACCATAAAATTGTAAAAAAGTGTAATTGGGGAGATTACAGAATACCATATTCTACAGGTTTTGATATTGGAGCCGGAGAATTTTCACCGAGTGACAAATATTTAAAAAATGGATGGCAAAGTGTTCGTGATCTTTGGTCGTCAAACAAAGAATTAGTTGACCATGCCAAACAAATTGAAAATGCAAAATGGTGGTAAGTAAAACAAGGCAGCGGAAATTTTGACGTGGCACATTTTGATGTCGGCAAAGCAAAGGCCGGGAAATGGTACTGGTGGCGGATATGGGTTAAAAATCTGTAAATCAAAAGAAGCGGACTAATCAATTCTTATTATCTTAGCTTTTGATACAAGCCCGCCCTATGAATACATTTTTGTTTGACACCGTTGGCCTAACAGATGAGCATATTGATGAATTTGATGCTACCTGCCGCGAACTTAAAGATAACTATCGCGTTGAAATTCCCGGTGATATTGATTTTCAGTTAGAGCAGTTTGAGGCATTCAGGCATTATCAAAATATCAATATACGGGATGTTTTTGCGCTTAAAAAACTTTGCGGCGATAGCTATATGTTGTTTTTAGAAATGGATGTTAAAGCCGGCAATCATAAGGTGCCGATTACCCATCATTACTATCAACCCTGGGCTTTAACTTATTTAAAGCACGATTTTGGCAGGGTGTTAATACGTCACGAAACATTAGTGGATAAAGTACTGGAGGTGATACATCCCATTGAACTTGACTTTAAAGAAGACAGGCCCTTTAGCAGGCGGTTTTATGTGTTAACAGATGATCGCCATAAAGCAGAAACTGCCATGACACAAGAATTTAGAGATGCGGTAATGGCTATTAAAGATAACGATATTGTGATAGAGATTATTGAACATACCCTTATCATAGGCAACCGCAAACCTATAGCACCAAAGCATGCCTGTTACCTGGCCGAATTTGTAGCCAGGGTATCTGCAATAAAATAAGAAATTGATTAATCTACTTTTTCGGCAGCTTCTGCTTTGGCATCGCGGCGGCTAACGGTTTGTATATTGGGGTTTTGGTAGTCATTTTCAACCAATCCATCGCGCATACGTACTATACGGTGGGCGTGCATGGCAATATCCTCCTCGTGTGTTACCAGTATAATGGTATTACCTTTAGCGTGAATATCCTCCATCAAGCCCATAATTTCGATAGATGTTTTGGTATCAAGGTTACCGGTGGGCTCATCGGCCAAAATAATTGAGGGGTCGTTTATTAAAGCCCTTGCCACAGCCACACGCTGCCGCTGGCCACCCGATAATTCGTTAGGGCGGTGATCTGTACGGTTACCAAGCCCAACATTCTCCAATGCTTTACGGGCACGATCGTTGCGTTTTTCTTTGCTGATGCCTGCATAAACCAAAGGTAGTGCAACATTATCTAAAGCGCTGTTACGTGGTAATAAGTTAAATGTTTGAAAAACGAAGCCAATTTCGGAGTTACGCACTTCGGCCAGGTCATTATCGGTCATATGGCTTACGTTTATGCCATTAAGGATGTATTCGCCTTTGGTAGGGGTATCAAGGCAACCCAAAATATTCATCAGGGTTGATTTCCCAGAACCCGAAGGCCCCATCAGCGCCACAAATTCGCCCTTATTTATAGTTAACGATACCGATTTTATAGCATGTATAATCTCGGCGCCAATAACATATTTACGGCCAATATCTTTAATAATAATAAGAGGTTCTTCCTTTGTGGTAACAGTTGGCTTCATCCGTTTTTTTTACTTTGACAATACAGTGGTACTAAATGTTACACTTGTATTGGAGAAAAGATATCAAGAGTCAGGAATCAAGATTTCCTTATTCTTTATAACCTCAACTCCACTGTATTACTTTTATTTGATTATCACTTTCTGCACCAAAAAATGGTCTTTATCATGGTCGGGGGCGTTTAATAATGCCTCTTCATGGGTAATATCCTGTTTTACTACATCTTCTCGTAAAACGTTGGTTTCGGTTGTCATGTATACCAATGGCTCTACGCCGGTAGTATCAACTTCATTCAGCTTATCCATAAAACCCAATATCTTGTTCATATCGGCTATCATTTCCTGCTTTTCGTCAGCATCAAGCTTAAGGCGGGCAAGGTGTGCTATTTTATCAACCGTTTGTTCGTCTATGGTCATGTTCGTTAATTTTATTGCTGATGATGCTGCGTACCTGGTCTCGCAGGGCATCGGCATCATCAATAGTTAAATGCGCTGTTTCAATAGGTTGGTGTACAAATATATTACAAGTACCCGGCTTTGAGCCATATTTATACCCATCGTCCCATAAAATTTGCCAGGTATTTAACGATGTTACCGGTATAATGGGCACCTTTAGTTCGATAGCCATACGAAAAGGGCCATTTTTAAAGGAATGTAACTCGGGCGGGTAAGTATCGGGTATAGTAGCTTCCGGGAAAATAATTACCGTCATATTATGCTGCAGGCGCTCCATAGCCAGCTTAAACGCTCTGAACGATGCTATTTTGCTTTCGCGGTTAACAGGGATATCCACTGTTTTAAAAAACAAACGCGTAACAAGGCCGTCTACAAGTTCCTCTTTACCCATAAAGCAGCAGTTACTTTTAACCAGCAGGCTCATGGTGGTTATATCAAGGTTTGAAGTATGATTAGGGCAAACTATATAGGTTTTGCTCCAATCTATACGTTGTTCATAGTCAAAGCTATAGGTTATACCCACGCAAAACGAGCTAACCAATCCCCATATACGGCGCATTTTGTTTAAATGCCTGTACCGCTTCGGCTCGCGTGAAAAGTAGTACATAAACGGCCAGAACAAAAAGTAGAAAAAGCCCACGCTGCCCTGGTAAAGGTATAGGTGTACTTTTTTCAATATCATTTTCATCAACCTCAAAAATAGAAAAATTCCTTACTTTCGCCCCATTATGGAAACTGTTGTTAGTGGTATACGATCTACCGGGAACCTGCACTTGGGTAATTACTATGGAGCTATTCAAAACTTCATTAAAATGCAGGATGAGTATAAGTGTTATTTTTTTATAGCCGATCTGCACTCGTTAACCACTCACCCTACACCTGCCGACCTGCACGGTAACGTTAAGCAGGTGTTGGTAGAGTACCTTGCCGCCGGTATCGATCCCGAAAAAGCAACTATATATGTGCAAAGCGATGTACCTGAGGTAGCCGAACTATACCTGTATCTTAACATGAACGCCTACACCGGCGAACTGGAACGCAGTACCTCTTTTAAAGACAAAGTACGCGCTAACCCCGATAACGTTAACGCCGGTCTGCTAACCTACCCGGTATTAATGGCTGCCGATATATTGATACACCACGCTACAAAAGTACCCGTAGGTAAAGACCAGGAACAACACCTGGAAATGGCCCGTACCTTTGGCAACCGCTTTAACAGGCTATATAACAGCGAGTACTTTGCCGAGCCTTATGCCTTCTCATACAGCAAAAACCTGGTTAAGATACCCGGGCTTGATGGTAAAGGCAAGATGGGTAAATCTGAAAGTGAAGGTAATGCCATTTTCCTGTCGGATACGCCTGAGGCTATCCGTAAAAAGGTAATGCGTGCCGTTACTGATGGCGGCCCTACACAGGATAATCAGCCTAAGCCACAGGAGATACAAAACCTGTTCGACCTGATAAAAGTGGTATCGACACCCGATACTTACGAGCATTTTGACAACCTGTACAATACCTGCGCTATACGCTACGGCGACTTGAAAAAACAGCTTGCCGAAGATATGATCATAGCCACCGCACCTATACGCGACCGTATAAACGATATAGCCGCCGATGCGCCTTATTTGCGCCAGATAGCCCGTTTTGGTGCAGCCAAGGCCCGCGAAAGCGCAGCCAAAACCATAAAGGAAGTACGCGAAATTATAGGTTTCCGTAATTTTTAAGGCAAAGGTGCTTGATGCATAAAGGTGCATAGTGTATATTAGCAGGGCAGGTAATTTGGATCGCGGATGATATCTATGAACCATTAACCACCACGAACCAAACACTTTATAACATGCACATAGCTATCGTAGGCAACATAGGCGCCGGTAAAACCACACTCACCGAAATGCTGGCCAAAAATTACGGCTGGGACCCCTTGTACGAGGCCGTTGACAACAACCCCTACCTGGAAGACTTTTACAGCGAAATGAAGCGCTGGAGCTTTAACCTGCAGATATATTTTTTGAATAGCCGCTACCGCCAAATCATTGAAATACAGAAGAGTGGCCGCGACATTATACAGGACCGTACCATATACGAGGATGCCTACATTTTCGCCGAGAACCTGCACGATATGGGCTTGATGACAACCCGCGACTACGAGAACTACCAAAGCATGTTTGATAACATTACCGAGTACATTAAGCCCCCCGACCTGCTGGTTTACCTAAAGGCATCGGTGCCTACACTGGTTAACAATATACAGCGCAGGGGCCGTGAATATGAGATAGGTATACGTATAGACTACCTAAGCAAACTGAACGAAAAGTACGACAAGTGGATTAAAAACTACAAGCTGGGTAAGCTGCTGATACTGGACAAAGACACCCTTGACTTTGCCAATAATACCGACGATATGGCCACCATTGTGCAAGCCATAGAGCGCGAGATAAACGGATTGTTTTAAATTTTATAGGGGTGCGGCAACCACCCTTCTTTATTTTGTTTGCTTAGCTTAAATTTATTCCACTTTTTTGCTGGGTTAGCTGTGGAAAATTACATTTTTTTGTTGGTGTGTGCCAACTAAATATAACAAAAATATTCGATATAAAAAAGTAAAAAGGGCGCGCGGGCTTAAAAAGTTTTCATTTTTTATGGCGGCATGGTTGTGACAAATTGGTGTCACGAAAACTTTAAAATGATACCGGTATATTTGTGATCATCCTGAAATTAAATCGCAAAGTATGCCGGGCGGTAAGTTGACTCACCCCGCCTACGCTTCGCTGGGCGACCCTCTCTGCTGCGCAAAGAGGGTTTAAGCTCTATTTTTCTTTATTCACCCTCTTTCCGCAAAGCGGAGAGAGGGTCGACGAACGAAGTGATGTCGGGGTGAGTCGACGGAGCGAAGACAGGAAGTACAGTAACCTTTAATCCTTCTTCACTAACAACAATTTTAAATATCCGCCCAAAACAGACGCCGGGGCAAAGATAAACATGGCGAACAACTGTGTCCAGTGGCTACCGCCCGAAGTGAGCATGGATATACCTGCCAGCAAAAATATCACCGCCGCCAAAACATAATTCAACCGCAGAGTTTGCTGCCTGGCAATAAGCTGCAAAACCCAGCCGGCTACTATCGCGAAGAATAGCCCGTAAAACAGGGTGATCAATTTAAAACTCAGGGGCGCATCCTGGTGTGGCGGCTGCCCGGTTAAATTAAACAACATTACCGAGCTTACAGCAAACACCATATAGCCGGCAATAACCGATAGTACATTACGTATCATTACATAAAGATATAAATCAAATTTATTTATTCGCTTTATATTCATCAAATTAGGCTTGCAAATATATCTATCCATTAATACACTCGCTGCTATGCTATCTATCAAAAAATCGTTCATATTACTTTGCCTTATTGTTACATGCTGTAATTGTTTGGCGCAAGGTAACATGGCCCAAACACAGGGCACCCGCCAGCTATGGCTGCGTTATATGGATAAGGTGGCAAGGCCCGTAATGCTAAACATTGCCGCCGATAAGTTAAAGGCAAACATGAAGGTTGAGGTAGCCGCCAATACCGATAATAAGAATGGGCGCATACAATCGGCCTATTTAGAGGCTTTCGGGCGCACGCTAAGCGGCATTGCACCCTGGCTGCAAACCGATGGAGGCGATGCCGACGAAGTTAAACTGCGCAACCAGTACCGTGCCTGGGCACTCGCCGGTATAGCCAACGCTGTAAACCCGCAGGCAAAAGACTACCTGCAATGGCAGGGCGGCCAGCCATTGGTCGATGCCTCGTTTATGGCACTGGCACTCATCAGGTCGCCCTGGCTGTGGCAGCATTTAGATGATAAGGTAAAGCAGCAGGTAGTTTCCGCCCTGCTATTAACCCGCAGCACCGTACCGGTATATAGTAACTGGATATTGTTCAGCGGGGTTATAGAGGCCTTTTTTGATCAATACGACCTGCCTTACGATGCCCTGCGGATAGAGTTTGCTGTGCGCGAGTTTACCAAACACTGGTATGTGGGTGATGGTATGTACTCGGACGGGATGGATTTTCATGCAGATTATTACAACAGCATTGTGATACAGCCCTACCTTGCCGCCATACTGGAAGTGGTTAACCAAAAGCAAAAAACATACGGCACCGAAACCGCAAAAGCCAAACTGATAGCGCAGCGCTATGCCCAGATACAGGAACGGCTTATTAATACCGATGGCAGCTACCCGGCAACCGGGCGGTCTATTGTGTATCGCGGGGGCGTGTTTCATCATTTGGCTAACCAGGCCTGCCAACAGCAACTGCCGGCATCGCTTACACCCGCGCAGGTTAGGGAGGCTTTAACCGCTGTAATTAAAAAAACGCTGGATGCGCCTAACACTTTTACTGCTAATGGCTGGCTAAACATTGGCCTGTATGGCGCGCAGCCCGGCCTGGCCGATTTTTACATCACCACCGGCAGCCTTTACATTTGCAGCAATATATTTTTACCGCTTGGCCTGCCCGCAACCAACGAGTTTTGGAGCACCCCGCCCCAACCCTGGACAGCCCTTAAAATATGGACCGGCCAGGACGTACCCGCCGACCATGCGCTGGATTTGAAATATTAGAGGGTTGGCTTTTATTGGTTATTATTGAGATACGTGTGCGACAATAAGAGAAAATGGCTTGGACTTGAATGTTTCAAATTTAACATCGACATTGATAAAATAAGTGATACCACTTTTTCACTAAAGAAAGTTTTGTAGCTTTATAATATGGATGGCGTTACTATAGAAAAAGCAGATTACATTATCACCTATTATAGCCATTTGCTACCTGACTCCGAAAAAATGGCATTAAAGCACCACCGTAATACAATTAAATCAGAGGGTGGCGAGCAGCTAACCAAAATGTATTTAAAGACAGGCCGCTTAACAGACGACCCGCTGGTGTTAAATTACCTGAGCGAGGGGTATGTGCAGTTTATTCTGAATTGTGCCGGAAAAATTTTGAGGGATAACGCAGACAAAGTGTTTTTTAACTTATGCCCCAATTGCAGTAAACTCGCCCGTACACCCGAAGCTAAACAATGTCGGTTTTGTGGGTTTGATTGGCATTGAACCCTGCAAATTTTACTAGGGGCAAGGCGAGTATTTTCTAACTCCCAATCAATACGAAAGTACAATCCCACTAAATCACTAAATTGCCGTTATGGAAGATTATAGCAATAGCGTTTTTAGAAAAATTTTTGAAGAGGTAAATGATGAAGAGATATATATTATTTATTCAAAAGAAATAAATACTGATTTGCGTTTACTTAAGTATTTTTTGACAAAAAAATTTTATTATGCTGTTATCGTAGACGATTATCTTTTAGAAATATCTGATAAAAATAGTTTACTTGAAGCGTTATATTACCAGGTGAGATTAATTACAATGCACAGTTTAAATTGGGATGCAATGCAAGAAGGATTAAATGATGCGTCAAACAATTTTTTAGAATTTAAAGGGATTTGTTTGTTATTTAAAAGAAATTATTTTGAGAGTACTTTAAAAAATGAATTCAAAATTATGCAAGAAATCATTAGAGAGATTAATATTCAAAATAATAGAAAAAAAATAATGATAATTATAAATACTTAAAATATGCGCATGCTGACACTTGTGTCTTATACCAGGCTAAGTCCGGATCTATAATATCTCGTTAGTCCGGATTTATAATCCGGACTTGCATTTCCGGGGATTTGCAATCCCCGTTTTACTTACACCACAAATAAGCGACACGAGGATTACAAATCCGCCATTATTTTAGTCCGGGATTTTAAATCCGGACTAACATTGTGGACTTAATGCGTACACCTAAAACGACGCTTGTCAATAATTTTATTATCTTAACGGCACTAATTAATTAAACCGCTTATCCAAACATGAAACTGATTTTTAACGGCATTACTGCCTGCCTAACCGCGCTGTTATTTACCCTTAACGCCAATGCACAAACCGTCGATTATATTATAAATTATAAAAGCGATACTGTAAAATGTGCTATTGGCAAAGGCTTTTTAGCTAAAAACTACAGCTATAAATTAACCCCCGACGGTAAGTCTGTTAAAATTAGTATTGATGATGTTAAAGAATATTATATAGCCAAAGACAAAATTTTAAACAGGGCGGTGATACGGGAAGGGAAAGACAAGCGTGAATATATGCAGTTGATAGAGGGCGGCAAAATAGACCTTTACGAAAAAAATACCACCACTACCTATGGTAGCGGACCTAATCAAATGATCAATACAACCAGTAATACCTTATGGTATATATCAAAAGGTTCGGATACGGTAAAAGAGGTTAAAAATAACGAAGTAAGCATTTTTTCGTTGTTTAACAAGTCGCGTAAGGATCGTAAGAGTGATTTTGTGGAAATGATACACGATAATAAAGAAGTATACGATAAATATATTGCCGATGACAAATACAGCTTTAAGCAGGTACAAAGGCTGGTACACTATTATAACACCGGGATACTTTTATAACACCAGTATGCTTCGGAAATAAGGAACGTTTATCTATTTTTATACTTATAACATGATTGTATTCTATCAGCGTAAAGGCAAAGGTGGCTGGGTGCTTGGCGTTCCGCTAATAGTAGCTATCATACTGTTTATTATAGCCGACGCCTTATCAATAAATGATAAGTATATTGGTGTTGTCACCCTGTTTACATCGGCAATAATATTATTTATGATAGATAATAAGCGGGCTACGGCAGCAGAAGGAGACATCATACAGCGAACAATTAAATTACCCAGGCAAAAACGTATAAACACATTAATGTGGATTGAAGTACGCTATTGGGCGATGATTTTAGCTGTTGCCGGAGTTATTGCACTGATAAATATGAAGTAACTATAGCTCTTCCCGTTAGTTCGCGATTTAAATCCGGACTAACTTGGTGTGGCGGTTACTCGTTAGTCCGGATTTATAATCCGGACTTGCATTTCCGGGGATTTGCAATCCTCGTTTTACTTACACTACAATCAACACGCGGATTGCAAATCCGCCATTGTTTCAGTCCGGGATTTCAAATCCGGACTAACATTAAAAAAGTTTGATACATATCCACTGAGGTTGCCGCGCTATCGCTCGCAAGGATATAGTTTATTAGTTGCAGGGTGATAACCCCTCCCTGCCCTCCCCAGGGAGGGAATTTGAATGCATGGCGGCTAACACACCCCTAACCCCTCTCGGAGAGGGGAACTTACTTTTCGCAGCTCCGCGTCAGCAAAGCAGCTTCGGGCGAAAGCGGGCAAAACAATGCTGGCCTGTGCGGGGTAAGGGCATAGGAAATTTTGCAGAAGCGAGGGAATGCGCGAGCGAAGCAGGGCAAAAGATTCCAGCCCGTGGTTCTGCCCGCTTTGCAGGGCAAAGGCCCGTGCGGCAAAGAAGCCTTTTTGCTGACTTGATTTTTTGTTACTTTTTGATCAAGCAAAAAGTAATGGGCCCTCCCGCGGCCAAGAGCGGGCCTTGTATGTTTGAAATACTCAGTTCGTTAAAACAACCTACTGTCATTTCGAACGACAGAGAGAAATCTTGTTCAAACGACAGGCAGCCGACTCTGTATATCGAACAGGATTTCTCCTCGCTATCGCTCGTTCGAAATGACAGTCAGGTTAAAATCATTCATTAACAAAATACTAACATTTGTATTTTGTTATCTCAAAGCCCGCAAAAATTCCTACTTTTGTATCCCGTACACAAACAATTGGTTTCGGCTCAAAAACCGCTAACCGGATTTCAAAAAAATCATGACTAAATACATATTTGTTACGGGTGGAGTTACCTCCTCGTTAGGAAAAGGCATTATTTCGGCCTCATTAGCAAAACTACTTCAGGCACGCGGTTATCGCGTAACCATCCAAAAATTCGACCCTTACATTAATATCGATCCGGGAACTTTAAACCCTTACGAGCACGGCGAATGCTATGTAACCGAAGATGGCGCCGAAACCGACCTTGACCTTGGCCACTACGAACGTTTTTTAAACACGCCAACCTCCAAAGCCAATAACATTACTACCGGCCGCATCTACCAAAACGTAATAAACCGCGAACGCGAAGGTGCCTTTTTAGGTAAAACCGTGCAGGTGGTACCCCATATAACCGACGAGATAAAACGCAACATGCGCATTTTAGGCGAAACCGGCGATTACGACATCGTGATCACCGAAATTGGCGGTACCGTAGGCGATATCGAGTCGTTACCCTTTGTAGAGGCCGTTAGGCAGTTTAAGTGGGAAGTTGGGCCTAATAACGCCCTGGTTATTCACTTAACCCTTATACCTTTCCTGGCTGCCGCAGGTGAATTAAAGACCAAGCCTACACAGCACTCGGTAAAAATGCTGCTGGAGTATGGTATACAGCCCGATATACTGGTTTGCCGTACCGAGCACCATATTAATATGGACATCAGAAAAAAAATCGCGTTATTTTGTAACGTAAACATCAATGCGGTAATCGAATCGATGGATGCATCAACCATTTACGATGTGCCATTGCTGATGTTAAAGGAACAATTAGACAAAACCGTATTAACCAAATTAAAGCTTAGCCACAAAAACGAACCTAACCTTGATAGCTGGAAAGACTTTTTGGGCCGCCTGAAAAACCCTACCTCCGAAGTAAAAATTGGCCTGGTGGGTAAATACGTAGAGCTGCCGGATGCCTATAAATCTATCATCGAAGCGTTTATACACGCCGGTGCTAAAAACGAGTGCAAGGTGCGCGTGCAATACATCCCGTCAGAACAATTAACGGTGGAGAACGCTGTAGAAAAACTGAAAGGCCTGCATGGCGTGCTGGTTGCACCCGGCTTTGGCGAGCGTGGTTTTGAAGGTAAAATAGAGGCTATACGTTACGTACGCGAAAATAATATCCCTTTCTTTGGTATATGCCTGGGTATGCAATGTGCCGTGGTTGAGTTTGGCCGCCATGTGCTTGGTCTTAAAGATGCCAGCAGCACCGAAATGAACCCTGAAACCCCTAACCCTGTTATTGCCATGATGGAAGAGCAAAAAACCATCATCAACAAGGGTGGTACCATGCGTTTAGGCGCCTACGCCTGCGATTTAAAGAAAGGCAGCAAAGCGGCAGCAGCTTACGGCACGCAGCACATAAGCGAGCGCCATCGCCACCGCTACGAGTTTAACAACACGTATTTAAAACAGTATGAAAGCGCGGGTTTAACCCCATCGGGCATTAACCCGCAAAACAACCTGGTTGAGGTAGTTGAGCTTAAAAACCACCCGTTTTTCCTGGGTGCGCAGTTCCATCCCGAATTAAAATCAACAGTTGCTAATCCGCATCCACTTTTTATTAACTTTGTCGCCGCTTCGCTGGCTTATGCCCGCAAAAATTGATTGATAGTACGATACACACATAATGGATAAAAATACATATACAGGATTATTCCTGATCATGGTGATAATGGGCGTTTCTATTTGGTTTATGCAGCCTTCTGCAGATCAGATAAAAGCCGAGAAAGCAAAAGTTCACCAGGATTCGCTTAAACAAGCAGGTTTGGCCAAGGCCCCTGCTGCCGCCGCTAAGTTTGATACCACCAAAAAAACTACCGTAGTTGATTCGGCTGTGTTAAAAAGCCCGTTTGGCGCCGCAACCGCAGGCACCGAGCAATTTGTTACTGTAGAAAATAAAGACATCCGCCTTAAACTGTCTACCGAAGGCGGCCGGGTGTATTCTGCCGAGCTTAAAAACTATAAAACGTTTGATAAAAAGCCGCTGCTTATTTTTGAAGGCAACCAAAACCACTTTGGTTTAACCTTTGATGCCGCAGGCAAAAAAATAAACACCGACCAGTATTACTTTACGCCAAGCGCGCCAAACCTAACCGTTGCCGGTACCGATTCATCGTCGGTTACGATGCGCTTAAGCTACAGCCCAACGCAGTATATAGATTATATATACAGCTTAAAGGGCAGCGGCTTTAAGGTAAGCTTAACCATTAAGCCAACCGGCTTAGACCAGGTTATAGCCAACACCAGCACCGCCAATATTAACTGGGCAGCCAACCTGCGCAAACAGGAAATGGACATGGCACAAGAGCGCCGCTACAGCACCGTTTACTTTATAAACGATGATAACGGTGTTGATTACCTTAGCGAAACCAAAGACGATAAAAAGGATATTACCGATAAAAAACTGCAATGGGTATCGTTTCAGGCGCACTTTTTCTCGGGTGTATTAATTGCTAAAAACGGGTTCACCAAATCCAGCCTGGCTGTAACTACCGATGTGGCCGATACTACCCACATTAAACAAATGACAGCCGACCTTGCCGTAGCCAAAGCTGCCGATGGCACCTATCCGCTTGAGTTTTATTTCGGCCCCAATAAAAACGACATTTTAAAAACCGAAGGTTACCACTTAGAGAAGCAGATATACATGGGCTGGGGCCCGCTGGCTTTAATAAACCGCTTTACGGTGTTGCCTATATTTAACGCGCTTAAAAACTTCACCAGCAACTATGGGGTTATTATTTTAATATTAACCATCATTTTAAAACTGGTTTTATCGCCGCTTACCTATAAGTCGTACCTTTCGATGGCCAAGATGCGTGTATTAAAGCCCGAGATGGACGAGATAAAGGCTAAAGTTGGAGAGGATAACCCTACCCTATTACAACAAGAATACTTAAAGCTTTATAAAAAAGCAGGTGTAAACCCGTTAGGCGGTTGTTTACCATTGCTGATACAAATGCCGATAGTGATCGCGTTTTTCCGCTTCTTCCCAAGTTTGTTTGAGCTAAGGGGCGAAAGCTTTTTATGGATGCACGACCTGAGCACTTACGACGCGGTAATTAAGTTTTCAACGTCGGTACCTTTTATTGGTAACCACATTAGTTTAATGTGTTTGTTGATGACCGTATCTACCCTGATATATACTTACTTTAACAACCAGATATCGGGTGCTACCGGCCAGATGAAATACATAGGTTACATTACCCCTATCATTTTCCTGGCTACGCTTAACAGTTACCCTGCAGGTTTAAATTACTACTACTTTTTGGCCAACATGCTTACCTTTTTACAGCAATACCTAATTAAGTTTATGGTTGATGATAAAAAGATACATGCCCAGATACAGGAAAACAAAAAGAAACCTGATGACCCGAAAAAGAAAAAGACCGGCTTTGGTGCCCGCATGGAAGAGATGATGCGCCAGCAACAGCAAATACAGGCGAAGAAGAAGTAAGACTTAAGTCGAGAGGTCTTAGTCCTAAGTCTGAAAAGATGATATACAAAACCGTTAAGCTGCGCTTAACGGTTTTTTTTGTATTAAACGCGATAACATTTCAACTTTACAACCTTCCAACATTACAACACTTACAACCTTTTCAACATTTTAAACTTTTTCAACATTTTAAACTAAAATAATTAGCAAAGAATATTACATTTGTGTACGATGTATGCAATTGTAGATATTGAGACGACAGGGGGGCATGCCAGTGCAAACGGCATTACAGAGATTGCTATATGCATACACGACGGTAAAAAAATTACCCGCCGTTTTGAAACACTGGTAAACCCGCAGCGCGATATACCAGTGTACATTCGTGCCCTTACCGGTATTACCAATGAGATGGTGAGCACAGCCCCTGTTTTCGAGGATGTGGCCCACGAGATCTATCACCTGCTAAAAGGGCAGATATTTGTGGCCCACAATGTTAATTTCGACTATTCCTTTTTAAAATACCACCTTAATACTGCCGGTTACGAGTTGCATGCCAACAAGCTGTGTACCGTACGCCTTGGTCGCAAAATTATGCCGGGGTTGATATCTTACAGCCTGGGTAAGTTATGCAGCCACCTGGGCATCCAAAACAACAGCAGGCACCGTGCCATGGGCGATGCCGAGGCTACGGCACACCTATTTAGCTTATATTTAAAAAACGATACCGATAACCATATTGCACAAGCTTTAAAGCAAAATTCGAAAGAGCAATTGTTACCAGCCAACCTGCCGCGTGCAGATGTGGATGCATTGCCTTCATCGCCGGGGGTATATTACTTTCATGATGGTAAGGGCAAGGTGGTATATGTGGGCAAGGCGAAAAACATTCGTAAGCGGGTATGCAGCCATTTTACGGGCAATAACCCGGGCTTACAGCGCCAGGAATTCTTAAAAAGCATCCACCGCATAAGTTACCAGGTTTGTGGCACCGAACTTATAGCCTTTGTACTGGAGGCGGTAGAGATAAAACGCCTGTGGCCAAAGTACAACCGCTCGTTAAAACGTTTTGAGAACACCTACGGCCTGTATGCTTACGAAGACCAGCGCGGATACCTGCGCCTGGCTGTTGATAAGCACCGCAAGCATATGCCATCGGTATACAGTTGCAATTCGTTGTTAGAGGGCCGTAACCTGCTTATCAGCCTTATAGAGACCTTCGGCTTGTGCCCTAAGCTGTGTTTTATACAAACTAATGACCAGCCCTGCAGCGGCACTAATACCGGCACCTGCGCCTGCGAGGGTGTTGAAGCCCCCGAAGTTTACAACCAAAAGGTAACTGCCGCTATAGATCAGCTTAAAAAAGCACTTCCTACATTTGCCGTACGCGATGAGGGCCGCAACGGCGAAGAGCACAGCTGCATTCTTATTGAAGAGGGCCGCTTTTATGGCATGGGCTATATTTCTCATTATTACGATGCCGATAATATACAGGCCTTAAAAAACTACCTTACCCCCTACCCCGGCAGCGATTATATCAAAAACATTGTTACCGGCTATGCCAACCGTTATCCGCAGCGTAAGGTGAGTTTTGCGTAGAAAGCGTCCTCTGCGCGCGTTAGTGCGAGGAGCAATCTCATGACTGTATAACCATCTTGCATTAAGGGAGATTGCTTCGTACCTTGCAATGACGGTAAAGTTTGACAGCGGTACAAGTACGTACCATTATCAATCATTTACAACCAGTACATTCTTTTTGAAATATTAAAAACAATGCAATTTCGCTTTGGTTAATATATTATCATTTAAATATATCAACCATTATGGATAGCATTAACCAACAACAACCCGAAGATAATTTTAAAAACCTGGAAGGCAACGCGGCCTGGGCCAAGTTAAAAGAGATGGCCGAGGGCGTTAGCTGCTTTTTTTGCAGTGACATTAAAACCGGCCTGCCTTTTTCTACCCGCCCTATGTCGCCGCAAAAAATTGATGACAATGGCGACTTATGGTTCCTGAGTGCTAACGACAGCCACAAGAACGCTGAAATTGCTACCGACCCGATGGTGCAATTGCTTTTCCAGGGATCTAAATATTCTGATTTTTTAAATGTTTATGGCATAGCCGAAATAAGCGAAGACAAAGAAAAAATAAAGGAGCTTTGGGACCCTATCCTGAAAGTATGGTTCACCGAGGGCGAAAACGACCCGAGAATTTCGGTTATAAAAGTAACCCCAACCCAAGGCTATTACTGGGATAACAAACACGGCAATGCCGTAGCATTTGCAAAACAACTGGTAGGTGCCGCCATAGGCAAAACACTGGACGACTCTATAGAAGGCAAGTTACAGCCTTAATGAAATAGTTGAAGGGTTGATAGGGCACTCATCGTTAGATAAGCCCTAACAGCCATATCAACCCTCAACTTACTATTTCAAATACTTATCAAACCATTTAATGTACCGCTGCACCCTATCTACCTGGTAGCTGGGTACGCCTATGCCATGGAATTGGTTAGGGTATAAAACCAATTCGGCGGGTATACCTAATGATTTTAGGGCTTGGTACATATGCTCGCTGCCGGCAGTAGGCACGTTAAAATCTTTTAAACCCGACATAAACAATACGGGTGTTTTTATCCTGTCGGCATGTAAAAAGGGGTACGATATTTTGTTGTACACCTCTATATTTTTCCATGGCTGGCCCAACTCATTATCGTATTGTAAAATGTATTGGTCTATACCGTAATTAGCCACCTGGAGCGCACTGCCTGCCCCGCTTGCAGCTGCCTTAAAGCGGGTATCAGATGCTATCATAAAATCGGTTAATATGCCGCCATAGCTCCAGCCGCCAACGCCTAACTTATCAGGGTCGGCAATGCCTTGTTTTATCAGCTCATCTACGGCACCATGCAAATCAATAACCTCCTTATTACCCCAGTCGGCGTTAATGGCATTGGTAAATTTAATACCCCTGCCCGAGCTACCCCTATAGTTTACCGTAGCTACCGCATAACCCGCGCTGGCTAATACCTGGCAGGTACCGTCAAAGCTATAATCGTCCTGCCCTACCGGACCACCATGTATAAATAAAATAAAAGGTAACTTTTTGTTAGCGGTGCTATCGGGGCGATATAATATACCCGATACCGAAGTACCATCCTTACTTACCGATTTAAAACTGGTAACATCGGCCAGTTTTACACCTTTAAGCCAATCCTGCTGATGGAAAGTTAATCGCCTAAACTTTCCGCTTTCCAGCGCGTAAACCTCATAAGGCATATAAGGCGTAGTATAGCTGATAAGCCAGTTATTAGCCGAGTGGGCAGTTATATCGCTTATATTAAATTTACCACGGCCGCTAATATTGGTTATCTGCTTAGTTTGCAGGTTATAAACAGCAGCGTATTTGTCGCGATCATCTTCTATTAAAAAGGCTATGGTTTTGCCGTCCTTGCTCCATGCCGGGTTATCGGCTGGGCGATCAAGCTGTTGGGTTAGGTTTTTGGTATTTTTACCATCGGCATCCATTATGCAAAGCTCGCTTAGCGCGTACATGGTATAACCCTCGCTATTTTGGCGCAGGTAGGCTATAGTTTTGCCATCAGGGCTGTATTGTGGCTTACCATCCTGCCCTTTCCAGGTGGTTAATTGCTTAAGAGCCCCACCCTGCCTGGTTTCTACACTAAAAATATCCGTATTTTCGCTTTTATCGGGGTCGCCATCCCTGTTGCTCACAAAGGCAATGGTTTCACCATCAGGTGCCCAATCGGGCGCGCTATCATCATAATTACCGCTGGTAAGGGTATCAATCTTTTTTGTACCTAAATTAAACACATACAAGTGCTGATGCAGGTTTTCCAGGTAGCCCTCGTAGTCCTGCTTAAAGTGATAACGGTCTATATGTATAGGCTTGGTGGTTTTTGGCTCATCCTTACTGTCTTTTCCCTTTTTCTCCGGGTCCTGTATAACTAAAGCAACCCTGCCGCCGTCGGGACTCCAGGCATAATCGTTTAAATCGCCTTTAATGTCGGTTAGTTTTTTGCCTTCGCCACCGCGGCGGTCCATTACCCATAGCTGCGCTCCGTTCTTTGAATCGCGCGAGGACAGGAACGACAGGTACTTACCATCGGGACTCCAGCGCGGTTTTGAGGCCGGCTCGTCGCCGTAGGTTAGCTGTATAGATTGTTTGCCATCCCAGCTTTGCATCCACAAATGCGATACGCGCTTGTCTTTAGCCGTATCCACTTCGGATACTTCATAAGCCACCCATTTGCCATCGGGCGATACCTGGGCATCGCTAACTGTGGGTATCTTATAAAAATCCGTTGGTTGGAAATTTTTAGGTCCTGTTTGCGCAAATACAGCGCTTGATAAGGCAGCAAGTAATACAATAGGTAAGATTTTTTTCATATAGGCTTATTTTGCCTGTAATTTAAAAATTTACTAGTGGAAATGGAAATGATATGTAAGTGTGGACGCTAGCATACCCATACATTCAAGTATATACACTTGAATAGGCGTTTTTCTATATTATCCCCGCCTTTTCTATCGCCCATCCAAGCGTCCACGCTTGGATGTTAAGGATTTAAGCGTCAACGCTTAAATACATTAATAAATTATTTTTAATGGGCTTTCCGGATTGGCACTGCTATACCAAAATTCATGCGCCGAACCCACGAATCCTGCCCTAACAGGATTTTCATGAATATAATCTATCTTTTGATCGATCACTGCAGGCGAATAGAGTAACACAGGATGATTTCCATTTTGCCAAAACTGGTTATGCGTATTCAGCGGGTTATACTTTCCGGCAAGCTCAAACTTTTTAAGCATCCACTCGCGCCGACTTTCCTGTTGGTTACTTGCTATCATTTCCACCAGTTTTTTTGAGGTATAAGTTTTAAAATGGCCCAATACATCCCCAAGCGAACCGTCTGTTACATTAGCTACCATGTGGATATGATTAGTCATGATCACATAAGCATAAATATTCAGGTGCTTATGTTGTTGGCAATAGACTAAATTTTCAATAATAAAATCGCTGTATAGCCTTCTGGTAAATACATCTATCCAGTTGGTAACTGTTAACGTAACAAAGTAAAGTTCGTCTGTAGAGGCATTGCGTGACATGAGCTAAATATGCTAAATAATTTTAGGATTTGAATGTATGTAAGCGTGGACGCTTACATACCTATGCATTCAAGTGTAGACACTTGAATGGGCGTTTTTATTTTACTTAATTTATGCCCATCCAAGCGTCCACGCTTGGATGCTAAGAATGTAAGTGTCTACACTTACATTATATAACAAACTATTTTTTGATGAAAGTAAGAGGGAATGCTATAAATGGAAATGTATGTAAGCGTGGACGCTTACAACCGATGCATTCAAGTGTGGACACTTGAATGGGCGTCTAAGTAGGGGGACTTATATTATCCCAGCCTTTTCTAACTCTGCCTGCATTTGCTGTTGCAAACTTAAAGCTTCGGCACGGGCCGCATCGGCAAAATCCTCGCCGTTTGAGGCGTAGATGATAGAGCGGGATGCATTAACTATTAGGCCGCAATCTTTAGTGATGCCGTATTTACATACATCCGTTAAGCTACCGCCCTGCGCGCCCACCCCCGGCACCAATAAAAAGTTATCGGGTGCATATTGGCGTATGTTGGTAAATTCGGTGCTTTTGGTGGCCCCTACTACAAACATTATCCTATCGGCACCGGCCCAGGTATTGGCTTTTTGTATAACCGTTTCGTAAAGGTAGCCATCGCCTGTGGGCAGGTATTGAAAATCTTTACTGCCTACCGATGAGGTTAGCGCCAGTAATATCACCCATTTACCGTCATACTTTAAATAAGGTGTAACGCTATCATTACCCATATAGGGTGTAACGGTTATGGCGTCAAAGCCCATGCCCGATGTTTCTTCATTAAAAAATGCTTTGGCGTAATTGTCTGATGTATTGCCAATATCGCCGCGTTTGGCATCAATAATACTCAGGCACTCTTTTGGCAGGTATTGGGCGGTGCTGATAAGGCTTTGCAAACCGCTTAGGCCACGGCTTTCATAAAAAGCGGCGTTAGGCTTGTAGGCTATACAAACGTCCTTAGTGGCATCAATAATGCGTTTGTTAAACTCAAAAACCGGGTCGGGGTATTGTTTTAAAAAGGCGGGTATTTTGTCGACATCAGTATCAAGGCCAACACATAAAAAGGTTTTCTTTTGTTTTATTTGCTCGATAAGCTGGCTGCGTGATATCATTTAAAGGACTTTATATTAATACTGTGCAAAACTAAAAAATTAAACTAAATGGGTTATTTTTTTAATAAATTTGCATTCTAAGATAATTTCTGTAAAATTGCATTGTTTTCCTGCATTATTTCTTGCACTAAAGAAACAATCTTTGATTTCCACGTTTTTATTATACTATCTAATACTTGCCTGGGCTTAAACATTGCATAATCAGGGTTTCAAAACAATCTTTCAAATAAAAAATCCTTTTGAACTATAATTCATATCATGTCTGATACAATCGAATTGAACGACAAACTCGTTTCTGAGTTGCGCGAAATTGCCAAAAGTTTAGGTGTTGCAGAGGCTGATGAACTGCGTAAAGCACAGTTAATTAGCGCTATAGTTGCCCAACAGCAATTAATAGAGGCCGCCCGCAACCAACAAAATATAGTAAATAACAACTACTCCGAAAAACCGGCAGAGGCCCCTGCCCCTGCTGCCGAAAATACTGTCGAAAAAACACGCAAACGTACCCGCTCGGTAAAATCAAGCACCGAACCACGCGTTGAAGTACCTTTAGATGATACCAACCTGTTTGAAGCACAGGACGATGAGCCGCAAGTTGACGAAGGCGAAAACCAACCGGTAGCCGCAGAAGCAACCGAAAACACCGGCGAAGAGCAACCTGCAAAAACCGAACAGGCCGACCAGCCCGAGCAAACAGGCCAGCCTGCAACAGAAGCCCGTCCGCAAAAATTTGAGCGCCGCGTGCCACAGGCTAAAAACCAGGAGCCTGCCATTAACCTTGATTTTGATAACGTAATTGTAAACGAAGGGGTGTTAGAAATTATGCCCGATGGCTATGGTTTCCTGCGCTCATCTGATTATAATTACTTAACCTCTCCGGATGATATATATGTATCGCAATCGCAGATCAAATTATTCGGTTTAAAAACCGGTGATACCGTGCGCGGCAGCATACGCCCGCCAAAAGAGGGCGAAAAATATTTCCCGCTGGTACGTGTAGAGGCCATTAACGGCCGTATACCTGCCGAAGTGCGCGACCGTGTACCTTTTGACCACTTAACACCGCTTTTCCCATCGGAAAAGCTGAGCTTGTTTACTGATGCTGGTAACTACTCTACCCGTATTATGGACCTGTTCTCGCCTATTGGTAAAGGCCAGCGTGGTTTAATTGTGGCGCAACCAAAAACTGGTAAAACCATGTTATTAAAGGATGTTGCCAACGCAATAGCCAAAAATCACCCCGAGGTTTACCTGATTATATTACTGATTGACGAACGCCCCGAAGAGGTAACCGATATGGCACGCAGCGTACGCGCCGAAGTAGTATCATCAACTTTTGATGAGCCTGCCGAGCGTCACGTAAAAATTGCCAATATTGTATTAGAGAAGGCAAAACGCATGGTAGAGTGCGGCCACGATGTAGTTATCCTGCTGGATTCTATCACCCGTTTGGCACGTGCCTACAACACGGTAGCGCCTGCATCTGGTAAAATATTATCGGGTGGTGTTGATGCTAATGCATTGCACAAACCAAAACGCTTTTTTGGCGCGGCCCGTAACATAGAGGATGGCGGATCGTTAACCATTATTGCTACTGCTTTAACAGAGACCGGTTCTAAGATGGACGAGGTGATATTTGAAGAGTTTAAAGGTACCGGTAACATGGAGCTTCAGCTTGACCGTAAATTATCAAACAAACGTATATTCCCTGCTATCGATATCACTGCCTCGAGCACCCGCCGCGACGACCTGTTGCTTGACCGCGACACTCTGCAACGCATATGGATACTTCGCAACCACCTTGCCGATATGAACTCGCAGGAGTCGATGGAGTTTTTACAGGCGCAAATAAAAGGCACCAGGACCAACGAAGAGTTCCTGATTTCGATGAACTCATAATATCTTTTATATATTGAAGTTATAATTTAGCATAACGTTAACTTATAACTTCATGTATTTTAATAAAATTATAATACCTTCATACCAATTATGAAGAGGCGGGTAAAAAAACATCTTCCAAATGCCATAACATGCGCTAACCTGTTTAGCGGCTGTATAGGCATTGTTTTTACTTTTCAGGACAACCTGGTGTTTGCAGCCTATGCTATTTTTTTGGCCGCCATATTTGATTTTTTTGACGGCTTTGCCTCACGTGTATTACAATCCTTCTCGGGCATAGGTAAAGACCTCGATTCGCTTGCAGATATGGTAAGCTTTGGTGTATTACCATCGGCCATTATGTACGAATTGCTGTTACAGGCTCCGCAAATACCGCATGTAAGCGAGTGGCTAAATTTTATCGCTTTTTTAATACCTGTATTTTCGGCATTAAGGCTGGCTAAATTTAATACTGATACCCGCCAGGCCGAAAGCTTTATTGGCTTGCCCACACCGGCAAACGCTATATTAATAGCCTCGATACCGCTTATAATGCAGCAATACACCGGTTTTACCAGGTATGTGCTTAACCCTTACGGACTATCGGTATTTATTGTAATTATGTGCACCATGCTGGTGGCCGAGCTGCCGCTAATGTCGCTCAAATTCAAAAACCGAGACTTTAATAAAAATTTTTACCGTTATTTATTACTGTTATTCTCGGCAATACTCATACTATTTTTTAAATTTGCAGCTGTTCCGGTAGTTATTATCATGTACATCACATTAAGCTTAATTCAGCTTTGGGTTACCGATGATACCGTAATAAGCAGCTCACATAAAAATAATTAATCGCATAAGCGCAAACTATACTTTAATGAAAAAATTCCTTGCCGAAATTGATGTAATGCCAAAAAAAGAAATACTTGACCCACAGGGAAAAGCAGTTACCGGCAGCATGAAAAACCTTGGTTTATCTGAAATACATAACGTGCGCATAGGCAAGCACATCTCTTTAGAGATAGAAGCTGATAATGCCGAAACCGCAAATGCCAAAGTAGACCAGGCCTGCAAAAATTTACTGGCCAACCTTATAATGGAAAGCTATAGCTTTAAGTTGGAAGAAGTAGCTTAATACGTTACAAAAGCTTTATATAGAAAAAGGCAAACCATTGGTTTGCCTTTTTCTGTTATATATCATTGAGTATAACCTTAAAGATTAGCTTCTTTCTCGGTTTTTATTTTTTCCAATTCAATTAAGTTGCCGCTTACCACACTTTTTACATCGGCAAATTTAGCTACTACCACTGCCGGGTCTGGGGCGCCTTCTTTGCACATCAGCTCAACATCTTGTATGGCAGCCTGGCTTAACGGCATGCCAAAAAAGCCAAGGTTAGGTTTTAGTTTATGCGACGCGGAAGCCGCTGTAGCCCAATCCTGCGCATTTATGGCGTCGGTAATGGTTCCTAACAGTTGCGGTGTTTGGTCTAAAAACATGGTGATAGAATCTACAATAAATTCGTCGCTGCCGTCAGCAATTTCGTACAGGAATGAAAGGTCCAAGTCCTGTGAGGGCGATAAGTCAGACATTTTTAAGGTTTAAGTATCAAAAATATACTTTTTTTACAATCAAAGTATCTTTTAGCTCTTTTTTGAGTATTAAAATATTTTTATTCAACACCGGATGTATAAAATCGGGGGTAAGCTCGGCCAAGGGCTCTAAGGTAAACCGCCTGTTATGCAGTTCGGGATGCGGCACTACAAGCCCGGGCGCATTGATGATTTGGTCGCCATAAAATAAAATGTCTATATCAATAATGCGCGATCCCCATTTCTCTTCACGTTTGCGGCCCAGCAGCAATTCAATAGCTAATATCTTTTGCAACACATTCTGTGCAGTTAGGTTAGTTTGTATAACTATCACCTGGTTCAAGTAATCAGGCAGGTCGGCTTTCCCCCATGACTGCGTTTCGTAAACTGCCGATTTTTGGCTCACAGGGGCAATATCCTCCTCTATATGTTGTATAGCCTGCTGCAAAAACAAATTGCGGTTGCCAAGGTTACTCCCTAAAAGCAAAAAAACATTAATCATGTTGTAACAAATATTATAGATGAGGCTCTTAACATTATACCGACGATATTAGTAAGTTTGCATATATAAAAGATTTATAACAGTTAATGAAACAATTTTTCAAATTTGTACTGGCCACTATTGTAGGTATCATTATTTCCACCGTAATACTGTTTGCCCTGTTTTTTGGCCTGATAGCCGGGTTAGTTGCATCAAGCACAGATAAAGACGTAGATGTGGACGCAAACTCGGTACTACATATCAAATTAGATTACCCCATAAGCGAGCGTACACCTAATAACCCGTTTGCCGGCCTTAACTTTTTAGGTCTTGATGGCGAAAAGTCGACCGGCTTAAACGATATACTGGCATCTATTAAAAAAGCGAAAACAGATAGCAATATAAAAGGCATATTTTTAGACGAAAGCTACATGTTATCGGGCCAGGCCACTACCGAAGAGGTGCGCAACGCACTTTTAGATTTTAAAAAATCGGGCAAGTTCATTATCGCTTACTCAGAAGTTTACACACAAGGCTTTTACTACCTGGCATCAGTAGCAGATAAAGTATATGTAAATCCAAAAGGAATATTCGAATTCAGAGGCTTTAGCTCCGAGGTCACCTTTTTAAAGGGCGCTTTAGACAAGCTGGGTATAGAAGCACAAATTATAAAGGTAGGTACGTATAAAAGTGCGGTTGAGCCTTTCTTTTTAACCAAGATGAGCGACGCTAACCGCCTGCAGGTTACTTCGTACCTCGGCTCGATGTATGATCATTTTTTAACAGGTATCGGCAAAAGCCGCAACATCAATAAAGATTCGTTATTTAACTATGCCAACACCGGCCTTATACAGCAACCTGAGGACGCCCTAAAGTATCATTTAGTAGATGGCCTGAAATATAAAGACGAAATACTAAGCGAGCTTAAACAAAAAACCGGCATTAGCCAAAAAGACAATGTAAACAGCGTTGATCTTGGCGACTACGTAAAAGCCCGTATAAACGAAAACGATAAAGACCCTAAAGAAGTAAGCTCAAGCAAACGTATTGCTATAGTATACGCCTCGGGCGATATTGTTGGCGGCGATGGCGATGATAACAGCATTGGGTCAGAAACGATATCAAAAGCCTTACGCAAGGTGCGTTTAGATGATAAGGTAAAGGCAGTAGTATTGCGTGTAAACTCACCGGGCGGCAGTTCGCTGGCATCTGATGTAATATGGCGCGAGGTAATGTTAACCAAAAAAGTAAAACCCATCATTGTTTCTATGGGCGACCTGGCAGCATCAGGCGGCTACTACATATCATGCGCGGCCGATTCTATTTTTGCCGAGCCGAATACTATTACGGGTTCCATAGGCATTTTTGCGGTATTGCCTAACATGCAAAAGTTTTTTAACGATAAGCTGGGTATTACCTTCGATGGTGTAAAAACAGGCAAGTTTGCCGACCTTGGCGATACCTCCCGCCCGCTGACTCCTGAAGAAAGGGCTATCCTGCAAAAAAATATAAACAGCGGCTACGACGATTTTACCAAGGCAGTGGCCCAGGGTCGGGGCAAAACACAGGCCTATATAAACAGTATTGGCCAGGGCCGTGTTTGGACAGGTGAGCAAGCCTTAAAAATAGGACTGGTAGATCGGTTAGGTAATATAAATGACGCTATTAAATCGGCTGCAAAAAAGGCGCAGCTTACCGATTATAAAATTGTAGCATACCCAGAGCAAAAAAGCGTTTTAAATAAGCTGGGGCAAGGCCTAACCGCGAAAATACAAACGCATTTTGCACAAGCCGAGCTTGGCGAAAACTACCGCTATTACGAACAAATAAAAGGCGTAACCAAAACAATGCGTGTACCACAAGCGCGCATGCCTTATGATGTGGTTATAAAATAAGATAAATACGATACTGATGACAAGCCGCCTGAAAAGGTGGCTTTTTGTTTTTATTTTAAACCTTATATAAAAATAAAAGTTGTTTAAACATAGTTTGTGCAGCTAACTGAACACATCAACTATATTGTAGACTAAGCCCCGCTTTTTGTATTTTTACTGCTTAACCATTTTATGGAAAACAAACCCATAGCCCGTACACTTCGTTTACTGTCGCAATTAATGGAATTGCACGATGTAAACCCCTTCAAAATAAAATCAATAGCCAACGCTGCCTTTAAGGTAGATAAACTGCCCTTCCCTATTGCCGATAAATCGTTAGACGAATTGGAAAAAATTGATGGTATAGGTAAAAGTATAGCCTCAAAAATTGCGGAATTACTGGAAACCGGCACCATGACCGAACTGCAGGATATGCTTGCCCAAACACCCGAAGGTATTGTAGAAATGATGGGTATTAAAGGCATCGGGCCAAAAAAGGTAGCTATTATATGGAAAGAACTGGGTATTGAGAACGTGGGCGAGCTTTATTATGCTTGCAACGAAAACCGTTTGATAGAAGCAAAAGGCTTTGGCTTAAAAACCCAGGAGGAAATTATAAAGCTTATTGAATTCAGGATGGCCGGCAACGGTAAATTCCTGTTTGCCCAGGTCGAGAAAGAAGCCCACGAACTACTGGATGAAATAAAAGGCATATTCCCGGATGCATTAAAGCATTTCGCTGGGGAATTTCGCCGGTTAAATGATATCATTACCGAATTGGTGATTGTTGTAGGCAGTTTAAACCAACAGGTAGCTTATGATGCCCTGGTTGAATTGGATAGTTTAAAAAACGTAACGCTAAACGGCAACCATATTGGCGCCGAACTAAGTAATGGTTTGCTGGTTGATATTATTTGTGTAGACGCGGCTGATTACTATAAAGAATTGTTTATGAACACCGGCGACGATGAACATATACAAGCCGTTTTACAACGAATAAGTTTCCCGTTGGAGCAGCCCGAAAGCGAGGAACTTATTTATACCAAGGCAGGCCTGCAATGGATGCAACCCGAATTACGGGAAGGTGCTACCTTTATTGAAAGGGCTGAGAACGACACATTACCGGTATTGATTACTACCCCCGACCTGAAAGGCACCCTGCATAACCACAGTACATGGAGTGATGGGGTAAATACATTGGAAGAAATGGCGCTATACTGCCGCGATGTATTAAAGCTGCAATATTTAGGCATATGCGACCACAGTAAAAGTGCCTTTTATGCCAAAGGCCTAAGTATTGAGCGTGTATTACAGCAACACGAAGAAATAGATAATTTAAATAAAAAATACCCGGATTTTCACATATTTAAAGGTATTGAGTCGGATATCCTTAACGATGGCTCGTTGGATTACCCGGATGAAATTTTAAAACGATTTGATTTTATTGTAGCATCGGTACATACCAACTTAAAAATGCCCGAAGATAAAGCCACTGCCCGTTTAATAAAGGCTATTGAAAACCCGTATACCACCATATTGGGCCATCCAACCGGCAGGCTGCTGCTTAGCCGTAAAGGATATGATATTGATTATAAAAAGGTGATTGATGCCTGCGCGGCAAATAATGTAGTTATCGAAGTCAATTCGAATCCGGTAAGGTTAGATCTGGATTGGCGTTGGCATCAGTATGCACTCAAAAAAGGCGTTATGCTATCTATAAACCCCGATGCGCACCGTGTAAGTGGCCTGCACGATATGCGCTATGGTGTTATGGTTGCGCGCAAAGGCGGCTTAACAAAAGAAATGTGCCTTAATGCATTATCTTTGGCTGATATTACACAGGTTTTTGAAAAGAAAAGGCTTAGTAAGTAACCCATAGCTAATGATTACCAACTAATGAGTAACATACTAACAGATAGAGTACGCAACATTAAGCAAAGGGGCTATATACCAAATGTACTGGTTATTGGCGACCTGATGTTAGATCATTATATCATTGGCGACGCCTCACGTTTATCACCAGAAGCGCCAGTACCTGTTGTTAACGTAAAAAAAGACTTTGTTACCCCCGGCGGCGCTGCTAATGTTGCGCAAAATCTTTACTCCTTAGGTGCCAAGGTTTCATTATCGGGAATTACCGGTGACGATGCTAACGCTAACCGCCTGGTTGAGATATTACAAGCCGAAGGTGTAGACAGCAACGGCATTTTTAAAGACAGTAGCAGGCCAACAACGGTAAAAACCCGTGTAATGGCAGGCAGCCATCAACTGGTTAGATTTGACAGGGAAGTTACCGATGAATTAGCCAATAAGCTACAGGATGAATTTGTAAAGTGGTTAGAAAGCGAAATTGCTGCAACTGATATAGTTTTATTATCGGATTATAACAAAGGATTATTCTCCTTTGGTTTAACCCAACAATTGATCGCTATAGCAAACCAACATAACAAAAAGGTAATTATAGACCCAAAAGGCCTCGATTATAGAAAATACAAAGGCGCGTACATTATTAAACCCAACCGTAAGGAACTGGCCGATGCTGCAAAGGTAGAGAAGGTAACTACCCTTGATGAATTACAAACAGCAGCAAAAATTATATTACAACAAACCGAAGCAGATTATATTGTAGTTACCCTGTCAGAACAGGGGATGGTGATATTAGATGAGCTAACGTATAAATTATTGCCTGTTAAAGCTACATCGGTATTTGATGTTACAGGCGCAGGCGATACGGTTTTGGCAACTATGGCCTATTTTATGGCCCAGGGGCTAACTATTGAGGAAGCTTGCGAACTGGCCAACCATGCAGCGGCGATAGTGATAAGGCAAACCGGTAGCGCCGTTACCAACGTTGATGAAATATTAGGGGATATAGAAAGACTATAAGATGGTTTTAGACGAATTGTACCAGCATCAGCAATTAATTCAAACCGTTATCGAATCGCTAACAAGCGATATTGAAACGGCTTGCGAAACGCTTATATCAGTATTAAAAAATGGCAATAAGGTACTAATTGCCGGCAATGGCGGTAGCGCGGCAGATGCCCAACATATTGCAGCTGAGTTAAGCGGGCGTTATGTAAAAGAGCGTAAGGCTTTACCAGGCATAGCCCTAACTGTTGATACATCAGCATTAACCGCGATAGCAAACGATTATGGGTACAACCATGTGTTCTCTCGCCAAATTGAGGCATTGGCACAACCCGGCGACCTGTTTATAGGCATATCTACCAGTGGTAATAGCCAGGGTATATTAAATGCTTTTGAAACCGCTACAAAACATGGTTGTAAAACACTTGGCCTATCAGGCCGAGATGGTGGTAAGATGAACGGACTTTGCGAGTTGAATATCGTTATACCATCGGATGTTACCGCGCGCATACAAGAAATGCACATTCTTATTGGTCACATACTTTGTAAGGCTGTAGACGATGCATATTAATACAATTAATTTTATAAGATGAAAAGAGATCTGGAACTAACACTCTTAAATAAAATTACCGGTATGCCTCAACTCATTAACCAAATAAAGGTTTGGAAAGATGAAGGCAACCGGGTGGTATTTACCAATGGTGTGTTCGATCTGCTGCATTTGGGTCACGTAACTTACCTAGCCAAAGCCGCCGATTTGGGCGATAAGCTCATCATCGGCCTAAATACTGATAGTTCTGTTAAGCGTATAAAAGGTGAAAGCCGCCCTATAAATGATCAAAACAACCGTGCCGCACTATTAGCTGCTTTATTTTTTGTAGATGCCGTGATATTGTTTGAAGAAGATACCCCGCGCGAGCTGATAACCCAGCTGCTGCCGGATATATTGGTTAAAGGGGCAGATTACACTGTAGATAATATTGCAGGGGCAAAAGAAGTAATAGCCAATGGCGGCGAAGTAAAAACCATAACACTGGTTGACGGCTACTCATCTACTGCTATCATTAATAAAATAAAAGCGCAAACAGCTTAGCTAATGAAGATATTGGTTATCCGCTTCAGCTCGATGGGTGATATTATTTACACTACACCTGTAGTACGCTGCCTAAAAAAGCAGGTACCCAATGCCGAAGTTCATTTTTTAACCAAACCCGCGTTTAAATATATATACGATAACAATCCATACGTTGATAAGCTGCTTTTCCTAAAGCCCACCCTATCCGAAACTATAGCGGATATAAAAGCCGAAGGATATGATCATATTATTGATCTGCATAATAACCTGCGTACGGCCATTATTAAGTTACGCACCGGCATACATTCATCAACTTATAAAAAACAAACAATACGCAAATGGTTAAGCTTAAAGCTTAATTTAAAGTTGGTACCGCCCACACACCTTGTTAACCGTTACCTGAAAGCCGTGCAATTTTTAGGCGTAGTTAACGATGGCAGGCCCATAGATTATTATATAAAGCACGATCATCATCTAGCTACACTGCTACCTGCATCGCACCAATCACAATATATAGCATTTGTTATAGGTGCCACGCATTTTACAAAACGGATGCCTAATGACAAGATAATTAACATATGCCGCGGGTTAAAATACCCGGTGGTTTTATTGGGCGGTGATGATGTAAAAGCAAACGGCCAAGAAATAGCGGCAGCAATTGGCCCTAAAATTTACAATGCATGCGGAACAACCACTTTAGACGAATCGGTTTTTTTGGTATCGAAAGCCGAGAGTATTATTGGTTTTGATACCGGCCTAACGCATATAGCCGAAGCTTTTAACCGCCCAATAGTATCTGTTTGGGGTGGCACCGTGCCGGAGTTACTGGGTGTACAACCCTATATGGTGAAGGATGTTTTAGTAGCCGGAATAGACCTTTATTGCCGCCCATGCTCAAAATTCGGGTTGGAAAAATGCCCGCTTGGGCACTTTAAATGCATGCACGATATACCTGAAGAAAATATAACCGCATTTGTAAACACTCGTAACTAATATTGCCGTAACCAAACTTTTATATGTTTTTGTGGTTACTTGTCTTAACATAAAAAACATATCATGAAAAAAATATTCCTTAGCATCACTTTAGTAGCCGTATCCGTATGTGCGTTTGCACAATCAGCCAGTTTGGGCGTAAAAGGTGGGGTAAACTTTGCAAATCTTTCTGCACAATCTTCAGGCGGAAGCACAACTTACACAACCGGCCAGTTAACAACCTTCTCGGTAGGCTTATTTGCCGATATTAAATTTGCCGGCCTATCATTACAGCCTGCATTAATATACACCGGTAAAGGTGGCCAGGAGGATGATAATAATGGCAATGTAGCACAGGTAAAACTTTACTATTTGCAGGTTCCTGTGAATTTAGTTTACCATATACCGGCTGTAATTGGTAATGTGTATTTAGGTGCGGGCCCTTATGCAGCATATGGTGTATCTGGCAAAACTAAGGTGATCACATCTGGAGGCTCAAGCGTTTCAGACAATGTTACCTTCGGCGATGGTATAGACGACATTAAAAGAACTGACATAGGCCTAAATGGTATTGCCGGTATCGAGTTTAAAAACAACTTTTTGATTGGCCTGAACTACGACCTTGGTCTGACCAATATATCAAACGATAATAGCGTTACTACCAAAACACGCGTGTTTGGTATATCTGCAGGTTTTAAATTCTAAACACTAAACTAAATAACCAACAAAAAAGGGGAGCTATACGCTCCTCTTTTTTTATTTTAGGCACAATATGAAAAAACTGTTACTAATACGACACGCAAAAGCAACACATGAAAGCGGTTATACGGACTTTGAGCGACCACTAACCCAAAAAGGTTTTGAACAAGCCGAACTTATGGCCGCGCGTTTGCAAACGCAGGGCATTATGCCACAGGTAATAGTAGCCAGTCCGGCTTTACGTACCATATCTACAGCTAACGTTTTTATACAGGCGTTAGCATTGCCACAAGCCATTACTAATAAGGCCATATACGATGCCAGCGAAAGTACCCTGTTAAACGTTATATATAACCAGCCCAGTGAATACGACTTTATAGCCCTTACCGGCCACAACCCGGGCATAAGCCAGGTATTGTTTACCTTAAGCGGCGCTATAAAAGAAGTACCACCATGTTCAGTAGCCCTTATTGAATTTGAAGCCGCTAGTTGGACCGAACTGCATGAAGACAGCGGCAAACTAACTTTTTACGACATCCCGAAAGATTAATTAATAGTATACATTTTACCCGGCAGTGAGCGGATAAAGCCCTGTAGTTCCATATCCAGCAAAGTCATGGCCAGTTGGCTCATGGGCATATTAGCTTTTATGGTAAGGTCATCAATTCCTATTGGGGTTTTTTGTTGTTGTAGGATCTCAAATATCGTGCGTTCATCAAATGATAGATCTATTGGTAACAGCAATTGTTCGGGTGCTCCTTTTAATTCGGAGTTTTTCTCCCAACCCAGGCTATAAGCCAAATCGGCAACACATGTTAATAATGCGGCTTTATTATTACGGATAAGGAAATTACATCCCTCCGAATATTCGTCGCCTAACCTGCCTGGGAAAGCAAATACATCCCTATTATAGCTATTGGCAATTTCGGCGGTAATTAACGCGCCTCCTTTTAAGCCCGCCTCTACAACCACCGTGGCATCTGCCATACCGGCAACTATCCGGTTACGCTGAGGGAAGTTTTCGCGATTAGGTATTGTTTCGGATGGATATTCGGTTAACAGCCCTCCATTCTCCTGCATCTTTTCGGCTATTGACCGGTTTTGGCTGGGGTACATTTTATCGTAGCCATGGCCCAGCACGCCTATTGTAGGCACGCCCAGCCTGACACATTCCCGGTGAGCGGCAACATCAATGCCCAAAGCCAGGCCGCTAACTACCAATACGTTATAACCCTGCAATTCTTCTATCAACTGTTTACAAAGCTGCCGGCCATAATCCGTTGCATTACGGGTACCCACTATACTTACTACACGCTGCATATTAAGGTTGGCGTTACCCTTTGAATAAAGCAGTACCGGCGAATCGATACAATTTTTTAGCCTGCGGGGGTATCGCGCATCGGTATAAAACAATACATCAATATTGTTTTTTTCGATAAACTTTAATTCTTTTTCGGCCTTCCTTAATGCATCAGCAAAATCAATCTGGCTCACGGTCTTCTCGCCAATACCCGGAATTTTTAAAAACTTCCCCTTCGGTGTTTTAAAAACCTCTTCGGCATCGCCTACATGGGCAACTAAGTTTTTTGCATTGGTACAACCAATGCTTTTAATATAGGTAAGGGCAACCTGGTGTAGTATTGACATATAATTTTAGCAGCCCTAAAGTATAAAATAATCCTAAAATAATTAGCAAAAATAGAAAACTACAAAAATAGTTTGCAAACTATAAAAATAGTTTTACCTTTATCTAACTATAAAAATAGTTTGCTATGAAACTAAAAGAACTTACTAAGGCCGAAGAACAGATAATGCAAATACTGTGGCAATTAAACGAAGCAATTGTAAAGGACATACTGGAGAAGATTCCCGAACCTAAACCCGCTTATAATACCGTTTCGACCGTAGTTAGGGTGCTGGAGGGTAAAGGGTTTATTAATCATAAGGCTTATGGTAACTCGCACGTGTATTACCCGCTGATAACCGAGGATGCTTACAAAAAATTTACGTTTGATAAGTTGATGAACAACTACTTTGATAACTCCTATAAAAGCCTGGTATCCTTTATAGCCGACGAAAAAGACCTTAGCATAAAGCAACTTGACGAGTTAACCGAACTAATTAATAAACTTAAAAATCAAAAAAAATGAGCTGGCTGCATTATCTTATCGAGGCAAATATATACCTGGGCGTATTTTATTTATGCTATTGCTTATTACTAAACCGCGAAACGCATTATGTGCTGGGCAGGGCGTTCCTGCTATTTAGCTGTGTAATATCGTTTGTGTTACCTTTCACTCAAATAAGTATACTAAAGCCTGCAGCACCTGTTGTAGAAGGGATAATTATTCTAGAGCCAATTAGTGGCTTAAAAAAGGCAAACATAGCACATGCACCGCTATTTAATTTACAGGATGCTTTGCTTTACGCTTACATAGCGGGCGTTAGCATTGCAATGGTGGTGCTGACCTATCGTTTTTACCGCCTTTACAAGTTATCTAACGGTCGCGAAGCCGAAATTAAAGACAACTACAAGATCATTCGCCTCGACGAAGAAAACACCGCTTTTTCTTTCTTCAACTATATGTTTGTGGGTAGCCACCTGCCCCGTCCGCAAACGGTAATAGCGCACGAATTGGTGCACATTCGCCAAAAGCACTCGGTAGATATTCTATTCCTGGAGATTATAAAGGTGATCAATTGGTTTAACCCATTGGTATACCTGCTGCAGCACAGCCTTAAAACCATACATGAATATATTGCCGACGAGCAAACCGCTGCTCACGAAAAGGATGCGCTTGCCTACTCATCTTTTTTGGTAAGTAATGCCTATGGCATACAGGGCTCGTCTGTCACACATTCGTTTTTCAACTACAACTTATTAAAAAAGAGGATAATTATGTTAAATCAACAACGTTCGGGTAGGTTAGCCAGGCTAAAATACCTTGCAGTAATACCGCTTTGCGGCGGTATGCTCTGTGCATCAACATTAGTTTTTAGTAAAGATTATGGGTTTATTGACCTTTCGCCAAAAGCGAAAGCTGTAGTTTTAAAACCTATTACAGTAACTGAAGCAAAAACAGATACGGTACCGGCCGGCAAAAAGGCCGATTACAGCAAAAAGGTGCGGTCAAGTATGCCTATCCCTCCTCCACCTCCACCCTTACCGCCGGTTAAAAAACACAAAAAAGCAAAATCCGCCGTGGCAGAAATACGAATAGAAGAACCACTCCCCCCGGTACCATCTGCCGATGTAAAAGAAATTAGAATAGACCCGCCTATTGTTAAGCCCTATAAAGCAAAAAAGGGTAAAATGAAAAAAAGCGCTGATGTGTTAGAGATCAGATTAGACCCACCTGCTGCACCGGATGCACCGGCAGATATCAAAACACCGCCGCCACCGCCGCCACCCGCACCTAAAAGTGATAAAGACGGTATACAGATAGAAGCAACGGACATATCTTACAGGGGTTTGCAACTTAAACCAAGTGCTGGCGGGCCGGTGGTAATTGCAAATAATAAGGTAATTACTTTACCATCGGTTAAAAACAACGAGATATTATCTATAAGTGGTGATAAGCTGGTTTATTACAGTAAAAACAACCCAAAAGGTATAGCAAAAGCTAAAAGTAAATATGGCGATCAGGCTAAAAATGGTGTATTAGAAATTATTGGAAAATATACTATTAAAGTGCAAATAGATGCCAATTTGGTAGATAATGTTAAACCAACGCCTTTTAATATTAACTAACCAGGCTATCCCTTTACGTAGATAACCTGTTTGGTATCGAAAAACTCCTCCTCGAAATAATTTTTGAGGTAGAATTGCTGAACGGCTAAACCCGCGTCGGCAATTTCTTGCGTAAGGTCCCCCCCTTTTAAATACAGTATTCCGTTAGGTAATTTGTTCTTAGCTACTTTATTAAATTTGCCTTTTACCCAAGGGTAGAAATCTTTAAGCTGTGTAACCGCCCTTGATACCACAAAATCAAACTTTTCCTTCACCTCTTCAGCCCTTGCATGTGATGCTTTAACATTTTTTAAGCCTAAAGCCAGGGCAACCTCATTTACCACTTTTATCTTCTTTCCTATTGAATCTACTAAGTGAAATTGGGTGTCGGGGAATAATATAGCCAGCGGTATGCCCGGGAACCCGCCGCCTGTACCTACATCCAGTACTGCTTCGCCGGGCAAAAATGCCATTACTTTGGCTATGCCTAATGAGTGCAGCACATGCCGCTCGTAAAGCAGGTCGATATCCTTGCGCGATATTACATTTATCTGGTTATTCCAAAAAGTATAAAGTTCTTGCAGGCGGGCAAATTGCTCCTGTTGTGCAGGGGTTATATCGGGAAAATACTTCAGTATCAGATCAGATGTCATCCTTGTTATATCGGTTGATGATATTGCCTAAAAGATATCGGGCCCTAAATAGTTGTGCCTTAACGGTACCTAAAGGCAAATCAAGGTGCTGGGCTATTTCTTCATACGATAGCTCGTCAAAATAACGCAAGGTAATAAGGTTACGGTAACGCTGTGGCAAACTTTCTATTAACAGCTTTAGTTCTTCGGTCTGCTGTTTTTTAATAGACGATTCTTCGGGGTTTAGCACGTCCGATTTTATTTGCAACGGCTTTTCATCCCCATCCTCATCCATCATACCATGTATAGATTGGGTGTTCAGCTTCTTTTTACGTATAAAATCGATACAGTTATTGGTGGCTACCCTAAACAGCCAGGTACTAAAAGCATATTCTGGCTGGTATTTGTCTAATTTTTCAAATGCCTTGGCAAAGGTTTCAACAGTAAGGTCCATAGCGTCCTCTTTGTTATTAACCATTTTAAGCACCATAAAGTAAATAGAATCTTTATAACGATGCATCAGGTCGGCATAAGCTTTTTGGTTACCTTCCCTTGCTTTAACCACCAGGTGAAAATCGTTTTTGGCGTTCTCGGTAAAATGTGAATTTATTTCCATCGGGTGGTTTTTATAAAAGTACCTATCAAACCAAATACATTCAGGTATGTATAATATATCATATCAATAAGCGGGAGGTACCAAAGCAAATCCCTGCTTTTTAAACGTTTAAATATTTTCCTGTATATTACTAACTGCAGCAACAGCCTAAAAACAAGCATACTTAATGCCAGTATTGGTTCAAACTCAAAAATTAAGCATAATATAAGTAAAACATAAAATAAAAAGCCGCTTACGGCATCAAAGCTAAGCATGCGCCTGTGGCGATTTTTATACAGTTTCCCCACCCCCATATGTCGCTTTTTTTGCCTGAACCAACTACCAAAAGTTCTTTTAGCAGGGGTGTATACAAAAGTTTCGGGATGTATTTCGATAGCAGTATTTTGTGCCGTAGCATTTTGGTTAACAAACAGATCATCATCGCCCGACATTACATGCATATGGGCTGCAAAGCCTTTAGCGTTAAAAAACAATGATTTAGTATAAGCCAAATTGCGCCCAATGCCCATGTATGCATCGCCGTTTAACGCCATCGATAAATAATTAATGGCCGTCTTTAGCGTCTCGAACCTGATGATAGGATTTAAAAAATTGTTGCTACGATAATATGGCGAATAACCCAACACTATTTGTACTTCACCGGTAAGATTCGCTATCATGCGGGTTATCCAGTTTAAGGTAGCTGGTTTACAATCAGCATCTGTAAACAATAAATGTTCGTTTTTAGCAGCTTTAATACCTAAGGTTAAAGCGAACTTTTTCCCTGTTTTAAAACGGTCGTGTTCCGTTATAGTAACTACTTTAAGGTGTTTAAATTCTTGCTGAATTTCGAGCAATACCATGTCCGAGTTATCGTTAGAACAGTCGTTAATAACTATCACTTCAAAATCCGGGTAGTTTTGCTGCAAAATGTAGGGTAAGTTTTCGGTAAGGTTTTGCGCCTCGTTACGGGCACTTATTATAACAGACACGGGTATGTTAATTTTGGGTAATTCCTGTACAGGGGCGTAACCGTTAAGCCTGCTGTGATTAGTTAGCAGGTAATACAGCTGAACGATAAAACAAAGCTGAAATAGAACGAATAATGCCTCTTGAATGTAAGCTTCCAAACCCCTTAATATAACTAGGTGCAAATTTGTTAAAAATAGGTGAGTTTTTTTCGTAAAAGTTTTGGCAAATCTAATGGAGTTAAGATTGATGTATATTTACTTTTTACCTTTATTAACAACAGCAAGCATTCCAACCTAAATCGTTAATTTTGCTGCCCATAAATGAAATTTAATTTAACAGCACAAGACCCACTTTCAAAAGCCCGCGCAGGCGAGGTTACTACAGATCATGGGGTGATACAAACGCCTATTTTTATGCCCGTGGGCACAGCAGGCACGGTAAAAGCAGTACATCAGCGCGAGTTGAAGGATGATATCGAAGCACAAATTATTTTAGGTAACACTTATCACCTATACTTAAGGCCAGGTTTAGACACTCTTGAAAGCGCAGGCGGCTTGCATAAATTTAATGGTTGGGAAGGCCCTATTTTAACCGACAGCGGTGGCTACCAGGTATATTCGCTTACCGAAGTACGTAAGATAAAGGAAGAAGGTGTAACGTTTAGGTCGCATATTGACGGCTCAAGGCACTTGTTTACGCCCGAGAATGTTATGGATATACAGCGCATTATTGGTGCCGATATTATAATGGCATTTGACGAATGCACACCCTACCCCTGCGATTATAATTACGCTAAAAGATCGATAGAGATGACGCACCGCTGGCTTAAACGCTGCTGTGACCGCTTTGATAGTACCCAGCCAAAATACGGGTATACTCAAACGCTGTTCCCTATTGTACAAGGGTCGGTTTATAAGGACCTTAGGGTACGCTCGGCTGAGGTTATCGCCTCTTTTGAGCGCGAAGGGAACGCCATTGGCGGCCTATCTGTAGGCGAGCCGGCCGAAGAAATGTATGCCATGACAGAAGTTGTATGCAATATATTACCAGAGCAAAAACCACGTTATTTGATGGGTGTGGGCACACCGGTTAATATTTTGGAAAATATTGCCTTAGGTATTGATATGTTTGATTGTGTAATGCCTACGCGAAATGCTCGTAACGGCATGCTTTTTACCAAAAGTGGCATTATCAATATCAAAAACGAAAAATGGAAGAATGACTTTTCGCCCATTGAGGCGGATAGCGAGCTTTTTGCAGATAAATGTTATACAAAGGCCTATTTACGCCACCTTATACATTCGGGCGAGATGCTTGGCGCACAGATAGCTACACTGCATAACCTGCACTTTTACATATGGCTGGTTAAAGAGGCGCGCAAAAAAATTATTGAGGGTGAGTTTTATAACTGGAAAAACACAATGGTAAACCGTTTAGGCCAAAGATTATAAATGAGAGGATTGTTAAACAGGTACATAAAAGTTATCGACTGGTATATTATAAAAAAGTACCTGGGTACGTTTGTTTTTACCCTGATGCTATTTATAGTAATATCTGTGGTTTTTGATATATCTGAGCACCTGGATAATTTTTTAAACCACCATAATAGCTTAAACGAGATCATTTTTGATTATTACCTGGGTTTCATACCGTTTTATATGAACCTGTTATCGCCTTTAATCAACTTTTTGGCGGTAATATACTTTACTGCAAAAATGGCCAACCAAACAGAAATTGTGCCCATTTTAACCAGTAAAGCCAGTTTTAACCGATACCTGCGCCCCTATTTTATATCGGCGTCAATCATATTCGTTATATCGTTTATAGCCAATGTTTTTATTATACCTTATACAAATAAGATAAAGGTGACCTTTGAAAGTGCTAATTTTTTTATTGGCGATGACCCCACCAAGAGTGAAGTACACATACAATTAGATAAAAACACCTTCGTTTTTATGCAGTCTTTTGACCCGCAGGTACGCACTGGTTATAACTTTATTCTTGAAAAATTTGATGGCGACGAACTTAAAATGAAGCTCACCGCGCCAAGTATCGTGTTCGATTCTGTTAAAACAAGATGGAAAATTATCAGTCCTGCAGTACGGTATGTTAACGGTTTTAAAGAGTTTTATAAACGCGACGGCCCGCCTATTGATACTGTTTTAGACATGCGCCCGGTAGATTTTGAAGTACATGATAACGTAACAAGTAACATATATGGGGCCATGTCTATGGCCGATCTGAACACTGGAATTGATAAGGAAAGGATACGCGGCACCGGCGCTTTAACCGATATGTTATTTGAAAAATACCGCCGCTTCGTTGATCCATTATCATCCTATGTACTGGCTTTTATAGGCGTGGCAATAGCCTCCCGCAAGGTACGCGGTGGCGTAGGTTTGCCCCTAGGAATAGGTATTTTTTTATGTTTTACCTATATTGTGGTAAACCGTTTTGCATTTGTATTTGCCATTAAAGGTGGCTTTCCGCCATTAATAGCGGTGTTTATTCCTAATGTGGTGTTTGGGTTACTGGGCTGGTTTTTAATAGCAAAAGCACCAAAATAATGACTGAAAAAAGCCAAAATTTATCAGTTAATAAGAACCTGATGATACTACATTTTACAGTATTTGTATGGGGTTTTACAGGAATTCTAGGTCAATTGATATCAATTTCGGCAGTAAATTTAGTTTGGTACCGTGTTTTAATTGCCAGTATATCGCTATTTTTATACTTTAAATTTAACAAAACAGCCTTTAAAGTTAGCCGCAATACCTTTCTGAAATTGATTTTTACAGGCGCATTAGTAGGCGGGCATTGGGTACTTTTTTTTGCTTCAATTAAGCTTTCAACCGTTCCGGTAACGCTGGTTTGCTTGTCTTCAATCACTCTTTTTACCGCTATTTTTGAGCCGATTATCAATAAAAAGGCCATATCCAAGATGGAGATAATTGCAGGCATTTTTATAATATCAGGTATCGTATTAATATTCAAGTTCGAAACTCAGTACACTAAGGGTATTATTGCAGGCCTGGTTAGCGCAATACTGGCCAGCCTTTTTGCCATAATAAACGGCCGCCAGGTAAAGCACCACGAAGCGCCTGTGATTGCCTTTTACGAACTTTCTGGGGCGTTTTTGTGGATAAGCATTTACCTGTTGGTTACCGGTGGCTTTACCAATTTTAGTATACCTAAACCCGCCGACCTGGGCTATCTTTTTATACTGGGTACTGTTTGTACATCGCTGGCTTATGTTGCCGGGGTATCGGTAATGAGGGAGCTATCGGCCTTTCGGGTGGCGCTTATTACCAACCTGGAGCCTGTATACGGTATCATAATGGCCTTTGTTTTTTTTGGCGACATGAACAAAATGAGCATTGGCTTTTGGGTAGGTTCTGTTATTATCCTGTCTACTATCTTCCTTTTTCCGTTTGCCCAAAAACAGGTTGCTAAGCGCAGATCGCGCCAATAGTTCGCTAAATTTTCATTACTTGTCTCACTTCCCTTGTAGGGTAGGGGCAAAGTTTTGCCTTTTTAATTGGGCCATTTTAAAGCTCTATAGGCCCTTATCTTTTCGCGAAGCAGTAAATGGCCGTCAAATATATTTGAGAGAAGCAGGGTCAAAATACAAGTTTTAATTAGTGTATCAAACGCTTATTTGTAGCATTCTGTATACAAACGCAAAAAATGGAAGACACACACACTTAATTTACAGAAAACTTGCCATAATACAGAAATATTTAACAGTATATAAAATATTGATAATCAATTATTTAGAATAACTATAAAAAGTAAATATTTAAATAAAAAAACGATTTTACAAAAAACATATACTAATAATATTAGTACAAATTATAACTTGTTGACAACTTCGTTATTAAAGCAATTCAAATACTTATTAATCACCGTTAAATAAGGTGTTATATAACTTAAAAATTTACAATTGGATTTTAAGCCTGCAAGCTTATGATAGTGTATTGAAAGCTATTTTAAAGATTTTAAAAAAATCGGTGAAGTACTACCGAATGTATACAAATTTTAATTTTGACAGTAAATATGTGAAAGAATTGAAGCAGTAATAACGTGAGATTTAACAAAGGATTTTTGCCGACCGTACTTTTCGGATGACTACATCAGCCGGAGATTTTTTGAATTAAGGCAAGAACTTTAAAACCTATCCTCTCGCCCGCTGTTCATTTTACAAAAAGCACAACACGTTGCCAAACCCGGCTTTGTTTCGATACACCAATTTTCGCAGCTGCAAAAAAGCATTTTAAAAAAACATTTAAAAACCGCATCTTGTATAAACCATAACCCAAGAGATTTTATGAGCATCAAAAATATTTTTGTCCTGGTAATTGTAGTGCTGCTAACCATCGTTATCATGCAGAATACCGACGCGGTAAAATTCACCATCCTGTTCGGCGATTTCTATATTTCAAAAGTAGCGATACTTGCCTCGGTTGCGGTGATAGCTTTTATTGTGGGTGTATTGGTTGGGCGACCCAAAAACAAGAAATACGATATTGAAGATTATCACGACAGCATCCACGGGAAAGATGATCCCAAAACACTAAGTGACGAAGACCGCGATTATATAAGTTAATAAAAACACCGCAAAAGCCTTCGTTTTTTTTACAGGTCCTGCTATAATTTTTTCTCTTTTTTTGCAGGTCTCCCTATAAAATTTTCTCTTTTTTTCGTGGGGTGGTACTACCTCACAGAAAAACTAAACGGCATAAAAAATTTGATTTTCACTTTCCATCTTTTCAAGGTTTGGCGTGTTTTCAAAAATGCCAAAAACCGATGCGCCAGAACCGCTCATACTGGCGTATAATGCACCTTGCTCATACAAGGTAGCTTTTACGCCACGTATAACAGGATGATCGCGGAAGATATGACCTTCAAAATCATTCTTAATGTGCCTTTTCCATGCCGTTAAGGGCATTTTTACAAGGTCGTATAACGATTCGGCAGTTGGCGACGGTTTTACACCCCTGTAAGCCTCTGCGGTAGATATATGGGCATCCGGCATCACTAACACAATTTTATAAGCCGATAGGTCCAGGTTCACTTTTTCAAACTCATCTCCCCTGTCAAAAGCAAACACCGGTTGGTTCTCAATAAAGAAGGCGCAGTCGGCACCAAGCCGGCGGGCATAGTCCATCATGCGGTCGGCAGATAGCCCCAGGCCAAACTTGTCGTTCATCAGTTTGATGAAAAATGCAGCATCTGCCGACCCACCGCCAAGCCCCGCCCCTATGGGTATATTTTTGTGCAGGTGTATTTTTACCGGCGGCAGTTTTGGATGATCGTGTTTTAGCAAGTGGTAGCCCTTAATGCAAAGGTTATCGTCAAAGTCGCCGGGGATGTCGAGGCCCGAGTAGTCGAAGCTTAGCTTGTCGGCTTCTATCACCTCCAGCACATCGTTTATCTTCACCGGGTAAAAAACAGTTTCCAGGTCGTGGTAACCATCCGGTCGGCGGGCTATAATGTTAAGGCCTATATTTATCTTTGCGTTTGGAAATACGATCATCTATAGTTGATAAAATGGCTTCTGCCTGTTATCCCAAAAAAATAAAATATCAATTTTAGTTTTGGTAACATAGTAAAACCTCGAAGTTTGTTTTGTTATAAATGCTACGCGAACATCGTCAGAAACATCAGATGACCTAAACATGTAAGGATGATCGCTTATCAACTTTATAGTTTTTCGGTCTTGGCTACAAACTTGTCAGCTTCGGAAATGCCAAAGCTGCCATTAATAAATGAGTAGACAGCTGTTAGTGTTTGTTTGGCTCGGGGAGTATAATAAATAGCCAGGCTCATCAGCTATCCATCATAGCTTTTATTCCGCTGTAAGGCATAACATTATTATCCTTGGCTTGCTGCAAGGATTCTTTAACACCAGCTATCACACTATCAGGAAAGGCCATGTCTTCAACCTCAAAATCGACTTTAAGGGCTTTCATAATAGCCTTCAAAGCATCCGACTGTTCCTGAGTGACAGGATGAGCTATCAAAATCTCCATAATACAAATATAAAATTATTCATTCAGGAATTGATTAACACAGTGTGTATTTTTGCACATCTGTAGGATACCAAAATTAGAATATTTTTATTTGCATTTAGTTGCAGTAGTTTTAAAGGTTTCCCTTAACTACAACCCTTACAACCACTACAACCCTTACAACCCAACAAAGATGAAACAATACCTCGACCTGATGCGGCATGTGATGGAGAACGGCGCGCAAAAGCACGACCGCACCGGAACCGGTACCTTAAGTGTGTTTGGCTACCAAATGCGTTTTAACCTGCAAGAGGGGTTCCCGATGGTGACCACCAAAAAGCTGCACCTTAAATCAATCATCCACGAGTTGATATGGTTTTTGAGCGGCGATACCAACATACAGTACTTAAAAGACAACGGCGTGCGCATTTGGGACGAATGGGCCGACGAGAACGGCAACCTCGGCCCGGTGTATGGTTACCAATGGCGGTCGTGGCCCAAACCCGATGGGGGGCATATAGACCAGATTACACAAGTAGTAAACCAGCTAAAGAACAACCCCGATTCGCGCCGCATCATGGTATCGGCCTGGAACGTGGCCGATGTTAACCAAATGGCCCTGCCACCCTGCCATAGCCTGTTCCAGTTTTATGTGCAGCCCCCCAATACCCTAAAGGGGGAGTTAAAAGGCAAACTTTCATGCCAGTTATACCAGCGCAGCGCCGATATATTTTTGGGGGTACCATTCAATATAGCCTCCTATGCCCTGCTAACCATGATGATGGCACAGGTATGCGACCTGGATTACGGCGACTTTGTACACACATTTGGCGATGCCCATTTGTACAACAACCACCTGGAACAAACCCGCCTGCAACTAAGCCGCGAACCAAGGCCACTGCCTACCATGAAGATTAACCCGGAAGTGAAAGATATTTTTGGCTTTAAGTTTGAGGACTTTACTTTAGAAAATTACGACCCACATCCGCACATAAAGGGTGTTGTTGCGGTTTAGTCAGTTATTTTGTAAATTTGGGTTATTATGAGCGTACAATTTTTAACAAACACCAAGGGTGAAAAAACGAGCGTGCTTGTTCCATTTAAACAATGGGATGCTCTTAATAAAGAGCGTGAAGAGCTTATTCACAAATTAGAAGAAGCAGAATTACAGCTAAGGTATAAGCATGCATTTAATGATGCTAAATTATTTGAAGAAGGTAAGCTTAAAACCTACCCTATAGCTGAATTGCTTAATGAATTATGATATTCGATATAGCGATACGTTTAAAAAAAACAAGCAAAGGCGTTAGCTAAAAAATACCCCTCCTTAAAACAAGATCTTGCTGGTTTTATAGCTGAATTGTCCGAAAAGCCTGATATAGGAACACCTTTAGGTAATAACATGTTTAAAGTTAGGCTACGTATAAGCAGTAAAGGGCGTGGCAAATCCGGAGGGGCAAGAATTATCACCTGTGTTATTTACAAAAAGGAACAGGTGCTTTTAGCTGACATTTATGACAAAGCTGATTATTCTTCTGTAGACGAACAACATATTTTAAAGAACCTAAGAAATGAAGGGTTCGATCTATAATAAATTACTTTATGACCCGAGACGAATTATTAAAAGAAATTCACTTTAAAATAGATGAACTACCGGACAAATATTTATTGGAAGTTTTGCAATACATGAAAAAAACAGGGAATGATGATGATTTTGTTAAACGTATAGATAAAATCATTGACGACAATAGAGAATTACTAACCAAACTTGCCAAATGACCATATCCATCATCGTCGCTATTGCTCAAAACTACGCCATTGGTAAAAACAACCAGTTGCTTTGGCATATGCCTAAGGACTTGAAGCATTTTAAAACTGTAACATCGGGCCGTACCATTATTATGGGGCGCAAAACGTATGAGTCGGTAGGTAAACCGCTGCCCAACCGCCGCAATATTGTGGTTACCAGGCAAGCTATTACCATACCGGGCTGCGAAGTGGTAAAATCAATTGACGAGGGCCTGGCCCTTTGCGCGCACGAGGACGAAGTATTTATTGGCGGCGGGGCCGAAATTTACCGCCAGGCTATGGACAAAACCGACCGCATATATTTAACCATTATACATAAAGACTTTGATGCCGATACGTTTTTCCCCGAAATAGACTATGAGCAATGGCATGAGGTAAGCCGTGAATATAACGAGCCTGATGACAAAAACCCCCTTCCCTACTCTTTTATCACCTTAAACCGACGCTAACAAAATCCGGGATTATTTTGTTTCAATTAAAAATTTCATGCTTGTGAAATTTTATTAGATTTGCCGTCTTATTTAAAAAGCTTATAAACTAATTAATTACATATTTAATTCGCGATGCAAGGTAAAGGGGTTATTAAATTTTTCGCCATTCTGCTGGCTGTGGTGTGTTTGTACCAGCTATCATTTACATGGGTGGCTCATAAAGTTAGGAACGATGCCAAGGAATATTCAAAGGGCAATGCTGAAAAGGAACGCGCTTATCTCGATTCTATTTCTACACAACCGGTATATCCGTTATTTGGCCATAACTACCAATATTGTTTAGACCGCGAGCTTGCTTTAGGTTTAGATTTAAAAGGCGGTATGAACGTTACGATGCAAATATCGTTACGCGAACTGGTAACGGCATTGGCCAACAAAAACCCTGACGTTGCCTTTAACCAGGCATTAACTAACGCACAGGCAAGAAGCACTGCCGGCGAGCAAAAGGATTATATTACCCTTTTTGTTGACGAATACGAAAAACTTGCACCAAACGGTAAACTGGCTTCGATATTTGCAAACAGCAATAACCAGGACAAATTAAAATTCAACTCAACTAACAGTGATGTTGAAAAATACCTTAGGGACCAGGCTACGGTTGCGGTACAACAATCATACACCGTATTACATACCCGTATAGATCAGTTTGGTGTAACACAGCCAAACATTCAGCTGCAAAAAAGCACCAACCGTATCTTAATTGAGCTACCGGGTGTTAAAGAGCCCGAGCGTGTGCGTAAATTATTATCGGGTACTGCAAAATTGGAGTTTTATCAAACTTATGATAACACCGAAATTTACCCGCTGTTAAACAACATTAACGGCATATTAGCCGCTAAAAATAAAACGGTAACTAAAGACACCGCCAAAACTGCTGACGCAGCGAAAGCTAAAACCCCTGCATCAGCAAAAGATTCGGCGCTTACGTTGTTAAACAAATTAAAAAACAGCACCAGCAAAGATTCTTCGGGTTTAAACAACAAAGCACAATTAGCTTTGCAAAACCCGTTATTCTCGGTTATGTCGCCGGTTACTGCTCAGGATGCCAACGGCCAGCAGCAATTAAACCCGGGCCCTATTGTGGGTTACTCGCAGGTTAAGGATACCGCCAAGGTAAATACCTATCTGCGTAGTGCCGATGTAAAATCAGTTATTCCGCAAAACTTAAAATTCCTTTGGGGTGTAAAACCTATCGAAAAAACAAAGGTGTTTGAATTATACGCTATTAAATTAGCCGGTGCCGAAAATGGCCCTGTGTTAGATGGCGATGTGATAAATGATGCCCGTAGCGATGTTGACCAAACAAGAGGTGGTTACGAAGTTACCATGTACATGAACTCGCAAGGTGCGCAAAAATGGAAAACCGTTACTGCTGAAGCATCTGCAGGCGCACAAAAAAGAGCCATCGCTATCGTGTTAGATGATAACGTTTACTCGGCCCCTAACGTTCAAAACGAAATTTCTGGCGGTGTATCATCAATATCTGGTGGTAACTTCACCTTAGAAAATACCCAAGATTTAGCCAACGTGTTAAAAGCAGGCCGTTTACCGGCACCTGCCCGCATCATCGGCGAAGAAGTGGTTGGCCCGTCATTAGGCCAGGAAGCTATCAGCGCTGGTTTATTATCATGTATATTAGGTTTGGTAGTTATCATGATCTTCATGGTGGCTTACTATAATCGTGCAGGTACTGTAGCTGTTGTTGCGGTATTAGTTAACGTGTTTTTCCTGATGGGTGTATTAATAAGCCTACGTGCGGTGTTAACCTTACCTGGTATTGCAGGTATCATCCTGATATTGGGTGTAGCTGTTGATGCCAACGTGTTGGTGTACGAGCGTGTACGTGAAGAGCTTGCCTTAGGCAAATCGTTACGCATAGCCGTTGCCGATGGTTTTAAACATGCCTTACCATCTATTTTAGATGCCAACATCAGTACCTTCTTAACAGGTGTTATCCTGTTCATCTTTGGTTCGGGCCCTATCCAGGGTTTTGCAACTACCCTGATGATAGGTATCATTACTACCCTGTTCTGCTCGTTACTGATATCAAGGTTGATATTTGAATTTATGTTAGAAAGAGGTTGGGATATCAAATTCTCTCGCCCATGGAGCTCACATACCTTTAAAAACGCCAACTATGGCTTTGTTAAAAACAGGTTTAAGTTTTATGCTTTCTCAGGCATTTTCATTGTAGCCGGTTTAATATCAATGGCAACCCGTGGTTTTAACTACGGTGTAGACTTTGGTGGTGGCCGTACCTACATTGTTAAGTTTGAAAAACCGGTTACAACCGAGCAATTGCACGGAATTTTAGATACTAAACTTGGCCGCGGTACCGAGATAAAAACTTACGGTACCGATAACAAAATGAGTATCAATACCAACTACCTGATAACCGATAATACGCCAAGCGCGGATGATAAAGTAAAAAATACTTTATTAACTGCCTTAGCTGCAAACCCCGAAACTAAAATAGCGGCAGACCAGGATATCAGGTATCAAAAGGTTGAGCCTACTATTGCTAACGAGGTAAAGGCATCTGCAAAATGGACCATTATTATTGCCATCCTGGTTATCTCGGCTTACATCCTTATCCGTTTCCGTAAATGGCAGTTTAGCTTAGGTGCGATGATCGCTACCGCGCACGATTCGTTGTTGGTATTGTCGTTCTTCTCGTTGTTTAAGGATATACTTCCGTTCTCTTTAGATATCGACCAGGCGTTTATAGCAGCCCTGTTAACCGTAATAGGTTACTCTATTAACGATACGGTAGTAGTATTTGACCGTATCCGCGAGTTCCTTGAGCTGCACCATGCAAAAACCGATGACCCTAAAGAGGTTATTAACCATGCCATTAATAATACCTTAAGCCGTACCGTTATTACCGCGTTAACCGTGATAATGATATTGGTTGTATTATTTGCTTTTGGTGGCGATGTTATCCGTGGTTTTTCATTCGCTTTATTGATAGGGGTTATCTTTGGTACCTACTCGTCTATATGTGTAGCCACACCGGTTATCATCGACTTTGGAAAAAAAGACCTGCGATAAGCAATTATCTCATAAAATTAAAGGCTCCAAAGAACATTTGGAGCCTTTTTTGTTTTACATATAAGCCCCTCCCAACCCTCCCCTAAGGAGAGGGCTTTAAAGTCTCCCTTTTTGGGGGAGATTTAGAGGGGGCTTTTTGTTAGCTTTACACAAAATCTACTGTTATTATCATGAACCCCACTGATCAATCAAAATTCCCGGTAGTAGCCATTATAGGTGGCGGTTTTGGCGGCATACAGGTTGCCAAGCAACTGGCCAACAAGCCGGTAGAAGTTATATTGATAGATAAACATAACTATCATACTTTTCAGCCCCTGCTATACCAGGTGGCCACCGGCAGTTTAGAGGCCGAGTCTATCGCTTTTTCGTTGCGTAAGAATTTCGAGGGGCAAAAAAACCTTCGTTTTCGCCATACCGAGGTGAACGCTATTGATACAGATACTAACACCATTAATACCACCATAGGCGATATCAAATACGATTACCTGGTAATAGCCACCGGATCGACCACCAATTTTTTTGGCAATAAAGAGATTGAGCATTACGCCATGCCCATGAAATCTATACCCGAGGCGCTTAACCTGCGGTATATGGTGCTACAAAACCTCGAGGAAGCCATTTTAAAGCCCTCTAAGGAAGAACGCGCGCCGTACCTGTCGTTTGTACTGGTGGGTGCCGGACCTACCGGTGTAGAGCTTGCAGGGGCTTTAGCCGAGCTGCGCAACCACGTATTAAATAAAGACTACCCCGAGCTAAGTAAAGACGAAATGAAGGTGTACCTGGTAGATTTTTTACCAAAGGTACTCGGCCCTTTCTCTGACGAAGGATCAAAGGCCGCGCAGGATTTTTTAACCGGCATGGGTGTAGAGATGCTTTTAGGCACCAAGGTAGACAGCTATGATGGTAACGAGATAAAATTTGAAGGCGGTAAAAGTATCCGTACTAAAAATGTAATATGGTCGGCAGGCGTAATGGGCGTTGTACCCGATGGCGTATCAAAAGATGCCATTGAGCGCGGCAACCGCATACGGGTCGACAGTAGTTTGCGGGTAACGGGCCACCCCAATATTTTTGCCATCGGCGACGTATCGGCCATGATAACCGACGAAACGCCAAAGGGACACCCCGGCGTGGCGCAAGTGGCCATACAAATGGGCGAACTAACCGGTAAAAACATTGTACGCCTGTTAAACAACCAGCAGCCCGAGCCATTTAAATACAACGACAAAGGATCGTTAGCTACCATAGGCCGTAACAAGGCCATTGCCGATTTGGGTAAGCTAAAATTTCAGGGATTTTTTGCCTGGTTGATATGGATGTTTATTCACCTGATATCGTTAATGGGCGGGCGCAACCGTGTAATTGTATTTATTAACTGGGTTGCCAGCTATTTAACCTACAATGGCGGCAGCAGGCTCATTATTCGTAACTTTAAGCGCGACGAACTGGTGCAAAAAGACGAACAAGTATCATTACCCGATTAATGGCCTACACCCCCGTAAAAATTACCGAGTGCCCCCGCGATGCCATGCAGGGCCTAACAGATTTTATACCTACCGATGTTAAGGCGGCCTATATTAACCTGCTTTTACAGGTAGGTTTTGATACCATAGATTTCGGCAGCTTTGTATCGCCAAAAGCTATACCGCAAATGCGCGATACCGCCGAAGTGTTAAGCAAGCTCGATCTAAGTAACACCAATTCAAAGCTGCTGGCCATCATCGCCAATTACCGCGGGGCAGAAGAAGCGGCCAATCATCACGAGATCACTTACCTGGGTTATCCCTTTTCTATCTCCGAAACTTTTCAGCTGCGTAATACCAATACCACCATCGGGCAGGCGTTTGACAATGTAAAGCAAATAGCTGCCCTGTGTGCCGTTAAAGATAAAATACCGCTCATATACCTATCCATGGGCTTTGGCAACCCCTACGGCGATGTATGGAGCCCTGAGATAGTAATGCACTGGGCAGATAGGATGATGCAGGAAGGCATTACCAATATAGCATTATCAGATACCATAGGCATTGCCACACCCGCGCAGATCAGTACATTATACCCTGCTTTGAAAAATGAATTTGAGGAAATAGAATTAGGAGCGCACCTCCACTCTACCCCCGATAGCTGGCAGGAAAAGGTGGCTGCGGCCTACGAAAGCGGCTGTACAAAATTTGATGCTGCATTAAAGGGCTATGGTGGCTGCCCAATGGCCAAAGACGAGCTTACAGGCAACATCGCTACCGAAAACCTGATAGCATACCTGCTGCACCAAAACATCGACCTGGGGCTTAATTTGGACAAATTACAGGAAGCGATGGATTACTCAGGTAAAGTTTTCTCATCTTAGCCCCAATTTAAACTAAGGGCATTTTTATGACGGGATAACCGTCCTGTCTCCTGGCTCTTAATCTTTATTCTACTTCTTCCGTACCATTGTAAAATGCTGTATACCTGCCTCTTCAAACTGCGGGCCTGTTTTTTGGAAGCCGAAACGCTCGTACAGGGTTACCGCGGCAATTTGCGCGTGCATATAAACATAATCGACATCGGCGGGCAAGTCGGCTAAAACGGTTTTTACCAAAGCCTGGCCTACACCATTACCCCTGAATTTTGATAGCACTGCAAAACGCTCCAGCTTATAGCCTTTATCGGTTTTACGCCAGCGCGATGCACCAGCCGGTTCGCCGTCTACAGTCGCCAAAAAATGGGTCGATTCATCCTCAAATTCCCATTCCAGTTCGGGCGGGCAGTTTTGCTCGCCAACAAATACTTCTTTACGTATGGCAAAAACCTTTTCAAGGTCGGCCGGGTCACTTACTTTGTTTACCTCTGTTTTTGGCATGTTGATAATGCGTTTTAGCTTTAAATCCGGTTAGTTTGGTGTTGTGGTTGTCTTCTGCAGCATCTATCGAGTGGGTGCAGGTTATATCATCCTCCTGCTCGGCAAGGTCAGATAGTTTTACATAAAACTTATGTAATTGGTCTAACTCTACTTCGCTCAGGTCTTCAATATCTACCATACGGTTACTTGCACCCTGGTGCGATGCAAGCAGCTCGTTCAGTTTCAAATGTACCGCCTTTGAATCTTTATTTTGAGATTTTTGTATCAAAAACACCATTAAAAAGGTAACAATGGTTGTACCTGTATTAATAATAAGCTGCCAGGTATCCGAATAATTAAATATTGGCCCTGTTATCAGCCATACAATTATTGTGCTTATAGCTATTATAAAAGCAGCCGAGCTGCCGGTTGCCATTGTTGCCCAGTTGGCAAAACGCTCAAATAAATTCTTCTTCTTTTTGGCCATACCTTAAAAATTAATTTTCATTACAACCTAAAAAAAGCGCCAATGTTCTACCATGGCGCTTTTTAAATTCCTGTACGTTGTACGGTAGCTTACAGCTTGCTGTTTACATCTATACAATTTAGGTCGCCAAAAGCAACGGTTAACCTTTTTACAAAAGTTTCTTCGGCTTTGCGCAACCAAACGCGCGGGTCGTAATATTTTTTGTTAGGCGAGTCTTCACCTTCGGGATTACCAATTTGCGATTGCAGGTAGCCTTCTTTAGCCTGGTAGTAATCTCTTATACCTTCCCAAAATGCAAACTGCATATCGGTATCAATATTCATTTTTATTGCACCGTATGATATCGCTTCGCGAATTTCTTCCTGGCTCGAGCCCGAACCACCGTGGAATACAAAGTTGATAGGCTTATCGGCAGCAATATTATGTTTCTTCTTTAAAAACTCCTGCGAGTTGTGCAAAATAACCGGCTGTAGTTTAACGTTGCCCGGTTTGTAAACACCATGCACGTTACCAAATGCGGCGGCAATGGTAAAGCGGTGACTAACTTTAGATAGTTCTTCGTAAGCGTAGGCCACTTCCTCTGGCTGGGTGTATAAACGTGAGCTATCAACATCGCTGTTATCAACGCCGTCTTCTTCGCCGCCTGTTACGCCTAATTCAATTTCAACCGTCATGCCCATTTTGGCCATGCGCTGTAAATATTTTGCTGATATTTCTATATTTTCTTCGATAGGCTCTTCAGAAAGATCAAGCATGTGCGAAGAGAACAAAGGTTTACCTGTTTCGGCAAAGAATTTTTCGCCGTGCTCCAGCAAACCGTCTATCCATGGTAATAATTTTTTAGCAGCATGGTCGGTGTGTAATATAACCGCTACACCATAATGTTCGGCTAATAAATGCACGTGTTTAGCGGCAGATACGCCACCTAATATACAGGCTTGCAGTTTTGAATTATCTAACGATTTGCCAGCGTAAAACTGTGCGCCGCCATTTGATAGTTGAATAATAACCGGAGATTTTACTGCCGCGGCAGTTTCCATAACAGCATTAATTGTGTTTGTACCTATAACGTTTACCGCAGGTAATGCAAACTGATGTTTTTTTGCTGCTTCAAATAATGCCTGCACCTGGTCTCCGTGCAGCACACCTCTATAATTTTTTAAATCCATGAGCTTATGTTTGGGCCTCGAAGTTATAAAAATTGTTGAAATTTTGAATGTTTAAAGCTTGAAAAGTTGATTGGTGCATATAGCCTTTAAAATAGTACGCTAACCTTTACAACAACTATAACCATTACAACCTTTGCAATAACTTTTTTAAACTAATATAACCTTTACAAGCTTTTTTCGTTTCTTTGCAGATACTTGAAAGATTTAGAAATAGATATGGCTTGGTTTAAGCGTGAAATCAAAGGGATAATTACGACCACTGAGGAAAAGAAGGAAGCGCCGGACGGGATTTGGAACAAATGCCCTCAATGTAAAAAACCCCTCCACTACTCTGAACAGGTAGAAAACCAATACGTTTGCCACTACTGTGGCTTTCATTTACGCATTGGCTCAAAAGAATATTTTTCGGTTTTGTTTGACGACAACCAGTTTACCGAACTGTTTGCCGACCTGCATTCAGGCGACCCGCTGCACTTTACCGATACCAAAAAATACACCGACAGGCTGGTTGAAACTAAAAAGAAGACCGGCTTAACCGATGCTATACGCGCCGGTTTTGGCAAAATGAACGGCGTACCCCTGGTTATTGCCTGTATGGACTTTAACTTTATAGGCGGATCTATGGGGTCTGTAGTTGGCGAAAAGATTGCCCGATCTATAGATTACAGCATTGCCAACAAAGTACCCTTTTTAATGATATCCAAATCGGGCGGTGCGCGTATGATGGAGGCGGCATTCTCGCTGATGCAAATGGCCAAAACATCGGCCAAACTGGCCCTTTTAAGCCAGGCAAAAGTACCTTATATATCTTTACTAACCGACCCTACCACAGGTGGTGTAACAGCATCATACGCTATGCTGGGCGATATTAATATTGCCGAGCCCGGTGCATTGATAGGTTTTGCAGGCCCAAGGGTTATTAAAGAAACTATTAAAAAAGATTTGCCCAAAGGTTTCCAAACTGCTGAGTTTGTGCAGGAACATGGTTTCCTTGATTTTATAGTGGACAGAAGAGAAATGAAAGAGAAGTTAGCATCATTTTTAAAAATGTTAGCACCCGCTGAAACAGCTTCTTAACAAAATATACACGTTTTATAAACGTAAAAAGGCGTTCCAATTATGGGACGCCTTTTTTTTATTCAAATTGCTGGTTATATCCCCTCGGTACCCGGCTCGTGGCCTATCATACGTCCGGTTGTACGGCCCTGGTCGCGGCTTGCAAAATCTGTTTGAGGCGATCCTGTAGACGGAAATTCATGTTGGTTGGGTGGGGTTACATCATTTTGTTCGCTGTACGATGCATCATTGCCACCTTGTTGCTGCTGTTGCTCGTTTTGCTGCGTGTAACCGGTACCTTCGTTACCCGATTGGCCCTGCTCGGGTATCTCGTCAGGATCTGAACTGCCCGATATAGATGAGCCGCTTAAACCTGATGTATAACCAGCGCTGTTGCTGCCACCTCCTTCTGTATCATCATCCAGGTCGGTTTCATCATAATCAGCATCCAGGTCATCCTCAGTGTCCACATCATCTTCGGTGTCCAGGTCGTCACCCCCTACTAAATCGTCATCGTCATCAGGTATATCGTCGCCTGTAGCCAGGTCATCGTCATCATCGGGGCTGTTGATGCCGCTCATGCTTTCGTTAGATGAATAGCTGCCCGGTATATTGCCGTTGTCAGAATCGTTCAGCACATCTTCGTCTAAGCCCGATTCATCGTTAATATCATCGCTGTAGTTTCTATTGGTGGTATCGCCGGTATCGGGTGTACCAAAGGAAGTAGAACCGCTGCCCTGGCCTTGATTATTCAAATCTTCGCTCCAGGTGTTTTCATTAGTAGTCATCATAGGTTTGTTTTTAAATTGTCCTAAAACAACCTACTAAATCAACTAATTGTTTGCCTATTTTTCTAAAAAAGAAAATAATTTAACTAACTATACACTAACCGCGCATAACTCACGTAGTTTGGCTACGGTGTAGTCAACCTCATCCTTAGTGTTGTATTTTGAGAACGAGAAGCGTACTGAAGGCCTGTCGGGATTAGCCCCAATCGCAGTTAAAACATGCGAACCAATATCCGTACCAGAACTGCATGCGCTGCCACCAGATGCCGATATACCTGCAATATCAAGGTTAAACAACAACATATCGGCCATTTCCATTTCGGGGAACGATACATTTAATACGGTGTACAAGCTTTTAGCCGGATCGGTTTCGCCATTAAAGCTTACGCCTTGCACTTCCTGCTCTAACTTAGCTTTCATGTAACTTTTTAGGTCCTGTATGTAATTTTGATGGGCATCCATTTCGGCGTAAGCCATTTCAAGGGCTTTGGCAAGGCCGGCTATACCATAAACATTCTCGGTGCCGCCGCGCATATTACGTTCCTGTGAGCCGCCATATATCATCGGGTTTATTTTAACCTTGTGGTTAATGTGCAAAAAGCCCACGCCTTTTGGCCCGTGCAGCTTATGCGCCGCGCAAACCATAAAGTGCAGCTTAAGTTTGCTAAGATCGTGCTTGTAGTGGCCAACAGTTTGTACGGTATCGCTATGCAGCATGGCATTGTATGCTTCGCACAGGTCGCCAACTTTTTCCAGGTCGGTTAAGGTACCCAGTTCGTTGTTGGCATGCATTAACGACACAAAACTGCGCTCGTTGCTTTTTAGCAAGGTTTCTAAGTGGTTATAATCTACATTACCCTTGCTATCTACATCGGCATAGCTTAGTTTAATAGTGCCTGCCTTTTGCATGGCCTGTAAGGTATGTAAAACGGCATGGTGCTCCAGCTTGGTAGTGATGGCATGCGTTAGCTTATGGTCAACAATACCGCAACGTATAGCTGTGTTATCAGCTTCGGTGCCGCCGCTGGTAAAAAATATTTCGGCAGGTGATGTATGCAGTAAACCCGCAATAGTTTTGCGCGATCGCTCTATCAATGTACGCACCTCGCGGCCATGGGCATGTATTGATGAAGGGTTGCCAAACTGGCTTTCCATCACCTTGTACATTTCCTTTAAAACTTCAGGATCAAGGGCTGTGGTGGCGGCATTGTCAAAGTAAACACGCATTGGGGGCAATTATTGAGTTAGTAATTTATTGAATGACTGAATTATTGGAGGACTGAGTTATTGAATTATTGATTTATTGATTCATTGAAGCTTTTCAATCAATAATTCAATTCTTCTATAAGTCAATAATTAATTAAGTTTAAGTATTTCTTTTATATCTGTAATTATCTTATTGGCCAGGCTATTTGCAACCGTTTCTGAGTTTCCTTCAGAGTAGATGCGTATAATAGGCTCGGTATTAGATTTGCGCAAATGTACCCATTCTTTGTCAAACTCTATTTTAAGTCCGTCAATTGTAGAATGGGGCTGCTTTTTATATTTCTCTTCAACCTTTAATAACAGGGCATCTATATCCATTTCGGGCGTTAGCGTTATCTTGTTTTTTGAGATAAAGTAGCCTGGATATGAGCTGCGCAATAACGATACCGGCTTACCATATTTAGCCAGGTGCGTTAAAAATAAGGCTATGCCTACCAAAGCATCGCGGCCATAGTGCAATTCGGGATATATTACCCCGCCGTTGCCCTCGCCACCTATCACGGCATTCACTTCTTTCATTTTGTTTACCACGTTTACCTCACCTACCGCCGCTGCATGGTATTCGCCACCTGCATTTTCGGTAACATCGCGCAAAGCACGTGTTGATGACAGGTTAGACACGGTATTACCTTTCGTATTCTTCAATACGTAATCGGCTACGGCAACCAGTGTATATTCTTCGCCAAACATGCTGCCATCCTCGTTTACAAAACAAAGGCGGTCAACATCAGGGTCAACAGCTATACCCAGGTCGGCCTTCTTTTTAACCACCTCTTGCGATAAGGCTATCAAGTTTTCGGGCAGCGGCTCGGGGTTATGCGGGAAATGCCCATCGGGCTCGCAATACAGTTGGTGCACTGTTTTTACGCCCAGTGCTGTTAGCAAAGCCGGTACAAAAATACCGCCGGTGCTGTTAACACAATCAATCACCACTTTAAAATCGGCAGCGGCAATGGCTTTTACGTCAACCAATGGCAGGGCCAATATCTTGTCTATATGCTTTTGCAGGTAAGTATCATCGTTAATTACTTTGCCCAGGTCGTTTACATCGGCGTATATGAAGTCGCTGCTCTCGGCAATCTCTAAAACTTCCTTGCCATCTGTATCACTAATAAACTCTCCTTTTTCGTTCAGTAGCTTAAGGGCATTCCATTGTTTAGGGTTGTGGCTGGCGGTTAAAATAATGCCGCCTGCAGCTTGCTCGTCGGGAACGGCAACTTCTACGGTTGGTGTGGTAGATAGCCCCAGGTCAATTACATCAATACCCAAGCCCTGTAGTGTGCCTATTACCAAATTATTCACCATACTGCCCGATAAGCGCGCATCACGGCCCAGCACAATCTTTTTTAAGCCCGAACGCTTTACCGCCCAGCTACCAAAAGCCGATGTAAACTTTACAATATCCAATGGGGTTAATCCTTCTCCGGCTGCACCGCCAATTGTTCCCCTTATGCCCGAAATAGATTTTATTAGTGTCAAATTATTTTAAGCTATTAAGCTGCAAAAATATAAATATTTAAGCGATAGCAATGTAAAATTACCCATCTTTGGTTATTAGCCATCACATGTTATTGCACAACGCCAATGCCCGACCAGCTATTACAATTTGACAGGCATTTATTTTATTTCATTAACCACGATCTGTCCAACTCCTTTTTTGACGGATTGATGCCGCTAATGCGTAACCCTAAATTTTGGATACCGCTTTACCTCTTTATTATTGTGTTTTGCCTGTGGCGATATAAAAAGCAAGGCGCTATACTAATTGCCATGATGGTATTAGCCGTTGGCTTCGCCGATTTTACCAGTGCACGCCTAATTAAACCGGCCGTTGCCCGTGTGCGCCCCTGCCGCGATGCCGTTACCTCAAAAACAGTTATCAGCCGGGTTGACTGTGGCACAGGGCTAAGTTTCCCATCTACCCATGCTACCGACCATTTTGCCATAGCTGTATTTTTAAGCTGCCTGTTTTTTAAACGATGGAAATGGGTATTGCCTGCCACCCTGTTTTGGGCCGCGCTTATTTGCTTTGCGCAAGTGTATGTAGGTGTACATTTCCCGGTAGATGTTACCGGTGGGGCTATATACGGCAGCTTGGCTGGTTGGTTGTTTGCAGTAGGATTTAAAAAGCTGCAGCCTGATTTTGTGGCTTAATAAAGTAAAGACTTAATTTATCTAAGACTTAGAACTTTACCCTCAAGATTTAAGCTTAATATCTATCCCCTCATTTTATCGAGCAGGTTGCTTAGTTGCGCGGCTTCTTCGTCGGTAAGGTTGTCTTTAAACAGGTCCTTGGCTTTAAAGGATGTGTCCATTTTAGATAATATTGCCAGGCCTTCCTCGCTAATGCGGATATCAACCGCGCGGCGGTCGTTAGAGTTAGTACAGCGCGATACCAGGCCCTTTTGCACCAAACGGTCAACAATACGCGATGCATCCGACATTTTGTCTATCATGCGTTCTTTTAGCAAGTTTACAGTAGCAGGTTTGGGGTATTGGCCGCGTAATATACGCAGTATGTTAAATTGCTGCTGGGTAAGGTTATAGCCTTCAAAAACAGGACGCACGTAGTTGCTTAACCAACCATAGGTGTAGTTAAGGTTGATAATTGCTTTATGGTAATTATCCTCAAACTTGGTGCTTTTTATGTCTTCTTCTATACCCATTTTAAAATTAGTGGTACAAATATAACTATTTATCTTTTGTTTGTTTTACTTGCTGCTGTTTACCAAAGTTCCATGGGCAATGCAGGCATTTATTTTTACAGCAATAGCCCCTTTTTAAATGGTACTCCCTGGTAAATACAAGGTTACCATCTTCGTTTATATAGTAATCAATGTTTGGTTGCAGCATTAATTAAGCAATTTCACAAAAATATTGTTTTTAAAATGGTGTTTTAAATGGGTGCCGTCGCCATGCAGGGTCCATAGTTGTTGAGGCTGGGTTTGTTCAATAGTTTTAATAATATCGTTCCAGTCTGCGTGGTCAGATATAAATAGCGTATCCTGCTTATTCACTTGTAAGTTCTTCCAGCCCGATGCAAACAGGCGCTTTACCCCTGTTGCCCTGATATAACTATCGAATGTAAAGGGCGGCACTATATACACCCACTCTTCCTGCGTTTTCATCAGTTTGCGCCCATATATCTGGTGGTTGCCCAATTCAAAACCCATTTTTTGGTAAATAGCATTTATAGGCATAATGCGATGATGTACCAGTATCTTTTTTTGCGGGGCATGGTCGTTTATCATGCGTATCAATCGCTGGCTTTTACCCAAGCTGTAGGCGCCCAACAGTATATTGATGTTAATGTTGTTCAGCTTTTTTATTTCTTCTACCGGGTCGGGGTGTTGGGTGCTGGGGTCGGCAAAGGTGCTTTCGGTTATCAGCACATCGGCTTTTACAAATTGTAAAGGTTCGCAGGTAGCATCGGGCTGCAGCTTGTAATCGCCTGTATACAAATAACGCGTACCACTATACTCCATCAGTACTTGCGCCGAACCGGGCATATGGCCAGCGGGAATAAGAGTTAACTGCACATCGCCTATACTAAATTGCGTATTGTAAGCAATGCCATAACTTATTTTGGCGGCACTGTTACCATATCGCAACTGCATAAAGGCAAAAGTAGCCGCAGTAGCATAAACATTGGTATTGCCGCTTATGGCATGGTCGGCATGGGCGTGCGATATTACCGCATTAGTAACGGGTTCTTTAGGATCGAGGTAAAAATCGCCGTATTTACAGTACAGGCCGTTGCTGTTAAAGGCAACAAAATCATCAATTATCATTTACTTCGGGCAATTGACAAATACAACTGGTGCAGCTTTAATACTTGCGGTATTACCAATTGGCTATCGTCATTTATAATTATATCATTGGCCAGACCGCGCTTTTTCTCCTCGGTAAACTGTCGGTCATCACGACTTTTGGCTTCGGCAGTGGTGATGGCATCGCGTTGGGTAACACGTTTTATACGTACATCAAGCGGGGCGGTAACTAATAATGTTCTATCACACATTTTGTACGAATCGCTCTCGAACAACAAAGCGGCTTCTTTTAACACGTAAGGCGCATCTGCTTTTACATTAGCTACCCAGGTATCAAACGCGCGGAAAGTTGCAGGGTGTACTATGGCATTTAGTTTGGCTAATTCTGCCTTGTTATTAAACACTATAGCGGCTATATGCTTGCGGTTTAAACTGCCATCGGCAAAGTACGATTCGGCGCCAAAAGTACTTTTGATGCTTGTTATCAGTTCATCATCAGTAACCATTACACTTTTGGCCGCATCATCAGCATAAAACACCGGGATACCCAGCACTTCAAATATTTTGGATACGGTGGTTTTGCCGCTGCCTATATTACCGGTGATGCCTATCTTAAACATTTATTTTTTTATAATAAAGTCAATATTCTGTGGTACAATTTTTACCACCTTGCTGTAGCTTGGCATACGGGTAACCTTAACAGGCAGCACCGAATAGCCGTGCTTGCGCCAAAGATCAAGGTCGGCCACTGCTTCAAAGTCGTCCTCATTAGCGTCCGGGTAATCGGTTAACGATGTGGTGAAAGTAACCTTAACCTTTAAAGGGAATACCTTAATATCGTAATAGTTGTGGTTGTTTATCAGCTTAACGGGTATTTCTATCGTTTTCTCGGTAAATTCATCTACTGGGATATTTACCATAACGCTTTTAGGTAATACATCTAAATTACCCTCGCTAACCGCTTTTAAATTTACCCTTGAATTAAAACTTTGATTAAGACCCCTAAGCTTAACTGTATCTGTTTTCCATGAGGTTATTTTTTCAAGCACTTCTGCCGGGCCGCTTAATGTAACATCGGTAGGCCTTATGGTAATGTTGCCCGATTGTGCAAACTGCCGCTGATATTGCAACGAGGCTACCAATTGTACGGGTACTTTTTTAACCCTGCGGCTGCTAAAATCAAAAAACAAGGTATCGGGGCTAAACGCGATAATCTCGCGGTCGGGATCTTTTTTTGCGTTGATCTGTTTTAACTGTGCGCTTAGCACTACAAAATTCTTACTCTCTAAAGTATGCAGGTCAACCGTAACTATTTTACGTTCGGGCTGCATTTTTGAAAACAGCATTTGCCAGCCACTACCCTCAACTATAGCGTTGATGGTATCTGACTGCAAAGGATGGTATGCCCTTTTTTGAGGGGCATTTTTAAACGTTAATATTTGCTTAACCGTAAACTTGTATGGGTTAGACAACGTGGTAAACAACCAGGCAAAAACGGCAATAACCAGGCAAGTAACAAAGGCCGATAAGCGCCTGCGTTCGATTGCTGATAATTTTATTATTGCCATATTTTGAGGTATAAAGCAGAAAGCGAAAAGCTGAAAGCCGGAATAAGTTCTCGCCTTAAGCTTTTCGCTTTAAATTTATGTATTATTTTGCTTTTGGCTTTTAGCCTTAAGCTTTTAGCTATTTAGTAACAGCCGGTGTGTTAAGTGCTTTTGAAGCCTCTAACGATATTGCTGATTTATCAAAACGTATGCGGCCACCGCCTTCTGTTTCTACTAAGAAAGTTGTTTCGGCTATTTCGTATATTTTACCATGTATACCGGCAGTGGTAACCACTTTATCGCCTTTTTTAAGTTCGTCTACGTATTTCTTTTGGTCTTTTTGCTTTTTAACCTGCGGGCGTATCATAAAAAAATAAAATACTACAGCAATTAAACCAAACATGATCAATTGCTGATAACCAAGGCCACCGCCGGCCGCTTGTAATAAAATAGTTGCTGTCATTTCTGTTTTTATATAATTAAAGGGTTACCTCGCCAATTAAATGCACCATGTTTTGCGCAGGTACGGTATTAGCTGTAACGGTAATTTGCTTGTCTTGCAGGCCCATTTTGCCGGTGCTGTTAAATGTCACTTTAATAGCGCCGTCTTCGCCTGGTTTTATAGGTGTTTTTGGCCACTCGGGCTTGGTGCAGCCACAAGTTGCAATGGCATCCTTAATAATTAAGGGCGATTTACCCGTATTGGTAAATTTAAACTCGTAAGTAACCTTATCGCCGGCCTTAACTTTGCCAAAGTCGTGCGTTTCTTTTTCAAATTTCATTGCCGGTGCATTGGTAGCGCTTACATTACCGGTATCGGCACTTGCTGTAGTAGTGGTAGACTGGTTGCAGGCGGTAAATAACATGCCGGCAACAATTGTACATAAAAACAACTTTTTCATTATGGGTTTATTCAATTAATCCTCTGCCTATTTTCCTTATTTTATTTTCGGCTTTCAACTCAAATAAAATTTTGTCTAATATACCGTTAATAAACGAATTACTTTTAGGTGTACTAAACTCCTTTGATATTTCCAGGTACTCGTTTATAGTAACCTTAACCGGTATCGAGGTAAAATTAATAAATTCTACAATTGCCATCTTCATTAATAAGGTATCCATCATGGCAATACGGTCGGGTTCCCAGTTTTGCGTTTTTTGGGCTATCAATTCCTGATAAGCGGCATCGTGGCGTATGGTTTGTTCAAAAAGGTTCACCACAAATTCGCGGTCCTCAACCCAGTTGCCGCTAATTTCGGCCAAATGGTTTTGGGCCGGGTCGTCAAAAGAAAAGTTTTTGAAAGTTTTGGCAATAAGCGCCTGTAGTACCTCGCGGTCAACCGGCCAGTAAATAAACTTATCTTCAAAAACCTGCTCGGCTAACGACGATTTAAGGATCACCTTTTTAAAGATGAATTTAATAATGTCTTTATCGGTTTGTATGGTATCACCTGTTTTGGCCAGGTATTCGGCGTATTCGGGCGATGCTTTAAGCGTGGTGAATAGCGATTTTGCCAGTTCGGGATCAAACGTCCACGATACTTTGTATTTCTTTTCGGCAGCCAAGTAGTCTTTGTTTTGCTTTAGCGAAACAATAAAACGGTTGCTTAAAATTTTGGTGTCGGCATTTAAGTCTTCTGCCGTAGGCAGGTGCTTGTTAGCCCTTTCTTCCGCGTCTATAGCGGTATAATCAATTACTTCGCTTATTAGCGACAGCATCCATATGTACATTTCAAAAACCTGGTCAATGCTATGAAGCAAATGCTTTTCATGTGCTTTAATATCCCTGGTATCTGATTGATGGTATGCGTATAGCGATTGTAACACTTTTACCCTAAGGTGCCTTCTGTTTAACATGAGGTAAGAACGATTATGCACGCCCATTGGCGTACCGGTTGTGATAAATTATTAATAGGTTGACTTTACTTTTTTAATATCTGAAATACGTTTTTCGGCGATTTTGTTTGCAGCATCAATAGTAGAAATGTTTTCGGCCTTAGAAAGTTTTAAAACATTGCGGGTTGCATCGTAAATATTTTCGGTAAGCTGCATGGTACGTTTTTTACTAAAGCCCATTAATTCCGAATAACAGTTAATAATACCCCCTGCATTTATCACGTAATCGGGAGCAAAAAGGATGCCTTTTTCAAGCAGCATTTCGCCATGCTCCTGCTCGTTTTGCAATTGATTGTTGGCCGAACCTGCTATAATGCCGCACTTTAATTTTTTAATAGTTTCGGTATTGATGGTTGCACCAAGCGCGCAAGGCGAATAAATATCGGCATCAATATCAAATATCGAATTGTTGGATACCGCCTCGGCACCATATTTTTTTGACACCTGGCGGGTGCGCTCGTCGTTAATATCGCTGATGTAAACCTTCGCGTTCTCATCACGCAGCAGTTTAACCAGGTTTTCGCCAACGTGGCCTATACCCTGTACAATTACCGAACGGCCGGTTATGGTATCGTTACCGTAAAGTTCTTTTACAGCTGCTTTAATTCCCATAAACACACCCTTTGCCGCTATAGGCGATGGGTCGCCGCTGCCGCCTAAACTTTCGGGAATGCCGGTAACGTGCTGGGTTTCCATACGGATGTACTCCATATCGCGCGGGTTGGTACCCACATCTTCAGATGTGATAAACTCGCCATTAAGGTTTTTTACAAAGCGGCCAAACTTCCGCATCATCGCTTCGGTTTTATCCTTGCGCGAGTCGCCAATGATCACCGAATAGCCCCCGCCCATGTTAAGCCCTGCAATAGCACATTTATAGGTCATGCTTTTTGATAGGCGCAAAACATCGTATAAGGCATCATTTTCTGATTTGTAGCTCCACATACGGGTACTGCCAAAAGCAGGGCCCAAAGTAGTATCGTGTATAGCTATAATTGCCCTCAGCCCGGTATCCGGATCGCTGCAGTAAACCACTTTTTTATGCCCAAAGGCATCAAGCTGGTTAAAAATACTATCGGTTGATTGTGTTGAGGGCATCAGGGAAACAAATTGTGATTCGTTTGTGCAAAAGTAGAAGTTTTATTCATAGTGGGCAAATGTTTAGTTGTAAAGTGAGAAAAGACAGGTTAACCTATCAAAAAAATGACTCAAGATAGTTTAAACAGTAACGCCGTAAACTTGAATTATAAACTTCATTACCGTACTTTTGAAACTCCGACTAATGAAAGACCTCGCATATCTAAATAAATTCTTTTACAAATATCGCTGGCGGCTGGTGCCCGGCGTACTGTTTGTTATTATATCAAATATTTTTGCCGTATTGCCCGCCCAGGTTATACGCGTAGCATTTGATCTGGTGACAGAAAACATTGGGGTTTACCAGCTATTTTCGGGCTTTAACAGGCAGGCTATTATTTACGATATTTTCGGCAGCAGTTTGCTGCTATTTGGGGTACTGGTGTTGGTGCTGGCCCTGCTACGCGGGCTGTTCCTGTTTTTTATGCGGCAAACCATTATACTAATGTCGCGCCATATCGAGTACGATATGAAGAACGAGATATACAGCCACTATCAAAAATTATCGCTGGCCTTTTACCGCCGCCACAACACCGGCGACCTAATGAACCGCGTTACTGAGGATGTTAGCCGTGTGCGGATGTACCTTGGGCCGGGCATTATGTACAGCATAAACACAGTGGTGCTTTTTATACTGGTGATATATGCTATGCTTACTGTAAATGTTAGGCTGGCCATATTTTCAGTACTACCGCTGCCCATACTGGCGGTTATTATATTTTATGTAAACACCATTATAGAATTTCGCAGCGAGCAGATACAAAAGCGCCTGTCAGGTTTATCCAGCTTTGTACAGGAGAATTTCTCGGGTATTAGGGTCATTAAATCCTACGTACGCGAAGGTTTTGTGCGCGAAAAATTTGCCGAAGAAAGCGAAGACTACAAAACACAAAGCATGGCCTTAGCCAAAGTACAGGCAATGTTTTTCCCGGCTATGCTACTGCTTATTGGTTTAAGCAACGTAATTACTATGTACATTGGCGGTGTAGAGGTAATGAAGGGTAACATCACCGCCGGTAATATTGCCGAGTTTATTGTGTATTTAAATATGCTTGCCTTCCCGGTGATATCACTGGGCTGGGTTACATCGCTTATACAGCGCGCCGCGGCATCGCAAAAACGCATCAACGAGTTTTTGCACGAACAGCCCGAGATCATATCGCCCAATGCATTGCCACATACCCTTAAGGGTAAAATAGCATTTAAAGATGTATCGTTTATTTATCCTGACACGGGTATACAGGCTATTAAAAATGTATCATTTACCGCTAATCCCGGCGAAATGGTAGCTATTATTGGGCGCACAGGTTCGGGTAAATCTACCCTGGCCAATTTAATTATGCGCATGTATGATACCACAGGCGGCCAGGTTTTAATAGACGATCAGCCTTTAACCGCCCTAAACCTGGATAGTTATCGCGCACAAATTGGTTTTGTGCCGCAAGAGGTTTTCCTGTTCTCGGATATTATATCGCATAACATCGCCTTTAGCGCTGATGTGCTGGATATGCCCCGTGTAGAGCAAGCTGCTAAAGATGCCGCCGTTTATCAAAATATAATAGAGTTAGAAAAAGGCTTTGATACGCTGATAGGCGAACGCGGTGTCACACTTAGCGGCGGCCAAAAACAACGCGTAAGCATTGCCTGCGCAATAGTAAAACAACCACAGGTTTTAATATTTGACGATTGCCTGTCGGCTGTTGATACCCGTACCGAAGAAGAGATATTGAGCAATTTGGGGCGTATTATGCAGGGTAAAACCAGCATTATTATATCGCACCGTATATCTACCATAAAAAATGCCGACAAAATATTAGTGCTTGATAACGGCGAAATTATTGAGCAGGGCACCCATAACCACCTGATGGATGCAAAAGGCGCTTATTTTGAACTATATGAAATGCAATTGCTTGAAGAAGAAGAAAAAGCCTGATTGAAACCCTATACACTTTAACTGCGTAAAAGTTTATTAATGTTGCAATTAATGCTTGCACTTTAAAAAAATATTTATATTTATGCCAACCAAAACTAATTACGATAAAGATTTTTATGGGAGATTTTGACAACAGAGAGCGTGAAGAGGTGTACTCGAAGAAAGTTAGAGCAGGTAAAAGAACTTATTTTTTCGATGTAAAAGCAACCAGATCAAACGATTATTATGTAACTATTACCGAGAGTAAGAAACGTTTGGAAGACGGGGTTTTTATCAAGCATAAGATATTTTTATACAAAGAAGACTTTGAAAAATTTGCTGAAGGCCTAAAAGACACTGTGGACTATATAAAAGACCACCAGGAAGTAGTTGAGAAACGCTATGAGTACAGCGAAAACCCCGAGATAGCTAAAGCCGACGAGGATTTCTCCTTCTAAAAACACTGAACAAACCCTAAATTATATAAAAACACCCTGCCCGAAAGGCAGGGTGTTTTATTTTTATGGCGGTTGTTACTAACGGGCCATCATTGATGCGGCACCTATACCTGCAACAATCATAATTACAAAAATTAATATATATAAGCCTACTATAACAATTGTGGTTATACCCCACATTTTAAAAAACGACTTTAATTTGCTTAATGCCGTTGTTACATCGGTGGTATTACTATATAATATTCCGCTTTTTATTTTATCGCCAAATTGGTACAGATACAACGAAAAGAAAAAATAGAAAACGGCGAAAATCACATACAAAAAGCTTACCCACGCCCCCATTGCTCCGGGTGAAACTGCAGAATACGGGGTACCTTCTGCCGGTTGAAATTTAGACATGGCACCAAAAAATGTCCCCATAAATAAAGCGCCCAACAAAATAAATCCGGTAAGCACAAAGCCAACTATACCCAAAAAATATGCCCACTGGCCTGCCTTTTGTAAGTAATACTGTGCTGCATCGGTTAATATAAGTTGTGGTTCGGGGGTTGGTTGCACCGCTTCGGTGCTTTCAATAGTTTCCATTGTAATAAGTTTGGTTTTTTTTAATTCTTTTAAAGATATAAATTATCTAAAACCAAACAATAACATTACTAATGATTAATGCCCGGCATAAACAATACAGCTATTGTAAAATAAATGATGAGCCCGGTAACATCAACTAAGGTGGCTACAAACGGCGCGGATGAAGTTGCAGGGTCGGCGCCAAGTTTCTTTAAAACCAATGGAAGCATCGATCCGGCTAAGGAGCCCCATAATACCACCCCTACCAATGCCAGGCCTACAATAAAGCCCACCAGCATCCAGTCGGGGCCATAAATATTGCTAAAAAGCGTCCATACATATATACGCATAAAGCCAATGATGCCCAATGTAATGCCCAGTAACAGGCCCGATATTATTTCGCGGCGCATTACCCGCCACCAGTCGGTAAGCGTTACCTCGCCTAATGCCATGGCCTGTATAATTAAGGTAGATGCCTGCGAACCGCTGTTACCCCCGCTTGATATGATTAAGGGCACAAACAGCGCCAGCACCACAGCCTTTGCAATAGCGTTCTCAAAATGGCCCATAGCCGTTGCTGTGAGCATTTCGCCTAAGAAAAGTACGATAAGCCAGCTTGCCCGCTTTTTAACCAGGCGAAAGATATTGATATCAAGGTAAGGCTCATCCAAAGCTTCGGTACCACCAATTTTCTGGATATCTTCGGTATACTCTTCGTTAGCTATCCAAAGTATGTCATCAACCGTAACAATGCCTAACAGTATATTGTCATCATCTGTAACCGGTAAGGCGGTGCGGTTATTCATCCTAAACACGTTGATGGCTTCTTCTTGCGGGTCGTTTGCGCTCAGGGCTATTAAACGGCCATCCATCAGGTCGCTTACCTTCGTTTCGGGGTTTACCAGCAATATTTCGCGTATACGTATGTCGTCAAGCAAAATACCGTTGTCGCCAATTACGTAAATTACATCAATGGTTTCGGAGTTTTTACCATAACGGCGTATGTGCGATAGCACACGGTTTACATCCCAGCTTTTTTTAACAGCTATATAGTCGGGGGTCATTAAACGGCCCACGCTGTCTTCTTTGTAACCTAACAATGATAAGGCCTCTTTACGGTCAGAAGGCGAAAGGTGCAGTATCAGCTTGGTTACCGCGTCGCCATGTAATTCGCTAAAAAACGCGGTCCGGTCATCGGGTGGCAGCTCGTTAATAATCTCGCTTACCTTTTTACCCGAAAGTTTTTTGATGATACGCTCCTGGGTAGGGAAATCGAGTATCCTAAATACATTTACCGCCCGGTTAATAGATAGTATCTCGATAAACTTTGGCCCATGCTCGGGCAATTCATCTATAAGCTCCTCAACGTCAGATATATTCAGGTTGTTCAAATATTCCTGTAATTGGGTAGTGTCCTCCTGCTCCAGTAATAATTCTATTTGCTCAACCATATCTTCCATAAAAAGCCCTCTTTTTTACATGTTATTAACCTGTTTTATACCTTTTGGTAGCGCAGGCAAAAGTCGTTTATTTTTTCAAATTACAAGGTAGTTTTTTCTGTTATCTTTGCGCCTTTAAGTGAGGCAGGGAACAAGAGTCAAGACACACGGCTCGGTTCTTAATTCTTGTCTCTTGATTCTTGATTCAAAAATTTAAAATACATGGGTTTACAATGTGGTATAGTAGGTTTGCCGAATGTGGGTAAGTCGACACTTTTTAACTGTTTATCAAATGCAAAGGCACAAGCGGCCAATTTTCCGTTTTGTACCATCGAGCCCAATGTGGGTGTTATTACCGTTCCGGATGAACGCTTAACCAAGCTTACCGAAATTGTTAATCCTAAAAACGTTGTACCAAACGTTATAGAGATAGTGGATATTGCAGGCCTGGTAAAAGGCGCCAGCAAAGGCGAGGGATTGGGCAACCAGTTTTTGGCCAACATACGTGCCACCAACGCTATTATACACGTGTTGCGTTGCTTTGATAATGATAATGTGATACACGTTGACGGATCTGTTGACCCGATACGCGACAAAGAGATAATTGATACCGAATTACAACTGAAAGACCTTGACTCGATAGAGAAAAAGATACAGAAGGTAGAGAAAATGGCCAAAACAGGTGGCGATAAAGAGGCTAAAAAAACCTACGATGTACTAACTATTTACCGCAACCACCTGCTGGAGGGTAAATCGGCCCGTACTGCCCCTGTTGCCGAAGAAGACAAAGAATACATAGCCGACATTTGGCTGCTTACCGCCAAACCGGTAATGTACGTTTGTAATGTAGACGAGGCTTCGGTTGCAAATGGCAATGCTTATGTAGAAAAGGTTAGAGCAGCCGTAAAAGAAGAAAATGCCGAAGTGTTAATCATATCGGCACAAATAGAGGCCGAAATTGCCGAACTGGAATCGTACGATGAGCGCCAGGAGTTTTTGAGCGACCTTGGCTTAAGCGAGTCGGGCGTGAACAAGCTAATTAAGGCCGCCTATCGCTTGCTAAATTTAGCCACATACTTTACCGCCGGCGTGCAGGAAGTACGCGCATGGACCATTACACAGGGCTTTACAGCCCCGCAAGCGGCAGGTGTTATACATACCGACTTTGAGAAAGGCTTTATCCGTGCCGAAGTGATCAAGTACGATGATTTTGTAAAATTTAACGGATCGGAAGCGGCAATTAAAGAAAACGGCAAAATGGCCGTAGAAGGCAAAAGCTATATAGTTGCCGATGGCGACATTATGCACTTTAGGTTTAACGTTTAAGCCACTCAGATGTAAGAACCAGGAATGAACGGGTAAATCAATCTTAAATCTTGATTCTTACTTCTTGATTCTAATATAATACCTTTGCAAATATTGTTCTCGTAGTTCAATGGATAGAATTATGGCCTCCGAAGCCGTCGATATGAGTTCGAATCTCATCGAGAACACATTTTTAAAAACCGCCTAAGTTTACCCTTAAGCGGTTTTTTGTTTCACAGCTATTGGGTATTATTGCATTGCCAATTGTTCACCCATGAAAATTAAATTACTTATCCCGGCTCTTGTTGCCTGCTTTTTTATAAAGGCAAATGCGCAAAACACCAACTACGCAACTGCAAAAGCACCGTTACGCCAAAACCCATACATCGAGCTGCCGCTTGGAGCCATAAAGCCCGAGGGATGGTTAAAAGAGATGCTGATACGCCAAAAAACAGGTGCAACCGGTAATTTAGATAAACTTTACCCGCTGGTTATGGGCAACCGTAACGGCTGGCTTGGCGGCGATGGCGACCAATGGGAACGCGGCCCTTACTGGATTGATGGCCTATTGCCCCTTGCCTATATTTTGGATGACAAGGCACTTATTGCAAAAGTAAAACCCTGGGTAGAGTGGAGCATAAAAAGTCAGCGCTCTGATGGCTTGTTCGGCCCAAAAAAAGACCTGCCTGAAGAAGCCGGCATACAGCGCGACAACACGCAGGACTGGTGGCCAAAAATTGTGATGCTAAAGGTGCTGCAGCAATATTATTCGGCCACGCAGGATAAGCGGGTAACCACTTTAATGACCAATTATTTTAAATACCAGCTAAAAGAATTACCTCAAAAACCGCTCGATCATTGGACGTTTTGGGCACGTTACCGCGGCGGCGATAACCTTGCCATGGTTTATTGGCTGTATAACATTACAGGCGATAAATTTTTGCTTGATCTGGGCGACTTGCTGCACAAGCAAACCTTTGATTTTACCAATGCTTTTTTAAATACCGATATGTTGATGACCGACGGCAGTATACATGGCGTAAACCTGGCCGAGGGTATGAAAGAGCCTATTATTTACTACCAGCACCATAGCGATGCCAAATATTTGGATGCCATGGTAAAGGGATTTAAGGATCTGCGCAAATATGATGGCATGGCGCATGGTATGTATGGCGGCGACGAATCGCTGCATGGCAACAACCCTACACAGGGGTCGGAATTGTGCAGCGCGGTAGAAATGATGTATACCCTTGAAAATACCTTAGCCATTACAGGCAAGGTGAATTACGCCGATCATTTAGAACGTATTGCCTTTAATGCGATGCCTACGCAGGTATCTGAAGATTTTATGACCCGCCAGTACTTTCAACAAGCCAACCAGGTGGTAATAAACAGGCAAATGCGCAATTTTGATATTAATCACCACGGTACCGATGTTTGCTACGGTTTACTTACCGGCTACCCTTGCTGCACATCTAACATGCACCAGGGCTGGCCAAAATTCACACAAAACCTTTGGTACGCCACCCCCGATAATGGTTTGGCCGCGTTGGTATACTCGCCCAGCGAAGTAAAAGCATTTGTGGGCCATCATAGCGAAATATCGTTTAAAGAAGAAACCGGCTACCCCTTTGGCGAAACCATTAAATTCACCTTACAAAGCAAGGGCGATATTGCCTTCCCATTTAGCTTACGCATACCCGAGTGGTGTAAAAAAGCCAATATCAGCATAAATGGCGCCGCCTACTCACAGCCTGATGGTAACCAGGTAGTGCAAATAAACCGTACGTGGAAAAACGGCGACGTTGTAGAGCTTACCCTGCCTATGCACATCACCAAAAATACATGGTACGAAAATTCTGCATCTATAGAGCGCGGCCCAATTGTTTATGCCTTAAAAATTGGCGAGGATGCCAAAGTGATCAAAAATGATAAGGACGCCCTGGACTATGGCGATAGCTGGACCGAGATCTATCCAACCACTCCCTGGAATTATGGCCTTATACGCACACCCGATAATAAGCTTGACGATGCCTATAAAGTACAGGCAACGGGCGATGTAAGTAATTACCCATGGACACAACAAAATGCGCCTATCAGCATTAAAACCAAGGCCAGGCGCATTCCTTCGTGGGTGTTGTATAACGATATGACAGGGCCCATCCCCTATAGCCCTATTTACCAAATGGAGACCGCTAAAGAGGAAGAAGAGATAACGCTGATACCTTATGGTTGTACACGCTTACGCATAGCGCAGTTCCCGGTGATTGATAAAAAGTAGCTTTATTAGGGTAACCGATTTAATGTTCTACCTTTACCGGCATACATGGAAGAAAGAAAATATTTAACAACCTGGAGAAAGTACATACCCGTTATACGTTTACACCTTAAAAAAAGCCTTGTTCAAGAGCAAAGCTTTAAGCTAAATATCACCGATTTTGAATCGGCCGGCGATCGTGGTAAATCAGGCTATACCTTTAACCTTACTATCGAAAACGGCAAGGTAACCAACAATATTAGCGGCTCGGCCGTAGCCCGCGACTTATTTGAAGCTTTAAAAACCGACGAGACTATTAAAGCTATGCTGCAAGATAAAAGCATTAAAATAAGCATTGGCAAATCGTTTATACTAAGTATAAAAACAAGCCATATATCATCTTACAAAGCCATTTAAAGCAAAGAGGCCGGTAAGTTAACGATACCGGCCTCTTTTACATTGGCAAGGCATATTACATACCCGGTTCCATTTTGGTACCTATGGCTATCCTGTTCCACCCGTTTATAGCGATGATGGCCATGTAAACCTGTGTAAAATAAGCATCGCCTAAAACTGCTATGGCTTTATCATAAGTTTCGTTTGATACGCCACCCTTGCTTATCAGCGTAACTTCTTCTGTTAAGGCCAAAATAGCCTGCTCCTTTTCGTCAAAAAATGGAGTTTCGCGCCAGGCGCTCAGCGTATATATCCTTTGTTCGGTTTCGCCTGCCTTGCGTGCATCTTTTGTGTGCATATCAAGGCAGTAGGCACAGCCGTTTATTTGCGACGCGCGTATTTTTATCAGTTCCTGGTGCAGGGGTGTAATTTCGGTTGCTTGCACATAGCTTTCAAGCGCCATCATGGCTTTATATACAGCCGGGTTTTTTACAATTTTAATTCTGTTGCCCATGTTTTCTTTGTTTTTTGTTAATACAAAGTTGCACAACAACCGCCCCTCAAAAAATGAACTGAGTTTAAGAAAAGTACCCCCAGCCCCTGAAGGGGAGCTTTTGAAATGCTTTAAAAACAGTCATAATAGGGTTTTACTTCCCCGTTAAGAAAAAGAGGGCTCTCCCCCTTTAGGGGGCTTGGGGGGCTTTTTTTGCCCTTAACCTGCTTAAAAACTGCGGTGTAAAGCCAAGGTACGATGCCAGCATATACTGTGGTATCCGCTGCATAAAGGCTGGGTAAAGTGCCGAGAAGTGGCGGTAACGTTCTTCGTCGTTCATGTTAAAAATGAAACCTATACGGCGTTGGGCGGCCACAAAGGCTTTTTGCATCATTATACGGAAATAGCTTTCAAAAGCGGGTATTTTTTCGAAAAGCATCACACGGTTCTTCTCGGTCATTAACAATACTTCAGTCGCCTCAATGGTTTGTATATAAGTGGTTGATGGCTTTGCATTTAACAAGCTATCCTGATCGGCTATCCACCAGGTTTCCAACCCAAACTGGATGATCTGCTCGTTTAGTTTTTTATTTAAAAAATACTGCCTTACCAAACCTTTTACAACAAAGTAATTACCCTGGCAAAGCTTACCCGGCTCCAGTAAAAGCTGTTTCTTTTTGATTTTTTTTAACTCCAGGCTGTCACAAATCAGTTGTTCCTCTGCCGGGGTTAATAAAACATACCGTTTGATATGTAAAAGCAGATCCGGATACATGGTCATTAATTAATTTGATACCGTTATAGGTGCTTTTTGAAGCCTCTTGGCCAATTTACCTATTGTTAAACCCTGCACTAAAATAGAGAATACCACAATAATATAGGTAATAAGTACAAACTCGTCACGGTACATTTCGGTGCTTAATGATAGGGCCAGCGCTACTGAGATACCTCCACGTAAGCCACCCCATGTAAGTATGGCTACCGCATGTTTCTCGAATTTTAGCTTATAACGAAGCAACGAAACAGGCAATATAACCGATACCCAGCGGGCCAATAAAACCAGCGCTATACATATTACCCCTATGAGCATCACCGTTGGGTTTATTTTGATAATGAGCATCTCAAGCCCTATCAATAAAAATAATATAGCGTTCAGTATCTCGTCTATCAGTTCCCAAAACTTGTTCAGGTAATCACGGGTTATGTCACTCATACTTTGTTCAGTAACCTTGTTGCCCGTAATAATACCCGCCACAACCATAGCCAGCGGACCCGAAACATGTAAATGCGAAGCCAGCAAATAACCACCCATGACTATAGCAAGGGTTATCATTACCTCTACCTTATAATCATCTATTGATTTAAGGGCAAAAAATCCGGCGTAGCCTAATAACACGCCAAACAGTACGCCTCCTAAGGCCTCTTGCATAAACAGCTTACCCACTGCAATGGCCGAAAAACTGTCCACGCCTGAGCGGGCAACTTCGGCTATACTAATGAATATCACCACCGCAATACCGTCGTTAAATAACGATTCGCCTGATATTTTTAACTCAAGCGAAGCGGGTATACCGGCTTGTTTTAGTATACCTAATACGGCGATAGGATCTGTTGGGGATATAAGCGAACCGAATAAAAGGCAATAAATAAAGGGCACGGGCATGGCAAACAGCTTAAACAGCATCCAGGCCATCCATCCAACCAAAAAGGTTGATATAAGCGTGCCGATGGTAGCCAGTAACAATATGGGCCAGCGTTCTTTACGCAGTTTTGCCGCATCAATATGTATTGCTCCGGCAAATAGCAAAAAGCTCAGCATAAAGTTCATCAATACATCTCTAAAATCTACCGACACGGCTAACTCAATGGCCTTTGCCGACAACAATGACCCTTTACTACCCAGTGTTGCAAGCAATATTGACGATATAAGCGAGAGCGCCATGATACCTATGGTAGGCGGCCATTTTATAAACTGATGATTGATGTAGGCGAATACAGCAGCCAATACAATAGTTATAGTGATAATTTCCTGTGTATTCATTTATAGTATAGATGTCCGGTTTTTAAACCCTTAAACGAAGTTAAAGTTTTATAATAAAATACACTACACATACCAGTTGGTATGCTAATAATTGTGTTAAATAAGTTTTAACTGATTGTGTATCTTTTTATTAAGCTTTATTTTGATATTAAAAGTGGCTTTTTGAGCAGCTATGGCCTATAACCTTTGCATATTGGGCTATAAATCATTCCATTTTTTTGTTGGTTACAGGGAGATTTTTTTCATTTTTTCGTTACCCTGCACTCACTAATATAAAAAAATATTCCAATAAAAAAAGTTTTAAACAACTTGCCTCGTTTTTTTGATTACCGATTGGCTGGTACGGCGGGGAGCCGCTGTAAAGGACAGTTAAGGAGAGTTGTGTATTTATGGGTATAAATATAAGGGGACTATCCGTCCCCTTATACGTATTGGTTATTTTAACGCATCGGCTGCATAAGCGCGGCAGATTTTTACCTGCTCCACAGCATTTGAGCCTGCCGGGATATCGTATTCCAGCTCTATGGTAGCCGGGAACTTATATTTATTGGCTTTCATTAAAGCCAGCACCTCTTTTATCGGCGTATCGCCCTGGCCCCATGGTGCATTTGGCCCATCATGAAACTTACGGTCCTTAATGTGCATGCTTACTATACGGTCGTGGTATTTTTCGATAAATGGCACCGGGCTGCTGCTTGTGCCCGACGAGTAGTGGCCAATATCAAGGTTTACCGCATTGTATTTTGATTGCGACAACGCAGTATCCCACAATGTGGGTGTAGCTTGTGTATGCGCGTGGTAGCCTACATAAACTTTATGCTTTGTTGCCAGGTCGCCAAGGCGTTTGCTTTGTGCCTCGTCGCCTAATTCGACAGTTACATGGCTTGCCCCAAGCACTTTGGCTACGTTAAATGCATAGTCAATTTCGGCATCGGTATTTTTGGGGTTAAGGGCATTGGGTTTCCAGGCGTATATGCTTACACCGGCATCATTATACATCTTACGCAGGTCTTTAAACTTATCCATAGGTGCGTTTGCGCGCCATTCGGCCATTTTTTTACTAAACTCATCCCAATTACCACCTTTTTCGCGTTTTGGGGCTCCGGCGTAAGCCTCGGCGGCATCGCCCATTAACTCAATGGCGTTTATATTACAATCTATACAATACTTCAGCAGGTCTTCGGCAGTGCCGGGCATACTACGGAACGAATAGGTTATTACCCCTATCTGTACGCCATTTATCTTTGAATTTGGTTTATCGGCGGCAAACAGCGACCGCGCAAATGAAGCCTTGCTTAATAACAACATGCCTGTTGCAGCAATAGCACCGGTGCCAATAAACTGGCGCCTGCTTAAGTTATTTTCTTTCATGATTTTAAATACCGGGTTTAATATTGGTTTAAACCAAAGTTATTAAATTATTTAGCCCGGCAAAATCTGTACTAAAAGTGTTACGGAAGCGGTAATAGTACCAACTGCACCGCAAGAATTATGGGTACAGTTGGTATATTTTTGAAGGTGGTTTTTGCTACAAGATCAGTTTACTGCTTTTGCGGTAAAACAACCTCGAAGTTAGCGCCCTGCCCGGGCTGCGAATAAATATGCATGGTACCTTTAAGGCTATCAACCAAATGCTTTACCAGCGCCAGGCCAAAGCCATAGCCCTGCTCGCCGCTTGTACCATTTGTTGATGATGCGTTTCCGCTCAGTATGTTATTTATACTATCTGTATCAAGGCCTACACCTGTATCGGTTACATTTATTTGCAACAAGTTATGGTCTTCTTCAATCTTCAGGCTAAGGTCTACCGTTACGCTGCCGTCTTTTGGTGTAAACTTCATGGCATTTGATATAAGGTTACCCGTAATTTGCAGTAATTTACTTTTAGAGAATGGTATGCCTGATGAATTTACCGATGTGTTCACCACAAACTTGATATTCTTATTCATTGCTTGCGGCACATACAGTTTTTCGAGCTTATCCTTAAATACGGTTAAATTAAACTGATCGCTGTTAAGCTTATCCGGCTTGTCTATACTTAATATTTCGTCGGCAAGTTCTAATAACGAGCGACCGCTTTTTTGTATCAGGTTTATAAACTCCAATACTTCGTCTATCTCATTTTCTTTACCCTGATCGCTTATTACCTGGGCAAGCCCTATGATACCGCCCAAAGGCCCGCGGATATCATGAGCCACTTTTTTGCGCGACTCGTTAGCCTCTTTTAATTTGCCGTTTAGTTTGCTTATTAACTTATGGGCGTTTAAACGGTTAACTATCTCGTCGGCAATAATTTTTAGCAACTCGGTTTTTTCGGGTGATAGCGATTTCAGGTCTCTGTCTAAAACACATAAAGCGCCCAAATTATGGCCATCGCTGGTGCGTAATGGTACACCGTAGTAATAGCGCACCAGCGGCTGGCCGGTAACGTAAAACTTATCTTTAAATCGGTCATCAGCGCGCAGATCCTCTACCTCAAAATGTTCATTAACAATGGTGTACTGGCAAACTGAATCTTCACGCGGCATTTGCTCAATGTCCAAACCATGATTAGTAATGGTCCATTGTGTATACGAGTCGATTAGGTTAACTAATGAGATGGATGTGCCGGCAACTTTAGCCGCCAGTTTGGCAAGGTCTTTAAAGCTTTCTTCAAAGCCCGAGTAATCCAGATCATAGTCGGCCAGACTGATGATCCTTTCCATTTCATTTTCAGGAACAGGTGGTTTTATCATAAATAATAGTTTCGGTCGGGTATAATTACGGATTTTTTTTGGATCAGGTTTTAAAGAAATAATTTTTAACGGGTAATTTAAAATAATAAGCCCTCATTATCTTTTAAATTAACACCCGATAACTTTCGTTTAAATGCCTCCTGTATCAGGTAAAATATCTTATCCGCAGCGGTGTTAAAATCCAAACCACCCGGGCGGATGTTTGATATGCAGTTGCGCGAGTCGTCGGTTAAGCCGGGCCGCGGTGCAAAGGTTAAATAAGCGCCCATGCTATCGGCTGCGCTAAGGCCGGGCCGTTCACCTATTAATATCAGTGAAAGTTTTGCTTCTAATTCGGCCGCTATACCATCGGCTATAGCTACCCTACCCTGTTGCACCAGGCATATGGGGGCAAGTTTTAACCCCGCATCTGTAATTTTAGGGATCAGTATTTTAAGCAGATCCATTACGTTATCGTTTATTGCAATAGCCGAAAGCCCATCGGCTATAATGATCACTACATCGTCGCCGGTTATTTGGTCGGCCAGGCGGTTAATGGATAGTTCGTCTGCCTGCCGGCCCATATCCGGCCGTTGCAGGTATTGGGCACGATGAGTAGCGCGGCTATGCAATTGCAATACCGGGCGGTTAAAAATAGCCAGTTCATCCTCCAACCGTTCCGCATCCATTACCGAATACACGGCATCGCGTGCATGGGCATGGGCCAGCTTAAAGGCTAACGATTGTTGTGTAGGTATGCTAATACCTGTGCTGCCAATGGCTATACGGGCAGGTGTATACTCCTTTAAAAAATGTAGAGGGTCGTTGGGTTTTTCTATTTTATCCATAAGCCCCCCATTTGCTTTAACATGTTTTGTTTAGCCGTTTTAGCTAAACTGCCATCGGGGGCGGTTATACCTTGCTTTATTAGCCATTGTTCAAACTCGGGCGCAGGTTTAAGGCCCAGCACCTTGCGCAGGTACAATGCATCATGAAACGAGGTAGACTGATAGTTGAGCATAATATCGTCAGAACCCGGTAAACCCATTATAAAATTACAGCCGGCCACACCTAATAAGGTAAGCAGGTTGTCCATATCATCCTGGTCGGCCTCGGCATGGTTAGTGTAGCAAATATCAACGCCCATTGGCAGGCCAAGCAACTTGGCGCAAAAATGGTCTTCTAACGCCGCACGAATAATCTGTTTACCGTCGTATAAATATTCGGGGCCAATAAAGCCAACCACCGAATTTACCAGGAAAGGGTTATATTTTTTTGCCACCGCGTAGGCCCTTGCCTCGCAGGTTTGCTGGTCGGCATCGTGATGCGCATTGGCTGATAGCGCGCTGCCCTGCCCGGTTTCAAAATACATTACATTTTGGCCAACAGTGCCCCGCTTTAATGATAATGTGGCATCATAAGCCTCGGCCAATAAGCTTAAGCTGATACCAAAACTGCTATTGGCCTTTTGTGTACCGGCTATAGATTGGAAACAAAGATCGACCGGGGCATTTTTATTGATCAGTTCAATCGTGGTAGTTATATGGCTTAATACACACGATTGGGCAGGTATATCAAATTGTTGGCGCAGGTTATCTATTAAAACCAGTATTTTGTTTACAGCCATGGGGCTATCAGTTGCAGGGTTTATACCAATAACCGCGTCGCCGCTGCCATATAATAAACCCTCTATCAGGCTGGCAGCTATCCCGCGCGGGTCGTCGGTGGGGTGGTTGGGTTGCAGGCGTGTAGAGAAATGCCCCTTTAACCCTATGGTGTTACGGAACTTGGTTATTATTTCGCATTTTTTTGCTACCGCGATAAGGTCCTGGTTTCGCATTATTTTTGATACCGCGGCTGCCATTTCGGGAGTAACCGCGGCAGCTATGCTTTGCAAAACAGCTCCATCCGTCTCCTCCAGCAATAACCAATCTCTAAAGTCGCCAACGGTTAAATGGCTAATAATTTTAAAGCCTTCGCTGTCGTGGTTGTCTATTATCAGCCTGGTAACCTCATCATCTTCGTAGGGTATAATAGCTTCATTCAAAAAATCAGTAAGGGGTACGTCGGCAAGCGTTATTTGCGCGGCTACACGTTCCTCGTAAGTATCAGCGCTTAATCCGGCCAATGCATCGCCGGTACGAAAGGGCGAGGCTTTAGCCAGCAATATCCGCAGGTTATTAAACCTGTAAACCTTGCCGGATATGGTGTGCTGATAGGACATTTATAGGCTATGATTGATTTATCGTACGTTCAACTATACCACTCTCTCGAGCATTGCATCATCCATTATCTTTTGTTTGTGCTTACCCATTATTACAAATATCACCATGATAAAGGCCAGCCCTGCAAAAAATATCAGGCTTATCTTAAAATTGTAATAGATAATAGCAAACATACACACTGATGCGATAATTAAAGCAACAGCCGGGAAAACCGGATAAAATGGCGCCGTAAACGGCCGCTCAATATGCGGCTCGGTTTTGCGGAGGATAAACAGACTGATCATGCTCATCATATACATTACCACCGCACCTAAAACGGATAGGATGAGTATCTGATCGATAGTACCCATATATAGTGCTATAACACTTATTATCCCTGCTGCTATAATAGCCCAATGGGGTGTTTTAAATTTGTCGCTTACCTGTGCCAGCGGGCGGGGCAAATAGCCGCTGCGGGCCATTGCAAACACCTGCCTTGATGATGCCAGTATGGTACCGTGTATAGATGCTATAAGCCCGAATAACCCTATGCTGGCAAATAGTTGGGTTAGGCCGCTGGTTTTACCCAACACAATGCCAATAGCTTCGGGCAGCGGGTAGGCTATGCTGCTTAGCTGGTGCCAATTAGTAATACCGCCGGTAAGTATCATTACCCCAAGGGCCAAAAAAACCAGTGTACCCAGGGCATATATATATCCCCGGGGGATGTTTCTTTTAGGGTTATCAACTTCTTCGGCTACCATGGCTACACCTTCAATAGCCAGGTAAAACCATACCGCAAAAGGCAGCGCGGCAAATACACCGCTCCAACCAAATGGCATAGGGTCGGTTAAGTAATTGCTCATTTTAAAGTGCGGACCAACCACACCCATAAAAAGCAATAGCTCGCCTACTGCCAGTATGGTTATAAAAACCGAAAAAGCGGCCGACTCTTTAACCCCATAAATATTAAGCGCAATAAACACAGCATTAAAAAACAATGCTGATGGTAAAACACCCAGCGCAGGATGCAAAAAGTGCAGATAACTCCCCAACGAAAACGCTATAGCAGGCGTTGCCAGCACAAAATCTATCAGTGTGGCATAACCGGCAATTAAGCCACCAAACGGCCCCATGGTACGGTATGCGTACGCAAAAGCACCACCCGCGTGGGGTATGGTTGTAGTTAGTTCTGTATAGCTAAAAATAAAGGTGATGTACATTACTGTTACCACCACGGTAGCTATTAAAAAGCCAATGGTACCTGCTACCCCCCAACCAAAATTCCACCCAAAGTATTCGCCAGATATGACCAGGCCTACGGCAATTGCCCATAAATGAATTGGTTTTAAAACCTTTTTTAATTGTTTAACATTTACGTTTTCCAAAGGCGGTAATTTTATGAAATTTACAACGCCTTAAGTTACTCATTAAAACAATTCAAACAAAATCAACAAATTGTTAAGCATTCAATATAATAATGATTGATGTTTTTCCGGCAGACATTGTACCCCGCTTGTCATCTTACGCTTTTCTTAAAAATAACTTAGGGTAATGATTTAATAACTATTATTTAATATTAACACTTTTTATAAATTTGCGCTCCTAATTGATAACGAGTGCCGCAACACCATACTCCTACTATAAAACAAATTTGGGTTAAGGCCCTGCAAAACCCGCATAAGCGGTATAAAATTATATGGGGTTCTGTTTTTATAGCTATCCTGTTAGCATTTATGCCCATGTTTTTTAATCATATCGAAAAAAGAAACGGTGTGGTTTTAAACGATTGGCTGCTGGCCCGTGTACCATCGTACGACATGTCGTACCCGATATTTGCAATTATTTGGGGAATGGCCATTTTAACCGTTATCCGTGCAACCCGCAACCCCGATATATTTATCAAATACGTTTGGACACTGATATTTATTAACCTTGCCCGCTTTACAAGCATTAGTCTGGTAGTGCTTGACCCACCCCGCGGACTCATCCACCTGGTAGATCCAATTTCGGGGCTGTTTTATGGTAACGCCAGTATCACTAAAGATCTTTTCTTTTCAGGCCATACCTCTACCCTTGTATTAATGTTTTTGTGCCTGCAAAAACGTACAGACAAGATAATAGGTTTTATTGCTACCATTGCGTTGGTTATATTGCTGGTTATACAGCATATACACTACACCATTGATATTGTGGCCGCGCCATTTATAGTGTATGCCTTATTTACAGCCACCTGCTATTTTTTAAAGCTTGATAAAGTAAAAAAAGCACCTAAAGCCGCAGCTAAAGCAGCATAAATTGCTTGCGTTTGGCACATTAAAACATTAAATTTATAAGCTGCTTAATAAACCATTTGTAACGCCTGCAGCCCTATTTTAATGATAAAGAAGCTTACCCTTATAGCATTTTTGTTTTTAGCTGTTTATGCCAATGCACAGCAAAAAACACCACGCCAGTTATTTCCCGGATTGTTTGAAGCGGTACAATCATCTGATATATTTCCGGATAACAAAACCTTTGTGGATTGTACACCAAAGTATGAGCCATACCAGATAATGAAGGCCTATAACGAGCAATTGGGCAAAGCAGGCTTTAACCTTAAAGAATTTGTATTAACAAACTTTACAGTACCTGCAGCTGCAACCCATGCTTTTCAAACGAATATTGAGGAAGGCATACGCAAGCATATTGATACCTTATGGCAAGTGTTGCAACGCAAGCCTGATGAAACATCTAAACTATCTTCGCTGGCGGCATTGCCCAACCCTTACATTGTGCCAGGCGGCCGTTTCCGCGAAATATACTATTGGGATTCGTACTTTACGATGCTTGGACTACAGGAAAGTCACCAGGAAAAGGTTATCAGCCACATGATAGATAATTTTGCCTACCTTATAGATACCTACGGGTTTATACCTAATGGTAACCGCGCTTATTATCTTACCCGTTCGCAACCGCCGTTTTTTTCGATGATGGTTGGCCTGCTGGCAAAAAGCGAAGGCAATGCTATATTAACCAAGTATCAGCCACAACTAATAAAGGAATACAACTATTGGATGCTGGGCGGCGCCGCGCTGGGCAATAACCAGGCAGCACATAGGGTAGTACGCATGAATGATGGCACCTTGCTTAACCGTTACTGGGACGAAAGCGATGAGCCCAGGGAAGAATCGTACATAAAAGATGTGGATGCGGCCAAGTTGACTAAGCAGCCCTTACCGGTATTTTACCATAACATACGTGCTGCCGCGGCATCGGGCTGGGACTTTAGCAGCCGTTGGTTTGATGGATCGGTAAAGCTGGAAACCATAAAAACTACCGACCTGGTACCTGTAGACCTGAACTGCCTGCTGTATAACCTGGAGCAAACCATTGCCCGTAGCTACCAAATTAAAGGTGATAATGCACAATACCAAGCCTATACTGCAAAGGCAGAGTCCCGAAAAAAAGCTATACTAAAATATTGCTGGAATGAACAAACACAATGGTTTGGCGATTATAACTGGGCCACTCAGCAATTTTCGGCGATACCAACCTTGGCAGCAGCCTTTCCACTGGAGTTTAAGATAGCCAGCCCCGTACAAGCCAAAAAAATAGCCGAAGGTTTAAAGGCTAACTTTTTAAAACCCGGCGGCTTGGTTACCACGCTTAACTTTAGCGGCCAGCAATGGGATGCGCCAAACGGATGGGCTCCATTGCAGTATATGGCCATTGATGGCCTCGAAAACTATGGCCACAGCGAGTTAGCCAAGGATATTGCTACCCGCTGGCTGCAGCTAAACATCCGCGTGTTTAAACAAACCGGTAAACTGCTGGAAAAATACAACGTAGTAGATACCAGCCTTACCGCCGGCGGCGGCGAATACCCCCTGCAAGACGGCTTCGGCTGGACCAACGGGGTGCTGTTAAAGTTGATGAACCGGTATAAGTTTGATGAGAAGAAGGGGGAATAATTACGTTTAACAAGTAGAGACGCGAAGTATCGCGTCTCTACTTGTTAAACGTTATCAGTATTAACGTTTACTTATCTTATTCAGGGTGATTTGGCGTTGCAGGTTGCATTTAAACCTGTCGGTACCATCAACTTGTAATTTTGCATGCTTGGTTTGCCTGCCCTGCACCCTTGCCCGCCACATCTTAAAACTTGATAGCTTCATTTGCCTGCGCATTAGGTCTATTACATTTTGTTCGCTAAGGCCAAACTGCGTTTTAATGGCGTCAAATGGCGTGCGGTCTTCCCATGCCATCTCTATGATCCGGTCAATATCTACAATAGTTAGATTTGTAATAATTGCAGGTTTACTCATGCTTGTTAAAACTGAAGAATAAGGCGTTTGTTGGTTTGTTAAATGGAGACGCGAAGTATAGCGTCTCTACGATATTTATATTATTCCTTACTTCACCGTATAAGTTTCCTTCTTTACCCCAACACCTGTAATTTTTAACGATTTCCAATTAGCGGGTAGCTTACTTTTTAATTGTACGATGCCTTCGGGCGTGATATCCAATCCGCCGAAACCCATCAGCAGGCTTTGGATAATACCACCCGCTCCTGTTGCAAAATATGGGTTAGTGCCGCCCTTGGTCTCGGCTATTACCCTAAACGGCGGGTTAAGGTTGGGCTCATAGGCTTCTTTAAACCAATGATAAGCCTTTTGTCCATCGCCTAAACGGGCGTATAGCAGGGCAAATACACCCTGTGTCATGGCGGGGGTACCTTCGTTTGGTACACGGGTTTCGTAGTATTCCAGGTCTTTTTTTATCTGGGCCGGGTCGGTAATGGTTTTTAGTGGATAAGCTAATAAGTTTACATCGGCTTGTTTAATACCCTCGCCTTTGTATTGGGCATGCTCCTGTGTTACGCCATTGGCCATTTTTAAAATAGGAATGTTGTTAGCCACATTTACCCAATCAGTATCGGCTTGCATACCCAATATTTTGGCAGCGGCAGTAGCATTGCGCAGGTTGGCCTGTGCAGCGGCATTGGTGAAGGCGTTATTATCAATATTCTCGGCCCACTCGTCGGCAGCTACTACGTTTTTAATATCATAATGGCCGGGGCCGTTACGCTCTACCCTGCTTGCCCAAAAATCGGCGGTGGCGCTTAATATAGGCCAGCCTTTTTCGCGCAGCCATTGTTTATCCTGTGTTACGCAGTAATAATTCCATGCAGCGTTGGCTACATCGGCAGTAATGTGGTGCTCAAACGGGCCGCTTAATGCCCATACAGGTGTTTCCTCTACCCCGCTATCGGCACTTTCCCAGGGGAACATGGCTCCCTTGTATCCATGCGAAAAAGCGTTCCTTCGCGCATTCTCTAATCGTTCAAAACGGTATTCTACCATCGATTTTGATATCTCGGGGTGCAGTACCAGCATAGCCGGGAACATCCACAGGTCGGTGTCCCAAAACACATGGCCGTTATACCCTAATCCCGATAAACCCATCGGCGAAGGTGATAAGGTGGTACCCGCACGCGAGAACGAGTATAAATGATACAGCATACTATGCACATCCTGCTGCGCTTGCGGGTCGCCTTCAATTTGTATATCGCTTTTCCAAAGCTCGTCCCACGCTTTATTATGAAATTCTATTAAACGCTTTTTGCCTTCAAGCAAAGCAAAAATAGTTAAACGCTCTGCCTCGTTTAGCGGGTCGGCATGGTGGGCCGATGTGATTGACGAACCAGTGACTCCGTAAGCGTAAGTTTGCCCGGCAGCAACAGCATGACTAAACTTCATCAGGTGCATGTTATTATCCCACATTTCGTGTATCACACGTGGCTCTTTACCATGCTCTTCGTTAAACAAAAACGATGTTGAGGCACATAGCTGCAGCTTGCCTGTAGGGCTTTTAGCGGTTGATGTTAAAAGGCTTATAGTAACATGCGGCCGGTCTATCTCGTTGTAATAATTTTGTACTTCCTTTAAGGCATCAGGGGCCTCCATTACACTGGCAGCAGTAATATTGATCGATTTTTTAGCGGTAACCGCTACATCCATCAAAACGGTGTAAGGGAGTTGCCTTAACGAGTAGTAAGTATATTTTATGGTTGCTTTATCGCCGTAATCAAAAGTGGTGGTAAAAGCAGCATGCTGCATATCCAGTTCTTGCTTAAAGTTGCTTACCATTTTGGCATCAAGGCGTTTGCCATCAACCTCAAGGTACATGTTAAGCAGGTTAAAACTGTTTAAAAAGTTGCTCACGCGGCCACGGCCATAAAGATCATATGCACCGGCAAGCACCACATTTTTTACCTTAAATGGCTCGGGCGATGATACAATACCTATCATACCGTTAGCGGCAGTTATACCGTAATAGTTATTGGGGTCTATTTTATCGGCTTTAATTATCCATGGGCTTATGCTTTGCGCAGTTGCACTAAATATTGCCAATAGCATTGTAGCCGTGTAGACCAATAAAAATCTTCTCATAAAAACCATGGTTACTTTATTTTCAATTGTAATTTTTCGGCCACCAGGTCGCCAATTTTGCGCCCAGTTACATTGCCTACATCGCAGGCAATTTTGTAATGTATTCCGCCATAAACACGAGATATGGCGGCCTCCTGTGCAGCATTACGAAACGACGTAAACTTGCGCGGCGCTATGCCAAATTCCGATTCGGATGAATCGGTATAGGCTATGTTATCGCCAAAATTATATGTTAAAACCTCGGCAGCGGCAGCAGAGATAACCGCGTGGCCGCTAATATATTCGGGGAATGGCGGTGTTTGAATATATGGCCTCCAATCGGCATCTATCAGCTTGGTAATAACCGTTTCGGGGCGAACACTGTTGGCCTTGTACTTTACATACCAACAATTAATAAAGGCATCAAACAAAGCAATGCTTGTTTCGGCATAAGCGGCCACGGTTGTGTTAAAGTCTGCCTTACTTAAAACCGACCCATAGCCTGCAATATTCATCCAGTGCCCCCCTGGCGAAAACTTTTTGGTAGCAAACGATGCGTGGCCTATAACATTTAATTTAAAGGCATTATCGTCCCAAAAATCGGCCATGTGCTTTTGATCTACGCTAAGGCTATCAACCATTCCTTTTACCTGCATAAGTTCTTTGTAAAACTTGCTGTTTTTATCTTTCATATTATAAGCAGGCGGCTCTGGCGCCGGTATTTGTGATGCCGAATCTAACACCATTGGCCGTATTTCGCCCCAGTGCGGCTCAAGTGCCTGCGCATACATGGGTGGTGTGGGTATCCAGCGGCCATCCTGGCGGTTAACGGTATATTTACTTGCCGAGCGCGTCTGGGCATAATTATCTTTTTTGCTCCATTGCATAATATATTTAGCAACCACATCCGAGTAAGCAACCGAGTTATCAAATACATCTGAAGGCATGCCGGCATCTTTTACTTTTTGCTTTAACTCGTCTATGTAAATAGTCATGCTACCCTCGGGGAAGGTTACCGCGTTACCCACATAACAAAAGGATAATAGGGATGCAAATTGAAAATCTATCTCTTTATCCTTAGGGGGTAGTGGTGTGGCGGGCAGGTGTTTTATTTGCCCCGATAGCGAGCGGTAATGTTTTGGGTCGCCGGCTGCTATGGTTTGGTAGGCAGCTATATTGGCATAAGCATAGTTACGTGAAGCTATAACCGGCGGGAAATTATTTTCGAGTACAATATCGTTAAGCTTTTTTACAGTGCTGCGGTACAATTCGGGGTCGTGGGTAAATTTTTGGTAGTCGGGCTTTTTACAGGACGCAAGGGCTAATATCGCTGCTGCAAATAAAAACAGGAAACGGTTCATAATTACATATAGGTTTTTAGAAAAACCGGTGGCTTTAATATCGTAAATTTATATTGGTTTTTCGTTGATTACAGGCTAATATAGGCATTTTTTGCTAATTGAAATTGATAATTATTGTTTGATTTTAACAAGCATAATTAAGTACTTTTACTCCACAATAACGCACCGCTTTCAGCTTGTTTTATTGGCTACTATCTTCTTGTATTTATATGAAAAAACCTGCTCTTTTAACATTAGGCTTAATACTAATTGCTTTTATAAGTGTTTATTTTATTATTCCGCAATGGATAAAAACTAATAACATTACCCAAGTTGATACAACCGACGAAAACATAGCTAAATTTTTGGTTGATAAGCACCAATGGCAAAAATGGTGGCCGGGCGAGCATAGTGCTGCCGATAGCAATGAATACAGCTATAAAGGCGTAACCTACATTTTGCAAAAGGCAACCAATAGCGATATGCAGGTACAAATAAAAACCGGAGATTTAGTATTAGATAGCCATCTTACGTATTTAGCAATAGATGACGGGGCTACGAAGGTAACCTGGTATGCGCAAATGCAAAGCAGCACAAATCCCTTTACACGAATAGCTGAATTTATACGGATAAAAAACACGGCTAATGGTATGACCGCCATATTGGAAAACTTTAAGCGTTTTATGCAAACCGATACCAATGTGTATGGCATAAAGGTTAACCTAAAGAAAATTAACGATCCTATATTGCTTGCCAAGAATATGATCACCCCTACTTACCCTACTACAGCGATTATTTATAAAATGATAGCCGACCTTAAATTGCAAATAAAGGCAAAAGGCGTTAACGAAACCAACAAGCCAATGCTTAACATTACACCTATAGATAACGAATACCATGTAATGGCAGCAATACCAATTAATAAAACAATTGTTCCGGATACCGGTACCGTAATAAATAACATGGTTAAGGGTGGCAACATACTCGAGGCTGATGTTAAAGGCGGCAGGGGTAACATAGACAATGCATTTCAGCAGCTTAAAAACTATCAAAAAGATCATGCCCTTGTTTCACCAGCAATGCCATTTGAATTAATAATTACCGATAGAATAGCCGAGCCAGACACAGCAAAGTGGATAACCCAGATTTATTGGCCAATTTTTTAAATGACTTATTTAGTTACTAATAGCAGCTTACCTTCGTAAGTAGCCACTATATAACCAAGCCCGGCAGCGGTTTTACATGGCTGCAGGTAACCTATCTCCTGAAAATTCAAATGCGGATTTATCCAATACTCGGGCATGGCAAACTGTTTTGCTGCTTTATCGTAATGCATAGCAACCAGGCCCAGGGCATCATACTTACCTTCGTACGGTACTACACCCCAAAAGTTGCCATTAAGTAAAAAATCATTTTGGTTATTATTAAGCGGCGTTATTGACAGTATTGGCGCTTGCTGATATAAGTATGGCAATGCGGTAACAGTTTTAGCATGCAAAATATCGCTTATAAATATGCTTTTGAACTGGTTGGCAACTAAACGGCCGCTATCGGTAAGTTTATCTTTAAATATCTCTTCGGTGGTTTTGTCGGCCATTTTCTGGAAGCTTAAAAACTCTTTTTTGATATAAGGCAGTTCCTGTTCAAGATCATTTTTTGGCCTAAAGGGGTAGTATTTCCCTTTAAAAAAGTAAGATACGATCAGGTCATTTTTACCGTCTCCGTCCAAATCGTTATTATAGCCGTATAGTGGTTGCTGATGGTTAACATTATACTTGCTGTTTTCGCCCCAGTTACCCGCAAGCAGGTCGGCCTTACCATCGCCGTCTATATCCGCTATAACCGCAGATTGCCACCATCCCCTTTCATCTTCTAATAAGGTTGATGAGAATTTGACCAGCTTGTTATTTTTATTTAAAAATATCTGTACCGGGTTCCATTCGGAACTTACTACAATATCGGCCTTACCATTACGGTCGATATCTGTTGCAGTAATATTAGTTACGTAATTAATACCTGTAAGTTGTGCGTAAGCAGCCTTAGGTGCTAAAGCGAAGTTACCATCGCCTTTGTTTAGCATTACAACAGATGTAGCTGGTTGGGTATAATTGGTAAATGATACACTACTGCTTAAAAAAATGTCGTTTTTGCCATCGCCATCAAAATCATAAACAAATATTTTTGATAGTAATGAATTGGCTTTCGGCAATGCTTTGTATTCAAATTTAAAATTGCCTTTGTTTATGTAAAGGCGGGGTTCAATTCGTTTCCCCGGTTCGGCAAAGGGATGGTTAGCACTTATCACTATCAAGTCGGGCAATCCATCATTGTTGATGTCGGCCCATTGCGCTTGCGTATCGCCTGTATCTTTAAAAGGCGTAAAGGCATCAACTGCAACTTTTGTGAAGTTGCCGCTTTTTGTGCCCTGCAAAATATATTTTTCGCCGCCCGCTATATTACCTATGTAAATATCGTCTATACCATCGTTATTGGCATCGCCGACGGCTACAGCGGCAGTATGTGGCAAATAAGTATGCGGTAAAAGATTTGAGTAATTAAAATCGGGGGTTTCGTATACCGCAACATCAGCTATTTTGGTGGTTTTCACCTCTACACTATTCAGCTGTTTTTTATTATCGATATAACTATTTATAAGGCCTGCAACATCAGTAGTGGTTTGTGCCTGGCTTTTGTTATAGGTTATTACAGTTTGCTTGTTAAGAACAAAGTTTTTTATAACCTGGTAAGTGTTATCAGGCCAAAGCACCATCAATTCAACCGGTTTATCGTTGGGCAAAAAGGTGAACTGCACATTTAAACCCTGCGTACTTTCAAAAGCTGTACTGGTTTGTATCTCCTGATGATCTATCTGCTGTAACGATCTCAGGAAAAATTTTGTTCCTATGCCATCGCGGTTAGCAGCAGTATATTTCACGCTAAACTTAAGGTAAGCAGGCTTTTTGTCTTTCTGCTTTTCCATCGTAAGGTTTTGGTAGATAAATGCCGGCTCATCCATATTATTGGTGACCAATTCCATATCGCCGTCATTATCCAGATCTACTGCTACTGAGCCTGATGATATGGAAGCATTACCCATATCGTTCCCTACTGATACATCGTTAAACTTTAAATCGCCGGTACCGTGATACAGATAGTTATGCACCTGCCCATCGGGCATCAGGTTTATTTTTTCCCTGTCGAAAAAACGGCTGGTTTTAAAATCCTTTATCACGTTCGGATCGCCAAGATATTTCAGGTAATCCATGTCGTTTAAGCGCTTTTTTATCCCGTTAGAAAAGAACATGTCCTTACGACCATCCATATCATAATCATTCACCAACGGCGACCAAGTCCAATCCGTTGCCGACATACCCGCGTACAAGCTTATATCAACAAACTTTTTACCATTACCAACATTAAGCTGTAGGCTGTTTTTTGAGTATTGGTAATAATAACCTGCATTTACCTCCTGATTATAAATATCCAAAGGTTCATCGTTTATGGTTGACCTAAGCGCTTTTATATCCTCGGGTAACATATCCGTACTGATCACATCCAGGTGCCCATCTTTATTTACATCGGCGAGTGTATTACCCATCGAGAATAAGCTGGTATGGCCAAAGGCTGATCTTAACTCTTCCTTGAAAGTACCGTCGTGCTGATTTAAGTAATAGTAATCCTGCTCAAAAAAATCATTACTTACATAAATATCATCCCAACCATCGTTATTTAAATCGCCTACACTAACACCCAGCCCGTAACCTATTGGTGCAGCATATATGCCCGATGTTGTGGTAACATCGATAAAATGCCCGCCGTCGTTCCTAAACAAATGGTCGCCGGCATCGTGGCTTACCTTGGTGCGCAAAGTCGAGTCACCGTAAGTATCATTACTATGTACAGACGACGTAAGCAGGAACATATCGAGGTCGCCATCCTTATCATAATCAAAAAATGAAGCCTGTGTAGAAAAACCTGAAAAATCCAGCCCATACTTAGCCGCCGACTCTGTAAAAGTCATATTTCCGTTGTTAATAAACAGCTGGTTTTTACCTTTAAAGCCTTTGTAGTTAGCTACTACGCTTAAGTAAATATCTTTATAACCGTCGCCATTTACATCTACTACAGTTACACCAGTCTTCCAGTTACCGGTACCGGCCATCCCCGCCTTTTCAGTAACATCTTCAAACTTTAAGCCGCCCTTGTTTAAGTATAATTTATTAGAGCCCTGGTTAGATACAAAGTAAATATCCTGTAAACCATCGTTATTAAAATCGGCTGTTGCTACACCGGCACCATTATAAAAATATAGGTAATCAAGTATATTAACAGAGTCGGTAGCTATGTTTTTATTTACAAAATCTACGTGACTTTCCTGGGCGGGTAGCAGTTTAAATATACCATCGCCGGGCAGTTTTGATTTGCACGCACCCAATAAAGCACACACTGCCATTAACAGGCAGCAAATTTTTGAATATTTGTAAAAGTTATAGTTTAGCATGTTAAGCTTAACGTAGTTTATAAGCCTTAAGCTTGTCATCATTTATACCAAACAGGTAGTATTTTTTGCCTGCGCTGTTCTTTATCATCAACGATGAGCGTACCTGTGCATTTAATTTAATACCGCTTTTAGCAGGTGAAATATACATAAACCCCTTACTTGTATATTTATAAATTTGTCCGTAGCTGGCATCTAAACGCCCTACTTCGGGTTTAAAGCCGTAAAAGTTGCCCGCTAAAAATATAGATGGTTTGCCGGTATTATCAAAATCATCGCACAATATAGTGCCCACATTAGATAGTTGCGCATTATATGGGAACGGTTGAATGGTAAAATTTGTGTTACCGCTATTTATAAACACTGCCGATGCCAGATAATTCATTTCGTGCTGTTCGGCACCTGCTAAATCTTCATCTGAAAATACCTGGTTAAACGGCTTACCCGCATAATCGGTATACTTTAAGTATTTCTTTTTAAGTATTGGCATCTGGCCAACCAAATCTGGTTTCATATGAAAAACGTAGGCTGTATGGTCTGTACGGTAAATAGATGTGATACATTCTTTGGTGCCATTTTTATCAAAATCCTTAACGTATATCTTCATTGGTTCTTTTTCTGTCGCCCTGAATTTTGAATTTAGGCCAATGTTACCCGCCAGGATATCTAATTTACCATCGCCATTTATATCGGCAATTTGTAAACTGCCCCACCAACCTTTATAATTATCCAACTGCTTATCATAGCTAAATTTACCTTTACTGTTTTTGTATATTTTAATACCCATCCAGTTACCCGCAACTACCAGATCAGGGTAGCCATTGTTATCCAGATCTGCCCATTGAGCTGCGGTTACCATGCCCAGCTTGTTATCTTTACCCAAAATTTGTGCAGATACATCTGTAAAGTTACCATGCCCATCATTATGCAAAACATACGATGATGGCGAGGCTCCATAAGTGCCGGGAACGCTGCGCCCGCCTATAAATAGATCGGGGTGGCCGTCTTTATCATAATCGCAGGCCTGTATTACTGATGCATTAACGGCTATGCGTATAGCCTTTTGCGCGTTGCGGTGTAAATTACCCTTGCCGTCGTTTTCGTAAAACCGCGGATAATAAATATTGGTTCCATCTTCGTCGGCATTGCCACCAACACCAATAATAAGATCCTGATCGCCGTCGCCGTCGAAATCGCCAAAAGCTGCTCCTGCATTTTCCAAGTATGTTTGTTTAGCTAAGTCATCGGGGATATATTGTTTAAAGTGTCCGTTTTTTTGCTGGATATAGATAGCCGCAGGAGAATCTTTAGAATTGCCAAAATAAAAATCGTCTAACCCATCGTTATTAATATCGCCCTTTGCCATATACGGGTTTTCTGTCGATAGCATTTGCAGCATCAGGCGTTCGTTATCAAAGTCTATGAAGCTGTCTTCCGTATGTTTTGGTATCGAATCAAAAAGCGTTTGCTCAGTTTCTACAAAAATAGGTGCTACAGGTTTGTGTGTAAAATCATAGGTTATCTTAGCATCAGTAATGTTAACGGTGTAAACTTTGTTAGGCTTAACATTTTTTAATACCTGGTACTTACCCCCGGGCCATATCACCTTTAGCGAGTCCACAACTTTAGTTTTACCCAAACCAATAGTAATTAAATTTGGAGATGTACTGCTTTGGAAACCCCTTGTTGGCTGCTGGTAATACACAAAGCTGCTGCCTTTAGCAAAGGCTTTAATGGTTGCACCAACCCCAAAGTGGTTAAGCCCTGTTCCCTGCAGTTTAACTTGAATATAGCTGTTGTGCAGCTTTTCGGCATTGCTTTTATAAATAAATAACGGTGTATTTACATTATTTACAACAAGATCGTTATCTCCATCGCCGTCCAGATCGCCGTAGGCAGCACCATTGCTAAACGATGGCTGATCTAACCCAAAGTCGTGAACCTTGTTAGTAAACGTTAGGTCGTGGTTATTTGAATAGGCGTAATTAACCAATGGTGTAGAAACCATTTTGTTGGTAAAATCTTTATAATCAAAAGTTCGCTTTTGGGCAATTTTATCCATGTTTTCCCTGTTGCCCAAAAATTCAATGTAGTCCTGATCGGTCAGATCTTTATATATACCGTTTGATACAAAAATATCTTTCCAGCCATCGTTATCCATATCAAAAAATAGCGCCCCCCAACTCCAGTCTGTTGCGCTTACTCCCGCTTTAAACGCCACTTCAGAGAAAGTGCCGTCGCCATTATTTAGCTGCAGGCAATTTTGCATAAACTGGTTAAAATAACCATCATGCTGTTTTAATTTGATCACATCAAACGATTCAAATGATGTCATTTGCTTTAACCGCTTATCACCCTCAGGCAACATCTCGGTGGTAAAAATGTCAAAATTGCCGTCATTGTTAATATCAGCAATATCAGAACCCATTGATGCAAGGCTCAAATGGCCGGTTTCGTTTTGTATATCTTCTTTAAAAGTACCGTTATGCTGATTGATGTAAAGATAATCGCGCTCAAAAAAATCATTAGATACATACATATCAGGATATCCATCGTTATTAACATCGCATACAGATACCCCAAGCCCAAAGCCTATATCGCTCGAAAATATACCAGCCTGCCCGGTTACATTCACAAAATGCCCGCCATCGTTACGGTATAAACGTGCACCGCCCAATGGGTCGACCACGGCCCGTAAATTTTTATTAAAATCAAATGAGCCTATCGGCCTAAACGAGTTGTTTAGTATAAAACAATCAAGGTCGCCGTCGTTATCGTAATCAAAAAATATAGATTGGGTAGACAGGCCATTATCAACCAGGCCGTATTTCTCTGCCTCTTCTTTAAATGTACCGTTGTGTTGGTTTATAAAAAGTTCATTCCCTTTACGGTCAATTATATTACCGCTATGGCACACATAAATATCAAGCCAGCCGTCGCCATTTATATCAACCATCGTGACGCCTGTGCTCCAATACTTGGTGCCTTTTACCCCTGCTTTTGGGGTAATATCTTCAAATTGCCAGTTGCCCTTATTTAAGTATAGCTGGTTACCCCCCTGGTTTGAGGTTAGGTAAATATCATTTAAGCCATCGTTATTAATATCGCCAATAGCTACGCCACCACCGTTGTAATAATTACGAAATGTAAAGACGTTGGTACGGTCCTGCTCGTTTAATTTATTTACGAAATTAACACCAAGCTTACTATTATCCTGAATAGTAAATAATGGATTTTGCACCGTATCCTTATGGCACGACGTTAATATGCTTAAAAGGATGAAAAGCGATAATAGTTTAAATATTTTAGGCATTTGCAGGGGTTACAAAAAACAAACGTAGCGAATTTCTTCGCTACGTTTAAAATCAAATATAACTAATTGAAACCTGTTTAATTAATAACCTGGGTTTTGTTTTAAGTTAGGGTTAGTATCAACCGCACGTTGTGGGATTGGATACAAAGTACGTGTTTTATCAGATGCATTAGGACGCTGATCAACCGGATCGTTGAATTTTTCGAAACGGATCTGGTCATTTCTTCTCCAGCCTTCCCAGTACAATTCACGGCCTCTTTCGGCAAGCAGACTTACCGGAGTAACTGATGTTGCCGGAGCTGCACCACGTGGTGTACGAATTGCATTAACCAATTGCAATGCAGTTTGGCCCATTGGGTCGGTACCGCCACGCATAATAGCTTCTGCTTTTTCTAATACAACATCTGCATAACGTAAGATGACGTAATCGTTTGCTGAGTTATCGTCATTAACTGTATTATTTGCAGATGGCTGAGGGAAGTATTTAAATACGCGGATACCTTGTGCTTCTGTAGAGAAGTTTAGGTTAACATTAGGTGTAAACACCAATGGTTGACCGCCACGCTGTTTTAACGCAACACCACCCGGGCCATATTGCTGGCCTACAGCAAAACCTGCCCTTAAACCAATTTTATCTGTTAAGCCTGGGTAAGCTACACCTTTACGCTCATCACCACTTTCAAAAGAGTTATAAAAGTCGGCAAGTGTAGTAAAGCCATTCCAGCCATCAGGTGTTTGGTTGTAATGCAAGCCCATTCTCCAGCGGTTTTTTGCTGATGCAGGTGCGCTTGTTGTTGAATTTGCAAAACCAAAAATATTACCTTTAGATTGTTCGGTGTTATCCCATGCAAAATCCTGGAAGTATTTACCTGCCGGCTCTAAAGTATAACCAGCAGCAGTTACTTTATTGGCATATTCTATAACCTTATCCATATCTGCTTTTGCAAAAGTGAACGGGCCACCAACGGTAGCTGATGTATATACAGCTTTGTTTAGGTATACCTTGGCTAACAATGCCTGTGCAGCTGCTTTATTAGCAACGCCAATGCTTGCTGTTGGGCTACCTGCCAGTAAGTTTGCTTCTGCAAACTCCAGATCTTTAATGATAAATGCGGTGGCTTCAGGTCTCGACATTACTGTTGGTATTGAAGTTACCGAACCAGCCGGGTCACGGAATGGTGCCTGTCCGTAAAGATCCACTATCTGAAACATAAAATATGCACGCAGAAAGCTTGCCTCTGCTTTAATTTTATTATCAGTAGCCTTCGTAATTACCTGTGTTGCACGAAATACACCAATATTCAACTGATCCCAGGTATCATTTACCTGGTTGTGTGTTGCAGTCCAGGTGTGCGTATGCAGTTTACGCCATGTACCAAAATCACCCCAGTCGGTACCACGTGTTGGGCCCATCATTTCATCTGTTGGGTGCTCTTGCAAAGCGTAAGTATTCGCTTGATCTGTTTGCCCATAAAGTTGCGAATAAACACCGTTTAAATCTGCTGAACTCGATGGAGCGTTTGGATCAACCAATGACTTTGAGCCATAAAGCTTCTCGTCTAATTTTGCACAGCCTGCGGCAGTTAGAAGCACTAATCCGCACACAACTGCTCTTGTAGCTATTTTTTTCATACTAATATTTTATTTAAAAACTTGCGTTTAATCCTAATGTAAAAATACGTGCTTTTGGATATGATGTATAATCAATACCTCGTGAAGCAACATCGTTTCTTGATTTATCTGTATTAACCTCCGGATCTAAACCACTATAGCTGGTGATCAGGAACAGGTTTTGGCCTGTTAAAGATACCCTTAATGATTTAAATGTAGCACCTTTAACCGGGAATGTATAACCTACAGTTGCGTTGCTTAGTCTTAAGAAATCTCCTTTCTCTAAGAAACGGGTTGATACTTCACCAGAGTTAAGCGGGCTTTCGTTGGTTGCAGCTACTTCTTTAGTTACGTTACGACCGCTTACAAGGTTGCCTTTATAGAAGAAAGCATTTGCAGTGTTATTGTAAATTTGGAAACCTGTTGCAGCGTTTAAGAAAAAGCTCAGGTTCCAGTTACCATAATTAAAGTTGTTGGTTAAACCAGCGGTAAATTTAGGGTTAGGGCTACCTTGTATGGTCAGTACGTCAATACCCTGAGGGTAGATACCGAAACCATTAGCATCTAAACCAGCGTAGTTTGGTACATTAAAGCTGAAAAGCGGATAGCCATTAGCAATAATTTGCGCATAAGCACCAGATAAACCTTGACCATCAATGTTACCTGTTACGATGCTACGACCAACAAAGTTTTCTACACTGCTTTTGATCAGGGTCATGTTATAACCAATATCCCAGGTAAATTTATTGCCTTTAACAGCTGCATAGTTTAATGTAACCTCGACACCTTTATTATTTACTTTTGCAGGCAGGTTAACATATATCCTTGATGACAAAGATGGCTGCGCAATATCCTGGAAGAATAAAAGGTCTTTAATTGACTTGTTAAAATAATCTACTGTACCGCTTAAACGACCTGCAAGTATAGTGAAGTCTAAACCTGCACCATAAGTGGTATTGGTTTGCCATTTAAGGTTAGGGTTACCCTGATATAACTGAGCAACCGAAGTACCCGGGAAGTTCTGCTGTTGCTGAACATCTAAAGAGGCGTAAGACGGAATTTCCTGGTAACCAGTTTGGCCGTAGTTTAAACGTAAGCCCAAATCTTCAAAGAAACCTGCTTTAGGCATAAAGCTTTCATTGCTGATGCGCCATTTAGCTGCCAAAGCCGGGAAGTTACCATATTTGTTATTTGCACCAAAACGGGTTGAACCATCACGGCGAATTGTACCGGTTAAGATGTAACGATCTTTATAAGAATAGTTAACACGTGCAAAATACGATTGCAACCTGTAGCTTGATGTATCACCTACCGGGTAAGGCAAGTGTGTTTTAAAGTCGTTGTAATCTTTTACTAAAACCCCCGGTTGTGAAGTACCGAAACCAAATTCATTACGGTTTAATGTTTTAAATGTTTGGTAAGAGTAACCTACTAACGCGGTTAACGAGCTGTTATCTTTCCACTTCTTATCATAGTTTACAGTATGCTCAGTAGTATAGTTCCTGATCTGGTTGTACTGATAGATGCCTGTACCATTACCTGTTGGTGAAGGGAAGTTTACTTGCCTAATACCAATAGCATCGGTGTAACCAACTATTTTAGGGTCATAAAAAGTTTTTCTTAAACCGTTTGATATATCAGCACCAATATTGCCTTTGTATGATAAGCCTTCAGCTAATCTTAAGGTCATTGATAAGTTATTCAAGTAGCGGTTAATGTTATCCCTGTCATCAATTTGTTTTAACAACGATACCGGGTTACGGAAGCTGTTACCATTTGGATAACCATCAGAATTGTAACCGTTTAAGTTAAAAAATCTTCCTTTATCATCATAAACAGGGGCTGTAGGGTTTAACTGCAATGCAGCACCAACCAAACTACCGTTAAAACCTGCGTTATTAGTAATAGGAGCAAACTGATCTTTAACATTTGAAAAAGATGATTGCAGATCGAATCTTAAACGCTCGCCAAAAAATGCCTGTGATGCATTGATACGTGCATTTAGACGTTTTAGTGCAGAGTTTTGAACTATACCTTGTTGGTCGTCATAACCAATTGAAGCACGGTAGTTACCGCCAGAGTTGCTTGCGCCACCAAAACCTAAGTTATAGTTTTGAGATACTGCAGTGCGGTAAATTTGTTTTTGCCAATCGGTGTTACCTCCGTAATCAACACCACCTGCTGATGATGGACCAGCATTAGCGCCTACACTTGCCACCGCTTTTAAAAATTCATCGCGGTTTAACAAATCGTAACGTTTAGCAGTATTGGCAATACTTGTATTTGCAGAAAACTGGATGCCCTGACCTTTACGGCCTTTACGGGTAGTAATTAAAATAACACCATTAGCACCACGTGAACCGTAGATTGCTGCAGATGATGCATCTTTTAATATACTAATGTTTTCGATGTCATTTGGATTAAGGAATGATAATGGGTTACGTGCAGATGAACTACCGGCACCAACGCCATAGCCACCAGATGCAGCACCACCATTATCTAAAGGAATACCATCAACAACATAAAGCGGGCCATCACCAGCACGGATAGAACCTGCACCACGGATGTTTACAGTTGCACCTGCACCAGGCTCGCCACTTGAAGGGGTTACCTGTACACCAGCAATACGGCCTTGTAATAACTGGTCAGGAGTAGCAATAACCCCCTTGTTAAAATCTTTTTGGCCTACTGATGATACCGAACCCGTAGCATCGCGCACGCGCTGGGTACCGTAACCAATTACTACAACCTCGTTAAGGCTGGTACTGGCCGATTCCATAGTAACACTTAATGATGTTTGGCCATCAAGTGTAACTGTAGTTGACTTGTAGCCGATGTAGGTTAAGGTAAGACTGGTAGTGTTGGCAGGTACAGATAATCTGAATGTACCATCAACGCTTGTTAGCGTACCGTTACCGCCGGCAGCGCCTACAGATACACCTATTAAAGGCGACCCGTCTTTTTTGTCAGTCACTTTACCTGTTATCACTTTATTTTGAGCTAATGCCGGCTCAACAAAAAGGCAGGTTAAAGCAAGAAAACATAATGCGAGTAAGTGTTTAAATTGCATAGTTTGTGGTTTAATTAAAAATTGGTTATATAAAGGTCTTTAATACTTCTAAATGTTTCCGGTTAAACTTACTTGCGTAAAATCAACAATTCAGTTTTTTACAGCAGGGTTAACCCGGGTTTAAATAAAGTAAACTTAAGTATCGGTTATAAATTGGTTTATGGCCTTAAGGCTCAAAATACAAAGCGCTAAACTTATTAAACACTTTTATATCTATACAAAGATGTGTGTCCTGCGCTTTATTCCCTATTAGTTTTAGTTATTTTCAAAAAAATATACGATTTTATTTTAATAAATAACTTAAAATCAGATAGTTAAATAAAATATACCCCTAAAAAATATAAGCGTTTTTTACCTTTTTTTATCTGATAATGGTTAAAATAGTACATTAAAAAGTTTTTAAAGTATGCAATTGCGGCGCTTGCATTGCTAAATTAATCAAGTGTATTTACAGCCTTAATGTCCATAATACACTGTTCAAATAGTTCGGGGTTTTTAGACTTGGCTTTGATACGCATTTTGTATACATAAATAGTATTTACCGAGTATTCTAATATTTTGGCGATAGTTTCATTATCATCAATACCCATGCGTATCAGTGCAAATATGCGCAAGTCTGTATTTAGCACTTCGTTTTCGTGGGGCCATATTTGATCTTTCTCTTCAAACTGGGAATTGAATACCGAAATAAAGTTGGGGAATATCTTTAAAAAAATGTGGTCGAAGCTGTAATAAAGTGCTTCACGCTCCTTTTTGATATTAATACCATTAATAATAAGCCTTATATCATCGTACTTTTTAATGGATAGTTTGGTATCTACTGACATTTTCAGCTTTTCGAGCTTTAAAATATAGCTTGATATGATCTTAAAAAACTGCCCTATATATTCTTCTTTAATATGCGCATCCTCGCTAAGGCGGTGATTGATCTCTTTTAGCTGTACGTTCTGCTCTTCAATTATCTTCTCTTTATGCTTAAGCTTGCCTAATTGCTTATATATCATTATTAAAAACAATATAACTAACGATGCCAGCGCTGTGATGGCGAGCAGGTAAACTATTATCCGGTTTTTTTCGCTCTCCGAGTGATTCAACTCTTCGGCGGCTATTAATGGCAGTATCGCCCCTATTTGTATTTTACGCTGCCGGGCTCCATAAAAATCGGCATCCGCCTTAGCCAATTGTATAAAAGTGTAAGCATCTTTTATATTGCCAGATTTGTATAACTGTTCGGCAAGTGAGAATAGTGCAACCGTTTCTTTAGTAGACGACTTTATATCGGCAATGGCCGATTGTATCAATAAGTTTATACCACTCTCCTTGTCATCGCTGTTAATATAAATTTGCCCTAACGAACACGTAATCATGGCGCGCAGATGCATAGATATTGGCGCATTGGCAGCTATTAGCTTATTAAGTTCCTGCGAGCCACTAAAATTATCATTACTTGCAATATGCTTTAAGCCTTTAAAGTATATTTCGTCAACCGAGCCGGGCTTACTTACAGTAATTGCCGAGTCGATATAAGTAAGAGCTGCTTTTATATAATCGGGCGTAAAATATTTATCGCTGTTATACTTGGCTAAATCGCTGTTGCAACGATACATAATAAAGTAATACTCTACCTTCATCGAGTCGGTAAGCATTTTTACGTTTACCATGCGCATGCTATCGAAGGTCTCCTTGAACATACCCGACGAAAGCAAAATAAAACCAAGCTTAATCTGGCTGTAATACGCCCTCGCCATATCGTTCATGGATAGGCTTATGTTTTTAAGCTTGTTTACATACACATAGGCCGAATCGTACTGGTAAGATTTATATTCGTCGTACAACTTAAGGGATACATCGTACTGCCTCGAGTAATCTGTTTTTGAAAGGCTGTGCTGTAGCTGTTTTAGCTTTTGAATACGCGCCTTTTTTGCATTATCGTATATGTTTTTCCTGGCTATCTCTGTTTTTAGTACGGTAAGCAGGCTGTCGGTATTATCAGCTTTAAGTGCTGATGGAAATACCAAAAACAGAATAAATATACACCGCAAAAATAGTCTCATATAGTGGTTACAAACAGGGGCGAAAGTTAATAACTATAAATTAAACCAAAAAAATCCCGTTAAGGAACAATAATAATCGAAGTTGGAAAATATTGTCCAACAACCTCATACGCGTAATTTTCGGTAGGTTTAATTTTAGATTAACAGGTAAATCTTCCTGATTGTAATATTACTAATTATCCGTCGAAATTATAATAAAGCCAACATTATTACCAAAACCTTAAAAAAAAAGCCTGTGGCTTATAAATAAGCTACAGGCTAATATAAGTTCACTTAAAATTCTTTAAAACTAATAGCTAATACTAAACTGGTTGCTATCGTTCTTTAATACCATGCTTTTTATCTTTTCACCTTCTACAGGGTTCGAAAAACCGGTAGGGTCAAACCTTGATATAGGTACCAGCAATGCCTGAAAATCATTAACTACCTGGCTAGACTTACCGTTAAGTTTAGTCGCCAAATTATCGGCAAAGCCATGCAGCATTAGTTTTATGGTGTTGAATTTCGATTTTGCCGCCCCTTCTGCCTTGCCAAAGGTGATCAGCTTTTTAGCCGGATCATAGCTAATTGTTCTTTTGTAAAAGTCACCTTTTTCATAGTCAAAGCTTTCTCCGTCGTCTTCATAATAAACAAACTTGTTGTTAATATCGCCCTTATAAACATGTAAATACAAGGTATCAGTAGGCTTTTCTATAGTGGTTTGTATTAACGATTGCATCGGTATAATACTGCTTTCTTTAACATAGACAGGTAATTTTGCCATACCCAGGTCCATTGCTACTTTTTGATTGCCTTGCTGCACCTCGCCGCTATACAAATTATACCATTTGCCTGCCGGGAAATATAGTTTACCATAATTGGTTACTCCATCAAACGCAAAAACCAAAAACGAGCCGCCAAACATATACTGGTTTTCGTAAAGCCCGTTATACACGTTTTCATCGTGTGTATAATCAATAGTTAACGATCGCATAACCGGTTTACCTGTTTGGGTAGCCTCGTAAAAGGTAGAATACAGGTAAGGCAGTAATTTATAACGCAGGTTAATGTAATTACGGGTTATCTCTAAAACCTCTTCTCCGTATGCCCATGGCTCGGATGCTTTTGAATTGATACCCGAGTGGTTACGGAAATATGGGTTGAAAGCACCGATCTGCATCCACCTGGCATATAGTGATGGCGATGCACCGCCGGTAAAGCCTCCTACATCCATCCCCGTGAACGGTACACCGCTTAAACCAAGACTATTTAATAACCTTACGCCTAATAGCATGTGGTCATTTTCGGCACGGTTATCTCCTGTCCACATAGCTGCATAGCGCTGCAAACCTGCATAGCCCGACCGGGTTAAAATAAAAGGGCGCTTATTATCACGTGCAGCTTTATACCCCTCATAGCTCGACCGTATCATCTCTAAACCATACACATTATGTATTTGCGGATGGGAGGCTATCTTACCCTCATAATTAAACAATATATTATCCGGTGCTTTTTGCCCCCATGTCGAAAATTCGTTCATATCATTCCATATACCGCTTATGCCCTGGCTTGCATACTGCTTAAGCTCGCTACCCCACCATGCGCGGCCTTTTGGGTTAGTAAAATCAGGAAAGTTGCACCAGCCGGGCCAAACTTGCCCAGTATAATTAGTACTATCAGGATACTTTGCAAAAATGTTTTCTTTTAATCCTCTGTCGTAAACACCGTAGCCAGGCTCCACCTTAATACCGGGGTCTACAATTAAAGTAACTTTAAAGCCCATTGCATTTAGCTTTTTAGTCATGCCTTGCGGATCGGGGAAACGGTCCTTATTCCACGAAAACACCTTGTAGGCATCCATGTAGTGTATATCTAAGGTGATGCCGTCTGCAGGTATCTTTTTCTCGCGCAGGGTTTCAGCTATGCGGAAAACCTCTGCCTGTGGGTAATAGCTATAACGGTTTTGCTGATAGCCCAGGCTCCAAAGCGGCGGCATTTTCATACGGCCCGTAAGGCTGGTGTACGATGTAATGATATCTGCTAAACGCTTATGATAAATAAGGTAATAATTCATTTCGCCGCCCTTAGCGCCGAAACTGGAGAACCTATTGTTACTGGCACCAAAATTAAAATCGCTTTGCCAGGTGTTATCCATAAATATACCGTAGTTAACATTATGGTGCACACCTATATAAAACGGTATGGTAGAGTATATGGGGTCCTGCCCGGTTGTATATGCATAGGTATCGCTGTTCCAGTTGGTGTAGGCATTGCCTTTACGGTCCAACGGGCCTGTTTTTTCGCCGAGGCCAATAAAATGCTCACCATCCTGCATTTTTTTGTAAGTGGTCACCGATTCGTTTACCCATGAAGTTGTTAATCCCGGCTCGTCCTGGTTAATTACCTCGCCCGCTAAATTGCTAAAAGTTATTTGATACGGGTTTTTGCGGATGTTTACCCTAAGCGAGTCGGTTGTAAGGTTTATCTCATCGTTATTTTGGGTAACACTTACTTTGGTAGTTACGGGCTGTGCAATAACGGCATAGGAGAAATCTTCGCCCAACTCCTTTTTATCCATACGCACCCTTATAATGTTGGGGCTGTAAACCATTAGCTTTACAAAAGCATTTTCGGTAGTGATGGCAATTTCCTGGTTGTTAATCGTTACACCTGTAACCTTGCCTACTTTTTTAACCGGGCTTTGGGCAAATACAGGCTGTGTAACAGCAATAAAAGTTACAGCAATAAGGCAGCGTTTAATACAGTTCATTTTGTAATAATGGTTTATCAAATTATTAAATGCGTATTGGTATTACATTTAACTTTGTACAAAAGCCGGTTTTAGCCTTCGTATATTTTTGATGAAATTATAACAGTTTTACTGCGCAGCCTATCTTTTAAAAAGTTTATTGATTTTTTATAATACAAAAACCGCTAAATTGACCTGCATTAAGGGTTTTTTGGAAAATAGTGTTAAAAAAATATAATGCTTTATTATAAGTAGTTGGCCTGTTTTATTGATAATTAGCTAACACCAAAACATTATTAGTTATAGGCGATATCTTCTGTAAGCCTTTTAAAAAGCCAAGACCCACAACAAAACTAAAACCGGCAACTATACCACCCATCTCCTGCACCAATTGGCTGGTTGCCGTAACTGTGCCTCCCGTTGCTAAAAGGTCGTCGTGTATTAATATCCTGTCGCCGGGTTTAAAGGCATCAGTGTGTATTTCAATAGTGGCGGTGCCATATTCTAATTCGTATACCTTTTGTTTAATGGCATGGGGCAGCTTACCAGCCTTACGCACAGGTATAAAAGGGACACCTAAGCGGGTAGCTAAGGTTAATCCGAATAAAAACCCGCGGCTTTCTACCCCCGCAACAGCATCAATGGCGATATCTTTCAACCCCTCGGCAAAGGCGTCCACAATGTTTTGGCACAAAGCCGGGTCTTTTAAAATAGGTGTGATATCTTTAAATACAATACCCGGTTTCGGGAAATCGTGCACATCGCGAATAGCGCTCTTTATTTGCTGCTCTATCATTTAAAACTTAAATAAGGCTCAATTTTACGCAAAATTCCATCATCAATAATGGCAATATTTTGCAAGTCGGAGATATTAGTATACTCGCCATGCTGTTTGCGATATTCAATTATGGCGTTTACCTGTTTATAATTTAAGTAAGGCATCAGCCTTAGCTTATCAAAAGTAATAGTGTTAATGTTTACTTTACGGATGCGTGAGGGGTTAACTTTTAGCTGGTCTTTTATTTCGTTATATTTCAACTCATCAAGGCCATATACTTCTTTTAGCTGTTCTTTATTTACAAAGCCGCCTAATCTTTCGCGGTAGTAAATAATACGTTTGGCAAATGAGGGGCCTATGCCCACCACCCTTGTAAGCCCGGCCGAATCTGCCGAATTAAGCTCAACCACAATATTTGTTTTAAATGGCGCGGCTTTCCCTGTACCTGCTTTGTTACTTGCACCTGTTTTAACGTTAGCCTTGTTAGCATTATTTAACTGCGCTATAGCCGCATTAAACTCATTAGGGTTTATTGTATTATCTTTGCGCAGGCTTTGGTAAATATATGGCGCAGCCAATACCAAAGTTATCAATACCAGCAGCACAGTAATTCCGTTCCACTCCTTTTTGGTAAGTGACATGTAGTTTTTGATGCGCGCTTTCATAACAATACCCTAATAGGGGGTAAATTAAATAATTTTCGAGATATTTATTCCGTTTATACGCAGGATGAAAATAATAACCACCGAAGAATTTGCCAAAGCCACCAAACTGGATAAGCTGAAAATGCCCGGTCTTGCATCCTTGTTGATGGAACTGATGAAAATTAACCAGGTAAATGAGTTGTTTGCCCAGGCACAGCCCAAACAAGGCCCCGAGTTTGTTGATGCCATTTTAAAAGGCTGCGGCATCGAAGTTGAATTCGACGAACGTGAGTTACGTAACATACCCAAAGATGGCAGCTTTATTGCCATTGCAAACCACCCCTACGGCGGTATAGAGGGTATGGTACTATTAAAGATATTGTGCATGGTAAGGCCCGATGCTAAACTGATGGCCAACTTTCTGCTTAAAAAGATACCCAACCTTAGCGATTACTTTATTGCCGTAAACCCGTTTGAAAATGTAGAACACTCGTCAAGCATAAGCGGCCTAAAAAACACGCTTGAATTACTGCATAACGGAACGCCTATAGGCATATTCCCGGCTGGCGAGGTATCCACCTTTAAGTTAGAGCAAAAAGAGGTTACAGACAGGCTTTGGCACCCTGTAGTAGGTAAGATAATAGCTAAGGCTAAAGTGCCGGTGGTGCCTATTTATTTTCATGGCAATAACGGTTTGCTGTTTAACCTGCTTAGCATGATACACCCTGCCTTGCGCACGGCTAAACTACCATCAGAGCTGTTTAATAAACAAGGCGAAACAATTAAACTGCGTATTGGCAAACCCATAAAGGTTGAAGATATCCCCGACAATACCAACAGCACCAAAATATTAAACTATCTGCGTGCCAAAACCTACGCATTAGGCGCAGGGCTTGAAGAGGAAAAGAAGATATTTAACCCGCGCAATCTATTTAAAATTAAAAAGCTGCCCGAGGCCATTGTACCCGAAACTACCGCCGACAAGCTTGAAAAAGAGATAGCCCCGCTGCGTGAGAGTTACAAAGTTTGGACCGAAAAGAACTACGAGGTGTTTATTACCCCTACTGCTATGATACCTTGTACCATACGCGAGATAGGCCGCCTGCGCGAGATCACTTTTAGGGAGGTGGGCGAAGGTACCAACAAGGCTACCGACCTGGATGAATACGATATTTACTACCATCACCTGTTTATTTGGGATATGGAAGCCAAAATGATAGTCGGTGCGTATCGCATAGGCCTGGGCGACGAGATATTTTACGGTGTTGGTAAAAAAGGCTTTTATATAAATGAATTATTTAAGCTAAAGGAACAGTTTACGCCTGTACTTAAAAAAAGCCTTGAACTTGGCCGCTCGTGGATACGCAAAGAGTACCAAACCAAACCCCTGCCCCTATTTTTACTGTGGAAGGGCATTTTAAAATTCTTGATAGATAACCCCCGCTACCGTTACCTGATAGGGCCTGTAAGCATCAGCAACTCCTTCTCGCAGTTTTCTAAATCACTGATCGTAGATTATATTAACCGTAACCATTTTGACCACGATATGGCGCAGTATGTAAAGCCGCGCAAGAAGTTTAAGGTTAATTTTGAAAATATAGATACCGACCTGCTACTATCGGGCGGTGATAGCTTTAAAGGGTTGGATAACCTGATATCGGAAATTGAGACGCACAACATGAAGGTGCCCGTGCTGCTGCGCCAATATATCGCGCTTAATGCCAAAATCATCAGCTTTAATATCGACCCTAAGTTTGCCGACTGTCTGGATGGTTTCCTGGTGCTTGACCTGCAAAAAGTACCTGCGGATATATTAGAGAAACTGGGTAAAAACCTGTAGGATATCTGCCATTGATTAATACTTTATCTTAAACCGTTTTAATGCGGTATAAAGCACCCAAAGTGGGCTAACGAGTACTAATTCGGCCGTAGTTTTTAACGATTGCCTTTTAGCTTCCATTTGGCTACCTATATACAGGCCGCCCAAGGCAAACAGTGTTATCAAGCAACTTAATATCCATAAGGGTATGCCGCCGGCTTGTTGCCATCCGGCAAGCCTCATTACCCCGTAGCTAAACACCATTAGCACAAACAGAAAGAAATAAGACAAAAGAGGCGATAGTTTAAGGTAAAAGTATACCGCGAACGCTATAAAAAACGATGCCCAGTTAAAATACACATTGTAAGGCCCCATAAACTGTAAATTAGGGAATGGCAAGCCCCAGGCTATACCAAACAGGCCAAATACCAACAAGGGCACACATAACCAGGCCAGCAGGCGGTTGGTTGGGTTTTGGTGAGTATCGTCCAGGCGCTTAAAGTACACCTCTATAGGGCGCAATTCTTCTGTTGGAGTAAGTTTTATTTCTTTAAAATTTGATTTAGCCATGGTCCTAAAACAAAAAAGCCCTCTCCTTGAGGAGAGGGTTTGGTGAGGCTTTTAATTATTTAGCAAATGCTACCGAGCGGGTTTCGCGTATTACGGTCACCTTTATCTGGCCAGGGTAGGTCATTTCTGTTTGTATACGGTTTGATATATCTGCCGCCAGTATTTCCGACTGTGCATCAGATATTTTTTCGCTTTCTACTACAACACGCAGCTCGCGGCCGGCCTGTATAGCGAATGTTTTTTCGACGCCAGGGTACGATAATGCAAGCTCCTCAAGCTCTTTTAAGCGTTTAATGTAACTTTCTACCACCTCGCGGCGTGCACCCGGCCTTGCGCCTGATATAGCGTCACACACCTGTATGATTGGCGACAGCATTGATGTCATCTCAACCTCGTCGTGGTGGGCGCCAATGGCGTTACACACTTCGGGGTGTTCTTTATATTTTTCGGCCAGTTGCATGCCTAATATAGCGTGCGGCAGTTCGGGGTTATCATCAGGTACTTTACCAATATCGTGCAATAAGCCCGCGCGTTTGGCCAGTTTTACGTTAAGGCCTAATTCGGCAGCCATAGTAGCGCAAAAGTTAGCAACCTCTCGCGAGTGCTGCAACAGGTTTTGCCCGTATGACGAACGGTAACGCATACGCCCCACCATTCTTATCAATTCAGGGTGAAGCCCGTTGATACCAAGATCGATAACGGTGCGTTCGCCTATCTCTACAATTTCTTCCTCTATCTGCTTTTTAGTTTTGGCTACCACTTCCTCAATACGGGCAGGGTGTATACGGCCATCTGTTACCAAACGGTGCATAGCCAAACGGGCAATCTCGCGTCTTACCGGGTCAAATCCCGATAGGATAATAGCCTCAGGGGTATCATCCACAATAATTTCTATACCGGTTGCTGCTTCCAGCGCGCGTATATTACGTCCCTCGCGACCAATAATGCGGCCCTTTATCTCGTCGTTCTCTATATTAAATATTGATACGGTGTTCTCAATGGCACTTTCGGTAGCGGTACGCTGTATGGTTTGTATAACTATCTTTTTAGCTTCTTTGGTAGCGGTTAGCTTGGCTTCGTCAACAATATCTTTTATTTGCGCCATAGCCTTGCTACGTGCTTCTTCGCGCAGGTTATCTACCAGTTGGTTTTTAGCATCCTCGGCCGATAGGCCAGCTATGGTTTCTAACTGCTGCACATGCTGATTTTTAAGTATATCAACCTCTTCTTGTTTTTTAATAACAATTTCGGTTTGCTGCTCCAGCTTTTTGCGTACACCATCAATCTCCGCTTCTTTACGGTTTAAGTTCTCCAGTTTTTGGTTAAAGGATTGCTCCTTTTGTTTAATACCGTTCTCGCGCTGGTTAAGGACGTTGTTTTTAGCATTTATTTCCTGCTCATGTTCAGCCTTCATTTGCAAAAACTTTTCTTTTGCTTCTAAAAGGCGGTTCTTCTTTAATATCTCGGCGTTGTTCTCTGCCTCTTTTAATATCTTTTTTACTTTGTTTTGGGCGCCAATTTCCTGGTCTTTAAAAAGTTTCCTCAGCAGGAAACGACCTATGACTATGCCGGTGGGGACACCAACAAGGAGCCCAATAATCAGGTATAAGAATGTGTTCATCTTTTAGGTTATATAAATAAAAAAACCGCAACTAAACTTCTAAGTGTCATGTATTGTTAAAACTTCTGGTCGGATGGTTAGGAATCACGGGTTACCGTAAAATTCACGATCAACGCATGCCTCTTTGATCCGTAGATATTGAAGCGTTAAGTTTTTAATAGTGAAACTTAAAATTTAACTGCGGTTAAATCTTAATAATGCTCTGTTTGTATGTATAAGAACGTTATTGTTTAGAAAAAAATTCAGTCAGCAAATGATCTAAGTGATAAACCTTTTCCGATACTTCAGAATCATCTGTAGTTACCTTTTTATCTGCCTTTAATGATGATGTTGCATAATGCAGCACACACATCGAAAGCAGATCCTGTTTATCCCTAACCGCATAATTTTCCTGATACTCCTTTATGCGGTCGTTTATCAGTTTGGCTGCCCGTCGTATAATTTCTTCCTCTTCCATGTTTACCTTTAAGGGGTAAACTCTGTCAGCAATATTTATTTTTATTGAGATTTCTCCCATTTGAGCTTTTCACTTTTTGTATTACTTTTTCAGCAATACAATACACTTATCTATTTCCTGCACAAAGTCGTTAATTTTTTGCTTAATGTCAACACTTTTTTCATTTGTTTCTGAAAACGACTTTGCCAGCTTCAATACACGAAGCTTCTCCTCAAGGTCTTTTGTTTTGTTTGTACTGGCTTTAAGGGCCACGTTTAATGCCTCGCTTTCCAGTTTAAGCAGGTCATTTTCTTCCTGCAAAGCAGCACAAAGCTCAATCAAGCGCTCGGTTTTTTCTACAACTTTATTTAATTGTTCTGCTGTTGAGGCCATTTATTAAAATTCTAAACTCTAAATACTAAATTCTAAAAAAGTAAACACTAAACTCTAAGTTTCAGAGGAAACTAATTTTAGAGTTTAGAACTTAAGTTTTAGAATTTACTTCCTTATCTCCGCTCCTGCTTCCTTGCCTAAATTATAAATTAATTTTTGCATCAGGGCATCAATCGCTTTATCTGTTAAAGTTTTTTCGGTGTCCTGCAAAATAAAGCTCAGCGCATACGATTTTTTACCCTCCGGCAGTTTATCGCCCTGGTAAACGTCAAATACGTTCACTTCTTTTAAAAGCTTTTTATCGGTTTTTACCGCTATTTGTTTTAACTGGCCAAATGATACCGATTTATCTATTAACATACTCAAATCGCGCCTTACGGCAGGAAATTTTGATACTTCCTGGTAAATAATAACATTTTTGCGAACCAGCTTTAATATCGCGTCAAAATCAAAGTCGGCATAAAACACTTCCTTCTCTACATCGGCCTTTTTTAAAGCTGCTGGCGCAACCGAGCCAAAGCTCACCAATACTTTACTACCGCGAAGGTATTGCAGGCCGTAGGTAAGCCCGCTGGCGGTTGTATCGTCTACTGTGTAATCAGTAATGTTTAGTTTTTTTAGTAATCCATCTACTATCGCCTTTAGGTTGTAAAAGCCGGCGGCGGTTTGTTTGTGATTCCACTGCTCGCCGGCGATAGCTCCCGTCATGAAAACCGAAAAGCGTTGCGCTTCAATATATTTACCATCTACGAAGCTGTATATCTTACCAAATTCGTAAAGTTTTAAATCGGCAACACGGCGGTTTTGATTGTAAGCGATAGCCTCTAAACCCGAAAACAACAGGCTTTGGCGCATTACATCCAAATCGCTGCTTAATGGGTTCACTATTTTAACGGCGTGTTCGGGGGCATCAGAGTAGCTAAGCTTGGTTAACGAATTAGCCAATATCTCGTTAAAGCCGTTAGCACTTAGTATGTCTGATATATGGTTTTGCACAGTATCCTTTTCAGGCCTTACCGAGTTATTTAGCGATGCCCGTATCTGCGTAGGTATCTCAATATTGTTATACCCGTAAATGCGCAATATTTCCTCCACCACATCCACATCGCGGGTTACATCTACACGGTATGGGGGCACTTTTAGGGAAATACCGTCTTCGGTCTCATTCACTATGGCTATATCCAATGCGGTGATGATGCTTTTGATAGTATCCTTGCCTATGGCCTTACCTATCAGCCTGTCAATGGTTTTGTAGGTGATCTCTACCTCAAACGGCGCTACCGGTGCCGGGTAATGGTCAAATATCTCTGACGATACCTTGCCACCTGCTACCTGCTGTATAAGCAAAGCCGCACGTTTCAAAGCAAAAACGGTCATATTCGGGTCGGTACCGCGCTCAAAGCGGAATGACGCATCAGTTTTTAAGCCGTGCCTTTTAGCCGTTTTACGTACCGATACGGAGTTAAAGTAAGCGCTCTCTAAAAATATACTTTTTGTAGCCGTGCTAACGCCCGATTTGGCACCGCCAAACACACCCGCAATACACATTGCCTCATCAGCATTGCATATCATTAGATCATCGGCGCTTAGTTTGCGGTCTACATCATCAAGCGTTTTAAATATGGTTCCTTCAGCTACATTCTTTACAATAACCTTGTTACCGGTTATAGCGGCGGCATCAAACGCATGTAGCGGCTGGCCAAGTTCGTGCAAAACATAGTTGGTAACATCTACAATGTTATTAATACTGCGCACGCCTATTACAGCTAAACGCTCTTTTAACCACTGCGGTGATTCCTTTACCTCTACACCTGATATGGTCAGTCCTGAATATCTTGGACTTGCTTGTTCATTTTCAACAACTACCTCTATTTTACTATCGGTATTATCTACTTTAAAAGCCGATACATCCGGTTTTTTGATGCCCAGCTTCAGGAACGCGGCAATATCGCGCGCGGTACCCAAATGCGATGCGGCGTCGGCACGGTTAGGCGTTAAGCCTATCTCGTACATATAATCATCGTTCAGTTTAAAGTAGTCATTAGCGGCTGTGCCAACGGGGGCATCGGCATCTAATACCATAATGCCATCGTGGTCGGTACCCAGGCCTATTTCGTCTTCGGCGCATATCATGCCTTCAGACACCTCGCCGCGTATTTTTGATTTATTTATTTTAAACGGCTCGCCTATTGTTGGGTATACAGTAGTGCCTACCGTGGCTACCACTACTTTTTGACCGGCGGCAACGTTTTTAGCACCGCATACTATAGATAGGTCCTCTGCCCCACCAACATCAACCGTAGTTAAATGCAAATGGTCGGAGTTTGGATGATCTATACAGGTTTTTACATAACCGATAACCAAACCCTCCAGCCCACCGGGTACGGCCTGTACTTTCTCCAGGCTCTCTACCTCTAAACCGGTACCGGTTAATATGGTCGACAGCTCTTGAGGAGTTTTATTGGTATCTATAAATTCTTTAAGCCAGTTGTAAGATATCTTCATTATAACGGCAAAGATAGGATTTGGAGGCGAAAGATGTTATTTCGAATTACGGATTTTCAATTTCGGATGGTGGAACTACACTTTTGGCCTTTTTTATCTGTTCGGTATCTGCAGCCAGTGTAAAGCCAAACTCGGCTCCGTGGCCTAATGTGCTTTTTGCCCATATGGTACCATCATATTTTTCTATCAGATCTTTACAAAAAACCAGGCCCATGCCGGTGCCTACTTCGTTTAGTGTACCCGGGCTGCTGATAAGTTTGCTTTTAAACAGGCTGTTAAGCTGTTGCGGTGTCAAACCCATGCCATGGTCTTTCACACTAAAGTCTATTTTTTCGCCGTCGATTATTTTTGCCGATATTTCGATAATGCTGTTCTCGTGAGAAAACTTAATAGCATTGGTTAAGTAGTTATGAATAACTATGCGGATAGAATTTGGGTCAGCCAAAACAATATGGCCTGAGTAAACGGTATTGACTGGGGTAATGTTTTTTCGCTTAAGCTGATCTTCCAGATACACCAGTTCCTGTTTTACCAGGTCGCACAGGCAAAAGCTTTTGGTAGTTATAATAACATCGTCAACCTGGCTATTTATCCAAAACAACAGGGTGTCCAAAAAGTCGGATGTGTGCCTTAGCTTACCGTATACCACAGGTACCATATCAGAAAATTCGGCCTGACTGATATCCTTTGTGGTAATTAACGAAAACATGCCCCTTAGAGTGCTAAGCGGTGCGCGGAGGTCGTGCGCTAAAACAGATATCAGGCGATCTTTTAAAATATTCAATTCGTTTAACTTGCCTGCCTGCACCCTTAAATCGGCTTGTTGCTTTTGCACTTCGTTGTTTTTTTGGGTTATTAACTTGTAAGCCTTAAGCTGCTTGCGTTTGGCATTATAATAAAAAACAAGCATGGTGGCCATTATTACAATTATTGCAGCGTATATAAGGTTAGCAGTTGTTTTTTGAGTTATTTTTTGTTGCAGATATACCTCTTTTTGTTGCTGAAGGCGTACGGCAGCTGCCTGGCTTTTTTCAAAATCTAAAGCCATATTATACGACACGAGCTTCTGTACGCTTTCGCTGTTTTTAAGGCTATCGGTTAGGGCTACATATAACTGGTGCTGGCCATATGCTTTTTCAAACTGTTTTAACCCAGCAAAGGCTTTGCTTACCTGCAGGGTTGCATCGGCCTTGGCATTAATACTGCCCAGGTCGTTAGCCATGGTTTGTGCCAACAAGGCATTGCTTAAGGCTTTTTTATAATTAGTTGTCAGGTTGTAAACCATGGCAAGGCCCAGGTAAGCATATGCCTTGTTATATTTTATCTGGTTTTTTGATGCCGATTGTAAAGACAGGTTAAGAAAATAAATAGCCGAGTCGGGCTGTTTAGTATAATAATGGTATAAGCCAAAGTTGTAATAAATAAGGCTTATACCTTCCTGATCGCCCAGTTTATGGTAAATTGCCGATGCCTGCCTAAAGTGCGCAAAGGCCGCTTTATAATCCTTATTGTCCATCAGCACTTCGCCAACGTTTTGGTAAATGGTACTAATCCCTTGCAGGTCGTTTTGCCGCTTCCATATTTTTAGCGCCTTATCAAAATAAATGAGCGCTTTATCATTTAGCTCCAGGTGTTGCAGTACTACACCAATATTGTTATAGTTATCTGCTTCGGCCAGTTCGTCTTTATATTCAATATCAATTTTAAGCGATTTAAAATAGTAATCAAGCGCCTTGCTTAACTCGCCCTTATTATCGTAAGTAATGCCCATTATGGCATAACAGTGGGCAATATCAAGCCGATTGCGCAATTTTTGGCGGATGCTTAGCGCGCGGTTAAAAACAGCTATGGCGCTATCGTAATTGCCCAGGTAATCCTGTACACGCCCAAGACCTATATACGCTTCGCTTACGCCTGCCTGGTTATTAACCTGTTGATAAAGCTGTGCCGCCTTGTTAAAATTGCTTTGCGATGCTTGATATTGACTTTTAAAGGTATTTACCAGCGCCAGTTGTATATAGGCAGCGGCCATGCCTTTTTTATAATCAATCTGTTTTGCAATCCTTATGGCCTCGTTGGCATAATACACTGTACTATCCGGCTGCGATTCAAAATAAGCTTCGGCGAGTTGGTTTAGGCGATTAACAGCGTTAGTATCGGGGTATAATACCGCTGGTGCAATCTGCTTTTTTAAACTATCAATTGCAGGGCTTTGCTGCCCAGCCAATACCCGTGTACAGGTAAGGGTGATAATGACAAAAAAAGCAAATGAAGGTTTCAATAGTAGTTAAATAATGATCGGGTTTAAAGTTATGAGTTTATATCATTAAACAAAAAAGGAGAATTATATATCAGATATACCATCCTTAATGCCGCAAGCTGCCAAAGTAGCCAACAAAAAAGATCGCCTGTAATACAGGCGATCTTTTTTGTTGGCGGCAACCCTTAACGGGGCTTACAATAAATTTTTCCAACTTACCAGATCGCCTATTATCTTGTCCAGTTGGTCGGCGGCTACGCGCTCCTGGGCCATGCTGTCGCGGTGGCGAATGGTAACGGTACTATCCTCTAAAGTTTGGTGATCTACCGTGATACAGAATGGCGTGCCTATAGCATCCTGGCGGCGATAACGCTTGCCGATGGCATCTTTTTCTTCGTATTGAAGGTTAAAGTCAAGCTTCAATTTATCCATTATCTCGCGTGCTTTTTCGGGCAAACCGTCCTTTTTGGTCAGCGGAAAAATGGCTGCCTTTACCGGTGCCAGGCAAGGGTGCAGGCGTAATACGGTGCGGCTATCCTGTCTTTCTTCGGTGCTTAGGTCTTCTTCCTCGTAGGCGTTTATCATGGTCAGCAAAAACATCCTGTCTAAACCTATCGATGTTTCTATAACATAAGGGATGTAGTTACCATAAGGTTTACCATCCTCGCCCAATTCCGGATCAAAGTATTGCATCTTCTTGCGCGAGAATTTTTCATGCTGGCTAAGGTCAAAATCGGTACGGCTGTGTATACCTTCTACCTCTTTAAAGCCAAAAGGGAACTCAAACTCAATATCGTAAGCCGCATCAGCATAGTGAGCCAGTTTAGTGTGTTCGTGGTAGCGGTATTTGGCAGCGTCGGTACCTAAGGCAAGGTGCCATTTAAGGCGGGTTTCTTTCCATTTATTAAACCATTCTTTTTGCGTGCCGGGGCGAACAAAATACTGCATCTCCATTTGCTCAAACTCGCGCATGCGGATGATGAACTGACGGGCGATAACCTCGTTACGGAAAGCCTTGCCTATTTGTGCAATACCAAAAGGTATCTTCATCCTGCCCGATTTTTGCACATTAAGGTAGTTTACAAATATACCTTGCGCAGTCTCGGGGCGCAGGTAAACCACGTCTGCATCATCGGCAACGGCACCCATCTGGGTGCTGAACATCAGGTTAAACTGGCGTACTTCGGTCCAGTTTGCGGTGCCGCTTAGTGGGCATTTAATATTATGTGCTATGATCAGTTCGCGCAGGCGGGGCAGGTCTTCGGCCTTTAGGGCGTTGTCCATTTCTATCTGTAGTTCTTCCGCTTCGCTGGTTTTGCCTTCTTCGTCGTACTTGGCTATCTTATCCTCAAGCAGTTGATCGGCACGGTAGCGTTTTTTGCTGTCTTTATTATCAATCATTGGGTCGCTAAAGCCATCAACGTGACCGCTTGCTTTCCAGATGGTAGGGTGCATAAATATGGCCGAATCTATACCGACAATATTATCGTGCATCTGCACCATGCTTTTCCACCAGTAGGTTTTCAGGTTGTTCTTTAATTCCGATCCGTTTTGGCCGTAATCATAAACAGCGCTAAGGCCGTCATAAATTTCACTGGATGGGAAAACAAAGCCATATTCCTTGGCGTGCGATATAACGTTTTTAAAAAGTTCGTCGGTTGAATTACTCATAATAGGGGCAAAGATACAATTTAGGCAGAAAGGTAAAAGGCGAAAGGTAAAAGCTTTATGGGAATGTATGCAAAAGCTAAGGCGTAATGGCGGGTCTGTCGAACCACTCACCAATACCCTTTGACAACCTAAGAATGACAAGCCGTCTAAAATTTCTTTCGTATTTATCGGCTGTCGGTCTTTTCCGACTAAATTTCTACATTTGAGGCATGAGTATCCGCGTTGAGGGATTAACAAAAATTTATGGTGAACAAAAAGCGGTGGATGCCATATCATTCAGCGCCGAACCGGGTGTATTGGGCTTTTTAGGCCCTAACGGTGCCGGTAAAAGCACTACCATGAAAATGCTTACTTGCTTTATACCGCAAACAGCAGGTACTGCTTCGGTTTGCGGGTTTGATATTAGCAAACAGCCATTAGATGTTAAGCGCAATATTGGCTATTTACCGGAGAGCAACCCGCTGTATTTGGATATGTATGTAAAAGAATCGCTCGCCTTTGTAGCGGGTATACATGGTTTGCATGAACCTGAAAAACGTATTGCGGAAGTAATTGAACAAACCGGGCTTGGGCCCGAGCAGCATAAACGCATAGGCCAGCTATCAAAGGGTTACCGTCAGCGCGTAGGCCTGGCACAAGCTATTTTGCACGACCCGCAGGTGCTGATATTGGACGAGCCCACATCGGGCCTCGATCCTAACCAGTTGATAGGCATACGCCAGCTGATACTGGACCTGAGTAAAACAAAAACTATTGTGCTATCAACGCACATCATGCAGGAGGTAGAAGCTGTTTGCGGCCGGGTAATCATCATCAATAAAGGCAAAATCGCCGCTAATGATACCCTTACAAGTTTGCGAAGCAGAAACGGCAATAAAACGCTGGAACAAATATTTATTGAATTGACCAACATTAGCCACTAATTAAATAAACTATATATTGAAAAAGACACTAATGATCATTTTGCTTGTAACAGGGGCAATAACGGCATCCCTGGCACAAACGAGCAGCTCTTCCAAATTTAGCATCAACTTTGAAGCGGGTAAGCCCGTGGGAGAGGCCAGCAACTTTTATTCTTCTGTCATAGGCGGATCGCTAAAATATCAAACGCCGATTATAGAAGATGGAACCTTCTTTACGGCATCGGCTGGTTACAGTGTTTATTACACCGCCGCCAGGTACGAACACATGGGTATCGAACCATCATTCGGTTTTATACCAGTTCAAGCAGGCGTTAAGGTTTACCTGTACAAAGGGTTTTTTATGGGTGTTGAAGTTGGCGATGTTATTGCCACTGCCAGCGGCTTTGATAATAAATTCGCATACTCGTTACACACCGGGTATTCTTTTAAAAGGATGGAAATAGGCGCTCATTATGAAAGTTGGGCTGGTAAAACCGTGCAGTTAGCGCAAGTCGGCGCTTATATAGGCTACAGATTTTAAGATGTTAACTATGCCATTCAAAATAATACTCCCCGTATCACTGGTGTTGTTTGCGGCTTGCGCCAATGCCCAAACTACGGTCCAAAAAGCTTTTGGTGTGGGGCTTGAGCTTGGTGCGCCTTCAAATAGTATTTATACAATAGGTTTCGGCGGCTCGGGTAAGGCCGAGATGCCATTGAGCTCGTCTATCAGTTTAACATTTACAGCAGGATATACCAGCTTTTATTACAAAAATACGCTTATTGGCAGTGCATCAAAACAAACACCCGGTGGTTTTATACCGTTAAAAGCGGGATTGAAATATTTTTTCAGTCAAGGTGTTTATGTAGAGGCCGAGGGTGGCGATGTAATAGAGACCAATTACGACAAGCACAATTTATTTACTTATGCAGTAGGGCCCGGCTTTGTGATACCCGCCGGCAAGAACGCAGGCATCGACCTGGGCTTCCGTTATGAAAGCTGGGGTCGTAACCGTTTAAAACAAACCGGGATAAGAGCAGCTTACAGGTTTGGATGGTGATATCCTCCCCGTGTCATTGCGAGGCACGAAGCAATCTCCCGATATGTAAGACTTATGCAATGTTCAGAGATTGCTTCGTACCTCGCAATGACGGTTTGAAAAACGCAATGACGATTTAAAATAATAAACAAATGTTCAGCATCCTCAAAAAAGAAATAACCTCGTACCTCAGTTCGCTGGTAGCGTATGTTACCATTGGCGTTTTTTTGCTGGTGCTGGGTTTGTTTTTGTGGGTATTCCCCGATACCAGCATACTGGCCTATGGCTATGCCGGGTTGGATAGCTTGTTTAGCACTGCCCCTTATTTGTTTATGTTTTTGGTACCGGCCATTACCATGCGCTCTATTGCCGAAGAGCGCCGCGAGGGTACTTTCGAGCTGCTGCTCACTCGCCCCTTAACCGATATTCAGATAGTATTAGGTAAATACTTTGCAGGCGTGTTGGTAGTGCTGTTTGCGTTAGTGCCTACACTTGTTTATTATTTTAGCGTTTACACGTTAGGCACACCACAGGGTAATATCGATACCGGCGCGGTAATAGGCTCATACATCGGTTTGTTTTTATTAGGGGCGGCCTTTACAGCTATAGGGCTTTTTGCATCTTCGGTAACTAAAAACCAGGTGATTGCCTTTACTATCGCCGTTTTCCTTTGCTTCTTTTTTTATAGCGGGTTCGATTCGCTTAATTCTATATTATCACTGCAAGATTTGGGCATCAGCAGCCTTGGTATTACCCAACGTTACGAGTCGGTTAGCCGCGGGGTGTTAGATACCCGCGATTTGGCTTACTTCCTTATCCTGTGTACCCTGTTTTTGTGGTTAACGCTGTTTGTGCTACATCGCCAGCTTAAAAAGAAGTTTATTAACACCGTTTTTCTGTCGGTTTTATGTTTGATGATATTTTTTGGGGTGTTTTCTAACTGGGCCTTTACCCGTTTTGATTTTACAAAAGAGAAACGTTTTACCATATCGCCAATAAGCCGCAATGTAATGGATAGCCTGCTGCAACCCATAAAGGTTACCGTTTATTTACAAGGCGATAACTTCCCGGGGGGTATGAAAAGGCTGCAAACATCTGTGCGCGATATGTTAACCGATCTGCAAGCCTACAGCCACCGTAAACTGCAATTTGAATTTACCGATCCGCTTAAAGGCCTATCGCAAGACGAACAGAAAAAAGCCTTTGAAGACCTGCAGGCGCAGGGCATAGAAGCGCAAAGCCTAAGCGTAAAAACGGATGATGGTGTATCGCAAAAGGTAATATTCCCTTTTGCCTTGGTTACATATGGCGAAAAAAGCATCCCCGTAAAACTGCTTGAATCGCAAAGCAACATGAATTTATCCCCAGATGCGGTGTTGAACAATTCTATCCAAAACCTGGAATATGCCTTTACATCAACTATTAAAAAGATTACCTCGGGTGGTAAGCAGCGTGTTGGCTTTACCGAGGGGCATAAAGAATTGACCGACCTGCAATTAAATGATGCCATGCGGTCATTAGCCGATGGTTATTTGGTAGGCCGCGTAGATCTGAACACCATACCACCGGATAGTTTAAATAAAATAAGCCTGCTGGTAGTGGCTAAACCATCCGCAGCATTTACTGAATTAGAAAAATTTAAAATAGACCAGTATATTATGCGTGGCGGCCGCGTGTTATGGGCCATTGACCAGGTAAATGCCGAATTGGACAGCCTGAAAGGACACGGAGGCGAACAATTGGCCTTTAATAAAGAGCTTAACCTGGACGACCAGTTATTTAGCTATGGCGTACGCATCAATTACGACCTGATAGCAGATATGAACTGCTCGCAAATACCGGTAACTACGGGTAACGCGGGCGGGCAGGCTCAAATACAAATGCTTCCCTGGTTGTTTAACCCGGTTTATCTGCCATTATCAAAACACCCAATTGTTAAAAATCTGGATGGTATAACCAGCCAGTTTGCCAGCAGTATCGATCTGTTGGACACTAAAAATGTGGAGAAAACCATCCTGCTTACATCATCGCCATACAATAAAAAAATAAGCACCCCGCATATGTTATCGCTGCAGGCATTGCAGGACGAGCCAAACCCCAAGGATTTTCAAAGCGCGCCAAAAATTACCGGGGTATTACTGGAGGGTAATTTCAGGTCTGATTTCAGGAATCGCCCGGTACCCGAGGGTTTAAGCGGTCAAACAACCATTATCCCCGAAAGTAAAGCCACTAAAATGATAGTACTGAGCGATGGCGATATCCTGAAAAATCAAATAGGGTCTGATGGTTCGCCATTCCCATTGGGGTACGACCGTTACACGCAGCAAAGCTATGGCAACAAAAACCTGCTGCTTAACATTGCCGATTACATGACCGATGATTCGGGGCTGATCTCGTTACGTTCTAAAGAGATACAAATTCGTTTGCTTAACCGCGCCCGCATACGTAACGAGAAGCTTTACTGGCAGCTGGTAAATAATATTGTACCCATTGCAATGGTGTTAATATTTGCTATTTTTCAACATTATATCCGTAAGCGAAAGTATGCTCATTAAATTTTATACTTTTGGTAGATAAACGTTAATATACTATGAGATTTATTGTTTCCACATCAACATTACTCAAGCAATTACAGTCTGTAAGCGGCGCTTTAAGTAACAGCACCGTATTACCCATACTGGAAAACTTTTTGTTCGAGATAAAGGACGGGAACTTAACCATTTCGGCAACCGACCTGCAAACCAGCATGACCACCTCGCTTACTGTTGAGGCTAAAGAGAATGGCCGTATTGCTATACCATCGCGCATATTGCTTGATACCTTAAAATCGTTACCGGAGCAACCGGTGGCGTTTTCTGTAGATGATAAAACCTTTGCTATTGAAATAAGCGCCGGCGACGGTAAATATAAACTGAGCGGCGAGAATGGTGAGGATTTCCCGAAGATACCGGTTGTTGAGAATGCATCGTCAGTAAACCTGCCGGCATCTGTATTGGGCGAGGCTATTAATAAAACCATATTTGCGGTAAGTAACGATGAGTTACGCCCCGCCATGACAGGAGTTTACTGCCAGTTAAGCAGCCAGCACTTAACCTTTGTAGCTACCGATGCCCACAAGCTGGTACGTTACCGCCGTTTAGATGCCAAAGCCGATAGCACTACATCGTTCATATTACCTAAAAAGGCGTTAACCCTGCTAAAATCTGCCTTACCCGCCGATGATGTAAACGTATCGGTAGAGTATAACAGCACCAGCGCGTTTTTTAAGTTTGGCAACATTAACCTGGTATGCCGCTTAATTGATGAGCGCTACCCCGATTATGAAGCGGTTATCCCTAAAGAAAACCCTAACAAGTTAAGTATAGACCGTTTGGCGTTTTTAGGATCGCTTAACCGCGTGGCTATTTATGCTAATAAAACTACCCACCAGGTTAGGTTAAAAATAAACGGCAGCGAACTGAATATATCATCAGAAGATATTGATTTTGCCAACGAAGCGCACGAGCGCTTAAGCTGCCAGTACGAAGGCGATGATATGGAAATTGGCTTTAACGCCCGTTTCCTGATAGAAATGCTGAAAAATTTAAGCTGCGAAGAAGTATCGTTAGAAATGTCGACCCCTAACCGTGCCGGTTTATTACTGCCACAAGGCGGCGACGAGAATGAAGATGTACTAATGCTGGTTATGCCGGTTATGCTTAACAGCTACGCATAGTTAGAGAATGGTGAATAGTGAATGGAGTTTAGTTAAACCATTCTCCGCTCACCAATCGCTATTAACACAAAAGTCCGGCTATAACCGGACTTTTTTATTGACCCGATAACAAAACCTATAATTGCAGAGTTATATAGCATCTGCTTGTTTATATGAATAGTAAATTACCTGTTATAATTGTTTTGGTACTGGCGCTGGGTTTTGCCGCCTGCAAAAAAAACGACGACGTGCCTGCTGATGACAACGGGTTGGTAACCGACCTGAATGTGGTAAACGCTACTGCCGACACACTTAATTTTTATATAAACGGTACACGTATAAACAATACATCAAGCCTTTACCCGCAAGGTGCAAGCGGCTATATAGGGGTACCCTATGGCCAGCAAAATTACCAGTTTAGGCGCATAGGCAGCCCTATTGTTTTGTTTACTAAAGCATTAACACTTGATACCTTACAAAGCTACACGTTGTTTTTAGCCGGCACTACCGATGAAAACACCTTATTAACTATAGATACAATAAAAAGTAACGACAAAACAGCAAGGGTGAGGTTTGTAAACACCACACCCGATATTGGCGCTTTAGATGTTACCGTAGGCGACACTGTAAAATTTAAAGCCAGGGCATTTAAAACCGCCACTGTATTTTTAAATGTAAACGCGGGTACAAAACGTGTACGCATATACAAGGCCGGTACGGCTACCTTACTAAGCGACGAAACAAGGATACTTGATGTAGGCGGCGTGTATACCCTATTTACAAAAGGGCGCACCGGCGGCAGCGGCGATGCAAAATTTGGTACGGGCTTAAACGTTAACAAATAACATGACCAATAAAAGTAAAAGCAGTGTATTACTGTATTTGTGCCTGTTTATAATAGGGGTAATGGTTATCCCTATGGCGAGCTCTTGTGGTAAAAGCGATATTACCACCTCAACAAACTCAAACGCGCAGTTACAAATATTAAACCTTAGTCCCGATTTGCAGGCTTTTAATTTATATGCCCTTTATTCAAAATTTAACACCAACCAATATACCTACCCGGTGCCCTCAGGGTATTTTTCGGTACCGGTTATTGATACCCCTTTTCAAATAAGGCCGGTGCCAACAAGCACAACAATAAGCTTAACTAACATACAAACCCTTAGCCAGCAGTTGCAGCCGCATGTTAGGTACTCGTGGTTTATAACCGGGTTAAAGGCCGATAGCTCTATTACAACAATTTTAACGGTTGATACCGGCAGCATACCTGCAGTAGGCCGCGGAAAGATTAGGTTTGTAAACGCGTCGCCAAACTCAACCGGGTTAAATTTAACCGCAAATGATACCCTGGCATTTAGCAAGGTAACTTACAAAAAAGTAACCGACTACAGAGAGGTTACCGCCGGCGATTATACGCTTAAATTCAGTAAAAGCTCGGCACCCACCACGGTACTAAAAAGCCTTGATGTAACCATATTGGATGGCAAATTGTATACTGTATTTAGTTACGGACTGGTGAACCGTGCTGATACCGCTGCTTTTGGCGGTGGTATATTGTTAAATACCGTACCCGAAACTACTACGCAATAGCATTACATCACAACCTTGTGTATGTTTCGTTATATAGTTTATCTTACTATTTTTGACTAAATTTTAAAAGCTTTGGAACTACTACACAGCCTTATCGACTTTATTTTACATATTGATAAACATCTGTCTGATATCATCCGCGATTACCAGGGATGGACGTATCTTATACTGTTCTTTATCATTTTTGCCGAAACCGGCTTTGTAGTAACCCCCTTTTTACCCGGCGACTCGTTATTATTTGCAGCAGGTGCGCTTATAGCCGGCGGCAATACCGGGTTAGATATTAACCTGCTTTGCGTGATATTGATCGTGTCGGCTTTTGCCGGCAATACGGTAAATTACCTGTTAGGCAATTACCTGGGAGCAAAGGTTTTTAAAGAAGAAAATAAAATACTTAAGCTAAGCTATTACCTGCAAACCAAGGCTTTTTTTGATAAGCATGGCGGCAAGGCAGTAATATTCAGCCGTTTTGTGCCTATTATACGCACCATAGCGCCATTTGTGGCCGGTGTTGGCCGTATGCCCTTTGCCCGTTATAGCCTGTACAATATTGTGGGTGGTTTGTTATGGATAGTGCTGTTTTTATATGGCGGTTACCTGTTTGGTAATGTGCCGTTCTTTAAAAATAACTTCTCGCTGGTAGCCATTATTATTATACTGCTATCGCTATTGCCGCCAATAGTGGCTTATATAAAAAGTAAGATGGGTAAAAAACAATCGGCTTAAACTGTAAAGCTATAATAGCGTACCCCAATTGTTGGCACAGCCAAATCATTTACCTATCGAATTATAAAATAATATTAAGCCACACACAATGCCTACAAGCATGTAAAGCCTGAAAAGGTTGTAAAGTAGATTATTGTAATAATGATTGTAAGCCACAGATGCGACAACAATATCTTTATCAAAAATGATGAATATAGCGCCGAAGTAAGCTATTAGTGCTACAACAAAATATTTAAAGTATTCATCAGCAACGGGGAACTGAGTTGAAAAGATGATTGAATATATCGATATAAAGAAAAATACATTTAAGATAGCTCCGTAAGCCATATGCCTGGATTTACGACTATAAGCAATATTAAATGGAGAATTTACAGATGCCCGATATGCCGAGACATTTAGAAATAAAAGTATCTTTTTAATGATACTCCATTCTTTTAAATTGATAGCTGAGTTTTCCATTGTTATTTTAAAACTAACACTTTTCCCGCCTTATACAAAGCCTCTTCCTCATTTATCTTTCGACTTTGCTTTTTGGTCAAAGGTGTTTTGATCAGCTTACCTAAATCGGGCTGCCCCGCATCTACCCATGCGGAAAACCAAAAGCTGCCAACGCTTAGTATAGATGCCCTCATGCGCCGCTGTACCATTCCCTTAAGTATTTTGTGGTAAGCACGGCTATAAGCTACTGAGTATACCTTTGCCTTCCGGTCGCCGCGCTGCTCCATCACATATTTTTTATCAGCCGGGAAACTGCGGTTAAGCAACCGCTCTATTTTTAAAACTGTATCCGCCGCTTTGTAACTACCTCTGCATATCTTGAAGGCCTCGTTTAAGGGGCTCTGCACGTACTTTGCCTTGCCAATGTAATAGTTGTAGCTGTTAGCAAACAACTCGGGCAGGCGGCTCTCCCATAGGCTGTGGATGCCTGTTTGGTTGGTCAGTTGCCCGTCGTAATTGCTGGTGAGGTGCAAAGGCGTGTAAGCATCGGATATATAGTGCCCTAAATTAGCCGATGTAATAAGGATGGCTGTGGTATCATGCGCTTTAAAAGCTTTAACCAGCCAGTAATAGTTGCTTTGTATGGCCCAGGGCACGGTGCCATACTTGTTCAGCGTGTCCGTCGAGTATTTGGCTGCCGCGTCTATCCAGCGTTGCGGCATATTTTTAAAAGGCTGTTTGCCATAATGGTCGGCATCAAAAAAATGGTGTGGTGCCTCCAGCGAATCTACATAGCGCTTTTTATCGGCGCTAACGGCGTGTTCGGTAATAAAATCGATATTGGCCCTGTAAAAACCCGCCATTCCCTTAGGCAACGTAAAAACCGCCAGCCTGTGTATGCGGTAATGCGCGAAAAAACCCCACGACGAGCAAAGGGTGATGATAACAATACCGGTGATACAGGTGAGCAGGGCGCGCTTCATTTGAAGGGTAAAGTTACTGTCTGAAACAGCATTTGAAGAATATTGGCATTAACAAAATGGGGCTTGAATCAACTTATGTAAATATTTAGTTGTGTAAATACCGATTAAGACATTATTTGCTTTAATTTGATTAACAACTCAACACGCTTAACTCAATACTCAAAACCAATAAATATGGATCGCAGGGAATTTATAACATCAGGCACTATACTGGCCGCCGGTATCAGCATATTGCCTTCGGGCGTAGTGTTTGGTAAAAATATGGATAAGATACGCATGGGCTACATAGGCGTTGGCCTGCGCGGTCGCGACCATATTGGCGAAGGCCTGCTGCGCGATGATGTAGAAATTGTAGCCATTTGCGATGTTGCCGAGCAAAGCTTAAACGAATGCCGCAAGCAATTTGTTAAAGCAGGCAAAAAACTACCTGCCGAATACACCGGCGGCTTAGATGCTTACAAGAAGCTTATAGAGCGTAAAGATATTGATGCGGTATTAATAGCCACTCCATGGCAGTTTCATAAAGACCAGGCTGTACACGCCATGCAGGCCGGTAAATATGTGGGCTGCGAGGTTATAGCCGGCTTAAGTGTAGAGGACCACTGGGAAATTGTAAAAACATCCGAGAAAACCGGTATGCCTTATATGACGCTTGAAAACGTTTGCTACCGCCGTGATGTAATGGCCGTGCTGAACATGCAGCGCCAGGGGCTTTTTGGCGAGATGATACACCTGGAAGGCGGCTACCAGCACAACCTGCGCGAGGTGTTGTTTAACGATGGCAAAGAGTATTATGGCCACGGTGTAGAGTTTGGGCCGAAGGCCATTAGCGAGGCCAGGTGGCGCACCCAGTTTAATGTGGATGTGAACGCCGATATATACCCTACCCATGGCGTTGGCCCGTTGATGCATTATGCGGATATTAACTATGGCAACCGGTTTACCAATTTGGTGTCGTTCTCATCAAAGGCACGCGGTTTGGCGGCATATGTAGAAGAAAAGGCCCCGGGTAACCCCAACGCTAAGATCAACTACAAAAACGGCGATGTGATTACCACCATGATCAACTGTGCAAACGGCGAAACGGTGCTGTTATCGCACGATACGCACCTGCCAAGGCCATACTCGTTAGGCTTTAGGGTACAAGGCACCAAAGGGCTGTGGATGGATGTGAACCGCTCGGTGTATATCGAAGGAAAATCGAAACGTAACGATATTTGGGACCCCGCCCAGGAGTGGTTTGATAAATACGACCACCCGCTATGGAAAAAGTACGCTTCTACCGCCGAAGGCGCGGGCCATGGTGGTATGGACTGGTTTGTATTTAACGCTTTTGTAGAGTCGGTTAAGCGCAAGGTGCAAACGCCAATTGACGTATACGATTCGGTAACCATGAGTGTGATACTGCCATTGTCAGAAAAATCGATAGCCGATGGAAACACTCCTCAGCAGTTCCCCGATTTTACAAAAGGTAAGTGGAAGGACAGGAAAAATACCTTTGCTTTAAACGACGATTATTAGGTTGGTTGATTAAGTTGAATGTTGCAAATAACTTAATCAACTATTAAAACCAATAAACTAATCAACTAAAATAAAAAAGCGTTTGCAAATTAAAATTAATCGGCCTATATTTGCATCCTTAAAAATAAAGAAAGAATAACAAAGCTATACGATGGCAAATCATAAATCATCCCTAAAAAGAATCAGATCAAACGCTGCGAAGCGTCTGCGTAACAGGTATCAGGCAAAAACCACCAGAAACGCTATCAAAAAATTAAGAGGTACAACAACTAAGGCTGATGCAACCCCTTTATTGTCTAAAGTGATTTCGATGTTAGACCGTTTGGCTAAAAAGAATGTTATTCACAAAAACAAAGCTTCTAACAACAAATCAAAGCTTACCAAATTTGTAAATGCTTTAAGCTAATAGCTTAACAACATACTTAAAAAGGGGATAATGCACATGCATTGTCCCCTTTTTTTGTGGATTTATTTTATATTAGATGCTGATAAACCTACACCGCAGCATTGGAAAATTACGATAATAAGATCGGTATAAAATCGTGGGCCGAAGAGGACCGCCCCCGCGAAAAACTAAGTGGCCAAGGCCGCCGTGCCCTAACCGATGCCGAACTTATTGCTATATTAATTGGCAGCGGCAGCCGTAATGAAAGTGCTGTTGAGCTAAGCAAACGCATCCTTCACCATTACGAGAACGACCTGAACAAACTGGGCAAGGCATCCATCAGCGAGCTATGCAAGTTTAAGGGTATAGGCGAAGCCAAAGCAATATCTATAATAGCCGCGCTTGAGATTGGCAGAAGAAGAGGCGACACCGAAATAAAAATATTAGACGAAGTAAAAAGCAGCCGCGATGCCTACAACATTATGCGCCGCCAGTTTATAGACCTTAACCATGAGGAGTTTTGGATTATGCTGATAGGCCGTTCATCAAAGGTGCTGGCTAAAGAGCTGGTAAGTAAAGGTGGCTTAAGTGGCACCGTTGCCGACCCGCGTATCATTTTCCACATGGCTATACAGCACCAGGCAAGCGGAATTATTATGATACACAACCACCCATCGGGTAATTTAAAGCCCAGCCGCGAGGACCTTTTACTTACCAAAAAAATAGCCGACGCAGGCCGTATGCTGGATATTAATGTATTAGACCACCTGATTATAACCGATAGCGGCTATTATAGCTTTGGTGATGAAGGAGTGCTTTGATTTTAGATTTTTGATGTACGATTTTAGATTTTGACTGGCAGTAGCCACGGCGTGTTAAATCTAACATCGTACATCTAAAATCATAATTGATACAAACAACCCCGTACCTTACACGTTCTAAAAATAAACTATATTAAACCATACCACCATGATAGAGCCAAAAGACCAGGACGAGCAATTACATCAGGACGACCAGATAAGCCAAAATGATGAGCAAATGAGTCAGCAGGATATTCATTCAAACGGCTTTGATGATACCAATAACGATATTGGCGAAACCGACGAAACACAGCAGGCCCAAAGCGCCTATGATGCCGCAGAACCATCGTATACGCTGGATATTAGCGGCGATGGCGATGATTTGGATGAGGATTGATAGAATAGCATATAAATCATTAATACGTTATTGTACTGTAGTAACGTATTAATATATGCCTTATGCTGATTTTTTAGGGCAATTGAAACAATTAAGGCCTAAACTCCTTTTGTGTTTATTGCAAAAACATCTACATGTCTATAAAAATTAAAGATCAGCCTTTTTATATACAAAGCACTGCCATATTATTTGGTTTGGTGCTGTTGGTTTATACCCTATCGCAACTGGCTGATATTTTAATACCGCTTGCCTTTGCTGCATTTATAGCTGTTTTGCTAAACCCGCTTTGCAACAGGCTGCAAAAGTATGGCATTAAGCCTGCCCTCTCAATAGCCATAGCCATGCTTGTGGCCATTATTGCCGTTGCAGGGGTTTTCTACTTCCTGTCTACACAAATCATACAGTTTGGCGATTCGTTGCCTATGCTAAAGCAAAAGTTTGGCGAAATTACCATCACCCTAAAGCAATGGGTACAACAAACCTTTGGTATAGCCATTGCCAAGCAAGACCAAATGATAAAAGAGGGCTTAAGCAACAGCCAGGCATTGGTGGGCAAAACGCTCAACGGTGTTTTAGGTACGCTGGCCATTGTGTTTTTACTGCCGGTGTACATATTTTTTATGCTGCTGTACAAAACGCTTATACTGAATTTTTTATACGAAAGCTTTGCCGAAGAAAACTCGAACAAGGTAAGCGAGGTTTTAAGGGAGACCAAATCGGCCATACAAAGCTATATTGTTGGTTTATTGATAGAAATGATGATAGTAGCTGCTATGAACTCGGCAGCGTTAATACTGCTTGGCGTAAAGTATGGTTTGCTGATAGGTTGTATAGGGGCTATACTTAACCTTATCCCATACCTTGGTGGTATAATTGCCATTGCCTTGCCTGTGCTTATGGCTACGGTTACCAAGGATGGCTACTCGACCCAGTTAGGCGTGATTGTAGCTTATATAGTGATACAGTTTATTGATAATAACATATTGGTACCGCGTATTGTATCGTCAAAAGTACAGATCAACGCGCTAATGTCTATCATAGTAGTGTTGCTTGGCAACCAGCTTTGGGGCATACCGGGTATGTTTTTATCTATCCCCTTTGTAGCGGTGCTTAAAATAATTTTCGACCGTATTGACGGCCTAAAACCATGGGGCAAGCTATTGGGCGATAATATACCCACCCGCCACAAAGGTGCCATGTGGGGCAGCAGGGCGCGTAAAAAGGCGGTGCTACCGGCAGAGAAGTCTTAAGTCGGGAGTCATAAGTTCTAAGTCTTTCGTTTATATGCATTAAAAAAGTCCATAGCCGCAAACGACTATGGACTTTCGGCTTTAGCTTAATGATTAACCGGGTTATCGCCTTTGCCCAAGGTGCCGTTGGTAAACAACAGCGGGTTTACCTTTTTAGGGTCGCCCTGGTATACCCATATAATGTTGCCAATATATTTACGAAAGGCGTCGCTCACCTGCTCGGTTGTTAATTTTTTAACATCGTTTGCCAGCGTTAAGCTACGTTTCCAGTTGCTGTGCAATACTTCGTTTGATGCCATTGACGATGCCTGCGCAGTGTTGGTTTCGTTTTTATAGTAAAAACCGGTAAGGTAGGTCACCTTCATATCGGCAACTTCGGCATTGTTAAATCCCTGGGTCTTAACTTTATCAACCAGTTTATCAAACACGGCTATATACTTATCTGGCTGTGTAGTTGATACCGAAAACTTAGCCACTGATGTTGCACCGGGGCTAAACCATGCCTGTGGGGCGTATGATAAGCCGTTGTTGGTACGCACATCTAAAAAATGCTTATCTGCAAAAATTCGCATAGCTACGTTAAAGGCGTCATAATCAGGCGTGCCAGGTGCGGGGCCGCTGGTAATACCCTCTACATAATTGGTAGCCAATTCGCGCCCCTCGGCCGAGAAGGTGTTCTTATACACCCTGAAGAATGATTTTTTTAGCTGGAATGGCGCTCCTTGCTTTACGCCGCTAAGCAAGCCTTTTACCTTGGCTTCTATATCGGCGCGGCTAAGATCGGCCACCACCACAATAAACATGCGCGATTTGGTTAATATCGACCGGTAAAAAGCCTGCGTTTCGGCCGGTGTTAGTTTTTGTATGATCTCGGGTGTACCGTCAGGGTCCTTTACATAATCACGCCCTGCAAAGGCCACCTTATCGGCATATTTATCAATGGCCTCATCAGGGTTTGACTCCGACGCTTTTAATTCGTTTATGGCATCTTGTTTAATACGTTCAAACTCTTTAGGTTCAAACTTAGGGATGGTTATCGCTTCAACATATAAGGGCCAAGCGGTTTCAAAATCGCCTTTTATACAGTTTAGGCGTATTACCGAAAAGTTTTTGTTGGTGCCGGCACCAACCGCCGCACTTACCTTTTCGAGCGCGTTTTTAAAGCTGTTTTTATCGTGCTTTAAAGTACCGCATTCGGTAAGCGCGTTCATCGCCATGCTTTCGATGCCCATTTTATCGGCCGGATAGTTTTGCACCCCACCTTTTATAATTGTTTGTATCTCCACAATATCGTTACCGCTTGGCTGTACAATCACTTTAACACCATCAACCATCATATCGTATGCTTTATCCTGGGCGCTGGCGGTTTTAACACTCCCGGTAGCTGCGGCAATAAGCAATAGGTATATATATTTTTTCATCTTTATTAAATTAAAATTACTTAGCTACAAAAAACGCATTCGCGTTTACCGTTTTATTCAGTTCGGGTGTTAATATTAAACCGCTTACCATTGGTTTACCTTTTATGTAGGTATTTATAAATTTTGCTATATCCGCACGGGTAACCTTTTGATAATTACTGGTTAGGTCGGTATAGTAATTTAGCGATGTGCTGCACCATTGGTAGCTTAGCTGCGATGGCAGGCTGGATGGCTTCTCTTTACTGCGGCTGTTATCACGTAATAATATTGCCTTTGCATCTGCAAGTTGCTCGTCGGTATAATAGTCGGCGTTACCCCACTGGCTAAGCTGGTTTTGCACCTCATCGTTACACTCTTTTAGTTTGTTAGGGTTAGGTACCACAAACATGTACATTAAACCCTTGTAGTGCGATGTAGAGTAAGTAAAGCTTACTGATGATGCCAGCCCCTTATCAATTAAAGCCTGTTGCAGTTTTGATGAATTCAGATCGGTGATCTTACTAAATACATCAACAGCTACTGTAGCTGCCGAATCTGTCATGTAAGCGGGGCCCTGCCATGCATACATGGCAAAGGGTGTGCGGGCAATTGAGCTTTCTTTTACAAAAGCCACACTCTTATCTAACGCCGGAAACGGTGGGATAGGGTATTTTACATTTGGGTCTTCGCCGCTGCTTTTCCAGTCGCCAAAAATGGCTTCAGCTTGTTTAAAGGCATTATCGTGCTTAACATCTCCGCAAATTATGAGCAAACTATTGTTTGGCAGGTAATATTTATCCTTGATGATCATCATCTTTTCGGGAGTGGCCGTATTGATGATCTCATGTATACCTATAGGCATTTTGCGGGTGATCAGGTCGCCCCAAAGGTCTTTATTTATCTGGTAATATAATTGAAAACCCGGGCTGCTCTCGTTACGCTGAAACTCGCCGTCAACAACAGGGCGTTCTTTTACCATATCCTCTTCACGGTATATTGGAAAGCGGGTTGATGCATTTAATAATTTCAAACCAGCTGCAAGGCTATCTTTTCCAAGCGTAAAATAATAGTTAACACGCTCGTTTCCAGTTGTACCGTTCCAAAGGTCACCGGACCCAAGTTCACGAACACGTTTTAAAAACAGTTCCTGGGTTGGATAATCCTTATTCGCTTTAAAAAACATGTGCTCAAACAAGTGCGAGAGACCGCTATACTCGGGGCCTTCGGTGTAAGCACCGTTCTTTACGGCAATTTCAATAGTAGCTAATGGTACTTTACTATTCTCAATAACAACAATTTCCAATCCGTTGGGTAGCTTTTTCCAAAAGTAATTTGCGGGCAGCCGCGGCTGGGCCACTGCAAGCAAGCTGCATAATAAACCTGCTGCAGTTAATGATAATAGTTTAGTCAGTTTCGGGGTCATATTTATGATTTAATTATAACACCCCTAATATAAATACTTATAATTAAATGTTTAGTTTAAAGCAACGTTTATTTAAAACTTATCACTACTTTTTTGCCTGATACGTTCTCCAGGAAGGGTTTAAATATCAGCCCCGCGTTTTCCCGGGCTTTGCCCATCAGGTTCATTTGGTTGGCGCTGGTCAGCATTTTTTGCTCGGCAATTTTATACACATCCTCTACCATGGTTTTAGCCTTATCAGAAAACCACACTCCCGAAACATCGTAAACCCGCGACTGCTGATGATCTAACTTTACATAACAAACTTCGGGCTGGGGCAGTATAATACTTACGGTATCTTTACCTTGGTTGATGTCTGTCTTTTTTACTTTGGTCAAATCTATACAGGCGGTGACCTCGCCTACGGCAACAAACAGCACGCGCGAATCTGGCAGCAAGGTATGTATCTCCTTCTTCTCCACCACATCCTTCATGGCATATTTAACCAGTTCCAGCTTACCCATCGATATAATGCGCGATACCATGGCATCCTGGGTAACTTCGGTGCGGGTACTGTTAAACTGGTGCTTTATATAAAAAAACAAAAAGATGAGAAACCCCGTGATCACCAGGGCAAACATCAGCGTAAGAGATATACGGGAACGGGAAGTATTAAGCATGATTACAGGTATTTACCCATAGCTACAAACAAAAATAGCGATGGTTTGCACCTTCGCTATTTACCGTAGTTTATAATTTACTTAGGCGTAAGTTACATTTAATGTAATAGGCACACGTAGTGCTTTTGATACAATACAACCGCTCTTTGCGCCTTCAGCAACTGCTTTAAATTTCTCTTCATCAACACCATCAATAATAGATGCTTTCAGTTCCAGGTGGATGCCTTTAATTTCTAAGGCCTGCATATCCAAGTCTAAAATGGCATCGGTGGTTAAATCGCCCGGCGTAATACCTTGCTGTGTTAAAGCAGCGCCAACAGCCATTGTAAAGCAGCCTGCATGCGCGGCAGCTATCAATTCTTCGGGATTTGTGCCAATACCATCGGCAAAACGGGTTTTAAATGAGTATTGTGTTTTGTTAAGAATAGTGCTTTGTGTTGTTATTTCGCCCTTCCCTTCTTGCAGGGTACCATTCCAATGTGCGTTTGCTGTGCGTTTCATAGTTGTAGTTTTGTTTAGTTTTTGCTAATTTACTGTGTTAGGTTGAAAATAAAAATAATATAGTGTTACCATTTAGCACGCTCGTATTGCACCGGCCATTTTGCCTCGTGGCCCAAAATATGAGCGGCGCGCAGCGCAAAGTGTGGGTCGCGCAGCATTTCGCGGGCAAGCAATACTACATCGGCCTGGCCGGTTTGTATAATTTCGTCGGCCTGCTGCGGTTCGGTTATCAGGCCGACAGCGCCCGTAAGTACCCCCGCCTGGTGCTTAACCGCTTCGGCAAATTGAACCTGGTAGCCGGGTTTAAGCGGTATGCGCACACCTGCAACGTTACCACCTGTAGAGCAATCTACAAGGTCTACCCCTTTTTCCTTCAATATCTTTGCTAACGCTACTGAGTCGTCTATCGTCCAGCCACCTTCTGCCCAGTCGGTTGCAGATATACGCACAAACAGCGGGTATTCTTCGGGCCAAACTTGTTTTACGGCTGCAATAATTTCCAGCACAAAACGTATGCGGTGCTCAAACGACCCGCCATATTCGTCGGTACGGTGGTTGCTCAGCGGCGATAAAAACTCGTGCAGTAAATAACCATGCGCGCCATGCAGTTCAATCACCTTAAAACCGGCAGCTAATGCACGTTCGGCGGCGGCCCTAAAATCGGCTACCACTTTTTGTATTCCTGCCCTATCTAATGCTATTGGGGGTACTTCACTGTCGGTAAAGGGTACAGCGCTTGGCGCAAAAGTTTCCCAGCCATTCTCTTGTGTTGGTAACAGTTGTTTGCCCCCTGCCCATGGTTGCGTATGGCTGGCTTTGCGGCCGGCGTGTGCCAATTGTATACCGGCTATAGCGCCTTGTTCTTCAATAAAATTGGTTATCTCTTTTAATTTGGCAATATGCTCATTCTTCCATATACCTAAATCGGCGAAGGTAATACGGCCTTCGGGCGATACTGCTGCGGCCTCCGTAATAATAAGCGAAGCCCCGCCTGTTGCAAAGGCACCTAAATGTACCAGGTGCCAGTTATTAGCAAAACCATCGATACTAGAGTATTCGCACATAGGCGATACTACAATACGGTTCTTTAATTCAATGCTTTTTATTTTTAGGGGGGAGAATAGATGTGCCATGCAGTTGTTTTTTGTGCAAATATGTAAACTAACGTACTTTGCAGCTTCATATTTTTGTAAAATACACTGCCGCTTTGTTTATTTACCTTGGGATGAACAATAACAAAGCTTTTACGTTGCCCCATTAGTTAAACAGTAATTTACTTTTAGCCACGATAAAGAATATAATTTGACTACATACACCACACTGATCATCCTTAGCGGGTTGGTTATTTTTAGCTACCTGTTTGACCTGATAGCAGGCAAAACCAAAATACCCTCGGTAATATTACTGTTGTTTTTAGGCATAGGTATACGACTTGCGGTAGATTACTTTGGTCTGCTTAAATTTAATTTCACAAATATATTACCCGCATTGGGCACCTTGGGCCTTATACTCATTGTTTTTGAAGGAGCGCTTGAGTTAAAATACAGCAAAAGTAAAAACGCCGTTATTAAAAAGTCGTTTATTTCGGCATTGTGCATATTGTTATTTACAAGTTGCCTGATCACAGCGGCCTTTTGGTATATCAGCGGCGATACTGTTTACAAATGCTTTATTAATGCCATACCCTTTTGCGTTGTAAGTTCGGCAATTGCCATCCCCTCCGCATCGGGCATGAGTAAAGAGAAAAAGGAGTTTATTATTTATGAATCGTCTTTCTCTGATATACTCACCGTTATCCTGTTTAACTTTATGCTTAGTAATAAGCAGATCAATATATCAGCCTTTGCCAAGTTGGGTATAGAATTGACGGTTATACTGTTTGTAGCCATTTGCTCGTGCCTGTTGTTGCTTTACCTAATAGGCAGGCTTACACACCATATCAAATCCTTCCTTATCATATCTATACTTATATTGGTGTATTGTATAGGCCAGTCATACCATTTATCATCGCTGATAATAGTATTGGCGCTGGGCTTATTTTTAAATAATGCAGGACAAATAAGGATAGAGTGGTTCCGTAAATTATTTATTTACCCTACCCTGGGTTACGACATTAAACAACTGTTTCAGCTATCTGCCGAAAGCGCCTTTATTATGCGCACTTTCTTTTTCATCATATTTGGCTATACTATGGATGTGTACCAATTGCAAAACTGGGCGGTAATTATAAACGGCGGTTTGGTGTTATTGGTAATTTACCTGGTTAGGTTCCTGTATATTAAACTGGCGCTTAAAACCAGCCTTATGCCCGAGTTGGTGATCATCCCGCGAGGGCTTATAAGTGTGCTGCTGTACTACAACCTGCCTTCCGATGTAAAAATACCTGCGGTTGGTACCGGTTTGTTGTTTGTGGTGATATTAGGCACCAGTATTATCATGAGCCTAGGCCTTTTAGCCACCAGAAGGCACACACGCAGCAGCCAGGAATTTGAAGATGTTTAACCTTTAGCCGCATCGTCGGCAAATTTATCTACCTCTTTTTTGTTCTTTACTAACAATACCTCGTCGTTATCAAGTAACAGATAGCCATATTCATAACAAAATAGATACTGCGCGCCGGCTTGTGTTTTGTAGCCACTTGTAAAGTAATCAAAATCAAAGCCTTTTACCAGCAGCTTTTCGCGCGTAGTTTTAGTTTTTCCGGATGGATTCAATTCTTCCATTACGCGGCGGTTGCGGCGCAGTATATTGTTTACGTTTCGTACCAAGTTATAACTGTTGCTGTTAAGCTGATTGTTATAATTGTTACGGCACAAGTCATTACAAAACTTTTTATCGGCACGGCCATGCAGTATAGTGCCGCAATCCAAACAATGTCTTTCGGTATTCACAAGTTAAAGATAATGAATATATTATCCGTTTGCAAACGTTTACAAATGGATATTGTCGTTTATAAGCATTTGTTATCCGAATATTTTTTGCTGCTGCTGCAACTTTGTGCTGTCGAATAATTATTGAGTAAAAACAAATTTAAACAGCATGAACACTATTAAAAACAGCGTACTATTAATTGGCAACCTGGGCAACGATCCTGATGTAAGAACTTTTGATAATAACCGCAAACTGGCGCGGATATCTATCGCTACCAATGAAACCCATAAAAATGATAAAGGTGAAAAAGTGACTGAAACGCAATGGCATAGCGCAGTACTATGGGGTGCGCAGGCCACCCTTGCCGAAACCTATTTAAAAAAGGGCGATTCGATAATTATTGAAGGTAAGCTGGCATCGCGTAATTATAATGATAAGGATGGCGTAAAGCGCTATGTGACCGAGGTTGTAGTGAATGAGTTTATAAAGATGGCCACGAAGGTATAAGATTTTTACTCCCCCTCTCTCTCCGCCTGCGGAGAGAGGGTTTTATGTTTGTTATGGCGTTGATAGCGCTACGGGTAACACTTTTCCGTTGAAGAAACGTTGCCCTGTAACGGCGAAGTCGGCAATATACTTGCCCATTTCAAAGGCCATCACCGGCGATTCGTACCCGGGGAAAGCTTGTTCCAGCATCTCGGTTTGCGCCGAACCGAGTGCCAGGCAGTTTACTTTAATGCCTTGTTCAACAAGCTCTTGCGCCAGGCATTCAGTTAAGGTATGCAACGCAGCCTTACTGGCCGAATAGGCCGAAAGCCCTGAGAACTTTGCACTGCCCTGATAAGCGCCCATGCTGCCTATATTAAGTATATGGCCCCCCTCGCCCATATATTGCAGTAAGCTTTGTATAATGCGCACGTGGCCAATGTAATTGCTTTGCAGCATCTCTACAAAGTCGCTTTCTAATAGTTGCGTAAAGGGTTTATTAATCAACACACCGGCGTTGTTTACCAGCACATCTACCCGGCCGTCAAAATTGGCGCTTATAAATTGCTGCAGCCCGGCATAATCATCATGTACAATATCAAATGCTATGGCATATAGTTCACAATCAGGGTTTAAGCCCTTAGCAATATCCAACAGCTTTTCCAGCTTATTTTGCGACCTCGCCAAAGCTATTACCTTGTGCTTGCCCGATAATATCAACTCCAATACAGCCTCGAAGCCTACGCCGCTACTGGCGCCAGTTATTATAATGTTCATAATACCCTTATGATGTGTTACCTGCAAATTTAGTATTACAAACTAAACTACCAACTTCTCTTCTACCGGATGCTTTATCAGGTACAAGCCATCGGTTATCAGCTTTTTGTACTCGGGTTGGTTGGCGGCTTTGTGCTCCAGGAATTTCCTTATCTTATGTGCCAGAGCAGGTTCTGCACCCTCATGGTCAAGCAGTTCCAGTATTTCAAGGGCGCACAGCCAATCGTCGTAATGGTAGCGTTGCAGCATCATCCATACATTACCTAAAAAACCCATGTCGCCGCCCGTATGGCGGCGGTTACGCACCTGCTGGTATAACTTATGCAGTTCCAGTGTTTTATAATCGTATTGCGGGTGGTGGGTGCCTGTGTTTGATTTATAGGCTATCTCTAAAAACGCGTCTTTATCTGCCGCGCCGCAAAATACAGAAGTTATCTTCTCGCCTATCGCCATGTCGTAAACACCCCACGACGGGTCAAATAACACTTCGTTATTTTTGTTGGTCACCGTGCATTTATGCAGGGTTATCAGTACTATCTTTCCATTATTTTGCAAAATATTGCTTACCTCGCCTGTTACTAATATATCATTTTCAAACAATAATTTTGCCTGTTTGCCAACATTTATTTCTGCGGATGCAAGGTCTTCCCCGGTAAAATCTTCCAGCGGTTTATCGTGACCCTTTAGCTTACCAACCGGCGAACTGAAGCCATCTTGATGATAACTTTTACCATGTCCCGTCAATTGCTTATCGTTTACTGCCAACGCCGTTGGCCCGGTGGTTTTAATGAAGCTGGGTTGCCCGTTATCGTCAGCAAAATCGGTAAACGTACCCGACACCTGCAAACCCGAACTGTAAACCGCTGTACAAGTGTTTTTACTATCTACTGCCTTTTGCAGCCCATATACGCCGCCACGCCTAAAGGCCATGGTATCGGCAAATTGCTCTAAAACATCTATCAGGTTTTGGAAGGTTGGGGTAACAAACAGCTGGGGCTGCGTTTTAGTGATATCGTAACTATAGTTAACGGCATCAATGGTGTAGGGCAGCTTTTTCACCTCTTCCATCATACAGCTGGCACTTTCGCCTATGGAGGATAAAAGGCCGGCTCCATATATCTTGGGCTGTTCCAGCGTCCCTATCAGGCCGTACTCTACCGTCCACCAGTGCAGTCGGCTTAGCAGGGCCATTTCCGATGGTTCGCCCATGTTATCCTGCTTGTAAGCCAGCAGCTCCTCGGCCTGTTTAATTTCGGCCTCATCGGCATCGGGCATCTCCTTTAATATACTTAGGGCGCGTATCGCCTCGTACAATTCAAAGTCCTGCGCGCTAAACATCGCCTTAGCCCCTATCGAACCAAAATAGCTTAGGTATTCGTGATAATCTTTATCGGCAATAATAGGCGCATGCCCTGCCGACTCGTGTATAATATCCGGCGCGGGGGTATATTCTATATGGTTTAGCTGCCTTATATCCGCTGCTATCACCAGCACCCGGTAAGCCTGGTACTCCATAAAGGCGGCAGGTGGTATAAAGCCATCAACCGTTACGGCACCCCAGCCAATTTTGGCCAGCGCGTTATTCATATCCTGCAGATCGGGGATTTTTTCAATAGTGAGGCCCGCTTTTTGCAAACCGGGTATATAGGGGTAATAAGCTACATCTTTTAGGTAGCTGTAGTTTTGCCGCATTACGTAGCGCCATACGGCATGGTCTACCGGGGTGTAATGCTCGTAATGCTGGTTTACAATAAACTGCTTTAAATGACGTGGAAGTGCAGCTACCTGCGGGTTATTAAAATCATTAAAATCGCTCATTTTTGGTTTTATTAGTTATTATAAAACGTAAAATTAGGCAATATGATTTACGGAATTTTTATAATATGGCAACATTTAACATCTATTGCGCTATTATTTTGTAAATAAATTTATAATAAAATTTAATACGGATTTAACTTTCACTTTCGGAATTTTGTTCCGCTTTAGGCAAGCCATTTTCCAGCCTGCTGGGGCGTACAACGTAGTAAATACCAAATAGGGCTACTAATAAAGATATAATGTAAAACGAGCCGGGTAAAAACACCGCCAGGCTTTTTTCCATCGGGAAAAACTTGGTAAGCCAGGTAAACACCGTTTCGCGGATGCCCGCGCCGCCTACGCTGATAGGCACAATGGTGGCTAATGCCGATATCAAAAACGACAACAAATAGGGCGAAAACTTACCATGAAAATCTTGCCCTATTAATATAAATACGATAGCCAGCACCTGCAGGCCCTGCACGCCAACCGCTTTTAAATGCGCCTCGAAAAAGTAACGGGTATACTCTCTAAAAAACTTATAGGCCACAAAATAATAAATGATTGAACCGCCTATAAAAATGCTGAGCGGTATACCTATGTGAATATCTATCTGCGGTATTAAAAATATAAGGGCTACTATAATAAGGCCTATGGCCCACAAGCCGCTAAGCCTGTCAAACATCAGGGCCCAAAACACCTTCTTAGCGGGCAGCTTATAGTTTTTATTAAGGATGTATATTTTGTACCCATCGCCGCCAATGCCGCCCGGCAGCAAAAAGTTATAAAATAAGCCCAGCAGGTATAAGCGGAAGTTAAATCGTGGGTCGAGTTTTAGGTCGATAGACCGGAAAAAGCTAAGCAATCGCCAGGAGGATAGCACCATCGATGCAAAAAAACTGATAAGGGCGGCCAGCATCCACCAATAATTGGCGTGTATAAGCCGGTACTTAACATCGTTAAAGTTTACCTTACGAAAAACAAAATACAGCAAAACCGATGTTACGGCAAACTTAAGCACAACTTTGGTAATGCTCCAGGCGGTATCTTTCCAGGTTTTGGGCTTAAGGGCTCTTTCTGTTTCGTCCACCTCGGTTTGTACAATGTCTTTCATCCGGGTGCAAAGCTATGTTTTTTTTGGATTACACTAATTTAATAACAGCGATTTCACAGATTTTAACATTATCAACAAACAAGGCAACCAATGCTTTATTAGTTAAACTATTGAAATAACAACTCAATAAATCAGTAATTCAATAAATCAGTAATTCAATAATTATTAACTTTGCGGCATGGCTAAAGTACAAGTGGGATTAGTGCAGATGAGCTGCACGGCAAACAAACAGGAAAACCTGGATAAAGCAATTGTTAAGGTAAGAGAAGCGGCTGCCAAGGGCGCGCAAATCATTTGCCTGCAGGAGCTTTTTACATCGCTGTATTTTTGCGATGTAGAAGATTACGACAACTTTGCCTTAGCCGAGGCTATCCCCGGCCCCTCAACCGATGCCTTATCGGCTGTGGCAGGCGAACTGGGCGTGGTCATCATTGCATCGTTGTTTGAAAAACGCGCGCAAGGTGTATACCATAACACCACCGCGGTTTTAGATGCCGATGGCAGCTACCTGGGTAAATACCGTAAAATGCACATACCCGACGACCCGGGCTTTTACGAGAAATTTTACTTTACCCCCGGCGATTTAGGCTACAAGGTTTTTAAAACCAAGTTTGCTACCATAGGGGTATTAATTTGCTGGGACCAATGGTACCCCGAAGCTGCACGCATAACCGCCCTAATGGGTGCCGAAATACTATTTTACCCAACCGCCATAGGCTGGGCCACCACGCAGGACGAAGCTACCAACGTTGAGCAATACAACGCATGGCAAACTATACAACGGTCGCACGCGGTGGCTAATGGTGTATACGTGGTAAGCGTAAACCGTGTAGGCGAAGAGGCTGGTGTAAAATTTTGGGGAGGCTCGTTTTTTGCCAACCCATTTGGTGCCGTAATGCACCAAACCACGCCCGATAAAGAAGAAGTGGTAGTGATGGAGCTTGATTTGGATAAATCTGACTATTACCGCAGCCACTGGCCGTTTTTACGCGACAGGAGGATAGACAGCTATCAACCGATTACGAAACGTTTAATTGATGGGGATTAAGCCCCACCCAACCCTCACCGGTAGGGAGGGCTTTTAATATTAGATTTATTAAAGTCTCCCCTACCGGGGGAGATTTAGAGGGGGCTCCCCAATGCGTCATTGCGAGGCACGAAGCAATCTCAGAACTGTGCAATGCGAATATGCCTATAGGGAGATTGCTTCGTACCTCGCAATGACGGTTTTCAAGAAGCAATGACGTTTTGATAATAACAACACAAACATGCAATCATCCAACATACCAACCGGACTACATTTCCCAGCAGAGTGGGCTAAACATACCGCTACCTGGCTTAGCTGGCCGCATAAAGAAGCATCATGGCCGGGTAAACTGGGTATGATATACGGTAAATATGCCGAGTTTATTAAGGTATTGACCGAAGGCGAGATTGTACGCATCAACGTGGTTGACGAGCAAATGGCCGCATTTGCAAAACAGCAGTTAATGGTAGTTGGTGCCGACCTAAACAAGGTGGAGTTTTTTGAATTTTGTACTAACGATGCCTGGTGCCGCGACCATGGCCCGGCCTTTTTGGTGAATTACGAAACCAAAGAAAAAGCCATTGTTGATTGGGGCTATAATGCCTGGGGCGACAAATACCCCCCATACGACCTGGACGATGTTATACCCACTAAAATTGGCGGGCACTTTAACCTGCCGGTATACCATCCCGGTATTGTGATGGAAGGCGGCTCGGTTGATTTCAACGGTGCAGGTACTTTGCTTACTACTACCGCCTGCCTGCTCAACAAAAACCGTAACCCGCATTTAAACCAGCAGCAGATAGAGGGATATTTGCAAAATTACTACGGTGTTGAACAAATACTTTGGCTGGGCGATGGCATTGTTGGCGACGATACCGACGGCCATATTGACGATATTACCCGCTTTGTAAATACCGATACGGTAGTTACCGTGGTTGAGCAAAATAAAAATGACGAAAACTACCACTTGCTGCAAGAGAACCTGCAGGCCCTTAAAAACATGCGCCTGCTTAACGGCAAGCAATTGAACATAGTTGAACTGCCTATGCCCGACGCGGTGATATACGACGACCAGCGCCTGCCAGCATCGTACGCTAACTTTTACATTGCCAATTCGGCGGTGATAGTACCCACCTACCGCAGCAAACATGATGATAAGGCATTGGATATTTTACAAGGCTGTTTCCCCGACAGGAAGGTGGTGGGTATAGATTCGACCGATATTATCTGGGGATTGGGGAGTTTCCATTGCTTGAGTCAGCAGGAGCCGGCGGTGTAGGGGTTATTTTCTATCGTAGAGGCGTGATACTTCGCGCCTCCTGTACGCGGTTCCCTTTATGAAACAACCGTTGAATTATTCATTAAGATGCGATGTATCGCACCTCTACGGGATTGTAACGGTTCAAAAGGTGGGAAATATTCGCCTATCCTATCGTAGAGGCGCGATACTTCGCGCCTCCTGTACACAGTTCGCTTTTTGAAACAACCGTTGAATTATTCATTAAGGTGCGATGTATCGCACCTCTACATTAATTACAATGGTTCCAAAAGCGGCAATATCGTAGAGGCGCGATACTTCGCGCCTCTTGTACACATTCTCCTTTAGAAACAACCGTATAATTATTTATTAAGGCGCGATGTATCGCGCCTCTACGTTAATTACAATGATTTCAAAAAAGACCCTTTTGTAGAGGCGCAATACTTTGCGCCTCTAATACATATAGCTATTAAATTATTTATTAAATTCACATTCATTAAGGCGCAAAGTATCGCGCCTCTACGTTAAATGGAAGAAAAATATAAACAAAAATACCGTGTTCAGTCTGCCCGGTTAACGGGTTGGGATTATGGTTCGCACGCTTTGTATTTTGTAACTATTTGCACCAAAGACCGTGTTCCATATTTTGGCGAAATTAAAAGCGGGATAGAAAGTCAGGCTTTACTAGAAAAGACGCCAGTTGCTGATATCGCCTACCATAACTGGATGCAAATACCTATTTACCATCCTTATGTCGAATTAGATGAATTTGTAATAATGCCCGACCATGTGCATGGTGTATTGTTTATTAATAAGCCCGATAAGACGACCTGGGAGATCAATAAGGCGGGCCCTCAATCAAAAGATTTAGCATCTATTATCAGAGGTTATAAGTCATCCGTTAAGCAATATACCATGCTAAATGGCATTGACTTTTCGTGGCAATCAAGTTATTATGACAGAGTAATCCGTAACGAAAAAGAGCTTGCGAATGTAAGGACATACATTAATAATAATACTGATAATTGGTTGTTAAACGGAGGTGATTCGGACAATTTTTACAGATAGTGACAACCATAACTCACTCTCAGAAATAATAATAGACAACTACCCATCCACACGCCGCTAATTTTTCACCGACAATTTATCCTTACTTACCGACTTCTTTAATGATATTGCCAATTATGCGTTTGCATATGTAAAATGTTACATTAGTTTTGGTTCAGATTAAAAATAGAAATCATGTCTAACAATATAAATATAGATCAGCAACCAAACCGGGCCACTAAGGGCAAGGTGATGGCCGGGGTAATTCTGCTTCTTGTGGGCGCTTACCTTTTACTTAAGCAATTAAATTTATTCTTCTTCCCCCATTGGTTAACCCTGTGGCCAATGTGGTTAATATTTGCCGGCCTGTATACCGGAGCTAAAAACAATTACAAAAAATCATCATCGCCTGTGCTCATAGCCTTGGGCGTAATATTAATGTTAACATGGAATATTAATAATGCCGGCGATTTTATATGGCCCATAGCCATTATTGCCTTAGGTGCCTGGATAATCCTTAGAAAGAAAAACACCGTTAATACCGTACACGATGCCGATTACTGGGACAAAAAATATAAAGCCAGTGCCTATACCACAACACCACCCGCTGCCGATTATACACAACCGGATTATACCCAGCCCGATTATACCACAGGCACTATACCCCCGGTTGACCCTGCAGCAGGCGAGCCGGTATACGCATCGCACGATGATGTTTTAGATGCCGTAGCCGTATTTGGCGGGGTAAACAAAACCATCCTGTCAAAAAACTTCCGCGGTGGCGAGATTGTGAACGTATTTGGTGGTACCGAACTTGATTTTACCCAAGCCGATATTAACGGCCGTGTAGTAATTGATATAACCCAAGTGTTTGGCGGTACCAAAATCATCGTACCGGCCAACTGGCATGTAGTGCCCGATATGTCGGCCGTATTTGCAGGTGTGGATGATAAGCGTATAAAAAACAGCCTGTCGGCCACCAGCAATAAGGTGTTGGTATTAAAAGGCATATCCTTATTTGCAGGGGTAGATATCCGCAGCTATTAATAATTAACCACAACTAACATTAACCAAAATACAAGCTTATGAATTGGTATGTAGCAAAATTAGTTTTTAGGGTGGTAAGCGGTAATGGCGACCACAATGCACAGTTTGACGAGCAATTACGCCTGATAAACGCCGATACCGAGTACCAGGCATACGAAAAAGCCAGCCACATTGGCCACGCCAACCAGGACAGCTTTTTAAACGTGCAAAAGCAAACGGTTAAATGGCAATTTATTGATGTAGCCGAATTAAACGCCATAAACGCCCCTACCGATGGCACCGAGCTATATTACAATATACACGAAGCACCCGACCCGGACCTCTACATTGCCTGGGCACACCATAAAGCCGCCCTGTTGGGTACAAAAAATTAATTAACTTAGATAAAAAAGCGTTTTGGCTGCATCACAACTATCACCATCAAAACTATTCGGCGCGTTTGCTATATGCGGGCTGGTTTGGGCCAGTTTGCAGGCTTATATTATACATAGTTTTGGTTTTACTTGGTACATAGCTTTGATAGATAGCTGGTTAAGCGCCATACTGCTATCGGGTGCCTGCTGGCTTATTAACAACAACCTGCGTTACTACCAGCCCGATAAAGAAAGCTATATATACCTGCTTATATGGTGCGCGGCCCTTGCCGGTGCCTGTACAGCCGGCTGCCGGTGGATTATGCCCCTCTTCCAAATGGGCGAAGTTTACCAGAATTTTTTAGCGCAATCGTTAGTGATACGCTTTTTTACGGTGTTTTTGGCTATAGGCTGGATGGCCATGATAAGCGCGCTGTTTTACTCGCAACTTGACCAAAAACGCACCGAGCAACGCAAAAACGAGGCAGAAAAACTTGCCCGCGATGCTGAGCTGTATAACCTGCGCCAGCAATTGCAGCCCCACTTTTTGTTTAACAGCCTAAACTCTATTAACGCGCTTATTGGCTTTAAGCCAGACCAGGCCCGTAAAATGATACACCAACTGTCGGATTTTTTGCGGGGCACACTAAAAAAAGACGACAAGTTGCAGGTAGCCCTTACCGACGAACTGCAACACCTTAACTTATACCTGGAGATTGAAAAGGTGCGCTTTGGCCACCGCCTGCAAACCGAAATTAGCTGCGACGAAAAATGCGGCGAAGCCATGCTGCCGTCAATGCTGTTACAGCCCTTGGTTGAGAATGCCATTAAATTTGGTTTATATGATACCACCGGCGACGTTACCGTAAGCATACGGGCCGAAACGGAGGACCAGTATTTGATCATCATGATACAAAATCCCTACGACCCAAAAACCAGCCGACCACGAAAAGGTACCGGTTTTGGCCTTAGCGGGGTGCAACGCCGCCTTTATTTAATATTTGCACGCAACGATTTGATGGAAACTCATGCAAATGATAATATATTTACAACCATAATAAAAATACCGCAATTATGACGATTAGCGCTTTAATTATTGATGACGAGCCATTGGCCCGCATGGTTGTACAAGAATACTTACAGGATTTTAAACAAATTGAGGTTATACAGGAGTGCAGCGATGGCTTTGAAGGCCTTAAAGCCATACAGCAACACCAGCCCGACCTGATATTTTTGGATGTGCAAATGCCCAAGATAAACGGTTTCGAGATGCTGGAACTTGTAGATAACCCGCCTGCAGTAATTTTTGCCACCGCCTTTGACGAGTACGCCATTAAAGCATTTGAGGCACACGCGGTAGATTACCTTTTAAAACCTTTTAGTAAAGAGCGCTTTAAAAAAGCGATAGAAAAGCTTTTGGCACAGGCGCCCCCGGGGCCAACGCCGGTTACCAAAACCAACCCCTTATTGGAAGAGGCCGCGTTATCGCCCGCGCAAAACGAGCGTATTGTGGTAAAAACCGGCACCAAAGTAAAAATTATAGCCGTGCAGGATGTAGAATACCTGCAAGCTGATGACGACTATGTAAGTGTTATTACCGCCGAAGGTGCTTTCCTGAAAAATAAGACCATGGCCTTTTTCGAGAAGACTTTAGACCCCCGCTATTTTGTGAGGGTACACCGTTCCTATATCATCGCCATACAGCAAATTACCCGGTTGGATCCCTATGAAAAAGACAGCCACCTGGCCATCCTAAAGTCGGGTGCTAAGATACCTGTAAGCAAAACCGGCTACGTAAAATTAAAACAGGTGTTAGGGATATAATAATTTCCAAATTTTGCTGTTTTATTTCCTATTTATACAATGAACAAAAGGCTTGTTAACTGGCTGATATACATTTTTAACGTAGCGCTATTTTACGCGTTTATGGCGCTAAAAGCGGTGATCGAATATCGTGAATACGGAAATTCGTATGTAGATGATGTGATACATTGTTCCTGGTTTGCTTTTTTTGCCCTTGTGCAAATAGCTATACTTTACGCCTTATACCGCTTCAAATTAATCATCAAAGAAAAAAGACAGTTTAATACCTGCCTGGTTACGGTAATAGCACTGTTTGTATACTTCGCTGTGTTTTTGCCCTCGGCACCTTCTTTTAATTGATTTATTACTTTTCTAACTGCCAGGTTTTTTCACTTACCATTGCCTCTGCCAGCTCTGTTTTAAACTGATCGCAGGTTTTAAATTGCAGGGTGGGTAGCACGCGAGTCTCTAAATTAAGACTAAAGGTTTTTTCCTGGAAAGGCCAGGGCTTAACAGTGAGCGAGCCATTGGCCTTTTGCATCAGCTTGTACTGCTTGTTATCAGGCCCTTGGCTAACCTCCAAAATGCGTTGTTCGGGTTGTACCTGGTGGCGGGCAAGCAACAACGAAAAAGCATCGCACCATTCCATCAGGCCATAAACCCGACTTGCCTCTTTTTGAGTAATTTTTAATTCTTTAAGCCACTTACTTTGCAATCTTTTCTGCTCGGCTAAAAAGGGTTTAACCAATGGGTTGGTGCCCACTTCTGGTTGGTAAAGGAAAACCATGTGCATAGAGGTAAGCAAGGCGATGTACCGGCTTTTGGATACAGAAAAATAGTGCAGCCGGCGGCAATGCTCTATTTCAAACTTCTTCATTTTAAAATTTACGGGGCCGCCTTGCGGGGTAAGCAGGTCATCATCTTCCAGTTCGGTTTGGGCATCATCATGGTCGGCAATGGCTATCAGGGTTTCCATCCATCTGTCCGGGCGGTCCTTTACTCGCCATTGGGCGGCCACCTGCGCCGCCAGCACACCATGCGCCCGCTGCATAATAATTTCCCAGCCTTTTTCTGTGTAGTTTACGATCATTAAATTAAATAATGATCGGAAGAGCGAATTGTTTAATTTAATGAAAGATGTCAGTCTGAGCCTTTCGAAGACCCGGCAGCATGCTTCTACAAGCTCTGTATGACAATATCACATCAGCAACACCATCCACGCCTCCATCACCAAACCATTATCCAATAAGTGTTTGGCTTTTAGGTGCAGCTGCAGTTCGCGGGTTTGGGAATCACCAATGGTGGCATCAAAAATTTCTTTCATTTCATCAGTTTGCGCATAGGCATCAATATCCTCATCAGATGGCAGGGCTACCACGTTGCCCAGTTGGCCCAAATTATTACCCGTAAGCACCTTTGAGTGGCGTATAGCATGCGGAATAGCATCAACCCCAATACCTATGGTACTAACAGGCTTTGCTACCTTAAACAGGTTATCGCCGGTAATGCGGGCATACCAATGGCCGCCCAGGCGAGCCACCAGGTCTATCTTTTCCTGGTCTATAGAGCCATCTTCTTTTAAAATATCCGGCTTAACGTGTATCAGCTTTATTTCGGCTATAACCAGGTTGCCGGCACCGGGTGTATCGCCCAGGCTAATGATCTCCTTCACAACACACTCTAACTGCACCGGCGATTCGGCCACACGCGGTGGTTTAACCATTTGCGATGGCAACTCCGTTAAACCCGATTTAATAAACTCATTTACCCCTATAGGGTATTCCACACTGGATAGCGATACCTGCTGCACCATATCGTAATTAACGATATTGATGACACACTCGGGCACTACCTGCAAATTTTCGAGCGTGTGTTTGGTGGTATTATCCCTTACCCTTCGCGATGGCGAGAAAACGCAAATAGGCGGATTAACGCTAAACAAATTAAAAAAACTAAAGGGGCTCAAATTCACGTTACCCTCTTCATCCACCGTCGAGGCCAGGCAAATGGGCCTCGGCGCCACCGCATGGTTGAGGTACGATTGTATTTGAATTGGCGTAAGGTTGTTTACGTTTAGGGTTAGCATATGTGTGTAACTGTTTCATTGCGAGGAGCGTAGTGACAAAGTAAACTCGTCGCCGTGCATTAGCGCCATTGCTTACAACGAGTTTGCTTCGTCGCTCTAGGCTCTCCCCACCTCATGCTCCTCGCAATGACAGGGTGGAGATGACGGTCTTATTATCTATCTATTTTTTTAATCCCAATATCGAAAAATTACTATTGCTCTTTTTGATGATGTTCCCTAACATACCCAGCCCGGTTATTTCCATTTCTACCAGGTCGCCATCTTGCAGCCATTGGGGCTGATAGTTAGGGTCGTTTAGTAAACCTGTGCCGTTAAGCTCTAAAAAGCAGCCGGTACCTACTGTGCCAGATCCTATTACATCGCCCGGCAGTATATCGCAGCCATAAGCGCAGCGTTCAATTATCTCGGCAAAGGTCCAGTCCATATCGGCCATATTGCCCAGGCTAACCTGTTTGCCATTCACCACGCATTTCATTTCTAAATTATAGGCATTGCCGGTATGTCCCGCTTTGGGCTCCGTTTTGTATTTTTCCAACTCATCGGGTGTTACCAACCATGGACCTATCACGGTCGAAAAATCCTTTCCTTTGGCAGGGCCAAGGTTCAGCAGCATTTCTTCCATTTGCAGGGTGCGCGCGCTCATGTCGTTCATTATCATGTACCCGGCTATGTAGCCATCGGCCTCTGCAGCGGTAATGTTACGGCCCTTTTTGTTAATTACTATGGCTACTTCCAGTTCAAAATCAAGTTTCTGAAAATGGTCGGGCATGCATTCAATTTCGCCGGGGCCTTGTATGGCGTTGTGGTTGGTAAAGTAAAATATAGGGTACTGGTCAAACTCGGCTATCATATCCACCTTACGGTTGCGGCGGGCAGCCGCCACGTGCTGCCTAAAGGCGTATCCGTCCCTGCACGATGCAGGATGCGGCACCGGCGCTATCAACTCATAAAACAATTCCTCTTTGGCCTGCGTCTGCCCCGATTTAATGGCCGCGTTAACCTTATGTGCATGCTCCATTAGCTCATCGCCGCCCCATAAAAACTCGTTCATATTATCGGGTATCAGTTTGTCGCAGGAGTTTAAATTATAGATGTGGCCGTTTATATAGATGCCCAAATGCTCCCGGTCTTCGGTTTTGTAGGATACTAATTTCATAAGCTATAATTGGTTTGATTGGTATTCAAAACTAAAACTTTTTTGGATTAAACAAGGTTCAATTATATTATGCTTGCATATTAATTTGTTATAGCGTAATTTTGAGTACCAACTATGAGCATCCGTAAAGAGTTTTACTTTTCACTCGGCCTCACGTCAATGAGTAATTCATCGTCGTTCAGGAATGCTGTGCTTGCTACTACCGTTTTTGCCCAATACTAATTTTGTTGTAAAGTTTTAAGGTTGGAATGTTATTCTTATCTCTCAGCCTAAAACTATTATCCCGGTTTAATCGTTTAATAATTAATGCTTTAGGTTTAAAAAAATATTAACCTTAAAACATTCCAACATTATAACCTTTCAACAAAACAACCATGCCTATTTACCATACTTTAGGGTCCATCCCGCCGAAACGGCATACGCAATTCCGTAAGCCCGATGGCACTTTATATGCCGAAGAACTGGTATCAACCGAGGGTTTTAGCAGCTTGTATTCGCTGGTTTACCATGCCTACCCGCCTACTATTGTAAAGGCGCTGGGCGAACCATACTCCGTTGAACCAAAAATTGCCCGCGAAAAACACCTTAAACATACCAGCCTGATAGGTTTTAATATTGAACCTGCCGACGATTACCTGCAAAGCCGCAAACCCGTGCTGGTAAACAGCGATCTGCATATATCCCTTGCCGCGCCACGCAAAAGCATGACCGACTATTTTTATAAGAACAGCCAGGCCGACGAGGTGATATTTATACATGTTGGCTCGGGTACTTTAAAAACGGGGTTTGGCAAAATAAAATTCCAATATGGCGATTACCTGGTGGTACCCCGCGGTACTATTTATCAGTTAGAATTTGATACGCCGGATAACCGCCTGTTCATCATCGAAAGCTTTAGTCCTATCCGCTCGCCAAAGCGTTACCGCAACCAGTACGGGCAATTAATGGAGCATTCGCCCTATTGCGAACGTGATATTAAGCGGCCTACCGACCTGGAAACGCACGACGAAAAAGGAGATTTTAAGATCCTGATAAAAAAGCAGGGCCTTATTTATCCATACACCTACGGAACCCACCCTTTTGATTTTATTGGCTGGGATGGCTTCCACTACCCCTGGGCTTTTTCTATTCACGATTTTGAACCTATAACAGGCCGTCTGCACCAACCGCCGCCGGTACACCAAACTTTTGAGGGGAACAACTTTGTTATCTGCTCGTTTGTGCCACGCAAGTTCGATTATCACCCTTTGTCTATCCCGGCGCCATATAACCATAGCAATGTAGATAGCGACGAGGTGCTGTATTATGTTGATGGCGATTTTATGAGCCGTAAAAGCGTAGTAAAAGGGCAAATAACCCTGCACCCGGGCGGCATACCGCACGGCCCTGCGCCGGGTTCGGTCGAAAAATCTATCGGCAAAGAAGCTACCGACGAACTGGCTGTGATGATAGACCCCTTTCGCCCGCTGATGCTAACGGAAGACGCGATAAGAATTGAAGACGAAAATTATTATAAAAGCTGGGTGGTATAGCCTCACCTAAGTCCTCTCCAAAGGAGAGGACTTGAAAGGCATAATTATATTATATCCTCTCCCCCCTCTCCTTGGAGAGGGCCGGGGTGAGGCTTAAAACAACATTAAAATGGAAACATTAACAATAGATAAAAAACCAATTACAACAGATTTTTTGCCGCTTAACGGTACTGATTATGTTGAATTTTATGTGGGTAACGCCAAACAGGCCGCCCATTATTATAAAACCGCTTTCGGCTTTCAGGACCTTGCATATGCCGGGCCGGAAACGGGCGTACGCGACCGTGCATCGTACGTGCTGCAACAGGGCAAGATACGTTTGGTATTAACTACTCCCCTGCACTCGGACCATCCCATTGCAGAGCATATTAAAAAGCACGGCGATGGCGTAAAAGTATTGGCCCTTTGGGTTGATGATGCTTACGATGCCTTTGAGCAAACCACCCGCCGTGGTGCCGAACCCTACCAGCAACCCCAAACTATTACCGACGAGTATGGCGAGGTACGCACCAGCGGCATTAAACTTTATGGCGAAACTGTGCACTTGTTTATCGAGCGTAAAAATTATAACGGCCCGTTTTTGCCTGGTTACAAAGCTTTGCAAACAACTTATCAGCCGCCTGTAGCGGGCCTGCTGTATGTAGACCACTGTGTAGGCAACGTGGGCTGGCATAAAATGGACGAATGGGTTAATTTTTATGAGGATATTATGGGTTTCCGTAACATCCTTACGTTTGATGATAAGATGATATCTACCGAGTATTCGGCGCTGATGAGTAAGGTAATGAGCAATGGCAACGGCTATGTAAAGTTCCCGATAAACGAACCTGCCGAGGGTAAAAAGAAAAGCCAGATAGAGGAATACCTGGAGTTTTACGAAGGCGAGGGCGTACAGCATTTAGCTTTAGCCACAGCCGATATTGTACAAACCGTAACCGACCTGCAAAACCGCGGTGTAGAGTTTTTAACCGTACCCACCATTTATTACGACGAACTTACCGCACGCGTAGGCCATATTGATGAAGACCTGGAACCGCTAAAAAAACTGGGCATATTGGTAGATCGTGATGACGAGGGCTACCTGCTGCAAATATTTACCAAACCGGTTGAAGACAGGCCTACACTGTTCTTCGAGATCATTCAGCGTAAGGGCGCCAAATCTTTCGGTGCGGGCAACTTTAAAGCCTTGTTTGAGGCAATTGAGCGGGAACAGGAATTGAGGGGAAACCTATAAGTATCTTAGATTTACGATTATAGACATTAGATTGGCCGGGCGGTTTTGTCCGGCTTTTTTATGCCCGCAATATTATGTGTAATTTAACGCTTTTATAGGTAAACATTTAATAACTAATTACGTTATTACACACATTATGAAAGCCGCTACGTTAAATAATAAGTTTCAGATATTTCCCTTTTTAATTAGCCTGTTTATCACCTTTTGCATCGGTGGCGTTGCATCGGTAGTTACCCGCCCGCAAATAGCAAGCTGGTACATTACTTTAACCAAGCCAACTTACAACCCACCTAATTGGGCGTTCCCGATTGCGTGGTCTATCCTTTATTTTTTAATAGGTACAGCCGCCTACATGGTATGGAAAAGGCGCAATAACAGCACTACCTACGCCACTGCCCGGATAATTTATTTTGTGCAGCTATTGCTTAATTTTTCATGGTCGATAGTATTTTTTGGTATGCACCAAATATTTGCCGCGCTATGTATTATTATTATGCTGCTGGTGGTTATTATATTAAACATTGCCTGGTTTGGACGCTTTAGCAAACCCGCCGCTTGGCTATTGGTACCTTATATTTTGTGGGTAGGCTTTGCCAGCCTGTTAAACCTTAGTATATATATCTTAAACAAGTGATTCAAAAAACAGTATTTTTATCGCACGTAACACCTAAATGAAAAAAGTACTCTTCACCGCCTGTTTTATATTCATCGCCAATTGCATTGCTTTTGCCGATACCATAGCAATTAACCACTTTGTTGTAAAAGAAAACCCCTTTGCTAAAGATGAGATAGCCATAGTAGCTACCGATACAGCAAACAACATACAGGAAAATGTTAACGGTATTTTCACCTTTACCATGAATGGCTTTTCGGAGGAATTAACTTTTGATAAGGGTACCGCCTTTTACAGGCACAAGATAGAAAAGTCGGCTTTTTTATATGCAAGGCACCAAAATGATGACGGCACGCACTCGATGCTGTATTATATTTACAGGCACGATAGCAGGCTTACACCCGTAAAGATCAGTTGGATATTATTAATTTCTATCCCCTTAGGCTTAGTTTTACTTGGCTACCTGTTTAAAAGATTTATCATAATTGCGGCCATTATTTTCTGTATATTCCTGTTTTTTAATTACCATAACGGCTTAAGCATCCCAACATTCTTTCAAAGTGTAATTGATGGTTTAAAAGGGATATTTTCCCACTAAGGCAACATAAACTTAGGCTAAAGACTCATCTTAAGACTTAGAACGGCAACCCTATGCCAAAGTTAAGCTGCATAAAGTTATAGCTATCGCCAACTATATTGCCTTTGCTATCTACACCGGTGCTGTTGGCTCTAAGATACTCGCGTTTAAAATCGCCGCTCCTGAATAATTCGTTTGCATGCTTAAATATTACCCACTGGTCTGATCCGCTAAACTGTGGGTCTTTAAACTTAAAGGCGGCATCTAACCTGAAAACAAAGAAACTCAGATCGAACCTTAAGCCGGTGCCAATTCCAATAGCTGTTGATTGCCACAGATTATTCAGCTTAAACTCGCCGTTAGGGTTATCCACTTCTTTATGCAAGCGCCAAATATTACCCATATCCATAAAAAACGCGCCTTTTAATTTCGAACCAAAAAAGTTGTCGGCCAATTTATAGCGGTACTCGGCATTGGCTACAATCTTTATTTCGCCAAACTGATCAAGGTATTTCAACCGGCCCCGGGTTGTTACATCATCTCCGTAAGCAGTAGCACGGTTAAACTGGCCCGGGCCCAGGGTACGCGGTAACCAGGCACGCATATCATTAGCGCCGCCAGCATAAAAATTCTTCTCGAAAATTAACTGGTTGCTGTTACCATAGGGTATGCCAATGCCGGGGTTTAGCCTGAATACAAACTGACGTTCGCCACCTAAAGTGGTATAAATGCGGTAATCAACCTCGGTTTTAACATACTGGGCAAAAGTGTAACCAAAAAACTTACGCTGGCCCAGTGTATCCCTGGATGTGTTAAATGCTTTGCTTAATAAGCTTAGCGTATTGCCGCCCAGATCAAGGTTACCACGGAAATAGATAAAGTTTCTATACGAGTTTAACTCGTTGGCGTTATACTGAAACGTGTATTGGCTACTGGCATTAAACGTAGTACGGCCAATAAGGTAAACGTACGAATACCGGTTACGGGCTAACAGCGTATCTCTGGCAACCGGGTCAAGCACCCCGCTGGAGAACTCGATACTGATTGGTGTAATAGAGTGCTGCTTGCGGTAGGTTTCAAAAAAGTCGTAGGTGATGGAGTTAATTATACTCTTGCGCTCCACCAGGCCCTTTTGATAAAATAACTGGTAGCTTGATGAGAACGTGGTATGCGGCACACCAAATTTAGCCAGGTTGGGGAATTGAAAAGGTAATAACAAGCGCGGGTATATTAAATTCACCCCTACTTTAAAATCCTGATTTTGGATGCCCTTATTATCGCCGGCTGCACGGCCGCTGTCAAATAAAATACTCCAATTTAGCTTAACTTGTAATATGGCCGATTGCTTAAACACATTACGGTTAGTAAAAGTATTGCCCAGGTTATAGCCGTAGCGCCCGCCATTAAATAAAAACTCGGCCTCAACCCGGTCTGTCATTTTTTTAAGCGGGATAATGTCAATTTTGGTATTTAAGCGGTTGGTACTATCGGGCAGTTTCTCGTAAGTGGGGTTGGGTACGTTCCTAAAAACGTTTAACTCCGATAAGCGCGATGTTGTAAGTGTTTGATAATCGATATTGTATATCTGCCCCTTTTTCTGAAAAATGTAATCGGTAACCGTGCGTGGCTTAAATCGGCCCGAAAAATCAACATACCTGAATTGCGAATCTACCTGTATCGTATCGGCTTTGCCTGTAGTGCGTCCATTACTGCGCGCTATGGTAATCAATGTATTGTTAATAGTATAAATAGGATGCTCTGATTTATCGACAGGGTTATCAATTATCATGGTTACATCCACAATACTTTTGTTAAAGCTCGAATCGGGCGTGTAATTGATGTATTGGCGGTAAAAATCAAAATAACCATTACGCTTCATTACCTGGTAAAAGGCATCACGGTCATACGCAAGGCTATCGGTATCATAACGCCCGCCGGGGTTAACATGCGAAAATGTTTTACGGGTAGATTGGTAAAGGGCCTTTACCTTAGGGTCGTAAATACTGTCTTTAAAGCTGCGTATTTTAAATAATGGCCCTTCGGTGGCCGTAAATATCAATTGTGCTTTTTTCTTTTTTACGATGATAGAATCGGCAATTTTTGCTTTTAGATAACCTTTGTTCTGCAAAAATTTTTGCATTTGCACACGCGAGTACTCCACCAGGTTACTATCTAAAATAGCAGGGGCCTCGCCAATATTGCGCTTACCATTTTTGCTAAACAGGTAGTAAAATTGCAGGTTTAACCAGTTGTTGGGCTGTTGTTCTTTATCAACATAGTTCACCGCGGCTTCTTCAAATTCCTTATCAATGCCTTTTAAGGTAATTTTTCTTACAATGGCCTGGTTATCCTTAAGTCCGCGCGTAACACTGCATCCGGCAATAATAATACCCGTAAGAATACTTAATATTGCAAGACGGAAATGCCCGGGCTTTATATATGCTTTCAAAATCACAGATCAGTTTACTAACGTCTTTACAACATAAAAAGTTTCGACGGGAGCATGGTTTATTCCTGGTAGAAGGGTATAAATCGATAACCGAGTTTATTGACTCGGGCTATCGGGTGCATACCATTTACCATACTGCCGACATTGCCCCAAAATTGCTTAAATTATCCCAAAAAATAAACTCATTCGAGATTTCGTTAAACGAACTGCAAAAAATAAGTGCTTTAAAAAACCCGGCGGGGGCTATTGCAGCCGTTTATATACCCCAGTGGCCCCAATTAAGCCATACCGACCTGAAAAATAAATTTACACTGGTACTTGATGGTGTGCAAGATCCGGGCAATATGGGCACTATTATACGTACTGCCGATTGGTTTGGTATCAAAAACATCATCTGTTCGGCAGATACGGTTGATGTTTATAACCCAAAAGTGGTGCAGGCCACTATGGGATCGTTGGCAAGGGTAAACATTATTTATACCGAACTGGACGATTTTATATCGCACATGAATTTGCCGGTGTATGGCGCCCTGTTAAACGGCGATAACCTGTACAAAACCAATTTTGGCACTGAGGGGTTGATAGTTATGGGCAACGAGGGCAATGGCATAAGCCCGCAAATACAGCAATTAATTACCAATAAAATAACCATACCCCGCATAGGCGGCGCCGAATCGTTGAATGTGGCTATAGCTACGGCTATTTTTTGTTCGGAAGCTGCGGGAAAAAGCTTTAAATAAAAATTGATTAGCAATAAATAATTACTATTTTTGCAGTCCTTAAAAAAGGTCGGATGGCCGAGTGGCTAGGCAGAGGTCTGCAAAACCTCCTACAGCGGTTCGAATCCGCTTCCGACCTCAGGGTTAAAACATTTTAAAATAAAAAGATCATGGGCGTTACTCGTTTAAAAAGAAAAGATAGAAGAAATAAAACTTTCTCTCGTTTAGAAGTACAATTCTTAAAATTAGCTACTAACATTGAGTTAGGCAGCCGTTCTGCTGAAAAAAAAGATAGCCAAATAGCAAAAAACAATGCTGTTTTAGCTATTGCCGCAGGCAAATAATTCTATCAAACAAAGCATTAAAAAAGGCATCTCAATTTATTGGGATGCCTTTTTTGTGGGGTAAATTGCTTTTACGCCGACAACCGCTTTAATATCCGCTTGATCAATCCCGGCCCTTCGTATATAAAGCCGGTGTATAATTGTACTAATGCTGCCCCTGCCTCCATTTTTTCTATGGCGTCCTGGGCCGAATGTATCCCTCCCACCCCAATAATGGGAAATGAACCGCCGGATGCCTTATGCAAATAAGCAATTACCTCGGTAGACCGGCTGGTTAATGGCTTGCCGCTTAACCCACCAGTTTCGCCTTTAAATTTACCGGTAAGCCCCTCGCGATTAATGGTGGTATTAGTGGCAATAATACCGGCAATTTTGGTTTGTTTAACTATATCGGCAATATCGTCCAGTTGCTCATTAGTAAGGTCTGGGGCTATTTTTAATAAAATAGGCCTGCTTATGCCACCCTTGCTATTACGTTGCTGCAGGGTGTTTAAAATATTCATTAGCGGCCCTTTTTCCTGTAGCTCGCGCAGGCCCGGTGTATTGGGCGAGCTAACATTCACCACAAAATAATCTACCACACCAAACAACCTGTCGAAACATTTAATATAATCGCTTACGGCATCCTCGTTGGGGGTTACCTTGTTTTTACCAATATTACCGCCTATTATCAACGGCGTTTGGCCCTGCTTTAAGCTTTTGCGGTAAGCCGCAATGCGTTCGGCGGCTATATCCACGCCAAAATTATTAAAGCCCATACGGTTAATCAGCGCGCCATCCTGCGGCAGGCGAAACATGCGGGGCTTATCATTGCCGGGTTGCGGCAAAGGGGTAACCGTACCCACCTCAACAAAACCGAAGCCTAAGGCACCCATTTCGCTTATCAGTTCGGCATTTTTATCAAAACCGGCTGCAAGGCCAACGGGGTTTTTAAATTTTAAACCAAAAACTTCCTTTTCTAGGCGTTTATCATTTAGCTCCCAAATGGCCTTGCTAAGTGCCTTACCGCCGGGTATGCGGTTAAAACGTTGCAGGTTGCGGGTTACAAAATAATGAACGCTCTCGGGGTCGAACTGGAACAGTAGTGGCTTTAATAAAAAATACATGGCGCAAATTTACCGTTTTTAATTTTTAAGGTTTAAGATAGGCAAGAATATTGTAATTTAGTTGGACCTATTGCGCTTTACCACGCATTACAACACTAAATTATGAAAGACATACAAGCCAACTCGCGCCGTAATTTTATAAAAAACACCGCCATTGTTACCGCGGCTACCTTATCTATACCGCAAATTGTGGCGTCCGCCACAACAAACGTGGCCGATAAAAAAATAGAGCTAAAAGATAACGATGTAATATTGCTGCAAGGCGACTCGATAACCGACTGGGGCCGTGACCATAATAAAACCCTTGCCAATGATACCGGATCGTTAGGTAATGGGTATGCCTTATTAACAGCAGCCGACCTGCTGGCCAAGTACCCGCAAAAAATGTTGCAGATATATAACAAAGGTGTTAGCGGCAACAAGGTTTACCAACTGGCCGAGCGTTGGGATACGGATTGCATTGCGCTTAAACCAACTATTGTAAGCATACATATCGGCGTTAACGATTTTTGGCATACTTTAACCAGTGGCTACACCGGCACTATCGATAACTATATTGCCGACTACAAAAAACTGCTCGACCGTACCAAAGAGGCGCTGCCGGGTGTTAAATTCATCATCGGCGAGCCGTTTGCCATGATAGGCACCAAAGCGGTAGACGCCAAATGGTACCCAACGTTTGATTTGTTCCGTAAGGCCGCACGCGATATTGCCACTTTATACGATGCGCCTTTCATCCCCTATCAAACCATATTTAACAACGCCCTAAAACTAGCCCCTGCCACCTACTGGACGCTTGACGGCGTACACCCCAGCATAGCCGGCGAAAAGCTGATGGCGCAAGGATGGATGGAGACTGTTAAATAGTGTTAAAGAATTTGCAGATAGTTGATACGATGGTTATAATTACTTAACCATAAGTAACTTAAATGAAAAGAATCAACTTTTTTTTATTGCTATTCTGTACAGTCTTAAAAGTAAACGCGCAGAATTTTACTTTTTCCGGAAAAATAGATAGCACAGAAGGCATGAGTGCCCGACTTACATATTTTAATGATAAAGGAGTTTACACTATTGATAGTTGCGCCCTCGAAAATGGCAATTTTTCATTTAAAGGGCTTGTCAATGGCGTGAGCAACGCATTTCTGATTGTTTATAAAGCACCGTATATCGCCAAGGATATACATCAAAGTGATTATGCACATTTCCTGCTTGAAGCAGGCGTTATAACAGGTACCGCGGTCAATGGCCATATAAATGGCCTTAAGGTTACTGGCAGTAAATCACAGAATGAATCACTGGCACTGCATGCGCAAATAAATGAGGCTAATAAAGGCCTCGCCGATGTGATGAAAAGTTACGGGGCTGTTGCGCTCGAAATAGAAGCGGCTAAAAAAGCTAACAAGGGCGATAAAAAAATAGATTCACTTAATGAGACCTTAACGGCGATACTTAGGCAACGCGAACCGTTTGTGAAAAAGTATGAAGAGATTATAAGCAAGTTTATCGCTACTCACCCAAACTCTTATATCAGTGCTATTGAAATGAGTCCTTACACATCAACATGGCCAGTCGATTCATTACAGGTTATATTTGATCGATTTAGCCCCGCTGTTAAAAAAAGCACACCCGGCTTGGGTGTTCAGAAAGCAATCAGTACTCGTTTGGCAGCAAACATAATTAATAATGTTAAAGCCGAAAATTTTACGGCCTACGACGTTAACGGAAAATCCGTCAGTTTAGCAAACTTTAAGGGCAAATATGTACTGCTCGATTTTTGGGGAAGCTGGTGTGTACCATGTCGCGAGAGCACACCACATCTAATATTGTTATTTAATAAATACCACCGGGCTGGTCTTGATGTTATAGCAATAGCAGCAAATGACAAACCCGATGACTGGAGGCGGGCCATCAAAAAAGATAATACAGGTATTTGGTACAATGTACTCGATAAAGACAAACCAAACTCATTAACCGAAACCTATAGCGTCAATCTTTTCCCTACCAAGATATTGATAGATAATGAAGGCACTATTATCGGCCGTTATGATGGCACACAGGCCGCAAATGCATTGGATAGCAAACTGGCGGAGATATTTGGCGTTAAGTAAAAGCTTCTTTATCCTCACATTGTAAAGCTTTCGGCTTTGAGCTTTATGCTTTGGGCTCAAAATCGTATCTTTGCGCGCAAATGATCGCTATAAATAACCTTACGTTCGAGATTGGTGCGCGCGCCCTGTATGATGAAGCTAACTGGCATATTAAACCCGGTGAAAAAATTGGCCTTATTGGCGCCAATGGTACCGGTAAAACCACGCTTTTAAAGATCATTGTTGGCGATTACAAGCCTACATCGGGTACCATATCTATGGCTAAGGACCTTACCATGGGTTACCTTAACCAGGATCTGCTTTCGTACTCGTCTGATAAAAATATAGTGCACGTGGCTATGGAGGCCTTTCATCGTCAAAACCAACTGCACGACGAGATAGAGAACCTGCTTAAAAAGCTGGAAACTGACTATACCGAAGACCTTTTACACAAGTTAAGCGATAAGCAGCACGAATTTGAACTGCTTGACGGTTATAATATTGAATATAAAGCACACGAAATTTTAGCGGGTTTAGGTTTTAGCGAGGCCGATTGCCAGCGCAAGCTAAGCACCTTTAGCGGTGGTTGGCGAATGCGGGTAATGCTGGCCAAAATATTGTTACAGGCACCCGATATTCTTTTACTGGATGAGCCTACCAACCACCTGGATTTACCATCGATACAATGGTTAGAGGATTACTTGAAATCGTTTGATGGGGCCATCGTCATTGTATCGCACGATAGGTGGTTTTTAGATAAGGTAATTAACCGCACGGTTGAGTCACGCAAGGGTAAGCTTACTGTTTACGCGGGCAACTATAGTTTTTACCTGGAAGAAAAAGCGCAGCGCGAAGAAATTCAGCGTGGCGAGTTTAAAAACCAGCAATCAAAAATAAAACAGGAAGAGCGTTTGATAGAGCGTTTCCGTGCCAAGGCCTCTAAAGCAAAAATGGCGCAGTCGCGTATAAAAATGCTCGATAAAATGGAGCGAGTAGATGATGTTGACGATGATAACCCATCGGTAAACTTTAGCTTCCGTTTCTCCAAGCAATCGGGCAGGCACGTGGTAACCATGGAGCACATCACCAAAAAATATCCAACAATAGACATTTTGGACGATGCCGAGGCCATTATAGAAAAAGGTGATAAAATTGCCTTGATCGGTGCTAACGGTAAGGGTAAATCTACCTTGTTACGTATTGCGGCAGGTGCCGATACCGATTACACCGGCAAATGCGAAACCGGCCATAATGTGACCCAAACATTTTTTGCGCAGCACCAGCTGGAATCGTTACACCTGGAGAACCAGATATTACAGGAACTACAGGCCTTTGCACCAAAGCATACCGAAACAGAACTACGATCGATATTAGGTTCGTTTTTGTTTACCGGTGATGATGTGTTTAAAAAGATAAAAGTATTATCAGGAGGCGAGAAATCGCGTGTGGCGCTGGCTAAGGCCCTAACATCAGATGCAAACTTTTTAATACTGGATGAGCCTACCAACCACCTGGATATACAGTCGGTTAACATATTGATACAAGCCTTGCAGCATTTTGAGGGTACGTTTATAGTAGTATCGCACGATAGGTACTTTTTAGATAATGTAGCCAACAAAATCTGGTTTATCGAGGATCAGAAAATAAAACAATACCCAGGTACATACGCCGAGTTTGACGAGTGGTTTGCCAAACGCAAGCTGGAGCCAAAAGTAGCTACGCCCGCACCTCAGCCAAAAAAAGAAGAGAAAAAGGAAGCAGCACCGGCCAAACCACAACAAGGCGATAACAAGCACCAGCAGCTTAAAAAGCTTAACCAGGACCTTACAACGCTTGAAGATAGAATAGCCGCTGTGGAGTTAGAAATAAAGCAGCTAAATACGCAACTTGCGGACCAAAGCCTTTACAACCAGGCCGAAAAAATGAAGCAGTTAAACAACAATTATCAGCTTAAAAAAATGGAGCTTGGCGAATACCAGCAAAAATGGGAGGCCCTTGCCGACCAGATAATGGAGCTGGAAGCTTAAAATTGAGTAGCAGAGGCGGTTGCAGTAGCAGCCGCCTTTTTTGTTTACATACTGTTTAAAAACGCCATTGCGATACAAGCATGGCGAAGAAGCAATCCTCGCCATGCTTGTAGCCGACTTTTCTATCGAAGATGGCTTCGTGCCTCGCCATGACGCTGCGTAATAAAGAGCACCAGCACCACTTCCGAAATAAATTTATCACCACCACGTTTTTGTGCTATAATTGTGATAATGAAAAAAGCTTTACCTGTTTTTATAGCTACCCTTTTACTGCACATTAACACCTTTGCGCAAAACACGCCGTATGATAATACGGTTTACCGGCCGGAAATAAAAAGCGTAGAGTTTTATAATTCCGAAAAGCAAGCCTCCTTCCCTGTTATTACATTGGGCAGTACCGAGGAAGTGATACTGGGTTTTGATGACCTGAACGGTGGCAGCCGCACCTACAATTATACTTTGGAGCATTGCGACGATAGCTGGAACTCGTCGCACCTTGGCTCCTCAGAGTACCTGCAAAGCTTTACCGACGACAGGATAAACGATTATACCTACTCATCAGCCACGTTTCAAAAATACACCCATTACCAGGTTAAGCTACCCAACCGTAATATCATCCCAAAAATATCGGGCAATTACATACTTAAAGTTTACGAAGATGGCGACCAAAGCAAGCTTGTATTAACCCGACGGCTGTATGTACTTAGCAAAAAGGTATCGGTAGCGGCAACTATTACCTCGTCAAACAATGTGGCTAACAGGCGCAGCAATCAAAAAGTAAATTTTACGGTAGATTATGCCGGCCTGCAGGTACAAAGCCCCAATAACGATATTAAGATACTGCTGATGCAAAATGCCCGCTACGAAACCGGCAAAATAAACACTATACCCACTTATATACGTGGCACGCAGCTGGTTTATAACGATGTAAACATTAACGATTTTGCAGGCGGTAACGAGTTCAGGCATTTTGATACACGGTCGTTAAAGCTGAATTCTGACAGGATAGCACACATCTACCGCGATTCGATGAATACGGTAATGCTATTAGGCGACCCGCGCCGCGACCTGCCAAACTACACCTTATTGTATGATAACGACGGTAAATTCTTTATCCTGAACCAGGATGGCCGCGACCCGCGCCGCGATGCCGATTACGCCCACGTATATTTTAGCCTGGCTGCCAATAAAACCGAGGCACAAGGCTCGCCCTATATTGTTGGCCAGTTTAACGATTACCGGCTTGATGAAAGCAGCCGCTTAAAGTACGACGATCGCGGCAGGTTTTACACCGACCTAATGCTAAAACAAGGCGTTTATGATTATAAGTATGTGTGGTATAATCGCGCTACTAAAACCGTTGACGATAATTTATTAGAAGGTAACTACTTTGAAACCGAAAATGAGTACCAGGTTTTGGTTTATTACCACCAGATAGGCTCGCGATACGTGCAGTTGGTTGGCTATAGCGCGTTGGTAACAGCAAGGCCGTAGGCCTCACCCCAGCCCTCTCCAAAGGAGACGGGGGTAATAAGCAGCGCCTATAAGCGAAGCATATTACAGCGGAGTAATTTGCCGCCTAATCCCTATCTTTGCGCTATGAAAGTAAAAGCGCCGCGCGAATCATATACCATCATGAACGAGCTGGTATTACCCAATGATACCAACACCTTTAATAACTTAATGGGCGGGCGCCTGTTGCATTGGATGGATATTGCCGCCGCTATATCGGCACAAAAGCATTGTAACCGTGTGGTGGTAACCGCATCGGTTGATAATGTGTCCTTTCATCACCCTATAAAGTTAGGCGATGTAATTACTATTGAAGCTAAAGTTACCCGTGCATTTAATACTTCTGTTGAGGTAAGGATGGATGTATATGCCGAAAACATACCATCCGGTACGCGAAACAAAAGTAACGAAGCTTATTATACTTTTGTAGCACTCGATCAGCATGGGCAAACTATACCGGTACCGGCCATATCCCCAGAAACCGAGCTGGAAACCGAACTATATGAGGGGGCCTTACGCCGCAGGCAATTAAGGCTGATATTAGGTGGTAAAATGAAACCCGACGATGCTACCGAGCTTAAGGCCTTGTTTTTCGACGCTCATAAAAAATAGCAGCGAATATTAGCTACCCATTTCTATTATCCGGTCAAATTCCTCGCGTTTAAGCGCCATTACAGACAGGCGGCCCTGGCGTACCAACCCAATGTCTTTTAAGCGCTCATCGGCCTTTATTTGCTCTAAGGTTACAGGCTTTTTCAGGCTCTCCACCGGTTCAAGGTCAACTACTACCCAGTTAGGGTCTTCGGTAGTTGGGTCCTGGTAAAACTCCTTTACCACGCGGGCAATGCCTACCACTTCTTTACCATCGTTACTATGGTACCACATCACCAGGTCGCCGGTTTTCATTTCCCGTAAATTGTTACGTGCCTGGTAGTTTCTAACGCCATCCCAAAAGGTGCGGCCCTCTTTATTGAATTTTTCCCAGCTATATTTTACAGGCTCCGATTTTACTAACCAGTGGTTCATTTGCTTTTAAATTGATAATGACCCAAAGGTGGGAAAAAAGGCCCGGAATGGAAACAGGTTAAATAGTATATGCTGCTATTTTAAATCCTTTTTAATAAACTTATGGTATAAGTATTCGGCATAACCTACGCTAACATAGTCAGGAAACTTCCAGTTGGGATAATATTGCTTTTTGATATACTTAAGCACGCTAAAAAATATTATACCCGAAATTAAAACAACTGCTAATGAAAGCATTACGATAGCTAAAGTTATAAAAATACCCATGTTTAAGTTAATTTAATCTCCTTTTACGATGACTGCCACCAATAGGTTTCTTTTTAACTACACTAATTAATACACAAGTAATTTTTAGCTTAAAAATACAAGTACAAATTATTATTATTGTATAACTGCTTAACCAAAAACATGTCACTACCAATCAGCGACGACGATATAAGTTTTAATGTGTTGTTTCACCACAACCCCAACCCTATGTGGATTGTTGAGGTAGATACACTTATTTTTAAAGCTGTTAACGATTCGGCTATAAAACACTATGGTTACAGTAGAGATGAATTTTTAAATCATATTACGCTTGCTAATATTCGCCCGGATTATGAGCAGCAGGATATGCTTAAGCTGATAAAAAAGATAAAGCACAACCAAACCGTTAAGAAAGAATTAACACATGTAAAAAAGGACGGTAGTTTTATTTTTGTAAACATTACTTCTTTCACGGTTAACTATCACCATAAGCTTTGCCGCATGGTAGTTATTCACGACGTAACGGAGCAAAAGCTGAAAGACATGAAGCTTACCGAAGCCGTTACAAGAATGAAAGAAACCCTGGAGAGTATCACCGACGGTTTCATTACACTTGACGGTAAATTAGAAATTACCTACTGGAATAAAGAAGCTGAGCGCATACTGATCATAGATAAAGATACCATTTTACATAAACAGCTTTGGGAACTGTATCCGTATTACAAAGACTTGGCAGTTTACAAATATTTTAATGATGCTTTAAAAAATAAAGAGACCATTAAGTTTGAAGAGTACATTGCCCCGCTTAAAAAATGGGTATCCTTTACCATTTATGCAAATGAAGGGTTGGCGGTGTATTTTCAGGATATTACCAGCCACAAACGCGACGAGGAAGAGATAAACGCCAAAAACCAAAGCCTTAACAAGATAGCGTACCTTAACTCGCATGCCATGCGCAAGCCACTTGCCAATATATTAGGTATTATTAATTCGTTGGACGATATACCGCACGAACACTTTGAAGAGCCCCTAAAAATGCTAAAGCAAAGTGCTAACGAATTAGACACCATTATTAAAGACATCAATAACAGTGTTGAGCAAACCATGAAGTAATTGCTTAATGCAATATTTTAAACATCAGTTCCTTCATCAACCCGCCATGGTCGGTGTTTGATTCTACCCCCTTGCTTTTAAGGTCGTACTCGCGCAGGTGGCTTATCACCTGGAAGGTTTTACCCAGGTTATACCCACGGGCAGCTTGTTCATAATCTTTTATAAAGTATGGGTTAACGCCTAACTCGCGCGCCAGGTTTTGCGGCGATTTATCTTTAACATAATGATAGGCCAGCACCTTGCTAAAAAAGTTGTTCAGGTTACCCAATACAAGTACTATAGGGTTGGCTTTAGGGTTTGCCTCAAAGTAATTTACTATCTGGTTAACCTTGTAAGCATCCTTTTTGGTAAGAGCTGCCTGCAGCTCAAATACATTATACTCTTTGCTTATGCCTATATTATCCTGTACATGTTTCAGGGTTATCTCTTCACCGGCGCTTACATTTAGTATCAATTTATCCAGCTCATTGGCTATTTTAGATAGGTCATTACCCAAATATTCGGCAAGCATGGCCGATGCCTGCTGGCTTATCTTGTATTTTTTGTCTTTAATGTAATCCTCTATCCAGGCGGGTATCTTATTATCGTACAACGTAGCCGATTCAAATATCAACCCATTTTTATCAATTGCCTTGTAGGTTTTTTTACGCTTGTCAAACTTGCCGTATTTATAGCAAAACACCAGTATGGTACTGCTTAAGGGGTTTTCCAGATAGCTAAGCAGTGGGTTAATGCCTTTTTTATCATCGCTATCGTTACCCCACTTCATATCCTGCGCTTCTTTAACCATCACTACCTGGTAGTCGGCCATCATGGGGTATCGTTTGGCGGCGTTTATAGCCGTCATCACATCCGTATCTTTACCGTATAGTATCGTTTGGTTAAAGCCCTTTTCAGCGTCAGACAGGGCGTTATTTTCAATATAATCGCTTACCAGATCTATATAATACGGTTCTTCGCCATGCAGCAGGTACAACGGTTTAAACTTTCGGTTCTTCAGATCTTTTATGATTTCGGCAGCAGTCATGATGTTAAATCAAAAGTAAAAATTCAAAAGTAAAAAGCAGTGTTTTGTGGATAATAACAGCATTTAAAAAGATATTATAGATAGCTCACATTTTGAATTTTTAGTTTCTACTTTTGACTTTACAAAATGGATCTGTTAACGCCGCTTAATTTACCACCCTACCCTTTCAAACTTACTGAACAAAACGGCCAGTTAACCGTGTTTGACGAGCTGCGCAAAAAAAACATTGTAATTACGCCCGAAGAATGGGTTAGGCAGCATTTTGTGCAATACCTTATCAAGCATAAACAATACCCCAAAACCTTAATAAAACTGGAAGGTGGTTTAAAGCTGCATGGTAACGCCAAACGTACCGATATCGTAGTGTTTAATACTGCAGGCCAAAAAATTTTATTGGTGGAGTGTAAAGCCCCTTCAGTTACTATTAGCCAGGCTACGTTTGACCAGGCCGCACGATACAACATGGTACACAAGGTAAGCCTGTTGGCTGTTACCAATGGCTTACGACACTACTATTGCCATATAGACCACGAAAAGCAAAGTTATAGTTTTATGGAAGAGCTGCCCGCTTACAAAGCGCTTTGATAGGCCGACACCAGGCTTTGCATCTTTTCCATCAACTCGTCGGGTTTAAACGGCTTGGCTACATAATCATTCATACCGGCTGCCATTACCTGGTCTTTAATATCAAACAGGGCCGATGCTGTAAGGGCTATAATAGGAATATTGGCTTTTGCCGGATCGGGCATTTTCCGTATTTCCATTGATGCGTCAAAGCCATTCATTACGGGCATTTGCAAATCCATCAATATAATATCAAAGTTGCCGTACTGCATAATTTCTACTGCGCGCTCGCCATTTTCGGCAATGGTAGGCACTATCTTCCACTTGCTGAACAGCTTTTTCATCAACATCACATTCACCTGGTTATCCTCGGCTATTAGCACGCGCAGGCCGCTTCCCAGCGGTTCTGCAACTTCTTGCTCGGTATTTGCGCTATTTGCAGCCACCTGCTGCACTTTTTCTTTTACCGGGGCAATAACCTCTGTTGATACCGGGAACTCCATATTAAACGAAAATTCCGAACCATCGCCCACCTTGCTGTAAACGTGCATTTGCAAGCCCTGTAGCTCCAACAAGCGCTTAACAATGGCCAAACCCAAGCCTGTGCCGCCGTATTGGCGCGTGGTGGTGATAGACTCCTGGGTGAAGGGCTCAAATATGCTTTCCAGGTTTTCCTTTTTGATACCGATACCAGTATCTTTTACCGAAAAGCTTACCGTAATGGTGTTGTGCCTATCTTCTAAACAAGTAACACGTACCCAAATGTTACCCTGCGCTGTAAACTTAATGGCATTACTTACCAGGTTAAATATGATCTGTGTTAAGCGAGTAGGGTCGCCAAAAATAACTTTCTTTTTTAGCGCACTGTCTACATCCAGTTTAAATAGTAAACCCTTCTCTTCTGCCTTAAGTATTTGCCCGCCACATATATTATGCATCAGGTCTATCAGGTTAAACTTGATCTTTTCGAACACTACCTTGCCCGATTCTATCTTATTAAAATCGAGCACATCGTTTACAATGGATAAAAGGTTGTTTGCCGAAAACCTTAATATCTCCAGGTTTTCGCTTTGATCCGGCCTTGGGTTATTCATCATCATCAGGTTACTCATCCCTATAACAGCATTTAAAGGGGTGCGTATCTCGTGCGACATGGTCGACAAAAACTCAGATTGTACCTGCGATGATTTCTCGGCTTTTTCTATAGCCTTTTCAAACTTTATATTTAAAGCGGCCTGCTGTTCGCTGGTATCGCGCAGCTGCTTAATGTTTTTAAGGAAAGCCGTGTAAAAATGGCTGTGGATAAATATGATAAGTATAAAGTTGGCAAACACCCCTATTATAGTGGTAGATGCGTCGGCCTTTTCGGGTTTAAAATCAATAAAATAATTATGGTCATATATCATCACCATAAATAAAAGCACCGGCAATAGGTTTAAAAGGGAGTAAAACATTCCCCAGTTTTGCCCAAGCATGTAAAAGCTAAATACGATTACCAGTATAATAAGTTGTATGGCAATAATATTTACCTCTTGCATAATGATAAATACAATACCCAGATTAACAATGGTGCCTATGATAAGCATAGCATGCGACAGGCCCCGCCACTGCGGCTTATAGGTAAGGTATTTAAACATGATGGCTACAGACACAAACAAGGCGCCCGAAGCATAGGTCATGATATCAAGATGCTGTAAATAAACACTTATGAATAGTGCGGATAAGGCAACAAGGATAAGCAGAAAGCCGTAATATAATAAGCGTATGCGAGCCTGATCGAGTATCGACAGCTCCTTTGAAAGTATTTTAGAAATTGAAAAATTAAAAAAACTCACTTGCTTAATTAGGACTAACTATGTACAACTTAAAAAGATATACGGCGGATTAATATACGTAATATCTTTTTACTACTATTAAATAGTCTTAATTGGAGTGCAATAAACTTGCCAAAAGCCGGGCTTACTCTCCCAGGTTATCCAAATTGTCTTGAATGATCTTTAGTTTTGCCTCAGCATCTGCCTTCTTTTTCAGCTCATTTTCTATTATCTCGGGTTTGGCATTTGCCATAAAGCGTTCGTTACTCAATTTGGCATCTATCGATTTTAAAAAGCCTAACAGGTACGCCTCATCTTTTTTTAACCTTTCGCGCTCTATATCAACATCAATAGTTAGATTTAAAGTAATAAAAAACTCGTCTGTACCGGCTATAAAGGTGGTTGCGCCGTTAACGTTGTCTGCAACTATGCTTAAATCGCTTATGTTACCTAACTGTTTTATAACCTGCGCATACTTGACATAATCAATTGCCGAGTTTGTTTTAACCGCCAGTGGCAAAGCTTCTTTTGGCGATAGCTGTTTTGTATTACGTATGTTACGAATTTGTGCTATCACTTGTTGTATAACCTCAACCTCGGCATTTAACTGTGTATTTACTTGCCCGATAACTGGCAGTTGTGCAACAATACAGCAATCATCATCGGTACGCTGGCCAAACAACTCGTCGTGCCACAGCTCTTCGGTAATAAAAGGCATAAACGGATGCAGCACTTTTAATATGTTTTCAAAGAAGGCAACGGTATGTTTATAGGTTTCGCTATCAATAGGCTGCTGGTAGGCAGGTTTTATCATTTCAAGGTACCAGGCGCAGTAATCGTCCCAAACCAGTTTGTAGGTGGTCATTAACGCTTCAGAAAGGCGGTATTGCGCAAAGTTATCCTCAATTTCTATAAGGGCATGGTTAAAGCGGCTTTCAAACCACTCAATAGCAATTTGGTTGCGTGGGGCAAGGCTTTCATCAACCTGCCAGCCTTGTACCAGTTTAAAGGCGTTCCATACTTTGTTAAAAAAGTTACGGCCCTGCTCGCAATAGCTTTCGTCAAACATCAAATCGTTACCGGCAGGCGAGCATAGCAGCATACCTACCCTTACACCATCGGCACCGTATTTATCTATCAGGTCTAAAGGATCGGGCGAGTTGCCTAACGATTTTGACATTTTGCGACCCTGCTTATCTCTAACAATACCGGTTAGGTACACATTATTAAAAGGCCTTTGCCCGCGCAGCTCATGGCCCGACATGATCATCCTGGCTACCCAAAAGAATAATATTTCGGGTGCGGTTACCAAATCATTAGTTGGATAGTAATAGTTGATCTCGGCATTATCGGGGTTACGCACACCATCAAAAACCGATATAGGCCACAAGCCCGACGAGAACCAGGTATCTAAAACATCCTCATCCTGTACCAAATCATTAGCGGTAAGCTGCGGGTTTTGTGCTTGGGCAATCGCCAGGGCATCCTCTTTTGTTTTACCTACCACGTATTCGCCGTTTGGCAAATAGTAGGCAGGTATTTGCTGCCCCCACCATAGCTGGCGGCTTATATTCCAATCCCTAACGTTCTCCATCCAGTGGCGGTAGGTATTTATAAATTTTTCGGGAATCAGTTTTACCTCGCCATCCAGTACATACTTAAGTGCAGGTTTGGCCAGCTCGGCCATTTTGCAAAACCATTGCATGCTTAACTTTGGCTCAATAACGGCATTGGTACGTTCGCTAAAGCCAATTTGCGAAGTGTAGTCTTCGGTTTTTTCTAAAGCGCCTGCTTCTTCAAGTAATACCGCTATTTTTTTACGCGCCGCAAAACGGTCCTCGCCTACCAGTATCTGGGCTTTCTCGTTAAGCGTGGCATCGTCATTCAATATATCAATAACGGGCAGCTTATGCCTTTGGCCAAGCTCGTAGTCATTCAAATCGTGTGCAGGGGTTACCTTTAAACAACCGGTACCAAAATCCATGGTCACATACTCATCCAGTATCACTGGTATCTCGCGGTTAATTAGAGGGATAAATACACTTTTACCATGCAGGTGGGTATAACGCTCGTCATTAGGGTTAATACAGATAGCTGCATCAGCCATAATGGTTTCGGGGCGGGTTGTGGCTATGGTTAAGTATTCAGTATCAAGTAGCAAGTCGTTAGACTTTTGATCGGCTTCTGCCTTGTCTTGATACTTGATACTAGCTACTTTATACTTTATATAATAAAGTTTCTGATTAACTTCTTTACGGATAACTTCCTCGTCGCTTACGGCGGTTTTGCCTTGCGGGTCCCAGTTTACCATGCGCACACCGCGGTATATTAAGCCCTGCTTGTGCAGCAAAACAAAATAATCTATTACGGCTTCGCTCATGTCATCGTCCATGGTAAACTTGGTACGTTCCCAATCGCACGATGCACCGAGTTTTTTTAATTGCTCCAGTATAATGCCGCCATATTTTTCTTTCCACTCCCAGGCGTAGTTTAAAAACTCCTGGCGGGTAAGGTCTTTTTTACTGATGCCGCGCTCTTTAAGCATGGCAACCACCTTAGCTTCGGTGGCAATGCTGGCGTGGTCGGTGCCGGGTACCCAGCAGGCGTTTTTGCCTTTCATGCGGGCACGGCGTATCAGCACATCCTGTATGGTATTGTTTAGCATATGGCCCATGTGCAGCACACCGGTAACATTTGGCGGAGGGATAACTATTGTGTAAGGCTCGCGCTCGTCAGGCACCGACCTGAAAAAGTTATGTTTTAACCAGTAACTGTACCACTTCTCTTCGGCTTGTTTGGGCAAATATGTTTTTGCAATACTCATAGCCGGCAAAAATAACTATTTGCCGCTAATACAGCATATTTAACTTTATAGTTTAACAGCATTAGGTGGAACTAATATAAATTACAGATAAGTGCCTTGCACAACAATAAATCAAAGCCTTAGCGTTTATAATGTATAACAATTGTTTTTTATGAAAACTTTGCCAATAAACCGCTTCCTGGCTGCTATGCTTAAAACTTCGAGGTTGGCCTTTTTGATAAAATGGTTTAATAAGTAATAGCCGTTTCTTAAGCGGCCAATAAAACTTTACAGCCTTCCAACATTTCACCCTTATAAGGTTTAAACATATCTCCTATCTTTGCCGCCTGATACAGATATGATAGTTCATCAATTTTATGATAAGGGTTTGGCCCATGCCTCTTATGCCATTATAAGAACCGGCAGAATGATTGTTATTGACCCCGCCCGCGACCCGCAGCCATATTACGACTTTGCTGCCCTGCACAATGCCGATATTGCCGGCGTAATTGAAACCCACCCCCATGCCGATTTTGTAAGCTCGCACCTGGAGATTCACCAAACCACCGGGGCCGTTATTTACGCAAGCAAGCTGGCCGGAGCCGATTACCCGCACGAAACATTTGATGATGGCGACTTTATACAGCTGAATGATATTAAGCTAAAAGCTATTAATACACCGGGGCACTCGCCCGATTCGATCTGTATTTTATTGGAGGACGAAAATGGCAAGGATTGCGCCATATTTACAGGCGATACCCTTTTTGCAGGTGATGTAGGCCGCCCCGACCTGCGGGAAAGTGCCGGTAACATAACCGCCAAAAAAGAAGAACTTGCCCGGCAAATGTACCACAGCACCCGTGATAAGCTAATGGTTTTACCAAAAGAAATTACGGTTTACCCTGCCCACGGGCCAGGATCGTTATGCGGTAAAAGCATGAGCCCCGACCTGCAAACCACCATTGGTAAAGAGCTGCGCGAAAACTATGCGCTGCAATTAATGGATGAACTGGCCTTTGTTAATTTACTAACTGCCGACCAGCCCTTTGCACCCAGATACTTTGGTTACGATGTAGAACTGAACAAAGCCGGTGCACCCGCCTTTGCCCAAAGCATACAGGCTGTTAATCGCCCAGATAAAGTCACCCTACAAAAAAGCATACCTGTTATTGATACACGGCCGAACAGTGTTTTTATTAAAGGCCACATAAAAGGAGCCATCAACCTACAGGATGGCGAGAAGTTTGAAACCTGGCTGGGATCTGTAATTAACCCCGGCGAGCAGTTTTACCTTGTAGCGGGCACAGATGCCGAATTGGATGTAATGATAAAAAAGGCCGCTAAAATTGGCTACGAAAGCAATATAAAGGCAGCTGTTATAGCCACTGATAACAGTACCGAAAAATCGCTGGTGTTGATAGTTAATGTTTTTAAAACCAATAACGAGGATTATACCATTATTGATGTGCGCAACTGGGCCGAAATTAATGCAGGCAAAATATTCCCTGCTGCCCTTACCATACCACTGCCCGAGCTAAGGGAGCGATTGGGCGAGATACCACAAAACAAGCCCATTGTGGTGCATTGCGCGGCAGGTTACCGCAGCGCGGCAGCTTCGTCCATCATCGCCGGTGCTATTGATGCCGTACCTGTATACGACCTTGGCGAAGCCATTAAAGATTTTAGCTAAACAGACTATTGTAGATAGTCCATAGCCTATGGTAACAATTTAACTATTGACTATCGCCTACGGACTATGGACTTTAATAAAAATGTTTATAATTGCATCATGTCTGACGACGCGGTTGTAAAACGGATAAAGGTAATAGTTAAAGAACATGGTGGGCAACTTGCCCTTGCCAATGCCATTGGTGTTGACCAGGGTTTTATTAGCAAGGTGATCAACAAAAAGCAGGAAATAAGCTATTACCTCATTCGCAAACTATGCTTTCAGCTTAAATACTCGCCCGAGTGGCTGATACTGGGCACCGGCGAAAAACACATTAATAAGCCCGAATCGGCCAAACTCATCACCGAAATTCAAATGCTGCGTACCGAGGTTGACATATTACATGCCCGCATGCGCGCCTACGACCTGGAGCTACAGGAAATAAAACGCGACCAAAATCAACAAAAAGCTGGTTAAAAAGCCTTTAGGTTACTAGTTAACGGTTTGTTAACATTAACACACTGTTATGGTAATACGCACATAACATTCAACTAACATCTGCATAATAGTTTTGCACCATTAAACTATTGTAGCGTGAAAAAAATTATATCAGCAGTTAGTATTCTATTTATTTCTATTATTTCAGTAAACACATCGTTAGCGCAAACCAGCGGCCGCATAGCCGGTAAGGTAATTGACGAGAAAACCAGCGAAACCCTGATAGGTGCCACCGTTAGCATACAGGGCACTACAAAAGGCGCCGCTACCGATGTTGAGGGCCATTACACACTGACGGGGCTTGAACCCGGCAAGTACGTTGTATTAATAAGATACATTGGCTACCAAAGCAAAACCATATCTGATATTGAAGTAAAGGCAGGTGCTACCACACCGCTTGATATTACCATGGCCGCATCAACATCGCAGGCCTTAAAAGAGGTGACTGTAAGGGCTACTTACAAGCAGGAATCGTTAAGCGCACTATATGCCATCCAAAAAAACAGCGTATCCATATCAGATGGTATATCATCCGAGCTGATCAAAAAATCGCCGGACAGGAACACCAGCGACGTACTTAAACGTGTAAGCGGTGCAACCATACAGGATAATAAATTTGTGGTAGTACGTGGCTTAAGCGACCGCTACAACACAGCATCGCTTGATGGCGCTCCATTGCCAAGTACCGAGCCTAACCGTAAAGCATTCTCGTTTGATATTGTACCATCAAACCTGGTAGATAATATCATCATCAGCAAAACGGCCAGCCCGGATATGCCAGGCGACTTTGCCGGTGGCAGCGTACAAATATTGACTAAGGATATCCCCGATCAAAACTTTGTTACCCTGGGTATAGGCTATAGCTATAACACACAAAGCACCTTTAAAGATTTTAGCAGCGGTTTTCGCAGCGGTATTGATTATCTGGGCTTTGATGATGCCAGCCGTAAACTGCCGGGCAATTTCCCAAGCAGCAGCCAAATAGTAAACAAGCAGCTTAACCCAACCCAAAACCTGCAGGCCATAAGCGGCTTAAATAACAATTTTAACATTTATAAAAGCACCGCTTTGCCGGGCCAAAACTACCAGTTAACTATTGGCAACGTAAAAGAGATAGGCAAAAACAAAAACCGTTTTGGTACTACCATTGGTTTAACCTACCGTAACACGCAAAGCATTACACCCGACCTGATACAACAGTTTGACAACTATGATTACCATAATCAGGTAAATAAATTTTCGACCAATATTGGCGGTTTGGCTAACTTTGCCTACAGCTTTGGTAAAAGTAAGATCACCTTTAAAAATATCTACAACCGTATATTCGACGATCAGTTTACCTATCGTACTGGTTCAAATACAAGCACGTCATCGTCAGACAACCGTTTTTACGCATTTGACCTTTTGGAGAAAGCCTTATTTAAATCGACCATTGAAGGTGAGCACCGCTTAGGCGAAAAAAGCTCGAAAATAAAATGGAACCTGGGCTTTAGCAATGTAATAAACGATCAGCCCGATCAAAAGAAGATCAACTACAGACAAGGTAACGTAGGCGAACCATATTACGCCACCGTTACTAGTTTAGGTAAAGAGAATGCACGCGTGTTTTCGCACCTTAACGAAAATATTTACTCGGGTAAGATAGATTACAACGTGCCCGTAAACTTTTTAAACAGTAATTTAAAGGCAGGTATAAGCTCGCAATATCGCGACAGGGACTTTAACGCACGTTTCCTGGGCCTTGTACTTGACGAAAGCAACAGCAACTACGATGTAAATGCTTTATTGCAAAGGCCTATACAAACCCTTTTTGGCCCCAATGTACTTAAAACAGGCATTTATGGTTTAGAAGAACTGGCAAGCCCTACCGACACTTACAACGCCAACAGTTTAACCAATGCCGGCTACTTAATGCTGGATAGCAAACTAGGCGAAAAAACAAGGATAGTATATGGTTTAAGGGCCGAGAAATTTAACCTGAAGCTATACACCGGCACAACTACCAGCACCCCAACAAGTGCCGAGTTAGACAACCTTGACCTGTTGCCATCAGTAAATTTTACTTATGCCTTAACAAAAAAAGCCAACTTAAGGGCATCATATTATCGTACAGTTGCACGCCCCGAGTTTAGGGAGCTTGCACCATTTGCTTACTACGATTACGAATTGTTAGCTACCCTGCAAGGTAACCCTAACTTAAAAAGGACTTTGATTGATAACGCCGACCTGCGCTATGAGTTTTACCCATCGGCAGGGCAAATATTTTCGGTATCAGCATTTTATAAAAACTTTACTGATGCCATTGAGCCGGTTATAGATGATGCCAACTCATCAACTACCATTAGCTACTTTAACGCGAAATCGGCATATGTCTATGGTTTTGAGATGGAACTGCGCAAAAGCCTTGATTTTGTTAACGGTGGTACATTCTTTAAAAACACAACTGCTTACACCAACTTCTCTTTCAACAAATCAAAAGTTACCAATGCCAGTGATGGTACACAGCGTTTAGAAAAAACCCGCCCGCTGGTAGGCCAATCGCCATATGTGGTAAATGCCGGTTTAACACATACCGAACTGGATAACAAACTATCGTTAAACCTACTGTTTAACCGCCTTGGCAAACGCATATTTTACGCTGGTGGCGGCCGCTTTAGCAGCATATATGAAATGCCGCGTAACGTGCTCGATTTTCAGGTTGGATACAAGGTGTTAAAAAGCAAAGGCGAGATAAAATTTAGCGGTGCCGACATCCTAAATCAGAAATATAATTTCCAATATGAACTTAATGGTAAGCCTTACATCCCATCGGGCACAGGTTACACATTTAAAAGTTACAATACTGGTTCAAACTACTCATTATCATTTAATTACACATTTTAAAACTAAGTTATTTGTTAAACAACAGTTAACGTTTGGTTAACAAGCCAAACGTTACTTTGTCAAAAAAGTAAACCAGTAATTTCTCATGAAAAAATCATTATTATTTTTAGCGCTTAGCGCAAGTATCGCTATCGTATCCTGCTCAAAAAAGGATACTGTTATTGACCCACCTGTTGATCCGCCTGTAGAGCCTAAATCAACAACTGTAGAGGTTAGTGGCGACATATCTAAAAACAGAACTTTTAGCGCAGATTCAATTTACCTTTTAAAAGGATTTGTTTACGTAACCGATGGTGCTACATTAACAGTACAACCGGGTACTATAGTAAAAGGCGAAAAATCAAGCAAGGGTACATTGATCATCACCCGTGGTGCTAAAATAATGGCCGAAGGTACTGCCAGCAAGCCAATTGTATTTACTTCATCATTTGCAGCAGGCACACGCTCTGCAGGCGATTGGGGTGGTATCATCCTTTTAGGTAAAGCACCGGTTAACCAAGGCGACAACGTTGGTATCGAAGGTGGTTTAGATGCTAAAGGCGATGCTGCTAAATATATCCAATACGGTGGTACTGATGCTAACGACAATTCAGGTTCGTTAAAATATGTACGTATCGAGTACGGTGGTATACCTTTTTCACCCGACAACGAGATCAATGGTCTTACAATGGGTGGCGTAGGTGCAGGTACCACACTTGATTACATCCAGGTTTACCGCTCAGGCGATGACTCTTTCGAGTGGTTTGGTGGTACTGTAAACGCTAAGCACCTTTTAGCTATTGGTGGTTTAGATGACGATTTTGATACCGACTTTGGTTACTCTGGTCACGTACAATTTGGTGTTGGTCAGCGTTATCCAACAATTGCCGACGTATCGGGCTCAAACGGTTTCGAATCTGATAACGATGGTTCTGGTTCTGATAAAACACCACAAACATCAGCGGTGTTCTCAAACATGACAATGGTAGGCCCTGTAGCAAGCGCAACTGCTGGTAACATCAATGCTAATTTTACACATGCTGCACAACTTCGTCGTAATACTGCCGAAAGCATTTTAAACTCTGTTTTTGCAGGTTATGTTGAAGGTATCTACATTGACGATTCTAAAGTAACTACACCTAACTCTACTTCAACCAACTATACTGCCGGCCGTTTAGTATTTGTTAACAACATTGTATACGGAAGCAATAAAAAAGGCAACGAAGTTAAGGGCGAGAACAAAACTTTGTTTGAAACTGCTTTAAGAGCAGCTAACATCTTCGATCAAACTTTATATGCTGATGCATTATTAACCGATCCGTTTAAATATTCATCAGATTTTGCTAACCCTGGTACGCCGAACTTCTTACCTAAAACAGGTTCGATAGCTTTAACCGGCGCGGCATTTACAAATGCTAAAGTAACAGGTGCATTTTTTGAGAAAGTTGCTTACCGTGGTGCATTCGGTACTACCGACTGGACATCAGGTTGGGCTAACTTTAACCCACAAGTACTTGCTTACACTACTCCAGGTGCTGTTAATCAATAATATAACTTAACAACATATAAAGGGGCTTGCCAATTGGTAAGCCCCTTTTTTTGATTTTAATTACAAAATAGAAGTATAAACTGGTGGTTAAAATTTCATCTTATTTTCATTAAATAATTGTTAATAATAATACATCGTTAACATAGGCTTAATATAACACGTCGACTTTTGTAGGATAAAATTATCCCCCACAAAACGATGAAAAAGTTTTACTTCCTAATCATTACACTACTTTTTACAGCAGCCGCAAACGCGCAAATTACAACTGCGGTAATTAGTGGTAAAGTTATCGATCAAAAAGGCATATCAATGCCGGGTGTAAGCATATCTGCTGTAAACACCAGCACAGGCACACGCTACGGCACACAAACAAATGCCGAAGGCCGTTACACCATCCCCAACATTAACGCGGGTGGGCCATATACATTAACAGCTACATTTATTGGCTACAAAAAAGACGAACGTACCGATATTACCTTATCATTAGGTAGCGCTACATTCAACTTTTTACTGGTTGACGAAACCACCTCGCTTAAAGAGGTTAGGGTTACCGCTTCGGGAGGCGCTACCAAAACAGGTGCAAGTACCCGCATAAGCCAAAACCAAATACGCAACATGCCTACTATTAACCGTAGCCTGCAAGATTTAACGCGTACAACCCCGCAAAGCAACAATAACTCGTTTCAGGGTACTAACTACCGTTACAACAACGTAACACTTGATGGTGCCATTAATAACGATGCCATTGGTTTTAGCCCATCATTAGGAGGCCAGTCAAACGCATCGGGCCAGGTAGGTAGCAGCACACGCACCAGCCCGGTATCGTTAGATGCTATACAGGATATACAAGTATTAGTTGCCCCATACGATATTAAAATTGGTAACGTATTAGGTGGTAGTATTAACGCGGTAACCCGCAGCGGTACCAACGATTTCACAGGTTCGATATACGGTTACGGCCGTGGCGCATTTTTAGTGGGCCCAAACAACGCCAGCCCTGCTTCGGGTGGTGATGGCTCAAAAATACCCTCAACCTTTCATGATTACCAAAGCGGTATACGCTTAGGCTTCCCTATCGTAAAGAATAAATTGTTCTTTTTCACCAATGCTGAGATAGCCCGCCGCCAGGACCCTGTTATTGCAGGTGCAGGTACAGCAGGTTCGGCTAATATACTTACCCTGCAAGATGCCGTTAACATATCAAACACCATGAAAGGTTATGGTTTTGATGCAGGTACTTACAACAACACTTCTATCTTTTCAAGATCAAACAAATTTTTTAACCGTATAGACTGGAACATCAACGACAAAAACCAGTTAACTTTACGTAACAACACTATATCATCAACAGCTACCAACCTGGAGCGCGATCAGCAAAACTTCCGTTTTGGCAGTATTGATTATACATCGCATAACAACTCGTCATCAACAGTTGCCGAGTTAAAAACAAGGTTTAGCAACACGTTAAACAATAGCTTGGTAATTGGTTACTCAAACGTTCACGATTTCCGCGACCCTACATCAAACCCTGCCCTGCCTCAAATAGAGATAACAGGTAACACACCGGGTACCACCATATTTTTAGGTACCGACCGTGAGGCCGCTATATTTGACATGCGCCAAAAAACTACAGAGTTTACCGACAACTTTACCCTGTCATCAGGTAAAAACACGTGGACATTTGGTACACACAACGAGTTTTACGACATTACTTACAACTTTGTAAACGCCTGGAACGGCCGTGTTGCTTACAGCAGTATTGCTAACTTCTTAGCTAACTCGCCATCGCGTGTACGTGCTAACTATAACTATATAGACAATAGCCGCGATTACATCATGAATAACCCATCGGCACGCTTTAAGGTTAACCTGATGAGTTTTTATGGCCAGGACGAGATTCAACTTACCGACAACTTTAAGTTAACAGCAGGTATCCGTTTTGATTATGCCGGCGTACCAAACAAACAGCCGCTTAGCTCAAAAACTACCGGTGCACCGGTTGACCCTAACTACGGCACTACCTTTACCTACACCAAACCTGCCGATATCAAAAACAATTATTTGAACAATGTTGAGATAAACCCACGCGTATCATTTAACTATGATATCAACGGCGATCAAACATCTGTACTACGTGGTGGTAGCGGTTTATTTACAGGCCGTGTACCTTTTGCATGGTTTGGTTACGCGTTTTACAACAACGGTAACACCTACGGTGCTTACGATCATAAATCAGCGTCAAGTCCGTTTACACCGGGTACCAACCCTGTGCAGGCACCAAACAACGGTGGTTTAAACTTTGTTAACCAGCAAGGTGGTGTAAATACCAGCGCCAGCGGCCCAACCCAGGTAGATTTAATTGACAACAACTTTAAAATGCCGCAGGTATGGCGTACTAACCTGGCTTATGACCATACTACTGCCGATAAATGGAAATTTACTGTAGAAGGTATATACACTAAAGTAATACACGATCTTAAATTCCAGCAGGTAAACACTACCGACCAGGTAAGTTACTATACTTACGATACCCAAAAACAACAGCCAATATTTGTAAACAAAGGTATTAATCCATCATACACCAATGCTTACCTGTTATCAAACACCAACCAGGGTTACCGTTACAGCTTAACCGCGCAGGTAGCTAAGTTGTTCCCATTTGGCTTAAACACTTCAGTTGCCTATACTTACGGTCATTCAAAAGATATCACCAACGGTATACGTAACTCGATGGAAAGTAACTGGCAGTTAAACCAGGCGCTTAATCCAAACAGCCCTGTATTAGCTAACTCAAACTTTGATATCCGCCACCGCATCGTGTCGAACATCAACTACATGATCAACTGGGATAAATCAAATAACTATACTGCAAACTTTACCTTCTTCCTGAGCGCGCAATCGGGTAATCCGTTTACTTACGGCTTCCTGCCAAGCTCAATAGATGGTACAGGCCAGCAAGTAAGTTTGGCTTACATACCTAAAACCGGCGAAACCGTTAATTTCTTTAGCGATATTGCAGGTGGTGCAACAGCAGCACAACAAGCCGCTACATTTGATGCCTTCATCAACAACAACAAGTACCTGAGCAGCCGCCGCGGTAAATACACCGAGCGTAACGGCGCGTTTACCCCATGGAACAACAACCTTGACTTCCGTTTTGCTCAGGACTTTAAATTTGGTAGCGGCAAACGTAAACAGGTAATTACTTTTACTTACGATATTGTTAATCTAACCAACCTGTTAAACAAAAAATGGGGCCAGTATTACTTCTCGGCAAATACGTTTAACTCAACATCAAGTGTTGGTTTAAAACCGGCTACAACCCCTGCATTTGGCGACATTGCAACCAGCTATCCAAAATACACATTTGTTGATCCGGGAGTACCATACTCTGTGGATCTGTTTGCTTCACGCTGGCAAATGCAATTTGGTTTGCGTTACGCTTTCTAATAACCAAAGTTTATATAACAAAAAAGGCTCCCGGAATCCGGGAGCCTTTTTTGTTGTGATACCGCTTGGTTGACTCACCCCGAATGCGCTTCGCTGTTCGACCCTCTCTCCGCGCTGCGGAAAGAGGGTTTAAGAGTAAGAAAAAAAGACCCCTCTTTACGCGGAGCGTATAGAGGGGCAGGGGTGAGTCACTCGCCCGGCGAACATTCACGTTTTGCATTTTTATCCGTATTTTGCAGCATGCAACCCGGCCCCTCGTTTTTGCCCCCTAAAGTAGTTAACTGGCTAATGTTTTTATCCATCTGCCTTATATGGGGCAGTTCGTTCATTCTGATGAAGCTGGGCCTTTACGATGATGACCGCAAACCCTTGCTTACCGCTGTACAGGTAGCCGCTATCCGCATTATATCGGCAGGCGTAGTATTGGCGCCCGTGCTGGCCAGGCATTGGAGCAAAATACCGTTCAAGCTATCGGGCTGGCTGGTATTTTCGGGTGTGTTTGGCAGTTTTTTACCCGCATTTTTGTTCTGCATTGCCGAAACCCGGATAGACAGCGCCTTTGCCGGTACGCTCAACTCCCTCACCCCTATTTTTGCCATCATACTGGGTTTTATCTTCTTTCGTATACGCATCCCTGTTAACCAAATTATAGGTATCATTATCGGTTTTGGCGGTATTGTGGCCCTGTATTATGTGCAAAAACACGGCAGCGCAGGGCAAGTTAGCTACGGCGGGCTGGTTATACTGGCTACCATATCTTACGGGCTTAACATAGTAATGGTAAAACGCCATTTAAATGGTGTAAGCCCAATGGTGATCACCGCCTTCTCGCTTATAGCCGTGTCGTTGCCATCGTTACTTATACTATGGCAAAGCGGCTTTTTCGCGCTGCCGCTGCACCAGCCTAAATATATAAAAGCCTGTTTGGCGGTATGTACATTAGGCATGCTGGGCACCGCCATAGCCTGGATGCTGTTTTACGCCCTGGTACAGCGCACCAGCGTATTGTTTACCTCAACGGCCAGCTACGGGATACCCTTTGTTGCCTTTGGCTGGGGCTGGTACTACGGCGAAACCATTACGATAGGCCAAATAGCCTGCCTGTTTATCATATTGGGCGGGGTTTATTTAACCAAAGTGGAGTTTAAGAAAAAGCAAAAAGTACCGGCTTAAAGAAAATAGGATACCAGTTGCTCCCACTCTTCGTCTAACGACAAGTTGGGGCGGGTTTTACCGGCCCTGCTATACCAATAATCAGCGTTCCAAATGTCGCCCTCTTTGCGGTGCAGGTATGCATGCACCCATGCCGACTGCTTATCTGTAAGCTGATCTACCTCTGCATGCGCTTTTTGCCAGTTGTCTTTGCCATCATACCAGAGGCTTATTAGCTGCACCGATAGGTTGCCTGCGGGCTGATCATTATTTAACGATGCTTTAAAGTCGGTTAAAGTATTCATTTTATTATGGAAGCACATTAAGGCTTTCAACCTGTTTAAAATGTTTTTTATTTGATGTCAGTATAGGCTGGTCAAAGGTTAGGCAAGTTGCTGCTATCATGATGTCGGCCACGCCAATTAGCTTATTTTGCTTTTTAAGCGTTTGGTAAATATCCCCTGCTTTGGCGGCTACCGCTGCATCAAAAGGCAACAGCGTAAGGTCCTCTGTTACTGCTGCTACATCTTGTCGTTTTTGGGGAGTAGTGGCACCGCTATACAGTTCAAATACTGTTACTGCGGATACGTATATGGGTTCATTGGTAAACAGGGTAGCTAATATAGATTTGGCCCTGTCTTTTGCCCTCAGATGTTCAATAAATATGCAGGTATCAATTACCATTCCTGCGGCTTAATGTTGTCAATAGCTTTCCGGCCTTCTTCCAATGCTTTCAGTTCATCTTCAGACCATGTGCTAATTTTAGCAATTTTCGCCTTATAGGCTTCCAGGTTAAACCTGTTCGGACTATCAATAAGAACGCCCATCGTTTTCAAAAATTTCCTTATCTCGGCGCTTTTCGACTCAGGGATATTAATGATTAACTGTTCCATATAGACAAATTTAATCATATTGGATAAAAAATCCTAGCTTAAATCAATTAAAGGAATGGCGAAATTCCATTGGCGAGAGGTTGGTTTTAGTTTTAAAAAGCTTACTGAACGACTGCAAATGTTCAAAGCCAAGCTCATAGGCTATCTCGCTTACGGTTAAATTAGTAGTCGATAGTTTTTCTTTTGCCAGTTCTATCAGTTTGTTGTGCAGGTGCTGCTGTGTGTTTTGGCCCGTTAATGATTTTAGCAGGCCACTCAAATACCCCGGCGAAATATTCAAACTTTCGGCAATATAGGCTACACTGGGCAGGCCTTTTTGCGCCAGCAAGCCGCTATTAAAATAGTGGCTCAGCAGGTCTTCCAGTTTGGTCAGTATCTCGTGACTGGCCACCTTGCGGGTGATAAACTGGCGCTGATAAAAACGCTCCGAGTAGGTTAGCAGCAGTTCGAGCTGGGCGATGATAACGCTTGCACTAAAACGGTCTATATTGGCATGATACTCCTGTTCGATATTGTTGGCAATGCTGGTAAGCATCGTTTCTTCTTTGTCCGAAAGGAAAAGCGCTTCGTATACCGAGTAGGAGAAAAACTCGTATTGTTTGATAGTTTTTGCAAGCGGCGTGTTCCACAAAATATCCGGGTGAATAAGGATCATCCAGCCTTCTGGCTTATGCCTGGTGGCACCCTTTAGCCAATCTACCCCAAAAACCTGGCCCGGCGACATAAAAAACAGCACTCCTTCATCAAAATCGCTTGCCTGCTGGCCGTATTTAAATTTAGCGTGCGGCATCCTTTTCATCGCTATTGAATAAAAATCATAGATGATGTTATAGGGGCCTTCTATCAATGGCCTGTTAATGTCGCTCATATGCACTACACTGATGAGCGGGTGCGCAGGCTTGGGCAGGCCCGCAGCCCGGTGGTATTCGGTAATGGTTTTGAAACGGAAAAGCTGCGGGTTGCTCATAATGTATAAAAATATTTAATTTATTGGGTATAAATGCCGTTGGCTATATCGGTTAACAAGGTAGCATGTGTAGGCTGCCAGTTTAAAGTTTCCTGCGTCCACCGGCTCGACGATGGGCAGTCTACCGCTGCCATATGGGCAAACCATCCAAAATGTTCTGCCGCGACTTCGGGGGTTATTGATCTGGCCGGTATATTCAATTGCTTGGCTATGGCTTCGGCAATAGACTTAACGGTAATAGCTTCTTCGGCTGATGCGTGGTAACGGACGCCCGGCTCGGCATTTTCAAGCGCTAAAACAAATAAACGCGCGGCATCTAAGCGGTGCACGGCGTTCCACCTGTTAAGCCCCTCGCCTATATAGGCCGAAAATCCTTTTTCGCGGGCGATGTTAACCAATATGGGTACAAAGCCATGCTTATCATCCTCGCCATGTACCGATGGCGATAAACGCACAGAGGCGGCACCTGCGGCATCCCCTGCTTGTTCAGATGCGCGCGGCCATGCCGGGTTTACGGGTGGCTTTATATCTTCGGTAGCCAATTTACCGGGAGCTACCATTGCTGTGCCCGATGTAACTATAAAGGGACGGTCGCTACCGGCCAGTACTTCGCCTATCGTTTCAATAGCTATTTTATCTACCTCGCAAACTTCGGCAAGGCGGGTAAAGTCGTGTATAAAGCCGGCATGTATCACGCCGTCGGCTTGTGCAGCGCCATTACGCAAACTCTCCAGGTCTTCCAAATCGCCGCGTTGTACCTCTGCCCCTGCAGCTATCAGCTTTTGGGCCGAGGCATCTGAACGCGCCAGTCCCAATACCTGGTGGCCGGCACTTAATAATTGCTGCACAATGGCAGTACCAATGAAGCCCGTGGCCCCTGTAACAAATACTTTCATCTTGTTTATTTTTGTTAAACAAAGATGCGCTGCTTTGTTCAGGCGGATTTATCCAAATCTGCGTTTAGTTTAGCCGAAACGGTAAAATGGTGATCTTACAAGACACACGCTGCACGCGTGGCAGCAGGTAATAAATTGTCATATTTTATTTAGTTTTATTCACTATGATTTTTAACGAAAGCTTGCAAATAGCAATCTCGAATTTAGGGTGGATAGATAAGGGCACCCTGTGGGTTTATAATGGCGTTGAGCAACAACACTCATCCATAAAAATATCCGACGCGAAGCACTTAACCCTTACAGAGGGCATTGATGGATATTTTTCTATTGTTCATCATTACGAAGATTCTAAAATAGCCATCTCTGTTCATCATTTTAAGAAGCCAAAAAAGGAGTATTGCAAAATATATTTTGACAATTTCAAAACTTCGTTTACGGGTGATATTTCATTCAGCCAATTTATACCCAAGTATTATATATGTGCATTTGCTTTAGCGGACGATAGAGAATTTCATCTTATAAAAATAAAGGCAAATATGATTTGCTTAGAGGATGAAAAAATCGAGTGGTTTAAAAATGGTGCTTTTGATTTTGGCTATCAGGGGTTAACCAGTGTAACCGAATTTAGTAATGAGCTTATTTTTACTGTGCAGCGCGACAGTTTCCTTTACAGATATAGTTTAAATGACGGCAAAATAATAGCTAAAGTTACGCTGGCTGGTAAACGTGGGAACCCCGAACCAGTCATCATAAACAATAGCATTTGGGTTGCAGATTACGACACTCTTATTAGGTTAGAAAATTGGGAAGTTAAACAAGCAATTAAATTACAGGATGAAGCAGAGGGGTGTTCGCAATTTATAGGCAAGTTTAGTTTTAATGCAGAAAACGATTGGTGCATTGTAGCCCGCCCTTTCAGCGGTGATGTAATAGGGTTAAATAAATATTTTAAGATTGATTACCAATGCAAAACCGGAAGCCAGCCAATTGAAGCCGTATTATTGAAAAACGGGTTAGTTATAGCCCGGGATTGGCAAACAGGAATGCTTGTTAAAGGGAAGTGATTGCTATTATAAGGCCTCCGGCCGCATCTATTCGTTGTATCGCCCCCCCCGCTACCGCTTATCACCCCCTACCTATTAAAAGCCTGCTCATTTACCCAATGAAAACCACGGTTCAATAGCCTGAAGTTTTTCAGGTCGTACCTGTTCAGGCGTATATGCAGCGAATCCTGGTGAAACTTACCTTTTAGCAGCAACACATCTTTATTGGGCTGCGTGTAGGTGTAATAGCCTTTAGTAAGGGTATCAATATAGGTATTCATCACAATGGTATGCTTCAGCGTATCAATTTTAAAATCGTAGCGTTTAATGCTGTCGTTCATCATTATTACCCTGGCGCCGCCGCTATAGCTTACGGTAAGCTTATGCCAGCGGGCCGTATCGGTTGCCAATGGCGGTATAGTATCGTTGTTACGCACAAAGCTTTGTACGTTGTAAATACCATATAGCGGCGGCTTTGGGGCGGCATCGCCATACTGGCTCATGGCGCTTATATCGCCGCTGATGTTGGCGTACAGCGTATAGGCTATCAGCAAATATTTAACCGTAGTTAGCGAAACGTTCTTCCAGCGTTTTTTAAACGTATGCGGACTAAGGTTAGCCGGCTGCGCGGTTTTATTCAGAAAAAAGAAGTTAACCAGCCTTATGGCATCCTTGCTCAGTAAAAACAGGCACATTAACGTTAACATGGTCGATAGCAGCTTCACCGGTACATCAAAGCAATAGTTTACCGCCATAATATTGGCTGCTACTACCAGCCCTACTACCGCCCCCAGTGTAGCCGTTTTGCGGAACAGCAGCAGTAGCCCGCAGGTAAGCTCGCCCATACCGGTAAAGTAGTTAAACCCGTCCGAGAAACCCATATACGTCCAGGCAAGGCCCATGGGCGATGAATTGCCATAGGTTTGCAAAAGCCTGTCGGGCGTTGGCCCGGCAAATTGCAGTTTTATAACCTTTACCCCACCATAGCTTATCATGGTAAAGGCAACATAATAGCGTACAATTACCGTAAGCCAGTAAAACATATTGTTATAATTGCGTGCTCTGCGATCAGCCAACGACCATATAAGGGCGCCAATAAAGGCGAATGCAAGTATCAGGAAATAGGTAATATAATCGCGCAGCGTGTCGCCGCTGCCGGTAGGTTCAAATGATACCGGGCCGGTATGAAATATGTGCGAGGCCGTCCAAACGATCAATTTGTTAATGGGGATAATGTAGTAGTTGTATACCACATCCATATAAGGCAATACGCCGTTAGGTTCCAGCAATACATATAAGGTAAAAAATATAGTAGCAAAGCGCACGGCCACCTTGCGGGGGCCGCTCCATACGGCAGGTTCGGCAACAGTGGTTGTCATATATTGTGGGTTCGGGTAGCCCTAATATACTAAATATCAATAAGGATAAACTTAACCCAATTCCTTTTTAAAAGCGGCGATGCTGATAGTACCTGCTACCGCCCCTTTTAAGGCGACGGTTAAAGTATCATCATCGTTTTTGCGCAATTGCAGGCGGCCTTTAAATAATACCTCGTTTGCCGATGTTAAAAAGCTGAGCATTTTACTTGCTGTCTCTTTACGGCAAGCCAATTCATGGTCGCCGTTTGTAAGCACCAGCCTTATTTTTTTATTGTCGCGCTCAAAATGCAGTTGCTTATTTTCGGGCAGGTTTATCATATATATAAAAATACAAATTAAACCATTTGCAGGCTTTAAATGCGGCTATTTATACAAAGCCAACAACTTAAAGTTATTGACAAACAGTTACTTGCATTATTAAACATTAATATAGTACTTTTGTACAAATACCCGGCACACATGAAAACGAAGTATCTGGCTATACTATTCTTATTGATTTTTGCTGCAGCTTGTACCAAAACAAACGAAACCAATGTGCAACCGTCAGCCGAATTAAATTCAATAGCCCTTGCTGCAAGCAGCGAAGACAGTATACCACATGTATGTATAGATAACACCATTATCACTGCCGATACCGGACAAATACAAACCAACGCGGTATTTTTAAAAGGCAAAAACTGGCCTAACGGTAAAACCATCAGGGTTTATTTTTTAAATGGCAACAGCTTTTTTAAAGCCAAGGTTTTAAAATTTGCCAGTGTATGGTCGTTATACGCCAATATTAAGTTTGCGGTTACTACCACAAGGGCCAATTCAGATATTAGGGTAGGTTTTAAATATGGGGGCGACGGGGGTTCATGGTCGTACATTGGTACCGATGCAAATTACTTTAAAAATAGCGAAACTGTAAACTTTGGCTGGTTTACCGCCAGCACCAGCGATGCCGAATACAGCCGAGTGGTTTGCCACGAAATTGGGCATGCTATTGGCCTGGTACATGAGCAATCGAGCCCTGTAGCGGCTATAAAATGGGATAAACCTAAGGTTTATAAATACTATGCGGCGGCGCCCAACAATTGGTCAAAAAAAGATGTTGACGACAACATCTTTTTTAAATACAGCAAAACAGCCACACAGTATACCATCTTTGATGCTAAATCAATAATGGAATACCCTGTAGATGGCAAGCTGACCACCGACGGTAAATCGATAGGGTATAATTACTACCTGTCGTCGGTTGATAAAGCTTTTATCGCCAAAATATATCCCAAAAAAACCAGCAGTAATTAATTACAGCTATTTGCACTTTATTATCAACGCCATTTCAAAACTTATTGAAACCGAGCGATAAATATTTTTTATATATAAGAAATATTATTATATTTGATAAACCCCTTTTTAAAATGAAACACAAGTACTTAACTGCCATTGTGCTTATAATGATGGCCTCTGCCTGTACCAAAACACAGAATACAGAATTAACCACTTCGCCGGCTGCCGAAACTACCAATTTGGCGTTAAGCAGCACCTACATCCCCAAGGTTTGTATCGATAAAAGAATAGCAAATGCCAATGGCAGCATTAGCACCGATGCCGTCTTGGAAAAAGCTAAAAAATGGCCGAACGGTAAAATTTTAAAGGTTTATTTTTTAAATGGCTCAGCCTTTTTTCAGGATAAGGTAATGAAGTATGCCAGCGTATGGTCGGCTTATGCCAATATAAAATTTGTTAAAACAACAAACAGAGCAAGCTCTGACCTGCGTGTAGGTTTTAAATGGCATAAAGACGAAAGTTCGTGGAGCGTTGTGGGTTCTGAAGCTGTGGACGTACCAAAAAACGAACAAACTATAAACTTTGGCTGGTTTGACAGCACTACCGAAGAACGGGAATTTAGCCGTGTTATCACTCACGAAATTGGCCATGCTATTGGCCTGGTGCACGAGCACTCGAGCCCTGTAGCCGCTATAAAATGGGATAAGCCTAAAGTGTATGCATACTATGCCGGAGAGCCAAATAACTGGAGCAAAGAAGATGTTGACGACCAGATATTTTTAAAATACAGCAAAGCCGAAACGCAATACACCGCATTTGATGCAAAATCAATTATGGAGTACCCTGTTGATGCATTTTTAACTACCGATCATAAAGCCATAGGCTACAACTACTATCTATCGGCGATGGATAAAACCTTTATAGCCACGGTTTATCCTATAAAAAAATAGGTTAGCGCTACAAGTTATTCAAAAAAGCCTCCATTATTGGGGGCTTTTTTGTTCCTATACATTTTCACCATAAAAATACGACACCTTGTTAACCACATCATCATAGGTAACCGGCTTTTTGCGTTTGTTGTATTCAAAAAAACTCATCAGGCCAAAATCGCCCGAGCAGCAAGCCGTATGTGTAAATAGTATGCCCAAAACCAAAAATTGCCCATACAGGCCTGCAATAAACAAGGCTATAATTAAAGTCCCGGTAATTAAAACAAACGGAGCTAATGCAACTATGGTGAATTCTTTTTTATTGGCTACAAACCTATCGGCAATAGCCATAAATATAAATTTTTTGATCTGCGCATCGTACGATGTATTGGCCGCCCCCTGGCTGCGATAGGCCAGCACGTGTATATATTCGTGCAAAGGCACCAACGTAAAGGCAATGGCTATACCATACGCCAGGTAGCTAAATCCTTTTTCCATACTAAAATTAGCCGCCCCATAATTTGTAAAAAACAGATAAGCGATAGCTATTAGGTTAAGGATATTAATTAAATAATACCCTATAGCATACATTGTTCTTTTTTGGAGATACGCCCTTATAAAGGGTACAATTTGGTCGTGTTCAAGCCTGGCTAATAAACTATAGTTATTTGCCGGTAAATCTTCGGGTTCAATCAACATATAATAAATATAACCACATGGCTATTAAATCAACATGAATTTATTGTTAATTTATGTGCAAGAGCAACCTATAACTTTTTACTGTATACTATACCCAATTACGTATCAAACCTGCGTCACAAAAACCATTTTACCTTTAGGCTAATTGGCACATCTGCATATTTAGCTGTATCTTTGCGGCTTAAATTATTCACCTATGTTAAAAGGATTTTTTAATGTTCCGCCCCCGCAAAACGAGCCTGTTTTAAACTATGGCCCGCGTAGTGTTGAGCGCGCGGCCCTTAAAGCGGCTTTAACGGAAGCCCGGTCGCAAACTATAGATATACCAATGTATATTGGTGGCAAAGAGATTCGTACAGGTAAACTGATGGAGCTGCGCCCACCGCATGATCATAAACATTTATTAGGCACTTTTCATTATGGCGATAAAAGCCATGTAACTGCTGCCATTGATGCTGCCCTTGCCGCCAAAGCCGATTGGGAAAACCTGCCATGGGAGCAACGTGCAGCCATATTTTTAAAAGCAGCCGAGCTTATAGCCGGCCCATACCGTGCAAAAATAAACGCGGCTACCATGCTTGGCCAAAGCAAAAACGCTTACCAGGCCGAAATTGATGCTGCTTGCGAGCTGATAGACTTTTTGCGCTTTAACGTGCAATACATGACGGAAATATACCAGCAGCAACCCCCAATATCGGGCAAAGGTGTATGGAACCGTTTAGAGCAACGCCCGCTGGAGGGGTTCATATTTGCGTTAACACCGTTTAACTTTACGGCTATTGCGGGTAATTTACCTGCAAGCGCAGCAATGATGGGTAACGTTGTAGTTTGGAAACCTGCCGATACGCAAGTATATGCCGCCAACGTGGTTATGCAAATATTTAAAGAAGCCGGCGTACCCGATGGTGTTATTAACCTGATATATGCCGATGGACCCGAGGTTGGCGATGTAGTATTTAACCACCCAGATTTTGCAGGTATACACTTTACCGGTTCAACTAAGGTTTTCCAGCATATTTGGCAAACTATTGGTACCAATATTCATAAATTTAAAACCTACCCGCGCATTGTTGGCGAAACCGGTGGTAAAGATTTTGTGCTTGCCCACCCCAGCGCCGATGCCGATGCTGTTAGCGTAGCATTATTACGCGGTGCTTTTGAATACCAGGGGCAAAAATGCTCTGCCGCTTCAAGGGCTTATATACCGGCAAGCTTGTGGCCTGCTGTAAAAGAGCATGTGCAGCGCGAAATTGCCACCTTTAAAATGGGCCCGGTAGAAGATTTTGAAAACTTTATTAACGCCGTTATCAGCGAGGTATCGTTTGATAAGCTGGCTAAATATATTGATGCCGCCAAAGCGGATAAGGATGTCGAGCTAATTGCCGGTGGCGGTTACGATAAAAGCCAGGGATGGTTTATTGAGCCTACCATTTTAAAAATAAACGACCCGTACTACGTAACCATGTGCGAGGAGTTGTTTGGCCCCGTATTAACCGTTTATGTTTACGAAGACAGCCAGTGGGACGAGATATTGAATATTGTTGATAAAACATCAATATATGCCCTTACAGGCGCTATTTTATCGCAAGACCGTTACGCTATTGCCGAGGCTACAACTCGCCTTAGAAACGCCGCGGGTAACTTCTATATTAACGATAAACCAACCGGGGCGGTTGTGGGCCAGCAACCATTTGGCGGTGCACGCGGCAGCGGTACCAACGATAAAGCAGGCTCTATGATCAACCTGCTGCGCTGGGTATCGCCGCGTACCATTAAAGAAACCTTTGACCCGCCTAAAGATTACAGGTACCCGTTTTTACAAAAGGAACAATAAACCCGAGCCCCCTAACCCCCTGAAGGGGGAATAATAGTTTATACGAAACGCCCAACTTTTAAACAAGGTTGGGCGTTCCTGTAAAGTTTAAGTTTTTTAAACTCCCCCTTCAGGGGGCTGGGAGGTAAACCTGAACACCTCGTCCATTTTTGAGTTATTATCGGTACTTACCTTCATATCGGTTATTATACCGGTGCCTAAATCGTAAACCCAGCCATGCACACTAAGCTCCTGCCCTTTTTGCCAGGCGTTTTGCACAATTGATGTTTTACAAAGGTTATTTACGTTTTCAATCACGTTCAGTTCTACCAGGCGGTCCGTTTTGGCGGTTTCGTCTTCTATAGCATCCAGTTCGCGGGCGTGTATGCGGTAAATATCCTTAATATTGCGCAGCCAGTTATCTATCAGGCCAAACTGTTTATTGGTCATTGATGCTATTACCCCCCCGCAGCCGTAGTGGCCTGTTACAATAACATGCTTTACCTGCAATACGTTTACCGCGTAATCCAGCACGCTTAACATGCTCATATCGGTATGTATAACCATATTGGCAATGTTGCGGTGCACAAATATTTCGCCCGGGTTGGTATTGGTTATTTGGTTGGCGGGTACGCGGCTGTCAGAGCAGCCTATCCACAACACAGGTGGTTTTTGTCCGTTAGCTAATTTTTCAAAATACAGCGGGTCCTCTTTAAGGGTATCGGCAATAAACTGTTTATTACCTTCTAATAAGCTATCGTAGGTAATATGGCTGGTATCGTGTATCATTTGGGTAGCACACATAGTTTGTTATTTGTTAACGGTTTTTGTAGGATATATCAGTTGGAATATTTTATGGAAAAATACCGGCAGTAAATCGTAGTACAATATAGTGAGTAAAATAACCGGCACAAAGTAAAACACCCTAAACTCGTAAAGGTTAAAGGTATAACCGCCTATAAAGCCGCCAAAAATAAAAAAAGCCAGTATAGTAAGGCGCAGGTATATCTTATTTTTTATCTCGGCACCGGTGTTTGTACGCGGGTGCATCCAGTCGGCCAGTTCGCTGCCCAAATCGGTAAATAAGCCCGTTAGGTGTGTGGTTTTTATCAACCCGCCCGATATGTTTGATACCAGGCTGTTTTGCAGGCCCATGGCAAACAATAAAGCGCCGATCACTATCTCGCGCTCAAACTGGGTTTCTTTGTAAAAGTTATTGCCATAAAAAGCTACAAATATCAGCACCACAATCTCGATGATGATGGGGATAGAGTGTGCCCGGTAATAGCTGATATGCTGTAATGATTTTACTATAAAGTTTGATACAAAGGCACCCAGCAAAAACATTAATAACCATACGCCAAATACGGCTATCGACTGAAAATTTTGCTGAACTATATTTTTGGCCAGGTTGGCTACGTGGCCGGTAATGTTTGATGTAAAAGCTAAAAAAGCAAGCAGGCCGCCAACATCAATTATGCCGGCTACAAATGCTGTTGACGATGCCAGCATCAGGTTTTGCTTTAATGTACGCTTTGCTTGTGGCTGTCGTAACATATAGGGGTTTTACTGTGGTTTAAACATATGCATTTATATCCTGTTTTGGATATTTATGCAAAAAGCCCTGCATGCAGCTGCATACAGGGCTTACACACTTAATTAACAAAAAATTATTAGGCAGATTTTGCCTCGTTGGTGTTATCCAATTCGTATACATAGCCCAGGTTGTGCGGGCTGCTGCTACTTACACCTAAATCTTTGATCAAACCGGTAGATATATCAATCACCCAGCCATGCACTTCAAGGTCGGTGCGGTCCATCCAGGCGTTTTGCACTATTGATGTTTTGCACAGGTTATACACCTGCTCGGTCACGTTCAGTTCAACCAGGCGGTTCACTTTCTGCTTCTCATCGGTAATGCGGTCAAGCTCGTGGGCGTGCAAGCGGTATACATCCTTAATATGGCGCAACCAGTTATCAATAATGCCAAACTGTTTGTTGCTTAAAGCCGCCGCTACGCCGCCGCAACCGTAATGGCCGGCAACAATAACATGCTTCACCTTTAATACGTTTACCGCGTAATCTAACACGCTTAACATGTTCATATCCGAATGTACGCAAACATTAGCAATATTACGGTGCACAAACACCTCGCCGGGTTTGGTACCTGTAACCTCGTTGGCTGGCACGCGGCTGTCTGAGCAGCCTATCCAAAGCACTTCGGGTTGTTGCCCTTTTGATAGTTTCTTAAAAAACTCAGGGTCTTCCTTAGCCATTTTTGCAGCCCAGTCGCTATTACCTTTCTTTAAATTATCATAGCTTTCTTTTTGGGCCAGTTTTATTTTAGCACCGTCTATAACGGGTTTATTGTTGTTGTTTTTATCTTCTAAATTCATGGTAGTATTTATTTAGGGGTGTATATTAAATCTTTTAAAGGTGGTATATCATACCGCTCCTTAATATCGTGCAACTGCACAATAATGCCTTTGGTAAAAGCATTATGCTTAAAATTATTAATTATCTCCAGTACATCCGGGTCTATATACCTCGAGTTTGAGCCATCAATTATTACGTTACTGCCTTTAGGCAAACCGGTAAGTGTTACTTGTATGGCGGCCTTGTTTAAAAACGATACCTCTTCGGCCAATTGTATTTTAATGGTATCCTTTTCGCCGTTTGGCGCTATCTGGTAAAAGTAGGGGTTGCGTAAATTTGTGCGTAATATGTAAAATACACCAACCAGCATACCTATACCTACACCTATCAGCAAATCGGTTAATACCACCGCTATAATGGTTACCACAAAAGGGATAAACTGGTTAAGCCCCTTATGCCACATATGCTTAAATAGGCCCACACGCGCCAGTTTATAACCTACCGTAAGTAATATGGCGGCGAGGCACGATAATGGTATTTTGTTCAATAACGATGGTATGGCCAATAAACATACCAGCAATAAAAAGCCATGAAAAATAGCGCTCATTTTTGTACGCGCCCCCGAGTTTACATTGGCCGATGAACGTACAATTACGGCTGTCATGGGTAAACCACCCAAAAAACCGCTCACTAAATTGCCAGCCCCCTGAGCAACCAGTTCGCGGTTAGTAGGTGATATTCTTTTTATCGGATCTATTTTATCTACAGCTTCAAGGCTTAGCAGGGTTTCTAAACTGGCCACCACTGCAATAGTGAAGGCGGTTATCCAAACCTGCTTGTTGCCAATAGCATCAAAATTTGGCGATTTAAACAAGCCGAAAAATTCGGTAGTGCTTTTTACTAATGGTATTTGTACAAACTGTTTATCTAAAAGGGCAAGGCCTGTGTTAGAAAATGCCATGCCTAATAACACACCGCATACCACCACCATTAATGGCGCGGGTACAACGGCTAACTTTTTCACTTTAGGCCAGTATATCATCAGCAATAATGATACGGCGCTGATAATAACGGCGCCATAGTTAATTTTTGCCAACGCGCTTAATATGGCCGAAAAGGTGTTACCTGTATCGGTTTGGCTAAAGCCTTCATCACCCTCAAAATCCGAATCGTAGCCAACGGCATGCGGAAATTGTTTCATTATTAAAATAATACCTATAGCTGCAAGCATGCCCTCGATAACCGCGGATGGGAAGTAGTTGGCAATGGTACCGGCTTTTACAAGGCCCAGTATTATTTGAAATGCCCCTGCAATAGCCACGCTGAGTAAAAAGGTTTCGTATGAGCCTAAGGTGGCAATGGCATTTAAAACAATAACGGTAAGCCCGGCTGCAGGCCCCGCAACGCTAAGCTGCGAACCGCTTAAGGTACCTATTACAATACCGCCTATTATACCCGACAATATCCCTGAAAACAATGGCGCGCCCGATGCAAGGGCAATGCCCAAACATAAAGGCAGTGCTACTAAAAATACAACCAGGCCCGATGGCAGGTCCTTTTTTAAATTTTTAGCTAAAAAGTATTTTTTAAGATTAAGATCTCCGGCAGTGATTCCGCCTTTCTTAATATCCATAATGATGATGATGTTATAAATGAAATTTTAAATAAACAGCCTGTTAATGCCATTAGGCACAAAAAAGCAGATGCATGATGTTTTAGCTGCCGGTAAAAACAGTTAAACGCTTTGCAAACCCGGATAATAAAATTATCCGGCAAAATTCATTTATACGTTGGGAGGAGGGGTAGGCACAACAGGATGATAAACCTGTGTGTAAAGCGAGTTTTCCTGGTTGTGCAATATGTTGGTTTCAACAATAAAAGGCCTGTAAACAACCAGATGTGTACAGGTTTCGTCAAAAGATTTTTTTTCTTTCAAAGCATCTTTATCGGGGTTTTCCTTTTCGGTTTTTGACTCATGCTCTAACTGCATGATAACCGCACTAACCGTTTTATCGTCAAGACTAATAAAAACCGGCGCGATAGATATGACCATCTTTGCAATAAAGATGCCCATAAACATTAGCACTACCGAATTTTTAAAAATCCTGTTTTTCATGTGTGGCAAAGATATAAAAAAATTGAAATGCAAATTATCAAAACTTTGTTTAAAGATAATCTTACAATATAATTACTAATTTTAACGCTTTACCAATTAACACACCCGTGAACAAAAAGTTAGATATTCTGCAAAAAAAACGCGACCAGGCATTACAGGGTGGCGGCATTGCACGTATTGATAGTCAGCATAAAAAAGGGAAATTAACCGCCCGCGAACGCCTGCATTTTTTATTGGACGATGGCTCTTTCCAGGAGATAGGGATGCTGGTATCGCACCGCTCAACCGATTTTGGGATGGAGAAAGAAAAATATCCCGGCGACGGTGTTGTTACCGGTTACGGCACGGTAAACGGCCGGTTGGTATACGTTTTCTCGCAGGATTTTACCGTTTTTGGCGGATCGCTGTCTGAAACCCATGCCGAAAAGATATGTAAGATAATGGACCTGGCCATGAAGAATGGCGCGCCTGTTATTGGCCTGAACGATTCGGGCGGTGCACGTATACAGGAGGGTGTAGTATCGTTAGGCGGCTACGCCGATATATTTTACCGCAATACCATGGCCAGCGGCGTAGTGCCGCAAATATCGGCCATTATGGGCCCCTGTGCCGGCGGCGCGGTGTACTCGCCCGCCATTACCGATTTTATTTTGATGGTTGAGCATACCAGCTATATGTTTGTTACCGGCCCCAACGTGGTTAAAACCGTAACGCACGAGCAGGTAACATCCGAAGAGTTGGGCGGCGCCAATACACATGCCACCAAAAGCGGCGTAACACATTTTGCCTGCGCCAACGAGATCGAGGCCATTAACCATGTAAAGAAGCTACTGAGCTATATGCCGCAAAATTGCGAGGACCGCGCCCCTGCCCTGCCTTACGAGGTAAAGAACGAGGAACGCCCCGCACTAACCGATATACTGCCCGAAAACGTTGCGCAGCCTTATGACATACGCGAGGTAATTGAGCATGTAATTGACGAAGCATCGTTTTTAGAGGTTCATAAAGATTTTGCCGAAAACATTGTAGTAGGTTTTGCCCGCCTGGCCGGCCGCAGTATTGGTATAGTAGCCAACCAGCCCGCGTTTTTGGCAGGTGTGTTAGATATCAACTCATCAACCAAAGCGGCACGTTTTGTACGCTTTTGCGATAGCTTTAACATACCCCTGCTGGTGTTTGAAGATGTACCGGGCTTTTTGCCGGGCACCGACCAGGAGTGGAACGCCATTATTACCAACGGCGCTAAACTGCTGTATGCTTTTTGCGAGGCAACCGTGCCGCGCATTACCGTTATTACCCGCAAGGCCTATGGCGGCGCTTATGATGTAATGAACTCTAAACATATTGGTGCCGATATGAACTACGCCTGGCCAAGTGCCGAGATTGCCGTAATGGGTGCCAAAGGTGCTGCCGAGATCATATTTAAACGCGAAATAACCAGCGCCGAAGACCCCGAGGCCAAATGGCGCGAAAAGGAACAGCAATACGCCGAAATATTTGCCAACCCCTACCGCGCAGCCGAACGTGGCTTTATTGACGAGGTAATAGCCCCTGCCGATACCCGCATTAAGCTGATACACGCCTTTAAAATGCTGGAAAACAAAGTGGTGAATAACCCGAGGAAAAAGCATGGGAATATACCGTTGTAGATTTTAGATGATGGATAGCGGAGCAATAGGTTTAGTGCTTATTATTTTGATATGTGTCAGCGTATTAATCGGGCTGCCTATTTTGCTTGTATTCCTTTTTTACCGATGGTTAGCTAAAAAGGGCTATAAAACAGTAGGGCTGATAATATTTGTTGGTTTCGTTTTCTTTATTGCCTATAACATATTCACCGCTTTTTTCCCTAACGACAGTTTTTTTTATAATGAGTTTCAAAAAGTAACTTCTAAAAAAATCCCTCTTTCTGCTAATATTATAGCAAAGACAGCATCTTACCCAGACTTTCACGGCGATTATGCCTCATGCTCACTAATAAAGCTTTCTAAGGCTGATTATTTACAATTACTCAATAGCTGTATAAATGATAAAGCGTTATCTACAAATGATCAATTAATAGGATCGGAGGAACTTGATACTGTAATGAAAAACAGAAAGGTTGAGGATATTAAAACAGCTTTTGGCCAAAAAGTTAATGTTGGTGACCACTATACTTATCTTGGCTTTTTTAAGGACCAAGAAACAATACTTGTTTATTTCATTAATCCATAACAAATGCTAGCATGTTAGTCCGGATTTACAATCCGGCCTTAAACACTGCGAATTTGCAATCCGCGAAACAAAAATTTATCTCGGGGATTATAAATCCCAAAACACACGGTACCGGATTATAAATCCAGACCAACGGGAGGTGAAAAATTAAATGAAAAAATCAACTATAATAATAATGAGTACGATAGTAATCTTGCTTGTTCTGATAGTTAAATTTTTAAGTTACAAAATGGACGAAGAGCTTAAAATAATGGCCATCGATTCTACAAATACCGTATATGTAATGCCGCGAAATTATCTTAGTCTCTTTAAAGATAGTTCAAAGGTAAAGGTATATGAGACTATGGAAGGTAAGACCAGAAGTCCAGTGTCTATGTTTTACTATGATGACAAATACCTGGGTATGATCTATAAAATACCTGTTTCTAAAATGGTTTCGTTGAACCCTGTCATAATAGAAAGTCAGCATGAGGACAAAGGTTATTCTAATTCATGGTATCATGGTTTTGAAAAAATCCCCAATCTGTTGATCAGGTTTAAGTCGGGTAAACCTGATACTGGTTCTGCCATTTATTTAAATCTTCACGGCAATGCTACCAGAGCAACAGTTAAAAGTCGGGCGATAAATAGTTATTTTTCGGAGTTCGATAATTTATCTGTGAAATATAAAAAAGAGGATGAAAACGACTTTTATGTCTTAACTAAGGACGAGAAACTAATGCCTGTAGAAGTTTCATTCATCAAAAGTGATAATAACTTTTACATATTCATTCTTACAGTAAAAAACTACACAGGGTTGCTGGCTCCCGGGACAACCAGAAATATACTTGTCAATCGACTTTCTCAGGGAAATTAATTTGCATGTTAGTCCGGATTTGCAATCCGGTCTTAAACACTGCGGATTTGCAATCCGCGAAACAAAGTTATTTCGGGGATTATAAATCCCAAAACACACGGTGCCGGATTATAAATCCAGACCAACGAAAAAGAGCCGAGCGACAATCAGGCAAATACTATTAACTTCTATATTCGAAATTCAACATTCAGTATTCGATATTAAAAATCCTTTTACCTTTATCCTTTTACCTCATGCTCTCTATCGAACAAATAACCCCTCAGCTTACCTGGCGTTTACGGCGCGATATATTGTACCCGGGCCAGTACCTGCACGACATGGAGATGGAGGAGGATAACCACGGTTACCATTTCGGGGCTTTTGAGGATAATGCCCTGGTTGCCGTGGTGTCACTTTTTCAGCGTGATAACGACTGGCAGTTCCGCAAGTTCGCGGTGAGCGATACGGTACAAAAACAAGGTATTGGCAGGCAACTGCTAATCTACATCACCAACTTTGTTATCCGCGAGCAGGGCACCCGCCTATGGTGCAATGCCCGGCTATCGGCCACCGGGTTTTACGAAAAACAGGGCTTTACCAAAACCGGCCACGAGTTCCAAAAAAACGGGTTCGACTACATCATTATGCAAAAGCAATTACCCTAAACAAAAAAAGACCGGCCTGCCTCGCGCAACCCGGTCCTTTTCTAACTGATTTCTTTAACTGACCTTATTTAATTAACGCCGCAAAGGTGGGTGGATAATATAAAGTACATGTTAAGCCATTAACAATATTTTACACCGTTTACCAGCTAACAATATTTTACACAATTTACTGTACAATCTCATCAACATATTGTAACATTTAATATTACAATAAGTGGTATATAGTCAGATAGTGCTTTGCTCAAAAAACCTTGTTTTATTCAACTAAAATTTTATATTAGTAAGACCGGAGTAACGAAAAAAAACGAAAATTCCAGCTGTAACCAACAAAAAAATGGAATATTTTACAGCGGAAAGTGCAATACTTATAGCTGATATCGCTAAAAAGACAAACCGTGAGGGCCAAAACCATTTTTTAAAAAAAATATGAGCCTTTGTTAAAATTTATTTTGTTCGTTTTGTCCGTATACCGTTCACACGGTATTGTATCAATATCAACAGCTTTATTATATTTGTGGCTGGCCACACGGTGGTCTATAACAAAAACAAATGGCTAAAAAGAAATCTGAAGATCCGCAACACCCGGCGATAGTTAACGAAGAATCGCTGTCGTTTTTCGAAAAATATATCAATAACCCCTCTCCAACAGGGTTTGAGTGGAAAGGCCAGCAACTTTGGCTGGATTACCTGAAACCGTATATAGATGACCATTATGTAGACAATTACGGCACCGCGGTTGGTATTATTAACCCCGAGGCTGAGTATAAGGTTGTTATAGAGGCACATGCCGATGAGATATCGTGGTTTGTGAACTATATTACCAACGATGGCCTTATATACGTGATACGCAACGGCGGCAGCGACCACCAGATAGCACCATCAAAACGTGTTGATATACACACAGATAACGGCATTGTTAAGGCTGTTTTTGGCTGGCCGGCCATACATACCCGCTTAGGCGGCGAAAAGGAAGAGGCCCCTACCCTAAAGAACATCTTCCTGGATTGCGGTTGCACCAGCAAGGATGAGGTTGAAAAATTAGGTATACATGTAGGCTGTGTTATCACCTACGAAGATGAGTTTATGGTACTAAACAACCGCTATTACGTAGGCCGTGCGCTGGATAACCGCGCAGGTGGCTTTATGATAGCTGAGGTTGCCCGTTTGCTTAAAGAAAACAACATTAAACTGCCTTTTGGCCTGTATATAGTAAACGCCGTACAGGAAGAAATTGGCCTGCGTGGTGCCGAAATGATAGCCCACCGCATTAAGCCAAACGTAGCCATTGTTACCGATGTAACGCACGATACCGGCACGCCAATGATAAACAAGATAACCCAGGGCGACCTTGCCTGCGGTAAAGGACCGGTAGTATCATACGCCCCTGCAGTGCAAAACAACCTGAATAAGTTGCTGATAGAGACCGCTCAAAAAGCAAATATTCCCTTTCAGCGCCAGGCCTCATCACGCTCTACCGGTACTGATACTGATGCCTTTGCCTACTCAAACGACGGAGTGCCATCGGCATTGATATCGTTACCGCTGCGCTATATGCACACCACTGTTGAAATGATACATAAAGACGACGTGGATAACGTGATTCGCCTTATTTACGAGTGCCTGTTAAATATTACCGCAGGTATGGATTTTAGATATATCAAATAAAACATCAAAACATCAAAACATTTAGGAGTACTTTGAGATTTGTGATTACGTAGATCTTTTAAATTACAAAACCCTTATCTATACATGAAACCTACATTACTAATATTAGCCGCAGGCATGGCAAGTCGCTATGGAAGCATGAAACAAGTTGATGGCTTTGGCCCCAATGGCGAAACGATCATAGATTACTCGATATACGACGCTATAAAAGCGGGATTCGGCAAAGTGAGCTTTATTATACGCGAAGAGTTTGCCGATAACTTTAAATCTATATTCGAGCCCAAGCTAAAGGGACGTGTAGAAACCGATTACGTTTTTCAAAGCTTTGACCTAAAACCCTTTGGTATTGATGAAGAGATTGAACGCGCCAAACCATGGGGAACGGCGCATGCCGTATTAGCTGCGCGCAACCAGGTAAACGAGCCCTTTTGTGTTATAAACGCCGATGATTTTTATGGTTACGATGCCTTCAAAAAAATGGCCGACTTTTTAACAACTGAAGTAGCTGATGACAAATACGCCATTATTGGCTACCAGGTAGATCGTACTTTGTCTGACCATGGCTCGGTATCGCGTGGGGTATGCCAGGTTGAAGATGGTAACATGGTTGCCATTAACGAACGCCTTAAAGTATACTTTAAAGAAGATGGCAGTGTGGCCTACGAAGAAAACGATGTAGAGTATCCTTTAGACCCAAATACACGCGTATCTATGAATTTTTGGGGCTTTACCCCTGCTGTATTTAAACAAAGCGAGCCTATGTTTAAAGCGTTTGTAGCAGCTAATAAAGACAATCCAAAATCTGAATTTTTTATACCTTTAGTTGCTGACGAGTTGATAAAAAGCGGCGAAGCATCATTTAAAGTAATACCAACTGATGCTAAATGGTTTGGTGTTACCTACATTGATGACAAGCCCATCGTACAAAAAAGTATATCGGCTTTGGTAAGCAATGGTACTTACCCAAGCAACCTTTGGGATTAACCCATCGTATAATTGATTTAAAATACAACGAAAAAGTGCTGTTAAAATTAACGGCCTTTTTTTTGCATTATATGTTACAGAAGTATTAATAAAATATAAATAAATACTCGATTAACGTATACATTTACAGTATTAGCCCCCTAAATCGAACTAAATTGAGCGAGAAATTTAAAAAGAAGCCGAGCAGCTATTGCCCCAGGTGCGGCAAATTGTTCCACTACCAAATGCACAGAAGCTGGTTTGTAAAAAACATCCTTTTCTTTGTCCCCCTTAAAAAATATTTTTGCGCAAATTGTAATAAAGCGTCGTACATCATCAAACCTGACGGCCCGGGTAATGCCGGTGAGTAAAATTTGGTATAAGTATTGCTGTAGTACTGGCGTTGCTTTTTAGTACATGTTGTTGTACTTAATAAGCCCGATGCTAAAGATATTATATTATGAGACGGATACTTGCAGTGGATGATGATAATGACATTTTAGAAGTGTTACAATTTATTCTTGAAGATTCTGGCTATGAGGTTGATACACTATCTGATGGCCAATGCTTGATGGATGCGATCAAAGAAAAACATCCGGATTTGATATTATTGGATATAATGCTCGGCAATAATTTAGACGGCCGGGAACTTTGCAAACAGATAAAAAAACAGGTAGACACCAACAATATTCCTATTATTCTGATCTCTGCAAGTCACAATGTATCAAATTCTATGCATCAGGAGGGCGCCCCAAATGATTTTATATCAAAACCATTTGATATAAGTTTATTATTAAATTGTATAAAAAAACAATTGGCTGCGGCTTAATTCGCACTGGGTTTAATGCCTAATTTCGCTAATTCTTTATCAATAAACTCGTTCCACTGCTGTTGTTGGTTATTGTTAGTGCTATGCGCGGTTTCGTCATCATACTGCTTTTGCAGTTTGTTCATTTCTCTAAGGGCATCAAGGTAAAGCATATTAATAGGGCCATCATAATTATAAGGTGGCAGTTCGGCTTGCATTATATTTCTTTTAAAACGCTCCGCCACTATTTTGGCAATATCAAAGTGCCTTTGCTCGTGGTTTAAGGCATAACTGCTTTGGTTACCGGCAGCAACCCAGCTGGCACTTTTAGGCACATACACTTTAATGTTAAGGGTAATTTTAAAAACCGCATTTTTAAGCGCCACATCCTCTGTATAGCCAATACTTGCAAATATCTCTGCTCCATTTTTGCTGCTTGTGCGTGGCTTTGCCTTAAAATCGTCCCATTTTAACGGCCGTTTTATACTATAATAAATAGTGTCTCCCTCCGGTGTCTCGTCATAATTATTAAAAATCACTTTTACTGCTTTTGCCAGTTGCGGATTAGTACCGGCTTGCGCATTTATCCATTTGTTTAGGTATATCAGGCTGTTGTTAATAGCTGCGCGCAGCATAGGCTCGGTTTGCTGCGCTGTAGCAACGGGGCGCTGGTACTGGTTGCCTCCAACGTAAGTGCCAAGGGTAATAAAATCATCATCGCGCTGTAAGCCAAAAGCTATAGAGATATTTACCTTTCCGCTTATACTATTATTAGCGTTTAATGTTTCGGTAATGGTAAACGCTTTTATTTTAATAATTATCGGCCTTAAATTTTTATCAACGGGTATGCTATTGCTAATAAAACTCTTAATTGCTGATATACCACCCTTCACATCCGCTTTATAAACTTCGGGCTTTTTAGCTGCACCAATTTCAATCACGTTGCCGATATAGGTATGGTCGGCGCGTTCATCATCTACACGGTCTATGTAAAATTGTGTCGGCGTTTCTTTAAGCTTTTCATTTTGTAGTACTATATAAGAAATATGCTGTGGTTTGGCGTCATAAGCCGATAACATGATTAAGCTTATCGCCAAAAAAAATAACTTACCTGTGTTAAACATAATTTAAGCAAACGTACAACCTTAGTCATTATTTTTCATAACACCTGCCATATGCTAAATAAAACGCTGTATTCGTAAAGTTTTCCACAACTATACCACGCATTTATAGGTATCGTTTAAAAATAGTGCTTATCCACATTTGTTAATTACTAATGTGGATTGCATTTTTGCGTTTAGCTATTTTAGCATAATCATTAGTCGCGCTTTATGATCAAACTTCAATACATCACACTTTCAGCACTCGTATTTGTAGCCTCTGCATCCTACGCGCAGCAAAACCCTTCTTTTCATATTAACCGCACCTATCAAACCGCCGGTGAATTGCTTAATAAGGAAAAATATGCTGCAGCTGCCGAGCAATACCGCCTGGTTGAACATGCCCAGCTAAAAGCAGGTTCACAGCCAAAGTTCGAGTCGGAACTATCATTGTTAAAAGAAAATGCGCAGTATTACGAAGCACTTTGCGCGCTTGAATTAGGTAACGATGATGCCGAAAGCTTGTTTAGTCGTTTTATTAAGGAGCATCCTGAAAACCCGCTGACCAAGATTGCCTACTTCCAGGTGGGTAAGTATTACTTTAAGCAGGGCAAGTTTGACGAGGCTTTAGTATGGTTTAACAAAGTAGACGCGGTTGACCTTAACGGCAGCCAAAACACCGAGTATAAATTCCGAAAAGGCTATGCCTATTTTGTTACCAACGATTATAAAAACGCGCAATTACTATTTGGTGAAGTAAAAAACAAACGTTCGCCGTTCACTGATGATGCCATTTATTACTTTGCCTATATAGCTTACTTAAATAAAGATTATCAACTGGCTTTGGTAAATTTTGAGCGGCTTAAAAATTCAAAAAAATACATTAGCAGCTACCCGTATTACATAACGGCAGTTTACTTTTTAGATAAGCGCTATAATGATGTAATAAGCTATGCTATACCTATTATAAACAGCACCAAACAGCAGCACGAAACCGAAATGCTGCGCATAATTGGTGCTGCTTACTTTGCCAAATCAGACTTTGACAACTCGGTAAAATATTACAGCCGCTTTGAGGATGCTGATAAAGGCGCTACACAAAACACCCAGGATAGTTACCAAATGGGTTATGCTTACTATAAAGTGGGCAACTATGCAAAAGCTGCTTCGGTGTTAGAAAAACTGGTAACCAATAACGATAACTATACCCAAAGCGGAAGCTATACTTTAGGTAACGTGTTTTTAAAAATGAACAACAAGCAAAGCGCACGTAACGCTTTCTTTGTTGCATCAAGGCTTGACTATGACAAGCAGTTACAGGAAGACGCCTTGTTTGAATATGCGAAACTATCTTACGAGCTCGACTTTAATGGCCCGGCATTGGATGCTACCCGTTTATATTTAAAAAACTATCCCCGCTCGGCACGTACTGATGAAGTGAAAATATTGTTAGGCGAGGTTTTATTAAACTCACATAACTATAAAGAGGCTGTTGAGATATTAGAACCTATCCCAAATAAATCGGCAAGCGCGCAAATAGCGTATCAAAAAGTTACGTATTACCGTGGGCTTGAGTTTTATAACGAACGCGCTTTTGAAAACGCTATAGGTATATTCTTGCGCTCGCTTAAATATCCAATTGATAGCAAGGTAAAGGCTTTAACCACCTATTGGATGGCCGAATCGATGTATGAAGTACGCAAGTACGGCGAGTCGGTAGAGAACTTTGAGGCATTTTTAGATATGCCCGAAGCCAAAGAAACCGAACTGGCTAACTATGCCAACTACGCACTTGCTTATGCCGCCTTTGGCGATGAGCAATACCGCAAAGCCGCCAATTACTTCGAGAAGTTTTTAGCCGGTGATACCAAAGATAAATATACCGAAAACGATGCGGTAAGCCGTTTAGCCGATAGTTACTTCTCGTTAAAAAGTTACGGGCAGGCGCTGGTATATTACAATCGTATCATATCTCAGCAAAGCCAGGGGCAGGATTACGCCTTGTTCCAGCGCGGTAATATACAAGGCTTACAAGGTAATTTAGATACAAAAATTGCCACCATGAACGAGGTACTCACCACCTTCCCTAATTCGGATTATGCCGATGACGCTTCGTTTGAAATAGCCTACACTTATTTTTTAAAGAATGATGGCGACCGCGCCAAGGCAGATCTGCAGGCAATGATCGAAAAATACCCGCGCAGCAGTTATGTGCCACGCGCGTTAACCACCATAGGTTTAATAGATTATAACGCCGGCAGGGATGATGAAGCAATTACCTCCTTTAAACGAGTTGTGCAGGATTATGCATCTGCCGATGAAGCTAAAACATCATTAAAACAATTAGAAAAAATATATACTGATAAAGGCGATGCGCAAACCTTTATTAACTATGCCGGCACTACATCTATTGGTAACTACTCTACCGCCGACCAGGAAAACATCATGTTTGCAGCAGCAAATAACCTTTACCTGCGTGGCGACTGGCAGGGAACGGTAAACGCGGTAAGCGCTTACTTTGATAAATTCCCGGCTAAGCAGATATATGAGAAACAAGCCCGATTTATACGTGCGCAAAGTTTGGTAAACCTTAAACAGTACGACCAGGCGGTGATTGATTATAACGTAATATTAAACGATTGGACAAGCGCCTATAGCGAAAAATCGTTAATAAGCATGGCAAAATTGTATATGAGCCAGCAAAAGTATAATGATGCCATTGTGTTTTTGAAAAAGCTGGAAACCAACTCGGAGTACAAAGCCGATTACACATTCGCGCTTAATAACCTGCTGCTAAGCTATTCGCAAATAAACATGCCCGACGATGTGCTTAAGTATGTAAGCCTGATAAGAGGAAACGAGAAATCGGCGCAGGAGGATAAATTTAAAACGGGTTTATATGCCGGTAAAGCATACCTGCAAAAAGCCGATACCACATCGGCCATTAACGAGTTTGACTATACCATAAGTAATACTAAAACCGTTGCAGCTGCCGAAGCCAAGTACAATATTGCCCATATTGAATATTTAAGGGGCAAGTACAAGGCATCGCAAAAAACCTGTTTCGATCTGGCTAAAGAGCTGCCAAATTACGATTACTGGATAGCTAAAACCTATATTTTGCTGGCAGATAATTACGTGGCTTTAAAAGATGATTTCCAGGCCAAAGCCACCTTACAAAGTATTATTGACAACTATAAAGGCGACGATGATATTTTGCAGACAGCCAAGGATAAAATAGCCGCGCTATCAGGATCTACAAATAATAAAAACTAACAGTACACAAAGAACAATAGAAAGAGACAAGCAATGAATCAGAAATACACACTTACGCTGCTTACCTTGTTAATGGCATGTTACTTTGTTCCTGCTGTTGCACAAACAAAGCCAAAGGTTAAAAAGCCCGAGCCAAAAACAGTTACTAAAACAAATAAACCGGTTGTAAAAGGCACGCCTGCCCAACAAAAAAGCAATGCAAAAAACTTAGGTGATGCGGCTTCGAAAATACCGGCAGTTGATACTACTAAAAAAGGCGGTGCCAACACACCTACGCCAAACCAGGGTGCCCTTGCCGAAGAAATTGTGGTAACTACTGCCTACAAGCCTGTATTGGCCGAGGCTGTAAAAATACGCCGCAACCCCGATCTGGCCGATAAAACACCATTTAAAGCACCGTTAAACTACGTGCCTTTAGATAAAAAGTTAGAGCAGGACAACAATATACGCCAATTAGAGGCAATGAAAAGGCCCGCAGAGCAAGACTCGGCCCTGTTAAATAACTATATTAAAGCCGGCGCAGGCAATTTAAAAACAACCTTAGCCGAAGGCTATTTTGCTACCGGCCGCGACGAAGCCCTGCAAGGCGGCGGTTATTTTAAACACCTTGCCCAGGCAGGCTCGTTATACAAACAAAACGATAGCCGGCAGGAAATTGGCGTTTTTGGAAAAAGTCTGTTAGCTGATAACAGCTTAACCGGCCGCCTTACCTATAAGCGCCGCGGCACATACTTTTACGGGTACGACCAAAACACTGCACCCGCAGCCGACTTTAACCCGGCTAAACAAACCTTTAATACCATAAGCGGCGAAGGCGAACTTGCCAAAAACTATAAGGATGTAGAAAATGATTTCACTTACGCCGTAAATTTAAAGGGATACCTTTTTAGCAATGCATTCCAGGCTAAAGAAAACAATTTGGTGCTTAGCGGTTATGTTAACCAAACTGTAAAACAGTTTTATGCGGGCCTAAGCGGCACTATTGATCTTGCCAGCCAAACCGATAGCGCTTACTCGCTTAATAACACCATATTAAGGGCCAACCCTTACATCAAATTCCAGGGCGAAAACTATAAAGTTGAAGCCGGTGTAAACATCGCTAAAGAAGTAGGCTTTTCATCCCGTTTCTATATCTTCCCTGCTGCAAAAGCCGAAGTACAGATCATCCCTAAATATGTGCGCCTTTTTGCCGAAGCTAAGGGAGATATCAACCGCTCATCTATCCGCAACTTTGCCGAACTTAATCCGTTTATCGGGCAAAACATCAATATTAAAAACTCTGTCGATCTGTTAGACGTAACCGTAGGTTTAAAGGGTACACTTGCTCCCGGCTTAGGCTTTAAAGCCGCAGTGTTCCGCAACTCGGTGCGTAGCCTGCCATTGCTGGTAAACAACTTTGCTGCCGAGGGTAATAAGTTTGCTGTGATATATGATAATGGCAAAGCAACCATAAGTGGCTTTAACGGCGAACTTGATTTTAAAGCAAGCGAAGATGTAAATGTTTTTGGCCGAGTAGAGTACAAAGATTATAAACTGGCCAGCGAAGCCGAAGCATGGAACCTGCCAAAATTTTTGTTAACCGCCGGTACTGCCATACACATAAGCGATAAGGTAGATATAACAGGCTCGTTACTGTTCCGCGGCTCAACTTATGACCGTGCAATACCCGGTGCAACAGTTGCAGCCCCTACCAGCATTAAATCGTTCGCCGATATAAGCGGCGGCGCTACATATAAGGTAAATAAACAGATATCTGTATTTGTGCAGGCAAACAATATTTTAAATACATCAAACCAAACCTGGTTATATTATCCAAACTATGGGTTTAATATATTTGGTGGCGTTGGGTTTAGTTTTTAAGCTTTTTGATGTTTTATAATTATCCGTACTTTTAGCGAATGGATGTAGGCTACTTTATAAGCGAACTGCTGGGGCAACAGGGAGAGGTAAGTGTACCGGGGTTAGGCTATTTTGCACACACACGTGTAAATGGTTATTATAACGAAGCCGAGGGTAAATTTTACCCCCCAAATTATAACGTACATTTTCATCCGCAACCTACGGATGACAGTACCCTTGCGCAGTTTATTGCCGAGCGTAAAAACATATCACTTGCATCATCAAAGTACTTTACTGAAAAGTATGTTAGCAGCATTAAGCAACAAGCCACCGCGGGCGAAGTAAAATTTGCTGACATGGGCTGGTTTTATATCAGCCAGGGCGAGCTACTGTTCAGGCCAAATAGCAACACCAGCACCGATCCCGAATTTTTTGGTTTACATCCGGTTAAAATTTACAAGCTTGGCAAACAGCCTGCCGCTCAAACCGGGGCCTATGTAACCGAAAGCGGTGAGCTGATTGAAAGCGAAGCCCTGCAAACAGAAACACCAGCACACCAGTTTGCTACGGACGAAGAGCATGAAGAATACCTTTTAGCCTATTCTAAAAAGAAACGCCGTAAAGCCATATGGGCATTTGTTATTTTGACAATTTTAGTAGGCGGCGGTATTTACATATTGATCAATAAGTTTGATCCGTCAGAAATTGGTATCAACCAGTTAATAGAAAAGCCACTGGCGCCCAAAGCTGCTGCCCCGGTAAAAAAGAAGGTAGCCAAAAGAGACACCATTATACAAGTAGGCGACGATACATCGTTATATATCCCGCCAAAGATAGCTAACGATAGCACTGCAAAAGCGGCAAGCGCTCAACCAAATGTACTCGATATACCTTTTCCCCGTTATGAAATTATGGGCGGTGCATTCCGTAATAAACAAGATGCAGAGAAAGCCATTGCCGACTATGCAACCAGGGGTATAACCGCGAGCATTGCCCAATTTGTACCGGGGCCAAGGGTGCATGTTACCTTAGGCACTTACCGTACAAAGCAAGAGGCTACAAAGGCGATTGCCGAATTAAAAAAGAATAAAAAACTCAAAGAAGCCATTTATACACAACAAATTAAAGGAAAAATATGATGCTATTATTGCAGGTTACAGATACAGCCGCAAAGCTAATTGATACTACAAAACAGGTTGCCCAACAAGTAGCAACCACACAAATACCTAACGAAGAACTACGATTTGGCGATTTGCTTTTAAAGGGCGGTTGGGTAATGATACCTATTGGCATTTTGGCCGTTTTGGGCCTGGTGATATTTTTTGAGCGTTACTTTACTATACGCAAGGCCGGCAAAAGCGAGGCCCATTTAATGACCCAGATACGCGGCAGTATACAATCAGGCGATTTGCAATCGGCTATGGCTATTTGCAAAAACAGCAATTCGCCGCTTGGCCGCATGTTACAAAAAGGTTTACTGCGTATTGGCCGCCCTATAAAAGATATTGAAGGCGCCATTGAAAACGTAGGCAAGCTGGAAGTAGCCAAGTTGGAAAAAAACATTGGCATAATTGGTATTGTGGCCGGTATTGCGCCCATGTTTGGTTTTTTGGGTACCATAGCCGGGGTAATCAAAATATTTTATGATATATCAAAAACAGATAACATTAGCATGGGTGTAATATCCGGCGGTTTGTATGTTAAAATGGTAACATCAGCAGCTGGTTTGTTTGTGGGTATTATTGCCTATGTGTGCTATCATATTTTAAATATGATGGTTGATAAGGTGATATTGAAACTGGAAACCGATGCCATCGAATTTATTGACCTTTTAGAGGAGCCGAGTAAATGAATTTAAGAAAAAGACACAAAGGCGCATCGGCAGAGGTTCATACATCGGCCATGAACGATATCATGTTTTTCCTGCTTTTGTTTTTCCTTATTGCTTCAACGGTAACTAATCCTAACGTAATTAAGCTGGTGTTGCCAAAATCGTCAAGCGGGCAGTCGGTATCAAAAAAAACCATTACTGTATCGGTAACAAAAGACCTGCGTTATTACGTTGATAAAAAAGAAATAGCCGTTGATGCATTACAAGCCACACTGGCCAGCTACAAAAGCCTTGCAACCGAGCTTACTATAGTTTTGTATGTCGACAAAACCGTAGCCATACAAGATGTAGTTCAGGTGATGGATGTGGCTCAAAAATTGAATATTAAACTGGTATTAGCAACAGAACCAAAAGGATAGACATTAGTAACAAGTATCAGGTATCAAGACCTAAAATCTATATATCTCTATACTTGATACTAATTACTTGATACAAAAATGGATTACAGGGAGGAAAATAATTATCCGAAAGCTTTTGCTGCAACAGGCGTAATACTTGCCGTTGTAATGGCTTTGTGCTATTTTATTGTTTTCCATAACCCGCCAAAGCAAGAGGAAGGCACCGGCGGTATACTGGTAAATTACGGTACAGTTGACGAAGGGACCGGCGATGATTACATGAGTACCGAAGAACCTTCGGTAGCCGAAAATGCTAACAAAACCAAACCCGACAAGATTACCCCCAACACCCCTACCGAGCAACAGCAACAGGTAGACAACAGCGATAAAAACGTAGTAACCCAAAACAACGAAGATGCACCCGAGGTTACCGCCAACAGCAAAGACCCAAGCACTACCGTAGCTACCGAACCCAATAAAAAACCTACCAAACCGGTAGTAAACCAAAACGCGCTTTATAAAGGTAAAACCAATAACGGCACCGGCGAAGGAGATGGTACCGGCTCTACCCCGGGCAATCAGGGTAAAACTACCGGTACTACGCTTACCAATAACTATAACGGTACCGGATCGGGCAATGGGGGCAACCTTAACCTTACTCAGCGTAGCTTTGTTACCCGCCCATCTATTGAAGATACTAAACGTTTTAACGGTAAGGTGGTAATAGAGATACGGGTTGATAAAGACGGTAATGTTATATACGCCAAAGCCGGCCGTGGTACTACCATTACCGATTACGACATATTAACCAAATGCGAAAACGCCGTGCGCAACTCTAAGTTTAACGCATCAGACACCGCTCCCGATACCCAAACAGGTACTTTAACTTTTGTGTTCAAAGTAAATTGATCTTTTAGTTGCAGTAGCGGTGGCGGTAGCAGTTAAAATTCTTATATTTTTGTAGTATGACAGGAAGTTTTAAAGAGCTAAAGGTTTATCAGTTTTCATTTGAGGCTGCTCAAGCTATTTTTCGTCTTTCAAAGGAATTTCCAAAAGAAGAAACGTATGCGCTAACTGACCAAATCAGGCGTTCATCCCGCGCCGTTTGCGCCAATATTGGAGAAGGCTACAGGAAACGTATTTACCCAAAACACTTTACCTCGAAAATGACAGATGCCGATGGCGAGGCTACGGAAACTACAATTTGGTTAGATTTTGCATTAGATTGCGAATATGTCAGTTCAGATGAGCATCAACTATTGCACACAAAGTATGCAGAGGTAGGACGTATGTTAAATTCAATGGCGAATAATCCCGAGAAATTTCTTCCTAAAATTCCTAATACTTAATATTACAACTGCTACTGCAACTGCCACCGCCACCGCCACTGCAACTTTTAAACATGGACTATAACGAAACCATCCAATACCTCTACACCCAGCTACCCATGTTTACAAGGGATGGTGCATCGGCCTTTAAAAAAGACCTGACCAATACCCTGGCTTTGTGCGAATTATTGGATAACCCGCAGCATAAATTTAAAAGTGTACATATTGCAGGTACTAATGGTAAAGGTTCAACATCGCATATGCTGGCGGCTATTTTGCAAACAGCCGGCTATAAAACGGGTTTATATACTTCGCCCCACCTCAAAGATTTCCGCGAGCGCATCCGTGTAAACGGGCGGATGATCCCGGAGCAAACAGTTATCAACTTTGTGATTGACCACAAGTCCGATTTCGAGCGTATACAACCATCGTTTTTTGAGATGACAGTAGCCCTTGCTTTTGATGTTTTTGCCCGTGAGCGGGTAGATATAGCCGTTGTAGAGGTAGGATTAGGTGGCAGGCTGGATTCAACCAATATCATTAACCCCTTGCTATCGGTAATCACCAATATAGGCTGGGACCACATGAATATGCTGGGTAATACCCTGCAACTGATAGCAGGAGAAAAAGCCGGCATTATTAAACCCAATACCCCTGTTGTAGTAGGCGAGCACCAGCCTGAGGTATCAGAAGTATTTTTAAACAAAGCGCTTAAAGAAAAAAGCAGAATTGATTTTGCTTCAGAAGATTGGGATATCGTATCTGAAAACAAGGATATTGATATGCTGACCATCGAAGTACAAAAGCAGCTTTTGCCAACCTTTGCCTATTCCGATGACCCGATACTCCATTTGCAGCTTGACCTGCCCGGTACCTACCAGGCAAAGAATTTAAAAACCGTACTCTCTGCTGTAGACGAACTGCGTAACCAGGGCTTTGATATTACCGATGAGCATATCAAAACTGCTTTAAAACAGGTGAAAACGCTAACAGGCCTGCACGGGCGCTGGGAAGTATTAAACAGGCAACCCCTAACCATTTGCGATACCGGCCATAACCCCGAGGGCATACGCGAGGTATTAAAAGATATTGCCACTGTAAAATACAAGCAGTTGCATTTTGTAATAGGCATGGTAAACGATAAGGACCTGAGCACCGTGCTGAGTATGTTACCTAAAAATGCCATTTACTACTTTTGCAAACCCGACATCCCGCGTGGTTTAGCGGCTGAAAGCATAAAAGAGCAAGCAGCCGTATTTGGTCTATATGGCGATGCTTATGTATCGGTAAAAGCAGCCCTGCAGGCCGCGCAGCAAAACGCCGCCGATACCGACCTGGTATTTGTAGGCGGCAGCACCTTTGTAGTTGCCGAGATAGTTTAACTACCCGGTTATATTTTACGCAAACAGAACTGCATCAAAATTACATTTCATATTTTGTCACTTTGGCACCAGCCCGTCCAGGCGGACAAGCGCGGACTTAAAAAAAACTTTTTTTATTGGGATATTTTTTTATGTTAGTGGGTAAGGGGTAACGAAAAAAAACGAAAACATCCCGCTATGAACAACAAAAAAATGGAATAATTTATAGCAGAAAGTGGAAACTTATAGGCCTATACAAGCTGTAAAGGCATTTTTTAATTTCAAACCCATATTTTAATTAACCATCCCTCAAATAATATCTTTGATGCGCCTGGCCTGATTTTAGCGGTCTTTCAATCTCCTTTTAAAAAACCTATTTTTATAAAATCAATCAAACTAAATAATGACCTATCTACCCTCACCAAAACGATACGACAATATGCAATACCGCCGCTGCGGTAAAAGCGGCATAAAACTGCCTGCCATTTCATTAGGCCTTTGGCACAACTTCGGCCATGTGGATGTAATGGAAAACTTTCGTAAAATACTACACCTGGCCTTTGATAGCGGCATTACCCACTTCGATTTGGCAAACAACTACGGCCCGCCCCCGGGATCGGCCGAGACCAATTTTGGTAAAATATTAAAGGAGGATTTTGGCGGCTACCGCGATGAGATGATCATTTCGAGCAAGGCCGGCTATACCATGTGGGATGGCCCTTATGGCGATTGGGGTTCAAAAAAATACCTGGTAAGCAGCCTCGACCAAAGCCTCAAACGCATGGAATTGGATTATGTAGACATATTTTACCATCACCGCCCGGACCCTGAAACACCACTGGAAGAAACCATGAGCGCCTTAGACCTCATTGTTCGCCAGGGCAAGGCCTTATATGCCGGTATATCCAACTATCCTGCCGAAGAAGCGGACAAAGCCATAGCTATTTTAAAGCGATTAGGCACCCCTTGTTTAATCCATCAGCCCAAGTATTCGATGTTTGTGCGCGATGCCGAGCAGGGGCTGTTAGATGTGTTAGAAAAGGACGGTGTAGGCTGCATACCTTTCTCGCCATTGGCGCAAGGCTTACTGACCAATAAATACCTGCAAGGCATTCCTGAAGATTCGCGTGCGGCTAAATCCACCGGCTTTTTGCAAACCAGCCAAGTAACTGATGAAGTTATCGACAAGATAAAAAAACTGAACGACCTGGCCGTTAAACGTGGCCAAACGTTGGCCCAAATGGCACTGGCCTGGTTACTTAAAGATACCCGTGTAACATCGGTATTAATAGGTGCCAGCAAACCCGAGCAACTCGCCGACTCATTAAAAGCATTAGACAATACCGCTTTCTCATCTGACGAGCTTTCGCAGATAGAAGCTATCCTGAAATAAACTGATTTCATATCCTCAGTGCAAAAAGGGCACATTTGAACTATTGTTTAAATGTGCCCTTTTGCTTTAACAATAATTAACATTGCGCATCTAACATCTTTGTTAAATAACACACATCTTAGTGCCAACTTAATCTCATAAATGAAACCTACCTTATTCCTGGCCTTTTTATTGGCTGTTACGCATACGTTATTTGCACAGGATGTAACCCTTAGCGGTAAAATAACCGACGAAAAAGGCAGTGCTATACCCTTTGCAACCGTGTACGTTAAAAACACAACCAAAGGTACATCAGCCAATAGCGATGGCGAGTACAGCATCAACCTAAAAAGCGGGCAATACCAGGTACAGTTTAAAGCAATTGGCTATGGCCAGCAAAGCCGCAATATCGATCTTAAATCGAACCAAAGCGTTAACATCACCCTAAAAAATGAAGATTACCAGCTTAACGAGGTAGTTATACGTGCGGGTGCCGAAGATCCTGCCTATGCCATCATTCGCAAAGCCATAAAAAAGCGTAAAACTTATTTAAACGAAGTAAATGCCTACACCTGCGAGGTTTATATAAAAGGCTTGCAAAAATTACTTGCGGCACCCAAAAAGTTTTTAATGTTTGATGTGCAAAAGGCTACCCGCGAAGCCGGCCTCGACTCAAACCGTACAGGTATCGTATACCTTTCAGAGTCGCAATCAAAGCTGAGCTTTATGAAGCCGGATAACATTCACGAGGAATTGATATCCTCCAAGGTGTCGGGCAGTAACAGGGCATTTAGTTACAATCGAGCATCGGACTTAAGGGTGAACTTTTACGAGAACCTTCAAGACTGGGAAGGCCTGAGCAACCGCCCGCTGGTATCGCCCATTGCAGATAACGCCTTGTTTTATTACCGCTATAAATACGCAGGCACTACTATCGAAAACGGCGAAACTATTAACAAGATACAAGTAATACCCCGCCGCGACCACGACCCTTGCTTTAGCGGCTACATTTATATTTTAGAAGATAGCTGGCGCCTGCAGGGCCTGGGCCTGTACATCACCAAAAAGGCCAATCTTAATTTTGTGGATACGCTTAAGGTGAATGAAGAATTCTTCCCCGTAAACGGCAAGGTTTGGATGCCCGCTTCTATTAAATTCGATTTTACCGGGGGCCTGTTCGGCTTCCGCATAGGGGGATATTTTATATCACTTTACAAAGATTATGACATTAATCCCCAATTGGATAAAAAGCAATTTGCCGAGGTGCTACGCATTACCAAAGGGGTTAATAAAAAGGACTCCGTCTTTTGGGAACAGCAACGCCCCATACCCCTAACTCCCGAAGAAAAAACCGACTATAAAAAGAAAGCTATACTGGCCGCCAAACGCGAGTCGAAGCCCTACCTTGACTCGCTGGACAGGGAAAACAATAAGATAGACCCGCTGAAAGTACTGTTAGAAGGTTACCACCACCGCAACCGCTACGACCATGAATACTATAATTTTAATTCCATTTTAGGTTCGGTATTTTACAATACGGTACAGGGTTTGGCGCTTGATTATGGCGGCTCGTTTACCAAACAAATAGATAGTGTAAACAATAAATACTTGTCTGTTTATGGCAAGGCTGGCTATGGTTTTTCTAACAAACTATTTTACGGCAGTGGTGGTGTGTCCTTCCCGGCGGGACCATTTATGCTAAATGTAACAGGCGGATCGGATGTGTTGGATATGAATGATCTCCAACCTATCTCCCGGTTTATGAACACTGCTCACACTTTGTTAAACAGGCAAAACTTTGAGAAGCTATATCAAAAAAAATATGCTTTGTTTAGTGCATCAACCCGTATTAACGGCGGATGGCTGGCCAGTGGCTATGCCGAGTGGGCCGACCGAAAATGGTTGCCCAATACCGCCGATTATAGCTTATTTCATCCAAAAGGGCACGAATTTACATCAAACAACCCTTTTATACCCGACCAGGATATAGCGGTATTTCCGCAAAACCAATCCTTTAAAATAGGGCTGCGCACCAGCTACGATTTTAGCGATAAATACGAAACCTATCCTAATGGCAGGCGCTATCTGCCATCTAAATACCCAACCATTGGTTTAAACCTGGTAAAGGGCTTTAAAAACGTATTAGGGTCGGACGTGGACTATACCTTATTATCGGCTGATATACAAAAATCAGATATCTCTTTAGGCATGTACGGCAAAACATCGTTTTATGTAAGCGCGGGTAAATTTTTAAATACCAACAGTTTGTTTTATACCGATTATCGCCATTTTGCAGGTAACGAAGCTGTATTCTATCAAAGCGGTATCAATAAATTCCTGCTGTTAGATTATTATAATTACAGTACAGGAGACAAGTACCTGGAGGGCCACCTGGAGCATAACTTTTCGGGTTTTATAACCAATAAGATACCCTTAATACGCAAGCTTAAACTGCAGGAGATAGTTGATATAAATTACCTGTACACCCCCACCCTTAAAAACTACACCGAACTGGGTTTTGGCCTGCAAACCAATACGGGCTTAAGGGTAATGTATGGCACATCGTTTAATAACAACGGCAAGGTAAGTAATGCAATAAGGATAGGGTTAAGCTTTTAGTGGTATGCCAGTCTCAGCCCGTCGAAAACCTGAACGATAACTAAAGGTTCAGCAAGCTTAAGAACTTTTACACACCCTTTCTCATTTTCACAATTCTTAGTACTTCCCCGTCGGGTAAAGGTTCATCAATAACCTTTACATCATGGTAGCCCATTACCTTGTAAAGCGGTACGCCTGGTAGGGTGGCACCCAGTTCAAATTTGGTAAAGCCATTGGCCTGGGCGGCACTTTCGCAAATGGTAATAATTTGCCGGCCAATACCCTGGCGGGCATAATCGGGATGCACAAAAAAGGCGCGTATACGGGCGGCATCGGTTAATGGGTCAAGCAGTGGGTCTTCAACTTCTTTATGCTGGTCGCCGCCATACAGGGTATTGCGTTTGCTCCATCCGCCACACCCTGCAATTACCCCATCGTTTTCGGCGACATAGTAAGTACCGTCGGTTATCAGCTGGCTATCGATGCCAAAAATGTATTTGATGGAACTGTCTATCTGCGCCGGGGTGTAATAGCCTATGCTTAGCCCGCGTACAGACAAGGCTATTAATGCCTGTAATACGGGTATATCGTTAAAGGTGGCAAGGCGAATACTGATCATACGGCTAAAATACCTTTAATGAATAATAAATCCGAAATCGAAAATTCGAAATTCAAATCAAAATCCTATCTTTGCCCATGCAAGAAAAAATCCTCATTCTTGACTTTGGCTCGCAGTTTACCCAACTCATCGCGCGCCGTGTCAGGGAGCTCAATATTTATTGTGAGATCCACCCCTTTAATAAATTTCCTGAAGTTGATAGCAGCGTAAAAGGTATCATCCTTTCGGGCAGCCCATATTCTGTTCGCCAGGACGATGCACCACGTTTCGATTTTGAAAAATACCACAACACGCTGCCTATTTTAGGCGTATGCTATGGCGCGCAATATGTGGCCCATTTCCACGGCGGCGAAGTTTTAGCTTCGAGCACCCGCGAGTATGGCCGTGCCAATTTGGAGTTTATTAAACCGGGTAACGAGTTATTTAAAGCTATCCCTGCAAATTCGCAGGTATGGATGTCGCATGCAGATACCATTGCACGCATTGCAGATGATTTTGAAATAATAGCCAGTACCGATAGCGTAGAGGTTGCCGCTTACCAGGTAAAAGGCACAAAAACATACGGCATACAATTTCACCCCGAGGTTACACACAGTACCGATGGCAAGCAACTGTTGCAAAACTTTTTGGTTGATATTTGCGGATGCAGCCAGGACTGGACTCCCGACTCGTTCATCGAGACCACCATTGCCGAACTAAAGGCGAAATTGGGTGACGATAAAGTAGTATTAGGCCTTTCAGGCGGTGTAGATTCATCGGTAGCGGCGGTATTGCTGCACCAGGCTATTGGCACCAACCTGCATTGTATATTTGTTGATAACGGCTTATTGCGTAAGGATGAGTACCAATCGGTATTGGATTCGTACCAGCACATGGGCCTTAATATAAAAGGGATTGATGCCAAGCAGCGTTTTTACGATGCCCTGGCAGGTTTAACCGATCCTGAAAAGAAACGTAAAGCCATTGGCCGTGTGTTTATAGAGGTATTTGATGATGCCGCGCACGAAGTACAGGGCGTAAGCTGGTTAGGTCAGGGTACCATCTATCCTGATGTTATCGAGTCGGTTTCGGTTAAGGGCCCATCGGCTACCATCAAATCGCACCACAACGTAGGCGGGTTGCCCGATTTTATGAAACTAAAGGTAGTTGAGCCTTTAAACACCCTATTTAAAGACGAAGTACGTAAAGTAGGTAAAGCTTTAGGCATCGATCCGAATATTTTAGGCCGCCACCCTTTCCCGGGTCCGGGCTTGGCTATCAGGATTTTAGGCGACATTACGCCAGAGAAAGTAGATATATTACAACAGGCCGATGCGATTTATATCAACAATTTGCGGTCGGCAGGTGTTTATGATAAAGTTTGGCAAGCAGGTGCCATATATTTACCGGTACAATCGGTAGGTGTTATGGGCGATGAGCGTACTTACGAAAACGTAATATGCCTAAGAGCGGTAGAATCGTTAGACGGGATGACGGCAGATTGGTGCCACCTGCCGTACGATCTGCTGGCCAAGATCTCAAACGAGATCATTAATAACGTTAAAGGAATTAACCGGGTAGTATATGACATCAGTTCGAAACCACCTGCTACAATTGAGTGGGAATAAGTGGTTAATAGTGATGATAGCTTTGATCTTGGGTGCATGTTCGCCCAAGATCAGAACTATACCCAAACCTGTTGCAAAACCGGCCGATAAGCCCGTAGCTGTTCAAAAACCTGCACCACAGCCTGTAAAAGAAGAGGCTAAGGTTTCTACCATATCATTAATACTTCCCTTAGGTTTAGACCACCTTATACCAGGTTTAAAATACAGTGCCGCAGGTCTTAAAAAAGCCAACATGTCGGTTGAGTTTTACCAGGGATTTAAACTCGCCCTCGATTCGTTGGCCGCAAATGGGGCTAATTACAAATTACAGGTTTATGATAGTAAGGACGATGCCGCACAAGCCCATAGCCTGGCATACAACCCGCAAATACGCGGCAGCGATGTAATTGTAGGCCCGGTATTCCCCGAGGATGTAAAGGCATTTACATCAGTATTAACGGCGGCGCGTAACCCAATTGTTTCGCCATTGTCCCCTGCATCACCGGCTACATTTAATAATCAAAACTTAGTAACCATAACCCCACCGCTGGAGTACCATGCCAAGGGAGCAGCTACCTTTATTGTAAATAAGGCTAAGCCAAAAAAGGTATTTATATTACTATCGGGCTTTAGCGATGAAAAGCTGTACACTTCTCCCTTTAAACGTACCATTGATAGCTTAAGCAAACGTAAAATACAGGTGGTTACCACCACCATAGTACGCGGCAACCTTACCCCGCTGGTAAAACAACTATCCGCAACCGACCAAAATATATTCCTGGTGCCCTCTACCAAGCAGGCATTTTTAATGGTGACCCTTCGCTCATTAGATACATTAGCTAAAAATTACCGCGTTACCCTGTTTGGCCACCCCAACTGGGAAAAATACGCGTTTTTAAAAGCTGCACTATTGCAACGTTTAAACACGCACATTACATCAACAGATAAGGTGAATTATAAATCAGGGCAAACCGCTATGTTTTTACGCAGCTACAGGCGCACCTACCATACCGAGCCTACCGATTACGCTATAAAGGGCTTTGATGAAGGCATGTACCTTGGCGAGATATTAGCCAACAACACAGACGGCCTTAAAAACCCGGAAGACATTGATTACACTGGTATACATAACAGCTTCCACTTTATAAAAAAGCCGGGGCAGGGTTGGATAAATACCCATGTTGATATATTAAAGTACGAGGATTTTGACTTGAAGAAGGTAGAATGAAAGCGATAAACCAGCTTAAAACGTTTCAGCGAATATTGGGCGAATACCCTGCTGATACCCCTTTAGGCAAATTTTTACCAGGCTTTTATCGCCAAAACAAGCAAATGGGCTCAACAGACAGGCGTGTTGCCGGAAGGTTGATCTATAATTACTTTCGCTTAGGTAAAGCACTGCCCCAACTACCGCCCGAAGACAGGCTGATGGTGGCAGAGCTATTGTGCAACACCCAAACCAACTCGTTTTTGCAGCATTTTAAACCCGATTGGGCGGCTTGTATTGGTTTTACTATTGATGAGAAGATAGCCCTGATAAAAGCTACCTACCCCGATTTTAAACTGGAAGATGTTTTTCCCTGGACGGCACAACTATCGGCAGGGATTGATAAAGTGGCCTTTTTAAAGTCGTTTTTTGTGCAGCCCGACCTGTTTATACGTGTAAACAAGGGCTTTGAGCAACAGGTAAAAACCGAACTAACCAAGGCCGGGGTTGTTTTTAAAGATGAAGGCAACGGCTGCCTGAGCATGCCCAACGGTACACGTTTAGAAGCCATATTCCCTAACCAGCATTGGTTTAGCGTACAGGATCTGTCTTCGCAACAAACGGCCAATTACTTTAAGCCGCAACAATGGGACAGCTGGTGGGATGCCTGCGCAGCATCGGGCGGCAAATCGTTATTGCTGCATAATTTGCAGCCGGATATTAAACTGGTGGTATCAGATATCCGCGAATCTATCCTGTCTAATTTAGACGACCGCTTTCAGCAGGCCGGTTTACGCAAGTACCAAAAAAAGCTGATGGACCTTACTGAGAACAACGAGCAACTTTTATACAATTATGCATTTGATGGTATCATTTTAGATGCTCCTTGCAGTGGCTCGGGTACCTGGGGCCGCACGCCCGAGATGATAGCCCAGTTTGATCTGCATAAAACTGACTTTTTTAAGCGCCTGCAGCAAAGCATTGTTACCAATGTAGTAAAGCACCTTAAACCCGGCAGGCCGCTTATATATATCACCTGCTCGGTTTTTAAGGCCGAGAACGAGGATGCCGTAAATTTCATCACCAAAGAATTAGGCCTGCAGGTAGAAGAAACAAAGGTGCTAACCGGTTACGAAAACAAAGCCGATACCATGTTTGTGGCCAGGCTGGTGGCACCTACTGCCCCATCGCCAAACGATGCTTTTGAGGAGCTTAGTTAAAATATGTTAATGTTTTCATTTATTGCATATTAGCTTGCTACATTAGGTTAAACTTTAAACCTATGCTGCAAAATTACTTTACCATTGCCTGGCGAAACATCTGGAAACATAAGCTTTTCTCGCTCATTAATATTTTTGGCCTGTCAGTAGGCATTGCTTTTACTTTGCTTATAGCATCATACGTATGGCACGAAACCAGTGTAAACGCCGACCTGAAGAATATCAAAAACCAGTACATCCTGCAAAGTAAATGGAAAGACCCTAACATGGGATACGAACTTGCCACTGTTGCGCAGTTACCCGTAGCTTTAAAAGAGCAGTACCCGCAGTTAGTTGCCGGCTATTACCACTGGGATGGGGTTACTTCCAACGTATCAAAAGGTGATAAACACTTTCGCGAGGGGATACAGATTGGCGACAGCACATTTATGGATACTTACGGCATAAAGCTGCTACATGGCGATACCCATACCGCACTTAACGATCCGTTTTCGGTAGTGGTAACTGAGGCTGCCGCTATAAAATACTTTGGCAAAACAGATGCCATAGGCCAAACGCTTACCATCGAAAATTTTTCGGGCCAAAAGCACGATTTTATGGTAAGCGGTGTGCTTAAAAGCACCTCCAAAAACTCGGTACTTCAAGTTAACGATAGTAATAAAAGCAGCTTATTTTTAGCCGCTAAAGCCGCCAAATTTATGGGGCGCAGCCTGGATGGTTGGAACAACGCTGCCATCGCCGGTTTTATAGAACTTAAAGAAGGTGTAAAACCCGAGGCTTTAAACGGCCCTATGCGCAGCCTTATCCGCAAAAATGCGCCGCCGCAACTGGCCGCCAACCTTACGCCCTACCTGGTGCCCTTAAGCTCGTATTATTTAGATGCAAACGGCGGTACCATTCGTAAAATGCTTTATACGTTATCGTTCATCGCCTTGTTTATTTTAATGATGGCGGTTATAAATTTTGTAAACATCTGCATTAGCCGCTCATCGCAACGCATGAAAGAAATGGGCATCCGTAAAGTATTGGGCGGTTTAAGAAATCAGCTGATATGGCAGTTTTTAACCGAGTCTGTGTTAATGGTTTTGTTTGCTACAATTATAGCCCTGGGCATTTATGGCCTTGTGTGCCCCTATTTTGCTAACCTGTTAGATGCCGATATTACCGGCTTATTCTCCTTCCCTGTTTATTTTTACCTGCTGCCTGTTTTTCTGGCACTATTTATAGGTATGCTGGCCGGTTTATACCCGGCGCTGGTATTGTCATCTTTAAAGTCGATAGACTCGCTAAAGGGCAAGCTCGACCGCGTTAAAGACAATGTGATGTTCCGCAAGGGGCTTATCGCATTTCAGTTTGCAACAGCAGCCATTGTGCTGATAGGCGCTATAGTAATTGCTAAACAGATCGATCTTTTTTTTGGTAAAAGCATAGGCTACAATAAAGATTACATAGTATATGCGCAGCTACCACGCGACTGGACCCGCCCCGGCGTACAAAAAATGGAAGATATACGTTACCAACTGTCGCAATTACCACAAGTAAGCAGTGTGGCGCTATCATGGGAGATTCCCGATGGCAACAGCAATACCGCCCAAACTTTTAAAATATCGGCAGACTCTACACAATCTGTCACCGCAGCGCTTTTATTTACCGATAACGAATATGCAAAGGCATATGGCATCCCGCTTTTGGCCGGTAAATTTTTTGAACCGCAATACCTTCCCGGCGATTCGGCCAAAGTTGTGATCAACGAGGCTCAATCAAAAGCATTGGGCTTTAATACCCCCGGGGAGGCCGTAGGCCAGCAATTCAGGGCGCAGGGGATGCCGGTACTCACGGTAAGCGGCGTGGTGGGTAACATACAGTTGGGTACCATGCGCACGGGCATGCAACCCATGGTATTTGCCAATGTAAATTACATTCCGTTCTATCGCTTCTTTTCCATTAGGCTAAAACCCGGAAATATGCAGGCCAGCCTTAGCTCCCTGCAAAACAAATGGGCCGAAGTAATGCCAAATGCCCCATTCGAGTATAATTTTATAGACGATGCCCTTAAAAAGATGTACAAAACCGAACTGCAACTAAAACAGGCATCGTATCTGGCAACCTCACTGGCAATTATCATTGTACTATTAGGTGTATTAGGCTTAATATCGCTCAGCATACAAAAACGCACCAAAGAGATAGGCATACGCAAGGTGTTAGGCTCATCGGTACAAGATGTCATCTTGCTGTTTTTAAAAGACTTTTTAGGCACGGTGGCCATTGCGGGGTTAGTGGCTTGTCCGCTGGCTTATATTATGATGCAGCAATGGTTAAACGGTTACGCCAACAAAATAAGCTTAACGCCTGTGCCTTTTGCCATAGCGATTACAGCATTATTGGCTGTTACCGCGGTGCTTATTAGCATACAAACCATAAAGGCTGCACTGGCGAACCCGGTAAAAAGTTTAAGGGCGGAATAAGCGAGGGAAAATTTAAGAACCAGGAGCCAGTATATCCCCTCTTGGTTCTTGATTCTTGGCTCTTATTTCTCTTCTACAATCCCGAGTTACTCCTAAACAGTTTTATCGCGATGGCTAACAAAATAATACCAAATGCCTTGCGCAGTATTTGCAGGCCTGTTTTGCCAAAAAGCCTTTCAAGCCATTTTACATTCTTCAATACCAGGTATACAAAAAAGGTATTAAGGACGATACCTACTATGATGTTTTGCGTTTGATATTGCGATTTTAGGGATAAAAGGGTAGTCATGGTACCGGCGCCGGCTATCAGCGGGAATGCAAGGGGCACTATCGATACCGATTCGGGCATTTCTTCTTTAAAAAATTCCACACCCAGCACCATCTCCAGCGCGATAATAAAGATAACGATAGAGCCAGCTATAGCGAACGAGGAGATATCTAAACCTATAATTGCCAGCAACTCATCCCCCACAAATAAAAAGGCCACCATCAGCACTAAAACGGCTATACTGGCCTTTTCCGACTCGATGTGCCCTGCCTTTTGGCGCAATTGAATAATTACCGGTATGGCGCCCAATATGTCGATGATCGCGAAGAGGATCATGGTAACGGACAGCACTTCTTTAAATATAAGTGGATGCATAGCTTAGGTATTTTCTTTCGACTTTAAACGAATACTAAACAAAAGTGCAATTAAAATATATAAAGATGATAAAAAGAAAACACTATGTACTGATACAGCAGTAATTAGCCCCGCGGTAACGGGCCCAATTGTTTGGCCAATAGATGCGTACGACTGGTTGATACCCATTACTTCGCCATGTTCCGCCTCTTGGTTATGGTCGGCTATGATGGCATTAAGCATAGGGTTACGCAGGCCGTTAAACAAGCCGTATATGCCTATACCAATAGCAAATAGTATAAAGCCGGTAGCCAGCCCGGCCACTATCATCATACCTAAACAACAAAGAGTTGATATCAGCAAAACAAGCGCCTGCGATGGGATAAGCTTTTTTATTGCCGGCACCAGCATTTGCATTAATATACCGCTAATACCAAAGCCACCATAAAATATACCTATTTGCGTTGGGTTAAGCTTTAGTACATCAACGCTAAAGGTTTGAAAACCTATAAGCATGGTAAACTGCGCAGTAGTTAACAAAAACCCTGTAAATATAGCCGTGCCAATTACCGGCCTTTGCAATACGGTAATAAGCGATTTAAAACTGAATTTATGCTGTTCATTTGCCTTGGCGTCTTTATTGCGATTGGTTTCTTTAAGAAAAAACAAGGTGAGCAATACCCCCAATATGGCTATGCCTGCCGCAAAAAAGAAAGGCACCTGCATCCCGAATTTGCTAAGCAGCCCCCCTATTGCCGGGCCTATTACAAAACCAAAGCCAAATGCCGAACCCAGTATGCCAAAATTCTTCGCCCTATCCTGGGGCGATGAAATATCTGATACCATGGCCTGCGCTACCGATATATTGCCACCGGTTAGCCCATCCAAAATACGCGCGGCAAACAGTACAATAATACTATTGGCCAGACCAAACACTATAAACGACAGGCAGGTGCCTGCCAGGCTGATAACCAATAATGGCTTGCGGCCATACTTATCAGATAACGCGCCTAATACCGGGGTTGCAAAAAACTGGGCAATGGAATAGGCTGCGGTAAGCAAACCAATAGTATGCTGGGTTACGCCAAATTTTTTGCCATAAGGGTACAGCAGCGGTATTATAATTCCAAACCCCATAGAATTGATAACCGCTATAAATACAAGTACCCACAGTATACGCTTGGTATTCATTCCATACAAAAGGGTTTAAAACAAAAAAGGTTCTGCTTACACAGAACCTTTTTTGTTTTATATTATGAATGTTACTTATTCAACATATTTAGGATTAATCGGGTCGGTAGCCGGTTCAACAACGCCACGGCGCACATGCGAGCGTTTGATGCTGTAACCAAAATAGATAACAAAACCTATCAGTAACCAGCCAATTAAACGTGCCCAGTTTTCCCAGCCCTCGCTGGCTATCATACATAAACAAATAATAGCGCCAAGCGGGCAAACTACCATATACCATGGTGTTTTAAACGGACGAACAAGGTTTGGATCGGTACGGCGAAGGATGAATATACCCAAACATACCAGTACGAACGCGAACAAGGTACCGATGCTCACCATGTCACCTACATATTTATCGGGGATAAAACCTGCAAATAATGATACGAAACCGAAAAACAACCATTGCGATTTGTATGGTGTGCGGTGTTTAGGGTGCAGTTTAGAAAACACTTTAGGTATTAAACCATCAGTACTCATGGTGTAAAATACACGTGTTTGGCCCATTAACATCACCAGGATAACCGAAGAGAAACCGGCAAGGATAGATACAGTAACAAACGATGCCAACCAGCCATAGCCCGGCATAGCCGTTTTAATAGCATAACTAACAGACGCCTCTTTACCTTGTATCAGAAAATCTTTATAAGATACTAAACCGGTTAATACGTGCGAGAATAAGATGTATAAAGCGGTACAAATAACCAGCGATATTAAAATACCTTTTGGCATATCCCGTTGCGGGTTCTTAGCTTCCTGTGCAGCGGTAGATACGGCATCAAAACCAATAAAGGCAAAGAAAACCACACTTGCTCCACGTAGTACGCCCAGCCAGCCGTGGTTAAATGTATCGGCATAGTTTACTGTACCGGCGCTAACCTTTATAGTACCGGCATCGGCAGGTATCATATATGGGGTATGCAGGGCAGGGTTAATAAAGTGCCAGCCAAAACCAATGATCATTAACACAATGGCTACCTTAATAACCACAATAATGTTGTTTACCACTGCCGATTCGGCGGTGCCGCGTATCAACAACAAAGTAAGCATCAATAAAATAAATATAGCCGGCAGGTTAACTACGCCATGCTGGCCCAATTCGGCAGCATACATACCTGTGGTAGTGTTTGATATTTCTAAAGGCGAATGCGACCAGGCAAACGGTATATGCACATTAAAAAAAGTATGCAAAAACTCGTTAAAATACTGCGACCAGCCTATTGATACGGTAGCTGCACCCAGTGCATATTCCAATACCAGATCCCATCCAATTATCCAGGCAATGAACTCGCCCATGGTGGCGTATGAGTAAGTGTAGGCCGAACCGGCGATAGGTATCATACTGGCAAACTCGGCGTAGCATAAACCTGCCAGCGCGCAACCTGCCGCTGCAATAAGGAATGAAATGGTAACAGCGGGACCTGCATGCTCTCCTGCTGCTGCGGCCGTACGCACAAATATACCAGCACCAATTATAGCACCAATACCCAATGCAATAAGCGAACCTACACCCAGCGTTCGTTTTAATGTCTTCTCTGTTTCCGCCGATGCTGCCATTAATTGGGCTATCGGTTTCTTGATAAATAACTTCATTTTAATTTTTTAGTAAGATCAGTAAATACTTAAAATCGTGTTGCCCAAACGTACTTAAATTTATTGAAAAGTTAAAGAGCCGAATGTAACAACAGCATTGCGGTTATAAACAGAATTAAACGTTGCGAAAAATAGAATTGGGGGGTGGCTTATATAGGTTAATCAGAATCATCTTTAAAAAGCACTAATTGCCAATCGTTATTTATATATGCGAAATAGTAGTTTATAGAAATCCCGGTATCTTCTACCATATGTTCGATCTTTACATCGCTTTTACTTAACACCGATTTTTTAAAAATATCATCCTTACCTTTTAAAAACTTAGTGTATACCCAGGCCGCCTTATTAACATATCTTATCGAATCACTATCGTCATCTGTGATAATTATTTTAAGCGGGAACATAACGTGTGCTACCTGATAAACCGAATCAGATTTAAACTTCATGAAGAAATCGTCGAAACTTGTTAATTGTACCCTGCTTTTACCTTTTAAAGCTTTTGTTTTAGCAGCCTTTTTTAAAGATGATGGTTTAAATGAGTTAGCTGTACAACCCATAAAGGCTATTGCAACTAATGCCAAAAATATTTTTTTCCGCATACTATGGTAAAGATTTTAATATAAACAAATGCGCAAAACTACATTAGCTACAATCATTGCCATACCCAAATACTTATTAAAACTACCGCCTTGTTTGAGGAGCGCAATGCCAATAATTATCCCGCCAACGACCAGCAGTAACGCATCAAAATAAATCAGCGCATCTAAGGTAGGCAGGTTTACATTCAGCTTAAATACATCAAACGCATCGGGCAGGTACAAATAAACATCGTACAGGCAAAGCAGGTAGATGATGGCTTGGGTGAGTTTTTTATTCATCGTATGCAACTAAGATAAATCTTTTATATATAAAAAAGCCCCGACTATCGCCGGGGCTCTCCTATGGTATTGGATAATTATACCTTCTTATCTACATGTGTCACATGCACATTCATCGATTGTACTTTCTCTTGTTTCTGCATCATTTTGCTGGTATTATCTGCCGTATTTAAGTGCGGTGCAATAACCAATGAAACGATAGACATCAGCTTGATCAAAATATTCATCGACGGGCCCGAGGTATCCTTGAATGGATCGCCCACGGTATCACCGGTTACCGATGCTTTATGCGGTTCAGATTTTTTGTAGTAGATCTCGCCGTTTATCTCCACACCTTTTTCGAATGATTTTTTGGCATTGTCCCATGCACCACCGGCATTGCTCTGGAAAATACCCATCAGCACACCAGATACAGTAACACCGGCCAGCAAACCACCCAATACTTCGGGGCCGAAGGCAAAACCAATGATGATAGGCGTAATTAAAGCGATCATACCCGGGGCAACCATCTCGCGGATAGATGCTTTGGTTGATATCTCTACGCATTTCTCATACTCAGGGCGGGCTTTATACTCCATAATGCCCGGTATCTCGCGGAACTGGCGACGAACCTCTTCTACCATCGCCATTGCCGCACGGCCTACTGCCGATATACACAATGCCGAGAAGATGAAGGGTATCATCCCTCCCACAAATAAACCTGCCAATACATTGGCTTTATAAATATCAATATGTTCGATACCGGCAACACCCACAAACGCCGCGAAAAGGGCCAGTGAGGTTAACGCTGCCGAAGCAATAGCGAAACCTTTACCGGTTGCAGCGGTAGTATTACCTACGGCATCCAAATTATCTGTACGACCGCGCACTTCTTCGGGTAAGCGGCTCATTTCAGCAATACCACCTGCGTTATCAGCAATAGGGCCGAATGCGTCGATAGCCAACTGCATGGCAGTAGTAGCCATCATACCGGCAGCGGCGATGGCCACACCGTATAAACCTGCAAAAAAGTACGAACCATATATACCGGCTGCTAAAACCAATATAGGCAACACGGTCGACTCCATACCCACGGCTAAACCGCCGATGATGTTGGTTGCATGCCCTGTAGCCGACTGCCTGATAATGCTCATTACCGGGCGTTTGCCCATAGCGGTGTAATACTCGGTGATGATAGACATCAGCGTACCTACTACCAAACCTACCACAATAGACCCAAACACCCCATTTTTGGTAAACACCAACGAACCTGCTTTAATGGCACCGTTCGCATCCTCGTCACGTACCATGTGGAAGCTGTCGTTCGGCAGCATCCATTGTACTAAAAAGTAAGTAGCTACAGCGGTTAATAAAATTGATGCCCAGTTACCTATGTTCAGCGCGTTTTGTACGCTGTCGGTCTCTTTTTTAATTTTTACTAATGATGCGCCAACGATCGAAAAGATAAGCCCTAAACCGGCAATTACCATTGGTAATAAAACCGGGGCTATCCCGCCAAAGTTATCATGCGACACGATCTCGCGGCCCAGTACCATCGTAGCTAACATGGTTGCCACGTACGATCCGAACAGATCAGCGCCCATACCGGCAACGTCACCTACGTTATCGCCTACGTTATCGGCAATGGTAGCAGGGTTGCGCACATCATCCTCGGGTATACCGGCTTCAACCTTACCAACAAGGTCGGCACCTACGTCGGCAGCTTTGGTGTAAATACCACCGCCCACACGGGCAAATAACGCTATCGACTCCGCACCCAGCGAAAATCCGGCTAATACATCAAGGGCTTTAGCCATGGCTTCGCCGTTAACACTTTCGCCTTTGCTAGTTACATACATGGTGTAAAATACAATGAATAACGAGCCTAAACCAATAATGGCCAAACCCGCAACACCCAAGCCCATAACCGTACCACCTGTAAACGATACTTTAAGCGCCTGTGCTAAACTGGTTTTAGCAGCTTGCGTAGTACGTACGTTTGATTTGGTTGCAATGCGCATACCCAAATAACCCGCAAAAGCCGACAGGAAAGCACCTATCAAAAATGACCCGGCTATTATCGGGCTTGATTTATCCCCCACCGTTGTGCCGCTCCATGCCAGTAAAATACCTGCTACTACTACAAAGTAGCCCAGTATCTTCCATTCGGCGCGTAAAAAAGCCATTGCGCCATCGGCAATGTAGCCTGCCAGTTGGTTCATAGAGGCATCGCCGGTTTCCTGTTTGGTAACCCAGGCCGATTTTATGGCCATCACGAGTATCCCCACCAGGCCAAATACCGGAATTAAATAAATTAAGTAAGTGTTCAAAAAATCCATAGTGTATAATTAGTTTATAAGTGTGCTGTTTGGTTACACGTGCTGTGTAAATATAATTGGTTGCCGCAAAATAGTAAATTAATTTCTTTACAATAGCCTGTCAATTTATAAAGTTTTTGAATAGTTTAGTGCCACAAACTAAAACCCTGATGACAAACGACTCCCCACAAACTAAAATGAAGCACGAACTGGGCCTGCTCGACGGCACAATGCTGGTAGCAGGCTCGATGATCGGTTCAGGTATTTTTATAGTAAGCGCCGATATTATACGTAACGTAGGCTCGGCCGGCTGGCTGATAGCCGTTTGGCTCATCACCGGTTTTATGACACTTACCGCGGCCCTAAGCTATGGCGAACTAAGCGCCATGTACCCAAAAGCAGGCGGGCAATATGTGTATTTAAAAGAGGCTTACAATAAACTCATCGCTTTTTTATACGGCTGGAGCTTTTTTGCGGTGATACAAACCGGTACCATTGCTGCAGTTGGGGTGGCCTTTTCTAAATTTACGGCCTATTTAATTCCTGCGGTAAGCGAGGATAATATCCTGTTTCAAACCGGCAGTTTAAAAATAAGTGCCGCGCAGGTGGTTTCTATTGTACTGATATTTTTGCTTACCTACATCAATACAAAAGGCGTAAAGGGCGGCAAACTGATACAAACCACCTTTACATTAACAAAACTGATAAGCCTTTTTGGGTTGATCATATTTGGCTTTTTAGCTTTTAAGGGCGAAATATGGAACGCTAACTGGGCCAACGCCTGGGATCTTCATAAGCTGAACTTAGATGGCAGCTTTAGTTCGTACACCATGGATGCAGCTTTGGGTGCCATTGCCATAGCCATGGTTGGTTCGATATTCAGCAGCGACGCCTGGAACAGTGTAACCTTTGTTGCCGGTGAAATGCGTAACCCTAAACGCGATGTTGCAATTAGCATGTTTTTCGGGACGTTGATTGTAACACTCATATATGTGCTTGCCAATGTGGTATACACCGGCGTATTGCCACTGCACGAGATTGCCACTGCCGAAAAGGACAGGGTTGCTGTTGCGGCATCGCATGTAATATTCGGCAATATCGGCACGTATATTATAGCAGTGATGATCATGATATCAACCTTTGGCTGTAACAACGGTTTAATATTAGCCGGTGCAAGGGTTTACTACACTATGGCAAAGGATGGCGTATTCTTTAAAAAGACAGCCGAACTGAACAAAAACTCGGTGCCCGAATTTGGTTTGTGGATACAGGCGGCAGTGGCATCGTTATTATGTCTTAGCGGCCGTTACGGCGACCTGCTGGATATGATATCTTTTGTGGTGGTGGTGTTTTATGTACTCACCATAGTAGGCATCTTTATTTTAAGGGCAAAAAGGCCTAATGCCGAGCGACCATACAAAGCTTTTGGGTACCCAATAATACCTGCCCTTTATATTTTAATGGGTATAGCATTTTGCATACTGTTATGCGTTTATAAAAGCGATTACGTTAAATACGGACTGGGAATAGTTTTAATAGGCATCCCTATTTATTATATATCGCAAAGAAACATCAAGAATGAAGATACGCCCGATCCTGCTGTTTAGCTTTTTATTTATAGCACACGCCGTATGCGCACAAACGCTGCAGCAAAGTTTACAAACAGCCTTTAACCGCCTGCAGCAGGATAGCCAGTGTAAATATGCATCGGTAAGTTTAACCGTGCTGGATGCCAAAACGGGCGAACAGGTTTTTGCAGCCAATCCGGATATGGGCCTGGCACCTGGGTCGACCCTTAAAACGGTTACCAGTATTACCGCCTTTAATGTTTTAGGCAGCGATTTTAAATACGAAACACAAATAGGCTACAGCGGTACCATCACTGCCGATGGTACACTTAACGGGGATGTGATCATCAAAGGCGGCGGCGACCCTACCCTGGGCAGCTGGCGATGGGCCACCACAAAAGAGGGCTATATTTTAAACACTATGGTAAGCGCGCTGAAAAAGGCGGGCGTTAAAAAAATAAATGGCCGCGTTATTGGCGATAACGGCGCGTTTAACCAGCAATCTATACCTGATGGCTGGATATGGCAGGACCTTGGCACCTACTATGGCGCAGGCATTGCCGGGCTTTGCTGGCGCGAAAACCAGTTTGATATTACCCTACGTACAGGCAGTGTGGGCAGCCCGGTGGCTATATCGGGTACCATCCCCGAAACCAACTACCTGCAGTACAAAAGTCAACTAACCAACGGCGCTGCCAAAACCGGCGACCAGGCTTACCCCTATCTGCCCGCTTATGGCAGCAAAATAATGTATGTGCGCGGTACCTACGCTATCGACCAAACCAAGAAACGCATAGGCGCCGCCATCCCCGACCCTGCTTATGATGCAGCCTTACGCTTGAACGATACGCTGAAAAGCCTGGGCATCACCATTAGTAACGAGCCTACCTCGTCGGTGATGATGCTTGACCATAACTTAACGGTGCCGCAAATGGCAAAATGCTTAGGCGCTATACAATCGCCCGAGTTAAGCAAGATAGTTTACTGGCTAAACCAAAAAAGCATCAACCTGTATGCCGAGCAACTATTGGTAACCACGGCCTTAAAGCTGGGCAAACCCACTGCCACCAGCGATGCGGTAGATGCCTTGCAAGCTTTTTGGGAAGCCCGTGGTATAGATAAACGATCGATGAATATATTTGATGGCAGCGGCTTGTCGCCCGAGGACAGGATCACTACCTCAACCATGGCGCGTATACTGCAATCGGCCAAAAAAGAAAAATGGTTCGGCGATTTTTGCGAAAGCCTGCCCGTTTATAATGATATGAAAATGAAAAGCGGCAGCATCAACAGCGTGCAGGCCTATGCCGGTTTCCAAACCCACAACGGCCGCGAGCTTTGCTTTTCAATAATGGTGAATAACTATAACGGTACAGGCAGCGGTATACGCGAAAAGATGTTTAGGGTGTTGAATGAGTTGAAGTAGCGGCCCAGCCCCCCAACCTCCTGAAGGGGGAGCCGGATTTAAATGCTTCAAAAGCTCCCCCTTCAGGAGGTTGGGGGGGGGGGGGGAAACTCCACAAGTTTCGGGTTCTTTGGGCTTTGTTGCCGGGCTACATTTGTGTTATAAATAACCGATAATGGAAACACAAAACAACATCAATTACGACCGTATTGCCGAGGCTATAGCCTATATCCGTCTCAACTTTAAGGCCCAGCCAAACCTGGACGAGGTTGCCGAAAAAGTAAGCCTAAGCCCTTTCCACTTCCAGCGCATGTTTACCGATTGGGCAGGCATCAGTCCGAAAAAGTTTTTACAATACCTAAGCCTGGACTATGCCAAAAACATCCTGAAAGAACAGCAGGCCACGCTGTTTGATGCCGCTTACGAAACCGGCCTATCGGGCACCAGCCGCCTGCACGATCTGTTTGTGAACATAGAAGGGATGACACCCGCCGAGTATAAAAACGGTGGCAAGGCACTATCCATCAATTTTAGCTACGCCGAAACACCTTTTGGCAATATTTTGGTGGCATCAACCCCAAAAGGCATTTGCTATATAGCCTTCGCTGATGATAAAGACACGGCATTTAACGAGCTGTTTGCGCAGTTCCCTAATGCCAGTTACCACCAAATGGTTGATATGGCCCAGCAAAACGCCCTTTATATATTTAAAAAAGACTGGTCGCAGTTGGGTAATATCAAACTGCATTTAAAAGGCACCGAATTTCAGCTGAAGGTTTGGGAAGCCTTATTAAAAATACCGGTAGGCGGCCTAAACACTTATGCTACGGTAGCTAAAACGGTTAATATGCCAACAGCAAGCCGTGCGGTAGGCAGTGCCATTGGGGCCAATCCCATAGCGTTTTTAATACCCTGCCACAGGGTTATTAAATCATCAGGCGAGTTTGGGCAGTACCATTGGGGTGCTAACCGCAAAACGGCTATAATAGGCTGGGAAGCGGCCAGTTTAGATGTGTTAAAAGCAGTATAACCATGAATTTACACCAAAGAATTGAACAAGCCAATTGGACAGCGGCAAGCGACAGCCTGAATACCAAAGGCTATGCGCTTATCCCCGGCATTTTACAAGCGGATGAATGCAATGGCTTAGTAGCCAACTATGCCGATGCCAGCATTTACCGTAAAACTATACAGATGGAACACCACGGCTACGGCCTGGGCCAGTATAAATACTATGGCTACCCTTTACCGGGTATAGTGCAGCAATTAAGGGAGGGCGTTTACCCGCACATAGCACCTATTGCCAATAGCTGGATGCAGGTGCTGAATGTAGATAAGCAGTTTCCGACTACTCTGAATGAGTTGACCGAACTTTGCCATCAGCATGGGCAGCTAAGGCCAACGCCGCTGATATTAAAGTATGGCAAAGGCGGCTACAACGCCATGCACCAGGACCTGTATGGCGAGGTTTACTTCCCTATGCAGTTGGTGGTTTGCTTGAACGAACCCGGTGAGAATTTTACCGGCGGCGAGTTTGTATTGGTAGAGCAAAGACCCAGGATGCAATCTAAAGCGACGGTGCTTAACCCCAAAAAGGGCGATATGCTGATATTTACTACCAATTTTAGGCCGGTGCAAGGCAACAGGGGCTACTACCGCGTAAACATGCGCCACGGTGTTAGCGAACTTACAAGCGGCCAAAGGCATACACTGGGCGTTATCTTTCATGATGCTACATGATATGGCATGGCGATTTAGGTAACACAGCCTTCGGTCGACTTAAACAATTGAAGACCCTGTTGGATAAAGGCGATATTACTTTTGCAGGTAACAGCAAGTTAAAAATATACGGCACCTTAAGCTGCTCATCCGGCAAGCGGATGAAGATAGCTAACCGGGTATTTTTTAAAAATGCTGATAAGGCAGTAGCTTTAGGCTACCGGCCTTGTGGGCATTGTATGAGGAAGGAAAATGAATTGTGGAAATTACGACTAGTGATTTCTTAAAAACCATGTCATCACCGCCCATCCAAGCGTCCACGCTTGGATGTTAGGGTTTTAAGCGTCCACGCTTAAATTATTTCGGAAGCGTAGACGCTTCCTTCCTGTTACGTTAAAGCGCAGACGCTTTAACGGGCGGTGTAGATTATATTAAAAATGCGGGCATTAAACCAACCATAAATCCGTTTGTCATATATTTGAATGCCATTACTTACTATGCTAAAAAGAACCCTCCTTATATTTTTTGCCTTATTTACCGTAGCGCTGGCAAAGGCGCAAACGGATGATGTTGTATATAACCAATATTTGGATTTTAACCTGGCTCATTTACAGGGCGAAACAGAAAGGGCCATGGGCCTTGGACAGGATATCTTACCTAATGTGGCTAAGCTTAGTGCCAAGCAGCAAATTCACTTTTTTTACACAATAGGTAACCTATTCGAGAATGATAACCAATCGGTAAAAGCAATTGAGTACTATGAAAAGGTTGCTGCCGCGGTACCCGATTTTTATGTGGTGCAAAGGGGCCTGGGATATTTATATGCTAAGCAAGCTGATGATATAGCTGCTCAGTTAAATGCCGCCCAAAGCGATATCAACGAAAACAAAAGACTGACCCTAAAATACGCAGCAGCTGTTAAAAAAGCGCTGCCCCACCTGGAAAAAGCACAAGCCTGCGACCCGGACGATGATACCCTTAAGCTTATTAAAAGCATGTATAAAAATATTAAGGACACGCAAAGCGCTGCCACATTGAATGCTCGTTTAGCAACGATGTCAAAATCTTGTATTGATCTACTGGACGATAAATAAAGTTAATTCAGAACTTAATTCGCCTTAATTAAAACAATTCAAAATAATGTTTTGAAATATTGTTTAATATTAGCAGTTTTGGGCATATAATTCTGCCGAATGACTAAAAAGCTTTTATGTTTCCTTTTGTTTACTTGCCTGTCTGCTACTTATACCCTTGCCCAGCAAGCGACCATAAACTGGGTAAATAACAACGCCTTATCAATAGATAGCAACGCTAAATACCTGCCTTTTTTAGCTAATCAATTAAAAGGGAATACCATACTCGGCCTTGCCGAAGCCTCCCATGGTACGCACGAATTCTCAACCGAAAAAGCACGCATCATCAACTATCTTATCACCCACGCCGGTTATAGGTCTATAGGCTTTGAGTTTGGTTATTCGCCAATGGAAAAGATAAACAACTACCTGCTGACCGGCAAAGGCGACCTTAAAAAGCTAATGGAGCCTATGCGTTTGTTTAAAACGCAGGAAATTTATGACCTGTTTAGGGCTATTAAAGTTTATAACGATGGCCAGCCCGTTAAAAACAAGGTTAGCCTTTTTGGGTTCGACACCGACTACTTTAAAGCCGATATTGATTCATCGGCCAGGTATTGCGTTAACTATTTAACAAGCCATCCGCAGCAGTACAAAAATACAAAGGCCGCCATTGCTGTTTTAAAAAGGATAAGCGCTACCGATTTCGGTAATTTGTATGAGATGTCTGAAGATGAGACGTCCACCCTATCCGATTTGCTTGACGAGGCAAAAAAAGCCGCAACGGCAACAAATGAGGATAGTGAACTTAGAAAACGGGTGTCGCTATTGTACCAGGGCACCCTGCTGGGCAACCCACTGGCAAGGGACGAGTTCATGGCCGAAAATATTGCCAACCAACAGCAGCAAACCAAAGCCAAAACCATCATATGGAGCCACAATATACACGTAGCTAAAGATACCACCATGGCGCAATGCAAAGGCATGGGCTATTATGTAAAGCAAAAATACCATAATGCGTATTACACCATTGGCTTTGATACATTTAAAGGCAGTGTGCATGTATTGGATGACGACACCTTTGTAAAACATCTTTTTGAAGGGAAGCCGGGCTCGCTGTCGGCAACATTTGCCGCTGCTAAGCTACCCCACTTCTTTATACCCTTTGGCAACACAACAGCCGACCCTTTGTACAATATTGCAGGCAACATCACCAACATATACGCCAACTGGGGCAATCGTTTAACGTTACCTATGCGCCCGGGTGTTGATTTTGATGGATTGATATTTATCAGAGAGACCACCGCATCAATTATATTAGAGTGATGGGGTTTCTGCATTAACGGGGCTGAGGTTTAAAACTCCAGCGCTCCACCCTGTTTAGGGTAGATAAGGTTTAGCCCAAGCCTATTGGCTGCCTTTAGCTGTTCCTTTATCTTTTTAATGCTGCTGTAGGGCGGCTTCAAATGCGCTACCACTACATTAAGTCCGTTTAAGGGGCCTGCCAGCTTTTGTAGTGCCTGCATCTCATTCATCAATAAACGTGGCGTAAGGTGGCCAAACAGCGTCTTATCAGGCTGTTCGTTAGGGAAGGATACCTCAATAATGATCGCCTTTAAGTGTTTGGCTTTTATCAAGGGGGCAACAGCGGTCCACAACTCTTCAAGGTTATGGCTTTTTTCTAACTCATCGGCACCTGTATCGCCCAAGTATAGCATGTAGTCCTCTTTACTTTTTACCAAAAAGGCCGTACTGGTTAAGTTAGAGTGGCTAAGCGGGAAGGCTTGCACCTTCATTTCGGTATTGGCTATGTCGTACTCCCGGCCAGGTTCCAGCGGTTGGTAATGGTATTTTTTTAGCGCAGGTGCAGCACCGTCGTCGGCAAAGTTGGCCCAACTCTCCCATGTAAAGTAATGGGTCTTGATGGTCTCTAAAGTACTGCCAAGCCCGTATATGTTTTTGGTGCTATCTTCGGGCGAATTGATGATGAGCCCGGCAATATGATCGAGGTGGGCATGCGTTATAAAGTAGCCTTTAATGTACTGCCTTATTACTTGGGATGCGGGCACCTTAAATGTACCTGCAGCTACCGCTTTTTCAATCCCGTAGTGCAGGGTTCCGGCATCCAGGCAAATATAATTGTTAGATCCAACCGGCGCTACCATGTAGGCCGACAGGTTACTTTCGTCGATACCACCTAAAATTCCTATAGGAATAACGCGAAATTTTTTGTATATACCCTGTGCATCACACTGCAAAAAAAACGAAAAAAGTGAAAAAAAACACAGCGGGACCAGTAATTTGGAGTAAAATTTCATAGGTAATAGTGAAAAGGGTAAAAGTACAAATCACCCGCCTAAAACGGACGGCAGCATGACGCATATTTTTAAATAAATGTTTTACTTTGCCTGCCATGAAAGCCAGCCAAATAGCCGCCAAAATAGCCGTACGCCTGTTTTTTATACTGTTGCTTGTAGCGCTTATCCCCTTTTTGCAAGGCGATGGCGATAAGCTAAAGCACTTATACCTAATGCCCAAAAACATGTGGACATTGGCTTACCCTATTATACTCATTACCAGCTTTATAGTCCTGCTTGTGGTATGCTCTATCAAAAAATTCCGCTTTGCAGATCTTAACTGGGTATTGGTATTAAACACCGTGATATTACTGATATATGCCGGTACTTTATACTACCGTATATACCAGTTAATCAAATAGTTATACTATTCAGTTTTCATTTTTTCCTGGGCTTTTTCTTTGTATTCGTAGTCGCCGCCTAACAGGTAGCCCCATGGTTTCAGGCTTTCTACACGGTCAAATATGATCTTGAATATAGCCAGTACAGGTATCGAAAGGAACATCCCCGAAAGCCCCCACAGCATCTCGCCTATAATGATACCTATAAAGGATATCAGTGCATTCAACCTCACCTTTGAGCCAACCACAGCCGGAAGCAAAAAGTTAGCATCAATAGCATGTATACCTATCACGCTTACGGCTACGTATATGGTAGCGCTTATAGTCCCGGTAGCAAAGGTTACTAACACACTGAGCAGCAGTGCAGTAAAAATACCTATGTAGGGTATAATGTTAAACAAGCCAATTATTATACCCAACAATGTGGCATATTTAATACCCAAAAAATAAAATATACTGATGGCCATAGCAGCTACTATAACCATTTCGATAAGTAAGCCTAATATGTATTGGCGCAATATTTTTTGAATATTCTCTACAATATCCATCACTACATTGCTCTGGTCGTCGTTAAAAACCCAGGTTACAAAACGCAGCAGTAAACGCCTGTAAAACAGTATAAAAAAGGTAAATATCAGTATAAAAACATAAAACAACACCAGCGACGAAACCGCACTAAAGGTGGTACCTATCACCTCGGTACCCGAGGCCATTATCTTTTTACCTGTATTATCTAAATACTTTATCTGGTTATGGGCAGTGATATTAAAAGTACCTTGTACCCAGTCTTGCAAATCGTTAAGTGATTGTTTTACCTGATTTTGCAGCATAGGCCAATCATCTGCAATATGCGACACCTGGTTACCCACAACATATAATACCGCACCAACAAAACCAACCAATAATAGTATGGATATAAAGGCCGACATACTGCGGGGCATCCTCAGTTTTCTTTCCAAAAAGCTGGATACCGGTAATAATAATATTGCAAACAGCAACCCAAATATCAGAGGATCAATTAGTTCTTTAGCTGATATCAATAAAAAACCAAGTATGCAAAATCCAATTAGTATAAGTGCAAGTCGTTCGTAAAAGGGGGCTATTATCTTTTTTGCTGCGGGCATATGTCATTATTTAGTTGCTGAACACCTGTGTAATTCTAATGTTTTAAACATTGGTATAAATGTGCAATTAATAGTTCACAGGTGATAAATTTTTATACTGATGGCATTAAATAAATCGGCCCGGTGATACTGATTGGCAAAAAGTTTGCTTTGTAATTTAAATAAATCTAAAACATAATGTTATGGCAAAGTATTCAGAAAAAGCCGGCGAAAAGGTTGAAGAGACCATGCACGAGATGAAAGAAGGCAAACTAAAAAGCGGAAGCGGTAAAAAGGTAACCAGCAAAAAGCAAGCAGTTGCAATTGGCCTTTCAGAAGCCCGTAAAGAAGGTGCTAAAGTACCTAAGAAAAAAAGCTGATGATAACCACTTAATTTAAGTGGGTTATTGTTGCTGCTGCTCAAAATCCGTAATAATCCATTGTTCTAACTGGCCTTTTTGCTCAAGACTCATTAGCATTTCAATATCATCATCCTTCTTATGAGTAGGCTCTTTGTAATACTTGGTTATAACAGCCCTTAAAGCCTCCAGGTTAGCTTTAGTGTGATCAAAATGATCTTTGTGCAAGAGGGCATATTTAGCATACTGGGCCATGTAAGTGAACCCAAGCTGAGGGTTTTTATCAGATAAACGCAGGCTAGCCTGCCCTAAATTTACGGTTACCGCTGGTGTACCGCGTACCCAGTCCAAAAAAAACTGGATGGCCTCGTCGGTCTTTTTGGGTTCTTCTGTCCAGGAGGTTAACTGCATCCAGTCAACTGTTTTTAAAATATCTGGCTCATACCTGGCATAGTCAGCATTTGATTTGAATTTATAGTTTTTAGGCACCTCGTAAGCCTGGGCATCTGCCTTAAAGCATACAAACAGCATAAAAAATAAAACGGGGCTAATTATCTTCATATCAAATTGATGGCTAAAGATAATTAAATATTTTTTATGGTAAATGCGTCAAATATTTTCATCAGTGTTACGGCTTCATCAATACTGCAGGGGTTGGGGGCTTCGCCTTTAAAGTAGGCTACTATCTTAGTGATCATGGGCTGCTGAATATGCTCAGGGTGCGTAAATTGTATGGTTTCTTCGCCTTGTTGGTGTTTACAGGTTACATAGGTGCCAAAAAACGGAAAGGTAATTTTTCCTGTAGTACCTATTATTTCGCAAGTATCTATTGCTTCACTTTCGGCTACATTAAAGCACCAAGAGCCATTTACCACTACTTTGTTTTTGAAGATAATTTGCCCGCAAACATGGTCATCTGCCGGACTAAATCCGCCTTGGTTTAGGCTGTAACCACTGTATTTATCGGGTTCGCCAAAATAATATAGCATCAGGTCTAACTGATGTGGCGCCAGGTCATGAAAATACCCGCCACCTGATAATTCAGGTTGTAAGCGCCAATTGGGTGGGGCATCAGCGGCAAGCGTTGGTCTTTGGTATTGCCACATGCGTATCTGCACCGTTCTGATATCGCCGATAGCTTTATTATCAATAAGGCTTTTAACATGCAAAAACATAGGCAAAGCACGCCTATAATGGGCTACAGTAAGCTTAGCACCGCTTTCGCGTACGGCTTCAGCCATAACCTGTGCCTCGTGCGAGTTACGGGTAACTGGCTTCTCTACATAAATATTAAGCCCCTTTTTTATCGCTCGTAAAGCATAATCTAAATGCGAGGCCGGCGGAGTAGCAATAGATACCGAGTTAACTTCCGGATCGTTCATTAGCTTTTCGGCGTCGTCGTACCATCTATCAACATGGTGGCGCTCGGCATAATCGGCCGCTTTGGCTGCATCACGGCGCATTACAGCCACCAATTTGCTATCTGCTATTTTGTTATATGCCTGCCCACTCTTTTTTTCGGTGACGTTGCCGCAGCCTATTATGCCCCAGTTAATTGTACTCATGTGTAGTTAGTTTAGCTGAGCATGGCCAGCAATTCATCATCACTAATGATAGGTATATTTAATTTATTAGCTTTTTCCAGTTTAGCAGGGCCCATATTATCACCGGCAACCAGGTAGCTTAACTTTGCCGATATACTGCTTAATATTTTGCCCCCGTTTTGCTCGATAATATCCTTCAGTTCATCGCGCGAAAACTTTTCAAACACGCCCGATATTATAAAACTTTGCCCGCTTAGCTTGTCGCTGGCAAGGGTAACTTCCTTTTCTTCAGCCACAAACTGCAAACCCTGCGATCTTAATTTTTCTATCTCCTGCCTATGCCTATCATCTGCAAAGTATTCGGTGATGCTTTCTGCTATGCGGCCGCCTATTTCTTCTGCAGCGGTAAGCTCTTCGGTTGTGGCAGCCATCAGGTTATCTATGGTTTTAAAATGGGCCACGAGCTTTTTGGCAACCGTTTCGCCTACATAGCGTATACCCAAGCCAAAAAGCACTTTTTCGAATGGCATTTGTTTTGATCGCTCGATGCCATCCAGCATATTATTGATGGATTGCTCACCAAAACGGTCCATCTTTTTTAACTCATCTATATGGGTATGCAGGTCATATATATCGCTAATATGCCTAATAAAACCCCTGTTATACAGCGTATTGATGGTTTCGTCGCCAAGGCCATCAATGTTCATGGCTTTGCGGCCAATATAATGCTGCATTTTACCTACTATTTGCGGCGGGCAACCTTCATCATTAGGGCAGTACCAGGCGGCTTCACCCTCTGTGCGTAAAAGTTTGGCACCACATTCTAAACAATGGGTAATATATTCAATAGCTTTAGCGCCGTGCTGCCGCTTTTCTAAATTTACGCTGATGATTTTAGGGATGATCTCGCCACCCTTTTCAACATAAACGGTATCATGTTCGTGTAGTTTAAGGCGTTCGGTAATTTCGTCGGCGTTGTGGAGGGTAGCGCGTTTCACTGTGGTGCCCGCCAGCAAAACCGGCTTTAAATTCGCAACTGGTGTAACCGCCCCTGTGCGACCCACCTGGTAGGTTACAGCTAAAAGCTCGGTCTCTACCCGCTCAGCTTTAAACTTATAGGATATGGCCCAACGCGGCGATTTGGCTGTAAAACCCAGTTCCTGCTGCTGTGAGTAGTTGTTTACCTTTATTACAATACCATCAATATCATAACTTAAGCCATAACGGTCTTTATCCCACTTGGTAATAAACTCCAGCACCTGGGTAATATCACTACACAGCCTACTATGGTCATCAATATGAAAACCCCATTTTTTAACCGCCTGCAGGCTTTCCCAATGGGTTTTAAACAGGGTTTTCTCAGTATACAACCCGTATAGGAAACAATCCAACGGGCGGCGAGCCACCTCGTTAGAGTCTTGCAGTTTGATGGTGCCAGATGCAAAATTACGCGGATTGGCATACGGCACTTCGCCGTTATCCACACGTTCTTTGTTCAAACGTTCGAAGGCTTTCAGGTGCATGAACACCTCGCCGCGTATCTCGAACAAGTCGGGGTAATCGCCGGGGGGGAGCTTTTTAGGTATGGTGTGTATAGTGCGTACATTGGTAGTAACCTCATCGCCTTGTGTGCCATCGCCGCGGGTTACTGCACGGGCCAGTTTGCCCTGCTCGTAGGTTAAACTCATGGACAAACCATCAAACTTTAACTCGCATACATACTCGAAATTATCACCTATGGCCTTGCGGATACGCTGGTCAAAATCAAGCAGTTCCTGTTCGTTATAGGTGTTGCCTAACGATAGCATGGGCCAGCGGTGCTTCACCGTAACAAACTCCTTAGTTATCTCGCCGCCAACCACTTGCGTAGGCGAATCGGGGTCTAAAAACTCAGGGAACTGCTTTTCCAGCTGGCTAAGCTGCTCCAGTTTTTGGTCAAAATCGTAGTCAGAAATGGTGGGCATAGCCAGCACATAGTAGTTATAGGTGTGCTGTCTTAACTCGGTAGTAAGCGCTTGTATCAGGTCTTTAGCTTCGGTGGGCGACATGGTAGCGAAGATAGGAATTGTTGTTTATTATGGTAATACCCAACATTGAATTTTGAGGATAAACCGAATTGAATTTTATGTTTTTTGGTTGATGCTTTCTTAATTAGTGCTTTTATGATTAAAAAATGGCCTCACGCAACGTACGAGCCTTTTCCTTTGCACTTTTGGCTATAAATTATTCCATTTTTTTTGCAGGCTATAGCTAAATTTTTCGTTTATTTTCGTTACCCCTGCCTCACTAATATAATATTTTATTTCAATAAAACAAGTTTTTTTGAGCAAGGCTTGTTTTGCAATGAAGCAGCATATTGTAATATTTAATATTACAATATATTTTACATGTCTCTTCTGACTGAATTTTTGAGTGGTGAATTTTATTCTGATCCTATCTCCCAAACTTCATGATGGCTACCACCGGGTAATGGTCTGACGGGGTGCGGCCGTGGTAGGTATTGGTTAGTATGGCGTAGCGCAATACCTTAAACTGATTGGTAACAAAAATATGGTCGATACGGCTATTGCCTGCGGTGTTGGCGTTAAACTCGTTAAAGGTACTGCTTGGTGCCAGCTTTACGGGCGACAACTCATAACTATCCTTCAGCACGCCCGAATTGTTGATAAGCGCGTAGCTATCTGAGGTTTGGTCTACATTAAAATCGCCTGTGAGGATGGTGGGCGTAGCACCTGCCATTTGCTTGATCTTCTCCAATACCAGTTTGGCACTTTCGCGACGGGCAATAACGCCAATATGATCCATATGCAGGTTAAAAAAGTAAAAGGTAAAGCCGGTTTTAACTTCTTTAAACTGTGCCCAGGTACAAATGCGCGGCAAGGCCGCATCCCAGCCCTTATTTGGTTTATCGGTAACGGTCGACATCCAAAAGTTGCCCATTTTAAGCAGTTTGAACTTATCCTTTTTGTAAAATATAGCCGAATGCTCGCCGCCATGCTGCCCATCGTCCCTGCCTGCACCTATCCAGGCATAACCCGGCAGACTATCGGTTAATTGGATTAACTGATTGTATTTAGCTTCCTGCGTGCCAAATATGTCCAGGTCCTGAAACTGTATGAGTTTTGCCGCCCAGGGGAAACGTTGCCCCCAGCCATTACCGGCGGTAGAATCACCGCCATTAGCGTATCGTAAATTGTAGGTACCAATGTTTAATTGCTGCGCATTTGCAAAAGTAGCTGTAGCAGATAGCAACAGCAGGGTGAGTGTTAGTTTTATTTTCATAGGTATTCAATTATAATAAACTTTTTGGGATGCCGCAGGGTCCTCTGCGAGAGACCCTGCGGAGACACTTTAGAAACTCTCGTAGAGGCGCGATACTTCGCGCCTCTACATATCTGGTTCAAGGCGCGAAGTATCGCGCCTCTACACCTCTCCGTCACGTTTGCGTAAAAACCATTCGGTGCTTAGCAATAGTAGTATCAGTACAAAAACCCATTTAATGTCTATCAAGTCGTTGTAGCGCTTATCTTCATAAACAACTGTTTTAACGTTTTCGTTTTTGCGTATCCTATCAGCCAATTGACCTACCTGCGCCGGTAGCAGCATTTGCCCACCACTTTGCGCCGCTATAGCGCGCAGCAATTGGTGGTTAGCCGTACTTTGCCTTGCCTCAAGGTTTAGGGGTTTTACGGTTAACTGGCCACCGGCCTTAAACTGCTGCTTACCGTTGGTGGTTACTGCCGTGTACGTATAATCGCCCGCCGGCAATGTGCCCGCGTTTAGCTGGTAGCTTTGCCCGCTGCGTGTAAACAAAAAGCTATAGCTTTTACCTGCTTTACTTTTCAGGTCAATCTTAACATCGGGCGTGTTCACCAATTCTAAGGCATCGTTATATAATTCGGCATTCAGCAATACATTTTCGCCATCATCAAATACGTTTTTTGAGGGGTAAACCCTAAAGCGCTCGCGGTTGGCATTAGCCGTAAGGTATTGTACACTTTGGCTAAACAATTCTTCAATGGCATGGTGGTTACCATACTCGCGGTACTCGGCCAGTTGCCAGCGCCACAGGCCCTCGGCTGTAAGCACCGCCACCCTTCGCCCCCCGGCATCGCCAAAGGCCAATAAGGGGTTATTAGTTGCCACCGTGCCTATTTTTTGCTTTAATAGTACCGATGCCGATGAGGCGGCTTCATATGCCCCATACGCCTCAATTAAAGGCGGCAGCCTGCTTATTTTGTTTTGGGCCGAATCTGATAAGGTAAATGCCGAAAAGCTGCCCGCGGGCTGCGCAAACACTTCCTGCACCGCGGCCCTACCAGGGGTTATCTTTATTATTTTTTGTGCATTACTTATGCCTTGTATATCGGCCTGCGTACCGGCCATTAACCATAGCGGCGTTTTACTTTGTAACAGGCTTTGCACTTTGGCATAGCTACCCGCTTGCAGCTGATACATTATCGCCAGGCTATAATCGCTTTGTTTAACGACGGCTGCATCTGCCAGCAAAACTGCCTTTACCTCAAAATTCTTGTTGCTTTCTATCACTTGTTTAATAGTGCTGATATCCGGGTGCGGGGCATCATACAGCAACAGTACTTTTTGGCGCGCATCAAGTACCTCTATGTAAATAGTTTCGGTATTGTTTTGTACCGATAGCTCATTGTTGAGCGGCGTTAGGTTGATAGTAAACTTGCGTATACCTTTTTTATCGGCGTTTAACTTTAAGGGCACTACCTTTTTAAACGCTGCCGATGTTACCGCTATATTTTGCGCATACACCTGCCTGCCATCTTCGGTTACATTCAAACGCATATTTTCGCCTACGCTTTGGTAGGCTTCTGTTAAAACCTCTACTTCAAAATCGTTCCCCAAAAAGGCGGTCTTGTTATAATTAACATTGCTTATCAGCACATCCCGGCGGGGGATGGTATCGCCCAGGGCAATGGTATAAATGCTGGTTTTTATGTTTCGCGCTTCGTATTGCGGGTCGGTACCCAGGTTATACAAACCATCGGTAGGTAGTATTAAGGCGCCAATATTTTGGTTTACAAACCTGTCGTTTAAGCGGCGAAGCGCGTTAGCAATATCGGTTTGCTTGCCGGTGTATGTGTTTGATAGGCCATCGTGCAATTCTTTATCAAAATTAAATTCATGCACCTCGTAACCATCGCCCAATTGCTTTTTAAGGGCCTGTGCCCAGCCATCTGCAAGTTTGTTTTTACTGAAAAGCTTTACAGATGCTGAATTATCCTGCGCAATTAAAATCAATGGCTTTTGCGGCTGGTAATTTACCGACTGTATTAACGGCGAAACCAACAACAAGGCTAAAACCGCGACTACAACAGCCCTTAGGGCAAACAGCACATATTTTACACCCTGAGCAAATTGTGCTGGTCGACGGTACATTAGCCAGGCATACAGCAAGCCCAGCGCCAGGCAGGCAGGCGCCCACCACCCCGAAACCGATCCCCAGGTGATTGACATTAGCAGCAACGTGTTTTAGGTTTTGAATTTTGTATGATGCCCATGATAACCATACCCGCAAAATGCGAAAATATTGTGAATGCCGTTAATTTATGTTGAGTACTTAAGGAATTTAGTTATCGCCGGCTATAGGTAATTGTGCCATATTTTATGCCCCGGCTTAAAAAGTACTTCTTTAACAGCTCAAACTTTTGGTCGCAAAACTCACCCATTTTAGCTTTTGACGAACTTGTGAAAAACCGCCTGCATTCAAAGCAAAACTCAAAATACTGTGTAACTATCCCTTTACTATTGATGAATAGTATAGCGTTCTTAGGATTATAACATGAAGGGCCGATATGAGGATAGTTATAGGCTTTTTGCGATAAAAAACTATGTTATACATTAAATCAGTTAACGAATCTATATCAGTAACGTTTAAAACCTTGTTCTCAATTATTCGGTGCGCATTAAGTTTAAAATAATTTACCGCCATCGGGATGAAAATCTCAACCGTATCCATTGGGTTTTTTACAGGTTCGAAATTATAATTGGGCTGCATGGCCTCATAAGAAACTAAACGTATAGTATCTGCTGTTTTAAACGGGAAAAACTGACGCCGCTGCACAACAGAATACCTGTTAGTTTGAAGACATTCACTATACTTATTACCGAGTTGCTCTTCCTTTCTTGTGATAACGTGTGGTTTAACGACGTGCTTGTTCTGGCTAAAAACCACACAAGGGAAAACGACTAACACCAATAAGATGAGTTTGCGAAAGCTCATTTCTTTTTGTTTATAATACCCTATTTAGAGCAAAAGCCAAAAGCCGCATACACAACTTTTGACTTTCTACTTTTAACTTTCGGCTTAAAAACTACAACATCCCGCCATCAACAGGTATTACCTGCCCGGTGATGTATGCTGCCATATCTGATGCCAGGAACACGCAGGCGTTGGCCACATCCTCTACCTCGCCGGCACGTTTAAGCGGGATAGCTGCCGCCCAACCCTCAACCACTTTTGGATCCAGCACGTCGGTCATTTCGGTACGGATAAAGCCCGGAGCAACCACGTTTGTGCGTATGTTACGCGAACCTAATTCTTTAGCTATTGATTTTGAGAAACCAATAATACCCGCCTTTGAAGCGGCATAATTGGCCTGCCCGGCATTGCCCTGCACACCTACTACCGAGCTCATGTTAATAAACACGCCCTGGCGGTTCTTCATCATAATTTTTGATGCTGCTTTGGTAACGTTAAATATCGATTTAAGGTTAACTTCCAGCACGCTATCCCATTGCTCTTCGGTCATACGCATCAGCAGTCCATCTTTGGTAATACCGGCGTTATTAACCACTATGTGTAATGTGCCAAAATCGGCTACTATATCATTTACTAATTTTTCGGCTTCGTCAAATTTCGAAGCATCGCTTCGGTAACCTTTTACCTGTGTGCCAAAGCCCTGTAGTTCCTCCTCAAGAGCCAGGCCCTTTTCTACCGATGATAAATAGGTAAATGCTACGTTAGCGCCGTGCTCGGCAAATTTCTCGGCTATTTTACGGCCTATACCTTTTGATGCACCGGTTATCAGTGCGGTTTTTCCTTCTAATAATTTCATAATTTAAGTATGATATTGCTTGGGCGAAGATAGTTATTGTCGGCAATATTTAGAGGATACGCCGCATTAAAGCTACGGCCAGGGTATTAGTTTGCTACCTTAACAAACTTACTTTTTATGGAGCTTGTCATTCCAACCCTCCAAAATATAAAACTGGTATCGGTTAAAGTATCCACACTTCCACCTGGTGAAAAACCCTTAGCATCAATTTGCAAATTTGATATAACGTTATCAAACTTATACGTACCTACTACATCAGAATCGTTGTCGCAAGCAGATTTTTTATAGATAAATATATTGGGCGATTTAAAAATATACCTGGCACTAAAACGGCAACCACTGTCTAATATCTGTGTTTCGACGCTGTCGGTTTCGGGATGGTGAATATAAGACTTGCGCGAAACTAATTTATAAGTACCTGTAAGATGCGTTTTCCAAAAATCCGCATCAACAATGCGGTAAATCCTTGCTTCTTTTTTGCAGCTGCCAAGCAGGCCCGATACTATAATGAGCAGGACAATAGCAATTGCAAATAAATTGGCTTTCATTAGGTTACATGTAAATCTCTCACTAAAATATTAATTATATTTTAATATTCAATTGATATTTACATATTACAGCTTGCCTTATGTTGGGCTGTTAGTTCACATTATACACATGGGGGCCTTTGCTGATAAACCCTATAGTGCTATCAGCCAGGTTTATCGTAAAGTCCCAGCTTGGTTATCTTTGCTTCTCAAAATAGCGCCAAATCCATGTGTGGCTGCCATCGCCGGTAACGTAGGTACTATCAGTTCGTATATCAATAACCTGACTATAAACACCTTTTTTTGAATCTATATTATAGAAAGCAATATAATTGTGGGGCTTTGATTCTACATAGGTGTAATTATACTTTGTTTCGGCAAAAGGTGAACAACCAGACTTTTCAATGTATGTCCCCCTATCAAATTTATATGTAGTTGCAAATTCGCACCCTGTGTTTTTAATTGTAGAATCGCCGGATTCCAAATCTTCTGATTTCATTTTCACCAGTTTCCAATTACCATCCAGCCATGTTTTAGGGCCAAAAGGTTTATCATCGGGCTTAGAGGTTATTTTTTTGCAGCTGCTAAACATAGCCGATACAATAAGTAAAGTAAAAACTGATATTTGAAATGCTTTTTTCATTTACTGCCTTTTGTATTTGGTGCGGTACCAGTTTTGGCCGCCCGAGCTATAAAGGACCATTGTGGTAGTGTTAAGTATCTCAATTGTTCCGCCCCCCCTTGTAAAATTAGACCCATTAGCATAGTATTTTATATTTCTTTTTTTATCTACAATAAAAGTCCCGGTATAACTTTTATCGCCACTGCATGACGATTTACCATAAGTAAAAATATTACCTGATTGAAAGGTATATGTAGCCGAAAAGCTGCAACCGCTTGTTGTTATAATGCTATCTACACCCTCGTGATATTCACGTTTCTCTACCACTTTCCATTTACCCAACAGCAAATGGACGGTATCAATAGCTGTAGTATCTGGGGTTTTCACTTCTGTATTCCCTTTTTTACAGCCGGCCAAACCATTACAGATAATTATCGAAACAACTATTGACAATGCAAATATTTTGCCTTTCATAATATCTAATATTAACTATTAAACAAATATAATATTTTTTACTTTAAATACTCCGCCGGTATTGGGTTATCTTTTCGTTCGCCGTCAAAAAACCAGCCTAATATCCAAAAGCGTTTACCATCAAAAAACAGCTCGATGCTATTAATGCCCCGCTCAAAAACAGGCCCACCGGCGGTATGGCGGCTCTCATAAGTGCTCCAAACATGGTATATGCTGCCAAAGTGCTCAACCTTGCGTGCTATTTCCTTTTCGTCGAAACCGTTGCGCTGTAAATACCCGTCAGATACGCGGTGGTACTCCTTCAACGTTGTATAATTAAAGTATTGGTTGCCCTGCTTATCCATCCCACCCGAGCCTACCCGGGCACCGGCAATGTGCAGCAGGCTATCGCGTTCGTAGCTGGGCGCCTCGCCTTTTTTAACGGTTACCACATCATAATAGGCCTTAATAATGCCATCAAGGGTGCCTACGTTGTCGCCGTATTTGGTTAAAACTTGTTGGGCAGCTGCGTTTGTTATGGCTATCGCGATAAATATTATTACCAGCAGGGCTTTTTTCATTGGCTTAGTATTTTTACTAAAATTAATAAATACTGCCAATAAAGGGCAAGGCAATTATAACCCGGTTTGGTACTCCTGCTGTAACTCCAACAGGCAGTTGGCGCACAGGCAGCCTTCGTACAGTTCGCTTACGTACTGCACCTCGTTAATGGTTAGCTGCACGGTGCTGCACTGGCATTTGGTGAATGAGTTGGCTTTACATTCAAATGGCCCGTTGCAGCGGTCGCAGTGTAATACTTCGTGTTTGGCTGATGTTATCATTTGCTTCAACAAAAGTCTGCAAGATATTCGGCTTTATCATCATGATAACGTAAAAGGCGGGCAGGTTGTATGGTTTGTTGCCATAGGGCAAGTGGGTATTTACTCACCCCGACTACGCTTCGCTGGTCGACCCTCTCTATGCAAGCGTAAAGAGGGTGAGTGCTTACTGTACGGTTTAAACAAAAAAGACCGTGAAGCTTTCGCCGCACGGTCTGTAGTAATATGTAAGATCGAGGTGATTAGGCAGAGCAGGTAACGCAGCCTTCTTCCATTGAGCAAGTTGGGCCGGCCGGCATTTCGTCGGCAATATTGTCAACCACTTCTGGTATAACAGGCTCCATGTTTTTGCCTCCCTGGTTTTCAACCGTAAATTTAACCGCTTGCGATGCTGCTTGTGTACGCAGGTAGTACATACCTGTTTTTAAGCCTTTCTTCCATGCGTAGAAGTGCATTGAAGTAAGTTTTGAAGCGTTTGGCGAATTGATAAACAAGTTTAACGATTGCGACTGGCAGATGTAAGCACCCCTATCGGCAGCCATATCTATAATGTTACGCATCTTAATTTCCCATACGGTTTTGTAAAGGTCCTTAATATCGGCAGGTATCTCGGCAATATCCTGTATAGATCCGTTTGCTGTGATGATCTTATCTTTCATAGCCGGTGTCCATAAGCCAAGGTTAACCAAATCGCGCAGCAGGTGTTTGTTTACTATAACAAACTCTCCGCTTAATACGCGGCGGGTGTAAATGTTTGAGGTATATGGCTCAAAGCACTCGTTGTTACCCAATATTTGCGATGTTGATGCGGTTGGCATTGGCGCTACTAACAGCGAGTTGCGTACACCATGGTTCATTACATCAAGACGCAGGTTTTCCCAATCCCAGCGGCCGCTTTCAGGTTTTACATCCCATAGGTCAAACTGGAACTTACCTTTTGATAACGGCGAACCTTTAAAGCTTTTGTAAGGGCCATCTTTTATAGCCAGGTCTTTTGAAGCCGTCATGGCTGCAAAATAAATGGTCTCAAATATGTCTTTGTTTAACTGTTTTGCTTCGTCGCTTTCAAATGGTAAGCGCAATAGTATAAAGGCATCAGCCAAACCTTGCACACCTAAACCAATTGGGCGGTGGCGCCGGTTAGAGTACTCGGCCTCTTTAACCGGGTAATAGTTGTAATCAATTATCTTGTTCAGGTTTAAAGTAGCCTGGTAAGTAACTTCATACAGTTTATCATGGTCAAATTTGCCATCAATTACATAGCGTGGCAATGCCAGCGAAGCCAGGTTACACACAGCTATCTCATCAGCAGATGTGTATTCCATAATTTCGGTACAAAGGTTAGAGCTTTTTATAGTACCTAAGTTTTGCTGGTTAGATTTTGAGTTGGCAGCATCTTTATACAACAAGTATGGTGTACCGGTCTCTACCTGGGCATCTAACACGGCAAACCAAAGCTCCTGCGCTTTAATGGTTTTACGGCCGCGGCCTTCTTTCTCGTATTTGGTGTATAGTTTTTCAAACTCTTTACCATGGCAATCGGCCAGGCCGGGTGCTTCGTGCGGGCAAAACAGTGTCCACTCTTCGTTAGCTTCTACGCGTTGCATAAACAAGTCGCTTACCCAAAGGGCGTAGAACAAGTCGCGGGCACGCATTTCTTCTTTACCATGGTTTTTACGCAGGTCTAAAAATTCAAATATATCTGCATGCCAAGGCTCAAGGTAAATAGCAAATGCACCTTTACGCTTACCACCACCCTGATCTACATAACGGGCGGTATCGTTAAATACCTTAAGCATAGGGATGATACCGTTGCTGGTACCGTTTGTACCGCTGATGTACGAGCCTGTAGCCCTTACATTGTGGATGCTTAAACCTATACCACCTGCGCTTTGCGATATTTTAGCTGTTTGTTTTAAAGTATCGTATATACCCTCGATGCTGTCATCCTTCATGGTTAATAAAAAGCATGATGACATTTGTGGTTTTGGTGTACCTGCGTTAAACAGCGTTGGGGTAGCGTGTGTAAACCAACGCTCGCTCATCAGGTTGTAAGTTTTGATGGCGCTTTCAATATCCTCTTTGTGGATACCTACCGATACACGCATAAACAGGTGCTGCGGGCGCTCGGCTATTTTTCCATCTATTTTTAACAGGTACGATTTTTCTAAGGTTTTAAAGCCAAAGTAGTCAAAGCCAAAGTCGCGGTCGTATATAATGCTGCTGTCTAACAGTTCGGCATTGTCTTTTATTATCTGGTATACATCATCGGCCAGTAAAGCGGCATTTTTACCGGTTTTTTTGTCAACGTACTCATACATACGTTTCATGGTTTCAGAGAACGATTTGGTGGTATTTTTGTGCAGGTTTGATACCGCTATACGCGATGCCAGCAATGCATAATCGGGGTGTTTGGTGGTTAACGATGCCGCGGTTTCGGCAGCCAGGTTATCCAGCTCGGAGGTGGTTACTCCATCAAATAAGCCCTCAATTACTTTTTTTGCTACATCAATAGGGTCAACCAGGTTAAACCCATAGCACAATTTTTCAATACGTGCCGTTATCTTGTCAAACTTTACACTTTCTTTTCTACCGTCTCTTTTTACTACGAACATATGCTTAAGTATTTAGTAGTTAGTATCAAGTATCCAGACTTTAACTAACCGATTTTATATATTGGGTTCCTTAACTTATTTTTATTAGGCTATCTTGATACCTGCTACTTGTTACTTGCTACTGATTTAAAAATCTTCGTCTAATGAAAATGCTTTGCTTTCGGCACTGTTCATTACGCCGCTTTTTTGGTAGTCGCCAACCCTCTTCTCAAAAAAGTTGGTTTTCCCTTGCAGGCTTATCATCTCCATAAAATCAAACGGACATGATACATTGTATACTTTTGGATAACCCAGTTCGTCCAGCCATCTGTCGGCTACAAACTCAATATACTGGCTCATCATTTTGGCATTCATACCAATCAGGCTCACCGGCAGGGCATCGCTCACAAATTCTTTCTCTATCTCTACCGCGTCGGTAATTATTTTTGTTGCTGCTTCGGTAGATAGTTTGTTATCCAGCATTTTGTACAGCATACAGGCAAATTCGCAGTGCGAACCTTCATCGCGGCTTATCAGCTCGTTACTAAAGGTAAGGCCGGGCATTAAGCCGCGTTTTTTTAACCAAAATATCGAGCAAAAACTACCCGAGAAGAATATACCTTCAACAGCGGCAAAGGCTACCAAACGCTCGGCAAAGCTGCCGTTGTTTATCCAGCGCAGCGCCCACTCGGCCTTTTTACCTACACACGGTACGGTATCAATGGCGTGGAACAGGCGATCTTTTTCGGCAGGATCTTTAATATACGTATCAATCAATAAGGCATAGGTTTCTGAGTGGATGTTCTCCATCATTATCTGAAAACCATAAAAGCAGCGTGCTTCGGGTAATTGTACCTCGCTCATAAAATTGATTGCCAGGTTTTCGTTTACTATACCATCGCTGGCTGCAAAAAATGCAAGTATGTGCGAAATAAAATGCTTTTCACCCGAATTTAAATTCTCCCAGTGTTTTAAGTCGTCAGACAGGTCTATCTCTTCTGCCGTCCAAAAGCTGGCTTCAGCTTTTTTGTACATTTCCCAAATAGCGGGGTACTTAATAGGGAGGATAACAAAGCGATCTTTGTTTTCCTTTAACAGTAATTCGGTTTCCTCTTGCATGCCTCTTTATATATTAATTTATAACACTCTTGTACCCGTTAACACTATTTTAACAATAATCCCAAACATGAATAAACAGCAGACAGGTATACCATGCGAGTTTTTTGTTAAACAGCGAAAAATCAATTTTTTCGCCTTTTATTTACTCACTTTTCCGCACCCTCACCAATCGTTACCGAACTGTTTGTTTGTTCATCGGGCCACATTTTAAATGGCCTTCCTTGTTACTTTGCCGATAGAAACACCGGCAACATAGATAGCGTTAAAAGAACTTGTACTTCAAAGATAGGGTGACATTTGATTACCTGTTAGTCTAAGTTTTTAACATCACCTATAAGTTATAAACAAATTAAACAGTGTATAAAAAACTTTAGCGGGGTGGTATAAATATCAAGCTACTTGTATACAGTATATTACCGCCCTAAACTTAAAGCCAACCTTTGCCGCGGGTGTATTAACTTTATAATTTTTGGCGATAAAACACTTTACTTTTTTGCGACAAAAGTGCCGCCATGCTTAAGGTAAAACTATCTCAGAAAGGCGTTTTGGACCGGCTTTTAAAACACATTAACCTAATACCAACTTAACATTATATTAATGTGGAAAACAAAACACCCCGGCCACTAAAAAGTAGCAAGGGTGTTTCTGTTATTTAATCTGTTTTTACTTTTTCAGGTCGGCAACCGGCACAAATTTCATCGATACCGAGTTAACACAGTGGCGGGTATTTTTTGGAGTAAGGTATTCCCCCTCAAAAACGTGGCCCAGGTGCGCGCCACAATTAGCACACAATATTTCGGTACGGCGGCCATCGGCATCCGTTTCGCGCCTTACCGCGCCGGGTATCTCATCATCAAAGCTGGGCCAGCCGCAATGCGACTCAAATTTCGACTCGGAAGTATACAGTGGTGTATCGCAGCGCTTACAAACGTATAGTCCTTCGGCTTTGTTATTTAATAACTCGCCGGTAAAGGGGCGTTCGGTACCTTTATGCAGTATAATATATTCTTCTTCGGGTGTTAGTTTGTTGTATTCCATATAGTTTTATAGATTCATTTTTCAACCTGATCTACATAAATATACGACAATTTTGAAGCATTTTTTGTTTGAAAATACGATGTTTACACAGGCCTGACCAAGAAAATACATGAACAGGATAAGCCCGTTGTACAACAAAATGCATCAATAATTAGTTACCCTAATACATAGCCTTATAAATGAATATTATAACCCTGTTTACCTGCCTGTTGCTTTACCAGGCCCCTGTAAAGCCACCGGCAAAAGCCGATACTATAGCTATTGATACTTCGCGCTATTCTATTTTATCGTTCAATAAAAGCCGGGATAGCTTTTTGTTTAATGAACGATCGGAAGCGGCCACTCTATCGGGCAAGGAGTTGATCAAAGTAGAAAAGATTATCCGCGTAATGGTAAAGGAGTATAACCAAAAGATAAAGGCCGACAAAAAGCGGAACAAACAAAAGCAACCCGATGCCGAAGTGAACAACCTGGCTATAAAAAAACCCGGCAACTACTATAAACAGTTAATTGCCATAACCAACCACAAAGGCGAAAAGATAGTTTGGGTAAACTGCTTTTGCACCCCTTACGAAAAACGGCATTGGAAAAAAGGCGTGGTACTGATATTAGATGGCGGCCCCTGCTTTTTTAATCTTAAAATAAATTTAAGCACCAATACAGTTATTGATTTTAAGGTGAATGGCGTAGCATGATAGATGTGCAGATTATAGATAATAGGTTTTCCGCCCTTGTTGGTGTTGTCACCAACAAGCCGCCATGCATTACACATGCATCATATATTACTTGTCCTAAAGGTTGTTGGAGACAACTCCAACAACGGCAAAAAGTGAATGGTGTAGCTTAGGTGGATATGCAGATTATAGATAATAAGTTGGATCATCGCCTTTTCATCTCCCGTAGGGAGTACCGCTTTGTAGCCAATCAAATCCAACAACGTTTTTGCCCGGTAGGGGCTACCCAAAGCAGCATAGTTTAACAAGGGTAACACCTACGGCGTAAAAAAATCTATCTTGTATTTCTACAAAGCGGTAGCTCCTAACGGAGCATTGGTTTGCAGACCTGACCTATTCTTGCCTAAAGCTATATCTTGTGCTCCAGTGCATACTCAACCTCCTCGGAGTCGGTAACTACGCTTACAATAATACCCTCTTTATTAACTATAAAATGGGTTGGAAACGCGTTGCTCTTAAGGCCTTTAATAATAAAATCATTCTGATCGGGTACTACCGGGTAATCAAAGCGTTTGCGTTTTAAAAATGCTTCCAGCTTTTCTTTTGAATCAAGTGCAAGGCTCACAAAAACAATATCGGGCCGGTTTTTATATTTGGCTAATAGCTTATTTAGCTCGGGCATTTCTTCTTCGCAACGCTGGCAGCCAATAAACCAGGTTTTTAAAACCAGTGTTTTGCCTTTGGTATTGGCGGTTGTATAAGTATTGCCTTTTATATCTACAAAACTAAACTCTGGGAAGGGCTTATCTTCCATTTGGTAATGTGCCAAAAACTCACCACTCCAACCCTTAACAGCTATGCCCATTTGTTTAGTTGCCGGATCGGTTAACTTATATAACTGAAAATGCAGGGTATTATCGGTTGATTTTAGCCGCAAGGGCAAATAATCGCCGGTGCATAGTTTTTCTAAAAAAACCTCTTTACTGATGCTGCCTAGGTTCTCATCGTAGGTAGTGAGGTTTTGCGACAGCTTAAGGTTATCATACATGTAGCTGTTAAAGCTATCGCTATTCTTTAGAATGCTTTCCGGCTTTTTAACAGGGGTGCCGGGAACAGTTTGCGCGATGGTGATATTGGTAAATGCCAGCAGTGCGATAACAAGGATAGCTAACTTTTTCATGTGGTTAAATTGTAAGCGTAATATACGGTTTAGGTTTTAAATGTGCGGATGACAGACGTGCAAAAATAGGTAGTGTCATCCTGAACTTGTTTCAGGAACTCTCCTGCTATATACTAGCACGTTTAATTGTCCTGAGAGATGCCGAAATAAATTCGGCATGACTAATAAGTCTTTACAGCGCTATCGCCATATGAAACTCTTGTATCAGCGGCGGGTTCTCGGGGGTAAGGGTGAAGGATACCTTAATATTGGCCTTCTCTCCTTTCATTATAAAATAGCCCCGCAGTTGGTTTTCAGCCACTACTTCGCTAATGCTGGTTATTTTACCTGCTTTGGCATAAATATCCGTTGCCTCGGCTTTTAGCTTATCGGGGAAGTAGTCCATAAAAAAGTTATCGGCAAATATGCCGCTGGCCTGCGCGTTGGCCCAGTTGGGTAACAGTTTTACCAGGTCATTTTTACGCTGCTCCAATATTACCGAGGCCGGCAATGTGCGCGGCTGTATACCCGACATAGCCAACAGTGTATCCAGCGCGATAGCATTTGCCCTGCCCGCGTTGGCATAAGTTAAGTTGGCATAACATACCACACCTACGCCGTAGGCAGGCAAAATATTCCAGTTGCTGCCAAAGCCCGGTAAACCGCCGGTATGGCCAACGTACTCGCGGTTATCACAATCTTTGGCCCAGCGTAAACCGTAGGCATAAGCCGATACGGTAGGGCAAAGCCTGCCGTTTGGCGTATGCGCATTGGGGCTCAAATAGCTTACATCCCAGGGGTATTGCATCTCGCGTACCGAACTGCGCTTAACCGGGCCTTTCTCGGCATCATCGCGCGCCGGCCATGCATCCATGTGTACGGCTACATATTTAGCAAAGTCTTCCATTGTGGTTATCAGCCCGCCCATGGCACCGTACGACCCATCGTGCAGCAGCGGCTGCTCTACATATTTGCCATCCATCCACCGATAACCCAAAGCCAGTTGCTCTTTAGGCACTTTGGTATATTCCCAATAGGTATGCGTCATGCCCAGCGGTTTTAATATGTTATCGGTAATGTAATCCTCATAACTTTTGCCGCTTACCTTTTTAATGATGTACCCCAGTGTAGAAAACCCCAGGTTGCTATACTCATAACCAGTACCGGGATTGGTAGAGAATTGCACCCCTTTACGGTAAATATCTATCAATTCATCATCGCTATCAGCCAGTTGGCGGTCGCCCCAGGGGTTATCCTCGGGGTAACCTGCCGAGTGCGTTAACAGGTGGCGTACAGTTATAGGCGTTGCATCTTTAGTAAGGTATTTATTGTTCTTCATTTCGGGGATGTACATATACGCCGGATCATCTAACTTAAGCTTACCTTCATCGCGCAGCTTTAATATGGCCATAGCGGTTAGGCTTTTGGTCATGCTGGCTATCCTGAAGTCGGACTTTGAGCTAACCGGCGTTTTCAATTGTACATCGGTATAGCCGGTATTGCCTGTATGCACCAGTTTACCATCTACCACAATACCATAAGCCATGCCCGGCCAGTGGTTCTCTTCGGCGTAGGCTTTATATAATTGGTCGATCACCCCAAAGGTTACCTGTATCTTCTTCATCCTGTCGGGATCGGTAAAAGCGGCTGGTTTGTATTGAGCAAAAGCGCCCGACGATATTAAAAGAAGCAGGTAAAAGTGTTTTTTCATGATACTAAATGCAGTTTACCGAATTTAAGAAATCTTTTTGATGTGTTAGTGCTTCGTGAGGATTGGTTGTGCTTTATGATCGTTAGTGGTTGTTCTTTTTCTTTTCTCTCAAAAGAAAAAGAACCAAAAAGAAAAGTCGCGGCTTGGTCCCGCCCTATATAAGTAAGTGCGTTTTCAGAGCCATTGCCACCCGGATGTTACGCTATGCCGCATTTTGAGGTCATCGTTCCGTTTATCTGGCTCGACATTTTGTTTCCTTACGCAATTCCGGTTTAGGACAAGTATTGAACGCGCGTAAAGGCCCGACAAAAAACCGGGCCAAAGGTAAAGGCCCGTGCGGGGAAGGTTTTTTTTGTCTTGATTTTTTGGTTCTTTTTCATCAAGGAAAAAGAACTGGGCCCTCCCGCGGCCAAGAGCGGGCCACACTCGTTTGAAATAGAAAATCGTTACCTGTCCAATTTGGAGATTGCTTCGTACCTCGCAATGACGCGCGGGGAGACAATCGGGGCGTATAAAACAAAAAATCCCGGCCAAAATTGACCGGGATTCCTATATTTTAAAAAGCTTTCTGCTTATGCAATCTTAGCCAGCTCCTCTGCCATAGCAGCGCCAATTTCGGCAGGAGATTCTACCACACGGATACCACACTCGCGCATGATCTTCATTTTAGCGGCAGCAGTATCATCGGCACCGCCAACAATAGCACCCGCGTGGCCCATACGGCGGCCCGGAGGCGCGGTTTGGCCGGCAATAAAGCCAACTACAGGTTTAGTGCCAAATTCTTTTATCCAGCGGGCAGCATCAGCTTCCATGCCGCCACCAATTTCGCCTATCATAATGATACCATGGGTATCAGGGTCGTTCATTAATAATTCAACCGCTTCTTTGGTTGGGGTGCCTATAATAGGGTCGCCACCAATACCAATAGCAGTGGTAATGCCTAAACCGGCTTTAACCACCTGGTCAACCGCCTCGTAAGTAAGCGTACCCGATTTTGAAACCACACCTACATTACCTTTTTTAAAGATAAAGCCCGGCATAATACCAACTTTGCATTCGTCGGCAGTGATAACACCAGGGCAGTTAGGGCCAATTAAACGGCTATCCTTATCTGTTAAATATTCTTTAACCGCAATCATATCCTTTGTAGGGATACCCTCGGTGATACATACAATTACTTTAATACCTGCTTCGGCAGCTTCCATAATAGCATCGGCACCAAAAGCGGGCGGTACAAAAATGATAGATACATCGGCACCGGTTTGGTCAACCGCGTCTTTAACGGTATTAAATACAGGCCTGTCTAAATGGCTTTGGCCACCTTTGCCCGGTGTAACACCACCAACCAACTGCGTACCATAAGCAATCATCTGCTCTGCATGGTAGCTGCCTTCTTTACCGGTAAAACCCTGTACTATAACTTTTGAATCTTTATTTAAGAGAACGCTCATCGGCTTTTTAGTTTTTGTATGGCAAAGCTAAAAAAAAAATCGCCCCATAACCCTACCCCATGTTAATTTTTGAAAATTTACATTTTTAGGATGGAAAGCCTCATCCCAACCCTTCTCCAAAGGAGAAGGGCTTAACAGTTTAAAGTCCTCTCCTTTGGAGAGAATTTAGGTGAGGTAATGTTAAACTTTGTTAAACCCCTTCCCCACAGCCACATCGCAAATTATCTTTATCCTGTCGATGAAACACCTGCTGATCATTTTGTTATCCATCTGTTGCCTGCACGCAGAGGCGCAAACCATATCAGGCAAGATCATTGATAAAAGCACCAGAAAGTCTTTGCCATTTATTTTTGTAACGGCTTACTCGGGTAGCGCCTTTACTAAGGAAGACGGCACCTTCAGCATTAATATCACCAAATTTGCCGATACCATCCGTATAAATAGTATGGGATATAAGCCCTATATAGTGGCTGTTAGCCGTTGGGGTGACATATCCAGATTAATAGCCCTTGAACCACAGCCCCTGCAATTAGGGCCGGTAAATATTAAGGCGAAACGCGATTTTTATAAAGACTCTATCAGCACACGGCGCGAGTTTGCCCGGCAGTTTGCCAATAGCGGACCAAAGATCACCGATATATTACACCCTACGGCTACCAACGTACCCTTTGCCTTTGTTACGCTGGATGTAGGTATGCTGGTGGGGCTGTTCACCAAAAACAAAAGCCCCGATTATAAACTGAAGCAGCAACTGTTGCGCGACGAGCAGGAAAAACATGTAAGTCAGCGTTTTAATAAAAGCCTGGCGGCTCGCATCACACTGCTAAAAGGCGATTCACTGGAAGTATTTATCATTAACTACCGCCCTACCGCCGCCAAAATTGATAAGCTAAGCGATTACGATTTGATGCAGTACATTAAAAGCAGTTTGCAAACTTTTAGAACAGATAAAAGAAAGGCTACGGAGTTGCAGCCGAAGTTTTAAAACGAAAATTAGTATTTGTCCCTTCCAACGATTTTAAGGTCTGTTAAACTCAATAGATAATCGCAACACTTATAATAAGATGTTGAAGGCTCAGGAGTCCATCTATCAGTAAAATGATAACTGTCTCCGTGGCTGCTTTCTAATATCCATTGCGAGCCATCATTACCCGAAATTCCTTCCTCTCGATTCGGCAATTTAAAAAAATTTATACCTTGAATTTTTTTCATAAACGTTTCCCATTCGGCTTTGCTTAAGCTTTTTTTCTTATCCACAATGAGTTTTCCAGGCGAGTATCCCCCAGCCCCGCTTGACATTTTCCAATAAATAGTATATAAACCATTTTGATTTTCTATTCGTACTACAACAGGATGGTGAAATGTCCTAAGCCATGTGAAACGGTACTTTTCATACGAACTTCTTATGCTATACAGATTTGGTTCCTTTAACGCCCTCAATTGATTTGAATACCAATGATTCACAAAGGTGTCTATGCCGACATTTTTATTATTGCTCTCTGGAAAATAATTCTGTTTATTGACTTTACTTTGAGCAATAAGCATCATCGGTAACAAAACGATCCATAACAGAAGTGAATACTTTTTGAAAATCAGTCGCATCATGATATTTTCGGCTCTACAAACTCCCCCTCACTCTTAGCCACCACTATAGTTGCAACGCCGTTGCCTATTACATTGGTAATTGCCCGCGCTTCGCTCATAAAGCGGTCTACCCCTAATAATATAGCTACGCCCTCTACCGGGATAACTTTGATAGCCGCAAGGGTTGATGTTAATACAATAAAACCGCTGCCGGTTACGCCTGCCGCGCCTTTTGAGGTGATCATTAGTATACCGATGATGGTGAGTTGCTGCTCGATGGAGAGATCGATCTTAAACACCTGCGCCAAAAATATTACCGACATAGACAGGTAAATGGTAGTGCCATCCAAATTGAATGAATATCCTGCCGGTATTACCAAACCCACTACCGATTTGGAGCAGCCAAATTTCTCCAGCTTCTCCATCATCCCCGGCAGAGCCGATTCGGATGAGGAGGTACCCAGCACAATCAATATCTCTTCTTTTATATACCTTAAATACTGCCACAGGCTAAACTTAAACAGGTAGGCAATAATATTAAGCACCACAAATATGAATACTATCATGGTGATATACACCGATACCATCAGCATACCCAATGGTTTTAGCGTAGCAAGGCCGTAAGTGCTAATGGTATAAGCCATACCGCCAAACGCGCCTATGGGTGCAATGCGCATCACTATCCGCATCATATTAAAAAACACTTTTGACAGCTTATCAAAGGTGCTAATAAGCGATTGCCCTGCTTGGCCCATCTGGCTTAAGCCAAAGCCGAACAGTATAGCAATAAACAAAATTTGCAATATATCGCCGTCGCTAAATGCTTTAAATATATTGCCGGGGACGATGTGGGCTATAAAATCGCCCCATTTCATCTCGGCAGCGGCCTTTTGGTATACGGCCAATTTGGAGGTGTCAACCTTTACATGGTTATTAATAAAGTTTGCACCCGGCTTTATCAGGTTGGCTACTGTTACACCTATTACAAGCGCCAGGGTGGTCACCAGCTCGAAGTATAGCAGTGCCTTACCGCCTACCCTGCCCACTTTTTTTATATCGCTCATGCCGGCAATGCCCAGCACTATGGTAAAGAAAATGATAGGTGCTATGAGCAGCGTAATTAAGCTGATAAATATTTTACTGATAAGTTGCGCCGTAGGCGCGAAACTTTTAAAATATAATCCCACCACCACACCTAATACAATGGCCAATATAACCTGGAAGGTGAGGTTGCTGAGGAGGCGTTTCATTTTTTTGTGATTACACTGATTTTAGTTGATTAAACAGATTAAAGTGACTTATCATCTGCAAATCTGTAATTTGCACATCTGCACATCTTCATATTTTTCCGTTCAGGCCATTGTATATCATTTGTACCGCCAGTACGGTTACTACCACAGCAAATACCCAGCGCAGCCAACCCGACGATTTGGTATGCACCAATATTTTAGAGCCCGACATAGCGCCTAACAATACACCTATTACTACGGGCATGGCAATGCCCGGGTCGATGTAGCCGCGTTGCAAGTATACTACCGCGCTTGCTGCAGCGGTTACGCCTATCATAAAGTTACTTGTGGTGGTTGATACTTTAAAGGGTATGCGCATAATACCATCCATAGCAACCACCTTTAAAGCACCGGAGCCAATCCCCAACAAACCCGATATAACCCCGGCAAAAAGCATCATAAAAAACCCACCGGCAACACGGGTTACGCCATACTCAACCGTACCGTTACCGTCCGGATAACTACCATTCAATTTTAATTTGGCGGCCAGGTAACTGGGTTCGCGTAATATTTGTTCGGCCTTTTTACGTAACGACATTAATGCCGAAAATATCAGTATCACCCCAAATAAAACGGCTATGTATTGCACCGGAATGTAAACAGCAATTAATGCGCCTACCAAAGCACCTATAGTGGTGGCTATCTCTAAAAACATACCCAGCCTTATGTTGGTAATTCCTTCTTTTACATAGGCTGCCGCCGAGCCAGATGAGGTAGCGATAACCGAAACCAGGGACGCACCAATAGCGTAATGGATATCGACACCCAGCGCCAGCGTAAGCAGCGGAATAATAACCACCCCGCCGCCCAGGCCCGTAAGCGAGCCCAGCAAACCGGCAAAATAAGCACCGAATAGTATAATTATGGTAAATACAAGTACCGTCATGGGGCAACAATTGGTTATGGCGGTAAAAGTAATATAAATTAAACTGATGCGTAAAATGACAGTAGCATTTAATTTCCTTCCTGCTTTAATCCGCAACGAATAATATCTTTGCTGCATTAAACATACCTATGGGTTACAATAGTTTACAAGCCTGCATTACCGATCTGGAAAAAAATGGCCACCTTGTACGCATCAAGCAACAGGTTGACCCTTACCTGCAAATGGCAGCCATCCACCTGCGTGTGTTTGAACACCAGGGGCCCGCAATTTTGTTCGAGAATGTAAAAGGCAGTAAATTTCCGGCGGTATCTAATTTATTTGGTACGCTGGATAGGTCGAAGTTTATTTTTAGGGATACATTGCAAAAGATACAAACCCTGATAGATATTAAAAACGACCCTATTAAAGCTGTTAAAAATCCGTTTAAGTATGCTAATACGGCATTAACCGCACTATCGGCCCTGCCCATGAAAGTGCGCAGAGATGCGCCCATCAACTTTGGCCGTACACAAATTAGCCAGATACCACAAATTGTAAACTGGCCTAAGGATGGTGGACCATTTGTAACCATGCCACAGGTATACACCGAAGATATTCATGCACCAGGTATTATGCAAGCCAATTTGGGCATGTACCGCATACAATTAGGTGGTAACGATTATATACAGGACCAGGAAATTGGCCTGCACTACCAGCTACACCGCGGTATTGGCGTGCACCAAACCAAGGCCAACGCCAAAGGGCAGCCCCTTAAGGTGAGTATATTTGTAGGCGGCCCGCCATCGCACCCCGTTGCAGCAGTAATGCCCCTGCCCGAAGGTTTATCTGAAATGACCTTTGCCGGCGCGCTGGGCAACCGTCGTTTCCGTTATTTTTATGATGATGAGGGTTTCTGTATCTCTGCCGATGCCGATTTTGTAATTACGGGCACTGTAATGCCTATGGAAAATAAACCCGAGGGCCCGTTTGGCGATCACCTGGGTTATTACAGCCTGGCACACCTTTTCCCGCTGATGAAGGTGCATAACGTATATCATAAAAAAGATGCCATATGGTCGTTTACTGTAGTGGGGCGCCCACCGCAGGAAGATACCAGCTTTGGCGCCTTGATACACGAGATAACAGGCAGTGCCCTGCCAAAAGAAATACCGGGCCTGCATGCCGTAAATGCCGTTGATGCCGCAGGTGTACACCCCCTGCTTTTTGCCATTGGCAGCGAGCGATATACGCCTTATGTGAACGATCGGCATCCGCAGGAGATCATCACCATTGCCAATCATATTTTGGGTAAAGGGCAGCTAAGCCTGGCCAAATACCTGTTTATTGCAGCTAAGGAAGACGACCCTACTTTGGATGTAAACGATATAGGCGCCTTTTTAAAGCACATTCTGCAACGGATAGATTTAACCCGCGATCTGCATTTTCAAACCCGTACCTCAATTGATACGCTTGATTACAGCGGCGAGGGCCTTAACACAGGCAGTAAGGTTGCCATTACAGTGGCCGGCAATATAAAACGCGAATTATGGAGCGAATTATCTGCAAACTTTACCTTACCGCAACCATTTAAAAATTATAAAATGGTTATGCCCGGCATATTAGCGGTTGAAGTGCCCAAAAACAGCCGCACCAGCGATATGCCGCTTATGCTGGATATTTTACAGGAGCACTTAGTCGAAGCAGAATTAGGCGGGTTGCCGCTGATGGTTTTATGCGACGATGCTGGCTTTACCGCGCAAACCTTAAATAACTTTGTATGGGTAACCTTTACCCGCAGTAACCCATCGCACGATATTTATGGCATTAACAGCTTTACCGAGCATAAACATTGGGGCTGCACAGGCCCGCTAATGATAGACGCGCGTATTAAACCGCACCACGCGCCGGTACTAGAGAAAGACCCCGCAACAGAGAAGCTGGTTGATGCTATGGGAACTAAAGGTGGCGAGTTGCATGGTGTAATATGATTTCACCGATTGGTTTTAATTACACCGATTAATGAAACTCGTCGAAAGGCCTTTGCGCACGTCCTTCGACGGGCTCAGGATGACCCGCGTTTTTACATCTGCAATCCGCACATCTGAAATCTGAAATCTGCACATCTAATATCTGCACATTTACTATCTTAGCATCCTTTTAATATTTAACATGAATAAATTTTATGGAACTGGAGTAGCAATGGTAACTCCTTTTCGGGCAGATGGACAGGTAGATTATGACGGTCTTCAAAAATTGATCGACTACCTTATTGACGGGGGCATTGATTACCTCGTATCGTTAGGTACAACCGGCGAAAGCGCCACGTTGAATAAAGGAGAAAAGAAGAAGGTTTGGGCGGTTACTGCTCAAATTGTAAATAAACGTGTGCCTTTGGTAGCAGGCATAGGTGGCAACAACACTTTAGATACCGTAGCCGAAATAAAGGCATTTGATTACGACGGCTATGATGCCATACTATCGGCAAGTCCGCATTATAACAAGCCCACCCAGGAGGGTATATACCAGCATTATAAAGCCATTGCGGCAGCCAGCCCTTTGCCGCTTATTTTATACAACGTACCCAGCCGCACAGGCAGCAGCGTTAGTGCCGAAACCACTGTACGCTTGGCTAATGATTGCGATAACATTATTGGTATTAAAGAAGCATCAGGTAATTTTGACCTGCTTAACCAACTGATGCGCGATAAACCCGAGGATTTCCTTGTCATATCCGGCGACGACCCTATTACATTGCAAATGGCGGCGATGGGTGCAGCAGGTGTAATATCAGTAATAGGCAATGCCTTACCAAAGCAATTATCGGCTATGGTTAATTTATTACTAAAAGGCGATTATATAGCTGCGCAGCCTATCCATTACAACCTTATCGAGTTTACCCGCCTTATGTTTGCCGAAGGCAGCCCCGCCGGCGTAAAATCGGCATTAAAAGAATTAGGCATTTGTGGCGATACCCTGCGTTTGCCACTGGTAAATGTAAGCGAAAACACTGTAGAGAAGATAAAAGAAGAGATCAGGAAGATAGGGTAGCCACCATAACGTCATAGCGTGTAGCGATAGCGACAAAGCGATATCCACACCATACATGACCACCCTGCATTAAGGGAGGTTGCTTCGTACCTCTTAATTACGCCTTATTAATATTTAACGGTTACACATTCATCAAATAAAAAATCCGGTCAGTACTACTAACCGGATTTTTTATTTTGGAGTAAAATACGCTACAAATTAGGCTTTGTTTTTTGCTTCCTGTACCTCAAGGCGGATAGATTGCGCCAGGTTTTTCAGGTCTTGCATGCCTTTACGAACGCGTGTACCAGCAGCGCTGTTACCTTTGTTATAAAATTTGTCGGCATCAGCTTCAAGGGATGCAACCAGCTCTTTTACTTCAGTAAATTTTTTCATTGTGAGACTCCTTTTAGTTTATGAGGTTTATTGTTTTAATTAAAGCTAAAGCTAAATGGATTTTTGATAATTTGAAACTTTTACAACATAAAAATAGTGCCTTTAAAGTGGTATTTTTCCACATTTTTCACCTTTTGAAGTTGAAAAAATATCCTTTTTGGTATTAAAAAGATATTATCCATTTGTTAACTTAAGTACTGTTTTACAATAGGTTAAAAATCGGAATTTTATTTAAACAAAGGTTAATTTATTATTTAATACCTTACAAACTCTGAATTTTAAGCATATCTGCAGCAGTTTTGCCTTTTGCCATTTAATTAGCCCCATTATCGCCATTTAACATTAGCTGTTTTACTAAAGTTTTTTCTAAACCACCTATTTGTATAAAATAGTTTGGCGCTTGCTTAGATCTGAATTTACGCAGATCAACAGGTATTACCGTATCGCCAATATTTACATTTTGCTTTTGCATGTATACAGTTTTGCCTAACACATTCACTAACCAAATAGTTATTGGCCGGGCAACCTTTGCATGCAGGTATATTTTCACATCTCCGTTTGACGGGTTTGGCGACACCTTGAAATCTGAGGGCTGGTCCTGGTCGGCTGTTGTGCCTTTTTTATCGGTGATGATACCGCTTCCTTTTATAATTTTCCGCTCGGCATAAGTATTGTCATAAGCCACACTCAAAGTAACGTCCGACGTAACCTTTATACCCTCGTTATCTAATAATGCCCCCGGCTTGCGGCGTAAAATTAGCTCAAATAATACGGTGCCGTCGCTTAATGTTTTGGCGTTATTACCAGGGTCGTTCCAAATGGCGGTTAATATGCCTTTGGCCTTATGAAAATCGGTAAACTCTATGCCAAGCGTATTTTTGCTAATGCCCTTATACTCCAGTTTACTTTTGTTCCAGCTTAAGGTATATTGCAGGGCAAGCAGCTGTTTAAAGTTTTTTACTTTTACAGGTATAACCACATCTGTTTTATTGTAAGCATTAACATCATTATGGTAAAGCTCAATATTTGTACTTGTTGCGTTTAGCCCTACATGGTTACTGCTTAGGTTGATCAGATTGGATTCATCGGGCTCGCCTATCATTATCTTAGGGTTCCAATCATACGTTACATCCCCTATTTTAACACCTATAAAATCCTGGCTATTAACCGATGAGTTTAACGACTCGTAAGTACGGTTTGATACGAACGGGAAGGGATTATAATAATAAGGCGTGTTATTAGAGTTTACAAAGGCCCACATCCTTTTACCGGGAAAGGTAGTATCTATACCCAATATCATACGGCGTATGTGTACCAGATCGAGCGCCGAAACAGTACCCGAATTATTTGCATCAGCCGCTATTAACTTATACGGCGAATCGAACAATGTTTTTTGTAACAAGTGCGCCTGTATAAAGGTGATATCTAAAGCAGTGATGCCATTGGTTTTTTGTTTATCGTTATCTTTTGCAGGGGTTAGTATAAAGTTGCCGCCTGTTGCCAGCGGAAACTTAAAATCGCCTTGCACACCTGTGCGCTTGGTAACATTGGTGGTACCGGCTAAGGTTACATATACGTAGGGCACCGGCTTATTTAACGGTGTATATATGCGGCCGCTAATAGCAAGTGTATTATTAACTATAATGTTGGCTGTTGCCGGTAAACTGTTACAACCATTCACCACTGCCACAACCGAATAAGGGCCACTCATGTATGAGTCGGCATTGGGTATAATAAGTTTTTGTCCGTAGTAAGTGTTTCCTGTCGGGGTTGTCCATATATAATTACTGGCATTGGCTACAGTGCTTGCAGTAGCTTTTAGGGTATCGCCCAGCAATAAAGGCGAATTGCTTGTAATTTTTGGCGCGGGCGGTATAGGGTTCACAACAACCTTAACCACATCCGACACTACCAAACACCCACCCGAGGTGGTAATTATAACCTTGTAATTGCCGCTTGCTTTGGCTGCATAGGTAGCCGATTTGGCTGTAGTTATAGCTACATCATTTTTATACCACTGATATTTGCCAGGCGCGTTTACAGTAAGGTTTACCGATTCGCCTGCACAAACATTTGTTGTAACAGGCTGTATAATGGCACCTGCCGGAACAGTCACCTGCCCATCATGCGTAACTACGGGTACCAGGTTAAGTACTTTATGCGATGCCTCAAAGGGCAGTGGATCCTGCAAAAACTGCACATTGGCTACACCTGCATTTTCGGTTAAAGCCGCTATACTGAACCGTATTTTAAACAATACTGTATTATCTGAAAGCGTAACCCCTTTAGTAGTTACATCGTGCCATACAAAGGTTAGGCGGTTTTCGCTTGTTTTATTAAAATTTGCCGCTGTAATACCCATTGATACCGGCCCATAGTTTACAATAGAGCTGTATTGCAGGATACTGTTGTCCCATCCAAAACTTCCCTGTAAAGATGCCAGGTCTTTAAAGTTTTTTACGGTAACGGTAACATCTACCGATGCCGGGTATTTTGTATTGACGGACGGGCAAAACGCCACATTATTCATACTCAGATCGAGCGGTTTTACATAGGTAAAGCCAGCCAATGTTGCTGTACCCCCAGGTGTGGTTACACTAATACTACCGCTTGCACCATAGGCCACCTCGGCAGATATTTTGGTAGGCGATAATACGGTAAATGATGTAGCTGCTGTGCCGCCAAAACTAACGGACTGCACATCGTCGAAACCAGTACCTGTAATGGTTATGGTGGCACCTGCGGCACCTGCGTTTGGTGTAAACGATTTTATAGTTGGCGGCGGTACATAGGTAAAAGTATCTATGCTTGATCCCGCGCCTTTTGGTACGGTTACTTTTACAAGCCCGGTTTTACCTGTGTTTACAACAGCTGTTATTTGGGCACTGCTTACAATCTTAAATGATTTTGCGGCTACCCCGCCAAAGCTTACCGCTGTTGCGCCTGTGAAATTCTTACCTGAGATGACTACTGTAGTACCGGTTTTTGCTTTACGTGGCTGAAAATCGGTGATGATGGCGCCCGTGTATGTAAAACCATTATATATAGCTGTACCGCCAGCATTAGTTAAAATAATTGCGCCCGAAGCACCTTCGCCTACAGTGGCTGTTACTGTAGTTGCCGATACGTACCTTACACTTGCTGCCGGCACGCCACCAAAGGTAACCTTAGCATCTGCAGAAAAATTAGTGCCTTTTATAGTAATAACGGTACCCTTAGGGCCTGTTTTTGTACTCAGAGAAGTAATTGTTGGCTGCGGTATGTAGGTAAAACCTGCTTTAGTTGCTGTGCCGCCATATGTAGTTACCTGTACATTGTTTGTTAAAGCCGATAGCACGGGAACCGTTGTGGTTATGGTTTTAAAATCTGCCCCTATGGTAAACGGGGTAGCATTATTACCACCAAAAGTTACACTGGTAGTGCCTTTAAAATTGGTGCCTGTAATTGTTATATTTTTACCATAGGCAGCTTTAGCAGGTGTAAAAGATGTTATGGTTGGGGCAGGTGGCGTGTAAATTTTGCGTATACGTTGGTTGCTAATATCGGCAACAAATAATTCTCCTTTTGAATTTAGGGCTAAGCCATAGGGGGAAAAGGTGTTGAACTGTGCTGCAGGTACGTCATCGCCAAAAACACCTGAGTTACCTTGATTAGTTATTAAAGTAGTGGCACCGTTTGCCAGTATTTTTACAATTCGACTGGCACCATAGTCTGATATGAAAACAGTACCTGCTGCATCAACTGCTAAGCCAAAAGCATTAGCACTAACATATGAAGATGCATTGGCAACAAAAAAGATATTGCCACCCGATACTATCTTTTGTACACCATTTTGCCCGGCTACATATATATTGCCATCGGCACCGGCCGCAAGCGCGGTAGGGTTTAACGCAGCTTGCGTTGCAGGTACATTCTCGAAAGTGGCACCGCCGCCGCCTGCAAATAAACTAATTATACCGGCCTTGGTAACTTTACGTATTATGTTGTAATCTTTATCGGCTATATACAGATTATCTGACTTGTCTATGGCTAATGCCTGCGGGTTTGCAAGCAATGCGCTAGTGGCATTTCCACCGTCGCCGGTTTTGCCATACGCACCCGTGCCCGCAACTGTTGTAATCACGCCCGCCGCTGTTATTTTTTTAACCATACGGCCCCCTGTAAGAGAAAAATAAACCGAACCTGAAGCATCTATGGCTAACCCACCAATTTGTTGATAGCCATTTTGCTGGGCCTGGGTTATGTTAAGCACCACAGATAATATGCCGCTTGTGTTAACCTTGTATATTAAATAGCTATTTGAAAAATACACGTTACCGGCGGCATCTGTTACTACTGCCTTAACATCCTGAAGTGATACATTAATAGCGGGTACGCCATTAGCCGCGTTACCTACTCCGCCGCCTGCGTAAGTAGTAATTAAAGGCGTTTGCGCTTTGGCATTAAAACATAGTATGGCTATAAAAAAGGCAAGTAAAATTTTATTCATATGTATAGGTTTAAGCAATAGTATCTCGGCAGGGGGAAACCGATATATTAAACAAGTCGTTACGTCATTTAATATATGCCGTGAAAATAATAACTTATAAATAAATAAGCAATACTTTAACCGCTATAAATTAAACGTATCAGGAATATCATTAACTGATATTCATAAAAAAAGCCCTGCTAAATATTTCAGGGCTTTCATTTAATAATATATAGCTTGCTTATGCTATAGCCATTTTATTTGTTTTGTAGTAACCTTTTTTTAGTTTTTGGGCTACCTCGCTAAATGCCTGTAGCGTACGTTCTACATCCTCAAGGGTGTGTATAGCTGTTGGTATCAGCCTAAGTTCTATTAAGCCCTTAGGGATAACCGGATATACCACGATAGAACAAAATATACTGTACTTTTCGCGCAGCTCCATGGTGAGGCTGGTGGCCTCGTTTAGGTCCCCTTTCAGGAAAACCGGGGTAACCATGGTATCGGTTATACCAATATCAAAACCATGCTCAACCAAGCCATTTTGCAGGGCTTTGGCAATTACCCATAACTGCTGGCGCAGCTCGGGCTTTGATCGTAATAGCTCAAAGCGCTTTTTTAAACCTAATACCATTGGCATAGGCAAGGCCTTTGCAAAGGTTTGCGACCGCATATTATAACGCAGGTAATTGATGATCTCGGTATCGGCAGCAACAAAAGCACCAATACCCGCCATTGATTTGGCAAAAGTACCAAAGTACACATCTAATCCTTCTATACAATTTTGCTCCTCGTGGGTGCCCGCACCTGTTGGGCCCATAGTACCAAAACCGTGTGCATCGTCTACCAATAACCTAAACTTATATTTATCTTTTAATTTGATGATCTCTTTTAGCTTACCCTGCGCACCCGACATACCAAATACACCTTCGGTTATCACCAGTATACCTCCACCGGTTTGCTCGGTTAAGCGTTCGGCGCGTTCCAGTTGCTTTTCGCAGCTTTCTATATCGTTATGTTTGTAAACAAAGCGTTTACCCATGTGCAGGCGCACCCCATCTACTATACAAGCATGCGATTCGGCATCATAAACGATAACATCATTACGGTCTACCAATGCATCAATAATTGATACCATACCCTGGTAACCATAGTTTAGTAAAAAAGCGGCATCCTTACCCACAAAATTGCCCAGAGCTTGCTCCAGCTCTTCGTGGTGTTTTGAGTTGCCCGACATCATACGCGCACCCATAGGGTAGGCCATTCCGTAATCGGCAGCAGCCTCTGCATCAGCTTTACGCACTTCGGGGTGGTTAGCCAGGCCTAAGTAATTATTAAGGCTCCATACCAAATGCTCTTTACCATTAAACATCATGTGGGGGGCTATCTCGCCTTCTAAACGGGGGAAAGAAAAATACCCGTGCGACCATTTTTGATGCTGCCCGATAGGGCCACCCATATTCTTTATAATCTTATCGAATAAATCCAAAACGCTTATTTTCTTAATTATCAATATTTTTGCAAATATAACCCTTAAAATGCCCTGTATCAAGCCTAAATTGCAGGCACTTAACAAAAAAGGCCCCGTGCGTTAGCAAAGGGCCTTATTGATAGGGTTTAGCTCAATTAGTCTACATTATCGTGAAGGAAGGAATTATTGTTCCTTATCTCTGTTTTGCCTTCGCTATCGGGCAGTAAGGAGAACCTTGATATCTGGCTTTCGTCAGATGCAGGTGTTTGCTGCAAAGCAATCTCTTTACGTTTATATGCCGGTACGTTTTCAAGTTCCTGTATGTTGCCGTTGCGCAGCTTCATGCTCAGGTCTTTTAGGCGCATAATGCGCTCGCGCGATTTACGTAACTGCTCTTCTATAGATTCATCCGTTTTATCATCGTCTGCATTGGCTATAGGCTCGGGTTCAGGTTCTTGCTGTACTTCGGCTTTGGCAGGTTCAAAGTTCATAACGGTTTCGGTAACCTTAAAAGTAAATTCCGACATTTCGGGTTCTTCACTTATTTGCGGCACTTCATCGGTAAGGTCATACTTTATCACCTCGTCTTTAGCATCCTGCTCTTCGGCTTTAGCAAACAGGTCAAATAAACCGGTTTGTTTTGGCTCGGCTTCTTTACCCTTCATGTAAGGCATAGCAGCGGTTTCACCGTCGGTTTTTACCGGGGTAATAAACTCGTTAACCGGCTTAACCAATGGTGCATTTTCGGGCACCAGCATCGATACTATTTTTTTGTTGCTGTTTTCTTTTTCGCGCTCATCCTTGGTTTGGAAACCGGTAGCGATGATGGTTACAGATAGTTTGTCGCCTAAATTCTCGTCCTTGCAGTTACCCCATATCAGGTCGGCGGCTAAACCGGCTTCTTCCTGTATATAGTCGGTAATAATGCTCACCTCATCCATGGTTACTTCTTTTTCGCCAGAGCTGATGTTAAGCAATATGTAACGTGCACCTTCTATCTCGTTATCTTTTAATAAAGGCGATGATAAAGCACCTTCAACCGCCTTTAATGCACGGTTTTCGCCTTCGGCAGCGCTGCTACCCATTATAGATACGCCACTGTCTTTCATTACGGTGCGCACATCTTTAAAATCAACATTGATATAGCCGGGCAGGGTGATGATCTCGGCAATGCCTTTGGCTGCAGTTGTTAAAATATCATCAGCCTGTGCAAATGCCGAACCAAGGGTTAAGTTACCAAATATCTGGCGAAGCCTGTCGTTTGATATTACCAGGAACGAATCGACATATTTTTTCAATTCTTCCATACCCTCTTCGGCCTGCATTTTACGGCGTTTGCCTTCAAAAGAGAACGGAGTGGTTATAATACCAACGGTTAATATATCAAGTTCGCGGGCTGCTTTAGCGATGATAGGGCTTGCGCCTGTACCTGTGCCACCACCCATACCTGCTGTAATAAATAGCATTTTGGTATTAACGCCAAGCATCTGCTTTATATCATCGATATTTTCGATAGCAGAGTTTTTGCCAACTTCGGGGATAGACCCAGCACCCATACCTTCGGTTAAGCTTGCGCCTAACTGTACCTTGTTTGGAATAGGGCTTAACTCAAGCGCCTGGGCATCGGTGTTACAAATTATAAAGTCGACACCCGTTATTCCTTGCCTGTACATATGGTTTACCGCGTTACCACCGCCGCCGCCAACACCAATTACTTTGATGATTGACGATTTTTCCTTTAACATCTCAAACTGCATAATCCTTGTTTTCAGCTATATGTATTCCGTTGATTAGATAGACTTCGTTATTGTAATATTAGCACTTTATCCACAAACTTTATCCACAATTGTCAGTAATGTGGAAAAGTAGTTTTCGTGTTAATAAATATTATTTCAGGAAGTCCTCGTCCTTAATATCGTCCTTAATAAACTTCTTTCCCGACTCCAATATCTTGCCCAGCAAGCCAAACTTTCTGTCGTCGGTATACTTGGTTTTTTCGGCCTTAATTGTTGTTGCCGGCGCGTGCGCCACATCGTTGTATTCCATTTTTTGGATACCTTTTATCAACAAGCCAATACCTGTTGCAAACGTTGGGCTCTGCAGCTCTTCGTAAGTGGTTTTAGGCAACACTTCGTTTTTGGCCAAATGCTCGTTAGGGTAGCCTACGCGGCAATCTAAACCGGTAACGTATTCAATTAATTGGGTTAAGTGCTTTAACTGCGCACCACCGCCTGTAACCACAATACCTGCTATCAGTTTTTTCTCGTAACCTGATGATTTGATCTCGTAGTACACATGTTCTACAATTTCTTCCATACGGGCCTGTATAACAAAGGCCAGATTTTTAACCGATATCTCTTTAGGTTCGCGGCCGCGTAATCCGGGCACACAAACTATCTCGTTCTCTTTATTTTCTTCAGCCAGTGCCGATCCAAACCTCACTTTTAACTGCTCGGCTATGTTACGCATTACCGAACAACCCTCGCGGATATCTTCGGTTACGCTATTACCACCAAACGGTATAACAGCCGTATGGCGTATAATACCTTCGTGGAAAATGGCCACGTCGGTAGTACCACCACCTATATCTACTAAAACCACACCGGCTTCTTTTTCCTCGTCGCTTAAAACCGACTCTGAAGATGCAAGTGGCTCCAGTATCAGTTCCTGGCTTTCCAGGTTGGCTTTGTTAACGCATTTTACTATGTTTTTTATAGCCGTTACCTGGCCAGATATGATGTGAAAATTGGCTTCTAAACGCACTCCGGCCATACCAATCGGGTCTTTTACGCCCGGTTCGTTATCTACCGTAAACTCTTGCGGTAATACGTGGATGATCTCCTCGCCCGGGGGCATTACCAGGTTGTACATATCCTCTACCAGTTTATCAATATCCTTGCGGCTTATTTCCGAGCTTAGGTCCTTACGGGTAATTAAGCCCCTATGTTGCAAACTTTTGATATGCTGGCCCGCTATACCTACATTCACAATGCGTATCTCTACGTTTGATTGTGTACCGGCTACATCTACCGCCAGTGTAATGCCTTGCACAGTTTTGTCGATGTTTGACACCATGCCGCGCGTAACACCCGCCGACTCGGCTTTGCCGATGCCCAAAACCTCAATTTTGCCGTTCTTGCTTCTGCGGCCAACAATTGCGCAAATTTTAGTGGTTCCTATATCAAGGCCTACTACAATTGGCGAACTTTTTTCTTGTGTTGAACTTTTGTCCATATAAATTAATTTTTAATAGATGTCTTTTTATCTGTGCTTTCCATTATAGGCATGTCGTCTGCCTTGTCCAGTGTATCTTTCTTAACCACTATGCGTTTTAACGAATCAGCTTTTAACGTTTCTATGCGTTTAAGCGAGTCCATTAGCGTTTCGTTCTTTATGCCTACAACCTGGTTGGCGTATTTTATATTGATGACCTTGTAAGCATCCCAGCCAACCATCGGCAATGCTTTTTTGTAAAATATTTTAAGGTTACTAAACTTAAGGCCAAGCGAATCGGCATTGCCCAGTAATATCCTTTGATTCCCTACCCGGGGTATTAACTCCAGTTCATGATCCTGGTTTACATATATCTGCGCTATTTGCGCATCCCACAACGAGTCTTTACGAATAAAATCCGCCGTTTTAAAAATGTCTTTCGCCAAAGCCGAGTGCAGCGAATCAACCTTATTGGCAAACAATTCGTCTATAAAACCATTGGCCACCAATACCCTTGCGGTGAAGTTTTGCGATAGCGGCATTTTTAACCCATGCTGGTCTACATAAAAATCCTGATCAAAGCGGTTCATTACCCGTAGTATAGGCTGGCGCTGGCTAACCTCAACCTGCAGGGTGCCGTCCATATCCATATATACCTTGGCAAACTCCACAAAGGGGTTGTTTTTTAATTTAGTTTCTAAAGCATGTATATCAATATTCTCCATTCGGCGGCCTATTAAGGTATGGCTGCTCATTTGCAAAATATTATCAACCTCCTGCCTGTCAATAAAATACTGGTTACCGGGTATATATACCTTTACCGCCTTGCAAACCACTTCAGCCTTTTTAACTTCGATAAAACTCATCAGCACCACCAGGCCGGTAAGGGTAGTTGCCCAACCCAAACCTATTAACAGTGGTTTCCATATGTTCTTTTTAAACATACTCCAGGGCTTGTTTTAAAGGTTTAACCAAAGTATCAATATCACCCGCACCTACTGTTAACAGCAATTCGGGTCTTTCATTCTTTATTATCTGTATGCTTTCGTCCTTACCCACAATGCGCTTGTTGGCCAATTGCATGCGGCTCAAAATCATGTTGCTGTCCACCCCCTCAATAGGTAATTCGCGGGCGGGGTAAATATCCAGCAGCAGCAGCTCATCGGCCATGTCCAATACCTCGGCAAATCCGTCCACAAAATCGCGTGTACGGGTAAACAAATGCGGCTGAAATATTACTGTCAGTTTTTTAGCCGGATACAGCTTCCTTACAGATGTTATCGCCGCCCGCAATTCTTCGGGGTGATGCGCGTAGTCATCAATATAAATATGTTCCTTAGTCCTCACGATGTATTCAAACCTGCGTTTAATCCCTTTAAACGAGCCTAATGCTTCGCGTATAGCCTCGGCAGGCACTTCTACGTGCAAGGCCGCCTCAATGGCTGCAGTAGCATTCTCTATATTGTGAAGGCCGGCAATACCCATACGTATGTTAGGTATACTAGTACTGCCATCATTAAAATCAAAATAAAAGCTGCCATCCTCTATACGCACATTTGTTGCCATAGCGCCAGCTTCCTGGTTCATGGCGTAAGTAAAGCCATCGCCCAATGGTAAACCTTTATGGTAGATAAGTACCCCGCCCGGCTTAATTTGCGACGCAAACAGGCGGAACGACTCTTCTAACTGCGAATGGTCGCCATATATGTCCAGGTGGTCGGCATCCATCGATGTAATGATAGCGATATCAGGGTTCAGGGTTAAAAACGAACGATCGTATTCGTCAGCCTCAACCACTACAATATCATTTTTACCATACAGCACGTTGGTTTGATAGTTGGATGATATACCACCTAAAAATGCCGAGCAATCTTTACCCGAATCTTTAAGGATATGCGCTATCATACCCGATGTAGTGGTTTTACCATGTGTACCGGCAACGGCTATAGTAAACATGCCCCTGCTGATAAGCCCTAAAACCTGCGAGCGCTTTTGCATTTCGAAGTCACGCTTTTGGAAATAGTTTAATATTACCGAGTCCTTAGGAATAGCCGGCGTGTAAATGATCAACGTACCGTCGCATGGTTGCTGAAAACTTAGCGGTATCCAATCTTGCCTATCTTCAAAAACTACCGGGATGCCCTCGTTATGCAACTCGTCTGTTAAGGCAGTATGGGTTTTATCATAGCCACATACAACGCAACCTAAATGGTGGAAATAGCGTGCAAGGCCGCTCATGCCTATGCCCCCTATGCCTACCAAATAAACCCGTTGTACGCTTTTTAATTCCATTGTCTTTAGTGAGTGGTTGATTATGTTGATTGGGTGAATGGTTACAAGCACCCCTTTCATCATATCAGCCTGCCTATATTTTTTTCTATTCTCTAATTACTACTCTCTGATCTATCTTATACTTAAAACTCTCTATTCATCCAATCAACCAATAACCAAACCCTTAAAAAAAGGCTATCCCCCGTGACAACGGGAGATTAGCCAGTTTAATTGTTGATTGTTATTTGGATAACCTCTTTGGCAATTACTTCATCAGCTTGTGGCAATGCCAGCTTAGCTATGTTATTGCTTAATTTTTTTTGTAAATCTTTATCTTTTAATAATTCTAATGCTTTATCTATCAGTTTTACTTCCGCATCCCTATCTGCAACAAATACAGCCGCTGTTTCCTGCACCAGGGCCAGCGCGTTTTTTGTTTGATGATCTTCGGACACGTTTGGCGATGGCACCAGTATCACCGGCTTTTTAACCACGCACAACTCGGCAATAGTACCCGCACCTGCCCGCGATATGATCACATCGGCAGCGGCATAGGCCAGGTCCATACGGTTTAAAAATTCCACTACGCATATATTGGGGTTAACATTGCTGCCCAATTGTTCTAATATGCTTTTATAATAAAACTTACCTGTTTGCCATATTACCTGTACATCAGCGGCAATTATTTTATCAAGCCCGGCCAGTATACTGTTGTTTAAAGTGCGCGCACCTAAACTTCCACCCGTTACCAGTATTGTTTTTTTAAACGACGAAAGCTTATATAATTCTAATGCCTGCATTTGCTTACCGGCAATATCTACCGATTCCTTGCGAATAGGGTTGCCTGTTTTGATGATCTTATTGGCCGGGAAAAATTTCTCCATCCCATCAAAAGCCACGCATATTTTTTTTGCCTTAGCACCTAACCATTTATTGGTGATGCCGGCATAAGAGTTTTGTTCCTGTATCAAAGTGGGTACACCACTTATTGATGCCGCGTATAACAACGGCCCCGATGCATAACCACCCACACCTACCGCCGCGTCGGGTTTAAAATCTTTTATAATTTTAACCGACCGGCGCACACTTCTTAATAATTTGATAGGGAACATTACATTTTTCCATACCGATTTACGCTGTATGCCCTGTATATCTAAACCTATAATTTTATATCCTGCAGCCGGCACTTTTTCCATCTCCATACGGCCGCTGGCACCTACAAACAATATCTCGGTAGCCGGATCAAGCTTTTTTAAGGCATTGGCAATAGCAATAGCCGGGAAGATATGCCCCCCTGTGCCGCCGCCGCTAATGATTATTCTTTTTGCTTTCACCGATTCTATATTTTTATCTTGTCTCTTGCTTCTTGAATCTTACTTCTTGATTCTCTTTTAAGCTACCTCTCTAATTTCTCCCACCACTACCTTTTTAGGCTCATCAATATCCCTACTTACCGATAGGATAATTCCGAACGCTATGCTGGTAAACAGTATAGATGTACCACCCATACTTACCAGTGGTAAAGGCACCCCTGTTACCGGGCCCAAACCTACCGCCACCGCCATATTGGCAAATGCCTGTATGGTTAAGCTAAAACTTAAACCTGCCGCTAATAAGGCGCCAAACGCTTTTGGTGCTTTGGTTACAATCTTAATACAACGGAACAGCAGGAAAAGGTATATGCCTACCAGGGTAAAACCGCCTATCAATCCGTATTCTTCTACTATCGTGGCATATATAAAATCCGAATAGGGGTGCGGCAGGTAGTTACGCTCGGTACTGTTGCCCGGGCCTTTACCTACTATACCACCTGTGGCTATCGCTATCTTAGAGTGGTCAGACTGGAAGGATTTATCCTTATCAGCTGCCTCGGGGTGCATGTAGGCATGTATACGCGATACATAAGTTGCACGGCGTGGCCCTAAAAACACCACACCCGATAATAATACCGCTCCTGCTAAACATACTACCGCTATTTGCTTAATACTGATACGCCCTATGATCAACAATAATATGCTCACTCCAAACAGCATCAGTGCGGTAGAAAGGTTGGCCAGCGCTATCAGTATAAACACAATGCAAACCGAACCCATAATAGGGATGAAGGAGTTTTTAACATCCTTAATATTTTCTTGCTTGCGCGATAAGGTACGGGCCAAATAAGTAATTAAAGCCAACTTCGCCAAATCGGATGTTTGGAAAGTAAGGCCGGTACCCGGTATAGATATCCACCTGCTGGCATCGTTTACGTGGTTACCAAACAATAGCGTATACAACAGCAACGGAATAGTAATGGCCATCAAAATTTTTGAGATACCGGCATAATACCTATAATCTAACCGGTGCGAAATATACATCAGCGCTATACCACCCACTACCATGGCCAGGTGTTTCATCAAAATAGATTCGGCACCAACGCCGCGCTTATAAGCCAGCGTACCGGTTGAGCTATATACCGCCAGCAATGATATCACTGATAATAATATGACGATAAGCCATATCCAGCGATCCCCTTTTACGTTACTGAGTATTTGATTCATTTTTTTTTGATTACACCGATTATATTTTGATTACACCGATTAAGGCGATTTTATCTTTTCATTTGCACATCTGCATATTCGCACATCTGCACATCTTATAATTCTTTTACCGCCTCTTTAAACTGCCTGCCCCTATCCTCATAGTTCTTAAACAGATCGAAACTGGCGCAAGCCGGCGATAGTAACACCGTGTCGCCCTTTTCGGCTAAATGGTACGCCACCTGGGCCGCCTCGGCCGCCGACGAGGTGTTTACAATTACCTCTACATCTTCTTCAAAAGCATCGTGTATGCGCTGGTTGTCTTTACCCAGGCAAACAATTGCCTTTACCTTTTGCTTCACCAGCGATTTAAGCATGCTATAGTCGTTGCCTTTATCTACACCGCCTAATATTAATACCACATCGCTGGTCATGCTTTCCAACGCGTACCAAGTAGAGTTTACATTGGTAGCTTTTGAATCGTTAATGAAGCTGATACCCGATATTTTACCCACCGACTCCAGTCTGTGTTCAATATTCCGGAAGTTACCCATGCTCTCCCTCATCGTCTCGTTGCGTAACTCAAGCACCTTGGCAACAATACCCGATGCCATTGAATTGTAAAGGTTGTGCTTGCCCTGCAGGGCCAGTTCGGTAATTGACATTGTAAAATGTTGTTGATGTATGTTTATGACAATATTGTCTTTATCGAGATATGCTCCCGTGGTAATCCTTTTTTCTATCGAAAAAGGCAGTTGCTGCGCCTCTATTTTCTTGCCTTGCAGCACCTTCAATGTTTCGGCATCGTCGGCGCAATAAATAAAATGGTCTTTCCCCGTCTGGTTTTGCGTTATCCTGTATTTAGATGCGGCATAATTTTCCATTTTATAATCGTACCTGTCTAAATGGTCGGGCGTAATGTTTAGCAACACGGCTATATCCGCCTTAAATTTGTACATGCTATCCAGCATAAAGCTGCTTATTTCCAGCACATAGTACTCGTACTTTTCTGTAGCTACCTGGTAAGCAAAGCTTTTGCCTATGTTACCTGCCAGGCCTACATTTAAACCGCCATTTTTAAGGATATGATAAGTAAGGCTGGCGGTTGTCGTTTTACCGTTTGAGCCTGTTATACATATCATTTTAGCATCGGTGTAGCGGCCTGCAAACTCTATCTCGGATATTACCGGGATAGCCTTTTCAACCAGCTTTTTCACTATCGGTGCCTTATCGGGTATACCGGGGCTTTTTACTACCTCTGCCGCCTTTAGTATCTCGGCTTCGGTATGGCCGTTCTCTTCAAACTTTACGTTCCAGTCCTGTAGTTGCTTTTTATAATGATCGGCCACGGGCCCAAAATCAGATACAAACACATCATAGCCCTTTTGCAAAGCAAGGTATGCCGCCCCAACACCACTTTCGCCGGCACCGAGTATAGCAAGGCGTACAGCCCCCTCCGCCCCCTGAAGGGGGAACTTACTATTAGCGGAATGGGTGTTTGTAATGGTCAATTTTCTTCTATCTTATTTTATTCTAATTTCTTTATTAGCATTCGCTCCCCTTTAGGGGGCCGGGGGCTTCTACTACCTCAGCTTCAATGTTATTACCGTTATAATGGCCAGCATAATACAAATGATCCAAAACCGGGTAACTATCTTCGACTCGTGGAAACCCTTTTTTTGGTAGTGGTGGTGCAGGGGTGCCATTAAAAATATTCTGCGGCCCTCGCCGTACTTACGCTTGGTGAACTTAAACCAACCCACCTGCATCATAACCGAAATATTCTCGACCAGGAAAATACCGCATAGTACCGGTATCAACAGTTCCTTACGTATTAATATGGCAAATACGGCTATTATACCACCTATGGCCAAACTACCTGTATCGCCCATAAAAACCTGTGCCGGGTACGAGTTATACCATAAAAAGCCTACACATGCCCCAACAAATGCACCGGCAAAAATTACCAGTTCGCCCGAGTTAGGTATATACATAATGTTCAGGTAATCGGCTATGAGCGTATTACCCGATACATAGGCTAGTATAGCCAGCGTAACCCCTATTATGGCCGAGGTTCCCGTAGCAAGGCCATCAATACCATCGGTAATATTGGCACCGTTTGATACTGCTGTTATGATGATGATAACAAACAGCATAAACACCAACAGTGCATATTGCTCGTACCCTTTACCTATAAATTTTAATACTTTGCTGTAATCAAACTCGTTGTTTTTATAGAACGGCATAGTGGTTTTGGTCGACTTAACATCCTGGGTGTATACCGGTGTTTGGCCGCGCATATGGAAATCAACCGGCACATCGTGCACAACCGGTAGCTTAACTTCCTGCCGTATAGTGATAGAGGGGTTAAAGTACATCATAAACCCAATTATCAACGCCAGGCCAACCTGCCCGGTTATTTTAAACTTCCCGGCTAAACCTTCTTTGTTCTTTTTAAATACTTTGATGTAATCGTCTAAAAAACCAATAAGCCCTAACCATACAGTGGTTATCAGCATCATGATGATGTATACATTATCAATTTTGGCAAACAACAAAGTAGGGATGAGTATACCCAACAGAATAATAATCCCCCCCATGGTTGGTGTACCCGATTTTTGCATTTGGCCTTCTAAACCCAGATTACGCACCGTTTCGCCAACTTGTTTAAAGCGCAAATAATCAATTAACCTGCGGCCATAAACCGTTGTAACCAACAGCGAAACTATTACCGCCATAGCCATACGGAACGTGATGTACTGAAACACCCCCAGTCCCGGGATATTATAATTTTTATTTAAATAGCTAAACAGGTAATATAGCATGGGCCTTTAAATGTGCAGATATGCAGATTTCAGATGTGCAGATGCAGCGATCTTTGATTTGCAGATTTGCGATTTATGTTTTGATTATCCTTTGTTTAATTAATTTATGTGCACATCTAAAATCTGCACATCTACCCCATCAACTTAAATTGTTCCTCTAATTCTTCCATATCGTCAAAATGGTTTTTTACGCCATTTATCTCCTGGTATTTTTCGTGACCTTTACCTGCAAGCAGGATAATATCGCCTGGTTTTGCCAGCATACAAGCCGTTTTTATAGCCTCGTGCCTGTCGCTTATGCTAACAGTGTGGCGTTTAAAGGCAGGGTCTATTCCCGCTTCCATATCCCTGATGATCTGCGCCGGATCTTCCGACCGTGGGTTATCCGACGTTAGTATCACTTTATCACTCCACTCGCTGGCTACCTTAGCCATAATAGGGCGTTTGGTGGTATCGCGGTCGCCTCCGCAGCCTATTACGGTTATTACCTTTTCGTCGCCTTTGCGTATATCGTGTATGGTGCTTAGCACATTTTGCACCGCATCAGGTGTGTGGGCGTAATCAACTATACCAATTACTTTATTTGGTGCCACTAAATATTCAAAGCGGCCTTCGGCACCTGTCAATTTGCTCAGGCTTACCAATACTTTGGCTTTATCCTGCTCCAACAACATGGCAGCGGCATATACCGCTAATAAATTGTAGGCGTTAAATGTACCCACCAGTTTAAACCAAACCTCCTGGCTATCTATATTTAGCAGCAAGCCGCCAAACTGGTTCTCAATAATGCGGGCCTTGTAGTCGGCCATGCTTTTTAAGCCGTACGATTTTTTGTGGGCCGCTGTATTTTGCAGCATTACGTTGCCGTTTTTATCGTCGGTATTGGTTAGGGCAAACGCGCTTTTTGGCAAACCATCAAAAAATGCCTTTTTAGCTTTTAGGTAACTATCAAAGGTTTTATGATAATCTAAATGATCGTGCGTTAGGTTTGAAAATATCCCTCCCGAAAATTTCAATCCCTCGATACGGTGTTGCGCTACTGCATGCGAGCTTACTTCCATAAAGCAGTAATCGCAGCCTTCGTCAACCATATCGCTCAATAGTTTGTTCAGCGCTACAGGGTCGGGTGTGGTATGGGTTGATGGGATGATCTTTCCGTTTACCTGGTTTTCCACCGTTGATAGCAAGCCGCATTTATAGCCCATATCTGTAAACAGCTTATAAAGCAATGTTGCTATGGTGGTTTTGCCGTTAGTACCTGTAACACCAACCAACTTTAGGTTGGTAGACGGGTTTTCGTAAAAGTTAGCGGCTATTGTACCCAGGGCCTTAGCCGAATTAGCTACCATTAAAAAATCAACCTCGCCGGTTACATGGGCGGGTAACTCCTCGCATATAATGGCGATGGCGCCATCTGCAACTGCTTTCTCAATATAATCGTGGCCATCTACCGCGGTACCTTTTATAGCTACAAATAAGCAACCCGGTACTACTTTACGCGAATCGAAAACCACTGCCGATATTTCTACATCCGCGCTTCCCTGTAACTCGGTAAAGGCTACCCCCTCAACTATATCGCTTAAATATCTCATTGCAGTTCTATGGTTATTTTTGATCCTTTTGGTATGCTGCTGCCACCGGTTACAGACTGTACTTTAACCGACCCACTACCCTTAACACTTACCTTATAGCCTGCATTGCCTAATGCATACAGCGCATCGCTTAGGCCCATACCGGTTACATTTGGCACCGTGCCCGCTTTATATTTATTATCCTCAAATGCTATACCGCTACTGGTATCAATACCGTTAAGCGTATTTGAGGCATACAATGGCTTTAAACCCAGGTTGGTGTACACCTGCTTAAGCGCCTTTAAATTACCTTGCTTATATTTTGGCAAAGTGGTATTACCCACTAAATGCAAAGGCGCACGCTCAACATTTAAATCGCTCGAGTAAACCTTGTCGGCTATCTCGCGAAAAACCGGGCCTGCTACCTGCGCACCGTAATAGCCATTCTTAGGGTCGTTAATTACCACTATTAATGAGTATTTTGGATGATCGGCCGGGAAGTAACCGCAAAACGATGCCTGGTATTGCTTTTTAGCCTTATAACCTTTGTTACCATCGGCCACCTGTGCGGTACCTGTTTTACCTGCTATTTTATATAACGGGTTACGGATGATGTTTTTACCTGTACCCTCGCTTACCACACCTTCCAGCATAGCCTGTATTTTTTTAAGTGTGACGTCCGAGCATATTTTCTCGTTTATGGTATGTGTTTGAAAACGCTCTACTGTGTTACCTAATCTTCTTATCTCCCTAACAAATATTGGCGATATGTATTTTCCATTGTTGGCTACAGCGTTATAAAACGACAGCATTTTTAACGGTGTCATTTGCATTTCATAACCATAGGCCATTTGCGGAAGCGTTATGTTTTTATTCCAGCTTGCGTTTTTGGGGTTTTTAACTACCGGCGTTGCCTCGCCCGGTATTTGCAGGCCCATTTTTTCATTCAGTTTCCAATCGTACAAATGATCTGTAAACTGCGCCTGGTTATCATGGTAATACCTGTTCACCAATGATGCCACCGCCGCGTTAGACGATTCTTCAAAAGCTCTTTTAACGGTAACTACACCTATACTACCGTGCGAATCTTTTATCACATGTGGGTTGTTAGGCACCTTATATTCGCCGGTGGCTACCATGGTGTTGGTATCTACTTTGTGATCCTCTAACAAGGCCATATAGGACGCCACTTTAAAAGTCGACCCCGGGTCCTGGTTACCAGCAATGGCGTAATTAAACTTTTCTTTAAACGAGCCATCGGGCATTTTGGTAAAGTTGGCCACCGCCCTTATCTCGCCGGTTGCTACTTCCATTAATATAACAGCACCATGGTCGGCATTGCTTTTTACCAATTGCTTTTCTAAAGCATTTTGCGCCAGATCCTGAAAGTTTACATCAATGGTTGATATGATATCCGCGCCCTCTTTAGGCTCAATCTCTTCTTCATCATTTACAGGCATCCACACACCACCGGCAATGCGCGTCTCTAAACGTTTACCGCTTTCGCCGCTAATGTAGCTGGCAAAAGCACCTTCAAGGCCTACTGCATTTTTAACGTTCTCGTTTTTGTAGCCAATGGTACGCGCCGCAAGCGATTGGAACGGAAGGATACGTTTATTTTGAGGGACGATGATCAACCCGCCTGTATTTTTACCCATAGCAAAAATCGGGAACTTGCGTATCTCTTTTAGTTCGCGGTAGGTTACCTTACGTTTTACCAAATGGTAGCGCGAACCATCCTTACGGGCTTCCCGGAATATCCTCGAATACTCGCGCGCCGATTTATCGCCAAAGAATTGCGACATTTTCATCGACAGCGAATCTATCTTCTCGTCAAACACCTTATCATCCTGTATGCCGCCGGCCATCATATCCATACGCAGCTCATACTCCGGTACCGATGTAGCCAGCAAGCTGCCATCAACAGAAAAAATATTACCCCTTGCCGCTTCCACATTTGTATAGCGTGTTGACAAGGTTTTGGCCATTGCCTGCCATTTTTTTCCCTGCGAAAACTGCACCCTGCATAACTGAAACACCACAGCCGATGCAAATAAAAGGATCAACCCAAAGGCAAGGTAAACCCTTAGCAATATGTTGGCTCTTATATTCATTCCTGTATGTCCTCCTGTACAGTAATTTTTTGTGGCGGTTCCTGCGGCTCGTGTATACCTAAGGTATCGGCACGCTTGGCAACCTCGGTTTGTGTACTTTTAAAAGCCAGTTCGGCTTTGCTGCTTTTATATTCCCAGCTTAGTTCTTTTACCTCTTTACCAATCTTATCAATATCGCGCAGGTTGTTTTCGCTTAGGTGGCGGTTACCTATATACAGCATGCCTAAAAAAGCTATGTATAATATAAATGGCAAAGCACGGGTAGCATCATCGGTAGTGATCACTCCGTTTTTTAAGAATTGCGTTAAAAAGTTATCCGGAATTTCTCTTGCGGTCTTTTCCTCAACGATCAACTTCTGTTCGCTTTCTTCCTCTTCCTGAATTTCTGTACGTAAACGATTGGTCATTTTTTTACAGCTATCCTTAATTTTGCGCTGCGCGCCCTATTATTATTTACTATCTCATCTGCCGATGCTGTTATGGCCCCGCGGCTTACAGCATCAAGCGGTTTATTATTATTTCCGTATAGATCTTTCTCTACCTCGCCGCTAAATTTACCTTTGGCAATAAAATTCTTTACCAAACGATCTTCCAGCGAATGGTACGACATTACTACCAACCTGCCGCCCACGGCCAAAACCTCGGCAGATTGTATTAAAAAGTCTTTAAGTGCTTCAAGTTCCTGGTTCACCTCAATTCGCAGCGCCTGAAAAACCTGGGCTAAATATTTATTCTCTTTACCGCGAGGGATCAAATTACCAATGGCGTTCTTCAGGTCGGCAACCGTAACTATCGGGCCGTTAAGCCTTGCGGTTACAATGGTTTTTGCCAGCGATTTTGCATTTTGTATTTCGCCGTACATACCAAATATTCGGTGCAAGTCGGCCTCGCTATAGGTGTTTACCACTTCTTTAGCGCTTAGATCTGATGCCTGGTTCATGCGCATATCCAGTTCTGCATCAAAACGGATAGAAAAACCGCGCTCGGCCTGGTCAAACTGGTAGGATGATACGCCAAGGTCGGCCAATATGCCATCAACCGGGACAGCGCCGTGTAAACGGCAAAAATTCTTCAGGTATCTAAAATTCTGGTCTATAAAAGTAAACCTGTCATCTTCTATTACATTTTGCTGGGCATCAGCATCCTGGTCAAAGGCCAATAAACGGCCATCTTTACCTAAATGCTTCATTATCGCGCGCGAGTGGCCGCCGCCGCCAAAGGTTACGTCAACATAAGTACCGTTGGGTTTAATATTTAAACCTTCAATACATTCTGCCAGCATAACAGGGGTATGGTAATTACTCATCGCGCCCCCTTCCTTTATTCGCCATTACTTCCTCGGCCAGTTCGGCAAAGTTTTCGGGCTCGTTGCTTATCATTTGCTGATGGGCCTTTTTATCCCAAACCTCAACCTTGTTTAACATGCAGGTTAAAACAACATCGCCGCTGATGCCTGCATAATCCAACAAATTTTTTGGCAAATTAACCCTACCGGCACTATCGGGTAGTAAAACAGTGGCACCACCGGTAAAATAACGCACAAACTTGATGGCCTTTCTGTCGTATTCGTTAAGTTTGCTCAGTTCGTCCAATTTTTTGTCCCATTCCTTTTTGGTGTAAATAACCAGGTAGTTCTCAAGGCCACGATTGATCACAAGACCCTCTCCTTCAGCTTCTGGAAGCTGTTTTTTGAGGCCCGCAGGGATCATCATCCGCCCTTTGGCATCCAGTTTACAATCAAATTCTCCGGTTAAATAGGACATTCTTATTGGTCAACAATTTTTGTAACGTAAAAGTATATTACTTTTACCACTTTTTACCACTTTTTACCACTTAAAAGTTTTCAACATTTTTTGTGGTGTTTTGTGTTTTATATTTTACTTAAATTATAGCTTTGGAAACCTTATTACTTTAAACGATAAATGATAATTGTTATACAATGTGCTGACCGTGTAGGACTTGTAGCTGCCATATCGGGCCTGCTTGCCCAAAAGCAATTTAATATTGTTAGCATGCACGAGCATGTAGACAATACCGAAAACATATTTTTTATGCGCCTGGAAGTAGACAAAGCCGACGGCGCCAACGAACTGGAAAGCGACCTGAAAAACCTGCTGCCTGAGGGGGCGACAGTTAAAATTAACCCCTTACCACAAAAAAAGGTTATTGTGCTGGTTACCAAAGAGTACCACTGCCTTGCCGATATATTGGTGCGTAATTACTTTAACACCCTTGGCGCGCAGGTGCAATGCGTTATTGGCAACCATAACACCCTGCAAAACATATGCGAGCGTTTTAATATACCTTTTTACTTGGTGGAATCTACCGGTGATAATGCCGCTTTCGAGGAAAAGATAATTACTATTACCGACAAGTACAGTTATGATTATTTGGTGCTGGCCAAATTTATGCGCATACTATCGCACAATTTTGTGAGCCGCTACCCTATGCAGATCATCAACATACACCACTCGTTTTTACCGGCATTTGCAGGTGCAAGCCCTTACCGCCAGGCTTACGAACGGGGTGTAAAACTAATAGGTGCAACAGCCCACTACGTTACCGATGAGTTAGACGAAGGCCCTATCATCGCGCAGCAAATAATACCCGCCAACCACTCACTTACCGTGGCCGATATGGTAAAAGCCGGCAAAGAAATAGAAACCGCGGTATTAGCAAAAGCTCTTAAACTGGTTTTTGACGACCGCGTATTTGTGTTTAAAAATAAAACAGTAGTGCTGGAGTAAGCTTTGCTTACTTCCAGATAGATTTTAAAGATCTTAACTCTACATCCTTAATTCCCGTCCCGGGTGCTGCTATCCTGATATTTGTATAGGGCTTTTTAGGGAAAAACACGGCGGTAAAGTTGGTTAACCCTCCATCGGCAAATACCTCAATAGATGATGCATCGACCAATACCTCCACAGCAGAAGAGGGCGTTGTTGCGATGCGTGGCGCTTTAGCTACCGTTGCAAAGTCCTTACTAAAATCGCTTAAGCCCGATTTTGTACGGTCGACATAATAATGGTTTGATTTTTTGTTGTAGCCCACAATTAAAGTATCGCCGGTACTATTTAATAAGCTAATAGTATAATCTTTCACCTCGTCCAGGTTAAATTTAACGTCGTATTGCTTATACGATTTCCCAATTATCCTGAACAGGTCATAGTCTTTAGCTAATATCTTGTCGTCGATGCTGTTGTTGGCGTTCACTATATCATCCAGTTCCTGTACCGGTGCCGATGCCAGGTATACGGTGTTACCAACCTGTTTTAACGATAGCTCGCGCGGAATGGTCATGGCGTTGCGCCATTTTACGGTAGGCACCTGGTTGGCATAAAGCCAGTTACCCATCCAGCCTAAAAATATCTTGCGGTCGCCGGTGTTGCCCCAGGTTACGCCAGCATAATCGTCGGGGCCGTAATCTATCCACTTGGTTTGGGTATCGGCAGGTGTAAATGCGTGGCCGTCAAATTCGCCCACAAAATATTGGGTTGCCGAGCCGCCGTTGGTACCGCCGGGGTTTATGCTCACCAGCAATACCCAATACTCCTTGCCATTTAATTTAAGCGGGAACATATCCGGGCATTCCCATACACCGCCATGTGCACCCAGTTTTTCGCCAAACTCGCTTTCCTTCGTCCAGCTCTTTAAATCGGCCGACGAGTAAAAGGTGATACGGTCTTTAGTGGCCAGGTTCATCACCCATTTGTTTTGCGGGGCGTACCAAAATACCTTGGGGTCCCTAAAATCTTTAATGCCGGGGTTTTTAAGTACCGGGTTAGCGGCATACTTCGTCCAGGTTTGGCCTTCATCAAGGCTATAGGCCAGGCTTTGGTTTTGGAATACCGATGTACCTGCCTTTTCGCCTTTAGGGTCGTGGTGGGTAAATATAGCCACCAGCGGCACCTTGCCATCCTTGCCAAAACCAGATGTGTTCTTTTCATCCACCACCACGCTTCCGCTAAATATATAGCCTAAACTATCCGGGTATAGGGCTATTGGCTGCTGTTTCCAGTGTACAAGGTCCGTACTAGTGGCGTGGCCCCAGTGCATTGGCCCCCAAACGGTCGAGTCGGGGAAATGCTGGTAAAACAAATGATAGGTGCCTTTATAATACACCATCCCGTTAGGGTCGTTTGTCCATTTGGCTTTTGGCGACCAGTGGGCCTGCAGGCGGTATGGCTCGTTATATGAAGTAGAATCTGTTTCGGTTGTAGCTGAGGAATCAGCCTTTTTCGCTTGCTTGCATGAAGCTATAGCTAAAAATGTAACACCAATTAATAATGCCGTTTTTATGCTCATTTTAAAATCAGGTTTATACAAAGCTACTATTAAGCCGCATACTTGCAACATCGTTTAAGGCAAAAAGGGCTTACTTATTATGCTGTGTAAAAACTATCTTTTCGGGGCCGGCAACTTTGGCCACATGGCAATTACAGCCACCCGAAATTTTATACATCGCCGATATAGTTTGGCCGGTAGCTACAGATGTAGCGGTTATCTTAACGTCGTCGCCCTGGGTAGAGAGTTCTTTTTTATTGCCATCGGTAACTATCACATACTGCCCGGCAAAATCTTCGGGCGTGTTGATGCCCGATGCTATTATAGCCGTATTGGTGCGTTGATTAACCACATTAACATCTTTAACTTTTACAGCCACACCCGCGCTATCGACAAACTCAACGCCAATGGTAGTAAATATCATGGTGCACATTTGCCCGGTTGGGCAGCCTGTGGTTTGCACTTTTTTACTGCATGCCGATAGGGCTGCTATGATCAGCAAAAATGGTAATAAACGTAAACGGCTCATAGGTAAGTGTTTTTAATATATACCCTCAACAGCATAACAGCCCATTTGTTGGCAGGCTTACTCGAATACTATTTTATCCGGCCCGGCAACTTTATCTACATGGCAATTGCAACCGCCCGATATTTTAAACATAGCTGTCGCGGTTTTATTGGTAACCACATCGGTAGCTACCACCCTTACATTGTCGCCCTCGGTTGAGAATTGCTGGCGGTTAGCATCGGTAGCAATAGTAATGATATGCGGAGAAATACTTGGCCCGGTAATATTATCTATTACAATTGCCGAGTCGGTGCGCAGGTTGGTAATAGTAACATTCTTCACATTAACAATTTGGCCGTCCTTATCAACAAAGGCTACGTTAACGGTAGCAAAAAGCGCGGTACAAACCTGGTTGGTTGGGCAGCCCGGTTTGTGGGTAGCTTTGTTGCAGGCAGCTAAGCAAATGGTTGCCAGTAAAACAAGGGGTAGTATTTTGCGCATCATTTTAGGGTTTAACAATATTACGCAGGTTTAAATAAAAACGCTACAATATCTGGTTAAACTCCAGCCGTTCACCATCAGGCCCTATAATGTTAAAGTACTTGCAGCCCCGCTCCCAAAATTGCAAAAAAAAAGGTTCGGGTTCTATTACATTAAAGCCGGCATTTTTAAGAGTGGTAAAAGCTTCGTCTATATCCGGTACATCAAAGGCTACATGGTCTATATGTCCATTTTTTCGGCTGCGTATTTCGGCCAGGCCATGTTGGGGTAGTTGGTAAAGCTCCATCACCATATCGCCGCGTTTCATCATTATACAAGCGCCGGGTTGCCCGCCATCGGTAAAGCCCGCCTGCATTACATTAGCAAAGCCCAAGCGGCTGTAAAATGCCTCGGATGCCTTTATATCCGTTACCGGGATGCCGATGTGCTGTATGGCGTTAATTTGGAGGTTGATGGGTTGCATAATGTTTACTTAATTTATTAACGTAATTAACCGCGCGTAATTGCTATAATGAGCATCTGCTGATAGACACGGCGGTTATGCATAGCTATGAGATTGCTTTGTCGCTATCACTCCGCGCAAAGTCGTTGTAGATACAAGCCTAAACGAACTAATGCATTTATTCTAAATCTGCATGATCATTTTGGCCAGAATTTGTAACTCTGTTTCTTCTATAGCACCGACACTAATTTTTGCTATCGTTTCATTTTGGCTTATTAGTAAATACCTGTCTTTAAGGTTGATAAGCTTAATGCTGTTTGTCGCAAGTGTTCTTGGGGGGATTTTGAAAAACATTTTATTAAAATAGATGATTGTTAACTGATCTATATCCAAATCAATGCGCTCGGGGTGCAATTGATTTAAATAAAAGACTATTAAAACACCTACAAAAAATATAAACATACTTAAACAATAGGCAAACTCCGTCTCCATATTAAACTTGAGGAATATAACCGCTGCAATCATAATCCCCAATACAATCAGTCGGGTTATTAATTTTGTTAGGTATACAGGCTTGAAATTTATACTTCTCATATTCTATCATTAAATCTTACCACTTGGTGGCGTAGAGAGTATGTTTCATAAAGTTACAAATAAGATATATATTCCGTCCCCTCAGGGTCTCTCGTAGAGTACCCTGAGGTTCACCAACACGCATGGTTTAACTGTTACTGTTATCGCTTTCGTCTTTCGACTTTCTAAATGCCAATAGCATAAAAAGTAACCCTAAGATTAAACAAATGTATATGACTATATTAGATACATTATTAGAATAATCCAAATAAGTGCCTACAAAAGTTAATATAGCACCAATATAGAAAAGTGGTTTATTATGGATATTCATTTTTCGAAAATTAGTTAATTATCTTTCCGTCCCCCTAGGTCACCAACACGCAGGGTCAACCCCTCAGGGTCCCGTACCGGAGACCCTGAGGGGACAAAACGGATCTCAATACCGTGGTGGTGTATCTTGTTAGTCACACACGGCACGCGTGCGCTAGTGAGAGTTTGATAAGATTACAAGGTAAGTAATTTTCTGTCCCCTCAAGGTCTCTCATTTAGGACCCTGAGGGGACAAAAATTTTATTTAAATAGACTATCCGCTAATTTCTTATAATCGAAAATATACTGTTGCCCATTTGTTTTAAAAACCTTGACTTTCAAAGAGCCCTTTGATTTGCTGAGAGAATCACCCAACTCAATTTTAAATATCAATTCTGTCCAAAGACCATACCGATATTTATCCGATAGAATAACCATTGTAGTGTTATGATTAGTTACATCATTATATATAGAATCTACTGTACCATTAAATGTCATTTCAGAAGCTCTTAATAAGAACGATCCCCTGGCAGTTGGTTCATTTCTTTCTACCCAAAACACAAAGCAGGCAAGTACAACAAACATCGGTATCAATATTTTAAAAATGATATTTCGGCTTTTTTCAAAATCAGGATTTGTTTCCTTATGCATCCACATTCTTACATCACCCTCACCTTTAAATAACTTGGATGCGCTTTTGAGCTATACACCCGGTGCATGGCTTTTTTAAAGTCATCGTCCTTAGCCTTCATAATATCCTGAAACTGCTGGGTGTTGCGGTCTATCAGCGGGAACCAGGTGCTTTGTACCTGCACCATTATGCGGTGGCCCTTTTTAAAGGTGTGCAGCACGTCCTGCAGCTCAAAATTTACCGGTGTTACCTTGCCGGGCACAAAGGGCTCGGGTTTGCTAAAGCTGTTGCGGTATTTGCCGCGCATGGCCTCGCTGCGTACCATTTGCTCGTAACCGGCCATCTTTACCTCTTTACCCGTAAACTGGTTATTGGCGGCGGTATCGGGGTATACATCCAGTATTTTTACTATCCAATCGGCATCGGTGCCGGTAGTGCTTACTTTTAGGTTGGCCCAAATATTACCGGCTATGGTAACATCTTTATCCAATACCTCGGTTTTGTAGGTTAATACATCCGGGCGTTTTTCGGCGAAGCGCTGGTCGGCTGTCATGTACTCGCGCTGCATATCATCGGTAATGCCATCCCAAAACGGTACGGGGTTAGCCGGGTCGCTTACAAACTCTTTATAATCATCCTTAGCTTTGGTTGGCGCGGTAAAGCTTAGCTTACCGCCCGGTAAAAAGTAAAGGTTTTTTTCTACCGCCTCTTTTGGCGGCCATGCGGCCGATGTTTTCCATTGGTTTACGCCGGTCTCAAAAGTGTTTACTTTGGCAATATCCAGCGGGGTGCCTTTTAAGTAATGACTAAAAAAGGCAAATTCCACCTTCTCGCGATATTGCGGACCTGTTGGCCCGCCAAAGCTGACATCGCCTAAATGGTCGCCGTTGCCGCGTGCCCAACCGCCATGTACCCATGGGCCCATAGCAAAGTAAACAGGCGTGGTTGGGTTGTTTTTAACCAATACTTTGTAGGTGTTTATTGCACCATACAAGTCTTCAGCATCGTACCATCCGCCGGTAACTAATACAGCGGTTTTAATATCGTGCAGGTGGGTTAATACGTTGCGGTCTTTCCAGTGTTGGTCGTAGTCCGGGTGGTCCATCATCTCGTTCCACAAGCGTATGGTGTCTTTATAATATTTTACATTAGAGTTGCGCATGCTGCCCATATCCAAAAAGAACTTATAACCGTCCTTTTCGCCCGGGTCGAAACCTTTGGCGCGGCGCTGGGTGGGTTTATCGTCCTGTCTGTTAGTAAAGCCGGGTTAAAAGCCGAAGTTGGCCACCAGCATAAAGGCGCCGTTATGAAAAGCGTCGTCGCGGTACAGGTCGGCAATGGGTGCCTGCGGTGATGCGGCAACCAGCGCCGGGTGGCGGCTAAGCAAGGCCGTGGTAGTATAAAAGCCGGGGTACGATATACCCCAAACCCCTACCTTACCATTGTTATTGGGCAGGTTTTTAAGCAGCCAGTCAATAGTGTCGTAGGTATCAGTGCCTTCGTCTACATCCTTATTGGTTTTGTGCACTTCCAGCTCGGGGGTCATTTCTTCGTAAATACCCTCGCTCATCCAGCGGCCACGTACATCCTGGTAAACAAATATAAAACCATCGTGCAGGTACTGCGCCGAGGGACCAAGGCTGCCCTTGTATTTATCCAAACCATAAGGGGCCACACTATAAGGCGTGCGGTCCATCATGATGGGGTATTTTTTGGTTTGATCTTTTGGTACGTAAACGGATGTAAACAGCTTTTTACCATCGCGCATGGGTACGTTGTACTCGTACTTGGTATAGTTTTCTTTCACATAAGCGGCATCGCCCTGCGCAAAGGTGTAAGCCGAAAGCAAAAGGCATAAAGCTGAAAGTATGGTTTTCTTCATGGGTGTTAGTTTAATAGTTTAAAAGTACTGAATAAAATAAAAAAGCCCCTATGAATTGGGGCTATAGCAAAATAGTTACGTGCGGTGATTTTTAAACACAGAGAATACAAAGGAGGCTCTGAGGCGCAAAGCTTTTGCCTCAATGGTCTTCGCGCCTTCTTAGTGCTCTTAGTGGTTAAATACAAAAATGCAATTCATTATACATTCCCTTTCTTCAATTGCTCCACCGCGTAGTTGGCCGCCCTGGCCGTTAGCGCCATAAACGTTAACGATGGATTTTGGGTACCGGTTGATGCCATACAGGCGCCATCGGTTACAAAAATATTGGGGCAGGCATGCAGCGCGTTATACTTGTTCAGTAATGATGTTTTGGCATCGTTACCCATGCGCGCACCGCCTACCTCGTGTATATCCAGCCCCGGTGCCTGTTTGGTATCGTTAGGTGTTATGTTCTTACAACCGGCTTTATCCAGCATTTCGGCACCCTGCTGTAAAAAGTCTTTCAGCATCTTTTCGTCGTTATCATCGTAGCTTACGTTAAATGATAACAGCGGCACTCCCCATTCATCCTTTTTATCTTTACTCAGGCTGATGTGGTTGCTTTCCTTCGGGATGGTTTCGCCCTGCATCATCATGTATATGCCCCAATTGCCCGGTTCCGATACCTCATCCTTAAACTGCGCGCCTATCTGCTCGCCCGTAGCCTGGTGACCCCATCCGGCGCGGGTAGCGGTATAAAAGGTCATGTAGCCGCGTAAAAAGTCGGTTTCCTGTTTGCGCACGTTCCTAAAGTTGGGCAGCATCACAGCGGTTGGGCGGCGGCCATAGTAGTAGGCATCCTGGTACCCATCCATAGTAGCCGTTAACGACCCGCGGTAGTTATGAAAGGCGATGTATTTGCCCAGCAAGCCGTTATCGTTACCTAATCCCTGCGGAAAACGCGACGAGGTAGAATTAAGCAATATAAGGTTACTGTTTAAGGTAGCCGCGTTAACAAATATGATCTTAGCAAAATACTCGGTGGCTGTTTTGGTATGCGCATCTATTACCCTTACCCCTGTGGCCTTGCCCAGCGTTTCATCGTAAATAATGGAGTGCACTACCGAATCGGGCCGCAGGGTTAAGTTACCCGTTTTAGCCGCCCATGGAAGGGTTGAGGAGTTGGAACTAAAGTAACCACCGAAGGGGCAGCCCCTGTCGCACAGGCTGCGGGCCTGGCACTGGCCCCTGCCCTGCTGTAAATGTATCTCTTTGGGCTGTGTTAAATGCGCGCAGCGGCCTATGATCACATCCCTATCTTTGTAGGCAGCCATTATGCGTTGCTGCATGGCTTTCTCTACCACGTTCATTTGCCAGGGTGGCAAAAACTCGCCATCAGGCAGGGTTTCTAAACCATCGTTATTGCCCGATATACCTGCAAAGCGTTCTACATGGCTATACCATGGGGCAATATCGTCGTAGCGTATAGGCCAGTCAACCGCGAAGCCATCGCGGGCAGGTCCCTCAAAGTCAAACTTGCTCCAGCGCTGGGTTTGCCTTGCCCACAGTAACGATTTACCACCCACCTGGTACCCGCGTATCCAATCGAACGGCTTTTTTTGCTCGTATGGGTGATCTTTATCTTTTACAAAAAAGTGCTCGGTGGCCTCGGTAAAGGCATAACACCTATCGGCAATGGGGTTCTCGGTCTTTACAGCCAGCGGCAACTCACCCCTATGCGGAAAGTCCCATGGGTTTTTAGTGGCGGTAGGGTAATCTTTTAAATGCCTTACATCGCGGCCTCGCTCCAGCACCAGCGTTTTTAAGCCTTTATCGCATAACTCTTTTGCGGCCCAGCCACCGCTAATACCCGACCCAATAACAATAGCGTCGTAGGTATGTTCGGCAGCACCATTCGTATTTATATTAACAGCCATTTATGATTGATTAGGAACATTAAATATAGGCCATATAGCATTACCCCGGCAAGTATTTTTTTGAGGCAGGAGTAAAAAGAAAAACGCGTCTTAAGGCTTTTACCCTCAAAACACTTTTTTATATGAAAATTTATGTTATATTAGTTAGCCCGGCCACAACAATTAAAACGAAAAATAACGAAAAAATCCCCCATTAACACGAAAAAAAGCGAAGAATAACGAAGGGTTTAAACAAAAAGCTCTCCGCATATTGCGGAGAGCTTTTTGTTTATTTTACCAGTTGGTTAGCAGGTAATATTCGCCATTAGTATCGGTACCTTCAGCCTGTATGCGCCAGCCGTTGGCCTTGTAAAAGCCTAAGGCATTCTCGTTCCGTTTGAGGCATTTTAGCTTTACCGGCAAGTCAAAAAGTGTTACTGCGGCACCTAATAAGGCTTTGCCTATGCCCTGCCTTTCTAAGCCGGGTATAATGTACAGGTGATGTATAAAGTTGTTTGCCAGGTATATAGATACAAAGCCCAACACCTCGTCCTTATCATTTACGGCTACTATAATACGCTCCTCTTCGGTATCTGCATCAAAGTCATCCGGCTTGTATGCCTTGGTATCTAACCAATGAAAAGTTGCCCGGCGGCTGTCAAGGTATATCCTGCGCAGCCTGTCTCGGTCGTTCTCACTAAAATCGCGAATGAGCATTAATTATTCATTAATCGCCTTAACACCAGGCAGTTCCTTACCTTCCATATATTCTAATAAGGCACCACCACCTGTAGATACGTAGCTTACATCCTCCGTCATGCCAAACTTAGCAACCGCAGCTGCAGAGTCGCCACCGCCTATTAACGAGAATGCCCCGTTATCGGTAGCTTTGGCAACCGCATCGGCAATTGCTTTTGTACCAACCAGGAATTTCTCCATCTCGAACACACCCATAGGGCCGTTCCAAAGTATGGTTTTTGATTCTTCAACCACCTTGCTAAATAACGTAACTGTTTCAGGACCAATATCTAAGCCCATCCATTTATCAGGTATCTGGCCGGTTTTGGCCACATCGGTATTGGCATCATTTGAGAAAGCATCCGCAATAACGTTGTCAACAGGTAATAACAATTGTACACCTTTCTCTTTCGCCTTTTTAACCAGGCTAAGGGCAAGGTCTAACTTATCAGCCTCAACTAAGGATGTACCTATGTTGCCGCCATCTGCCTTAGCAAAGGTGTAAGCCATACCGCCGCCAATGATCAGGTTATCAACCTTATCCAGCAGTTTTTCAATCAATTCTATCTTATCAGATACTTTTGAACCACCCATAATAGCTGTAAAAGGCTTAGGTGCATCGTTTAAAATCTTTTCGGCATTGGTAAGTTCGGCAGCCATCAGGTATCCAAAGTACTTAGCATCAGGGAAAAACTGCGCTATAACCGCTGTAGAGGCATGCGCACGGTGCGCAGTTCCAAAAGCATCGTTTACGTATATATCACCTAACTTTGATAGCTTCTCGGCGAAATCTTTATCTCCTTTTTCCTCCTCTTTATAAAAACGAAGGTTCTCTAACAAAAGCACTTCGCCTTTACCTAAAGCCTTTGCTTTTTCAATGGCATCTTCGCCAATGCAATCATCAGCAAATTGTACTTGCTGACCCAAAAGATCAGACAGGTGTTTTACAATATGTTCTAAAGAAAATTCCTGGGTAGGCCCATTTTTTGGCCTGCCCAAATGCGACATTAAAATAACGGCACCGCCATCCTTTAAAATCTTTTTGATGGTTGGCAAGGCCGCGGTCATCCGGTTATCGTCGGTAATGTTATAATCCTTATCCAGGGGAACGTTAAAGTCCACACGAATTAGGGCACGTTTACCGTTAAAACTGATCTGATCTATTGTTTTCATAAAGTATTATGTATGATTTCAAAGGCGGCAAATTGAACAATTTTATTTTAATACCCAACCCTAAAGTTAAAAAGGTGTTTAAAAAGGCTTAAAATTTCATTGTATCTTAACATACATTACATAATGCGGGCCAATGCCCGGCACATCAAATTCGGCAGATACAACTTCGAAACCAACACCTAAATAAAAGCCGAGCGCTTTTTTGCGGGCATTGCACCATAGGTAATTTACTTTTTGCCCCCGCAGATAGGTAATAGCAAAGTTAACAAGCATATTACCCAAGCCCGTACCACGATATTGCGCGATGGTTGCCATACCACGGAGTTGATAGGCTTTGCCCGTAAAATCTCCGTAGGCTTGTGGATGAAAGGATGCGATACAGGCCAATTCGCCGTTTTTGTAATAACCTAAATGAAAAGCATCCTCCGCATGGTCATTAGGGAAACGGCACTCATCAGGCGTTAATTTACCATCGCGCAATACCTCATTACGAATAGGCAGCACATCGTCGGCTGTTATAAATTTTATCATTGGGGTAACAGGCTTATTTTTTCAACCAAGTCCGCCAGGCGGCTGCTATAACCCATTTCGTTATCATACCAACCCACCACCTTAACCAAGCCACCAACTATTGAAGTAAGCTGAGCATCAAAAATGCAGCTATGGGTGTTGTCTAAAATGTCGGTAGATACAATTGGGTCTTCGGTGTACTCCAAAATATTTTTCATTGGCCCATCGGCTGCCGCTTTAAACGCGCTGTTAATTTGGGCCACGGTTGGATATTGTTTTAAGCTACAGGTAAAGTCTGTTAATGAGCCATTTAGTACCGGTACGCGTATGCCTGCACCACCTAAGTGCCCATCTAAATGCGGAAATATATTGGTAATTGCCTTTGCAGCGCCGGTGGTGGTAGGTATAATAGATGCCGATGCTGCCCTTGCCCTGCGCAAATCCTTATGAGGGGCATCGTGCAGGTTTTGGTCGCCGGTCATCGAGTGTACTGTAGTAATATAACCATCGGTTATGCCCCAGTTTTCGTCTAATATCTTAACCATAGCGGCCACATTGTTGGTGGTGCACGATGCGTTAGACAAAATAGGCGACCGCAGGTCTATATCACCATCATTTACTCCTAAAACTACTGTAGGAACCGTTTTATCGGCAGGGGCAGATATAATTACTTGCTTTGCCCCGGCTGCAATATGCTTAGCGCCACCAGCTTCAGTAGCAAATTTACCTGTCGACTCAATTACCAAGTCTATATCCAGCTCTTTCCATGGCAAAGTTGCAGGGTCGCTTTGGCCAAACACCTTTATCTTACGGTCCTTAATAAATAAGTGGTCGGTATCGTTATTTACAGTACCCTTAAATCCGCGATGAACAGAATCATACTTAAAAAGATGAGCCAGAGTGTTGGTATCGGCTAAATCGTTAATAGCCACTACCTCTATATTGGGTTTCGAAAGGATCGATCTTAAAAAAATACGGCCTATACGGCCAAAACCGTTTATAGCTATCCTCATTACTTTAAATTAAGGATGCAAAACTAAGTAAAATTATAAAGGGATAAGGTTTTGCTGAAAGCAGATACCAATTATTACAAACCGGTTAAACAAAAAGGTTACGCAATGCCGTGCTTTCGCGTTCTTTTGAACGCAGCGCAAAGGTGATACCCCAGTTAAACAGGGTAGCAATTGCAAGCACGGATATCATTAGAGTGAGGTTACCTAAACCGCTTAACAATACTACCATTACAATCATTATTACATTAAGGCCGCCCAATGTCAACGTGGTTTGCAAATGATTAAAACCAAGCCTAAGCATACGGTGATGTATGTGGTTACGGTCGGCTGAAAAAGGCGAACGACCTTTTGCTACACGTAAAATAAAGACACGGATGGTATCAAATATTGGCCCTATCAAAATAGTTAGCGCTATAGCAGGGGCCGAATATACTGCGGGGCTGCTATTAGGTGTAAACTTATTAAGCTCAACAAACCTGATAGCCATAATAGCCGATATTAAACCTATTAATAGCGAGCCGGCATCGCCCATAAATATTTTAGCAGGTGTTATATTATACCTTAAAAAACCAAAGATAGCGCCTACTATCGTAAGTGACACAGCCGCAAGTTCGTAATGTTTAATATAGATAAATAGCGCTGCAAATGTACCGTTAGCTATAATACCTGTAGTGGCGGCAAGGCCATCAATACCATCAATTAAATTAAAGGAGTTAATGATAAGTATAATAACTATAACAGATATAATACAACTGATTACATAAGGCAGATCATAAACGCCAAACATGCCATACATACTGGTAAGACGTATATTCCCTAAAACAACCAATATTGTAGCTACGCCAATTTGTATAAAAAACTTAGTGCTGGAATTTACGCCCGACAGGTCGTCTTTTAAACCCATTATAAAAAGCACAATACTTGAAGCAAGTAACGAGCTTACAGGTACTGTTTTATCGATAATACTAAATAATAATATGGTTATTGTAAAGCTAACAAATATGGCCACGCCACCTAAACGAGGTATACCATGATCGTGCTGTTTACGAAAATGGCCTACATCATCATATAAATGACGGGTGCGCGCTACGTGTAAAATAGAGGGTATTGAAAGCAATGTAATCAGGATTGAAAACATTACAATAAAAGCGTAATAAATGTAGTAAGTATTTAAATACTCTTGCATCAACACTATAATTAGGGGTAATTGCTTTGCGAAATTATAAAAAAATATTTAATTGCGAATTAAAAAAACTGCTTAATCTTTCTCAATGGTTTGAATAACAATGCCATAGGCGAAAATATAATATTATTATTATTCATAGCCTTAAAATCATAATACAATGCTTTAATTCGGCCTGTATAACTTTTATTGCTAACTCCTCCGGTACGCATTTTAACAAGTACCTTTTGCAGATAATAAACCGTGGGTTTATTAACATGTATAAACCTTAACATTAACTCATAATCTGCAGCAGTACCAAAATTAAGGCTATAGTTCCCCAACAAATCAAAAAGCTCCTTTTTGCAATAAAAAGTGGGATGAGGTGGCATCCAACCCATATTAAACATCCCTTTATTGTATTGGCCTGCACGCCATTTACGAATAATATTACCATCCGGTTTTACATAATCTAAATCACCATAAATAATATCTATATCATTAATTTTAAATGCGCCGGCAACACTGCTTAAAACTGTTTTATCGGCAAAATAATCATCCGCATTAAGCACCCCAATAACATCTCCTGTAGCCAGGGCAATACCTTTGTTCATGGCATCATAAATGCCCCTATCAGGTTCAGAAACAAGTACGCTTATATACGTTTTATACTCACTTATAATATCAAGCGTATTATCTGAAGACCCGCCATCAATAATAATATACTCTACGTTATTATAATCCTGGGCAATTACCGATTGTATGCACTGTTTAATAGTGCTTTGTGCATTGTAGGATACTGTAATTAAAGAAATTTTAGGATCATGCACTATTGAAAATACTTTAATTTAAATGCAAATTATGTAAATTTGGAATTACTGCCTAATTAATTAGTAATATTAGCGGTAAATTACTTGATATGCGCGCTATATATTTTACTTGTATTGTTAGTATAATGTTTATTGCCAGTTCTTGCTCTTACAAGCAAAATCAACTTCTTTTTCAAAGTAAGAGCCAAGCCACTGATACCTCGTCAACCGCAGCCAGCCGGGGTACAGTGGGTAGTTACCGCATTAAACCGCAGGACATGTTGCAAATACGTAACCTGCAAGGTATAAAGTATATAACAGATGAAATACCTACCAGTGGTTCTGGGGGTTCAGGTGGTTCAGCCTCCCAGGGGCAAACGTTCCAGGTTGAGGAAGATGGCCGTGTAGCTTTACCCGTTATCGGCCATGTTATGGTTGCCGGCCTTACACGTACCGAGGCCACCAAGCTTATTGAAAAGCTTTACCGTGATAATTTATTAAAAGACCCTATTATAGAACTAAAAGTGATGAACTTGAAAGTGATATTAATGGGAGAAGTAAAGTCGCCAGGCAACTACCCACTAATGAGGGATAACACTACCCTTGTTGAATTACTTGGCGAAGCGGGGGGGCTCAATGCCACTGCAAACGAAAAAAACATTAAAATTATACGTAATGGCAACCAGGTAACGCAAATAGATCTGAGCAATATCTCATCTATTAACGACCCCAGGGCCATTTTACAAAGCGGCGATATTGTTTACATATCGCAAAACAAGCGCGCAATACGTAATGATAATCTTCAAAATTTCTCGAGTATAGTGCAACCTGCGCTGCTGCTGTTTAATACGGCCTTAATTATTTATACCCTTAGCACCCGGTAATGGAAGAAACAGAAAAAGGTATAAAAAAATTACCTAATCAGGAAATTGACTATTTTAAAATAGGTAAAATTCTGATAAGCCGCTGGTATTGGATAGCCGGATCGCTGGCTGTTTTTATATTGGGCTCGTACATATACTTATGGTATACCCCGAAAACCTATGCTACAGCGGGCACCATAAAACTCGAAGAAAAAAGAGCCGAGATAACCGAGCTTGTAAATGTTGTGAGCACATCTGAAAGGGGTACCAGCAGGATACAAAGCGAAACATCGGTAATACAAAGCCATGGCGTAATTTTAAACGCGGTTAAGGATATTAACTACCCTATTAGCTTTTTTATAGAGGGCCGCGTTCGCACACGTGAACTTTATCCGCAAAAGCCACTTGATATTGAACAGCTGCAATTTGATAGTTTAAACTTTTATAGGGAATTAATAACTTTTAAACCTATTAACAAAAGCAGCTTTAATCTTACTTATCCCGAAGGTGGTAAAGAGGTCTCAAAAAATTTCGTTTACAATAATCCTGTAACAATAGGCACCACAACTTTCAGTATTAAATACCCTCAAAACAGCAGCCAGAACACAGTTTACCTGTTTAAATTTAACTCACCCGAAGAACTTGCAGGGCGTGCACGCGGCGGGCTATATATTGCCGAAACGATAAAAAATTCAAATATTCTTATCGTTTCAGAAACCGATGCAAATCCCGTTTTTGCATCAGACGTGTTAAACGCCATAATGAAGGAATATCTTGTTTACGATCGTAACCGTAAAACGCAGTCGGCTACTCAAATGATCAACTTTATTGATAGCCAGCTTAAATACCTATCCACCGAGGTAGAGGGCTCGGAGGGGTCGATACAGCGCTTCAAGCAGAAAAATAAGTTAATGGATGTTGGAAGCTCGGCCAATGGTGCGTTAGAAAAGGCCAAAGATCTCGAATCGCAACAATCTATTTTAAAACTGCAATTGCTGGCAATTGATCAGCTTAAACAGCAAATTGTTAAAGAAAAAAATAACTTAACGCTTAACCTTGATATTGGCCAGGGCCAAATTGATCCTACATTATCAGGCATCATAACCAGCCTTGATAATGCCCTTAGCCAGCGTAACGACCTGTTGAAAACCTTTACCCCTAATTCGCAGTTGGTGCAAGATGTTAACAATACCATTATACAATTAAAAAGCAGGGCAATAAATAACCTTAATATCTCTATAACAAGCATAAACAACAACTTAAAATATCTTAATTCGCAAATAAGCCAGCTAAACCAAAAGATAGCTACTTTCCCGGTAGCCGAGCGCGAACTTATATCGATACAGCGCGACTATGGAATAAGCGAAAAGGTATATTCCTTTTTATCTGAGAAAAAACTTGAAGCACAAATAAGCCGGTCGGGTATTTTACCGGGCGCAACCATTTTAGAGCAGTCGCAGCCTAATTACGCACCGGTATCACCTAATGAACATGATATCAGGCGATCTGCAATAATATTTGGCCTGGCTATTGGCTTAGGACTTATTGTATTAATAAGGATATTAAACCCTTATATATATGATAAGGAAACCATTGAGAGCCTTACAACCATACCAATTATTGGTGTAATAAGAAAATTCCCTGATGTGGTTGATGAAGATAATGCCCAGGTACTTGCTTTAAGCAAACCAAAATCCATATTTGCCGAATCCGTTCGCTCGGTGCGTACCAATTTAAATTTTATAGCTTCCGAAAAGCAAAGCAAAGTAATTTGCATTACATCAGAAGTAGCCGGCGAGGGCAAATCATTTGTTGCTGTTAATTTATCAAGCACGTTATCGCTTATAGATAAAAAGGTATTACTTATCGGGGCAGATTTAAGGCGCTCTAAACTGCATAAAACGTTTAAGGTACCTAACGATACGGGTTTAAGTACTTACTTATCTAACCAGTCTACATTAGACGATGTTATCCTTAAATCGAGTCAGGATAACCTCGATTTTATAATATCGGGGCCTGTGCCACCTAACCCATCTGAATTATTGCACAGTGCCCGTATGATAGATATGATAAATCTACTAAAGTTAAGGTATGATGTTATCATGATAGATACGGCACCCATCGGCCTGGTATCTGATGCTATCCCGCTTATACGCATGAGCGATATCAATATATTTGTTATCCGGTCAGGCAAATCCAAATTTTACTCCGCCATCATACCCGAACGTATAGCACAGGAATACCATTTAGACAATACAGTTATTGTGCTAAATGCTTATTCAGAAGATCTGCTGCACTCAAGGTATTACACAACCAAGTTTACGGGCGAAAATTACGGTACCCGTTATTATTATTATTCGGATTACAGTGGCTACGAAAGCTCGGGCTACTATGTTGATAATGATAAAAAGAAATGGTGGAGCTTAAAAAATTGGCTAAAATAATAAACGTGCTTTTTTAAAGTATGACTTTAAAACCAACCATAGGCACACCTAAATGGTATCCGGTGTATACAAATGCGCGTGCCGAAAAAAAAGCATATGCCGCCCTAATTAATAAGGGTATCGAAGCATATTTACCCTTGCAGCGTCGCATAAAGCAATGGAGCGACAGGAAAAAATGGGTTGAAGAACCTTTAATTAAATCATACTTATTTGTGCGTATTGTGGATAGTGCCCAGGCAGATGTATTAATGACCAGGGGCATAGCTCGCTTTATATACTTTTCGGGCAAAATTACGCCTATGCCCGACAGGCAGATAGAAGACCTGAAATTGTTAACGGCAAGCTCGTTAGACTTAGAGATTACTGAAGAGAATTTACAACCAGGAGAAAAAATAGAGATAAAGGCTGGCTTACTTAAAGGTATTATAGGCGAAATAATATCGTACAAATCGCAAAAACAATTATTATTAAGGCTTGATAACCTGGGTTGCTCGGTTATAGTTAATGTTGCTGCATCATTAATAAACAGGCTTTAATCTTTATATTTAATAAATTGGCTTAGGCCATAACATATAACCAGTTGCTGGTTTTTTTAATCGGCTAATAAATAATGAGTTACAAAAAACAATTGTGACTTACGGGGCGAAGCTATGAATAGAGGTGAACAATGTGCAGGATAGCCGGATTAATAAATAAGCGCTTAAGCGGGGAAGAAATAAAGCATAAGGTACAAGCCATGTGCGATAGCTTACAACATGGCGGGCCGGATGATGAAGGAGTTTATTATGATGCCGTAACTAATACAGCGTTAGGCAACCGCCGGCTATCTATCATAGACCTTAGTACAAACGGGCATATGCCAATGGCCGACGTTGATAAAAAAGCCTGGATAACCTTTAACGGCGAGATTTATAATTATAGAGAGTTAAAGAAAGAATTGATAGCGCTTGGCGCTAAATTTTCGTCAGATACCGATACGGAAGTAATTTTACAAGCCTACCTGTTTTGGGGCACTCAAGCCTTTACAAGGCTTAGGGGTATGTTTGCATTTGCTTTATATGATGCTGTTAAGCAACGCACCTTGCTGGTACGTGACACTAATGGCATTAAACAATTATATTATTATATAAATGATGGACAATTAGCATTTGCTTCGGAGATACGCGCACTAAAAAAGGCTGGTATAGCTACCACGCCAGACCCAAACTGGCCTATTTGGCTTTTGGCCTTAGGGAATATTCCTGAACCACACACTACACTAAAAGGGGTATTAAATTTACCCAAAGGCCATTTTTTAACCTGGCAAAATGATGGCACTTATAAAATAGAAAGTTACCTACAGGACAAGAAAAGCAATTACATAACTAATGAGAAAGATGCTACACAGCGAATTGCCGAACTATTAAAACAAGCTGTTAGTCGCCAGTTGATTGCCGACGCGCCTATCGGGGTATTTTTAAGCGGGGGTATTGACTCAAGCTTGCTCACTTTGTTAGCTGATAAACAAAAGAAAGACGGCCTTAAATCACTTTCGGTATTTTTTAACGAAGACAGGTATGACGAACGCATGTATCAAGACGTGGTATCTGACAAAACAGATTGTAAGAATTATAAATTCCTGGTTCAACAGCAAGATTTCGAAGATGTCTTTCCTGACATTTTAAAGGCAATGGATATGCCTACTACAGATGGCATCAATACATGGTTTATAAGCAAATATGCACATCAGGCAGGGTTAAAAGCTGTACTATCGGGCATTGGTGCCGATGAACTTTTTGGTGGCTATCCATCTTTTAACAGGATAAAATATTTGCCTTATTTAAGAAAACTTCCCACTTTGTTTTCATCGGTTATTAGCATTGCTAACAATCGTTTTAAAAAATTTGAATACCTTAAAAATAACCACCCCTTAGCTGATTATCTATTTCTAAGAGGCCTATACAATCCCACATTGGTTGCGCAAATTCTGGACACTACAGAACAGGATATAAATAACACCTTGTTTGGGTCTAACAACTTTCCTGATCTTGGCAATTATAATAAACAACACGCTGCCTGGTTTGAAAACAACTTGTACATGCAAAACCAATTGTTACGAGACACCGATGTAATGAGCATGAACCATAGTTTAGAAGTAAGGGTACCATTTTTAGATGAAGACTTTAAAGCCTTTATTGAGACCATACATCCGGATATACGGTTTAGCAGCAAGCAACCTAAAAAAATATTGATCGATAGTTTTAAAAACCTGTTACCTGAAACCGTATGGAACAGGCCTAAAATGGGCTTCACCTTTCCATTACAACAATGGATGATAAATAATGAGGCGATAAGGGATGAGAGTATTTATAAAACCACACAGGCAAAAAAACTAATTAGAAAATTCAAAACCGGGGAGTTGCATTGGTCGCGGGCATATGCGCTTTACCAGGTACAAACGTATGTATAAAAACATCGTTTTATTTTCGTTACAAACATTTAGTACTACCGGCGGCATCCAAAAAATGACCCGTACGCTTGCCCATTCCTTACAAAATATCTGTAAAAAAAACGGATGGGACTTTAAGCTATCGTCATTGTATGACAACTGCAGCGATGTGATGCCGCAATACGTCACCGGCAATAGTTTTAAAGGTTATAACAATAGTCGTTTGAAGTTCGTTTGCGGGTCACTTTATTCTGCCCGAAAGCCGGATATTATAATTTTAAGTCATATTAACTTAGCATTGATAGGATTGATCATTAGCTACATTAATCCTAAATGTCGAGTTTGGTTGATAGCACATGGCATCGAAATTTGGCGGCCACTACCCTATCATAAACGATTGCTACTTAAAAAATGCCATAAGGTAATATGTGTAAGCAAGTTTACTAAAGACCAGGTGATAGCCCGGCATCACATAAAGCCCGAAGTGTGTGAAATATTGAATAACGCGGTAGATCCGTTTATGAAGCTGCCCAAAACATTTACCAAGCCCGATTACCTGTTAAAACGATACGGTTTAACCCCTGCCAACCATGTTATATTTACCCTATCGCGTTTAGCCTACTCTGAACAGTATAAAGGGCATGATATGGTAATAAAGGCAATAAGCAGGCTTAAAGACCAATTTGCCGATATTAAATATGTGCTGGCAGGCCAGTACGACACAGTTGAAGAATTGCGTATAAAAAAACTGATAACCTACTATAAGGTGAGCGATCAGGTTATATTAACAGGCTTTATCAACGAGCAAGAATTTGTTGATCATTTTTTAATGGCCGATTTATTTGTTTTACCAAGTAAAAAAGAAGGCTTTGGAATTGTTTTTATTGAAGCACTCGCATGTGGCTTACCGGTAATATGCGGTAATGCCGATGGCAGTGTTGATGCTATACTAAACGGGAAATTGGGTACAGCCATTAATACCGATAACGAAGCGGAGTTAGAAAAAGCAATTATTGATAATTTAACCCTACCATTAACTATTAGCCGCAGGCAACATTTACAAGATAAATGCCTCCAAAATTTTAGCGAGCAAAATTATATTGATAAATTAACCCAATTACTAATTGATGAGCCAACCGGATAACGAAGATTGGGATATTGAAATTAAACCCGAAACAGGGTTGTTCGATCTGCATTTAAAAGATGTTTGGCATTACCGGGACCTACTGTTACTGTTTGTAAGGCGCGATTTTGTATCGTTTTATAAGCAAACCATATTGGGGCCTATATGGTTTTTTGTACAGCCGGTTATCACCATTATTTTTTACTCGTTTGTTTTTGGCACATTGGCGGCAATACCTACCGATGGTGTACCCCAACCCTTGTTTTATTTAGCTGGCACCATATTATGGAACTACTTTGCAGACTGCCTTAACAAAACATCAACTGTATTTAGAGATAGCGCGGGCTTAATGAGCAAAGTATATTTTCCACGCTTAATAATGCCGCTAAGTATAGTTGCCTCTAACCTGGTAAAATTTGGTGTGCAGATGGCTCTTTTTTTCGCGCTGCTTATATTTTATTATGTAAAGGGCACACACATAGCTATTAATGCTTATGCTCTTTTGCTACCGTTCCTTATCATATTGATTGCAGCACAGGGCCTGGGGTTGGGTATGATCATATCTGCTGTTACAACCAAATATCGCGATATTGCTTTTATAGTAAGCTTTGGTGTACCCTTATTAATGTACACCACAACGGTAGTTTACCCCCTATCTGTAGCCGAGGCGAAATTCCCGCAATACAGTTGGCTAATAAAGTTAAATCCCGTTACCGGCATTATAGAAACTTTTAGGTATGGCTTTTTAGGTAAAGGGAGTTTTAGCTTTGAGTTATTAGCTTATAGTAGTATAGTAACTGCCGCATTGCTTTTTGCAGGCATAATCATATTTAATAAGGTTGAAAAAACATTTGTTGATACCGTATAATGGCTAAAGCGATAAAAGTTGAAAACCTTTCAAAAGCCTATCAGTTAGGCGATTTTGGCACCGGAACTATATCCCGCGACCTGGAACGCTTTTGGGCACGTATGCGTGGTCAGGAAGATCCGTTTTTAAAAATAGGCGAGCTGAACGATCGCACCAAAAAAGGCACAAGCGATGTGGTTTGGAGCCTGAAAGACATTAACTTTGAAATTCAACAAGGCGATGCAGTAGGAATAATTGGCCGTAACGGTGCAGGCAAAAGCACATTACTTAAAATTTTAAGCAGGGTAACCTCTCCTACTACCGGTTCGGTAAAGGTAAAGGGGCGAATTGCCAGCCTGCTTGAAGTAGGTACGGGCTTTCATCCTGAACTAAGCGGCCGAGAAAATATATACTTAAACGGTGCTATACTTGGCATGCGTAAAGCCGAGATCAAGCGTAAGTTTGATGAAATTGTCGATTTTTCGGGGGTTGACAGGTACATTGATACACCTGTAAAACGCTATTCATCAGGCATGTATGTAAGGCTGGCTTTTGCCGTTGCCGCGCACCTGGAAAGTGAGATATTAATAGTTGATGAAGTACTTGCCGTAGGCGATGCCGAGTTTCAGAAAAAGTGCCTCGGTAAAATGGGCGATGTAAGCAAGGGCGAAGGGCGCACTATACTTTTTGTCAGTCATAACATGGCAGCTATTAATCAACTTTGTACAAGCGCCATCTCACTTAAGAATGGCGAAGTTGCCGGTATTGGCCCTACCAGTAAAATGGTAGATGATTATCTGAAATCTGACCGTACTGCCGAAACCTATATTAGCTTTGACCAAGGCGCGCCTTTACGTGTTGGCAACCAAAAAGTAAAATTTAAAGATGTGTATCTTTCAAAAACGGGAAGCATCGAGAATAACCGGGTATTCTCCATAGGCGATTCCATACACATCCTATTTAACCTGCAATTTGTTAACCCTAATCAAAAATTGGTCAGAACATCTGTCGAATTAAAAACAGTAGATGGCGTGCGGATAGCTAATATGATAGATGCTGATTCGGGTTTCCAGGTTACTGCAGCAGCAGATACAAACTTATACCAGATAATATTAAAAGATGTAAGGTTATATCCCGGCACTTATTACTTAAGCCTGTATGCCGGCGACACATCAAGTACGGAGATATACGATTACCTTGAAGATTGTATTTCGTTTGAAATAGTTGACGGGGGAAAATTAACCAACAGAGCCTTGCCAAAATCAGCAGGCTTACTTTTTCTGACACCAGAGTGGGGAGCAGTTAACAATATATCTAACAATCCATAATTATTATGCTATCAGCAATAAAGCGATTAATAAAAAAGACCTTTATTTATAACTGGTACAACAGCCAGAAACTTAAAAGAAAAGCTTTTATTGACAAAAAACTCATATTAGATAATTGGTATCAAAATGGTAAGCCTCTTCCGCCTCCACATCTATATAAAATTGATAATATCCGCCAATATGCTAACAAATTTAACACAAAGATATTTATTGAGACGGGTACTTACCTTGGCGAAACCCTCAACGCAAGTAAACAGATTTTTAAAAAATTAATATCAATCGAACTTGATAAAACGCTTTATAAAAATGCAGCCAATATGTTTGCAAACGATAAGCATATAAAAATTTATAACGGTGATAGCGGATTGGTTTTGGAAGAAATATTAATTGACGTTACTGAACCTTGTTTATTTTGGTTAGATGGGCACTACTCTGAAGGTATTACAGCCAAAGGTGAGTTAAATACCCCTATAATAAAAGAACTGAAACACATCTTTAATAATCCAATAAAAAACCATGTGGTTTTAATTGACGATGCGCGTTGTTTTAACGGAGAGCATGACTACCCTACAATAAACGAATTACAGAAAATTGTCAGAGAATATAACCCCAGTTATACTTTTTTGGTACAAGACGATATTATAAGAATACATGTTTAACAAAGGGAGTGTATGATAAAGCCATTGCTTAAGCGTCTTCTTATTCAACTTAAAAAAGTTACAAAGATAGCTTTGCCCGATCCGGCGAAAAAAGACAAAGAAATTTCAACTAATTTACCTACTGAATTTTTAATCAATACCACCATCGAAATAGGTGAAAACACATTTATTGATAACCATTGCAGTATTGGTAGCTACACTTATATTGGAAGTAATACATATATAACTAAAGCTATTATAGGGCGATACTGCAGTATAGGTAATAATGTAAGTATTGGCCCCGGAGAACATGACCTTAACAAAATATCAACCAGCGCATGGTTTTACCAATCACCTTATGATACACTAACTCAAAAGGAATGTGTAATAGGAAATGATGTCTGGATAGGTGTCGATTGTATTATTAAAAGAGGTGTAACAATTAGCGACGGAGCGGTAATAGGTGCCAATTCTGTAGTTACTAAAGATGTGCCCCCTTACGCGATTGTTGTCGGCAGTCCTGCGAAAGTATTAAAATATAGGTTTGATGACAAAGGTGTACATGTGTTAATGGCATCCGGTTGGTGGAATTATGATTTGGATGAGGCGAAAGAAGCGCACGAAAAATTAAGGTCAATAATTAACACTTAATTATTTTACTATTGATCTATTCGCCGATTACAAGCACAACAATTAACAACAAAATATTAAGCATTCAATACTTAAGGGGGATGGCTGCATTAGGTGTAGTTTTATGCCATTATTGCCAAGCTTTAAACATTAGCGCCACGCTTAAAAACATATTTACCTTTGGCCAAACCGGGGTATACGTTTTCTTTTTAGTTAGCGGCTTTATTATAATTTACTCGCTTATTAATTCGGGGTATAAAACTAATATGTTTTTTACCTTCTTGCTTAAGCGCTCATTACGAATAGATCCTGCATATTACATCACCCTGATTATAACCTTGCTCTTTTTTAAATACCTGGCTACCATATCACCGGTTAAAACAGCAAGTTTTAATTTTATTCCGCTGCAATTTTTGGCGCATGTAACTTATGTTTTGCCATTTACTAAATATCCCTTTTATGCACACGTCTTCTGGACGCTTTGTGTCGAGTTTCAGTTTTATTTAATTATCGGCTCTCTTTATTTCTTATCCGGCAACTTTATATTTAAAACAATATTCCTTCTTTTATTTAGTTTGTTAGGTTTTGCTAACTGGCCAAATGGTTATTACTTGGTTTTTAATTACGCTCCTATCTTTGCCGCAGGCATCGCATTGGTGTCATTGTATCAAGATAGAAATTGGCTTAACGCAAGCCTGGTGGTAATATTTTTACTATTTACCGAACGTAAATTTGGCATACCTGTTTTTGTGTTGTTAAGTACTGCTTGCCTTTTAATACTATTCTTAAAGCAGAAAATTAAACCTCTATCTTTTTTAGGCGACATATCTTATTCTTTATACTTAACGCATACTTTAATATTTGCCTTGCTTGCAATCATTCAAAATAAATTTCATTTAACAGTTAGTGATTATCCTTTATTGCTGCTTTTTCTTGAAACTATAATTGCCATATTTTTCGCCTATGTTTTTTATATGCTCATAGAGAGGCCTTCTTTATATTATTCAAAAAAGATATTCTATAAAAAGCAGCTTGCATGATCATTGTTAAACTGTTGGGTGGCTTAGGGAATCAGTTATTTCAATATGCCTTCGGCAAAAAAATGGCACTTAAGTATAATAGTACATTAAAATTCGACCTTGTATTTTATCAAAATAACCCTTCCCGGCGGTATGAATTAGATTGTTTTAACATTACTGCATCAATAGCCTCACAGCAAGAGATTGATGAGCTGCTTCAAAAAAATACTATTCAGTTAAACAAAAAATTTAAGCTCCCATTTACATCAAAACCCTATTATATACACGAAAAAAGCTTACAGTTTAACCCTGCTTATTTTAAAACCCAAAAAGAGGTGTATATAGATGGTTACTGGCAATCGGAGCAATATTTTATTGATCAGGAAAAAGAGATCAGAAAAGAACTCCAATTCAAAAATCATCCTTCCGAAGCTAATAAAGCCATCTTAAAAAATGTAGAAAGCTGTAATGCAGTAAGTATTCACATACGCCGCGGCGATTTTCAATCCGACGAGTTTGCAAATATACATGGCATTTGTTCGCTTAATTATTATCATCAAGCTATCGAAATAATTGTGTCTAAAATAACAGATATAGTTTTTTTCGTGTTTTCTGATGATATCATTTGGGCGAAAGAAAATTTAAAACCAATACAGCAAACTCATTATGCTGATGTAAATGATGAGACAAGCGGCTATGAAGACCTAAGGTTAATGGCAGCATGCAAACATCATATTATAGCTAACAGCAGTTTTAGCTGGTGGGGAGCATGGCTAAACCCCGATCCCCAAAAAATGGTTATTGCTCCCGAAAGGTGGTTCAAAGATGAGGAGCTGAATAAACAGGCGGCAAATATCACACCCGACGGCTGGATAAGGATATGACTAAGCCACTGGTTAGTATTATAATGCCCGTTTACAACTGCAAAGATTTTGTTGCTGCAGCTATTGATAGTATGCTAAGCCAAACGCTTACCGATTTCGAACTGCTTATTATAGATGACGCATCTACCGACAGTACTGTTGCTATTGTTAGCGGATATAATGATGCGCGTATTAAACTGATCATAAAACTGATTAACACCGGCCTTATTGAAAGCCTTAACATAGGAATTGACCTTGCAACAGGCACATACATCGCCCGTATGGATGGCGATGACATTAGCTACCCCGAACGTTTACAAAAGCAGGTTACTTTTTTAAATAACAACCCAGATGTAGCATTATGCGGCACATGGTATAAAATGCTTTCGTCGGGCGTAGTTGTAGAGCATCCGCAGCACAATGAGGATATAAAACTTGCCTTATTAGAATACTGTGCACTTGGGCACCCTACAGTTATGTTTAGGCGGCAATTTATTTTAGATAATAATTTAAAATACAACGAAGCCTTTGAAGCGGCAGAAGATTATGAATTATGGACAAGGATGGCTACCAAAGGCCGTATAGCAAATTTACCCGAAGTTTTGTTAACCTATCGCGACCACGATAGCCAGGTTTCAAAACAGAAAAAAGCCCTGCAATACCAAAATACTTTACGATGCCGAATTACGATGCTTTGCAACTGCCTTGGCCAGGTAAACCAACAAGATAAAGTTTACAGCAACATAGTAATTAACAATCAACCGGCTGAGAGTTTTCTGCAATTAAAAGACGTATTGAACTGGCTAAATGCGGTGTTGGCATCCAACCAACTATTGCTGAATTATAAAGCTTTCGAGCATTACATCAATTCAAAAAAAGGGAACCTGATAGCTGCGTTTTATATTAATGCCCCCGCTTTTCACCCGGGTATGCTATATGATTTTTTCAGGCTTAAAACGCAATATCAGTCACACTTATCAGCCAATCAAAATTTACGCGTTATTGCCAAGTGCTTAACTTTTTGGGCTAAAAGCACTGCATGAAAAAACATATTATTCTTACAGAGCTATTTGAAACAGGTGGCAGTAACTCTCATTTAAAAGTACTGATTCAATACTTTAAAAGCGGCTCGGTGATACTGGCATTAGCAGATAAAGATCAATTGCCTTATTTGCAAAATATTCATTCGGGCGATAATTTAAATCTTAAAATATTGCCGGGCTTGCATCAGTTTGCTTGTTTAACTTACCGGCTTTCTACCAATATAAGGGAGGGCATGTTAATAGCCTACTCTATTACGCGACTTTTATTTTTGAGCATCAAAAACGGCTTTGCTGATATTACAATTTCGGCAGTAGCACCCGAAAAGCACCTTTATCTTTTTTGGATCCCGTTTATTAAAGTTACCTATATATTGCATACGCTGCCCAGTGGTACAATATCACCTTTTACAACGTATACCTGTAATGTACGTTTAGGCAAGCAAAAAAAAATAATAGCAGTTTCTGATGCCATGAATAAGCTGCTTTGTAAAGAGTGGGCAATAGACACCGATAAACAAGCCTACGTTGTTACTATACATAATACCCTATTACACCAAGACGTTGGCGATGATAACGTATTAACCGATGCAAATAAAAAAACAGTATTAACCATTGGCCGGGTTGATGAAAATAAAAACCCTGCCATGTGGCTACAGGTAGCACAGGCAATAACTGCAACAAATAACGATGTCGATTTTATATGGCTGGGCAACGGGCCTGAATTTGAGCACTATCGAAACTTAACCGTTAACGAACCCAATATTACTTTTAAAGGCCTTATAAAAAATCCCGAAGCTTATTTGAAAAAAGCAGCGGTTTATTATCAGCCCAGTTTTAACGAATCGCATGGCATTGCTGTGTTAGAAGCTATGCGCAACAGTTTACCGTGTATTGTTGCAAATGTGGGTGGTTTGGTAGAGTCGGTTACTGATAACGTTAACGGGCTATTAGCTGACCCTTTAAATTTTGAGCAAAATATAAACGCGGTGCGTAATTTATTGAGCGATACAGAAAAGAGTAAAACTTACGGCGACAACTCCCTTAAAAAGTATAACGAGTTATTTGCCTACCCCATTTTTAAAGCAAAAATGGATAATATTTATTGCACATAATTGGATAATCAGGCCCCAGGTATCTCCGTAATCATCTGTTGTTACAACAGCGCATTAAGGTTACCCGAAACACTTAGGCACCTGGCAATGCAGGTTACGTCATCTAATACAGCATGGGAGGTTATTGTAGTAAATAACGCGTCAACTGATGATACCGCTGCGACATCCAAAACTGAGTGGGCTAAATACAATGTGCCTATAAACTTTAAATTAATTGAGCAACCCATAACAGGTAAAACACAGGCACTGTTAAAAGGCGTCACCAAGGCTAAATTCGACTATATTTTAACTTGCGATGATGATAATTGGCTTAATGAGAATTATATTGAAAACGCCTTTAAAATAATGCGATCAGACCCCAATATTGGCGTTTTAGGCGGTTGCGGTATATTTGAACCAGAGCAGCCTTTTAACATTGATATCGACAATTATAAAGCTAAATATGTTAACGGCCCGCAAATGCAGGCAGATACCGAACATTGGTTATATGGCGCAGGGTCTGTATATAAAAAAGCGGTTTTTAATGATATAGTTGATAACCGTTGGAACCTTATTACATCCGGACGTATAGGGAATAAACTTAATGGCGGTGAAGACGTTGAATTTTGCTTTGTTGCTTATTTAAAGGGTTATAAAATTATTGCAGACGATAACTTGCAATTCAAACACTTTGTGCCACTGCAAAGGCAAAACATTAAGTATTTACTTAACTTATATTATTGGCTTAGCTACTCAAATGTGCTCTTGAACAGCTATTTCAATATTTTGCATAACGAAGTAAAGCCGATTGAACAGGTGCTTAATGGCTGGCTGCTGGCTTCGGGGCGGTCGTATTTAAAACAGTCTATTACAATGCTGTTCAAAAAACAATCGTTAGACGAAAAATTAGCTTATAAAGCCATCTCAGGTACATTTTTTTCGTTGCTGTATAATCGTAAAAAGATAATTGCGCATAACAAACACCTAAGGTTGTTAATTAAGCGGGATGCAAATGGATAATAAAGGTGGCTTTAATACCCCGGTTTTGCTGCTGATGTTCAATCGACCGGATACAACTATGCTGGTGTTTGAAAGGATTAAAAACGTACAACCTAAATATTTATACATAGCGGCTGATGGCCCCCGCAAAAACAACACAAAGGATGCTGAGCTTTGTAAGCAGTGCAGAGAAATAACTACGCTAATAAATTGGGACTGCGAATTAAAAACCTTGTTTAGGGATGAAAATTTAGGTTGTGGGAAGGCGGTATCGGAGTCTATTAATTGGTTTTTCGAAAATGTTGACGAAGGTATAATTTTAGAGGACGACTGCCTACCTAATGATAGTTTTTTTAGTTATTGTGAAACACTTTTAAGCAAATACAGGGAGGTAGCTAAGGTAATGATGATTTGCGGAACAAGTTATCAACCTAAACCGTTAAATTCCGAGACTTACTATTTTTCAAAATATGCACATGTATGGGGTTGGGCTACATGGAAAAGAGCATGGCAAGGCTATAATTTAAAACTTGAAGGGGAAAGTGAATTAACAATAAAGGATGTTATTAACTATAATTTTTCAAATACCCGTGAACGTAGCGTATGGAAATACAATTTAGGTATTGTTATAGACGGCCTGGATACATGGGATTATCAACTAATGTATTGGATATGGAAAAACAATGGCCTATGTATAATACCATGGAAAAACATGGTATCTAATATTGGTTTTGATGATAATGCAACGCACACATTTGATGCTAAATCAATTCAGTCTAAAATGGCACAGTACGAAATAACAAATATTACCCACCCACAAAAGATAAGTTGTAATAAAAAAGCGGATATATACGAACGAAACAACTTATTTATCGAGTCAAACACAAAATATTTGATTAGAAAATTAAAAGGTGCTAAAAATAGGGTCTTGAGATTCTGCAAAATAAAATGAATAATAAATTAGCTGTAATAGTAATTCCAATTCATAAAGCCACCTTGAATGCTAATGAGGTAATTTCGTTAAAACAATGTCTCAAAATTTTAAAGGATTACCCTATTGTTTTTGCATGCTCAAAAAATTTAAATACCACGCATTATCAAAAAATAATGGCCGATAATGCCGTTTTATTTAAAACAGAACATTTTAATGATATATACTTTAAATCTTCAGTGGGTTACAATAAACTAATGCTTACACCAGATTTTTATAAGGCTTTTTTAGATTATCAGTATTTACTTATCTATCAACTTGATGTTTACGTGTTTAAGGATGACCTTAAGTATTGGTGCAAGCAAAATTACGATTATATAGGTGCACCTCTTCTCCCTCACGAAAACCGAGAAAATGAGATGCAATTTTTAAAAGGATACTCAAAAATTTTAAACTTTATTAACAGAACTATTGGAACAAATTTTAAAATTAAAAATGTTGGTAACGGCGGTTTTTCCTTGCGCAAAGTCAAAAAATGCTATTGGTTATTAACGCTATCAAAATCAAAAGTTGCTGCATGGGGTACCAACCACGAAGATGGTTTTTTTAGATACTGGGGTAATATATTTTCCCCCATTTTTAAACTACCGACTGACGAAGTAGCCTTGCACTTTTCAATAGAGCATTCGCCCAAACAATCATTAAAAATTCTTGGTGGCGAAATGCCGTTTGGTTGCCATGCATTTGAAAAGTTTGAACCACATACATGGAAACTGTATATAAAAGATGAGAACTTCATTCCTTAAATTATTTAATTGAATATTAACCTACCTGATCTAAAAAAATATGGCTCAAGTTTTATAAGTAATGGTGTACACGTTCCTTTGCCTACCGTAGCTTTAAGTAAAACCGGCTTACTTAATGTATTACCCAAACCTGGTAATAACAAAACAGGCTGGCCATGGACAGAGGAAACCGAAGCTAATATTTACATCCCAGGCATCAACTGGCCAAAACTAACCATTGTAACACCATCGTATAATCAGGGTGCTTTTTTAGAGCAGACGATACGGTCGGTACTTTTACAAAACTACCCTAACCTGGAGTATATAATTATTGATGGCGGCAGTACCGATAATACCACGCAAATATTAAAACAATACGCCCCATGGATAAGTTATAAGCAAAGCCAAAAAGATGAAGGCCAGGGGCAGGCCATTAACATGGGTTTTAGTCTGGCATCCGGTGATTACTATGCCTGGATAAACAGCGATGATTATTATTTACCCGGTGTATTCCAAACAGTTATCAGCAGCTTTGTAAAAACTAAAGCAAACTTTATATACGGTTATGGCTATAACTACCACCTAAAACAACAGCGTTTAGAATTAGTTACAACCCTACCCCTGTACGACTACTTCCTTAGGATACCCTCGCTTATACAACCGGCTTGCTTTTGGAGTGCAAGCATTCATCAGCCTATTTGGGAGCAGTTGCAATGCTCGTTAGATTATGAGCTTTGGCTGCGTATAGTAAAGGGCAACAGCCGCAAATTAATAAAGCAGCCATTAGCCGTAGCTAATGTGCACGATGACGCCAAAACCTACGACCCAAAAATGAAAGCAGCCTGGGAAGCCGACCACCAATTAATTTGCGCTGCTGATGCCCACGGCGATGTACCTAATTGGAACAAAATGATATTTTGGAAAAAGATATTATCAGCGTTATACAAAATATCAGGTAGTTTACTAACCAAACTCTAAATAACAATATTGAAAAAACTCATTAAAAAACTACTGGCCCTGGCATCAGTAAAAATATCTGTTGTTAACAGAAAAAACCAACTGTTGCAATTAGGTATAAATGAGGGTAATTCGGCAACGCAGGATAATTATGAAAACATCCTGTTAAAAGATTTTGGCTTTACCGTTAACTATCACCGCCACCGATACATTATTGATGGCTTAAGAAAGATGTATACCTTAAAAGACCACTATCAGGCAGTATTCACCTTTGATGATGAGGCTTTGATCATAAAAATTGATGGCCTCACCTACCATGTTCAAACTTTTGAAGAGCTTTTTATACTGAACGAGATATTTATTGCCGGGGTGTATAACATATATATAAATCAGCCATTCCACTTAATTGATATTGGAATGAATGTGGCCTATACTTCGCTTTATTTTGCTCAAAAGCCAAATTGTATATCTGTAAATTCATTCGAGCCTTTTAAGCCAACTTATTTGCAGGCACTGGCAAATATTAATTTAAACCCGGCGGTAAAAAGCAAGATTGTTACTCATCAATATGGTTTAGGTAATAAAAACGAACTGGTTACGGTTACCTACGATAACTCCCTTAAAGGCAACATGGGTATTAATGGCGTACCCGATTATTTGTCGCACCAAATTCAACAAGTAGTTAGCGAGGAGATCACCATAAAAAACGCCGCAGAGTTTCTTACACCTATAGTAGACGAACTTATACAAACAGGGGCAAACATTATATTAAAGGTAGACTGCGAAGGTTCGGAATACGATATATTCAAATCATTTGCTACCACAAACATATTGCAAAGTTTTACAGCTATTATTTTGGAATGGCACTTTAAAGGGCCTGATGAGATCATCAATACACTAAAAGACAATGGCTATACCTTCTTATCGTTCGCGCCAAATGATGCCACAGCGGGCATGATATACGCGTTTAAAAACACCTTATAAATTGACTACGGCTTCAACTTATTCGCTTTTAGTACCCTGCTATAACGCCGAAAGTTATTTAGATAAGTTTTTAGCCAACATTGCAAAATTAAGCATTCCATTTGATGAGATACTGTTTTACGACGATGCCAGTACGGATGATACCGTAAGATTAATTTTAGCCAAAGGGTACACCCTAATACAAGGTAAAAGCAACAAAGGCCCCGGCTATGCACGCAACCGTTTGGCTCATGCAGCCACTGGTGATTATATCCATTTTCATGATGTGGATGATGAGATAGCCCCTGAATTTTTGAGCTTGGTTAAACAAAAGGCAGAACTATCAGTCCCCGATGTGATTGTAGGCTATGCCGACTGGATAGATAGCGCAACAAGGCAACCTTTAATTAGCTGGCGATATGACGAAGACCAAATAGCTACCGACCCATTGGCATACTTTATTGAGAACCCCCTGGGCGTAATAAATACCACTTATAAAAAAGATGCTTTTTTAAATGTAAGTGGTTTCGACGAAAAACAGCATTGCTGGGAAGATGCCGACCTGCATATCCGCCTGGCGCGTTCAGGTGCTAAATTTGTGGTTATTAACCAGGTAATTGCCTGGTCTATAAGGCATAATAATGGCATTAGCAGCAATCAAAAAAACTGTTGGCTATGCCGCTTAAACTATTTGGATAGCTACAAGCCCGGCTTAAACCAAAAGCAGTTATTGGCACTTGGGCAGCAGTATGAAAAGGCTGCTAACGCATTATTGCATTACAATAAATTTACCGCAGCCAAATTCGCTTTAAAACAAAGCCGGCAATGCGGTTATAATGCGCCAACACTAAACAACCCATTTTTTAAAGCGGTAAAAAGCATATCGCCAACTATGGCCTTTTTGTTAAAAGGCGCAATAGTTAACTTTATAAAAAAGTAATGCCATCGCACGCATGACAAATCTACTCAGATCAATTGCATCCAAAGTACTAATAGCAGTTTACTGGCTAAAAGGTGTGGCTATACACTCATCTGTTAAACTGCATCATACAACAAGCCTTAATTGTGGTTATGCAAATGGCCGTAAAGGCCTGTTAACCATCAACAATAATGCGGAATTAAGCAAGGGCGTGGTTATTAAAGCATATGGTGGCAAAGTTACCATCCATCAAAATGTCTTTTTAGGCGAATACGTAGTGATTTATGGCCATGGCGATGTGCAAATTGGCGAAAATACATTAATAGCCATGCATACCTGTATAGTTAGTGCTAACCATACAGTACCCAATAAAACTACACTCATCCGCTCGCAGCCCGATATTTTAATGCCGGTTACCATTGGTAAGGATGTATGGATAGGTGCGGGAGCAAAAATTTTAGCCGGCGTAAGCATTGGCGATGGTTGTGTAATTGGTGCAGGCGCGGTGGTGACTAAAGACCTTCCCCCCTATGCAATAGCTGTAGGTGTACCTGCAAATATTACAGGTTATAGAAATGATTGAGCTATCGGTAATTATTTGTACTTACAACCCTAATGCCGAAAGACTGAATAGAACCTTAGCAGGGCTAAGAAACCAAACACTCGCTTTAAATAAATGGGAACTTATTATAATTGATAACAACTCCAGCACCGCTGTATCTGTTGATACTAACTGGCATCCAAATAGCAGTATAATTCCCGAGCCTAAAGCGGGGCTTACCTATGCCAGGCTAAAAGGCTTTTCCAGGGCCGTCGGGCAAATTATGGTGTTGGTTGATGATGACAATATTTTAGACGAAAACTACCTGCTAAACACACTTAAAATTTTAAATACACATCCAAAGATAGGTGCCATTGGCGGTAAAATACTACCTGAGTTTGAAGAAACGCCGCCCACATGGTTAAACCAATTTTACAGCTTATTAGCTATACGCGACGAGGGCGACAGTGAGATAATTAGCGAAGGTGACAAGCAATATCCAAAGGCAGCACCTGTTGGTGCAGGTATGGCTATCAGGAAGGCCGCTGTAAATAGTTATATTACCAAAGTAAATAAAAATAATAGCCCCGTGACCGACAGGCAAGGCAGCTCGCTAAGTTCGGGTGGGGATAATGACCTGGTGATGGAGGTTGTAAAACAAGGCTGGCAGGTGGGGTATTTCCCATCGTTAAGCTTAACGCATATTATCCCGGCCGGGCGAATACAGGCCGATTATTTGGCGCAACTCAACTATAGCAGCAATAAGTCATGGATAAAGGTATTGCAAAACCACAATATAAACCCCTGGCCAAAAATTGCCGCTTGGACGGTAGCTCTTAGGAAAGCTAAAGCATGGTTTGCTTATAAAGCATGGATAAAACCCGTAAATTATATAAAATGGCGTGGCGCATGCGGCATGTTTGAAGCATTGGCAAATGATTGAATATATAACCCAAAAAACAGCCGATAAAAAGAACGCGTTCGACCTGTTGCGCTTGTTATTGGCTATTAGCGTATTAATTACCCATGCGCTGTTACTGGGTGGCTATAAGCTGTACGACCCCTTACATACCCTATCAAAAGGCCAAACCAATTTAGCAGAGTTGGGCGTAATGGGCTTTTTTACCCTTAGCGGGTATTTAATTTCCGCAAGTTTTGAAAGAAGTGCCAACCCTGCAGTATTTGCAAGCCACAGGTTACTACGCATACTACCCGCCTATTGGGTTTGCCTGGTATTAACCGCATTTGTTTTTGCACCAATAATTTACAGCATTAAAGACAGGCACGTCGCCGATTATTTCGCTAATAATAGTGGTAGCGCGATTAATTATGTTTGGAAAAATTTCTTCCTCAAGATAAATCAATGGAGTATAGCGGGTGTGCTGGATTTTGCATCGTATAAGGATTCCCTGAATGGGAGCCTTTGGAGTTTATACCCCGAAATGCAATGTTATTGCTTTACCCTGTTAGCAGGTGTATTTGGCTTATTAAAAAAGAACAGCATACCCTACCTTATTATTTCCATTACTGTATTTGCCTTTTTCGCCATTGGCTTTAACTTTTCAAAAGGCTTTGGCCCTACCATATTGCTGCTATCGCCTGCTTTTAAACTGTATATATCTTATGTGGCAGGTTCGCTTATATATGTATTCAGAGACAAGCTGATATTTAATAAAATGGAAACCATCTTTATTGCTGGTTTCAGCTTACTGCTTATCAAATTTGGTGGTTTTCATTTACTATCACCGTTATTAATTGCGCTAACGCTGATCAATGTATTCCAGTTATTCTCGTTCCGGCTTAAATACGATATCTCTTACGGCATCTACATCTATAGTTTTATTGTAGAGCAATTATTGTATCAGATTTTTGGCAATAGTTTGCCTGTAGTGGCATTCATAGGAATTGCTTTGGTAATTTCAGTAATCTTAGGCTGGGCCAGTCATTTATTGGTAGAGAAGCCTTTTATTAACCTTAAAAAAACAACTGATGTACTATTGATACGATCAATTAATAGTAACAAAAGCAAATGATAACAGCCGAACCTTTTGGCGGTCTGGCCAATCGCATGCGGGTTATAGCATCGTGCATTGCGCTTAAACAAGTTTTAAAAACGCAGCTTACCATAGTTTGGAATGAGAATGCCGAGCTAAACTGCCCCTATCACCTATTATTTGAGGATGAGGGTATTTTTAACATCAGGCCAAAAAACAAATTGGATTATCATACCAGGTCATTAAACCACATGAGCGGTCTGCAAAAGTTAAAAACTAAGCTGGTTAATAAAATAACCGGCATTAACTATACCCTAAACGATAGTGACATCCTTAATTTGGTATTACCCGGCAAATTGGATATCCATGAAGTTGTCAGGCAAAACAAAAACGTTTATATACAAACCTGTCAAGAATTTGGTGTCGCTGATATGGCTTACAAACATTTTAAACCAACAAGCGCGCTTAGCAAAAAGATAAATGATATAACCGATGCCTTTAACCCATACACCATTGGCGTACATATCAGGCGTACAGATAACAAACAGGCTATACAAAACAGCCCTATCAGCTTATTTATAGCCCAAATGCACAAAGAGCTGGAGCAGCAAAATGCGACTAAATTTTTCCTTTGTACCGACGATATAGCTGTGCAGGATACCATGAAAGCGGAATTTGGCGATAAGGTACTGATACATCATAAAGAGGTGATTGACCGCAATTCGGTTAAAGGTATACAGGATGCATTGATAGATATGTATTGCTTAGCTAAAACAAGTAAAATACTGGGTTCGTACTGGAGTTCCTTCTCAGAGGTTGCCGCAAAGCTTTACAATACCCCATTGCAAACTATAAAACAGCTTAGTTGATACAGCAACTGATCAATTTTTTATACCGCACCCCAAAAGCTGAGTTGAAAAAATTCAAGCGTTTTGGCGGCTATTTTAATTATCGCAGCATGATGGTGGCAAGCCTGGCTATGCAAAAGGCATCAGCCAGCCTCCCCCCAGTTCAATCGCATGCCGATGGTTTTAGCATTTACTTTTTAACTGGCAAAAACTACTTGTACCAAACGCTATTCTGTATACAATCGCTGGTAAAAAGCAGCACAGAAAAATTCAAGTTCATTTTGGTTGATGATGGCAGCTTTGATGAGGTATTGATGGAAAGAATTAAGCGACAACTACCCGGAGCCGTAATTATTGATAAAGAAACGATAGATAAAAACCTACAAGAAACATTACCGGTAGATAGCTTTCCATATTTACATCATAAAAGAGCGGTATATCCGCACATAAAAAAACTAACCGATATACACACCCTGCCCGGCGATGACTGGAAACTGGTATTAGATTCGGACATGCTGTTTTGGGCCTACCCTACAGATATATTAAACTGGCTAAAACACCCGGACAAGCCTATCCACATGATAGACTGTGTAGAAAGCTATGGCTATACTGCAAATTTAATGGAAAAGCTATCCGCTTCTACAATTAAGCCCTTAATAAATGTGGGCGCTGTCGGTTTAAACAGTAAGCATATCAATTGGCACAATGTGGAGCACTGGGTAAAAGAGCTGGAAACAGCTGAGGGTACAAGTTATTATTTAGAGCAGGCTTTAACAGCTATGCTAATTGGCCACAAACCAACTATTGCTTTAGATACAGATAACTATATTGTTAACCCAACCGATAATGCAAAAGGCGTTTTACACCATTATGTCGACTTGTCAAAAGAGTATTATTACAAATCGGCCTGGAAAAAATTCATTTAAGAATCTTGAGTAAAACAGCACTAAAAATTAACTTCTCAGCTTTTTGGCCCGGCTTTAATAAAACAGATAACTTTTTTTATAATCTGTTAGCTGAAAAATATGAGGTTACCATATCTGAACAACCCGACATTTATTTTTACGACGCATTTGATACCGGCCATATTAAATACAACTGCACCAAAGTATTTTTTACCGGCGAAAATGTAAGGCCCGACTTTATGCTTTGCGACTTTGCATTTAGTTTTGATTACCCTGTTACCAAACGAAACTACCGCCTACCCTTGTATGCATTATACCATGATGTAACCACGCTGATAAACCGCCCTGTAGATGCCGAAGCTATATTAAAAAGCAAAACAAAATTTTGTTGCTTTTTAGTTTCTAATGCCGGTAGCGAAATCAGAAATTCTTTTTTTCAGGAATTGTCAAAATACAAACAAGTAGACTCCGGCGGCAGAGCGTTTAATAACATCGGCTATTTTGTAGACGACAAATGGGCTTTTATAAAAGATTACAAGTTTGTTATCGCCTTTGAAAACACCTCCTATCCGGGTTATACTACCGAAAAGATTTATGAACCGCTTATTAATAGCTGCGTACCTATTTATTGGGGCAACCCTTTAGTTGAAAAAGACTTTAATACCAAAGCATTTATCAACTGCCACGAATACGCGTCGTTCGAAGATGTTATTAAACGTATAATAGAAGTTGATAATAACGATGAGTTATACAAGCAATACCTTACTCAGCCTGTTTTTACAAACAACGTTTTAAATGATGATGTAAAAAAAGAAAACATAGCAGCCCGGCTCAACGAAATTGTAGCCTATCACTTCAACGGAAAAATTAAACTTCATCAAAAAATTAGACCGGCCTATTTCTTGGTGAAAAATACGGCCCGAAACTTAAACACGCAGTTTGCCATTCTAAAAACAATACCTAAACGGGTACTTAAAAAACTAAGCCACAGCTAACATGTCCATTGGTAAACTGGTATATAAATACATTTTTGAACCTACTGCGGGTATCCGTTATAAATTCCATCATTATGGCCTAAAAGGCTGGTTGGATTACGAGCTTGGCGTAACAGCAATGAAGAAAGCGGCTATTCAGTTGCCTGCTATAACACTTAAACCATCTGTTGATTGCTTAACCATTAATTATTTAACAGGGCAGCAATATTGGTATCAAACCATATTTGGTATACAGTCGCTAATCAACCAGTACGGTACTGATCTGGCCATTAATATTTACTCAGATGGCTCGCTTCAAGCTGAACATTATGAAGCATTAAAAAATTACTGCCCGCAAATCGTATTCGTCGCCGAAGAAGAGATAATTGAAAGTTTGAACGCTATTATCCCTGCAAACAAATATCCCAAACTTAATTTTTTGCGTAACTGGAGCCCATTTTATAAGCGAATGATAGACATACATTGTAAACCACAATGGGGTATACATTTAGATAGCGATATGCTGTTTTTGAAATATCCAACCGACTTGGTAGAGCTTTCAAAACAAAAAAAAGCCTTCTATATGGAAGAGTACGCCGGGCAGTCTTTTTTCTCGGATGAACCTGACAGTCTATTAAAAAATCTTAATATCCCGGTTATTCAAAGTGTAAATGGTGGCATAATAGCTTACAATGGTAATACCATAGATTACGACGACCTTGAATACCGCACAACACAATTATTAGATACCTATTTTGACAAGGGGCCTGGGCCTATGGAGCAAACCCTGATGAGCTATATACTGGCTACGCAAAACGGTATTGCCTTAAATAAAAATGATTATAAAATATATTACGATAATAGTATTAACCAACAGGACGATGCAACTTTAAGACATTACATCTTTAAAGCTAAACTCCCCTATTTTTCGGACGAATGGAAAAAAGTGATCCTTTAGTTTCCGTTTGCATGCCTGCGTATAATGCAGGAAAATATATTGCACATGCAGTTGCTTCTGTGCTGGGGCAAAGCTATGAGCACATCGAACTCATCATTGTAAACGATGGTTCAACAGATGATACGGCAAGCATTCTTGCTCAGCTAACCGACCCGCGTGTAACCATTTTAACGCAAACTAACAAAGGTCAGAGCGCCGCCGCCAACACTGCCTATAAAGCATGTAAAGGAGAACTGATAAAATTTGTAGATGCCGACGATATTATTTCGCCGGCTTATATAGAAAAGCAGGTGGCCCGGCTTGGCGGCAGAATAGATGTTGTAACATCGGCAGCCTGGGGCAGGTTTTATAACAACGACCTATCCACTTTTAAGCTAAACCACGAGGATGTTTGGAAAGATTTACCCGCAGATGAATGGCTGGTACGCTCGTGGCGCAGGGGCAGCTCGATGATGCAATGCGCCTTATGGTTAATACCACGACCGGTGATAGAAAAAGCCGGGTTATGGGACGAGTCATTGAGTTTAATAAACGATTTTGACTTTTTTACCCGTGTACTACTTAACTGTAGCGAGGTATTGTTTGAACGCGAGGCGGTATTATACTACAGGTCGGGGATTGCAGGTAGTTTATCGGATAGTAAATCTGATATCGCTGCACAATCTGCTTTCCGTTCAATAGATCAGGGCACGCAAAACCTTTTCAAAAAACGGACAGATACAGATGCCAAATTAGCCTGTGCAAACACCTGGCAGGACCTTGCTTATAATTTATATCCAAAAAACAAGGCATTAGCAGCAATTGCAGAAGAAAAGGTGAAATACTTTGGCGGCTCGGATATAAGCTATGCATCGGCAGGCATAACCGGGTTGTTGCTAACGTTTTTAAACTGGAAAACGGTGAAGTATTTAAAATCAAAATTCAGGGTTTAAGCACCTGGGCTGTCCGCCCGGACGGCAGCGGACTTAAAAAAAACTTGTTTAATTGGAATTAAATTTTATATTAGTAAGTGAGAGGTAGCGAAAAAAAACGAAAAACTTGTGCTACACCAACAAAAAAATGGAATAATTTACAGCCAAAAGTGGAAAGGAATAGGCCCATACTTACTGCAAAGCCACTTTTTAGTTACAAAAGCCTTATAAAACAAAACATCACCCCCAAATTAAAATTATTTTAACACGCTTACCCCGGTTTTGAGCACTGATACCCCATCTGTTACTATAAAAGTTTATGTAATAACCTACAGAAGGCCGGTATTGCTAAAGCGGGCGCTAAATTCGCTATTGCAACAAACCCATACCACCTGGATAGCCGAAGTAATTAACGATGACCCGGACGATTTGAGTGTTGCTAATTTACTGGCCGATATAAATGATAGCAGAATCATATTATCGGCACCTGCGGTAAAACGGGGTGGCACCCAAAACTTCAATTATGCCCTTAAACCCACCCACGAGCCCTTTGCTACCATACTAGAAGATGATAATTGGTACGAGCCTACTTACCTGGAAATGATGCTGAGCGCGCTTCAAAATAATCCAGGAAAAATGATGGCAGTGGGTAATCAAAACATATGGATAGAAGGCGTCGATGGTTCGTGGACTAATAGCGAAAGGACAATATGGAAGGAAACGACTGGTACCAGCTTTTATAGGTATCAACTAAAAGATAAATGCGGGTCGGCCAAAATCTGCAATAGCTCTATGCTCTGGCGGACAGAACCTACCAGAGAATGGTTAACACCAGATGATATACCTATAGATGTTACCGAACATTTTAGAGAACGTATTATACCCCACCCCATTTTGTTAGTTAATACACCATTGGTTAACTATGCCCAAACCATCCATACAAACCGATCAGATGGCTTGGTTTGGAGTATGTACCAGGTATTACTTATCGCTTCGGTATTTGTAAATTTAACCCATCACCAAGCTGATGCATTGGCTGGCGAACTTTGGGCAACCGCACGTAATGGCAATCCTTTATATAAAACCGCTTTACTGCATAGTGGCTTATCGCATCCCAAAGCGGGTCCATTATTTAAAATATCGACTTTAAAAGAGCGCCTACGTTATGCATTAGTATGGTTAAAAAGCCCGCGTGTGTGCTATAAAGCCATAAAGGCTCCTGAATTACTATCAAGCCATTTTGTTTTCTTGATCAATAGCCTTAATAACCAGCAAATTGAGCGTTAAAGATCATATATGTATTGTAACCCAATCTCATCTATGCCGGAACCCGCGGGTTTTAAAAGAAGCTATGGCGTTAGCTGCTCAGGGGTATCGGGTAACAATTATTACTATAGCAATCTCTACTAATCTTTATCAACAGGACCTATCACTCATAGCTGCGTATTCAAATATCAACATCCATATCGTATCTGATCTGTACGGTCCAAATTCGTTTACTGATAGAGCTATTTACAAGCTCGGCCGATCACTAAAAAAATATTTAAATATCGAATCATCATTGTCATTAGGGTATGGCGCATATAAGTATTTTAAAGCTTGTAAAGCGATAAATGCAAGTTTGTATATATGCCATCAGGAACTGGCTACTTACATTGGCACAAAATTGATGGCGCATGGCTATAAAGTTGCTTTTGATTTTGAGGATTGGTATTCAGAAGACCTGCTGCTCCAGGCACGTAAAGAGCGGCCATTAAACCTATTGCGCAAAGCAGAGCATACTGCATTAAAAGATGGCAGTTATTGTATCACTACTTCAAAGGTATTAGCAGGTAAGCTTAGCGAAACATATTCATCAAAAGCACCCAACGTTATCTATAACGTGTTCCCTTCAAGGCAGGATATATTGCAAAAAACAAAAGATTTTACAGGTACACTAAAACTTTTTTGGTTCTCACAAACCATAGGCCTAGGCAGGGGCTTAGAACAGTTTATCAGCATATCAGCAAAACTAAAAAAACCATTGGAGTTACATTTATTAGGCAACATTCACAATGCCTATCGCGGGCAATTAATTTCTATCATGCCGGTACAACATCAGCTTCACTTTCATCCATTGGTGCCCGAAAATGATTTAGCCAATAAAATAGCGCTTTTTGATATCGGCCTTGCGCTCGAATTAGACACCCCTATGAGCCGTAATTATACTATTACAAATAAGTTCTTCCAATATATACAGGCCGGTTTACCCGTAATAGCCAGCAAAACAGCCGGCCAAAAAGAGGGTTTCGAGCAATTTGAGCCTGGCTTTATGTTATCGCAAAAACCAACCGATGCTGAAATAGTGGCACTGGAAAAATGGCTTGAAGACCCTGTTGAACTACAAGCAGCCAGGATACGAACAATTGAAGCAGCAAAAGCTTATAACTGGGACAATGAATCGGGCAAGTTGCTTGCCTTTGTAAAAAAAACGCTTGATAAATAACGTAACCTTACAAATAAACCTTGCACCAGGGGACTACCTGCACGCCAGACATATTCTAAAACACCAGTTAAGCATATTAGCTGCACAGGTCAACGAGATTATTTTAACTGTAGATACCAGGCCTGCAAAAGGGCGTTTCGCCACAGGCTGGCAAGAATATAAAAAAGCCTTTGATAATTTCTTAATTGCCGAAATTCAGCCAAACTACAATGTAAAGATAGTGCCAGTAGATTATTCTGATGAAACAAAGAGCAAAGTTGCCCGCTATTTTTTTGGCGGAAAGCACATTCCTGAAAAAGACTTTAGAGGAGGGCCATTTTATGTATACTTCTTTGGTTTATATACTGCCACCAACAACCTTGTCTTTCATTTAGATTCGGATATACTATTAGGTGGTGGGAGTAAAAACTGGATAAATGAAGCTAAAGAGTTTTACAATAACGATGAAAATTGTTTCATCGTTTCGCCTTTACCCGGTCCGCCGCATGATGATGATATATTAATAGATCAATCAGTAATAAGCAAACTTGCTCCCTATACTTACCAATTAAACGGCATGAGTACACGGCTGTTTATGATAGATAAATCGAAGTTTGATTTACATAAATTAAGGTTAACGAAACCCACTTTACGCAGCCAGGTAAAAGCAGTGGCCGAAGGTAACCCTAACGCTGAATTACCCGAAATACTGATATCGGCATTTATGGCCAAGTACCATTTGAAACGTATCGACTTTTTAGGTAGCGGGCTTTGGTCTTTACATCCCCCCTATCGTACCACAAATTTTTACGATGCCTTGCCTGCGTTAATCGGGCGCATTAACAACAACCAGTTGCCCAAAAGTCAGCAGGGGTTCTATGATATCGTTGATGATGTTTGCAACTGGGATGAGGCCCGCGAAAAATTAAAGAACAACCGCTGGTGGAACAGACTTTTAGGCATTTGAAAAAGCTATTGATCATATCGCCATACTTCCCCCCTGTTAACGCTGCTGATATGCAACGTGTGCGCATGAGCCTTAGCTATTTTGCTGATAATGGCTGGCAAGCCGAAGTGGTAATGGTGGATGAAGCTTATGCAGATATTGCAAAAGACGATTTGCTATTGCAAAGCATACCTGCAGGCATCAAAATTCATAAAGTAAAAGCACTTGATAAAAAGTGGACAGCCAAGTTAGGGCTGGGGAGTATCGCCTTACGTTCGTTATGGTTTTACAGGCAAAAAGTTAACCGTTTGTTGCTTGCTAATAAATACGATCTTATCTACTTTTCAACCACTCAATTCCCGGTTTGCATATTGGGCGCTTATTGGAAAAAGCGATTTAACGTACCGTATGTTATTGATACGCAAGATCCATGGCATTCTGACTATTACCAAAGCAAACCCAAAAGCGAACAACCGCCAAAATATTGGTTCTCCTATCGCTTAAATAAATATTTGGAGCCAATAGCAATAAAAGCAGTGGATGGCCTCATCAGCGTTTCAGAAGATTACATTACCGATCTAAAAAATCGTTATCCGGGAATAAAAAACATACCGGCTAAAACAATAACGTTTGGCGCTTTTGATAAGGATATCGAAATCGCCGAAAACAACGCATTAAACTTTAAAACGTTACTACAACCAGGCTATACTAACATAGTCTACGTAGGCCGCGGCGGGTTAGATATGCATAAGGCTGTGCATCCCGTTTTTAAGGTTTTAAAACAAGGCTTAAAAAAACAGCCTGAAATATATGGCAAACTTAAATTTTATTTTATAGGCACCAGCTACGCAGCTGCAGGGCAAGGTGCAGCCACTATATTGCCGCTCGCAAAGCATTATGGTGTTGAAAGTGCTGTTATAGAAATTACAGATCGCATCAGTTACTATCATACATTATTAACCCTGCAACAGGCCGATGGCTTGTTCATCCCCGGTTCTGACGACCCAAAATACACGGCATCAAAAATATATCCCTATTTACTAACACAAAAACCTTTACTGGCCATTTTTAATCCGGCGAGCCCGGCTATAGATGTTTTAAAGGAGTATGAGGCAGAATATATTTATAATTACAATGACATACACGAAACAGATATTGAAAAATTTATAAGAAATATAATTGCTAAAAAGTCCCCGGTCCAACATTACAATGCTGCGGCTATAAAAAAATATTCTGCAAAAAACATGACCGAACAACAATGTGCTCTTTTTGATAAAATTATAATTGAAAAAAATTAAGCGAACATTCGGTTTTATTTTTCAGCACCCTTTAGGCAAAAAGCATCCTATCAGATCAATATGGTATTTAGTTTATTGGCAATTGCAAAGCAGTTTGTCCCCCACCCAATTCAGGGTAAAAAAGTTTATCGGGAGCACAAAGTTTTATGCCCGTAAAGGCTTAACTGGTATAACAGGCAATATTTATACCGGCTTGCATGAGTTTACTGACATGGGTTTTCTACTTCACTTTTTAAGGCCCGAAGATATTTTTTTTGATGTAGGTGCAAATGTCGGGTCGTATTCGCTATTGGCTTCCGGCATTTGCAAGGCAACAACAATCGCGTTAGAACCTTCTACCATTGCATCGTCTGTTCTGCAAAAAAACGTTGCCCTTAATAAATTAGATAGTAAAGTATCTGTTATCGCAGCTGCAGCTGGCGCTTATAGTAGTGTATCTGCTTTTACAAAAAATGAAGATACAACTAATCATATGCTTACAAATGAAGAACTCAAGCATGGCGATGTTGAAACTGTTAATGTAATTACAATTGATAGCTTGTCTTTTGAGCAAAAGCCCAGCCTTATAAAAATTGATGTGGAAGGTTTTGAAACAGAGGTAATAAAAGGCATGGCCGATACCTTAAAGCAAATAACGCTTAAAGCAATAATTATTGAATTAAATGGTTCTGGGGGCCGCTATGGCTTTGATGAAAATGCTATCCATCTATTACTGCTAACTAATAACTTTAAGCCTTGCAGTTATAACCCCTTTAAAAGAGAATTAAACGTATTGGAAGGGCATGGCAATTACAACACTATTTACTGCCGTGATATTGATTTTGTTAATACTCGCCTAACAAGCGCTGCCTCATTTAAAATAATGGGAGAATTCATATAATGCGCTTAGCTATTATCACTACACACCCAATACAGTATTATGCCCCGGTTTTTAAGCTGTTGCATCAGCGCGGTAAAATACAGTTAAATGTTTTTTATACCTGGGGCAAGCAAGCAATAACTAAGCACGACCCAGGCTTTGATAAAACAGTGGAGTGGGATATACCCCTTTTAGAAGGCTATCCTTTCAGTTGGGTTAAAAATACCGCTGTCGACGCTGGTTCGCATCATTTTAAAGGCATCATCAACCCTGATCTGATAGCTGATATTGACCAATGGAAACCGGATGCCGTATTAGTGTTTGGCTGGGCATACCACAGCCATTTAAAAGTGCTGCGTTATTTTAAAGACAAGATACCCGTGTATTTTAGGGGCGACTCTACCCTGTTGGATATACAGCCCGGCATCAAATCTCTACTGCGTACGGTATTTTTAAAGTGGGTTTATAAACATGTAGATACTGCTTTTTATGTAGGCACAAACAACCAGGCTTATTTTAAACAGTATGGACTATTAGATGAGCAATTGATTTTTTCGCCGCATGCCGTGGATAACGACCGTTTTGTACTAAGCAGAAAAACGGAATCCGATAAGTTACGAGCAGATTTAGGCGTTAATGCTGATGATATCCTGATACTTTTTGCAGGCAAGTTAGAAAACAAAAAATCTCCGGCTTTATTATTAGATGCATTTTTAAAACTCAACGCACCCAATGCACATTTGCTATTTACGGGTAGCGGCAATTTGAGTGAATTGCTGCAACAAAAAGCTGCTACAAATAAAAATGTGCACTTTATAGGTTTTCAAAACCAAGCCTACATGCCGGTAGTATACCAGGCATGCGATGTTTTTTGCCTGCCCTCGAAAGGTCCCGGCGAAACATGGGGGCTTGCGGTAAACGAAGCAATGGCATGTGGTAAGGCAATTATTGCTGCCAACAAGGTTGGTTGTGCTATTAACCTGGTGCAACAGCAAAATGGTATTATTTTCGAAAGTGAAAATATAAATGAATTGCTTACAGCCTTAAGAACGCTTGTTGCTGACAAGCCCGGACTTAAAAAAATGGGCGTACGATCGGCACAAATTATAAGCAATTATACTTTTTTAGCCATTGCGAAGGCAATCGAAGCTAAATGTATTCAACATTAAATCTATCTTGCGGATAACCTGTAGTTAATGGATAAGAAGTTATCGTTTGAGCGTTTAATTTTATTATATATACCCTGGATATTAGCCACATTGCTAAAATCTGATGCCTTGGTATCCTATTATATCGCCTGGCTTGGGTCGTTTTTTATATTTTTTGCCACCTTAACCGGTTGGACAAAAGCATTGCCCGACGACAGGCCCATTGCCGGGCAACTAATGCGCCCTATATTTTTAGTTCAGATTATTTTTGCCGGTTATACTTGTTGTACCTCTATCTTCTACTTTTTAAACGTGATAGGGTACGATAACTTTAGTAAAATAAACGCTGCCTATTTGGTAGATACCAATAAACTGCAAATAACAGCAGAGTGCCAACGCTACTATTGTTTAGGGCACGCAGCCTTTGTATCGGGTATTATATGCTTTATGAAATACCCTGTAAAATTAAAGTACAAGGTAGATACACAAAGCTTTAGCAACTTGCTATTTTATTTTGCTATTATCACCCTCCCACTATCGGTGTTGTTTTTAAAAATACCCGGGCTTTCTCAATTTTCTAATCAGTTTAGCTCACTAAGCTTTATATCGGGTACGCTGGCATTAGCATTTGCTATACCGCAAAAAAAAATATGGAATACCGCTATTTGCTTCGGCTTATATTTCTCTAACTTTTATGCAGCGCTTACCTCAGGTTTTAAAGAGCCGATTATTATTAGTGTTTTGGTGTTAGGCATTTTTTTATATCCAACCTATAAAAAAGTAGTACTGGCCATTTTTTTACCTGCCTTATTCGCCTTATTTATGCTTTTGCCAACTTATGCACGTACTTTTAGGCAAAACGCATGGGCAGATGATGTATCGGCCGACGATGCCACGCAATTAGCACTGGATGCAGCACTTAACGATAGCGACATTGACGATACTAACTGGGGCTTTTTAGTTTATCGTTTAAGCGAGATAGATATGTTCACAACATTCGTTCAATCTACTCCTTCAAATATTCCTTTTTACAATTCAGAGCTGCTTAAACAGTCGCTTATAGTTATAATCCCGCGTATATTTTGGCCCGAAAAACCGAGCACAGAAGATTTGGTAATGGAGCGTGTATATGACGCAGGCGTAGTAAACCGCGCCTCTAAGGTATCGGCAAAACCGGCTTTTATTGTCGATTCTTATCTCTCATACGGTGGGTTCGGCGTGTGGCTATTTTTGTTTGTATATGGGGCCACCGCACAAATTATATCTATAAAAGCTGAAAGCTTATTTGGTGGTTATATGTTAGGGACGGCGCTTATCTTCTCCGGCTTATTCCAAATATTTTGGCGGGGGTTAAGCCTCGAGTTTATTATTAATTCAGTTTTTTGGAGCTACATCAGTATGCTGATGATAGCGTGGGTATTACGTTATAAAACCATTTTACGCCCGGTTTGAAAATACTACAAATTAACGCATCTTATAAACCGGCCTATATATATGGCGGACCAACCATGTCGGTATCTAAACTAAGCGAGGAACTGTTGAAAGCCGGGCATAAGGTAGAGGTATTTACTACCACAGCCAACGGCCTTGATGAGTTAAGTGTATCAATAAATCAGCCGGTAATTGTCGACGGCGTTACGGTGACATATTTTACACGCGTAACAAAAGATCACACTCATTTTTCGCCTTCGTTACTTAAAACACTATGGAAAAGGGTAAACGAATTTGATATAGTACATATACACGCCTGGTGGAATTTGGTTTCGGTGTTATCATGTGCCATTGCCTTAAAAAAAGGCGCCCCTGTCGTATTATCTCCAAGGGGTACGCTTAGCAATTATTCATTCGGCTATAGAAACATTGGGTCTAAACAGCTGTTGCATCGTTTAGTTGGCAAACGGTTATTGAGCAAATGCCATATACACACTACCTCGCTTGCCGAAAGCGAACAGGTTAGTCAACTTATTAAACCCGTAAGCATCACTACCATTCCCAATTTTGTAAAACTGGCCGAAATACCCCATTCTGAACAACCAATTGATGGAGCGTTTAAGCTTCTTTTCTTTTCGCGCATCGACGAAAAAAAGGGACTTGATATTTTGTTGAACGCCCTAAAAAACATCACCATTCCTTACCATCTTACCATTGCAGGCGATGGCGATAAAGCATATATAGATGAATTGAAAAAATTGGCTACAGCCAATGGAGTCGACAAACACATTACTTGGGCCGGCTTTTACAACGATGATAAGTTTGACATGCTGCAACAACATCAGCTAAAGATACTACCCTCGCACAACGAAAACTTTGGTAACGTGGTGATAGAAAGCTTAAGTGTTGGCACCGCTGTACTGTTAAGCAAGCATGTGGGCCTTGCTCATTATATCATAGAAAACAAGCTGGGTTGGATAGGCGATACTGATGCGGCGTTACTCGGCCAAAAAATAACAGATATCGCAGTTAATCATCAAACCGACCTTGAAAGAATAAGGGCAACTGCGCCGGCTATTATACATCATGATTTTAATGATGATGAAATAGTTAAAAAATATATCAATCTTTATCAAACCATAACCCAAAATGTCTGACTATAAGGATTACGTTTATCATAGCGATGGAATGACCCACAACTTCCATTACATATTGCAGCCCCTGCTACAATTGCTTGATAAAAATAAAAACCAATGCATTTTAGATCTGGGTTGCGGTAATGGTTTCCTGGTTAATCACCTGCTTTCATTAGGTTATAACGCCTACGGCACTGATGCCTCTGAACAAGGGATTGAAATAGCGCAAAAAACCAACTCAAACAAGTTTTTTCTTCAGGACCTTTCAACCGGCGAACTACCTGTACCTTTACAGCAAATACAATTTGATACCATTATATCTACCGAGGTGATCGAACACCTTTACGACCCGGAAGGCTTTATACTTTTTTGTAAAAAGATGTTAGGTGGCAAAGGCGAAATTATACTTTCTACCCCCTATCATGGTTATTTAAAAAACCTGATGCTTAGCCTGTTTAACAAATGGGACAGTCATGCCAACCCTATATGGTTGGGCGGCCATATTAAATTATGGTCGTTTAAAACGCTTAGTAAATTATTAACAGATAATGGTTTTAAAGTAACCGACTTTACAGGATGCGGCCGTATACCTTACTTATGGAAATCGATGATCATTAAAGCATGCCTGAGTTAAACCCCTCATTTTCGTTTATTATACTAACTTATAATGAGGAAATGCATCTGCCAAGGCTGCTGGAATCAATATCCGCGCTGCATGCAAATACCTTTATACTCGACTCCGGAAGTACTGATGGCACTATTACAATAGCCGAAACAGCCGGCGCTGTAATTATGCAGCATCCATTTGTAAACCACCCTAAACAATGGGATTACGCTCTAAAAATATTTGATATTAAAACGCCTTGGGTAATATGCCTCGACGCCGACCAAGTGGTCACGCCAGAGCTGTATCAGCGATTGGCTAACTTTAAAGACGAACATCATCAGCACATTAACGGCATATACTTTAATCGTAAAAACTATTTTAAGGGGCGATGGCTTAAACATGGTGGCTATTATCCTTTTTACCTGCTTAAAATGGTAAGGTTTGGTGTTGGTTTTTCTGACCTTAACGAAAACATGGACCACCGGCTTATTGTGCCCGGCAACACCGTTATTTGGAAAGACGGGCATATTTTAGAAGAAAATCTTAAAGAGAACAACATACGTTTTTGGATAGATAAGCATAATAAATACAGCGACCTGGTTGCATTAGAAGAAGTTGAACGTTTACAAAACCTGCGTAGCCAAACTATAAAGCCAAAATTTTGGGGATCGCCTGATGAACGCACCGCATGGTTAAAACAAATATGGTGGAGATTACCACGATATATGCGGCCAATGTTATATTTTTTATATCGTATTGTTTTTCAATTAGGTATTTTAGATGGCCGTACCGGCATCGTATTTCATTTTTTACAAGGCTTTTGGTTCCGGCTGGTAGTGGACATAAAAATTGACGAAATACTAAAGAAACAGAATAATGACCAATAAGCATTATTTCAAAAAATCATCACCTGTGAGGTTTGTTATTACTTTCCTGGTGTTGTTTCTGTTGTTTTATTATTTCAATGTTTTCTATTTCGGCATCACCTCTAAAGGCAACCATTACAGCGCGTTTTTAGATGAGCATTTAAATTACATTAAATGGCTGAGATGGATACTGCTGCATTCTGCTGCAAAAGTGCTTAACTGGTTAGGCTATATGTCTTTAGTAAGTAATTACGAACTTTTGGCAGTAGGGCATAGTAAAATAAGGCTTATATATACTTGTTTGGGCTTAGGGGTGATGAGCTTTTTTGCCGCATTTGTTATGGCTTATCCTAAAACCCTTAAATCAAAAATTATATTATTGATAACCGGCTTGTTAGGCATCCAAGTGTTAAATATCCTGCGTTTTATATTACTTGCACTATACTGGAACCGTACCAAAGAGCGTATAATAGACCATCACATTATATTTGATGTGTTTATTTATATTGTAATTGCCGTTACTCTTTACCATTGGGTAAACAGCAAAAAAAACAACCCCGATGCAGCAAACTGATCTTTCGGCATATAACAATCACCCTTATCATCCCGGCGGGAATGCTTTTAAACGAGCTTTGTGGCATTATGTAAACGCTTTATTGTTTAAAACCAGCTTAGTACCCATCAGTTCATTAAAAGTTGCGTTACTGCGCTTATTTGGGGCAAAGGTGGGCAAAGGAGTTATTATAAAGCCCTGCGTTAATATTAAACATCCATGGCTGCTTACCATTGGCAACAATACCTGGCTTGGCGAACGTGTTTGGATAGATAATGTAGCCGCCGTAACTATTGGCAACAATGTATGCATATCGCAAGCAGCTATTTTAGAAACCGGCAGCCACAACTACAAAACACCAACTTTCGACCTTATAACCGGCAGCATCACTATCGAAGACGGGGTATGGGTGGGTTGCCGTGCTATAGTAAATCAAGGCATCGTCCTGGCTTCACATTCTGTGCTCACCAGTGGGTCTGTAGCTACCAAAAGCACACAGGCCTATGGGGTTTACCAGGGCAACCCGGCCGTAAAAGTGCGCACGCGTACAATTTTATAAAATATATTTTAGTATTTAATGTCGTCAGCAAACAACTTTTATAGGTTTATTTTATTGGCAATTGGCCTGCTGGTTGTGGTATTAGGTATAGTATCATTTATACAACCCGCGGCCATATTTCCAGACCCCAGCTGGGGTTTTTGGGTGCTGCGTTCTATGCAGATGGGTGCGGCGTTTAATACCCTTATCAGCGTAAACCCTGAAAACGTTGCAACCAATGTAAGCGAGTTTTTAAGTTGGTGGTCACCAGGACAGTATTTAGTGCCTTACTTTTTTAAAGCGTTGCTGGGTTTAAATACCGGGCAGGCAACGGCTGTTACTACTACTGTATGCCAGTTAACAGGGCTTGCAGGCTTGTATTTCTTCTTTAAAAAAGCCGGGTTTAGTTCATTAATAGCCACCTTAAGCCTTGTTGTAGTAATTTGCCAACAGGCATTTTTAACACCATACATTTTTTATAATGGCGGCGAAACTTTGTTGTTTGCCTTTGCAGGTTGGTTTTTATATGGCTGCCTGGTATTTGATAAACCGAATTTAAAACTCGTTTTATTTGTGCTACTAAGCGGCTGGATAGGATTTATATGCAAATCGTCGTTTATATGGATGTATGCTGCCGGCTTGCTTTTTATATGGTTACAACTATGTAAAGATCAGCAAGGTTTTGGCAAATGGATAATTAAAGGTTTATGGCCGGGTATTCCTGCGGTGATATCAGTTGCGGTTATTTATGCATTGTACCTGTCTAAAGGCAACAACCCTTCGTCAGATACCGCCGGGCTAAAGCTTAGTTGGGAAACATTTACCTTTCCTTTGGCTTCGCCGCTACTCGCAGGCTTTTCGGTAGATGACGTATTTCACGGCCTTATATTAAATAATGATGTGCCCCTGCTCAATTATACCGGGGCTATAGTAGTTTTAGTGATATCGGCAGTACTAAGCATACTGCTTATGCGTGCTATTTATAAAAAAGTCCCTCAAAAATACGGGTTGCTATTAGTGGTATTTTACGGCGTATCTATCCTGTTTTTCGGTTATGCTTTTTTAAGGCAAATGGCCATATCATTTGAGGGGCGCCACTTCAGGATGATTGGCTTACTGGTTACGCCGGGGGCAGTATACTTGTTTAGCCAATTTAAGCCGACATACCGCACTATAGCCGTAACGGCAATAATGGTGATAGCTGTATTTACTATTCGCTTTTATGTGAAAGCTATGAGTGTTTTAAGGGATGATTGCGCTTACGGCCCGTCGGGGATAGCGCAACAATTTATTGACCAGCCATCGCTTGATTATGTAACCCAACTGGATAAGCAAAATAAAAAGGCACTGTTTGTATTTACCAGTCCAGACTTAGGTCTTGAGATCACCCACAACCGTGTCATCAACCTGGAACCACTAAATGATGATATCAGTATTAATTTTGACAGCTATGTGCACAAAGGCTTTGGCGGCCCTATATACATCTTGTTGCCTGCAAAATACATAGGTATAAGGGCGTCAGTAATATTAAAATGCTTCCCGGGGTACAAAGGTTTTACATTTAAACAACTAAGCGACGATTACGTGCTATATTATGCTACTTTGCCCCGGTAATATCGCGGTTTATCTCTTTCCAAAGCAAATCCTTAAGCTCGGTAATATTCTTCTGAGCCACTGATGATATAAATACGTACGGTATATCTGCCGGTACCTCTTTCTCCATCTCTTCCTGCAACTCCGCATCCAGCATATCACTTTTGGTGATGGCCAAAACGCGTGGTTTGTGCATCAGTTCGGGGTTGTACTCGTTTAATTCTTTAAGCAGTATGCTGTATTCTTCTTTAATGCTACGGTTGGTATCGGCAGGTACCATAAACAACAGTACCGAGTTACGCTCGATATGGCGCAGAAAACGGATACCCAAGCCCTTACCCTGTGAAGCGCCCTCTATAATACCCGGAATATCGGCCATAACAAACGATTTATTATCGCGGTAGCCAACTATACCCAAATTAGGCACAAGCGTTGTAAAGGCGTAATCTGCTATCTCCGGCTTGGCAGCCGACACTACCGATAGCAGTGTTGATTTACCCGCATTAGGGAAACCCACCAAACCTACATCGGCCAGTAATTTTAATTCAAGTATATTCCAGTCTTCTTCGCCATCTTCGCCGGGTTGGGCAAAGCGTGGGGTTTGCTGAGTAGCGGTTTTAAAATGCCAGTTACCTAAACCGCCACGGCCGCCTTTAGCTAATATTTTAGTTTCGCCATCGGCGTTTATTTCAAAAAGCACTTCACCGGTTTCGGCGTTTTTGGCTATAGTACCCAGCGGTACTTCTAATATCTCATCGCGCCCGGTTTTACCGCTTCGTAACGAGCTTCCGCCCGAATCGCCGTCGCCGGCAATTACATGTTTGCGGAATTTAAGGTGCAGCAAAGTCCATAACTGGGCATTACCCTTTACAATAACATGGCCGCCACGGCCACCATCGCCACCATCAGGGCCGCCTTTTGAGGTTAAAATATCACGGTGCAGGTGCGACGAGCCCGCCCCTCCGTGTCCCGAACGGCAGCATATTTTTACGTAATCAACAAAATTTGAACCCTGGGACATAATTATCTTTATTTAGGAAAGCCCGAAAGTTAGTAAAGTCCGAAAGACAAGAAATAAACCTTCTTCTTCCGGACTTTACTTACCCGCCAACTTGCGTAATATTATTTATTTATAACCTGCAATAACCTTACATATCTGGGTAAAGATGTCTTCTACAGGCCCTATACCATTAATGCTTGTAAACTTATTTTGGTTTTTGTAAAACCCTGCAACAGGTGCGGTTTTATCATTATATTCTTTAATACGTTTGCGTATCACTTCGGGATTGGCATCATCTGGCCTGCCCGAACTTTTACCACGCAATAGTAAACGTTGCTCTAATTCTTCGTCGGTCACTTCCAGTGCTATCATACCCGATATAGCCGATTTTTTTGATGATAATAAATTATCCAATGCCTCGGCCTGTGCAACCGTACGCGGGAAACCATCAAAAATAAAGCCTTTAGCATCTCTATTAGCATCAAGTTTATTGCTTATCATGCCTATAACAACGCTATCGGGTACCAACACACCTTCGTCCATTAGTTTTTTTGCCTCTAAACCAAGTGTAGTGCCCTGGGTTATTTCGCCACGCAATAAATCGCCTGTCGAAAGGTGTATTAAACCAAATTTCTCGATAAGATTTTGTGATTGAGTACCCTTCCCTGCTCCGGGCGGACCAAACAGTACTAAGTTAAGCATCCCTTTGTGATTAAAGTTAAAAGCCTTTTTGCGTTATACAAAAAGGCTTAATTAAGTGTGCACTTGTAGGGATTCGAACCCCAAACCTTCTCATCCGTAGTGAGATGCTCTATCCAATTGAGCTACAAGTGCGTTAAACAGTAGTATGTTTCCTTACATCACTAACCGATGTAAGACCGTTTTTTAACGGACTGCAAAAATAGAATTTTCTTGCATCCACTGCAAACTTTTTATCAATTACTTTACTTTTTCTGCAATTGCGGTAAAATCAGGCAGGTCGCCGGCATTTTCCAATACTTCGGCATATATAATATTTTGCTCCTCGTCAATTACAAAAGCCGCGCGTTTTGACACGCCTTTCATTCCAAATGCAAACGATTCGTATAAGGCGCCGTAAGCTGCAGATGCCTCTTTATTAAAATCTGACAGTAGCGGAAACTGGTAGGCATTCTCTTCTTTAAACTTAGCCAACGTAAAAGGCGAATCAACAGAGATACCCAATATTTGGGCATTAAGGCCATCATAATAGCCAAAGCTATCGCGCATGGTGCATAACTGCGTAGTGCAAACACCTGTAAACGCTAACGGAAAAAAATGGACAACCACTTTTTTACCTTTAAAATCGGCTAATGAAACTTCTTTAAGATCGCTTGATGTTAATTTAAACTGTGGTGCCGGCTGGCCTGCTTGTAACGACATGTTGTTTTGTTTTTTATGCAAATGAATAATAAATAAACGATAAATACATAACACAGATTTAAAAGGCCATAATTTGACACTAAAAATATTTTAAATAAAGCTTTGAATTGATAATTATTGATTTACATTTGTAGTGTACTAATTAACTAATACACTAATGATACAATTTGATAATTTGTCTTTTGGTTATTCGCCCAAAAAGCTGCTTTATAAAAATCTGTCGTTAAACATTCAGGATGGCAGCATATATGGTTTGTTAGGAAAAAACGGTGCGGGTAAATCAACCCTGCTTAAAAACATGGTAGGCACCCTGTTCCCGCTTGAAGGGGGTGTAATTGTAAACGGTATGAATCCGCAAAGCCGCAAGCCGTCATTTTTGCAAACCATTTATTACATAGCCGAAGATGTATACGTGCCTGCCCTAACCATAAAACAGTACCAAAGCCTTTTTGCACCGTTTTACCCTTTGTTTGATGAGGCTAACTTTTATAGGTACCTGGCCGAATTAGAAGTAAGCGTTGATGGCAAATTAAATAAGCTATCATTTGGGCAGCAAAAAAAGTTTGTTATAGCATTTGCGCTGGCTTGCAATACTAAGGTTTTACTAATGGATGAACCCACCAACGGGCTTGATATACCATCAAAGGCGCGATTTCGTAAACTGGTGGCATCGGTGATGAACGATGACCGTATCATCTTTATTTCAACCCATCAAATACGCGATCTTGAAAACATGATAGATAACGTAATGATTGTAGATAATGGTAACCTGCTGCTGCATTCGTCTATAGCCACCATTGCCGAAAAGCTTTGCTTTAAAACTGTATCTACAATACCAGCAGGGGTTAAAGTGCTTTATGCCGAAAAAATGCTACGCGGAACTTCAATTGTTATAGAGAATTTAGATAACGAAGATTCGGGCCTTAACCTTGAACAGCTGTTTAACGGCATTACCGAAAACCCCGAAATGGCTCAACAACTATTCCCAATAAATTAATAACTACATTATGAATGATATTTTCAGCCTTACAAGGTTTGGCCTGCTATTAAGAAAATCAGTTTTAGAGCGGCCTGCTCAAATAATAGGTGTTATAGCGCTTATACTTAGCTTCACGCTAATTCTGTATTCAGGATTGCTCTACTTCGGTGGGTGGGGTACGGCACAATTCCTGTCGTTTATATGGGGGTTTATTGGTGGCGGTATCTTTTTATCCAGTAACATTTTTGGCTATTTTAATACCAATGCAAGTGGTTCGGCCTATTTAACCCTTCCTGCCTCTGTCTTCGAAAAATGGCTGTGTGGCGTATTAATAACCGGTGTACTTTTTTGCCTGCTTTTTTTAGGTTTTTACCGCCTTATAGATACCTGCTTCGTTACAGGCTATCATAACAGTCTCGATCGTAGCAGCCCTTTATATGCAAGGCTTTACGATGCTGTACATATATTCTCGTTCGAGGGGAATACTGTAAGGCAATCGGTTACCATGTTTGTAAATTTTGCAGGGGTAATGCTGGTAGGTTCGTTGTATTTTAACAGGGTAGCGCTTGTTAAAGTTGCCTTAGTAGCTTGTTTTACAATGGGTGCCATTTACTTTTTAAATTTAGCCATTGCCCATGTGCTTTTTAAAAATGTTGATATAGCATTCCCATTTTATAATGTATTAATTTCGGTGAATAGCGAGTCGGGTAATATTCAGCTACCGCCCTTTGCATCAAAACTTGCCGATGTATGTTTGCAATATATACTACCTATAACTTTATGGGTAACGGCCTACATACGGTTAAGGGAAAAAGAAATTTAAATGGAATTTAGAGAGAAACAAGCGATATACCTGCAAATAGCCGAATACGTTTGCGAGCAAATACTGCTAAAGCAATGGCAATTGGGCAGCAAAATACTAAGCATACGCGATTTGGCCGTAATGATGGAAGTAAACCCCAACACGGTACAACGCGCCTACGATTTTTTACAACAGCGCGAAATTATTACCAACAGGCGCGGCATAGGTTATTTTATAGAAGATGGCGCTATTGCCCGTGTGATTAGTTTTAGAAAAGAGCAATTTATAGAAAACGAATTGCCTGTATTATTCAGAAGCATGTACTTGTTAAACATCCCCTTAAATGACATTAAGGAACGATACGAAGAATTTATTGAGAAAACATTTAAAGAAAACAACAATGAAAAATAAAATAGCGCTTAAGTTAAGCACCATCATATTAATTTCTGTTTTAGTATTAGCGGTAATAGGTGTGTTTGCATCAAACCTGGTTTTAAAGCACCAGTACGACGGGATAGACAAGAGCGATATTTACTGGAATTACAACAAAATATTACAACAGCCTTATAAGCATCTAAAAATAGATGGCGGCAATATCACCAATATCATTTTTGAACAGAGCAAGAACCCATCGGTAAGGGTATTAAACTACTGGCGCGAATATAAAAAGGATGTTACCTTTAAAGCCTATGTAAGTAACGACACTTTACATATAACCTTCCCTAACACCTACCCCAACGAGGGCGAAAAGCAATGGATGCAGCGTACAGTATTGGTACGCCTGTTTGCCCCGCAGTTACTATCAATTAATGGCAACAACACTAATTTTGAGATAGAAAAAATGCAGCAAAAAAGCATCAGCATTAATTTAAGGGGTAAATCGCGTTTAGAGGTAGAAAGCTACAGCCATAACTTTGATACCTTAAATGTTACCCAAGCCGATTCGAGCCAGGTGATGTTTGAAATGGCGCCTGAGTTAAAAGGCACCGCAACAATGAATTTTAAAAGCGTTACTGCCAACCTTAAAGATTACACCTTGCTGGATATTGGCCATGGCTATGCCGATAACCTTAAACTTAACCTGTCGGATAGTTCGGCAATTATACTTTCGGGGAAATCGTTAAAAGCCCTGCATTAAAATTTAAACAAAAACGGGCCTTGTTAATTACCTTGTTATACATTTAACAAAATGAAAGCCATAGTAATCACCAAGCCCGGCACATCTGATGTCTTACAGATAGCAGAAAGGCCCACCCCAGGGTATACTGCCGATGAAGTATTGGTAAAAGTGATAGCGGCCGGCGTTAACCGGCCCGATGTAGCACAGCGCAAGGGCAATTACCCCCCGCCTGCAAATGCACCGCAGGATGTACCCGGATTGGAAATTGCAGGCATTATTACCGAAATTGGTGCCCATGTAACCCGGTGGCAAATCGGCGATAAAGTATGCGCGCTGGTTATTGGCGGCGGCTATGCCGAATATTGTAATGTACCACAGGGCCAGTGCCTGCCCATACCCGGCAACCTTTCGTTTACCGAAGCAGCGTCACTGCCCGAAACATTTTTTACCGTTTGGAGTAATGTGTTTGACAGGGGGCATTTGCAAAAGGGCGAAACTTTGTTGGTGCATGGTGGTAGCAGCGGCATTGGCGTAGCAGCCATACAAATGGCAGCCGCGCTGGGCAGCACCGTATACGTTACCGCGGGCAGTGATGATAAGTGCAAATTTTGTGAAGCCCTTGGCGCAGCGCATGCCATCAATTATAAAACCGGGAATTTTGCCGTTGCTATTGACCGCCTTACCAACGGGCAAGGTGTAGATGTAATATTAGATATGATTGGCGGCGACTATACGCCGTTAAACCTGCAATGCCTGGCAACTGTTGGCCGCTTGGTACATATCAACGCCATGAAGGGGAAGGATGTGCAGGTAGACTTGTCTTTAGTGATGCGCAAACGGATAACCATTACAGGATCTATGCTTAGGGCCAGGGACACGGCCTTTAAAAGTGTTATAGCCCGAAACCTGGAAAAACATATATGGCCTTTACTGGCTACAGGGCACATAAAACCTGTAGTTTACAAAATCTTCCCGGCGCAACAAGCCGCACAGGCCCACCAACTAATGGAAAGCAGCGAGCATATGGGGAAGATAGTTATAAGTTGGCAGTAAGGAGTTTACAGTTGGCACTTTGTTAAAAATGTAAATGCAAACTCCTTACTGCAAACCGCAAACTGAATTATGGGAACTTTACCCCACGATAGGCCGAAACATCGGCCAGCGGGATACTTGAATTATAGGTTGAGTTGATGGCCTTTATAAACTCGTTGGCTACTATAGCATAACCACGCGGTGTTAAATGCACCCCATCCAACGAAAATATGCCCCCGCTGATATAGCTGGAGTTTACACTTATGCCATTCACTATCATACCATGTGCCTTTAAATTGTTTAAAAAGGTATAAGCATCAAATACTGCTAAACCTTTTGCGGCAGCTACCGATTTAATGGTGGTGTTATAAGCATCTACATAATCTTTTGTTAAGGCTACCTCGTCCTCATCAAGCACATACTGGTTCTCGATAGGCGAATATGGGGTTAGGCCATAAGGCTGCATACCCGCAACAGTAGAAACGGGCGTACCAATTTTTGTTGTAGGAAAGGTAAGTACGATCAGGTCGCTTGCCTTTGCCGCACGGGGGGCATAAGCCGCATCAACAGATACCGCTGTTTTAGCGCTGATATATAACGCCGCCACAGCCGGGTTGGCTTTTTGCACACCCGCTAAAATAGCACCTACGGTTACGGTGTTAAAATAAGGCACAGCGGTAACATCTGGTATGGTAGCCACCGCGCCTTTTTGGCCGGCAGCTGTCATTTTGGTTATCAGCAAATTATACAGCGCCTGAAAAGTGGCCTTATCTGTTAACACATCGCCCGCGCCGCCGGTTGTGGCGTAGCCCAGGGCATCGTTGTTACCCAACCAGTTGGTAAAAAAGGTAAATGGTTTAGCGGTTACAAAATCGAGATAAGCCGTTGTGTTGTTTGGCGATGATTTAGGCAGCAAGCGCTCGTAGTAGCCGTTTAGGTTACCATAAGGCGCATAGGTAATTTGTTGCAGCTTTATGCCGGGCACACCGTAGTTATCCGTTTCGCCGGTAAATTTGGTATAAAGTACCACGTTGCCAAAACCCGGTATAGCCTGTACGCCACGCACAGCTAAGCCGGTAGTAACAGGTGCTGTAATCGGGCTGCCTGTAGCACTAAAGCCGGTAAGCTGTAAATAACCCGATCCGTTTGATTGGGCCTGGCTAAACAAGGCTTGTTTAAACTCGCCACCGCCAACAGCCTGCATTTGCTTGCCAATGATAGATGGGTAAGAGTTTTGCTGCCCTTCAAGGTACAGTCCGCCATCGGCATAGCCGGCGGTAAGCGAGTTACCAATAGCAATGTAGCGGCTAAAATCGGCGGTACCTTTTGATGCCGGCGCAACATTAATTTCGGGCTTGCAGGCTGCCAATAAAAATAATCCGGCAGCTATATATATCGTATGTTTTAAAGTTTTCATTTAAGCTGTATTAATAATATTACCAGTGATAAGATAAAGAGATGCCGGGGATATAAACCTCGCTTTTAAACGTTCCGGATAACTGCGACTCGATATTGGTTTGTGTACGGGTAAACAAGTGCTCGTATTCAAACGACAGGTCGATATCTAATTGTTTGGTTACTTTATAGCCTACACCGCCTGTTAAATAGTACCGATTAGCATCAGGTACCTCGGGGGTAACATAGCCATCGCGCACTGCGGTACTGGTATAACCACCACCTACGCGTAAAGCAACTTTATCGGTAGTTTTATACTGGGCGCCGCCACGCAGGCTATAAGCATCCCTGTAGTTACGCGGCGAATAGGTATCCTGCAAGGCAGGTGTATTGCTGGCATAATCAAAAGCTAAAACTTTATAAGCGTTCCATCCTACTAAACTGGCATCAAAAGCTACCGTCCATTTAGCCGTTGGGTAATAGCCCAGCCCCAACGTTAATTGCGATGGCAGCGGTATAGCCGCTGTAAAAGTATTAGGCTGCGGAAAATTGCCTTGCAACGATGCAGGCACTGTAAAAACAGCATCTCCATTAGTTATTTTGGTATTCACTTTTGAGCGGTAATCAATACCTATGGTGAACGATTTGGCAGGTTTAATAAATATCCCTGCGTTCCAGCCGTAGCCTTTACCACTACCGCTTATTTCGGCTTCGCCCTGGTTGCTGTTGGCACCGGCTAATGGTATGGCGCGTTGCAGGTTAACCGTAGCATGGTTATAAATAAAGCCCGCGCCTATGCTTATAGCATCAGTAAGTTTATAACTCACCGTTGGCTGAAAGAATATCGATTTCAGGTCCAGGCTTTCCAGCGCGTATTTGCCATACCAGTCGTGGCCCCAATCGGTTAGGCCACCAAATGGCGTATAAACGCCTAAGCCAATCTTCCAGGGGGCTGTTTTTGGGCCCCAAACGGCGTATGCGTTAAATGGTGTGGCCACGCGGTCTTTAGTGTTGTATTGTGCGTTTGAGCCGGCAGGGTTAAAGGCCGATTTAAACCAAAGCGGGCTTATACCGCCCTGCACATAGTTTTGATCAAGCATTGCTACAGCGCCCGGGTTAAACGCTATCGAAGCCCCATCCTGCAACAGGCCTGTGCCTGTATGCCCCATACCAATTTGCTTTTGCCCGTTTAAATTTACCTGGAAGCCTTGCGCGCATACAATAGCCGGCGCAAGCCACAGCAGTAGCAGTAAAAGTTTTTTCATGTTAAATTAAGATCAAGAAATGGTTTTATAATTGCGTTGCAAAGTAACAAAATACTATTAATCAAACAGGCGTAAAAAATGTTCACATAAGTATTTAAATATTTGGCAATAAACCTTAACTTTGCGCCTCTGAAATAGTAGCGTTTAATTCAAACGGTATATGTTTCAATTTAAATTCTTTAAATACCAGGTTATATATGCCAAACATTGGAAAAATATCACGGATCATCGGTCCGGTAGTTGACGTAAGTTTTGCTGATGATGCACATCTTCCTAAAATTTACGATGCGCTTGAGATCACAAAAGATAACGGCCAAAAAATTATTTTAGAAGTTCAGCAACATTTAGGTGAAGACCGTGTGCGTGCCATCGCCATGGACTCGACCGATGGTTTGCTGCGCGGAATGAAAGTTTTAGATACCGAAGCTGCTATTAAAATGCCAATAGGCGAAAACATTAAAGGCCGTGTATTTAACGTAGTTGGCGATGCTATTGATGGTATTCCTGATCTGGATAAAACAAATGGCCGCCCTATTCACAACACCCCGCCACGCTTTGAGGATCTATCTACCGAAACTGAAGCCCTGTTTACAGGTATAAAGGTTATCGATTTATTAGAGCCTTATGTAAAAGGTGGTAAAATTGGTTTGTTTGGTGGTGCCGGTGTAGGTAAAACAGTATTAATTCAAGAACTGATCAACAACATCGCTAAAGCTTATGCAGGTTTATCTGTATTTGCCGGTGTAGGTGAGCGTACCCGCGAAGGTAACGACTTACTGCGCGAGATGTTGGAATCGGGCATTATAAAATATGGCGATGCCTTTATGCATTCAATGGAAGCAGGCGGATGGGACCTGACCAAAATTGATGCTGAAGCATTAAAAGAATCAAAAGCAACCTTCGTTTTTGGACAAATGAACGAGCCTCCGGGTGCGCGTGCACGTGTGGCCCTTTCGGGTTTAACCCTTGCCGAGTATTTCCGCGATGGTGATGAAGAAGGTAAAGGCCGCGATATATTATTCTTCATCGATAATATCTTCCGCTTTACACAAGCAGGTTCTGAGGTATCGGCGCTATTAGGCCGTATGCCATCGGCGGTAGGTTACCAACCAACCCTGGCAACAGAGATGGGTACCATGCAAGAGCGTATCACGTCAACAAAACGTGGTTCAATTACATCTGTACAGGCCGTTTATGTACCTGCGGATGACTTGACCGACCCTGCACCGGCAACAACATTTGCCCACTTAGATGCTACAACCGTACTTTCGCGTAAAATTGCCGAGCTTGGTATATACCCTGCGGTGGATCCATTGGATTCAACCTCTCGTATCCTTAGCGCTCAAATATTAGGCGACGAGCACTACAATACTGCACAACGTGTTAAAGAAACCCTGCAACGCTACAAAGAGTTACAGGATATCATTGCCATATTAGGTATGGACGAGTTATCTGAAGAAGATAAACTGGTAGTATCCCGCGCCCGTCGTGTTCAGCGTTTCCTTTCTCAGCCATTCTTTGTGGCCGAGCAATTCACCGGCTTAAAAGGTGTATTGGTTGATATTAAAGATACCATCAAAGGTTTCAACATGATAATGGACGGTGAAGTTGACGAATACCCCGAAGCAGCATTTAACCTTGTAGGCAGCATTGAAGATGCTATTGAAAAAGGTAAAAAATTATTAGCAGAAGCTAACAACTAATATGCAAATGGCAGATGTGCAGATATGCAAATTAAAAGCATCTGCACATCTGCATATCTGCATATATGCACATCAATAATATGACATTAGAAATTCTTACCCCTGATAAAAAAGTTTTCGAAGGCGAGGCTAACTCGGTAACATTGCCGGGTACTTTAGGCTTTTTAGAGATACTTAATAACCACGCCCCTATCATATCTACATTAAATGATGGCAAGCTAACTATTAGGGGTGCCGCCGCTAAAGAAGAAGTATTTTTTATTAAAGGCGGTGTAGTAGAAGCCCTAAACAATAAAGTAACCGTATTGGTTGAAGGCATTACACACAAGTAATATTCAATCCTTTTAAAATATGAAAAGCCCGGGCAGTTTGTCCGGGCTTTTTGTTGGTTGTATTCTCAAATGTCATGGTGAGCCCGTCGAACCATTATTGGACCATGCCAGTTATATAAGTCTTCGACAAGCTCAGACTGACAGCTACTTAACCATCAACGCCCCCGGTAACATCTTCAAAAAAGCCATAGCCTTACTGTAGTCCAACGTTTCGTACTCCAAACCCAGGGCCCTAATGTTTTTATAGTAGGTATTATGCTGATTATAATATTGCTTCTCTGACTGCAAGTACCAGGCTTTAGGCCCTAACTTTTGCGCCAGGAACCATTTTTCGATCAGGCGTGCGGTGCGTCCGTTGCCATCGTTAAAAGGGTGTATTTTTACAAAAACCAAATGGACCATCGCGGCAAAGAAAAAGCTTTCTTCTATGCTCAGTTCTTCCTCCAGCAATGCAGCTATATCCTTATACAGCTTCTTCATTTCAGCCTTAATCTTATCCGGCGGGCAGGCAGCGTACTCTATCTTACCATCCGGAGTTATCACAAACATATTCTCGGCCCTGATTTTACCGCGCTGGCTTTTGTGCAATATATGCCTGGTCAATAGTTTATGCGCTTGCTTTACTGCATTTTTGTCAAGCGGGTTACTTTGGGCAAACTGGTATGTATTATATAAGTCGTCTATCTTTTGTGTATAATCAGGTAAAAACTTTACACCCGATAGTTTATGCTTGATAAACGAATCCAATTCGATATCCTCCCCCTCTATCTTAGACGAAAACACGGCAGATACGGATGTATAAAAACTGAATGTTGAAACAGATAGTGGGCTTTCGGTTAGCTTTTCAAAATTCTTTAAAATATCCTTATCGCTTTGCTCGCAGTAATCCTGCAGCAAGTCAATTGGCAATATTTCAAAAATGATTTTGTTCATTTGTTATTAGCTAATACAGCATTTGCACAATGTTAAATAAAATAGCGATGGGTTTAAAACCAATTGACAAAATGCTACAATGAGGTAACTCCTACCGGAGCATTAAAAGCTCAACTCACAATCCCTAAACCCCCATTTCACGCCGAATTTCGCCAACTTGCTATGCATGCATAAAAAACATACCGAATACCGTTTTAAACTTTGGTATAAGTAGTTAAAAATTATATTCTATATTTACAACATATATTAGAATTAAATATCGAATATTAAATAAAAACAATACAAAATAGTTTTTTTCACTTTTTTATTTAGGCTATTGTTATTCCTTACTGCTATATCTAACTTACAAATACCAAATCACAACCCTAAGTATTAAACAATTTTTGTGATTACGATAAAACGTAAAAATTAAAAAATGAGTTCATCATCAGATACCTTGCAAGCTGTGGAATTGAATAAATACAGCAAAACACTTACCCAGGACCCTACCCAACCCGCCGCGCAGGCAATGCTTTATGGCATTGGTTTAACCGACGATGACATGAAAAAAGCGCAGGTAGGCGTAGCAAGTATGGGTTATGATGGCAATACCTGTAACATGCACCTTAACGATTTAGCCAAGCTGGTTAAACAAGGAATATGGGACGAGGACCTGGTGGGCCTTATCTTTCATACCATTGGCGTAAGCGATGGCATGAGCATGGGTACCGATGGCATGCGTTATTCGTTAGTTAGCCGCGATGTTATTGCCGACTCGATTGAGGCGGTTTGCGGCGCACAGTACTACGATGGTTTAATCACCCTGCCGGGTTGCGATAAAAACATGCCGGGCTCGGTTATAGCCATGGGCAGGTTAAACCGCCCATCAATAATGGTGTATGGCGGTACTATTAAGCCGGGGCATTACAAAGGCGAAGACCTGAACATAGTATCGGCTTTTGAAGCCCTGGGCCAAAAAATAGCAGGCAACATTACCCCCGAAGATTTTATGGGTGTTGTAAAAAATGCCTGCCCAAGCGCAGGTGCCTGCGGTGGTATATATACCGCTAACACAATGGCTTCAGCTATCGAGGCTTTAGGCATGAGCTTGCCCTACTCATCATCAAACCCGGCATTAAGCGACGAAAAGAAGGCGGAGTGCCTGGCTGCGGGTAAGGCCATCAGAATATTGTTAGAAAAAGACATTAAACCGTCGGACATTATGACCCGCGCGGCTTTTGAAAACGCTATAGTTACCATAATGGTGTTGGGCGGAAGTACCAACGCGGTGCTGCACCTTATAGCCATGGCTAAAAGCGTGGGTGTAAAAGTAACCCAGGACGATTTTCAGGCGGTGAGTAACCGCATACCTGTTTTGGCCGATATGAAGCCAAGCGGCAAATACATGATGGAAGACTTGCACAAGGTAGGCGGTGTACCGGCTGTAATGAAATACCTGTTAAAAATGGGTTGGATAGATGGCAGTTGCCTAACGGTTACCGGTAAAACCATTGCCGAGAATTTAGCGGATGTGCCCGAGATAAACTTTGACACGCAAAAAATAATTATGCCGGCCGAAAACCCTATTAAGGCAACCGGCCACTTACAAATATTATATGGCAACTTAGCCGAAGGCGGCAGCGTTGCCAAAATTAGCGGTAAAGAGGGCGAGCGCTTTGAAGGCCCTGCCCGCGTTTTTGATGGTGAGTTTGAATTAATAAACGGCATTACCAGCGGCCATGTGCGTGCCGGCGATGTTGTAGTGATACGTAATATTGGGCCTAAAGGCGCGCCGGGCATGCCCGAAATGCTTAAACCCACAGGTGCCATCTTCGGTGCCGGCTTAGGTGCTTCGGTAGCGTTAATTACCGATGGCCGCTTTAGCGGTGGTACACACGGCTTTGTAGTGGGCCACATTACGCCCGAAGCGTACGATGGCGGCTTGATAGGGCTGGTAAAGGATAATGATATTATAGAGATAAGCGCTATTACCAATACCATGGTGCTAAAGGTATCTGACGAAGAAATTGCGGCCCGTCGTTCAAAATGGGTAAAACCCGAATTAAAGGCTAAAAAAGGGCTGCTATACAAATACGCCAAAACCGTGAGTACAGCTGCCGAAGGTTGCGTAACAGACGAAATGGCTTAAACACTAATTAAACACCAACTGACTATCTATTTATATCAATGTCTGAAGAAAAAGTTATAAAGCATGCCGGCAAAGCGGTGCATATAATAAAAAATAAAGAAAAGAACTGGTTGGGAAAGGCTAAAGAACTTGCCGAAGAGATAGCCATCATTGTTTTTGCAGTAACCATTACGCTGGCATTACATAACTGGAACGACGAGCGGCATGAGCATAAAATGGAAAAGGAGTTTTTAGAGGGCATTAAAGATGATTTAAAGCGCGACGCTGAAAACATAGGTAATGTGGACGAAATTAATAAAACAGCAAGCTATTATGATGAGGCCTGGAAACAGATATCGTCAGGCAAAGTAGATGCGGCTTATATTGATACCAATAGTTATCAGCTGAGTAATACCAGCTTTTTAACTTTTGATAACGCGCGCTTTGAAGGTTTTAAATCATCAGGATATTTGCGGTTGATAGAGAATAAAACGTTACTGCAGCACCTTACCTATTTGTATATGAGCTATATACCATTTGAGGTAAATGCCGATGCGATGTTTTACAACGAAAGGCGCCAGGGTTATAATACTTACATTGGTGTAAAGGCGCCAATGGATGCTAACCAGGTAACGCAGGTGTCTAAAATTGTAAACGACCCGGCAGTACGGTACCAGATAGCCTGGTATGGTACTTACCTGCGCGAGCGTATAAGGCATAAAAAACAGCTTGCTGCAAAAATGAATAAAATGGCTGCCGAGATAGAGGAAGAGCTAAAAAAGAAGGATTGATGCGCGTGTTTGATTAATATTTGGAATTAAAAGATTATGGAAATTGCACAACAGGAAGTATTAGTACCGGCTGCCAAAGCGCAAGCGGTAAAGTTATCAGGATCCGAAGCATTGTTAGAGGCACTGATAGTAGAGGGGGTGGATACCATTTTTGGTTATCCGGGCGGTGCTATTATGCCTATTTACGATGCCTTGTATGATTATAACGACAAGCTGAACCATATACTGGTACGCCACGAGCAAGGCGGCATACATGCCGGCCAGGGCTATGCGCGCACGTCTGGCAAAGTGGGTGTGGTATTTGCTACCAGCGGCCCCGGTGCTACCAATTTGGTTACCGGCCTGGCCGATGCGCAGATAGATAGCACTCCATTGGTTTGCATTACGGGCCAGGTGTTTGCACACTTGCTGGGTACCGATGCCTTCCAGGAAACAGATGTAATTAACATAACCACCCCGGTTACCAAATGGAACTACCAGGTAACCGATGCTACCGAAATACCCGAGGTGTTAGCCAAGGCCTTTTATATTGCCAAAAGCGGCCGACCAGGGCCTGTTTTAATTGATATCACCAAAAACGCGCAGATACAAAAATTTGATTTTGAAGGCTATGTAAAATGTAACCACATACGCAGTTACAGGCCAAAACCTATTGTTCGCCCGCAATACATACAGCAAGCCGCCGAACTGATAAACCAGGCTAAAAAACCGTTTATTATTTGGGGCCAGGGTGTAATATTAGGCAGCGCCGAGCAGGAGTTTAAAGCCTTTGTCGAAAAAAGCGGCATCCCTGCAGCATGGACCGTTTTAGGTGCAGGTGCTATCCCAACAGATCATCCATTAAACGTGGGGATGCTGGGCATGCACGGCAACTACGGGCCAAACGTGTTAACCAACGAGTGCGATGTGCTAATTGCCATAGGCATGCGTTTTGACGACCGCGTAACCGGCCGTTTAGATAAATACGCTAAACAGGCAAAGGTGGTACATTTAGATATCGACCCTGCCGAAATAGACAAGAATGTTAAAAGTACCGTACCCGTTTGGGGCGATTGCAAAGAAACCCTGCCGCTCCTTACCGCTTTGGTTGAAGAGAAACAACATACCGAGTGGTTAGCAAAGTTCAACGATTATACCCGCCAGGAGGTTGAACAGGTTATTGAAAAAGAACTTAACCCCACCACGGACGAGATGACCATGGGCGAGGTAATTAAACAACTGAACGAAATTACCAAAGGCGAAGCTGTTATAGTAACTGATGTGGGCCAACACCAGATGGTAGCCTGCCGCTACGCGCAGTTTAACAACACCCGCAGCAACGTTACCAGCGGTGGCTTAGGTACCATGGGCTTTGCCCTGCCGGCCGCCATAGGCGCCAAATTTGGGGCACAGCACCGCACTGTAGTAGCCATTATTGGCGATGGCGGTTTCCAGATGACCTGCCAGGAGTTAGGTACCATTATGCAAAGCGGTGTTGATGTAAAGATCATCATCTTAAACAACCGTTTTTTGGGTATGGTGCGCCAGTGGCAAGAGCTGTTTAACGAGCGCAGGTACTCCTTCGTAGATATACAGAGCCCCGATTTTGTGGCGCTGGCAGCAGCTTACCGCATACCCGGCAAAGTAATAGACGACCGCAAAGACCTGCCATCGGCACTTAATCAAATGCTGACCAATAAGGGCTCGTTCCTTTTAGAAGTGATGGTAACCAAAGAGAACAATGTGTTCCCGATGGTACCGCAAGGTTGCAGTGTAAGCGAGATAAGGTTAAAGTAAGCCTCACCCGGCCTCTCCAAAAAGGAGAGGAGTTTAAAACTAAGACAACACAATGGAAACTCAGGATAACGAAAAGCAGGAATACAACATAACGGTTTATACCGAAAACCAAATAGGTTTGCTAAACCGCATTGCCATTATATTTACCCGTCGTAAGATCAATATTGATAGCTTAAACACCTCCCCTTCGGAGATTGAGAGCATACACCGCTTCAACATTGTAATAACCGAGTCGGAAGAGGTGGTGCGCAAGCTAACCCGCCAGATAGAGAAACAGGTAGAGGTGCTAAAGGTATACTACCACACCAACGCCGATGTAATTTGGCAGGAACTGGCCCTTTACAAGGTATCTACCGATGTTATTGCCGAGAAGGTAAGCGTAGAGCGTTTGCTTCGCGAAAATGGCGCACGCGTGGTAGTTTTGCGTAAAGATTACACCGTTTTTGAAACAACCGGGCACCGCGAGGAAACCGACAACCTGATAAGCATTTTACAACCTTACGGATTGATAGAATTTGTACGCAGTGCAAGGGTTGCCATCATCAAAGACAGCGATGGGTTCAACTCTAAACTGCGCGAGTTTGAAAGACTGGAACCGGGCGAGGATGTGGTAGAAAATGAATATTTAAACAAGGGCCAAAAAGTGTTTACCATGTAAATACCATTTTTGTGCCTTGTATATGTGGTAGATTTTTTTATATTAGTAAACACGCTAAGTGTAAAAAAAACGAAAAAAATGGAAAAAATCACCTTAGACCAACAAAAAAAGAGAATCAATTATAGTCAACAATAAAAAATAAAATTACCGGCTAATAAACCAAACCGGTGAAATCACAAATCAAAAAACAATGGCAAAATTAAATTTCGGCGGCAGTGAAGAAAATGTAGTAACCCGCGAGGAGTTCCCTTTAGCAAAAGCTCAGGAAGTGTTAAAAAACGAAGTTGTAGCTGTAATTGGCTATGGCGTTCAAGGCCCGGGCCAGGCGCTCAATCAAAAAGACAATGGCATTAACGTAATTGTTGGCCAGCGTAAAAACTCAAAAACATGGGATAAAGCTGTAAATGACGGTTTTGTACCCGGAGAGACCCTTTTTGAGATTGAAGAAGCCCTTGAAAAAGGAACTATCATCTGCTACCTGCTTAGCGATGCAGCCCAAATTGAACTTTGGCCAACTGTTAAAAAACACCTTACACCAGGCAAAGCATTATACTTTTCGCATGGTTTTGGTATCACCTTTAAAGAGCAAACCGGCATCATCCCTCCTGCTGATGTGGATGTATTCTTGGTTGCCCCTAAGGGTTCCGGTACCTCATTACGCCGTATGTTCCTGCAAGGCCGTGGCTTAAACTCAAGCTATGCTATCTTCCAGGATGCTACCGGTAAAGCTAAAGACAGAGTAGTTGCCTTAGGTATTGCCGTAGGCAGCGGTTACTTGTTCGAAACCGACTTCAGAAAAGAAGTTTATAGCGACCTAACCGGCGAGCGCGGTACGCTAATGGGCTGTATACAAGGCATTTTTGCCGCACAATACGAAGTTTTGCGTGCAAACGGCCACTCTCCATCAGAGTCGTTTAACGAAACTGTAGAAGAGTTAACCCAATCATTAATGCCTTTAGTTGCAGAAAACGGCATGGATTGGATGTACGCCAATTGCTCAACTACAGCACAACGCGGCGCTTTAGACTGGTGGAAAAAATTCCGTGATGCTACCAAACCTGTATTTGAAGACCTTTACAAAAGCGTTGCTACAGGCGTTGAATCACAAAAATCAATCGACTCTAACAGTAAAGCAGACTACCGCGAGAAATTAGATGCCGAATTAAAAGAACTACGCGATAGCGAATTATGGCAAGCTGGTAAAACAGTACGCAGCTTACGCCCTGAGAACCAGGCCATAGAAGCATAATTTTTAGTAGCGGTAGCAGTTTTAAGTGGCAGTCTTCAAACTGCTACCGCCACTGCTACTACTACTTTTACTAATAAAAATACAATGGGACAGACATTATTCGACAAGATTTGGGATGCACACGTCGTCAGTAGCAACGAGGGTTTTCCTGATATTTTATACATCGATACGCATTTTATACACGAGGTAACCAGTCCGCAGGCATTTGATGGCTTGCGCGCCAGAGGGTTACCGGTTTTCAGGCCAAAACAAACCGTTGCCACGGCCGATCACAACGTCCCCACCTGGGACCAGCACCTTCCCATTAAAGAAGAACTTTCCCGCTACCAGGTTGATATGCTCACCAAAAACTGTGCAGAGTTCGGCATCGAGCTTTATGGCTTAGGGCATCCATTCCAGGGTATTGTACACGTTATAGGGCCCGAATTAGGCATTACACGCCCCGGTGGCACTTATGTGTGCGGCGATAGCCATACTTCAACACACGGCGCCTTTGGTGCCATAGCGTTCGGTATAGGCACATCACAAGTAGAGCAGGTAATGGCTACACAATGTTTACTACAATCGCGCCCCAAAAGGATGAAGATTGAAGTAAATGGCAAATTGCAAAAAGGCGTTGGTGCAAAGGACATCATCCTTTACATCATATCGCAAATATCAGCCGCTGGTGGTACCGGGTACGCTGTAGAATATGCCGGCAATACCATCCGCTCGTTAAGCATGGAGGGCCGCATGACCATTTGTAACATGAGCATTGAAATGGGTGCGCGTTGCGGATTAATTGCACCTGATGAAACCACTATAAACTACGTAAAAGGCCGCGAGTTTGCCCCTAAAGGCGAAGAATGGGACAAAGCGGTAGCTTACTGGCAAACACTGTATTCTGATGAAGATGCAAGTTTCGACAGTGTTTTAAGCTTTAAAGCCGAAGATATTGAGCCGATGATAACCTACGGGACAAACCCCGGAATGGGCATTGGTGTTACACAGCATGTTCCAAAAACTGCGTCGTTTGAGCAAAAAGAGCAAGGATCGTACAAAAAAGCCCTTGATTATATGGGGCTACAGGATGACGAGCAATTGTTGGGCAAACCTATTGATTATGTATTCATTGGCAGCTGTACCAATAGCCGTATAGAAGACCTGCGCGAAGTTGCCCAATTTGTAAAAGGCAAGCATAAGGCCGATAATGTTACCGTTTGGGTAGTACCAGGCTCAAAACAAGTACAAGAACAAGCCATCCGCGAAGGTTTAGATAAGATATTTGACGCGGCGGGTTTCCCATTACGCGAACCGGGATGCAGCGCATGCCTGGGTATGAATGAAGATAAAATACCTGCCGGAAAATACTGCGTATCTACCTCAAACCGCAATTTTGAGGGACGCCAGGGGCCAAATAGCCGCACTTTTTTGGCAAGTCCGTTAACGGCAGCAGCTTCGGCTGTTACAGGTGTTGTTACCGATATAAGAACGTTTTTAGCCGAGGAGTAATTGGTAAGCTAATGATATTAGAAGTAGCCATACTAAATGTGATTCCGGGCCTTGAGGATGACTTTTTGAAAGCATTTGAGCAAGCCCAGCCTATCATATCAAGTATGGCGGGCTATGCATCGCATCAATTAAAAAGATGCTTAGAGAATGCAAGCCGTTTTATACTACTGGTTGAATGGCAGAAACTTACAGATCATACAGTAGGCTTCAGGCAATCTAAAGAATATCAGGAATGGAAAGCGTTGTTACATCATTTTTACAACCCATTCCCCACTGTTGAACATTACGAAAGTGTAAATTATGGCAACTAAAATTTTTAAACATATACAAACCAGCGTGGTGCCTTTACCTATCGAGAACATCGATACGGACCAGATCATCCCTGCTCGTTTTTTAAAGGCCACCACCCGCGAGGGTTTTGGCAATAACCTGTTTCGCGATTGGCGTTTTGATAACGAAGGCAACCCTAAACAGGATTTTGTACTTAACGACCCAACTTTCAGCGGTAAAATACTGGTTGCGGGTAAAAACTTTGGTTGTGGCAGCAGTCGCGAACATGCCGCCTGGGCCCTTGCCGATTATGGCTTTGATGCTGTAGTAAGCAGCTTTTTTGCCGATATTTTTAAAGGCAATGCCTTAAACAATGGCTTATTACCGGTACAGGTAAGCGAAGACTTTTTGAAAAAGCTATTTGACGCAGTTTTCGCGGATCCAAATGCTGTGATAGAGATTGACCTGGTAGACCAGTTCATTAAAATCGTAGCTACAGGCGAGCAGGAAAGCTTTGAGGTAAATCCTTACAAAAAAGCTTGTATGACAAATGGTTATGATGATATCGACTATATATTGAGTAAAAAAGAGTTGATAGAGGAATTTGAGGCCAAATAACGTGAATAAAGAAATTAAAAGAGAAGGCGAAGGTACTGCTAAATTATTTGACGAACGCAGCCTTGAAGCTGACTATGCTACCCTGCCCCCTCTTTTAAAACAAGGTTGGCGTGTGTTAGATGTTGGCTGCGGCACAGGCGCTATCTCAAAAGGAATAGCACTAAAGTTAGGCTCGGCCGGGCATGTTACAGGTATTGATAATACGGCATATTTTATTGAAAGTGGGAAAAGCACCTATGCCGATGTTAAGAACCTTTACCTGATACATACCGACTTGTTTGCCTATGAGCCGCAAGAAAAATTTGATCTGATTGTAGCCGCAAGGGTTTTACAATGGCTAAACAACCCGTTAAAGGCTATAATTAAGCTTAAAAGCATGTTAAAGCCGGGTGGCATATTATCTGTTTTAGATTATAACCACGAAACCTTAGAATGGCAGCCACAACCGCCAGTAAGCATGAGTCGTTTTTACGCAACCTTTTTAAGGTGGCGAAGTGATGCGGGTATGAGCAACCAAATGGCTGACGAATTAGGGCCGCTATTTAATGAAGCAGGCTTAAGTGATGTAGAAGTGCTGGAAGCTAACGAGTTATACAAAAAAGGCGAGCCGAACTTTTTAAAGAAGATAGGCATTTGGTCGTCGGTAGCTAAATCAACCCAGATGGTTGAGGAAGGTTACATTGATGACACCGATCGTTTACAGGCAATTGAAGATTATAATAAATGGATTGAAAGCGACGCGCAACTGATGATAATGAAACTAAAAGAAGTGCGCGGGACTAACAAATAAACATAATGGGAATTAAAAAACACATATTAGTAATACCCGGCGATGGTATTGGCCCCGAGGTAACAACCTGGGGTAAAGCTGTATTAGAGGCAATAGGGCAAGATTTCGGCCATGAATTCACTTTTGATGAAGCCCTGATGGGCCATGCCGGAATTGAGGCCACTGGTGAACCTTTACCTGACGAAACACTGGCTAAAGCAAAAACAAGTGATGCTATTTTATTTGGCGCCATCGGGCATATTAAATACGATAACGATCCGTCTGCCAAGGTTAGGCCCGAGCAGGGATTACTAAAAATACGCAAAGAGCTTGGCCTATATGCCAACCTGCGCCCCATTATGCTTTTCGACGAGCTTTTAGATGCATCAAGCCTAAAGCCTGAGATATTAAAGGGTACAGATATCCTTTTCTTTCGCGAACTGACCGGTGATGTATACTTCGGCGAGAAAAAACGCAGCGAAGATCGTAATACCGCATCCGATCTAATGATCTATCATCGTTACGAAGTAGAACGTATTGCTAAAAAGGCTTATGAAGCTGCACGTGTTCGTGGCAAAAGGTTATGCTCGGTTGATAAGGCTAATGTATTAGAGGCATCGCGCTTATGGCGCGAGGTCGTTCAGGAGATAGCTAAACAATATCCTGATGTAGAAACAGAGCACATGTTTATTGATAACGCTGCTATGCAATTAGTTAAAAACCCTAAAAAGTTTGATGTTGTACTAACAGCTAATCTTTTTGGCGACATTTTAACTGATGAGGCATCGCAAATAGCAGGATCAATGGGCATGCTGGCCTCGGCATCAATAGGTGATGGTACAGGTTTCTTTGAACCTATACATGGTTCGGCACATGATATTGCAGGACAGGATAAAGCCAATCCGCTGGCTTCCATCCTATCAGTAGCATTAATGCTCGAGATAAGCTTTGGATTAAAAGAGGAAGCAAAAAAAATAACATCGGCAATTGATAAAACCCTTAAAGATGGTTACCGCACAGGTGATATTGCAGATGCAAATACCGATAAAGGAAAGATTTTAGGCACAAAGGCTATGGGGCAAAAAGTATTGGCTTATTTGCGTGCTTAATTTATAACTTAGGCTAATGAGAGTTTTAAAGATCCTCGCTTTAATATTGTTTCTGTTTTGCGTGTTAAAAACAGGGCGCGAGGTTAAATCTTTTATTCGCCTTGAAGGGCAATTATTAGGTGATACTTTTAGCAACGGATATAAAGAAAACAGCTTTTTATTTGCCATACTGGGTCTGCAAATTATAGGCGTTTTGGCCGCAATAAAGCACCGATACAGGTTTAATTATATTATGCTGATGGTGTTGGCTTTATTAAGCTGCATAGTATTAGCTGCTACATTAACACTTGATAGCATCTTTCAGATACAATCGTTACCTAATGTGCTATTTATATTGGTAGCAATTATATATGCCGCCATATATGTTAAAAAATACAATGTAATATGAAATGGAACGCCGAATTATATGATGATAAACACTCCTTCGTATTTCAATACGGAGAGAATGTATTGGAATTATTAAACGCCAAAGCAGGCGAGCGTATCCTTGACCTTGGCTGTGGCACAGGTTACTTAACCAGCCAGATACAGCAACAAGGCGGTATTGTTACCGGTATTGATGCATCGCCGGAGATGGTAACAAAGGCACATGAAACCTACCCCGATGTAGATTTTTTTGTGGCGAATGGTGCCGATTTCCACTTCGACCAAAAGTTTGACGCCGTGTTTAGCAACGCCACGCTACATTGGATAAAAGATGCTGATGCCTGCATAAAATGCGTGTATAACGCCCTTAAACCCGGTGGCCGCTTTGTAGCCGAAATGGGTGGCAAAGGCAATATGGATCAAATGATTGCAGCTACAAGGGCCGTGTTAGAAAAATATGGTTACAATAACGTAGATGCTGCAAATCCGTGGTATTTCCCTTCAACAGCCGGATACGCTACAAAGCTGGAGGCACAGGGATTCAGAGTAACCTTTACAGCTCATTTTGACCGCCCCACTTTGTTACAGGATGGGCAGGACGGTGTCACTAAATGGCTTAAAATGTTTGGCCCATCGTTTTTTGCAGAAGTACCTGCAGATAAATTAGATATGATATTAAACGAGATAAGCCAGCTATTAGAGCCGGATTACAACAACAACGGCGAATGGTATGCCGATTATAAGCGATTAAGATTTACAGCGATAAAAGAAATATAATAGCAGTAATTGCTATAAACAGCACTAAATAAATAAAAAGGAAAGATTATGTTACACGACCCAAACCGCGTTTATGTTTTTGATACCACGCTTCGCGATGGCGAACAGGTACCGGGATGCCAGCTGACAACCCCTGAAAAGATAGAGATAGCCCGCGAGCTGGAAACGCTGGGCGTGGATATTATAGAAGCCGGGTTCCCGGTATCAAGTCCGGGCGACTTTAACAGCGTTGTAGAGATATCAAAAGCGGTAAAAGAGCCCATTGTTTGCGCGCTTACCCGTGCCAACAAAAACGATATTGATGTAGCGGTAGAATCGTTACAATACGCTAAGCGCCCCCGTATACACACAGGCATTGGTGCATCAGATACACACATCAAATTAAAGTTTAACAGCACCCGCGAAGAGATATTGCAGCGTGCGGTTGATGCAGTTGCCTATGCCAAAAAATCGGTAGAGGATATTGAGTTTTATGCTGAGGATGCCGGCCGTGCGGATATTGTTTTTTTAGCGCAAATGGTTGAGGCTGTTATAGCTGCAGGTGCTACGGTAGTAAACATACCTGATACAAACGGCTATTGCCTGCCCGACCAATATGGCAGCAAGATAAAATTCCTGAAGGAAAACGTAAAGAATATCGATAAAGCCATCATATCTGTACACTGCCACAACGACTTAGGTTTGGCTACAGCTAACTCTATTGCAGGTTTACAAAACGGTGCAAGGCAGATAGAAGGCACTATTAACGGTATTGGCGAACGTGCGGGTAATACATCTATTGAAGAGGTGGTGATGATATTAAAAACCCACCAGGTACTTGGTTTATATACCCAAATCAACAGCAAGAATTTCTATGAAATGAGCCGCATGATAAGCAGCCAGATGCGCATGCCTGTGCAGGCTAATAAAGCCATTGTGGGCAGTAACGCGTTTGCACATAGCTCTGGTATTCACCAGGATGGCTTTTTAAAGAACCGCGAGAACTACGAGATCATTCGCCCGGAAGATGTGGGTTTCCCGAGTGCCAGTATTGTGCTTACTGCGCGTAGCGGCAGGCATGCGCTTAAGTTTCATTTAGAGCGACTTGGCCATAAATTAGATAAAGACGAACTTTACGAAGTATATCAGCGCTTTTTAACGTTAGCAGATAATAAGCTTGATATAAACGATGATGACCTGCAGGGCCTTATGGCGCATAAGCTGGTAAAAAATTAGATAATGGACACAGCAACGCAAAGCCGGTTAGATTTTGAATCTGCTTATAACAGGTTAAAAGATGTAGTAAGGCATACGCCTTTGGAGTACAACGCCCGCCTGTCTGAAAAGTACGAATGCGAGATATACCTTAAACGCGAAGACATGCAGATAGTGCGCTCTTACAAGCTAAGGGGCGCCTATAACATGATAAGTCGCTTAAGCACAGCGCAATTAAGCCGTGGTGTAGTTTGTGCCAGCGCAGGTAACCATGCGCAAGGTGTGGCTTTTTCATGCAAAAAACTGGGTACTAAAGGCGTAATTTTTATGCCCGAAATAACGCCCAAACAAAAAGTTAAACAAACCGAAATGTTTGGCAACGGTAACGTTGAATTGGTGTTAACAGGCGATACTTTTGATGATTGCCTGCGCGAAGCTTTGATATATACCGAGGCTAATGGCATGACCTTTATCCCACCGTTTGATAATGAGCAAGTAATTGAGGGACAGGGCACTGTGGGCGTTGAGATACTGAAAGACCTCCCCGACACAGAGGTGGTAATAATGCCTGTTGGTGGCGGCGGATTATCTGCCGGTACAGGTACTTATTTAAAACAGCAGAACCCTACTATACTGCTGATAGGCGTGGAGCCGGATGGTGCCCCATCTATGCTTACTGCGCTTAAAGAGGGCCACCCGGTAACCTTGGGGCAAATTGACCGTTTTGTGGATGGTGCCGCCGTAAAACGTGTCGGCGAAAAAACCTATCTGCTTTGTAAAGAGGCACTTGACGATATGCTTACCGTACCCGAGGGTAAGGTATGTACCACCATATTAAAGCTATATAACGAGGATGCCATTGTAGTTGAACCTGCCGGCGCACTGTCTGTTACCGCGCTGGATGCCTGTCGCGAGCAAATTAAGGGCAAAAAGGTAGTTTGTGTGATAAGCGGAGGGAATAACGATATCGACCGCATGCAGGAGATCAAGGAGAAATCGTTGCTGTATGAGGGTTTAAAACATTACTTTATCGTCCGTTTTCCGCAACGGCCGGGCGCACTTAAGTTGTTTGTTAACAACGTTTTAGGGCCTGGTGATGACATTACCCGCTTTGAATTTATCAAGAAAACGGCTAAAGAGAACGGCCCTGCATTGGTAGGTATCGAGCTGAAAAATGCCGAAGACTACCCTGCCCTTTTACAGCGAATGGAGGCACACCGCTTTGAGGTTATAGAGATAAACAAGGACGCTACCCTGTTTGAATACCTGGTGTAAATAAACTAATCGGGTTAAATTGCCTTCGTTTATTTTCCACACCTATACTTAAACGATTCCATTTTTTTCGTTTTTTTTGCGGATTTTTCGTTTTAATTCGTTTGGTGTGTGTAACTAATATATAATAATTTTTGGTTATTCCAAGCATTCGTTTTTGCAACTGCGTTTGGGGATTGTCTAAAAAATAATTTAATCTTCCTTCTCCAAAATTTTCATTGCCTCGATAGCGGCTATCTGGCCGGATATTAAGGCCGGGGGTACACCCGGACCAGGCACGGTTAACTGGCCGGTGTGCAACAGGTTTTTAATGTGTTTGGCACGCATGGCGGGTTTAAAAAACGCGGTCTGCGCCAGCGTATTGGCCAACCCATAGGCATTGCCTTTAAACGAGTGGTAATCGGCTTTAAAATCATCCAGCGCGTAGCTGCGTTTTACTACAATGCTATCCCTTAGGCTCTGGCCGGTAATATGCTCAAACCTATCTACCATCATATCAAAATAGTGCTCGCGGGTGGCGTCGCTATCAGGAAGGTTGGGTGCTATCGGCATTAAAAAGAATATGTTTTCGCCACCCTCAGGTGCAGCCTCCGCATCGGTTTTAGAGGTACAGCAAACATAAAACAGCGGCTTAGTAGGCCACTGCGGGTCTTTATATATCTCTTTAGCGTGCAGCTCAAAATCCTCATCAAAAAACAGGTTATGGTGCTGTATGCCCTCTATTTTTTTGTTGGTGCCTATATAAAACAACAGGCTGGATGGCGACATGGTACGCGTGTCCCAATACTTCTCTGTATAATTCCTATCAGGTTTGCTTAAAAGATACTGGTCGGTATGTTCGTAATCTGCGCCGGATATTACAAAGTCGGCCGCGAAACTGCCGTTATTGGTTTGCACGTTGCTTACCTGCTTATTTGCTACCTCAATTTTGCTTACTTCTGTATTCAGTTTTATCTCAACTCCGTAACTTTCGGCTATGCTCACCATGGCCTTTACAATCTCGTTCATGCCGCCCAACGGGTACCAGGTGCCCAAGGCCAGGTCGGCGTAGTTCATCATGCTGTACATGGCCGGGGTATCTTTAGGTGTAGCGCCCAAAAACAACACCGGGAACTCCAGCAGCTTGATCAGCTTAGGATTTTTAAAGTACTTGCGCACATGGCTGCTCATGCTGGTAAGCAATTGCATACTCACGCTTTTGCGTATCAGGTTAAGGTCAATAAACTCGGTGATAGAATGTGAGGGGCGAAAAACATACTCGCCCATGCCTACTTTATATTTATAAGCGGCCTGGTCTAAAAATGTGCGGAGCCCTTTACTGCTACCGGGTTCTATCTCGTCAAAAAGCTGCTCTAATTGGGCCATATCGGCAGGTACATCCAGTCCATCATCTTTACCATAGTACACACGGTAACCGGGGTCAAGGCGTTTTAGCTCGTAAAAATCAGCCGGTTTTTTACCAAACAGGGCAAAAAAGTTTTCGAACACATCGGGCATCCAATACCAGCTTGGGCCCATATCAAACTTAAAACCGTCTTTCTCCCAAACACGGGCACGGCCGCCCGGCTGGTCATTCTTTTCCAGCAGGGTAACCTTATATCCTTCTTTAGCCAATACACAGGCCGATGCCATACCTGCAAAACCCGCCCCTATTACTACAATATGCTTTTTGGTACCCATTTGCAGCCAAATTAAGCAAATACTTTCATCTCCGTAAAAAACAATACGATATTGATTTTGTACTTTTATCGCCAATGAACCTATTCGACCAAACGTGTTTTGAATGCAGTAAACTGATCACTACTAAATACAGTACATCGTTTAGCATGGGTATAGGCGCTTTTGATGAGCGCCTGCGTTTCCCTATTTACGCCATTTATGGCTTTGTGCGCTACGCTGATGAAATTGTAGACACATTTTATGACTACAACCAGCGCGAGTTGATAGATGAATTTAAAGCCGAAACATTTAAAGCTATCGAGCGTGGCATCAGCCTAAACCCTGTTTTGCAATCGTTTCAGCAGGTGGTTAACCAGTACGGTATTGATAAAGAGCTGATAGAGGCTTTTTTAACCTCCATGAAAATGGACCTGGATAAAACCGATTACGATAACGCCAATTATAAAACCTATATATATGGCTCGGCCGAAGTAATTGGGCTGATGTGCCTGCGTGTTTTTTGCGACAATGATACCGCGCTGTTTGACAGACTGGTGCCAAAAGCGCGCAGTTTAGGTTCGGCATTTCAAAAAATAAACTTTTTGCGCGATATTAAGTCTGACTATGAAGACCGGGGGCGCACGTACTTCCCCGGGGTTGATTTTACTAAGTTTACCGAGGCCGATAAACGTTTTATTGAGGCTGATATTAAAAAGGAGTTTGATGATGCCCTGGCAGGCATTAAGCTTTTACCGAAAGGCAGCAGGCTGGGCGTTTATGTAGCTTATGTATACTACCTGCAGCTGTTTAAAAAAATAAGCAGGATGCCGCCATCGGTTATTATACAAAAAAGGGTGCGCGTAAGCGATACCCAAAAGCTGGTGCTTTATTTTAAAGCTATGCTGCACCAAAAACTGAATAGGATATAAATGGTTATTACAAAATATGCCGATGCTGTTTGTTAAAGTAAGATACTTGCTAACCTTTATGCTTTTACTGTTTGTGGCCAACACAAACGCAAGGGTGAGGTTTGATGATACCGAACCAAATATACCCGCCATACGCAAACTGTTGGTTAGCGCCATTAAAAGCGGCAAAACTACCGACTCGTTGTACAACAGCCTGGGTGCTGTAAAAAACCGCTCGTCGCTTATTACGGGTTATATAGCCACGCTCGAGGCTTTAAAGGCCAAGCATACCTGGAACCCTTATTACAAAATTAAGTACCTTAAAGACTCCGAAAGATCGTTTAGCGCGGCAGTTGATACCGACCCGCACAACATCGAGATACGTTTTATGCGCTTTTCGGTAGAGCATAACGTGCCTGGCTTTTTGGGTTACAATAAAAACCTGGCGGCAGATAAAGCCGAAATGATCAAACAAATAGACAGGAAACATTATACCACTGCCGATAACCAGCTGGTAAAAACTATTATTAACTTTTTGCTCGAATCTAAACGGTGTACCCCTGCCGAGCATCAAAACCTTACACAGCATTTAGCCGCCTTATAGTGAAATACACCTACCTGCTCATCAACATACTTACCATATTTTTCCCGGTAGTGTTATCGTTTGATAAGCGTGTGCAATTTTTTAAAAGCTGGAAATTTATTTGGCCGGGCATGGCTATTACAGGTATAATTTTTTTGTTTTGGGACGTGCTGTTCACTATAAACGGTGTATGGTCGTTTAATGATAAGTACATTATAGGCATCAAGTTTTTTGGCTTGCCGTTGGAGGAGATCTTCTTTTTTTTAACCGTGCCCTTTGCCTGTATATTTATTTACGCTTGCTTAAATTATTATATAAAATGGCAGCTAAACACCGATGTTGCCCGCAGCATCAGCGGCCTGTTGGTGCTGGCATCGGCGTTTATATTGATGGGTAATTACAGTAAGCTGTATACCACCGTTACGTTTGCCCTGCTGGCGATAATATTGTTACTGCTGTTATTTGTATGGCGTGCGGATTGGCTCAGTGGCTTTTACAAGGCTTACCTGGTATCGCTTATCCCCTTTTATATTGTAAATGGCTTGCTTACCTCTATACCGGTTGTTTTGTACAACAACAATCAAAATTTAGGCTTTAGGGTGGGTACCATCCCTTTCGAAGATCATTTTTACAGTATGGCCCTTTTGCTGATGAACATTGGTTTTTTTGAATACTTTAAAAACCGTAAACAGCTTGCCGCATGATGGATTTGCCTATATACACCAAAAGCCAGCTGGCCCTGCGCAACGGGCAGGATAAACCCGAGATATGGGTAGCTTATAAAGGACTGATATATGATGTTACCGAAAGCCGCCTTTGGCGCAATGGCAAGCACTACGAGCACTGGGCCGGGCAAGACCTTACCGAAGAGCTACCCGACGCCCCGCATACCGAAACAGTTTTTGAGAAGTTTAAAGTGATAGGCAGGTTGGGGTAGCCTAATTTGCTTTTGCTACTGCGGGTTTGTAAGCCGTGGTGCTGCTTTTACCCACACGTCATTGCGAGGTACGAAGCAATCTCCCGACTATGCATGAGCGTTTGCCGGGTGGCTTGTCCTGTGTAGAGATTGCTTCGTACCTCGCAATGACGCTTTATTATGTTCGTTGCCGTCACCTCCAAACCCATATAATATATACCAACAAAAAAACCCGCCAAAAAAAGCGGGTTTCTTCATTTATATATGTTGAGTTTAATTTGATCAGTTTTCGGCGTATACAGGTTTAGCTATGCCGTTATCATAAGCTTTCAAATTTTTCTTCAATAGCTTGCGTGCTACGTGTATGCGCGTTTTAACAGTACCAATAGGTATAGTTAAGTGGTCGGCAATTTCGTGGTACTTATGGCCCTCAAAATACATGGTAAAAGGCACATAGTAATCAGCCGGAAGCCTGTCTAAAGCACGTTTAATATCATCCATCACAAACTTTGCCTCGCCCTGGTTTTTTGTTGAACTGAATACCAGGTTAGGAGATGATATCTCATCACTTTTGGTAACAAAAGTGCTCATCTTAACAAAACGGCGATAATTGTTGATAAACGTATTTTTCATGATGGTATACAACCACCCTTTCAAATTTGTTCCTTCTTTAAACTTGTTATAGTAAGTTATGGCTTTCAACATTGTATCCTGAACAAGGTCGTTAGCATCGTCTGCGTCGTGGGTAAAGTGTAAGGCGTATGACCTTAATGAACTTGCTTGACGTAATACCAGGGTGTTAAACTCAATCTTTGTCATTCTGTTAATGTTTTGTATTGATAGTTAGGCAAACAGCATACCAAAACAATAAAAACCACAATAACAGTTACACCGCACTGCAATACATTTAAAACAATAAAGAATATCAGAAAAGGTATAAAAATACCTAAATGGCTATATAATAGCTATTTAAGCGCAATTTAACCCACAATTACATTGACAACGGTGGCTATGCCTTATTTATACTTGATAAAAGTTTTAACTTACTGTAGTCGAGGCGACTATGAAATTAAATTATTAATTAAATTATTTAATTAATAATATTTACTTCGCGTTGTAGTGTAACGCCAAATTTAGTGTACACACTGTCTATGATTTGCGACGAAAGACTGTACACTTCTTCGCCCGTTGCACCGCCATGGTTAACTAACACCAGTGCCTGGTTCTTCCAGGTGCCGGTGTTGCCAATGGTTTTTCCTTTCCAACCACACTGCTCTATGAGCCATCCGGCGGCCAGTTTCACCTGCGCGTTGCCGGCCGGGTAGTTTACAACATCAGGGAATTTAGTTTGTATGGGTGCAAACTCTTCGGCACTTATTACCGGGTTTTTAAAAAAACTACCGGCATTACCAATGGTAGACGGATCGGGCAGTTTAGATACCCGGATATGTGATACCACTTGCGATACTTCCTTAATAGTAGGCTGGGTGATGCCCCGGCTGGCCAACTCCTGCTCTATAGCACCATACTTTAAATTTAAACGCGGCACCAGCGATAAATGAAACTTAACCGATACGATAATATACTGCCCGGCCAAGTCGGCTTTAAAAACACTTTCGCGGTAGCCAAATTTGCAATCGGCTTTGGTAAATGTTTTAAATTGGTGGGTGGCTATTTCAAATGCGCGGCAGCTTTCAAACACATCCTGCAGCTCTACACCATAAGCGCCTATATTTTGTATAGGCGATGCGCCTACCGAGCCAGGTATCAAACTCAGGTTTTCCATACCGGCGTATTCCCTATCCACACAAAAATTAACCAGATCGTTCCAAACTTCGCCTGCGCCTGCTTCTACATAAACATCACTATGGCTTATACGGTGCTCGATGCCCCTAATATTAAGGCGTATTACCAAGCCATCAAAATCTTTAACCATTAGCATATTACTACCGCCGCCTAATACCAGCCGTTTACGGCTTAGCCAAAACGGGTCGGCAAACAGTTCAGCCAATTCTTCGGGGTGGTTTATCTCTGCAAAATAGCGGGCATTGGTATCAATACCAAAAGTGTTAAAGTTTTTAAGTGATACGTTTTCCTGTATTTGCAGCATGTTTTTATTTCGGAGTTCGAATGGTCAATATCGAATTAACATCGGCGAATTTCGGAATTTTAATTGAATTAGGTTAAAAAATGATAATTTGTAAAAGCATCTTTAATTGCGATGCTTAATTTTCAACTTTTTTAATTATTTTAGGAACTTCAAACACTTACCACAAAAAATTAAAAACTATGGCAGTCGCAACCACAGCACCATCAATTAAAAAATCAGGGCTAAACCCTATTATTATTATAGGTGCTTTATTTTTCATATTTGGTTTTGTAACCTGGCTTAATTCGGTATTGATACCTTATTTAAAAATTGCCTGCCAGCTGAATAATATCGAATCGTTTTTGGTTGCGAGTGCTTTTTACATTGCCTACTTGCTAATGGCCAAACCATCGGCCTGGCTGCTTAAAATATTTGGCTTTAAAAACGGAATGGCTGTTGGCCTGTTTATTATGGCCATTGGCGCCTTAATATTTATACCTGCGGCGTTAACGCGTACCTATGCTGTATTTTTGATAGGCCTGTTTGTACAAGGCAGTGGTTTAGCCGTACTGCAATCAGCATCAAACCCCTACATCACCATTTTAGGCCCCGAAGAAAGCGCAGCAAAGCGTATCAGCATTATGGGGATATTTAATAAATCAGCTGGTGTGCTGGCTCCCATTGCCTTAGGCGCGGTTGTATTAAAAAACATAGATGAGTTTACCGCTAACCTGGCAAAACTAAATGCCACCCAAAAGATAGTTGAACTGAACGAGCTTGCATCAAGGGTGATCGTTCCTTATGTGCTGATAGTAATTGTATTGGTAGTACTGGCGGTGTTGATCTACTTTTCGGGCCTGCCCGAAATTGATACCGACCACGAGGATGAGAACGTAGCATTGGCCAATTCGGGCAAAACAAGCATAACGCAGTTCCCGCATTTAGTATTGGGTGTAATAGCGTTGTTCCTTTACGTCGGCACCGAGGTAATTGCCGGCGACTCCATCATCAGCTACGGAATGGCGCACCACATACCCTTATCAACCGCAAAATTCTTTGCATCGGGTACATTGGGCTGTATGGTACTGGGCTATGTAGCAGGCATATTGTTTATCCCTAAGTACATTACACAACAAAAGGCATTGGTTTATTCGGCACTGTTAGGTGCTATATTAACCACCGTGGCCCTGTTTGCCCCAAAATATGCTTCGATAGCCTGTATAGCCTTATTAGGCCTGGCCAACTCGCTAATGTGGCCTGCTATATGGCCATTGGCATTATCGGGTCTTGGCAGATTCACCAAGATAGGTTCGTCGTTATTGGTAATGGGTATTGCCGGCGCGGCAGTGTTCCCGCCGATATATGGTGCACTGGTAGATCATGCAAAAGCAACGGCCGGGATAGAGGCAGCATCGCAAACCAGCTACTGGATATTGCTGCCTATTTACCTGTTTATCCTTTATTACGCTGTAGCAGGATATAAGGTGGGGAAGAAATCGGCAGTTATTGTTTAAACCATTTCTTACCAGCCACCAACAACCCAAACTCTTCCGAGGGATTTTTCTCAGTTGATTTATGGTGAATTTTATGCGCCCTGCGGATGCCCATAAGGTAGCGGTTATTGCTTTTAAAGGCCTTAAAGCGGTTGTGTATAAACCAATCGTGAAAGATGAAGTAAATGGTGCCGTAGGTACTGATGCCCGTGCCTATCCAAAAGCGATAATCTAAAGTGGTGTGCCCGGTCCACATTAGCCCAAGGGCCAATACCGCAAAGCCGATGCTGAACAGGTCATTCAGCTCGAACCAGCCGTGTCGCTGTTGGTGGTGCGTTTTATGTATAAACCACAACGGCCCGTGGAACAAAAACTTATGCATAGCCCAGGAGGTTAGTTCCATCAGTGCGATGGTACCTATTACGATACCGGTGTTTAACAGTGCTTGCATTTTAGTGGCAGTTGCGGTAGCAGTTGCAGTTAAAAGTATAACTCAAGTTTCTTTGTCGCATTTATAATTAGTTGCAGCACGGGCAGTTAACTGCTACTGCAACTAACTACCGCTACTCCTTAAATATGTATCGCCCTATTCTCCGTTGCTGCTAAGCAGGCTTCGCGCATTGCCTCGGTATAGGTTGGGTGGGCGTGGCTGGCGCGGGTTACATCCTCTGCGCTGGCACGGAACTCCATGGCTATCACCGCCTCGGCTATCATGTCTGCCGCACGCGGGCCTATCATGTGCACACCTAATATCTCGTCGGTAGTAGCATCGGCTAAAACTTTCACAAAGCCGTCTAAGTCGCCGCTGGCACGAGCACGTCCGCTGGCTTTAAAAGGGAATGAACCTACCTTATATTTGGTACCTGCCTCTTTCAACTGCTCCTCGGTATAACCAACGGCAGCAACTTCGGGCCAGGTATACACTACACCTGGTATAAGGTTGTAGTTAATATGCGGTTTTTGGCCTGCAATAACTTCGGCAACAAAAGTGCCTTCGTCTTCGGCCTTGTGGGCCAGCATGGCGCCTTTTACCACATCGCCAATGGCGTAAACGCCTTTAACGCTGGTTTCCAGGTGCTCGTTAACCGTAATTTTACGGCCGCGCTCTTCAACGGTAATACCTATCTTATCAAGGCCTAAACCATCTGTATAGGCTACACGGCCAACGGCTACCATACAGTAGTCGCCTTTAAGTTCTTGTTTTTCGCCTTTAGGGTTATCAAAAGTAACGGTCACTTCTTTACCTTTAGCTGTAGCACCGGTTACCTTGTGGCCCAGGTAAAACTCCATACCTAATTTTTTCAGCACCTTTTGCAGTTCGCGGCCTAAGCCCTTATCCATAGTAGGGATAATGCCATCCATAAACTCAATTACCGATACTTTGGCACCCAAACGCGCGTAAACAGATCCTAACTCCAAACCAATAACGCCGCCACCTATTAATATAAGGTGTTTAGGTATTTCGGTTAAGGTTAAAGCCTCGGTACTGGTGATGATGCGTTTCTTATCTATCTTTAAAAATGGCAGGCTCGATGGTTTTGAGCCTGTAGCAATGATCACGTTTTTACCAGTAATTTCGGTAGCAGTACCATCTGCTTTGGTAACAATAATGGTATTTTTATCTTTAAACGAACCCACTCCTGTGTGCACGTCAATCTTATTTTTCTTCATTAGGTAGGTAATACCGCTGGTATTGGCATCAACCACTTCCTGTTTACGTTTTATCATCTGGCCAAAATCAATGCCCAGGTTATCCAGCTTAATACCATGCGTAGTAAAGGTATGCGCGGCGTTATGGTAATGTTCAGATGAATCTAAAAGCGCCTTTGATGGTATACAACCCACATTAAGGCAAGTACCGCCAAGGGTGTTATATTTTTCAATAATGGCGGTTTTCATCCCTAACTGGGCGCAACGTATAGCAGCTACATAACCACCCGGACCCGAACCTATAACGATAACATCATATTGCATAGTAGTATATTTTATGGCTGGCAAAGTTAAGTAATATAAAAGGCCTAATAAATAGGTATTTGATTAAAATGTTGGTGGGTTGACAGAGGAGTAATCGGAAAATGATGTGCAGATGTGCGGATTTCAAATATGTAGATGATTGCGTGATCAGCGAGGCTTCTTGATACCCGGAGTGGAGGCTGCTTAGGAGAATTATCGAACGAGCGGAAAGGCCCGACAAAAAACCAGGCCAAAAGGTAAAGGCCTGTGCT